>NZ_SDQE01000029.1 GCF_004153455.1 Allopusillimonas ginsengisoli | reverse complement strand
CGTTGGCGCTGGGTGCGGTTTGCCAGCAATGAGAAGTCGTCCACGCTCGTTGCCTGCCACCATGCCCTATTCGAGAGCCTGGGCGGTGTACCGAAGGAGATTCTGTACGATAACGCCAAGACGATCGTTATTGATCGAGATGCGTATGGCCAGGGCCATCACCGCTGGCATGCCGGAATGCTGGATCTGGCCAAGTATTACGGCTTTATGCCACGCCTGTGTCAGCCGTACCGAGCCCGGACCAAGGGCAAGATAGAACGCTTCCATCGTTATCTGCGCGGGAACTTCTACGTGCCGTTGTCCAGTTGGCTGAAGCAGTCCGGCATGATGCTGGACGTAGAGACAGCCAATGCCGAAGTAGGCAAATGGCTGCGCGATGTAGCCAATCAGCGCATTCATCCGGTCACCAACCAGGCGCCCGATGTCCTGTTCGAGGAGCAAGAGCGCGCCGCCTTGCAGCCGTTGCCCGCATTCGCGCGCGCACCGCGGCCAGTGCCGTTACTTACCGAGCGCCCATTACCTGACATGGATGCATCGCTCCAGCACCCTCTATCGGTCTACCAACAACTGCTGGCCGAGGTGCGAGCATGAATCTGCAACATGAACGCATCGACGCGCATTGCCAGACACTTAAGCTCGAAGGGCTAATGCAGAATTACCGTGCATTGGCCGCCGAAGGGGTAAGCAAGGACTGGAGTTTCCTCGACTATCTGGAACAAGCGCTAGCCTTTGAGCGCGACACGCGCCAAGTACGTTCTCGTCAGACACTGGTGCGTATGGCTGGATTCCCGGCTATCAAGACCCTGGATCAGTACGACTATAGCTTTGCAGTGGGCGCGCCCAAGAAGCAGCTCGATGAGCTGGCAAGCCTGCGATTTATTGATCGGGGAGAGAACGTCGTCTTACTGGGACCTTCTGGCGTTGGTAAAACCCATGTCGCCATCGCTTTGGGATACGCCGCGACCCAGGCCGGCATAAAAACGAAGTTCATCACCGCAGCAGATCTGATGTTGCAATTAGAGGCCGCCATGCGTCAAGAGCGCTATAACGCCGTGTTGCGCCATAACGTACTGGGGCCACGTCTGCTCATCGTTGACGAAATTGGCTACCTGCCTTTGAGCGGCGACCAGGCGAGCCATTTCTTCCAGATCGTTGCCAAGCGCTATGAAAAAGGCGGCTCCATGATACTGACCAGCAACCTGCCATTTACACAGTGGGACCAGACATTCGGGGGCAACACCACCCTGACGGCAGCCATGCTTGATCGCGTCCTGCATCACTCACATATCGTGCAAATAAAAGGAGACAGCTACCGGCTCAAACAACAACGCAAGGCCGGACACTTCCCGTCCATAGCTAAATAATCACTGGTTCAAATTTACTTTGCGCAATCCTGCGCGAAGTGGCTCAAATTCCAAATGCGTTTGACACC
>NZ_SDQE01000028.1 GCF_004153455.1 Allopusillimonas ginsengisoli | reverse complement strand
TCTGGACTTACAATAACGAAAGGCCAAATATGGCCTTGGGCGGCATTACACCAATTCAAAAAATGGCCTTAGCCGCATAGCCTCTACTTTTAACGACCGTTAAAAATGGGGGGATTACCCGTGCACAGTGGGTGGTGGAGCGCGAAACGCTGCGCCAAGGCACACACGACGATAAGCAAGAGATCGCACGCCTGGGCCTGCTGCTCGATAAACTGCGCCGCATGTTGTTCGGCCAGAAGTCCGAGCGGCTCGTTGCCCAGATCGATCAATTGCAGCTTGAACTGGAAGAGCTACACATCTATCAGGGTGGGCGCGCCGAAAAAATCGAATCGACGCAAGCGTCTGCCGCGCGTGCGGCTCCGCCACGTCGGCCGCTACCCGAGCATCTGCCGCGTGAAGTGCATGAGCACCTTCCCAAGGAATCTGCCTGCCCTGATTGCGGGGGTGCGTGGCAACGCTTGGGCGAAGACGTCAGCGAGGTGTTGGAGCACATCCCGGCCAGCTTCCGAATCGTTCGTCATGTACGCCCACGCCTGGCGTGCCGCTGTTGTGACCGAATGGCACAGGCGAGCGCGCCCAGTCGGCCGATTGCCCGCAGCTTCGCTGGCCCCGGGTTGCTTAGCCACGTGATGGTCAGTAAATATCTAGATCATCAACCGCTGTACCGCCAGTGTCAAATCTACGAGCGCGAGCACGTGAACTTGGCCCAGAGCACGGTGGGCGACTGGGTCGGCGGTGTGCACGAGTTGCTGCGCCCCTTGATCGATGCGCTGCGCCGTCATGTCTTTACGGCCGATAAACTGCATACCGATGACACCCCGATCAAGGTGTTGGCGCCGGGTACCGGCAGGACACGCGAAGCGCGCCTCTGGGTCTATGCCCGCGATGATCGGCCCAGTGGCGACACCACGGCACCGGCCATGTGGATGCGTTACTCGCCCGATCGGCGCGGTATCCATCCACAGACCCACCTGAAGGACTATATGGGTATCCTGCAAGCCGATGCCTTCGCCGGGTACAACAAGGTTTACGAATCAGGCCGTGTAGTCGAAGCGGGTTGCTGGGCGCACGCCCGACGCAAGTTCTACGACGTTCACGTTAAAGACGCCACGCCCATTACGACCTATGTGCTTGAGCGTATTGCCGAGCTCTACAAGATCGAATCCAGTATCCGCGGCAGTCCACCCGATGTGCGCCAAGGCGCGCGTCAAGAGCATGCCAAACCCATCGTCACCGCGTTGTATGCCTGGTTGCGTGAACAGTTGCCGACCGTCTCGCGCAAATCGAAAACGGCTGACGCGATCACCTATGCCATGAACCAGTGGCAGGCCCTGACGCGCTACCTGGACGATGGCCGCATTGAGATCGACAACAATGCGGCCGAGCGGGCGCTGCGCGGTGTGGCGAAGGGTCGTTCATTATGCACCTCCTTCCGAAACCTCGATAAACATTGGGAGTTGTCCTTCAACATTGCTACGACACGGGCGATGTTTGCGCGTCAACGCCGCCGTGACAGCGTCACTG
>NZ_SDQE01000027.1 GCF_004153455.1 Allopusillimonas ginsengisoli | reverse complement strand
CGTAAGCGTCCGGTAAATGCATCTTGAGCTAGCCGCTCGCTCATAAGAGCATAGTGTCCATCAAAATAGGTGGACACATGTACACGAGCCAAGAGAACGAATCGTTAAAACGCCGGCGGCGTCGCACACATAGCCCGCAGCTCAAGGCCGAACTGGTGTTGCAGTGCCAGCAAGTGGGCGTATCGGTAGCCGCTGTGGCCATGGAGCACGGGATTAATCCGAATCTTCTGCGACGCTGGCTTACCGAACATGAGCGGCTCGGTCAGCACCAGCATGCAGCGTTGGCCAGCATTACCCCGCAACGTGATGTCGCTGCTCAATTTATCGCATTGCCACTTACTCGAGCACAATCGCCTGAGTCGCAAGCGCCGGTTGAACAGTTCATCATGATTGACCTGCAACGCAACGGTCTGATCGCATCGGTACGCTGGCCCATAGGCCAAGCACAGCAGTGCGCGGCCTGGCTGCGTGACGTAATGCGATGATCCGCATCGACCAGATCTGGTTGGCAGTCGAACCGATCGACATGCGAGCGGGCACCGAGACGGTGCTGGCTCGGGTAGTTAAAGTCTTCGGTGCGGCCCATCCCCATCACGCCTACGTGTTTGTGAACAAACGCGGCAATCGTTTGAAGGTCTTGGTGCATGATGGATTGGGCGTGTGGCTGGCCGCACGACGTTTGAATCAGGGGCGGTTCGTCTGGCCCCGGGCAGGTCAGGCAAACCTGTCATTGGATCAAGAGCAATGGCAGGCATTGGTCGTGGGTTTACCGTGGCATCGCCTGGGTATGTTTGCGGTAATCGACGCCCTATAAAACAATCGGGGCATGCGCCAATGGCGGCCTGCGAGTATGTCATGGCACACTGACGCCTATGAATGCACCCACCCCGAACCTGGATGATCTTGATGCCCACGCCTTGCGTGAGCAGGTTCGCGCCTTGATGGCACAGTTGGGTGAGAAAGACCAGCTCTTGGCCAACAAGCAGCAAGAGATACTCTATAAAGACACCAAGATTGCACAGCTTACGCACGAGATAGCAGGCTTGCGCCGTTACCAGTTCGGCAAGAAAAGAGAACGTCTCTCGGGCGAGCAAGGTAGCTTGCTGGATGAGACCGTCACGGCAGATATCGCAGCCCTTGAGTTAGAACTGGAACAGCTGCGTGGTGCACCCTCAATCAGCCAACCTAAGCAGCAGCCCAAGCGTGCGGCCCTGCCGCCCGAACTACCCCGCATTGAGCACCGCCACGAGCCCGACTCCACCCTCTGTCAGTGCGGCTGCCAGTTGCAGCGTATCGGTGAGGATGTCGCTGAGAAACTGGACTATGTTCCGGGCGTGTTTAGCGTAGAACGCCATATCCGCGGCAAGTGGGCCTGCAAGCAGTGCCAGACCTTAATCCAAGCCCCAGCTCCTGCCCACGTGATTGATAAAGGCATGGCCAGCACGGGCTTACTGGCTCAAGTGTTGGTGGCTAAATATGCAGACCACCTGCCGCTGTATCGCCAAGAGAAGATCTTCGAGCGTGCCGGCATGAAGCTGGCGCGTTCTACCATGGCTGAATGGGTTGGCGTGTGTGGCGTACAGTTGCAGCCCCTGGCCGATGCCTTGCGTGAAGCACTCTTGGCACACCGCGTGATGCATGCAGACGAAACACCGGTTCAAATGCTCAAACCAGGCAGCAAGAAGACCCATCGGGCGTATCTGTGGGCTTATGCCCCGGGGGCCTTCGAGGACCTCAAGGCCGTGGTCTACGACTTCACAGAAGGCCGAGCCGGTGAACATGCCCGCACCTTCCTGGGTGACTGGCAAGGTAGCCTGATCTGCGATGACTACTCGGGCTATAAGGCGCTGTTTACACAAGGCGTGATCGAGATTGGTTGCATGGCGCATGCCCGACGCAAGTTCTTCGAGCTGCACGCCTCCAGCAAGAGCCAGTTGGCCGAGCAAGCCCTCCAATATATCGGCCAACTCTATGAGATTGAGCGCCAGGTGAAAGACCTGCCTACACAAGACCGATGGCGAGTACGGCAAGAACAGGCCAGACCACTGGCTGACATCTTGCATCAGTGGATGTTGGCGCAGCGCCAGCGGGTGCCCGAAGGATCCGCCACGGCGAAAGCCTTGGACTACAGCTTAAAACGCTGGGGCGCACTCACGCGCTACCTGGACGATGGGCAGTTGCCGATCGATAACAACCGCATCGAACAACAGATTCGACCCATTGCCGTGGGCCGCAGCAACTGGCTGTTCGCCGGCTCGTTACGAGCGGGAAAGCGTGCGGCGGCCGTGATGACCTTGATTCAATCGGCCAAGCTAAATGGGCATGATCCGTATGCCTATCTGAGGCAGGTGCTTACGCGTCTACCGACACAACCGGCCAGCCGCATTGGCGAACTCTTGCCGCACAACTGGGTGCCAACCGCTTAAGTAGCTAACGCCGTTAACTCAGCAAGATGAGTTCCCCGGACGCTTAC
>NZ_SDQE01000026.1 GCF_004153455.1 Allopusillimonas ginsengisoli | reverse complement strand
CATAAACTCTCTTCCCCCGCGTCCGGTGCGGCGCACTTACAGCCCGCAGTTCAAGGCAGAGCTGGTCGCCCAATGTCTGGAGGGTAATGTCGCGTTGGCTTCGCTGGCCATCGATCATGGCATGAACCCCAATGTGTTGCATCGCTGGGTAACGGAGCACGAACGCTACGGCAAACATACTTTACAGAATGACGGCGTAGCGTTGCCGGTGCAAACGGTAGATGTGACACCAGCGAACTGGTTTGCCGTCAAACCGTTGCCGGTAGTCGATAGTGGCCAGGTCATGCCCCCAGCGCTGCCCGCTGCTCAAGCGCCTGATCCTATCCAAGCAAACAAGACGATCGAGGTTGCGCTAGCCGTCCGAGGATTGACCATGACGGTGCACTGGCCCTGCGAAGATCATAAAGGCCTGGCCTGCTTCGCCCGGGAGTTGCTGGTGTGATCCGAGTCGATCAGGTCTGGCTGGCGGTCGAACCGATGGATATGCGGGCTGGGCCCGACACGGCTCTGGCACGTGTGGTCAAGGACTTCGGCGCGGCACGACCTCATCACGCCTACGTGTTTGCCAACCGGCGGGCCAACCGAATGAAGATTCTGGTGCATGACGGCCTGGGTGTTTGGCTGGCAGCCCGACGCTTGAATCAGGGCCGATTCGTGTGGCCACGAGCAGACCAAATCCATATTGAACTGAGCGACGAACAGTTGCAGGGCCTAGTCATCGGACTGCCCTGGCACCGTATCGGTGAGAGCGGCATCATCGATGCCCTTTAGATACAAAATCGGGCAGTAAAAACAATACGGGCATGCGCCCATAGTGGCCCGAGCCACCCTGTGGCAAACTTCGTTCCTATGAGTTCGCCTTCGCCAGACTACCTTGATCACCTGGATGCCCGCGCATTGCGTGCGCTACTGAGCGAGCGCGATCAGCAGCTGGCCCAGACCTGTCAGAGATTGGCCGAACACGAGCAATTGCTGGCACAACGTACCGAAACGCTGGCAAAAAAAGAGGCGCTCATTGTTCGTAAAGACCAGGACATCGAATTTAAGCGAGCCACAATAGTCAAGCTCACGCACGAGATTGCAGTGCTACGTCGGTTCCAGTTTGGTAAAAAGAGCGAACAGATCAGTGGTGTGCAGGGCAGCCTTCTGCAAGAGACCGTCAGTGCTGACATTGCGGCCATCGAAGAAGAGCTCAAACAATTAAGCGGCGTGCCCAAGACCACCGAGGCGCGCGAGCAACCCAAGCGCATGGCACTGCCACCGCAGTTGCCGCGCGTTGACATCCACCACGAACCGGACAGCACCACCTGTGTCTGTGGTTGCCAGATGAAGCGTGTTGGCGAAGACGTGGCCGAGAAGCTGGACTACCTCCCCGGAGTGGCTCAGGTCGAGCGCCACGTTCGTGGCAAATGGGCCTGCCGCCAGTGCGAAACCCTGATTCAAGCACCGGTCCCCGCCCACGTCATCGACAAAGGGCTGGCCACAACCGGGCTGCTGGCTCACGTGCTGGTGGCGAAATACGCAGATCATCAGCCGCTGTATCGCCAGCAGAAGATCTTCGAGCGTGCAGGTGTAAAGCTATCGACTTCTACACTGGCCGACTGGGTCGGAGTCTGTGGTGTGCGCCTGCAACCGTTGGTGGATGCCCTGCGCGAGGCGATCCTCAAACACGATGTGCTGCATGCTGATGAAACGCCCGTCACGATGCTACGGCCCGACACTGGCAAGACAGCACATCGCGCTTACCTGTGGGCTTATGCTCCGGGCGTGTTTGAAGATATGAAGGGCGTTGTCTACGACTTCGCACCAGGCCGCGCTGGTGAACACGCCCGTGCGTTTCTGGGCGAATGGTGCGGCAGCCTGGTCGTCGACGATTACAGTGGCTATAAGAAGGGATTTGCGCAGGGCATCACAGAAATCGGTTGTATGGCGCATGCGCGAAGAAAATTCTTCGATCTGCACGTGGCCAACCAAAGCCAACTGGCCAAACACGCCGTGAACTATATCGGCGAACTCTATGGGATCGAGCGTGAAACCCAAGCACTCGATGCCCACGAACGATGGCGAATCCGTCAGGAAAAAGCCAAGCCGATTGCAGATCAATTGCATGCGTGGATGCTGGCACAACGACTACGTGTGCCCGATGGGTCGGGTACAGCCAAGGCCCTGGACTACAGCCTGAAACGCTGGGTGGCGCTCACGCGCTACCTTGGTGACGGCCGGCTCCCGATCGATAACAATCATATCGAACAGCAAATCCGTCCCGTAGCCCTAGGACGCCGCAACTGGCTCTTCGCAGGTTCGTTACGTGGCGGCCAGCGCGCTGCTGCCGTCATGAGTCTGATTCAGTCCGCCAAACTCAATGGCCACGATCCGTATGCCTACTTGAAGGATGTGCTGAACCATCTGCCCACGTACAAAGCGAGTCAGATCGACCAGCTCCTGCCGCACAACTGGCAACCCGCTACGGCCTGATCAACAACGCCTGCATCAGCAGGAGTCAAGGTGTGTTCGCCGGAACCTTAC
>NZ_SDQE01000025.1 GCF_004153455.1 Allopusillimonas ginsengisoli | reverse complement strand
GGCGAAGCGGCAGTAAACGCGGTACGAAGGGTCGATTTGACAAGCGCAAAAAACTCCTTCATAATCTCGTTTCTCTGCTTAACGAACAGCACGCAGTAAGCGGTTCGGGCAGTACAGGTAATACCCCAGCCGGGGTGGGCAAGACCAGGTGTTTTGCCGGCGCGGGCTGGATACGCTCTTTAACAACTAAACAGCCGATAAGTGTGGGCGCTTGGAATGAGTGCGCAGCCTTCTCACGAGGGTTCGCCAAATTTATATCAAGTGCTCGCACAAATGAAGAAGTAAGGTTTTAAGAAATTAGAACTTTGTCTTTTTCTTTGAGCAAGACGCGACGTATGACCCGAGTGCTTCGGCACTTGAGGAAAATACGGTTTTATACAGAGATTGAACTGAAGAGTTTGATCCTGGCTCAGATTGAACGCTAGCGGGATGCTTTACACATGCAAGTCGAACGGCAGCGCGAGGAAAGCTTGCTTTTCTTGGCGGCGAGTGGCGAACGGGTGAGTAATATATCGGAACGTGCCCAGTAGCGGGGGATAACTACGCGAAAGCGTGGCTAATACCGCATACGCCCTACGGGGGAAAGGGGGGGATCGCAAGACCTCTCACTATTGGAGCGGCCGATATCAGATTAGCTAGTTGGTGAGGTAAAGGCTCACCAAGGCCGCGATCTGTAGCTGGTTTGAGAGGACGACCAGCCACACTGGGACTGAGACACGGCCCAGACTCCTACGGGAGGCAGCAGTGGGGAATTTTGGACAATGGGGGCAACCCTGATCCAGCCATCCCGCGTGTGCGATGAAGGCCTTCGGGTTGTAAAGCACTTTTGGCAGGGAAGAAAAGGCGCTGGTTAATACCTGGCGCCGATGACGGTACCTGCAGAATAAGCACCGGCTAACTACGTGCCAGCAGCCGCGGTAATACGTAGGGTGCAAGCGTTAATCGGAATTACTGGGCGTAAAGCGTGCGCAGGCGGTTCGGAAAGAAAGATGTGAAATCCCAGAGCTTAACTTTGGAACTGCATTTTTAACTGCCGGGCTAGAGTATGTCAGAGGGGGGTAGAATTCCACGTGTAGCAGTGAAATGCGTAGAGATGTGGAGGAATACCGATGGCGAAGGCAGCCCCCTGGGATAATACTGACGCTCATGCACGAAAGCGTGGGGAGCAAACAGGATTAGATACCCTGG
This sequence comes from Allopusillimonas ginsengisoli, assembly GCF_004153455.1. GTDB lineage: Bacteria > Pseudomonadota > Gammaproteobacteria > Burkholderiales > Burkholderiaceae_B > Allopusillimonas > Allopusillimonas ginsengisoli. The sequence continues at coordinate 4,672 of NZ_SDQE01000025.1, read as the reverse complement.
TAGTCCACGCCCTAAACGATGTCAACTAGCTGTTGGGGGCTTCGGCCCTTAGTAGCGCAGCTAACGCGTGAAGTTGACCGCCTGGGGAGTACGGTCGCAAGATTAAAACTCAAAGGAATTGACGGGGACCCGCACAAGCGGTGGATGATGTGGATTAATTCGATGCAACGCGAAAAACCTTACCTACCCTTGACATGTCTGGAAGCTTCGAGAGATTGAAGTGTGCTCGCAAGAGAACCGGAACACAGGTGCTGCATGGCTGTCGTCAGCTCGTGTCGTGAGATGTTGGGTTAAGTCCCGCAACGAGCGCAACCCTTGTCATTAGTTGCTACGAAAGGGCACTCTAATGAGACTGCCGGTGACAAACCGGAGGAAGGTGGGGATGACGTCAAGTCCTCATGGCCCTTATGGGTAGGGCTTCACACGTCATACAATGGTCGGGACAGAGGGTCGCCAACCCGCGAGGGGGAGCCAATCCCAGAAACCCGATCGTAGTCCGGATTGCAGGCTGCAACTCGCCTGCATGAAGTCGGAATCGCTAGTAATCGCGGATCAGCATGTCGCGGTGAATACGTTCCCGGGTCTTGTACACACCGCCCGTCACACCATGGGAGTGGGTTTTACCAGAAGTAGTTAGCCTAACCGCAAGGGGGGCGATTACCACGGTAGGATTCATGACTGGGGTGAAGTCGTAACAAGGTAGCCGTATCGGAAGGTGCGGCTGGATCACCTCCTTTCAGAGCGAAGCGCACGAAGCGAAAGCGTCCACACTTATTGGCTGTTGGTTTAAAGAGTAGACCACGAGAGACGAAGGTTACGCACGGCTCGGTCCCTGGCAACGGGGGCTTGGGGCCGCGCATACTGGGTCAGTAGCTCAGTCGGTTAGAGCACCGTCTTGATAAGGCGGGGGTCGTTGGTTCGATTCCAACTTGACCCACCAGTACGTTTTTATCGGTGCGGGGGATTAGCTCAGCTGGGAGAGCACCTGCTTTGCAAGCAGGGGGTCGTCGGTTCGATCCCGTCATCCTCCACCAGCGACTTGGCTGGCCGCGTTTCTTGGTCGAGGCGGATTTAACGCATAGGGTGCGTGTTCTCAAGGGTGAGAATGCACGGCGCTATGCATTAAGTCTGTGGTAGTGGGCTTGATGGTTTTACTCGTTCTTTAACAATCTGGAAGAAGCACAACGAAGTAATTATGGAAGTGCGCGATGCTTTATAGGCGTTGCGTGCGAACGTAAGTACGGGTTGTGATTGCATTAATACAATGTAAGTTCAAGAAGTTCTCAAAAAAGCGCATTCATAGCGATATGGATGTGGCCTTTGAAGATGAGATGAACGGCACAAACAACGCACACTCAAGTAGTTCTATAACCTATAACGTTATAGGATCAAGCGACTAAGTGCACATGGTGGATGCCTTGGCGATCACAGGCGAAGAAGGACGTGGTAGCCTGCGAAAAGCTGCGGGGAGCTGGCAAACAAGCTTTGATCCGCAGATATCCGAATGGGGAAACCCACGCCAGCGATGGCGTATCCCACACTGAATACATAGGTGTGAGGAAGCGAACCGGGTGAACTGAAACATCTCAGTAGCTCGAGGAAAAGAAATCAACCGAGATTCCGAAAGTAGCGGCGAGCGAAATCGGATCAGCCTTGACGTTTTAGCGCGTCGAATAGTCAAACGGAATGGAAAGTCCGGCCATAGCAGGTGATAGCCCTGTAGACGAAATTCGGCACGTGGAACTAGGCGTCAGACAAGTAGGGCGGGACACGTGAAATCCTGTCTGAACATGGGGGGACCATCCTCCAAGGCTAAATACTCGTGATCGACCGATAGTGAACCAGTACCGTGAGGGAAAGGCGAAAAGAACCCCGGAAGGGGAGTGAAATAGATCCTGAAACCGTGTGCATACAAACAGTAGGAGCCTCATTTATGGGGTGACTGCGTACCTTTTGTATAATGGGTCAGCGACTTACATTCAGTGGCAAGCTTAACCGAATAGGGAAGGCGTAGCGAAAGCGAGTCCGAATAGGGCGAATTCAGTCGCTGGGTGTAGACCCGAAACCAGGCGATCTATCCATGGCCAGGTTGAAGGCACGGTAACACGTGCTGGAGGACCGAACCCACTAATGTTGAAAAATTAGGGGATGAGCTGTGGATAGGGGTGAAAGGCTAAACAAGCCTGGAAATAGCTGGTTCTCTCCGAAAACTATTTAGGTAGTGCCTCACGTATTGCTGCCGGGGGTAGAGCACTGTTATAGCTAGGGGGTCATGGCGACTTACCAACCTATGGCAAACTCCGAATACCGGCAAGTATGAGCGTGGGAGACAGAGCACCGGGTGCTAACGTCCGGACTCAAGAGGGAAACAACCCAGACCGCCAGCTAAGGTCCCAAACTATGGCTAAGTGGGAAACGAAGTGGGAAGGCATAGACAGTCAGGAGGTTGGCTTAGAAGCAGCCATCCTTTAAAGAAAGCGTAATAGCTCACTGATCGAGTCGTCCTGCGCGGAAGATGTAACGGGGCTAAGCCATAGACCGAAGCTGCGGGTGCGTATCTTTTAGATATGCGCGGTAGGAGAGCGTTCTGTAAGCCTGTGAAGGCAGATTGAGAAGTCTGCTGGAGGTATCAGAAGTGCGAATGCTGACATGAGTAGCGATAAAGGGGGTGAAAAGCCCCCTCGCCGTAAGTCCAAGGTTTCCTGCGCAACGTTCATCGGCGCAGGGTGAGTCGGCCCCTAAGGCGAGGCAGAGATGCGTAGCTGATGGGAAGCTGGTTAATATTCCAGCACCGTCGTGAAATGCGATGGGGGGACGGATTGCTGTAAGGTCATCGGGGTGTTGGACGTCCCCGTTGTTGCATCATAGAAGGCGCTTAGGCAAATCCGGGCGCGTAATTCAAGGGTGTGACTGAATAAGGTCTTCGGACCTTAAACTGATCGGAAGCAGTTCCAGGAAAATCCTCTAAGCTTCAGTTTCACGAGACCGTACCGCAAACCGACACAGGTGGACGGGATGAATATTCCAAGGCGCTTGAGAGAACTCAGGAGAAGGAACTCGGCAAATTGATACCGTAACTTCGGGAGAAGGTATACCCCGGTAGTGTGAAGGGCCCGCGCCCTGAGCATGAAGGGGTCGCAGAGAATCGGTGGCTGCGACTGTTTATTAAAAACACAGCACTCTGCCAAGACGAAAGTCGACGTATAGGGTGTGACGCCTGCCCGGTGCCGGAAGGTTAAGTGATGGGGTGCAAGCTCTTGATCGAAGCCCCGGTAAACGGCGGCCGTAACTATAACGGTCCTAAGGTAGCGAAATTCCTTGTCGGGTAAGTTCCGACCTGCACGAATGGCGTAACGATGGCCACACTGTCTCCTCCTGAGACTCAGCGAAGTTGAAGTGTTTGTGATGATGCAATCTACCCGCGGCTAGACGGAAAGACCCCATGAACCTTTACTGTAGCTTTGCATTGGACTGTGAACCGGCCTGTGTAGGATAGGTGGGAGGCGTTGAACTCGAGTCGCCAGATTCGAGGGAGCCAACCTTGAAATACCACCCTGGTCTGTTTGCGGTTCTAACCTTGGCCCGTTATCCGGGTTGGGGACAGTGCATGGTGGGCAGTTTGACTGGGGCGGTCTCCTCCCAAAGCGTAACGGAGGAGTACGAAGGTACGCTAGGTACGGTCGGAAATCGTGCTGATAGTGCAATGGCATAAGCGTGCTTGACTGTGAGACTGACAAGTCGAACAGGTGCGAAAGCAGGTCATAGTGATCCGGTGGTTCTGTATGGAAGGGCCATCGCTCAACGGATAAAAGGTACTCTGGGGATAACAGGCTGATACCGCCCAAGAGTTCATATCGACGGCGGTGTTTGGCACCTCGATGTCGGCTCATCTCATCCTGGGGCTGTAGCCGGTCCCAAGGGTATGGCTGTTCGCCATTTAAAGAGGTACGTGAGCTGGGTTTAAAACGTCGTGAGACAGTTTGGTCCCTATCTGCCGTGGGCGTTGGATACTTGACGGAGCCTGCTCCTAGTACGAGAGGACCGGAGTGGACGTACCGCTGGTGTATCGGTTGTCATGCCAATGGCATTGCCGAGTAGCTATGTACGGAAGAGATAACCGCTGAAGGCATCTAAGCGGGAAACTCGTCTGAAGATTAGGTATCCCGGGGGCTAGACCCCCCTGAAGGGTCGTTCGAGACCAGGACGTTGATAGGCTGGGTGTGGAAGCGCAGTAATGCGTGCAGCTAACCAGTACTAATTGCCCGTGCGGCTTGATCCTATAACCTTGTAGGTTAGTGTGTTCAAGTGCCGTAACAAATAAATGAAACAGGCCCAAGGCCAGGTGCGCACCGCGCGCTGCAGCCTGGGCCACCCATCGCGGCCCGTACGATACGCGATACAACGCCAAAATTACCAATGTTGCGCTGGTCTTGTGACCAGCGACGCTTCTTCCCAGATTGGCCCGCCCCAGGCCCGCAGTGCGCCTTGGGCGAGCAACCGGTTACGCTTGATGACCATAGCAAGGTGGTCCCACGCCTTCCCATCCCGAACAGGATCGTGAAACGCCTTAGCGCCGATGATAGTGGACTTCTCGTCTGTGAAAGTAGGACATCGTCAGGCTTTTATTGCAAACAAAACCCCCGTCAGTGATCTGGCGGGGGTTTTGTGTTTG
>NZ_SDQE01000024.1 GCF_004153455.1 Allopusillimonas ginsengisoli | reverse complement strand
TCCATCACTGTAGATAACGGGACGGAGTTCACATCGCGCGCCTTAGACGACTGGGCATACCGGCGCGGCGTAAAACTCGATTACACGCGACCCGGCAAACCAACCGATAATGGCTTAATCGCTCGGCCATCTGACCCCAAGCCAGTTCGTCCAAAAGTGGTCAGTGAAACCCAAAGAGGCAACCCCTCTCCAGTTTTAAACCGTCCAATTTCCGGGGGCAGGTCACCCAGTGGGTTAGCCACCCGCTTCAAATGTCCAACTAATCGGGGTCAGTTCATGGTGATAGAAGAGCCTTTTTCCCGTTTCATAGATTGTGTGCTATTGAATGCTCATATATTTGGTTCAGTTAACGTAATTTTGCAATTCAGAATAATTGAATTATAAACAGGCCGTAACACACATCGACGCAATTTAGAAGATGCTGATCGCTGATAAATTATTCGAAGGTGTTGTTGCCGAGTCTATCCGGAATTTTGTGAGTGAGGCATCATGCGAGGTAAACAGCAAGGATATGCCAATGAAGAAGAAACGTACGATTGCCGCACAGGAGGCTGCGCGAGGGCCACTGCCTGAGCTGCCCCAGGAGTTGTTCGATGAACTGGTCAAGGGGCCGATGACGCCTAGCGAGGTCCAGGACCTGATGCTAGCCTTCAATAAGGCGATTATCGAACGGGCCATGGGCGCCAAGATGAACATGCATCTAGGCTATCGACCCGGCCATGCCAAGCCGCCCGAGCAGGCTAACGAGCGCAATGGCGCCAGCGGCAAGACGATCATTACGGATCGTGGCCTCGTACGGGTGAATTTGATTCGAGACCGCGATGGCAGCTTCGAACCAGCTTTGGTCCCCAAGCACGAACGGCGCTTTACCGGCTTCGATGAACAGATCATCGCCATGTACGCTACGACTGGCTAGCTCATCACCTGTTTGATTCTGTGTCCGATATCCAGGGCTTCGCCACGCGCTGGCTCTGGACTTACAATCACGAGCGGCCAAATATGGCCTTGGGCGGCATTACACCAATTCAAAAAATGGCCTTGGCCGCTTAGCCTCTACTTTTAACGACCGTTAAGAATGGGGGCATTACCCTTCGATGCGCTGCGGGTCAAGATTCGCAGCGACGGCGTGGTCAGCAATAAGGCGGTATACCTGGCCCTGGGTATCCAGGCAGATGGCCAGCGCGATGTGCTGGGCTTGTGGATCGAGCAGACCGAGGAGCCCAAGTTCTGGCTCAAACAAGTCGGTGCGTGCCGCCTTCGATTGGAAATCCGCGATGAATCAGTTTGCCATTATGTTCGGTGACCGATTCACCCAGACAAGGGGATAAAAGTTGTTCAACCGCCTTGCCCAAAAAAATACGGATACTCCCGTTCGGGCTCAACCACTTCGCATCTTGGGGTCGGTCAGATAATAAAAAAATGAAACCAGACCAAGTATGACGCAAGGTAATCCTTCGACAACAAACATCCACTGCCATCCAGAAAACCCTCACGCTCCCATAAACTGTGTCATCACCCATGTAGAGAGCGGGCCACCAACGAAGCCAGCAATAGGGCCGGCCAGCATTACGACCGCCATCACTTGCGCCATGCCAATAGGTCAGATAAAAGATCATCCCTGGCGCAAAGCCAGCTTCGAATACGCCAAGTAGGAAACACACAATATAGAACGACGTTTCATTATGGACATACATCACGGAAGCAGAGGCTAAATCCCACAAAATCATGACTCTGCTAATTGTTTTGCGCGCGCCGATACTCGGCATCATCAAATTGCTGGGAATCTCAAACAGCACGTAGCCGATGAAAAATATCCCAGCATCTAGCCCATATACCGCAGCTGAAAAGACCAGATTGCTTTGCATCTGCAATTTCGCAAAGCCGACATTAATTTTGTCCAGATTGGCAAACGTGTAACAGGCCAGCAAGAATGGCAGAATGTGCCATTCTATCCTGGAGTTAAGCCGTCGTAACTTCGATGCCTCTACGTCTTGTTTTATGGCCGACATATCTATATCCAAATGAAGTGGACAAATGATAGGTATGCAGCGTTCACGCAAAAAGATCAATTTATGGCGATCTGGGTTGCATTTTTAGCAACGCTTATCGGTTCCTGTAATTGACAGGTATGAATCGAAAGGCGCCGTCATTATTGCTGCCTATATGGCCAATACCCGGAAAGGGAAAATGCGCACCCGCTACCAACCCGCGGCTCTTAGAGAGAATGGAAAATTGCTTGATTCGCTGCTTGGCAGCCTCGGCCTGATTCACATCGAACTGTATGGTGATCTTGGGTTTCTCAAACTGCATCGATTCAACATGAACAAGATCGCCAATAAAGGTAATGGACTCTCCTTTGCTCTCAATACGGTAGAAGCTATGACCAGGCGTATGTCCCGACGTTGGGATCGAACGAATACCGGGCAGAATCTGCGTGGGGCCTGAGAATGGCTGCAGCTGCGCTGTTTTTATATAAGGTGTAAGGCAGGCGGTTGCCTGCTCGAAATACTCCTTTGGGTAGCCATTGACCCCATCCTGGTTTGCGCTGTTCAGAAACAAATCGACGTCCGGCTTGCCGACATGAATGACTGCGTTCGAAAAGACAATCTTGCCATTGTGAATCAGGCCGCCGCTGTGGTCTGTATGGACGTGAGTCAATAAGACATCATCGATCTGGCTCGGTTCGTATCCTGCTGCTCTCAGATTAGCAATCAGTTTTCCACCCGCACCAGGCCCAAATAGATCACCCGCGCCGGTATCCACCAAGACCAATCTCTTTCCGGTATCGATCACGAACGCGTTGACCGACTCCTCAACGGGGTTGTTCAGAAAAGCGTGGTGCAGATGCCCATCAATGGATTTCTTGTTTACGCCTTGGAGCAGAACGTGTACATCCAGCGGAACGGTGCCGTCGGACAGCGCCGTGATTTCGAAGTCACCAAGACGATAACGATAAACGCCACTTTGCTGAGCCCACATCGCGATCTCGGCGGCAGGCGTTTGTACCTCGGAAGCCGTCGCGACGACAGAGAATGAGCTGGCAATCAAAGCCATCGCTACCAATGTCCTGGCAAACAATTGCAAGTAATAATGCATTAAGATTCCTAAAATTATTGGGAGTTGCTAATCGCGATCAGGCCGTCAACCAGCCATGCTGGAACAAGCTGGCCTTAGCCTCGTCATCCAACTCGGCCTTGAACACATGGCGTGTGCGAAGCTCATTGGCTCGTTGCACGGCGGCCCGACTGTTCAATTCGTCATATAAACGCTTAACGTTCGGAAACCTAACCCAGCCAGCTTCACCCATGAGATAGTCAATTCCTCGGCACCAGCCCCAAAGCGACATGTCAACGATTGTGTAGTGGTCACCCATCATGTAATGGCGGGTGGCGAGTCGTTGATCGATAAGATCCCAATGTCGCTTGGCCTCAAAGGTGTAGCGATTCAGGGCATAGTCATTCGGCTTGGGCGCATAATGCGTAAAATGGATTGCCTGCCCTGTGAAAGGTCCTAGCCCCGTGCCGATCAACATCAGCCAGGACATCAGCTCCGCTTGAGCTGCAGGGCTACGGTCTCCTATGAATCGACCAGTCTTTTGACCCAGATAGAGCAAAATGGCGCTGCTATCAAATAATGTGATGTCTCCATCAGTCAGAGCGGGAACTTTGCCGTTCGGATTGATGGCGCGGTATTCGGGAGTGTGTTGTTCACCGCGTGAGGTATCAACAGGGATCAACTTGTAGTCGATCTCAGCCTCCTCTAGAAATAGTGCGACTTTTGATGGGTTCGGCGTAGGGTGGTAATAAAAACTAATCATGACAGTGTCTCGTGTTAAAAAACATGTCCTAAGTTACGCTCGATTCACGCGGGCAGTTAGTTGGAATTCCCGATATGAGGTATCGCCTACATGGATATAAAGCGCTCTGACCTTCCTTTGCTGATCTCACTCGATGTTTTACTCGACGAACTCAACGTCACCCGGGCGGCCAAGCGGCTGAATATCAGTCAGTCCGCGCTGTCAGGTCAACTCGTGCGCCTTCGAGATCTCTTCAATGATCGCCTTTTGGTTCCATCAGAGAGCGGCCGCGGGATGGTACCTACGCAACGTGCCATTGATCTTCGGCCTCGTTTAAGAGACGCATTGGTCCATCTACGCGACGCGGTCTATTCTGTCCCGTTGTTCGACCCAACCATCGCCAATCGTACATTTGTCGTCGCAGCACATGACAGCGTCTTCACCATGGTGGGCCTGGGAGCTCTGGAAGCTGTGGTCGCCCAGAATAATCCCGGTTTGCGCATTGCCATTATCCCCGCAACGAGTGCTCAGCTGACCGAACAGATGGAGCTTGGCGAGGTTGATCTCTTTTTGGGCGATATTGCCAAAGTGCCAGATTCGCTGAAAGTCCGATTTTTGCTCAGCGACCATTTCCAGATGGCCCAAAGAATCGGACACCCACGGGGCAATACTCGCGCGAAGCTCGATGAATACTGTACGCTACCCCACGTAATGGTTTCACAGTCTGCTCAATTCCATAGTCCGGTAGACGACGTTCTTGCGACGTTGTCCAGATCCCGAAATGTTATCGTCGTCGTGCCGAATTACAACCAGATAGCGGTGGTGCTCGCCCACAGCGAATGTGTGGCTACGCTTCCCAACCAATTACTCAAGCGCTATTCGTCGATTATCGACATCCTTGAGCTTCCTTTCGATATTCCGCCCTTCAACCTGGCCATGGCTTGGCACGCGCGGGCACAGTTCGACGATGGTCATTGCTGGTTACGAAAATGTTTTACCGACGCGGCAGCTTTAATTAGCTAACGTCTCGCTATGCTAGTTTCCACTTCGATGGACGAGGCTTTTTGCGTTGCCCGCGGGATTTTGATAAAAAACTTGACGAAACCCAAGCCGTCTGTGACGGTTCATTGAATTCATGGCAGCATAAATGCCTACTGTCCATCCACCATACCATCACCAGTCAGGAACTTCGCTGACGCAAGAAGGTTTCCGGATCAAGAACAACAAGGAAAATTCATGGCCCATGAGCAAGTAGCCATTCAAACTAGTGACGGCTTGTGCCATGCACATGTCATGTCTCCTTGTGACGGCGGGCCATGGCCTGCAACCATCTTCTACGCAGATGCGGGTGGAATCCGGCCAGCTGTGGTCGACATGGCTCGGCACCTAGCAGACGCGGGTTATATCGTGTTGTTGCCGGACCTTTTTTATCGTTATGGTCCCTATGGGCCGTTGGTGCCAACAGATGTTTTCAAAGGCGATGTGAGAGCGATATTAGGCCCGCTCATGGCTACGACCAGTAACGTCAAGGCGGCAGAAGACACTCAGGCCTTTCTTGACTATGTCGACACACGCGCCGATGTCGCTGGCAGGATGATCGGCGCGGTAGGCTTTTGTATGGGCGGTGGAATGGCGATTACATCCGCAGCCAACTATCCGGATCGTTTCGCTGCGGTCGCCAGTTTCCATGGTGGCAATCTCGCGACCGATGCGCCAAGCAGCCCGCACCTGCTGGCATCAAGATTGAGAGCCGAGGTTTATGTGGCGGGCGCAGAAAACGATGGGAGCTACCCACCGGCAATGGCCGATCGGCTTGAAGCAGCCTTAACTGAAGCCAGCGTGCAGCACCTTGTCGAAACTTATCCCGGTGCCGCGCATGGCTGGATGGTGCCGGACTTCCCGGCTTATGATCAGGTATCAGCCGAGCGTGGCTGGCAGACAATGCTTGCGCTATTTCAAAGAAATTTACGTGAATGATGCTACAGATCCGAAGGCTACTCGGGGACTTTGAGCTGGTTTACTCAGCGCCCACCCACGCCTTGTTGGTCAAGGCTATTAGGTTCACTGGCACGTGGCGATTGCCGACATAATAATGATACATTCCACGGAATGCGGAGCGCCAGTCTTCTAACACGGTGACCAACCCACCCTCTTCAATCAGTGAGCGGGAATAAGCTTAGGATATAGGCGATGTCCAGACCGCCCGTTGCAGCGCCTACCATCAACGCATTTCTGTCCAGCTTCGACACATCTGGCACGTTGAACACCGTAAACTCTGGGCCACAAGGTTTCGAGCAGTAATCAGATGGCCACGTCGTGGCATTGATCTTTAGTCAGCCCTGAACAAATCAGTTCTGGGAACAGGCGGCACACGGATCACGTTGCAGCCGCCTGTCTTTGATCATCGGCACCCAACAGCAACATCATGATCAAAATGTAAAAGTCCGCAGCCGACAGGCGGATGTTGTGGCCGGCGCCACACAGAATGGCGTGCAGGGCATCGCCCAACGCGCCTTCGAGTCAGGTTCGCCCGAGCCTTCCGTCTGACTTTATGTGCCCAATGATCGGCTCAATGGCGCTACGCCGTTTGACCATCGTTTTTAAACCTTTAGCCACGCCCCAGCGTTGACCGAACCGACGGATTCGGATATCCGGCGCCTGCACGCCGCGATAGCCCTTATCCACAATGGCGGTGTGGATCGGCACATCGGCCGACATAGCCATCTGCTCCAGCGCTTCGGCCTGCGTGCGGCCATCGTACGGATTGACCGGCATAGAACATGCAAGGCGTACAGCTTGTTCTTGTCTTTGGTGCGTTGTTCCAGAATCCGATGCTGGCGCGCTAACGTGTCAGGCTTTAGGGATCACTCGGCAGCTCGATTTGCAAATAGGTTTCCCCGGTAAACACCTGCCAATAGAGGTTCTCCACCCAGCCCCACACTAGATCCTCGTCCGACAGGTCAAACGCATGCTGGATTATCGCGCCGTACCGTCTGCACCCATAGCCGGTACTAGCAACTGACACCGTTCATTATTTTCTGTACTTGTGGCGTAAACCTGAGATTTGTACTATCATTAGTTACATGAGAAGAGATAGCAAACTTTCATCAATCCTGCATGTGCTACTGCATATGACACACAGCGAAGGCCCTCTTACGTCCGAGGAATTAGCGCGGTATCTGGTCACTAATCCCGTACTGGTGCGACGCGTACTGGCTGGCCTGCGCAAGCGTGGTTACGTCAGTTCCGACAAAGGCCACGGCGGTGGCTGGACCATAACCTGCGACCTGCATAAGGTGACCCTGTATGACATTTACGAGGCTGTGGGCTCACCAACCATGTTCGCGATGGGCAACCGGGTCGACCATCCAGAATGCCTGGTGGAGCAGGTGGTCAACCAGTCGCTGGCAAGCGCATTCGACGAAGCCGAGGCCTTGCTTGTCAACCGCTTCAGAGACGTCACGCTGGCAGATCTGGCAGAGCGCTTTAACCATCAGTACGCAAAGCACCGAAGAGGAAAACATGAACACCAATTACCCTGCAAATGAGCCCAGCACCGGGCATATATTGGTACTGGGAGCAACCGGAACAACTGGCGGTGAGGTTGCCCGGCAACTCATCACCGCTGGCCACAGGCCAAGATTGTTAGTTCGCGGTGTCTCGCGCGTAAAGGCTGCAGAATTTGAAAACAACGCTGTTATCGTCGATGGTGATCTCCAAGACGATTCCTCAATGACTACAGCGCTTTCAGGCGTCGAGAAGTTATATCTGGCCTGCTCCGGTCTGAGTAATGGTGTCGCCGGGCGATTTCTTGAAAGACGCACAATCGACACCGCACGCAAAGCAGGCGTGAAGCATGTGGTCAAACTGTCCACGTTCAAGGCCGATGATCCGAGCTTGTTGCTTGGCCGATGGCATGGAGATACCGAAAGGCATCTCATCGATTCGGGTATGGCCTGGACCATGCTACGGCCAGCCACTTTTAACACGAATGCACTCTCCATGTGGGCTGACTCCATCAAGAGCCAGGGAGTGTTCTCCCAGCCGACTGGTCATGGGCGATGGGCTTCTATCGACCCTGCGGACATCGCGGCTGTCGCGGTGAGAGCTCTAACAAGCCCCGGTCATGAATCAAAGATATATACGCTCACAGGCCCCGAGTCCATGGACGGATCAGGCTACGCTGCTCAACTCGCGTCGGTGCTGGGCAAATCCGTGTCGTTCATGGATTCTGCGCCTGAACTGCTCAAACAGGCCATGGTGGATTTCGGATTTCCTGAAGACCAGGTAAATGCAGCACTGCAAGTCATGGGCTCCGTGAAGGCGAACGAATGGGATGTTATCTCGAACGACGTCAGTACCGTTCTTGGTCGCCTCCCTGTGAAATTCGATGATTGGACGGCGCGAAATGCTGCAGCATTTTGCTGAGCTACGGCAATAATGACGAGAACACAGAGGAGAAGGCCATGCATACTCATGACGCAACAAACGAATTCGATGCAATCGTCGTTGGTGGTAGCTACGCCGGTCTGTCGGCCGCGATGCAATTGGCGCGTGCACGCCGCCGGGTAGTCGTTATAGATGCAGGCCAGCGCCGCAATCGTTATGCGCGCCATTCTCATGGCTTTCTAACGCAGGATGGCATCGAGGGTTCGACCATCGCCGCTCTTGGGCAAGCACAACTACTGACCTATCCTACAGTCACATGGATAGAGGGAACCGCGGTCAACGCGGTCGCCCATAACGGCGGATTTCGGGTAACAAAGCACGATGGCCAGACGCTACGGGGGCACCGGCTGGTGCTGGCCACCGGAGTCATCGACGAACTGCCCCTAATCGACGGGCTAACTGAACGCTGGGGCCGGCACGTATTCACCTGCCCATATTGTGATGGCTACGAGCTAGAACAGGGCAACATCGGTGTATTGGCAACGAGTGCCTTATCAATGCATCAGGCCCTGATGCTGCCCGACTGGGGAGACGTGACACTATTTCTCAACGGCGCATTCGAGCCGGACGAGACTCAACTGATCGCGCTGGACGAACGCAATGTAACAATTGAGCGTGCTCTGGTGCGGCGCGTCACTGGGAAAGCCGATGTCGAAATGCGTGACGGCCGCACACAATCTATGGATGGCCTATTTGTGATCGGGCGCACCCGCATAGGCAGTCCGATCGCTGAGAAACTGGGTTGCGCAATTGAACAGGGCCCTATGGGCCCGTACATTCGCACGGATCAGAAAAAAGCCAGCACAGTAGCCGGTGTCTATTGCTGTGGCGACGCAGCAAGCATGTTTCCCGGCGTACCGCATGCAGTTGCCGATGGCGCCATGGCTGGCGCGGCTGCGCACCAATCTCTAGTCTTTGGCACGGTCGCTACGCAGACTTTGAAAAATGAGTAGCTTCGGAATCGATTACAGTCGAGTAGGCAATGGCAGACATTTCCTCCGGCACCGGTCCACACGTTGTTTTCTCCGGGAGGCGCACTGGCATCTTCACCTCTGACAGTCTTGCACCCGTTCACAATCGCCACACGCGCGATATATCTGCCGATATCGCCAGAGATTGTAAGAATATCCTGCGAAGATCGCTTCAAGCCGGATATATCGATAAGAGAGTCCTGTTCGCGACTCCAGCGCGTACCCCGCAACGGGTAATCGTCTCGCCTGTGATCGCGAACATGGCGTTAGATGGGCTTGAGGCAGCAGCCTATGCAAGCGTGGGATCGTCCAAACTGTCCCGCAGCAATGCCCAGCTCAACGTCATCCGCCATGCCGATGACTTTATCGTGACTGGCGTGTCGAACACTGTGCTCGAATTTGTTCATCTGACATCGCGACATTCAATTCGCTCGCCGTCAGTCGGACTTAGTCGGCGCTTCCTTGAAAGTACCCACAGGCCTCTATTGGCCTACTTCAAACGTCTTTCAAGCGTTGCTCTAGCAGTTTGATGAAGGCGCATACCAATTCTGGCAGGCGACGGCCCGCCAGCGTTTGAATCTGGATGCTACGGATCATTCCAGGTTCGCGTAATTTAATACAGAGCAAAGGATCACGTTGCTTGCGATTTATGACCGATACGGCACTTGCTATCGTTAGCCCCCCTCCATATTGCACGAAATTAAATAATGTCTCGAAGCGATTGCATTCCAGCACGGGCTCCAACACAATTTGCCGATTACTACAGGCAATGTCGAAGAGTTGGCGTACTGTGGTTTCGGGCCCTGGCAGCGCAATAGGAAACCCCTGCAATTGCTTGAGCGTTACAGACTGCAGCTTCGCCAGCGCGTGGTCGCTTCGCATCACAGCAACAACACTCGCTGTCTGCACATAGTCCACCCGAATGTCTTTGTGTGCTGTGCGACTGTAGGTGAGTCCCATATCGGCCTCGCCGCGAAGCACAAGGTTAGTCACATCGGTGGGCTTCTCGACCTGTAGCGTGAATTTAGTGCCGGGATACTGCTCTCGGAAGGCAACCATCGCGGCGGGTAACAGATCAATCGCAAAACCTCCAGCTCCGGTCAGGCGAATATGCCCATTGCGCATGTCCTGTAACGCGTCAATGGCGGATACGATCTCAGCGGCATCCAGCGATACACGTAGTGCGTAGCTAGCCAGCACCTGTCCAGCCCCATTGGGCTGCATGCCACGCGGCATGCGATCGAACAACGTCGTCCCCAGGATCTCCTCCAGGGTCGATACCTGACGGCTTACTGCGGATGCGGAGACATGCAGGTATTGGGCGGCCTCGCTAATCGAACCACGTCGTACCACCTCTAAGAAATACCGTAGTGCCGTGTCTTGCAACAGATTTATTTTGTTCATGGGTGGATTCTTTCTGGTTTGCGTAAAACGCAATGCTCACGTCGAAAAATTGAAATTGGCACAAACCTAATTAGACCGTAAGCTAGTTACATCAGCAATAGCATCGAACTTTATGAAACCACTGTCTCCAGAAACGACACCAATGGAAAACCTCCCATTGAAGCCCTCTGTGGTCAATGACTTTAGCGGCATTGTGACCATGGATGCGGTATCTCTAATGGAAGCGATCCATAAGCGCACATTGTCATGCGTTGAAGTCATGCAGGCTTTCCTGGATCGTATTGACAACTGCAACGAGCAGCACAATGCGCTGGTTGCGCTTGAAGACCCGGATTGCGTACTAAAGCAGGCACAAGAGAAAGATCAGCAGTTGCTGCGTGGTGAAACCTGTGGGCTGATGCATGGCTTTCCTCAGGCGCCTAAGGATTTAATGCCCGTCAAAGGCATGCTGACCACGCGTGGATCACTCGTGTATCGAGCCAATATAACCAACAATGACGCCGTAGCCTTTGCCCGCATGCGTGAAGCAGGAGCCGTGTTCATTGGTCGCTCCAACACGCCTGAGCTTGGCCTTGGAGGGCATACTTACAACCGGGTTAACGGTATCACCCGCAATGCTCACGACACAGCGCTGTCTGCAGGTGGAAGCAGCGGGGGATCGGCTGTCGCCGTGGCGCGTTGTATGTTGCCCGTAGCCGACGGCAGCGACACAATGGGATCGCTGCGCACGCCGGCGGCATTCAACGGTGTGTTCGGCCTTCGTACTACGCCGGAACTCATTCCGCACGGCATACAGGACAAGTCCGTGTGGCCCGTGCTTGGCGTGTGCGGACCCATGGCGCGTACCGTTCCAGATTTGGCATTATTGCTTTCCGTACAGGCCAATTTCCCTGCCTCGCTGCCATTCAGTCGTAACGCTCAGGCGTCAACGTTTATCAAACCTTTGCAACGTGATTTCAAAGGTGTGAAGGTCGCGTGGCTGGGAGATCTTGCGAACCGTATTCCGATGGATCCAGGCATGCTGCAGGCTTGCGAGTCAGCAATGCCATTATTCCAAGACCTCGGTTGCCATCTGAACGCCACCGTGCCTGCATTCGACTATGAAGCCTTATGGGAGTCATGGATTACGCTACGCAGCTTTCTACTCTATCGCGCCAATGCTTCGATTTTGCATGACCCGGCGCAGTGGGCGCTAACCAAGCCAGAAGCGCAATGGGAACTACAGCGAGGCATGCATATTAATGACACGCAACTGAAGTTCGCACTGCACGTTCGCGATGCATGGCGCAGCACTCTGGACACCACGTTCAGTGATTACGATTTCATTCTCTTGCCGGCAGTTCAAGTGTTTCCTTTTGCAGTTGAACAAAACTGGCCCAAATTGATTGCCGGGCAGCATATGGACACCTATCACCGTTGGATGCAAGTGTCGATTTTCGCCTCAATGGGCGGCGTTCCCGCCTTAAGCGTCCCAGTGAATGGGCATAGTCGGACACGTATGGCGGGGCTTCAGATACTGGCGCGGCCGCACGCAGAGCTTTCTTTGTTGCAACTGGGGTTTGCCTACGACGAGGCACGCCGTTTTTCCATGCCACCCCGTATGGGGTAGCTGCTACTTCTCAGATGGTTTATCAAAACCACGATTAAGGGACAAACTATGTATCGATTTCTATCGCGTATTTTGCGCTTTGCCGTAGTCTGCCTGCTCGGAGCCGCCTGCTCCGCCCATGCAAGCGGTTACCCCCACAAGCCGGTGGTCATTGTCGTTCCCTTTGCTGCTGGAGGGGCTACGGATCAGCTCGCACGGCTGTTGGGCCAACGCCTCGGTGAAGTTCTCGGGCAGCCGTTCATAATCGAGAATAAACCCGGAGCGGGGACCGTCATTGCTGCGGCCGGAGTGGCCAGAGCAGCCGCCGACGGGTATACATTATTCTTGGCTCCGAACTCAACGTTGACGCTGAATCCGGCTCTACGAACACAGATACCCTACGATCCGATAAAGAGCTATTCGTTCATCGGTCAGGTAGCGACACTGGATATGGTGCTTGTCGCCAATATTAATGAACCTGAACGCACGCTTCAAGACATGTTGGAACGAGCTCGATCGCGACCCCAGTCACTCTCTTATGGGTCGTTCGGTGTCGGCACGACAGCAAATTTCGGTGGTGAAATGCTTAAGGCTGCGGCCCACGTGGACATCATGCACGTTCCGTTTAACGGCAGTACGCCTAATCTGACTGCGGTCATTGGCAATCAGATACCTTTGGCGGTAGATACGATTGTAGCTACGCTGCCCTTTATCAGGGCTGGAAAAATGCGCGCTATTGCGATTTTGTCGCCGCACCGACCGGCGCTGTTACCCGATGTGCCGACAGTGGCTGAAAGTGGTTTCCCTGGGTTTGAGCTGATGTCATGGCTTGCGTTAATCGCGCCCGCAGGGATACCCGAGCCTGTTCGTCTCACGCTAGATACGGCGTTACAAAGTGTCCTGGCCGAAGCCAATATGCAGAAACAGCTAAGGAACTTAGGATTGACTCCTGCTTACACGCCTGGCGTCGATGTGTTGGCAAAAATTCGCAAGGAGCTTCCACTGATGCAAAAGGTTGCCGCATCAGCACATATGCCAACGCAATGATATTTGAAGATTCGCAAGGGAATCAGCGCCAGACCGGTTTTGATATGCGTTGCTCCGCGAAACCGCAATGTGCCGAGCAAAGCGGTGTGTGGGCTGCAAGAGTGCTTCTTAACGCGTTAGTCTCAACAAGCTGATGGCAGACTCACTCTCGAACTGAGGGCACTGCCAGAGTTATAGGCAGCAAGAATCAATGCAGATACTAAAGCTAATCCATGAACACCAAAGCAGCGAAATCGAATAGCAAGACGAATGATCTTTTTGCACGCCTGATCCGCGGTGACTGGAGCATCTTCAGGAAGTCTCGTTCGGGCACTTCTGGCGGCGATGAGACTCTGGATCTGGGTAGCATTGGCGAGGCGCTTCTCTCTCGCCGAGGCGAAGCCTCCGGAACCATGCTGGCCCAGCGGCTCCTTGACAATTTCGAGCACTCAACGCGTGAGGCTCAGTTGGAATTTTTCTTGAAGCTTGCAGAAGGGTTCGGTGTGGCCACTGACAAATTTCAGGAGGCCATGCTTGGTTACCAACAGTCGCCATCGGACGAGATGCTGCTCAGACTGTACAAAGCGACTGAGCCGCGTCGTCAGGAGCTGATTCGACGCATGAACTATTCCTCCGGCGGGACACATCGCCTCATTAAGATGCGGGAAACTCTGCTGAGTTTCATTGATGAACATCCGGAACTCGCTGCCGTGGATTCCGACTTCCTTCATCTGTTCATATCGTGGTTCAACCCCGGGTTCCTGGAAATGCGGCCTATGGACTGGAGCACGCCGGCGAATATCCTAGAACGGCTCATCAAGTATGAAGCAGTACATGCCATCCAGGATTGGAACGACTTGCGTAACCGTCTCGATCCGGCCGATCGGCGCTGCTTCGGTTTCTTTCACCCGCAGCTTGCTGAGGAGCCTCTCATTTTTGTAGAAGTAGCGCTGACGACTGATATTCCCACGTCAATCCAGAAGCTTCTACACGCCGAGCGCACACCCACACAAGCCAGCCATGCAACGACAGCCGTTTTCTACTCCATTTCCAATACGCAGAAAGGTCTCGCGGGTGTCCCGTTCGGCAGCTTTTTGCTCAAGCAGGTCATAGAGTACCTCCAGCACCAAGTTCCCAATCTGAACACCTTTGTCACGCTGTCACCTGTACCAGGCTTTGCCCGCTGGCTTGACAAAGAGCGCGCCGACGCGCAGTCGGAGCTTCTTACGGAGGCAATTCGGGAGCCACTGAATAGGCTGGAAGCCGCTGACTGGCATACCGACAAGGAAAAGGCGGCATCCGTCCGCACCGCTCTGCTCGAAAGCGCGCGAGCCTACTTCCTGCTGGCCAGGAGTTCACGCGGCACAGTGGTGGATCCGGTGGCAAGATTTCATCTTCGCAATGGAGCGGAACTGCATCACCTGAACTTTCTCGGTGACATCTCAGAAAAGGGCCTCAGGCAATCCTGCGGCCTGATGGTGAATTATCTCTACCGCCCGAGCGACATCGAACGGAACCATGAGGCGTTCGTCGAACGAAGCGAGATTGTTGTGTCAAGAGCCGTCACCGGAAAGTTGTGAGCATGGATGGGCCTGGTCGTTATTTTTACATGTCAGATGGAGAGTCATTATGAGTTTACCGTTAGCGGGACTTAAGGTGCTGGATTTGTCGCGGGCATTGTCCGGACCCTTCAGCACCATGATCTTGGCTGATCTGGGTGCCCAGGTCATCAAGGTTGAGCCGCTACCGAATGGGGATATGACCCGTGGCTGGGGGCCAATCGACCGTGAAGGGATCAGCGTTTACTATTTGAGCGCCAACCGTAACAAGGAGGGAGTCGCCGTCAATTTCCGGGATCCAGAAGGGCTGGCACTGCTGCGCAGGCTGGCGGTTCGCTCTGATGTGGTCATCGAAAATTTCAAAGTAGGCACCATGGAATCTATGGGGATGGCTTATGAGGAACTTGTGAAGGATAATCCTCGGCTCATCATGGGCTCGATTTCTGGATTCGGACGGGAAGGACCTGCCAAGGGCTGGGCAGGTTTCGATCAGATCGCGCAGGGGTATGCCGGGCTTATGAGCCTCACGGGCATGCCAGATACAGGCGCCACGCGTGTGGGTGTGCCGATCGGCGATCTGACTGCGGGCATGTGGCTCGCCATAGGCGTCCTTGCCGCAGTTGCCGCACGTGATCGCACTGGAGTCGGCCAGCATGTGGATACGTCTTTATTGGCAGGCTTGATGGCCCTGCTGAGTGTGCAGGGTCAGCGCTACTTGAACTTGGGCGAAGTGCCCACGCCCAATGGAAACGCTCATCCGGTGCTGGCTCCATACGGTACGTTCGAGACCGCCGACGGCCCGCTAAACCTTGCGCCAGCGACAGAAGCGATGTGGACGCGTCTGTGCGAGCTTCTGGGTCTAGATGACTTACCTCTAGACTCACGCTTCCTCACCAATACCAAGCGCATGGAAAACAGCGTGGAGCTCAAGCGCGTGCTGGAAAGCCGTCTTCGCTCCGGCCTGCGAGACGAATGGTCGAGTCTTTTCAGCGCCAATGGCATTCCCGCCGGCCCCATCAACGACTTGAAGAATGTGTTCTCCGATGCACAAGTTGTTGCATGCGGAATCGTGGAGCAAATTACACATCCCGTTCTCGGGCCGTTGTCTATGGTAGGGTCCGCACTAAGGTTTTCTGGGAATTCACCCCACCGCAGCGTACGCACCCATGCCCCGCTGTTGGGAGAGCATACTGAGCGGGTGTTGGGTGAGTATGGCTTGTCCGCAAACGAAATATCGGTCTTGCAGCGCAATGGTGTGCTGCATTAGGAAGCATCTGTGAAAGCCATCACTTTTGATTTCCTTGGTGGTGTTGCGCGCAAAGTAATAATGAGCCACTTCGCGCAAAGTAAAACCGAACCACTTTTCCGTAAAGTTAGCCTTTTGTGCGCGAAGGCTGACGATGCTTCAGAAGGATCAGTGGATGTCCAT
>NZ_SDQE01000023.1 GCF_004153455.1 Allopusillimonas ginsengisoli | reverse complement strand
CCTGATTGCGCCGATCGCCATGGAAGAAGGCCTGCGCTTTGCCATCCGCGAAGGCGGACGCACGGTCGGGGCCGGCGTGGTCGCCAGCATCGCCAAGTAAAGACTGGCCGCAAACTGGCGGGAGCGATATTGCTCCCGTCTAATTCGTTCTTTAGGAATACCCATGAAAAACCAGAAAATCCGCATCCGTCTGAAAGCCTTCGATTACAAGTTGATCGATCAGTCCGCTGCCGAAATCGTTGAAACGGCAAAGCGCACGGGCGCGGTGGTTCGCGGTCCGGTTCCGCTGCCTACGCGTATCCGTCGTTACGATGTGCTGCGTTCGCCGCACGTCAACAAGACGTCACGTGATCAGTTCGAAATGCGCACGCACCAACGTCTGATGGATATCGTGGATCCTACCGACAAGACTGTCGACGCGCTGATGCGCCTTGATCTGCCCGCAGGTGTGGACGTCGAAATCGCATTGCAGTAAGCTGTTCCTTGAGCGCCTAGTGCGCGACAAGAAAAACGCCATGCTCATAGCATGGCGTTTTGCATTATGGGCACGCGGCGTGCTGTACAAGCGGCGCTGGCAAACCATACAAGAACAAGAGGGGCGGTTCAATGAGCAGAGTGCAAGCTTTCCTTGGCATGGCGTTACTTGTCCTGGCTACGTTGTGGCAGGCGACTGCTTCGGCTCAAGACGCAAACTGTAACGCGGGGCAGCCCATCAAGTTGGCGGACCAGACATGGGAAAGCGCCACCTTTACCACGCATGTGATTCAGTCATTGCTCGAAGCGGCCTATGGATGTAAAACAGAAATCATTCCAGGCACGCCCGCCGCCACCGAATCCGCCCTGGCCCAGAACGACCTGCAGATCATGGGGGAACTCTGGTCCGGCCGCTCTCCGATCATCGAAAATGCGATAAAGGCGGGCGATGTGCGTGTCATCGGCGATACGCTGGCAGGTGGCGCCGAGCAGGGATGGTATGTGCCGGACTATGTCGTGCATGGTGATCCGCAACGCGGCATAGCGCCCATGGCGCCCGATCTGGAATCCTGGCAAGACTTGCCGCGCTACAAATCGCTGTTTCGCGATCCGGAAGTGCCGTCCAAGGGCCGCTTTCTCAATTGCCCATCAGGCTGGGTCTGCGAAAAAACCAATAGCCGTCTGCTGACGGTGCACGGCCTGGATGACGATTACAACAATTTTCGCGCAGGGACCGGTGCGGCGCTGGATGCGGCCATCAGCGCTGCCTACGATCGCGGCGAACCCATCCTCTTTTACTACTGGCAGCCCGCTGGCCTGATGGCCAAGTACAAGTTTGCCAAAATTGAGCAGGATCCCTTCAATCAGGCGTGCTGGGACACCATCGTCAGTGGTGAGGGCAAGCTGTGTTCGTCTGACTTTCTTGTTGCCCGCCTGAGCGTGGCGGTGTCCTCTGTGTTTGCCCAGCGCAATCCCGAGCTTGTTGCTTTCTTCGAGCGCCTGCAGTTCGAGCCGCCTTTGTTGAACCAGATGATTCTGGAGATGACGGAATCGCGCGCCAACGGCGAGACGATGGCGGCCAAGTTTCTGCGCGAACATACCGACATCTGGCACGCCTGGCTGCCCGCCGATGTGGCGGCACGGGCCGATCGCGCATTGGGCCTGCCGCAGACTGACGCCTCCGAACCAGGGGACAGCGTGTCGGCCGACGCGCAGCCTGCGCCGGCGGATACCCATGACGGGCAGCTCGAGGCGGGGGACAGCGCATCGGGCAAGGCGAGCTCCAGGCCCGTCGCCACAGGGTCGGACGCCGGCACCGCATCACTGGCCGCTGCCCTTACCGGTCAAGGGATCTTCCCCGACTGGTCCGCGGCAGCGTTCGTCAATCAGCGCTTGTTGGCCATGGTCAAGTCTTACGGCAGCAGCTTCCGGGAATCCAGCGAATTCATACTGACCACCGTACTGCTGCCGATTGAACGCTTGATGGAGGCCGTGCCTGCCTGGCTATTTCTTGCGCTGGTCGCGCTGCTGTCCTGGCATGCCACCCGCAAGCCGGTCACGACCGTTCTTTACGTTGTCTGCCTGTATGCGATCGGGGCGGTCGGGTTGTGGGACAAGCTGATGCAGACCTTTGCGCTGGTGCTGGTGTCTACCCTGTTTTCCATCATCATTGGCATTCCCGTGGGGATACTGGCGGCGAGCAGCCGCACATTGCGGCGTGTCCTCACGCCCATTCTCGACGTCATGCAGACGATGCCCAGCTTCGTGTATCTGATTCCGGTACTGATGCTGTTTGGCCTGGGGAAAGTGCCCGCCCTGTTTGCCACCATCATCTACGCGGTGCCGCCGCTCATACGCCTGACCGTGCTTGGGCTGCGCCATGTCGATCGCAACGTCATGGAAGCGGCGCAGTCCTTCGGTGTAACGCGCTGGCAGATGCTGGTCAAAGTCACCCTGCCGCTGGCCAGGCCCAGCATCATGGCAGGCATCAATCAGACAACGATGATGGCCCTGGCCATGGTGGTGGTGGCGTCGATGATCGGCGCGCGCGGGCTGGGCGAAGATGTCCTGGCCGGCATCCAGACCCTGGACGTGGGCCGTGGCCTGCAGGCCGGCATCGCCATCGTGATATTGGCGATCGTCATCGACCGCATCACACAGGCCTATGGCCGCCCGCGCCGGCGCCGGCAGGCCATGCTGCAACAGGAGAATGAGCGATGAGCGATCCAGACCGCCCGACAGATCTCACGCCCGCGGGTGACCAGATTGCCGCGACGGAGACCGCGTCCCGGGCTGATGGCAATGTCCTGGATGCGTCGGGGAAGCCCGAGGCGCACCTCGATGCCCCAGCGGACAGCGTCAAAATCCAGATACGAGACGTGTACAAGGTATTTGGGCGGCGCGAAGCCGATGCGGTCGCGATGTTGCGCGAAGGGGCGGACAAATCCGCTGTTCAGCTTGAAACCGGCGTCAACGTTGGCCTGGCCGGTATCAATGCCGATATTCCCACGGGACAAATCACCTGCATCATGGGGCTCTCGGGATCGGGCAAGTCCACCCTGGTGCGGCACCTGAACAGGCTGATCGACCCGTCGGCCGGAGAGGTGCTGGTCGATGGCGAGAACATCCTCACGCTCAGCATGCCAGCGCTGCGCGAGCTGCGCCGGCACAAGATCAGCATGGTGTTCCAGAACTTCGGGCTGCTGCCGCATATCAACGTGCTGGATAACGTGGCGTTCGGCCTGAACGTGCGCGGCGAGGGCCGGCAGCAGGCCCGGACAACCGCCAGCCTGTGGCTGGAGCGCGTAGGCCTGGCGGAATACGAAAAAAGCTATCCCGATGAGCTGTCAGGCGGCATGCGCCAGCGCGTGGGGCTGGCCCGCGCACTGGCCATTGATGCCGAAGTGCTGTTGATGGACGAAGCCTTCTCGGCGCTGGATCCACTGATCCGCTACGACATGCAGGACCAGCTCCTGGCCCTGCAGCAGCGTTTGCAGAAAACCATTGTGTTCATCACGCACGACATCGAAGAGGCATTGCGCCTGGGCCAGCACATCATCATTCTGCGCGACGGCAAGGTGGAACAGGTGGGTACGCCAGAAGACATTCGGAACCATCCCGCAAACGACTACGTGGAGCGTTTTGTGGTGCGGCGGGTTGCGGTCTGATTCCTGCAGAGGCTTATTGCGGCTTTACGCCTGCCCGCTCCAGAACCACCTTCCAACGATCGTGTTCTGCGGTGGCGAAGCGGGTAAAGTCTTGACTGCTGCTGCCTACCGCATTGCCGCCCATGGCGACGATGCGGCTTTGGACATCAGGCATAGCCGTTACCTTTGCCATCGCAGCGCTCAGGCGATCCACGACAAGCTGGGGCGTTCCTTTTGGCACCCAGTATCCGTGCCACGTTTCCGCATTGATATCAGGATAGCCCAGCTCGGCGAACGTGGGGATCTCGGGGAGAAAATCCGAGCGCTGGGCGGCAGTGATGGCGAGCGCCTTGACTTTGCCGGTCTTGAGCGAGGCGTTTGCCGAGAACAGGCCGTCGAACATCGCGGGCACCCTGCCGGCCATCACGTCAGTCACCATGGTGGAACCAGATTTATAAGGGATCAGATTCATGACGACGCCGGTTTCTTCCTTGAACAGCTCGCCGGCAAGATGCCCTGCGGATCCCAGGTAAGTGGCATAGTCCACGCCGTCGCCGCGTGCACGTCCGTAGGCGATGAATTCGTCTAGCGTTGTGGCGGGAATTTCTGAAGAGACCAGCAGCACCATTGGAACCTGGGTTATCTGGGAAACCGGGATAAAGTCGGCAAGCGGATCGTATGGCAGGTTTGCCACCATAGCGGGCGCGATGACGTGGGCGGAGGAGTTGGCCAGCAGGGTGTATCCGTCCGGCTTGGCGCGCGCAGCCTGTCCGGCGCCAATGACGCCGGACGCGCCGGAAACATTGGCGGTGACCAGCGACTGGCCGAGCTCGGTTTCCAGCTTGTGGTTGATGAGTCGAGCCACGATGTCCACGTTGCCGCCCGGGCTGAATGGAACAATGACCGAAATTGTGCGTTCAGGATAGGTGTCTGCCTGGCTGGGCATCCCGATGGACCCCAACATTATCCCCAGGCATGCCAGTAGCGTGTTTATGCGTTTCATAGTTGGAGTCCTTTGAGCATGACTAACTGAGGACGGCTTCTTGCGCGATGTCGGTGACAGCGCGCATCACGTCATCCGAAGTATCCTGGTTGATCGAACAATCAGGGCCGAGCAAATGGTAGCGGCCTTGCATTTCGGCAAGCGAGGCTTTCGCGTGCTCACGCAGTGCTTCCACCGATATCGACCCCATGGCGGGCTTTCCAGGCAGGCCGCCCAGCACGGCGCGGCCCGTCTTGTTGTGCATCTCGGTCAGGGAGGGGTTGCCCGGCGTGGTTGCCCAGCTGAACACGTCGACGGGGTAGTCGACAAAACTGTCGGCCAGAATGTTGTCGCCGCACATGTGAACGATATTGAATGGCGCGGCGCTGGCAGCCTCGAGGATTTGCTTGTCGAAGGGTGCCTGGAATCGATTGAATTCTTCCGGAGACATTTGCGACTTCGTGGCGGCGGTCGTGGCGTAGAAAATGCCGTCCAGCCCTGCCTCGACACACGCGCGGGAATGCTGAGCGAAAGCGCGGGCGATGGTCGCCAGCCCCTGTTCCAGGGCGTCGGGGTTCTCCGTCATCAGGCGACGCACCTGCGCCGGCCCATCGTCCATCATGAACATGGCGGTCATGATCGGAGAAAAAATCGTACCGATGATGGGGACATCCTTGCCTACGCTTGCACGAACCAGCTGGCAGGCTTCAATCTGTTCGGCGAGCGCGCCAGCGGTCACATCTACGTCTTCGAGTTTGCCGATGTCCGCCGCATTCTGCACGGCGTAGTGAGTCACGACAGGAAAAGTTGCCTTCTCGTAAGAGCGCTGAAACGTTTGCCCCCACAATTCTGTAAAGCAGTAAGGGCGGGATTGGGGCTTGAGAAAGTCCCAATCATAGGCTGCGTACAGCCGCAGCGTTTCGGCCGCGAGCGCCTCGGCGCTATGCTCTTGCGCAAAGTTATGCAGCCACAGGCTGAAAGGAACCCTGTCAACGGGCGCTCCCTTGATGGCCGCCATGACGCGTTCTCGTTTGTTCATCTCTTCCTCCGAAAGAATAAGCTAAGGATTTGGTTCGGGCGCGGGCAAGCCGGTTTGGCCCAGCGTGCTCATCGGGCAAAGGCTGCTCAGTGGCGTGCCTGCCCCAGAAACGGGAAATCACAAGCGGGGGCCCTGTTCTCAAGGATTTCCGAGATTGCCAGGGCGGATCCGCAGGACTGCGTCCAGCCGATTGTTCCGTGTCCGGCGTTGATCAGCAGATTGGGGTAGCGGCTGCGGCCGATATAAGGCAGATTGCTGGGCGTCATCGGTCTCAATCCCGCCCAATGGCTGGCCTGCGCCGCATCCAGGGCGTCCGGGAATAGCGCCATGGCGCGATCCTGAAGTTGCTGGCACCGGGCGGTATCGATGGAGGTGTCGAAGTTTGCAATCTCGGCGAAGCCGGTCGCTCTCACTCGGTCGCCCAGTCTCGAAAAGGCAATCTTGCGGCCGGCATCCGTAAGACCCATGCGGCAGGCAAGGCTATCCGGCAGCACGGGCAAGGTAACGGAATACCCCTTTACAGGATAGATATCCAGCGAGATACCGATCTTGCGAGCCTGGGCTGCCGTGGCGCTGCCAAGACACAGGACATAGTGCTGGGCCCGACAGGTTTCCTTCCTGCCATCACTGAACACGATATCCACGGCGTCGACCCCGCTCTTGCCGGTCTTGATCTCCTGCAGGCTTGCGCCATAGTGAAAGACCACGCCGGCTTGCCGCGCGCGCTCGGCAAGCCGCTGGGTGAACTTGAAGGCGTCGCCCGTCTCATCGCCGCGGGAATACACGCCGCCTTGCAATGAATTGCCCACGGACTGCAATGAGGGTTCGAGATCAAGGCATTCCTGGGCCGACAGAACTTCTCGCTTGATGCCGTAGGCGGCAAGCTTGCGGGCGGCGCCGGCGGCGGCCCGCAGCCGATCGGCATCCGTGAAGAACAGCAGGATGCCGTTCTGGCGGCCGTCATAGTCGATGCCTATGTCCGCACGCAGCGTTTGCAGGGCGGTACGACTGTAGACGCCCAGATTAGCCAGATGTATGAGGTTCTGGTGATAGCGGCTTTGCACGCATTCGCGCAGAAACTTGGCCAGCCAGGTCCATTGATGGATATCTGCCTGGGGCCGGAACACCAGCGGCGTATCGTCATGCAGAAGCCAGTCGAATACAGTGCGCAGCGTGGAAGGGTTGGCCCAGGGATCCGCCAAATGCGCGGAAACCTGACCAGCATTGGCAAAACTGGTCTCAAGGCCGGGTTCGGGCCGCCGTTCCACAACCCGCACGTTATGTCCGTTCTGACGTAGATACCAGGCTGTTGTGACGCCAATAATGCCGGCCCCGAGAACAATGATGTCCATGATGGTTTATCTCCGAACTGATCGCGGCTTACTCGAGCTTTACGTTAAAGCGCTTGATCATGGCGCCCCACTTTTCGAATTCCGCGCGATTGAAGGCATCGAACTCTTCCGGCGTGTTGCCCACCGGGATGCCGCCCAGGCTGGATATGCGTTCGGCCACTTCAGGCAAATGGG
Source organism: Allopusillimonas ginsengisoli (assembly GCF_004153455.1). GTDB lineage: Bacteria > Pseudomonadota > Gammaproteobacteria > Burkholderiales > Burkholderiaceae_B > Allopusillimonas > Allopusillimonas ginsengisoli. The sequence goes on along the minus strand of NZ_SDQE01000023.1, from coordinate 11,348 downwards.
TAATGTCCCGAATCGTTTCGGACAGCTTGTTGACGATCTCAGGCGAAGTACCCTTGGGAGCCCAGATGCCGTGCCAGGTATTCAAATCCATCTGGGAATAGCCAAGCTCCTCGAATGTCGGAACATCCGGCAACAAGGGCGAGCGCGTTGTCGAGGCCACCGCCAGAGGTTTCAGCGAGCCGGTCTTGATCTGGCCCATGACCGCTGTGAGCGCATCAAACATAATGGGCACCTGGCCGCCCATGACATCGATCATGGCCGCGCCGCTGCCCTTGTAGGGCACGTGCGTCATCGACATCCCGGTGGCCTCGCCCAGCATCTCGCCCGCCAGGTGGGGGGTGGAGCCATTGCCGGCCGAGGCGTAGCTGACGCCATCCTTCTGCTGCTTTCCCCATGTCACAAGGTCTTCGACGCTATTGACGGGCAGCGACGGGGCGGCCACCAGCACAAGAGGTACCAGGGTAATCTGGCTCACAGGGATCAGATCATTCAGGGCATCGTAGGTGATGTCGGGGTACAGGCTGGGAACGATGACATGGATGGATGAATTGGCAAGCAGGGTAGAGCCATCCGGCGCGGCGTTGGCGACCTGTCTGGCGCCGATCATGCCCGAGGCGCCCGACTTGTTTTCGACAACGACGGGTTGTCCGAGCCGCTTTGCCAAGGGCTCGGCAATGGTACGGGCCACGATGTCCACAGATCCGCCCGCTGCGAATGGCGCCACGATGCGTATCGGTTTTCCGGAAGTGCCGCTTGCAGCGGCCAGCGTGGCTGAACTGAAAAGCAGCAACGTCAGCGTCAGTATGCTTTTGAACATGGATTGTCTCCTGGTCTTGAGGGATGGGCCCGGGTTCGCCGGGACCCGTTGAGTGTTGGGGGCTTTTGTCAGAATGTGCCGGGGTATCCGCCGCCGTCACACAGAATGTTCTGGCCCGTGATGAAGCCGGCCTGGGCTGAACACAAGTAGGCGCACAGGGAAGCGAACTCGCTGGGCTCGGCAAAGCGCTTGGCGGCATTGGTGGATGAGCGCTCCTTCCATATTTCTTCGAAGGATTTGCCGGAGGCGGCGGCCAGGTCCCGCCCGTATTGGTACTGGGTATCCGTGGCAATGATGCCGGGCAGCGCAGTGTTGAGGGTCACGTTGTGAGGCGCCATTTCGCGTGCCAGCCCGCTCATGAAGCCGGTCAGGCCCAGCCGCGGGCACACAGAAAGCGAGAGCTCGAGCTGCGGCTCCTTGACGAAACGCGAGGTAATGGCGACGATCCGCCCGAACTTGCGGGATGCCATCCCCTCGACCACGCCGGTGATGAGCTCGATCGGTGCGAGCATCATGGCGTCCAGCGCCTGTTGCCAGTTCGCGTGGGTCCATTCGCGGAAATCGCCGTCGGTTTCGGGCCAGCCGCCGTTGTGGATGAGAATGTCGGGGTCGTTGCAGTACGCGAGCACATGCGCGCGGCCTTCCTGGCGGGCGAGGTCCGCAGCCACGATGTCGACGTCGACACCATACTCGGCGCGGATGGCGTCGGCGGTCGCGGCAAGCTTGGCCTCATTGCGTGCAACGAGCACCAGCTTTGCGCCTTCTTTGGCCAGCAATTCCGCGCAGGCCCGGCCTATGCCTTGACTCGCGCCACAGACCATGGCTTTTCTGCCTGCAATGTCCAAATTCATATCAACTCCTGTGTCAAACTCGCTTTTCTTCAACCGACGCCGGGGGCCACCCGGACAAGTGCAGGTTGAATGTGATAATTGCCAAGAAGTGAACAGTCTATCGGGAGAGGCGCGAAAGAATTAACCCAATTTTGGTGTTGCGATTCAAATTATTGGGTTTATTTTCTACAAACAGAAAGCAAAATAGTAGAAAATAATTTTCAAGAAGTCTGGTTGTCCAAAATAAGCGAAAAATGGGCGCTTCGAATTAGGTCTGAAAGGGATGCCCTCTGCAGAAGAAGGCGCCTCCAAAGACTGTGTTGCTGGCGCAACAAACCCGAACAGCTTTGCAGCCTGAGTGGTCCGTTATGCAACGGCACTTGCCCGCCTTGCTTGACTCATGTTAAAGTGCAGGGCTTAGCCAAAAAAGTAGTTGGCTATAGATCCGTGTATGTGCAGGCGCTGTATAAGTTGCATGCGGCGCAGGCGCATATAGTAATCAGCCCCGACCAATCGCAGTCGGGAATGGAGAAAAATGATGTCGAACTCGACACCTACGCCTGCCGCTTATCGGCTGGGACTCGTGGGGCGTAAAGTCGGCATGACCCGTATTTTTACCGAGGAAGGCGAGTCCATCCCGGTAACCGTACTGGACGTGTCGAACAATCGCGTAACCCAGGTTAAGTCACCAGAAACCGATGGCTACGCGGCAATCCAAGTGGCCTACGGCACCCGCCGCGCTTCCCGCGTGGCCAAGCCTCAGGCAGGGCATTACGCCAAAGCCGGCGCCGAAGCCGGCAGCATCCTGAAGGAATTTCGCCTCGATCCTTCCAAGGCGGCTGAATTCACAGCCGGTTCGGTTGTGGCCGTCGAAAGCGTGTTCGAAGCTGGCCAGAAGGTCGATGTAACGGGCACCACCATTGGTAAAGGCTTTGCCGGTACCATCAAGCGCCACCATTTCGGTTCCCAGCGTGCTTCCCACGGTAACTCGCGTTCGCACCGCGTGCCTGGCTCTATCGGTCAGGCGCAGGATCCGGGTCGTATTTTCCCCGGCAAGCGCATGTCTGGTCACCTGGGTGATGCCACCCGCACCGTTCAAAACCTCGACATCGTACGTGTCGACGCCGAACGTGGCCTGCTTCTGGTCAAGGGCGCTGTCCCCGGCCACAAGAATGGCGATGTTGTCGTGCGTCCCGCCATCAAGATGTCGGCCAAGAAAGGAGCCTAATCAATGGAACTCAAGCTCCTGAATGACAAGGGTCAATCCGCTTCCACCGTTGCCGCACCAGACACCATTTTTGGCCGCGACTTCAACGAAGCGCTTGTGCACCAGGTCGTCGTCGCATTCCAGGCCAATGCCCGCAGCGGCAACCGTGCCCAGAAAGGCCGCGACACCGTCAAGCACAGCACCAAGAAGCCGTGGCGCCAGAAAGGCACCGGCCGCGCGCGTGCTGGCATGACGTCTTCGCCCATCTGGCGCGGAGGTGGTCGTGCATTCCCCAACTCGCCCGACGAGAATTTCTCCCAGAAGGTCAACAAGAAAATGTATCGCGCAGGTATCCGTGCGATCCTTTCCCAGCTGGCCCGCGAAGACCGCATCGCCGTGGTGGATGCCTTCGAACTCGACGCACCCAAGACCAAGCTCGCCGCTGACAAGCTCAAGAGCATGGGCCTGGAGTCGGTTCTCATCATCACCGATACGCTCGACGAAAACGTTTACCTCGCCACTCGCAACCTGCCGCATGTTGCCGTGGTCGAACCGCGCTATGCCGACCCGCTTTCGCTGATCCACTACAAGAACGTGTTGATCACCAAGCCGGCTATCGCTCAACTCGAGGAGATGTTGGGATGAATGCCGCACGCCTGATGCAAGTTATCCTGGCACCCGTCGTGACTGAAAAAGCCACGTTCGTTGCCGAAAAAAATCAGCAAATCGCTTTCCGTGTCGTTCCCGATGCGACCAAGCAGGAAATCAAGGCCGCCATCGAGCTCCTCTTCAAGGTTGAAGTCGAGTCCGTCCAGGTCCTGAACACCAAAGGTAAAGAAAAGCGTTTTGGCCGTTTCATTGGTCGCCGCCGTAATGAACGCAAGGCTTATGTCTCGCTGAAAGACGGACAGGAACTCGACTTTACGGAGGTGAACTAAATGGCACTCGTAAAAGTCAAGCCGACCTCGGCCGGTCGCCGTGGCATGATCAAGGTGGTACACCCTGATCTGCACAAGGGCGCTCCGCACGCCGGTCTGCTCGAAAAGAAAGCCCGCGGTTCCGGCCGCAACAACAATGGTCACATCACGGTACGTCACCGTGGAGGCGGCCACAAGCAACACTATCGTCTCGTTGACTTCCGTCGCAACAAGGACGGCATTCCGGCCAAGGTCGAGCGTCTCGAATACGACCCCAACCGTACGGCGCACATCGCACTGCTGTGCTACGCCGATGGCGAACGTCGCTACATCATCGCTCCGCGCGGCCTCGAAGTTGGCGCCACGCTGTTGTCCGGCATCGATGCTCCCATCCGTGCGGGCAACACTCTGCCAATCCGCAACATTCCGGTCGGTGCCACCATACACTGCATCGAGATGCTGCCAGGCAAGGGTGCCCAGATCGCGCGTTCGGCGGGTGCTTCCGCCGTACTGCTGGCCCGCGAAGGTACATACGCCCAGGTTCGCTTGCGTTCCGGCGAAGTCCGTCGCGTTCACATCGACTGCCGCGCAACGATAGGCGAAGTCGGCAACGAAGAACACAGCTTGCGTCAAATCGGTAAAGCCGGTGCCATGCGCTGGCGTGGTGTCCGTCCGACCGTTCGTGGCGTCGCCATGAACCCGGTGGATCACCCGCACGGTGGTGGTGAAGGCCGTACCGGCGAGGGCCGTGAACCGGTGAGTCCATGGGGCACGCCGTCCAAGGGCTACAGAACTCGTCGTAACAAGCGCACAGACAATATGATTGTCTCGCGCCGCAAGCGCAAGTAAGGGGCGAACAACATGTCACGTTCGATCAAAAAAGGCCCATTCGTCGATGCGCATCTGATCAAAAAGATCGATGCGGCCGTCGAAGGCAAAGAGAAAAAGCCGATCAAAACCTGGTCGCGCCGTTCCACCATCCTGCCCGAATTCATTGGGCTGACGATTGCTGTGCACAATGGCCGCCAGCATGTTCCCGTGTATATCAACGAGAACATGGTCGGTCACAAGCTCGGCGAGTTCGCACTGACCCGTACCTTCAAGGGTCACGCTGCGGACAAGAAGTCCAAGAGGTAAGTGATGGAAACTACAGCTATTATCCGTGGCGTCCATATCTCAGCCCAGAAAACGCGCCTTGTTGCGGATCTTATCCGCGGCAAGTCCGTTGCCCAGGCGCTGAATATCCTGACGTTCACCCCCAAGAAAGCCGCGGGCATTCTCAAGAAAGCGCTTGAGTCCGCGATCGCCAACGCCGAGCACAACGACGGCGCCGATATCGACGAACTCAAGGTCACGACCATCTACGTGGACAAGGGTCAGTCAATGAAGCGTTTCTCCGCCCGTGCAAAGGGCCGCGGTAACCGTATCGAAAAGCAGACCTGCCACATTGTGGTCAAGGTCGGGGCTTAAGGAGTCGCAATGGGACAGAAAATACACCCGATTGGGTTCCGCCTCGCTGTCAATCGCAACTGGAGTTCGCGCTGGTACGCAGACGACAAAGCGTTTGGCGGCATGCTTTCCGAAGATATCCGCGTACGCGAATACCTGAAGAAAAAGCTCAAGAACGCATCTGTTGGCCGTGTCATCATCGAGCGTCCCGCCAAGAATGCCCGCATCACGATTTTCTCGGCACGCCCGGGTGTTGTGATCGGCAAGCGCGGCGAAGACATCGAGAACCTGAAGGCTGATCTGCAGCGCCTGATGGGCGTGCCCGTGCACGTCAACATCGAGGAAATCCGCAAGCCAGAAACCGATGCTCAACTGATCGCCGATTCCATTGCTCAGCAATTGGAAAAGCGCATTATGTTCCGCCGCGCCATGAAACGCGCCATGCAGAACGCCATGCGCCTGGGTGCCCAAGGCATCAAGATCATGAGCTCGGGCCGCCTGAACGGCATCGAAATTGCCCGTACCGAATGGTATCGCGAAGGCCGTGTGCCACTGCACACGCTGCGCGCCAACATCGACTACGGCACGTCCGAAGCCCAGACGACATACGGCATCATTGGTATCAAAGTGTGGGTCTACAAGGGCGACATGCTGCCTAACGGCGAAATGCCCCCGGAAACCGCTGCACCGCGCGAAGACGAGCGTCGTCCGCGTCGCCCCCGTGGCGATCGCCCCGACAGCCGCCGTCCGGGTGGTCGTGGCCGTGGCCCTCGTAAAGACGCTGGAGCGCCGGCTGCTGCTGCGCCTGCGGCGCCTGAAGGAGAATAAACATGCTGCAACCTTCACGCAGAAAGTACCGCAAGGAGCACAAGGGCCGCAACACTGGTCTGGCTACCCGCGGTGCGCAGGTTTCGTTTGGCGAGTTCGGCCTCAAGGCCACCGGCCGCGGCCGGCTTACCGCTCGCCAGATCGAATCCGCCCGTCGTGCGATCAACCGTCACATCAAGCGTGGCGGCCGTATCTGGATTCGCATTTTTCCGGACAAGCCCATTTCGCAGAAGCCTGCCGAAGTTCGTATGGGTAACGGTAAAGGCAATCCCGAATTCTGGGTCGCAGAAATTCAACCCGGCAAGGTGTTGTACGAAATGGAAGGTGTGAGCGAAGAGCTCGCACGCGAAGCTTTCCGCCTGGCCGCCGCCAAGCTGCCTATTTCCACGACATTCGTGTCGCGGCATATTGGCGCCTAAGGAGACCTGTAATGAAAGTCAGCGAACTCCGTTCCAAAAACGCCGCCGAGCTCAATACCGAGCTCGAAAGCCTGCTGAAGGCACATTTCAACCTGCGCATGCAGCGTGCCACTCAGCAGCTTTCCAATACCAGTCAGCTTGGCAAGGTTCGTCGCGATATCGCGCGCGTCCGCACCATCATGACTGAGAACGCAGGAAAGTAACATGAGCGAAACTCAAACCACTCAACCGGCAAAGCGCCAACGTACTCTTATTGGCCGGGTTGTGAGCAACAAGATGGACAAGACTGTCGTGGTCCGCGTAGAGCGCCGCGTCAAGCACCCCGTTCTTGGCAAGATTATCGTGCGCTCCAACAGGTACAAGGCGCACGATGAGACCAACCAGTACAACGAAGGTGATACCGTCGAAATCGCAGAAGGTCGTCCGATCTCCCGCGACAAGTCCTGGACAGTCGTACGTTTGCTTGAAGCCGCGCGTGTAATCTAATGCCTGGTCTTGGCCGGCGCCACCAGGCGCTGGCAAGGTCATTGCAGATGACTGCATTGCCGGGCTGGTTCCCAAGTGGGCGCCAGCCAGAAGATTCCCCAGATAGCCACGGTGCTGCCTGGGGAATTTTTTTTTTATTGTTCAGCGCTTCGTCGCTTTTCCTTGGGTTCGAACGTTAGCTGGTCGCCCGTGTCTGTCAGTATCAGAAACGGGGCTTCGATGATGTCTTCGTCGATTTTCTGGCGAACCATTCGGATCGCTTCGTCCCGGCGATACTCAATGAGTTCGTCGGGCACAAAAATGGCATGATCGCCGCCGTGCACATAAATCAGGCACCCGTTCTCTCCATCTTGTTTGTCGTAAGCAACGATCTTGCCTTCAATGCCTCTGGCAAGCTGCTGCATGAATTTGCTGTAGCCCATTCCCCTACCTTTTGCGGTTCAAGAAAAGCGCCGAAAACTCGGTCGCGCCCGCATTGTACGTAACCGTCGTCGCTGAAACAAAGATACGGTTGTACTAGGCTGTCTAGTACTATTAGTACAGGCGCAAGACGGTTTGAGCGGCTAGGCTTTGCCAAATCCATGGCGGGGGGCTAAGCTGATTCTCCTGTCCAGCCGCTTGTCCGCGCCATGGCTATCTGGGAGACACAAAATGGGAAGAAACCCTGCCGCGCCGCCATCCGGTCGGCATCAACTTCAGCAGATCATTGCCGGGCTGACCGAAGGCGTCATCCTGATCGAGCCGGATGGATCCATCGCCTGGGCCAATCAGGCCGCGCTTGCCATGCACGATGCGGGATCATTGCAGGAACTGGGCGCGACGGCGCAAGGTTATTGCGACACGTTTAGCCTCACATACCGGAACAACCATCGTCTTCAGGCCGACCAGTACCCCATTATGCGCGCGCTGGCGGGCGAGGCATTTTCCGAGGTGGTCGTCGAGATGCGCAGCGCCGATGAGGCGTGCTATCGGGTGCTGAATACTCACAGCGTGATGTTGGATGACGAGGCGGGCGCTCGCCAGTGCGTGGTGCTGGTATTGAACGACGTCACAGAGCGCTACAGCGCGGAAGATCGCTTTGAGAAGACGTTCAACGCCAACCCTGCGCCCGCCTTGATATGTCGCCTGTCGGATTTTCGTTACGTTCGGGTCAATCAGGGTTTTCTGGAAATGACAGGCTATGTGCGGGACCAGGTGCTGGGCAGATCTGCCTATGAGCTGGATGTACTGGCCAACGCCGACAAAAGAGAGCAGGCCATTGCCAACATCGGCGAAGGGCGCACCGTGCCGCAGATGGAGGCGGTACTGCAGCTGCCAGGCGGAGGCAGCAAGTATGTGATTGTGGCGGGGCAGCCCATCGAGGTCAATGAAGAGGGCTGCATGCTGTTCACCTTTATCGACCTGGATCCGCGAAAGCAGACCGAAGATGCGCTCAGGCACACCGAAGAGCGCTTCTCCAAGGCGTTCCGTCTGGCGCCTGTGCCAATGATACTCAGCACACTGGCTGAGTTCCGCTTGCTGGAAGTGAACGACGCCTTCATCAATACCACCGGCTATGCCAAGGATACGCTGATCAATCAAACGCTGGCCGCATCGGGTGTCTGGGCCAGTCCGGGTGAGTACCGCAAGCTCGAGGCGCAGCTTGAGGATACGGGGAGCGTACGCAATTACGGGATACAGCTTTGCACACAGGACAATGTGCACCTTGATTGTCTGGTGTCGGCCGAGACGGTCACCATCCACGGCGAACGCTGCGTGTTGGGCGTGATTCAGGACATCACCGCACACAAGCAGTCCGAGAGCGAGCTGATCGCCGCCATCGAAACGGTTATGCAGGATACGTCGTGGTTCAGCCGTACCGTTATCGAAAAGCTGGCGCAAATACGCAGGCCGCCAGGCGCCGTAGACAACAAGGCGGCAGTGGCTGACCTGACCGTGCGCGAACGCGAAGTGCTTGGCCTGATGTGCGAAGGCATGAGCGACGAAGAAATCGGTGAAAAACTCCACCTGTCGCGCAATACCGTGCGTAATCACGTGGCAACCATTTATAACAAAATCGATGTCCACCGTCGCAGCGCGGCCATTATTTGGGGGCGCGAGCGTGGTATCGTGGGTTATGAGAAGCCGGTGCGGGGCAGAAAACAATAACTTCTGATTGAATACCAGTCTATATGCACTAAGGGATCTAGTATGTACTGTTCTTGTTGGGTGTCATGTAAATGAATAAAGTGAATCATCCGTCAAGGATACATTGGCTCAACTGGGCGCAGTATGAAACCGAGCCGGATGCAACACTCACTGAATCAAGGAGTTGTTATGAACAAAGACCAAGTCAAGGGTGCTGGGCGCGAAGTCAAGGGCGCCGTCAAGGAAACCGTCGGTAAAGTGACGGACAATCCCAAAACCGAGGTTGAGGGAAAGGTTGAAAAGAACCTGGGCACCGCTCAGCGCAAGGCTGGCGATGTCAAAGAAGCCGTGAAAGACGCGGTGGACAACAACCGGCGCTAAACCGCTACATGTAGCGTGTGAGTACAGGAACTCGTCTTGGCCCTCTTAGGAGGGCCTTTTTTTTGAGTGTCAGCGCAGGCTGTCGGGAAGCAGGGAGCGGACGTGTTCCCGGGCGGGGGGATGAGCAGTCGCATCGCAATCGTCGCTCATCGAATTGCATGCGTCTTCGATATGTAGCCGGTTCACCAGACCGACTGGCAGTGCGTAATGCCTTGGCTGCAATTGCCTGACATCGATGTCCATGGATTTTGCGATGGCGCGGTACATGCTTTCTGTCAGCAATGCGTCGGGCTGTTCCATTCTTGCGTAGTTTTCCAGCGAGATGCCCATGTTATTGGCCATCTCATTCTTTTTCAGCCCAAGGTATTCGCGCCACGCGCGCACAATACTCCAATCCTGACGCGCGATGAACTGAACGACTGTATGCGGAACCTCTGTTTTGTCCACGGCTTCATACTCATGGCTGTAGTCCAGATCAACGGTCAGCAACGGGCCGTCGGCGGCTGGGGCGTCACCGTCCTCCTCTGCGTCCAGGCTCGTCGGCGTTGCCTCATTGCCTTCTTTGGCAAAGCGCTCCGCCATGTTCAAGGCGTGCGCGGGCGGTAACGGCTGGGGCGTTGCGCTGTTGCGATTAAACGCTTCGTCCGGCACAGCACTGGCCTTGCTCGCGAGCCGTATGTATTCAACATAGGGCAGTATGACGAATTCTGCCTGCCCGTTCACGCTGAGTATGGTGGGTGTTTGCATTATTGCTCCGGTGAGCCATCTGTGCGTTCAGGCGGCGCGTGCTTGAGATCGTGCACGAGAAAGACATGTTTAACTGCATCACTTTCCACTAGCACTTCGTACCCTCCCTTTTTTATCCAGCTCCGCCAATCGCTGGCAGGGGGGGACTGTCCCAGATCGTCGAGAATCGCAACGACCTCGCAGCGTTGGGGCGCTGTCAAACGCAACATTTTCCAGACAGCGCTCACCTTCCATCTCATGCCAGAAATATCGGCCTCCGTTTCGTGCCAGGCAGTCGGCATGTCAAACCCGTATTGCGATAAAGCAGAAGTACGGCAGCCCTCACTGTCCTTGAGATCGCTGCGAGAGCAGCCCAATGATGTATGTATTCGTTTTTACCTTAATGTGAGAGAACCTTACTGTGTCCTGCATCACATCCGGAAAACTCAAGCTGCGATACAACATTCACCATCGGCAGATATTCGAATGCAAATCAGGAATCCCGCGCTCGAAACAGTCTGTTTGCGACGTATTCAGGGGAGAGGCAGTGCTTGAGCAGCAAACGTTAATTATTAAGGGGCGAGATGGGTGGCGCATTGAACGGCATGATGGAGAGCTCTGTTTGGTTTTCAAGGAACGATATGTTTCATCCGGCATCGCCATTGAGGCGGCCAATGCGCTTTTTCCTAACGAGACGCAAAACTTCGAGCTGATCGACGAGGTATCGGCCAACGATGCGAAATTCGGCAACAGTCAGGGCAAATAGTGTTGATAAATTAACAAACTATTTGTGTCTGTTGAGAATTGTGATCAATGTCACAGATGTTTGGTTGGGCAATTTGCATACTACGCGGCACGCCTATCCGATCTGGTGAGTGTTGATTATCTGCGCAAGAAACAAGGCAGATGCATTGCTCTCCAAGTATTCGCGGGCGCCTCGGGTATCCATGCTCGGCGGAATACTGCGAATGTTCAACGGGTGTGGTTCCACGCAAACTTAGGAGTACGCAATGGCAACATCTGCCTATCACGATGAAGTGCAAAAAATCTACATCGCCTATTACGGGCGCCCCGCTGATCCGGTTGGCCTGAACTTCTGGGCCGGCAAGCTGGATGCGGCCGCAGGCGATCTGTCCGAGATCATCGACGCCTTTGGCAACT
>NZ_SDQE01000022.1 GCF_004153455.1 Allopusillimonas ginsengisoli | reverse complement strand
GCATCGGCGCCGCTTACGGCGGCAGCGTGATCCGTGACGGCAATACAGTTCAGAAGCTCTCGATCACCTCCACAGACATGGGTGACATGACGCTGGGCAGCTATCGTCAGACACTCATGGAAAATGCGGCGAACCTGCAGCACTTTGTGGCGGAATCGGCTACCGATAGCGATATCCAGATGGGTCGCGTGGGCACCTGGAAAGGCGCTACAGACCTGGAGTCGATCAAGCTGTCGGTGGGCGTGAGCTCGGAGATGACTTCGCATGGCTTTGAAGCCTACGACTGGCTCAGCAGCAACGGCGCCACGGTCAACAGTGTGGACATCAATGTGCTGAACTCGGGCGAGCTGCATCTTATGGGCGGATTCAGTGGTGGCTTCACACCCTCCTGGCTGGAAGCCGCATCGCTGAACGTAATGAATGTCAACGTGGCCAACGGCGCGTCGGTCGATGGCAACTTTGGGTATCGCGATCTCGTTGCGCTGGACCTGGGCGCGCAGGCGGCCGGCAGCCAGTTGAACGTTTCGGGCGAAGGCTCGGTGACCGGCTTTGCTTTCCTGAACGACAACGTGTCCACCATCGATGCCACTGGCCTGAAGGGCAGCGGTTTGGTGGTTGACATGCTTGACCCCAGCGATGCCAGCGGTTTCACCTTCCTGGGTAGCGAGCAGGGCGACCGCGTATACGCTTCGAACTCCGCCGATGCGCTCTACGGCAACGGCGGCGATGACGTCATCTGGGCGCGCGGCGGCGATGATATCGTAGACGGCGGCGCAGGCGACGATGCTCTGTATGGCGGTAGGGGCAACGACGTCATCAACGGCGGCGACGGCGACGACTTCATCGCTGGCGACAGGGGTGCTGACGTGCTGACCGGTGGAGATGGTCAGGACGTGTTCTACTTCTACTTCGGCGACGACCATGGTGGCTATCGGACAGACGCGGGCAAGTCCACTAACCCGGGCGCTGACAACAAGCAGGACATCATCACCGACTTCACCTTCGGCGAAGACACCCTGTACATCGACATCGATGGCCGCGACTCAGGGTACTACAGCGGGGATGTTAGCGCTTTCTCCCATAACTCGCAGAACGGCAGCTACGCCATGTACGTCACGAACATGCCTGGCGCCAACCCGATCTCCTTCGGCGGCTATATCGGCAACAACCTGGATCCGATCCACGTTCTCGTACGCGTGGGTACCTATAACGAAAACGGTACCTTCAACTACAACGTCAATGGCGATGACCTGCAGTTCTTGTTCAACAAGAACGGCGAGGCCTTCGATCCAGCAGACGCCCTCCTGAATAACGGCAATGTCGGATTCAGCACAGCCGTTCATGAAGTGGCCTTGCTGGGCGCCGCCAGCGAGCTGGGCAGCCTGAGCGTCTCGGACTTGGTCTGGGTGTAAACCTGGCGTGAACAAACCGGCCGCGACTGCTTCATGCAGCGCGGCCGGCAGAACACAAGGTGATTAACTGCACAGTCTGCAGCAGGGACTGACAGCAGTGTTTCAAGGGGTGAGCGCGAGCTCACCCTGATTGCGTTGTAGCAAAGGAATGCTGGCGCGTCAGGCGTGCAGCAATTCCTGGTAGACGCCCAGGGTTTCCTGGGCGCATCTGGACCAACTGAACTGTGAGGCACGAGCCATGGCCAGTAATCCCATTTGTTCTACCCAGGCGGCGTCTTCAATGGCACGGTGCAGGGCATCGGTGAACGCTTCGGGGTTGTCGGGGTCGAGCAGCACGCCTGCTTCGCCCACAACTTCGGGAATGGCCGACCGGTTTGAACACAGCGGCAGCACGCCGCAAGCCATGGATTCGAGCGGCGGCAGGCCAAAGCCTTCGTACACAGAGCAATACAGAGTGGCAAGCGCGCCAGAGATCAGTCGGGGCAAATCTTGGTCGCTGACATAACCCAGCATTCTGACCGCGCCCGTGGACAGGTCTTGTGCGACTTGCTTTTCGAAATCATGCACGAGCCAACCCTTCTGGCCGGCAATGACCAGCGGATAGCGCGCGCGCAGGGCGGCGGGCAGCCGCTGGTGCGCCTGCAGCGCGACAACCAGACGTTTTCTGGGCTCCAGCGTACCCAGCGCCAGAAAGTACGATTTGGGCCGCAGCGCCAGCGTGGCCGTATAGGCCGCAAGGGTGGCGGCGTCCTGTGGACGGAACCTGGGGGACACGCCATTGTGCACCACACGTATCTTGCTGGCTTCCACCGGAAACAGCGACAGCAGTTCCCGCCGCACAAAGTCAGACACGACGATGACGCGGTCGGCGCGCGCGAGCGCGACATGAAAATGCCGCGTCATATGCGCAACGCGCGGGCGCGGGTGTGTTTCGGGATAACGCACCCACGATGCGTCGTGCGCCGTGATCACCGTTGGCACCCTGCCATACCCGAGGGGAATGAAATTGGGCTCATGATACAGCGCCACGGCGCCGGAAAGACCTTGGCGAAAGCGTGCGGACTGCAGCGCATGGGCGATCGGCCGCGCAAGCGGCGTATGCCGCAAGACGCCGCGCGCCAGACGCCACGCCACGCCGCGCGTTGTGCGATTCCCCGTGTTGTGGGTGGCCTGGCCCTCATCGGCGCGAGATGGATCGGAACATTGACCATCAGCGTCGGGAGTGTGCCAGCGTCCATTCATGAACACGTGACCCTGCACGCCCAGCGTCGCGAGCTCTGTCAGCAGATGGCGGGTGTAGTGGCCTATGCCGGTGAGCGGGCCAACCAGGGAGCTTCCTCCCATGGCGATCTGTATCGGCGAACGCTGTGAAGAGGAGGCGGATAACGAGGGTGGATGATGAGTTGTCATGGCAGGCACTGGGTAGGCATCATGCGGCAACGCCATGATGACGACAAATAAAACAATTCAAAACGAGTAGAACGTCCGATGAAAATACTTCATGTATACAAGGTGTACTATCCCGACGCACAGAGTGGGGTGGCGCAGATGATCCGGCATCTTGCGCAGGGAGGCGATAGCGAGGTCGAGCACGCGGTGTTTGCGCTGTCTACAGTCTCCACGGCTGGCGGCACGATGCAGAAGCTGGCCGATGTCAGTGTTTACCGTCCGCACGCGCAGATCTCGCTTTGCTCGACGCCGATTTCGTTTACTTCGTTGGGTATGTTCAGCCGTGCCGTCAAACAGGCGGATCTGATTCATTATCATTTTCCCTGGCCATTTGCGGACGTGCTGCACTATATGGCACGCGTACACAAGCCAGCGGTTGTAACGTACCACTCCGACATCGTCAAGCAGAGTCGCATCTACCCATTCTACCGTCCGCTGATGAGGAAATTCCTGGGCGGCATGCGCGCGGTGATTGCCACATCGCCGAACTATGCCCGAACCAGCGAAGTGCTGGGCGACTATGCCGAAAAAACCGTGGTGATACCCATAGGGCTGGATCCAACGGTAGCGGCGCAGCCCGTGCGGGTGGCGGCCTGGCGGGCAAAATTGGGCGACGGCTTTTTTCTGTTTGTGGGGGGCATCCGTTATTACAAGGGGCTGCATTATCTGCTTGATGCCGCCCGCGGAGCGCGCTTTCGGGTGGTGATCGCCGGCGACGGGCCACACCTGCAAAACATCCGTCAGCAGGCGGCGCGGCACGGGCTGGACAATGTGCACTTTCTGGGAGAAGTGTCCGACGAAGACAAGAGCGCGCTGTATGAGTTGTGCCGGGGCGTCGTGTTTCCGTCTCACCTGAGATCCGAGGCATTTGGGGTCACGCTGGTCGAAGGCGCCATGTTTGGCAAGCCATTGATATCCGCCGAAATCGGCACAGGCACCAGTTACGTGAATATTCACGGCGTAACGGGCCTGGTGGTGCCCGCTTCGGATCCGCATGCCTTGCGCACCGCGGTCAGCCGATTGCACAGTGATCCCGCGCTGGCCACCCGGCTCGGGCATGCGGCGCGGGAACGCTATGCGGACAATTTCACAGCCAGCCTGATGCGCAAACGCTACAAACATCTGTATCACTCTGTTCTTGCCTGAGGCAGAGAACCGGCCCCTCTTGGCACTAAACACGCCATTATCCGGCCGGCGCGCATTGCGCGCTTTGACGGGGGTCACATCCTTTTGTGATGCCCGTCACATAAACAAATGAGACTTTCAGACAGAATTCGATACGAATCACCCTTTCCTCAGATCTCTGTAACAGAGCTGGGCAGGGTGGTTCATCATATTGGGATACGGATTCATGATAGCTAGGGCTAGGCCTAACAACGAGCTCGCCGAGGTGTTGCGTAAATGCAAACGCGCATTTGTTGACATTGGCGCCTTTAGCGCAGTGATCAACTTTTTAATGCTGGTGCCCGCCCTGTATATGCTGCAGGTGTACGACCGGGTACTGCAAAGCCGCAACGAAACCACGCTATGGATGCTGACAGTCATTGTGCTGGGCTTGTATGCCGTTCTGGCCAGCCTGGAGTACGTGCGCACACAGCTCGCCATACGCATAGGCAGCAAGCTTGACTTCGAGTTGAATCGTCGCGTTTGCACCGCTGCGTTCGAGGCCAACCTGCGGCATGGCGGCAGCGTGGCCGGCCAGGCACTGAACGACTTGACGACGGTGCGGCAGTTTGTGACAGGGCCCACCTTGTTCGCCTTTCTGGATGCACCCTGGTTTCCAATCTATGTAACGGTTATTTTCCTGTTTGATGTGCAGCTCGGTTTGCTGGCGCTGGCCGGATCGCTGATTCTCATTACGCTGGCTGTCATCAACGAGCGCATATCGCGCAAGCCGCTGGCGGACGCCAATGTGTTGTCATTGCAGTCTTCCAATACAGCGCAGACGACGCTGAAAAACGCGGAAGTCATTGAAGCCATGGGCATGCTACAGCCCTTGCTCAATCGCTGGTACAGGATTCATTCCGCGTTCCTGGCCAAACAGATGGAGGCGAGCCGTAAGGCTTCCGTGATTGGTTCGTGGACCAAGCTGGTGCGTATATCGCTGCAGTCGCTGGTGCTGGGCATAGGCGCGCTGTTGGTGCTGGAGGACAAGATCACCGCGGGCATGATGATCGCTGCGTCCATTCTGATGGGCAAGGCACTGGGGCCGGTGGAAGGTGTTCTCAGTGGATGGCGCAACTGGAGCAGTTTTCAGTCGGCGTACGGTCGCCTGTCGGCGCTGTTGGCCGCGAATCCGGAACGCAATGTTGGCCTGTCACTGCCCAAGCCGGAAGGCGTGATTACCGTCTCGCATTTGGTGGCGGCTCCGCCGCGCGTCAGCCCGCCCGTGCTGAGAAATATCTCTTTCAAACTGCCCAAGGGCGAAGTGTTGGGCATTATCGGCCCAAGCGCTTGCGGCAAGTCTACCTTGGCGCGCGTGCTCGTGGGCATCTGGCCGGCTTTGGGGGGCGAGGTCAGGCTGGATGGCGCAAATGTCTACCAATGGAACAAAGACGAACTGGGGCAGGCCGTGGGATATCTGCCCCAGGATGTCGAGCTGTTTATGGGCACGGTGGCAGAAAACATTGCGCGATTTGGCGATCTGGACTCAGACAAGGTGGTGCAGGCGGCGCAGTTGGCCGGCGTGCATGACCTGATTCTGCAGTTGCCATCGGGCTACGACACCATGCTGGGTGAGGATGGCGCGGGCTTGTCGGGCGGCCAGAAACAGCGGATTGGCCTTGCCCGGGCGCTGTATGGATCGCCGTCCCTTATTGTGCTTGATGAACCCAACTCCAATCTGGATGAAGCGGGCGAAGCGGCCCTGGCCCGCGCCATTGCCCATTGCCGCCAGAACGGCTGCACGGTGGTGCTGATCACGCATCGGGCAAACGTGCTGGCCACAACCACACGCCTGCTGGTGTTGAGAGATGGCGTGATGCAGGCCTTTGGCCCCACCGCTGATGTGCTGCGGGCCATGCGCGAACCCAGGGGTCAGCCGCCTGGCAAGGCCATAGAACAGAACAACCCTATCAAACGCGAAGCCTAGCGAGTAGCCATGAGTTCTCTTGACATTGTTAGCGCCAATACGCGGGTACTGTCGCTGCCCGGCAAGCCGGCAGCCAGCGAAGATCCAGTCCTTGATGCGCGCCGCTATGCGCGCAAAGGCTGGCTGATTGTGCTGGTCGGTTTCGTGGGCTTTATGGTGTGGGCCTCCTTTGCGCCGCTGGACAAGGGTGTTCCCTTGAACGGAACGGTTGTGGTGTCCGGCCATCGCAAAGTGGTTGAGCATCCTACGGGCGGCATCATTGATCGCATCCATGTTCAGGATGGCGATCACGTGCAGGCCGGCCAAGTGCTCGTTTCCATGAACACGACGTTTGCGCAGACGCAGGTGGAAATGGTGCGCGCGCAGCTGGCCGCCACGCGCGTGATTGAGGCGCGCCTGATTGCCGAGCGTGACAATGCTGACGACATCGACTTCAGTGGCGTGTTGAGCCAGGGTGAGCCCGATGATGAGATCAATGCCTTAATGGCGTTGCAGCAGCAACTGTTTATCAGCCGCAAGCTGGCGTTGGAGAAAGAGCTGGCAACCATTGCCGAGAGCGTGCATGGGCTGAAGGCGGGTCTGGCCGGCCTGCAGCAATCCTATAAGAGCAAGCAGTCTCAACGCGCCATTCTGGCCGAACAGCTCAAGGGCATGAATGCGCTGGCCGACGAGGGTTACTATCCGCGCAATCGTTTGCTCGATACCCGTCGTATGCATGCTGAAGTAGGCGGACAAATTGCGTCGGACGAAGGCACGATGGGGCGCGTAAGCAGCCAGATTGCAGAGCTTGAAATGCGGGCCAGTCTGCGCAAGCATGAGTTTCAGAAAGAAGTCCGCGCCTTGTTGAGCGACAGTCGGCGCGAAACGCAGCAGTTGGTCAGCAAACTGCGCGCCCTGGAATTCGATCTGGCGAATACGCAGGTCAAGTCGCCTGCGACCGGAACGGTGATCGGCCTGGAAGTGTTCACCGAAGGCGGCGTCGTGGCGGCCGGCGCCAAGCTGATGCAAGTGTTGCCAGACGGCGAACCTATGGAGGTGCAGGGGCAGATACCCGTAAACCTGATCGACAAGGTACAGATGGATCTGGAGGTCGAACTACTGTTTACCGCCTTCAACCAAAGCAATACGCCGCGCATTCCGGCACAGGTGTTTTTGGTGGCGCCCGATCGGCTGCTGGATGAACACACCGGCATGCCCTACTACAACGTCAAGGCCCGCGTCACGCCCGAGGGCATGGACATACTAAAGGGCTATCAGGTTCGCCCGGGCATGCCGGTGCAGCTGTTCATCAAGACTGGCGAACGTACGATGATGAACTACTTGGTCAAGCCTATTCTCGACCGTACGCACATGGCGTTGACCGAGGAATGACTATGGTATTGAAGGGCCGCGTCAGCCTTGCGATTGCTTTCATTCTGTGTGGTGTCGTGGCGCTTGCGCAGTGGCCGTCCGTCGCGCAGGCCGCGCCATTGAGCCTATACGACGCATGGCAGATGGGGCTGAATAACGACCCCGCCTTTCGCGCGGCGATGCACGAGGCGGCGGCGGGTCAGGAGTTCGATGACATAGGCCGCTCAACACTGTTGCCGCAGGTGCAGTTTTCCTACAGCGGCGGGCGTAACGTATCCGATATTACCCGCGAGGCAGGTCCGCGCAGCGAAACAACAAAGGAACGATATCGCAGCCATTCTGCGCAAGTGGTGCTGAAGCAGCCGGTCATCAACTGGGAGTACTGGGCGCGCTACCGGCAGGGCAAGGCGCGTACGGAAGAGAGCGAAGCGACGTTTGAAAGCCGCAAGCAGGATCTGGCCTTGCGCGTGGCCGAAGCATATATCGAGGTGTTGTTGGCCGGCGATACCATTGCGCTGGCTCAGGCGCAGAAGGCCGCGCTGCTGGAGCAGCGTACGGTCAACCAGCAATACTTCGAGCATGGCGAAGGCCAGCGTACCGACATCGCCGAAACCGAGGCGCGCTATCAGCTTGTGGTGGCGCGCGAGCTCGAAGCGCTGGATCGGCTTGCGATTGCGCGTAAACATCTGGAAGGCATTATCGGCACGGACCTGGCTTCGACCCCCACGCTCTTCGGGCTTTCGGCCAGCTATCGGCCACAGTTGCCGTCGCCGGCAGAACGAGAGTATTGGGTGAATCTGGCCCTGTCCGCCAACTGGTCGCTACGGGCCATGCGCCAGACGGTGAATGTTGCGCAGGAAGAGGTGGAAAAAGCGCGCAGCGGCCATATGCCGCGCGTCGACGTTGTGGCGAGCTATGGATCGAACAAGTCGGAAACCGTCAATACGCTGAACACCAAGTATGACTCGGCCTATGTGGGCCTGCAGGTTTCGGTACCTATCTTTTCGGGCGGTGGCGTGAGTGCGAGCGTGCGTCAGACGTCGGCGGAGTTTCGCAAGGCCAGCGCCCAGATGGACGGCTTGCGAACCGGCATTATTGAGGAGGTGCGCAAGCAGTATGACCTGACCCTCAGCGGCATTGCCAAAGTGCAGGCGTATGAGCGAGCGGTACAGGCTGCCGATGTGTTGATTCTGTCTACCCAGAAAGGGATGGAGGCAGGGATGCGGGTCAATCTGGATTTGCTCAATGCGCAGGAGGAGCGTTTCCAGGCGATGCGGGATCTTGCCCAGGCGAAGTACGAAACGATTACCAGCCGGCTGCGCCTGTTCTACTTCGCGGGGCGGCTGGCCGACCAAGACATCCGCGAGATCAGTCAATGGTTCTCCGGAGCCAGAGTTCAATCCACTATTCCAGCGGTAGCGAGGAAGAAACGATGAATAGCGTATCAGCGGGCCCCCAGATCATCCCGGTTGTCATATGCGGCGGCGCGGGCACTCGCTTGTGGCCGGTTTCCCGCGAAACGTTCCCCAAGCCGCTGATGGCCTTGGATGACGGGCAGTCATTGCTGCAGAAGACGTATGATCGTATTGCCGCGCTGCCCAATGTGGCCGAGGTGTTGACGGTGATGAATCGCGACATATTTTTCATGGCGCGCGACGTCTATTCTCAGGGCAAGTGCAGCCGCCATCGCGCTGCCTTTCTTCTGGAGCCGGAAGGGCGGGGAACCGCTGCGGCGGTGGCGGCCGCGGCGCTTTGGGCCAGGACGCAATACGGGCCGGACGCCTTGTTATTGATTCTGCCCGCCGATCACTTGATCGAGTCGGTGGGGGCTTTCGTCGAGGCGGTTGAGTTCGCCGCGCGCGCTGCGGTCAACGGATATCTGGCCACGTTTGGTATTGTGCCCACGCGGCCGGAAACCGGCTACGGCTACCTTCAGGTAGACAAGGGAAGCCGCGCATGGGGCAGCGGTGGCAATGTGCGCACCGTGCACCGCTTTGTTGAAAAGCCGGACGCGACCCGCGCCAGCAAGTTTCTGGAAAGCGGGGAGTTCCTGTGGAACTCAGGCATGTTCTGCTTTAGTGTCGCCACGATACTCAAGGAGTTCGATCTGCATCAACCGGCCATCGCGCCAGATGTCGAACGGGCGCTTTGCCAGGCCACGCAATTGGGCACGCAACCGGGTTCGGTCATGGAGCTTGAGGGCGAGGCATTCAACCAAGTGCCGGTGTGGTCGATCGATCAGGCGGTGATGGAAAAATCCGATCGGGTGGTGGCCGTGATGAACACCATGCTCTGGAGTGATCTGGGGTCATGGTCCAGCATCAGCGGACTCATGTCACCCACCGACGAGCAGGATAATCGTATTGTGGGCAATGCCATATTGCACAAGGCGCGAGGCTGCTACATACGCAGTGAACGCCTCGTGGGTGTGGTGGGCGCCAACGACCTGATCATTGTCGATACCGAAGATGCGCTGCTGGTGGCCGCGCGCGACAGCGTTGAAGAGGTCAGGCAGATTACGGCAGAACTGCGCCGCAATGGCCATGAGGCATATCGCTATCACAAAAAGGTTATGCGGCCCTGGGGCTATTACTCCACACTGGTTGAACAGCCCCTGTTCAAGGTAAAGCGCATTGTTGTCAGGCCCGGGCAGGCCTTGTCATTGCAGTTGCACCATCACAGGCATGAGCACTGGGTGGTGGTGCAGGGCGAAGCCACCATAGAAAACGGCGATTTTTGCGGGGTATTGCGCTACAACGAATCGGCGCAGATACCTGTCGGGCAACGGCATCGCCTGAGCAACCATGGCGTTGACGAGCTGGTGCTGATCGAAGTCCAGTGCGGTGATTATCTGGGCGAAGACGATATCGTGCGCCTGGACGACAACTACGGCCGGGCATTGGCCTGACAGCAAAGGGCAGGGCGCGATGGTCAGGCGTATGGGTATTTCTCGGGCAGACATCACGGCAATTGCGCTGTTCATGCGGCAGGATTTGCTGGACCGGCATCGCGGGAACGCGCTCGGCGCGGCATGGCTGCTCATACAGCCGCTGAGCCTGATCGTGCTGTTCAGCACGGTATTTTCGCATCTGATGAAGGCCAGGCTGAACAGCTATGCCGGGCCCTATGCCTATACGGTGTATCTGATCGCAGGCGTTCTGGCGTGGGGCTTGTTTGCCAACACCGTGCAGCGCGTGGCGGGCATTTATAGCGAGAAGGCGGGGCTGATACGCAAGATACCCGTCAATCTGGGTGTGATGCCGCTTTATGTGCTCGGGGTGGAGCTGGTCGTTTTTTGTATTTCTTTCGCGCTGTATGCCGCGTATCTGCTGGTGATCGGCCATGGCCTGAACCTGGCCTGGCTTTGGCTGCCGCTGGTGGTGGGATTGCTATGCATGGTGGCCTACGGGGTTGGCCTGGTACTGGCGATGCTGGACGTTTTTGTGCCAGACGTCAACAACCTGCTGGGCATTGTGATTCAGTACGGTTTCTGGATGACGCCTATTGTGTATGTGCCAGACATTCTGCCTCCCTGGCTGCGGCCAGTGGTGTGGCTCAACCCGGTGTATTGGGCCATGGAAAGCATTCATGGCATTGTTCTGGACGGCAGGCTCCCAAGCTATCTGCCGATGACCGGGCTTGCCGTGCTGGGCGTGGGCCTGTTGGCGCTGGCCGCGTGGATGCATGGTCGGCTCGAAAAACAGCTAAGAGATCTGTTGTGATGAATGCCCCTGACCCCTGCACAGACCTGGCACCCTTGCTGCATCTTGAGCGCATCAGCAAGTCTTTTCTGCTTTACGACAACCCCGCAGATCGCCTGAAAGAAGCGCTGACGGGGCGTCGCAGGCATAAGGTGTACCAGGCGCTTTCCGATGTGTGCGTGCAGGTGCGGCCCGGCGAGGCCGTGGGCGTGCTGGGCCGCAATGGCGCGGGCAAATCCACCTTGCTGAAGATCGTCATGGGAATTCTCCTGCCCGACGCGGGGCAGATCAACCGTCGGGGCCGCATCACAGGCCTGCTGGAGCTTGGCACGGGATTTGACGCCGAGCTGTCGGGGCGCGAAAACATACGCATTAATGGGCGTCTGCTCGGCATGCAGGAAAGCGCGCTGGATCGCGCTGTTGAGCAGATCGTCGAATTCTCCGAACTGGATCGCTTTATTGACGCGCCGGTGCGCACCTATTCGTCTGGCATGGTGATGCGTCTGGGATTTTCCATTGCCATCCACGCGAACCCGGACTGCTTTGTGGTGGACGAGGCGCTTTCGGTGGGCGATGCGCGCTTTCAGCAAAAATGCATGGTGCGTATTCGTGACTATCTGAGCCGTGGCGGTTCGCTGCTGTTTGTGTCGCATGATCTGAGCGCGGTCAAATTGATATGCCAGCGCGCGCTGGTGCTTCACGAAGGCCATGTGGCCTTCGATGGTCCGGCAGAGCTCGCCGCCAGCCATTATCTGCGGCTGATGGCGGGTTCTTCCGACCGTGAGGCGTGTTTTCTGGACGACACTTCACGTTCTTTTGGCTCCTTGCAGGCTGCGCGCATCGACAATGTGTGGATGCGCGGGGCAGATGGCCGGGCAGGGCTCAAGTTTCTTAGCGGCGAACAAGTGCGGCTTGAAATCGAGATCGATGCCAGCGAAGACCTGGGCATGACGGCGGGGTTTCTGATTCGCGACCGCTTCGGCATGGATGTGTTCGGCACCAATACCCTGCACATGAAGACACCCTTGCGCCTGAACTCGGGTCAGCGCACGTCCTGCGTGTTCGGCCTGGAGTTGCGGCTTGCACCGGGTCGATACACCGTGGCGGTCGCGGTGCATTCGGAGGATACCCATGTGCATGACTGTCATCACTGGGTCGATCAGGCACTCGAATTCGAGGTTGGCGCTTATGGGGCACAGATGTTCTCGGGGATCTGTCAGTTGCCTGTGACTGTTGATATACGTCAGTTGGCATCAGCGCCGGCTGCGGGAGAGGAACGTGGAAAATAAGATGCCCGGGCGGGCAGCGCAAGAACTGGAGTCGCTGGTGAGTCGCGTGCGCGAGGAGGCCTTGCGTTTGGTCGACCAAGCGGCCGAAGCAAGCGGCGATGTCAAGGAGATCGTGCAGAGCGGGCACAGGCAGGCTACCGGCTTGGCCTCGGACAATGACTATCTATCCCTGCTCAGGCTCTTCTCCTTCAATTCGGGCGAGGTGGTTGATGGACTGTACCACATTCTGCTGGGTCGCGAAGCCGACGCACAGGGCAAGCGTGACTATGAGCGCATGCTCGGCTTAACCGGTAGTCGCCTTCGTCTGGCGCTGGATTTGCGCCATTCGGCAGAGGGGCGGCGCAAGGCTGTGCCAGTGGAAGGCAGGTGGCTGGGCCTGGTCGTGTATGGTACGCAAACCGTGCTCGAGCGGCTGCGCTTGGGTCGCTTGGGGCGGCGGCTGACGCGGAGCTATGAAACGTGGTTAAGTGTTCGCTGGTCGTGGCAGGGGTCGTTGGTGCGCGAGCATATTCGCCAGACAAACAGACTGCGCCAGGTCGCTTCGGAGTTGACGGTTTTGAAGAAAACCGTTGTGGCGATGGCCAAGGAAACGCCAGATTCAGGCGACGAGCTTGCGCGCGAGCTTGACGCTTACTATATCGCTTTCGAGGAAGACGGACGGGGCGCACCTGAGCAGGTAAAGGCCAAGCTCAAGGTCTACGAGGATTGGCTCGTCCAGCTTTCGGGCTCGACCACGCTGCCGGTGCTGGATGTGGGCTGCGGCAGAGGCGAGTGGCTGGAGTTGCTGGAGGAGCACGGGCTGCAGGCATGGGGGGTGGACGCCAGCCCGTCGATGGTGCAGGCATGCCGGGGTCGGCATCTTCAAGTGACTTGTGGTGATGCGCAGGATGTGATCGCGACCATTGCAGACCAGGCACTGGGCGCTGTAACGCTGTTTCATATTGTTGAGCATCTTCCCTTTCCTGCGCTGTTTACGCTGATACGAGAAGTAGCGCGCGTGCTGGAGCCAGGCGGGAGCATTCTCATCGAAACACCAAACCCGGAGAACGTGCTGGTCGGTAGCCATACCTTCTATCACGACTTCACACATCGCAACCCGGTCACTCCTTCTGCCTTGCAGTTTCTCCTGGCGTATCACGGTTTTGAACGCCTGGACGTGCGCCGCTTGAACCCTTATCCGCCTGAGGCGCGCGTGCCGGGTACGGATCCATTGACGGAGCGCGTGAATGGACATCTCTGCGGCCCGCAGGACTACGCGGTAATCGGCTGGCGTCCCGCATCGGCGGCAGAGCGGTCATGAAGGTTCTGCTGACAGCCAATCATGTGCCATTTATCCAGGGTGGCGCCGAGCATCATGTGGCCAATCTGGCCGGGGCGCTGCAGTTGGCCGGGCACGAGGTGGAAGTGCTGAGATTGCCGTTTCGATTTTCGCCGGACAGCGCGATTGATGCGGCCATGGATGCTGCGCGCGCATTGGATATGGCGAAACCAAACGGCATTACGATAGACCGGGTGATCAGTTTGCAATTTCCGGGATGGGGTGTGTCGCATCCCGATCATCATGTGTGGATCATGCACCAGCACCGTGCCGTCTACGACTTGTTCAATGAACAGACGGCATTGGAATCCGAATATGCGATGCGACGCCGGATACAGGCTTTTGACAACGAAGCGTTCTCCCGCAGCCAGCGGGTTTACGCCAACTCCAGACGCGTGGCCGAGCGCTTGGCCACCCACAATGGCATATCGGCTACGCCGCTCTACCATCCGCCGCCGCGAGCCGATCAATTCTATTGCGGCGAGCCGCTGCCTTATATCTTCATGCCGGGTCGCATGGAAACCCTCAAGCGACACATGCTGTTGATCGAGGCCTTGGCCCGCATGCACAGCAAGCTGTATGTATTGCTGGCGGGCACGGGCGGCCAGGCGCCTGCGGTGCGCGAACGCGTTGCCGAACTGGGCCTGACGGACCGGGTAAGCATGCTGGGGCATGTCACCGAGGCGGAAATGCTGGCCTGCTATGCGCGCGCGACCGCCGTTTGTTGCACGGCCCTGGACGAAGACTACGGCTATGTGCCCCTGGAAGCGATGTGCGCTGGCAAGCCGGTATTGGTCTGCGAAGACGGCGGCGGACTGCTGGAGTTCGTGCGTCATGACGAGAATGGCTGGGTCGAGCCGGCAGACCCAGACGTCATTGCCGCAAGGCTGGACTGGATTGCGAGCCATGGCGCGCGGGTGCAAGAGATGGGCCTGTGCGGACGCGAGCAATGGATGGCGCATGACATCACGTGGCCAGACGTTGTTGAGACACTTATGCAGTGAGACAAGAATGAAGATAGCAATTGTTGCACCCAGCCCGACGCCGTTCGTGATAGGCGGTGCAGAGAATCTTTGGTGGGGCATGCTGCGGGAGCTGAACAGCCGACTCGATGTCGAGGCCGATCTGATCAAGATACCGAGCCCCGAGCACAATCTGTTGAGCATACTGGGCAGCTATCGCATGTTCGCCACGCTGGACCTGGACCACTTCGACATGGTGATCAGCACCAAGTATCCGGCGTGGATGGTGCGGCATCGCAATCACATGGTATATCTCCAGCACACGCTGCGCGGGCTGTACGATAGCTACCCCTCGAACCAGCGGACCCATCTCGATCCGGCCATCCTTGACACCCTGCGCCTGCCTTCGGCGGTGAGCGATGCTTTGCTGGACGCGGGACCGACCTCACTGGAGGCGGTCGAAGTCATTGATGCGTTGCTGGCTGCGCGCGAACGCTGCGATAACTGGGATAGCGTGGCGGCGCTGCCCGGCCCTTTTTCTCGCGCCGTGGTACATCTGCTTGATCGTATTGGTATGCGGCCAGGCCGCATACAGCGCTATGCCGCTATCGCTCGAGAAGTGGCTGACCGCAAGGACTATTTTCCTCCAGGATGTGCGGTCGAGATTTTTCATCATCCTACGCATTTGCTTGACGATGCCTTAGTACTACCCGCGCAGGAGCAGGAGGGCGCGCCTGCGATTTTCACCGCCAGCCGGCTGGTGCGCGAAAAGCGCATCGATCTCATCATCGATGCATACCGCATGAGCGGCGTGCACGTTCCCTTGAGGATTGCAGGCAGCGGGGCGCAGGAGCAGGACTTGCGTCGACAGGCCGAAGGGCTGGAGGGGGTGCAGTTCCTGGGACGGCTGACCGATGAGCAAGTCCGCCAGGAATACCGCGCGGCAGCCTTCGTTCCGTTCGTGCCGCTGCGCGAAGATTATGGTTTGATTACCGTGGAAGCCATGGGATTCGGCAAACCGGTGCTGACCGCGCTGGACAGCGGCGGACCGACAGAGGTGGTGGAAGATGGCGTGACCGGATTGGTCGTATCTCCGACCGTTGATAGTGTTGCGTTGGCCATGCGGCAATTGTTGGAAGATGAGCCGGCCCGCCTGCGGATGGGTAATGCGGCGCGCGCGCACGCTGCACAGCTGAGCTGGGAGGCGTTCGGGGACTGGTTGCTCGTCCATTCAGAACTTGCGCGGACGCCTTGTGCGTCGTCGGAGACGCTGTCGTCTTATCGGCCCTTGGCGCGACGGCCGTCACGACCCCGTCTGCTGGTTATCAACACGTTTTCTGTCCATCGTCCCGTCAGTGGCGGTCAGTTGCGAATGATGGGGCTCTATAGTGAGCTCGCAAAGTCGTTCGATGTGCATTTCGCCAATCTTTGCAAGTCCGTTACCGTACCAGCAACACGTCGTCTGGCGGAGAACCTGTGGGAGCATGTTGCCCCGATCAGTGCCGATTTTCATCATAGGCTGGGAGAGGTGGAAAGTGCGCTGGGCGTCTCGACGGTGGACCTGGTTGCCGCGCAATCACCAGAGCTGCTGCCCCAATGGCTGGACATCATCCAGCGCGAGGCCAGCCTGAGCGATTTGATTGTCTGCAGCCATCCCTACGGCCACCCGGCCCTCAAGAGGGCCGCGCCGGGGCGACGATACCTCTACGATGCGCATAACGTTGAGTTTGATCTGAAACGCGGCATGTATGGTGAGCATGCAGGCGCGGTGGAAGCGATCAGAGCCGTTGAAGGCGAGTGTGCGCGTGGCGCCGCGGGAGTCATTGCCTGTTCTGCGCAGGATGCGCAGCGCCTGGCGGCGCTCTATGGCTTGGATCAAGAAAAGCCCGTGCAGGTTGTGCCAAACGGGGTTGATCTGGCCGAGGCGGATGGCGCGGGGGCGCAGTGCAGGCTGGCGCTGTCGGCGCGTTTCGGCAAACGCCGGCCCATGGCCTTGTTTATGGGCAGCGCGCATCTGCCCAATATCGAAGCTTTTCTTACTGTCGTTGAGGCGGCCCCACGTTTGCCTGACTTCGATTTTGTGGTGATGGGTTCGGTGTGCAGTGTCGGGTCCGGGCGCGAACCCGACAATGTCAAGCTGCTCGGCGTTGTGAGCGCTGAGGAGAAGACACTCTGGCTGGGACTGGCCGATGTGGGATTGAATCCTGTGACCAGCGGCTCGGGCACCAATCTCAAGACGCTGGAATATGTGGCAAGAGGAGTGTTGATGGTGTCGACGCCTGCGGGCGTGAGAGGCACCGAGATGGCGGCAGATGCTGAATACCTCGCCATTGATGAAGGTGCGCCTGTAGAGGGCTTGGTAAGCGCACTGCAGCGGTATGAGCAGATGACGCTGCGCGATCGGGCGGGGATGATACGCGGCGCTTATGACAAGGTGGCTCAGACCGCCGATTGGGAGATGATAGGCCGCCGTTACGCGGCTTTCTCCCGGGGTTTCTTGCGCACCTGAATCTCGGCTTCGCCCTTGGCGAGTTTTTCGAGAATTTGGGGTTTGCGTACGATCAGCCGGCTGTAGTCTTTTTGCACGATTCCTGTATTCACTAATGCCTGGATTGCGCGTGATACGGTTTCGCGGGAAACATTTGCCAGGACGGCAATCCCCTGCTGGTTGGGAAGGTTCTCGATGGTTACCAGGTGCCCGGTGGGGTTTTTTGCGGTATTCATCAGCACCGCGTAAACGCGGGAATAGGCGCGATTCAACCCCAGCACGGATCGCTGGTTGGAAGCCTGACGTATGGTGCTGCATAGTTTTTGCAGGACTTCTTCGATGACTTCGGGACAGTGATGGAACAGCCACCGCGTTTTGTGCCTGGGGAGGAAGCCAATATAGGAATCGGCGACCGCAACAATGGACACGGATCCAGGTTGGCCGTCGATAATCGATAACTCGCCAAAGTAATCGCCGGGCTCAACAAAATCGAGATCGATTTCCCGGCCGTCTTCCGCCAGGGCGACGACTTGCAGGCGGCCATGCAGTAGCATCATTAATGAATCGCAGCCCACACCGTGCCGGGCCACCATCTGTCGGCGCTCAAAACGCTGAACATGGATATCCCGCTGTATCTGGATCAACATGCTCTCGTCGAGATTAGCGAGGAGCTTTTGCTTGCGCAAGAGCTCCAAAGGTTTGATCACGGTTGCCTCCGAATCTTGTAGGTATTAGCCAAAACATGTGATACGTGTCAATCTAGCACAGGTGTAAGTTAATCTTTCGTGATGTAGGTCACAAATAATGCATAATTTATGATTACGTCGGCGTTTCTGTGTCGTATTGCCTGTAATTTGTTGTTATTTATACACTTATTGGTCTATGTATGTCGTTACAGCACACATCTGGTGTGTTTCAATTAATTTCGTTTTCATTGGTTTGAGTGTTTGTTTTTCTTGACTTTTAATTTGTGATTGTTTTTTGCTCGGATGGCAAAGGTGGTTTTTACAGTGATTGCCGCTAATGTAAAAAAAATCCCGGCTTCATAAGAAGGCCGGGACCAAAACCAGAATAGTCAGTCACGATGAAGTACAGCTTGCTGCCTAGCCCGACTTTCCAGTTTTAAAGTAATGTTGGATCTCATCGCGCCGGCCGCGCTGCGATAAGCAGTCGCGGCCGGTTTGTTCACGCCAGGTTTACACCCAGACCAGGTCCGAGACGCTCAGGCTGCCCAGCTCGCTGGCGGCGCCCAGCAAGGCCACTTCATGAACGGCTGTGCTGAATCCGACATTGCCGTTGTTCAGAAGGGCGTCTGCTGGATTGAAGGCCGCGCCGTTGCTATTGAACAAGAACTGCAGGTCATCGCCATTGACGTTGTAGTTGAAGGTACCGTTTTCGTTATAGGTACCCACGCGTACGAGAACGTGGATCGGATCCAGGTTGTTGCCGATATAGCCGCCGGAGGAGATCGGGTTGGCGCCAGGCATGTTCGTGACGTACATGGCGTAGCTGCTGTTTTGACCATCTGGGCTCCAGCTCGACGCTGCACTTTCGTTGAAGTACCCGTTATTGCGGTCTTCGATATCGATGTACAGGGTGTCTTCGCCGAAGGTGAAGTCGGTGATGATGTCCTGCTTGTTGGCCGCGCCCGGATTCGTGGACTTGCCGGCATCGGTAGCACCGTCGTCGCCAAAGTAGAAGTAGAAGGCATCCTGGCCTGCGCCACCGGTCAGCACGTCAGCGCCGCTGTCGCCAGCGATGAAGTCATCGCCGTCGCCGCCGTTGATGGTGTCGTTGCCGGCACCCCCGTAGAGCAGATCGTCGCCTGCGCCGCCGTCAACGATATCATTGCCGTCGCGCGCCCGGATGACGTCATTGCCGCCGTTGCCGTAGAGCACATCGGCGGAGTCCGAAGCGTATACGCGATCGCCCTGCTCGCTGCCCTTGAAGGTAAAGCCGCTGGCATTTGCCTCATCCAGCATGGCAACGACCAGACCGCTGCCCTTCAGGCCAGTGGCATCGATGGTGGACACGTTGTCGTTCAGGAATGCAAAGCCGGTCACCGAACCTTCGCCCGAGACGTTCAACTGGCTGCCGGCCGCCTGTGCGCCCAGGTCCAGACCAACCAGGCCATTCATGCCGCCGTCCACGAAGCCGCCTTGGGCCACGTTGACATTCATCGCGTTCAGCGATGCGGCTTCCAGCCATGGGCCTGGGCAGTATGGGTTTGCCATGTATGACGTAGAGGTATCCAGCAATGAGAATGTCGGGACCACAGCGCTCTCGCCGTCGCCCATAAGATGCAGCTCACCCGAGTTCAGCACATTGATGTCCACACTGTTGACCGTGGCGCCGTTGTTGGTGTACCAGTTGTAGGCTTCAAAGCCATGCGAAGTCATCTCCGAGCTCACGCCCACCGACAGCTTGATCGACTCCAGGTCTGTGGCGCCTTTCCAGGTGCCCACGCGACCCATATGGATGTCGCTATCGAGCGCTGACTCAGCGATGAAATGCTGCAGATTCGCCGCATTTTCCATCAGGTTGGTGTAGCAGTCACCCAGGCTCATATCCCCCACATTCGTGGAAGTGATCGAGAGTCGCTGAACTGTATTGCCGTCACGGATCACGCTGTCGCCGTAAGCGGCGTCGATGG
>NZ_SDQE01000021.1 GCF_004153455.1 Allopusillimonas ginsengisoli | reverse complement strand
GGTGGTCTTGCCGTGGTCAACGTGACCGATCGTGCCTACGTTGACGTGCGGTTTGGTCCGTTCAAACTTCTCTTTTGCCATGGCTGACTCTCCTGACGATGGGATAGAGCTATAAAAATAAATAAGTGGTGCCCATGACGCGGATCGAACGCGTGACCTCTCCCTTACCAAGGGAGTGCTCTACCACTGAGCCACATGGGCATCTGCTTTATGCTTCCCGCCCATGAAAGGCGACATTCAAAAACCCGAACTGGAGCGGGTGAAGGGAATCGAACCCTCATCATCAGCTTGGAAGGCTGTTGCTCTACCATTGAGCTACACCCGCAAAGGATCCTTCACCCGCCGCGCCCAGGCCTTAAAATCAGGACCAAACGCGCCAGTTTTGCATTCTTGGTGGTGGGAGTTGGATTCGAACCAACGTAGGCGCAAGGCCAACAGATTTACAGTCTGCCCCCTTTAACCACTCGGGCATCCCACCAAAAGCGAACTCCGAATTATGAAGAATTTTTTTGAGCATGTCAACTTTGACAGCGCTATTGCTGATTTCCCGTACTAGGCGTTAATCGCACGTTGCATTCAGGCCCGTGCGACGCCTCGCAGACGGCTTGCCTGCTGGCTAGCCGTCTGTCGCCCACAAGAGGCGATCCCGGTCAGAAAAAGGTAAGTCCGACAGAAATGATGACGCCCGTCACAAAAAGCTGGATCAGGCAGTATCCCATGATGTCCTTGGCCTTGAGCCCGGCAATCGCGAGCACCGGCAACGCCCAGAAAGGCTGCAGCAAGTTGGTCCAGGCATCGCCCCAGGCGACAGCCATCGCGACGCGCGGCATGTCGGCGCCCAGCGCCTGAGCGCTCGCAATCACCACCGGGCTCTGAACGGCCCACTGGCCGCCGCCGGAAGGAATGAAGATATTGACGATGCCAGCGCTCATGAAGGTCCAGAAGGGCAGACTGCCTGCCGACGCCAGGGAGGTCATCCAGTCGGACAGGCTCACCGCCAGGCCGGAGTGCATGATGATGGCCATGATGCCAGCATAGAACGGGAACTGGATCACGATGCCCGCGGCGCCCTTGATGGCCTCATCCAGGCTCTTTAGCAGATTGCGGGCATTGCCATGCAGCACAATGGCCAGGAACAGGAAGGTAAAGTTGATGATATTGAGGTTCAAGCCGCCATTGCGTACAACATAATAGTCAAACATATAGGCCAGCCCGGCAAAACCGATCAGCATGGCCAGCACCGTGCTGTTCTCCAGACGGGCCGCGGGGCGGTCATCTTTTTCGGCCGCCACGACCTTGTCCTGCAGCGCCTCCTGGTCGACGTACACACTGTCCTTCTCATCCGGCATCATCAGGCGATTGACCAGCGGCACGGCAATGAACATGGCCAGAACGATAAACAGGTTATAGGAAGAGAAGATGGTGTCCGACGTAGAAATGATGCCGATCTTGTCTGCCTGGAAATGCCCTTCGGTGGCAATCGTCAGGGGAATGGAACCCGCCAGGCCCCCGTGCCAGACCACAAAACCCGAGTAGGCGCTGGCAACCAGCAGGCGATAATCCACGCGAACCGTGCGGGCCAGTTGTTTTGCGAACAAGGCACTGACCACCAGGCCAAAGCCCCAGTTGATCCAGTTGGCCGCCAGCGCGACGACCGTCACCAGGATGATCGCGGAACCCGGACTGCGCGCCAGACACGCCAACGCAGCGAGAATACGCTTGACCAGCGGCGTACTGGCCATGATGTATCCGGCGACCAGTACCAGCACCATCTGCATGGTAAAGGCCAACAGCCCCCAGAAGCCGTCGCCCCACATCGTGACCACCTCCATGGGCGTTTTCTGCTCCACGAATACGGCAGCGATACCGGCGATCAGGGTGAGCAGCACGACGAAGATATAAGGATCGGGTAGATACCGCTCAACCAGCTTGACCGACGACCGGGATAAAGCCTTGAACATTTTTGACTCCAGAACAAGAATGGGACTGCCTGCGTCCGGACGTGCGTCAACGGTCGCGCTGGCAAACGACAAATTGAAATATTGGTAAGGGGCGTGCGGACAACGCCGGGGCTATACCAGCCCGGAAGCAGAGAGGTTCATGCGTTTATGCGAGCCGCACCCGATTTGCAGGCAGGATGCTACCACAGCTATGCCAACAGGCATGGGATTACCCCATCAGGGTAATCCCGCAGTTCATGCCTCGCGAAAGCGGCCTGGACTGCGTGCGATCAGCCTTCAAGCAGCCCAGACATGCCCTGGCGCTCGAGCAGGGCATTCAGGTGTTCCCACCCATGAAAATCAATCATCAGCTGACCCTTGTTGCGGGCGCCCATCTTCAGGCTGACGCGCGTTCCAAGATAGTCTGACAGGGCTTCTTCGAGCCGCTTGGCGTCGCCTGATTGGGTCGTGGCCTTGCGAATCGGCCTGGCGGCTGCCTCGTCGGCTTCCCGCAGGCTGCGCGCCACCAGCTTTTCGGCTTCGCGCACCGATAAACGCTTGGCGATAATCTCGTTGGCCAGAAGGATCTGGTTGGCCGCCTCTACGGCAAGCAGCGCCCGCGCGTGGCCCATATCGATATCGCCGGCCAGCAGCATGGTTTGCACCGGCTCGGCCAGGTTCAATAGACGCAGCAGATTGCTGGTTGCGGGGCGCGACCTGCCGATGGCCTGGGCTGCCTGCTCGTGCGTCAGGCCAAATTCATCCAGCAGCCGGCGCACGCCGTGCGCTTCTTCCAGCGGGTTGAGGTCCTCGCGCTGAATATTCTCGATCAAGGCCATGACCGCGGCGTTTTCGTCCGCCACGTCGCGAACCAGCACGGGCACGTCGTCCAGACCCGCCAGGCGGGCGGCGCGGTAGCGCCGCTCCCCTGCGATGATTTCGTACTTGCCCGCATTTTTTCCGGACAAGGGGCGCACGAGGATAGGCTGCATGATGCCCTGCGCTCGAATGGAGTCGGCCAGTTCGCCCAGCGCGCCTTCATCCATGCGCGTACGAGGCTGATACTTGCCGGCCTGCAGTACATCGAGCTTGAGCGTAGAAGGCTTTTGAGGTTCTTCGGGCCGTTTGCCCAGGCTGCCTATGACTTTTGCATCTTCGCCCAGCAGCGCGTCCAGACCTCTGCCCAGACCCTTGGGTTTTCTTGTTGCCATTTGCTTTTCCTGTAAGTTCAGATGCGTGGACGCGCTTGCTGGCGCAATGCTTCTTTTTTGACGCGCTTGAGCAGCTCATCGCCAAATTCGACATATGCCTTGGCGCCACGCGAGTTGCGATCATAGATCACCCCCGGCAGCCCATGACTTGGGGCCTCCGCCAACCGCACATTGCGGGGGATGACGGTCTTGAACACCTTTTCGCCGAAATGCGTTTCTATCTGCGACGAGACCTGTTGCTGCAGCGTTACACGCGTATCAAACATGACACGCAGCAAACCGATGAGCTGGAGTTCGGGATTGATATTGTTGTAAACGCGCTTGATCGTGTTCACCAGATCGGACAGCCCTTCCAGCGCAAAATACTCGCACTGCATCGGGATGATGACACCATGCGCCGAAGCAAGCCCATTGAGTGTCAGCAGCGACAGCGTGGGCGGACAATCGATCAAAATGAAATCGTAATCATTGACCACGTGCTGGATTGCGTTCTTGAGCTGCTGCTCGCGCGACTCCATCTGGATCAGATCGATTTCCGCGCCTGAGAGCTCCCGATTGGCCGGCAAGACATCATACCCCCCCGACTCCGACTTGACGCGCGCCTGCGCGATTGTGGCGTCTCCTATCAGCACCTGATACAGATGCTCTCCCGCCCCGTTCTTGTCGACGCCGCTACCCATGGTCGCGTTACCCTGGGGATCGAGATCAATCAGCAATACCCGCTTTCGCAGGGCTGCCAGCGCCGCGGCCAGGTTGATCGCCGTAGTGGTTTTACCGACACCGCCCTTCTGATTGGCTATGCAGAATATGTTGGCGGAATTATTTGCGTTCATAGATTTCCTTGACGACTCATCCACACCAGGCAACGCTGGGCGTCCAGCTCTGGCACATGCAGCGGTTCCAGCCTGGATACCCGCCAATTTGTTTGTTGCTGCAGCGCAGCCTGTTCCTCGTCCGGCGACTGGCCCTTCATGGCTAGCAGCCATCCCTGCGAGGCCACATGCCGCCCTGCCAGGTCGGCAAAATCTGCCAGTGAGGCAAAAGCCCGGGATACAACGATGTCGGCGTTCGCAGGGCCAAGCTGCTCGACGCGCGCATGGGTCGCTTGCAGATTCGGTAGCTTGAGCGAGCCAGACATCTGCCGCACAAAAGCCATTTTCTTCTGCACAGCGTCGACACACTCAATTTGCCACTCGGGCCTCATAATAGCTAACACGACCCCAGGAAGGCCAGCACCCGAGCCAATGTCCATGATCTTGGGGTTATTAACTGTGTTTTTATACAGTTCTTCAGAAATCGGCTTGACGATCGAAAGGCTGTCGAATATATGCTGCACCAGCATCTGATCAGGATGGCGCAAGGCCGTCAAATTGTAGGTGCGGTTCCAGCGCTGCAATTGCTCAATATAAGCCTGCAACGCCAGCGCCTGATCCGCGGATACCGCTACACCCATCCCTGCGCCCGCGGCCTGTATTCTGGCACGGTAAGTGTCCGGAACTATCATCAGGCTGCTTTCTTCCTATACTGCATGCGTTTGATATGAATCAGCAATAGCGAAATGGCGGCGGGCGTAACGCCCGATACACGGCTGGCCTGTCCTATGGTTTCTGGCCGGCTGGCTTTGAGCCGATGACGCACCTCGATAGACAAACTAGTGATGGCGTCGTAATCGATGTCTGCCGGAATTGCCTGCGACGCCTGCGATGCCTGTTTCTTGACCTCTTCGAGTTGCTTGGCGACATAACCGGCATACTTGACCTGTATCTCGACCTGCTCGGCAGCAATAGGATCATCCAGGCCTGGGCCAGCAAGCGCACCGCCCTCGGCCGTTTGCAGCGTCATCAAGGTTGAATAATCCAGCTCCGGGCGTTTGAGCAAATCATGCAAGGTATGTTCGCGTTCCAGCGGCTTGCCAAATAACTGTATCGACGCCTGAGCATCCAGCACCTTTGGGCTTATCCAAACAGACTTCAGTCTTTCCATTTCTGCAGCCACCGCGTCGCGTTTCCTGTTGAACATATCCCAGCGCGCATCGTCCACAATGCCCAATTTTCGCCCGATTTCCGTCAAACGCATATCGGCGTTGTCTTCGCGCAAACTCAGACGATATTCCGCGCGGGAGGTAAACATCCGATAGGGCTCGGTCACGCCACGCGTAATCAGATCATCAACCAGCACACCGAGGTAGGCCTCGTTACGCAAGGGAGACCATCCCTCCTCGCCTCGTGCCTGGCGGGCTGCGTTCAGCCCTGCCAACAAGCCCTGGGCCGCGGCTTCTTCGTAGCCAGTTGTACCGTTTATTTGCCCTGCAAAGAACAAACCGTTTATGGCGCGCGTTTCGAGTGTGGGGCGCAATTCACGTGGATCAAAAAAATCGTATTCAATCGCATAGCCCGGACGCATGATCACGGCGTTTTCCAAACCCGGCAGCGTGCGGACCATCGCTATCTGAATATCAAAGGGCAAGCTTGTCGATACCCCGTTCGGATAGATTTCCGTTGAGGTGGCCCCCTCTGGTTCCAGAAAAATTTGATGGCTCGGCTTATCGGAAAAACGATGAATTTTGTCCTCGATGGACGGGCAATAGCGTGGACCAATCCCTTCGATGGTGCCGCTATCGCTATACATCGGAGAACGATCCAGACCAGAACGTATGATCTCGTGAGTACGCTCGTTAGTATGTGTAATCCAGCAAGGCATCTGCGCAGGATGCATGGCGGCAGAACCCATGAACGAGAACACCGGTATCGGGTTGCTGTCGCCGGGTTGTGTCTCTGTTTTGCTGAAGTCTATTGAGCGGGCATCGATGCGTGGCGGCGTACCCGTCTTCAACCGCCCTTGAGGAAGCTTAAGTTCTTTGAGACGTTGGCCTAAAGTAATTGCTGGAGGGTCACCCGCTCGCCCACCTGAATAGTGATCCAGTCCCACATGGATCAATCCATTAAGAAACGTGCCGGCCGTCAACACAACCGTTCTAGCTTTAAACCTCAGCCCTATCTGCGTCACGGCACCAACCACACGATCGCCTTCCAACATCAGGTCATCCACGGCCTGTTGGAAAATAGTGAGATTGGGCTGCTGCTGCAAACGAACACGGATAGCCCGCCGATACAATGATCTATCGGCCTGGGCCCTTGTCGCCCGTACAGCGGGCCCTTTTGATCGATTGAGAATACGGAACTGTATCCCAGCCTCGTCTGTGGCCAACGCCATCGCGCCACCCAAGGCATCTATCTCCTTGACCAGATGGCCTTTGCCAATTCCTCCGATAGAGGGGTTGCAAGACATCTGCCCCAAGGTTTCCATGTTGTGTGTAAGAAGAAGGGTATTTGCGCCTGACCTTGCTGCAGCGAGCGCTGCTTCGGTGCCAGCGTGCCCTCCACCGACGACAATAACGTCGAATTCGTCCGGGTAAATCATTGTTTCGCTCTAGCGACTATGGGCCTTAATGTTCAATTATACCGTCCAAGCATATGGGCGTGCGTGCTATAAACAACACATATAGCGTGTTTCACGTGAAACGCTCGCTCTACTCGGCAAGCAGCTTTTCTCTCAGTCTCAGCCTGCACACCCAGCAAAGATGCCTACACGCTAAGACACCTACCGGTGTATTGCTTGTTCCAGAAAGCATTGTGACGTACACAACAATCGTTGGTCCGTTCAGACTAAAACCAGAGCGTGTTTCTCCGGTCAATGCAAAATTCTGAGTAGAAAAGCGCTCCTACAAACACCATCAACACATGTTCCACGTGAAACATGATATGTGATGCCAGAGAAGCGACGCTTCAAGCACGTATCGAAATTTCGCCTTAAAGTCAAACGACGGGCCTCTAACTGCCGAGGCGTAGGTGATGTCAACCCAAATATCGGCATCGGCATCGGCATCGGCAAAAAGAATCATCCCTGCGACATTGAAAAGTCCCGAACGGGTTCAAAACCAAACCTTAAACATGTAGATCCTGCATAAAGTCCGGAACAAGGTATGGCAGCATCGTGGTTTCACGTGAAACATTGAATTCGAAAAAACACGGCTCTTTGAATAGTTGATGCTGGTGATCGGACTATTGATAATCGGACTATTGCTGATTGGACTATTGCTGATCGGACTGTTACCGACTCGACTGCTGGCTCGGCTGCTACTGACTTGATTGCTGATTGGACTGCATCAAATCAATCGGGTTGCACGCCTAACGGCATACAGCTCATGTTCCACGTGAAACACCATACATTAATCACTAGATATAGTTAGATAGCTCAAAGACAGAGCACAGTGTTGAAGTAGTGAATACTAAATCTTCGCTGCCATATCGCCATATCGGGCACATTCACCTTACTGCTGATTTTTCGATGCTAAACAGAACCATAAGTTAATCACCATATAACTGTTTCACGTGAAACCAACCCAGTCTCTGTCTGACAACAGCCCTTTTTACTTAAGACTATCCAGGTTACAGATCAATCCACTATACGAATGGGTCTCACGAGAAACAAACTCTTGTGTACAGTTCAGGGACGAGGACGGACGTGCTGCATATTCGTACAACACAGAGTATCGGGCGCGCTGTTAGTATTTCTGGCACTTGGTTCTCAGGCTGTTGCTACATATCCGACAATTTTTAAGTATGCATGCGACGTTCCACGTGAAACAACATCTACCGAAACAAACTTCATTAATCTTGCTTGTGAAGCGGGTCGACGCTTGTTCCTACCCATTAAACAAATACTGGTACTTACTCAATGGCTCGGCGAAGGGCGACCACGGTTTTGACGCCATGTTCAATCAACTGAGAAAACAACCAAAGGCGTTGATTCATTCAACATGGCATGTTTTACTTTAGGCATTCAGTCGCATAATTATCCTGATGTGGATAACCCTGGGGATAATATCGGTATAACTCTGTATAAGTGGATAAGCCTGTGCATAGCGTGTGTGCAATATGTGGGGAAGCACAGCAAATCATTGAATATATTGGGAATACCTGCGGCGGTGACTTTGTTTTCCTACCCCTTCCCGTTATGGAAATGATCACATGTCCGTTCTGCGCATTGTTGCCAACCTGAAAACTGAAACGCCTGAGGCAGCCAGAATGTTTTATGAGGGGCTCTTGGGCCTGAACGTGGGCATGGATCATGGCTGGCTGGTCACGTTTTGTGGAGAGGGCCAACAGTCCATACAAGTTAGCGTAGCCAGGGAGGGAGGGGCCGGCACGGAGGTTCCCGATATATCGGTGGAGGTCGATAATGTTGATGAGGTCTATGCGCAAGCACAGGCCCTGGGATATGAGATTGTTTACAACCTGACCTGTGAGCCCTGGGGCGTGCGACGATTTTACGTAAAGGATCCGGCGGGCAGGCTAGTCAATGTTTTAACTCATCTTTGACCTGATCTCGGCAACTTTGCAAGGGCATAAACTATATAAAGAGATCGCCAGTAATAAACATTCAACGCAAAAATGCCTGCTGTTAGGCAGGCATTTTTTCTGTGCATCACGCCCTCAGAGGGCAGAAATTATAGAGAGCGAATTCCTTCAGCCTGGGGGCCTTTGGGGCCGTCTTTGACTTCGAATTCGACTTCTTGCCCTTCATTCAAACTGCGATAGCCTCGGCCTTCGATTGCTGAAAAGTGAGCGAAAACGTCACTGCCGCCTTCGTCTGGTGTGATAAAGCCGAAACCTTTATCGGCATTGAACCATTTTACTTTGCCCTTTTGAGCCATGATGTGTAGCGTCCTAAAAAAATGAAAAATGCATATAACCAAGGACGCCCTGCACGAACCAGACTTCATTAACTTCGGCCCTGGCATATAGCCATTACAAGCGCCGGAAGACTAATAGATTACTACCCCGCGAACCCTGCGCACCGCTTGATTAAAACTGCAAATACGAGCATAACTATGCATTCTCGCTTTATCAAATGCTTGTTTACCCCAATGTGGTATTTTTCCGTCATATCCACGCCAGGCTTAATAAAAGCGTCAACATAATCGATTCAAGAACTCATTAATCCACACCTTTCCGTATTCAAAGAAACATGAATTTCCAGTCAAAACTTCCAGATGTCGGCACGACAATATTTACCGTAATGAGTCAGTTGGCGATAGATCATCAGGCTATCAATCTAGGCCAGGGATTTCCGGATTTCAATCCGGATGTACGTCTCCTGGATCTGGTTAGCAAAGCCATGAGCGAAGGACATAACCAGTATCCCGCGATGGCTGGTGTTCCCGCACTACGCCAGGAAATAGCCTTGAAAATAGAAACCCAGTATGGCCATGCTTATGACTGGAATACCGACATTACGGTAACGGCGGGCGCGAGCGAAGGCTTGATGGCAAGCATTCTGGCATTCGTGCGTACGGGTGAAGAAGTTATTGTCATTGAGCCTTTTTACGACCTTTATATATCCGCCATCAAGCTTGCGGGCGGCGTGCCGGTATCGGTTCCCATGTTGCTGCCCGATGAATCAAGCCAGGTGTATCGAGTGGACTGGCAACGGGTGCGCGATGCTATTACCCCGAAAACCCGAATGCTGGTACTTAACTTTCCTCATAATCCAACGGGTATTCGACTCCAGGAATCGGATATCGCAGCGTTGGAAACCATTGTGCAGGAAACCGGAATCATCCTGTTATCAGATGAAGTTTACGAACACCTGGTCTTTGACGGCTACGAACACTTGAGTTTAGCCCGCAGCCCGATTCTTGCCGCGAATGCCATTACCGTGTTTTCTTTCGGAAAAACCTACAACGCCACTGGCTGGAAAATCGGGTATTGCTGCGCGCCCGAGTGGATGACAACCGAAATTCGAAAAGTGCATCAGTTTTTGGTGTTTACGGTGACGTCTCCCATGCAAGTTGCCCTGGCCCAGTACATGAAAGATCCAAAACCTTATCTGGATCTGCAGTCGTTCTATCAGAAAAAACGTGATCGTCTGGCTGACGGGCTTGCCAAAACGCGGTTCAAACCGTTGCCAAGCCAAGGGACTTTCTTTTTGCTTGCAGACTACAGCGCCTTGTCGGATCTGCCGGAGGCTGATTTTGCACGCTGGCTGACCATCGAGCACGGTGTGGGCGTGATTCCCGTGTCTGCGTTTTACCGTGATCCCAATGCTGTTCATTCCAATCATCGTCTGGCCAGATTTTGTTTTGCCAAGCGGGATGACACGTTGAACGCCGCGATCGAGCGATTGACAGCCCTGTAGCCAAACGAGCGGGGAGAGGCGACTTTCATGGTTTCCGTGTGTTCCTGCTTCTTCGATGCGTTGCAGTATAGCCTTGCAGGATGTTTTGTAAATGGGATGGCTGGGGCGTGGGAGGTAAAGGTTTTGATAACTTCTTTTATTTAAAAATGGTACTGATAATGGGTGTCTGTGGATAACTCGTACAACTGAAAAAAACGCTTTTATTTCAGTAAGTTAAAGACTGATTGTGCATGGGCATAAGTCATGTTTACCTGGTGTACAGATTGCGGACAAGTTTATTGGGTGTGGATCAATACCGTTTTGTCCAGAAGCAATCAACAGGCTATGCACAGTTGTCCACTCCCGTAGTTATCCACAGGCAGGTTGGCTGGTCACGCAGAATACTTATTTTGCAACTAATTGTAATTATC
The DNA here is from genome assembly GCF_004153455.1 of Allopusillimonas ginsengisoli. Taxonomy (GTDB): domain Bacteria; phylum Pseudomonadota; class Gammaproteobacteria; order Burkholderiales; family Burkholderiaceae_B; genus Allopusillimonas; species Allopusillimonas ginsengisoli. The sequence goes on along the minus strand of NZ_SDQE01000021.1, from coordinate 24,902 downwards.
CACGGTGCCGCACTGGTCTGGAAGACGGTCGCTGTCGCTTACGCACGGCATCGTCTGCCAGAGTGAGGCGCGGTGCAGGCAAATGCTGTCAGTGTTCCCATGGCCGGAAAAGCCTGCCTACAATGTCCGTGTCAGCGTACCGCCAAGGGAAGCCATGATCACTCGATACGATGTGGCCGGTGCACAAGGCATGTTCGAGCCGGGTTCCAATGATCAGGTACTCGCCAACAAGCTGGGTATCACTGTGCCGGCAGATATGGACGAAGCGGAGCTCGTGCTCTTGCAAAAGCTCTATGAGTTCGTGCTGCAGGATAACTTGCCCATGGGCCAGCTCACCATGGCTCACATCAGAACCTGGCACAGGCGCTGGCTGGGCAATATTTATCCCTGGGCCGGGCAGGGCCGTTCGGTGAACATGAGCAAGGGTGGATTTCCCTTTGCGCCTGCCGCGCAGATACCTCGGCTAATGGCCGAATTCGAACAGAACTGTCTGATGCGCTATACCTCGTGCGCAGGTTACGACACGGCGCAATTGATCGAGGCGATTGCAGTGACGCACGTAGAGTTCATTCTCATGCATCCCTTCAGAGAGGGGAACGGTCGAATTTCGCGATTGCTGGCGGATGTGATGGCTGCGCAGGCGGGCGAAGGGCCGCTGGATTACAGCAGTTGGGAATCAGGCCGCAATGATTACATTGCAGCGATACAGCGAGGCCTGGGGCTCGATTACGAGCCCATGAAGTTGTGGGTTGAACGCGCCCTGGACGGCAAATAGCGGTACCAGCCGGGTTGCTAGGCGGCTGCGAGAGTCAGTTGCTGGAACTTGCTGGTTTGGGCCTTGAGGAAAGCTTCCAGGTCTTTAATGGACTGGCCGGTTTCGATGGCAGTGGAGCTTGCCACGGCGCGAATAATGCGCGTTTGCAAGGACGGCTCGGCAATGACGACGGGCTCGATTTTCATTGAAAGATTTAGGTTTTGCACCTGGGAATTATAGTCTTTATCAATGTATGAAAAAAGCCAAACCCCAATGCACAGGCGTTATTGTGTACCTTACACGACAGGACTGTGCGCTAACCTTGACGATTCGGGAGATATATGGAGCTGCAACGCACGCTTGAAACCTTACTGCTGCGACGGCAAAGTGGCCGGCGGTATTCGTCGGCGGCAGTGCCAGCCGATGCGCTCATGCGCGTGCTGCATGCGGGGCAGGGGCAGCGAGCCGGAGATGAGAAACGCATGGCGCCCTCGGCGCATGCCTTGTATCCCCTCAAACTGTTTGTTCTGGTGCGTCGCGCGTCGGATCTGGAACCAGGCGTATACGAATTCGAGCCGCGGCAAGGCGAACTGCGCCGCAGTGATCTGAACATCGCTGCAGGTGCTCTGCTTTCCGTTTCGCTGGCGGGTGACGAATGGCTGGAACAAGCGGCAGTCGTGGTGGTGATCACGGCAGACATACGCCGGGCGCTGGAACATTTTCGTGATCAGCAAGCCGATGGCATGCGGGGCAAGCGTTATGTAGACTTTGAGGCTGGCGCGACCGTACAGAACATGGCCTTGAGCGTTGCCGCGCAGGGGTTGGGCGGTGTAGTCGTTATGGGCATAGACGAGCAGCAACTCAAGCGGTATCTGGCCCTGGAAAGCCACATGGAAGTGGTCACCTTGTATTGCATTGGCGTCCCGGTAGAATCACATGCGGCGGATACTCCGTAAGCCGGGGCTAGGCATAACGTCTTGCAAACCCTACGCAAGCCACCACGCCCAAGGTGGCGGCCAGCATTGCGCTATTGACTTCCTCGTGCAGCAAAATGGCGGCCAGTCCAAGTCCCATGAAGGGTTGAAGCAGTTGCAGTTGCCCTACCGCCGCAATACCGCCCTTGGCCAAGCCGTGGTACCAGAAGAAAAAGCCAATCAACATGCTGAACAGCGATACATAGGCCAAGCCTCCCCAGGCGGCTGCGCTGATTCCCTGCCATTGCGTTGGCAAGAAAATCCAACCTATCAAGAGCATGACAGGCAGTGAAATGACCAGAGCCCAGGAGATCACTTGCCAACCGCCGAGATGGCGCGACAGGCGTCCGCCTTCTGCGTACCCATAGCCACAGGTGATGATGGCGGCAAGCATGAGCAGATCGCCCCGGACCGACGCCTCAGCCCCCTGGGCGAGTGCGAAAGAGACAACACAGAGGCTGCCGAGCACCGTAAATGCCCAGAATGCCGGGTGAGGGCGGTCTCCGCCGCGCACGACGCCGAACAGGGCTGTTGCCAGCGGCAGCAGGCCGAGGAAAACAAGGGACCGCGCGGCGGTTATAGATTGCAGCGCCAATGCGGAGAACAGTGGGAACCCCACCACGACACCCAATGCCACGGTAACCAGCGAGGCCATATCCTTGCGACGAGGGCGTGATACGCCCAGCGCGATCAAGAGCAGCAAGCCCAGTACACCGGCAATGCTCGCTCGCGCCGCCGTCAGGAAAACCGGATCGAATCCGCTGACCGCAACGCGTGTAGCGGGCAGCGAACCGCTGAAAATAATGACGCCGAGCAGGCCGTTCAGCCAGCCTCGTGTTTTGTCTTGCATAGCTCATCCAGTGACGCACGAAGGAAAAAGCAGGTTTCCAAAGAAACATCTGCGTTAAATGGTATGCGTGTATTGTGCGTGATGGATGTGTTTCGAGCCTAGATACGCATCAGTACAATTTTGAATAACTGTATGGATATAAAATACAGTACAGCGTGACGTAGGACTGAACCATGTGCAGCGTGCCGAACACTTTCTTTCAGACGGGCAGCGAGCCTGGGCATTTATCCGAAACATTAACGCAACAAGTCATGCGTTCCGTGCGCGAACGTATCGCCAGCCGGCAACTGTCAACGGGCGCCCGGCTGCCGTCCATCCGAAGCCTGGCGCAAAGCATGCGCGTGTCCAAGTCCACCGTTGTGGACGCTTATGATCGCCTGGCGGCAGAGGGTGTAATACAGGCCAGGCGTGGATCGGGCTTTTATGTGTCTGCGCCGGCCATGCCGCTGTCATTGATGGATGTCGGCCCACGGCTTGATCGCGACGTCGACCCGCTCTGGGTGGCGCATCAGGCTCTGACGGCGGGCAATGCCATGCTCAAGCCGGGGTGTGGGTGGCTGCCGCCCGATTGGCTGCCTCACGACACTCTGCGCAAGGCCTTGCGGTCTTGTGCGCGGGCCGATACGGCGACACTGGGCGATTATGGTTCTCCCCTGGGGTTGGGGCCGTTAAGACAGCTGCTGGCCCGGCGTGCGGCCGAGGCTTCCATCGACGTGACGCCCGAGCAGATCGTGTTGACGGATTCGGGAACGCAATCCCTGGATCTCATCTGTCGTTTATTGCTTGAGCCAGGCGATACCGTATTGGTGGATGATCCGTGCTACTTCAATTTTCACGCATTGCTGCGCGCGCATCAGGCCAGGATTGTGGGCGTACCCTTCACCCCATCAGGGCCCGATCTGGAGCGGTTCGAGCATGCGCTCATTGCGCACAAGCCACGTTTGTACATGACCAACTCGGCAACACAGAATCCGACGGGCGCAACGTTGTCGCCGCTGGTCGCGCATCGCGTGTTGCGCCTGGCGGAGCAGCATGGCCTGCTTATTGTCGAGGACGACATTTTTGCGGACTTTCAAAAAGAACCCTCGCCCCGGCTTGCTGCGTTTGATGGCCTGCGCCACGTGGTGCATGTGGGCAGCTTTTCCAAGACCTTGTCTGGCGCGGTGCGATGCGGATACATTGCCGCGCGGCCAGACTGGATATCCAAACTGGTTGACTTGAAGATCGCAACGACCTTCGGTGGCAATAGTCTGGCGATTGAACTGGTTTATCGCATGCTCAAGGATGGAAGCTACCGGCGATATGTCGAGAGCTTGCGTCTCAGGCTGGCCCAGACTATGGGGCCGGTCGTGGCCAGGCTTGAATCGCTGGGCATCAAACCCTGGATCAGGCCTGATGCGGGGATGTTTCTATGGTGCAGGCTGCCAGAGGGGGTGGATGCCGCTGATCTTGCCAGGGCAGCCCTGAAGGAAAACATTGTGCTTGCGCCGGGCAATGTGTTCAGTCTGTCGCAGTCAGCCAGTGATTTTCTGCGATTCAATATTGCCCAATCGGGAGACGACGAACTCTACCAGGTTCTCGAGCGCCTCTTGAAAACAAAGGAATTATTAGGTATTTTGCCTGGGCGCTGCTAGAATCGTGGCAGTTTTGTTTATTGGCCTTGCAGGAGAGACCGGCACGCTATATGTCGCCGGCGCCGATGGAGCAACCGCCCCGGAAACTCTCAGGCAAAAGGACTGCAGGCCAGGCAAATAATCTGGAGAGCGGTGCGTAAAAAATCGCACCCACCGAAGGGGATGACGCGCTGCTCCGTTCGCAGCTGGCGTTGTAAAACTCTCAGGTAACAGGACAGATGGGGCAACGGGCAGGCTAACCCCTGCATTTTGCCTTCTTCTGGAGCTATCAATGTCTCGCGTCCTTGTTATCGGCGCCGGTATCACCGGTGTCACCACTGCCTACACCCTCAGTCGCCGCGGTTTCGATGTAACCGTCATCGATCGCTTGCCCTATGCCGCCATGGATACTTCCTTTGCCAATGGCGGCCAGTTATCCGCCAGCAACGCAGAAGTCTGGAATCAATCCGGCACCTTGTTCAAGGGTATCAAGTGGATGCTGCAGAAAGACGCGCCCCTGCTGCTTAATCCTACGCCTTCCTGGCACAAATATTCCTGGCTGGCCGAATTTGTCGGCGCGATCCGGCGTTATCGCGATAACACGGTTGCGACCACTCGCATGGCCATCGAAGCACGTCGCCATTTGTTCGACATGGCCGAAACGGAAGACATAGCGTTTGATCTGGAACGACGCGGTATTTTGCATGTGTACTACGATCGTGCCAGCTTTGAGGTCGCCACACGCGCCAACCGACTGATGTTGGAAGGAGGGTTGGAGCGCTATGCAGTCACCCCTGACGAAATCCGCAGCATTGAGCCCAGCCTGACAGGGCAATTCTATGGCGGTTATTACACGCCGTCCGATGCCACCGGCGATATCCACAAATTCACACGCGGCCTGGCGGCAGCCTGCGTACGCCGTGGCGTACAGTTCAAGTACGGGCGAGAAGTCCACAGCATAGATTTTTCGGAGGGCGCGCCAACCCTGAACCTTTTGCCGACCGGGCTGAGCCGTGGGGAGAGCGAACGCGTGCCGGGCGATGCGGTGGTGGTATGCGGTGGCGTGGGTAGCCGGCGGCTTGCGGCCTTGTGCGGGGATCGCCTGAATGTCTATCCTGTAAAGGGATACTCGATTACGGTGCATCTGGACGATGCCGCCAGCCAGGCGGCGGCGCCCTGGGTTAGCCTGCTCGATGAGCGCGCCAAGATCGTGACATCGCGCCTGGGTGAAGACCGCTTCCGTGTGGCGGGCACTGCGGAATTCAACGGCTCCAATCGCGACATACGTGCTGATCGGATCGAGCCTTTGTTACGCTGGGTGCGGCAAAGCTTCGACGTGAATACATCCAGAGTTGTTCCGTGGGCGGGACTGCGCCCCATGATGCCGGACATGATGCCTCGTGTGCGTCGCGGCAAGCGGCCTGGCGTGTATTACAACACTGGCCATGGTCACCTTGGGTGGACCTTGTCGGCCGCGACAGCGCATGAAATCGTCGAAACAATCTACGCGGATTCCTGCAGGGCGGACGCAGGCAGCCCGAATATGCGATCGAACATCAGGTTGAACACAAAGGTGTAGAGCAGGAAGAAGACGATCAGGCCCAGGTCGAGCACAAACGCATCCCATAGCGAAATCTGCAGCCACCATGCGAACAACGGTACCAGCATGGCAACCAGGCCACCTTCGAACCCGATGGCGTGAGCGACGCGCCGCAGCAGGCTGCGGCCGCGTTTCGTTTGCCTGGCTTCCCAATGCTCGAACAGCGCGTTGTAGACCAGGTTCCACGCCACGGCGATGGCCGAGGACGTGACGGCGGCGACCGACGCGTGAGCCAGTCCGTGCCTGGACAGCAGCGAAAGCGCGATGCTGGTGATGAAGATGGCGATCAGCTCATAAAAAGAGACGTAGACCAGTTTGCGTTTGATGCCCTGCATGGATGTCATTCCAGAAAAACGAAAAGCCATAAGCGGCCTGTTTATAAAAACAAGATCACGCATGGCAACGGGAGCTATTCTATTTCCTAATTTCTGATGAAAAAAGTCAGTAAATATCAGAAATTCTGATAGATTAATCGTTTCCCCTATTTCACGAGGCGCGGGCATGAAAGACAACATGGCTTTTACCAGTGACAATGTACGCGTGTTTCTGGCGGTGTTGGATCATGGCTCCTTTTCGGCTGCGGCGCGCTCACTCGGGCGCGTGCCTTCCGCCGTGAGCATGGTCATTGCCCAGCTAGAGGCGGAACTGGATCTGCTTCTCTTTGATCGAAGTGCGCGTGAGCCGCGTCCTACCGATGTTGCGCGTGCGCTGGAACCCCAGGCACGGCAACTGGCTGGCCAACTGCGTCAATTGCATGCGCACGCCCTGGCCTTGCACCAGGGCCTGGAGCGCACGCTCACCATCGCCATAGCGCCAGAATTGCTTTCAGCGCCCTGGAGCGGTCCCTTGGCGACGCTCGCCGAAACATTTCCCTATCTGGATGTCGAGGTGTTATCGGCGCCGCAAACCGACGCCATGCGCATGCTGTACGAGGGCTGCGCGCAATTGGCGCTGGTGTTTGAAAGGCCTGGCACGGATGAACGCGAAGCGTTTCTGGAAGTCAGCAAAGAGTTGCTGGTGGCCGTGATAGCCCCCAACCATCCCGCCCTCGCCCGAGGCCACGGGAAGTTGCGCCATGAAGACTTGCTGACGATACGGCAGGTTGCGGTGACGAGCCGGGAAACCGAAGCCTACGACGCGCGTACATTGGTGGCGCGCCAGATATGGCGCACTGACAGTCATTTGGCTACCTTGAGCCTGGTGCAGGCGGGGGTGGGTTGGGCATATTTGCCACGCTCGCTGATCGAGCCTTTGACGCAGGCTGGTGCGCTGAAGGAAATCGAGTTCGAAAACATCAGCAATCAGCTACGCCTGTGGGTGGACGTTGTGTGGCTCAAGGACAAACCGCTGGGCCTGGGTGCACAGCGTTTTATCGAATTGCTCAACAACGAAGCCAGCGGAACAGGCGCCCGCGATGAGACGGGCGCCGGCGCATCGCAGCATTGATATGTTCCTATGAAGGAAGCGGCTTGGCGTCGCGCGGCGTGTCGTCGCCTCGGCTCACCGGCGCAACGTTGGCCCATTCTTCATCGTCGTACAGCCTGGAACGCAACAGAAAGCGCCGGCCTTCTGCGCTGTCGAGCGAAAACGCACCGCCCCTGCCAGGTACGGCATCGATGATCAGCTGGGTGTGTTCCCAGTACTCGAATTGCGATTCGCTCATGTAGAAAGGGCAGCCGTCCAGCTCTCCCAGCAGTACATCACTGCTGCCCACCGAAAACTCCCCCAGGGGATAGCACATCGGGGCGCTGCCGTCGCAACAGCCTCCCGACTGATGGAACATCAAGGGGCCATGGCGCGCGCGCAAGGTGGCAATGAGATCGAGCGCTTCGGGCGTGGCGACAACACGGGCGATAACAGTCATGGTGGAACACCTCCCCGGGCATGTATACGCCTGGGCCTGTCGCTGGACAGGCCCAGGAGAAGGGTGACGATTCAGGGGCCTGATGTCAGAAGAAACCCAGCTTCTTGGGGCTGTAGCTCACCAGCATGTTCTTGGTCTGCTGATAATGATCAAGCATCATCTTGTGGGTTTCGCGGCCTATGCCAGACTGCTTGTAGCCCCCGAACGCCGCATGCGCCGGATAGGCATGGTAGCAGTTCGTCCATACACGGCCCGCTTTGATGGCGCGTCCCATGCGGTAGCACGTATTGGCATCACGCGACCAGACGCCCGAGCCCAGGCCGTACAGCGTGTCGTTGGCGATGGACAGCGCGTCGTCGGCATCCTTGAAGGTCGTGACGGCCACGACCGGGCCGAAGATCTCCTCCTGGAACACGCGCATGCGATTATGGCCTTTGAAGACGGTGGGCTGAACGTAGTAGCCGTCCTTGAGCCCGCCCTCCAGGGTGGCCCTGGCGCCGCCGGTCAGTACGTCAGCGCCTTCCTGACGGCCAATATCAAGATAGGACAGGATTTTTTCCATCTGCTCGCTGGAGGCTTGCGCACCCATCATCGTGTCGGCGTCCAGCGGGTTGCCTTGCTTGATTGCTTCCACGCGTTTGAGTGCGCGTTCCATAAAGCGGTCGTAGATGGATTCCTGGATGAGCGCACGGCTCGGGCATGTGCAGACTTCGCCCTGGTTCAGCGCGAACATCACAAAGCCTTCTATGGCTTTGTCGAAAAAATCATCGTCCTGCGCGGCGACATCCTCGAAGAAAATATTGGGTGACTTGCCGCCCAGCTCCAGCGTCACGGGAATGATATTCTGGGACGCGTACTGCATGATGAGCCGGCCCGTCGTGGTTTCGCCGGTGAAGGCGATTTTGGCGATGCGCTTGTTCGATGCCAGTGGCTTGCCGGCCTCTACACCAAACCCGGTGACGATATTGAGTACACCTGCGGGCAGAATGTCGGCAACGAGTTCCGCAAACTTGAGAATTCCCAGCGGCGTTTGCTCGGCTGGCTTGAGCACGACGCAGTTGCCGGCGGCCAGCGCGGGAGCGAGTTTCCACGCAGCCATCAAAATGGGAAAGTTCCAGGGGATGATCTGCCCGACGACACCTAGCGGCTCGTGAAAATGATAAGCAACCGTGTCGGCATCGATCTCCGAAAGACTGCCTTCCTGGGAACGGATTGCGGATGCAAAATAACGGAAATGATCAGCCGCCAAAGGGATGTCGGCCGCGCGGGTTTCGCGTATGGGCTTGCCGTTATCCCAGGTTTCAATGGTGGCCAGCATCTCGAGATTGGCTTCGATCGCATCCGCGATCTTGAACAGCATGCGCGCGCGTTCCGCTGGCGCCGTTGCGCCCCACTGGGGTGCAGCCTTGTGCGCGGCATCCAGCGCCTTTTCAATGTCTTTGGCGCCGGATCGCGCATGGCGGGTCAGCACCTGTCCGGTGACTGGCGTGATGTTGTCAAAGTATTCGCCTTCGACCGGCGCATGCCAGTCGCCGCCAATGAAGTTGCCATACTCAGTCTTGATATCTATTGTGGTGCCGTAGGTATCCGGGGCGATGCGGGTTGCGGTATCCATAGTGCGGTCTCCTGAATATGTGGGTGGTCGTGGCGTTATCCGCCTATGGTTAATTCAAGCAATCGCTATGCCAGTTTTGACACCTCGCGCCAAGGCTGGACAAGCGGGCCATTTGCATGCGAAAGTGAATGAACTTTCGATGTGCAGGTGTCGCCGAATCTGTCGCGACTAACGCCGAAGTGTTGCTTTTTGCGACACCCAGAAGGAACAGGTGTCGCAGAACGCCACTCAAGGAGACATTCCATGATGATCGAGTCCCGTCGTCACGCGCTGGCCCATGCACGCAGGCTGTTCAGCGAGCAGGGCGCGGTACCGAGCGGCATGGTTGCCGAACCTATCCTAAGATCCTGGCGCCGTTGCGCCGAGCTTGGCCACGAGATGCATGGCACGCGCCGACAAGAGCCCATGACACACGCCGAACTGATGGATTTGCGCGCGCGCCACGAGCGATTGCGCCGCTTGAGCCGCCCCACGCTTGCCTTGCTGCATCGCGAGGCACGGCGGACAGGCAGCCTGATTATTCTGGCCGACGCCAATGGCCTGGTGCTGGACAGCGTCGGCGCGAGCGATTTCGCCAGCCGAGCCTCCCGCGTTGCGCTGATGCCAGGAGCGCCCTGGGATGAAGGCGCCGCGGGCACCAATGCCATCGGTACGGCGTTGGTGGAAGGGCAGCCCATCGTGGTTCACGGAGAAGAACATTACTTTGCGCCAAATCGCATCCTCACTTGCGCCGCCATACCCATCATCGATCCCTCGGGCAAAACACAAGGCATTCTGGATCTGTCTGGCGATGCGGGGCATGACCATCACCATGCCATGGGCCTGATTGCGCTCGCGGCCGCGCAGATCGAGCGCAGCCTGTTTGTCGGTGCGTTTGCCGATTGCTCCTTGCTGCGCCTGTATACCGATGTGGCACAGCGTGATACGCCGCAGGAAGGCATCCTCGCCTTGCGTGACGGCATCGTGGTGGGCGCCAACCGGCGGGCGCGAGCCTTGTTGTCCCTCGATGATGTTGCCCTGGGCGTCTACCGCTATGATGATTTGTTTGATCACAGGTCAGAGATCGGGCACGGCGTGTTGCGTACCCATGCGGGGCAGCAATTTTATGTCGCGTTGCAGCAGCCCGCGCGTTGCGCGGCAACGATGTCCCGTTCCCCCGGGGCCTTTGCGGATGACATCCCGCAGTCTGCCCTGCACCACTCGCCGCCCGCCACACAAAAGCCCTTGCCCCGCCCGGCCTATGATGCATCCACGCTGAACGCGCTCGCTCGCGCCGTGCGATTGTGCGATGCGGGCGTCGCCATTTTGCTGCAAGGGGAAACGGGTGTGGGGAAAGAGGTGTTCGCGCGCCAGTTGCATGCCCGCAGCCAACGGGCTGATCAGCCTTTTGTCGCCGTCAATTGTGCGGCGCTGCCGGAAAGCCTGATAGAGTCGGAGCTGTTTGGCTATGAAGACGGGGCGTTCACGGGTGCCCGCAAGCAGGGCAGCAAGGGCTTGCTGCGGCAGGCTCATGGCGGCGTGCTTTTTCTCGATGAGATCGGCGACATGCCATCGCACTTGCAGGCCAGGCTATTGCGTGTGCTGCAAACGCGGGAAGTTTCCCCTTTGGGGGGTGGCCGTGCGGTTCCGGTGGATTTCGCGCTAGTCTGCGCCACGCATCGCTGCCTGTCGCCCGAGACAAGCGATACCGCGATGCGTGCCGATCTGTATTTCCGCATCGCCGAATATACGGTGCGGCTCGCGCCGTTGCGCATGCGCACAGACAAGCGTGAACTCGTGCGTACATTATGGGCAGCCGAGACGGCTACGCTGACGCTTCCGCCCGATATCGAAGAGGCGCTGCTCGCCTATGATTGGCCCGGCAATTACAGGCAACTGGTCGCCCTGCTGAAAACGCTGCACATACTGGGAAAACCGTCCGGCAGGGTGGATATGGAGATGTTGCCGGCGGAGATCCGCTGGCCCATGGTCCGCCATGACGATGAATCCAGTCTTGGCAAAGGGCCATCACTTCGGGATATCACGGTTACGGGCGAGAGCGGCCTGCCGCCGGGTTTTCAGGTCATCGAAGACGTCTGCATGCAGGCAGAACATTCCGCCCGCGCCAGGACAAGCGAGGGGCAGCAGCCTCTTAAATCCCTGACGCTGCACCTGATGCAGAGCACCTTGGCTGCCTGCGGCGGCAATATGAGCCGCGCCGCGCGCGAACTGGGCGTGCATCGAAGCACCTTGTATCGGCACATCGGCGCGGGAGGCAGGAAACTGGATGCCTGAAACGCAGCAACCTGCGGATCCTGCGCAAAAAAGCCTGGTCCGGCGCCCGGTTCCCGCAACCATCTCGGTGGTTCTCAGGGGTCATCAGGTGTTGCTCGTACGTCGTGCCAATCCGCCCGATGCGGGGTACTGGGGTTTTCCTGGCGGGAAGATGAACATAGGCGAAACGGTGAATACCGCGGCTGAAAGAGAGCTCTTTGAAGAAACCGCTGTACGTGCCCAAGCGCGCCGCAGCTTTACGGCGATCGATGTCTTTGATCGTTCTGATGAGGGGCATTTGCGGCAGCAGTTTGTGCTCATCGCCGTCTTGTGCCGCTGGATTGCCGGCGAACCTGTCGCCGGGGATGATGCCCTTGAGGCGCGATGGTTCAGTCTGGATGAGATCGACAGCCCCTCACTGGTGACGAGCTCTGGGGTTCAGGAAGTGTTGCGTTTGGCGGCCCAGGTGATCGAGAGTGAGGGCCCCTGAGAAAAAGGTTCAGCTTGCACGTTCTTGCTGGATTTTTATAGACGATCGGTCTAATATATAAACAAGCCTGCGCAGAATATGACCGCGATACTGACTGGCCGTGGGCTGGCAGGATCTCCAGTGAATAACCTAAGAGGGCTTGTCGATGAAACCATCAGAACCCAGCAAGCGCGCATCGCCGGCCACCCGCGCGCGTGGGCGGCCCCCAAAGAACGAGGCCAGTCACGGCGAGACGCGCGCCAGTCTCATCAGAGCGGGTGTCGCCATCCTCACGGAGAAGGGATATTCATCCGTTGGGCTTGATGAGATTCTGAGCTCGGTCAGTGTGCCTAAAGGCTCTTTCTACTATTACTTCGAGAGCAAGGCCGCGTTTGGTCATGCCCTGATCGACGCGTATGCCGACTACTTCGCCCGCAAGCTGGATCATTGGTTGACCAACGAGGCGCGCGCGCCGTTGCAGCGCTTGAAAGATTTCATCGAAGACGCCAAGGAAGGAATGGCCCGGCATGGATTCCGGCGAGGATGCCTGGTTGGCAATCTGGGGCAGGAAATGGGTGCCTTGCCTGAGCCATTTCGCGCGCAGCTGGTCGCGGTGCTTGCCGATTGGCAAATGCGGACGGCGCGCTGTTTGCGCCAAGCCCAGCAGGAGCAATACCTTGCCGGCGATGCCGACTGCGAGCGACTGGCGGCGTTTTTCTGGATCGGATGGGAAGGCGCGGTCTTGCGCGCCAAGCTCGAACATAGTGCCGAGCCGCTGGATACTTTTGCCGATGGGTTCTTTTCAGCGTTAAGCGCGCATTCCCATCGGCGACCAGCATCGTCAGTTTGAACATTCACGCATGGAGGAGAAACTCGTGTTTCAGGCAATTCTGATAAATAAAGACGACACGCAGCAAAAGGCCAGTCTCGAGCGATTGGACGAGACCGCCTTGCCGGCCGGCAACGTGACGGTACGGGTGGCTTATTCCACGCTGAATTACAAAGATGCGCTGGCGATCACAGGCAAGTCGCCCGTCGTGCGCAGCTTTCCCATGGTGCCGGGGATCGACTTTTCGGGCGTGGTCGAGCAGTCGGATGATGCCGCCTACAAACCGGGCGACAAGGTCGTGCTCAATGGCTGGGGCGTGGGCGAAAAGCATTGGGGCGGTTTGGCCGAGCTGGCGCGTGTCAATGGCGACTGGCTGGTTCCCTTGCAGGCGCCGTTCACGCTGCGGCAGGCAATGGGACTTGGCACGGCGGGCTACACCGCCATGTTGTGCGTGATGGCACTCGAGCGCCACGGTGTAACACCAGACAAAGGCCCGGTGCTCGTGACGGGTGCGGCGGGCGGGGTAGGAAGTGTTGCGGTTGCTGTGCTCGCCAGGCTGGGCTATCACGTTGCCGCCGTGACGGGGCGCCCTCACGAAGCGGATTATCTGCGCTCGCTGGGCGCGCAAGAAGTGTTGGATAGAGCCGAGTTCACAGAACCGGGCAAGCCGCTCGCAAAAGAACGGTGGGCCGGCGCGGTGGATGTGGCGGGCGGGCATGTGCTGGCCAATGTTTGTGCCTCACTCATGTACCGGGGAACGGTGGCTGCCTGCGGTCTGGCTGCCGGCATGTCGTTGCCTGCGACAGTGGCCCCGTTTATCTTGCGAGGCATTACGCTGGCCGGCATCGACAGCGTCATGTGTCCAAAGGAAGATCGGCTGGAGGCATGGCGGCGGTTGTCGCAGGATCTGGACCCCAACAAGCTCACCGACGTCGTGCATGACATTTCCCTGCAAGACGTCGTACCCGCTGCCGAGCGATTGATGAATGGAGAAATACGAGGCCGCGTCATCGTGCCCGTGCATCCGCAACACCCATAATCACCCAGACAAAGCGTCAGCATCCACTCCGGAGTACACCCATGAAACAAGAACACGCGCCTCGCATAGGCAGATTTCCCATTCCTGAACTGTCGGAACTGCCCGACGATATACGCGAGCGCATGCTCGCCGTGCAGGAAAAATCTGGCTTTATTCCAAATGTGTTTCTTGTGCTCGCGCACAGGCCCGATGAGTTTCGCGCTTTCTTCGCCTATCACGATGCCCTGATGGACAAGCCCGGCAACCTCAGCAAGGCGGAACGCGAGATGATTGTGCTGGCCACCAGCAATGCCAACGAGTGCCAGTATTGCGTGGTTGCATATGGCGCAATCTTGCGCATACGCGCCAAGAATCCGCTGCTCGCCGAGCAGGTTGCGGTGAACTACCGCAAGGCCGATATTACCGACAGGCAAAAAGCCATGCTGGATTTTGCCATGAAGGTGTCGCAGCGTTCAGGCGAGGTCGGCGATGCCGACCTCGCGACGCTCAAGCAGCATGGTTTCGACGACGAAGACGCCTGGGATATCGCCGCCATTTCGGCTTTCTTTGGCATGTCCAATCGTTTGGCCAACACGACGAGCATGCGGCCTAACGACGAGTTCTATACGTTGGGAAGATAAGCACACAATAAACTGTGCGCAGCCCGGGCAGGCCTGTCCGGACTGCGCACGCAACGAAACGAAGAAACATTCTTTACTTGAGTTTCCGCCAGAATCGATTTATGCTCAAGTTAAGCATAACGATAACGCGTCCTGCGCGTTTTTTATTTTCCTACAAATGCTCATTATGAGCATTATTACGAGATGATCGATTGGTGGAGAGCAAGCATGCGCAAGTCAGTGGTATTTGATCATTGCCAGATCCAGAAGGGCACGCCCGACGCGCTGAACACGCAGCCGGGGCAGGCATGGCTGAACATTGCGGCGACCTCATCGCAAACCCCGCCCCAGCGTGCGCATCTGGAGGCGCTGCTGCGGGCCCGCGATGCGGTACTGGTGGCGCATTATTACACCGAGCCAGAGGTCCAGGATCTGGCGCTGGCCACAGGAGGATGCGTTGGCGACTCGCTGGAAATGGCCCGATTCGGCAAAGAACATCCTGCCAGTACGGTGATTGTGGCGGGGGTGAGCTTCATGGCGGAAACCGCCAAGATACTGAGCCCGGAAAAGCATGTTTACATTATTGATGATCAAGCCAGCTGTTCGCTGGACCTGGGCTGTCAGCCGGATGATTTCAACGCATTCTGCGATGCTCACCCTGATCACACCGTGGTCGTTTATGCCAATACCAGCGCAGCCATCAAGGCGCGGGCAGACTGGGTGGTTACCTCGTCCATCGCGCTGGATATCGTGCGCCATCTGCATGGGCGCGGCGAAAAAATCCTTTGGGCGCCGGATCGTCACCTGGGCGCTTATGTGCAGCAGCAGACTGGCGCCGACATGATACTGTGGCAAGGATCCTGCATCGTGCATGATGAGTTCAAGGGCAATGAGCTGGCCGAACTCAAGAAAACCCACCCGGAGGCGCCTGTACTGGTGCATCCGGAATCCCCAGCCAGCGTCATTGCGCTGGCCGATGTGGTCGGGTCCACTACGCAACTGATACAGGCCGCGTCAAAGAGCGCGGCCGACACGTTCATCGTGGCGACGGATCAGGGCATTCTGCATGCGATGCGAGGCCAGGCGCCAGGCAAGACATTTATCGCGGCGCCCACCGCGGGGCATGGCGCCAGTTGCAAGAGCTGCGCGTTTTGTCCCTGGATGGCGCTGAACACGCTGGAGCAATTGCAGGATACGCTGGAACATCGCCGCCACGAAGTACAGGTGGACGAGACGCTGGCACACGGGGCAAGGCGTTCAGTTGAGCGCATGCTGCAATTTGCGCGGCAGCGCGGCCAGGCCGTGCAGGCAACGGGCGATCTTGAAACAGATATGCCGCTGTTTGAACATGTCGGCGCTGCATGATGCATTATGACGTTGTAATTGTTGGTGCCGGGCTGGCCGGCGTGACAGTGGCATTGTCATTGCCGCCCCAACTGCGCATTGCGCTGTTGGCAAAAGACCAGCTCGACCTTTGCGCAAGCGATCGGGCGCAAGGCGGCATCGCCGCAGTGTTGAGTGCCGACGACAGTCTGGCGCAGCATGTGCAGGATACCCGGGTCGCGGGCGCGGGGCTTTGCGACGAGGCCGTGGTTCAACACATCGTGGCGCAGGGGCCCGCCAGCCTGGATTGGCTGTGCTCGCAGGGTGTGGCCTTCAGTCGCGATGCGCAGCAGCGCCTGCACCTCACCCGCGAAGGCGGGCACAGCCAGCGGCGCATTGTGCATGCGGGCGATGCCAGTGGGCATGCCATCATGAAGGCGCTGCACGCGCAGCTCAGACAGCGGCCGAACGTGATCATTCATGAGCATATGCTGGCAATAGACCTGTGCGCTGCGCCCGACGCGGACGCGGGGATTGCCGGCCTTCTGGCATTCGACCAGAAGCACTTTTGCCAAAAGGCGTTCGTGTCGCCGCATGTTGTGCTCGCGACAGGCGGGCTCGGACACCTTTATTCCAAGACCAGCAATCCCGCCTGCGCCACTGCCGACGGCATTGGTATCGCGTCGCGCGCGGGCGCGGCCATGCGCCATCTTGAATTCATACAGTTCCATCCCACCTGCCTCGCGCTGCCTGGCGCGCCCGCCTTCCTGATCTCGGAAGCCTTGCGCGGAGAAGGCGCATTCTTGCGACGGCCAGATGGCACACGGTTTATGCCTGCGCATGACGCGCGCGCGGAGCTGGCGCCACGCGACATTGTCGCGAGAGCCATCGCGCACGAAATGCAAACGCATGGCCTGGACCATGTATTGCTGGACATCACGCATCGCGACGCCGCGTTTATCGAAGCGCATTTCCCGATGATTCTGCAGCGCTGTCTCGACTATGGCGTTGATGTGCGCCGCGACGGTATTCCTGTTGCGCCCGCCGCGCATTACAGTTGCGGCGGCGTGGCCACCGATACCGTGGGGCGCAGCTCCGTGCCAGGCCTGTATGCGCTTGGGGAAACAGCATGCACAGGATTGCACGGCGCCAACCGACTGGCCAGCAACTCCCTGCTGGAGTGCGTGGCAACGGGGCGCGCGCTGGCGAACCATCTGGCCAAGTCTGCGCGGTCTGTCACTGCGCCGAAATCAACCGACGCCGCCGCAGCCGCCGAGGTTCGTGCGCAAATAGACGCCCAGGCGGTACGCATGCAGCTGCAAACACTGATGGACACCGCTGCGGGGCTATTGCGCCACGGATCGACGCTGGAGCGGGCGGGCAGGCAAATCCGACAATGGCAGGATCAGCTGGGCCTGCCTGCCCGCTGGGCGGATTCGCTGCGCGAACGACTGGAGCTGCGCAACATGCTGGATGCCGCGGCGCTGATCGTTGATGCCGCGCTGCTGCGACGAGAAAGCTGCGGACTGCATCAGCGCATTGACGGAACTTAGGCGGCAGGGAACACCAGAACAAACAGCGATCCCTCGCCTTCGGTGCTTTCCACAAAGGCCCTGCCCCCATGCCGCTCGACGACCGTGCGTACAAAGGCCAGGCCGAGCCCTGCGCCGCTCGGATTGTCGCGGCGGTGTTCATCCGCGCGCGTAAATGGCTGAAACAGCGTTGAGATCTGGGCGGCGCTGATGCCCCGCCCCTGGTCGCGTATGCAAACACGCCAGGTGTTTCCCGAACGCTCGATGCGGCATATGACCTGGGTATGGTCGGCACTGTACTTGATGGCATTGTCGATCAGATTGCACAGGGCACGCCCTATCAATGGCGCGTCGCCGTTGATCCAGGCAATATCGGGCAGGTCCTGGCCGACGATGTCGATGTTGCGCTGGCGGGCGCGCGGCCATAACTCATCGATGGATTGGTTCAGCAGTTCGACCAGATCCTGCTGCGAGAAATGCATCTGCATGGCTTCGGCGCGCGCAAGGTGCACAAAGCCGTCGACCAGATTCAGCGTTCTGTTTGCATAGCTGTTGACGCGGCACAGGAGTTCCGCTTGATCAAGTGCGGTCTCGGGCCTTTGCTGCAACTGCGTAAGCGCCAATATGGAGTTCTGGGGTGAGCGCATGTCGTGCGACAGAAAGCGCAGGGTTTCTTCGCGGTTGCTGCGGGCAATGCGCAACTGGGCGATGGCGCTGTGCAATTGGGTGACCCGGGCTGACAGCGAGCCATCGCGGCTGCGGGTTTCGGGTATGGAGACTTCGTCGCCCAGCGCCGCGCGCTCGCGATTCAGTGTCTGGAGCTCGCGGTCGATGTGCTGCAGCGACGCCTCCTGGCTGCGCCAGCTCCATACCGGGAACGCCAGGGCAACGCCGAACAGGCTGGCGGTAATGGGAATCCAGAGGCTGAACAACTGTATGAACAAAACACAGCCAGCAAGAATGAGCAGGAATGCCGCAGCGGCAGCAACAAAAGAACGGCGGGGAGACAGGCGACGGAAGGCCAGGCAGGCCAGCAGCACAGGAAGACAGGACAAGAGGGCGGCAAGCCAGGGCGCAGGCGTTCGGATCCAGTTCCCCGTCATCAGGCCCTGCAATCCGTTTGCCAGAATTTCGACGCCCGCCATGGGGCGGCCCGAACTCGACACTGGTGTGGGAAAGTCGTCACCCAAACCTGATCCCCAGGACCCCACCAATACATACTTGTTGTCGAAGACAGAGGGCGGGATCTGACCGCTGAGCACGTTCGCGTAAGGGTAAATGGAGTAGCTTCCTGGAGGACCATGATAGGGAATGAAGAGCGGTTCACCGGCTTTGCCCGCAGCGGTCATGTGTTCAGGCGTATTGGCGACCTTGAGCATGGCCAGCAGAAAATGCTCGGCGCCCTGTCCGTCGAGCAGTTGGCGATAGGCGGTCAGGGAGCGCACGACGCCGTCGTTATCGGGATAGACATTGATATAGCCCATGCCGGCACTGGCATTGGCAAGTACCAACAGCGGCGCAATGGCCTGGCGATTGTCATTGGTGATCATCATCGGCAGTACGACTTTTCCGTTGCGCGACATGGCTCTCGCCAGCATCTGATCGTCGTGGGGATAGGCCGGGTTATAGTCGCTGAGCAGTACGTCAAACGCCACGACCCGCGCATTGCCGAGTTTGTCGAGCAGGCGCGCATGCAGGGCCCGGCGCCAGGGCCAATAGCCGATCTCCTCAATGCTGCTGTCGTCTATCGCGATAATGACGATGTTCTTGTCGGGCTCGGGCCGGGTTGTCACGGACAGCGCCCGATCATAGAACGTGTCGTCCAGCCGCGTAATGCCGATTTCGGCGCTGAACAGGCTGAGCAGGGCCGTTGTCAGCAGCATAAAGAGGGTAACGGCCAGCCATTCAGCGTAAACGCGTCGCTCCAGGCTACCCCAGAAGTCGCTGCGCGCGACGCGATCGGCGCCTGCCATGACTTGCCTAGTCGGCCCTCAGGGCGACGGCATCACCGTAACCCGTGAAAACAGGCAGACCAAAGGCGGTACTTAGTGCCGGCTGTCCTGGAAAGGACAGGACAGCATCCTCGCCCATGACGCCGTCGCCGTCGATGGCGCGCACGCGGACATAGAAGGTGCCCGTGCCCTGGGCGCCGTAGGTGACTTCGGGGCTGTCAAAACGCTTGCTGGAGATCAATTGCGTGCCAGCGTCGTCCTGGGCAACCTGGACGAGATAAGCCTGTGCGCCTGGCACCGCCGGAAACCGGGTGACCCAGCCTTGTCCGCCGCGGGTGGGTGCGGCCAGTTGCGGGGCGGGCAGCAGGGGCCTGACGCCAAGGAAGTCCCCGGATGCGCTGGTGGCGGCACCCTCGCCGCGGCGCAGGACAGCGGCTTGCTTGCCGGATGTGGCCAAGTGGGCGCGGCCGTGGAGGACCTCGCTTTGCGAGCCGTCTTGGGCCGAACGGACACGCAGGCGGGTGCCTCGCACGCCGGTGACACTGACCGGCGTGCGGATCTCAAACCGCCCCACGCCTGTGTCGGCGGGGGCGACTTCGGATTCCAGCCCGCCGGAACGGACATCCAGTATGGAGTCGATCAGCCCTGTTCCCTTGAATGCCCTGAGGCGTTCAACCACCAGATGCGAGCCAGGGGGGATGGACATTGCGCTGTCGTCAGCCAATTGGAGGGTGACGAAGCCATTGGGACCCGTCTTGATGACATCGCCTTCGTTGACCTGGCTGTTCAGGGTGGCGGGCGCCCCGTTCACATCCGCCTGGCCCTTGACGTGATTGACCGTAGCCGGCGCCGGAACTTCCGGGATCAGGGCGAAAGGAATCTTCAGTTGCTTGGCGATTGGCAGACGGGTTGGGTCGGCAACCTGGTTCAGCGACTGCAACGTGATCCAGTTGGCGGGATTGTCGGTGTAGCGCTTTGCCAGGTCGATCAGGGTATCGCCGGCGACGGCGCGATACAGGAAGTTGTCGCCATCGGCGCCCGCTGGCTGAGCCTGGGAAGCCAACGGGGCCAAACCAAGCACACACATGGCTGCCAGGGCCGCCAGGCAGCGGTGAAGCGATGGAACAAAAATCATAAAGCGGAGGCTTCCTGTTGGTTCGCAAGCAGCTCCAGGCGATAGCCGAGCGCGTAGGACGACACCAGCCGGACGCCATGTTCAGGCCGGAGCTGGAGCTTGCGGCGGATATTTGAGAGATGCGTATCGAGCGTGCGGGAGGTGGCCGGAATCTCGCGGTTCCAAACCTTGCTGCTGAGCACGTCGCGCGAAAACAGGCGATCCGGATTGTGGAAAAAGAGCAAAGCAAGCTCGTATTCCTTGGGCGCCAGCTCGATAGCCTCGCCATTGAGCGAAATGCGCTCCTGTGCGGGATCAATGTCGTATACCGCCAGGGAAAAGGGCGCTTCCTGCTGGGGCGATGGCGCTATCCTGCGCAGCAGGGCCGTGACCCGGGCCGTGAGCTCGCCGCGCCGAATCGGTTTCATCATGTAGTCGTCGGCGCCCGCCTGCAGGCCTTGCACGAGGTCTTCTTCATGCGTACGGCTGGTGAGAAACAGGACAGGCAGCGCCTGCCCCAGCGTGGTGCGCACCCAGCGCAGCACATCCAGGCCGGAGATGTCGGGCACTTCCCAGTCGAGAATCAACATGTTGAAACCATGGTCGCGGGCGAGCGCCGCGAGCATCGATTTGCCGGTGTTGAAGGAGGTAGATTGATGACCGGCGTCGCTCAGGTATGACTGGACTAGTTGCGCCTGGGCAGTGTCATCCTCCAGAATAGCAATATGCATGAAGGCTGAGAAAGAGAAAATTTTAGCGACAGGAAAAACAATGTTACGTTAGCATGCGTCCGGATGTCGAGGCCAAGGGCGCAGACCCAGCCCACACAGGGCTGTTGCGGATTTACCGCACTATTTCCCGTGCATTGGATTATCACAGGGTGTTATTGACCGCTTTTCGTGCCACATGTTACTATGGCTAGCTTACCTTTTGGGTTTCCTTGCCAATTTGATCCCCATCAGGTAGCCAAGGCACAGGTGATTTCTTTGGTGTACACGGGTTAAAACATACTGGCAACAGTGTTTTTTGATGCGGCGCCAGGGTTTTATCCGTTGCCTGAACCCCCCAGCTTTGTTGCAAGACCGCTCTTTTACGTATCTTTCGTGCCAGGCGGTATTTGCGCAAACCGCCTGAGGCTGCCATGCAAGCCATGTTGTCTGTTTTTCAGCATGCTCCTTCGTGTCAGCGGCAGGCGTTATTTTCAAACGCCTACCCGGCGCGCAAGCGTCAGGTGCGCAAAAGTCACAGGATGCGTAAAGGTCATGCCAACCATTAGCCAACTCGTGCGCAAGCCGCGCGAAGTCAGCACTGTCAGCAGCAAGAGCCCGGCGCTCGAAAACTGCCCGCAGCGTCGCGGTGTCTGCACACGCGTGTACACCACTACTCCCAAAAAGCCTAACTCGGCACTGCGCAAGGTCGCCAAGGTTCGTCTTACCAACGGTTTCGAAGTCATTTCGTACATCGGCGGCGAAGGCCACAACCTTCAGGAACACTCCGTGGTTCTGGTCCGCGGCGGCCGTGTCAAGGATTTGCCTGGTGTGCGTTATCACATCGTGCGCGGTTCCCTCGACCTCCAGGGCGTCAAGGATCGCAAGCAGTCCCGTTCCAAGTACGGCGCAAAACGCCCCAAGAAAGCTTAAGTTTTTCCCAGTCCAGCTCGTCTGGTCGTATCAGTGCAGCCATGATCATCGGTTCATGGCATGTAAGTGATCATCTTTCTGGATGATCGTGGCCGCCCCAAGGGTGGTTCAACTGAACTGTCACAAGGAAGTTAAAAATGCCTCGTCGTCGCGAAGTTCCCAAACGTGAGATTCTCCCCGACCCCAAGTTTGGCAGCGTAGAGCTCGCCAAATTCATGAACGTTGTTATGTTGTCTGGCAAAAAAGCCGTCGCCGAACGTATTATCTACGGCGCGTTTGACCAGATTCAGGCTAAAACTGGCAAGGAGCCTATCGAGGTGTTCAACACCGCGATCAACAACATCAAGCCTGTCGTCGAAGTGAAAAGCCGCCGTGTCGGTGGCGCGAACTATCAAGTGCCGGTTGAAGTGCGCCCTGTGCGCCGCCTGGCGCTCGCCATGCGCTGGCTGCGCGAAGCAGCCAAGAAGCGCGGCGAGAAATCGATGGATCTGCGCCTGGCCGGTGAACTGCTTGACGCCTCCGAAGGCCGTGGCGGTGCGATGAAAAAACGTGAGGACACGCACAAGATGGCAGAGGCCAACAAGGCATTCAGCCATTTCCGTTGGTAATCTAAGGACACAATCATGGCCCGCAAAACCCCAATCGAGCGCTATCGCAATATTGGCATTTCCGCGCACATCGATGCAGGGAAGACCACTACCACCGAGCGCATTCTGTTCTACACCGGCGTCAACCACAAGATTGGCGAAACCCATGAAGGCTCGGCCACCATGGACTGGATGGAGCAGGAGCAAGAGCGCGGCATCACCATTACCTCGGCAGCAACAACTGCGTTCTGGCGTGGCATGGCGGGCAACCGCCCCGAGCACCGCATCAACATCATCGACACCCCGGGACACGTGGACTTCACCATCGAGGTGGAACGCTCCATGCGCGTGCTCGACGGCGCCTGCATGGTGTACTGCGCTGTCGGCGGCGTGCAGCCCCAGTCCGAAACCGTGTGGCGTCAGGCCAACAAGTACGGGGTTCCCCGTCTGGCCTTCGTCAACAAGATGGACCGTACCGGCGCGAACTTCTTCAAGGTCTATGACCAGCTCAAGACCCGCCTGAAAGCGAACCCCGTGCCGGTGGTGATCCCCATTGGCGCAGAAGACACTTTCAAGGGTGTGGTCGACCTGGTCAAGATGAAGGGCATCATCTGGGACGAAGCCTCCCAGGGCACCAAGTTCGACTACGTCGACATCCCCGCCGAGCTGGCGGACGAAGCCGCTGAATGGCACGAAAAGCTGGTCGAGTCGGCTGCCGAAGCCAACGAAGAGCTCATGAACAAATACCTGGAATCAGGCGAGCTCTCCGAAGACGAAATCAATCTTGGCCTGCGCCTGCGCACCATTGCTGGCGAAATCCAGCCCATGCTGTGCGGCACTGCATTCAAGAACAAGGGCGTGCAGCGCATGCTCGACGCCGTCATCGACTACCTGCCTTCCCCGGTGGATATTCCCCCGGTCCAGGGCATGGACGACGACGGCAACCCGATCAGCCTGCCCGCTTCGGACGACGCCAAGTTCTCCGCGC
This sequence comes from Allopusillimonas ginsengisoli, assembly GCF_004153455.1. GTDB lineage: Bacteria > Pseudomonadota > Gammaproteobacteria > Burkholderiales > Burkholderiaceae_B > Allopusillimonas > Allopusillimonas ginsengisoli. The sequence continues at coordinate 1,307 of NZ_SDQE01000021.1, read as the reverse complement.
TGGCGTTTAAGCTCATGAGCGACCCCTTCGTTGGTCAGCTGACCTTCGTGCGTGTGTACTCGGGCGTGCTGCATTCGGGTGAAACCGTCTACAACCCGATCAAGAGCAAGAAGGAACGCATTGGCCGCATCCTGCAGATGCACGCCAACAATCGTGCCGAAATCAAGGAAGTTCTGGCAGGCGACATCGCTGCGGTGGTGGGCCTGAAAGACGTCACCACGGGCGAAACCCTGTGCGACGTCGGCCAGCACATCCTGCTCGAGCGCATGGAGTTCCCCGAGCCTGTTATTTCGCAGGCCGTCGAACCCAAGACCAAGGCCGACCAGGAAAAAATGGGCGTCGCGCTCTCTCGCCTGGCACAGGAAGATCCTTCTTTCCGCGTGCGCAGCGACGAAGAGTCCGGCCAGACCATTATTTCCGGTATGGGCGAGCTTCACCTCGAAGTGCTGGTCGACCGCATGCGCCGTGAATTCGGTGTGGAAGCCAACGTGGGCAAACCCCAGGTGGCCTACCGCGAAACCATTCGCAAGACCTGCGAAGAAATCGAAGGCAAGTTCGTCAAGCAGTCGGGCGGTCGCGGCCAGTACGGTCACGTCGTGCTCAAGCTCGAGCCCCTGCCTCCTGGCGGCGGCTACGAGTTCGTCGACGCCATCAAGGGCGGTGTGGTGCCTCGCGAATACATCCCCGCGGTGGACAAGGGCATCCAGGAAACCTTGCCGGCAGGCGTGGTGGCTGGCTACCCCGTCGTCGACGTCAAGGTTACGCTGTTCTTCGGTTCGTACCACGATGTGGACTCGAACGAAAACGCGTTCCGCATGGCAGCTTCCATGGCTTTCAAGGACGGCATGCGCAAGGCCAGCCCTGTGCTGCTCGAGCCCATGATGGCTGTAGAAGTCGAAACGCCGGAAGACTACGCTGGCACGGTCATGGGCGATCTGTCCTCCCGTCGCGGCATGGTCCAGGGCATGGATGACATCCCTGGCGGCGGCAAGATCATCAAGGCCGAGGTTCCTCTGGCCGAGATGTTCGGGTACTCGACCAACCTGCGTTCGCAAACGCAAGGTCGCGCTACCTACACCATGGAGTTCAAGCATTACTCCGAGGCGCCCAGGAACGTAGCCGATGAAGTCATCGCTGCGCGCGGCAAGTAATTAATCAATCACCTGCCCGCACGTGTCGGGCAGGACATTTTTTTTGTTTCATTGAAAACATTGATGGGATAAATCATGGCAAAAGAGAAGTTTGAACGGACCAAACCGCACGTCAACGTAGGCACGATCGGTCACGTTGACCACGGCAAGACCACT
>NZ_SDQE01000020.1 GCF_004153455.1 Allopusillimonas ginsengisoli | reverse complement strand
TGCTTGAGGATGGCAATTATCTGACTGTCGGTAAAACGTGAGGTCTTCATGCAAAATTTCCTGAATACTGCTGTTAGAAAATTCTACCTTTAAGACCGTTCCTTTTCTGGGGGGATTACCCCCAGTCCACCCCCCCCAAAAAAGCTAGCACTGACACGCCCAAGCACTCGCTGGCTAATCTCTTTCCATCCCCTTTCTCCGGAGCTCCCATGATCTCGCACAGCCAGATCTACCGCGCCCGTGCGGCCCTCGCCACCCATTACTACGCCGACCAGACCGATGACTACTACAGCCGCGACGGGAGTGCCGCCACCTGGCAAGGCGACGGTGCCCGGCGCCTTGGTGCTATCGGTGAAATCTACTCCGCACGCTTCAAAGCTATGTTGCATGGCGACTTTGGTCGTGGTGTCGCTGCGGGCCGGTCAGTCCGCAAGGATGCGAAGGCCCGTGCCGCCCTTGATCTGACCTTCGGCGCACCCAAAAGCATCACTTTGCAGGCCTTGATCGGCGGCGACGAACGCCTGATCCCTGCCAACGATAAAGCGGTTGCCTCGGCTCTCTCCTACGTTGAACAGCACCTAACCATGGGCCGCCACAAACAAAACGGCAAATCACGGGTAGAGCACACGGGGAACCTCATCATCGCCAAGTTCCGCCATGAAACTGCACGCCCTACCGAAGGCGCTGCACCCGATCCTCATCTACACGTCCACGCTCTGCTGATGAACCTAACCCAGCGGGCCGACGGCAGTTGGGTGGCCTTGTCCAATGAAGAAATCTTCAAGCTGCTGCGCGTGACGGACTCGATCTACCAGGCAGAGCTGGAACGCAATGTCCGGGCGCTGGGGTATGCGGTCCGCCATGAAAAGAGCCATATCGAACTGGCCCATATCAGTCGCGAGCAGATCGAATTTTTCAGTAAACGCAGTGCCGGCATCACTGCTGAACTGTCTGCACGCGGCACCAGTCGTGAAGAAGCCCCTCACGCCCTGCGCCAAGGCATTACCCTGGCCCATCGCCAAGCGAAGACTCCAGATCTTAGTCGCACGGAGCTACATCGGCAATGGCGTGACGCCGCTACCGCCATCGGAATGCAGTTCGACCTAGTAAGGGACCAAGCGGACATTCAACCGCCACAGATCTTCGGACAACCATCTGACCTGGTGGCACAAGCCTCACTGAACTGGGCGATCCAACATCTGGCCGAAAGAGAATCCGTCATGCCTCTGGCGGGTTTACTACAGAACGCTGTTCGCCATGCCGGTGGCTATACGGATATCACAGCCATTCAGGCAGCGATCCAGAGCCGTGTAGATTCCGGCGCACTGATCCGAGAAGCACCGCACTACCGCAGCACCCAGGACAGGACGGCCCTTCCCATGACGCGCGACGGCTGGGCGACAGAGGTCATACGCCTGCGCGGCCTGACGCAGGGCAACGCCCGGCAACTCGTTGACCAAGCCATTGCCAAAGGACGTCTGCTGATGGAAAGCCCACGCTACGCGACCCAGAAGGCCTATGAAGCCGAGTCCAGGATACTAGCCGCTGAGCAAACAGGTCGCAGTGCCTGGCAGACCACGATTGCAGATACCAGCGCCAAAAGCAGTCTCGACACACGCCTGACGCCTGGCCAGCGCGAGGCCGTCATGTTGATCGCGACCGGCTCCGATCAGATCGCCGGTATCCAGGGGCTAGCGGGCACCGGCAAATCCTTCGCTCTGCAAAACGCCCAAGCCATCCTCCAACAGCAGGGGCACACCATGACGGCCCTGGCTCCCTACGGGAACATGGTTCGCAATCTGCGTAAAGATTACATACCGGCCAACACCATTGCATCGGTGCTTGCCGCTACTGACAAACGCCCCTTCATCAACACCCTGGGGCCGAAAACCGTCGTAGTGATTGACGAAGCCGGGGTCGTGCCGGTGCGGCAGATGGACAAGCTGCTGGCCCTGATTCAACCGACGGGCGCAAAAGTGGTGTTGCTGGGTGACACCGCCCAGAACAAGGCCATTGAGGCAGGCCGCGCGTTTGCCATGCTGCAGGAAAACGGCATGAAAACTGTACTGATGGCAGACATCCAGCGCCAACGCTCTGAACGTCTGCGCCAGGCTGTGCAGTTGGCCGCAGAAGGCCAAGCCAGACGATCCCTGCCGCTCCTTGACCAGGTGCTCACCATCCCAGATCAGTTCACTGCCGACGAGCATGGCCACAAGCGCCGGGACAGTTCCGCCCGATATGAGGCCATTGCTCAAGCCTATGTACAGCTTCCAGCGGCAGACCAGGCTGGCACCATCGTGGTGACCGGCACCAACGCTTCGCGCGAAGCCATTAATGCACGGATCCATACCCTGCTCGGCCTGAAAGATAAAGGACATCAATGCCAGCTACTGGCTCGCCATGACACCACCCGCGCAGAACGCAGCGTAGCGCGGTATTACACCGTGGGCGACATCGTCGTACCCGAACGGGACTACCAGTGCGGCCTGAAACGCGGCGAGCTGTACCGCGTGACCGGCAGTACACACCATGACCGCATCAGCGTCGAACCGATTCAGCCCGGCCCGTCACCCACGCAACCCGTAGAAATCATCCCGAAAACCATGAGCAAGCTATCGGTCTACCACCTGAACCGAGCAGAGCTGTCTGTAGGTGACCATGTCCGCATCACACGTAACAATGCCCAGAATGATCTGGTCAACGGACAGCTAGCGAAGGTCGCGGCAATTGATGCAATGAGCATCACCATCGAAACCAATGGTCGCCACGTGCAGCTGCCCACAGATCGACCACTAAACATGGACTATGCCTACACCACCACCGCGCATAGCGCCCAAGGGCTGACCTGCGACCGAGTCCTTTACAACGCCGAAAGCTTCAGCCGCACGACTGCCCAGGACACTTACTATGTCAGTATCTCGCGCGAACGGCACGAGGTTATTGTATTCACAGACGACGCAAAAAAGCTCCCTGAGCGGGTTGATCGGCTAACGTACAAGGGGCTGGCACATGACCTGCAGTCGATGACGACCAAAGACCTAACGCACGGCCAGAACGAGCTTGGCATCCTTTCCCTATGCCCGGAATCTGAGCTGGAAATAGGATAACTAGCCGCCCCTTGTTCTCTATTCCACATACAGTCTGGTTAACCAAACAAGCTACTGCAGCTGCGTCAAAGTGGATCTGTTGACTTGCCCGGCAGATATCGGCCAAATGAGGACATTTACTTCGCTGGCTAACCGTTTAGAGTACATATGCGGCCGAGTGGAATCAGTCTCTATTCTTGTGAGCCGAAACTAGCAGCATCATTGGCCTCTCCGCTTCCTCGGCCAGCTCGGGCATTTGCCTGATCTGCTCGCGAGTGGGGGCGAATTCATTGATTCGGCGCAGCGTGAAACCAACTTCAATCAGCGAATTGAGCGTCGTTCCCATAGTGCGATGATGCTTTATTACGTTTTCGACAAACCAGTCGGTGTGGCGCTCACCCTCGACAGAGTAACGGTTGACTGGCCAAGTCTTGCGCCCGTCCTCGTCGGTAATCCAATGCGGGCGCGCAGCGGCCATGAAAATCGGATGTTCAATGGTAAAAACCAGATCGCCGCCCGGTGACAGAGCTGCATGGATTTCTCGGATAAGTCGCCCAAAATTCTGAACATAGTGAAATGTCAACGCGCTATAGACCAGATCGAAGGCTGACTGTGGCAATTCCAAAGTGTCTAAATCAGCGATACGGTATTCGATCGCTGTGTCCTTCGTATCGATCTTCGCTCGGGCGATCATTTTTTTCGACAGGTCGAACCCCACCACAGATGCCGCGCCTTGTTCACGCATCCACCGCGAAGCCCAGCCAAATCCGCAGCCAAGATCAGCCACTCGCTTGCCCGCGAGATCGGGCAGCATATCCCGGATCACGGGCCATTCTGGCGCGCCGTCCAGTCCACGCAACTGCCTAGGCAATTGACTGTAGCCGGTGAAGAATTCGGGGTTGTCATAGATGTTTTGTGCCATGTTCGGCTCAACGGTGGAAAATGGATGGAGCATACTTCTGAGACACTGTCATATTCTCGGAGCTTAGGCTGGTGATCCGCATAGTAAGCTTACCTAGGCTTCACCCCCCCCCTAATTGAAAGATCGAAAAGCACTCATCGAAATGAACGCAATCGTCAGTGTAGCAATGTCTGCTCTGGGTTGCGGATTCAACCGGTGGATGCCGTATTGCAAAAAATCTCGATCCGCAGATCGTTGGACAAAGAAATATCACCTCTTGACGATGGAAGAAAAGGATTTTATTCGTGGAAGGTTTTTTGAGTAACTGTTTAGTTTGTGGAAATACGCCCACTATAAAATCCCATCTAATCCCAAGGGCAATGGCTCGTGAGGCGCAAGTTGGCAAGGCACATGCTGTTACTCGCGAACCCGACAGATTTTCATATACACAATCTGGATTATATGAACAGAACATCCTCTGCGCAGCATGCGATAGCAAGCTAGGTTCGATGGAAAACGTAGCTGCGCAGGCATTTCGCAAGATACGAAAAACAGCTAAGACGTTATCTTTTGGTGAATATTTATTAAACGGCGTCACTGGAGATAGCATCCTACGCTTTGTTTGTGGGGTGTTGTGGAAATACAGTGTGGCATCACAAGAAAATGGCCGGATCGAACTGGGTCGATATAAAGACATCCTGCGGGATGTAGCCTTTTCATCTATTAATGTACCGCCGGAGGTTGACGCTCTTTTGCTTCGCCTAAAGCGTGGTCAAAGCGACGATGAAGTATTCGCTTATCGTGCTCCAAAGCCAGATAGAAAGGAGGGGGTGAATGGTTACCGGATCCTTGTCGGTGGGATGTTCATTTTTGCGAAGCATGATCGGCAAACCCCCAGGGGAGGCGCATTAGCAAGAGCCTCTATTCGAAGTAAGCCGGACTTGCCATATGCCGTGGTTCGAGCACAAGACTTTGAGGAATACCGATTATCGGCGAAGTTAGCAAATAGTGACGGCCCTCTATCTAAGTTTCTCGACCAACAAGAAAAACAGTAATTCCCGATAATTGGCTCAGGCGGAGACGCCTCAATCGTGTGCCCACAGCTCAAGCATCAAACAGCAGTTTTCTGAAGGCAAGGTAGGTAGCTATAGGTCGATTTCTGCCCTTCATATCTGGCAATGCCTGTGTGCTCAAGTATGAATCAGTACCTCTGACATTTCCTCGTACGCTTGATGCCGCGACACTGTAAAGCCCCAGCCGCCCATAGGTAATCATCACGCAGCACTCATGCTGTCGCTATGCAATCAAAGTGCAGATGGAAAGCCGTCAGCGTGTAGTCGGAACGTTGCTAGCGGCAGGTGTCCGCGCCGTCTACTAGAAACAAGGCTACAACCGTAGCCGGATATCCATTCAATAAATCAACCTCTTACACTGTTTTTTTGCTCTTTATGTCCTACGGCGCGGCTGACCGCCGTTTGCTCACAATTCCTTGAAAAATAAGCGCTTTTCCTACCCCCCTCCGGGGTGCGTCTTGTGTGGCACTTTTAAGGCCACAAATGAGCGACAGCGAATTTGGGGATTTGAAGGTGCCTGCTAGCCCAAAGGGCTAGCAACGTCACTAATCAGGGCCCCATCAAAGATGGGGAATTACTGAAGCAACTTCCATGGTCGGCTTAAAACGACCTTATGCACAGGTCACAACTATGTACAGTTGGTCGAACACGAGCTGCAACAACGAAGGAACGAAAAGGAGCTAGATACTAGACTATATACATGGAGTCGACCGTCCTCACTCGACCCACACCAACAAGTCTGCGGGCTTCTCAAGTTGAAGCAGTCTCCGTTTTGTCACTTTATGCACATTCTTCCCAAACACACTTCGCCTTCTCCTGTGAAGTTAAAGGGGCATCTACTTATCTTTTTCTCTCAGATTCTTTGCTACAGCACGAAACCGGCGAGATGCTGGAAATGCCTTTGAAATCGCGTCAATCTGATCACTGTCCAGCGTGCTCAGAATCCCGTCGTTGCGTTCGAGCGCACTTCCACCGCCCAGGTCGCCAATCTGCCTGGCCACCGTGTACAAATCATCTTCTGGCAGGGCGGGCAGGCCCCCCATTAAGTGTTCCGCCAACTTGCTCTTGGCACTATCTGAGCCACACGCGTAGGCAATCCCAGCTAACCGTTCGATCAAAGCGCTTCGAGTTTTCGGACGTGCCGTGTCTTTCAACACAGCTTCGATTGAAGACGGACTATCAACCGCCAGAGTGCTATCGCTGATGAGCACAAGAACTCGATTCGCTTGATCATCATTTAGACTATCGTCGGCAAGGAGATCAATCAAAATTCCCGGATCATCCTCCTCAACGGCCAAGATCCAGCATTTAAATGCGCCATCAAGATTCTCAAACAGAGGCTCGGGTGCTGAACTCAAAACAAGCTGCGCCGTCCCACTGCGCTGGTCCCTATCAAACGCTTTCGAAACTGCAGTCAACAACATAGAAAGGTCGCCTCGGTCCAAATCTGGCGATTGTGTACCCGTAAGCACCTCTGCCACGGATGTAGGCGTCAAGATCGTTGCGACAAAGCCAGCCAGTGCCGAAACGTGCTGCGGTGCCATGCGCCATACTGTTGATGTGACGTCCGCGACTCCTTGATTGCTCGCGGTGCTGGATATCCCTCGCTTGGCAAGGTCACACACCGACTCATAAACATCCCCGATGCCGTTGGTTCCCGATTTTTCGCGGATGAACTGACAAGCCCGTGCCACGATATCGTCGGGATTGTAGTCGCCAATTTGCGGATTGGGCTCGGGCCATGACTCTTTCATACACCGATGGACAGCAATATACGCGTCCGGCGTGCCGACTGCGTTTGTCAGTAGCGAAATTAAGACTTGTCCCACTTTTCCAACAGGAGAGAATCTGAATATACTCGCAGCAATCGGGAGCAGTTGACCCAAATAATCCGGATTGTTGTGCATGGCATTGATGCGATCCAGCAGACGCACGAGATGATCCTTAAGCGGCGCCTCAGACCATGACGTGTCCGACATACTCTTCACGAGTGTGTCATAACCCACTACCGATTTTTCATCCGAACCATTTGCGTTGATGAGCGCATCCATTTTTGTGACGAGTTGGCTCTTGCCCGCCTGCTCAGTTGCATCGAAGTTGCGCCCCAAATAGCCCGAAACAGCCGACGGTCGCACTGACATGTCCATCTTGGTCAGCGACGATATGATCGTGTCCCAGGACTCCTTAGCCTGATCCTTTAACACATCCAGCGCTCGAAGTGCATATTTTTCCCGCACAGTATCTTTCGCCCACAACAAGACAAGCCTCTCCAGCTCATTCGCTGTTTCAGCATCGATATCCGCACGCCACTCCGCAATCAGATCGTTAAACTTCGTCGATCCGTCGCTCCAATCAAGCGGCCAGTTTTCGTCGTCCTCAATTTCGTTGCAAAGACGTGTCGCGAAGGCAACAAGAAACGCTCGTCGTTCCTCCGCGCCAGCTAGATCGCTATAGCGTGCAGCATCGCCCCATGCAAACTCCGCTGCCGCTTGCGACCGAACAGCTACCAATCGAGTAAGTTGGCTCCACAGAACCTGACGCTCTTCCTCGCCTAGCTTCGCGGTACCAGCAAATATCACCGAAAGCCGTGGGAGAACCTTTTCCGTGAATCGTGGGGTTGTTGTCGCCTGTTCAAATTCGCCGATGGCTTGATCCGAATACTCGGTCTCCAGATCCCCGGGCAGAATACTGCTGTGCTCATCTATCCATTCCTCCAAATCAGAGAACGGTAACGTCTGAGATTCGTTTTCTAGTCGGATTTCACGTTTCAAAAGCCATTGTCTCAGCATCGTATCTGCAACAGTAGATAAGCCGTCTGTCTCTTTGACTTCGAGAGCCAGCCCCACTGTATCCTTGGCTGCACCCGTTACCTCACCCAGATTCGGTTCTCCGCCTGTCGCCAGGCGCCAATCCAGCGGATTCAGGCTTAAGATGTCTGCAATGAACCTCTCTGCGACGTCCCGTCGGTCATCTGCTGATGCGCCTACAATAATCTGCCGAGCCCGTCCAGGCTGAATATTCATGCGAACAGCCTTCAGCGCTGCCATCTGCCTTATAAGTGGAGACAATATTCTACGTTTCCGCCCTTGAGGTATCCGGTCTACCAACGCAGCGAGAACGCGCGCAGCATTGGTACGCCTCGCCTCGGTTTCTTGTGGCAATGCCTCACCAAAATCCTCCAATAGAACTGCATCTTCATCACCCAGGGGCTTGTCGTCCAAATGCCGTCCGAACGCCTCCAACACACCCACAACATCACCGGAAATGAGACTATCAAAAACGGCAGCAGCTCTATCACCAAACTTGCGCGTGATCGGGTCTTCGGCAAGCCGCAGCAACGGTTGTAATACCACAGGCCATCGCAGATCCACTAAGCTGGAAAGATAGCGCCTAAGCTTTCGGTGATCAACCCGCACCTCGCTAGTCAGTTCACCGTTCTTGTCCGCCACAAGAAACTCACTGAGTAATTCGCGCGCCTGCGGCGCCAGTTCGGTTAGAGGCTTTCCGCCAAAAACCGCATTCCGGAACTCCTGGATGATCTCCGGGCGATTCTGCACAGCATCGTAGAAATCGGGAAAATCAACTCGAAGGACACACAACGCCGCCAATGACAGCGGATGCTCCGTAACGGCACCCTTATGCAACGCACCGGGCGCACTGGAGCCTACACCGTTGCGTTCACGCAAGCTGCCGACCCACCAGGACTGTATAAACGCGTTTAGCAGCTGAATTGCATTCCGCGGGCTCTGCACATCGACATGAATCAACCGATCTATAACATCTTCTAGATCTACCTTCCGCGTTTTTAAATCGGTGGCTACGCTTTCTATGCCCTGCAACTTCTTTAGCGCAAAATCGCGCATGTCTAACTTTGGAAACTGTGGAATCTCCAACCGATACTGAAACAGGCGATCAAGATATCGACGCGCATCGCCACGCGAGAATACCGCGCCAGGTAAGTCGGGGCTGCCGAGCCCATTTCGCCGCTTGATTGCCTCCGCAATCTTATCCTCATCGCAGGAAATGACGAAAACCACACCGAACTCATTTTCAGAGGTGTTGAACGGCAATTCCAAAAACGTACGAATGGCATCAAGACCTGTGACCATCTCTGGAGCCGACAGCCGATCTAGATCATCGACAAAGACCACTAGGCGTTCACACTTTCGTCCGACATTCCGTCTGAACACTTCAATCTGATCCGTCAGCAGTCGCTCATACTCTTCTGCAGAAGTCGCGGGGAATGAAACAGACGTCTGGGGCAAGAACCAGGCGGGTGAGCGAACCCGTAGGTCAACGATAGTTTTCCCAAACCAGCCCGCCAGAACAATTGCACCGCCAAAGATCGCAGCTAAAGAATATTGCTCTGTTAAACCGGTAAGGTTGACATAACCCAGCGCAATCAAGAAGACAGCCAGTAAAATGATAACCAGTATGATGGCCGCGCCTAGGATTTGACCAAAAGCCTCTCCGAACCAATCCCCAAACGAGCGCCGCTGATGCGTTACGTTATTGACCTGCGCAAATAGCGCGCGCCGCAACGCAGCCTCATCTCCACCGAGCTGTTTGAAGGCTTCCCTCAAGAGCGCGCGCTTTAGGTCCTGCTCACCTCCGAATCGCCATGCGTTAAACGTGATGACGTGAATGCGATCAGCCCGGCGGCCTCCGACGAGTCCGGTTTTATCCTCTTCCAAGTCACGTCGATAGAGCGATTTGATCGAACTCTTACCCGTTCCCCATGGCCCAAGCAACCCAACGCTAAACGGCGGCTTGTTTGTCGGCGATTCGATCAGATCTCTTAGCGCATCGGCGTAATCCTGATGCCCAAACGCATCCGCACTGCGATCCTCAAGCTCTTTGTCGAGGATGCTAGGCATTGAAACCCGGCTCGCTACTTTCCCTTTTTTTTCATTCATTGGGGCAGATGCTTTGTTTAATTAATTTAGTATCAATTTACTACAGTATCTGCTTTGTTGCGCTACTGGAGGTTGCTCTATGCTCGATAGCGGCCATATCCAGGCTTTCCACCTCAAATTGGCAGCCCCGTCGGACCGAGGCACGAGCGATTAGATGCACGCCCAAGCACAACCTGACCCCATCCGATTGAACAGAATGTCGTCAGCGGTCACACCGCCGCTCGTGGAGGTAGGGGCAACTGCTGGCTTAACTAACGACGCCGGGCCATCTGCGCCACGGCTCCCGAGCATCTGCATCTGCTCGGCTACGATCTAGGTGCTGTAACGGTCAGCACCCCATTCTTTATCCTGCCATTTCCTGGTTTTCAAGCGCCCTTCTACGTAGACCGCACTACCCTGGCGCAGGTACTCGCCAGCGATTTCTGCCAAGCGGTTGTAGAACACAATCCGATGCCATTCGGTTTCTTCTCGCTTCTCGCCTGTCGCCTTGTCTTTCCAGCTTGTCGATGTAGCAACGGAAGTGGTGCAGATCCCGGCTCCATCCGCGCTATAGCGGATCTCTGGATCACAGCCCAAGTTGCCGATAATGATGACTTTGTTAACTGATGCCATGTTGTTGCTCCTGGTAGTGGTTCGGCGTGCTCGCCGACAAATGCCCCAGGCCGATAAAGCGGCCTGGGCTTCGGTTTAGTTATCTGTTGAGCCGTTCAAAATCTGCATGACGGCTTTTGCCTGCCAAATGGCGGCGTTGTTCAATTGACGCACCCACGCGCCACGTACTGGGCTCCACCGAAAGCCATGGCGCTTTAGAATTTCGCGAGTGCTTTTTTCCGGCTGGCCTTCGAACATAAACATCACACGGTTCTCTTCCACGGCCTCAGCGTATGCATACCCCGTCCCCTGTATGCTGACCGGCTTGCGGTCCTGGTTGGCCTGTAATTGTTTGATCCGCTGCCCAATGCGGTGAATGTTCGCGTTATTGTTAGTCAAGGTAAAAGACGGGAAGCCCGCACGCCCGGCATAGTCCGGCGCGATCAGCTTCTGTGCGCTTTCTTCCGAGTACCCAAGCTCAAGCAAAGCGCGCCGTTGGCCCTCTGCATCGCCCTTGTGCTTACGGATCACCTGATTACTCTTTTTCATGCGTTCCTGATTTGCTGTCAGTTGCTCCACCTGGCGCATGAGTTTGCTTATTGCATCCGGGTCATCGCTGGAAACTCCCCCATCGCCTACTGCAGCCGCCTTCTGCACATAGAGGTCAGCCTTCTTTTGCAGATCAAAGGCTTTGCCGTACGTGTTATGGATCCGCTGCCGGTAATTGCGGTCTCGGCCTTCGCTATGGTGGCCAACTAGGATCGGCTGTCCGAACGGAATCGCTTCACCCATTTGCTTTGCGCGGTCATAGGTGGTTGCCGCCTGTGCCTCGGCCTGCACTGCCCTGGCCTCTAGCCTGGCCTTACGATCTGCCTGCTTTGCTTCGTAGTGGTTCATGTCGCTTTCCTTCAAAAAGTGCGCAGTGGCGCGGTTCTGATGTCATTGCTGACCGGGCCTGAAGATTCTTGAGCCCGTTTGTAGGTTTTTGCTGCCTGGTTGTGTGTTGGTTCCATCGCGTTTTGCCGCCAGTCCTGTGAGTTCCATCGCCCTTGCCGTGCTGAATCAGGCAGTGACTAGCGGAAAGGGGGAAGATTTGTAAAAGTCGCGTAGCGGGTTTTATGAACACCCTCTTGAAGCGCCGGAACGTAGTGATACAGTCGGCGTTTTAGGGCGATGGAACTCTTAGGACCAGGCATGCTGTGTCACGACGCACAACCCGGCAGCAGCCCGCGCGGCGAGCGCCACCATCACCGAGCCGGTGATCTAAATTGAAGGTAGTTACTCAAGATGTATCCAGCTTGCGCCAGCAAGCCAATATGCCCGTCCTGGCATACCGGGACGGGCTGCTTTTGTTGAGAAGAAGGAAAGCGGATAACTACTTGTGCGACAGCACAAGTCCAACCTGCGCCGCAGCGCGCGGCGCCTACCGGTGCAGGCGGGCTCTCACCCGCCCTGCTCCAGGTTTACACTTGACCTCGTTCCGCTAACGAAGTGGTGTTCTGCCCGGTCACGATGATGTGATCCAGCAAACGAACATCAACCAACGCCAAAGCATGTTTTAAGTGCCGCGTCAGTGCCAGATCGGCTTCGCTAGGTTCAGGTATACCGCTGGGATGGTTATGAGACATGATGATGGCCGCAGCATCCAGGCGAAGCGCCGTTTTAACGATTTCGCGGGGATATACGCTGGCCTGCGTCAACGTGCCGTGGCTCATTTCCATGTAACGGATCACCTTAAACTGGCTTTTCAAGTACAGTACAGCGGCAACCTCATGCCCCATGCCCGACAACTTGGCCTGAAAGTACTGCTTTACGGCGTTTGGGTTTCCCATATCAGCCCGATCACCGATCAAGCTTTCCGCAGCGATCCGCGCAGCTGCCAGTACGTGCGAATCGGTGGCGGCATGATACCGACCCGATGTACTGCGCACATACAGCGTCTGCCCTGTGTTCATGTTGTCATAGCCCAATGCCGCATTCTCGTTAACCTGTTCCATTTCCCTGTTCCTTCAAAAGCCGGTTGGTTTTCCTGCTGACCGGGGCCGAAGATTCCGAGCCTGATCGTAGGTTTTCGGCGTTCGCAGTAATACGGTTCCTGCGGGGTTGCCGCCGTTGCCGTGAGTTCGTCGCCTTGCCGTGCTGAACTGCTGGCCGGGGCTGATGAACAGGACCGTGGAATATATGGAGGGGACCCGCCTGGCGGGGAGGATGCCGTTTATGCCGCGAAAGCCAGGGCAGCGGGCACGGTTGGCGGTACAGTCGGCGTTTTGGGCGGCGCACTCAGGGCAATGAAAACGACAGCCCGATATGCACTGATTGCGAATGCTGGCCCGCGCGGCGAGCGCCTCTACCGCCTGTAGGCGGTCTAAACGCATTCTTCTAGCGACGTATATTGGTGGGCTGATGTAGACTTCATTGACCCCAAACATTCACTCGACCACTGCGAAATGAACGATGGACCTTTCAAATGCAATTGAGCAAGCCCAGTAATCTATTTCTACTTGAAGCAGGCGACACCGTTACCAAACGGAATCTATTCGATCTCATCCAGTTCTCGAAAATCGACGATTCACCATATTGGGAAGATGAAAGCTGGCAGATCGGAAACACGCCTCAACAAGGTATAAATTGGGTCGGTCTGCTTCCTGAATGCCGAGCTGTACTCATCAAGACCCGCCTCGGCTCGTACGAGGATGATGGCTGGGCTAATAGTGACAAATCGGCCTACCGCTACTCTTTCAAGGCACGTAACGGGAAGGTCTCACACGCGGAAAAGGCAAACCAGGCCCTTTTCAATCAGCCGGACTATCAGTACCCGATAATACTTTTCACAGAGATAGATCGGTCATGGGCATATGAAGGCGTCTTCTCCGTATCAGATATCAAGGACAGCTACGTTGTTCTCGAACGCTCACCTGCCGCACCACAGAACCCATCAGATATCCAACTCGCGGGCCAGCATACGAAGGCCAGTTCAGAAGCAGACGCCAGCACCGCCATTGACTTGCTGCTGAGCAACAATGCGATCTCGAGTTCGGAACGAATCCAGCTGATCAAAGCACGTATCGGCCAGGGTTTGTTCCGCTCACGGGTGGCAAAGATCGAACTATGCTGCCGCATCACTAGCATCAGGGATAAACGCTTCTTGATTGCCAGTCACATCAAGCCTTGGGCCAAAAGCGACAACATCGAAAGACTGGACGGCCACAACGGCCTGCTGCTGGCACCACATATCGACCGGCTCTTCGATAACGGCTACATCACCTTCGACGACAACGGTCAAATGCGTGTTAGCCAGCAGTTACCGATGGAGATTCAACAGGCTTGGGGATTGAACATGACCGTGCAGCCCAGACCCCTGATCCCTCGGCAGCAGCACTACATGGCGTATCACCGAGATGAGGTTTTTCAGGCATGACATGACGGTTAAGGCCCATGAACACGTGCCTCCTGGCGACGAACTCATGCGCTTAAGCACTCATCATGGAAAGCCAGCCACGACGCTTCATACACAGTAACTATGCTGAGAACACAGTACACCGATCAGCCGTAAGCCGCCCTCTCATACGTCTGGCTGCGCACTGAATCAAGCAGATCAAGAACAATCTCAGCGATCTGTCGCGCCAGAAGTGGCGGAACTGCATTACCAACCTGCCAGTATTGCTCCGTCCTGTTTCCTTCGAAATAATAGTTGTCAGGAAAGGTCTGCAGGCGGGCAGCCTCCCGTACCGTCAGACTCCTGCATTGGGACGGATCGGGATGGATATAGTAGTGTCCATCCTTCGCTATATGAGAAACAATAGTGGTCGAGGGTTCACCGTTCCGCTGAACCCTGAATCGATCCAGAAAGGGAATGGTTTCATCAAAAATATTGCTGTGCATAGGCAAAAGCCTTGGCGGGAAGTCACTCAATTTAGGCGAACGCCCTGTCACCGTCGCATAGCACGACGCAAACAAATACCGCCCCAAATCAGAACGCATATGTTTTCTTGCTTCATGCTGAAGCACTCCCGGCAACCTGGGATCCACCAGCCATGAACGCAATGACTCGGGCATCTTCGAGAAATCCGGCTGACCTGCAACAAATAATCCGCCAGCGGATGCATGACTCGCCGCGTCAACATATGCATCTGTCATCCTCTCTTCAATACGTTGCCGATCAGGATCACGCCACATTTTCAGCCCTTGCTTTGACTCCTTCAAGGCTGAAAGCCACTTTTCATGGGAGTCCTCTTCCCTTGAAAGCTTGCTGCGCAGCGGCGGCATGCCGACCAAGGCATCCTCAACCCTCATTTTCAAGCTCGAGGCCTTTAATAAAAATCGACCGCTCTCCTGCTGGCTGGAACAGGCTTCCGCAATATCAGAACGAATACCAAGAATAATGACGCGATGTCTAGCTTGGGGAAGACCATAATCTTCGGACTGAATCAAGAAATCCGAAGGATTCAAGTCCGAGCCATCAGTCACAAATGATCGGATCTGATAATGATGGCCATTCCCAGGATTACTCAAATCTGAGAGTATTCGATCAAATATCAATGAGCCGCCAAGACGTGAAGTCAGTATCCCTTTGACGTTCTCCATAACGAATATCGACGGGCCAAATTCGCGCAGGATTCGCAGATACTGCTCGTATAACAGATGCCTTTTATCTCGTTCAAATTTCTTGGGATCCCCCGGTCTCATCCTGGACCGTCCAGCCATTGAATACGCTTGGCACGGGGGCCCACCGATCAGCACCCATTCGGAGGATCGCCCCAATGCTTGCTCGATCAACCCATCAATCTCTGCATCGGGGGTGCCGCCCAGCTCCAAGCAGCGTGCTTCTAACGCGGCATTCCGGGCCTCGTCGGACACATCCGGATGGCTGAAAAACTGTTCACGCGAAATTTTCCCCGAGACATAATCGTAGTAGCAATCCGGGACATGCTTGTTACGCAAGGCGCGATACAGTGCCCTCAAGGACAATGTGCGATGAGCAACTGCTTCCTTTTCTATGGATACCCGGATTTCAAATCTACTGCCGCCATCGTCTCCCCTAATCGAGGAGAAGCCCTCCCCCAACCCTCCCGGGCCCGCAAAAAGGTCAATTACAGGTATGGAGTCAAACTTGCTCATTTTTCTTTAGTTCTGAAGGGGGACAGCCACTGCCGGTCTCGGAGTATACCAGGCTGAGTTGACGGGGAAGGAGGAAGCATGACCTGTACAGCAGTATATGAATGAACTGGACATTTGGCGAAAACTCACAGATTGTGTCAACCTGATACGATAACGCCATCTGTCATAGATTCCACCCAGAACTGGGTCAATTCTGTCCATGCGTACTAGATTTAATGTCATAACTCACTGCAGCAAGCCAAACAGTGTCAACTTCTATAGATTGTTACAGTGGTCTGTGGCCTTCGCCTTTCTCCCAGATACCTCAGCAGGGAAAAAGGAAACATGAGTTGCGGGCCTGACTCTGATGGTAAAGCCCTTCCCAATTTGCTCAAGATGGCAATACGGGCAGGCATTCTGCCTGTAGTGCGCTTACGCGTCAGCCAAGGTATGAACGTAGATGCCACGGACAGCAAAGGGCGTACGGCACTAATGCTGGCTGCTTCCCATGGCCATGCACACATTTGCCGGTTCCTGTTGGAGGCAGGTGCGAACCCACGTATTCGCGATCAAAACGATGATGATGCACTCTCAGCGGCTGAGAGCACCAACAAGACTGAAGTTATTGCACTGATAAATCAGTATAACGTCCCAACTCTGGAAGCTCGTGAAGTCGAGCAATCTACGGCGACGCCGACGATGTCGGCACCTATTCCGGCTGAAACAAACCCTCAGGTTGTCGACAGGCCAAAGACATGTCCCGAGCCTATCCGTCCAGCAACTGATGAGGCTTTGGATCACTCCGGTCAGTACACAGCCCCAGGTCAGAGGCCGCAGGAAGTACACGAACCTTCAGTCATGGATGCAGCAACACAGACTCTGTCCGGAAAAAGCTATCAGATCATTGAGATACCAAAGATTAATTCGGCGCTTGTCTGGAAATCATCCGGGCACGATGATGAAACTCTGGATATCTCAGGATGGGAGACTGACGATGATATCTCGCTTCCTGCCACAAGTGAAACCTGTGAAAACGAAGCCATAAGGCTGCAAAATGAAATATCAGATCACGTACTTATAGATGACTATGAGGACTGGTCTGACATCGACATTGACCTTCCGACGAGTAAAAGAAATCGCCGTAACTTCGATTCCGAAGTTTCCGAAGCCATCCATCTCTTTATCTTGAGAGGCTTGAGAGATGGGAGCGTATCTCGGCAATCCCTCATAGACCACACCTCCAAGCTGTCCGAGGAGAAAGATGCCATAGCTGAAACCCACTTGGTTAATCTATTTGGTGACCTTGGTATCATCATCACCGATGAGGAGTGGGAGTGGTTCGACACAGCTGACATCCCGAATGGCTTGAACGATGAGATGGAGACAATGGCCGATGAGGCCGTGTCTTTTCTTGAAGCGCTGTCCCGGCAAGACAACGAGCCATTATGGCTCTTCCTGAAAGAAATATCTGCGTTCAAACTGCTTACTGCCGAAGATGAAGTCGCTATTGCTCAACGCATCGAAGAGGGCCTCAAGCAAATGGTTATTGCTATTGCCGAATGCCCGACCACGATCCGAGGGATGCTCGTGCAAATGCAACACGTGCGGGACGGATCGGCCCAAGTCGATGAAATTATTGATGGCCTGATCGATGAAGAAGGTGACGATTACGCAGGCTCCGGAGTGACTTCAGA
Source organism: Allopusillimonas ginsengisoli (assembly GCF_004153455.1). Taxonomy (GTDB): domain Bacteria; phylum Pseudomonadota; class Gammaproteobacteria; order Burkholderiales; family Burkholderiaceae_B; genus Allopusillimonas; species Allopusillimonas ginsengisoli. The sequence goes on along the minus strand of NZ_SDQE01000020.1, from coordinate 18,509 downwards.
GGATGAGGTTGGTCCAACCGGTGGCATGACTAGTAAACAGCTTGAAGAGCTGCGCATAAAAGCCCTTAAAAAATTTGAGACTGTAGAGTCCTGGTTCAGTACGATGCAGCTGGCTTTCGCGTCGGGGGGCTACAAATCCACAGCCTACAGAGAGGCGCACGAAGCCATCCAAACTGAGCTAATGGGGGTGCGTTTCGCGGCAAAAATGATCGGCCACTTGGCTGAAGCCCTACAAGGCAAGATAGCCGAAGTGCGAGATCAAGAGCGTGCAGCCATGGCTATCTGCGTAAATCATGCCGGTATGCCCAGCAAGCACTTCATTAATGCGTTCCCAAACAATGAAACGAATCTTGAATGGGTGGAACATGAGGTCCAAGCTGGTGGCGGTTACACAGATGGTCTGAAGCAACATGGTGCTGCAATCCTGGAAATCCAGGAGAAACTTATCGAATTGCAGCATGACATGATGCTGCCCATAAAAGATCTGAAAGAAATCGGTAAACGCATGGCAACCAGCGAGGCCGAGACTCGCAAGGCCAAACATGAAATGACTGTAGCTAACCTCCGCTTGGTATTTTCTATTGCAAGGAAATACGCCAATCGTGACTTGCCGATCACAGATCTGATTCAGGAAGGCAGCATAGGTCTTATGAAGGCCGTGGACAAGTTTGAGTATCGCCATGGATTCAAATTCTCAACTTATGCAACCTGGTGGATAAGGCAAGCAATTACGCGCGCAATCGCGGACCAAGCTCGTACCATCCGCATCCCGGTGCATATGATTGAAACCATCAACAAGATGGATCAAATCCGGCGTGAGATTTACGAAAAAACGGGTGTAGCCCCTACCCCATCCATCTTGGCCACAAGGATGGGTATGCCGGAAGAAAGAATTCACAAAATCCTACAAGCGGATATGGAAGCCATACCATTGGATCAAGTGATTGAAAAAATTGACGACTCTGATCTCATCACGTACACACACGACCTTGGATTCATCTCACCATCTCCAGAGGCTTTGGTGGAGCGTCAACAGTTCAACTACGCAGTACGCGAGGTACTTTCGGGCTTAACCCCTCGTGAACACAAAGTCATGAGCCTACGTTTTGGTATCGACTGCCAAGATGATATGACACTGGAAGAAGTTGGTAATCAATTCGAAGTTACCCGCGAACGGATTCGGCAAATCGAAGCAAAAGCCTTACGTAGGCTGCGCCACCCTAACCGCTCCAAGCCTCTTGAAGCATTCCTGCAAAAAACAAAAACACCAAAGGAGCAACAAGAATGAATAGTTCCGATCGCATGCGACATGCTCCTCCGAAGGCTGGGGCCATGATCGAGGCCCTGCGAGGCCTTGGATATTCAACCGCAACTGCGCTGGCTGACATTATCGACAACAGTATCGCCGCAGACGGAAAAAATGTGGACCTTGAGTTTTTCTGGGACGGCCAACTTAGCACCGTAACCATTCTCGACGACGGAATGGGAATGAATGCAGCGGAACTGGACCTAGCCATGCGATTGGGAGAGAAAAACCCCCTCGATGTAAGGAATCCGTCCGACTTAGGTCGATTTGGCCTTGGCCTTAAAACCGCATCTTTTTCCCAATGCCGTCGGCTAACCGTAGCCAGCCGAAAAGATGGTAGAACCGACTGTCTTCGCTGGGATCTGGATGTACTTGCATCCAGCGAAGATGATGGCTGGTACATGTTGGAAGGGCCCGCCAAAGGCTCCGAACACCGTCTGCAAGCACTTAACGATAAACAGCACGGGACCTTGGTCCTCTGGGAGTTGAACGACCGAATCGTTGCCCCTGGCTTTCGGGAGCAAGATTTTCTCGATCTGATTGACAAAGTCGAACGGCATCTTGCAATGGTCTTCCATCGTTTTCTAGCAGGCACTCAACCGAGCCTGCTGCTGTCCATTAACGGCAGACCCATCGTACCGTGGGACCCGTTCCTGACCGCAAACCCCGCCACATGGTCTTCACCGATAGCCCATTTCTTTACAGCCAGTGGACAGGTGGAAGCACAGGGCCACGTACTTCCTCACAAAGATCGGCTAAATCCGGGGTCGCATGAAACAGCAGCTGGCCCGGATGGATGGACGGCCCAACAGGGCTTCTATGTATACAGAAATGAGCGTCTACTGCTGGCGGGTAGTTGGCTAGGGCTGGGCCGGGGTCGCTCATGGACCAAGGAAGAGGCCCACCGCCTCGCCAGAATCCGGTTGGATATTCCAAATACAGCCGACTCAGACTGGAAGATCGATATTCGCAAATCCACTGCAAGACCGCCGGTAGCGCTTCGCAAGCAACTGACCCGTCTTGCCGAGGATATACGCGAACGTGCCCGGCGCGTATTTGCTCATAGAGGAAAGGCGGTAGCAGTCGGCGTGAACAAGACTATCGTTGAGGCTTGGCGTGCGGAACACTTCAACGGCGGAATCCGCTACAAGATTGAGCACACTCATCCCGCCATAAAATCGGTTCTTGAAGATGCTGGTCCGCTAAAGGCAGAAATAATTACTATGTTGCGCATCATCGAAGAAACGATCCCCGTTCAAAGAATCTGGTTGGACACGGCAGAAGCACGGGAAACACCTCGAACAGGATTTGCAGAAGTACCAACTGCCGAAGTTCGTAATGTACTGCTGACCCTATATAGGAATATGGTACTTCGAAAGGGAATGTCTGCTCATCGTGCGCGCGAGCAGCTCCTGACGACCGAACCCTTCGATAATTATCCGGAAATAGTACATACCCTTCCAGACGACCCTGAAGAACTCCAACAGGACTGAGTTATGACAATTACTGCAGACGCTCACAGACAGAAAGTCGTTAAATTTGTTCAGGAACTCCTGCTGGATCATGAGGATCGTTCCGATATCACACCTAGTCTAATCGCCGAGAAAATCACATTGGTCATCAGCATGAACCCGAAATGGGGCGAAGGCCTGAACAGGGATGCAGTAACAGATGAGCTCATCCGCCGATTCAGCATGTGGACTGGACAAGACACTGCCTTAACAAGTGATATCGACCATGAGGCATGGCTGACCTCAGCACGCAAGCAGGACTGGCGGTATTGGCAGCGGTATCGCGAATGGCTGGAACGCAAGCTCTCATTCAAAGTAGTTGAAGCCCTGGACAGATCCACAGATACCATACTCGAGCAGCTGGAGGACCCAAAACGCGACGGAAGCTGGGACCGCCGAGGACTCATAGTCGGTCATGTACAGTCCGGCAAGACAGGCAACTACACAGGGCTAATATGCAAAGCAGCTGACGCCGGTTACAAGATCATCATTGTCCTTGCTGGAATGCACAACAACCTGCGATCCCAGACACAAATGCGCTTGGATGAAGGATTTCTCGGCTACGAGACCAAGCCTGCGCAAGACGACATCAGGATCATTGGTGTCGGCGAGATTGATGGCGACCCGGCCATCCGCCCAAACTATGTAACGAACCGCACGGACAAAGGTGACTTCAGCACCGCAATCGCCAGGAAGCTGGGAATTACACCGGAGCAACGTCCTTGGCTGTTTGTCGTAAAAAAGAACAAGACAGTACTGGAACGGCTGTACCGCTGGATTCGAAACCATGTCGCCGATACGCACGATCCGGAAACCAGCAGGAGGATCGTAACGCGGCTACCCCTTCTCCTGATTGATGATGAGGCCGATCATGCGTCTGTGGATACGGGAGAACAATGGTTTGATGCAGAAGGCAATCCGGATGACGAACACCAGCCAACCGCGATCAACAGCAGGATCCGAAAGATCCTTCATTCCTTTTCAAAGGCTTCTTACGTCGGCTACACAGCGACTCCTTTCGCAAACATTTTTATTCACGAAAAAGGAGCAACACGGGAAGAAGGGCCAGATCTATTTCCATCTGCCTTCATCATCAACCTTGCCGCATCATCAAACTACATAGGGCCATCGAAAGTCTTCGGTCATTCAGGACCTGACGGGCGTGAGGGCGGCGTCCCTCTGGTGCGGACCGTGGACGACTATTCGAATGGAGACGGTCGAGGTGGCTGGATGCCACAAAAGCACAACGTCACTCACACACCGCTTCACGACGTCGGCACTGCGCTACCCCCTTCTCTAGTAGAGGCCATTGACGCCTTTCTACTGTCTTGCGCCTTGCGCGATATCCGGGGCCAGGGCAGTGACCACAGCTCCATGCTTATCCACGTGACGCGGTTTAACGCTGTACAGCAGCACGTGCACAGCCAGGTTGACGAACACGTCAGGCATATACGGCAGAGACTCCAGCGCAGAGTAGACCACGAAGACATCGTTCAACGTCTTCGATCCCTTTGGGAGGAAGACTTCATCCCCACCACACAGGCCATACTTGCTATTGCCCCGGATCAAGCATCCCCACAGCAACCCATATGGGAAGACGTGTTGCAAGCACTTACCGATAACATCGGGGACGTGCAGGTCAGAATGATTAACGGTACAGCCAAAGACGCACTGGACTATTCAGACCATAAAGGGGTGGGGCTAAAGGTCATTGCCATCGGAGGTGACAAGCTCGCGCGCGGCCTGACACTGGAAGGCCTTTGCATCAGCTATTTCCTGCGCGCCTCCCGCATGTATGACACTCTCATGCAGATGGGGCGCTGGTTTGGTTACCGGCCAGACTACTTGGACCTATGCCGTCTATATACGACACACGAACTTTGCGAGTGGTTCGAGCACATTACTGATGCGGCCGAAGAGCTTCGAGACGAATTTGACCTCATGGCAGCCAGCAACGGTACACCAAGGGATTACGGCCTGAAGGTGCAGTCTCATTCGGTACTTATGGTGACGTCACGATTGAAAATGCGTTCAGCAAAGAGCCTTATGCTGTCCTTCAGCGGGCAACTACTGGAAACTGTGTCACTTTACCGGGATAACCCAACTCTTCAGCAGAACCTTAACGCGGCAAAACAACTGCTATCCAGTCTTGGCAAACCCGAGCCAAACCCCACAAGACAAAGGTTTGGTAGCCAACAGAACTGGACAGGCTTTCTTTGGAGCGATATCGACACCACTCATATCGTAGAATTCCTCTCTTCATACAGAACTCATCCTGAAGCGCACAAAGTTAATAGCGCACTACTTGCCGAGTTTATCCAGTCCATGGCTATCAAAAACGAGCTCACCCATTGGACTGTGGCCTTGATTGGTGGTGGTACAGGTGAAAACCTTGAAATTGTGAACGGTATATCTGTAAGTATGCTCAAGCGGAAAGCTAATGGTCCATTCGAAGACCGTTACGCTATCGGACGTTTGCTATCTCCCAGAGACGAAGCAATAGACCTGGATGAAGCAGCATGGGGGGAGGCGCTAAAACTGACGCGTGAAGCATGGAGAAATGACCCCGCCAGGGCATCTGACGGGAAGGAGCCGGAAGTGCCAAATGGTCCGGCAATTCGCAAAGTCCGCGGTTTTGGATCAAATGACACACCAGCTCATCCTGAGCGTGGAGTGCTTCTGATTTATGCACTCGATCCCGAGCAGGCCGAAGCAGGATTTCCCGAAGAAACTCATCCCATCATCGCATTCGGTATAAGTTTTCCGGGCAGCAACTCAGGCCTGAAAGTCGAATATAAGATCAACAATGTTGGCTGGGAGCTGGAGTATGAACCCACAAATTAACCATCACGAAGAGCTGCTCGCAACATGGCGTGCCCTTGGCGGAAGCGGAGAGAATAGCGGCTGGCAGATCATTCCCATTTCACCGAATGGACCATGCCGCTTCTTGGCCGGGCGACATTTCCCTGGGAATGAAGAGTCTCTCCTTGTTGGCTTCACCTCGATGCGAATACCGCCTGCTATCAATCTGCCCCAAGGCAGGGGTTTTCATGTGGGCAGAGTATCGCTGTCAGGAAGGGAAGCCGCACACTCCTGGTTTGCACTGTCAAGACAAGATAGCGGCAACCTTGATCTCTTCACAATGATGGCGACGGACGTCATCACAACAATTCAGCGCTACCCGACGGCCGACGAAGAACGAATTTTTAATCTCTTTCTGTCACGCATACGTGCTTGGCAGGATTTCATGCATGAGAATCGGGACAGCAGTCTGTCACCAGAAGCTGAAGTTGGCCTCTATGGAGAGCTGCATCTCCTGCACCACTTGATAGCAGCAGGGCTGCCAACGAACACTGCCGTAGATGGCTGGCAAGGCCCACTGGACGGTATACAGGACTTCAGCTTTGGAACTGGTGCGATAGAAGTGAAAAGTACAGTTGCTGCAGGCAGTTTTCCTGCAAGAATCGGCTCGCTGCAACAACTGGATGACTCGCTTACCAGACCCCTTTTTCTGGCCGCTGTCCGACTTGAACTGTCTCCTTGCGGTGAAACACTCTCAGGCCGAGCGGCTGCACTTCACAATCAATTGGCGGGTGACCCTGCGGCACAGTCCATGTTGGGAGATAAACTCCTTCGAGCAGGACTACTACCTGGCTCCGAAATCCTATACACACGAAAATTTAGCCACTTGTCCACTAGGCTTCTCCGCATTACAGAGGGGTTCCCTCGCCTGACCAGTGGAAATGTGTCGAGTGAAATCCGTAGCGCTCGCTACGAGATCGATCTTGACTTGATTCCCTCCTTGAGTATTGACTTACGTCATGTCATGACCGAACTTGGAATAATTTAACAATGGAACTGGAAGAATTCCTGAAGCAAACTCAGGCAGATGTACGAACTCAAATCAGTGAACGTCTTGAAACCTCAGACGACCAAAGATACCCTTACCCAGAAACAGTCTTTGCTGAAGTAGTCATGGAGCATATGGCGGAAGTAGGAATGACCTATGAACCCACGACCTGCCATTACTCAGCCAAAGTAGGAAATGCCAACCTGCGCCTTAGTGGCTATTCCCTATCTGAGGATGCTGAACAACTGGATTTGTTTGTCAGCCTTTACGAGGGTGTTGATCAAATTACGCCGGTAACCGATACAGAAACCAAGACGGCAGCTGAGCAGTGCCTGCGCTTCTTGGCGAAATGTGCCGAAGGAAAGCTAGCACGTACGATGGACGAATCCAATGATGCATATGAGCTGGCATTGACCATTGAGGGCGGATACCCGGATCTCGATGAAATAAGAATCTATGTTGTAACGGACCGGCAAGCGAAGTCAAAAGCATTCAAGCCACGAGACATTAGCGGGAAAACCATTAAGCTTGAAGTCATGGACATTGAGCGGCTGCACCGACACTGGTCCGAGGGCAAACCCAGAGACGAGCTCATTGTCAACTTTGAGGAATTGGCCGGAGGCCCCCTTCCTTGCGTTTATGTTCCCGCTCAGGATGATGACTATGACTATGCTCTGACTGTCATCCCGGGAGAAGCGCTACGTTTTGTGTATGAAAAATATGGGGCTCGACTCTTGGAAGCGAATGTCCGTTCATTTCTAAGCGTTACGGGAAAAGTAAACCGAGGCATTAGAGATACCTTAAAAAATTCACCGTCTCGATTTATGGCTTACAACAACGGCATCGTGATAGTAGCCGATGAGGCCAGCATCAATAGAGCAGTTGACGGGAGCCCTGGCATCTCTTCACTCAAGGGTATGCAGATCGTCAATGGGGGCCAAACAACAGCGTCGATCTATTTCTCAAAGAAAAAGTCGCCAGAAATTAATTTGCAGCTGGTTCGCGTACCAGCAAAGATCATCATCTTGCGGTCCCAGGATGATGCGGCAGAAGAAGCTCTCATTTCTGACATTTCACGGTATGCCAACAGCCAAAATGCAGTAAGGCAGTCTGACCTTTCTGCCAATAAGCCGTACCATGTGGAAATTGAAAAACTGGCCCAAGGAACCTATTGCCCGAACGGAGTGGGGAGGTGGTTCTATGAGCGAACAGCCGGTAGTTACAAGACCTTACTTGCTAGGGAGGGTACAACCCCTTCCAAACTCAAACACCTAAGAACGGAAGTAATTCCCGCAGCCAGAAAAATCACAAAGACTGATTTGGCCAAGTATCTGAACGCATGGAATCAAAAGCCTTACCTCGTCAGCCTTGGCGCGCAGAAAAATTTCGAACGCTACATGGATGAAATTACTCCATCCGAAGGACAATCTGCTACGCCTCTCCCCGATATAACCACATTCAAGGAAATGATAGCGAAAGCTATACTATTCAAGAAAGCTCATGCCCTTGTCAGACCAATGTTCCCAGCCTTTCAAGCCAACGTGGCCGCTTATCTCGTATCGTTGACTTCTCAGAAACTGGGTAACGGGATCGCCTTGGACCAAATTTGGATGCAGCAAGACATATCAGCCGCGCTAAAGATGCAAATTGCCACATGGGCGTCAGAGGTTAACGACGCGCTGCATCGAGGCTCAGAAGGAAGGATGATTTCTGAATGGGCCAAGAAACCGGAATGCTGGGAGGGAGTACGCTCAGCCAGCTACTCTCCGATCCGGGATGATATTCCCGAGCTAAATTAGATCAATCACTTATTTGGGCAGCAGTGACCGATATTGTCAGCCCCAGCCGCCGCAGCAGGATGATGGGCGGAATTCGCAACAAGGGCACAAAGCCTGAGCTAATTGTTCGTAACCTTCTCCATTCCGATGGCTATCGGTACCGTCTGCATCGAAATGATTTGCCAGGATCTCCTGACGTTGTCATGCTGGGCAGAAAAATTGCAATCTTTGTTCACGGATGCTTCTGGCACCAGCATCCAAAGTGCAAATATGCACGACTGCCATCAAATAATGCTGATTTTTGGCGTCAAAAACTGGACCAGAATGTACTGCGAGACAAACGTGCTATTGCTGACTTAGTCGTAGCTGGATGGAGGGTACTTGTGGTTTGGGAGTGTGCTACCCGAACGAGGCCAGCAATCTCGCTGCTCAGAACGCTAATGAATCAATGGATAAATAGTGATGCTAAAACAGGCGAGATCGCGTTAAATCAAGATCTGAACATCCATTTATCCACTGACTCTTCCGCTCTATAAGCCATTCAGTCAGAGAAGGGTATTCTTCTTTCAGCTTGCGGCCCTTTCGACCTATTCCTCGATTTCAATAGTATTATTCTTGACAATTTTTGTCTCTCACACCGTCGCATTAAATGCCAGAATGGCGCACTATAATTACTTAACCATTAGCGATCTCCATAATTGCTAATCGTTAAGCAATGTTCTATAAGTACAAATACACTTACAATTTACTCATGACGTATCCACCAATTGAAAAATCCCATGACGCCGAGTCCCATAAACAGCATTGGCGCACGCTTACTTGCCGCACGTAAGAAGCGCGGCCTATCGCAAGAAGCATTGGCCAAACTCCTCAATCCCCCTATAAGCCAAAGCGCCATAGCCCATATTGAAATCGGCCGCAATGAGACTTCCCGTCACATCGTATGGATTGCAGCGGCGCTCCACGTTCGCGCTGAATGGCTGGTTACAGGAAAAGGTGAAATGTTCGAGATGGAATGGCCATGGCCGGATACTCCTAGGTATACGCTTGAGGAGCTGCCTCCTCCCGTACTGGAAGATATCGGTGACTACATAAAGATGAAGATAGCCCAACAAGCCCGACATTCCGAAGAGCACGATTAAGTTTCAACAATCGGCTGGATTATCCTCAGCTATTGGCCAAGATACAAAAAAACACAATAAAAATACCCGGATCGCCCTGTGTTCCACAGTGAACCAGGGCGATTCTTTTTGTGTCATTCCAAGGCAGATTTTACAGTTTTTTCCTTCCACATAACTTTTATTTATTACTTGGATATTGACTCTAACAAGTGGATACGTAATGATTACAGCAATCCCGCTCTTTAACAACACAACACCGATAAATACCGCGCCCTGTCCGGCAACGGGCGGTGTGAGTGCGCGGCTACCCGTTACGCCAGCATTAAGCGGGGCGACAAGCACCTGGGTAGGAGTAAAGCAGGTGAAAAATCATTGCTCTCTTGGGCCGGTAGCGACTGGCAGATACCGAGGGAAGTAGATGACGTTCCGTGACAACGGACGCCGGTACTGCCAAAGGCAGGCCAAGCTCGATGGATGGCGCGTAATCCATTGATGACAGCGGCAAAGACCGCAGTTTTCAGCATCCCGACGAACCACAATAGTGGGCCAGCGGCGGGCTCTACCGAAAATGATCCAAGCAACTGGTCCCCATCGTGGCATCTTGGCGGACCAGTCACGAAGGCGCTGACCGCGCCTGCTTTGGCAAGCATCTTGGGCATGCCCTCAGGGTGCTTACCAAGGTTTTTTATGGAGGAAACAATGCAACAACAGTCCCAGCAACGACCTTCTGACCACGTAGTAGGTAGATTCGAAGTCTCACAGTCGTCCGACCAAGCTCTTCTTTACCGAATACATATTGCCGAAGCCAAACTTGGGGTTTCAAGATCCACAATTTATCGACTGGTAAACGAAGGCCAGCTGGTACTGATCAAGATCGGGAAAAGATCCAGTGGCGTCACTGCCGCAAGCGTTCATGCCCTCATCGAACGTAATAAGACGCTCGCCTACTGCGCCTAGCACCCAGATCCCTCCGGGATAGCCATGACCCACCAGCGCACCGCGCTCGCGGGTCGTTTTCTTGCACTGAGCTGCCAAGCAGCGAAACACTCCCGACGAGTATTGCGTATCAGGGAGAACCAACCAGGAGTCATTCGATGACAACCGAAGAACAACTGATTGAACGGTATGGGCCGTTATTGTCTTTGATCGATTTATCCGAGCTGCTAAAACGTAGCCCTGATGGACTACGGATCTCGTTACGAAGCCAAAGCGAATTCGCCGAGCAATGGAATGCCGCACGGCGGAAAGTTGGCCGACGAGTGTACTTTCGTGCAAGCGTTGTCGCCGATTTGATTGACGCCGCGTAGCATCTATTTCAAATGGGATACCACCGCATCGCGGCCCTCAGCACGCACGAAAATGTGGTGGTAGCGTCACAATTAATTCCCGCAGGGATGCCGAAACTGAAAAGTTCGTCAGATTGCCGCTGCGCAATCTGTGTTTTATAAATCAACAAAATGATTAGGTTTTGTGCTATTTTTCATCTATGGATAGAAATTTACGACACGATCTAATCAAACGGTTGCAATCCGACCTTCCACGCGGTGCGCCATTTGACTTGACCACCTTGGCCGCGCTTGGGGTGTCGCCCAAGCTCGCCGCAGCCTATGCCAAAAATGGCTGGCTCGTGCGCCTGGCTCAAGGCGTCTACGCCTTCCCCAATGACAACTTCAGCGTCTATGGCGCATTGCAGTTTCTCCAACAACACGTACCCGGCCTGCATGTCGGGGGTAAGAGCGCACTGGCCATCCACGGCGTGAGGCACAACCTAGGCAGTCGCGATACGCTGGTGCTGTGGGGTGACGTACGCTATACCCTACCCGCCTGGTTCACCCTACGCTTTCCGGCGCGCTACGTCTACGCCAGCCTTTTCGACTGGCCCGACGACACCCTGCCTGCCAAGACCTTGGGCACGCCGCCTGGCCAACCCGAAGCCCTATGTGTATCGGTTGCCGAACGGGCTGTGCTAGAAATGCTGTACGACGCTGGTACCAGGCAAAGCCTGGAAGAAGCACGCAACCTCTTTGACGGCCTACGGTCGCCACGCAAGGAACTGTTCGGTCAGTTGCTAACTTGCTGCACCAGCGTGAAAACCGTTCGCCTGTTCCTCACCTGGGCGCGGGAAACCGAAATAGTGAACGTCGATGATCTCCTGACTCGCTATCCTCTGCGCACGGGCAGCAATAAACGTTGGATGAGCCAACTCTCCGACGGCACCCTATTAAGCCTGAACCCACATGGATAAAACCTACGCCGATACGGTTCGCCTGCTGCTGGCCGTTACCCCTGCCGTTTTCGACAGCGATATTTTCGCAATGAAAGGCGGCACGGCAATCAATCTTTTCATACAAGACATGCCCCGTCTATCCGTCGATATCGACCTGGTGTATCGGCCTTGGCAAACACAACGAGATGAAGCCCTGAAAGCCATCAACGATGAACTGGCCGCCATTGCCCAGCGGGTCGAACCGCTTGGAGTACAGACACGCCTGATTCGCAGCAAGGGTTTGAGTGACACCAAGCTGATCGTCGAGAATGACACCAGCCAAGTCAAAATCGAAGTGAACATTGTTTTCCGAGGCACGGTACTGCCGGTTGAACATCGGCCGTTGAGTGCGAGAACCAGCGATCTGTTCGGTGTCGAGTTCGAAACACCTATCCTCGCTCATGATGAACTGTACGCCGGCAAACTGGTTGCCGCCTTGGACCGACAACATCCACGCGACTTGTTCGATGTGTGGCAACTGTATGAGTCGGGTGGCCTCAGTGACGGCATGGCTGAATGCTTCGTGATCTACCTGGCTGGACACAATCGCCCACCGCATGAGGTGCTGTTTGGCAACGACAAAGACATTGCGGCAGAGTACGAACGTGCTTTTGTAGGTATGACAGAAGTGGACTGTTCGCTGGAGGTGCTACTTGAAGCACGCGCCCGGTTACGGCAAGACCTTCTACAAAGGTTGACTGACAAACACAAGCAGCTCCTAGCCGGGTTGGTGCGTGCAGAACCTGATTGGTCTTTGCTGCAATGCACCCATGCTGCAGACCTTCCTGCCTTGCGCTGGAAGCTCGCCAATCTCGAAGCCTTCCGTAAACGACGACCTACAGATTTTTCTGCACAAGCCGATGCTTTGGTCGCTGGCTTGGATCAGACTGGCCCTGTCTACTAACGGCAGTGGACAGCCGACATGAATGTCAGTTCCGTTAAAAAAACGCAACTTAACTGATGACGCATATGAATTCACCAACAACACGATAACGATATTCGTCGTCGTTGCTAAGCTCAAGCGTCGCAAGGTTTGGGTCGGTCGACTGTGGTTTCAAGCGAATTTGCTCGTGATGCCACTCCTCTTCAGTATCAATCTTAATACTTTCGTATTCCTTGACCGTGTACCGAGAGCCTGCATCACCATCTTGGGTGTCGGCGCACTCAACCAGCACGATCTTGCCGTTTCGGCTTCCACCTGGATTCATCCTAAAAAGGCAGATTGAGCCATTAGGAATGATTTTATTCATTGATTCGCCCACAACCCGGCAGGCAAAAAGGCTTTTGCCCACAGCGACGCCCTGCGGCACAGCCACCCAATTTTCATGCTCGACGTACTGAAGATCACTAAAACCGCCAGCGGCGGCCTGCAAGTCGTAGAAAGGTACAGCGTTAACATAGGGCACTAACGTTGCAACTGGCTTGGTGAACTTGCCAACAGCAGGTTTGTACGCGGGTATATGCTGCCTCAGATAATCACGAAGATCATCATCACAAGCGTAAACGAAAGTACCCTTTATGCCGCGCAACATAATAGTTCTGTAAATATTCAGTATGTATTGCTTCAACTGTTCTGGGTCTTTTATGGTTTGCTTGCCATTGAGATCGAAATAGTACTTTTTATCAATAAAGATTTGGCCCAGCACTTTGTCATAGCGGATTTCTCTACCGAAAATGACGCCCGTGTAGTTAAGGTCATAGCCTTGAGTGGTATGGATACAGCCAACTTCGTGTTCAGAGCCTTTCGCATTGATCCAGTCAGCGTTGGTCCTATTCCAGCGCAGCCGAACCTTGTCGATTTCAATGTCGTACAGGCTCGAGTCGTTTTTTGACACCCATGGCCAAGCATAACCAGCAACCAAGCGCGCTAGACCGTAGTGTTGATTCTTCAGGCCAATTTCCTTCACGAGCTCGGATATATCGTCAAACAGTAAAAACTCGTATTTTTTTGAGCTGAATTTTTCGTTAGCAACAAGCCGTGTGTTCAGAAGATCGTCAATAAATTGCACATAGTGCTGCCCCGCCTGGATACGAAACTGGGAAACCAACGTCATTACCTTCGATTCGGGCAACGCTTTGATTGTCTGAAAATCCGTGGCATTGGCATCAGACGGTTTGATGGATTGGTTCGGGTCATAGAAAAAAACCGCCTTATCTGCCTGTTGCGTTACCCAATCAACTTCGCTGCAGGCGTGTTTATCTAGCCCAAGCACCGCGCAGGCTTTGTCGAAGTTGCCGAAGTATGCGCCTAAATTCACACGCTTGCGCAGCCTATGCGATTCGTCAACTAGCACAATGTCATAGCGCTGCGTTGCCAGCTCCGAAGGACTGATGACCATATCCGGGTGCAAGCCGACCACATTCCTGAACGCTTTTTTCAAGGTGCTCCTGAACGATCCCATCGGCACGACCAGCGCCATGCGCGGCGTTATGTAGCGTTGTTTAAGCCGTACCAGCAGGTCTCGCAGCTCAGTTTCTTCCTCAGAAAATTCGCGCAAGCTCAAATCAGTATCATCGGAATGAACAAGCTTAAAAAGGAAAATGGCCAGAACTGACTTCCCAGTCCCCGCACCACCCTCTACCACAATGTTCTTCACTCCAGGCTCCAGAAGAGCGCGCATTATTTCAATTAAGCCTTGCCGCTGATCAAATGATAAAGATTTGTAGGGCGAGTACTTAAAGACATCAGAGTTATCGATGGCTTCGAGCGAGTGTTCTGCAACCCCTTGTGCCCGCAATTTGTTCCAGGTTTCACGAAAGATCGGCGAATAAAGCTCGTCTTTCTGGTAGTAATTGTGATCGACCAGACCCAGATTGCCGTTCAGTAGCTTGAAGCGACCGTCGGCCGCGATATATTTAATAAGCCCCGACTCGATATCAAGCGTCGCTGATTTGTTGAAACGCTCACTGCTGATCAGGTGCACCGTAGTTAACGATTTTTTGTCTGCATGCTTTAGGTGCGTGCCTAAACGAGTGAGCGTGTCGGTGGTTTCGCCAACGTAGGCACGGTGCGTGATGCCATCGCTGAGTATATACACCAGAGGCCAATTATTGGTGGCGTAGGCGTTGGCCCTTATGCCGTTCAAAGTGTCGATCGAAAAACCGTATCGGGTCACTTCGACAAGATGCTGCTGACTCATAGCTCAGTATATTTTTTGGCGCTACCCTTGGCTTTATCTATAGGATACTTTGCTTCGTTTCGCTCAATTTTATCTAAGACGATTTTTTGAATATCAAAACCGTAAGCATCGGATAGCAGCAAGGCATAGGCCAGCACATCCGCCAGCTCTTCCTTTACTTTTTCGGTATCGGCTGCTTCCGGTGCCTTCCATAGAAAAGCTTCTAACAACTCGCTGGCTTCAATGCTCAAGGCCATCGCCAAATCTTTAGGGTTATGAAACTGCTTCCAGTCGCGATCATCGCGAAACTGGCGCAACCTTTGCATGACTTGGTCCATTTGCTTAACCTGTTCTGGCTTAACGTAATAGAAGGGATAGTAACTTGCCCGAATCCAAGTTGCACTGAATAGCATCCCCTGGCGCTAGCATTGAAGGAGGCACGCAGCAATTGACAGCCAGGCTAAAACATCCCACAATCACCGCATGAATTACGGAGATTACATCTGGCGATCGCCGCATTGGCCTAATTGGCAATACGACCTCACTGCCCTGGCCGAGCCCTTGGCAGCGGTTAGCCGTGCCCAAGGATTACTCCTCGGTCGCTTGGCGGACGTGGGCATGGCCTTGCGTGATGAGGCCAGCCTCTCTGCACTAACTGAAGATGTCGTCCAGACCAGTGCCATCGAAGGCGAATCACTGAATGTAGCCTCAGTCCGATCCTCGGTCGCTCGTCGCCTGGGCGTAGACATCGGCGCTCTGGCCCCTGTGGATCGTCACATAGAGGGCGTAGTAGATATGGTACTGGACGCAACCGGAAATGCGGTTGCCCCTCTGACGATCAAGCGCCTGTTCGGCTGGCACGCCGCATTGTTTCCAACTGGCTACTCTGGCATGAGCCACATTCACGTCGGCACTTGGCGCGACGACTCCACCGGTCCCATGCAAGTGATTTCTGGTTCCATTGGTCGTGAGAAAGTTCATTTTGAAGCGCCTCCGGCCAGTCACCTGCCTGCAGAGATGGATCGCTTCCTGGCCTGGCTGAATGACACCAGCATCAAAGAGCCCACCCTACTGCGTGCCGGCTTGGGACACTTATGGTTCGTCACGCTGCATCCGTTTGATGACGGCAATGGACGGGTTGCCCGTGCCATAGGCGATCTGCTTCTGGTCCGCGCGGATGGCAGCACACAGCGGTTCTACAGTCTCTCTGCGCAAATTCAGCGGGAGCGCAAAGCCTATTACGACATTCTTGAACGCACACAAAAGGGCGACATGGATGTGACTGGCTGGCTGGAATGGTTCCTGGCAACTTTGCTAAAGGCCGTGGATCAAGCGCATGGCACCCTGGATCAGGTCCTGGTCAAGGCGAAGTTCTGGCAACAAGCCGCCACCATCCCGATGAATGAGCGCCAGATCAAGGTGCTAAATCGGTTGCTGGATGGGTTTGAAGGGAAGCTAACGACGAGTAAATGGGCTGCGATTGCCAAGTGTTCGCAAGACACAGCGCTTCGCGACATTACTGAGTTGGTACAGTACGAAGTGCTTCAGAGAACTGCAGCCGGTGGTCGAAGCACGAACTACGAAGTACGTCATTACGGTTTTAAGCGATGAAAAAACAGCCAAAGGGAACAGGGCATGAGTGAATTGATTCTGTACACCAGCGACGACGGCCAAACCCGGCTTCACCTTCGGGTGGAGACTGAGACGATCTGGTTGAGTCAGTTGGAAATCGCTGAACTGTTTCAGACCACCAAGCAGAATGTCTCCCTGCATGCAAAAAACATATTTGAGGACAATGAGTTAGCCCCTGAGGCAACTGTCAAGGAATCCTTGACAGTTCAGTCTGAGGGTGGTCGGCAGGTCAAGCGGAAGATTACTTACTACAACCTCGACCTGATCCTGGCTCTCGGTTACCGCGTGCGTTCGCCTCGTGGCGCGCAGTTCCGCCAGTGGGCCAGCACCCATCTCAAGGAGTTTTTGCGCAAGGGTTTCGTGATGGATGACGAGCGCCTGAAAAACCCCGGTGGCTGGGATTACTTCGATGAGTTGCTGGAACGCATTCGCGACATACGGGCCTCGGAGAAGCGCTTTTACCAGAAGGTTCGTGAACTATTCTCACTCAGCTCTGACTACCAGGCTCGCGAGCGGGAAACGGCGCTGTTCTTTGCCGAGGTACAGAACAAGCTGCTCTATGCCACCACCGCTCATACCGCCGCCGAGCTGATTCTGAAACGCTCTAATCCCAGCCAGCCCAATATGGCATTGACCAGTTGGAGTGGCTCGCGAGTGCGCAAACAGGATGTCATCGTCGCTAAAAACTACCTGACAGCTGATGAGATAGACACACTGAATAGGTTGGTGGTGATCTTCCTTGAGCAAGCCGAGTTGCGACTCAAGCAGCAGAAGGAACTGACCTTGGACTTCTGGCGTAACAACATCGACAGGATGCTGGCTTTCAACGACCAGGCCGTCCTTGACGGTGCCGGCTCAGCCAGCCGCGAGAACATGGAAAAGATTGCTCGTGAGCGTTATGAGGTCTTCGATCAGCAGCGGCGTATTGCCGAAGGCAAGGCAGCGGACGCTATGGATTTGAAGGAAATCGAACAGCTGGAAGAAGACCTTAAACACAAGGGTAAAAAGCACTGACAGGTATCATCCATCAGCGCTTGAAGGCCGCCGCGATTGTCGCGCAGGAGTTGGAAAATGAATAAACGTATTGTTGAAGGAGTTGAAGTCGAGGTCAGTTCAGGCAATGTGTTCGCCGACCTGGGCCTGCCCGATGCCGACAAGCTTCAGATCAAATCAAGGCTGACGGTCGAAATCGCCAAGGCTATTCGTCAGCGAGGATTCACACAGGCCGAAGCAGCAGAGCGCATGGGCCTCACCCAACCCACAGTTTCAAGTCTACTGCGTGGTGAGTTCTCGAACTTCTCCGAACGTAAGCTTATGGATTGCCTGAATCGTTTAGGCTAGGACATTGAGATCCGTGTACGAAAAACGCCGGAACCAGTCGACCATTTGCTGCTGATGCACGCCTAAGACGAAATCGAGCTGGCCGTGTCTAAAGCTACTCTCGGTGTACCGAACTGTACCGCTGCAGCTTATTTCGGTACACTACAGGTACACACATCAGTTCTTTCGGTTTTTACAGAATTACGCTAACCTACTGATTTATAACTAGTTTTATCTATTTTTATTTGCACTCGATTTCGCACCGCTTCCCTATGAAAGCACCGTAAATCGCCAACTCAAAATCCCCCGCCGCAAGGCGTGCCGGTTCGATTCCGGCCCCGCACCAATTTCGGAGGCCGTCTCTGTTTGTGCAGAGACGGCCTTTTTTAGTAAGAGTCTGCCGAATACACATTGACGAACGGTCGCAGTTGCGACCGTCAGTTTTTAGTCATCGGCTTAACGGCGTTAACTAAGCCGTTTCAGGTGTATGCATCCGGTGAACACACATTGAGTCGACTGCCTGAATAAGAGAGGATAAGCATCCGCTTATTTATCGTGGACACGATATGGCCATAAACTCTCTTCCCCCGCGTCCGGTGCGGCGCA
>NZ_SDQE01000001.1 GCF_004153455.1 Allopusillimonas ginsengisoli | reverse complement strand
AGGATCGTGAAACGCCTTAGCGCCGATGATAGTGGACTTCTCGTCTGTGAAAGTAGGACATCGTCAGGCTTTTATTGCAAACAAAACCCCCGTCAGTGATCTGGCGGGGGTTTTGTGTTTGGGGGTCAGCGCTGCGCGCCTGCCCCACGCGCACACCGACTGCGTCCAAAAGGGTTATTCATACTAGCCACTGGGGCGGCGCGGTGCTAGCGTACCAGGATGAGTCTTGCGCCTTTAAACGCCGCTTCGACTGTAGTCAGTGCTAGCGTACAGCAAAGAACTCTGCCATTACAGAGTCAGAAAAATCAACCGAGGAGACCCATCAATGAGGCATATTATTGCCGCCAGCCTGCTGGCGATTCCTGCACTTGCCACGGCCCAGACAAATGGCGACGCTGTGGATACCCTGAGTCATGTCGTTGAAAGCAAGACGCTGCGGGTGTGTACGCCAGGCGATTACCGCCCGTTCAGCTATCACAACGATGATGGTAGCTACGAAGGATTGGATGTGGATTTGATGCAGGACCTGGCACACACGCTTGATGCGAAGGTGGCGTTCGTTAAGACGAGCTGGGCCAAGCTGATGGAGGATTTCACCTCCGGTAAGTGTGATATTGGCGCAGGAGGCATATCGGTATCGCTTGTGCGGCAGAAGAAAGCATTCTTCAGCACACCCTATATGGTCAACGGCAAGACGCCCATTACCTTGTGCACGAATGTACAGAGGTTCCAGACAATCGAGGATATCAACAAGCCTGAGGTGCGTGTCATTCACAACCCGGGCGGCAGCAACGAGAAGTTTGCCAAGACTTACCTGAACAAAGCACAACTGACTCAGCATGACAATAATATCGGTATATTCAACGAGGTCGCCGAAGGCCGTGCCGACGTCTTCGTCACCGAGGCGGCTGAGGCCAAAGTTCAGAGTAAGCGCGATCCCCGACTATGCGCCGTGAACCCGGACAAGCCGTTGCAGTATGCGGAGATGGGCTATTTGCTGCCCGACGGCGATATGCGCTTCAAGCTGTATGTGGATCAGTGGATGCACCTGAGCAAGGCCAGCGGCGCATATGCCAAGCTTGCCGACAAGTGGGTGCCGCAGTAGGAAAAGGCAGCACCGCACGGGAATTGCGTGGTTGCGGCCCGCAACCAGGGTGAATAGGCACGGGCACGAAGCGGAAGGGGGGTGCGCTAGAACGTAATCCCCAGCCACTCTTTTACCTGTGCATGCAGATCGCCCTGAAAATCCTCGGGGGAACCGGACGCCGTGATTTCACCAAGGCTCAGTACGTAAATATGATCTGACAGTGACACGACTCTGCGTACGTTATGGTCCACCAGCAATATGCCCATGCCGGACGCTGCGAAATGCTTGATCCATTGAAAAATCTCGCTGGCCACTTTGGGTGCAAGGCCGATGCTGGGTTCGTCGATCAGGCAGACGCGCGGCTGCACCATATAGGCCTTGGCGAATTCCAGTGATTTTTGTTGACCGCCGGATAGGTCGCCAGCCTGGGATTTGAGTTTTTCGCGCAGCACGGGGAAATGCGCCAGCGTATCCTGAAAGCGCTGTTCGATGAGGTGCCCAAATTGTTTGTGTCGGCTTTCGAGAGGCAGCCTAAGGTTTTCTTCTACGCTCAGGTAGGAGAAGAGGCTGGATTCCTGCGGAATGTACCAGAGGCCGTGATCGATCAGTGTATGCGGTGGCCTGCCCGAAATGTCCTGGCCCTCCAACCGGATTGCGCCGGCTTTTGGCTTGAGAAAACCATATATCGTTTTGAAGAGCGTGGATTTTCCTGCGCCGTTAAGACCAATCAAGCCACTGATGTGGCCTTTTCTGACGGACAGGCTGACGCTGCGCAGGACATCAATATCGCCCATATAACCGGACGTGATGCCGTCCATTTCGAGCACGGTATCAGACATGGGCTTCGTCCTCCGTTGATTCATCGCCGAGATAAGCTTCGATAACCGCCGCGGACTGCAGAACGTCGTGTGTCTGGCCTTCGGCCAGCACTTTACCCGCATTCATACAAACGGAGCGTGGACAGAGCTCCACAATCACCGGCATGTCGTGGCTGACGAGGATGAAGGTTTGTCCAGCCGCGTTGCGTCGGCGTATGAAGTCCGACATGGTTTCTTTCATGATGGGGTGCACAGCTGCGAAGGGCTCGTCCAGCAGAGCGATATGGGGTGGCACCATGAAGCACATGCCGAACTCAAGCAGCTTGCGCTGACCGCCGGATAGCTGGCCGGCATCCAGGTACATGACCTGTTCGAGCTTCAGTTCTTCCAGCAATTCGGCGGCGCGGGCATAGGCGGTGGATTCGTTCAGGCCTTGGGCCAGGCCGCAAACGACCAGATTGTCAAAGGCGCTGGTGCGATTGAACACCCGTGTCATTTGAAACATGCGCAGCACGCCCAAGCGTGTGAGCTGCGTGGGGTTCAGGCCCAGCACATTCTTATCGTTAAGCAATACGGATCCGGCGTCGGCGCGCAGATGGCCGGACAGCATATTGAGCAAGGTGGTCTTGCCCGAGCCGTTGGGTCCGATCAGGCCGAGCAGTTCGCCCTGGTGCACTTGCATGCTGGCTCGATCTACTGCGCGAAGGCCCCCGAAGCTTTTTTGCAGGGACTGTATTGTCATCAGGGCCATCATATCCCCCTGCGCACGGCCTGACGGCGAATCAGGGCACGACGCAGCAGCCCCCAGAGCCCTTCGCGAAAGAATCGGGCAAACACGATGACCAGCGCCGCGAAAACAATCATCTGTATGCCGCCTACGTCGCGCAACAGCTCGGATGCTGTGTAGACGAGGAGTGCGCCGATCAAGGGGCCCACGAGCGTTCCCATGCCGCCTATCACGACCATGGCGATGACGATGCCGGTTTGCGCGATCAAGCCAAGCTCCGGGCTGACCAGGCGGGCGAAGGTGCCGTAAAGACCACCTGCGAAGCCGCAGACGGCACAACTGACCAGGAAGGCAAATGTCTTGTAACGTACAACATTGATGCCGCGGCTTGCCGCGCCGATTTCATCGTCGCGGATTGCCTGCAGAAAACGCCCGGTTCGCGTGCGTAGCAGGATATAGATCAGCCCGACAACCATGATCAGTGCGGCAAGGAAAATGTAGTAGTACCCTGTTCGGCTATCGACGATGCCGGGCACGTTCAGGCCTTGATCGCCGCGCGTGAAATCAATGGAGTTGTAGATAACGAGTCGCAGGATTTCCGCAAAAGAAAGTGTGGTCAGCGCCAGGTAGGCGCCCGAGAGCCGCAGCACAATACGGCCCAGCAGCAGGCCGATCACGCCCGGAATGACGATGGACATGGGCAGGGCCACCCACAGCGGCGTGTTCAGGTAGTAGGCGAGCAGGCCTGTGCTGTAGCCGCCAAGCATGGCGAAAGCGGCTGGCGCGAGTGAAAACTGCCCCGTATAGCCCGCGAGCAGGTTCCAGCCCGAGGCCATGATGGCGAAATACATGCTGACAATCAGTACGCCCAGCCAGTAGGGGGATTGCACGAACAGCGGTAATACGGCCAATGCGGCCAGCACCAGCAGGCTCAGCAGAAACTCTCCGCGCAACTTGCTGGTGTGCAGGTTCGGGTGTTGGTGGGCGGGCATTGCGTTAGACCTCCCGGGCACGTTCGCCGAATAGCCCTTGTGGGCGAAACAGCAGAATCAGTATCAAGAGCACCAGGCCGTATGTATCCCGGTAGTCGTAGGAAAGATAGACTGCGCCGAAGCTTTCGAGCACGCCCAGCAACAGCGCGGCGATAATGCTGCCTGGTATGGAGCCCATGCCACCGATCACAACAATGACATAGGATTTGATCGCCGGAAAGATGCCGACGTCTGGCGCGGGATTGATGACCGGCGCCAGCAGCGCGCCGGCAATCGCGGCCAGGACGCCCGAGGCCATGAAAACGATGCAACTGGCGCGCGCCGTATCGATGCCGGCAATGGATGCGCCCAACCGATTCTGCGCCACTGCCTGGATCTGCCTGCCCCACAATGAGCGTTTGATGAACAGGGACAGGCCTATCATCAGCAGAACTGCCACGATGGCTGTAATCACCTTTTGGCCACTCATCATGAATGGCCCGATGTTCAGGCGGGCGGCATCCCACAGCGCGGGGCCCCGCATGGGGTAGGGGCCGATGACTTTGTCGAAAAGATTAATGAGCAGCAGCGATAGGCCAAAGGTCACGACGACTGCGTATTCGTCTTTCATGAGCCCCCACGAGCCATAGCCGGTGTAAAGCGGGCGCATGAGCCAGCGTTCTGTCATCCATCCGATCAGGGCGCCAGCCAGCGCTGCAGCCGGCAAGGCCAGCCAGGGGGAAACGCCCAGGCCGAGCGCGATCAGCGTGTACGTGTACGCCCCTATCATGTAGAACTCGCCATGGGCGAAGTTCACAACCTTGAGTATGCCGAAAATCATTGCCAGTCCGACAGCCATGAGGGCATAGTACAGGCCAATAATCAGTCCGTTGACGAGCAGATCCAGCGCAAGCACATCGCTTCTCCTCAAGCCCGGGGCGGCACGCCCCGGGTACTTACTTCAGTCAGGGAAGGAATGACATTCAGTTCTACGGCTTGACGAGTTTGTCGGCATGAAGGGGCTGCCCAGTCGCCTGAATCAGCACCGTCTTGCTCAAGGGCTGATTGACTTCAGTCAATTGATACGTGACATACGGAATATCGACCCATTGCTGATACGTGTAGCCCGGTTCTTGCGAGAGTTTGAATTTGCCGCGTATCCCTTCGTATTCCATGTCTTTGAGCGCCTGGATGATGGCTTCGCTGTCCGTGGACTTTGCCTGCTCGATCGCGCGCACGATTTGCAACACGGAGTCGGCGCCCTGAAATATGAGCCGGTTGGGTTCATGGCCGAACTCCTTCTGATAGGTCTGAGCCACCTGCTGACCAATTTCGGGCATAGGCATTTCGGGATGGTAGAGGCCGAAAGCCAGCATGTACTGGCCGGCTTCCTTGACGTTCTGCCAGAAATCCGGGTAGTCGGCGATGCCGGCGCCATCATAAAACCATGTCTTGGCGCTTGGCGCGACGCCTTGCTCATAGAGCTGGTTCATCAGAATGTACGCAGCGGGGGGCAGCATGACGTTGACCACCATGTCGGGGGGATTGGCGCGCAGCGGCAGCACCGCGGGCGTGAAGTCCTTCCCGGCGCGGTCCAGTGCGTTGTATTTATAGTTGATGTCGGGTGCCTGTTCTTTGAGGAGCTCGCCCAGTATCTTGGCCTGGCCAATGCCATAGTCGGTGTTCTCGGCAAAGGCGACGACGTTCTTGACCTTCATGGCGATAATGGTTTCGGCCATGGCAGTGGAGACGCGTGTGTTGTAGTTGCCGGGGTTGAAAACCTCGGGGTATCCTTTTTTGCGTATGTCATCCGACCAGCAGTTGGTGTTGACGTAAGGTACCTTGTAACGGTGCGCCACCTCGATTTCCGCCAGGCAAACAGAGCTTTGGTGTCCGCCGGTAATCGCGACGACCTTGTCGCGGGAAATGAGTTTTTCGGCAGCGGCCCGGCCTTTCTCAGGGATGCCTTGATTGTCTTCATAGATGATCTTGAGAGGGCGCCCCAACACGCCTCCGTTCTCATTAATCATCTTGGCGATGATTTCCGCTCCGTCTTTGACCTGGGTGCCCTGGACCACGGAACCGGGTGGGGACTGGGCGATACTAACGCCGATCAGCACAGGATCTTGCGCCTGCGCAGGATTGACCATGCTGAGTAAGGCCGTTGCGGCGGCCGCCATCGTAAAACGAAGCTGTCTCATTGGAATCCTCCTTGGTGTTCGGATACCCCTGGTTTGAACGAGGGTGTGATCCGTTAAGGGTCAGACTGGCTTATGCGTTATGTTTCACAATCTATACTGGTCTGACCGGTTATGGTTGCTTAAATACCAGATAATGTCAATGTTGGGACGGCGATGGTTTTCCCGCGCTCAGGAGCTGTTCAAGCCTTGCCGCAATGGCAAGCATTTTCCAGTCATGACCTTGTGCTGCGGCAAGCTGGATACCCACAGGCAGGCCATGGTCGCTGTTGCCGCAGGGCAGGCTGATGGCCGGCATGCCTGTCAGGTTAAAGGGAAGCGTCAGGCTGGTAACGGCGGCGTGCAAGGGCATGTCGTGCCCGTCCACGCTGACCGTGTCGGCGCCATTTTCTGGTGCGGTGGTGCGCAGCGTGGGCACGGCCAGGACATCGATGCCCGCCATGGCCGTGGCGATGCCCGCTGCCAATTGGGATCGCGCGCCTTGGGCTCGGGTGTACCAGATGGCGGGGAAAAGTTGCCCGATTTCCAGCCGGATGCGGACATCCTCTCCCAATGTTTCGGGGCAATGCACGAGGCGATCCCAGTGGACAGCGGTGGCTTCGCTGCATAGGGTGGCCAGCTGCAGCGCGGCGCCGTACTCGACGCCGGGAAGGTCAATGGCGTGAACGGTGGCGCCATCCGCCTCCATGAGCGCGATGGCGGCGTTGACGTGCCGACGCACCTCCGGGGCCAGCGGTTCGAAAAAGTAATGGGTGGGCACGCCAATCTGGATGCCTTGCAAAGTGCGCAGGCGTTGCGGCACCTGGCCGGGCAGGCCTGCCATGATGGAGAAAAGCAGGGCTGCGTCATCAACGGACGCTGTGATGGGGCCCAGGTGGTCCAGCGAGGGGCCAAGGTCCATGGCGCCCTGCCTTGGGATAACATCGTAGCTGGGCTTGAAGCCGACGACGCCGCAACAGGCAGCCGGAATACGGATCGAGCCGGCCGTATCTGTGCCGATGGACGCGCGGACGATGCCTGCGGCCACGGCGGCGGCTGAGCCTCCACTTGAACCGCCCGGGATGTGCGCTGGGTTGCGAGGGTTCACGACAGCTCCGTAATGCGGGTTTCGGCTGGTGATGCCAAAGGCCAGTTCATGCAGGTTGGTGGTGCCCAGCATGATGGCCCCGGCCTGGCGCAACCGGGAAACCGCCAGGGCGTCATGCAGGTTGGGCGTGTTGCTGCCGGATTGGCTTCCGCCAGTCAGGCGAAAGCCTTGCACCGCCATGAGGTCTTTGACGGCCACGGGTACGCCAAGTAAAGGCAGCGCTTGCCCTGCCTCGAACGAGGCTTGCGCGGCTGACGCCTGGTGCGCCAGCTCATCTGCGCTGGCTAGTTGGATGAAGGCATTCAAATCGTGCTGCTGCTGGGCGCGTTGGTGCGCCGACAGTGCGGCGGTGGCGGTGTCGGAGGGTGTGTTGCGCAGGCGCCTGGCCAGGGCTGCGATGCCGCCGGTGTCCGCGGGTGGCGTGATGCCTTGTGAACGCAAGTGTACGGCGCTAGCCGCGTAGTGGGCTTTGCCTGAGCCGGTTAAGGTGGCCAGATAGCTGAGTTCGGGGATATTGAGCGAAAGGCGTTCACCCAAAAGCGCTACCCGGTCAGGGAACGCATAGTTCACCAGCTTGGCGGTGCTGGCGGCGCCTGCCATCATGCGCTGAACAACATCGGATGTCAGAGACATGGCCTTTGCTCCTGAATGTGCCTCCGGGGAAGTGCATGCGAAACTGCGGCAAAGCCGGTCAGACCGGTTGATGCCATAATGCACATGAGTGTATCGGCTGTCAACATGGCGTATGGTTTGACGGTGGTAGATCGCAGTGCGAAACCAGCGCTGCTTGAATATTATTTTTGCCAGATTATGTCGACTAAAACCGTTTCTATTGTCCAGGGTATTGCACAGGAACTGCAGGCTCGATTGCATCGCCAGGAATGGGCAGACAAGGGAAAGCTGCCAGGGCAGCGACAACTGGCCGAAGCATTGGGTGTCAGTCGCGCCTCCCTGCGGGAGGCCATCACTATGCTCGAAGGGCTCGGGCTTCTGCGCAGCGAGCCAGGGCGAGGTGTGTTCATTGCCCGGCCCGGCGAGCAGGGACACGGAAGCGCCTATGGCCGGTGGCCTTTTCAGGGCCGCTATGCCTTGCGGGATGTTTACCTTGTGCGTGCACAACTCGAAGATCTGGCGGTCATGCTTGTGGCGGGCGTCGTCACGCCGTCGGGCCTGGATCGTTTGCGCCGTACCGTCAGGCGCATGGAAGATGCCGCCAGGATCGGTGACCTGGTCGCCATGGCAGAGGAGGATCACGCGTTCCATGCCTGCATATTCGAACTGGCGGGAAGCCCCCTGCTGCTTGACATTCTTGCCGGCATCAACGATGTGGTCGAGAGCAGCAGGCAGGTGGCATTCGCCAATCCAGACCGGGTGATCGAGCCCATCGAGGAGCATCGCCAGGTGATCGAGGCCCTGGCATCGGGCTCACCGGAGAAGGCCAGGGCGGCCATGAGGGCGCATCTGATCAACGTGGCGGATCGTTCTGGTGTCCGGCTTGATCTTGACGCCCAGGCTTGATGGATAGGCCGTAAGCGTCTCGAGTGGCCGGCCGCTCAGCCGCGCCGACGCAGCGCGTTGCAAAGATGCTTTCCCTGCGAGTTCCGGTAAAATGACTTGGTCCGGCTTCTCGCCGGCAACCTACACTTTGATACCCGGAGGTTACTGATGAGCGAGGCGTTTCCGCCAGAAGACAACAGCGGCTTGTCTATGCGCAACCTGACACATCTTCTTTATGGCCTGTTTGCGCTTGGCCTGCTCAGCGCGGGTTTTTTCGCCGTCGCCACCATTGCGGCCATTGTGCTTGCGTATGTCAAGCGCAGCGATGCGGCCGGCACAGTCTATGCCGCGCACTTCGATTGGATCATTCGGACATTCTGGTGGGGGCTGCTTTGGGTGGTGCTCAGCGGTCTGGCCACATTTATCTTTATCGGCTGGATCACCGGCCTGGTGGCGCTGATCTGGATTGTTTATCGCATCGTCAAGGGATGGCTGGCGCTGGCATCCGGGCAGCCTCCGGTCGCCGACTACTAACATTCAAGGGCCGGCATGGCCGGCCCATACCGCGATGGATGGCGGCATTCAGGCGTGTCGTTCGGACAGCACCGGCACATCCCTTCACACACAGCAATTTTGCCCGCTATCTGCAGGCAAATGATGCAGGCCGCCGCGATGGGCGCCTGCGCATGGGCGGGATGAGAAAAGTTACTTCAGGTGGGCATTGACCAGCTTGGTCAGTTCGAACATGGAGACTTGATCTTTGCCGAACAGAGGGCGTAGCTTGTCGTCGGCATTGATGTTGCGGCGGTTGGCGGGATCCTGCAGGTCGTGCTTTTTGATGTACTCCCAGATTTTCTTGGTGACCTCGGTGCGGGGCACAGCGTCGGGCCCGATGACGGCGGCAAGGGTTGCGCTAGGCGTGAGCGGCTTCATGAATGCCGCATTGGGTTTGCGGGCGGTTTTCGCAGTTGTTGCCATAGAACTGGGCTCCTCAGTGAATAAAAAAAGGCTTCCCACGGAGCATAACGTGAGATTCCTCGAAAGACAAAGGTATTTGTGCTCGTGAATATAACCGCGAGCACGCCTTCCCGGAAAATCCATTATGGGTCCGCATTGCATATGATATGGTGTCAAACTGCGCCCGCGGCAGGCTGTTTTTGGCAAAATGGCCAGCGCTGCGGTATGGGTTGCGCACGGTTTCGGCGAGGAGTTTTCTGTACATGTACGCAAAATCTGTCTTAGAGGCGATTCAGTCATTCCATGGCGAGCTGACGGCGTTGCGGCGCGACATTCACGCCAATCCCGAACTGGGCTTTCAGGAAGTCCGAACTTCCGGTCTGGTGGCAAATGCCCTGCAGGCGCTTGGTTACACAGTGCATCGTGGGGTAGGCAAGACGGGCGTGGTTGGGGTGCTGGAGGGCAAGCGCAATCTCAGCGGGCGTTCGATAGGCCTGAGAGCCGATATGGATGCGTTGCCGATCCTGGAGCAGGGGGCTGCGGCCTACGCGTCCACAAACCCCGGCGTCATGCATGCGTGCGGACACGACGGTCACACCACGGTTTTGTTGGGTGCCGCGCGTTATCTGGCCGAAACGCGCAATTTCGATGGTCAGGTAGTGCTTATTTTTCAACCCGCCGAAGAAGGCCTGGGCGGCGCCCAGGCAATGCTGGACGATGGCTTGTTCGAGCGCTTTCCCTGTGATGCAATTTACGCGCTGCACAATTGGCCGGGCCTGGCGCCGGGGGTGATTGGCGTCAATCCAGGGCCCATGATGGCGGCGGCGGACCATTTCGAGATCACTATCGAGGGGCGAGGCGGTCATGGCGCGCATGCCTACCAAACCAATGACCCCATTGTGATTGCTGCACAGCTCATTACCGCGCTGCAGACGATTGTGTCGCGTAACGTGCCTGCGCCCGAATCCGCTGTGGTCACCGTGGCGGCAGTCAATGCGGGTAATCTGCAGGCGATGAATGTGATCCCCCGGGATGCCCGCATGGTGGGTACCGTGCGCACCTTCAGTCCTGCCGTCCAGAGCCAGGTCATACAGCGTATGGAGGAGGTCGTGGCGGGTATCGCGGCGGCCTTCAAGGCCAAGATCGACATGAAATACCACCGGCTCTTCCCGGCCACCATCAATACGCCTGAGCACGCTGCCTTCGTGGCGGAGGTGGCCACCGAGCTGTTCGGCGAGGAAATGGTTATTCCCAATCTGACGCCTTCGATGGGTTCCGAGGACTTTTCGGTGATGCTGCAGCACCGTCCGGGGGCTTATTTCCGCCTGGGGCAGGGCGGGGCCGAATCAGGCTGTGTGCTGCATAATTCCGCGTTTGATTTCAATGACGCAGTGATTCCGGCAGGCAGCGCCATGTTTTGCCGCCTGGTGGAACGCAGCATGCCATTGACGACAGCTTAACTACATCAGGAACCTTGTTTTATCCATGAGCAGCACGATCACTTCTCTTACCATTATCCGCCCCGATGATTGGCATCTGCATTTGCGCGATGGCGCCGTGCTAGCGTCCGTGGTGGGTGATACCGCACGGCAATTCGGTCGCGCCATAATCATGCCCAACCTCAAGCCGCCAGTGACGACGGTGGCGTTGGCAGCGGCATACCGCGACCGGATTTTGGCAGCGCAGGAAAAAGCCGGTATTCCACAGCGCGATTTCACACCGCTCATGACGCTTTATCTCACCGACAACACCAGCGTCCAGGACATCGAGCAGGCGGCGAAGTCGGGCTTTGTGCATGGCGTGAAGCTATATCCGGCGGGAGCCACAACCAATTCAGATGCGGGTGTCACAGATTTGCTGGGGCGCTGCTCGCTTGTGCTGGAAGCGATGCAAAAAGCAGGGCTTCCACTTTTGGTGCACGGAGAAGTCACCGATCCCGATATCGATCTTTTCGATCGCGAAGCCGTGTTCGTTGACCGTGTCATGATTCCGCTGCGCAGGGCTTTTCCTGAGCTCAAGGTGGTGTTTGAGCATCTTACGACCAGCGAGGGCGTGCAGTATGTGCGCTATGCAGAAGGGCCTGTGGCGGCCACGCTGACAGCGCACCATTTGCTGTACAACCGTAACGCGTTGTTTGCAGGGGGCCTGCAGCCGCACTGGTACTGCCTGCCTGTTCTCAAGCGCGAGAAGCATCGCCAGGCCTTGCTGGATGCTGCTACCAGCGGTAATAACCGGTTCTTCCTGGGCACGGACAGCGCGCCCCACCCGCGCGGGCTGAAAGAGGCCGCCTGTGGCTGCGCTGGCTGTTATACCGCGTTGCACGCCATGGAGTTGTATGCCACGGCCTTTGCGTCGGTTGACCGCCTGGACAGGCTGGAAGGTTTTGCCAGCCGTCATGGGCCCGCATTTTACGGCCTGCCTGAGAACACCGGAACGCTGACGCTCGAGCGGGCAGATTTTAAGATCCCAGCCGAGTTGCCCATGGCGGGTTCGACGGTGGTTCCGTTGGCGGCAGGCCAGTCCCTTCAGTGGAAGGTAGCCTCAACCGGCGCTTAGCCGGAGGCCTGCTGCTTTTCTTCGAGCGCTTCCCACCTGGCAAAGAGCTCCTCGAGTTTTTGTTCCGTTTCGGCGACGCGGGCATTGATGCGCTCGACCTCTTCGGGTGCTTCGCGATACAGGCTGCCGTCCGCCAGGCGGGCCGCCAGGCTGGCTTGCTCGGTTTCGAGCGCGGCGATGGCATCAGGCAGCCCTTCGAGTTCGCGCAGCTCCCACGATGTGATGCGGGCCTTGGCGGCTCTGACTGGTCGCGCAACTGAAGGCTCACTGGGCACCGACGCCTGCCCGGCGGCGCCGGTGTTGTCAGGTAGGCTGCTGTTGCCGCTGTTTTTGTCACGTGTGGGACGTGCTGGTGCAGGGCGCTGGGCGAGCCATTCGTCGTAACCGCCAACATATTCGCCCCAGTGGCCATCACCTTCGAAGGCGATGGTTTGCGTGACCACGTTGTCCAGGAATGCGCGATCATGACTGACAAGCAGGACGGTGCCCGCGTAATCCTGCAGCAATTCTTCGAGCAGTTCCAGTGTTTCGATATCCAGGTCGTTGGTGGGTTCGTCCAGAACCAGGACGTTGGTGGGGCGTGCGAACATGCGCGCGAGAACGAGACGGGCGCGCTCGCCGCCGGACAGGCTGCTGACGGGCGAGTGGGCGCGAGCGGGCGGAAAAAGAAAGTCCTCCAGGTAGCTCATCACGTGTTTGCGCTGGTCGCCGATTTCTATCCACTCGCTGCCGGGGTTGATGGTGTCGGCCAGCGTGGCGTTTTCGTCAAGTTGCGAGCGCATCTGGTCGAAATACCCCACGGTAAGATTGGTGCCCAGCCGCACGCTGCCCTCGGTGGGTTGCAGTTGCCCCAGAATGATGCGCAGGAGCGTGGTCTTGCCGGCCCCGTTGGGGCCAATCAGGCCGATGCGGTCTTTGCGCAGGATGACGGTGGACAGATTGCGAATCAAGGTCTTGTCGCCATAGCTGTGGCTGACACCCTCCAGTTCCGCGACCAGCTTGCCGGATCGCTGGCCTTCGGCCACCGCCAGGCGCACATTGCCCTGTCTCTCGCGGCGTGCGATGCGGTCTCGGCGCAGTTGCTCCAGCCTGCGTACACGGCCTTCGTTGCGCGTGCGCCGCGCCTCCACGCCTTTGCGTATCCACACTTCTTCCTGTGCCAGCATTTTGTCGAAGCGCGCATTTTTCTGCTGCTCGGCTTGCAGCCATTCCGCCTTGCGCTCCTGCCATTGCGAAAAGTTGCCCGGAAAGCTGATGAGCTTGCCGCGATCGAGCTCGACGATGCGTGTGGCGACGGCATCCAGGAAGCGGCGGTCGTGAGTAATGAGCACGACACTGCCGCGGAAGGACCGCAATAGATTTTCGAGCCAGGCAATACCTTCGAAATCCAGATGGTTGGTGGGTTCGTCGAGCAGCAGGAGGTCAGGCTGATCCGCCAATGCACGGGCCAGCGCCACGCGTTTGCGCGATCCGCCCGACAGGCCCTGGATGGGCGCGTCTGCAGTCAGGCCAAGCTGTTCGATGAGCGCATTGACGCGGGCAGGGCGCTGCCAGTCTTCGCTTTCGGTGAAGTCGCCGCATAGCGCATCGAATACGGTCAGCGTATCGTCGAGCTCGGGTTCTTGCTCCACGGTGGCGACGGTCAGGCCGCCCAGCCGCATGACTTCGCCATCGTCGGGAATGGTCCGGCCGTCCAGCACCTTGAGCAAAGAGGATTTGCCTGCGCCATTGCGGCCAATCAGGCCGATGCGCTCGCCGGGCTGGATGGCCAGGTCGGCGTGATCCAGCAAGGGGTGATGGCCATATGCCAACTGGACTTGGGTAAGGGTGATCAGTGTTGTTGCCGCCATGCTTTGATGCCTGCTTTGTGAGCCGGCCCTATTAAACTGTGGTGTATGCGCCCTGCTGGCGCCGGTTCGCAATCAATCGCGCCGCAGGTTGCCCTGGGGCGGGGATCCTCTATTGTCGCAGGTTACAATGCCGGGGTGAGGCAGGTTGGGCAATCGCGGTGTGTAGGCATCGAGGAAGGTCCGGACTCCACAGAGCAGGATAGCGGCTAACGGCCGTCCGGCGAGGTGGCGCAGCAATGCGCCGGCAAGCCGAGGAATAGGGCCACAGAGACGAGTCTGCGGCGCGGGCATGCGCAAGCATGCACTGGTACGGCCATCTCCGTACTGTATGGGCGGCAACGCCCATGGCGCGGCAGGGTGAAACGCGGCAACCTCTATCCGGAGCAACATCAAATAGGCATGCGACTGGCCTTGTGCCAAAAGGGCGGCTCGCCCGAGCATGCGGGTAGATGGCTAGAGCGCGGCAGCAATGCCGGGCCCAGAGGAATGATTGCCCGCCTGGCGTGCCAGGCGTACAGAATCCGGCCTACAGACCTGTCTCACCTCCTGGCTTTCTGGCGTCAAATCATGTGGCGCCATGCTTTTCTCCAAAAGTGTCAGCAATTGCAAATTATTCAGGGCTTTCCGGCGGGGCCTTGTGATAAAGGACTTTCAGTTCAAGACACAATTTCTTGATTTCTCAAGAGTTTTTCCTTTTGCTTCTCTTCGAAAATGCTGCTAAGTGCTTGTCGTGATTGAAAAAATTGCAACTTTGCGCTTGACCAGTTGCGTCCCTTACCGTAGAGTGGGGAAAAGTAGGATTTTGTGCAAAAAAGTGGGGAAGAAAACTTGTTCCAGGGTAGCAGCGCTCTCACTCTCGATGCCAAGGGGCGGATCTCGATTCCGACCCGGCATCGTGACGCGCTCGTCTCCCAGGTCGAAGGACGTCTTACCCTCACCCGCCATCCCGATGGTTGCCTGCTCGTGTACCCCCGCAGTGTGTGGGAAAAGAAGCGCGAACAGATTGCCGCGTTCCCGATGTCCGCGCGCCCATTGCAGCGTTTGCTGCTGGGTAATGCGCAGGATGTGGATATGGATGGATCGGGCCGGATACTGGTGGCGCCTGAGCTGCGTACCGCCGCCGGCCTGACTCGAGAGGTCATGCTGTTGGGGATGGGCAGTCATTTCGAACTGTGGGATTCCGCCGAATGGGCGCGCCGCGAAGCTGAAGATCTCGCCAAGGGCATGCCCGAGGTTCTCGAACAATTTTCTTTCTGAAGTCCTCT
Organism: Allopusillimonas ginsengisoli; assembly: GCF_004153455.1. Classification (GTDB taxonomy): domain Bacteria; phylum Pseudomonadota; class Gammaproteobacteria; order Burkholderiales; family Burkholderiaceae_B; genus Allopusillimonas; species Allopusillimonas ginsengisoli. Next base: position 979,788 of record NZ_SDQE01000001.1, on the reverse strand, counting down.
TATGGTGTTCATGCATCGGTCCGTGCTGCTGGAGCCTACGGTCAACGCGCTCGTTGATCCTGGTTTTGGTGTCAAGGGCAAGTCGTCAAAAAGAGTGGCTGGCAGGCGGGTTCCGGATGGGGTGGTTGAAACAGCCGGTTCGGATGTTGTCTCGAAAGGCGTGGAAAACGTTCAGGGCAAGGCCGGTGGCGTGTTTGTCGATGGCACGTTTGGCCGCGGTGGACATAGTCGGTTTTTGTTGTCCCGCCTTGCAAAGGATGCGCGGCTGGTGGTGTTCGACAAGGATCCGCAAGCCATCGCGGTGGCACATCAGCTTGCTGATGAGGATGGCAGGGTGACAGTCGTGCACAGCGGTTTTGCCGAGATGGCCGAAAGGCTGGCGGCGCTGGGTATTGAGGCTGTCGATGGAGTAATGCTGGATCTGGGTGTTTCATCCCCCCAGATCGATGATGCCTCCAGGGGGTTCTCGTTCATGCGAGAGGGCCCGCTGGACATGCGGATGGATACAAGCAGCGGCATAACCGCTGCGCAATGGCTGGCTCAGGTCGGCGTTGATGAGTTGAGGGAGGTCATAGCACACTATGGCGAAGAACGGTTTGCTTTCCAGATTGCAAAGGCGGTTGTGGCTCGCCGCGAATCCAGGCCGCTGCGCACAACGCTCGATCTCGCCGAGCTCGTCGCCAGTGTCGTCCGTACGCGCGAAAAGGGTCAACACCCGGCCACTCGCAGCTTTCAGGCTATACGGATTTACCTCAATCAAGAACTCGAGGAGCTCGCGCGCGCCCTCAAGGCAATTCTGACTGTATTGGCGCCGGGAGGGCGTTTGGCGGTGATCAGCTTCCATTCTCTTGAAGACCGTATGGTCAAGCAATGCATTGCAGCGGCTGCCCGGCCGGCCGCGGCGCATGCTCGCCTGCCCATTCTCGAGAAAGACATGCCCCAACCCATTCTGCGATCGCTAGGGCGGATATTGCCCGAGGCCGAGGAGGCGGGGGGCAATGTCCGCGCCCGCTCTGCCGTGCTACGCGTGGCAGAGCGCACGACAACCCCACTGCCGCCTGATGGCGGCGCTTCGTTTGTGGAAAACCCTGGTCCAATGCTGCACGATACGCCCGCCACGGGGCGGCGTCGCCCAAGCAAGAAGGGAGGGCGCGGGTAATGGGTCGTCTCAGTCTCCTGTTTGCTGCTGCGTTGATGCTGTCTGCGCTCTCGCTGGTCACGGCGCGCTTTCAGTCACGCCAGTTATACATTGAGGCGGGGCGTCTTGAAGACAAGACGCGGCAGTTGGATACAGACTGGCGACGTTTGCAGCTGGAGCGTGCGGAGTTGGCGCGTAATGCCCGGATTGACGGCATCGCCCGCGATGATTTGCATATGCTGCCCGCAGGGGTCGAGCGCACTATCTACCTGAAAGGCCAGGTGTCCGCTTCGGCCTCCAAGCAGGGAGGGCAGCCATGAAGCGCGTGCGTTTCTTCGATAGCCCTGTACTGCATCATCAGATGCCGCTGTGGCGATCACGGCTGGTCTTGATACTGCTGATGCTCGGATTCGTTGCGCTGGCGGCCAAAGCCATGTACCTGCAAGGCTTGTCCAACGAGTTTTTGAAGCAGCAGGGTGAGCGGCGCTATGAGCGCACGCTGGTATTGCCCGCAACGCGCGGAAAGATTTTCGATCGTACCGGTACCGTGGTCATGGCCTCGAGCGTGCCGGTGCGGGCAGTCTGGGCGATTCCTGAAGATGCGCGCAAGGCAAGCGATGCGCAATTGCAGGCGCTTGGCAAGCTGCTGGATTTGTCGGTGCCGGACATCAAGGCGCGCATCATGGATGAGGATCGCAGCTTTGTCTATATAAAGCGGCAGGTATCCATCGACCTGGCCGACAAGATACGCCAGCTCAAGATCCCCGGCTTCCATGATCAAAAGGAAATGCGTCGCTTCTATCCCGAAGGCGAGGTGGCAGCGCATGTGATTGGCTTCACCAATATTGAAGATAAAGGTATTGATGGAATCGAGCTGGCGTTCAACGAGGAACTGTCCGGCAAGCCGGGTTCACGCCGTGTGATCAAGGACAGGCTGGGCCGCGTCGTGGAGGATGTTCAGGCCATTGTGCCGCCTGTCAACGGGCAGGATCTGAGACTGTCCATCGATGCTGGTCTTCAGTTTGATGCCTACGCGGCACTCAAGGAAGCATTGGCGGAAAACAATGCCAAGGCAGGTGCCGTGATTGTGATCGATGTCCAGACGGGCGAGGTGCTGTCACTGGTCAACCTGCCCACTTACGATCCTAATGATCGCAGTGATCGCAAGGGTGCGGCCCTGCGCAATCGTGCACTGACGGACACCTTCGAGCCCGGCTCCATCATGAAACCGTTTACCGCGGCGCTGGCGCTGGATATCAACCGCATCTCCACATCCACGTTGTTCAACACCGGCAACGGACAATACCGCTATCAGGGCTCCACGATTTCTGATGTCAGCCGCAACGGTGTCCTGAACGTAGCCGGGATTCTGCGGCGCTCCAGCAATATCGGCATGACGATGATTTCCGAGAAACTGACTTCGGAAGAGATGTGGACCAAGTTTACCGAGCTGGGCTTTGGGCGCCCGCCGCAAACACATTTTCCGGGCGTGGCATCCGGGCGGCTGCGCCCCTGGGAGCGCTGGCGTCCCATCGAGCGCGCCACCATGGCATATGGCTATGGGCTGTCCGTGTCCCTGATGCAGATTGCGCATGCTTATACCGTTTTTGCCCGCAATGGCGACATGGTGTCGTTGACGCTGCTCAAGCGCGAAGGCAAGCCCACCAGCGTACAGGTTTACAAACCGCAGATTGCCGGCCAGATCCGCGCCATGCTTGAAGCGGCGGCGGGCCCTGACGGCGCCAAACTGGCGCAGGTACAAGGCTACAGGGTCGCCGGCAAGAGCGGTACAGCACGTCAGATCGTTGATGGCAAATACAGCCGCACCAAGTATCGCAGCTCGTTTGTGGGCTTTGCGCCGGTTTCCAATCCGCGCATTGTGGTGGCGGTCACCATAGACGAACCGCACGGCAAGGGTTACTACGGCGGGCGTGTTGCCGCGCCGGTGTTTGCAAAAATTGTGGCCGGCAGCTTGCGGCGCATGGGCGTGCAGCCAGATGCGCCCATCGAGTCGATGGTGGCCCTGGGTTCCAAAGAGGGGGCGCCAGAATGACGGCGCATGACATCATCTCCTGGCTCGGACGCCATGCATCGCATGAGGCCCGCCTGTGCCTGGACACCCGCCAGCTTAGCGCTGGCGATGTGTTTTTTGCCTGCCCCGGCGCCAGTACCGATGGGCGAGACTATATCGCTCAGGCTGTCGCGCTGGGTGCGGTAGCGATTGTTGCGGAAGCCGGCGAGCGGAAGGCCGGCGCGCAAGTCGAGCGGCAATGCGCGACCACCGAAGCCGCAGGGGTTCCTCTTCTTCAAGTGGTTGATCTGGCGGGCAAACTCGGCGCGGTGGCGCATAGTTGGTATGGCGAACCATCGCGAGCGATCAAGGTGGTTGCAGTGACGGGTACCAACGGCAAGACCAGTTGCGTACAGTGGCTGGCGGCTGCGCTCAATGCCGAGAATATTCCCTGCGGCACCATCGGTACGCTGGGCGTGACCTTGCCGAATGGTGAAGATCTGGGTGGTGCGCTGACCACCCCGGACATACTGACCATGCATCACAGTCTGGCAGCGCTGCGCGATGCGGGCGCACAGGTCGTGGCGCTGGAGGCGTCGTCCATAGGTATTGAGCAGGGGCGTCTGGATCAGGTGCACATCGATGTTGCGGGGTTTACCAACCTCACACGTGATCATCTCGATTACCACCTGACGCAGGAAAACTACAAGCGCGCCAAGCTCGCGCTGTTCCAGTGGCCAGGGCTGCGACGCGCCATCATCAACGCCGATGATGCGGTGGGCGCCGAGTTGCTGGGCACCTTGCCGCCTGCCATGGCACTGTCGTACTCGTTGGGTCAGGTGCCCACTGCGACAATCCAGGCACAGGACATACAGGTTGGTCCTTATGGATTGGTATTCAAATTGATTACGCCCGCCGGAAGCACCCAGGTGCTGACGCGTTTGGTGGGTGAACACAATATTTCGAACCTGCTGCTGTTGGCAGGCGTGCTGCAGGATCAAGGTTGGGATGTGTCACGAATTACCCGGGTACTGGCCGCGTTGCGGCCGGTGCCAGGCCGCCTGCAGATTGTGGAAGCTGCGGCACTGGAAGGCCGGGTGACATCCGCCATGGACGGGCAGGCAGCGGTCAGGCCTGCAACGAGTCAGTCCGGGCCTATGGTCGTGGTCGATTATGCGCATACCCCTGACGCGCTTGCGCATGCGCTGAGCGCCTTGCGGCCGTTGGCCCAGGCCAGGGGCGGCAGATTGGTTTGTGTGTTTGGTTGCGGCGGCAGTCGCGATAGCGGCAAGCGTCCCATTATGGGCGGTATCGCCGCGCTACAAGCAGACAAGGTGATCCTCACCGACGACAACCCGCGCAGCGAAGATCCCCCGTCCATCATCGCGCAGATCGCGGCCGGCATGCCCACCCCCCCGCGTATAGAACAGGATCGCGCGATTGCGATCCTGTCAGCGATTTGGGAGGCGGATGCCGCAGATGTGGTGCTGCTTGCGGGCAAGGGGCACGAAACCTATCAAGAAACACAAGGCGTGCGTACGCCCTTTGACGACCGCGAGTGGGCGCGTTTTGCACTGACCTGGGGAGATGGTCTGGGCATTTCGACCGATTCCCGCAGTATCACTGCGGGCCAGCTCTTTGTGGCGCTCCGAGGCGAAAGTTTTGACGGTCACGCCTATCTCGCTGCTGTGGAAGAGGCCGGCGCGTGTGCGGCTGTGGTCGAGCACGCCAATCCCGCTGTCTCGTTGCATCAGTTCGTGCTGGGCGAAGCACGCCAGGCACTGGGGAGGATGGCCACGGTTTGGCGCCGCCGGTTCGATATTCCGGTTATTGGCGTCACGGGCAGCAACGGCAAGACTACAACCAAGGAAATGATTGCCGCCATCCTGCGCGAAGCCCATGGTGAACAGGCCAGCCTGGCAACGCGTGGCAATCTGAACAATGAAATCGGCGTGCCGCTGTCCCTGCTGCGTCTGGCGCGTGGCCATCGTGCTGCCGTCATCGAGCTTGGCATGAACCATCCGGGCGAGATCGCTGTGTTGACTGCGATGGCTCAGCCCACTGTGGCGCTGGTCAATAATGCGCAGCGGGAGCATCAAGAATTCATGCGGTCGGTCGAAGCCGTGGCGCGTGAGAACGGCAGCGTGCTCCAGGGCTTGCCCGTTGACGGCGTCGCTGTCTTTCCTGGCGACGATGCCTATACTGCGCTGTGGTCTGACTTGGCCGCGGGCCGCAAGGTGATGCGTTTTGGATTTGGCGTAGGGCAGGAAGTCCATGCCGATCGCATTCAGGCAGAGCCCTCACTGACACGATGCCAATTAGTGACTTCGGCAGGAAGCGCCGAGCTGACCTTATCCGCGCCGGGCGCGCACAATCTGCGCAATGCGATGGCTGCCGCGGCCTGCGCGCTGGCGGCGAGCGTCCCCTTTGACGCCATCATTCGCGGACTCGAAGCCTTCAATCCCGTGAAGGGGCGCATGCAGCCCCGCGCGTTGCCGGGCGGGTTCCAATTGATTGACGATACCTATAACGCCAATCCCGATTCAGTGCGCGCCGCCATAGATGTCCTGTCGCAGCTTCAGGGCCGCAAGATACTTGTGTTGGGTGATATGGGCGAAGTCGGCGCGGATGGCCCGGCCATGCACGCTGAAGTGGGCCGCTATGCCCTCGACAAGGGCATCGATATGCTGCTGGCTTTTGGGCCGGCGTGTGAAGACGCCGTCAAGGCGTTCGGGCACGACGCTCATGCCTACCCAACCATCGACAGCCTGGCCCAGGACCTGGCTGCTCGCCTTCCCGCCAACATCCTGGTCAAAGGATCACGCAGCATGCGTATGGAGCGTGTCATACAGACACTCGAACAACGACAGGCCCTGTTCGAACAAGGAGCTGGTCATGCTACTTGAACTCGCTCGTTGGCTGTCAGACTCCCACATCCGCGCTTTCGGGGTGTTTGAGTACATTACCTTCCGCGCAGTGCTGGCGTGTGGAACGGCCTTGTTGATCGGACTGTTTGCCGGACCCTGGGTGATTCGTCGCCTTACCGCGCTCAAGATCGGGCAGGCGGTTCGTGCTTACGGTCCCGAATCACATTTGCAGAAGAATGGCACCCCGACGATGGGTGGCGCCCTTATCCTGATAGCGATAGGCGTCAGTACGCTGATGTGGGCGGACTGGACCAACCGGTTTGTGTGGGTGGTGTTGCTGGTGACTTTTGGTTTCGGCTGGATAGGCTGGGTCGATGACTACAAAAAAGTCGTGAATCGTGACCCTGAAGGCATGTCCTCGCGACGCAAGTTCTTCTGGCAGGCCCTGATTGGCATTGTGGCGTCCATCTATCTGACGTTTGCGGTATCGGCGCCGGCCAACGCCGACCTGTGGCCTTTGTTCCGGGACTGGGTGCTCAGTGGATTCACCATGCCGTTGCCCACCCGTGCCGACTTGATCGTGCCCTTCTTCAAGAGCGTGAGCTATCCGCTGGGCGTCTTTGGTTTTGTAGCCCTGACCTGGCTTGTGATTGTCGGCTCCAGCAATGCCGTCAACCTGACCGATGGGCTGGACGGGTTGGCCATCATGCCGACCGTGATGGTGGGCAGCGCACTGGGCATTTTTGCGTATGTGGTTGGCCGCGTCGATTATTCCAAATATCTGCTGTTCCCGTATATACCCGGCGCATCCGAACTCATGGTGCTGTGCGCCGCCATTGCAGGCGCGGGGCTGGCCTTTCTTTGGTTCAATGCCTATCCCGCTCAGGTGTTCATGGGGGATGTCGGCGCACTGGCCCTGGGCGGTGCCTTGGGAACCATTGCAGTCATTGTGCGCCAGGAAATCGTGCTTTTCATCATGGGAGGTGTATTTGTCGCCGAAACGCTGTCTGTCATGGTGCAGGTGGCGTGGTTCAAATACACCAAGCGACGATATGGAGAGGGGCGTCGAATATTCCGAATGGCGCCGCTTCATCATCACTTTGAAGTCACCGGGTGGAAAGAAACCCAGGTGGTGGTTCGTTTCTGGATCATCAGCATGATGCTGGTGCTTATTGGCTTGGCAACACTGAAATTGCGATGAATAACTGGTCCTTTCCTTCGGTGCGCACGGACGGCCTGACGCTCATTATGGGGTTGGGCGAGACCGGTGTGGCTGCTGCACTGTGGTGCAGCCGGCATGGCGCCCGCTTGCGTGTGCTGGATACGCGTGCGGAACCGGGGGGATTGGCGACACTGAAAGCTTCGCTGGGCGCATCCAACGTTGACTATCGTCTGGGTGAGGCCGCTTTTTCAGCAGATGCCCTGGAAGGTGTGCACACCATTGTGCTCAGCCCCGGGCTCGTGCCGTCGCAGCCGCCGCAACAGTCTCTGCTGGCGCTGGCCGCACAGCAAGGCATCGAAATCATCGGCGAAGTCGAGTTGTTTGCCCGCGCGCTGGAAGACATGGCACAGCAAGGCTATCAGCCTCGCTTGCTGGCCGTAACCGGCACCAATGGCAAGACCACGGTAACGGCCATGGCGCGACGGCTGGTCGAAGCATGTGGCCTTCAGGCCCTGTCGGCGGGCAATATCAGCCCGGCCGCTCTGGCTGCGCTGTCCAAGGCGCTGGATGAGCAAGCTTTGCCCGATGTATGGGTGCTCGAGTTGTCGAGCTTTCAACTGGAAACCACATCGCGCCTGAAGGCCGATGCGGCAGTGGTGCTCAATATTAGCCAGGATCATCTGGATTGGCATGGCGATATGCAGGCCTATGCCGCGGCGAAGGCCCGCTTGTTGACCATGGCCGAGGTGGCGGTGGTGAACCGCGATGATCCTGTTGTGGCGGCCATGGTGCCCGATCTTCGCGCGCCGGCGGTGCGCAGTTTCGGACTCGGCGCGCCGGACGCCGAGGGCGATCTTGGCTTGGAGAACAGCAACGATGTACTGTGGCTGACGGCGTCCGAAGCGATAGATTTCGATATGCCTGCAAAGCCTGCGCGGCGCAAGAAAGCGCAGGCGGAACTGTTGCGCAACGAGGGCCGTGTCAGCCGCCTGATGCCGGCAGACGCCCTGCGCTTGCGGGGCCGCCATAATGCGCTGAACGCGCTGGCAGCGTTGGCGCTGGCGCGCAGCCTGGATCTGAGTTGGGCAGGCATGCTGCGCGCGTTGCGCGATTACGAGGGCGAGCCGCATCGCATGGAATTCGTGCGCAATGTCGGCGGCGTGGATTTCGTGAATGACAGCAAAGGAACCAATGTCGGGGCGACAGTGGCAGCGCTGGAGGGACTGGATGCGCAGGCTGTACTGATCGCGGGCGGCCTGGGCAAAGGGCAGGATTTTTCACCGCTGCTCAAACCTGTGCGCGAGCATGCGCGTGCCGTCGTGTTGATAGGCCATGATGGGCCTGCCATCGCCCAGGCAGTGGCGTCAGCAGGTGTGCCCACGGAACAGGCAGACAGTTTGCACGAGGCAGTGACGCGCGCTTTCGCTCTCGCCAGAGAAGGAGACATCGTGTTGCTGTCGCCTGCCTGCGCCAGCATGGATATGTTCACGAACTATGGCCATCGTGGCCGCTGCTTTATCGACGAAGTCCAGGCGCTGGCGCTGGAACGGGGGGAGGTCGCATGAGCCTGTTCGCAGATCTGACCTCGGGTGTAAATGCTGTCAGGCCCGGCCGCACGACGATGCCCAGCTTTGATATTCCGCTGCTCATCGTTGCCAGCACGCTGGTCATGTTCGGGCTGTTGATGGTGTATTCGGCAAGTATCGCGCTGGCGGATGGCCCGCGTTACGAAAGCTATGGCCGTTACTATTTTGTGCTGCGCCATGGCGTGTTCATTCTTGTCGGGTTGGTGGGCGCCCTGTTCGCGGTCAGCATTCCCATGAAGGTATGGCAAAAATCCTCGGTGCCTTTGTTCCTGCTATGCCTGCTCCTGCTGCTGGTGGTGCTGGTGCCGGGTTTGGGCCGGGAAGTCAACGGCGCGCGCCGCTGGTTGCCGCTCGGGCCCATTAATTTTCAACCTTCCGAGCTCATGAAAGTCGCCGTGTTGCTGTACGCGGCAGACTACACGGTGCGCAAGCAGGAACACATGCATGACTTCCTGAGAGGCTTTTTGCCTATGGCCTGCGCACTGGCGGTAGTGGGGATTCTGCTGCTGCTCGAGCCTGACTTGGGCGCCTTCATGGTTATTGTTGCCATCGCCGTGGGCATCCTGTTTATCGGCGGCATCAACGGCAAGCTTTTTTCCACGCTGCTGGGCATCATGGTCGGCAGCTTTCTGCTGTTGATATGGCTCTCGCCCTGGCGTCGAGAACGCTTGTTTGTCTATCTCGATCCCTGGAATCCCGAGAACGCCTATGGCAGCGCCTACCAGTTATCGCACTCCCTGATCGCGCTGGGCCGTGGCGAATGGTTCGGTGTGGGTCTGGGGGCCAGTATCGAGAAACTGCATTACCTGCCCGAAGCGCATACCGACTTTATCGTGGCAGTGATTGGCGAAGAGCTCGGCTTTGTCGGACTGATGGCATTGCTGGGGTTGTTTGTGTTCCTGGTGTGGCGCGGATTCGAGATTGGGCGCCAGGCCATTGCGATGGAGCGCATTTTCAATGGCCTCGTGGCACAAGGCGTTGCCCTGTGGTTCGGTGTGCAGTGTTTCATCAATATCGGTGTGTGCGTGGGGTTGTTGCCGACCAAGGGGCTGACGCTGCCCATGGTTAGCTATGGCGGCACCGGCATAGTGATGAACCTGATTGCGATGGCGCTGCTGTTTCGCGTCGATTTCGAAAACCGCAACATGATGCGAGGGAAACGGACATGAGTACCCAGACCTTGCTGATCATGGCGGGCGGCACCGGCGGGCATATCATGCCGGGCCTCGCAGTCGCACACGAAATGAAAGCGCGTGGCTGGCGAGTGCTGTGGCTCGGCCATCCCGATCGCATGGAAGGCCGCCTGGTGCCGCCGCAGGGTTTTGAATTGATCCCCTTGCGGTTTTCCGGCTTGCGCGGCAAAGGTCTGTTGACGCTGCTGAATCTGCCCTTTACGTTGCTCAGCGCCTGCTGGCAGGCGAGATCGGCGATGCTGCGCGTCAAGCCTGATGTCGTGCTTGGCATGGGGGGCTATGTGGCTTTCCCGGGCGGAGTCATGGCGTCCCTGCGCCGCATTCCTCTCGTTGTGCACGAGCAGAATGCGATCGCGGGAACCACTAATCGCTGGTTGGCGAAGATGGCCCACAAAGTGCTTGTGGGATTCCCTGGCGCCTTGCCGGGGGCGGTCATGGTGGGCAATCCGGTGCGGCCCGAATTTACGCAAAAGGATACTGCTGTCGTGCGCTACGGCGCGCGCCAGGGGCCATTGCGGCTGCTGGTGGTAGGTGGCAGTCTGGGTGCGGCAGCGCTGAACAATGTTATGCCCAAGGCCCTGGCCCTGTTGCCAGCCGACCGCCGTCCAGTCGTCACGCATCAAGCGGGAGAAAAGCATTTGGCCAGCCTGAAGGCTGCGTACGAACAGGCCGGTGTGCAGGCGAACTGCCAGTCGTTTATCGAGGATATGGCCCAGGCGATGGCAGACGCGGATATCGTTGTGTGCCGCGCGGGCGCCATGACGGTGGCGGAAGTCGCCGCCATCGGGGTGGCGGCATTGTTTGTTCCGCTGCCGCATGCGATCGACGATCACCAGACCGCAAACGCAAGATACTTGAGCGATTGCCAGGGCGCGCAGATGCGCCGGCAGTCCGACCTGGATGCCCAGTGGCTGGCCGACTGGCTGGGCGCGCTTGAGCGCCCGGAACTGGCCCGCATGGCGTCGCATGCGCATGAGCACGCCTGCCTGCAGGCATGCAGCCAGATTGCAGACGCATGTGAACAGGCAGTCAGGAGTCAGGCATGAAGCACCGTATCCAGAGCATCCATTTTGTCGGCATTGGCGGCTCAGGCATGAGCGGCATTGCCGAGGTGCTGCTCAATCTTGGTTACTCGATCAGTGGGTCTGACATCCAGGAAACCGCCGTGACCCGCAGGCTGTCTGGCTTGGGGGCTCGTATTGCCATTGGCCATGATGCGGCCAACGTCAAAGGCGTGGGGGCGATTGTGACCTCCACCGCCGTGGGTGGCGACAATCCTGAAGTGCTGGCGGCCCGAGCCGCACGCATTCCTGTTGTGCCGCGCGCGCTCATGCTGGCCGAGCTGATGCGGCTCAAGCGCGGCATCGCGGTTGCCGGTACGCATGGCAAGACGACCACTACCAGCCTGGTGGCCAGTGTGCTGGCCGGCGGCGATCTGGATCCGACGTTTGTCATTGGCGGGCGGCTGACATCCGCGGGCGCGAATGCGCGCCTGGGGCATGGCGAATACATTGTCGTCGAAGCGGATGAGTCGGACGCGTCTTTTCTTAATCTGTTGCCGGTGATGGCGATCATCACCAACATCGACATGGACCATATGGATACCTATGGCCACGACGTAGCGCGACTGAAAAGCGCCTTTATCGAGTTCACTCAGCGCCTGCCTTTCTATGGTTCCGCAGTACTGTGCAGCGACGATGCCAATGTGCGGGAAATCATCCCCTTTGTATCGCGGCCTGTCACAACCTACGGTATTGACAGTGATGCGCAGGTGCGCGCCATGAATGTACGCGCCGAAGGCACCGTCATGCACTTCGATGTGCATCGCCAGGGCGCAACCGGCGTCTTGCCCTTGCTGTCGATCAAGCTGAACTTGCCAGGTCGCCACAATGTGCTCAATGCGCTGGCCGCCATTGCCGTGGCGACCGAACTTGGCGTTTCCGATGACGCGATTGCGTCGGCGCTCTTCACCTTCCGTGGCGTGGGCCGTCGTTTCACGCAAGTGGGCGACTTCGATGTTCAGGCAGCCCATGGCGGAGGCCGATTCACGCTGGTGGATGACTACGGCCATCATCCCATCGAGATGGGCGCAACGCTCAGCGCTGCGCGCGGCGCCTGGCCGGATCGCCGCATTGTGCTTGCATTCCAGCCTCACCGCTATACCCGCACCCGCGACTGCTTCGAGGATTTTGTGCAGGTGCTGGGCCAGGCCGATGCTGTGCTGCTGACGGAAGTCTACGCGGCAGGCGAGGCGCCTCTGGTCGCCGCGGACGGCCGAGCCCTGATGCGGGCCCTGCGCGTGGCAGGCAAGGTGGAACCGGTTTTTGTAGAAGATGTGGCGGATATGCCGCAGGCAATACGCGATTTCGCGCGTGACGGCGATGTGGTCATCGTGATGGGCGCAGGCTCGATTAGCCGTGTGCCAGTCCAGATAGGAGAAGCAGCATGAGCGGAGAATTCGGCCGCGTTGGCGTTCTGTACGGTGGATATTCCGCCGAGCGCGAGGTGTCCCTGATGTCGGGGCAGGGCGTGTATGACGCTTTGCGCAGCAAAGGCGTGGACGCTCATCTGTTCGATACCAGGCAGTACACGCTGGTCGATCTGATCAATTCGGGATTTGATCGCGTTTTCATTGCCCTGCACGGGCGCCACGGCGAAGACGGTACGTTGCAGGGCGCGCTCGAGCTGCTCAAGATTCCCTATACCGGCAGCGGGCCCCTGGCCTCGTCGCTGGCCATGGACAAGATCATGACCAAGAAGGTGTGGCTGCAACAGCATCTGCCCACGCCCGACTATGCCGTATTGTCCAGCGATGCAGACCTGGATGCTGCCGCGCAGCGCCTGGGCTTGCCCATGATTGTCAAGCCGCCTCATGAGGGCTCGACGTTGGGTGTGACACGCGTCGACGACCTGAGCGAATTGCGTGACGCATATCGTTTGGCAAGCCGCTTCGACACCGACGTGCTGGCTGAGCAGTTTATTTCGGGGCGGGAGCTGACCGTGGCGCTGCTGGGCAAAGGCAAGACGACGCGCGCGCTGCCTGTCATCGAAATTATTGCGCCCGAAGGCAACTACGACTACGAGCACAAGTATGTGTCCAACGATACGCAGTATGTGTGCCCTGCGGCGCTACCGGCATCGTTGACCGAAGAGATTCTGCGGTTGTCTGAGCAGGCCTATGTGGCGCTCGGTTGCGAAGGCTGGGGCCGCGCGGATTTCATGCTGGACGCCCAGGGGCGGCCATGGCTGCTTGAAATCAATACGTCGCCCGGGATGACCAGCCATTCGCTGGTGCCCATGGGCGCCAAGGCGGCCGGCATGAGCTATGCCGACCTTTGTGTGGAAATTCTGTCGACGGCGAGCTGCAAAGTTCAGGCGCCGCAAACGGATTGACGAGGGAGATATCTGTGTTTTCAGACGCACGCCTCACCAACTTCATCGCGAACACGCTGGTTCTGCTGGCCGTGTTCGCGTTGCTGGCGGGTGCCGTTGCGTGGATTGCACAACGCCCTTATTTTGCCATTTCGACTATACAGATTGAACCGCAGGATGAAGCGGGCGCGCTGGCCTATGTGTCCCCGGCCGGGGTTCGGGCCACTATCGCCGGCAAGATCGCGGGCAACTTCTTCTCGGTGCGCCTGGACGAGACGCGTCGACTGATCGAGACAGTGCCCTGGGTGCGGCACGCCAGTGTACGGCGCATCTGGCCCAACACCTTGCGTGTCAGGATCGAAGAGCAGCAGCCGCTGGCGTTCTGGAACGAAAACCAGATGATCAACACCTGGGGTGAAGCCTTCATGGCCAACCAGGGCGAGCTGCCGGACGACACCCAGATGCCGCAGCTCAATGGGCCTGACAATTCCGAGCGCCTGGTGGTTCAGCGCTATGCAGAGATTGCACGCTGGTTTGCGCCGCTCAACCTGCATGTCAGGGAGGTGACGCTGAGCCCGCGCTACGCGTGGGAAGTGACCCTGTCCGACGGCATGCATTTGAGCCTGGGTCGCGATCCCGCCGCCGATGTTGCCGATCCGCATGGCCGCGCGGGCGCGTTGCCTTTCGCTGCCCGCATCGAGCGCTTTGTGCAGGCATGGCCGCAGCTGGCGCAGCGGCTGGATGGGCGCAACATCAGTAACGCAGATTTACGCTATTCCAACGGTTTTGCCATTACGTTGGCTCCTGTTTCCAATACCTCTACGAAGTAAAGACTATGACCCGTGACATCAAAGACCTGATCGTTGCACTCGATATCGGCACCAGCAAAGTGGTTGCCGTCGTAGCCGAGATACTGCCGGAAGGCCGGTTCGAAGTCCTGGGCCTGGGACAGCATGAGTCCCAGGGGATGCGTAAGGGCGTGGTCGTCAATATCGAGTCCACCGTCAATTCCATCCAGCGGGCACTCGAAGAAGCCGAGTTGATGGCAGACTGCAAGATCCGCGAAGTCTATACCGGCATTGCCGGCAGCCATATCACCAGCTTCAATTCCAGCGGCATGGTGGCCGTGAAGGACAAGGAGGTGACGGCGACAGATGTGGCTCGCGTGATCGAAACCGCCAAGGCAGTCAATATCCCGACCGACCAACAAGTGCTGCACGTGCTCACGCAGGAGTTCATTGTGGACTCCCAGGAAGACATCCGTGAGCCGATCGGCATGAGCGGGCTGCGTCTGGAAGTGCGGGTTCATATCGTGACCGGGGCGGTGAGCGCCGCCCAGAATATCGTCAAGTGCGTACGGCGCTGTGGGCTGGAAGTACAAGACCTGATTCTGCAGCCCCTGGCATCCAGCCTGGCCTGCCTGACGTCCGACGAGAAAGAGCTTGGCGTGGTGCTGGTGGACATCGGTGGCGGCACGACGGATATCGCGATCTTCACGGGCGGCGCGATCCGGCACACCGCTGTCGTGCCGATCGCTGGCGATCAGATCACCAGCGACATCGCTGCGATGTTGCGCACGCCTACGCCCGACGCCGAAGAAATCAAACTGCGCTTCGGCGTTGCCAAGCAAGTGCTGGCCAGTGCCGATGAACACATCGAAGTGCCAGGCCTGGGCGACCGGCCCAACCGGCAGGTCAAGCGCCAGGCGCTCGGCGCAGTGATCGAGCCCCGTGTCGAGGAATTGTTCACCTTTGTTCAGCAGATTGTGCGCGAGTCCGGCTACGAGGATCTCCTGGCTTCGGGCGTGGTGCTTACTGGCGGGACGTCGCTCATGCCCGGCATTGTCGAGCTGGCCGAGGATGTCTTTCTCAAGCCTGTGCGCGTCGCTGTGCCGGCCTACGAAGGCAGCCTGGCAGATGTTATGCACAATCCGCGTTTTTCCACCGTGATGGGCTTGCTGTCCGAGGCCCGGTTGCAGCGTGCACGCGGCCGCAAGGTCGCCCAGCAGAAGGGCAGCTTCAAGACGCTGCTGGCACGCATGAAGGAGTGGTTCATGAATTAGGGCGCAACTGCCCTGATGGGTGGGTGGCATAAACCTGCTCATGGAGGGGTTTTCAAATCAGGTGCGAGCGAAGGTGGCTGGCATTTCCTTTGAAACCGTTCCGAACAACAAGCAGTACTGGGGGAATCTTATTTTGTTTATCGTTTTTCTGGATATGTGAGGGAGTCAAGCATGATGAACTTTGAAATGCTCGATACGAGCACCAATGGCACCGTAATCAAGGTTGTCGGAGTTGGGGGCGCAGGCGGCAACGCTGTGGCGCATATGATTCGTTCCGGCGTGAACGGCGTGGACTTTATCTGCGCGAATACAGATGCGCAGGCACTTGCCACGACCGAAGCGCCTGTGCAGATTCGCCTTGGCCGCACCGGCCTGGGCGCTGGCGCACGGCCCGAGCAAGGCCGCGCTGCGGCCGAAACTGCTCGTGAAGAAATTCGCGCAGCACTGACGGGCGCGCACATGGTGTTCATCACCGCGGGCATGGGGGGTGGCACGGGTACGGGCGCCGGTCCGGTGGTGGCGGAAGTTGCCAAGGAACTGGGCATTCTGACGGTTGGCGTGGTCACCAAGCCTTTTGGCTTTGAAGGCAACAAGCGCCTGAAGATGGCGGAAGAGGGCATTACCGAGCTGTCCAAGCACGTGCACTCGCTCATCGTCGTGCTGAACGAAAACCTCTACGATCTGATGGATGACGATGCCACACAGGAAGACTGCTTCAAGTCGGCCGACGACGTGTTGCATAACGCTTGCGCAGGCATTGCCGAGATCATCAACGTAGAAGGCAACGTCAACGTCGACTTCGAAGACGTCAAGACCATCATGGGCGAGCAGGGCCAGGCCATGATGGGCACCTCCATCGCAGCCGGGGCCGATCGCGCCCGTGTCGCGGCGGAACGCGCCATTGCTTGCCCGCTGCTCGAAGGCGTCGATTTGCACGGTGCGCGCGGCATGTTGGTCAACATCACCGCAAGCCGTACGCTCAAGATGCGCGAAACCCGCGAAATCATGGACACCATCCGCAGCTATGCCGCAGACGATGCCACGATCGTGTTCGGCACGGCCTACGACGAGTCCATGGGTGAAAACCTGCGTGTTACCGTTGTTGCCACCGGCCTGGGCCGTCCGAACGCTTCGCGTCCACAACTGGTATCCAACAACCAGGAAGCGCTGCGCACTGGCACGGACGACTACGCGGCTGCAGGTTACGATTTCAGCAACTCGGATGTGCCTGCCGTAATCCGCAATCCACGTGGCCAGGCTTCGGCCCAGGTGCGTGCATTGGAAACGGCTGGCATGGATCATTTCGATATCCCTGCCTTCCTGCGCAAGCAGGCTGACTGATCCAGGCTGTTTTGTAACGACGCAGACTCTCGCATGCCTGCCGGCTTGTCCGGCAGGATTCCTGGCTGCGCGCCTTGCCTACTCCCCCGGGGGCGAGGTGCGCTGCCGCGACTGAAGCGCGCTGAAACACTTGAGTCGCTGTCTGAAACAACAAAATTTAATGGTAAACCCTCAATTCGGCTACAATGACTGATCTATAAAGAGGCTAAAAACAAGGGCGTAAGCTCCTGATATCCCACACATGTTACGTCAACGCACCATACAAAGACCCATCAGCACCAAAGGTGTTGGCCTGCACTCAGGCCGACGGGTAGAGCTCACCCTACGTCCGGCGGCCCCCAATACCGGCATCGTCTTTCACCGCGTTGATCTGCCCGAAATCGTCGACCTCCCTGCCCAGGCGCACCAGGTCGGCAACACGCGCATGGCCTCAGTCTTGCAAAAAGGCGATGTACGCGTTTCCACGGTCGAGCACCTGATGTCTGCCCTGGCTGGGCTGGGCATCGACAACCTGCACGTCGATCTAACCGCTGAAGAAGTCCCCATCATGGATGGCAGCGCCGGTACCTTTGTGTATCTGTTGCGCTCGGCTGGCCTCGAAGAGCAGGCGGCCGCCAAGCAGTTTCTGCGCGTGCTTGAGCCCATCGAAGTGCGTGAAGGCGAGGGCGACGACCTCAAGTGGGCGCGCCTGGAGCCTTACGATGGCTTTGCGCTGTCTTTTGCAATCGATTTTCATCATCCCGCCATCGACTCCACGGCCAACTTTGCCGAAGTCGATTTCGCCAAAGATTCCTACGTCAAGACCATTGCCCGTGCGCGCACGTTTGGCTTTGTCAACGAGGTCGAAGCCTTGCGCGCCGCAGGGCTGGCGCGGGGCGGCAGTCTTGATAATGCCATCGTCATGGACGAATACCGCGTGCTCAACGCCGACGGCCTGCGCTATGACGATGAATTCGTAAAACACAAGATACTGGACGCCATTGGCGATCTTTATCTTATTGGCAAGCCTCTTGTTGCGCGCTATGTGGCGTGCAAGTCGGGGCACGGTCTGAACAACCAGCTTGCGCGGGCGCTGCTGGCCCGCCAGGAAAGCTGGGAAATCATCACCTACGCGTCCACCGCGACGGCGCCCAAGGCGTTTACGCACGAATGGAAGCTGGCCTAGGCCAGCATGATTCGCGGCGTACGGGCTCGGTAACGCGGCGCAACCGCACCCAGCGCGGCGCGCGCAAGCCTTTGCTATTGGCTTGCGCGCGCCGTGCGCATTATTGCCGGTGGTGTTTCAGCAGACGGGTGATTGCATCGGCCAGAGGCCCTGGTCTCAGACCGCTGCGAAGCTCATCGAAGGCCTGTAGGGCGCCGCTGTCCAGTGGCGTTACAGTACGCTCCACTGTTTTGGTGGGTGCTCTGAGCAGTCCAGCCTGCACCTTCACGCTGACCTCCTGTACGTCCCATCCGCGGCTGGCCAGCAGGTGTACGATGCGTGGCGCAAGCTGCCGAAGCTTGGAGGCATAGGCTGCGCTGGGAACTGCCAGTGTTATGCGCTGTCTCTCTATACGGGCCACCTGGCAGGCATCGGCCAGCGCCGCGGGCAAAGCCTGACGCGCGGCTTCCTGCACGGCAAGCATATTGCGCGCGGCCGCCAGCACGCTGGCGCCATGTTGGTCATTGCCCAGCCAGTTAACGGCCAGGGTTGCCGGTTGCGCCTTGTCGTGAGGGCGAGTTGTAGAAGATCGGTGCGTACGCGCCATGGCTAGCCAAAGTTAAGGAAACGAGAAGTAAGTTTATGCAGTCTATCCATAGTCATCATGTTGATTCTAACCGCAAGGGCCTCAGGGTCGTTGCGATCGTGCTTCTCTGCGTGGCCGCCCTGGGCGCGTCGGCTGCCGCAGGCGCCTGGATGCAGTCGCGTCTGACCCCACGCCCGGTGCTCAGCGCCGATCAGGAACGGATCATTGCAGACCAGTTGTCGCGCGATTCCGCGTATGTCCGCGAGAACGTGGGGCAATTGGCCGCGCGTGTGGGCGACATGCAGGCCCGGCTGATCGCCATGGGGGGCCTGAGCAAGCGTGTGGCCGAGGCGGCTGGCGTGTCGTATACAAATCCCGAAGTTCCAGCCAGCCTGGCGCAACCCGCTTATGCGATCATGGACGATATTCATGCAGGAGCTACCGGTATTTCCGATACGGCGTCGCCCCGAAGCGATGCGCAATGGACGGCCGAGGGCGTTGGCCGCCAGCTGGACTTGCTGGCGCGGCAGCTCTCAGAACAAAAAGACTGGCTTGGCATGCTGGATCTGGTCATGACCAAGCGGGCAGGAGCCGAGACCGGCCTGCCGTCTTTCCAGCCAGTCGATTACCCGTATCTCAGTTCCTCCTTCGGATGGCGTCGCCACCCCATCACAGGCCGGCATGTCATGCACGAAGGGCTGGACTTTGCGGCGCCCAAGGGTACGCCCATCCACGCGGCATCGGGCGGCGTTGTCACCGAAGCCCGTTACGTGACAGGATATGGCAAGCTGGTCGAGGTCAACCACGGCAATGGCATTATTACGCGGTACGCTCATGCGTCGTCCATCAACGTCAAGCTGGGCGATCTCGTCGAAAAAGGTCAGATGATCGCCCGGGTAGGGACCACCGGCCGATCCACCGGGCCTCATCTGCACTTCGAGGTACGCATGGCTGGCCATCCTCTGGATCCTACTTTATTCCTGCCGCACCAGCAGCCTTCCGACAAGCTGGTCGCAGACGCGTCGCAGGATACTGGCGTCCTCATTCCCAGCCTGCGCTAAGCCATAGTTCCCTGGCTGCGTTAAACTGTAGCGTTTTCTGCGGAGATTTTCCGCCAACCCAAACAACAGGCATGCGGGTTCGCGCCGGTACAGGGCGTATCCCACCGACGACACACGAATGGTTTCCTTGCTAAAAAAGCTGATTGGCAGTCGTAACGACCGCATACTTAAACAGTACCGAAAGCAGGTTGCGCAGATTAACGCGCTCGAACCCGCTCTCGCCGCACTTTCCGACGAGGAGCTGACTGCAAAAACCGCTGTTTTCCGTCAAAGGTTGGCAGAAGGCGCCACACTGGACGACCTGCTGCCCGAGGCATTTGCTGTGGTGCGAGAGGGCAGCAAGCGGGTTTTTGGCATGCGTCACTTCGATGTGCAACTGCTTGGCGCGATTGCCCTGCATAACGGCAAGATCGCCGAAATGCGTACGGGCGAAGGTAAAACGCTCATGGCAACGCTGGCGGTGTACCTGAACGCGCTGGCGGGGCGTGGCGTGCACGTGGTCACGGTCAACGACTACCTGGCCCGGCGCGATGCAGAATGGATGGGCCGCCTGTACAACTTTTTGGGAATGACGGTGGGCGTTGTTGTTCCGCAGCAAGACAACGAAGAAAAGCGCGCCGCCTACATTGCCGACATTACATACGGCACCAACAACGAATACGGCTTCGATTACCTGCGCGACAACATGGAATACCGCGCCGAGGATCGTCGCCAGAGGCCCCTGTACTACGCCATCGTCGACGAAGTCGACTCCATTCTGATCGACGAGGCCCGCACGCCGCTCATTATCTCCGGCCAGGCCGAAGACAATACCGAACTCTATATCCGCCTCAATGTAGTGCCGCCTATGCTGGTGCGTATGAAAGAGGAACCCAAGCCGCACGAGCCTGAGCCCGAGGGCGATTACTGGGTGGATGAAAAGGCGCAACAGGTGTACCTGTCCGAAGCCGGGCAGATCCGGGTTGAGGAAATCCTGACCGAGATCGGCATCCTGCCCGAGGGCGAATCGCTTTACGATCCTCGCCATATCTCGCTGGTGCACCATCTCATGGTTGCCCTGCGCGCGCACAATCTGTTTTTCCGCGATCAGCAGTATGTGGTGCAAGATGGCGAAATCGTTATCGTCGACGAGTTTACCGGGCGATTGATGGCCGGCCGGCGCTGGTCCGACGGCTTGCACCAGGCTGTCGAGGCCAAGGAAGGCGTCAAGATCCAGAACGAAAACCAGACGCTGGCTTCCATTACGTTCCAGAACTACTTCCGGATGTACGAGAAGCTGGCCGGTATGACAGGCACGGCCGATACCGAAGCATACGAATTCCAGGAGATATATTCCCTGGAAACCGTCATCATCCCCACCAATCGTCCGATGGCCCGGCAGGACCAGAACGACCAGGTCTTCAAGACCGATGTCGAAAAATACAACGCCATTCTGGCCGATATCAAAGACTGCCACGAACGCGGCCAGCCAGTACTGGTGGGCACGACCAGCATCGAAAACTCCGAGTTGCTGGCGGGCCTGCTCAACAAGGCCAAACTGCCGCACGAAGTCCTGAATGCCAAGCAACATGCCCGCGAAGCCGAGATCGTTGCCGAAGCCGGTAAGCCCGGCCATATCACTATTGCGACCAATATGGCAGGTCGAGGCACAGACATCGTGCTGGGCGGCAGCGTCGAGAAACAGGTCGACCTGATCCGGGCCGATGAATCCCTTGCCCCGGAAGAAAAAGAAGCCCGGATCGCCAAGATCAAGGCCGAATGGCAGCCGGCCAACGAGGCGGTCAAGGCGGCGGGAGGCTTGCGCATTATCGGCACCGAGCGCCACGAATCGCGCCGTATCGATAATCAGCTGCGTGGCCGTGCCGGCCGCCAGGGCGATCCCGGTTCTTCCCGTTTTTATCTCTCGCTCGAAGATTCGCTGATGCGTATTTTTGCAGGCGACCGCGTCCGCGCCATCATGGAGCGGCTGCGACTGCCAGAGGGCGAGCCCATCGAAGCCAAGATGGTGTCGCGGTCGATTGAATCCGCGCAGCGCAAGGTCGAGGGACGCAACTTCGACATTCGCAAGCAGTTGCTGCAGTACGACGATGTCGCCAACGATCAGCGCAAGGTGCTTTATTCGCAGCGCAATGAAGTACTCGAATCCGAGGACGTGTCCGAGACCATTGCCAACCTGCGTCATGCCGCCATTTCCGAGCAGTTCCGTGCCTTCGTTCCTGAAGAATCCATGGAAGAGCAATGGGATACAACCGGCCTGCAGAACGTGCTTGAATCCGAATGGCAGATCTCCCTGCCCTTGGTCGAGATGCTCGAGAAGGAACCCAACCTGACCGACGACGACCTGCTTGAGCGTGTACTGGCTGAGGCAGACCGTCTGTACGAGGAGAAGGTCGAATTGGTGAGCAAGGCGGGCTGGGCGCCTTTCGAGCGCTCGATGCTGCTGCAGTCGATCGATACCAATTGGCGCAGCCATTTGTCGGCGCTCGATCACTTGCGCCAGGGGATTCATCTACGGGGCTATGCCCAGAAAGATCCCAAGCAGGAATACAAGCGCGAAGCCTTTGAACTGTTCTCAGCCATGCTTGACCGCATCCGCAATGAAGTCGTCCGTACGCTGATGACGGTGCGTGTGCAGTCCCGCGAACAGGTCGAGGTCGATGAGCCCGAACCCACGCTCGAGAACGTTACTTATCACCACTCCGATTACGACGCTGCGCTCAGCGGCGAAGATCCTGGCCTGGGTGAAACCTCGCCGGTCGCTCCGCAGTCTGGGGCGCGCGCAGCAGGTTTGGCGGGTGGGCAGAAGATAGGCCGCAACGATCCTTGCCCGTGCGGCAGCGGCAAGAAGTACAAACACTGTCACGGTCGTCTGGCCTGATCCTGCCGGCCATGGCTGGCGCGCACCAGCCAGCCATGCGCTGCGGGCCTGCTTGTACACCACATGTTGGCGAGCTCTGCTGTACCTGAAGCAGAAGCCTGAAGCCTACAGCAGAAGCCTGAAGCAGAAGCCTGAAGCAGAAGCCTAAAGCAGAAAGATTGTCGCCAGGCCCAGAAAAATAAAAAATCCCAATGAATCCGTGGCAAAGGTGAGCAGCACGGACGAGCCCACCGCGGGATCCTTGCCAAAGCGTTCACGCAGCATGGGGATCATCACCCCCAGCCCTGCGCCGATCAGCATATTGAAGATCATGGCGGCCATCATCACGCCTGCAATGGCGGGCGAGCCTGAGATCGCCCATGCAAAGCCCGCTGCCACGAAGCTGCCGCACAAGCCCACAAAAAACGTTACAGTCAGCTCGCGCCGCACGAGTTGCCACGCATTCGATTCCGTAACACGCCCAACCGCCAGCGCGCGGATAATCATTGTCATGGTCTGATTGCCCGAGTTGCCGCCTATCCCCGCCACGATGGACATCAGAAACGCCAGAATCACGATGTGACTGACGGTATTCTCAAAGCGCGATGCCACCAATGATGCCGTGGATGCTGTGCAAAGATTCACAAACAACCAAGGCGCACGGTTGCGCAAGGCATCCATGACAGGCGCAAAGATGTCTTCTTCCTGCAGACCGGCCCGCGACAATGCCTGCTCTTGAGAGTCTTCCTGGATCACATCCACGACATCGGCAATGGTGACGCGGCCGATCAATCGCCCCTGATCGTCGACGACTGGCGCGGACACAAGATCGTATCGTTCGAAAGCGCCTGCCGCGTCTGCATCGGAATCCAGGGGGTTGAGCGTGAGGTAGTCGGTGGACATGGCCTCAGACACCAGCACCTCGGGTTCGCGCACCAGTAATTTGGACAGACTGAGGATACCTTGTAGTTTGTCCTGACGGTCTACAACGAAGATCTGGTCGGTATGGTCGGGCAGCTCCTGCAGGCGGCGCAAATAGCGCAGTACGACTTCCAGCGAGATGTCCTCGCGCACCCGCACCATTTCGAAGTCCATAATGGCGCCCACCGTGTCTTCGGGGTAGCCCATGGCTTCGATCAGTTGGGCGCGCTCGGCGTCGGTCAGGCCCTTCTGAACTTCGGCAATGACATCCGGTGGCAGATCGGCGGCAAGGTCGGCGATCTCGTCCGCGTCCATGGTGCCAGTGGCGTTGACCAGATCCTGGTGGTCCATGGACTTGATGAGGGATTCGCGTGCCCAGTCATCCACTTCGAGCAGCACGTCGGCGTCATGTTCCGCCGACACCAGCTGCCACACGGCCTGTCGCTCCTGCACCGGGAGGGACTCCAGGATAAAGGCAATATCCGCCGGGTGCAGCTTGTTGACAATCGCCTGGATCTCGGCCTCGTGCTGGCGCTGCAACAGGCCCTCAAGCAGGTGAGAGCGGTCGTCTGCCTCGTATTGACGCTGTGCCAAACCCTCCACGACCTCCTGACGCCGGAGTATGGATTGAAGCTCTTGCAAGGCGAGCTGGGCATCTTCCGGGTCGAGGCGACGCGGGATGTTGATCGGCACGCTTTCTTCCTGCGCGTGGAGATCCGTCATAGGCAAACCTTGGTGTTATACGGGTGGCAGGGGGCGACGCTGGCGCTTATCGTCGGTGGCGACGTAGGTGAGTATAGCCTCGGTAACCTTGACGACCTCGACTTCCAGGCGCTGGCGTTCAGCGTAGACCTCGACCGAGATGGTAATTGACGTGGTGCCAACCTTGATGATCTCGGCATAAAAGCTGAGCAAATCCCCGACAAACACCGGTTGCTTGAAGGTAAAAGAATTGACGGCGACCGTTGCCACGCGGCCTGCCGCGCGGCGCGTGGCGGGGATGGAACCGGCGATGTCGACCTGCGCCATGATCCAGCCGCCGAACACATCGCCATGGATGTTGGCATCTGAGGGCTGGGGCATCACGCGCAGGACGGCGTGCCGTTCAGGTGGAGGCAGGATGTTGCTGGAAGTTTGGTTAGCCAAAATTGTGGTTCCGGATGTTGCCAAGGGAGTCAGGCCGCCTGCGCGGCCAGCCATTGTCGGGCGAGCTCCACCCAATAGGTGGCGCCCAGCGGGATGAGCTCATCGTTGAAATCGTAACTGCCGTTGTGCAGCATGCAAGGGCCTGCGCCATGCCCCAGGCTGCGATGGTCGCCGTCGCCGTTGCCTATCCAGACGTAGGCGCCTGGGAGCGCTTTGACCATGAAAGCGAAGTCTTCGGCGCCCATGGACGGCCGCACATTGTCCTGGACTTTTTCGCTCCCGACGATGCTTTTCATGACCTGGGCGCAAAAGGCGGCCTCGGCCTCATGATTGATGGTCGGCGGATACTTGCGCTCGAAATGGAACTCGGCCTTGCAGTTCAGGGCCTGGGCTGTATGCTCGGTGGCCTCGGCCATGCGTTGCTCGATCAGATCAAGAATTTCTTCTGTCAGCGTGCGTACGGTGCCCCGCAATACGGCGTCGTTGGGAATCACGTTGTCGGCAGAGCCGGTATGGATCTGGGTGACGCTGAGCACAGCTGGATCCAGCGGGTTGATATTGCGCGACACGATGGTTTGCAGGGTTTGCGCAAGTTGCACGGCCGCCATGACCGGATCTGTGCCCAAGTGTGGCATGCCGCCATGTGCGCCTTTGCCTTCGAGGCGAATTTCGAAGGTATTGCTGGATGCCATCATGGGGCCGGCTCTCACGCCAAAACTGCCGACAGGCATGCCAGGCCAATTGTGCATCCCGAACACAGCCTGCATGGGAAAGCGTTCGAACAGGCCGTCGTCTATCATGGCCTTTGCGCCCTTGAACCCTTCTTCGGCAGGCTGGAAGATGACATAGACTGTGCCGTTGAAGTCCCGGTGCTCGGCCAGGTAGCGGGCCGCCGCCAGAAGCATGGCGGTATGGCCGTCGTGGCCACAGGCGTGCATCTTGCCCGGGTTGCGGCTGGCGTGTTCAAAGGTGTTCAGTTCCTGCATGGGCAGCGCATCCATGTCGGCGCGCAGGCCAAGCGCGGGTCCGTTCTGCGTGGTGCCGTGTATGGTGCCCACTACGCCGGTCTTGCCCAGCCCCTTTTGCACGGGAATCCCCCAGGACTCCAGTTTTTGCGCGACCAGATCGGACGTGCGGTTCTCTTCGTAAGCGAGCTCGGGGTGGGCGTGTATATCCCGGCGTATGTCGGCGATTTCCGAGTGCCATCCGACGATTGCATCTGTGAGTTTCATATCCGGGTGTCCTGTAAGAGGTTCAGGAAATATCGCGTGCGAATGCTTCTCCGTATTCTAGTCTTTCTTCAGGTGCGGCTGAATCATTGCGTCGAGGGCCGGGGCGGTTTGTGGGTTGCCGGCATAGACATACCCCTTGATGGGCCAGGGATCGCGATGATGGATATCTTCGCAGATGCCGCCAGCCTCGCGGACAATGACCGTGCCTGCCGCTACGTCCCAGGGGGCCAGGCCCATTTCCCAGTAGCCGTCGTAGCGGCCACAGGCAACCCAGGCCAGATCGAGCGCAGCCGCGCCCAGCCGGCGCACGCCCCGCGTATTGCTGATGGCATGATTCAGGGTTGGCATGTACTGATCCGCAAAGGAAAAATCGCGGAAGGGGAAGCCGGTGCCGATTACCGATTCGGCCAGGTTCGGGGCGGATGATACATTGATACGGCGCTCGTTGAGCCACGCCCCGACGCCGTACATGGCGGTGA
This sequence comes from Allopusillimonas ginsengisoli, assembly GCF_004153455.1. GTDB lineage: Bacteria > Pseudomonadota > Gammaproteobacteria > Burkholderiales > Burkholderiaceae_B > Allopusillimonas > Allopusillimonas ginsengisoli. The sequence goes on along the minus strand of NZ_SDQE01000001.1, from coordinate 953,630 downwards.
ACAGTTCTTCGCGGCACGGGTCGTACACAACGCCGATCACGGGCGTGTCGCGCTCTAGCGGCGTGTCGCCATCGACGATGCTGCCGGCATGGGCAATAAGCGCGATGGAAACCGCATACTGGGGTATGCCATGCAGAAAGTTGGTGGTGCCGTCGAGCGGGTCGATATACCAGGAAGCCGCCCCCGACGTTTGGCCGCCGCTTTCTTCGGCGACAATGCCGTAGTCTGGCGTGCGTTCACGCAGGATGTTGATGACGGCTTCTTCGGATTCGCGATCCGCCTGCGAGACCAAGTCGTTGCGGGTCTTGGTGTCTATGACCAGCTCGGCCCGGTTACGGGAGTAGGCTTGTAAAATAGCGGCAGCGGCGTGGGCAGCGGTGACGGCTGCGTCCAGGCAGTCGCTGAGTGGAAGACGGGTTGATTGCATAACTGGTAAAGGCCCCTCCATGAGCTTGCGGGCTCTGAGCATTGCGCTCGTTCACGTGCATTGTACGTGATGGTTTTTCAATTTGCGTTACCGAGCCATGTCTTGCAATTACGAACCTCTTGTCCCCGCAGAACCCGCCCTGGATGCGCATGGCATTCCAATGAGCCGTCATTATGGGGATATCTATCATCCGCAGGCGGGTGCAATACAGCAGGCGCGCAATATCTTCATCGGCGGCAACCGTCTGCACGAACGCTGGCGTGGCCTTGCGTCGTTTACTGTTTGCGAGACGGGGTTTGGCCTGGGCAACAATTTTCTGGCGCTGTGGCAGGCATGGCGCAGCGACGCCAACCGGCCCGCCCGGCTCCACATGGTGTCGATCGAGGCGCACCCTTTCGAGCGCGAGGACCTGCACCGGTTGTTGTTGCGGCAGCACGACGGCGCGATGCGGCAACTCGCGCTGGCGTTGGTGGATGCCTGGCCACCGCTGTTGCCGGGCATGCACAGGCTGGAGTTTGAGGGTGGGGCGCTCACGCTGACACTGGCTTTCGGGCCGGTTTCCCGCGTGCTGCGCCAGGTGCAGGCACAGGTTGACGCCTTTTTTCTCGACGGCTTTGCCCCGCGGGTCAACCCGGACATGTGGACGCCTGCGGTGTTTGGGCAATTGACGCGCTTGGCCGCGAAAGACGCGACCGTCGCAACATGGTGCTGTGTCGGGCAGATGCGTCGCGATTTGCGTGACGCCGGCTTTCTGGTTCAAAAGGCGCCGGGCTTTAACGGAAAACGCGAAATCACCATCGCGCGGCTCAGGCCCGAGCTGGGGCGGCGGCGTGAGCCGCCGGGGGTGGCCGCGCCGCAACCGGTATTGATTGTTGGGGGAGGGCTTGCCGGGGCAGGCGTGGCCCATTCGCTGGCCTTGCGGGGGCACGAGGCCCATGTCTTCGATCCCGTCTTTGAACTTGGATTGGCGGCCAGCCATCGTGGTCATCATGCCGCCGCGCTGTCGCCGGTCATCAGCCGGGACGACGACATACGGGCCCGTTTGAGTCGTGCGGGCGTGCTGCGCGCCCTGCAGCGCTGGGGGAGCCTGCCCGGTCAGCCACTGCTGTCCTGCGGTACCCTGGACTTGGCCCTGGATGAGGATGATGCGCGAGCTCGGCGTGAAGCGCTGGCGTTTTTGCGGTTTCCTGAAACCTGGGTGCGCTGGCTCGACGCCGACCAGGCGTCACGGCAGGCAGGTTTGCCGCTGCGCAAGGGGGGCTTGTTTTTTCCTCACGGCCAATGTGTGCGACTGGCCCCGTTGCTCGAGGCGTTGCTGGGACGACCGGGGGTGCAGTGCCATGCGGCGACCATCGCAGCCTTGCGGCGTGATGAACATGGTCAGTGGGCCGCCATGGACGAAAATGGGTGTGTGCTGGGTCAGGCGCCGCAGGTCGTGCTGGCCAACGCTCGTCATGCAGCCCAACTGATGGGTTCGGTTTCGGGCATGCCAGCCATGCCGGACCTGCCGGGTCTGCGCGGTATATACGGCATGGCTGGCCAGGTTAGCTATTATTGCGAGGGCGATGTGCCGAATTCCCGCACTATTCTGGCCGGCGCAGGTTACATCTTGCCCGCTCTGGAAGGCCGCCAGCTTGCAGGAAGCACTTATGTGCTGGATGATAAGGGGGCCGATGTAACAGAATCGGGCCGTCGCCAAATATGCGATAAGCTGGAGGCCTTGCTGGGCATGCCGGTGGGTGCGCTGGCCGATGTGCCGACCCAGGGAGGTTGGGCAGGTTGGCGTGCGGCAGTGAACGACAGGCTGCCGCTGATCGGCCCCGTTGGCGGGCGTACCGGGCTGTGGCTGGCCTGTGCTTACGGTTCCCGAGGGCTGAGCTGGTCTGGCCTGGCGGGTGATGTGATTGGTGCCACGCTGAATCGCGAACCTCTTCCCCTGGAACGGGAATTGCTAGCAAAAATCGCTGCCCGTTGATCGCTTTTTCACTTTCTGAAAAAGCCGAAAAACTAGCGCGATTTTATTTTGTGGCTCAAATCCGTCAAAATAATGACTTTTGAACGTTTTTGGGCGTTAGCCCCTAAGGATTGCGCTGTGCCGCCCAAGTCTGATCTTGCTCACGTGACGCAACTTGTTTCGCTGGACTTTGTAACGTCCAAATCGACGCGCGCCGAGTTCTCCCTGTCTGAAATGGGGCTGCAACTTGAGGTTGAAACTCATGCTCCCGGTGTCTACCGCCTGCGTTGCGGTCGACCAGGTGCCTTGCATCCCGAAAAACCCAGCCAACGGGCACGTGCTCAGGCAGAGATGCTGCTGGCCCGCCAGGAGGCGGTCGGCGAGCTCTCCCTCAGCTCCGACCCTGGCGCGCCGGGCCAGGGGTGGCGGCTGGAGCAGGGTGATGTACTGCTCGAAATCTTTTGCGACCCCTTCCGATTCTCTGTATCGCGCGGGGATGAACTGCTTTTTTCGACCAGCGACGACGCTACCCTGGCGTGTGCCCTGGACGGCGACGCGCCGGTTTGGCACTTCTGTGCAGAACTGGACGGCGATGACGCCCTGCACGGCGCCGGGGAATCCGGCGGCGACCTCGACCGACGCGGCGTACGCCTGGTCTCAGACGACCCTGCATGCCGCGTGCTGCCACTGGTCTGGAGCACCAAGGGCTGGGGGCTGTACTTCAACACCCTGGCTCGCGTTGAACATGATCTGGGCCACGCAGATGCCGATCTCTATCAGGTCACGCTGCACGATGCCGTGCTGGATATGTTTCTTTTCGTGGGCGAGCCGGCCGAGATCCTCAATCAGTACACCGCGCTCACCGGCCGCGCGGGCCAGCCGGGTCTGGCGCCCATGGGGGTGTGGCTGGATCAGGCGCCGGGGCAGTCTACCCAGGACATCCTGCAGGTGGCCCAGTCCTTCCGTGAACAGCAGTGGGGCCTGGATGTTGTCAATCTGGCGCCGCCTGCGCCATTTGGGTTTCTGGCAGACAAGCCCGCGTTCGAGTGGGAGCCATCCCGGGTGCCAGACGTGCGCGACCTTGTCAGCCGATGCGAGGCCAGCAATCTGCAGCTGGCCGTGTCAACCTATCCGGGCGTGCCTGCCGATACCGAGCTGTTCTCAGAATGGGAGGACAGGGGCTGGCTGCTGATCAACGACAATGGTGATGCCCACATATTTGACGGCAACGAAGTTACAGGCGGGCGGCGCTTCGGCCTGCTGGATCTCACCAACAAGGACGTCTACAAATTATGGGCAGAGCGTCAACGCCAGTGCGTGGATGAAGGGCTGACAGCGCCCGTGTGCAATGCGCAGTTTGATATACCCGACGGGATTACCGCGCGTGGCGGGGAAAGCGGCGCGGTGCTGCGCACCATCTATCCGCTGCTGGCCCGCCGCGCACTGTTCGAGGCGGTCGCTGGCCACAAGACGCCCCAAGAGGGTGTGATCTGCAGCCGGGATCTTTTCCCGTCGGCGCAACGTTTTGCCTGGCAAAGTGGCCCCCGTACCGGCAACAACTGGGAAGCGCTCGAACATACGCTGCGCACCTCGCTCTCGCTGGGTGACAGCGGCATTTCTGTGCAAACGCATACCTTGGGCTCGGCCCTGCACCCCGTGGGGGACATGACGCCAGAGCTTTATATCCGCTGGCTGGCCATGTGCGTATTCTCGGCCAATTTCAGCTTCCAGGCTTCACCGCAATTGCTGCCCTCGGCCTTCGATGCAAGCACTCAGGAGCTCGTCCGCCACTGGCTGCAGTGGCGCTACCGCCTGGTGCCTTATGTTCTGGGGATCATCGAAGATGCGGTGCGCTCTGGGCTGCCTGTCCAGCGCTCCATGGCGCTGGCCTTCCCCGGAGATCCCGTCGCTCAGGCCTGGGACACCCAGTATCTGCTGGGCCCTGCCTTGCTCGTGGCGCCCGTTCTGCAGCCAGGCAAGCAGGTCAAGGTCTATCTGCCCAAGGGCGATGCCTGGTGGGATCTGAACACCGGTTGGCGCTACGAAGGCGGAACAACCTGGACCGTCGAAGCTGGCCTGGACACGCTGCCGCTCTTTGGCCGCGAGGGGCATATGCTTTGCCTGGGGCCTAACGCGCAGCATGCTGGCGAGTTCAATTCGGCCCGCATCCTCGACGAGGTCTGGATGTTCGGTATGCCCGAGAACAGCCCGGTGGTGATGCGTAACAAGATTCGTGTCATGCAAATGCAGGGCTCCAGCTACATTAAGGGCCTTGAAGGGCTGCGGATCCTGCCCTCCGAAGGCCTGGAGGTCAAGCGCCGCGGGGCAGAAGTCCGGATTTCACGCGCACGCTAGCCCGTTGTCGCTGGCCGTTGACCGCCCTGCGATGGGCGGCCGCTGAATATTGGCCATGCGTCAGGCGATGGATATTTTTGTCTGACGGATGGCCACCCTTGGGGCGACAGTCATCCGCGGTCGCCAGGCCGTTCATTTCGCTGGCGCCGCATAGCGGCTTCGGGCGCCGGGTTGCGATGCGCCGGTGCGGCGACATCTACCGTCAAGACGGGGTTGAACCGGGCATTTTCCAGCACGCCATCACGTATGTAGCCCCTGGGATTGCAGATCACGCGGGTTCCTTTTACGTTGTAATCGAAACTGTCGTGTGTGTGCCCGTGTATCCACAGGGCCGCGCGTTCACTGCCCATCAGGGGTTCGCAGTCTGACACAAAACAGGCATTGATCGGCGATCCTGCAAAGCGCGGGTGAATACTGCGCTTAGAGGGGGCGTGATGGGTAATGACGACCGTGGGCATGTCGTTCGCTGAGGGGCCTTCTTCGAGCTGTTGGCTGAGCCAGGCCAGGTTGCGGGCGAAGAGCGCTTCCATATCGGCAGGCGAGAATGGTGTGCCAGGCGTGACATCGGACTCGATGCGGCTGAAATCGCGGATCAGCGCCTGGGCCTGATGGATGGCCAGCTCGCGTTCCGTCGGGCCCTGCAGGTCAAAATTGCTCCATAGGGTGCTGCCCAGGAACCGCACACCATGCAGCGTGATCTCGTTGTTATCCAGCAGATGGACATGCGTGCCTTCGGTGAGGCGCCGCAGCGCATCCAGCGTGCGGCCGATCGCATTGCCGTAGAACTCGTGATTGCCGGGCACATAGAGCACCGGTATGTCGAAGGATGAAAGCGCCCAGTCGACCGCCGCTTGTGGGCGGCTGATGTCCCCGGCCAGCACCACAACGTCTGCCTGTGCCGGGGGCAGCGCCAGCCCGGCCTGGCCTAAATGCAGGTCAGACAATATGCGTAGCCGCACGACGTTTGGGTTGCGGATATCTGCAACGGACTGTGCTGGTTTGACAGGGTTTTTCAAACACGTCATAATCTCGCCCTTCGGTTGGGTCGTTAGCTCAGTTGGTAGAGCACCGGACTTTTAATCCGTTGGTCGCGCGTTCGAGCCGCGCACGACCCACCACTGATACCGGAGGGCTGCATATCATGCAGCCCTTTTTTTTGTATCTTGGTTTGCTCATGCAAAGCCTGCCTGGCGCCAGCGGGTGGGGTATCCAATTTGGATCGGTTGTCATGCCTGCCGGCTATAAGCAAGTTCCAGAATACAACAAGTGCTTATGTTAAATTAAGCGGCTTCACAGTGCGGTTGCTGTGCCAAATTGCCACCGCCACTGGACTTCCCGATTTTTCACCGTCTTCCATCTTGATCCGTCTAGAAAATATTCACAAGACCTATGCATCGCCGGGCCGTGTTTCCCACGCGCTTGCTGGGGTGGACCTGCATATAGCCCAAGGCGAGGTGTTTGGCATTATTGGTCGCTCGGGGGCCGGCAAGAGCACGCTCATACGCATGCTGAATCTGCTGGAACGCCCTTCCGAAGGGCGAGTACTGGTGCGCGGCCAGGACATTACCCAGTATAGCGACGCGCAATTGAGGGAATACCGGCAGCGCGTTGGCATGGTGTTCCAGCATTTCAACTTGCTGCGATCACGCACGGTGCTCGATAACGTGCGCTTCCCCTTGCGGCTGGCGGGGCTGGACCGTGCCGCGCAAACCGCCCGCGCCAACGAAGTCCTGGACCTCGTGGGGCTTTCCGAGCATACGACCAAGTATCCCCGGCAGTTGTCGGGTGGCCAGCAACAGCGGGTAGGCATTGCCCGTGCATTGGCCAATCGTCCCGAACTGCTGTTATGCGATGAGGCCACCTCTGCGCTGGATCCCGAAACCACGCAGTCCATTCTGCGCCTGCTGCTGGACATCAACAAGCGTCTGGGGCTCACGATTGTGCTGATCACTCACGGTATGGATGTGATCCGCACGGTGTGCGACAAGGTGGCAGTGATCGAGGCCGGCCGTATTGTCGAAGAGGGCGACGTGCTGGATGTTTTTCTGCATCCTCAACATGCCGTGACCCAGTCCTTGCTGTCCGAAAGCGGCATGGACGCCGATGGCTGGCGCGATATGGCGCAAGGAATTGGTGGCCGATTGTTCAGACTGAGTTTTCGTGGCGACGCCACCATACAGCCTATGATGAGCCGTGTCAGCAGGGAGCTGGGTGTAGACCTCAGTATTCTCCAGGGCTCGGTAGGCAGCATCAAGGGTACGCCCTATGGACAACTGGTCGTCTCCGCACAGGGAAGGGCGGAGGGGCTGCAGCGCCTCGCCGCGATGCTGGCGGCAGAGGGCATAGAGTGCGAGGTGCTTCGGCCATGATGCTTGCAAACATAGACTGGCCGCTCATGCTCGAGGCCACAGTAGATACGCTATTGATGACAGGGTTCTCGCTGCTGTTCACGGTTGTGATTGGCCTTCCGCTGGGCGTGCTGCTATTCTTGACCAGCAAAGGCCAGATGATAGAGAATGCGCCCATCTACCACGTGATGTCCTTCGTGGTCAACGTGCTGCGTTCCGTCCCCTTTCTGATCTTGCTGATTGTCATGATTCCCATGACGCGGATTCTGGCAGGCACCTCGCTGGGCGTGCAGGGGGCCGTGCCCCCGCTGGTGGTCAGTGCGGCGCCGTTCTTTGCGCGCCTGGTGGAAAACGTATTGCGGGAACTGGATCCGGGTGTCTCGGAAGCTTGTCGCGCGATGGGCGCCAATTCCCGTCAGACCGTCCTGATGGCGCTTGTACCCGAAGCCACCACCGGCATCGTTGCGGCCATCATCGTCACGGCGATCGCGCTGGTCGGCTATTCGGCCATGTCGGGCGTGATCGGGGGCGGGGGGCTGGGTGACTTGGCGCTGCGCTTCGGATACCAACGCTACCAGACCGATGTCATGGTCGTAACCGTGGTTATCCTTGTCGTGCTGGTCCAACTGCTACAAGTATTTGGCGACAAGCTCGTTGCCAAGTTGAATCGAAAATAAACCTTGGGCAAGCCGGCATGCCGGCCAGCCTTTTCCAATGCATTTATTTGGTAGATAAACAGTCTCTTTCAGGAGTCGCTCATGTTTCTCAAGCATTTTGTTCCTGCCCTGGCACTGGGCGTTGCGGTACTGGTGGCGGCGCCCGCACAGGCCGAAAAGCTCAGCGTGGCCGCTACGCCGGTTCCGCACGCCGAACTGCTCGAACGCGTCAAGCCCGTGCTGGCCAAAGAAGGTGTCGATCTGGATATCAAGGTATTCACCGACTATGTGCAACCCAATCAGCAAGTGGCCGAAGGCCAGATTGATGTCAATTTTTTCCAGCATCAGCCTTATCTGGACTCATTCAACAAAGAGCACGGCTCCAAGCTGGTGACGGTGGGCCAGGTGCATGTAGAGCCTTTCGGCGCATACTCCGACAAGATCAAAGACATCAAAGACCTGAAGGAAGGCGCGCAAGTTGCCTTGCCTAACGACCCTTCCAATGGTGCACGCGCACTGTTGCTGCTGCAAAAGCAGGGCCTGATCAAGCTCAAGGATCCCAGCAACATCCTGGCCACGTCACGTGATGTGGTCGACAACCCCAAAAAGCTGAAATTCCGTGAGCTGGAAGCCGCGACGCTGCCGCGCGTATTGCCAGACGTAGACCTGGCACTTATCAATACCAACTATGCCCTGGAAGCCGGCCTGAACCCCACTCAGGATGCGCTGTTCATTGAAGGGTCCGATTCGCCCTATGCCAACATTATTGTGACCACAGAAGCCAAAAAGGACGATCCTGCCGTCAAGAAACTGGTGGCCGCGCTGAATAGCGACGATATCAAGACCTACATTCTGGAGCACTACAAGGGAGCCATCGTTCCCGCCTTCTAAGGCTGTTTTCCTCCCCGTAGACTAGCGCCCACGCAACGGGTGGGCGCCTGCGGTGACGCAACTGCACGAAATTCGACTAGTCGGATTTCGGGGCTTTGGTGGCCATGGCCAAACCGGTTTTGTTTGGGGATTTCCCTTAAAACCCGTCTGTTTTAGTGCCTGTCAGGGCGGGTTTTCAGCGGTGTTGAAGCTGGTATCGGTTACCATTGCGCTTTTAAAGGAGTCGTTATGCTCAAAAATAAAGTTAAAGCAATCCTCGCCGGGCTGACGCTTGCGCTGGCACTGCCCGCCACGAACGCGATGGCCCAGGACAAGACCCTGCTGGTCGCCACCGATACCGCATTCGTGCCTTTCGAGTTCAAGCAAGACGGCAAATACACGGGTTTCGATATCGAATTGTGGGAAGCGATCGCCCAGGAAGCCAACCTGAAGTACGAGCTTCGTCCGATGGATTTCAATGGCATTATTCCCGGCCTGCAAACGGGTAACCTGGATGCGGCGCTGGCCGGCATCACGATCCGTGATGATCGCAAGAAAGTCATCGATTTTTCCGACCCTTACTACGAAAGCGGCCTGGCCATTCTGGTCAACAACGATAACAGCGATATCAAGACCGCCGACGATCTCAAGGGCAAGACGGTGGCGGTGAAGATCGGCACGGCAACGGTTGATTTCCTCAAAGAAAACGTCCCCGAGGCCAAGCTCAAGCTATTTCCCAACATTGACAACGCGTTTCTTGAACTGGCAACTGGCCGTGTGGATGCCGTCGTGCACGATACGCCCAATGTCCAGTACTTTGCCAACACGGGCGGTAAAGGTCGGGTGAAGGTGGTTGGCGCGCTCAAGAGCGGCGACTACTACGGTATCGCATTCCCCAAGGGCAGCGACCTGGTGCCAACCGTGAACAAGGCGCTCAAGGCTTTGCAGGACAACGGCAAGTACGACGAACTCTACACAAAGTGGTTCGGCGAAAAAGCCGCAAAGGTTCAGTAACTCAAGACTGACGCGATACGGCGACCGGGTGCCAGCACTGGGTCGCCGTTTTTTGTTTGCGAACGTCCGCTCTTGTTCGGCGTTCAACTTTAGAGGCGATCAACGTGACTTTCGACTGGTCTGTCATCTGGGCGGCGATGCCCAGCCTCATGGAAGGCGCAAAGCTGACAATACAAATCACCTTGCTGGGTTTGATTGGCGGCACGATCATTGGATTCTTGACGGGGGTTGTGACCACGTACGTGCGCGTACAGGTAACCCTGAAGACGGTACTGGCCGCCGTGGCGACCATTGTCGTGCTGTATCTGTTGGCAAGGCTGGCGTCATGGATAGGCAGTACCGTCCTGTCCGGTGTGCCGGATTGGGCCTGGACGGCGCTGCAGGCGGCGATCGCCATTGCATTGCTGGTGCGCTTTGCCGCCTACATTCCGATTGCGCTGTCGTTCTTGTCGCAGCTTTATATCCTGGTGATACGCGGCACGCCTATTGTTGTGCAGGTCATGTTCATCTATTTTGCCGTTCCGCTGATTTTCGGCTGGCGTATCGAAGCGGTTCCCGCCGCCATCTTTACGCTGATCATCAATTCGGGCGCCTACATCGCAGAAATTGTGCGCGGCGCCCTGCAGTCCGTCCCCAAAGGCTTGAAAGAAGCAGGTCAGGCCATGGGGCTGCCGTTCTACAAGATACTGCTGTACATCATTGGTCCGGTGGCGTTGCGTCGCATGATTCCTGCGATGGGCAACCAGTGCATCATCAGCCTGAAGGATTCATCGCTGTTTATCGTGATTGGCGTGGCTGAGCTGACGCGCCAGGGGCAGGAAATCATTGCCAGCAATTTTCGGTCGGTCGAAATATGGGGCGCTGTCGCAGTCATCTACTTGCTGCTTACCGGCTTCATTGCCGCGACGCTCAAGTTTGTTGAACACAGGACACAGATCGTATGAGCATTGTCGAATTCAAGAACGTGACCAAGCGGTTCGGCCCCAACACCGTGCTGGACGGCATCGATCTCACCATTGAAAAAGGCGAGGTTGTCGTGATTGTGGGCCCGTCAGGGTCGGGTAAGTCCACATTGCTGCGCTGTATCAATGTGCTGGAGACGATCCAGGAAGGCGATATTGTCGTCAACGGCCTGAGCGTTCGGGGCAAAGGCGCGCAGGTGCGCGAGTTGCGGCGCGAAGCGGGCATGGTGTTCCAGCAGTTCAATCTGTTTCCGCAACTGACTGCGCTCGAAAATGTGATGTTTGGCCCTATCCACACGCGTGGCGCCGCCAGAAAGAAGGCCCGCGAAGAGGCGGTAGCCCTGCTCGAGAAAGTGGGGCTGGGCGCCCGGGTCGATCATTATCCCGGGCAGCTTTCGGGCGGCCAGCAGCAGCGTGTGGCCATTGCACGCGCGCTGGCGATCAAACCCATTCTGATGCTATTCGATGAGCCTACTTCTGCGCTGGATCCCGAGCTGCGGCATGAAGTTCTGCGCGTGATGCAGGATGTGGCCGAAGAAGGCATGACCATGGTGGTGGTCACGCACGAAATGGAATTCGCGCGCAAAGTGGGTACGCGGCTGATTTTTATCGATGAAGGCAAGATCGCGGAAGACGGGCCGCCGGCAGAGCTGCTGACCAACCCGCCCAGCCAGCGGCTGAAGGATTTCCTTCAGCACGTGGCGTGATCTGGCAAGGGCGAACTTAGCGCTGAACGATCAGAGTGCGCGTGGCGACCACTTTGGGTGAGCCTTCGCTCCGGATTTTGATGGCGACCTGCCTGGGCCTGAACCCTTGGGGCATATCGGCCTGCCCCGAGAGCTGGGTATACCGTTCGAGCGACAGATCGATGGGCGGCAAATTGATATTGCCGGCGCGCCCATTGGAATATGTGCCTGCCACGATCATTTCGGCATTGCCTGCAAAGCGCGATGCCTTTTTCTCGTCTTGCATGAGCAGTACGTCGTAGACCAGCTGGCCGTCCTGGTTGTGGAACGATGCGGCACGGATGCCCGGCGATGTCCCGCGGGGATCTGGCGGCATGGCGGCGGCAAACATCAGGATGTCTTTCTTTTGGGTTTCGACGGTTTCCCTGGCCTGGGCCAACTGCTTTTCCTGTGACGCCAGCCTGGCCTTGGCATCGGCCAGTTCCCGGGTTTGATGGTTCAGCTCGGATTGCAGGCGTTGCTTGTCCATGTTCAGGCTGTTGAGATCGTAATGCAACTGCTCGGACTGCTCAACGGTAAGCCGTTGCGGGCCGTAGCTTTTTTGCAGGAACAGCAGGCCGCCCGCGCCCAGCACGACGCCAGTGAGCATCAGCACCAGCCAGCGCGGAATGCGCCGGGAGCGGCGCGTTGTTCCATAAGCCGTAGGCTTGAATACATGGCGTTTGGAGGAACCGAACATAGGTATTTTTCCTGGATGACACGCGACGGGGCGGGGTAAGCGCCTCGCGAAAAACTGCAAAGGATAGACTGGATTGTGGACAGGCGACAGTAGCAGGAAACACTGGTTGCGATTTGGCAAATGTTGAAACATAACTTTGCCCGTTGACGCTGCTGCCCGTCTCGACGCCTGAAGATCTGCTTAAACGGACAGCACAGTGTAAGCGCACGTTAAAGTGTAACGTGCCTGCCGTGCTGCTGCCAAGGGCAGCGGCATCAGCCAGCCAGGCGCTGATTCAGCAACGCAAGCCGCTCGGGTGTGCCGATATCTTCCCATTGGCCGGCATGATGGCTGCCCGTCACTTTGCCGGCCGCCATTGCGTGTCGCAACAAGGGGGCGAGGGGCGCCGAGACGCCGGGCTGCAGGCCGCTGAAGAGGTCAGGCCGGTAAATGCCTATGCCGGCGAAGGTAAGTGTGCGTGACGCGCCATCAGGAACGCCAACAGTTTGGTTGGGATGCAATATAAAGTCGCCCTTGGGATGCTGCGCGGGGTTATCCACCAGCAGTAACCAGGCGTGCAGGCCTGGATCCGGCCGCGCCTGGGCGATCCCTCGCGCCAGCGCGGGATCCCAGTCGCACCAGACGTCGCCGTTGATGACCAGGAAAGGTTGGGCGTTGAAAAAAGGTAAGGCCTGGACAATGCCGCCTGCGGTTTCCAGCCCGCCCGCCGGTTCGGGAGAATAGCGAATGCGTACGCCCCACCTTGCGCCATTGCCCAGCAGGGCTTCAATTTGATCCCCAAGCCAAGCGTGATTGATGATGATGTCGCGTATGCCCGCGGCAGCCAGCCTTTCTATGTGCCATACGATAAGCGGCTTGCCGCCCGCCTCGAGTAAAGGCTTGGGCGTCGCGTCGGTGAGCGGGCGCATGCGCTGGCCGCGTCCCGCCGCCAGAATCATGGCACGCATCAGAATGTAAACCCTGTTGCGGTCTGCCGGCCTTCGAGCTTGTCCAGCAGGCGCATCAGGGGGCGGAACACCCCATAACGGGAAGCGACCTGGCGCACATAGGCGCTGACACGCGGAATGTGGTCCAGATAATGGTGTTTGCTATCGCGGTGAGACAAGCGGGCAAACACGCCCAGAATTCGCAGGTTGCGCTGCAGGCTCATCCACTCGTAGGCGCGGTGGAACGCCGCAAAATCCGGAGAAACGGGCAAACCTTGCGCGCGGGCGGTTTCCCAATAGCGTATGGCCCAGTCAAGTTGCTGCGGTTCTTCCCAACTGGTGCGGGCGTCCATGACGAGCGAGGCAATATCGTAGGTAATGGGGCCGATCAGGGCATCCTGGTAATCAATGATGCCGGGCTGCTCTGTGTTTTGATCCACCAGCAAATTGGGCGAATGAAAATCGCGATGCACCAGGACACTGGGCTGGCCGATGTTATCGGCGACCAGCATGGCAAAGGTGTCGCGCAACATGGTCTGCTCGGCATCAGTGAGTGCTGCATTGCAGTGCGTCTGGGCATACCATTCAGGAAACACCGAAAGTTCTTCCATCAGCCGGGTGGCGTCGAAGGCATGCAGGCCCTGGGTGCTCGCCTGCTGCATGCGCACCAGTGCGCCCAGCGCGCCGCGATACAGCGTTTGCAGGCTGGCGTCATCCAGGCCCGCCTGGACAGCCTGATAAAACGTAACGCGGCCAAGGTCAGACAGGAGCAAAAAACCGTCGGACTGATTCTGAGCAAGGACAGTGGGCACATTCAGGCCGGCTTCGGCCAACAGGCGGGTAACATGAACGAAAGGTCCGCAGTCTTCATGCGGCGGTGGCGCATCCATGACGATGACCGTGCCGTGGCCGGCCTGTAACCGAAAATATCGGCGAAAGCTGGCGTCGCTGGATGCAGGTTCCAGAGTGGACATGTCTAGTTCATGCTGGCCGGCGAGGCCGTTCAGCCATTGTTGCAGCGCTAGAAGGCGTGTGTCGGTACTTAGGTTGGTAACAGGATTCATGTTTGGGGCGAGTGACTGGGACGAAAACCGGCGGAGCATGCTTTAATCACGCTTACCGAGCCTTCTCTATAATACCGGGTTGCCAATCCCCGTGTGGGGGGCTGTGCCAAAATATGGTTTGTTTTCTGGAGACCTTTTCCTCGTGCGTTCGGTCTGGTGGGCAGTATTAATCGCTATCGGCGGGTTGCCGGCGGCGCAGGCACAGCAGCCTGCCTCGTCGGAGCTATCGCGGCCTGCCGGGCTCACCATTGCCCCCAAGCTTCAACTGCACGACAGGCTCAACGATAACGACATGTCTGCCTTTACCGTGGCCGACAAAATGGAAACCGACGAAGACGGCCGCATTATTCTTACCGGTTCCGCCGAGGTGCGCCGCAACGATGCGGTGGTCAAGGGCGATTACATCGATTACGACCGCGCTACCGGGCAAACGCGTGTTCGGGGCAATGGCCTCATCATGCGCGAAGGCAGCATAGTTCGAGGATCCTCGCTGGACTTCAACGTCGACAAAGACTCCGGCGAAATCAACGATCCGAACTTCTGGCTCGGGGGCACGGGGGGGAGCGGCGTGGCAAGCCATGCCGACATTTTCAGCAAAAGCCGTATGCGGCTTACCGATGTCACCTATGCGGGTTGTCCGTGCCCGGATCCTGCCTGGTACATATCGTCGCCGCAAGTGGATCTGGATTTCGACGAAAACGAAGGCATCGCGCGGCACGGCGTGCTGTATTTCAAGAACGTACCCATTCTGTATTCGCCTTATCTGACATTCCCGGTCAAGAAAGAGCGCAAATCGGGGTTGCTGGTGCCCACCTATGGCACCACATCCAATAGCGGGTTCGAGTTTTCGCTGCCTTATTACTTCAACCTTGCGCCCAATTACGATGCCACTTTGACGCCACGCTATCTGAGCAAGCGCGGGCTGATGATGGGCGGCCAGTTCCGCTATCTGGGCAGGGGCTACAGTGGGCAACTGGATGGCACCTACTTGCCCAGCGACAGCAAAACTGGCGAGAAACGCTGGCTTTTCATGGCTCAGCACAAACAGAACCTGGGCGGTGGCTTCCGGGCGGCGTTCGACGTGCGCCGTGTATCCGATGATGACTATTTCCGGGATTTTTCGTCTTTTGGCCTCGCCGAATCAACATTCAATTATCTGCCCAGCTCGGCAAGGGTTAGCTGGAGCGGGCTGAAGTATTTCAGCGCTTCGCTTTCCGCGTACAAATACCAGACGCTGCAGGATTCCACAGCGGGTTATTACGCGACACCCCAGTACGACAAACTGCCCGAGCTCTATGTTCGTGGCGCCCGCTACAACTGGGGCGGTTTCGACCTGGTGTCCGAGAACTATGTAACCAAGTTCAGCATGCCGTTTTATACCGGTCGGTATTCGGGGCCGATTTTCGACAAGTGGCGCGACACTCATCGCGGGCCGGACGGCACGCGGTTTTCGTCCTACACAACGTTCGCCTATCCTATCGTGCGCGCTGGCTGGTATGTAACGCCCAAGGTCGGCTTGCACATGAGCCAGTACAACACTGACTGGTATCCCGGCGATCTTCCCCGCTACGCGGGTTTTCCGCATACGCAATCGCGCGTGCTGCCTATCATGTCGCTGGATGCGGGCATGACTTTCGAGCGCAAGACCACGTTGTTTGGCAATAACGCCATCCAGACCCTTGAGCCGCGTGTTTATTACCTGAATGTGCCTTATCGCGACCAATCCGAGATTCCCGTGTACGACACGAGTATTGCGTCGTTCAATTTTGCCCAGGCATTCAGCGAGAACATATTCTCGGGGGGCTGGGATCGCATCGCCAACGCCAACCAGGTCACGATCGGCCTGACCTCGCGCTGGCTCGACGAAGAAAGCGGCTTTGAGCGCCTGTCGCTGTCCGCGGCGCAGCGCCTGTATTTTGAAGACCAGAAAGTAGCGCTGGGTGCTGAAAAACTGCGCACCAATCACAAGTCTGATTATTTGTTCGGCGCCTCGGCGGCGCTTACCGATACACTGAATGTCCGCTTCGATGCACAATGGAATCCGGACTCCAAGGACCGCAACCGCATGTCCGCAGGGCTGCGCTGGAACCCGCAACGGCTCACGTCCGTGTCGCTGGCCTATCGCTACGAGCGCGACCCGCGCCTGATCGCAGATCCCATGCTGGTTATCGATCCGGAAAACGACCGCACGCGCGAGCAGGTTAGTTTGGGAGGCCAGTGGCCGCTCACCCGCAAGCTTTATGCCATGGGGCGTTTTGATTATTCTTTACAGGAAAAGCGTGGCACGCAATCCATCCTGGGCCTGGAGTACAAAGGCGAATGCTGCTGGACAGCCCGTATGGTGATGCAGCGTTATGCCGTGTCGAAAGAAGACGTCAACACGGCGCTGTTCTTCCAGCTTGAGCTTGCCGGCCTCGGCTCGCTTGGGTCAGATCCCATGAGCCTGCTGCGCGACCGGATCATCGGTTATGAATCCGTCACTCCCCCAACATCAGAAAAAACCACCTTCGAGAGGTATGAATAATGCGTAGTCTGCATGTCAATCGCTGGCTAGCGTCCATACTGGTTAGCCTGGTGGGCGCGATCCTGCCGGCCACCATGGTGGCGGCACAGCCCACCAACGCGGCCGGCACCGCCAGGCCTGTGGCCCCGCCGACGGAACCCTCGTCATCGGGGCAATTCGTCGACGGCATTGCCGCGGTCGTGAACAAGCAAGTCATCACATTGCGGCAGCTCGACACGCAGGCCCAGGTGGCCCGCCAGCAGATGCAGCAGCAGAACGTCCCCATCCCCCCGGATGACGTACTGCAAAAGCAGGTGCTGCAGCGGATGATCACCCAGGAGCTCGAACGCCAGGAAGCGGATCGCCTCGGTATACGCGTTACGGATGTCCAGGCCCAGCGCGCGGTGCAGACTATCGCGCAGCGCAACAAACTCACCGAAGCGCAGTTGCGCGCCGAGATCGAGAAATCCGGCGTTACGTGGGACGCTTATCTGGATAACCTGCGTCAAGAAGTTCGCATGGATATGCTGCGCCAGCGCGCTGTCGACAGCAGCATTCAGATTTCCGATGCGGAGATCGACGCCTATTTGCGCAATCAAAAAAACCAGGGCAGCCGTGGCCCGCTGCTAGGCTCGACGCCTGCGCAGACCCAGGCGCCTGCTGCGTCGGCAGGCCCCGACGTGCTCGGTATCGCGCAGATTCTGGTCGCTGTGCCCGAAGGCGCTTCGTCCGCGCAAGTCCAGCAACTCAGGCAGAAGGCGGAAGCGCTGCTCGCCAAGGTGCGTGGCGGTGCGGATTTTGCAGGCGTGGCCGCGGCCTCGTCGGATGGTCCGCAAGCGCTTGAAGGCGGCGTACTTGGCGTGCGGCCAACGCAAGGCTGGCCTGATCTCTTTATCAACGCCACGCGCAATCTGGCTGCCGGACAGATCAGCGACATCGTTCAAAGTGGCAACGGCTTTCATATTCTCAAGGTGCTCACGCGCGGCGAGCCTTCCGCTGCCCCCGCGCCCGCGCAGGCCAGGCCTGCAGGGCCGCCGACACTGGCAGGCCAGCAGGCGCCGGCGCAGCATGATGGTCCCATGATGGTGACCCAAACACATGCGCGACATATCCTGATCAAGGTGTCCCAGGTGATGTCGGACGAACAGGCGCGCACACGTCTGGAGCAACTGCGCCAGCGCATTCTCAATGGCGAGGATTTTGCTGATTTGGCCAAGCGCTACTCCGAAGACGCCAGCGCGCCGCAGGGCGGAGATCTGGGCTGGCTGTCTCCAGGAGAAACCGTGCCTGCGTTCGAGCAGGTCATGAATTCGCTGCAGCCCAATCAGATCAGCGAGCCGATACGCTCGCAATTCGGGTGGCACCTGATCCAGGTGCTGGAGCGTCGCAATAAAGATATGGGCGATGAGTACAAGCGCATGCAAGCGCGGCAGGCGCTGTTCGAGCGCCGTCTGGAGCCTGCATTCGACGATTGGCTCAGCCAGCTTCGCGGACAGGCCTATATCGACAACCGCCTCGACCCGTCGTCGAACAGCGGAAGGCGCTGAGGCCATGCCGCATCAGGCCCGCAAGCGCTTTGGCCAGCATTTTCTTGTTGACGAGGGCGTTGTCGAATCCATCGTGCGTGCCATTGCGCCTGCCCGAGGCGATACTGTTGTGGAGATCGGCCCAGGCTTGTCCGCCCTGACCGAACCATTGCTGAATGCACTCGACCACCTGACCGTGGTCGAGATCGACCGGGATCTGGCCGCGCGCCTGCGGCGCGCCTATCCGGCGGATCAGCTCACGGTGGTGGAGGGCGACGCGCTCAAGGTGGATTTTGCCGAGCTTGGTGCGAAGCTGCGCATCGTCGGCAATTTGCCATACAACATTTCCAGCCCGTTGCTATTTCATCTGGTGGCCTGTGCAGATCAGGTGCTGGATCAGCATTTCATGCTGCAACGTGAAGTGATCGATCGCATGGTGGCGCAGCCCCGCACGGGCGACTACGGGCGTTTGTCGGTCATGCTCCAGGCGCGTTACGACATGGAAAAACTGTTCGATGTTCCGCCCGAAGCATTCGATCCGCCGCCCCGGGTGGTGTCTGCGGTGGTACGCATGATCCCTCTGCCCGCATCACGGCTGCGGCCACGCAGTGACAAGGTCTTTGAACTGGTAGTGGCCAGGTCGTTTGCACAGCGTCGCAAGATGCTGCGACGCGGACTGGCCGACTGGGCGCCGCATATCGATTGGGAAGGGCTGGGCATACCGCCTACCGCGCGCGCCGAGGAACTATCTGTCGCGCAGTTTGTTGCCCTTGCCGACGGGCTGGTCGACGCGGGTTTGCTGCAGCCTTAGCGCAAGGTGGCGGCCCGCGGCTATCGGCGGGCGCCGTACTTAATGTGGACGATGCCGGCTTGCTGATTAGCTTAGCCAGTGCTTGAGGTCGTAGTAACGCACCACGGCACCGCCTTGGACAGTTGTGTTCGCCGGAATCCGCGCAAGCCCGGTAGCCCAAGGCAATGAACTAATGATGCCCGAGCCTTGTTGCCCGTAGGGGGTCAAGTGCGGCAGGCCTTCGTCATTGAATTGCGTCTGAACGCGCAGGAACTCCTCGCGTGTTTCATTGAAAGGCGTGACGGTCTGCAACCTGCCATACTGCACCGGCGGCAGGACCACGGCCCGGCCTTGCATATTGCGTATCAAAGGCGTGACCAGCATGGTGAACACGGCATAGGCTGAGACGGGGTTGCCGGGCAGGCACACCACAGGCTTGCCCTGGATACGCGCCAATGCGACCGGCTTGCCTGGCTTCATCCGCACACGCCATAAATCCATCGTACCGCCAAGCTGCTCGATCGCGGGCTTGACCAGATCCTTCTCGCCCACCGAGACACCTCCCACGGTCAGCACCAGGTCACAGTCCTGCAACAGCGTTTTGAAAGCGCTATCCAGCGCTTCGGCAGTGTCCGCCGCATGAAGCACATGCACGACTTCAGCGCTCATGTTGGAGGCCAACGCGGCCAGCATGGGGGCATTGGAATTGAAAATGTGCTCGTCCTGGCGTGGCTGGCCTGGCGTGACGAGTTCGTCGCCTGTCGTGAGCAGGCCCACTTTCAGGCGTGGGTAAACCGTCAGTTCGGCATAGCCCTGCGAGGCCAGAAGGGCCAGTTCGGCGGCTCCCAGCAAGGTACCCATGGGAAATAGCTGGTCGCCTTTGGTGACGTCTTCGCCCTGATAGCGAATGTGCGACCCTTTGGCTGGCAATTGGTTAATGAGAAGCGCGTTGTCCGTTTCCGTACCGTCTTCCTGCATGACCACCGTGTCGGCACCCGGGGGGATCAGGCTGCCTGTGAACAGGCGAATGGTTTTGCCGGTTTGCAGTGCCTCGGGGGCGACACCGGCGTAGCAGCGCTGCTGCACGGGTAGCGCCTGGCCTGCTGTGTAGTCGGCGTGGCGAATGGCGTAGCCATCCATGGCGCTATTGTCTGCCGGCGGAAGATCCAGTGTGGCATACAGGGTTTGCGCGAGCACGCGACCGTGCGCTTGGTGCAGCGGACAGGTTTCAGTAATGTTGGGGGGCGTACCGGCGGCAGCAAGCCGGGATTGGGCGTCGTCAAATTCAAGCATGGAAGCCAGCTCCAAAGTTGCAGGGGCGGTGTGTGCTGTCGAGCTGGTCGCGAATAATGCCTTCCCAGGCTGTCTTGCAGGCATTCGTGGAACCCGGCATGCAGAGCACCAGCGTGTTGTTGGCGACGCCGGCAAAGGCGTCAGATTGCAGCATGGAACTGCCGATATCCTGATAAGAAAGGTATCTGAACAGTTCACCAAAGCCTGTAATGGTCTGATCCATCAACGGGGTGACGGCTGCCACCGTGGATTTTTGATGGGAAAACCCGGTACCGCCATTGGCGAGTATCACCTGCACGTCCGGATCCACAATCCAGTCGCTGAATACCTTGCGGATCTGATACATATCGCCCGCGCAAATCGTGCGCTGCACACAGCGATGGCCCGCCGCCTGCAGGCTGTCGGCCAGGTAATCGCCAGAGGTATCGTTATCGGGGCGCCGTGTATCGGAAATCGTGATGACTGCGCATTTGAGCGAGATGGGGGTTGGGGTGGTGCTTGTTTTGTTCATGATATGTGTCTGCTTGTCGTCCGTGCGCGGGCCGCGATGTATCCCGCAAGCTTCAGCAGTTTAAGCTGGGAGGCGCTGCTTGTGTAAGGGATCAATCAGGCTTGATCGCGCGGCGCGGCCCATTGGTCGGTTTTTTCGGCATCTTCGTCGCGCTGCTGCACCCAGAAGCGGTCGCCGCTGGCCAGTGTTTCGCGCTTCCAGAACGGTGCGCGCGTCTTGAGGGCGTCGATCAGGAACTCGCAGGCGCGAAAAGAATCACCGCGATGCGCGCTGGCCACCGCCACGAACACAATCTGATCTGCGTTGTGCAGTTCGCCGACGCGGTGCACCACGAGGCAGTCTTGAACATCCCAGCGCTCTTTGGCCGTTGCGCACAGGGCTTCGATTTCGCGTTCGCACATGCCTGGGTAATGTTCAAGGAACAAGGTGCGCGTTTGCGCGTTTTCTGCGTAATCGCGGACATAGCCGGTAAAGCTGACCAGCGCGCCGGCTTTGCCGGCCGTGCGCTGGCGCATGGCCGCGATGAGCGCGGCGCTGTCGAAGTCGGCCTCCTGCACCAGCACCATGTCAGCCTCCGGTGACAGGTTCGAAGACAGCAACTTCGTCACCCGGCTGAATAAGCGTATGGTGTGGCGCATGTTGCTGATTGATCGCCAGTTTGAGGCGCGCTGCGGGCGCCAACTGAGGGTGCCGGATCTCGAGCCCCGACAGCCATTCGGTGCCGCTGATGGGCGAGGCCAGGGTCTGGGTTTCTTCGCGCAGCCCGGCCAGCTCCGCTACTTGAGCGAAATACAGAACTTTGATTGAGGGGGTGGTCGCCATACTGGCCTCCTTATACAGCGTTCGGTGCTAGCGCTTGCTCCCCTGCGAAGAATTTGCGCCGAGGGCTTCGCGCTGGGCTTCAAGCGCCTTGATCTGATCCTGCAACGCACGCAACTGGTCGCGCGCCTGTTTTTCCTGCTCGGCCAATTGCTCGGCTTCGCGCTTGGCCTGCGCTTGCTGGGCCGTAACCAGCGCCTGCTGTTGACGCTGTACTTCGAGGTCGTTGCGCAAGGTGCTGAGCTCGTCGGTGCGCTGATTGAGCTGCTGCGCCGTGTGAGCGTAGTCTGCCTCGAGGCGGATGCGCTTCAGGTCGACCTCGGCCAGTTTGTTGGTTTCGTCGACAAACTGCTTGTACTGACGCTCTGCCTGAACGTGATCCTGGGTTTTGACGACCCGCCAGAAGTTCTGGCGCTGAAACAGGGCAACATAATAGGTGAGCGTATCGCGCTTGAACAACAGACTGGCACCATAATTGCCATTGTAGCTGGTGCGCAGCTCATTGACACCCTTGGTTTGGATAAGCTGCTGCAGTTCAGTCATGGTGCTCGAAGGCGTAGGCTGGGCCGCGACCGTTTCTCCATTGACGGGTGAAACTTCGGCCGCCATCTCGGACTGATTGGGCTCTGCCTGCGAGACAATGGGTTTGTCTGCATTTGACTTGAGCGTGGAGCAGCCTGCCAGGCCTATGCAGGCCAAGACTACAAAAAGGGTCTTGAATTCTACGCTTATACGGTTCATTGGTTTATCCACATTCCTTGTCTGTTCTGTCTTTTGTGTGATATGGCCGCGCCATTTTAGCCGACGCTTATCCTTCAATATTCTCACTTTGTGTGGATATCTGAAGTTTGCGCATTTTTTCCCACAACGCTTTGCGGCTGATGCCCAGCTCCGACGCCGTATCCTGGCGCCGCCATCCGTTCAGGTTAAGGGCGTCGATGATGCGGGAGCGTTCCTGGCGTTCGGCATCGGTCAGTTCCTGCTCCTGGCTGCCTTCGGGTGTGTCCTGGTCGTCTGATCGGGCCGCGTGGCCCGTCGTTCCCGCGGATAGTGCGCGCTTGGGAATGGCGCTCATGCGCTCGAAAATCTTGTCCAACCGGCCGTTGTCCCAGATGCCCTGCTGACGCACCAATATCGCCACGCGTTCCACCAGATTGGCCAGTTGGCGGATGTTGCCGGGGAAGGCCGTTGCGCCTACGCGGTCGAGCAGCCATTGGGGCGGCGGCAGGAGTTTTTCGGGTAGATGCGGTGCGACCAGCGCCTGGAAGATGGCCTGTTTTTCTTCTGCGCCGCGCTGCTCCAGATTGGGAATATCCAGCTCGACCACGGCAAGCCGATAATAAAGGTCGGCCCGAAAACGGCCATCGGCCACTAATTGCGGCAAATCACGGTGGCTTGCGGATACCAGGCGGAAGTTAACCGGAATTTCTACCGTGGTGCCCAATCGCGTAATACTGTGCTGCTCCAGCACGCGCAATAATTTGACCTGCTGATAAAGCGGCAGATCGCCAATCTCATCCAGAAACAGCGTGCCGCCATTAGCCTGCTCGAAATACCCCTTGTGTGCGCCGACAGCGCCCGTAAACGCGCCTTTGGCATGCCCAAAGAAGTGTGCTTCGAAGAGCCCCTCGGGCACAGCGCCGCAGTTGACCGCCACAAACGGCCCGCGCGCATAGGCCGAGCGCTCATGCAGCAACTGCGCCACGCGCTCCTTGCCGACCCCGGTTTCGCCATGGATCAGCACGCTGGCGTCGCAATCCGCGTACATCTCGGCATCGACCAGCACGCGCCGCATGATGGCCGATACGGCGATCATGGGCTGCGGCGTCGTACGCGCATCGGCCTTGCCCTGTACGCCCGAGGTATGGCCTGCAACGCGCAGAATCATGGCCCGCAGTGCCGCAGCACTAAAGGAGAGCGGCAGCGTAAAGGAATAGGCCGGCGGATAGAAGCGCGAATCGTGCCCACGCTCCTCCGACGCCACCCAGATGACGGGAATGGCCTGTGATTTGAGCCAGTCCTGCCCCATGAAGCGTGCATCACCCATCACCGTCACCGACACCAGCGCAATCGCCTGCCGGGTGACATCCCGCTGCGGCGGGAAACTCATCGAGGGATCGGTGCGGATCACCGCGATATCGCTACTGGCCAGGGCACGCTCGACACGCAGGGCTATGTCGGAAGTGCCTTCCCAGATGTAGAGGTCGATATCTTCGGGGTTTGGGGTGGTGGTCATTGGGTTTCCTGCCGGCTGTTGGGCGCGGGGCTGGAGAGGCCTTTTAACGGGTTATTGGACAAGGCGGGGGACGCCGCATTGGACGGAGTGGAGGGTGATGTCGGTTTCGCCCAACTTTATCCCAAGGGTTTCAAGCAAATTCTTTAGTACGTCCCCAATTAAATTGTTTAGGGGGATGAGCAAATACGAATTGGCAATGCTAACGACATCTCCAATTAGGGCCAATACCGTGTTTTGCAACAATTTAGGAACAGTATCTAGCAACGGTATGTTCAGATCCGTATAGGTCGTATCGCTTAACCCGTTCACAATCTTGCCTACTGCCGTGCCTAAACCAATATCCAAGCTAGTGGACATGGCAAGGGTGTTACCTACCTTTAGCGGAGGGGCGGTGAACTTTGGATCCTTAGATGTGAGAAGAGAAATAGGTAAGTTACTGTCCAGGACAACAGTTAATGGAGGGACGAGAGGTAACTTTAAATCAATACCGACACTCAGGATTTGTACTTTTGGACCAGGAGGTTTGGAGCAAGAGCCTTGACTGATGCACAGATCTACTATGGAGTTTTCAGCGGAAAATACCGCTTCATTATTGGCTACTGAAGATGAGCAAAGGTCTTCAAGTTTACCTATAGATTTCGCGATGCTTAGGGTAAATGGAAGGTGCACCTTTGCAAGGCCGAGATCAATAGGCCCAAGCTCGACAAAAACTTCAATTTGAGCGCTGCGTGCCTCTGTTTCCTTACCTCCTATAGCAAGGGTTGGGGGAGACACAATGCGTACGCTCGCATTAGCGAGGCCTAACACATTAGCGTCTAGAGCAATTGCGTTGGAGCCGTTCGCAAACAGGAGTGATGTGACGATTAGATCTCGAACGTTAATGCGGGAATCTAGTGCTGCCGTGGTGTCATTTGTGGCTACGCTGATCACTCCTTGATTACTTACGTCATCACCAAATAGCCTCACCATGAGCGGGTGAACTGTTAGTTCAGAGACAATGTTACTTAGCAGTGTCACTTCGGCGGCAGTGAGTTCAGATCTGTCGATGAGAGAAATAGAGGCCTCAGCAATATCCGCTAAATTTATAGGTTGCAGCTCAGCCATTTTTTGCGGATTAAGTGCGACTAGATCAATATCTGAATCTATTATTTTGAGAAGGCCTCTGGGTGTAACGCTTGCATTTATGATGCCGTTGTGATCCAGTATGGTAAGCAAATTGGGGCTTAATCCTAGTGAATCCAGGGTGACTCCTACCAACCCAGTAGGATCTAGACGAAGAAGTCGGGACCCAACGGAAAAAACAGCAACAGGCTGTGTGCTTACTGCTGTTGCCGTTGCTGAAACGAGAGTATTGCCGCCAAGAAATTCATTTTGGGTTACTTTGACATTGGCGCGTACGGCGTTTTCTTTGTGTTCTGTGTTGGGCCATTTCAAGCATTCTGGCTCCACGTCATCTCTTTCTAAACCAATACTCGATCCGTTGATTACGGCAATGTCCTGCGTGTGCATACTTGCTGCGGGGCAATCTCTATTGCTATTAATCAATTCTTGCACGCCGCTTAGTGCAGCCATATCCGCAGTTTTCTGCAACTCCCGCTTCTGATAAGCCGTATACCCCACCTGAATCGACCCCAGCAATGCAATCAACATCACCATGGCGATGGCCAGGATGACGACGATGGAGCCCTGCTGCGGGGAGCGGGGGGTGGGGCTTGGCTGGGTGTTCATGGCGGGGCCTTTATCCTTATTTACTACTGTCCTCAACCTTCTCCTTGAACCATTCGGGCAATGGGTGGGAGAAGCTGTCGACGTAGCGTTTCCAGGCTGGGCCGGCGGTGGCGCCCAGGGTGGGCAGGCTTGCGCCGGCGTAGTCGCCTTGTGCTTGCATGGCCAGTAGTGCGTTGGTGGTGTCACCGACCAATTCGGGTACGCGTAGTGTGGTGGGGGCCGCAGGTGTATAGCTGTCTGGGGTGGCTGCAGGTGTCGACGTCGCTGGAGTAGCTTGCGCTGCCGGAGCGGGCTGTGGTGCCGGCGCGGTGGTGGCGGTGGGCGTGACGGCGTAGCGCGTGGCCGGGACTTGGCTGACGACGGAGGAGTTGGCGCTGCGGGTGGCCGTGCCTGCGGATTGGGCCGCGCTGGGCGCTGTGTAGCTGGCGGTGTTTTGGTTGACCGGGTAGGCGACGGCGGGTGTGAAGCCCGGCACGCTGCTTGGCCCGCTTGTCAGGCGGGTGTTGTTTTGGGCCACGGCTAGTATCGGCAGCAATGCGATCGCGGCGCAGAGAGATGTCAGGAGTCGGGGCATGGTAAGGGTGGCCTTATAAGTAGTGTTCAACATGGCTATCGCACCAGGGGTGAATAGCGTTCCATCAAGGGCGCTTGATGGAAACCGACGGGGCTGCTGGGAGTTATTGCGGGTGCGGCTTGTTCCGGTGCCGTGCTGACCGCGGTAACAATGGGTCTGCTGAGCGGCGCTGGCCTGCTGCCCGCTGCCTGTGTTGGGTTGGTGGTAACAGGCTCATCCGAGGCGGCAGATACGGCGGCAACGGCAGGCGCAGGAGATACGCTTGACGCAGCCGAGGCAGGCGGCATGGCGGATACGACAGGAATAGGGGCAGGAGGCACGGCAGAAACAGCAGGGGCGGAGGCGGCGACAACTACAGCAGATGCAGCAGGTGCTACTGCGCTGCTGGTAGCTACGCTAACGGTGTCGTCCTGTGCGACAGGCGTCTCATCCAGGCTGGCAGTTTGCCTTGGCCGGCTGTGTAATTCCGCCGCCAGCTTTAGCACCAGGTCTCGTGCCTGTTGCGAGAGGCGAGCTTTATCCATCACGGCGTGTGCCTGTTGGGGCTCGCCCTGAACCAGGAGCAGGAGGGCGAGGTTGGCCAGCACTTTGTTGTTGGCGGGGTCGAGTTCGGCGGCCTGCCCGAGGGGAAGGCGGGCGCCGTTGATGTCGCCCGCTTGCAGTCTGGCAAAGCCCAGGTCGTTGAGGTATTCGGCGTTGGTGGGGCGCAGTTTGGCGGCTTTGGCGAGATGGTCTGCAGCCTGTGCAAAGTTTCCTTTGCTCGCAGCAAGCAGCCCCAGGCCATGCCATCCGGTGGCGGCCTCGCTGGTTTTAAGCAGCGCTTGATAGGCGGCTTCGCTTTGCGCGGTCTGGTCCGTCATGCGGAGTGCATTGGCGCGCAGGGCGGAAAGTTCAACATTGTTGCCGAACTGCTGGGCGTAGGCGTCGATATAGGCAAGCGAGGCAAAGTAGCGTTGCTGGTCCTGCGACTCGCGGATCATGGCCATCACCACGGTGGGTTCGCTGGGCGCGTTCTTCTTGGCGACATCGGCTTCATGCTGGCGCAGCATGGACTGCTGTTCCTGTTGATGCTGTATCACTTGCATCGCTGTTTCGGTGCGATTGCTTGAGCAGGCGGTCAGCGCCGAGGCGCAGATCAGCAGCACGGCGGAGCGCAGCAGCAAAGCAGGTGCATCGCTTGGCTGTCGGCCTGATGTCTGTGCAAACTTCATGCCGCCACCGCGATGTGCGCCGTCGTCATGCGATAAGGAATGGATGGAAGGGAGAGGAATAGGGTATTGCATTAGCCGCCTCCAATGCGGGACAGGCCGCGTATGATCGCCAGGAATCCGGCGCCGCCTGTGATGATGAGCAGGGCGGGCATGAGTGTCAGTACCATGACGCCGGTCATCTTCACGGTGAGCTTGCCGATTTTTTCCTTGAGGTCGAGCTTGCGCTGTTCGCGCAGCCGCTCGCTAAACTGATGCAGCGGTTGCTGTACCGCGCCGCCGTGTTGATCCACTTGCGCAATCAGGCGGCAGATGGCCGCCAGGTCGTCGTTATCAAAACCATTGGCAATGCGCGCCAGGGATTGCTCGCGGGTGCGACCACGTGTGTATTGATCCACCGCGATGCGCAGCTCCGACGCCAGTACCGGCATCACTTCGTAAAATTCGTGCACCACCACATGCAGGCTTTGGTCTATGGACAGGCCAACGCCTTGCAGCAGGCGTAATAGATCTATGAATAGCGGCAACTCTTCGGATGCAGCCAGTTTGCGTTGCTTGGCGCGGCGCTTGACTGCCCATTTGGGCAGCATCCAGCCTATCGCAAAGCCAGCGAATATCAGCACCATCATGCCTACCGTCTCGCTGCCAGCGATACGGAATTTACCCAGCAATAGCAGACTGAGTACGGGCAAGCCTATGCCCAGTACGGCGCGTGCAAACAGAAAGAGGGCGCGCGCGCGTACCTGGTCGACATAGCCGGCGGATTCGATCAACTGACGATCCTCGTCGGCCAGCAGCACGTCGCCATAACGGCCTGTGCCCCACCGTGCGCCCAGCGCGGCGGCCGTGCCGATGGCATTGGACATGGGGCCTTTTTGTTCAGGTGGGTTGGCGTTCGCGGCGGCGCGGCCATCGCGTTTGGCTCGCGTGGCGAGGGCGCGCTCAATCGTCGTCTGGCTTTTGCCCTGGCGAAAGGCGCGGCCCAGCGTGGCCATGCCCACAATCAGCAAGGCAAGGGCGAGCAGGGCGACAGAGCCGGCGATGAGCTGTTGTGCACTGAGCGTATCTATCCAGGTCATGGTCGCATCTCCTTCAGGCCAGCCTGGCCATGCGATAGAGCCAGTAGGAGCCGATGATTTGCAGCGCGGCAGCGCCCACCAGCATCTTCCACCCGACGGGGTCGTGCCACATGCTCATAAAGAGCGCGTTGTTGAACATCACGATGAATGCGCCTATGCCCAGCGGCAACAGCGCGAGCACCCAGGCGGACAGCCTGACCTCTGCCGAAAGGGCCACGAGTTCCCGTCTTGCCTGAGTGAGGTCGCGCATAAAGGCGGCCATGCGCTCCAGTACATGATCACTGCGTCCACCAAATCGTATCGTCACACCCACAATCGCCGCCACCAGATACAGCTCGTGCAGGCCATAGAGGCGTGCCGTCTGGCGCAACGCAACATCCAGCTCCTGGCCGCCACGATGGTTGCTGTTGGCGCGTTCAACCATTTCCAGCAAGGGTTCGCCGATCTTGCCCGTGGCGTTCTGGAAGGATGCGGAGAGGCTATTGCCGATCGTCATCATGCGTACAACGGCGTCCAGAAATTCCGGCAGTTGCTCGACGGCCTTGTGATGACGCTTGTCGGCCTTGAGCCAAAGCCGAAAAAAACCCAGCACCAGCGCCATCACCAGAATGGCGCCCGCCGCCAGCGGACCGAGCATCACGCCACCGACAATGGCCAGCACGAGAGGCAGGCCTAGCAGGCGGATATAGAAGCCGGGCGTAGGCACAACGCCTGCGCGCAGGAGCAGGCTGCTCCAGTTGGCGGGCCCGCCGCGCCACACATGTGCGTCGCGCTGCGAGTTCGCCAGGCTGGGCGCGTTCAGGTGCGCGGCCGTACGCGCATCGATATGTTGATTGACAAAGCGTTCAGTGGTATCGCGCCGGGCACGGCGGTTGGCCTGATGCCAGAGCAGTATTCCGCCTAGCAAAAGCAGCAGCGCGACTGCGATGAGCGCGAGAACAATAGGCATCATCGCCTCCTGCCCCAGAAGCCGCCGCCGGAGTCGGGGGGCAGGTCGTTGTGTTGCGGATTTGCCGTGCCATGCCATTCTTCGCGAAAGCGGGCCAGCTTGGGTGTGTGGGGATGGATGCCCAGGCTCTTCCAGTGGTCCTGTTCCTGGCCTGCCGGATCGACAAAGCTTTCGTAGCGATAAAGTTCTTGGGTGGAGATGACGTTGTCGCCCATACCCGTGACTTCGGTCACGGACAGGATGCGGCGCTTGCCGTTGGAGAGGCGGCCGATTTGCACAATGAAGTCCAGGGCGCTGGCAATCTGCCGGCGCAGGCTGTCTTCACTGCCCTGGTAGCCGGCAAAGCCGGCCAGCATTTCGATGCGATACAGGCATTCCCGCGGCGAGTTCGCGTGGATGGTCGTCATCGAGCCTTCGTGCCCGGTATTCATGGCCTGCAGCATGTCCATGACCTCGGCGCTGCGCACTTCTCCCACGACCACGCGGTCTGGCCGCATGCGAAGGCTGTTCCGGATCAGATCGCGTATGGACACCTGACCCGTGCCCTCGTAGCCGCCTTGGCGCGACTCCAACCGTACGACGTGAGGGTGGTTGAGTGAGAGCTCGGCGGTATCTTCCACCGTGACAATGCGTTCGTTTTCTGGAATGAAGAAAGCGAGGGCATTGAGCAGCGAGGTCTTGCCAGAACTGGTGCCGCCGGAAATCAGGATGTTGCAGCGCTGGCGCACGGCGGCGTCGAGCAAGCGGAAAATATCTTCGTTATAGGTGCCCAGATTGAGCAGGTCCGAAGGCTTGAGCGGATCCTGCCGGAATTTACGGATGGAGACCATGGGGCCGTCTACGGCCAATGGCTCGATGATCACGTTCAGGCGTCCGCCATCCGGCAAGCGCGCATCAACCATGGGCGTGGATTCATCCAGCCTGCGGCCCAGTGGCGCGAGAATGCGGCGAACGATGCGCAGGATATGCTGGTTGTCCGAGAAACGTATAGGCTCGCGCGATAGCACACCGCGGCGCGAGACGAACACATTGTCGTAGCCATTGATCAGGATGTCTTCCACGCTGCCGTCTGCCAGCAGATCCTCCAGCGGGCCAAGGCCCGCCAGTTCCTTGGTCAAGCTCAGAGAGACTTGTTGGACTTCGAATTCGTTGATGGGGATGCGCTGATGCCGCACAAAGCCGGCCACTTCAATTTCCACGAACTCCTGGATGGCCTCGCGGGACCAACGACCGAACTCCGCGCCCAGTTCTTCGATGCGGGACAGCAGGTGTTCATACGCGGCGCTTTTGATGTCCTGAAAGCGTTGCGTTCCGGCGAAGCCATCGTCGCCAAACTGAACGGAACCGGTCATGATCATGATGGGTAATCCTTGACGCTAAGGTCAGCCTTTAATGCGTCGCGTGAAACTTTCCAGCCATTGCAATGGCTGGAGGCGTCCACGTGGCGTCTGATTGTCGGAGTTCAGCGCACGTGCGAGCACGTCGAGCGCTTTGATATAGGGGTCGTTGGGTGTCTGCTCGAACAGCAGCTTGCCCAGGTTCATACTTTGATGCAGCGCCAGGCTGCGATCCGGCAGCGTGCCTAACAGCTTGAGATCGAAACGTTCGGCAATTTGTGCCGCATTCATGCCGTAACGGGGGTCGTAGCGGTTAACCACCAGCCTTAATTTCTTGCGGTCTATCTTTTGCTCATCCAGCGCATGCAGCAGATCGGCCAGCGACACCAGCCCGCCCAGGCTTTGGTCAGTGACCACCCAGACGTGCGCGCTGTTTTGCGCAAGCCCAGCAATAAATCCCGGATTCGACAAACCACCGGTATCGGTAATCAACAGGGCGAAATAACTGCGCAGACGCTCAAACAGCGCGAGCGAATCCGCATGCGACGCATCTCTCACCTGCTCGACACTGCGCGGCAGCGCCAGCACCGATACGCCTTCATCGTTGTGCGGCAGCGCCGAGCTGAGCAGTGTATCGTCCAGCCGGCGCAGATTCTGAACCGCGTCCACAAAATGGAAGCCGTGACGTATATTCAGATACAGCAGGTTGTCGCCGATCGGCATGCCCAGATCGAGCAGGCAGATGCGTTCTGACAGCGGACGAGCTTCTCGCGGCTTGCTGCGCGGCGATTTTTTCTTTGAGCCTGTTGCGTGTTCGGCGGTTTCAATAATGCGCTGCTGCAAGAGGCCCGCCATATGTGCGGCCAAGGTGCTGACGCCCATGCCCGCGCGCGCGCCCAACAACAGCAGGCTGCCGGGGGGCTGGGAGGCGGTTGGCGCGTCTGTGGTTCTGGCCCTGTGCAGCAAACGCCGGACCGTGCCGGCAAAGTCTCCCTCGTTATCCAGATCCACAAAATCCCGGGCGCCGGCCCGAAAGGCAGCGATCGCCACGTTGGGATCAGACATCATGCCAATCGCCACCGTCGGCGTGTGCGGAAAGCGGCGGGCAAGCACTTCGGCCTGCTGGCAGGCAAGCTCGCGCGTCGCGTCTGCCTCGTTGCCCAGAAAATCCAGAAAAACGAGGCTGGGCTGCTGTGCCGCCACATATTCAGGCAGTTCCGACACTTGCAGGGCGGCGGGAACAACCGGCCCCACGCCCGCCAGGACAGCCTCCAACCTTGCGGCTAGGGTCTGTCTGTCTGAGCACAACAGAAAGCGGGGTTCTTCCTTAACTACATCCATAATTCCCTACTGCATCTTGTTGTTCTGCCATCCCTGCCAAGGTCAGCGCGAGAAGCCCGGCATTTGCTCGCCGCTTGCCGGCCCCATCAGGTAATAACCCCAGGCGTTGCTGGCGGTGTTGCGTTTTTCCAGTGCCGCGCCTGGTAGTGGAATAACCGCATCCCGGCCCAGCGGTTTGACCAGGCGCGGTGTCACCACAATGACCAGTTCGCGTTCTTCCTGCGAGTACTGCATGCTGCGAAAGAAGGTGCCGATAATGGGAAGGTCACCTAAAAAGGGCACCTTGCTGACATTGGCAATCGTTTGGCGCGAGACCAGGCCGCTGATGACAAAGCTCTCGCCATCGCCAAGTTCGATCATGGTGTCCGAACGGCGTGTCCGTATCGCCGGCATCAGCGTCGTCTGGTCGCCGTTGATGACGGGAATGGCATTGGCGTAATCCAGCTCGCTCGCTTCGGGCGCCACTTTAAGCGCGATGCGGTTGGCGGACAGCACCGTTGGGGCCACGGTCAGGCCTATGCCGAAGGGTTTGTATTCAATGGTTTGCGTGCCCAGTCCGCCGGACTGCGGAACGGGGATCTCGCCGCCCGCCAGAAAGCTGGCGCTTTGGCCGGACATGGCCACCAGGGTAGGCTCGGCCAGAATGCGGCCCATGCCTGTGCTTTCGATCAAGGCCAGCGTTGCATTGAAGTCACTGGAGGTATAGCCCAGTGAAAAACCATTGCTGCCCAGCGGCGTCAACGATGAGGGAATCATGTTCAGGCCGGCACTGAAGCGGCCTGAGCCGCCGGCACCCCATCTGATCCCGACATCCTTCATGGCATTGCGCGACAGCTCGACCACCTTGACCTCGACCTGCACCATGCTGCCAGGGGCTGCGGTGGCGGCATTGACGGGGCGGTCATCGCCCAGCACCGTAATCCGCCATTGCTGTGGTGAAGCCTGGCCTTGGGCCCAGACTTGCACTTCAGTCGTGCCAGGCTGGTTGGCAAACAGCATGACGCCGCCATTGCGGCTACCGCTTCCCGACAGGATTTGCACATCGGCCACACCGGGGTCGCTGACGGCGACACGTGTGGCGTGCCCTGTGACGGGCAGCATACGCTGACCATGTAGAGGCAGCGTCAAGGTTTGTGTGACCGCATAGCTGGCCGCATGTGAGGATTGGGCAAACGCCGAGTTCACAGGCAGGGCGCAGAATGCCATACCGGCGGCGGCCAGGGCCAGTGTGATGTGTCGCCGTGCTGCAGTGATAGTTTTCATTATCCTGTACCGTGTTGCGTTGTCTTGCTGGGGATGTTGATCAGTAAGGCACTTGCTGCGATTTGCCCGCCCGAATCACCTCGATCGAGCGTGGCCGGGCCGGCGCGCTGGATCGCGTCTTGGTGACGGGTTTCTTTTTGGTTTCGTTGAGGTCGGCACCCGACACTTCGCTCAGGCTTTCGCCGGCATAGGCGCGGTTGTCGGCATCAGCAAGCAGAATGCGCTGTTCAGGGGTCAGATCCTTGCGGCCTTTCAGTAGCGGATCGCGTACGGGGAAGAGCGCCAGATCCGGCTGCGAGGCATCCTTGGGCGAGCGCAGGGCTAGCTGCAGCTTGCCACTGCGGACGGCCAGCAGCAGCTCGTTTACACGCTCAAGCGGTACCGCCAGCATGGCGCTGCTGGCTTTGGACTCACGAGGCGCCGAGCGGTTGTTGCCAATATCCTTGGAAGTGCCGGGCGGCGGGCCGTCCACCGAGTCCATGCCATAGGCCAGCACACGCAACTGCGGCAATAACAAACGAGATTGCGTGTTAGTGATTTCACTATCGTCGCCGCTGCTACTGCGATTCATCGTAAAGAAGACATCCACGGTATCGCCGGGCTGCACACGGTTAGAGGCGCCAGAAATCTCATCCACCGGAATACTGACAGCGCGCTCACCTTCTTTCAGATAGGTGGCCAGGCCTTGCATCAGCATGGCTTGCGTTACTGGCTCGCCGGCGGGTACATCAAAACGCAGATGCTTGCCGATCAGCTCATCCGCGCTGGCAAATGCCTGCGAGGGCGACACAGGCCACTGCACTATCTTGAAGTCATCGCTTGTGAGCTCCGCGCCCGCTGCAATATCTTTGGCTGCCATCACGACGGGATAGGTGATGACTGGCTCGGCCGGCTTGGTTGCCGCGGCAGGCTCGCTGGTGGCGACCACCGGCGGGGGCGGGGCAGGTTTGCTGGCGATGCGATAGGCCACAACACCCAGCGCCACGGCGATGATAACCAGCAAAGCAGCCAGGAATTTCAGCACGGGATTCATGAAACAGGACTCCGGGGTTTACATTATTTGGACGACGGCTGTCGAGGTCAGCTCGGTGCTTGAGGGTTTGTTTACTTGGTTGGCATTTGGGACAAGGCCTATAAGCTTGTCCATCATTTGCAGCAGAGGCCAACCCGACACATTTGCAGAAACTGCGATGGTGGCGCAGGTAGCACTGACGCACTGGGCTGTCGTTTGTGCACATGTGACATTAATGCTGTTGCTGGTTGCGTTGAGTAGCAGATCCTGTTCAGCGATCTTTTTGACGTGAATGCATGCGCTGTCTGCTGCTGCCGTTGGGTTGCTGAAGCTTTGGGCGACGGCATAGCGCCCGCCTTCTGCCGCCAGATAGGAAACCTTTTGTTGTGCCCAGAACAGCGCACCGTAGGAGACGATACCGAACAGAAACATCAGCACGATGACAATGGAGATGCCGAACTCTATGGCTGCAACGCCTTGCTGTCGGGCATCTTGATCTGCAGAAGGACGCTGCCAATAGGCGTTTCTCATGCTATTCACCTGTCGCGGCTGGTTGTTGCGACGCGATCTGCAGATTGGCTGTCGCGCTGGCTTGCAATACTGCAGGCACGATCAAACTAACAATGCTGCTGGGCCCAATCAGCGGGATCAGACGCCCTTGCTCGCTGTTGTAGTGATAACAAAGTGCGACGGTGATTTCGCCAGCTTCCAGGTCATCAGCCGCAGGCAACGCTGGGCAGACATCTGTTTTGCAGCTGGGGCCACCCTGATAGCAGCTCACAACCTTGAGTGCATCACCGTGACTCAGATCAACCAGCCATGAGGTGACGCTCGTTGCTTCGCTTTCAGCATTCGTAGCGCGGGCCGGAGTATCGGGTGCCCATTTCAATGCAGCGCGGGCGCCGTTTTCGGCGGCGCTATTCAATGATTGCTGGAGAGCAAAGATCAGCCCGTAGGTCAACACACCATACAGGACGACAAAGAATATAAAGAAAACGAAGGCGAACTCCACTGCGTAGGCGCCACGCTGGCCGGACACTTGTTTGTAGGCCCTCATGCTGGCAGTGGACTGCCGTAATCGCGAAACAACGCTCTCTTTCATCTAAATACCTAGCATAGACGGTAGCCACGGGCGAGGGTTAGAGAACAGCCATACGAGCCCTAACAGACAACCAATGGCGACATAAGCCGCATACGGAATTCCACGCCTGATATCAGGCGCTTGCCGCCAGATAGCATGAGCACCGGCCCATCCATTTAAAATCACCGCAGCCAGCGCATGTATTCCAGCCAAAAAACTGCCAATGATGATTGCGGAAAATAATGCAGCGGGGCCGAGGCAGAAACCCAACACGGCAATAAATTTCACGTCTCCTGCACCCATGGCGCGAAAACGCCACAGAGGGAAAAAAACGATTAATCCGATAAAAAGCCCCGAAAGTGCGTTACGCCAATTCGTGGTTAGATAAGTGGTTTGGGGCGGCCAATACACTTGCGCGAGAAGTACAAGTGCTTGTATTGCTAAAAGTGTGACAAGCGCCATATTAGGAATACGGCGATGCCGAAAATCACATGCAGCTATGATTACATTTAGAAGAATGAATATTGCAAACCAAGCCGAAGAGATCATAGATATTAATAGGGCTCATTAGGACGAAACCATGCGTGCGCAAATTAATGTAATGGTCTGACTGGCTTGGCTGCATCGGTTGTGTTGCGGTACTAGGGCATTAGCTGCCAGCTGTACCAACTTCTGTGGCTGTGCCCTCTAGTTTTGTTTGGATGGCTGTAAATAAGTCATCAAGCCCATCCGAGACTAGAGCTAGGCCTGCAATGACTACGACGGCCATCAACCCCGCAATCAGCCCATACTCAATCGCCGTTGCACCCTCTTCATCCTTCCAGAACTTGATAAGTAGTTCTTTCATGTCCATCCCCTTACAAATAAACATAAAACTAAATTATTGAAATACTGCTACGTTCGCACTAGCCCATCTGTAGTAGTTTTTCGACCATCCAACTACATGTCGTAACTGGATATGGCAATTCTACATATTTAGTATAGTTAGAGTTCAAATGAACTCAAATATATGTGGTTTTTAAAACACAATGTAACGATTTTGTTATTTGATTGGTGTAGAGACTAACCCTTATAAACACCTAATTTAGCCAATGGTACTAAGGTGTTAGGAGTATTTACCAATATTTTGTAGCAACTGGCGAACTGGTTTATCATCTGCGCCTAGTTGCCTGGCTTCGGTAAAAAGCCTCTCTTTGTGCGCTTTTGCGGCCGGCATATTGCTGTTATTTGTATTCAAGGCCGCCTGCGATGTCTTCTTTTTTTTGCCGCAAAATAAATACTATTTTCAATAATTTGCGTCATATGCCTTTATCTGTGGCAGGCCGAACTGCACTGCCGATGCGTGCCCTGTCAACGGGCGCGCTGGCTTGGGCAGTGGTCTATGCGCCTGTTTCGTTCGCAGATGGAATCGTGCGTGGCAATCCGCTGGATAGCCTACCCAAAATGGAGGTGCCAGCAGCGCGACAGCAGCCAGCGCCACAATTGCAGATGCGGCAGGCGGATGCGCAAGCTGAGGTTCAACGTCGTTTGCAACAAACCGTAACGCCAAGCCATTTCGAAGTGGCGGGAAATTCGGTGATTCCCATAGGCGATATTGCGCCGATACTGGAGCCGCTGGCAGGCAAGGCAATGACCGTGGCGCAGTTGGTGCAAGAGGTGAATAAGATCACGCTGCTGTATCAGTCGCGCGGTTATGCCCTGTCATTTGCGCTGTTGCAGAACCAGGATTTTTCCCAAGGCAATGTGCGTGTCACGGTGGTGGAAGGCCATGTGTCCGGGCTGCGCATTGAGGGCGACGTGGGCAACGCTGGCGAACGTCTGCAGGCGCTGGCTAAACCTGTTATTGAAGAAAAACCGCTTACCCGCAAGACGTTTGAACGTCAGTTGAATTTAATGCGTATGGTGCCTGGCGTTCGGTTCACCCCAACGCTGGATATGCCCAAACGCGCGGATGGCGCGACGGAATTTGTGCTTGACGCGACACGCCAGCGGTTTGGGTTGACGGCAGGGGTATCCGATATGGGTACGGGTATGCAGGGTATTGTCGGTATTACCGCCAACAGTCTCACGCCGCTGGGAGAGCAAACGCGTTTGACGGCGTCTGTGCCGCTGGAAAAGGGTGATGTGCAATATTTCGCTGGCAAGATGGCGATACCCGTGGGCAATAAAGGATTTGCGGTGGAGCTGGATGGTTACCATTATGAAGCCGAGCCGCAGGATGCCTTGCTGAAATCCCAGGGTTGGGACCGCGAAGTAGTGAATCACCGCATTGGGGTGGGCGTGAGCTATCCATTCATTCTCGACAACAAACGGATGCTCAAAGGATCGCTGGGGGTTTATGCGGCAGAAACCAATGATCAGTATCACCGCGAGCTGGACAACGCCTGGCTGCTGCAAAAGGCTAAGTTGCGGGTTGCCCGGGCGGAGTTACATTACCGCGATGTGGGCTTGATTCAATCGCGCGATATAAAGCTTGGGGTTTATAAGGGCGTGGACGGTATGGGTGCGTCCAAGAGTTTGACTAGTAACTATGCAACGTTTCAAGACCCTAACTACGATCTGGACTTTACCCGCTTTACCGCTGACATGAAGCAGACATTGAAGTTGCCCGCAGGTTTTGGGGCGACCCTGTCCGCCACGGGGCAGTACACGTCGAATATTCTGCCGAATATGGAGCAGGTATCGTTTGGTTCGTGGCGATATGGCCTGGGATATGAGCAGGGCGAGTTGGCTGGCGACAAAGGCTATGGCATGTCGATCGAAGTAAATCGTCGCATTCCCACAGGTTGGCGCTATCTTGCGGCAGTGCAGCCCTATGTGATGTTTGATCACGCGCGCGCTTGGTATAACGACAGTAATTTTTCATCGTATAACGATCGCAAATTGGCTTCGGCTGCGTTAGGGCTGCGCGTGACCGATGACCGCAATTACATTTTTGACTTCAATATGGCCAAGCCGGTGGGTGACAGACCCCTGAACGACGATAGCCGCGACTGGCGTTTCAATGCCAATTACTCCCTGATTTACGACGGTTTTTGAGCGCGTGCCTTGTTACGTAACGTTCTGGTTTAAATCCGCCCATTTGTAACTTTCGCAGATTTGATGTTTGTCGATATTTAGTATTAAACCGATTTGAGAGATATCGGTTTTCTCATACCTGATTGATTTTTAATGAGAAAACAAAAGCAGCGCGTGAGCGCTGCTTTTTTATTGGCTGCGAGTTTTATTGTTGGCCCGGTTTTTGCGTAGACAACTCCATGCGTTGACACACAAACACGACATTAGGAGAAGTCATGGAGACCACAACCAGGAAGCGCCGTCGGATATCGGCCAGAGCACTGCGGCTGGCCTTGCTTGCCAGCATATTCAGCAGCACGCTGGCATTGCATGGCTGCGGCGCCACCGGCAATGGCGTACTGACCCCGCCGACCGACCCAACTAACCCGACCGATCCGAACAATCCAGGTGGCCCGGGCGATCCAAACAATCCAGGCGATCCAAACAATCCAGGTGACCCGGGCGATCCAGGTGATCCAGGCGACCCAGGCGACCCAGGCGACCCAGGCGACCCAGGCGACCCAGGCGACCCAGGCGACCCAGGCGATCCAGGCGATCCAGGCGATCCAGGCGATCCAGGCGATCCAGGCGATCCAGGCGACCCAGGCGACCCAGGCGACCCAGGCGATCCAGGCGATCCAGGCGATCCAGGCGATCCAGGCGATCCAGGCGATCCAGGCGATCCAGGCGACCCAGGCGATCCAGGCGACCCAGGCGATCCAGGCGATCCAGGCGATCCAGGCGATCCAGGCGATCCAGGCGATCCAGGCGATCCAGGCGATCCAGGCGATCCAGGCGATCCAGGCGATCCAGGCGATCCAGGCGACCCAGGCGACCCAGGCGACCCAGGCGACCCAGGCGACCCAGGTGATCCAGGCGACCCAGGCGACCCAGGCGACCCAGGCGACCCAGGCGACCCAGGCGATCCAGGCGATCCAGGCGATCCAGGCGATCCAGGTGACCCAGGCAAGCCAGCGGGCGCGCTCGAAACGACGCTGGGTGGAACCGGGAATGCTGTGGACAACGTGCTGCCCATCAACGCCGGAGAAACACTGGGCAACGTCGGCAAGCAGGTCGATGGTATAGCGCAGCCGATAGTGGATACGGCTACGAATCTGACTCAAAAGGTTGGTGAAGCGACTGGCTTGGGCGCCCCGGTGGATGGTCTGTTGATCAAAGTCGGCGACGTGGTTGTTAATCTGGGCGACACGATTTCAGGTACGGGCTTGCCAGGCAATCTGAGCGAAGGCCTGGGCGGGTTGGTGTCCGGCCTGGGCACTACCGTGGCCAGCGTTGGCGGCGTGCTTAACGCCAGGGGCGGTGATGCCAACCCATTGGTGATTGTGCTGGGGAATGCAACCGGTGCCGTGGATACATTGACGGGCGCGTTGACTGACGAAGGCGGATTGCTGCAGCCGGTCAGCAGCTTGTTGACGCCGGTAACCGATCTGGTCAATGGCTTGACCGGTGGTCTGACAGGCGGAGAGGGCGGCGATGGTTTGTTGTCTCCGGTAACCAGTCTGGTGGGAGGCCTGACGGGCGGGGAAGGTAATGGCGGATTATTGTCGCCAGTTACTGATCTCGTCAGCGGCCTGACCGGAGGCCAAGCCGATGGCGGCTTGTTGTCGCCAGTCACTGATCTGGTCGCGGGCCTGACGGGTAATGAAGGCAATGGCGGACTGCTTTCACCGGTGACCAATCTGGTGGGAAGCCTGACGGGCGGCCAGGAGGGCGGCGGTCTGCTGTCGCCAGTGACCAACCTGGTTGGTGGCTTGACTGGAGGGCAGCAGGGCGGATTGTTGGCCCCGGTGACTGACCTGGTCAGTGGCTTGACCGGCGGTGCTGCCGGCGGCGACGGCGGTGGTGGTGGCCTGTTGGCACCGGTAACCGGTGTCGTGGGCGGGCTGACGGGAGGCTTGACCGGCAATACTGGCGGCGGAAGCGGCGGCAATGCGACCGGCGGCCTGCTGGCGCCAGTCACTGGGCTGTTGGGTAGTTTGACGGGCGGTGCTGCCGGGGGCGACAACGCCGGTGGTGGCTTGCTCGGCGGACTGCTCGGCGGGCGGCGTTAACTGAGTGCGAGCTA
This sequence comes from Allopusillimonas ginsengisoli, assembly GCF_004153455.1. Lineage (GTDB taxonomy): Bacteria > Pseudomonadota > Gammaproteobacteria > Burkholderiales > Burkholderiaceae_B > Allopusillimonas > Allopusillimonas ginsengisoli. Next base: position 913,236 of record NZ_SDQE01000001.1, on the reverse strand, counting down.
TGTGGCGGTCTGAAAACAGCCTCCCGCTCAGTGTCCTGGCGCAAGACGGCAGTGCCGTCGCTGCGTCAGGCGCGCCCGGCGTGCCGGATGAAGCGATGTTGCGTGAACTTGCCATGGTGCTGAGTCGCAAACTGCCGCTTTATTATGAAGCTTCGCTGGCACGGCTGGCGGTCGAAGTCGATTTGCCGCAAGCCGACTTGCGGGCGCTGGCATTCGTAATGGAGTTTGGCTCATTGTCCACGGGGCATCTGGCCCAGCTGATTGGTATCAGCCACGGTGGCACGACGGCCATGATCGATCGCTTGGAATCCGGTGGTTTTCTGCAACGGGATCGCGATGAAAACGACCGTAGGGTGGTGGTCTTGCGCGCGGTTCCAGAGCGGTGCGAAGCCTTGCTGGAACCCGAGCTGTACGTGCTGGGCCGTTTGAGCAGTATTGCGCGACAGGTTGCCGCAGGCGATGTGGTAGACACCTACGATTTTTTGATGCGTTGCGCAGCCTTTTTCAAGAAAGACACGGCGAAATGGCTCGATGAAGGGCTCCCGGCCAGGTGAGCCCATACGGAGGCGCGTGTTGCGGTAGGTGCCAGTTTCGTTACGGAGCCTGCCTTCCCATTTGTAACATTCATAGGCCTAAAAATAGAAGACGTTGAACTTGGTGGTAATCCGGAGTCCTGTTCAAAGCTGGTCAATGCATTGATTTAAAAGCGGAATCAACAGATAAGCCGGAGACCGAGCGGGATGCTTGGCAATCCATTTTAAAGTTGGCATGCATATTGCTTTGATCTACATAACTCGAAGAAATCCGTCTCCGATATTTTCAGAACTTTCTGCCTTTAGGAGTGCGCTATGGGTGCCCAGAACAAAAATACCCTGACAAATCACCCATTCAGATTTGCATTGATGTCTGCGTTGGTCGCCAGTACGCTGGCGCTGGCCGGCTGTGGCGCAACGGGCAACGAGGTGCTGACACCACCAACCGATCCTGGGACAACAAATCCAATAGATCCTAATAAGCCCGGCGATCCCAATAATCCTGGTGATCCCAATAACCCCGGTGATCCCAATAACCCTGGTGATCCGAACACGCCAGCCGGTCAATCAGGCCCGCTGGAAACAACCCTGGGCAATACCGGAGACGCCGTTGACAAACTGCTGCCACTGGATTCCGGAAAGACGCTTGGCGATGTAGGCAAGCAGCTCGATACCGTCGTTGCTCCCGTCGCGGATACCGTTACCGATTTGACGCAGACAATAGGCGAGACCACCGGGCTGGCTGAGCCCATTGACGGATTGCTGGTTGAAGCGGGCGGAGTGGTCTCTGAGCTGGGCGATGCCGTTGCCAGTACCGGCCTTCCAGGAAATCTGGACAAAGGTGTAGGTGGGCTGGTAAGCGGCGTGGGCGACACGGTTGCAAACGTTGGCGGTCTGTTGCACACCCCTGCTGACGGCAGCGCTGCGTTAACCAATGTGCTGGATAGCGCCACCGGCGCGGTGGGTGGGTTGACCGGTGCGCTTGGCGGCGAAGGCGGTTTGCTGGAACCCGTCGTGAGTGTGTTGGGTGGGGTAACAGGTGGCGTGGGCGGCTCAGGCAGTTTGCTCGCTCCGGTGACTGACCTGCTGGCGGGGGTGACAGGGGGAGCGGGCGGCGATGCCGCGGGCGGGCCTCTTTCTCCAGTGACGGATTTATTAGGTGGGCTTACGGGTGATCTGGGCAGTGGTAACGGTGGCCTGCTTGCGCCAGTGACTGATCTGGTCAATGGGCTTACGGGTGGTCTCGCGGGCGGCAGTGAGGGTGGCTTGCTCACTCCGGTCACTGATCTGGTCGGCGGCCTGACGGGCGGCTCGTCCGGCACCAGCCAGGGTAACAATGGCCTGCTCGCCCCGGTGACAGATCTTGTCAGCAGCTTGACCGGTGGCAACGATGGCGCCAAAGGTGGCGGCTTGCTTGGTGGTCTGCTGAGTGGGCTTTGATAACAGAAAGAAGGGGTAATCATGACGCTGCAGCTCTTGACAGAATCCCCCAGTGCGCAAAGGGGGCGGTACCAGACGGTCCCTACTGCTCAGTCGGCGGATCATATGTTGGATGAGATGGCAATGGTGGTCAGTCGCCGGCTGTCGGTGTATACGGAGGCGCTGCTGTCCGCTCAGGCTGACGCAGTGCAGATGTCTCAGCAGGACTTGAGGGCGCTCGCGTTCATTATCGAGTTTGAATCGCTGTCGACGGGGCATCTCGGGCAGTTGATGGGTTTAAGCCATGGCGGTGCAACGTCATTGATCAATCGGCTCGAATCAGCGGGATTTATACAGCGGGACAGATGTGAACGTGACAGGCGGGTCGTCATGCTGCGTCCGGTGGCGGAACGCTGCGAACCTCTCATGCGTCCTGAGCCTTATGTCGTTAACCATATTACTGAATTAGCCCAGCGTTCCAGCGCGTCGGAACTCACGGGCATGTGCGATTTCCTTACGCGCTGTGTCAAGGTGCTTAGACAAGACACCTTGCAATGGCTGGCGACCAGGGAGCTGGTCAAGTAAACGCAGTTAGCCAAAGGATTTAGGGCAGGCCATGGGCCTGCTTTTTTTTATTGATCCTACGTTTCGTTACGTAACACCCCATCAGAAGCCGCCCCATTTGTAACATTCGCAAATTTGACGCTATGGCAAATATGAAAAATACACTGAATCAGTAAGAATGCTTGGATCGGTAATTAATTGATTTAAAACAAAATAATATCGAATCGGCGAGGGTTTTCAAGGGTGCCTGAATCGTTTTTCCACAAGTTGGCACAGATGTTGCTTTATCAAAACCACACAGGGCGTAAAACAAAAGTACATCTTGATTCAGGAGAATGAAATGAGCATCATCCAACGCAAAATCGGGCCGTCAACATTGCGGGCCTTCAAATTGACTGTGCTGGCTGGCATGTTGGCCGGGAGTCTGGCACTTGCAGGTTGCGGCGCGACGGGCTACGGTGAGCTTACGCCTCCGACCGATCCTACCAATCCAAATAATCCAAATAACCCTAACGACCCCAATAACCCCAATAATCCCAATAATCCGGATGATCCTAATAACCCGAATAATCCGGATGATCCGAACAACCCGAACAACCCGGACGATCCCAATAATCCGAACAATCCGGACGATCCCAATAATCCGAATAACCCCGACGATCCGAATAATCCGTCGGGTCAGGCCGGACCATTGGAAACAACATTGGGCAATACGGGGCAGGTCGTGGACAATGTGCTGCCCGTGGGTGTGTCCGACACGCTCGGTAATCTAGGCGGGCAGCTGGATAACGTCGTTGAGCCCGTCATAGGCACAGTAACGGGGTTGACACAGCAAGTGGGCGCAACAACTGGCTTGGGCGTGCCCGTCGATGGTCTGCTGGTTCAGGTGGGTGGCACCGTGTCGAATCTGGGCCAGACGATTTCCGGCGTTGGTCTGCCTGGCGGTCTGGGTGTAGGCGTGGGCGGTCTGGTGGATGGGCTGGGCAATTCAGTCGCCAGCCTTGGCGGTCTGCTCAATGCGCCTGCCGATGGCAGCAACCCGCTGACAAACGTCCTGGACAATGCGACGGGTGCGCTGGGTAGCCTGACGCTGGCACTGGGCGCCGATGGCGGCCTGCTGCAGCCATTGACGGACGTTCTCGGTGGCGCCCTTGGGGGCGGCAATGGCGACAACGCGGCACCGGTTCTGGAGCCAACACTGGCAAACGCTGGCCAGGCTGTCGATAATGTGCTGCCAGTCGGCTTGTCCGAGCCGCTGGGTGGCGTCGGCAACACCCTCGACGGTATTGTTTCTCCCATCGCCACCACGCTGACAGGCACAACTCAGCAAATCGGTGACGGCCTCGGTGTCGGCGAACCCGTCAACAATCTCTTGACCAGCATCGGCACTTCGCTCGGTGGTGTGGGTGGCGATGCGCCACTAGGCTTGGGAGCCGTTGCGGCAGATCTCGGCAATACGCTGATCAATGCCGGCGGCCTGGTGCACGGCAATGCCGCCAACCCTCTGGGTGCAACATTGACCAGCGCGAGCAGCGTCTTGACAGACCTGACTCAGGGCTTGGGCGGTGACGGTTTATTGGCGCCGGTGACGGGTTTGCTGGGTGGCGCAACGGGCGGCGGTGACGCCGGTGGCCTGCTGGCCCCGGTGACTGGCTTGCTGGGCGGCGTGACAGGCGGCGCGACAGGTGGCCAAGCCGGTGGTCTCTTGGCTCCCGTGACCGGTCTGCTGGGTAGTGTGACGGGCGGTGCAACGGGCGGCGACAATGCAGGTGGCTTGTTGGCCCCTGTGACTGGGCTGCTGGGTGGTGTGACGGGCGGTGCAACGGGCGGCGATAATACAGGCGGCTTGTTGGCCCCTGTAACCGGGCTGCTGGGTGGTGTGACAGGTGGTGCTGCGGACGGCGGCAAGGCTGGCGGCGTGCTGGCACCTGTCACCGGCCTGGTGGGCGGCTTGACGGGCGGCGCAACCGGCGGCTCCGGTAACGGCGGCGCAGCGGGTGGGCTGCTTGCTCCCGTCACCGGTTTGCTCGGCAGCGTGACCGGCGGCGATAGCGCAGGTGGCTCAAACGGTGGCTTGCTGGGCGGCCTGCTGGGTGGCCGTCGTTAAATTCCTGCAGCAAGTCTGGTGAATGAGGGGGGCCAGAGGCCCCCCCAATCGCTTAACCTGCTGCCAACAGCACGAACAACCCCGCGCCGGCCAGAAACGGCCCGAAGGGATAGGCGCCTGTCGGGCGCAACGTGCGTTGGTGCCACATACTGAACAGTACCCCTGCCAGGCTGGCCAAAAAGAGGACGATCAGCAGGTTGTAGGCGCCACACCAGGCGCCCAGCGCAGCAGCTAGTTTGAAGTCTCCCTGCCCCATGCCGTCTACTTGTCTGATCAGCCGGAACATCCAGGTCAGCAGCCAAAGAAACCCAAAACCCAGCGCGGCGCCAAGAATGGCCGAGTACAGTACCAGATGCGTAGTCGGCCATGCGGCGACCAGCAGCCCCGCCGCCAGCAGCGGGTAGTTCAGGGCGTCTGGCAGCAGGCCGGTACGCCAGTCGATCAGGGCAAGGCTGCACAGCACAAAAGCCGCAAATGACAGCGCCAGGAAGTACAGCGACCAGCCATGCTGCAAGCACGCCCAGAAAAGTACGGCAGCGAGGATAAGCGCACTGGGTGCAGCGGCGCGGGCCGATTGGCGCAGCGACGCCTTGAATGCCTGCTTTAAGGTCGCGGCATCGGCGGGATGCCCATTGGCCAAAGCCTGCTCGTAAGCCTGCGCCAGACGTGCGCTCCAGACGCCGAGCAGCACGCCCAGCAGGGCGGCCATCGCAGCAGGAAATACATCGGTTGTGTCGAAAGTGCCCGAAAACATGCGCGGTCAGAAGTCCGCAGCCTGCCAGTCGCCACTTTTGCCGCCGGTCTTGGATCTTAGCCTTATCTGGTCGATCACAATGCCTTTGTCGGCAGCCTTGCACATATCGTAAATTGTCAACGCAGCGATGCTGCAGGCCGTCATGGCCTCCATCTCGACGCCGGTCTTGTAGTCGCTGCGACACGTGGCGAGCACCGTGATGCTGTGGGACTGCGGATCGGTTTCGAAATCAATGCCGACATAGCTGAGCGGCAGGCTGTGACACATAGGGATCAGATCGGCACAGCGCTTGGCTGCAAGAATGCCCGCGATGCGCGCGGTGTTCAGCACTTCGCCCTTTGCATTTTTGCTGGCCGACAGCAGTTCGAAGGCGGCTGCCCCCATGCGGACGCGGCCTTGCGCAATGGCCGTGCGCTGCGTAGAAGGCTTGTCGCCCACGTCGACCATGCTGGCTTTGCCGGCATCGTCCAGGTGGGTAAGCCGGGGCGCGTCAGACGCTGTATTGATGGGCGAAGCGGGAGAGGAGGAAACAGTTGTCATAGGTTGCTCTGGCTGGCGGCCCGATCAGGCCGATGAAACGCGAAAAGTAATGTGGCCTATCATATACGCAATCAAGGAGCCCGCCCTGAGGTGGGGGCGCCAAAATCGTCCTTGGCTCATGAGGCTGCCATCGTGGCAGCCGTGGTTTTGTACGCGGGCCCCTTCCTCGTCGTATCATTATGCTTGCCGCGCTGTGTTCTGTGCTGCGGTCAATCAATTCTTGCATGCGGAGTAAATCATGGCTATCAAAATCGGCGATCGCATTCCAGACGGTACGCTGGGCGAATTCATCGAAACGGCAACCGACACATGTGCGGTAGGCCCCAATAATTTCCAGGTCGCCGATCTGGTCAAAGGCAAGAAGATCGCGCTGTTTGCGGTGCCAGGCGCGTTTACGCCCACCTGCTCGCAAAAGCATTTGCCAGGCTATATCGAACTGGCTGAACAGCTCAAGGCCAAAGGCGTGGACGAAATCTGGTGTGTTGCCGTCAACGACCCCTTCGTGATGGGTGCCTGGGGCCGCGATCAGGGCGTGGCGGGTCGTGTGCGCATGCTGGCAGATGGCAGTGCGGCGTGGACCAGCGCGCTTGGCCTTGAACTGGATCTTACCGGTCGCGGCATGGGCGTTCGGTCGCAGCGTTATTCCGCCTTGCTTGATGACGGTGTGGTCAAGCAGCTCAATGTCGAGGCGGGCGGCCAGTTTGAAGTCAGCGACGCCCAGACGATGATCAATCAGTTGGGCTAAGATTTTTCCTCTTTCTATGATTCACGGCGGCGGCGCGAAGGCGTGGCGGCCGTCAGGCGTATGGCAGGCTGTGCGGATGCAGGCCTGCCTAGTCGTCTCGATTTCACATGCTTTCTCGCTTAAAAGTTGAACAGGCCCCGGTATTCCCATGGTGCAGATGATTGCCTCGTTTTTTTCTCTTTATGTGGCGACGCTGTTGCTGCTCATTGGGTCCGGCCTGTTCAACACCTACATGGGCCTGCGCCTGACAGCCGAGCATGTTTCAGAGCTATGGGTCGGGGGCCTGATTGCCGTGTACTACCTGGGCCTGGTGTTCGGGGCGCGGATGGGCCACAGAGTCATTATGCGCGTGGGCCACATCCGCGCCTACGCGGCGACGGCGGCTATTGTCACGATCACGATTCTTGTGCTGGCTCTGGTGGACAATCTCTGGATCTGGCTCGGGTTCAGGTTTGTGGCCGGCATCGCCATGGTCACGCAGTTCGTCGTCCTGGAAAGCTGGCTCAATGAGCAGACCGAAAACAGTCAGCGCGGGCGGGTCTTTGCTTTTTATATGGTGTGCTCCAGCTGCGGCACCGTGCTGGGTCAGCTCTCGCTGACACTTTTTACCAACCTGAATTACGAACCGCTTATTTTTGCGGCCATGTGTTCGGCCTTGTGCCTGGTGCCCGTTGCCCTGACGCGCCGCCTGCATCCGGCGCTGCAGATGCCGGCGCCTATTCATGCCCGTTACTACTTCGCTCGGGTTCCCTTGTCCTTGCTGGTGCTTTTCGTTGCCGGCATCCTGACTGGCGCATTCTATGGCCTGGCGCCCGTTTACGCCTTGAAGCAGGGGCTGGATAACAGCCAGGTCGCCGTGTTTCTTGCTGCCGGCGTCGCAGCGGGGCTGTTGGCGCAGTGGCCGTTGGGCTGGCTGGCCGACCGCGTCAATCGCGCAGGCATGATACGCATGAGCGCGCTGGTGCTGGTGCTCGTTGCCGTTCCCTTGTGGGGGTGGTGGTCGTTCCCCTATTGGGCGCTGGTCATTTTTTCCTGCTTGCTGGGCGCCTTGCAGTTCACGCTGTATCCGCTGGGCGCCGCCTTCGCCAACGACAACATTGATCCGGAGCGCCGTGTTGGCCTGAGTGCGATTCTGTACATGATTTATGGGTTGGGCGCATGTGTCGGACCGCTGGTGGCTGGTTTGTTGATGCGCGAATTCGGCACCTCCATGTATTTTGTTTTTCTTTCCGTTTGCGCACTGGTATTGGTCGGGTTTGTGCGGCCGCAGCGGGTGACAGGCGCCCACCTCAGCCAGGATGCGCCCACACAGTTTGTGCCCATGTCCGACAGCCTGCAGTCCTCCAACGTGGTGGCCAATCTCGATCCTCGCGTCGATGTCGGGAGCGATGTGTCGTTCGTTACGCCCGAAGAGGAGGGCGGCGCACCGCATGTGGATTCGTCCCAGGCGGTGCCCTTCCCGCCGGAGGGGGAGCCTGCTGCTGCCGAAGGTGCGGGGCAGCCTGAATCAGCGCGGAATGAGTATGACGATAGCGCCGATGGCGAGGGCGACGCCGAGGGCATTAACAAGCGATAGTTTTTCGCGGAAAATGCCTGCACCGATCAGCGTGCCGAGCGAGATCACACCGATATTCATGGCAGAGAAAACCAGCGTCGGATTGTCCGGAAACACTTGATGCGCGCGTATATAAAAATAGATATTGCCAAAATTCAGCAGCCCCAGTACGAGGCCGGCAACGATATTGCGCCGTTGCCAGTTCACGCGACGAATAATCAGATAAAGAAAAATGATCATGCCGGCCAGCACGAAGGCGGCGAACAGGCTGCTGGAAAACGCAGCGCCAGCCTTGGCCAGTTGCTTGAACAGAATATCGATCGTGCCGTAGCCTACCCAGACGGCAAGCAGTAGCCCTGCTGTCTTGAGTGTTTCGCCGGGTACGGCGCTGCTGTCGCGCTTGCGCATCAGCAGGCAGACCAGCGCCACGAGCGCCATGGCGATGCCCGCCAGCTTGCTGGCGGAAGCCTGTTCGTTGAACAGCAGAAACGAGGCCATCAGCGGGATAAAGAGCGAGAGTCGCTGGGCGGCATCGCTGAGCACAATCCCCGCATGGCGTACAGCACCTGCCATGGCCAGGAAAATCGTGGGTAACAGGACACCAAGCAGGGCCAGTATCCACCAGGGTGTCGCTGGCGCGAGCAAGGATGCCGGCTGCGGACGCAGCACCAGCAGACACAGCAGCGCAGCGATCACATAGTTGACGGCGATAGCCTGGTCTATCTGGAGATTGCGCCGCCGCGCAATCTTGAGCAGCACCGACACCGCAACGCTGCAGGCAATGCTGATAAAAAGAATAATCATGCCGCGAGAATAGTAGTCGTGGTTATCAGGCTGTCACCGACCGCGCCTGTGATCGTGCCGGGGCAGCTTCGTCGAGCGGCATTTTTGCGGAGGGTGCGCCAACCGGCACCAGTCCCAGGCGCTCGAACAGCGCACGGTCCCGCTCTACCTGGGGATTGGCGGTCGTCAGCAATTGGTCGCCGTAGAAGATGGAGTTGGCACCCGCCATAAAGCACAAGGCTTGCAGCGTATCGTCCATTTGTTCCCGGCCGGCCGACAGGCGCACCACAGTGCGTGGCATGGTGATGCGTGCCACGGCGATCGTGCGGACGAACTCGAAAGGATCGATGTCTTCCTCGCCGGCCAGCGGCGTGCCTGGCACCTTGACCAGATTGTTAATGGGTACGGATTCAGGGTAGGGCGCCATGTTGGCGAGCTCGACAATCAGCCCGGCGCGGTCGCGGCGCGATTCGCCCATGCCGACGATGCCGCCGCAGCACACATTGATGCCAGCATTGCGCACACGCTGCAGGGTATTCAGACGATCCTGGTAGCTGCGGGTGGTGATGATGCTGCGGTAGTACTCGGGCGAGGTGTCCAGGTTATGGTTGTAGTAATCGAGCCCTGCGTCGCGCAATTGTTCAGCCTGGCCTTCCTTGAGCATGCCCAGCGTGACACAGGTTTCGAGCCCCATGGCCTTGACGGCGCTGACCAGCTCGGCCACTGCGTCAACTTGTCTTGCCGTGGGCGAACGCCACGCCGCACCCATGCAAAAACGCTGCGCGCCATTTTCCTTGGCCTTGCGGGCGGCCTCGAGAACCTCTTGCACAGGCAAAAGCGCCTCTTTGGGAACATCTGTGTCGTAACGGGAAGATTGGGGGCAGTAGGCGCAATCCTCTGGGCAGGCGCCGGTTTTGATGGACAGAAGGCTGGACAACTGCACGGCGTTGGCTTGGTGGTGCTTGCGATGCTCGGTTTGCGCGCGAAAAAGCAAGTCCATCAAGGGCAGCTGATAGAGCTGGATGACATCTTCTACAGCCCATTGGTTTGATGCATGCTGCGTCTGGGGAATCGAGGATGACGAGGGGGCGCCAGAGGGGCGGCGCATGATGCTGACCACTTCCATTTCATACTCCATAAAACATGGCTGTGTATGTTAGAAGCGGGGTCAGGCGCGGGCAAGTCTCAAAAAAACATTAAAATTGCCTAAGTTGCTTCTAAAATCCGTTAATGTTGTGATTAATCGAGTTGTTGGCGGAACGTGCCGGCAAAATCCGACAACCTGCGCAGGGCTGCATTGTGTATCTATATGTAACTTCAAATCTTCCAGACTAGTCTCGGCACAGCGTCACGCCCGGCAAACACCCATGCCAATTGCCCATAGGCGCTGGCCAGTGCGCTGGCTTGGCTGGGGTGAATACCAAGCAGGATCACGGTAGGTTCTGTGGTGTCGTCCATGATGAGGGCGGACGCGTTGGCCCGGGCATGCTCATGCCCTCTTTGGGGCGGTCCATTGACAGCCGCGGCGTTGTACCCGGTGAACATCGGGAGCCCCAGCGTGCGGGCCTCGTCCGTCAGTGCTTCCTGGGCCGCGCGATTGGTTGCGGCGTTCCTGTGTTGAGCGCCCGGGTTGAAGGCGGTAAGAATCGCCATGGTTTGCGCCCCGCAGACCTGCATGAGGTCATGCAAGGCAGGACTCTCGCACCCGATCGATAAAGTGATTTGACCGGAAGGCGCATCAATCACGTACCGGGCCGTGGCAAAAGCATGCACGATGGCGTCGGGCACAGAAGAGGGCGGCCCGGCACTCATCGTGGCTGACTACCCAAAAATGCGGCGGGATCGACGCGGGCCCCGTGCATTACAAACCGAAAGCTTCGCCTTTCTGCACGACCATTTCCGCCTGTTTGACGACGGGTGCGTCTACCATCCTGCCCTCAAAGGTGCAGGCTGATCGGCCTTTGGCTTCTTCTTCTTTGAACGCGGCAATGAGTGCGCGAGCCCGGGCCACGGCCTGCGGCGTGGGCGCATAGGCGGCATTGGCAATGGCGACTTGCGCCGGGTGTATGCAGAAAGCGCCTTCGAAACCCAGCGCGGCGCCACGCTCGACAGTCTGCCTGAATGCCTCGCGGTCGGCAAAATCCGCCACCGAGCCCACAAATCCTATCGGCGCGATGCCGGCACGGCGACACGCCGCAACCGCCATGACATTCGGGATGTAAAGCGTGTCGGCAGACACTTGCATTTGCATGGAGACGGCCAAGTCTTCGGCGCCTATGGTCATGCCGCAAAGCCTGGGATGCGCCGCGGCAATGTCGTCCATATTGCGCAACCCTTCGGCATCTTCCACCATGGCGATCAGCCGTGTCGAGCCATGCGCCAGGCCTTGCTCTCGCTCCAGTTCGTCGATGATTTCCACGACCCCCAGCAGAAAACCCGCATTGGAGACTTTGGGCAGGGTAATCGCCTTGACGTGCTCGCCCACGCAGGCTTCAAGATCGCGCACCAGCAGACGCCAGGGTCGGTTGACACGTACGATCACATCCTTGCCTTGTTCACTGCATTGTCTGGCGACGTCGGCAATGCGTTCGCGCGCTTGCGCTTTCAGCTCGAGCGCGACGCTGTCCTCAAGATCGAGTTGAATGGCGTCGCAAGGTTGGCGCAATGCGCTCTGAATGAAACGGTCGTTGATCGCCGGCACAAACAGCATGGAGCGCCAGGCAAATGCGGTAGACATAATAGAGTCCTCGGTGAATGGTAGGCGTGGATTCTCGCCAGTATAGCGGCGCAGTCTGTCCATATGCCGGGCGCTTCCCGGCTGGGGGCGTCACCTTTGCAACGGGGGCAGCGGTAATGGGCGAACAAAGTACATATTACCTTGCTGTAATGAGAATTAATTGCAATAATCGCGGGTCTCGTATTCTCCGTTTCCATTGCAAGCCATGTCTTTGTCCAGCACGTTCGCGAACAGCCACCCAGGTGGGCGCAGGTGGATTGTTTTCGCGGTTATTGCCGTAGCGCTGGTACTTGGCCTTGTGCTGTGGCGGCATTTCATGCCGCGTGTCAGCTACGAAACCGCGGCGGTTAAAAGAGGCGATATTCAGGCTACGGTTCATGCGGTGGGAACCTTGCAGCCGCGACGCTATGTCGATGTGGGCGCGCAGGTATCAGGGCAGGTCACCCGGCTGCATGTGCAGCCGGGCGATATTGTCGAGCAAGGCCAGTTGCTGGTGGAAATCGATCCCAGTGTGCAGCAGGCCGTGGTGGATGCCGGGCGCGCCGCCATCGCGGGGCTGCGTGCCCAGTTGGCTGAGCAGCAGGCGCGGCATAAATTAGCCCGGTTGCAGTATGCGCGCCAGCAGCGGCTGGCCGCGCGGCAGGCCACCCGGGCGGAAGACGTCGACGCTGCGCAGGCCGAGCAAGCCTCGGCCAGTGCCCGCATGGATTATCTGCGCGCCCAGATTGCGCAAATGCAGGCCAGCCAGCGCGCCGAGGAGGCCAGGCTGGGCTATACCCAGATCTATGCGCCCATGGCGGGTACGGTCGTATCGGTGGAGGCGCGCGAAGGCCAGACACTGAACGCCACTTATCAAACGCCCAATATCCTGCGTATCGCGGATTTGTCCGGCATGACGGTCTGGACAGAAGTCTCCGAAGCCGATGTGCGGCGTGTCAAGGCAGGCCTGCCCGTATCCTTTACCACCTTGGGCGGGGTCGAAGATGTCCCCAGAAAGTGGCAAAGCACGGTGCGGCAAGTCCTCCCGGCGCCGCCGTCCTCCACCTCTGGCGAGGCCGCATCTACGTCCGCGCCCGCAGCGGGAACCAAAGCCGTCACCTACACCGTACTGTTCGATGTCGACAATCACGACGGCGAGCTCATGCCGCAGATGACGGCGCAGGTGTCGTTTGTCACCGCGCAGGTCGGCCAGGTGATTGTCGTGCCGCTGGCTGCCTTGCTCTCCGCAGACGGGAAATATATGGCGCGTGTTATGGCCAGCGACGGCACAGTGCGCTCGCGCCCCGTGCGCCTGGGCGTGCGCAGTCGCCTCGACGCCGAGGTGCTCGACGGGCTGGCCGAAGGCGAATCGCTGGTCATTGCGGAACAGGTGCGCGAGGCTGGCCTGTCATGGCTGCAATGGTAAATGCCATGAGTGCTGTATCACACGACGCTGTTCCCCTGATTGCATTGGCCGCTATCCGCAAGCAGTACGGTGGCACGGGTGATGTGCCCGCCGTCGAGGTGCTGCACGGCATTGATCTGACCATTCACGCAGGCGAGTTCGTCGCCATCATGGGTGCTTCGGGATCCGGCAAATCCACCCTGATGAATATTCTTGGGTGTCTGGATCGCCCTTCGTCAGGGCGCTATGCGTTCAACGGGCAAGACGTCGCCCTGCTGGATGCCGATGCACTGGCCTGGCTGCGGCGCGAAGCCTTCGGCTTTGTCTTTCAGGGCTATCATCTGATCCCCACCGAGTCCGCCCGCGAAAACGTCGAAGTACCGGCCATTTACGCGGGGGTTGATGCCGCAGCGCGTGGTGAGCGCGCGCAATCTTTGCTTGCTCGCCTTGGTCTGGCCGATAAAGCGGATAACAGGCCGCACCAGTTGTCCGGCGGTCAGCAGCAGCGGGTATCGATTGCGCGGGCCCTGATGAATGGTGGCCGCATTATTCTGGCGGATGAGCCAACCGGCGCGCTGGACAGCCACAGCGGCACAGAAGTCATGGCTTTGTTCAGAGAACTTGCGGCGGCCGGGCATACCGTTATCCTCATCACGCACGACCGGCACGTGGCCGCTCAGGCCAATCGCATCATCGAAATCCGTGATGGCTGCGTCGTGGACGATACCGGGCAGAACCCCGGCACGTCCGCCAAAACGATGCTGGCCGCCTCTCTGCGCATGCCTTCAGCGGCGACCGGGCGCGCTACCCGCGAAGACTTTCACGAGGCATTGCGTACCGCGTGGCGTGGCATGCGTATCAATCGCTCTCGCACCTTTCTCACGCTGCTTGGCATTATTATCGGCGTTGCATCCGTCATCGTCATGCTCGCCGTCGGCGAAGGCGCGCGCCAAAAAGTCATGGATCAGATGGGCACGCTGGGGACCACCATCATGTACATGGGCAGCCGTGTTCCGCCGCAGGGGGGCGCGGCAGGCCTGATTACTGCGGAGGATCTGGCAGCCATCGAGGCGCTGCCCGACATCCGGCGCGTACTTCCCGTGATCGGCGATCCCGTGATGGTTCGCTACGGCAACAAGGCCCGCAATCTTTATGTGTTTGCCTCGGGCGAACATATGCCGGACATTCATCACTGGAAAGTCGCCCAGGGGCGGTATTACACCGCCGCCGAAGACCGTGAGCTTGCGCCACTGGTGGTGCTGGGGCATGAAGCCAGACGCCAGTTTTTTCCCGACGAAGAGAATCCGCTGGGAAAGCAGCTGCTGATAGGCAGTGCATCGTTCGAGGTCATAGGCGTCATGCAGGAGCGGGGGGCAGACTCCGGGGCGCAAGACTACGACGACATGGTTTTCATCCCCTATCAAGCGGGGCGCGCGAGGGTATACCAAGCGCAGACACAGCCAGACTATGTCGTCATGGACGCCGTATCCGCAGACAGCGTCATCCAGGCCGAGGCGGCGGTCAGGCAGCTTTTGCTGGCGCGCCATGGCGGCCAGGAAGACTTCAGCATCGGCAACGCCGCGGCGCGCCTTCAAGCCGAAGCCGCCACGCGCCGCAGCATGACGATGATGCTGGGGCTGATTGCCGCCGTATCACTTTTGGTCGGCGGCATAGGCGTGATGAACGTCATGCTCATGACGGTCAAGGAGCGTACGCGCGAGATCGGGATACGCATGGCAACCGGCGCCCGCCAGCGCGATATTCTGCGCCAGTTTCTGACAGAGTCTGTGCTGCTTACCGTGACGGGTGGTGTGTTGGGTCTGGCTCTCGGGTTGGCCATTGGTGCTGTGCTCATCGCTGCGAACGTTCCGATAGTGTTTTCGGTCACGGCCATGCTTGGGGCATTTGCCTGCGCGGTTGCGACGGGCGTGTTATTTGGCTTCATGCCGGCGCGAACGGCGGCGCGGCTCGATCCGGTCGTTGCGCTGGCAGGAGAATAATGTGCGAATGAACGCCTTACGCGGGATTGTCGTAGGCGCGCTGGCGCTCAGTGGCTGCACCGTGCCGCCATCGCCGCCCGCGTCAGCGCCTCAATTGCCCGAGCGCTGGCGGCAGGTGTCGTCCGCGCAGGCCTCGCCATCAGTTTCAGCGCCCGCGCTCCTCCCTGCTGGAGCGCCTGGGGATACGCGGGACTGGTGGCAGTCGTTCGGCAGTGGCGAGCTCAATCGCCTGATTGCCATTGCCCAGACGCAAAGCCTGGAAATAGCGACAGCCGTGGCGCGCGTGCAGCGCGCAGAGGCCAGCGCGCGCCTGGCTGGCGCAACGTTGTTGCCCGACCTGTCTGCGGGCGTAGAGGCGGGCAGGCAGGGGCGGTTGGGCGGCGATGCATGGGCTGAAGGCACGCGGTACGCAGTGGGGCTGAATGCGCAGTACGAGCTCGACTTATGGGGCCGAAACCGCGCTGACTACCAGGCCGCGCTGGCCAGTGTGCAGGCCAGCCGCTTTGATCAGCAGAGCGTGCTGCTTACGGTAACCGCAGGCACGGCAAGTGCATGGATACAGGCAGTATCGTTGCGCGAGCGCCTTGGCGTAAGCCAGCTCAATCTGCAAAGCGCAGAGCGTGTGCTGCAGTTGGTTCAGTCACAAGTGGAGGCCGGCTCGGCCATGGCGCTGGCGCTTGCTCAGCAGCGCACGCTGGTCGCCCAGCAGCAGCGTCAAGTCCATGCGTTGCGCCAGCAAGCGCAGCAGGCAACAACCGCGCTGGCACTGTTGCTGGGCCAGGCAGGCGATATGACGCTGGCCACAGACAAGCTGGACGCTTTGTCTTTGCCATCGATCAACGCGGGCTTGCCGTCGGCCCTGCTGTTGCGCAGGCCTGATATAGCGGCCGGAGAGGCCCGCCTCAGTGCAGCCAGCGCAGATGTGGCTGCAGCGCGTGCTGCGCTGATGCCTTCTCTGAGTCTGTCGGGTTATGTGGGCGGCGGCGGCCAGCGTTTATCGCAAATTCTGGAGAATCCGCTCTATTCACTGGCGGCCAGCCTGACCGCGCCCATCTTCAATGCCGGCCGACTGGCCGCCGGCAGGGATCTGGCTCAAGCTGATCGCGAAGCACTGCTTGCGCAGTACCGTCAGAGTATCGTTGCCGCGTTTGCCGATGTGCAGGTCGCACTGGATGCGCGGGCCGGCTTGCAGGCTCAAGAGCTCGCCCAGCAAGAAGCACTGGTCCAGGCAGAAGCGGCCTTGGCACTGGCCGATGCGCGCTACCGCGAGGGCGCGGAAACATTGCTTGTGCTGCTCGACGCGCAACGCAGCCTGTACGCGGCGCAGGACGAAGCGATACAAATCAGGGCGGCCCGGCTACAGAATGCCGTGGATCTGTATCGCGCGCTGGGCGGTGGATGGCAGCGAGAGACCACCGAACACTAACCACGCAATACCCCGCCTCTGTTTGAGGCCTGAAGCCGGGTAAGGCCAGGCCCAATCACAAGTCTTCCGCGCGCAGCTGCTCGGGGCTTTTGGGAGAAAGCAGGCCGGGGGCGATGTCGAACACCGTCTTGGCGCCAAACTGCCCGGCTTGATGCAGACGATGCACCGCACGCGCGTACGCCACCAGCACGCTGGAGGTGAATTCGGGGTTGCTGCTCAATGCGAGTCCATATTCTATGGTCTGCACATTGCCATTTCCCGTGTTGCCTGATCGGATCACGACGCCGCCGTGAGGCATGGCGCCATGGTCGCGTTGCAGTTCTTCGTCTGTAATGAAGGTCACCGTCGTGTCGTACTGGTCAAAGTAATGCGGCATGGTCACGATGGTGTTCTTGACGGCTTGCGGATCGGCATCCGGTTCCAGCACAACAAAACATTCGCGTGTGTGTTTCTGCCGCACAGAAAGTGTCGGTCGTGAGCCGCTGCGCACCTGGTCTACAGCGTCCTGCACGGGAACGGTGTACTGGACGCCTGCAGCGACGCCAGGCACTCGGCGTATGGCATCTGAGTGCCCCTGGCTCAAGCCTTTGCCCCAGAATGTATAGCTGGCGCCGTCAGGCAACAATGCTTCGCCCAAGACGCGATTGAGCGAGAACATCCCGGGATCCCACCCTGCCGAAATCAGGGCGGTTTTGCGGTTGGCTTTTGCGGGCGCATCGACCGCGGCAAAATACTCGGGAATCCGCGCGTGGGTATCAAAGCTGTCCACTGTGTTGAACAAGGCCGCCAATTCCGGGCCCTGTCGCGGCAGATCCTCTTTGGAACCGCCACAGAGAATCAAGACGTCAATCCGGTCGGTGTGTCCGGGCAAGTCGTCCATGGAATATACCGGTGTCCCGGTTTGGCTTGCCTGGACTTGCGCGGCAGGCCGGCGTGAGTAAATGCCTGTCAACTGCATGTCTGCGTTCTTGGCAACGGCGGCTTCTACTCCGCGTCCCAGGTTGCCGTGGCCGGCAATGGCAATTCGAATGGGCTGTCCCATGGCATATTCCTTAATGTGTTGAACGAGTTGTGTGCGCCGCGACCTGTAACGCTGATCAGGACACCAGGCAGGCACAGCAGCCGCGCTGCGGATAAAAACATGGCGGCAGTGTAACCAACGCAGGGCAATACCCTAGCACAAACCCCTAGATACCAATTTTTTATGAGCGAGTACTGTATACAGTATTCAATACTCGGCCTCCCGCTGTATGCCAGCCCAACTCGTACAAATCACGCCCGCCCCCGATCTCGTAGACCAGGTGTACCGCGCCTTGCTTGACGCTATCTGTACGGGGGCGCTAACCCCGGGCGAGCGGCTGGCGCAGGAAGACATCGCCCAGCGTATGGCGGTCTCGCGCCAACCTGTGCTGCAGGCGCTGCGCTTGCTTAAGAAGGATGGCTTTGTACAGGACGCTCCGGGCCGGGGGGTATTGGTCACCCCGCTGGATCCTGCATGGGTACACCAGGTGTACGAAGTTCGAGGCGCACTTGACGCGCTTGCCGCACGCCTGTCCGCGCAGCGACACGCGCGCATCGCGCCCCGGCTGATTGAGCGGGGGCGGCGTGCAGCGCGCGGGAGCGACGTGCAGGAAATGATCGATGCCGATCTTGCATTCCATCATGCGATTTACGAGGCATCTGGCAACGTGTTGATCGGACACAGCGCCGAGCAGCACTGGATGCATTTGCGCAGGGCCATGGGCGCGGTGCTGCAGTCGCAACCCCAGCGTGAGGCGCTTTGGGACGAACATGAAGCGATCGCGCAAGCGATTGCCGATGGCGATGCAACCCGCGCCGTGCAACTCAGTGAAGGGCATGTGACAAAGGCCAGCAAATCCCTGAGTGACCGGCTGGCGCAGTTATTCACCCCTCTTGCACAAGGAGACAGACAATGAAGCTGACCGAAGCACAGCGCGCCCAGTTCGAGCGTGATGGTTACCTGTTTTTTCCCGGACACTTTTCCGCAGAGGAAACCCGGGTGTTGACTGATGCAGTGCCGGCGCTGTATGCCGAGCGCGAAGCCTGGAACGTGCGAGAGAAAGACTCGGACGCGGTGCGCACGAACTTTGCGGCGCATTTGCATAGCGAGCCTTTTGCGCGGCTGGCGCGGCATCCGCGCATGGTCGGGCCCGTCATGGACCTGTTCGGTGAATCGGTCTATATGCATCAGTTCAAGATCAATGGCAAGATGGCGTTTGAGGGTGATGTGTGGCAGTGGCATCAGGATTACGGCACCTGGCTTAATGACGATCAGATGCCTACCGAGCGCGCGATGAATGTGGCGATTTTTCTGGATGACGTGAGCGAGTTCAATGGCCCGCTGATGTTTATTCCGGGCAGCCATCGCAAAGGCGTTATTGACGCGAAACACGACCTGACGACGACCAGTTATCCGTTATGGACGATCGATAATGCGCTGATTGGCCAGCTTGTGGATCGCGCTGGCGGCCGTGAAGGCGGCATTGTTGCGCCCAAGGGGCCTGCTGGCTCGATGATATTGTTCCACAGCTGTCTGGTGCATGCGTCGGGCAGCAATCTGTCGCCTTTTAACCGTGTGGCGGTTTACCTGAGCCTGTGCGCGGTGAGCAACCATATCCGTCGCTTCAAGCGACCGGAGTATATTGCGCATCGCGACTTCACGCCGATAGAACTGCTGCCCGACGATTGCCTGCTCAAATCCTATCCTGTTGAGGTGCCCTGGAAAAACGGTCTGCCGGACAGCGCATTGCAGACCTCGCTGGAAACGATAGAGTTGGTGGAGAGCTGAATCATGAGTCTGTACCAAAAACTGATGCAGCGTGAGGCCGAAGGCCGTCCCGTGCGCGTGGGCCTGATCGGTGCGGGAAAATTCGGCGCCATGTATCTGGCCCAGGTGCCGCGGACTCCCGGCGTGCATCTGGCCGCCATCGCGGATCTTTCGCCGGACAACGCCCGTGCAAGCCTGGCTCGGGTGGGCTGGAAAGACGACCGCACGCGGGCGACGTCCATGCAACAGGCGCTGGCGCAGGGCAGCACCTGGATTACCGAAGACTGGCAGGCCTTGGTACGCGAAGACGCGATTGATATTGTGGTCGAGTGCACGGGAAATCCAGTTGCGGCGGTGTCTCATGTGCTGGCAGCGATCGAGCATGGCAAGCATGTTGTCAACGTGACCGTGGAAGCCGATGCGTTCTGTGGGCCATTATTGGCTCGCCGAGCGGCGCAGGCCGGTGTCATCTATTCGCTGGCGTTTGGTGATCAGCCTGCGCTGATCTGCGATTTGGTCGACTGGGCGCGCACCTGCGGCTTTCCCGTGATTGCGGCAGGACGAGGACACAAGTGGCTGCCGCATTTTTCCGAATCCACGCCAGAGACGGTATGGGGCCACTATGGTCTTACCCCGGAACAGGCGCGGCGCGGCGGCCTGAATCCCAAGATGTTCAATAGCTTTCTGGACGGCTCCAAGCCCTCTATCGAGAGCGCCGCCGTCGCCAATGCGACGGGCCTGAGCGTCCCTTCCGATGGCTTGCGCTATCCGCCGGCGAGCGTCAGGGATATTCCGTTTGTGACACGGCCCGTGAATGAAGGCGGTGTGTTGGAGCGCAAGGGCATGGTAGAGGTTGTGTCCTCGCTGGAAGCGGACGGTCGCCTGATCGATTACGACATTCGCATGGGCGTATGGGTGACGGTTGAGGGCGAAACAGAGTACATCCGCAACTGTTTCGAAGAATACAACGCGCATACGGATCCAACAGGACGCTATTTCACCCTGTACAAACGCTGGCATTTGATCGGGCTGGAGGTTGGCATGTCGGTGGCCAGCGTGGCGCTGCGCGGCGAGGCAACCGGGGTGGCCACATGCTGGCAGGCCGATGTCGTGGCCACTGCCAAGCGGGATCTTCAGCCGGGCGAGCTGCTGGACGGCGAGGGCGGCTATACCGTCTGGGGCAAACTGTTGCCGGCAGAGCGGTCGTTCGCGCTGGGTGGGTTGCCGCTCGGCCTGGCACACAATGTCAAGCTGGTGCGCCCGGTGAAAAAGGGCCAAAGCCTGAGCTGGGAAGATGTGGCGATGGATACGAGCACGCCTGCATATGCGCTGCGCAGGGAAATGGAGACGGTATTCGGGCAGGCCTTTGCGGGGGAGCTTGTTTCGCAATCGTAGTGAACGTTTCCTGGCTACCCGGGCCGGTGGTCTCTGAGAGACAAGCCCGAAGCCTCGCCACCGTGTAAAATCACTGGTTTTTGACCCTGGTGGTATGGTGCAAGAACTGCCCCGGCACACAGGCGTGCGCGGGCCGGCGTTGGTTCGCCTGCTTGCTCGCCTGACAGACGCCGATGTCCCCGAACCCAGACAACTACTGTCGGACCGCCTGAGCCAATGGCTCGGTTGGGCCGACGCCATTGCGTTGTCTGCGGCTTTGAAGGGCGCGCCGCCAGCAGTGCCTGCCGATCGTGTACCTGATGAAGACGGGCAAGACGACTACGCCAAAGTGCGGGCTGCACTGGAGAGTGCGATCGCCGCCAGCAATGCGCCGTCCGTCCCCAGGCATCGGGGGCAGCAGCGCGCGGCCTTGCGTGCCGAGGCAAGGCCGCCTGTGCAGGTCGATTACGCGACTTACCGACGGCGGTATCGCTCGCTTCAGCAAACCATGGAAACCAGCATTGCCAGTCTGCGCACGCGTTTGCGCACGACGCTGGCCGCCATGACGCCAGACATGGCTCGTCTAGCTGTGGTCGATGCCGCCATGGAGCAGACGCTGGGCGAGCGCGAGCAATATTTGCTGGCAGGCGTGCCAGCGTTACTGCAAAAGCATTTTGATCGTTTGCAGGCGGCAGAACAGGCGGTGCTTGCTGGCGATCCCGCGCCGCAGCAGGCTGGCGCGAACAAGCCAGGCGCATGGCTGGATGTTTTCTGCAAGGATATGCAGCGCGTATTGCTCGCCGAGCTGGACATTCGTTTACAACCCGTCGAAGGGCTGGTGTCAGCCCTTCGTGCCTGTCAACCCAGGACCTTATGACCCGATTCCTTCATTTCGTTGTTTTTGCCCTGGGCCTGGCGGTCACGTGCTGGATAGGCGCCAGTTATGTCGCCTCCAACTCACTGGCGCTGTCTGTCACGATTCTGGTGGGTATTGTTTATCTGGTCGGGGCCCTGGAGCTGTACCGCTATCAACGGGCCACTGCGTCGCTGGTTCAAGCGTTGGACGCGATGCCTGACGCCGTGGTCAGTCTTGACGAATGGCTCGCCCGCCTGCATCCCAGCTTGCGAAACGCGACACGGCTGCGCATAGAAGGCGAGCGCGTAGGCTTGCCGGGGCCTTCCCTGACGCCCTATCTGGTGGGCTTGCTGGTGCTGTTGGGTATGCTGGGGACATTTCTGGGCATGGTGGCCACCTTGCGCGGCACCGGGCTGGCGCTCGAGGGCGCCACGGATCTGCACACCATCCAGGCCTCGCTGGCCGCGCCGGTCAAGGGCCTGGGCTTTGCCTTTGGCACCTCGGTGGCGGGCGTGGCCACCTCTGCGATGCTGGGCCTGCTTTCTGCCTTGTGTCGCCGTGAGCGGGTGCGCGCGGCGCAGATGCTCGACACACGCATCGCGACAACACTGCGCCCCTACTCCCAGGCTCACCAGCGTGAGGAGAGCCTCAAGCTCATGCAACGACAGGCCGATGCGATGCCCGCTGTCGTGGATCGGTTGCAGGAAATGATGCAGGCCATGGAACGGCACAGCCAATCCCTGAACGAACGTATCGAGCAGCATAGCCTTGCGCTGAGCGAGCGCATGGAGCGGCACGGCCTCGCGTTGAACGACCGCATGGAACGGCATACCCTGGCCTTGAACGAGCGTATGGCGCAGCAGGGCCTGGCGTTAAGCGAGCGCACGGAGCAGCAGAGCCTGGCGTTAAGCGAGCGCGTGGAGCGCCAGAACCAGGCATTGAGTGAGCAGATGGAGCGGTACAGCCAGGCCTTGAATCAAGCGATGCAAGCGCAAAGCCAGGCCTTGAGCGAACAACTGGTTACCGGTCAGGGCGCCTTTCATGCCAATGCCGAGATGGTCTACGCCCGGCTCGCAGACTCCGTGGAGCAATCGCTCAGGGATGGCATCGCTGAAGGAGCCCGCGCGGCCAGCGCCTCCATCCAACCCGTCGTGGAGGGCACTATGGCCAGCCTCGCACGCGAAGCCGGCACGCTGCACGACACCATCGCGCAGGCGGTGCAGCAGCAGATGGACGGGCTGTCCACCCATGTCGAGCGAACAGTCAACGCGATGGCAGGCGTATGGGATAAAGCGTTGACCGGCCATCAGCAGGCCAACGAGTCGCTGTCCCGGGACTTGCGTATGTCGCTGAATGGGTTTACCGAATCGTTCGAGCAAGGAGCGACCCGTTTATTGGATGATGTCTCCACGCGTTTGACTGGCACAGCGGATGCCTTGTCGCAGGCCTGGGGCCAGGCGCTCGACGAGCAGGCGCAAAGCAGCAACAAGCTCGCGGGCGACAACCAACAGGCCTTGATCGCCACTGTCGCGGCCTTTGAACAGCATGCCGCCTCGCTGGTTGGCACCATCGATCAATCCCATCATGAATTGCGGACAGCGCTGATTGAACAGGATGAGCAGCGCCTGACTGCCTGGACGGCGTCGCTTGGCGCCATGGCAGACGCTCTGCGCCAAGAGCTGGCGCAGTCCAACATACATGCGGCCAGCCAGCAGCAGGCCATTTGTGATGCGTTGGCAAAGACTGCCAGTGCGGTTTCATCCGAAACCCAGGCGCATGCCAGCGCCACCATCGCAGAAATCGAACGGCTTGTGCAGGCCGCCGCGCAAGCTCCCAGGGCCGCCGCAGAAGTTGTCACAGAAGTGCGCCAGAAGCTGTCCGACAGCATGGCTCGCGACAACGCGATGCTTGAAGAACGCAGCCGTCTGCTTGAGACTTTGGGAACCTTGCTTAATGCCGTCAATCATGCGTCCACCGAGCAGCGTGCCGCCGTGGATGCACTGGTTGCGACCTCCGCGGATATGCTGGAGCGCGTTGGCAAGCAATTCACCCACAGCGTGGAAACCGTCACCGGCAAGCTCACTGACAAGGTGGATGCTGAAACAGCCCGCCTCACCCATGTTGTAGAGACGGGGACGAGCAAGTTCACCACCATGGTCGAGGCCGAAACCGGCAAGCTTGCGGGCAGCGTCGAAGCTGAAACCAGCCGGCTCAGCGGCATTGCCGCGCAGGTGACCGGCAGCGCCGTAGAAGTAGCGAGCCTGGGCGAAGCATTCGGCAAAGCGGTGCAGTTATTCAGTGAGTCGAATGCGTCGCTGGTGGAGCACTTGCAACGCCTTGAAGCGACGCTGGACAACTCCATTACGCGCAGCGACGAGCAACTGGCCTATTACGTGGCGCAAGCGCGAGACGTTGTCGACCTGAGCATGATGTCGCAAAAGCAGATTATGGAAGAACTGCAGCAACTGGCCAGCCAGCGCGTATCCGCAGGCACTGAAGCGGTATGAACGACGAGATCGACGCAGGCGTAGAGCCGACGGTACCGGTATGGGCGGTCTTTGGTGATCTGATGTCGGTGCTGTTGGGCGCCTTTGTCTTGATTCTTGTCGGCGTCATTGGCGTGCAGGTGGAGCTGTCTGCGAGACTGAACGAAGAGATCAAGCAGCGTCATGAAGAAACGCAGCGCCGCAAAACCCTGGAACAAGCACTTGCCCGTCCCCTGGCCGAAGGGCGTGTCACCCTGGTTGACGGGCGCATCGGCATCAGCGGCAGTGTGCTGTTTGCATTGAATTCGGATCAGTTGCAGATCGAAGGCCGCGAGGTGTTGAAAACCCTGGTCGAGCCCTTGTCTGAATATCTTGAATCCCACGACGAGGTGTTGATGGTCAGCGGCTTTACTGACGACCAACAAGTCAGGGAAACAAATCGCCGTTTTGCCGACAACTGGGAACTCTCCGCCCAGCGGGCGCTTACGGTCACGCGCGCCTTGATCGACGAAGGCATTCCTTCTTCTCTGGTGTTTGCAGCCGCCTTTGGCGCGGAACAGCCCGTGAGCTCGAATGCCGACGAAGCGGGGCGGGCCAGAAATCGACGGGTAGAAATAGCGCCCGTTCCCAGGCCCCATCTTGAGTCGGTAAAGGCGCCGTGAGCAGCGACGGCACTTCTGGTGTTCAAGACGCATCCGATATCCAGGCTGCGCTGGATGCCTGGCGAGCGCGCCGCGGCGATGCGAAGGACTCTGTCCGCCTGTATTTCATCGAGGCGCTCGCCGCGCGCGCGGCGAGCCAGACCGGCGCCGCCAGGGCGCTGCTGGATCAGCGGTTGGCGGAGCTGCTACAGCATGATGAGACGCTACCGGCCGGCCCGCTTCAGCAAATATCAACTACTGTCCCGCCCGCGCATCGCCCCCTCGCGGAGCTGCTCGCTTATCTGGGCAGTCAACCCAGCGGCGATTCCGCTGATCCTGCGCCGCAAGATTTGGCCCGTTTGCGCGCCACCTATCCCGAGCTCTCGGTGATCGACTACTTTCGCGATATCTGGTCTCGCCTGAACACCACACGCCAACTGAAACAATCGCAGGAAAAAGTGCCTCATAATGCAGGCCCGCTTAATTCAAGCAGTCTTGTGCATCGCTCGCTGGCCTTGATGGGAGAGCTCTCGCCCGGATACCTTCAGCATTTTCTTTCCCATCTGGACGCCTTGTCCTGGATGGAGCAGATGAAGGATAGCGGTGCTGAGACCGGCAAGGAGGGCCAGCGCATGACGACGGCAAGGAAGAGCGGGAGGCGTTGAGGATGCCTTCTGTGTCCTCTTCCCTGATATCTCCCAAGGCCGCCTCGTCTGCCGATGGCCCCTTGATCTTTGCTGTGGCACGGCCCACTGGTGATGCGCGGATGACACGTCCGCATCGACACGCGCGTGGCCAACTATTGGGGGCGATGCGAGGTCTGCTGTCCATCGATGCCGATGGCAGCCAATGGGTTGTGCCGGCAACGCATGCGGTGTGGATACCGCCCGACATCGAACATGGGCTGCGCTCGCACGGACCTTTCGCAGGATGGAGTGTTTATGTCGTGCCATCCGCGTGTGCAGACCTGCCTGGTCGTCCTTGTATTCTGGAGACCTCTGGCTTGTTGCGGGCGGCTGTCTCGCGTGCTGCCGATTGGCCCAATACAGGCCGCGCGCTCGACGCCGCGCAAATGCGTATTGCTGGCGTAATCCTCGATGAAATCCGCAGCCTGCCGCACGCGGCGCTTGGGTTGCCCATGCCTCGTGACAGGCGGCTGCTTAAAATCGCTCGGGCATTGTCTGCCCGGCCCGGCGACGATCGTCGCATGGAGGAGTGGGCTGCCTGGGCCGGCATTGCGCCGCGTACGCTGACCCGACGTTTTGTGGCGGAGACTGGTTTCAGCTTTACCGAATGGCGCCAGCGGGTGCGTTTGCTGCGGGCGCTGGAAATGCTGGCCTCGGGCGAGTCAGTCACAACGGTGGCGCTGGAATTGGGCTACAACAACGTCAGCGCTTTTATCGCGTTGTTCCGGCGAGCATACGGCGTGACACCGGGGCAGTATTATGGTGTCCGAACTGTGGCATGCGCTGGATGATGTGCTGTGGTTTTGGCGCCTCGATACTCCTAACCTGCAGTATTCCGGTCAGGCTCAGCTGACTTGTTCGGCATCGACGCCGCGACGCCGCCCGCCCATACTCGCGGTTTTCGATCGGCCCACGGCATAGCCTGTTCCAACTGACCAGCGAGCCGGAACAATACATCCTCACGCCCGAAACCTGCGGCGAATTGCAGCCCGACAGGCAGGCCGCTGTCAGCGTCGGTGCACAACGGCATGGACATGGCAGGCGTGCCGGCCATATTGAAGAATGCGGAAAAGGGAGCATGGCTCAGGACGTGATCCGTCCAGCCGAGACCGTCAAGGCGTTCCGCGCCTTGCTGGTAGAGGCCCAGGCGCAGCGGCATTCCGGGCAGGGTCGGGGTGAGGAGCACATCAAGTTCGTGGAACCACGCACCGATGGCGCGAGTCACCGTATTGCGTAAGTCCAGGGCGTGCAGATAGTCGGCGGCGGACACATTAATGCCGTATTGGTAGCTTGCAAGTGTCGCAGGTTCCAGTGTATCTGGCGTTAATGGCCGCCCCGTCGCTGCGGCGATGCCGTCTAGGCCGTTAGCCAGCCATGCTGTCCAGATGCTGGTGGTCGCGTGAACGAATGCGTCCCAAGATGCTCCGGCCGACAGCGTTACCGGCTCCACCCGATGACCCAGGTGTTCCAGACGGAGCGCGACACGCTCGACGGCATCAACCATGGTTCGCTGGCTTCGGGCGCCATTCCAGGCGTGCGCCATATAGCCTATCCTTAATGTTCCCGGCGCCAGGCCGACTTCGCGCAGAAATCCATATTGCGGCGCGGGCGTATAGTAGGGTTCCCCTGCGGGTTCGCATTGAATTGCGTCGAGCAATGCGGCGCTGTCCCTTACGCTACGGCTCAGCCCCATATGGGTTGCCATGGCGCCGAGCACTTCATCGGCCATTGGGCCGGAGGAACTGCGACCGCGTGTCGGCTTCATGCCGAACAGGCCGGTATAGGCCGCTGGCACGCGAATTGAGCCTGCCGCGTCTGTTGCGTGCGCCAGCGGAACGATACCCGAGGCCACCGCTGCAGCGGCGCCCCCGCTTGAACCGCCCGCCATCAGTGTGGGGTCCCACGGATTGCTCGTCGCGCCTTGCTGCACAGACTCGGTTGTTGTGCTGAATGCCATTTCGGGCGTGGCGCTGCGTCCCAGGGTGACCAGTCCTGCCTGGCGAAAACGGCGCATCAGGCAGGAGTCTGACGGGGCCACCATGCCCTCGGCGAGCCGGCTGCCCAGCTCACTTCGTTTGCCAGCCATCGAGACGCCCAGGTCCTTGATCAGAAAAGGCACACCCGCGAGCGTGCCGCCCTGCATCGCGCGGGCCATGTCCCGGGCTTCGGGCGACCAGACTTCGACGATGGCGTTGAGGGTGGGATTGATGGCATGCGCGGCAGAGAGCGCCGCCTCGCTCAGCTCATGGGGCGTGACTTCTCCGGCGGCGACCAATTTGGCAAGCCCGATTGCATCATAGCCAGCGTATTCATTCAGCTTCATGTTTGACTCCAATTGTGGATGTCTGAAAGCATAATGAATGGCGAAATACTTGATTAGCCCTGATTTCTGGCAAGAACTGTGCCATGTGTTGCACAATAGGGCGGATCCTATCCGAGCCTGAGATATCTATGTCATTTGATCTGAATGAAACCCTTGCCTTTTTGCAAGTCGTGCAGGAGGGCAGCTTTACCGCAGCGGCTCGCGCTTTGCATCAGCCCAAAACCACCGTCAGTCGCCGAGTGCGCGAACTCGAGGCGCGCATCGGCGCCCAATTGCTGCATCGGACCACGCGCAGGCTGAGCCTGACGGACGCCGGGGCGCTGTATTACGAACATTGCAAAGACATCACGTCTAAGCTGCAGGACGCAGAAAATGCCGTTGGCCAACTGCAAAGCGGACCCCGCGGCTGGCTGCGTGTCACCTTGCCGTATTCATGGGGCATCAGTTGGATCGCGCCGATGTTGGCAGGTTTTCGCGCCAGATATCCTGATCTTCGACTCGAGATACTGGCTTCCCACGCGCCACTGGATCTCGTCAAGGAAAACCTGGATGTCGCGCTGCGTCTGGGTGTTTTGCCAGATTCCAGCTTGATTGCCGTCCGGCTGGGTACGTTTCCCACCGGCTTGTACGCCAGTCCGGATTATCTGGTCCAGCATGGCGTTCCCGATCATCCCGAAGCACTGACTCGCCATCACACCCTGACGCTGCATCAGGCACGCACGGATGCGGGCTATGCCTGGCCCCTGAGCCATCATGGCGAGCCGGCGCAGCGTTTCCCCGTGCAGCCTGTCATGGTGGCAAGTGATCCTGAGTTTCTGCGGCCTGCGCTCTATGCCGGCGAGGGCATTACGCTAGCCATGCATGCCAGCATGAAAGACGATATTGAGTCAGGCAAGCTTAGCGCCGTACTTGCGGATTGGTCCGGCCCGGAGCAGGCAGTCCATGCGGTCTATCCCCAAAGTCGCGTCATGGCTCCCAAGGTGCGGGCGTTCGTGGATTATGTGCGGGCCTATGCTTGTTGTGCTTAGACGATCGCCTTCCACGATGAACATAGCGCATGGGCGCACCCGCTGAACGCTTTAATGCCGCGCTACCAGACGCCGCAATGCGGCATCCTTAATCGACAGCACATCAAACAGACCTACGGCGCGCAAAGCAGGCAAAGCATCGACGATGTCACGCTCGGCAGCTTCTCGCTGCAGGGCATCCGCCGAAGGGTCGCACCAGAGCCTTACGTTGGCCAGGAAAGCACCCACGCTGCCTTTGCGGATCACGACACCATGGCGTTCGACGTGGTCGAGATTATCTGGAAGCAGGTCTTCTGCGCGCATGGTAGTTACCTCTCAGGATGGTTGGAAAGGTATCACTGTAGGCCGGCTGGTGTGGCGTGGCTACGTTGTATAAGACATTCAATAACGATTCAACGCCATTGTTGTTGTCCTTGACTTGGGCAACAACAATCGGGCGTGCGTGTCGCACGCCGACTGCTCAAGCCTCCTGAAATGCCAGAATCACATTCATGGCCGATGTGGGTGGGACGACGACGCGGTTGTTTGTTTCTTTCCAACCCGGCACAGCACCCGCGCGCAGCGCGTCGCGAACCGCATCCAGGGAGCGCGTGTAAAGCGTCAGGGCGACTGCGCGTTCGTCTTCGGCGGGAACCTCGTCCGCCGCAATTCCGTAGCGCTGCGCAATCGCCTCGCGCCTGAGGTAACGAACACGAGCCTTTCCTGCGTCGAAGAACACACCGCCATCCTCTGCGTTCAACACGCCAGGCCCGAACGCCTGCTCCAGCAGGTTCGCTGTTCTCGCGGGGCTGGGTGTGACGTACACGTATTCAGCAATTCCCTGTACGGCATTCGCATGCGTCTGCCATTCGGGCCGCCAGACCAGTTCTGGTGTCAGGTGGTGACAGAAAAACAGTCGACCATTCGGCACACTCGCTGCCTGTACATCAATCGTGCGAAACCGCGCTTCGCTTTCGGTGCCGTCTTCCAGGGTTATCGGGCGAGATAGTGGCTGTGGACCGTCACCTTGCAGCGGCACACGGCGCGCGGCGAGGCGCTGCCACAACGCGTCTGCCGCCGTGGTCTTGAACACAAGACCAATCAGCCCAGGCGGAAAAGGCAGGCTGGCCTTGTCGGCATTGCGTGGCTCCACGCCCATCAGTTCCAGATAGTCGGAGCCGAATATGGCCAGGTGATTGCTGGTGCCTAGCGAATGATGGCCGCGCGGTGTCAGCGTGAAGCCAAGGCGCCGATAGCAGTCAAGCGCGGTGTCAAGATGCTGAGCGACATTGATGACGATGTGATCGATGTGTTCTGTCATGAGAATGATTGGCCTTGTGGGTAGCACATGGGGTAACGCCTTGCTGCGCCAACGCTGGCATGAGTGCTCGTGGCTTGTATGGGTGAAACTGCCAGAGTATCCTCTCTCGTGAGCATGCTCTACTCAGCGCATAGCCATTAGGCAATGCGGATAATGGCGCAGGGCATCTACGATTAAATCATTATTGGCGCAGGTATGGCAGGTGTGCCACCCAATCTCAGGAGAACAAGGTGCGAGAACAAAAAAATTCCCGAAAACTCGTTGTTGCGTTGGCTATGGGCGTTGCTGGCCTGGCGTTTTCGGGGTGTACCACGACACTGCCGCAGAGTCAGCCAAAAACAATGGCTGAGCGGCACGCGAGTGTCGACTCGCGCGCCGACGATGCGCTCAATCGGCTGTACGAGATCTCTCCCGACGCGCGTTCGGCCGCCGCAAAGGCGAAAGGCGTGCTGATCTTTCCCAAGGTGCTGAGCGGCGGAATCGTTGTCGGATTTGAACGTGGTGATGGCGTGCTCAGGGTGAATGGCGCGCCCCAGGGCTACTACACCACGGCCGGCGGATCGATCGGCTTCCAGGCTGGCGCGCAATCCAGGGCAATTGTCATGCTGTTCATGACACAGGAAGCACTCGATGAATTCCGCAATAGCGATGGCTGGACCGTTGGCGCGGGTGCTACCGTAGCTGTCGCAAACGTGGGCGCCAATGGGGTGATCGATTCAGAAACGCTTTCCAAGCCTGTGGTCGCATTTGTGACAACCAATGCGGGCCTGGCGGCGGGCGTGTCGCTCAAAGGTACAAAGATCGCGAAAATGGTGGATGAAGGGTAGGCTGTTGTTTGCCACGCGGCGCTGACAGCGCCGCGCTCAGGCCAGGGCGGCAATAGCGATGACGCTTGCGCCGCAGGCCCGCACCAATTCAGCATCGTGACTGGCAAACAGCACGACGCGGTCCCGAGACCAGATCTTGAACTGCTCCGCCAGCACAGCGCGGGCCCGCGCGTCCAGCCCATTGCTCGGGCCATCCGCGATGACGGCGGCTGGCTTGCCCAAAGCGGCTGCGGTCAGGAAGACTTTGCGGCGCGTACCCGTCGACATCTGTTCGAGGCGTTTGTCCAGATGCGGCTCCAATCCCAGTTCGTACGCCAGATCGAACGCATCTTCGCCGAGCGTCGTGTTCTTTTCCAGGGCGGCTTGCTCGAGCAGGCCACGCCCCGTCTGTAACGGAAAGGCCAGGCAGTTGTCAGGCACATAGGCCAGTCGGGCTTTGGCTTGTCGTGACGCGTGGGTCAGGGAGTATCCATCGATCCAGACGTCTCCCGCATCCGGCGCGATAACGCCCGCGATGAGGCCCAGCAAGCTGGATTTGCCTGTGCTTTCTTCTTCGCATAGCGCAACGCATCCAGGCGAGAACGTATGAGTGAGCCCCTGGAAGATGAAATGGTCGCCGTAGCGCTTGCCGAGATTGTCGATGCGTATCATGCGGGGTTCGGGATGCTCTGAGGGTTGCCAAGGAGTTCGACCAACCGCAACTCGCATGATGAGAGATCATACCCCCGCCGTTGCGAGATCATGAACGTGAGCGAGCCGACATGCCAGGCGCGGCGTTCAAGCTCGACGAGTTGCCCGTTTGCCAGATCCCTGACAACGAGGTGCCGCGGCATGTGCCCCCAGCCGAGACCGGCCTTGAGAAGGTCACGCTTGGCGCCTAGATCGTTGACCAGCCACTGGCGCTTGCCGGCGACGCCCTGTTGAGTCTTTTCTGTTCCCGGTTGGTTATCCGTGACGACGATCTGAACATGTCTGCCAAACTCATCCTTCGGAATGGGTGCCGGGGTTGAAGCGAGTGGGTGGGTGAGCGCACACACCGTCACCATCTCCGCCTCGCACAGCCAGTGGCGTTCCATGGCATCAGGATTCACCTCCGGCACGTTATCGATCGTGACAGCCAGGGCACACACCCTTTCGAGCACCAGGTTCTCACCCCCTTGCATGGTGGTGATTCGCAGGTTGATCGATGCAGTGAGGAACTCCGCTTGCAGTGTCCACAAACAGTCGATCAGATGCGCGCGCGGGAAGTAGGCATCGATCGCAACTGAAACCTGTGGCGCTCCGGCGTCGGCGATTGAGCTGGCGCGGTTTTTCATTTCTTCGGTACGTGAGATCACTGCCCGCGCGTCCGGCAAGAGGCTGTGCCCCGCCGCAGTGAGCTGCGCCTTCCGTGTGTTTCGCTCGAACAGTTCGACATCAAATGCGCTTTCTAACGCCTTGATCGCGTGGCTGATGGCTGACTGTGCGCGCCTGAGTTTCCGCGCCGCGCCCGAAAAGCTTCCCTCATCACATACCGCAACGAACGCACGCAGTTGGTTGATGGTGACATTGTCAAGCATATATATCTAAAAATTAGATTGAATTAAGCAATTTTTAGTCAATTGTATTGATGTGTCAAGGCGCTTAGACTGATTTCTAACCTCAACAAAGGACGCCGACCCGGCAACACATTATGAACAGACTGAATGGAAAGACCGCCGTGATCACTGGCGGGGCGACCGGCATTGGCCGCGCCGCAGCAAAGCGTTTCATCGAGGAGGGCGCCTTCGTCTTCATCTTCGGACGTCGACAGGAAGCGCTCGATGCCGCTGTGGCCGACCTCGGGCCCAACGCACGCGCGGTAAGGGGCTCGGTCTCCGATCTGGCCGACCTCGACCGGCTCTACGCGGCGGTGAAGACCGAGCGCGGAACCCTCGACATCGTTTTCGCCAATGCGGGGGCGGGAAGCCTGCTTGCGCTGGGCAATATCACCGCCGAGCACATTGACGAAATCTTCGACACCAATGTGAAGGGTTCGATCTTCACGGTTCAGAAGGCGCTGCCGCTGATGGGCGAGGGCGGTTCGATCATCCTGACTGGATCGAGCGCCGGTACCACGGGCGCCCCCGCATTCAGCACCTATAGCGCGAGCAAGGCGGCAGTGCGTAACCTTGCGCGGACCTGGGCGGAGGATCTGAAAGGCACCGGCATCAGAGTGAACGTGCTGTCGCCCGGACCGACGGCGACCGAACTCGCGAAGGAGGCGGTAGGCGAGGAGGGCATGAAGATCTTCGCCTCGATGAACCCGCTTCAGCGCATGGCCGAACCGGCGGAACTGGGGGCGGCGGCGGCCTTTCTTGCATCGCAGGACAGCAGCTTCATGACCGCCAGCGAGCTTGCCGTCGATGGCGGCCTGGCGCAAATCTGACACGCCGCGCTCTACGGGCCCCTCCATTCGATCGTCGGAGCCCGCCGGGCGCGGCAAACCCAAGGAAAAACTATGAACTACGCAATTATTGGTTTCGGCCAGATCGGCCAGGCGCTTGCCAAGGCGTTTGCCCGAAGCGGTATCGAAGTATCCGTTGCAACAACGCGCGACCCGGAAAGCTTTGCAGCCGATGCCGCCGCGATCGGACCCGGGATTATTCCCAGAACACTGGCGGAAGCCGTCAAGGCCGACATCGTCTTTTTGGCTGTCCGTTACGAGTCGCACCCTGATGTCGCGAAGGCGTTGCCGAGCTGGAAGGGAAAGATCATCATTGACGTGACCAATACCTACGGCGTGTCTCCAGAGAAACTGGGAGGACAGCCTTCGTCCAGGGTCGTCGCACAGGCTTTTACCGGTGGGCGATTGGTCAAGGGCTTTAACCATTTGGCCGCCGCCGTCCTCAACCAGGATCCGACCGTACACGATGGAAGGAGAGTTGTGTTCCTGACGAGCGACGATGATAGCGCGGTAGCGCCGGTGGCAGCCCTCGCCGAACGGCTCGGCTTCGCACCCATCAATCTTGGGAGGCTCGACAAGGGTGGCGCGCTTGTGCACGCGCGAGACAAGGTCTGGGGGCCTTTGATCTTTCAGGATCTGTTCAAAAAGCAGGCGTAATTCATTTCACCAACGCAAGCCTCCCGGCGTTCCGGGCGTTGAAGGTCCAAGTCCCGGGACGCAACCCCAAAGCGATTCATCGCGGTCCCGTCCCAAATTTTTACAAGCACGGGCACCGCAGCTGCACCCTCTGCAGGCAGCTCTCCCGGCATCGTTCATGATCCC
Organism: Allopusillimonas ginsengisoli; assembly: GCF_004153455.1. GTDB lineage: Bacteria > Pseudomonadota > Gammaproteobacteria > Burkholderiales > Burkholderiaceae_B > Allopusillimonas > Allopusillimonas ginsengisoli. Next base: position 879,133 of record NZ_SDQE01000001.1, on the reverse strand, counting down.
CGTGCTGAGGAGCTTTTCACATCGAGTTGCCGAAGCGAGGCGTAATGGTGGCGATGGTAGAATTCCCCCTACACCAGCTCGCGCAGCGCCGAGTTCCGGTCAATAACGTCTTGCATTGGATTCATGGAATACCTGTCTCAATTGCTCACTCTCTCCGGGATCGTTCTCCTGGCCTGCATCAGTCCCGGGCCGGACTTCGTTGCCGTCACGTCCAATGCCTTGAATGACCGGCGATCAGGTACCTTCGTCGGCCTGGGCATCGCTTGCGCGGTAGTCGTCTGGGCAACCTTGGCCATCCTTGGGTTTGGATTGCTCATCAAGGAATTGTTCTGGCTCTACGAAACCATCCGTCTGGTCGGTGCGGCTTACCTGATCTACCTCGGTGCTCGGATGCTGATAACGTCTTTCAGGTCTAGGAACAGGGAACTGCGTGTGGGCCGTGCTTCGCGAGTCAGTGGGTTGCAAGCGTGGCGCCAGGGTTTCATAGTCGGCATCACTAATCCGAAGACGGCGACCTTCTTTGCCACCTTGTTCGTGACCGTACTACCGGTCGGCGCACCCACCTGGGTGTATGTCAGCATGGTAGCGCTGGTCGGTCTAATAACGGCCGGGTGGCTGGGGATACTTGCTGCGTTCTTTTCAGTGGGGCGAGTTCGATCTGTCTATATGCGCGTGAGCCGAGGGGTCGATGCATTGATGGGCGCAGCACTCGTGGGATTGGGGATTCGCCTGGCCAGCAGTCGTTAACGCGAGAGGGATGGCAGACTTTGTGGGCTGGGCTCGCCCGCCACTTTATTTATCGCGGCCACCACTAGCGATGGTAGGTTTCCAAAGCCAACGCAAATTGCTGGGGGGAGACATCATGCGCTGACCGTTCCGTAACGTCAGTGATATTGCTTGCGTGTGTCATCGTAAAAAATACGTCATCTTCGGATTCGATCTCCCAGCCCAAACGTTCATAAAAGCGTTTGGCGGCATGGTTAATGCGGAAGACCCGAAAACGTAGGGGAAGCCCAACCTGATGACTGCAACGGAGAAGATTGGACAGCAGCGCGGTTCCGATTTTTGATGATCTTACTGTGGGCATCAACGCGATCATTCTCAGGTATATTTCCGCCTCGCCAAAGTCGAGCTGGAAGTAGCCGACGAACTCTCCGTCCTTCTCTACGACATACGTTGCAGAAGAAGAAAACGTTTTTTCGAAATCGATTACCTGCCAGTTCTCGTCCCATCCCCAGATTGACTCAATATGAGATTTCATTGCATGTTGGTACAGCGTCCAAATCGGCGCTTTGTCATGCTCGGAAGCAAGTCTGGTAGAAATCTTCACTATTGTTTGAATTCGTGAGTGGCAAATTTTGGATCGCAGCGAACAGCCGCTCTTGGCCCAATACCGACACGGCAAACTTCAGCCATGTGTGGTCAGAGGCTCTACCGTCAGCTTAAAACCCATCGCATGGATAACCTTGAACAGCGTATCGGAGCTGGGCGCATCTTCTGGACAGGCGCCACAGGCCTTCATTGGCATACTCAACGGCAGCAATTTTGGTAAGCTGGTGGTTCGCATCGCCAGCGAATGAGGCCCCGCCGGCAAGACCGCTCGCTTCCCCCTCCTCCATTCAAAGAAGGCGCTTCATGAAAATTCTGATGATTCTCACTTCGCACGATCAACTGGGCAACACCGGCAAGAAGACGGGTTTCTGGCTGGAGGAATTCGTCGCGCCTTACTACGTATTCAAGGACGCTGGCGCGCAGATCACGGTGGCCTCGCCGCATGGCGGACAGCCGCCGCTGGATCCGAAGAGCGACGATGCATCGGCGCAGACCGATGCCACTCGCCGTTTCAAGGATGACCCGGCGGCTCAAGCCGTTCTGGCCAGCACGCAGAAGCTGAAGGATGTCTCGGCCGCCGACTTCGACGCAGTGTTCTATCCGGGCGGCCACGGGCCGCTGTGGGATCTGGCCGAAGACGCCACATCGATCGCGTTGATCGAAGCCATGCTGGCCGCCGGCAAGCCGGTCGCTGCCGTATGCCACGCACCCGGCGTGCTGCGCCACGTGAAGTCGGCCGATGGCAAACCGCTGGTCCAAGGCAAGTCCGTCACCGGTTTCACCAATACCGAGGAAGAGGCCGTCGGCCTGACCAACGTGGTGCCGTTCCTGGTGGAAGACATGCTGAAAAAGAACGGCAGCAATTACAGCAAAGGCGGTGACTGGCAGCCGTACGTGGTCAGCGACGGCCTGCTGATTACCGGTCAGAATCCAGCGTCATCCGAGCCCGCCGCGGAGGCGTTGCTGAAGATGCTGGGCTGATCAACCCTCGCCAACGATGCTGTCCGCGGCATCGTTGGCGCAGCTGTTCTCTCTGCTTCGTCGTGCGTATCAGTGGTGAGCGATGCTTCGACGTTTCCCAAATGTCCGTTCTGAGGGGCGTATTTGAGGCCGCCGACCGGTTGAATCCGCAACCCTTTGCAGACATTCGAAAGTGCGCTGTAGCGGCTGAGTAACGCCGCGAGGCTTGGTTTACATAAATTATTAGACGTCCTCAAGGTCACGTACAGACAATGCTGTTAGTCTTTGAAGCGCTAGCGCAAGTAGACGACTGTCCGCGACATCGTGTTCAAGATGCAGGCAGGCCAAGATTTCAGAGACTGTTACCCAAAGAGCCAGCTTTGGATTCTCCAAAACGAAAGAGTCTCTTATAACCCCGCCGACGTTCGGCTTTATGCCATGCCCGGCGCGCTGAATGAATGATGTCGTTTGCTGCCCGCCAAGTTGCTTCAGGTAATTGTCCAGCGAGAAGGTAACTTGACTCACATTATGCGCGAGCTTATAGCGAAGCTCATAGAGCAATTGGAGCACACGTCGGATCAGCGACTGATGGGCTCGAATCATGCCAAGCCCCTTGCACCTTCAGCGGTCCAACGCCGGAGCGCCCTCAACAGAGAGGTGAACCTCCGCGCGATGACGAACCGCATTGGCGAGGTCAGCGATCGGCGCCAACAACCCTCGATCGAAGGTCTTATGCACCTTGCCGGCACGCAGTCTTGCCGGCCAGTCGGCATGCATGAGCGCACCGCGGCCCAGGGAAACGAAGTCTGCCTCCTGTCTTGCCACCACCCCGTCGGCCTGCGTCGCATCATGCAGCGAACCGTTCGCCAGCACCGGCACCGCAACGTGCCGCCTCGCCAACGCTGCAAGACTGGGACCGTGCTCACCGAACGCAGGACGCCAGGCCTCGAACTCGGTCGTGTGAAGGTAGTCGATGGGCAGCGCACCGAGCGTGCCGAAGATCTGCGCCGCATCGGCCTCGCCGCCTTCCCACTTGTGCGTGAAGTCGTTGACCTTGCCTTGCGAAGTGCGCACACCCACGACAAAGCACTCTGTCGTCGACCGTCGGACGGCTTGGATGACGTCCCCCGTCAAGCGCAGGCGGTTGGCCAGACTGCCGCCGTAGCTGTCCTCGCGCAGATTGGTGTGGGCAGTGAGAAACTGGTCTAGCAGATACCCGTTGGCGCCGTGTACCTCGACGCCGTCGAATCCGGCCTCCTGCGCTCTGCGCGCCGCTTGTGCGAAGCCTTCGACCGCCTCGGAGATGTCATCGGCTGACATCGCTTCGGGCATCCGGTAAGGCCCTTCACCCCGATAAAAAGCCAGTTGCTGTCCCGTGGGTAACACGGCCGAGGGGCCCTTTGTCGTGATGCGATGGGGATTCCCCTGCGACAGCGCGCCCGCGTGCATCAGTTGCGCGACGATGCGGCCGCCATGCGCATGCACACGGTCTACCACGGTCCGCCACGCATCGCGCTGTGCGTCGTCGGCCAGGCCTGGCTGGAAGAGGTAGCCCTGCGCATGGGCCTTGTCCGTATAAAGGCCTTCGGTGATCACCAGACCGAAGCCGCCAGCTGCGAAGGCTTCGTAGTAGTCGGCCATCTGCTTCGTGGCGTGGCCGTCCGCCGTGGCGCTGACCCGGGTCATTGGTGCGACGGCGAGACGGTTGGACAAGCTCAGTCCACCTCCCACGCGCAGCGGCGTGAACAATTCAGCGTGCGCTGTCTGCGCATCGCCTTCCGGACGATTGACGAGCGTGCTCATGTCAGCGGCCCTCCGGCTGGCGTATGGCCGCGATTGCCTCGATCTCGATCATGGCGGCGGGGTCGTAGAGCGCCTTGATCTCGGCGATCGTGTCGGCCGGATAGGGGGCCGAAAAGAAGCGACGACGCAACGCCACCACGTCCTCGAAATGCCCCATGTCAGTGACGAAGATCGTGACCTTGATCACGTCCTTTAAGCTGGAGCCGCCGGCTTCCAGCGCACGGCGCAAATTGAGAAAGGCCTGCTCGCCTTGAGCAAGAAAGCCGCCTGCGACGATTTTTCCGTCATCGGCGGCGCCCGCTTGACCAGAGATGAAGAGCAAATTCCCGAACTGAATGCCCTGCGAGAGTAGGAACGGAGCGTAGTTGTCGGGCTGGGTCGTGACACGTTTCAGCATGGTGCGAATCCTTTCATTTATGGTCGGCCAGAAAGTTGAGGTATTGATGGCCGATCCGTACCGTTACTATAGGGACTGGTATGCCTTGCGACAAAGGTTTGTTTATCAGGTATAAGATGAGATAATCTCATTCATATGTCGATGCCACTCATGCAACGTCGATCACTTCCGCTATCCGCGCTTCGCGCGTTCGAAGTCGCCGCGCGCTTGGGCAGCTTCAAGGCTGCCGCCGAGGAACTGGCTGTTACGCCGACCGCCGTCAGCCACCAGATCCGCGCACTGGAAGCGCAGACAGGGCTTGCATTGTTCGATCGCCAGGTGCGCAAAGTGTCGCTGACCGATGCAGGGGCGCAGCTCTACCCGGTGCTGCGAGACGGGTTCGATGCGTTCGAGGCGACGCTGGCACGGTTGACGCAACAGCGAACGCGGGCTCAGGTGTGCATCTCCGCGACGAATGCATTCACCGTGAAGTGGCTGGTACCGCGCATGGACGATTTCCGGCGCAGGCATCCCGACATTGACTTGCAGTTGCAGGCGAGCGACGACCTCGTCGACCTGCGATCGACGGCGGTCGACATCGCGATCCGCTATGGCCGTGGGCCGTATCCCGGTCTTGCGATCGAGCCGCTGTTCACCGACCGGTTCGCACCCGTGGCAAATCCGCGTCTGGGCGTCGTGTCGCCGGAAGATCTGGCTCGCGTGCCATTGATCCGTTTCGACTGGAAGCGGCCTCAGCCAGAGAACCCGACCTGGGAACGCTGGTTCACGGTCGCGCAGCGGCGCCAACCGCCACAAGTAAGTCAGCTACGCTTTTCCGACGAGGGACACGCCATACAGGCGGCCGTCGCCGGCCATGGCATCGCCCTGGTCAGCCTGGCGTTGATCGCCGACGAACTGGAAGCCGGCCATCTCGTGCAGCCATTCGGACCCGCGATCGACGGACACACCTATCACCTGGCCTCGCACGCTGACCGGCCGTCCTCGGCGCCAGTCCAGGCCGTGGCGCACTGGCTGCGCACACAGGCGGCGCGGCGGAAGCTTGGAAATAGCGAAGTGACTGAGCGCCGGCCGTGAGCAGTCAACGGTTTGCCAACTGGAGTAGACATTGGCCTGGGGTTACGCTCAGCGAAGAGCACCTGCACGAGACTTCGGAACGGCTGGTCCTGGCCGGCGTTGCGGGTGCTGCGGTCATTGAGATCGCCCCCATGTTCCAGACGTACGATCTGTTGCTCGATGTCCGATATCAGACAATCATGTTGAGTTGGTGAAGGGCAACGTCCTGTGCAGTTTGAAATCACAGAACAAACACGTGATGCGTTGGTGGTGTGGATACGCTCTAAACAATTACGTACTGACGGTTTTATTTTTTCAAGTAGGTTGCGTGCATCTGCTCATCTCTCGACTCGGCAGTATGCTCGGATAGTTGAGGGCTGGGTGACTGCAATCGGACTAGACCCTACTGCCTATGGCACGCACACGATGCGACGAACAAAAGCCTCACTCATTTATCGACGCACCAAGAATTTGAGAGCAGTGCAATTACTTCTTGGTCACACGAAACTTGAAAGTACAGTTCGGTATCTTGGTATCGAAGTCGATGATGCGCTCGAGATGGCGGAGCAGACAGAGGTGTGATTTTATCTGCCGGGCAGCCACACTTCATATTTGCTGCCCGGGCAGAATCTGTTTGTTGCTCACGTATGGGTCAGTTCGTCTGGCTACCCATGATCCTGCACATGCAAAATAAAGGCTTGCGAATCGTATCCTTAAGGCTACAATAAGCGTATGTACAGCATCATTGAAACCGAGCAATTTGTACAGTGGCTCGACGGCCTAACAGATCGTACGACTCGTGCGCGGCTACAGCTTCGTCTAAGGAAAGCATCGCTCGGCAATCTCGGAGACCACAAATCTGTTGTCGGTGACAACGTGTGGGAAATGCGTGAAGTCTTCGGCCCAGGCTGGCGAATGTATTACATTTTGCACGGAAGTACGGTAATCATGATGCTTGGCGGAGGTCATAAGTCCAGCCAAAAGAAAGATATTGAACGAGCCAAGGCCTTGGCTCAGGAGTTGCGAAATGAGCAAGATTAAGACCCGTCCGTTTGATGTATCCAACTACCTTGAAGATGAGGCAGATGTTGCAGCCTACCTTCAGGTCGCAATAGAAGATGGCGATCCAGCACTGTTAGCGGCGGCGTTGGGCGACATTGCCCGAGCCCGAGGCATGACTCAATTAGCTCGCGACACCGGATTGTCTCGGGAAAGTCTTTACAAGAGCCTCTCGGGAGAGCGTGCGCCCAGCTCCGATACGTTGTTCAAGGTTATCCATGCCATGGGTTTTAAGCTGACGGTAGAGCCTTTGATTACCCACGGATGAACCCTGGCGTGTCGGGAGTCGGCCAGAAGCAGCCGTTTAGCGTCGGCTCGCGACCCCGGCAGCCGGACGGCGCCAAATCGTTGACGCGTAGGATTTCGAGGCGCCAGGCTATATGCTCGCGCTTTGAAACCGGGGTCCGCAGAGGAAATGCCCTGCTCGGATCCCGTTCTATTCATCCCTTACGCTCCAAACGCCCCGTCTATCGTATGCATCGCTCCAGTCACGAAGCCAGTCTCCGGACCCGCCAGCCATGCCACCATCGCCGCGACCTCTTCTGGCTGGCCGTGGCGCTTGATAGCCATGAACCCATGCAGCAAGTCTTTCATCGGCCCATCGGCCGGATTGGCGTCCGTGTCGATGGGCCCCGGCTGAACGACGTTCACGGTGATGCCGCGCGGGCCGAAGTCACGCGCCAAGCCACGCGCCAGCCCCTGTAGGGCGGATTTGCTGAGCGCATACGCGGCCATGCCAGGCACAGGCATCCGGTCGCCATTCACTGATCCGATGACGATGATTCGGCCTCCTTGGGGCATACGCCGCGCCGCCTCGACAGAGGCGTGATACGGTGCATGCACATTGATTTTGAACAGACGATCTATGGCATCCGGATCCAGTTCGAGCGCATCCCCGAAGACTCCAACGCCCGCATTCACGACCAGCACGTCCAATGGGCCGCTATCACGCACCTGTGCAATGACGGCGTCCCGGTCCGCGCTGTCGGTTTGGACGGCCTTGCTGGTCGTCTCTGCGGCAAGTTTTTCAGCCGCGGCCGGAGAGCCCGAGTAGGTGAACGTTACATAGGCTCCCTCTGCAGCAAAGCGCCGCACAATCGCCGCACCAATCCCGCGACTTCCGCCCAGCACCAACACAGATTTCTTATGGAACGCAGACATTAAACACCTCTAGATAAATATGTAGGACACACTATAATAAACGAACTAACACAGGCGTCAAGAATTTTTATAGTTATGACTACAAAATCAATTCGGCCCCGAGGCCGCCCCCGCAAATTCAATATTGATGAAGCGATCGCTACCGCTCAGAGCCTGTTTCATTCCCGAGGCTACGAATCGGTCAGCGTGTCGGACGTGACCGACGCGCTGGGCATCAACACACCCAGTTTTTATTCGGCTTTTCGAAGCAAAGCGGGCCTTTTTGAGCGGGTCATCAACCGGTATGCAGATCACGGAGCCATTCCGCTTGCCGATATTCTGCGTCCTGATCGCCCGGCAGCAGAGTGCATCGCCGCAATGCTGGAGGAAGCGGCACGTCATTATGCCACTGACCCTGCCGCTACAGGATGCATCGTGCTGGAAGGATGTCGTAGCAGTGACGAAGAGGCCCGTGTGCTTGCACGGGCGGCGCATAAGGCTGCCATCGAAGTCATCCGCAGGTACATCGCGGCCCGGCACCCCTCGGATGCGGCGCAAATTACGGAGTACGTCAGTACTCTGATGATTGGACTTTCAGCACAGGCGCGCGCTGGCACAGGGCTGGACACCCTGCTTGGCACCGTGCGTGTAGCCAGCCTTGCCGTCGCCTCAGCTCTTCGCGCATGACATCGCCTGCTATCTGGGTTTAGCGTTCGCAGAGAAATGACTAGAGCGAGCAAGATGAACGCAAAACTGTCGACCTAAGACCCTGCCGCTACCCTGGTTGATGATGAAGAAATCAATGAGACGAACTTTCGCTTTGGGTCGCAAGCGGCCAGCCCACTCATGAAATCGAGCGTCGGCTTCCGTCTGGCTCATCTTGATGTGAATTATGTGTTGCTTCAGCGCTGTCATGAGGGCTGAGCGAAGCTTGATGTTTTTCGCTTCTTCCTGGGCATCTTCGATGGCATCCCGGACGTTGTCAAATCGTGGTTTGCTCGCAAGCTCACTTCGAAAGCAGCGCCTCAATCAGGGAGTAGGTTGCAGTAATCCGCGCCTCGTTGGGATAGTTGCGATTGGCTAGAACAACGATGCCGAGGTTTTCGCCTGGAAGAACTGCAACATAGCCGCCAAAGCCATTTGTGGATCCTGTCTTGTTTAGAATGACGTCCTTCTGCGGCGGGAGCGCCGGTTTGATCTTCACGGCTTTCTGCGGGTATAGGATAAAGTCGTAACTGTTCGCTGACTTCATCGTCTCAATATCCGCGGGCCAAGCGTATTGCTCCCATATCATGTCTTGCGTAAATTTTGCAGTGCTGAACTGACCCTCCTGCGTGCGGCGCACTGCGGCTTCGAGTGGCGCAGATACCTTCGTGATGCCGAGTTCCACGTCCAGCAGCTTGAGCATATCCCTGGCGCTCGACTTGACGCCGTAGGCTTCTGCATCAAGGACGCCGGGCGTTACGCGGATGGGCTTGTCGGTTTTGCGATCATATCCAAAGGCGTATTGGCTCATCTCTTGCGCTGGCACATCGATCCAGGTGTTATTCAAACCAAGCTGAGGTAACAGGTCAGTGTGTACTGCCTGGGTATAGCTCATGCCCATTGCATCAGCTGTAATGTGCCCGAGCAGGCCGATACTGATGTTGGAGTAGCTGCGTGAACCAGGCTGAGGCGGCTTCCAGGCCTTTAGCCAGTTCACGAGCTGTTTGATGTCCGTGACGTGATCTGGAACCTGCAAGGGGAGTCCGCCTGAATGATGGGTGGCTAAGTCCATTAATGTCATATCGTTGCCGATAGAACAAGCATCCGCACACAGAAAGTGGGCGGCCTTGTCGCCCAGAGATAGCTGGCCGCGCTGTTCGGCCAGCGCTGCGAGTGTCACGTTGAAGACCTTGCTTATGGATCCGAGCTCGAAAAGTGTGTCAGGGGTGACGGGACGATTATCGGCGCGCGACGCCAGACCCGTTGCGTAGAAGCTGTGCTGGCCGTTTCTTGTGACCCCAACAACAAGGCCAGGGATTTTGTATTCTTTGATAACTTGTGCGTAGGCGGTTCGAGCCTGTGACTGAAATGTATCGTCGTTTGCCAAGACGGGTGAAACCATAGGCGTTGAGGCAAACAAAGCGATCACTATCCATGATTTACAGCAGGTCATCTGGAGCCCTTCGATACGTGATGGAAAAAAACCCATTTGGTCCAAAAATAAAGCACTGGAACTACGTGAAAATCTGGCTCTTGCAACAACGCTGCTACTACTTGAACCACGACAATGACATCCGAATCCATTGTGGGCCGAACATAGCGCTATGCTGTCATTTCGGCTGATCAGAAGAACTGATCGCTTCGTTCCGCATGCTTGCCCGCAGAAAAAACGGGGACTAGAGGTCCGTCGACCTGCTGCCCCCGGCTTGCCTACACGTACTGCAAGAGAATCCTCGTGAGGGCCTCGGGGGCCAATCGAGGAATATCGTGCGCGCAGTCGAGGCGATGCGTGGCCCATTCAGGATCCAGTCGCAGACGTGTGTACAACTCCACGAACGGGCTTCCCTCCCATCCGAATGCAGCGATGAAGGCTTTGGTGCGGACGTTGCGCCAATTGCCGGTCAGCTTGATCGACTGCAGAAAGGTGGCGATGGGGTGCGGGCGGCACCGCCTGTCCAGATGGGCCGAGGGCGCGCAATTCAAACCATCCGCAGCCACGCCCGCTATAAAGCGCTCGCGATAGGGTTGCGTGGTGAGCGACCAAACCGATGCGCCGTTGTCCGGCACGTAGGCATCAGCGTAGATGATTGCTTCTACACGCGACGGCTCCTTGTCTGCCGCGCCAGTGATCACCATTCCTCCGTACGAATGACCAACAAGAACGGCCCGCGTATCGCGCCAGCGTATCGCCTGAACCACCTCGTCAATATGACGTTCGAGATTGGCTCCGGTCGAACGCTCGCTACCCAGCCCCGAGAGAGTGAGCGCCTGCACTTCATGACCTTCGTTTGACAGCATCTCGCTAACAGCATCGAAGGCCCAGCCTCCGTGCCAACCACCAGGCACCAAAATGAATCTAGTCATCAGATTTGTCCTCTCGCATGCGCCCGCCGGGCCAACATTGCACCATTGGCCACAGCTGTGTCGATACATACTTATTGTCGTTTGGAAATCGCGTTCGCACAATTTAATCGCTGTTGGCAGCGCAGACGTCTTGGACCTTCGCTTCTGTCATGAGTTTATGCCGCATTGTCTTCTGGACCGTCGGGGCGCTTGTAACCGATGGAATAGACTCTCACTCCGTGCCTTTCGTACACGCGGAGGCTGAGCCATGCGTGGTTCGCGAAGACGAATCGCCAGTGTCATTTGTCGATCATGGTGGCATAAAGTGGTAATATGACTACAAATAGTAGAGTAACTCGTTTTCTGGAGTGCGCCATGGCCACAACCTCTTCCATTCGGCTGTCGGACACCATTGTCGCCCAGGCCCGGCGCGATGCCGATACCTTCAACCGCACCATCAGCGGCCAGATCGAATATTGGGTTCGCTTGGGCCAAGCCGTCGAGTCCGTTCCGGGCTTCGACATAGATCGGGTGCGGGCCGCGCTCAATGGTCAGCTCGATGTCCGACTGCTTGCCCACAATGAACTGATGGCCTTTGAGGAAAGCCTGGGCAACGCCTTGGCTACCCCATCGGCAAAATCCAACCAGGACATGAAGGCCCTGGGCGATGCGGGCGGTGCAGTTGGCTACGACGAGCAGGGCCGTTTGATTCGCACACTACCCGGGGGCGGCGTTGAAGTCCTCGAAGACCCCAACGAAGGACGGGCTGCGACCAAATGATCCTGGCAGCAGAAATTGGTCCGCCAGTCCTCATCATTCTTGCTGGCCCGAACGGGGCAGGGAAATCGACTCTCTACCGCAATGAGTTGCAAGACCGCTACCGCAGTCTGGAGTTCATCAACCCCGACGAGCTTGCGATGCGACATTTTGGGCATGCCGCGCAGACGCTGGAGGAGTCCCGCAAGGGGCAGCATCTGGCCGACGCACGGCGCGAAGCGCTCATGGCCGCAAATCAGAGCTTCATCACAGAATCGACCTTCTCTCACCTCTCCAAACTCGAATTGCTACAGCAGGCGCAGGCAGCGGGTTACCGTGTGTTTGTCTATCACGTCAACGTCCAGAGCCCAACCCTATCGGTGCTTCGCGTCGCCCATCGCGTCTCGCAGGGTGGGCACCCAGTCCCTGAGGACAAGATCCGGGGGCGTTATGAGCGAAACCAACAACTCATTCGCCAGGCCGTCATACGCGCAGACAGGGCCTACGTTTTCGACAACTCCATGGCCGCTCAGCCGCACCGCCTTGCGCTGGAGTTCCGAGCGGGGCTGATCGACATCGTTCACTCTCAGCCAACGCCCTGGATGCTAAGCCTTTACGCGCATGAGATCGAAGCCTTCACCCAGACCGAGCAGCCGCCGAGGCCGAGGCATAAGGGCTGATACCTACCTCACAATCACCTTCGGAGGTGGCCACCACAGTTACGTAGCCTTTCACATAAGCAGTGACAGGCCGTCCAGAGGGTACACATTGCTCATTGCATAATGTGCAATACACAGTGAAATCCGCCCGAGCTTACGGATGGCCGCGTCTGTCAAGGCCTTCGCTGAACACGTCGATGACACATTAAGCTCGGCCTGTCGTTGAGGTCGCCGCATATGCCAGTTGTCTTTGCGAAGGATGTTACGCCGCTGTTCTTTGCGCTTTCGGGCGCTTGATGAGGTAGGGTCGCTCAGACCATGCCACCTTGGGTGCGTAAGTTATCATGGCACTGATTTTCTACAGGAGTTCGCCTTGTCCGACATCGTTGACAGTCGCCTCGCCAACGCTTTTTTCGCCAATGCGAGAGTGTCAGTAGATCTGGCCGGTAAGGACGGGCGAGGGGATTGCAGTCCTTTGCCGAAGGCAATTTCTCGGCAGATTGATGTCCGTTGCCGCAAGCAGGGCGGGCTGTGGGTCGGGGGCAAGGCCGTATTGACGACCGCAACGCTCAGCTTTGCCCCGAACAGCATGAACCAAGCACTGCATGCTGCCCCGGAAGATCTGGAGGTGACCATATCGCTGGCCAACATCAACAATATAGTGGTTCATCGAGGTTTGATTACGGCCGTCATCGAAATCCGAACTGGCACGGGAATTTTGAAAATCAAATGCTTCAAGGCCAAGGCTTTTGCCACAGCAATCGAAGCGGCACGCCTCGCAGCGCGTTGATTGCACGCGGCTAGAATCCTGTGTGCGTCCGCTCGTTTTGACGGCCTACCCCTAGCACCGGCCACAGCCTTCATGTCTGAATATGTTTTACCCGGAAGGTTGGCAACCGATGCGATTCCGCATCCGGTGGTTTCTTCCTGCACTACTGGCTGAGACACCGACTCCCCCGTGATTGTGATTGAAGGCATGAATGCTAAACGGTGGCGAAGCGAAGCTCATCGACACTTTGCAAATCGACATGCTGGCGGGCGAGCCACAAGTCGTGGGCATCCTGCATGGCGAGCCAGCTTTCCGGGCTGCGTCCAACTGCCTTGGAAAGGCGAAGTGCCATTTCAGGCGTGACACGAGACGTGCCGTTGAGTACCCGGCTGAGTGTGGAAGCAGCTACGCCGAGCGCTTTGGCAAGTTTACGCCCACTGATATTGTTGGGTTCAAGGTAGATGCCGGATATGAATTCACCCGGATGGGGTGGGTTATGCATGCTCATTAGTCGCATTCCAAAAACCGTTAAAATTTGCTCGATTTCATGCGGTTTTGCAGACTTTTATTCCAAAGTTTTTGATTCGAAATTCTGGTCCCAACCCTAGGCAGGTTCAAATACACGCATCTCAATGTGCAGCCCAGCGGCAGCGGCCATATTGACCAGTGCATCAAGACCAAAAACCTTGATTTTTCCGCGCATCAGATCAGAGACGCGGGGCTGGGTCACACCAAAAAGCTTGGCGGCTTCGGCCTGACTCATCTTGACGCGAACTATGTGCTGCTTCAGTGCCGTCATGAGGGTTGAACGAAGCTTCATGTTCTCCGCTACTTCCTGGGTGTCTTCGATGGCATCCCAGATGCTGGCAAATCGTTGGTTGCTCATTTGCTTAGCTCCTGTAATAGGTCTCGATAACATTTCTAGGCTAGATCTATATCCGCTTTGTTGGTTTTTTGCGTCTTTTTCTGAAAGCAATGGATCACATAGATGGCATCGACGAACTTCGCAACGTAGACGACCCTGAAGGCGCCAGCACTATCGCGAACGCGGATTTCTCTGACACCTTGGCCCACTGTGTTCATAGGCTTCCAATCATCCGGATCCACACCGCTCTGAACCTGATCGATCTGGTGGCCCGCTTCGCGCTTGGCAGAAGGTGGGAAGGCACGAAGATCATCAAGTGAGCTTCCGAGGAACTCGACAGGCTTGGATGGTGGCATGTGTGATTTATACAATATTTTGTATGTTCTGGCAAACCCAATGTTGCTGTTTATCAGCATATGGATAAGAGACAAGGCTGAGCGGCAGTTATCGACTCCAAAGCGGACGTTTGGCAAAGGCTATTACACTTCGCTTTGGGGGCCGTAGGCACTGGCGGTTCTTGTACCATTAATAAACGGGAGCTGAGTCAATGAGTTGGACTCGCAGTTTTTTACTCACTTCAAGGAGCGTGATTATGTCGGTATCAAGCGAAAGCCGAACCGCCACCCGAGTAATCTCCGTTACGGCGCGCAATGTAGCGCATCGTATGGTGCTCATACTTTGCACCACGGTCATGGCGCTATTTACCATGCAAGCCTTCGCGCATCACGGCTGGGCCTGGGCGGAAGAGGAGCAGTCCGAGTTGAAGGGCACCATCACCGAGATTTCAATGGCGCCGCCACATCCAGCCCTGCGCGTGAAGGACCAGGATGGTCGTTTGTGGCAAGTCGATCTAGGAAACCCGAGCCAGACACAGCGGTCAGGTTTCTCCGGCGACACTGCCAAAGTGGGCGATGACATTACGGTACTGGGCAACCGCACCAAAGAGCCGAACAAGGCGCATATAAAAGCCGTGCGCATTACGGTCGGCGGCAAACAGTACGACATGTATCCAGAACGCATCAAGCAATGACGACACGGCGATGACAGATTTTCTGCAAGCAATTTCCGGCTGGCCCGGTGCCGCCTTTCTGCAGGAATACTGGGTCGCCTATCTTGTTGTCAATGCAGCCCACATCCTTGGTATTGGGCTACTTCTTGGCGCGATCCTACCGCTCGATTTGCTTCTTTTGCGTTCAACGCGCAGACGGGATCTGCTGACCCTTGGCCCCTTTCTTGTACGCGCAGCGGCGACGGGCACCTCACTCGCGGTGACGACAGGGCTTTGGTTATTCTCAGTGAAGCCGGTGGAGTACGCAGAGAATCCAGCTTTCCTCTTCAAGGCCACACTGCTTGTACTGGCAATCTGCAACATCGCACTTCAGCATCGCGGCGAGCACTTTGATGCAGCCCTGCGCAGCGGCCAGCCATCTGTGCGAGTTCGAACCCTGGCCGCCACATCCACCATTCTTTGGCTTTCTGTCCTCATAGCCGGCCGCTGGATAGGTTTTGTCTGAGACGATGTAATTGGCGGGAGATTGCCGGTGGCTGGGTAGCTAGCTGCGCTACCAAATGCGGCCAACACGTCAGCATCCAGGCGCAGCTTCACTGCCTTTTTCGTCGCAGCCTGAGTGCTTCCCACGGGGTGTCCTCGACGCTTGGTGATCTGTTCCGGCCTATGATTTGAGTATATGGGTTTGTCCTTTTCCCGTCGTAGACTGCTTTATGCCGTCTTGTTAGGCAAGAGCCACTGTCAAATGGCCCATGGATTCGCTGGCCGTGGGCTTGAGTTTGATTTCAATGTCATAGCCCAAACGGTTCAGGCACGCCAACCCCAATTGGCCATCCCGAGACTTCACTTCAAGTTGGTTATCGGATCAGGCGGCCTGTTTGTACAATGGTTCAAACCAAGCTCCGTTCACATCATAACTGGCCAAGAACGAGGTCCATAAAATACCGCCAAGGTGCCATCGACGTAGCGGTGCGTCCGCACCCGTTGCTTGACGTAGTGGTGGCGCAGCCGATCGGGCGGAATCTGGCGGGCCTTTCCGTTCCGTGCCGTTGGCATATACAATATGGCATATACATACCGGGGTGTTGCCATGACTATCTCTACTACCAACTCCAGGCCGCGTGAGGCCAAGCTATTTCGGAACAATCGCAGCCAGGCAGTCAGGATTCCCGCTGAATTTGAAATGCCGGGCGATAGGGTTCTCATCCGTCGTGAAGGCGCGCGCCTCATCATTGAGCCTGTGTCCAAGCCTCGGGACATTGTGGCGCTATTGGGCCAATGGAGGAAGAGCGAACCCCTTGCCCCTCAAGACAGGTTTCCCGACATCTCCGATGCTCCCCCCATACCGGACGAAGTTCTGTGAGCGGCTATCTTCTGGACACCAGCATCATCAGTGCCTTGATGAGCGACCCTGACGGCGCAGCTGCTCGGCATATCGAGCGTGTCGGTCCTCAGAAAATCTGCACCAGCATCATCGTTGCGGCGGAATTGCGCTATGGCTGCGCGAAGAAGGGCTCCGCGAAGCTGCTGGCCCGTGTGGAAAGCGTTCTGGAGGTCATTCCCATCATCCCCTTGGATATCCCGGCTGACACCGAGTACGGTGGTATCCGCGCCGAACTGGAGGCGGCAGGAAAGCCTATCGGCGCAAACGACTTGTTGATCGCGGCCCATGCTTCCGCGCTGGGTATGACTTTGGTGACGGCGAACGCCAGGGAGTTTGAACGCATACGCGGCCTGGCCGTCGAAAACTGGCTCGAATGAGGTGGTCGATTCGGATGATTTGACGTAAGCATCTGTCCAGGGCCGTCAGCGGCCAGATCGAATGCTGGATTCGCTTGAACCAAGCTGTAGAATCCGTTGCGGGATTCGACATAGGTCGGGTGCGGACGGCCTAAAATTCCGAGCGTTGGAATAAAAGCCCCGACTTTGGAACATAAATAAGACGAAAAAAAAGCGCTTACGAGAAATAAGCGCTTGATCTTCTGAATTCTTTGGCGGAGCGGACGGGACTCGAACCCGCGACCCCCGGCGTGACAGGCCGGTATTCTAACCAACTGAACTACCGCTCCGCAGCGGTGTGCTACTTAAACTACAAAGCCAGGAAAAAACCTGGCGTCCCCTAGGGGATTCGAACCCCTGTACCCACCGTGAAAGGGTGGTGTCCTAGGCCTCTAGACGAAGGGGACAGGACTTAAACAAGCTGCGCATTCTAGCATATTAAATGCGACTGTACTGCAATTCTTCACTGAACTTGGTGGAGGTAAGCGGGATCGAACCGCTGACCTCTTGCATGCCATGCAAGCGCTCTCCCAGCTGAGCTATACCCCCGTTGCGCGGTTGTTTAGCGAAGAAGCGAGATTATGCACGAAATTTTTAATGCGTGCAAGTTGGCGTGGCAATTTCCCCCGGGGATGTGTTGGCACAACGTGAGAATGTCCGCCCTGTGAAAAATAGAAATGCTCGGACAATGGCGTGAGTCACATTCTTGAGATGACCAGGCAAGCGCAGGATCGCGTGCCCTATCCCGCTTGCGATGGACGCCTGCCAGTCAATCGCAAGACAACGCCTACTACGAGAAACAGTCCCAGCCAGATCAGCGCCAGGCTGTTGCCCCAACGTACATAAGGCGTCATGCCCGTCGTGCCCTGAACCTCGACATCGAGCACCCCTTTGTGCATCGCATCCAGCACGCCGCGTACTGAGCCGTCAGGATCGATGGCCGCCGTCATGCCGGTATTCGTGGCGCGCAGCATGGGACGCGCGGTTTCAAGCGCGCGCATGCGAGATATCTGCAGGTGCTGGCGCAGGGCCCAGGAGTCTCCAAACCAGCCCAGATTGCTCAGATTGAGAAGAATGCTGGCGCCTGGGTCAGTCTCGTTGAGGGGGCGTACCGACTGTATGATTTCTTCGCCAAACACGTCTTCGTAGCAGATGTTCGGCGCGATCATCTGGTCGTGAACAGCAAATAGTGGCTGGCGTACCTGGCCACGATCGAAGTCACCCAACGGAATGCTGAGCGCATCGACAAACCACCGGAATCCAGGGGGGACAAATTCACCGAAGGGAACCAGATGGTGCTTGTCATAGCGCATTGGCATGGTTGCTGACGTAAAGTCGGCGGCCGGGGTGTTGGCATCGAAACCGATCGCGCTGTTGGTGTAGCGGTCGCGCGTGGCCAGTCTATCATGCAGTGGCATGCCCATGATGATGTCGGCCTCGCGAGTGCGCGCGACCTCCAGCCAGTGATCCCACAGGTTCGGAGCAACCTCGTCCTGAAAGAGGGGCACAACCGTTTCAGGCAAGACAATCAGGTTGGGCTTGCCGTCTAGGCTGCGTGGTTCGAGCGAGGCCAGCTCAAGGTAATCAATCTGGCCCTGGACAAACGCCGAGGGCTCGAACTTGTCCGATTGCGGGATATTGCCTTGGACGAGGCGAACAATCATGGGTTTGCCATGCGGCACAGCCCAGGTCATGTGAGTGAAAAAAATGCCAGCCAAGCCCGTTAGCACGGCAACGCCTACACCGACGGCGGCGCGAGCATCGTTTTGCGTATCCTTGGCGCAGGCGAGCAGGGCGATGGCGGCCGAAGCAAACGCGGCCAGCCAGGCAACGCCATAGACACCGACAATGGGCGCCCAGCCCGACAGTACGCCTTCTACGTGCGCGTACCCGATGTTCAGCCAGGGCAGGCCTGTAAACAGTGTGCCGCGCAGCCACTCGCTGAGCGCCCAGCAAGAGGCCCAGATGGCTGCGGAAAGCAATTGGCGCTGGTAGCTGGAGCCCCCGCTAAAATAACGCGCCCCAAGACTGTACGCCAGGCCTGTGGCAAGCGCGCCGTACAGGGCTAGCCACGCCGCAAGTATCATGACCGCGCCAATGGCCAGTGGCGCGGCCAGGTCCCCGTAATGATGCAGGCTGATGTACAGCCAGTACAGCCCAACGCAAAAGTTGCCGAAGCTGAACGCGTATCCCGCCCCGAGCGCTTGTCTTAGCCCCGTTGCGCGCATGGCATGCCAGGCCATGGCTGCCAGGGTGAATATCTGTACAAATGGCAAAGACCAATGGGGAAGCGGCCCCGGCGCAAAAGACAGGGCATGCAGGGCGCCCAGGGTCAGCAAGGCGAGCAGGGCGGGTGAAGGCGTCCAGGAAAGGCGGAAGGAGTTTTGCAAGAGGTCAGTCGTCGGTATTCGGCGGCGCCAGGGGGGTTGAGGCATTGTGCTGGATATGCAGCCAGAGCGCGCGCCGGGTATCGGCGCCTACAACGGTAATATTCATGCCTTCGTGGTTGATGCTGTCGCCGCGCCTGGGAATGCGGCCGAGTTCGGCTGCAAGCCAACCGCCCAGGGTGTCGTAGTCATCGTGCGGCAGGTTGGTGCCGAAATGCTCGTTGAAGATATCGATTTCTGTGATGCCCATGGCACGCCAGCTATTGGTGCCCGTCTGGAATATGGTTTTTTCAGCGTCTTCGTCGTATTCGTCTTCGATATCGCCGACGATTTGCTCCAGTACGTCTTCCATGGAAACCAGGCCGGAAATGCCGCCATGCTCATCGACGACGATCGCCAGGTGATTTCGGCTGATGCGAAATTCGTGCAGCAGCACGTTCAGGCGTTTGGTTTCGGGAATGAACACAGCGGGTCGTACCAGCGGACGCAGCGCGATGGACGGGTTGCTGACGGAGAGCAGCAGGTCTTTGGAAAGCAAGATACCCACGATATTGTCGCGGTCGTCTTCGTATACCGGAAAGCGCGAATGGCCTGTTTCGATGATTTCGGGCAGGATTTCCGACAAGGGTTTGCTGATGTCGAGCATATCCATCTTGGAGCGCGGCACCATGATGTCTGCCACGGTCTGGTCGGCCACATCCAGCGCGCCGGAAATCATGGCGTAGGCTTCGCCGTCCAGCACTTGGCGATCGTAAGCAGCTTCGAGCACGGCCTTGATGTCTTCGCGGTCTGCGGGCTCGGAAGGCCGCATGAACGACGTAAGCCGTTTGAACAGGGACTTGCTGTTGGATTTTGCGGAGCGAGGTTCGGGGTCGGGAGAGCTAGGGTCTGACATTGTCCAAGGGACTGAATACACGAATGTTTAGGATAACCGATTATGCGCGGGCAAGCTAAGCGAGCTGTTCCCGGGATATCCTTGATTGATATTTCCAGGATGCCGCTGTGTCGGCGGCGCTGAGCGTTTCAGGGCTGGTAGGGATCGGGAAGCCCCATGCCGTCGAGTATGGAAATTTCGAGGGATTCCATTTCCTCTGCATCGCCATCGTCGAGGTGATCATAGCCCAGCGCGTGCAATACGCCATGCACGACCAGGTGGGCGGCATGATAAAGCACCGGTTTGTTCTGTTCTGCCGCTTCACGATAAAGCACGGGAATACACAGCACGATATCGCCGCTCGCGCTGCCCTCTTGATCCAGGCCATATTCAAAAGTAAGGACGTTGGTGGCGTAGTCTTTATCTCGAAAGCGCCGATTGAGTTCGCGGCCTTCGATATCGTCCACCAGCCGCAGGCCCAGCGTTACATGGCACAGTGTCTGGCTGTCAGGCCCGGCCTGTTGCCAGGCTTGCGCTACGCCGTCCACCGCGCGCCGCACCCAGCGACGCAGGCGCCAGCGCGGCAGTTCCTTTGCCTCGGTGCCGAACTGGATGGAGAGCGACAGCGTGGGCGCGGCACCGGCGCCTTGGCTTGTGGCCTGAGAATCTGCCTGCACGCAGAGGTTACGCGACATGGTCACCGGCTTTTTCATAGGCATCGACGATGCGGGCCACCAGGGGATGGCGGACGACGTCCCGGCTGGTGAATTGTGTGGTGGCGATGCCCTGGACGTCGCGCAGCACATCCACGGCGTGGATCAAGCCGCTGGCCTGGCCGCGGGGCAAGTCCACTTGAGACGGATCGCCATTGATAACTGCCTTACTGCCGAATCCAATACGCGTCAGGAACATTTTCATCTGCTCCGGCGTTGTGTTCTGTGCTTCGTCGAGGATGACAAAGGCGTGATTGAGCGTACGCCCGCGCATGTAGGCCAGCGGCGCGATCTCGATGGTCTGTTTTTCGAACAGGCGCTGTACGCGCTCTATGCCCATCAGGTCGTACAGGGCATCGTAAAGCGGCCGCAAATAGGGGTCTACTTTTTGTACCAGGTCGCCTGGTAGAAAGCCCAGACGCTCCCCGGCCTCGACCGCGGGGCGGGTAAGCACCAGGCGCTGCACGGTTTCGCGTTCCAGCGCGTCGATGGCACAGGCCACGGCCAGCCAGGTTTTACCGGTGCCCGCAGGCCCGATGCCGAAAGTGATGTCGTGGCGCAAGATGTGATTGAGATACTCACGCTGGCGTGGCGTACGTGGCCGAAGGTCGGACTTGCGAGTACGCAGGTTCAGGCTCAGGTCGTCTACGGGCGGCAGTTCCGGCAGGGTTTCAGCCACCTCCACGGCGGGCTTCCCCTGGGTTTGGGCCAGGCCGGCGCCCAGTTCCACCATGCCTAACTGAATGTCATCCACAGACAGGGCCTTGTGCACGGCACGCCGGTGGAAGAGTTGCACCGCCTTGGCAGCTGCCTTGGCCTGGTCACCGGTGATCGAGACATGGTCGCCGCGTCGGCTGATGCTGACATTCCAGCCGTCGGCGATTTGACGCAGATTGCTGTCCAGGGGGCCGCACAGATTGGCGAGGTGGGTATTGTCGCCGTCGAGCTTGACGGTGATCGGCTTCTTGTTCCTGGCGGCCGCCGTCATGCGGTTTCCTCAAGCGAATCGTGCGTGACGACCTCGCCGCGCAGCGAGTTGCTGAGCGCCTGCGTGATACGCACATCGATCATGTGGCCGATGAGCCGCGGATTGCCAACGAAATTAACCATGCGGTTGTTTTCGGTACGGCCTGCGAGTTCGCCGGGATCGCGTCGGGACGGGCGCTCGACAAGAATACGTTGTGTCGTGCCGATCATGGCGTTGCTGATTTCTGCCGCTTGCTCGTTGATCAACGCCTGCACGCGGTGCAGACGCTCGAGCTTGACCTCTTTGGGCGTGTCGTCTTCGAGATCCGCGGCGGGTGTGCCTGGACGACGTGAGTAGACAAAGGAAAATGACTGATCGAAGCCCACGTCGCGGATCAGCTTCATGGTTTTTTCGAAGTCGACCTCGGTCTCACCCGGAAAGCCAATGATGAAATCGGAGGACAGTGTGAGGCCAGGGCGGGCCGCTCTTAGCCGGCGCACGATGGATTTGAACTCCAGCGTGGTGTAGCCACGCTTCATTGCGGCGAGGGTGGCATCACTGCCAGCCTGTACCGGCAAGTGCAGGAAGGGCACAAGCTTGGGCAGCGCGCCATGGGCTTCGATCAGGCGCGTGGTCATTTCCTTGGGGTGCGAGGTGGTGTAGCGGATGCGCTCTATCCCCGGAATCTCGTGGACATACTCAAGCAGCATGGCGAAATCCGCGATCTCGTGGCTGTCGCCCATGGGGCCGCGGTAGGCATTCACGTTCTGGCCCAGCAGCGTGACTTCTTTGACCCCCTGGTCGGCCAGATCGGCGACTTCGACCAGTACGTCGTCGAAGGGGCGCGAGACTTCAGCGCCGCGTGTATAGGGCACCACGCAGAAGCTGCAGTACTTGCTGCAGCCTTCCATGATGGAGACGAAGGCGGTAGGCCCATCTACCCGCGCCGGCGGCAGGTTGTCGAACTTTTCGATTTCGGGAAAGCTGATGTCCACTTGCGAGCGACCGGAAGCGCGGCGGCGGGCAATGAGCTCGGGCAGGCGATGCAAGGTTTGCGGTCCGAAGACGACGTCGACATAGGGTGCGCGCTTGACGATGGCTTCGCCTTCTTGGCTTGCAACGCAACCACCTACGCCGATGATGAGATCGGGCTTGGCCTGGCGCAGATGCTGCACCCGGCCCAGATCCGAGAATACCTTTTCCTGCGCTTTCTCGCGCACGGAACAGGTGTTGAACAGAATGATGTCGGCTTCTTCGGGATTTTGGGTGATTTCCACACCCTGGTCTTCGCGCAGAACATCCGCCATTTTGTCGGAGTCGTATTCGTTCATCTGGCAGCCAAAGGTGCGTATGAACAGCTTGCGGTGAGGCGCGACGGGGTCGGGCGTTCTGCTGGCGGGCTGCGAGGGTGAAACCGGCGAGGCGGCGTTCAGGCCTGCATCGCGTTTGATGTTGATTTCGTGCATGAGTATTTGCCGTGACGGGTGTATATCCCGGGGGCACAGGATAAAAGCGGTATTGTACCGGGTTGCAGGCGGTCGGCGTAACAGTCAAATACCCTGGACTAGTGACCTCGATATGTCTGGACTAGTGACCCCAATATGTCTGGACTATATAAATATATAGCTTCTGTGTATACAATTGCGAAAGTAAAACATGTATATGAGTGATTCCGAAGGAGAACTCCGCGCGTTGTGCGAACGGGCGGGTTTCCGTACATGCCGAAACTTTTGGGAGCAATGATGAACGAACTGCAAAATCACAGTCGCCGGCGCATGCTGGCTACGACGGGTGGACTCATGGCCTTTGCTGGATTGGGCGGCGTGCCTTCCCTGGCCAGTGCACAGCAGGCTGCAGCGAAGGACGCGGGCGCGGCTGCCGCCAAACCCCTGCCAGCGTATGCGGACTGGAAAGACCTGGACAGCATGATTGTCCATAGCGCCAATACGATTGAGCTGCGTCGCTCTGCGTTCGGCTCGGGTGTGGTGACACCCCTGGACCGGTTGTTCGTGCGTAATAACCTGAATCCGCCTTCGGAAGAGATTGTCAAGGATCCGGATGCGTGGACGGTAGAAATCAAAGGCGTCGGCAAGCCACGCAGCTTTACCGTGGCTGAACTGAAAACGCTTGGGCTGGAATCGGTACCGGTGGTGCTGCAGTGCTCAGGCAACGGTCGGGCCTGGTTCCCCAGCGAACCCAGCGGCACTAAATGGACAGTGGGCGCAGCCGGCTGTGTGATATTCAGCGGCGTGCCTGTCAAGGCGCTGCTGGAAGCCGTTGGCGGCATTGAAAGCGGTATGAAGTTCATGACCAGCCTGGGTGGGGAAGAGATTCCGGAGGGCCTGGATCCCAAGACCATCATGGTGGAGCGTTCCGTCCCCGTAGAAGCCCTGGATGACGCCATTCTGGCGTGGGAAGTCAATGGCGAGCCGCTGCCACTGGCGCATGGCGGACCGCTGCGCGTCATTATTCCTGGTTATACAGGCGTCAATAACGTCAAGTACGTCAAGCAGATTGCGTTCACGACAGAGCAGTCTCCCGCCAAGATTCAGCAAACGGGCTACCGCTTCGCGCCACTCGGCGAAAGTGGCGCGCCTATTCATGCGTCCATCTGGGAAATGCCCGTCAAGTCGTGGATTACCTATCCTTCGGAGCCTGATCAGGCCGTCAAGGCCGGCAAGGTACAGATTCGCGGCGTGGCGATGGGTGGGATGTCCGCTGCCAGCAAGATTGAAGTGTCGGTGAACGGCGGCAAGGATTGGCAAAAGGCTGAGTTCGTTGGGCCTGACCTCGGGCCCTATGCCTGGCGTGAGTTCGTGCTGTCAGCTACGCTTGATGCCGGTACGCACGAGCTGGCAAGCCGGGCCACCAACGCCGACGGCGATGTCCAGCCCGAAGAACGGTTGGAGAATAACCGTGGCTACTTGAACAACAGTTGGCGTGATCACATGCTGGCTGTCAAGGTTGCCTGACGCCAGTCATTCAGCGGTACATTGAAGGCGCGCCCGTCAGGGCGCGCTTTTCGCCCCTTGTGGGATTTATATGAAATTTGTTAGTAACGAGGATGTAAGCATGAGTTATTCCGTACTGTCCCGGGTCGCCGGCGTGTTCCTGGCGTGCCTGGCCTGTACCAGTGTAGCGGCCGAGCCTGACGCGGCAACGCTCGAAAAAGGCAAGGCTATTTTCCTGACCGAGGCAGTGCCTGCCTGTGCGGTCTGTCATACGTTGGAGGATGCCGGCGCAACAGGCGCCATCGGACCGAACCTCGATGAGCTCAAGCCTGGCTATGCGCATGTCAGGAAAATGGTGACTGAAGGCGCCGGCACCATGCCTGCGTTTGCCGCCTCGCTGGACGAAGCTGCCATCGACGCCGTATCGGCCTATGTATCGCATGTGACGGGCGGGGGCGAATAATCCCCTGGCCCAGGTCTGCCTGTTAAGCGACCAACAAAAAAAGGCCACGTTGCATGGTTAGTCATGCAACGTGGCCTTTTTGCTGCGGCAATGAGGCGCCGGGTGCTGAGGGTGTGGCCTGTGGCGTGAAACCTCAGGCGATTTCCGCGCCCGGGTCGTCCTTCTTGACTGGTTTGACCAGGTCTTCGCGCTTGACGCCCAGCCACATGGCGATAGCCGCGGCCACGAACACAGAAGAGTAGATGCCGAACCAGATGCCAATGGTTAAGGCCAGCGCGAAATAGTGCAGTGTGGGGCCGCCGAAGAACAGCATGGACAGCACCATCATCTGTGTGGACCCATGGGTGATGATGGTGCGGGAGATGGTTTGGGTGATGGCGCTGTTGATGACCTCGCGCACTGAGGATTTGCGTTGCTTGCGGAAGTTTTCGCGAATACGGTCCATGATGACCACGGATTCATTGACGGAGTAACCCAGCACAGCCAGTACCCCGGCCAGCACCGATAGCGAAAATTCCCATTGGAAGAACGCAAAGAAGCCCAGGATGATCACCACATCGTGCAGGTTGGCGACCACGCCGGCCACAGCGAACTTCCATTCGAAGCGGAAGGCCAGATACAGCATGATGCCTACGACCACGCACAGCAGCGCCATCAGGCCGTTGTGCACGAGCTCCTGGCCCACCTGCGGACCGACGAATTCCACGCGGCGCAGCGTCACCTGGGCATCCTGGTGCTGCAGGGCGCTCAAGACGGCATCGCTTTGCGCGGCGGAGCTTTCACCTTGGCGCAATGGCAAGCGGATCAGGACGTCTTGCGACGTGCCGAAGTTCTGCACCTGGAAATCGGTGTATCCCAGGCTGTCGATGGCTGTGCGAACCTGATCGAGCTGGGCTGCCTGCTCGTAGTGCACTTCCATGACTGTGCCGCCTGTGAATTCGATCGACAGGTGAAAGCCGCGCGTGGCAATGAAGAACACTGCCAGAAGAAACGTGATCAGACTGATCAGGTTCAGCACCAGCGCGTGGCGCATGAAAGGGATGGTGCGGTGGATGCGGAAAAATTCCATGTTTTGTCTTGCCTGTAGGTGACGAAGGGGCGGCGTTGTTGCGCCGCGCCATGCTCAGGTTCAGTCCTTTTCGGGTTTCCAGATCTGGCCGATGGAGACGGTGCGCAACTTGCGCTTGCGGCCGTACCAGAGGTTGACCAGAGCGCGCACGCCCACGATGGACGAGAACATCGACGTCAGGATACCGATGCAGTGGACCACGGCAAAGCCACGTACTGGGCCGGTTCCGAAGGCCAGCAGCGCCAGGCCGACGATCAGCGTGGTGAGATTGGAGTCGAGAATCGTGCCCCAGGCGCGTTCGAAGCCCAGGTGAATGGCCTGCTGTGGCGGCAGCCCGGCCCGCAGTTCCTCGCGTATCCGTTCGTTGATCAGCACGTTAGAGTCGATCGCCATGCCCAGGGTGAGTGCGATGGCGGCAATGCCTGGCAGGGTGAGTGTGGCCTGCAGCATGGACAACACCGCCAGCAGCAACAGCACGTTGAAGGCCAGCCCCAGTGTGGAGAACATGCCAAACAGGCGGTAGTAGGCGACGATGAAGATTGCGATGGCGATAAAGCCATAGAGCGTGGAGTAGAAGCCCTTGGCGATGTTGTCGGCGCCCAGGCTGGGGCCGATGGTGCGTTCTTCGATGATTTCCATGGGCGCGGCGAGCGAACCGGCGCGCAGCAGCAGGGCGGTGTCAGCGGCTTCCTGGGCGGTCATGCTGCCCGTGATCTGCACCTGCCCGCCAGGAATCTCGCTGCGGATGACAGGGGCGGTGACGACCTGACCCTTGCCTTGTTCGAACAGCAGGATGGCCATGCGCTTGTTGATGTTGTCGCGCGTGACGTCGCGGAAAATGCGCGCGCCCTTGGAATCCAGCGTGAGGTTGACCGACGGCTGCTGGGTTTGCTGATCGCGGCCCGGTTGGGCATCCTGCAGGTTTTCGCCAGTGAGGATGACCTGGCGGCGCAGCAGCAATGGGCGGCCGTCGCTGTCTTCGTAGCGCTCAAGCCCGAACGGCACGGTACCTGCGGCCAGGGCGGCCTGTGCAGCGGGCGAGTCGTCGACCATGCGGATTTCCAGCGTAGCCGTGCGCCCCAGGATTTCCTTGGCCTTGGCGACGTCTTGCACGCCTGGCAACTGAACAATAATGCGGTCGGCCCCCTGTTGCTGGATGACAGGCTCGGCGACGCCGAGTTCGTTGATGCGATTGTGCAGCGTGGTGATGTTCTGCTTGAGGGCGTTGGTCTGCACCTGAGTGATCGCGGTTTCGGTAAGCCGGCCGGTCAGCAGGTATTTGCCGCCGTTTTCACCCGCATTGGTGAAGGCCATCTCGGGCATGGCCCGACGCAGCGCGGAGGCAGCGGCGTCTCGGTCGGCTTCGCTGGCATAGGTGGAGACGATAGACATGCTGTCGCGTTCGACACCCGAAACAGGCACCTTGGCAGTGCGCAGCGTGCTGCGCACATCGTTGGCCATGGAGTCGTAGCGGCCAGTGAGCGCGCCTTGCATGTCGACTTGCAGCAGGAAATGCACGCCACCGCGCAAGTCAAGGCCGAGGTACATGGGGTGGGCGTTGAGCGCGGACAACCAGTTTGGCGACGCCGGCAGCAGGTTCAGCGCTACCGTATAGCCAGGGTCGGAGGCATCGGGATTCAGGTTCTTCTCGATGAGATCCTTGGCCTTGAGTTGGACGTCGGTGTTGTCGAAACGCACGCGTACCGTGCCGACCGGGCCGTTCATATCGAAACGGCTAGCCGTGAAGGGGATACTGTGGCTGTTGAGCAGGTTTTCGATCCGCTCCAGCGTGCTGTTTTCTACTTTGACAGTGGCCTTTGCGCCAGCCACCTGAACTGCGGGAGATTCCCCGAAGAAATTAGGCAGTGTGTACAGCAGGCCCAGAATCAGGGCCACCAGTACGGTGAGGTACTTCCAGAGTGGGTAGCGGTTCATGGTAGATCAGAAGCTGGAGCAGGAAAGGCGCCGCGGGCGCCTGGAGACGGACGGATCAGAGAGCCTTGATCGTGCCCTTGGGCAGGACCGATGTGACAGCCGTGCGCTGTACAAGCGTCTCGACAGGCTTGTCGGCTAGCGTGCTGATTTCCACGGTAATGTAGTTGTCACTGATCTTGGTGACCTTGCCCAGCATGCCGCCGCTGGTGATGACTTCGTCGCCCTTGGCCAGATTGGCGACCATGTTGCGGTGTTCCTTCTGGCGCTTCATCTGGGGACGGATCATCAGGAAATAGAGGATCACGAACATCAGGATGATGGGCAGCATGCCCATCAGCGCGTTCTCGCCGCCAGCGGCCGCCTGGGCCGTAATCAGTGTCAAGGTGTCGGTGACTGCCATGGATTGTTTCTCCTGAAGGATTTTTAGTTAACTCTGTATTGTAGCGGGATAATTTCTATTCGATGCCGCGGGCGCGATCGCGGTGGAACTGTTCGCGCCACTGCGTGAAGCGGCCCGCCTCGATGGCATCGCGCATTTCGCTCATCAGTGCGAGGTAAAAATGCAGATTGTGCAAGGTGTTCAGGCGTGAGCCGGTGATTTCGTTGGCGCGCTGCAGGTGGTGCAGGTAGGCGCGGCTGAAATGCTGACAGGTATGGCAGGTGCAGGAGGGGTCCAGCGGGCGCGTGTCGTCGCGGTAGCGCGCGTTGCGTATCTTGATATCGCCATACCGGGTGAACAGCCAGCCGTTTCGCGCATTGCGCGTGGGCATGACACAGTCGAACATGTCCACTCCGCGGGCGACGCCTTCGACCAGGTCTTCGGGGGTGCCGACGCCCATCAGGTAGCGGGGGGCGTTTTCGGGCAGCCGGGGCGCAACATGGGAAAGCACACGCATCATGTCTTCTTTGGGCTCGCCCACCGACAGGCCGCCGATTGCATAGCCTTCGAAGCCGATATCCACGAGCCCGGCCAGGGATTCATCGCGCAGATGTTCGTACATGCCCCCTTGAACGATGCCAAACAGCGCATTGGGGTTCTCCAACTGATGGAAGGCGGTGCGTGAGCGCTGGGCCCAGCGCAGCGACATGCGCATGGAGCGGGCAGCTTCTTCGACCGTGGCGGGACGGCCATCTATGGTGTACGGCGTGCATTCGTCGAACACCATGGCGATGTCGGAATTGAGCGAGCGCTGGATGCGCATGGATTCCTCGGGAGTGAGGAACAGGCGCGCGCCATCGATGGGCGAAGCGAACTTGACGCCTTCTTCGGTGATCTTGCGCAGGCCATTCAGGCTGAACACCTGAAAGCCGCCCGAGTCGGTGAGGATGGGCTTGGGCCACTGCATGAAGCCGTGCAGCCCGTGGTGCTTTTCCATGACGTCGGTGCCGGGACGCAGCCACAGATGAAAGGTGTTGCCCAGCACAATCTGGGCGCCGATGTCGTCCAGCTCGTGCGGCAGCATGGCCTTGACGCTGCCATAGGTGCCTACGGGCATGAAAATGGGTGTTTCGACCACGCCGTGATTGAGCGTGATGCGGCCGCGCCTTGCGGCGCCGTCGGTAGCCTGGAGTTGAAACTGTAAGCCGGTCATTGAGCGGATTCGATGAACATGGCATCGCCGTAGCTGAAGAAGCGATACCTGGATTGGACGGCATGCGCATAGGCACGCCGGATGGGATCCATGCCCGCCAGGGCGGAGACCAGCATCAGGAGCGTGGATTGCGGCAGGTGAAAATTGGTGACCAGTGCGTCCACCCATGCAAACTGATACCCGGGCGTGATGAACAGACGTGTATCGCCTTCAAAGGTTCCCCGGCGATCGGCGTCAGGCGCCAGCCACTGCGCTGCGGCGGATTCAAGCGCCCGTACGCTGGTGGTGCCGACGGCCACGACGCGGCCGCCGCGCGCGCGTGCGGCATGAACCTTGTCGACCGTTTCCGGCGAAACGGAATAGCGTTCGGCATGCATGGTGTGTTCGGACAGGTTTTGCACCCGCACGGGCTGGAAAGTGCCCGCGCCGACATGCAGCGTGACAAAGGCCTGGCTCACGCCCATGTCCCCAAGCGTGCGCAGCATGGCGTCGTCGAAGTGCAGGCCTGCCGTCGGGGCGGCAACGGCGCCTGGCTCGCGTGCATAGACCGTTTGGTAGCGGTCTTCGTCCAGTTGATCGGCAGCGTGCTCGATATAGGGAGGCAGGGGCGTGGCGCCATGGCGATCCAGCAAATCGAGTACACGTTCGGGAAACATGATGTCGAAGAGCTCGCCCTCGCGGCCCATCACGGTTGCCGCGAACGCGTCGGCCAGCATCAGGCGTGTGCCCGCCTTGGGCGACTTGCTGGCGCGTACATGGGCCAGGACACGGTTGGGGGCGGTGATGCGCTCCACCAGAACTTCGACTTTGCCCCCGCTTTCTTTCTGGCCTGTCAGGCGTGCCTTGATGACCCGGGTGTCATTGAAGACCAGCAGGTCGTCGGGGCGCAGCAGGCTGGGCAGGTCGATGAATTGCCGATCGTGCAGCCCACCCTGGGCGTCCAGGTGCAGCAGGCGGCTTTCGACGCGGCGCGCGGCAGGCGTTTGGGCAATGAGTTCTGGCGGCAGTTCGTAATCGAACTGTGAAAGTTGAAGAGCAGGATTCACGGAAAATAGTTGCTGGCCGGTGCATGAGCGAATCGGCGGATTGAATTGTGTGGTGAGCTTGCCGGCGAGGCAGGCTGGCGGTATTTTAAGCTGCGATGGCAAAAAATTGTTTACTCGCTGTCCCGGGCCCGTCTTCTTTGGGTATGCTGATGCTTTTTGAGGGAAAGCCGCCACATGGTATCGCAGCCGGCGTCACACTACCGAAAACACGCCTATCCACGCCCGCTCGCCGGGTGTATTCATCGTGCCTGGTGGCTGATTGCATTGCTGGCTTGCCTGGCAGCCAGCTTTGCCCAGGCGCAGGGTTTGCCGCCCGAGCTCGACAAACTCTGGCGTGCCACACGGCTACCCGATAGTGCGCTGTCTTTGTACGTGCAGGAAATCGGTGGCCCTACCCTGGTGGCTGTCAATCCGGGCGAGCCGCGCAACCCGGCCTCGGTGATGAAAATGGTCACGACCTGGGCCGGGTTGTCGGGCCTCGGCCCAGACTATGTCTGGCGTACCACGGCGCTGGCCGAGGGCAAGGGGCGCATCGACGCGCAGGGCACCCTGGCTGGGCCTCTGTATATCAAGGCCGGTGGAGATCCCTTTTTTACCATGCAGGATCTCTGGGCGCTGTTGCGTGAACTGCGCATGCGCGGTGTCAAGAATCTGACCGAAGTCGTGGTAGACCGATCTATCTTTGGCAATGTCGACACGGATCCGGGCGCCTTCGATGACGCCCCTGATCGCCCGTACAACGCCAGCCCCGACGCCATGATGGTGGGCCTGGGCGCGGTGCGATTGATGTTTCAGCCCGACGCGGCGGCGCGCAAATGGATACCCGTCCTGGATCCGCCCTTTCGCGGTATGCGGGTAGAAGGCGAAATCAAATGGACGGATGCCGTGTGCCCTGGCTCGCCCTCGATCTCGACCCAAGTGTTGCCCGTCAATGGCGAATTCGTGGTGCGCGTGGGCGGCGCGGCTGCGGGTTCATGCGGCGAATTCAGCATATACCGCCTTGCGCTGCCTCAGCGCGAGTATTTTGCCTCGCTGTTCACCATGCTGTGGCGAGAACTGGGGGGCACGCTGGCGCGTGGCGTTCGCGCGGGGCGGGTGCCCAACAATGCTACGACGCTGGCCTGGCATGACTCCCAGAGCCTGGGCGATACCATTCGCTATATCAACAAGCACAGCAATAATGTGATGGCGCGCACGCTGCTGCTCACCCTGGGCGCGGAGATGTCCGGCCAGGGCGCAACGCCACAATCGGGGGCATCTTCGGCGCTGCGCTTGCTGGCGGGACAAGGTGTCGATACACGTGGATGGGTGATCGACAATGGCGCAGGCTTGTCGCGGGCCAGTCGCCTGACAGCACAAGGCTTGGCTGGCATGCTGGATGCGGCCTGGCGCTCGCCGCTCATGCCCGAGTTTATTTCGTCTCTGGCGATCGCGGGGGTGGACGGCACGGTCAGGCGCCGCATGCGGGATAACGAGGTCAAGGGGATGGCCCACCTCAAGACGGGAACGCTGCGCGCCACGCGGGCATTGGCGGGCTATGTGCTGGGCGCAAGCGGCAAGCGCTATATTCTGGTCAGCATGGTGAATGATGAACGGTCGTCTGCCGTGCGGGCATTTGACGATGCCCTGGTGGCGTGGCTCGCCGAACGCTGAGCCCAAATCATGCCTCGCCATAAAATAGCGTAACAGCTGTCACAAAATAACATCGCAGGCTACTCTGCAAGGGATTCCCATGCCTATTCACGAAATACGCCATCCGCTCATTCGCCACAAGCTTGGCCTGATGCGCCGCGCAGACCTCAGCACCAAGAATTTCCGCGAAATGTCGCAGGAGATCGCCGCGCTGCTCACCTATGAAGCCATGAAGGATCTGCCCCTGGAGCCGGTTCGCATCGAAGGCTGGGCAGGGCCGCTGGATGTCGAAAAGCTCGCTGGCAAGAAGGTAACCGTGGTGCCCATCCTGCGCGCAGGCATCGGCATGCTGGATGGGGTGCTCAGCCTGATACCGGGAGCGCGCGTAAGCGCCGTCGGTATTGCGCGCAATGAAGAGACACTGGAGGCCCAAACCTATCTGGAGCGGCTGGCGGGGCAGATGGACCAGCGCGTTGCACTGATTGTCGATCCCATGCTGGCCACGGGCGGCTCCATGGTGGCCACCATAGATTTGCTCAAGAAGGCCGGCTCGCGTTCCATCCGTGCCCTGGTGCTGGTGGCGGCGCCCGAGGGTATTGCGGCCGTACAAGACAAGCATCCCGATGTCGATATTTATACCGCTTCCATCGACAGCCATCTCAACGGCGACGGCTACATTATCCCCGGGCTGGGTGACGCGGGCGACCGTATCTTCGGTACGCGCCAAAAGCATTGAGTCCGTCGCGGGGTGAGGCTGCGCGCCGCAAAACCCCGCACCAAATGTAACGGCGTTCATAATTGCTTAACTTTTGCGAAGACGCCGAGCCTGAGGGTCGATGGCAAATCGGTTAGTATGAAGACTCGATATCTTTATTCAGATGGTGCCTATGCGTTCCTGGTTTACGATTCTGGCAGGATGTCTTGTTGGTCTGGCGGCAGGCCCTGCGGTGGCGGGTATGTGCCAGACGCCGTTCATGCACGATGGCGGCCGCGTTCAGCTCAGCGGTTCCGGCATGATGACGCTTGGCGCAGACTTGAGTTTCTCCAACGTCAAAAAGCAGGGCGACAACGCCTGCCAGGCACGCGTTCAGGGTACGGCTACCTATGGACTGGCGGGCTTGCCCGGGGGCAAGTCCAAGGTAGATTACTGGATGAAAGTCAGTAATGGCCAGGCCAGTTTCGAGCGCGATGACGGCAATGGCCAGCGTGTTCCCGTCCAGGGAAAGTTTGACCTGCGCATGCTGGGGCTATTTTCGTACGCCTCGCCCATTACCCAGGCTGGCCAGACATTTCCCGCCCAGCAGTTTCAATTGCACGTCGACAAAAAAGCGGTCGACGCAAAGCCCGTGGTCATACGCACGGGCGAGCGTACCGTGGGCGAACGCCAGCGCATCAGCACGGCGGCGGGCGAACAATCCTGCTGGCCAGTGCAGTACACGCGGGTCAGCGAACCCACCCAGGCGTCGTTCAACGGGTTGGTGCTCCCGGTGCCAGGCATGACATCTGCTGTCACGGATTGGTATTGCCCTGATGTCAGCATGGTCATGAAGCAGGACAGCGTGCAAAGCGGGGTGACCTCAACCGTAGAAGTTACATTGGTGCAGTAGTTTTGGAGTGCAGCCTGTGGGTTTTGCAGGGATTACGTGTTCTTTGAATTGGGCTGGTGCTGCGAAGGGTTGGGCATGGCTCAAGCGTTAAAACGACCCCTTATTGTTTCAACCGAGTTTGATTAGGAGTGAATCATGGCAACAAAAAAGACTGTTCGGACTAGCGAAGAAGAATTCATCGACAGCGTCAAGACCAGCCTGGACGATGCCGAAAAACTGTTGCGCGAAGCCGCCGAAGCCACAGGCGACAAGGCAGCCGAACTGCGTGAAAGTGCACTGCTGTCGCTCAAGCGCACACGCGAAGCCCTGTACGACACACAGGATGCGGTGTTCGAGCGTGGCCGCCGCGCGGCGCGTGTCACGGATGACTACGTACACGATAATCCCTGGCAGGCGATCGGTATGGCGGGTCTGGCCGGCGTGTTGCTTGGCGCTTTGATCTGCCGTCGCTAAACCGCCGGGGGCTTGGCCCCCCGGATTTTTACCAATACCGACAAGAAGGCGGGATATGGCCCTAAGACAATCGGTAGGCGACTTGGCGTGTACGCTGCTGTCCATCGTGCGCACCCGGATCGAGCTCTTTTCGCTCGAGGCCTCTGAGCAGAAATCACATTTGATTACGCTCCTGGGCATGGCGTTTGGGGCGTTGCTGTTCCTGACACTGGCCCTGCTGGTGTTTTCCATCGCGGTGGCGCTGTATTTCTGGCCGACAGACCAGCGCTATCTGGCCTTGGGCGTACTGGCCCTGATTTACGGCCTGATCGGCGCCGGCTTGTTTCTTGCAATACGGCAACGCCTGTTGTATTCGCCCATGCCTTTTTCGGCGACAGTCGAAGAGCTGCGACGTGATCTCGCGCTCGCGGAGCGCTTGCGCGAGCCTTCTTCTGCCGTGTCTCCGGGTGATTTGCCAGGGGGAAGGGAGCTGCCATGACGCAAGATAATCGCAATAGCGCCCGGGAGCGCGCCGTACGCATTGAGCTTGCGCGAGCCCGGGCGGCGCTTGAGCGTCAAGCCGTTGCGCGGGATGCGCGAGAGCTGGCGGCCTCCTTGCGGCCAGGAGCGCTGGCGCACAGTGCTTTTCCCCGGTTGTCATCACGCTCTGCGTCGCAGTGGGTGCTGGAAGCCGTCACACTGACACGGCGCTATCCGCTGCTGGCATCCGGTGCGTCGGCGTTGCTGTCAGGCCTGGGCAAGGGCAAGCGGCGGCGTTGGTGGCGCATCGGAGCTGGCTTGTTGCTCAGTTGGCAGCTCGCCCGCAATATGAAACACAAGAACGACAACGTGGGCGATGCTTGAGCAGCCAGAACAGCGCTGCTTGAAAACAAACCCGCGCGCGCGGCCGCGCGGACGCCGTTAAGCGCACCGTCGCGGCTGGCGCTCAGAGGCCCAGTGTTTGCCAAAGGGCGTCCACGCGCGCCTTGACATTGTCGTCCATCTGTATGGGCCTGCCCCATTCGCGCTGGGTTTCGCCAGGCCATTTGTTTGTGGCATCCATGCCCATCTTTCCGCCCAGCCCCGAAACCGGGGAGGCAAAATCCAGGTAATCAATAGGGGTGTTTTCGACCAGCACGGTGTCGCGCACGGGATCCATGCGGGTTGTCATGGCCCAGATCACTTCTTGCCAGTTGCGCACATCTACATCGTGATCGACGACGACAATGAACTTGGTGTACATGAATTGACGCAGCACACTCCATAAGCCGAACATCACCCGCTTGGCATGGCCGGGGTATTGCTTGCGCATGGACACAACTGCCATGCGGTAACTGCAGCCTTCGGGAGGCAGGTAGAAATCCACGATTTCCGGAAGCTGACGCTTGAGCAGCGGCACGAACACCTCGTTGAGCGCGACGCCAAGCACGGCTGGCTCGTCGGGCGGCTTGCCGGTATAGGTGCTGTGATACAGCGGATTGCGCCGCATGGTGATGCGATCCACCGTAAAGACCGGAAACCAGTCCTGTTCGTTGTAATACCCGGTATGGTCGCCGTAGGGGCCTTCCAGCGCCATTTCGTAACCAGTGTCCGGCGGCGGGGGCGGAGGATGCGCACCGTTCGTGGCAGCCGTGGAAGCGTGAGCGGCCGCGGCTGCCGTGGGTGGCAATGCGCGGGGATCACTGGAGGGCAGGATATGCCCTTCCAATACGATCTCGGCGTAGGCGGGGACCGAGAGCGCGCTGCCCAGGGTTTGGGTAAGCTCAGTGCGCGAACCGCGAAGCAGGCCAGCGAACTGGTATTCGGACAGGCTGTCCGGCACGGGAGTAACCGCGCCCAAAATCGTGGCGGGGTCGGCGCCTAACGCCACCGCAATTGGAAAAGGCTCGCCGGGATGGGCCAGGCAATGGTCTCTGAAATCCAGCGCGCCGCCCCGATGCGACAACCACCGCATGATCAGCTTGTTGCGGCCGATGAGTTGCTGCCGATAGATGCCCAGGTTCTGGCGTTTGGCGTTCGGACCACGGGTCACGACCAGGCCCCACGTGAGCAGCGGAGCGATATCGCCGGGCCAGCAGCGTTGCAGGGGAATCGCGTTGAGATCCACATCCTTGCCTTCGCGCACGATATCCTGACAAGGGCCGCCTTTGATCATCTTGGGGCTCATGTCCCACAATGCCGCCTTGAGCTTGCTGACGGTGGCCAGGGCATCGCGCAGCCCGCGTGGGGCTTCGGGTTCGCGCAGCGAAGCCAGCAGTTCGCCCACATCGCGCAGGGCGCTGACGTCATCCGCGCCCATGCCCCAGGCTACACGCTTGGGCGTGCCAAAAAGGTTGGTCAATACCGGCATTTGCGCGGGCGCGCCGTTATGCTGCGGCTGCTCGAAAAGCAGGGCGGGACCTTGCGCGCGCAGAACGCGATCACTGATCTCGGTCATTTCGAGATCGGTCGAGACGGGCGGTGTCAGCCTTTTCAGCTCACCGGCCCGCTCGAGTTGGGCGATAAAGTCTCTCAGGTCACGATATTTCACAGGTTGCGCCGATCGGGTTACATTCGTAGGAAGTCAGGAGGTTAACATCGACCTTCGTCATTTTATCGTCAAGGGGCTAAATTGGCCGTGGCAGATCCTCATTCGCTGCTTGTCCGCTCCCTGCGGGGGGCGTCCTATCGCCTGAGCGAGCTGGTGTACGTGAGCGCCGTTTACCTGGGCATTGCCGTCCTGGTCAGCGGCACGCTGGCCGCGATCGTGCCATCGTTGCGAGAGCAGGCGCGCCAAATCCACGAAGCACTGGTCGTTGCCCTCAAGCCCGACGGCTTTCAGGATCAGGCGTTTGCCACCCTGGGCAATATTGAAAACGACTTGTTTTTGCCGGGCAAGGCACCAGATGCCAATGTTCCCGCCGAAGATGAGCAGGCCACGGATCAGGCAGAGCAGGCTTCGCGCCCGCCGGCGGGCGCCCAATTGAGCTTTGCGCTGGCGCTCCGGGCATCGGAAGCGGGCCAGCATGTGCCAGGCCTGACCAACGCGCAGGCGCAGTCGCTGCGCAGCTATATTGCCCGCAAGTATCGCATTGCCTACAGCGTGGCTGGCGCACTGGTCAATACCGCTTTTGTAGTGGCCCGCGAGCGCAATATGGACCCTCAGCTGATTCTGGCGGTGATCGCCATTGAGTCGCGCTACAACCCCTATGCTGAAAGTCACGTGGGCGCGCAGGGCTTAATGCAGGTGATGACCAAGGTGCATAAGGACAAGTTCGAAGTCTTCACCGACGGGCCGATTGCCGCGCTGAATCCGATTGCCAATATCCGCGTGGGTACGCAGATTCTCTACGACTGCATCAAGCGGCGAGGTTCCGTGGAAGGCGGCCTGGCGTGCTATGTGGGGGCCACCGGGCCCAGCGACGGCGGCTATGGCGCCAAGGTGCTGGCCGAGCGGCGTCGTATTGCGCTGGCCTCGGGAATACCGATCAAAGCCAACTGAATGCGTTTGCCCGCAATCTTGGCCAACAAGTCCAAGGCTTGCGAACGCTCGTCGTTCGGGTAAAGGGCAGGTTGCCCAACCGCATGGCCAGAAAAAGACCGCCAGAAAATCTACCCCAGGAAGCGCCTTAGTCTTTCCATGGCTTCCTGCAGGCGATCCAGGCCCGTGGCATAGGAAAGCCGCAGGAAATTTGCTGCGTGAGCCGGGCCGAAATCCAGCCCCGGCACGGCGGCGATCCCCGCTTCGTGCAGCAGGCGGTGCGAGAACGCTGCGCTATCCGAGCTGTGCTGGCTGACGTCGGTATAGATGTAGAACGCGCCGTCGGGCACGACTGGTACATGCAGGCCCAGTTTTTCGAGCTCCGGCAGCAGGAAGTCGCGCCGCTGCTTGAACGAGAGACGACGGTTTTCATACACCTGTATGACCTCAGGTTCAAAACAACTGATGGCCGCATGCTGAGCGAGCGAGGGAGCGCAAATGGCCAGGCTCGCTGCGAGTTTTTCGATGGCGGGCATCATATCCTGCGGGGCGATCAACCAGCCCAGGCGCCAGCCCGTCATGTGAAAGTACTTGGAAAAGCTGTTGATGACGATGAGATCATTGTCCAGCGTCAATGCGCTTTGAGGGCGCTCGTCGTAGTACAGGCCCAGATAGATTTCATCCATGATAATGAAACCGTTGCGTTGCCGTACTTCGGCGATAAGCGCTCGCAGGTCTTCGCGCGAGATGGTGGCGCCAGTGGGGTTGCTGGGTGATGCGATCAGCACGCCGCGGGTGGCTGGCCCCCAGTGTTCACGGATATCCTGGGCGCTCAGGTGAAAGCGCTGCGCCGCGCTCGCGGGGATCAGGCGCGGCACGCCGCCGGCGGCGGTGATGAAATTCTGATTGGCCGGGTAGGATGGATCCGGCATCAGGACTTCGTCGCCGGGGTTGATGAGCGCCATGGTCCCCAGCAGCAAGGCGCCAGAAGCACCCGACGTGACGATAATGCGCGAGGGGTCGATGGCCGCGCCAAAGGCCGTTGCATAGTACCGGGCAATGGCGTCGCGAAGCAGCGGCAGCCCGGCTGGCGAGGTGTAGCCGCTCAAACCCGCCTGGGCGGCGCGGTTCAGGGTTTCGATGACTTGCGGCGGCGCGGTGAAGTCCGGTTCGCCTATGCCCAGGCTGATAATGTCGTGGCCTTGCGCTTGCAGGACACTTGCTTTCTTGAAGAGCTCCACAGCGTAGAATGGCATGAATTGTTCGGTACGCTTGGCAAGGCGGGACATGATGCGAAAATCTCAGGTAAAAGAATGGATTGTAGCCTCCTGGCGTACCCCGCTACAGAATCAAGGATAACAAACTATGCAGTCCTCATCCCGCCGTGCATTTCTCACCGGCCGGCGCCTCCCCACAGACCCCTGGCAGGCGTTCTGCCAGGCCATGCGCAGATCCATGGAGGGGCCATTCTATGAATTCGAGACCGTAGAAGGCGTGGGCGCCGCAAGGCTTACCCCCAAGCAGGCAGCCGAAGTGCACAAGGCTCGCAGCCTGTGTGAGGAGCATGGCGTGCTGTTCGCGCTGGACGATATCCCCGCTGCGACGCGCATCGAAGACATGCCGGTGCTCTGGATGGATCCGGGCCGTTCTTTGGGACGTTGTGAGCGGTTGGAGCCGGGTGGTGCCCTGTGGTTCGTACAGCCTGGCTGCCTGCTGGGGGAGCTCGAATCCGCAGGCCTGACCGCCTTCGCCGATCTTCCCTGCCATATTACGGTGGCTGCCTGGCTGGCCGATCGCCGACTGTGCGACTGGCCTGCGGGTGAAACCTTCCGCAGCGGCATTGTTCATGCATCCGTGTTGCTGGCCGATGGCCAGGCAGTCAGCCTGGGCCCGTTTGGCGAGCACAACCGCAAGCCGCTCGAGGGCGCACGGCTGCAGCGGCTTATCCCTGCGCTGTACCAGTTGTCGGCGAGCGACGCAGCGGCTGCGTGCAGGCAGGCCCCGAACTGGCCGGCCCGTTATCGGCTCGACGCCTTGAAGCCCATCGAAGGCCAGGACGTTAATCTCGCTCACTTGGTGCTCGGGCATGGCGGCGACCTCGGCTGGGTTGAATGGGTCGTGATCGATGAGCGTCTGGCCCAGCCCATGGTCGAGCCTCCTTACGGCAGTCGGTTTGCCTCCGCGCGTGCGGCGGATCTCGGGCTCTTCGCGCAGGCGGGTGAGTTGGATGCCGGTGTCAAGGCGCTGTTTGATCCCAAGGGCCATTTTCCGCACCCCGGCCAGGACCTTTGAAACCGCTCGTTCCGGCGCTATTTGCCAAATCAGTTTTGGGGCATAGGTGTGCAGGCATGTCCCAAACGGCGGCAAAACGCTAGAATGGGCCTCTCCTTCACTTCTCTTACGTTTAAAACGTCGCCATGGAAGAAACGCTACGCAAAGCCGCGCTGGAATATCATGAATCCGGCCGCCCCGGCAAAATCTCTGTCACGCCAACCAAACAGCTGTCCAATCAGCGCGATCTGGCACTGGCCTATTCCCCCGGCGTGGCGGCGGCGTGCGAAGAAATCGTCAATGATCCGCAGAACGCGGTGCGCTACACAGGGCGTGGCAATCTGGTGGGTGTCATCACCAACGGTACGGCTGTGCTTGGGCTGGGCAATATCGGCGCGCTGGCCTCCAAGCCCGTCATGGAAGGCAAGGCGGTGCTGTTCAAGAAGTTTGCCGATATTGATGTCTTCGATATCGAAATCAACGAAACCGATCCCGACAAGCTGGTCGAAATCATTGCTGGGCTGGAGCCCACCTTTGGGGGCATCAATCTTGAAGACATCAAGGCGCCCGAATGCTTTACCGTGGAGCGCAAGCTGCGCGAACGCATGAATATCCCCGTGTTCCACGACGACCAGCATGGCACGGCCATCTGTGTGTCTTCGGCATTCATCAATGGCATCGAGGTCGTGGGTAAAGATATTGCCAAGGTCAAGGTCGTAGTGTCGGGCGCGGGCGCGGCAGCGCTGGCCTGCCTGGATCTCATGGTAGACCTGGGCCTGCCGGTGGAAAACATATGGGTGTCTGACATCGAGGGCGTCGTTTACAAGGGCCGCACAGTGCTCATGGATCCGGACAAGGCGCGTTTTGCGCAGGAAACCGATGCGCGCACGCTGGGCGACCTTATCCAGGACGCCGATGTGTTCCTGGGCCTGTCCGCGGGTGGCGTGCTCAAGCCCGAGATGGTCAAGAAAATGGCGCCACGGCCGCTCATTCTGGCGCTGGCCAATCCCAATCCCGAAATCCTGCCCGAAGACGCACATGCGGTTCGCGATGATGTGGTCATGGCAACAGGGCGGTCAGACTATCCCAATCAGGTCAACAACGTGCTGTGCTTCCCGTACATTTTCCGGGGCGCGCTGGATGTGGGTGCAACCACCATCACGCGAGGCATGGAAAAAGCCGCCGTCATGGCCATTTGCAAGCTGGCCCGCGAAGAGCAGAACGATGTGGTGGCAGCGGCCTATGGCACCTACGGCGTCTCTTTCGGGCCCGAATACTTCATTCCCAAACCCTTTGATCCCCGTTTGATCGTGCGTATCGGTGTGGCGGTTGCCTGCGCCGCCATGGAAGATGGCGTGGCCACGCGCCCCTTGGCAGATGTCGACAACTACGCGGCGCAACTGCAGCAGTTTGTTTACCGCTCGGGCTCCTTCATGAAGCCGCTGTTCTCGTCAGTCAAGAAGCTGGTGCGCGATGGCGGCAAGTCGCGCATTGTCTTTACCGAAGGCGAGGAAGAGCGCGTGCTGCGGGCCGTGCAGATCGTGGTCGACGAAAAACTGGCCCGGCCTATCCTGGTGGGGCGTCCTTCGGTGCTGGCAGACCGCATCAAGCGTTTTGGTCTACGCATTGAGCTGGGCAAGGATGTCGAAGTCACCAACCCCGATTACGACGAGCGTTTTCATCGCTACTGGACCACTTACTGGGAAATCATGTGCCGTCGCGGCATCAGCAAGGAAATGGCACGCGTCGAGATGCGTCGGCGCCTGACGCTGATCGGCGCAATGATGGTTCATCTGGGCGATGCCGATGGCCTGATATGCGGCACCGTGGGCAGCTATGCCAACCACTTGCAGTTCATTGATCAGGTGATCGGCAAAGTACCAGGCACCTGCACCTATGCGGCCATGAATATCCTGCTGCTGGCAGAGCGTACCATTGCAATCGCCGATACCCACATCAACGACAATCCCGATGCCGAGCAGGTCGCCGAGATCACCTTGGCCGCCGCCCGTGAGCTGCGTCGTCTGGACATGGTGCCCAAAGTAGCCTTGCTGTCGCGTTCCAATTTTGGCACGGGCAGTTCCGCCTCGGGCGCCAAGATGCAGGAAGCGCTGGCGCTGGTGCGGGAACGCGATCCGGAGCTTGAGGTCGATGGCGAGATGCACGGCGACTGCGCGCTAGACGAAGCATTGCGTCAGCGCATTCTGCCTTCCACCACGCTCAAGGGCGAAGCCAATCTGTTGATCTGCCCGAATGTGGATTCGGGCAATATCGCCTATAACCTGCTCAAGACCGCTGCCGGAGGCAACGTGGCGGTCGGGCCCTTCCTGCTGGGCGCGAATGCGCCAGTGCATATCCTCACATCCAGTTCCACAGTGCGGCGCATTGTCAATATGACTGCACTGACCGTGCTTGATGCCAATCGGCCAGCCTGACAGCCTTCCCGGAAAAGCGATCGGCCTGGTGCTGACTGGAGGCGGCGCCCGCGCCGCCTACCAGGCGGGCGTCCTGGCGGGTTTGCTCGATATTCTGGACCCTGATCGCTCGCCGGATTTCCGCAACCCCTTCGGTATCATCTGCGGCTCGTCGGCTGGCGCAATTAACGCGGCAGCACTGGGATGCCGCGCCAACGATGTACACAAGGCCTGCGACCATCTGGAGGCCTTGTGGGGCGGCCTGCATACAGGCGACGTCTATCATGCCGACGGGCCGCGCCTACTGTATACGGGCCTGCGGTGGCTGAGCCTGCTGCTGATGGGATGGGCTTTGCCGAACCGGCGCAATAATCAGCCTCGCTCTTTGCTGGACAATTCTCCCCTGCGACACCTGCTGGAGTCCACGCTTGATTTCGAGCGCCTGCAGCGCAATCTCGACAAAGGGTATTTGCAGTCGCTGGCCATCACTGCCACGGCCTATACCACCGGCGAACACCTTACCTTCTATCAGTCCACGAACACCATTGAACCCTGGACGCGCTCGCTGCGCCAGGCGATTCCGTGTAACCTCGGGGTAGGGCACCTGTTGGCCTCCAGCTCCATTCCGTTTATTTTTCCTGCCGAGGCCCTGGCCATACGGGGGCTGACTCAATGGTGCGGGGATGGCTCCATGCGTCAATTGGCGCCCATGAGCCCTGCCATCCATCTGGGTTCGCAAAAGATTTGCGTCATTGGCACGGGCCATCAGGATGATATCCATCTTGAAGAGCAGGAGGCAAAGCCGCGTTATCCTTCGCTGGCGCAGATTGGCGGGCATGCTCTGTCCAATATTTTTCTTGATAGCCTGTCCATGGATGTGGAACGTATGCAACGCATCAACGATCTGCTTGCTTTGTTGCCTGCAAATGCATTACAAAGCCAATCGCTGCGTCCAGTAAGCACTTTTGTGATTACGCCTAGCCGCTCCCTGGACGAACTGGCGATTGAACACATCGACAGAATGCCGCGCGCTGCGCGTACCCTTTTTCGTGTTCTTGGTGTATCGTCGTCTTCCGGGCCAACAACCGGCGGTGCACTGATTTCCTATTTGTTGTTTGAGGCCAGTTTTACCCGAGAGCTCCTCCGTCTCGGAAGAGCCGACAGCATGAGCCGTGTTGAAGAAGTGAAAGCGTTTTTCAAGGAGACGCAGCAATGAGCCAAGCGCAGTCGTTGCAAAAGAAATTGCAAAAAGGCGGTTTGATCGACATGCCTGCAGTGTCCCAGGAACAAGCCCTCGAGGCTGCCCGCGAAGCGGGCATGTCGGCTTTTGTCGTGGATTGCGACCGCGCACGCAGCCGGTCGGCAGTGCTGCGCGCAGTCGTCAAAGCGGTGGATTTCCCGGAGTTTTTCGGCGGCAATCTCGATGCGCTCTACGATTGTCTGTGCGACACCGTGCTTGACCACAAGAATGGTCTGTTTTTATGGTTTCGAAAACTGCATTCAGGGGATCCCGCGCTCGAGGAAGACGCTAAGGCGATTATGGCGGTGTGCGACGATGTGTCGGATTTTGCCAGCAACAACGAGCGATTGTTCGGCTATATCGTCGAGCATGCCGGCAAGCATCCGGATCCCGAACCAGGGCTGGAGCCTTCGCGATATTTGGGCGGCGAAGGCAACGATTGATTCAGGGCGGCGGGGCCTTGCATCGCTTCATTCCGCGGATGATCATCTGCAAGCCGAACTAAGCGTGTTCCGGCCTGCATGGGTCCG
Organism: Allopusillimonas ginsengisoli; assembly: GCF_004153455.1. Classification (GTDB taxonomy): domain Bacteria; phylum Pseudomonadota; class Gammaproteobacteria; order Burkholderiales; family Burkholderiaceae_B; genus Allopusillimonas; species Allopusillimonas ginsengisoli. The sequence goes on along the minus strand of NZ_SDQE01000001.1, from coordinate 834,921 downwards.
TGCGCCTAGACCCATCCCAGCATGGCGCTGGCGGCCGCGATCAGGGCCAGACCGGCCGTTTCTGTACGCAAAACGCTGCGTCCGAAGCTGACGGGCGTGAGGCCGTGGTCTCTTGTGAGACGCAGCTCTTCGTCGGACCATCCTCCCTCGGGGCCGATCAGCAACGCCAATTCGTTGTCGACTTGCTTGAGTGCCTGCGCCAGCGTGTGTTGCGCGCCGGGATGGCAGAACAGCGTCGTGGCCGGATTGGGAGCATGGGTGGTCAGGTAGGCCTGCAGGGTAGAGGGTTCATGCACCTGCATGAGTCTGTTGCGGCCGCTTTGCTCGCTGGCGGCGAGCGCAACACGGCGCCAGTGTTCCAGTCGTTTGCGCAGGCGCTCCCCGGAAAGCTGCAGAATGCTGCGCTGGGCAAAAATGGGCTGAACGTCTGTGGCGCCTAGCTCGACGGCTTTTTCCACGATCCAGTCCATCTTGTCGCCGGAAGGAATGCCTTGTAGAAGGGTGATGCGACCTGCCAACTCTGTTTCGGGGGTTTGATGCTCACCAAGCCTGGCGTAGCCGCGCTTGCCTTCGACAATCAGGTTCCCGGGATATTGGCCACCCTGGCCATCGAACAGGACGATGGCGGCTTCGGGTTTGAGTCGGAGCACACGAATGGCGTGGTGAGCCAGAGCGGTGGGCAGTTCCACGGTGCTGTGGGGTGTCAGGGGGCCAGGGTGAAAAAATCGGGGCAGGGTCATGGCAGCAGGTGGCGCGGCGGAAAGTACGGTGTCGGGTGTCGGCGTTGATATGACGTCAGTGGTTTTGCGTTGTCATATTGTATCGGGCTGGATGCTGCCGGGTTCTGTTGGCACATGCTGATAGATTCTGTTGGCACATGCTGATAGATTCTGTTTGTTCGTGCTGGTGGATTCTGTTTGTTCGTGCTGGTGGATTCTGTTTGTTCGTGCTGGTAAGTTCTGTTGTCGTATGTGATGGGTTCAGTTGGCTTCTGTTGGCTTGTACCGATAGGTTCTGTTGACGGTCGGGCGGTCGTTCACCCGGCTTCCGGCACAACCTCGCCGGTTCGGCGCCCACGCGCCGAACATCGCGTCGGCCGCTCGTCCAGGCCCTTCGGCCTTCCCTTCGCGCCTGCCTCGCTCGGCTCAGATCGTGCCTGCAGGCGGGTGAACGACCGCCCGACCTGCATTGAATTCATGCGTACGGTCGCTGGGGCGGGTGGGGTGCTTGGCCTTCTGCTCCTGCGTCTGGTTTGTGCCGAAGATCTCTTGCGCTCGTGAAGCCGGGCCTCCCTATCCAGGCCCGGCTTCACGTCGGAGCGTTTGCATGCGGACGGTGGTGGTGTCTGCATGCCCGAGTGCAATCACTATTGCCGATCAGACTAATGCCGATCAGCCTTCCGAAAGCCAGCAACCCGATGTGGTCATGGGCCCTGATAGGGGGGCCCATGACCACAAGCGCAAGAGCTCTTTTGCTATGACAGGCTATATCAGAAAAATGCCAAGCAAGCCACCCGCCCCAGCGGCGTGGCGCATGAATTCAATGCAGGACGGGCAGGGGCTCATCCGGCTGCAGGCACGATCTGAGCCGAGCGAGGCAGGCGCGAAGGGAAGGCCGAAGGGCCTGGACGAGCGGCCGACGCGATGTTCGGCGCGTGGGCGCCGAACCGGCGAGGTTGTGCCGGAAGCCGGATGAGCCCCTGCCCGGCCGTCAACAGATACCTCCGCAGCCAGGCACCACCAGCCAGACGCCTCCGGCAGGAGACCCCATCGCACCCTTGGTCAGACACCCAAAACCCTCCCCCCGCCCCGATGGTAAAATCGAAGACTTTGCATATCCTTCAATATCGAGGGCCGGCCTGTTTACCGGGGCGGTGCCTTTTGCGAGTGTTCCGATGAGCCTTACCCCTGCCCAAGATACCTCCATGGCCAACGCAATTCGCGCCCTGGCCATGGATGCAGTCCAACAAGCCAACTCGGGACATCCCGGCGCCCCCATGGGCATGGCCGATATCGCCGAAGTACTCTGGACCCGCCATCTGCGGCACAACCCTGCCGACCCCACCTGGGCGAATCGCGACCGCTTCGTGCTGTCCAATGGCCATGGCTCCATGCTGCTGTACGCCTTGTTGCATCTTACAGGCTACGACCTGCCGATAGAAGAACTGCGCAACTTCCGGCAGCTTCACTCCCGCACGCCAGGCCACCCCGAAGTCGGCATCACCGCGGGCGTCGAAACCACCACCGGCCCCCTCGGCCAAGGCATAGGCAACGCAGTGGGCATGGCGCTGGCCGAAGCCCTGCTGGCACAGGAATTCAATCGCGAAGGCCACAAGATCGTCGATCACTATACCTACGCGTTTGCCGGCGACGGCTGCCTGATGGAAGGCATTTCCCACGAAGTATGCTCGCTGGCCGGTACGCTCAAGCTTTCCAAGCTTATCCTCTTCTACGACGACAACGGCATTTCCATTGATGGCCATGTCGACGGCTGGTTCCGCGACAACACCCCGGAACGCTTTGCCGCGTATGGCTGGAACGTCATTCCCAACGTCGATGGCCATGATGCCAAGTCCGTTGAGGCGGCCATCGAGCAGGCGCACGCCTTCGCTGCGCAGGCCAGCGGCCCCACCATTATTTGCTGCCGTACCGTGATCGGAAAAGGCGCCCCCACGATGGCCGGCACCGAAAAAGTTCACGGCGCCGCGCTGGGCGAAAAAGAAATCGAAGCCACGCGCGAAGCGCTCAACTGGCCCTATCCCCCGTTCGACATCCCGGCCGAAATCTACGAATATTGGGATGGCAAGCCCAAAGGCACACAACTGCAATCCCAATGGCAGCAAGGCTTTGAAGCCTATGCCAAGGCCTATCCCCAGGAAGCCGCAGAGCTCGTGCGCCGCATGCAAGGTGACTTGCCAGCCGACTTCGCTGAACAGGCGCGCGCCTTCATCCAGAAAACCAACGACAAGGCCGAAACCGTAGCCACGCGCAAGGCCTCCCAGTTGGCGATTACGGCACTGGTCGAAATGCTGCCCGAAATGCTCGGCGGCTCGGCCGACCTGACCGGCTCCAATCTTACCGACTGGAAGGGCGCGGAACCCGTACGCGCTGGCGATCTTCATCTGCGTTTCGGCCGCCATATCAACTATGGTGTGCGCGAATTTGGCATGGCTGCCATCATGAACGGCATTGCGCTGCACGGCGGCTATCTGCCTTTTGGCGGCACCTTCCTCACTTTTTCGGATTACTCCCGCAACGCCATCCGCATGGCCGCGCTCATGAAACAGCGCGTCATCCATGTCTTTACGCACGACTCCATCGGCCTGGGCGAAGACGGCCCTACCCATCAGTCTATCGAGCACGCCGCCAGCCTGCGCCTGATCCCCAACCTGCACGTGTGGCGCCCATGCGATACCACTGAAACCGCAGCGGCCTGGGCCTATGCGATCCAGCGACCTGTCAGCATCGGCATGACCGTGCGGGACGGCGGCCCCAGTGCCTTGCTGCTGTCGCGGCAGAACCTGGCGTTTGTCCCGCGCGACGAGCAGACGATCGCCAATATTCATCGCGGAGGCTATGTACTGCGCGACGCAGACAACCCTCAGGCCGTGATCATTGCCACTGGCTCCGAGGTTGCCCTGGCGCTGGGCGCGCAAGAACAGCTTGCCGCCAAAGGCATCGCGGTGCGTGTAGTGTCCATGCCCTGCGCCAACGTATTCGACGAGCAGGATCAAGCCTGGCGCGATGCCGTGCTGCCCAAGGGGCTGCCGCGCGTTGCCGTCGAAGCGGGCGTTACCTGGGGCTGGTACAAGTACGTTGGCCTTGATGGCGCGGTGATTGGGCTGGACCGCTACGGTGAGTCGGCCCCTGGCGGCGAACTCTTCAAGTATTTCGGGTTTACTGCCGACCACGTCGTCGAGGCAGTGGAAAAGGTTCTATAAAACAGGAGTGATGTAATGACCATTCGCGTAGCGATCAACGGGTACGGCCGCATTGGCCGCAATATCTTGCGTGCCCATTATGAAGACGGCAAGAAACACGATATCGAAATCGTGGCGATCAACGACCTTGGCGATCCCAAGACCAATGCCCACCTTACGCGTTTTGACACGGCGCACGGCAAGTTCCCCGGCACGGTAACGGTCGATGGGGACTACATGGTCGTGAACGGCGACAAGATCCGTGTGCTCGCGCAACGCAACCCGGCTGAATTGCCCTGGGGTGAACTGAAGGTCGACGTCGTGCTCGAATGCACGGGCCTGTTCACCAGCAAGGAAAAGGCCGGTGCCCACATCAAGGGCGGCGCCAAGAAGGTGATTATCTCCGCGCCTGGCGGCAAGGATGTCGATGCCACGATCGTGTATGGCGTGAACCACGACGTGCTCAAGTCCAGCGACACGGTCATTTCCAACGCCTCGTGCACCACCAACTGCCTGGCGCCGCTGGTGCAGCCCCTGCATAAGGCATTGGGCCTGGTCAACGGGCTGATGACCACCGTCCACGCCTACACCAACGACCAGGTGCTCACTGACGTTTATCACTCCGACCTGCGCCGTGCGCGCTCGGCCACCCACAGCATGATCCCCACCAAGACCGGCGCGGCATCCGCGGTTGGCCTTGTGCTGCCCGAGCTCAATGGCAAGCTGGACGGCTACGCCATTCGCGTTCCGACCATCAACGTATCCATCGTTGATCTGTCGTTTGTGTCGGCCCGCGAAACCACGGTCGAAGAGGTCAATGGCATTCTCAAGGCCGCCTCCGAAGGCCCGCTCAAGGGTATTCTGAACTTCAACGAAGAGCCGCTGGTATCGATCGATTACAACCATGATCCCGCGTCCAGCACCGTGGATGCCGCCCTTACCAAGGTCTCTGGCTCGCTGGTCAAGGTGTCTTCCTGGTACGACAACGAATGGGGCTTCTCCAATCGCATGCTCGACACCACCGTCGCATTGATGGCGGCAAAGTAAGCCGTATTATTATTGCAAGGTAAAGGGCGGGTGTATCCCGCCCTTGCCGTATCTGTTACGTATGTCGTCCGCCGCGCCCGACCATGCCTTACGCTGACTGGACCTGTGTGGCGTCGATTGCCCGAAACGATATTTGGCACGTAGCTGTACAGACTGGAAGCCTACGCTCATGACTACCGTAAACACTCTTTCCTCCCTGGCCAAGACCGACGCGCTGGCCGGAAAACGCGTCTTTATCCGCTCCGACCTGAACGTGCCGCTGAAAGACGGCAAAATCACTGAAGATACCCGCGTGCGCGCCTCGGTGCCAGCCATCCGAATGGCGCTGGATGCGGGCGCTGCGGTCATGATCACCTCACACCTCGGCCGTCCGACGGAAGGCACCGTCGGCCCCGACGACACACTGGAGCCTGTCGCTCGCCGATTGTCCGAGCTGCTGGGCCAACCCGTCAGGCTCGCCACCGATTGGGTGGATGGCGTCAGCGTATCGCCAGGCAGGGTGGTGTTGCTTGAGAACTGCCGCTGCAACGTCGGCGAAAAGAAGAACGACCCCGAGCTTGCCAAGAAAATGGCGGCGCTCTGCGATATCTATGTGAACGACGCCTTCGGTACCGCACACAGGGCGGAAGCAACGACTTACGGCATTGCGCAATATGCGCCTGTCGCGTGCGCCGGCCCCTTGCTCGAGGCCGAACTGGAGGCCCTGGGCCGCGCGCTGCATGATCCGAAGCGGCCGCTGGTGGCCATTGTCGGCGGCGCCAAGGTCTCCACCAAGCTGTCCATCCTGCAGGCATTGGCTGACAAAGTGGATCAGCTTGTCGTGGGCGGCGGCATTGCCAATACCTTTATGCTGGCGGCGGGGCTGTCCATCGGCAAATCACTGGCCGAGCCGGAGCAGATCGACCAGGCACGCGCCGTTATCGATATCATGAACAAGCGCGGGGCCGGGGTGCCGATTCCTGTGGACGTGGTATGCGCAAAATCCTTCAGCGCGGATGCCGAGGCAACCGTCAAGCCCGCCGACCAGGTGGCCGATGACGACCTGATTCTTGACATCGGCCCCGAGACTGCGCAACGGCTGGCCGACATTCTGGGCAACGCCGGCACCATTGTCTGGAATGGCCCCGTAGGCGTGTTCGAATTCGACGCCTTTGCAAACGGTACTGAGGTGGTATCCAAAGCCATCGCCAATTCTGCCGGGTTTTCGATTGCCGGCGGCGGCGATACGCTCGCGGCAATTGCCAAGTATCATATCGAAGACAAAATCGGTTATATCTCCACCGGAGGTGGCGCTTTCCTGGAATTCCTTGAAGGCCGTACGCTGCCAGCGGTGGATATACTGCAAAAACGCGCTCAAGGCTGATCACAGGCCGCGCGCGGCAGCGGGATTCCGCTGCCGCAAGGCCCGTCGACCGATGGGCAGGTGGCTGGCGGCGAAGCTGGCATGCCTGCCAGCGTCAGGGCGTATCCACCAGGAGGCAGGCTTATGATTTACAAAAACTTTATTGGTAATCAGTGGATAAGCGCCATGTCGGGCCAGGCCTTGCCTGTGATCGACCCATCCGATGGGCAGCTGTATGGCGAGATAGCACGGTCTGGCGATGCGGATATCGATGCCGCGGTGCGTGCCGCCCGCAACGCCTATGAGGGCGCCTGGGGCAATATGGCGCCCGCCGAGCGCAGTCGCCTGCTGTGGCGCTTGAGCGCGGCCTTGCTCGATCACGCCGATGAACTCGCGCAAATCGAATCCCGCGACACCGGCAAGCCGATCAGACAGGCCCAGGCCGATGCGATGGCACTGGCACGGTATTTTGAATTCTACGCGGGCGCCGTGGACAAGCTGCATGGCGCGACAATTCCTTACCCCAACAACTTCACTGTACTGACGGTGCGAGAGCCGCATGGTGTTACCGGCCACATCGTGCCGTGGAATTACCCCATGCAGATTTTTGGGCGCAGTGTGGGCGCTGCGCTGGCGGCTGGCAATGCCTGCGTCGTCAAGCCAGCCGAAGACGCCTGCGTATCCCTGTTGAAGGTGGCAGAGATCGCCATGGAGGTCGGGCTGCCTGCAGGGGCGCTCAATATTTGTACCGGGCTGGGCATGGAAGCGGGCGCTGCGTTGTCGGCGCATCCGGATATTGACCATATCTCCTTTACCGGCTCGCCGCAGACGGGCAAGCAGGTTGCCATGGCCGCTGCAGCGCATTACGCGCCTGTCACGCTGGAGCTGGGCGGCAAGTCGCCCCAAATCGTGTTTTCGGATGCCGATATCGAGTCGGCACTGCCGGTATGGCTGAATGCCATTATCCAGAACGCCGGGCAGACCTGCTCTGCAGGTAGCCGGTTGCTGGTCCAGCGCGCCGTTTACGCGGACGTCATGGCGCGCCTGTCGGAATTGTTCCAGGCGACCCGCACGGGGCCTGCCGGCGATGATCCGGATTGCGGCCCGCTGATCAATGCCCGGCAGCGTGATCGGGTGCAGGATTATCTGGGCATGGTCGACGAAGCCGGCATTACGATTGCCGCGCAAGGCAAGCTGGACGCCAACGCGCCCAAGGGTGGCTTTTATCAAGTGCCCACGCTGCTAAGCGATGTGCCTCCCGGCCACACACTGGCCCAGGAAGAAATCTTCGGGCCAGTGCTTGCTGCCATCCCTTTTGACACCGAGGACGAAGCGCTGCGCATCGCCAACGGCACGCCCTTTGGGCTGGCCGCCGGGCTATGGACGGCGGATGGTGCGCGGCAGATGCGCTTTGCCCGCAAGGTGCGCTCCGGCCAGGTCTTTGTCAACAATTACGGCGCAGGGGGTGGCGTGGAGCTGCCCTTTGGCGGCACCGGCCAGTCTGGCTACGGGCGGGAGAAGGGCTTCGAAGCCATGTACGGCTTCACGACACTCAAGACCATCGCCATCAAGCATTGAGCGCTTGCAGAAGCAGGCCACGCACTATTACGTTTCGAGAGGTAACATGCCGAACACATCACGTCTGGCTCGCAGTCATCCCGATCAATTGCTGGTCGGCCTGGTATCCGTTTCTGATCGCGCTTCGGCCGGTGTGTATCAGGATCAGGGCATCCCCGCGCTGCGCGAGTGGCTGGATGGGGCGCTGACCGTGGCGCCTCAGTACGCCGAGCGGCTCATCCCGGACGATCCGGCCGGCATATCCGCCGCACTGATTGAGCTTGTGGACCAGACAGGTTGCGATCTGGTGTTGACCACAGGCGGTACCGGTCCAGCGCGACGCGATCTCACCCCCGAGGCCACGTTGGCCGTTGCCACCAAGCAAATGCCGGGCTTTGGCGAGCAAATGCGCCAGATCAGCCTGAATTTTGTGCCTACCGCGATTCTCTCGCGCCAAGTCGCCGTCATCCGCGAAACCACGGCGGACCATGCGGCGCTCATCATTAATCTTCCGGGCCAGCCCAAGGCGATACGCGAGACACTCGAAGGCCTGAAAGACGAGGCCGGCAAGGTATTGGTCCCCGGTATTTTTGCGGCCATACCTTACTGTATTGATTTGATCGGCGGCCCTTATGTTCAAACGCATGAACATATCGTCAAGGCATTCCGACCAAAATCCGCCATCCGGCCATAGCGAGGCGCTCCGCTGCGTCGCGGCCTTGTTTCCGATTGTTGCCGGGCTTTGGGCCTTGCACAGTTGAGGCCGCGCAATTCCGGTAAAATGGGGTGATTCATCCATCACCCACTATTGATTTCAGGAGTCTCTACATGGCCCTTGTTTCCATGCGCCAGTTGCTCGACCATGCCGCTGAGAATGGCTACGGCATCCCCGCGTTCAACGTGAACAATCTCGAACAAGTCCAGGCCATCATGGAAGCCGCTGCTGAAACCGACAGCCCGGTGATCATGCAGGCTTCCGCCGGCGCCCGCAAATATGCCGGCGAAGGCTTCCTCAAGTATTTGATTCAGGCTGCGGTGGAGTCTTATCCGCATATTCCTATCGTGATGCACCAGGATCACGGCCAGTCTCCCGCCATTTGCAAGGGTGCCATCGATCTGGGTTTTTCCAGCGTCATGATGGATGGTTCGCTCAAAGAAGACGGCAAGACCATCGCCGAATACGAGTACAACCTTGATGTCACCCGCCGCGTGGTCGACATGGCGCATAAGCTGGGCGTCACCGTCGAAGGCGAGCTGGGCTGCCTGGGTTCGCTCGAAACCATGAAGGGCGACAAGGAAGACGGCCACGGCGCTGAAGGCACGATGACCATGGAACAACTGCTCACCGATCCCGAGCAGGCTGCGGATTTCGTTCGCCACACGCAACTCGACGCGCTGGCCATTGCCATCGGCACCAGCCACGGCGCTTACAAGTTCACGCGCAAACCCACGGGCGATATCCTGTCGATTTCCCGCATCAAAGAAATCCACCAGCGCCTGCCCAATACCCATCTGGTCATGCACGGCAGCTCCAGCGTGCCCCAAGACCTGCTCGCCGAAATCCGCGAGTTCGGTGGCGACATGAAAGAAACCTATGGCGTGCCTGTCGAAGAAATCCAGGAAGCCATCAAGTTTGGCGTGCGCAAGGTTAATATCGATACCGATATCCGCCTTGCCATGACAGGCGCGATCCGCCGCTTCATGGCCGAGAACCCCGGCAAGTTCGACCCGCGCGAGTACCTCAAGCCGGCCCGTGAGGCGGCCAAGCGCATCTGTATCGAACGCTACCAGCAGTTTGGCACCGCGGGCAATGCAGCCAAGATCAAGCCGATCCCCCTCACCGACATGGCCCGGCGCTATGCAGCCGGAGAGCTCGCCCAAGTCGTCCAGTAAAGTGTTGCACCGTTAAATCTCACCCCATCCCGCGCGGACGCATACCGGCGGGATTTTTCCTTTTCGAGGTCACATCGTGGCGCAGGCCCTACATCAATCCACCATCACTTCGCTCCCCCTGCTAGGCCGTGGCAAGGTGCGCGACATGTACGCAGTCGGCGACGACAAACTGCTCATTGTCGCGTCCGACCGCATCTCCGCCTTTGATGTCATCCTCGACGATCCCATCCCTGGCAAAGGCCAGGTCCTGACTGAGCTCACCGAGTTTTGGCTGAACAAGCTCTCGCATGTCTTGCCCAACCACTCCACGGGCGTGGCACCCGAAGACGTCGTCACCGCGGACGAACGAGCGCAGGTCGAAGGGCGCGCCGTGGTGGTCAAGCGACTCAAGCCGATTCTGGTGGAAGCCGTGGCGCGAGGCTATTTGATCGGCTCGGGCTGGAAAGACTACCAAGCCACGGGCAGCGTCTGCGGTGTCACCCTGCCAACCGGCCTGAAACAAGCCAGCCGTTTGCCTGAGCCCATCTTCACGCCCGCGGCCAAGGCAGAGTTCGGCACGCACGACGAGAACGTGGATTTCGAGCACGTGGTCAAGGAGGTCGGCCCTGAGCTGGCTGAACAGATACGCACAGTGACGCTCAGGCTGTACGACGAGGCGGCACGTTACGCGGCCGGCAAGGGCATCATCATTGCCGATACCAAGTTCGAGTTCGGGCTGGACGATCAGGGCCAGCTCCATCTGATGGATGAAGTGCTTACCCCCGACTCTTCGCGTTTCTGGCCAGCTTCAGACTACGCAGAAGGCATCAGTCCGCCGTCTTTCGACAAGCAGTTCGTGCGAGATTGGCTCGAAACCCAGACGTGGGACAAAACGCCGCCCGCACCGCGCCTGCCTGCAGACGTCCTCGAGAAAACCACCGCCAAATACCGCGAGGCGCTTACCCGCCTGACAGCGGCCTGATTCCCATGAATGAGCATACCTCCCGTTCCCGCGCGACTGACGCGGCCAAACCCCAGCCGGTGGCCGGCATCATCATGGGTTCATCCAGCGATTGGGATGTCATGAAGCATGCGGCGGCCATTCTGGACGAGTTCGGCATTGCCCATGAAACCCGTGTTGTCTCCGCTCACCGCATGCCGCTGGATATGGTTGAGTACGGTCATGCGGCGATGGGCCGCGGCTTGCGCGGCATCATTGCTGGCGCGGGCGGCGCTGCGCATTTGCCGGGCATGATGGCGGCGCTGACCCCGGTGCCCGTGTATGGCGTGCCAGTGCCTTCGCGCTATTTGCGCGGCGAAGACTCGCTGTTGTCCATTGTGCAGATGCCGCGCGGCGTGCCGGTGGCTACTTTCGCCATCGGTGAGGCAGGCGCTGCCAATGCGGCCTTGCATCTGGTGGCTTGTCTGGCCACCACGGATCCAGCCTTGCAGCAACAACTGGTGGCTTACCGTGAAAGGCAGACCAACGCGGCCAGGGCCATGGTGGTTCCTCCGTCCGCAGAGGGTTGAGCGCATGGCTGATGCTTCCTCACCTGTTTTTCTCGCGCCGGGCAACTGGCTGGGCATGCTGGGCGGTGGTCAACTGGGTCGTATGTTTTGTCATTCGGCACAAAGCATGGGCTACAAAGTTGCCGTGCTCGACCCCGACGAGCACAGCCCCGCTGGCGCCGTTGCGGAACGGCATATTTGCGCTGCGTACGAAGATGCAGATGGGCTGGCGCAATTGTCGGCGGGTTGCGGCGCGATAAGTACCGAATTCGAAAACGTGCCGGCCCGCAGCCTGGAAGCATTGGCGCGCAGCGCAGTGGTCAGTCCAGGCGCCCACGCCGTTGCCATTGTTCAGGACCGCATCAATGAAAAAGCCTTCATACAGAAGGCAGGCGTGCCGGTGGCGCCACATGCCGCCATTCGTTCCGAAGCCGACGTCCAAGCCACGCCAGACACATTGTTTCCGGGCATTCTGAAGGTGGCGCGCCTGGGCTACGATGGCAAGGGTCAGGCCCGTGTAAAGAGCCGGGATGAGGCGCTGGCGGCCTTCCGGCAGTTCGACTGCGCAGATTGTATGCTGGAAGCCATGTTGCCGCTGGATTATGAATTGTCGGTTGTGATGGCGCGTGGTCAGGATGGCAGTACGGCGCTGTACCCGTCGGCACGTAATGAGCATCGCGATGGCATTCTTGCTGTGTCGACGGTCGACGCCTCGCGGGCAGCGGCCGACAGCATTGAAACCCAGGCGGCAAGCGCTGCCGTGGCGATTTCTCGCTCGCTCGATTATGTCGGGGTCATGTGTGTCGAGTTCTTTGTGCTGAAAGACGGCCGGCTCGTTGCCAACGAGATCGCGCCACGCCCGCATAACAGTGGGCACTACACCATGGATGCATGCGCCTGCAGCCAGTTTGAGCAGCAAGTGCGCGCGATGGCGGGCTTGCCCTTGGGTGACACCCGCTGCCTGGTATCAGCGGTCATGCTCAATATTCTTGGCGATGTCTGGTTTGATGCCGTCACGGGTAGGCAGCGCGAGCCCGATTGGCGCACCGTCTTGTCGGTGTCCGGTGCAAGGTTGCATCTATATGGCAAGGCAGAGGCCCGTCGCGGCCGCAAGATGGGGCATGTGAATATCGTCGGAACCACCCTGGCTCAGGCGCAAGAAGGCGCCGCACAGGTGGCGCGCGCACTGGGCATGGATTACCACGTTTGATGTAACTTCCCGGCAGGCTGGCGCGGCTCCTTGCGCAGGCCTGTCTAACCCGAGCAATTGAACATGACCGGCACTGCTTTCGATATGGCCCGCGTGTTGGCCGAGGGCGCGCAGCGTCTGGCCGACGGCAGGTTGGTGGCTTTCCCTACCGAAACCGTCTATGGCTTGGGGGCGGACGCCGAGAACCCCACTGCTGTCGCGGCTATTTACGCGGCCAAAGGGCGGCCATCGAATCATCCCGTCATTGTGCATGTTGCGCCGGAAGCCGATTTATCGTACTGGGCGGCATCGGTGCCGCCAGAGGCGCGAGCCTTGATCCAGGCTTTCTGGCCCGGCCCCTTGACGCTGATTTTGCCGCGTGCCGCCCATATTCCCGCGGCAGTGAGCGGCGGGCAACGCAGCGTGGGTTTGCGCTGCCCCTCGCATCCTGTTGCGCAGGCCTTGTTGCGCGAGTTCGCGCGGCTCAAGCCTTCGGGCCAGGGGGGCGTAGCGGCGCCGTCTGCCAATAAATTTGGTCAGGTTTCGCCCACACACGCGCGACATGTGCGTGAAGAGTTCGCTGAACTGGGCGAAGATGAGCTGCTGGTGCTGGAGGGCGGGCCGTCGCAAGTAGGCATCGAGTCGACCATTATCGATGTGTCGCGGCTGGCGCAGGGCGTAGGCCCTGTTCTGTTGCGGCCTGGACATATCACCGCCATGCAGCTGGCGGAAGTGCTCGGCATGGCGTTGGGGCGCCCGGACGCGACCGCGCCGAGGGTATCGGGCTCGTTGAAGGCCCATTATGCGCCCCGCACGCCTTTGTCGATCCTGACACGTGCGGAGCTCGCAAGCCTGGCCAAAGGTCGGACTGGCCAGGCGAGTGAAGTCGCCAGCCAGGAGGACGCCCATTCATCAAAAGGCAAGCCCCTGAACGACAGTGCCGCCGGGCGTCGCGCCGTGGCGCTTGTTTTTGAGCCCCTCCCTGAACTGAAGGCCAGGCCAGTGCACGAGGGCGAAGCAAGCACAGCCAGCGCGCAGCATCTGGACTGGCGTATTTGCTCGTCCGATCCAAACATCTATGCGCGCGACTTGTACGCATTGCTGCGCGAACTCGATGGACTGGGTTATACGCATATCTACCTCGAAGCACCGCCACGGAACGAAGCCTGGCGTGCCGTCAACGACCGGATAGGGCGAGCCGCGGCCGCGTTTGCCTGAACGTGGCCAGTTGGGCGGCCCAATATATGGCCATTGGCGGAAACACCGCCTGGGCGGGCCGAGGGGAGATCAGCCACGCGAGCCGGAAGACGGCGGCAAGGCGTGCACTGCCCATGGCGCGGGATTACGGCAAGCTATTGACGAAATCGTGCAGTGCCGTGATTGTTGCCGTGGGTTGATCGCGTTGAGGTGAATGCCCGCACGTCTGGATAACATTCAACCGGGTCTGTGGCGCCAGGCGCTGGATGCCTTCGATCTGTGCCAGCGTGCCGTACTCATCGTTGTCACCTTGCATGGCCAGTATCGGACAGCGTATCTGCTCAACGTCGTTCTCGATATTCCAAGCGCGAAATGCGGGACTCAACCAAGTATCGTTCCATGCATGGAAAACGCTGTCGACATCGCGGTGATAGCGGCCCAGTCTTTGCCTGAGGTCGGACGCGCGATAGGCGTCCCGGGCCCGCGCGATGCTTGCGAGCGTGATGTCTTGGACAAAAATGTGAGGCGCAGCCACCGCGATGGCCCGCACGCGCTCAGGATACCTGGCGGCGAACAGCAGGGCGATGGATCCCCCATCGCTATGGCCAAAGAGGATGGGTTTTTCGTTCTGCAGGCCAGCCGCTTCGAGCAGGGCAGGCAAGTCTTCCTGGGCTTCTTCGTGTAGGTAGGCCGGGGTGCGCAGCTCGCCAGGCGCGCGCGGGGTGCTTTGCCCGTAGCCGTAACGCGAATACACGAGGCCGCGACAGTTCAGCGCTGTGCAAGCCTGCGAGGGCCAGTCTTTCCACATGGCGACACAGCCCAGCCCTTCGTGCAGAAAGATGATCAGCGGTCTATCCCTTTTCTCGGGCGAAATCCATTGGGTTTCGATGGCAATATCACGCCCTGCGCGCTTGAGTTCGACTTGCGAGGGCCGCGTGTGGGGAAAGACCTGATCCATGTTTTTCTGAGATTCCTCTCTAGCAATAATCGAGCGGCAGGACAGTGGTGTGCTTGATTTCTTCCATGGCAAAGCTGGAGCTTACATCGTACAGGGCGGCTGCGTTGATCAGCTTTTTGTAGATTTTGTCATAGCCTTCGATATCCGGCACCACGATCTTGAGCAGGTAGTCGATTTTGCCGCTCATGCGGTAGAACTCCACGACTTCCGGCAAATCGCACACATTGGTCGCAAATTTCTCCAGCCATTTTGGGTCGTGCTGATTTGTTTTGATAGCCACGAAGACGGTGATATTGACATTCAGTGCCTTTCGGTCGAGCAGACAGACCTGTTTCTTGATCGGGCCTTCGCGCGCCAGGCGCTGGATCCGTTTCCAGGTTGGCGTGGCGGAAAGGCTGATGCGGTCAGCCAGGTCATTGACGGATAAGGTGGCGTCTTGCTGCAGCAATTTCAGCAACTGCTTGTCTTTGGTATCCATGCCCATGAGGAGTCCTTCTTTCATCAATATACGGTGATAGATAATTTTATTCTACGAATAAAAATAACACATAAATAATATTCTATTTTCGGGTAAATGAGGCGTTGAATATGGAATTAAATTAACAGGCCTATTTTTTATAATTAAGGCTCTATGGTTGCTTAGGCGGTGAACAATAATGAATGCAGATTCCAGACAGTTTCCAGCTCGCTTGGCGTCGTTGGTCTATCAGATTTCCAGTGCCTGCGAAGGCGCCGCAGATGTATTGCCCGAAAAGGTCAAGGATATTCTGTGCGAATACGGAGATATCGATAATCTGCTCCTGCCTTATCAGCGCGAGGGCAGTGCGTCGAGTTATACCCGTCATCTTCTGCATGGCGACAGCAAAGGGCGTTTCACTATTGTCGCACTGGTCTGGTCGCCTGGCCAGAAAACACCCGTACATGCTCATTACACCTGGTGCGCCTATCGCGTTGCCGAGGGTAATCTGCAAGAGGAACGCTTCTCCTGGGATGCGGCCCAAAAACAGGTCGTCCTGAACGAAACGGTCGCCCGTACCTGTGGTGATACTGGCTATGGTCATGCCGGCATGGAGCAGGTGCACCGTCTGGCCAATGTAGGGACAGCGCCCGCGATATCCATACACGTGTATGGTGTCGATGCGGAGCGGATTTCGACACACGTAAACCGGCTGGCGCAGGCAGCCTGACACCAGACGCCTGCGCTCAGCTAGACCTGCGAAGCTTCGCGAGCGTGTTCAATGCTTTACACTGCTGGTTTCATTAATCCAGATGCATTGAATACGCCATGAAATATAACGAGCTCCAGGTAGGGGTCGTCATCAAGCACCCGCCAATCGTGGTCAACGAAGACGAGATGGTTGAATTTGCCAAGCGTTACGATCCGCAGTGGTTCCATGTGGACAAGGATCAGGCGGAAGAAGGACGCTGGGGCGGCTTGATTGCCAGCGGCTGGTTCACGTGTGGCATTGCCATGCGCATGGTCGTGGAAACCATTTTGCACGATTCAGAATCCTTTGGCTCCCCAGGGCTGGAGAAGTTGCGCTGGCTGCGCCCGGTACGCCCCGGCGACGCGCTGCGGCTGGAGGCCAGCGTGACGTCCAAGCGCGTATCGTCTACGCGCAGCGATCTGGGCGTGGTTCGTTGGTCCTGGCGCTTGTTCAATCAGCACGACGAAGAAGTGCTGGACATGGATGTGACCAATATGTTCAAGCTGGATCCCTCCACCGCCCTGTAGACGTCAGCGGCCGGACTGGTGTCGTACAGGCCCGGCGCGGCTGTGCCAGGCGCAGGATGACTTGCGCGGCGCGCATTATCCAAAAAACCAATAGCAAACAGCAATCGAGGCCAGCACGCCGGCCAGGTCTGCGAGCACGGCGCAGCCTACCGCGTGGCGGGCGCGCTGTATGCCGACCGCCCCAAAGTACACGGCCAACACATAGAAGGTAGTTTCGGTGCTGCCCTGTACGGTAGCGGCCAGCAGCGCAGGGAAGCTGTCCACCCCAAAGTGCTGCATGGTTTCGATCAGCATGGCCCGTGCTGCGCTGCCGGAAAACGGTTTGACCAAGGCGGTGGGCAGCGCTTCCACAAATCGCGTGTCCCAGCCCAGCCCGTGCACTGCCCAGCGCACGCCGTCCAGGATGATGTCCAGCGCGCCCGAGCCGCGCAGCACCCCAATTGCGCAGAGCATGGCCACCAGATAGGGCAGCAGGTCTTTCGCAATATTGAAGCCTTCTTTGGCCCCCTCGATAAAACACTCGTAAACCGGCACCTTCTTGCGCGCGCCCGCGATCAGGAACAACATGATGATGCCGAACATCGTGAGATTGCCCAGCAGCGACGATGTGGCCGCGATGGCGGCGCTGCTCAGCGTTGCGAGCACGGCCATGAAGCCGCCCATGATGAGTATCAGGCCGCCCAGCCAGGCCAGCACGACGGGATCGTGCAATCGCAATCGCTGCATCACGGCAACAGACAGCAATCCTACGAGCGATGATGCAGTGGTGGCCAGCAATATGGGCAGAAACACCATGGTGGGATCCGCCGCGCCCTGCTGGGCGCGATACATGAAGATGGTGACGGGCAGCAGCGTGAGTGACGAAGAGTTCAGCACCAGGAAGAGAATTTGCGCATTGGTCGCTGATTTCGGGTCGGTATTGAGTGTTTGCAGCTCGCGCATGGCACGCAGGCCGATGGGCGTGGCGGCATTGTCCAGCCCTAGCCCGTTCGCGGCGAAGTTGAGCGTGATCAGCCCCAGCGCGGGGTGACCGCGCGGCACGCCCGGCATCAGACGGCTGAACAGTGGCGACAGCAGCCTGCCGAGCTTGTCCACCAGGCCTGCGGTTTCAGCGATCTTGAGAAAACCCAGCCACAGGGTGAGGGTGCCGAACAGCAATATCATGACTTCGACAGACAACTTGGCCATGTCGAACAGGCTGAGCACGATGCGCGAGAACACTTCAGGGTCGTGCAGCACGACCCATTGATAGAGTCCCGACAGGGAAGCCACGACAAAAAAGGCGAGCCAGAGCGTATTAAGCATAAGTGCTGTGAAATGAGATTTCCGAATGCGCAGGCCATGATTGTCGCAGACAAAACCGTCCGCACACTAATTGCTGTGTGCCAGGCGATACGGGAAAAGGCCGCGCGCCCTGCGGGGCAACGGCGACGGGCAATCGCCACGCCAAGGCCTTTCAGGGGATAATGAGTTTGTCGATACGTTTTGTACAAGAGGGCATATCATGGACTGGAGAGCCTTGCGGCGCCGCTGGCTGACCGAACCTTTGTACCGCATGGGCCGCAAGGCCATGCCCCGATTGTCGTCCACGGAGCAGGAAGCGATCGATGCGGGCGACGTCTGGTGGGATGCGCAGTTGTTTTCGGGCTCGCCCGATTGGCGCGCCATGCTGGATCTGCCGCCTGCGCAGCTTACTCAAGACGAGCAGGCGTTTCTGGACGGGCCTGTCGCCGAGGTTTGCCACAAGCTGGACGACTGGCGCATCAGCTGGAAAGACGCCGATCTGTCCCCGGAGGTCTGGGCGTTCCTGAAGCAGCATGGCTTCTTTGGCATGATTATTCCCAAAGAATACGGCGGACTGGGGTTTTCTCCCTATGCGCATTCGGAAGTGGTGCGCCAGCTCTCGGTGCGTTCGGTGACGGCGGCCGTGACGGTGATGGTGCCAAACTCGCTTGGTCCCGGAGAGCTTCTGCTGCAGTTTGGTACGCCCGAGCAGCGCAACTATTGGCTGCCACGGCTGGCAAAGGGCGAAGAAATCCCATGCTTTGGGCTCACCAGCCCGGACGCGGGGTCGGACGCCGCTGCCATGGTGGACACGGGCGTCGTGTGTCGTCAGGAGGTCGACGGGATCGAAACCCTGGGCATACGCCTGAACTGGCGCAAACGTTACATCACCCTGGCCCCCATCGCCACCGTACTCGGTCTGGCGTTCAAGCTGTCCGATCCGGACAATCTGCTGGGGCCTGACAACGAACCTGGCATTTCAGTGGCGCTGGTCCCCACGCATCTGCCGGGTGTTATCACAGGGCGTCGGCACTTGCCCGCTTTGCAGGTATTCCAGAATGGGCCGACCGAGGGCCATGATGTGTTTGTGCCTATTGATGCCTTGATCGGCGGGCCGGAGCAGGCAGGCAAGGGATGGCAGATGCTGATGAGTGCGCTGGCGGCGGGGCGTGGCATTTCGCTGCCGTCGCTGTCGGCCGCGGCCTGCACATTTACCGCGCATACCGCGGGTGCCTATGCGCGTGTGCGCTCGCAGTTTGGCATTCCTATCGGTAAGTTCGAGGGGATTCAGGAGAAGCTTGGCCATCTGGCTGCCAATGCCTATCTGGTAGAAGCCGCCAGGCGTTTTACCTGCGCAGGGCTGGCCACCGATATCAAGCCGGCGGTCGTTTCAGCGATCATGAAGCTTCATGCGACTGAACGCATGCGCCAGTCTGTGAACGACGCGATGGACATCCACGCTGGCAAGGCTGTCATGGATGGGCCGCGCAATTATCTGGGGAATCTGTACCGTGCATTGCCGGTGGCGATTACGGTGGAGGGCGCCAATATCCTCACGCGCAATCTGATTGTTTTCGGCCAGGGCGCGATTCGCGCCCATCCCTATCTGATGCAGGAGATTCAGGCGATCAGCAATGCGGATCAGGCTCAGGGCGAGGATGATTTCGATGCGGTGATCTGGAAGCATCTGGCGCACAGTACGTGCAATGCCTTGCGCGCAACGGGCAGAGCGTGGACGATGGGGATCTTTGCGCGCGTGCCTTCTGGCGCTGGGGCGGTGGCGCCTTACTATCGGGGCATGGCACGCTGGACAGCGTCGTTTTCGCTGGTCTCGGAACTTGCATTGCTGACGCTGGGCGGCTCGCTCAAGCGCAAGGAAATGCTGTCTGCGCGGCTTGGAGACGTATTGGCCGAACTCTTCCTGCTGTCGGCCGTGTTAAAGCGCTGGCACGACGAAGGCCGCCATGATGCGGATCTTCCGCTGGTGCGGCAGTGTGCGCTGCAGGGGTTTGCAACGATAGATCGCCGCCTGGACGAGGTATTGGCGAATCTTCCGTCTCGCGGGGTGTCCTGGCTATTGCGGGTGTTGTTGTTGCCGCCTTGGTCGCGTGGGCGCCGGCCGTCCGACAGGGTGACGGCAGCGTGCGCGGAGATACTTTTAACGCCGTCCATCGCGCGGGATCGCCTGGTTGGGGCGGTCTGGGAAGGGCACGATAGCGCCAGTGTTGAGCAGCTTGAGCGGGCGTTCGAGCTGGTGGTGGATGCGCAGCCGGTGCTGGACCGGATCCAGCAGGCAGGGCTGGAGGACTGGCGGGTTGCCCATGAGCACGGTGCCATTACAGACGAGCAGGCTGAAGTGCTGAAGGCGGCAGAAGAGGCTGTGGCGGCAGTGATCGAGGTGGATGATTTTGCGGGTAACGAATTGATGCGGGCCTAGTGCAAAACCCGACACCCCCTCTGCATTCTTGAGCCGTGGCGCCCTGCACGATATGCCCCGCCTGGATTGCGCAAGCGCCACCGCTCCGGGTGGGACGCTTGCGCCGATGCCGTTGGCCCGGGCAAGACGCCAGGCAAAAACGGCCCAGCGCCCGCGAGCCAGAATCGCTCAGTCCGTACGGCCCTTGTGCTGAATCAATTCGATCTTGTAGCCATCCGGGTCTTCGACGAATGCGATGACGGTCGTGCCGTGTTTCATCGGGCCCGCCTCGCGCACCACATTGCCACCTTTTTCCTTGATGCGTGTACAGGCGGCATAAGCATCATCGACTTCCAGTGCGATATGGCCATAGCCGTTGCCTAAGTCGTAGCTGGTCGTGTCCCAGTTATGGGTAAGCTCGATCACCGCGCCATCCTCTTCGTCCTGATAGCCGACAAAGGCCAGTGTGAACTTGCCGTCGGGATAATCCTTGCGGCGCAACAGGCGCATGCCCAGAACATCTGTGTAGAACGCAAGCGAGCGATCAAGATCGCCGACGCGCAGCATGGTGTGTAGTAAACGCATGAAATTCTCCTTGTTGATGAGTCCTGCGCGCAGGCCTATTCGTGGGCGTGGCTTGCGACAGGGATTCAGATGAGCGGCAACGACCTGGGGTCATGCTGTTTGAGTACATCGCGCGCCCGTTCAAAGCCCGGAAGAATGCGGCCCACCTCTTGCCAGAACGCGCGGCTGTGGTTCATGTGGCGCAGATGGGCGATTTCGTGGGCGATCACATAGTCGATGACCGCATGGTCAAAGTGTATCAGTCGCCAGTTGAGCATGATGTTGCCATCGCTGCTGCATGATCCCCAGCGGGTCGCGGCCGAGGACAGCCGCCAGCGGCGTATGGTCAACTGTTGCTCATCCAGGAAGTGTTGCAGCCGCCGGCCGAACCATGCCGAGGCTTGTTGTTGCAGCCATGCATGGGCGCTGTCGCGTACGCGGGCCTGGTCGGCGTCGCGTGGCAAGGCAAGCACGAGGCGATCGCCCGGTTGCGGCGCAAAGGCGTCGCCCCTGAACGCAGGCGTGTTGCAGGTGTCGTCCAGCGCCAGCCTGATGCGTGCGCCCAGATAGGGCAGGGTGCCGCCATCCCGCCACTGCACATCGGCGGTGGCCAGTTGCGCCTGGCGGGCCTGCCGTACGCGCAGTTTATTCAGTATCCACTGGGATTTTTCGATGACGGCCTCATCGATCTGTGCCAGCGTGACCCAATTAGGGGCGGTGATCGTCAGGCCGCCGTCGTCGATGGTCAGGCCTATGCTTTTGCGGCGTGAGCGGCGCAGGACAAAACCGATTGTTTGTGCCGAAGTCGTGACTTCGCGCCAGCGCGCATTGAGCGGCAGCGTGGCGGGCCTGGGCGTAGGGACGGCGGTGCCGTGACGGCTGGGCGCGAGAGGCGGGCGTTTGGGAGAGCGAAGCAGGTCGGGCTGTTTCGGCGGCGTTGAGCCGGCCAGTGGCTGCCTGTCTGCCGGCGTGTCGGGAGCAGCCGGCATCAGGCCCTCAAACAGATTCAGTTGTTCACTTGAGCCCATAACGCTCGGGGTTGAGCACCCGCATCTCGCCTTCGATCCAGGCTTTGACTTTTTCGTTGACTTCGTCAGGGGTCAGGCCTGTGGGGTCGATCAGCGGACCGATGGACAGCGTGATCAAGCCGGGTTTCTTGATGAATGCTTTGCGCGGCCAGCGTTCGCCCGCGTTGTGGGCGACCGGGATAATGGGTGTGTTCGTGCGCGACGCCAACAAGGCGCCGCCCATTTTGTACCGGCCGGTTTTGCCTGGCGCGATGCGTGTGCCTTCGGGGAAAAGAATGGGCCAGCGTCCTTCGTCTATGCGCTTCTGGCCGGTTCGGATGACTTGCTCGAACGCATCACGCCCTTTTGAGCGGTTGATGGGGATCATATCCAGCAACGCCAGGCCCCAGCCGAAAAACGGCACGTAATGCAGTTCGCGCTTGTAGACAAAGCACAGTTCGCGTGGCATATAGGCAGGGAAAAACAGGGTTTCCCACGCCGACTGATGCTTGGACAGCACAATGCCTGGGCCGTCCGGAAGATTGTCCCAGCCCTTGACCTGCCATCGTATGCCCAGGAACACCTTGGCGCCCCACACGGCCATGCGTGGCCAGCCCACGGTGAGCCGGTAGCGCCAAGGGCGGGGCAATGGCGCCCAGAGAATGCAGGCGAAGGCGTAGGGGATGACTGTGACAATCAAAAAGAGTTGGTACAGTGCGGCGCGCAACACGCTGATCATGCGGGGCTGTCCTCCAGCCAGGCGTCAACCACTGCCGCCAGGTCATCACATACGCGGGTGCCTGAGGGCAGTTCGCCGTTGTCCAGCGTTTTGCGTCCGTTTCCGGTAAGCACCAGCCACGGACGGCAGCCGGCTTTTTTTGCAGCCTGGAGGTCGCGCAGAGAATCGCCAACCGAGGGCACCTGAGACAGGTCGAGGTCGTAGCGGCGACCGATGTCCAGAAACAGGCCAGCGTTAGGCTTGCGGCAACTGCATCCGTCGTCGGGCCCGTGCGGGCAGACGAAGATGGCGTCTATGCTGCCGCCGGCCTGGGCGACCTCGCGCCGCATCTTGGCATGGATGGCGTTCAGGATATCCATGCTGAACAGGCCGCGCGCGATGCCCGATTGGTTGCTGGCGATGACAACACGCCAGCCCGCATGGGAGAGGCGGGCGATGGCGTCCAGGCTGCCTGGCAGGGCGATCCACTCGTCAGGGTGCTTGATGAAGGCTTTGCTGTCCTGATTGATCACACCGTCGCGGTCGAGGATGGCGAGCTTCATCGCGCCAGCCCGGAAATGTCGGCGACCTGGTTCATCAGGCCGTGCAATTGGGCCAGCAATGCCAGACGGTTGGCGCGCACGGCGGGATCTTCGGCCATGACCATGACATCGTTGAAAAAGGCATCCACCGCATCGCGGGCTTGCGCCATGGTGGTCAGGCTCTCGGCGAATTTGCCCTGCTCAAACTGCGCGCGGGCCTGAGGGCCGAGCTTGCCGATCACGGCCGCCAGGGCTTGCTCCGCGGGCTCTTGCAGTCGTGCCGGGTCAAGTTCGCCGGACGTGGCGTCGGCTTTCTTGAGCAGGTTGGATATCCGCTTGTTGGCGGCGGCCAGGCTTTCGGCTTCGGGGAGCTGGGCAAACTGCGCGCAGGCCTGGATACGGGCCTGCACCTGATGCAGCGGGGGCGACAGCGCCAGCACGGCATCGACGACATTGCGATCGGCGTCTTGGGCAAGCTGGTTGCGATAGCGTTCGTAGATGAAGGCTGCGATTTCCGCGCAGGTATTGTCCTTCACAATGCCGGGCTTGAAGGTGGTGGCGCTGAAGGCCAGCAGGGCGGGCAGGTCGAGAACGCTGCTGTCGCTGATCTTCAGGCGGTCGCCGGCCAGCAACTGCTCGTAGGCGCTGATCAGGCCCAGCGCGGCTCGGCGCAGGCCAAAGGGGTCGCGCTCGCCGGTGGGCGCCAGCCCTATTCCCCAGATGCCGACAAGCGTCTCGGCCCGTTCCGCAATAAACAGAATGGCGCTGACCAGCGTCTCCGGTGTGATGGCTTCATCCAGGCGGATGCGGTACTGGTCGCGTATGGCGCGAACGACCTCGGGAGGTTCGTCGTCAGCCGCTGCATAGTAGGAGCCTATGACGCCCTGGAGCTCCGGGAATTCACCCACCATGAGGCTGACCAGATCGCCCTTGGCCAGTAAGGCCGCGCGGGCGGCAAAGATGGGGCTGACGCCGAGCTGCTCTGCCACATAGCGCGTAATGCGGCGCAGGCGTTCGACCCGGTCCAGCTGCGAGCCCAGCTTGTTGTGGTAGACCGTGGTTGCCAGTGCGGTGATGCGATCCGCCAGGGATATCTTGAGATCTGTCTCAAAGAAGAACTGCGCGTCGGCCAGTCGGGGCCGCACGACACGCTCGTTGCCCTGGATGATGTTCAAAGGATCATCCGTCTGCATATTGCTGACGATCAGAAAGCGGTGTGTAAGCTTGCCGCCTTGTTTCTCGAACAGCGGGAAGTACTTCTGGTTCAACCGCATGGTGAGAATCAGGCATTCCTGAGGCACTTTGAGAAACTGCTTGTCGAACTGGCCCACGTAGACGGTGGGATGCTCCACCAGCGCGGTGACCTCGTCCAGCAGGGCGTTGACTTCGGTGTCGTCGCCCAGCGAGGCGTCGAGCTCGGCGGCCTTGGCTGCCAGCTGTTTGCTGATCTGCGCGCGTCGAACGTCGTAAGAGGCCACCACCATGCCTTTTTCCGCCAGTTGGTTCTCATAGTTCATGGCATGGTCCAGGACGATATCGCCGTCGGACATGAAGCGGTGGCCCAGCGTGCTGCGGCCGGCCGCAAGGCCCAGGGCGCTGACATTGACAACGCTATCGCCCCACAGCACCGTCAGCCGGTGCGCCGGACGCACGAACTTGACGCTGGTGACGCCGTCGGCCAGCTGATAGCGCATGACCTTGGGAATAGGCAGATGGTTCAGGGCGAAGTCCAGGGCTTCTTGCAGGCCTTCGGCCAGGCTTTTGCCATGGGCCACGCCGCGGGCGAGCAGGTAGTCCTGCTTGCCGTCGGACTCGCGCAGCAGATCGCCGACGGCCAGGTGTTGCAGGCCTTTGGCAGCCAGTTTCTTGGCCAGTGCGGGCGTGATATTGCCGGATTCGGTCAGGCCAATCTTGGCAGGCATGAGCTTTTCGGTATAGGGCAGGTCTGGCGCGCGTTCCAGGACGGCGTCCAGCCGCACGGCCAGGCGGCGCGGCGTGGCGAAGTCTGTGACGCTATGGCCTTCGGCCAGCAGGTGATGCTGCGCCAGCACTTTTTCGATGCCTTGTGCAAAGGCCAGACCGAGCTTCTTGAGCGCCTTGGGCGGCAGTTCCTCGGTAAAGAGTTCGACCAGCAGGGGTTGGGTATTGGCGGCGCTCATAATGCTGCCTCCGCTGTGGACTGGACCAGCATGGGGAATCCTAGTTTTTCGCGTGAATCGTAATAGGCCTGCGCGACGGCGCGCGACAGGTTGCGGATGCGGCCGATATAGGCAGCTCGTTCGGTGACGCTGATCGCGCCCCGGGCATCCAGCATATTGAAGGTGTGAGCCGCCTTGAGCGTGGCCTCGTAGGCGGGCAGTGCCAGCGGCACCTCGATCAGGCGCTGCGCTTCGGCTTCGTAGTCATTGAAGTGGGCGAACAGCATGGTGGTGGAGGCATGCTCGAAATTGTATGTGGACTGTTCCACCTCGTTCTGGTGGAACACGTCGCGATACAGCACCTGGCGGCCATCGGGCGATGCTGTCCAGACCAGGTCGTACACGCTTTCGACGTCCTGCAAATACATGGCCAGGCGCTCCAGCCCGTAGGTGATCTCGCCGGTGGTCGGTGAGCAGTCCAGCCCCCCCACCTGCTGGAAATACGTGAACTGGGTGACTTCCATGCCGTTGAGCCAGACTTCCCAGCCCAGGCCCCAGGCGCCCAGCGTGGGGTTTTCCCAGTCGTCTTCCACGAAGCGGATGTCGTGGGCCTTGGGGTCAATGCCGAGAGCTTCGAGCGAACCGATGTAAAGGTCGAGGATTTCCGGGGGGGCGGGCTTGAGCACCACCTGGTACTGGTAATAGTGCTGCAAACGGTTCGGGTTGTTGCCGTAGCGGCCGTCTTTCGGCCGGCGGGAGGGCTGCACATAGGCGGCGCGCCAGGGTTCGGGCCCGATGGAGCGCAGGAAGGTCGCGGTGTGCGAAGTGCCAGCACCCACTTCCATGTCATACGGTTGCAGCAGTGCGCAGCCTTGGCGATCCCAGTATTGCTGAAGCGTTAAAATGATTTGTTGAAAAGTGAGCATGAGCGATTAGCCAGTAAGCGAGATGCCGCAAAAGTTCTCAATTTTAACTGGTTCCGCAAGGAAGGCTTGTTGGCCATGATCCGCTGTTCCATTTACCCTTTCCATAATCGAAGCTAGAACTACCTGCCACGGCGGGGCTATGAGGAAACTGCATGTCTGACCTGGTTCAAACCGAAGTAAAGGAAGGTGTCCTGATCATTACCCTGAACAGGCCGCAAGCCAAGAACGCGATCAATTACGAAACGGCGCAGGCGCTGTTGGCCGTATTCGAGGAGTTCGATGCCCGAGACGACATCGTCCTGGGGATATTGACCGGCGCAGACGGCACGTTCTGCTCCGGCATGGATCTGAAGGCCTTCGCCCAATCCGGCCAGCGTCCCTATGCGGGCGACCGTGGGTTTGCTGGTCTGTGCGAAAAACCGCCCGCCAAACCCCTGATTGCCGCCGTCGAGGGCTACGCCCTGGCAGGCGGCTTCGAGATGGCCTTGTCCTGCGATCTGATCGTGGCCGCCAGCAATGCCAAGTTCGGCCTGCCGGAGGTCAAGCGGGGCATCGTCGCCGGGGCCGGCGGCATGATGCGCCTGCCCAGCCGCATTCCCTATCATCTGGCCATGGAGGCCATTCTCACAGGTGAAATGTTCACAGCCGAGCGGGCCAACAGCTTTGGTCTGATCAACCGCCTGGTCGAGCCCGGCCAGGCGCTGGACGCCGCGCTTGAGCTTGCCCGCATCGTCGCGGCCAATGGTCCGCTGGCTGTGCGCACCGCCAAATCCATCGTTACCCAGTCGCGCGACTGGCGTCAGGCCGATATGTTCGATCTGCAGCGTCCGCGTGTTGCGCACATTTTCACCTCGGCCGATGCCAAGGAAGGCGCTACCGCCTTCGCCGAAAAGCGCAAACCTGTCTGGACCGGCAAGTAAAACCTGTCTTCCATAACGAACCGGCGGGCCTGACGCCCGCCCTTTTTACGATCGAGCATACCCATGACAACCACTATCCGAGAAGACGATCTGATCCAGTCCATCGCAGACGCGGTGCAGTTCATCAGCTATTACCATCCTGCCGACTACATCCAGCACCTGGCCCGTGCCTACGAGCGCGAAGAAAGCCCGGCTGCCAAGGACGCCATCGCCCAGATTCTGACCAACTCGCGCATGTGCGCCGAAGGTAAGCGTCCCATCTGTCAGGACACCGGCGTGGTCAATGTGTTTCTCAAGGTAGGTATGGATGTGCGCTTTGACACCCGCCGCAGCATGCAGGAGCTCTGTGACGAAGGCGTGCGCCGCGGCTATCTCAATCCGGACAATCCCCTGCGCGCCTCCATCCTGACCGATCCGCTCTTTACCCGCAAGAACACACGCGACAACACGCCCTGTATTGTCTCCGTCGAGCTTGTCGAAGGCGACAAGGTCGACGTGCAGGTCGCCGCCAAGGGCGGCGGCTCAGAGAACAAGTCCAAGTTTGTCATGCTCAATCCCAGCGATTCGCTGGTCGACTGGGTGCTCAAGACCGTACCCACCATGGGCGCAGGCTGGTGTCCGCCGGGCATGCTGGGCATAGGCGTAGGCGGCACGGCTGAAAAGGCCATGCTGATGGCCAAGCAGTCGCTGATGGAAGACATCGACATGTACGAACTGTTGCAGCGCGGCCCGCAGAACAAGGTCGAGGAACTGCGGATTGAGCTGTACAACAAGGTCAACGCACTGGGCATTGGCGCCCAGGGCCTGGGCGGCCTGACCACGGTGCTCGATGTCAAGATCAATACCTTTCCCACCCACGCGGCATCCAAACCCGTGGCAATGATTCCCAATTGTGCGGCAACGCGTCATGTTCATTTTGAGCTTGATGGCTCAGGCCCGGCTCAACTCACGCCCCCTTCGCTGTCGGACTGGCCCGATGTGCACTGGGCACCCGATTACAACAAGTCGTTGCAGGTGGACCTGAACACACTGACGCCGGAGCAGGTTGCCAGTTGGAAGCCGGGTCAGACGTTGCTGCTGTCAGGCAAAATGCTCACTGGTCGCGATGCGGCTCACAAGCGCATTCAGGAAATGCTGGCCAATGGCGAGCAACTGCCGGTGGATTTCACCAATCGCGTTATTTATTACGTGGGGCCGGTCGATCCTGTACGCGAGGAAGTGGTGGGCCCCGCAGGCCCGACCACCTCGACCCGCATGGACAAATTCACCGATATGATGCTGGACAAGACAGGGCTGATATCCATGATCGGCAAGGCCGAGCGCGGTCCGGTGGCCATCGAGTCCATCCGCAAGCACAAATCAGCGTACCTGATGGCGGTGGGGGGCTCGGCCTATCTGGTCTCCAAGGCGATACGCGGCGCGCGCGTCGTGGCCTTTGAAGACCTGGGCATGGAAGCAATCTACGAATTCGATGTCAAGGACATGCCTGTGACAGTTGCGGTCGATGCCCAGGGCGTGTCGGTGCACGATACCGGCCCCAAGGCCTGGAAAGCGAGGATTGCCGAAATTCCGCTGGTTCCAGTGGCTTGATAACGCAACGGGCCGGTGTGTGATCGTTTAAAGATCAAGCACCAGCTTGCCTGATTTCGCGCGGGAACAGCAGGCCATCAGGCGGCGGTTCTCGCGCTGCTCCGCAGGGCTCAGGACGCTGTCGCGATGGTCGACGTCGCCATGCAATACGCCGACCTCGCACGCGCCGCACAGGCCTTCTTCGCAATCGCTTTGCACATCGATGTTCGAGGCGCGCAGTACGTCCAGCAGTGTGCTGTCGTTGGCCACGTTCAGCGTCAGGCCGGAGTTCTTCAGTTCCACCACAAAGGCTTGCTCCCTGCTGGGATCGAGGGTGGCCGATACGCTGACAAAATGCTCGATATGCAGGGCAGTGTCGGGCAGGCCGCGCGCGGCCACGGCACCCTGCAGGCTCGACAGCATGCGCGTTGGGCCACAGGCATAGATCTGAACGCCGTCGTCTGCTGAGGCAAGCAGGGCGGTGAAATCGTTGCGCTGGCCTTCCTGGCTGATGTACAGGTGCAGCTTCTCGCCATGTTCCTGGAGCAAGGCATCGTGGAACGGCAGGGCCGCGCGAGACCGGCAGCTGAAGTGAATGTCGTACGGCAGATTCAACGCGCGCGCGCGTTGTGCCATGGCCATGATGGGCGTAATGCCTATGCCGCCGGCAATCAGCAAAATGCGCGTTGTCGTGTCTTCTTTCAGGTGAAAGTGATTGCGTGGGCCACGCACACGTACGTTTGCTCCCGGCTTGGCGAACTGATGTATCCAGGCGGAGCCGCCCCGGCTGTCCGGGTCGCGCAGGATGGCCACTTCCCACGCCGAGCGGTCATCCAGCCGGCCACAGAGCGAGTATTGGCGCGACAGGCCCGTATCCCCGCACTCAATGTCCAGGTGGGCGCCTGGCGTCCATTGCGGCAGTGTTGCGCCAGTGGGCGACACCAGTCGCAACAGCAGAATATCTTGCGCGACCTGTCGCGCCGACTGCACGCGCAGATCACGCACAACGTTTTTGGCAAGGGGGGCGCCCAGCCGAACTTCCTGATTCGAATGCAGCACACCGGGGTTGGTGCGTTCCGGATTCAGGGCAGGATCCCACGCCACGACAAGATTACGCGGCCCGCGGAACGCCAGGTTATGGACGTATTGGTAGGTTTGGTCGGCAAGGCGCATATGCGGCAGGCGTCGCGCCAGTTCGCCGATGATGATCTGCATTTCCATCCGCCCGATATTCTTGCCCAGGCACTGGTGCGCGCCGAATCCGAAAGTCAGGTGCTCAACGGTGTTGTCGCGGCGGATATCGAAAAAGTCCGGGTCGCCGAACTGGCGCGGGTCGTGGTTGGCCGACGATACCACCAGCAGCAGGCGCGAGCCAGCAGGGACGGCCACGCCTTCGATCTCTACATCGCGCGTTGCCCGGCGGCGCCAGGAACCGATTGAGCCATTATGGCGCAGGCACTCTTCAACGGCTGGCGAGATCAGCCCGGGATTCTCGCAAATATCGCGCCAGTCATTGGGGTGTTCGAGCAGTAGTTTGATGGCGTTGGCCGAGGCGAAGGAGGTCGACTCATGGGCCGCCACAATAATCGCCATCATCATTGAATGCAGATAGGAGTCTGTCACGACATCGGGAAACGCTTTCTGCTGCCTGATCGAATAGCGCATCCATCCCGGGCCGTCCGGCGTACGCTTCATTTTCTCGAGCACTTCGCCGGAGAACTTCCAGAACTGGCCGACGGTATGCGCGACAGACTCGCGTTCTTGCGGGGTAGGGCGCCCGAAAGCATTGATGGTATGCGCGATGGAAAACCGATGCATGGTCTCGCGGTCCGAATCGTCGTCGATACCGAGAAAGTGCAGCGCGACGGTGAACGGTACGTCCCACAGTAGCTTTTGCATGAGATCCACGCGTCCGTCATCGATGAAGCCATCAATGGCCTGTGTGACCAGCCGCCGCACCATGGGTTCGTGCTGGCGCAGATGCTCGGGCGTGAAAGGCTCCATCAGTACACGCCGACGCGCCATATGCACAGGCTCGTCCTCGTTGACCAGGGTGCGGTTCATCGCATAATCGTACTGCTTGAGAATGGCGGCGGCTTCAGCAGAAGGCTCGCCAACCGGTTCGAGCACGTTCGAAGGGCTGTAGGTGATGGGGTCTCTGAAGATATCCTTGATGGCTTGATAGCGCGTGACCACCCAATAGTCCAGCTTGGGGCTGTAGAACACGGGCTGTTCCTCGCGTGCCCATCGCACGAACTCCGAGGGGTTTTCCATATAGGCATCCTGGAACGGATCGAACTCGGACGCTTGCCGGGCAAAGGGGCAGCCTTGCGCCTGAGCGGGTGCTCCGGTGTGTGCGTTATGGGCGATGGGACAGGACATGGGGGCTTGATTGAGGTTGTTCATGGATGCCATCCTCCGGCTGAACGTGTCATGCGTTGCGCATTTCACGCCTGAAAAATACTATTTGCGTAATCCTAACACGCATTGCGTAAATAATAGAGTATAGAAAACCCTAGCTATATACTTGTCGATTCTTCATTCACCCGTACGATTTATGACTGAAAGTAAGCCAGAAGCCGCCCCAACGCGCGGCCGCCGCCAGCGCGTACAGGCTGCAACCACCGGAATGGCGGTGCTCAATGGCTTGGCACGTTTGGGCGGGCGGGCCAGTCTTACTGTGCTGGCCAAGCATGTGTCCGAAAACCCCGCCAAGGTGCACCGCTATCTGATCAGCATGATGGAAGAGGGACTGGTCGCGCAGGATCCGGTGTCGCTTCAGTATTACCTGGGTGCGGGCGCCATCCAGATCGGGTTGGCTGCCATGCGTCAGGCCGATCCCATTCGGGTGGCCGAGCCGGCGCTTGTGCGTTTGCGTCAGTCCCTGGAAATGACCTGTTTTATTGCTGTCATGGGCAACAAGGGGCCAACCATTGTTCGTTTCGAAGAGCCTGGCTTGCCGGTTACCCTGAACGTAAGGGTTGGATCAGTGCTGTCGTTGTTGTGGTCGGCCACCGGGCGGGTGTTTCTTGCCTACCTCGAAGATTCCCGTGTCGAGAAGCTGGCGCGCGAAGAGCTGGCCCAGATGTCGTCGTCGCAAAAAGCGGTGCTTGGTGAAGAAGACATGGTAAATACCCTCAAGCACGAGGTCCGCAGCGCAGGAATGGCAGTCGTGAAGGACACCAATCTCGCTGGCATCAGCGCTATTGCAGTGCCCATCTTCGATTTCTCTGACAAGGTATCCGCTGTGCTGACGGTGCTGGGTGCGACCGGAAGTTTCGAGGCCAATGCCCACAGCCATGTCGCCCAGGCAATGAGAGTGGAAAGCAGCGCCATCAGCGCTGCCCTGGGACACGAGGACTGAAGCCTGTCAGGGGGCGTACCCCGTTTAAATCCCGTTGGTTCACGGATTGTGTGCCCGAGGGGGCAGGCTGGGGTTTTTTCGGGCTTGTTTGAATTACGCACTGCGTATATATTTTACGCTTATAAGTTCGAACCACGACAAACCCGAGAGGAAACAATGAGCAAGTTCAATAAATTCGTGTCGGCCGCCCTGCTGGCATTGCCTTGCATGCTGCTATCTGCCCCAAGTGCCGCGGCCTATCCCGACAAGCCCGTACGGTGGCTGGTGCCCTACGCTGCGGGGGGCGGTTCGGATTTTCTGGCCCGCACGATCGGCAATGCGCTCTCTCCCCTGCTGGGGCAGACCGTGGTCATAGAAAACAAGCCGGGCGGCAATACCGCCATCGCTGCCAGCGAAACGGCACGTTCCTCGCCCGACGGTTATACCGTGCTGTCGGCAGATAATGGCACCCTGGTTTTTAATCCGGCCCTTTACAACAAACTCAGTTACGACCCGGCCAAGGATTTGGCGCCTGTCACGCTGCTGGGGCGTTTCCCCATGATTCTGGTGGCCGATCCGAATGCCGGCATCAATAGCGTTCAGGATCTCATTGATCAAGCGAAAGCCAGCAGCCAGGGCTTGAACTATGCATCGGCGGGAGCGGGCAGCCCTCACCACCTCGCCATGGAGCTCTTCAAGTCCGAGCTTGGCCTGAACATGGTTCATATTCCCTATCGTGGTGCTTCTCCAGCATTGACCGATCTTGCTGGTGGACAGGTGCCGGTCATGATGGTGGACCTGGCTGCGGGGGCGGGCTTTATCAAGGGTGGCAAGGTCAAGCCGCTGGCAGTCGCGAACCCCGAGCGCTTGCCGCAGTTGCCGGATGTGCCAACTTTCGCAGAGCTGGGTTACAAGAACATTGTCGCGGCAGCGCATGTAGGCATGGTGGTTCCTGCAGGCACGCCCCAAAGCGTGATCGACGCGCTGAATAGCAAGGTGGTCGCCGCGCTCAACGAGCCCAAGGTGCATGACACGCTGATTGAGTTTGGCGTGGAACCAGTTGGCAATACGCCGGCTGAATACACTGCGCTGCTCCAGGAAGACACCGCAAAATGGCAGAAGCTGATTCGGGATCTGGGGACCCAGCTGGATTAAGCCGGACACGATCGCGCCGCGCCTGTGGGCGACGTTACAGCGGGCTTTGCTGCAGTGCCAACCCAAAATGGCCAGCAACCGCCTGTTCCGCCTGCTGGCGTGCGGCGGCCAGCATTGCGCCATTGCCTGCCGTGCCTTCCACTGTGAAGAAGATAACGTCCTTGAGCCCCACCGTGGCCAGCACTGCCTTGAGATAAGGTGTCAGAAAATCAGGTTGGCGGGCATGGGGGCCAGCTACCGGTCCGCCGGATGCCATGGCCACATACACCGGCCGGTCGCGCAATGCGCCTATCTTGCCCTGCGGCGTGATCTGGAACGTGCTGTGCGCGCGGACAACGTGATCGATCCAATTCTTTAGCCCGGCAGGCACGGTGTAGTTGTGCATGGGGGTGGCGATCACGAGGCAGTCGGCACGATCCAGCGATTGGATAAGCCGGCTTGATGCGGCCAGCGTACCCGCGGCTGGCGTGTGCTGATGCCCGGCGTGCGGTCCGCTTACCGCGTGGGCATAGTCGTCATCCACATGCGCGAGCGTTGTCGCGTCCAGGTTTTCAAGCGTCACAGGTTCGGGATGAGCGCACTGCTGCAAATGACGTATGACGCTATCCGAAAGCAGATTGCTTTCAGAGGCGGCGCCGCGCGGGCTGCTGAGAATACGCAGAATGTGCATATAAAGATCCTAGGGCAGGGGTTTGCTGAATCGCATGGCGCCGGTCAATAGCCCTTGCCGGAAATAAAAGCGCTGGGCCAGCGCATTGGACAGGCCTGTGTCCAGTACAAAGCGGGCGCAGCCGGCCTTGCGGGCAAAGCCCTCCACGGTTTCCAGTAGTTTCGCTCCCCATTGGCTACCGCGCAGGGGCTCGGCCACGACGAGGTCATCGACATACAGAAAGCGGCCATAAACCAGATTTTCCTGATAGCGATAGCCCGCCAGCGCAATCGGTTCGTCGGCCTGCCAGGCGGCCAGCAGCCGGTAGTCCTCGGCGCGCATCCGGTAGAGTCTGCTCATGAAGTCTTCCTCGTCGCGCAGGTGGGGTCTGAGCTGTTGCATGATGGGAAAACAGGCGCGCAGCTCGCGTTCGGTATCAGCGTGCTCGATGACGGTGTCAGGGAATGTGCCCGCTCCCGTCTTGGCGGCGAGTGTCGTGTTGTCTTTCAAGATGGACGTCCTTGCTTTCATGTGCTGTATCAATGGGGATGGCCGGCAATACCCATGCTAAACGTCGGATGCCCTTCTCAAAAGAGCCAAGAATTGACGTTTGAGTTAGGCCATGAAGCAGTTCGACGCGGCCGCTATACTGCCCGGGCAGGGGCCGCTGTCGGGGAGCCTTGCGTTTCAGTATTTCATTCAGGGCAGTGTGCCGGCAACGCGCTGGCCAAGCTGGGTGACATAATAAAGCTACCGATGACATGACATTTTTTCAGGCTATGGAAAATCCCTGCTCAGCCGCGTTGCTCTCGGTCGACCCTGCCGGATCGGAACCGCTTTACCGGCAGCTGTACGGACGAATCCGTGGCGCCATCACAGAAGGCGTGCTCAAGCCCGGAGATCGCATTCCGTCCGCTCGGGCCTTGGCCAAGGAGCTGGGGCTCGCGCGCGGAACCATCGAGATGGCCTATGGCTTGCTCAGCGCCGAAGGATATATCCAGTCGCGCGGGCAGGCGGGAACCATTGTGACGCCGGGTATCCACATGTCGTCCGCGACGGCCAGGCCCACGCAGCGCGCGCCGACGCAGTTTGTGGAGGTTGCCACGGCGTTTGGCGGCTCGCATCCGGATGACCCCGACCCGTCGAGAGAGATCCCTCCCTTCCAGATGGGGTTGCCGGCACTGGATGCCTTTCCCCGCAAGATCTGGGCGCGCCTGGGCGCACGGCAGTTGCGCGGCACGCAGCCGCCAGACATGAACTATCCCTCGCTGTTTGGCCTGCCGGCGCTGCGGCAGGCGATTGCCGCCTATTTGCTGGTGGCGCGCGGCATAAGCTGCAGCACTGAACAAGTGTTCATTACCTCCGGCTATCGCGACACCATGCAGTTTATTATGCAGACCTTGCTGACGCCGGGCGACCGCGTCTGGATGGAAGACCCGGGCTACCTTCCCACACGCGAATTGCTGGAGCGCGCGGGCCTTCACCCTGTTCACGTGCCGGTGGATGCAGAAGGGATGGTGGTGCGGCAAGGCATAGCGCTAGCCAGCGCTGCCCGCGCCGCCGTGGTCACGCCCGCGCATCAAAGCCCGCTTTCCATGTCGCTGTCGTTGCCGCGTCGGCTGGATATACTGGATTGGGCAGCGCAGGCGGGCGCATGGATTGTTGAAGACGATTACGATGGCGAGTACCGGTATGCCAGCCGGCCGCTGCCTGCGCTGACCAGTCTGGACCGACGGGGCAGGGTGCTGTATGCCGGCACCTTCAGCAAAGTCATGTTTCCGGGTATTCGGCTGGCTTACCTGGTGGTGCCCGAAAACGAAGTTCTGCGTTTTCGGGAAACCAGACAGGTCTTCGCGCCCGGCATTCCATCGTTGACCCAGAAAATGGTTGCAGCATTTATGGCCGAAGGGCATTTTGGCCGTCATATCCAGCGCATGCGCAAGCTTTATGCGGAGCGTCGCGACGCGACCGCCACGGGTCTCATGCGTGTGCTCGGCGGCCACATGCAGGTGGCGCCGCAGCCTGGGGGCATGCACCTTCTTTTGCGCATGCGGGAATCGCGGTCGGACGAAGTGTTGGCCGCGCGCATGCGCGAGCACGGCATGTATGCGCATGCCTTATCCAACTGGGCCGTCTCCACCTCCGTCGAGCCAGGCTTGCTGCTCAGTTTTACCAATATTGCTACGCAGGAGCGGGCAGAGGAACTGGGCAGGCGTATCCTGGATTTGATATAGCCCGTGCCATGCGGGCACGCGAGGGGCAGCCTTCGCCTCGCCTTATGACCAAGACCGCCGCCGCGATGGGCAAACCCAATGGCGCAGGAGCCAGTCCGGGTGCGTATGGCGTGCAACGGAAATCATGGCCTATAACAAAAATCTTTTCATGGTGCTTACTGTGTAGACCAAGATGTTCCATCATTGGGCCGTGAACGATGTCAGGATTCACACCGCCGGAACAGCCGGCGCTTTTATCAGTAAAGGAATCAAGATGACCCAGCGGTTGAATTATTTCCAGGCCTCTCCGGCCCCCGCCAACAAATTTCGGGAACTGAGCATGCTGCTCGCCGGCAGCCCAATTGCCAAAGAACTGCAGCACCTGGTGGATATCAGGGCGTCGCAGTTGAATGGCTGCGCATTCTGCGTTGACATGCACGTCAAGCAGGCCAAAATCCACGGTGAACGCGAGTTGCGGCTGCACCATATTGCCGTTTGGCGTGAGTCGCCGTTGTTTACCTCCCGCGAGCGAGCCGCCCTGGAATGGACGGAAGCGGTCACCAAACTGCCGCCACATGGCGTGCCGGACGAAATCTACGAGTCCGTCCGTCAAGCGTTTTCAGAACAGGAGCTCGCCGAGCTGTCGTTTCTGATCGTTGTCATCAATGGATGGAACCGCATGTCGGTGGCATTCCGGGCGGAGCCGGGCTCGATGGACGCCGCGTACGGGCTGGACAAGGCCGGGCTGAACTAGCCCTGTGCGGCGCCGGCCAACCTTGCTGGCGTCGTCGGATTTGGCGCTGGAAGCGGTGTTCCACTGCCGTGGCACCGCTATAGCACGGGCCCATTGAACCATCGTTAGCGTCTGGCAAACTACCCCTTGCGCAAAAGCGAATTCAAAAGCCTGCGAATTACAGGCATGCTACCCCTATTATGTAACCCATACTTTGGGGGAAAGCATGTCAACTCAAGACCTCAGCGCCTGGTTGGGTCGCAGTGAAACCTGTGAAGACAATCTCGACCTTGGGCATCTCGACAAAGTGGCCCTGGCCCTGAACGAACCGGCGCCGGCGCAGGGCGATCCGTTGCCGTTGCTCTGGCAATGGTGTTTTTTTGTGAAAGGCGTGCCATATGCCGAAACGGGCGCCGACGGCCATCCTCGCCGTGGCGGCTTTCTGCCGCCTGCGGATGGTCGCAACCGCATGTGGGCAGGAGGGCGGCTTAAGTTCTACGAATCCCTGCGTGCAGGCGTGCCTGCGCGCCGTGAATCCACCATTCTGGCTGTCAAAGAGAAAACCGGCCGCACCGGAAAACTGCTGTTCGTCACCGTGGGCCATCAGTACATTCAGGCCGATCGCCTGTGTATCGACGAAGAGCAGGATATCGTCTATCGCGAGCCCAGCCCTCCCAGGCTGCAGGGCAGCGATGGCGCGCCGGACGCGCAATGGTTCGACAAGGTCGAGCCCCAGCCGCTCATGCTGTTTCGCTATTCCGCCGTCACCTTCAACGGGCATCGCATTCATTATGATTATCCCTATGCCACCCAGACAGAAGGCTATCCTGGCCTGGTCGTGCATGGACCGATGCTGGCCACGCTGATGTGCCGCGCCTTTACGCGGGCCAATCCGGACAAGACACCCGTGTCTCTGGCATATCGAGGCCTGCGCCCATTGATCGCGCCCACGCCGTTTCGCGCGGCTGGCCGCATCGATGAGGCAGGCAAGGCAAGTTTGTGGGTAGAGCAGGATGGGACATTAGCTCATCAGGCAGAACTGGAGTTCAAAGCGTGAGTAGTCAGCAACAGACCGCAGTCGGGGGCAACACGCCACGGCCACTGGACGGTATTACCGTCATCAGCATGGAGCATGCCATCGCAGCACCGTTTTGTACTCGGCAGCTGGCAGATCTGGGCGCGCGCGTCATCAAGATTGAACGGCCAGGCGTGGGGGATTTTGCGCGTGGCTACGATGAACGGGTCAAGGGGCTGGCTTCGCATTTTGTCTGGACCAATCGATCAAAAGAAAGTCTTACGCTTGACCTTAAACGCCCCGAGGCCCGCGACGTTCTCGGCAAATTGCTGCAACAGGCCGACGTGCTGGTTCAGAATCTGGCGCCGGGTGCTGCGGCCCGCCTGGGATTATCGTACGAAGCCCTGGCGCCCGATCATCCACGGCTTATCGTCTGCGATATATCGGGCTATGGCCAGGGCGGCGACTATCAGGACAAAAAGGCCTACGATCTGCTTATCCAGAGCGAAAGCGGCTTTCTGTCGGTCACCGGGTCGGCTGACCAGCCTGCCAAGGCTGGGTGCTCCATTTCCGATATCGCCGCAGGCATGTATGCCTACAGCAGCATTCTGTCGTCGCTCTTGCTGCGCGAACGCACGGGGCAGGGCTGCCGGCTTGATGTATCGATGCTGGAAAGCATGGTGGAGTGGATGGGTTTTCCTATGTATTACGCCTTTGATGGCGCGCCGCAGCCGCAGCGCGCGGGCGCTTTCCACGCCACGATTTATCCTTATGGGCCTTTCCCGGTGGGCGATGGCAGCGAAGTGATGCTGGGCTTGCAGAACGAACGAGAGTGGGCTGCATTCTGCAAAACGGTGCTGCAGCAGCCGGAGCTGGCTACCGACGAACGCTTCAACGCCAATTCTCGCCGAGTCGCCAACAAGGAGGCTTTGCGGGTGCTGATTGTCACGGTGTTTGCAGCGCTGACGCGGGATCAGGTCATTGCCCGGCTGGAAGAAGCCGCCATCGCAAACGCCAGTGTCAATACCATGGCCGACGTCTGGCAACATCCCCAGTTGGCGCAGCGCGCGCGCTGGCGAACGGTGGACAGCGAGGCGGGCGCATTGCCTGCGCTGGTGCCGCCGGCCAGCAGTTCGGCCTTTCAGCCGCGTATGGATCCTATCCCGGCATTGGGCGAGCATTCGGCTGTGATCCTGGCTGAGCTCGGTTATAGCGAGACGCAGGTTCGAGCGTTCGCCGAGCAGGGCATTATCTAGGTCGGCGTGTTGGCGATCCTTGCAGTGGCAGTACATTGATCGCCATCCTGCAGGCTGATCAGCGGCGAGGGTCGTCCGGGATGCGCGTAATCGCCTGATCCGCGCAGGCCGCAATCAGGTCGGGCAATGTACCCTGCGCCAGCTTGAGGCCAGGTGCGAGATCGGCCAGCGGCCTGAGCACGAAGGCGCGCTGATGCATGCGTGGATGCGGCACGGTCAGGTCAGGGTCATCAATGTGCCAGTCGCCATACAGCAAGAGATCCAGATCCAGTGTGCGAGGCGCGTTTCGGTATGGGCGCTCCCGACCATGCGCCTGTTCTATGCGCTGCAGCATTGACAGCAGGGCGTGCGCGTCAAGCGCGGTATCGAATTCGGCGACGGCGTTGACATAATCAGGCCCCGATGCGTCTACCGGGGCGCTGCGATACAGTGGGGACAGCCGGAATGTACCTGTGCCTGCGGCATCTTCCAACTGCCCGGCAGCCGCCAACAGGACCGATTGCGCTTCGCCAAGGTTTGCCCCCAGGCCTATATAGCAGCGTGTCATAAGGCCTGGCTCAGTTTTCTGTCGACGGTGCGGACTTGGCCTGCTGGTCGTGCGGAGTGGACCGCTTGCGTCCGCGGCTGCGCCGGCGCTTGGCGCCCGCAGGCCGTGCACGCTGCGTAGATTGATAAGCCTCTATCATGTCGGCGCGCTGACCGTCATCGGCATTGGCCAGATCCATCCACCATTGTGCCTGTACGCTGTCAACCTCGCGGGCTTCGGCTCTTAATTGCAGAAAGTCCACAGCGGCGCGAAAGCGCGGCTGATTCATCATGCGCCAGATGGCGCGCGTGTTGACGTGTTCGAAGCGCGCCTGCATAAACCAGATTTCTCGCATATCCGCCTGAAAACGACGCTGGATGGCGAGTCTGCGGGTTTGTTCGTCCATGACGGAGTCTGCCGCCTGCACCAGCGCCTGCGCAACGTGTTCGCCTTTGGCGGTGATTTCTTGCCAGCGTCTGTTGACGAGCTTCCAGAGCAGGGCGGCAAACAGAAAACTCGGGCTGATGGATTGACCGGAACGCACGCGTGCATCCGTGCGGGCCAGCGCCAGGGCAATGAATGCTTCCCCGCCTTCTTCGGCGAATATCTGGTCGATCAAAGGCAGCAGGCCTCGATCCAGCCCGGCCTTGCGCAACTGGCGCAGGCATTCCATGGCATGACCACAGGTCAGCAGCTTGAGGGTTTCGTCGAATAGCCGCGACGAAGGCACATGCTCGATCAGCTCCGCCATGCGGGCGATAGGTTCGGCCGAAGCGGTATCGATCGAACCATCCAGCTTTGCCGCAAACCGTATGGCCCGCAGCATGCGCACAGGGTCTTCGCGGTAGCGCGCCTCGGGCTCGCCGATCATCCGTACGACACGGTTCTTGAGGTCGGCCACGCCACGGTGGTAATCGATGACTTCTTCAGTGAGCGGGTCGTAATACAAGGCGTTGAGCGTGAAATCGCGCCGCGCGGCATCTTCGGCCTGCGTGCCAAAGAGATTGTCGCGCAGAATGCGACCGTACTCGTCGGTGTGCTCCTCGCCATTGGCCATGGCCCGGAATGTCGAGGTTTCGATGATTTCTTGCCCGAACACCACGTGCACGAGCTGGAAGCGCCGTCCGATGATGCGTGCGCGACGGAACAGCGGACGCACTTGTTCGGGGGTTGCATTGGTTGCCACGTCGAAGTCTTTGGGGACCAGGCCCACGATCAGGTCGCGCACCGCGCCGCCCACGATATAGGCTTCGTAGCCTTCGCTGCGCAATACTTCGCAAACCTTGATGGCATGTCGCGATACATTGCGGCGGTCGATGCCGTGCTTATCGCGTGAAAGACGTTCAGGTCCACGCGGCGCCGACGCAAAGAGGCGCTCCACGAAATTTTTTATTGTTTGCTTGAGCATGGCGGTATTTTAGGACTTTGCGTCCTGCATGTCCTCGAACAGGTCCAGCACCCTCCAGCCACGCTCAAGCGCCAATGTGCGCAGGGTCGGATTGGGGTTGGTGGCGACCGGGTGCGTTACGGCTTCGAGCAGGGGTAAATCGTTGTGCGAATCACTGTAGAAATAGGACGCGTCGAAGTCTTCCAGGCTCCGACCCAGGTCGGCCAGCCATTGGTTGACGCGCACGACCTTGCCTGCCTGGAAGCTTGGCACGCCCGCAATGCGGCCGGTGTAGCGGCCTTCCTGCATTTCGGGAATGGTTGCAATCAATTGCGGGATACCGAAAGTCTTGGCGATGGGTGCGGTCACGAATTGGTTGGTTGCCGTGACAATGGCGCACAGGTCGCCGCGGTCTATGTGATGTCTGACCAGCGCTTCGGCGCGTGGCAGCACTGAGGGCTGTATGACTTCTTCCATGAATGCGTTATGCCAGTCATCCAGTTCGGCTGGCGTGGCCCGTGCGAGCAGGCCCAGCATGAATTCGGCAGATTGTTCCGCAGTCAGGTTGCCTGCGTTGTAGCGGTCCATCAGTTCCTGGTTGCGGCGCTGCGCTTCGATGGGGTCGCCGGCTCGCCCTGTGCGTGCCAGGAAGTCGGCCCATTGATAATCGCTGTCAAGGGGAAGCAGCGTGTGATCAAGATCGAATAGGGCCAAGTGTTGCGTAGTGGTCATGACAAAATGGATTACAGGATTTCGCCTAGAGTTGATCGGGTTCGGGCCTGCCGCGGGTGTCGTCGACGGCAGGCTGGCCGGACGCGAGCAGGTCTTTGAGCAGCGGAACAGTAATTGCCCGCTTTTTCTCGATGGAGTAGCGATCGAGCGCTTCCAGCAACGCGCTCAGCAGCCGCATATCGCGCGAATAATGGGTAAGAATCCAGTTGACAACCTCTGGCGCCAGCCGCAGCCCGCGCTCGGATGCCCTGGTTTCCAGTGCTTGAGCGCGATCATCGTCCGACAACAGTTCCAGTCTGTAGACCAGATCCCATCCCAGGCGGGTACGCAGGTCTTCGCGCAGCGGCAGTGCCAACGGCGCGCGATCACCCGCCAGCACCATGGCAAATGCCTCATTCGTCGTGGCCACCTCGCGCCAGCGATTGTACAGGGCAAACAAGGCGGTTTGGTCGCGTTCGTCCATGAGTTCGACGTTATCGATGGAAACCAGCCGGTAAGGAAAGGTATCCGCGCTGGCCAGGGCGGACAGCGTTGCGGCTGGGCCATCGGGCCCTACATACAGGGCATCGTCCTGCTGGGCGACGGCTTGCAACAGGTGGCTACGGCCTGCGCCGGGAGCGCCCCACAGGTACAAGGCATGCCCTGGCGTGCAGTGGGCAAGCGCGTGGAGCACGGCGGCATTCTGGCCGGCCACGAAATTTTCCAGTGATGGCGGGGAGGGCGGCAGAAGGTCCAGTATGAGTTGCTGAGTCATGATTATTTCGGAGCGGCACGGCGCGCGGGTGAAATTGCCGCGTTCATCGTAAAATCTACCCTCTGGTTCAATTAAACATGCAATTCTTGCACATCCCACGGCTTTTCTCATGACAAACAAACAATCCGCTTCCATGACCTACCGCGATGCCGGGGTCGACATCGACGCCGGGGATGCCCTGGTTGATCGCATCAAGCCACTTGCGGCCCGCACCATGCGGGCTGGCGTCATGGCGGGCATAGGCGGGTTCGGCGCCCTGTTCGAAGT
Organism: Allopusillimonas ginsengisoli; assembly: GCF_004153455.1. GTDB lineage: Bacteria > Pseudomonadota > Gammaproteobacteria > Burkholderiales > Burkholderiaceae_B > Allopusillimonas > Allopusillimonas ginsengisoli. Next base: position 792,482 of record NZ_SDQE01000001.1, on the reverse strand, counting down.
GCCGCCCCATCTCAAGCAGCCTGTGCTGGTGTCAGGCACCGATGGCGTGGGCACCAAGCTGCGCCTGGCTTTCGAGTGGAACCGCCACGACACCGTCGGCATCGATCTGGTCGCCATGAGCGTCAACGACATTCTCGTCCAGGGCGCAGAGCCGCTGTATTTTCTGGATTATTTCGCTTGCGGCAAGCTGTCGGTGGATACTGCCGCCAGCGTGGTCGGTGGCATTGCACGGGGCTGCGAGCTTGCAGGTTGCGCGCTGATCGGCGGTGAAACAGCCGAAATGCCTGGCATGTATCCGGACGGCGAGTACGATCTGGCCGGTTTTGCGGTCGGGGCGGTAGAAAAATCCCGCATCATCGACGGCAAGTCCATCGCCGAAGGCGACGTAGTGCTGGGCCTGGCCTCCAGCGGCGCCCATTCCAATGGCTACTCGCTCCTGCGCAGAATTCTCACTCACGCCAATGCGCGTCCGGGGCAGGAACTCGACGGCCGCCCGCTCGAAGACGTCGTGATGGCGCCTACGCGCATTTACGTCAAGCCCGTGCTGGCGGCGCTGGCCGAGCACGGCCCGGCCATCAAGGGCCTGGCCCATATCACAGGCGGCGGTCTGCTCGAAAATGTGCCGCGCATTCTGCAGCCTGGGTTTGCCGCAACCTTGCATCGCGACGCCTGGGTCATGCCAGAGCTGTTCACCTGGCTGCAGGAAAATGGCGGCGTCGAAGACAACGAAATGCATCGTGTCTTCAACTGTGGCATAGGCATGGTCATCGTGGTCGCGGCGCAGGATGCCGACGCAGTCATGGCCACACTCACGGCGCAGGGCGAGCAGGTCAGCCGTCTGGGCGAGATCGTGGTCCGGGAAAGTGCCGACGCGCCACAGACGGTCGTCATCTAGCTCACGCGCATCCGGAACCCGGGTTGAATGCGCACCGTACGGCTGCCAAGGGGGCTGTGCATTTGCGTGAGTGGGCTGCGAGCGCGCATCCCGGATCACCTGGCCTGTCAAGGCCAATAGGCAGAGGCCTTATCCACCACCTGTGCCGCGGTATTGTCGGCCAGGCAGTCCACCGTCAGGCGGTCCGGCTGCGAGCGCAGCCATGTCAGTTGTCGCTTGGCCAATTGGCGAGTTGCGGCAATGGCGCGCTCCACGGCGGTTTCCAGGCTGCTCGCCCCATCCAGATACTCCCAGAGCTGGCGATAGCCCACGCAACGCACCGAGGGCAGACCGGGGTGCAGGTCCGGCCGGGCGTGCAATGCGGCCACTTCCTCCACCAATCCCTGGTCCAGCATGCTGCGATAACGCTGTGCGATACGCGCATGCAAAACCAACCTGTCCGAAGGCTCCAGGCTGATCGTTATGTATTGATGGGCCTGATCGGGCTGCGTTGAGGGCGAGCGCGCTGCTTGCAGCCAGGCTGACATGGGTTTGCCACTGATGCGATAGATCTCTATGGCGCGCTGCAGACGCTGGCTGTCGTTAGGAGACAGCCGCGCGGCCGTGACGGGATCGTAGTCGGCCAACTGGCGATGCAGGCCCGGCCATCCGATCTCGGCGGCTTCACGGTCTATCTGTGCGCGTATTTGCGCATCTGCTTCCGGCAGGGCATTCAGGCCCTCTCGCAGTGCCTTGTAATACAACATGGTCCCACCGCACAGCAGCGGAAGCCTGCCCCGTGACAGGATGTCGCCAATCAGCTGATTGGCATCCCGTTCGAACTCGGCGGCGGAATAGCTTTGCGCCGGGTCGCGGATGTCCAGCAAATGCTGGGGCACGCGCGCCTGTTCCGACTTGCTGGGTTTGGCCGTGCCGATGTCCATGCCGCGGTAAATGGTGGCTGAATCCACATTGATGATCTCCACGGGCCAGCGTGCTGCCAGCGCGGAGGTGGCGGCGGACTTGCCTGCGGCTGTGGGGCCGGCAAGGCAAAGAATGGGGGTGGTCATGGGCGGGTTCTTCCTGTACCGCGCATCACTGGCCACGCATGAATAGCTTGTCCAGTTCGCCAATGCGCCATTGCACCCAGGTGGGACGCCCGTGATTGCATTGATCGGCGCGCTCGGTGGCTTCCATCTTGCGCAGCAGGCCGTTCATCTCATCCAGCGTGAGGCGGCGATTGGCGCGAACCGAGCCATGGCAAGCCATGGTCGACAACAATTCGTTGCGTTGCTCTGTCAGGCGTGGCGACATCCCTACCTGGGCTAGGTCCCGCAGTACGCCACGCGCAAGGGATTCGATATCACCGCCCGCCAGCAGCGCCGGCACGGCGCGCACGGCGACGGCGGTAGGACCCGCGGCCCGTATGCTCAGGCCAAGCTCGGTGAGAGTGTCTTCGTATTCTTCGACCAGGCCGATTTCTTTTTCACTGACTGTAAAGACTACCGGCACCAGCAATTCCTGGCGGGGGAGTTCGCGCGCGTCCATCGCGTGCTTGAGCTGCTCATAGACTACGCGCTCATGGGCTGCGTGCATGTCGACCAGGACCAGCCCTTGTTGATTTTGCGCCAGAATATAGATGCCATGCAATTGGCCCAGCGCCATGCCCAGCGGGTATTCTGTTGCGCCAGGCTCAAAGGGTGATGCGCCAAGGGGGGGCGTGCCAAAGGGCGATGGTGGCAGGGCAGAAGGCCGGGGCTGATCGCTGCGGGACGCTGGGGCCCCATCTTGATGTCCATAAGGCGCGAAGGCGTCTTCCAGGCCGGAGGCGCCGCCTTGCGGACGGTAAAACGATTGCCAAGCCACACCGCCGTCGCCATGCAGATTAAGGCGCTGCTGCGAGCGGTAGACATCGGTGCCTGGCCTTCCGGCGCCCCAGCCTGCCGGATTGGACGGGCCTTGGCCTGGCCTTTCGTCGCTGCGCAGGTCTGCTCCGGATCGCAGGTTCTCGGGGTGGGCGTGAGCGGCCCAATGCCCGGCGTCGCGATCCATGGAGGAAGGGGTGTCCGCCCCGGCCGTGCCGGGTGCTGCATCAGTGTTGGCGAGCACCTGCCCGCCACCGCCCGCCAGCGCATGTCCCAGCGTCTGGCTGACAAAGCGATGCACCGCGCCGCTGTCGCGAAAACGTACCTCGTGCTTGGCCGGATGGACGTTGACATCGACCGTGGCCGGATTCACCGACAGAAACAAGACATAAGCCGGTTGGCGGTCGCCATGCAGGACGTCGGCATACGCCTGTCGCACCGCGTGCGACACAGTGCGATCCTTGACGTAGCGCCCATTCACATAAAGATATTGTTTGTCTGCCCGCGCCCTGGCGAAGGTTGGGCGGCCGATGACGCCTTCGAGCGAAATCAGGCCCTGCTCGCGCTGCACCCCCAGGCATTGCTCGACAAACTCGCTGCCCAGCACTTCCCGAACGCGTTGAGCCACGTCGCTGGCGCGCCAATTGCGTTGGGCCTTGTCATTGTGGAACAGGCGAAAGGCAATATGGGGATGCGCCAGTGCGATACGTTCGAAGGCGTCTACGCAATGCCCATATTCCGTCGCTTCCGAACGCAGAAATTTGCGGCGCGCGGGCACTTCGTCGAACAGCTGGCGGACATCGACGGTGGTGCCCACGGAGCCGGATGCGGGGGCCGGGTCATCGAATGCAGCGCTAATCTGCCAGGCGTGTGGTTCATCGGCCGTGCGCGAGGTGAGCGTCAGGCGTGATACTGACGCCACCGATGCCAGCGCTTCGCCCCGAAACCCCATGGACCCGACCGATTCGAGTTCATCCAGCGAAATGATTTTGCTGGTGGCATGCTGGGTTAGCGCAAGACTGAGTTCGTTGGCCGGTATGCCGCTGCCGTCATCGCTGATGCAAATGCGGCGGATGCCGCCGCCATCGAGGCGAACCTCGACCGCGCGGGCGCCCGCGTCAATGGCATTTTCCATCAGCTCTTTAAGCACCGAGGCGGGGCGTTCGATCACTTCGCCCGCCGCGATCTGGCTGACCAGCAGGTCGGGCAGGGGGGCGATGCAGCGTCGTTCAGACATGGTGTCAATCCGATTCGTCATGGTGTGATTTTAGCCGTTCGTTCGCGGCAAGTTGCTGCGTGGAATACACTGGGATTTTTTCCGGGGCAATGCCCCACGCACGATGTCGGGAAACTATGCTTGATCTTGTAAATATGATTCTCCATATAGACCAGTTCCTGGGCGAATGGGTCGTACAGTACGGAGAATGGATATACCTGGTGCTCTTCCTGATTATCTTTGGGGAAACAGGCCTGGTCGTGCTGCCGTTTTTGCCCGGTGATTCACTGCTGTTCATCGCTGGGGCATTTGGCGCAAGCGGCATGCTGGACCCGGTGTTATTGGCAAGCCTGCTTATCCTGGCGGCGGTGCTGGGCAATACCGTCAATTACCACGTGGGCCGCTACATTGGACCAAAAGTGTTCACCAGCCGTGTGCGTTTTCTGGACCAGCGCGCGCTGCTGCGTACTCATGTGTTTTACCAAAAGCATGGTGGCAAAACCATTATCCTGTCACGATTCCTGCCCGTTTTCCGGACGTTCGCGCCCTTTGTCGCCGGGGTTGGCATGATGAGCATTGTCCGTTTTCAGCTATTCAACGTGATTGGCGCGGTAATTTGGGTCGGGGGGCTGGTGACTTTGGGTTACTTCTTCGGCAATGTCCCTATCATCAAGGAGCACCTGAGCACCATTGTATTGGTGGGTGTCAGCGCCGCCGTCGTGCCGGTGGCGGCCGGGGTGCTGTGGAAGCTGTTCAAGAAAAAGACGTCGGAGTCCTAGCCGCTTTGCCACTCGCCTGGTTGCAACCCGCCAGCGGATCAAGCAGCAGTCTGTAGCCAGCTTGCCTGATCTCGGGCCGGTGTCGCTGGCATGCCAGGCCGCGGCGCGGCCGGAGGAGATGGCCTGATTTCAGGCTTTCGCCCCGATGGGCAAGCGGGTGGCTGCAGGCTATGCCCGTCGGGCAAGCGCCGGGCTGGATTCGAAATAACCTGAGATGCCTGCCAGCAAGGCTTCGGCCATTTGCCCCTGGTATTTCGGGCTGCGCAGGCGGCGTTCCTCTTCGGGATTGCTGATAAAGGCGGTTTCAACCAGTATGGACGGAATGTCGGGCGCCTTGAGCACGGCAAAGCCGGCTCGTTCTACACCCTTCTTGTGCAAGCTGTTGATCTTGGCGATTTCGCGCAACACGCGCTGTCCAACCTGAATCGAATCGTTGATCTGGGCTGTGGTGGAAAGATCAAGCAACACCTTTGCCACCTGCTTGTCATGCGAACCCAGGTTTATCCCGCCGATCAAATCGGCATCGTTCTCGCGCTTGGCCATGATGCGGGCTGCCGCGCTGGTGGCGCCATTCTGAGACAAGGCAAAGACAGACGCACCGCGCGCACTGGGCTTTATCCAGGCGTCGGCATGGATGGAAATAAACAGATCGGCTTTGACACGCCGAGCCTTTTGCACGCGTACATGCAGCGGAACGAAGTAGTCATTGTCCCTGGTCAGATAAGCGCGCATATTGGGTTGCGCATCGATCAGCTTTTTCAGGCGTCGGGCGATGCTCAATACGACGTCTTTCTCGCGTGTTCCGTTTCGCCCCACGGCGCCCGGGTCTTCCCCGCCATGGCCAGGATCCAGGGCGATCAGCAAGGGCTGTGTGCGTGGTTGCGCGATCTGCGGCGGCAGGGGAGCAGGTGCTTGGGGTTGCTTGGCGATAGGGGGCAGTTGCTGACCCGGGACGGACGGAACAGGCGCGGACGGTGGTGCGTTCTGCGCGAGATTCTCGAGCACTTCCGCCAGTGGATCCTCTTCGGCATTGTTAAGAATTGCAAGCAGGGGATCCTGGGCGATCTTGGGGTACAGGTCCAGCACCAGCCGGTATTTGTATTCGCCGATCGGCTTGAGCGTAAAGACCTGCGGGGCAACTGGCTGTTTCAGGTCGAGCACCAGCCGCAAGACGCCTGGGCGGTTTTGCCCCACGCGTACGGAGCGAATATAGGGATCGTTGGGTTTGATCTTCGAGACAAGTTCATTGATGGCCGGGCTCATGGAAAGGCCATCAATATCCAGAACCAGACGATCGGGGCCTTCGAGCATGAAATGCTCGGCCTTCAACTCTTTGTCGAGCTCAAGTGTCACGCGCGTGTATTCATCGGCGGGCCATGTTCGCACCGCCACGATGGAGGCGGCGTGCGCCAACGAAGGGATGACTGGAATGATCAGTAGGGAACCGGCAGTTACGAGGACTCGGCGTCGGGCGACGTCTGCCGGTGTGGATCCTGTCGGGGCGGAGCAAGTTTCGTCAGCCATAGTCGTCCTTTTTCGCTAAGGGCGGAGAGGCTGGCGTTACGTCCCGTATCTGCATAAGAGAACGTAATATCGAGGTCTGGAGGCGGGAGCATCCCCCCCGCCTGGTCCGGCCATTCGATCAAAACTACCGCATCGTCCCGCAGGATTTCTCGAAAGCCTGCATCCACCCATTCGCGTGTATTGCTAAATCTATAAAAATCAAGATGATAGAAGTATAAGTTAGAAAGATTATAGCTTTCAAGCAGGGCGTAGCTGGGACTTTTGATTCTGCCGGTGATTCCGGCAGCCCTTAACAGGGCGCGAACGAAGCTGGTTTTGCCGGCGCCAAGGTCGCCGCGCAGATGGATCCGGCCGCCGGCGGACAGCCCGGGCAGTTGCGGATCAGTGCCGCAAAGCATAGGCGCAAATGCTTTTGCCAGTGCCGATGTTGCGTCTTCATCTTGCAAATATACGTTAAAAGTAGCTAATTTCTGCTGATTATCGGACGACATAACAAATACCCCGAGACGCTAGGTGACCGGGCTGAGGGTCAGCCAGAAGGGAATCGTAACGATCGCCAGCACGGTCGATGCAGACATGGTGACAGCAACCAGAGGGCCGTTTCCGCCCATGCGCGACGCCAATACATAAGTTGACGATGCAGTCGGTAAAGAGCCAAATAACAACAACATTTGGCGCTCCAGCAACGAAAGTTCCAGCAGCCAACCAATGGCCAAGGCAGCCAGCGGCATGGCAAGTAGTCGTACCGCCACCACCCAGCCCATGAGTTTGCCTGAGCCGCGCCCGCCCTCCAGGGACAACGTAGCGCCAACGCAAATCAGCCCAATCGCAATCGCGCAGGCCCCGAGCCGGGCAAGCGTGACATCCACCACCTCGGGGAGGGACACATGCAGGAAATTGCCCGCCAAAGCCAATACGGTGGCAACGATCAGCGGGTTGCGGACAATCTCCCTGATCAGGCTGCTGCCTGGCTGCTGCCGCGCCAGTCCATAGACCGCAGCCACATTGACGAATGGCACGGACAGGCCCACCAAGACCGCCATCACGGTCTGCCCTTGGGCGCCGGCCATCGCCGCGGCCAGCGACAGGCCTATATAGGTATTGAAACGGTAGCCGCACTGGGCAACCGAGGCAAGGGACCGAGCGTCAGGCTTGAGCGCTGGCCGGGCCAGCCACATGGCAGCAAGGCCGAAGGCCAGCAATGCCAGCACCGCCTGTAACAATTGCCATGCTGTAGAAGGGCTGAGAGGAGTTTGTATAATCGAACGAAAAAGAAGCGCCGGGAACAGAATGAAATAAACCAGCTTTTCAGCGTATTGAAAAAATTCTCCCGAGTACTTCAGTTTGTTGTATAACACCCAACCCATTGCAATCAAAAGAAAATCAGGCAGGACGAGCTGGATGACAGACATATAAGCGGGCTTAGGCCATACGAGCCGGTCGCGCAAGCGCCGGCAGTTGCTAATGGTTTTCGCTAGGAAGCCATTATGAATCAGCTAGTTTACTGTTATTCTGCGGCTGGTCACAAACACCCGGCTGATCCTGGCTGTTTTTCAGAAACCCTTCCCGGAGAATCTCCTAAATGAAAAAACTCCACACGAAACTTGCGGCATTTACCCTTGCTGCCGGTGTTGTCTCGCTGTTTGGCGCGGGCGCCGCCATTGCCGCTGATTACCCCAGTCAGCCCATTCGTGTCATCGTGCCGTTCGCGCCTGGCGGTTCCACAGATATCGTCGCGCGTATTGTTACGCAGCGCATGGCTGAAGAGCTCGGCCAGCCCATGGTCGTGGAAAACAAGGGTGGCGCAGGTGGGGCCATTGGCGCCGCCGAAGCTGCGCGCGCCAAGCCAGACGGCTACGTCCTGTCCATCGCAACGGTCTCTACGATGGCGGTGAACTCCGCATGCCGTCCCAACGACCTGCCGTACGATCCGCTCAAGGATTTCATGCCGGTCACCAACTTCGCCAACGTACCCAACGTGATCGAAGTCAATCCCAAATTCCCCGCCAAAACGTTCAAGGAGTTCGTCAAGGCGCTCAAGGATAATCCAGGCAAGTACACGCATGGCAGTTCGGGCACATGCTCCGTGCTGCACTTGTTTGGCGAAGCCTTCAAGCAGTCCACGGGTACTGATGCCGTACACGTTCCGTACAAGGGATCAGGCCCTGCCGTGACCGATGCGGTCGGCGGCCAGATCGACAGCATGTTCGACAACCTGCCTTCGTCCATGGGTCAGATCCAGGCCGGCAACTTGCGTCCCCTGGCTGTTGCCTGGCCAGAGCGCCTGAAGACACTGCCCGACGTCCCGACGCTGGCCGAGGAAGGTTATCCGGAGCTGAACCAGCCTGCCTGGTATGGCCTGCTCGCGCCAGCCGGCACCCCGGAAGCCATCATCAAGACGCTGCGTGATGCGGCGGTGGTTGCGCTGGAGGATCCCAAGGTCATCGCCACGCTGGAAAAACAAGGCGCCGCGCCGTCGGGCAATACGCCTGAAGAGTTCGGCAAAGAAATCAAAGAGCAATACGATTGGGCCCGCGATGTTGTTGCCAAGGGCAATATCTCGCTGGAATAACACGGCTTGACGTTCCAGGTTGGTAGGTATGCGTACCTCAGGTCAGGAACGAATATAAGTATCAAGCATCTTTGGATTTCAACTGTCTGTAGCCCCGGTTAGCAGTAGCCGTCGCAGGGCGGTTGAAACAACTTGCAATGACTCAGAGCACGCTTCGGTCTGAATGGCCGGAGCGTGTTTTTTTTATGGTTGCTCACTGGCAATGTCTGGCTGGCATGCGGCGGTTTTTGAGGCGGCCCGGTCTTTCGCTGGCTCCTAAAACAATCGGGATTTGGTCCTACGCGGCTGGAGATCGAGTCGCTACACTCTTTTGACCATTTAAGTGCGACTGCGTCGGCGACAGTGTCCGAGGCAAGACGCAACGCGAGGAGGAGACAGTGCCGGAACGCATCACCCTGGAAAAATCCTTTAAACCCCATTGGGTCTGGGCAATCGCCTTTGGCTCGGCAATCGGGTGGGGCAGCTTTGTATTACCCGTTGAGTGGATGGAAATGGCTGGCCCCCTTGGCGTCATTATTGGTCTTTGGATCGGCGCGATGATCCTGAGTCTGGTTGGCTTGAGCATGGGGTTTTTGGTGAAAGCCTATCCTGTAACCGGTGGAGCATTTACCTACGCTTACCTGGCATTTGGTCGAAAGCATGCTTTTCTGTGTGGCTGGTTCCTTATTCTGGGGTATGCCGCCATCGTGGCGCTCAATGCTTCGGCATTCGCGCTGATGATCAAGTTTTTGCTTCCGCAGGTCGCCAAACAGGGATTCCTCTACAGCGTCGCTGGTTGGGATGTCTATCTCATGGAAGTTGTGATTGCCAGTTCGGTGCTGGTGATTTTTGCCTGGATCAATATTCGTGGCGCAGATGCGACCGCACAGACTCAGTTCTATTTTTGCGCCCTGCTTATTGCAGCCGCCGTCGGCGTGACTGTTGGGATGGTCGCAGCCCCCGATACCTCATTCCGAAACATGACGCCGCTGTTCCAGCCGGGCTTGCCAACCTGGACGGCGATTGGCGCGATCGTGGCCATCTCCCCTTGGGCCTATGTCGGGTTTGATACGGTTCCCCAGGCTGCAGAGGAATTCAGCTTTTCGCCTGGCAAGGCAACCTTTCTGATTTTGGCTGCACTATTTGTTGCGGCATCTCACTACTCGATCATGATTGTTGCGACAGGGCTGGCCATGCCCTGGATGGAACTGGTGGAGCATCGTTACCTGTGGGGCACGGGCCAGGCTGTGCTGGGCGTGCTGGGCAATGTAGGGCTGGGTGCGCTGGCCGTCGCATTGTGCATGGGGATTTTTACGGGGCTCATCGGTTTCTATATTTCTTGCAGTCGCCTGATGTTCGCCATGAGCCGGGCCAAAGCTCTCCCGCCCATTTTTTCCCGACTGCACGATAAGCATTGCACGCCCTACGCCAGCATTATCTTTATCTGCGCTATCTGCCTGTTCGCGCCTTGGTTCGGTCGCTCGGTTCTGCTGTGGATTGTGGATATGTCCGCCGTCGGCATTTCCGTGGCGTTCATCTACTATTGCGCAGCGGCCTTCCGTCTGTTCAAGTGGTCGCCTTCGCATGCTGGCTCCGCCTTCTGCAAGGAAGTGGCGCCCGTCAAGAAGCTGATTGCCTTACTGGGCACATTGAGCAGCATCGGCTTCCTTGGCTTGCTGCTGGTGCCAGGCGCCCCTGGGTTTCTGGACACGCCGGCATGGATCGCCTTGCTTTGCTGGCTTGCGCTGGGCCTGGTGTTTTACCTGTCCTTTGGACATCACTACCTGCGTACTCCCAAGCAAGAGCTCGACAAACTGATTCTCGGTGAAGAAGTGGTGGCCGTCGCATAGTCCAAGCACGCATCCGGCAGGTTATACTCCGTGGATTCCTTTTTGTCTCCGTAGTTAAATGGATATAACTTTCCCCTCCTAAGGGAAGATTGCAGGTTCGATTCCTGCCGGGGACGCCAAGGCTTTATTCCTTTCTGCAGCAAGCACCCGAACCCGCACAGTCTTTGACCTTGCGGGTTTTTGCTGCGCAAACGCCATCCCCCAGCAGGCAAAAACGTCTACCGCGTCAAGCGGGTGCGGGCCCCAGGCTCTCACGCTCGACAATGGTTTCCTGCAAAGCGCCAACCGGTTCGACCGGTTCTCCTTCAACCAACGACACCATGATGCGCGCCGCGTGTTTGCCGATTTCGTGGGCCGGGATGCACACCGACGTAATCGATGGCTGCATCATGCTGGCTTCTTCGATGCCATCGAAACCGATGATGGAGACCTGACCCGGTACCGCAATGCCCAGGCGGCGGCATTCATCCAGCGCGCCCATGGCCTGCAGATCCGTCCCAAACATGACGACGGTGGGGCGAGGCGATCCTTGCCACAGTTGCCGTATCGCATCGCGTCCGCCGTCAAAGGAAAAAGGGCGCTCAAGCAGCCATTGCTCGGGCACATTCACCCCCTTTTCGGCGGCAGCGGCCAGGATGCCGTCGCGTCGGCCCCGGGCGCGCTCATTGTGCGCGGACGCGCCGCTGCAGATGGCAATGCGCTGGTGGCCATGGGCCAGGACGCGCTGGGCCAGGCGGTAGGCGGCATCGAAGTTTGAAATCCCTACGCAATACGGATAGTCGCTTTCATCGACAGACCAGGTGAGTACGTAAGGAAGATTGCGGTGGCGAAGCAGAGAATAGACCTCTTGCTCATGATCAGTACCCACCATGATGATGCCGTCGATGCCGCGCTCAAGGGTGGCGCGTATCAAGGCGGCCTCGTCATCTTTGTGGTATTCGTGGCTGACAATCAGCAGCTGATAGCCCAGCGCCCACAAGGTTTGCTGCATTGAATGCGTCGAGTGCGCAAAAATCGGATTGGTCAAGGTTGGGTAGACGGCGGCAATGGTGTGGGTGCGTCGCGATGCCAGCGCCCGGGCGGCGCCGTCGCGGATATACCCCAGCTCTGCAACAGCGCGATTGACGGCGTCCAGGGTTGCCGGCCGTACCTGATCGGGTACAGAAAGTGCGCGAGACGCGCTGCCCAGCGAGACGCCTGCCAGGTGGGCGACATCGGCCAGCGTCGGGCGGCGTTGTGGCTGTTCGGCTGCAGAAGTGCTTGAATCCTTGCTCATGGAGATCGTGTTTGTTTTGAAAATAATTGATTTGTCCACTAAAATGAAGCGCTTCAAGTATTATAAGTTAATTGCAGTTTCCAACACATCAATCCAGCAGGGGTGGCAACATGTTGAAGTTGAAGAATCCGGATTTATTCCGGCAGCAGTGCTATATCAATGGCAAATGGTGCGACGCCGATAGCGGCGCAACCATCGAAGTTACCAATCCGGCCACAGGCGAAGTGCTCGGCACCATTCCCAAAATGGGTGCCGACGAAACCCGCCGCGCCATTGAAGCCGCCAACGAAGCTTGGGCAGACTGGCGCAAAATGACCGCCAAGCAGCGCGCCGGCATCCTGCGCCGCTGGTTTGACTTGATGCTGGCCAACACGGACGACCTCGCCCTGATCATGACGGCAGAGCAAGGCAAGCCGCTGGCCGAATCCAAAGGTGAAATCGCCTACGGCGCGGCATATTTTGAATGGTATGCCGAAGAGGGCAAGCGCGCCTATGGCGATACCATCCCCACATCGTCTCCCGACAAGCGTATTGTCGTCATCAAGGAGCCGATTGGCGTTTGCGCGGCCATCACGCCCTGGAACTTCCCCTCGTCCATGATCACCCGCAAGGCGGGCGCCGCACTGGGCGCGGGTTGTCCTATCGTGGTCAAACCGGCCACCCAGACGCCATATTCGGCGCTGGCGCTGGCCGTGTTGGCCGAAGAAGCCGGCGTGCCGCCCGGCGTGTTTTCCATTCTGACCGGGTCTGCCAGCGCGATCGGCGGCGAGATGACGAGCAATGCGCTGGTGCGCAAGGTAAGCTTTACCGGCTCCACCGAAGTGGGCCGCCTGCTTATGCAGCAAAGCGCCAGCTCGATCAAGAAAGTGTCGATGGAACTGGGCGGCAATGCCCCGTTCATCGTGTTCGATGATGCCGATCTGGATGCTGCCGTTGAAGGCGCCATGGCCAGCAAGTACCGCAACACAGGGCAAACCTGCGTGTGCGCGAACCGCATCTATGTACACGACAAGGTGTACGATGCCTTTTCAGAGAAACTGGTTGCCGCGGTTGCCAAGCTGAAGATCGGCAACGGCATGGAAGAGGGTGTTACCCAAGGGCCTTTGATCGACAATGCGGCGGTCGAGAAGGTCAAGGAGCATATCGAGGATGCCTTGAGCAAAGGCGGCAAGCTCCTGGCCGGAGGCAAACCGCACGCGTTGGGGCAATCATTCTTTGAACCCACCATTATTGCCGGCGTCACCACCGACATGAAGGTGGCGCGCGAAGAAACCTTCGGGCCGCTGGCGCCATTGTTCCGTTTTTCGTCAGACGAAGAAGTGATCAAGCTTTCGAATGACACCGAGTTCGGGCTGGCAGCGTATTTCTACAGCCGCGATATCGGCCGTGTGTGGCGCGTGGCCGAGGCACTGGAATACGGCATGGTGGGCATCAACACCGGCATCGTTTCGAATGAAGCCGCGCCGTTTGGCGGAGTGAAGCAATCAGGTGTCGGCCGCGAAGGATCGCACTATGGCCTGGACGACTACCTGGTTGTTAAATATCTGTGTCTGGGCGGAATTTGATGTAAAGCAATCAGGCCCTGCGGCCTGGTCCACCGTCGCATAAATTGAAGGCCGCAGCGGAAACGCGCGGCCTTCAGTTTTATGGGTGTGCAGTTGCAGCGCCGATAGAAATAGGCAGTGCTGGCACTGTGCCAACTAAAAAAATCCCTGCGCTGGCTGACAGCCTGGAACAAGAAAAGAAGATGGCCCCACCGCTGCGGAGGGTGCGCATCGACAGCTGTCTTATTGGCGATTACCCTGATTCGACCTCGTGTAAACCCTTATTTCATGCGGGTTTTGCGCCTTCTGGCTCCATTGAAACCGCTCACTTGGACCTATTGACGCCATCGGTCCAATGCTACGCTCACTCAAGCCTGCTCTCGAGATGGAGACGCTGGATTCCTCGCTATTATTAATCGACAAGGGGACAACATGCGCAAGTTTAAGAAAGTATTCAAACTGGCTGCCGCAATGGGGCTATCTGTGCTGATTGGTGCCGGAACAGCGTTGGCTGCGGAGCAACCCAAGCGTGGCGGCACCTTGGTGTTGGGTACCTACCAGGCGCCTCGGCATTTGAACGGCGCGGTACAGTCGGGCATGGCAACAGCGCTGCCCAGTACGCAGTTGTTCGCCAGCCTGCTGCGTTTCGACGACCAATGGAATCCGCAGCCTTATCTTGCTGAATCGTGGGAATGGTCAGATGACCGGAAAACGCTCACTGTCCATTTGCGCCAGGATGCGCTGTTTCATGATGGCGAGCCGGTTACATCTGAAGATGTTGCGTTCTCGATCATGGCGAACAAGGAGAACCATCCTTTCAAGGCGATGTTCGATGTTGTCGAAAATATCGAAACCCCTGATCCACATACCGCTGTCTTCAAGCTCAGCCAGCCGCACCCGGCCTTGCTCATCGCGCTTTCCCCTGCTTTGTCGCCGATATTGCCCAAGCATATCTATGACGATGGCCAGGATCTGAAATCTCACCCCCGCAATTCGAAAGACGTGGTGGGTTCGGGGCCGTTCAAGCTCAAGGAGTTCGTGCCGGGTAAAGAGGTCGTGCTGGAGCGTTTCGATAAGTTCTTCCTGAAAGACAAGCCTTATCTTGACCGCATCGTCCTGCAGATCAATCAGGATCAGACAACCCTGCTGATCGGCCTTCAGCGCGGCGACCTGCAAATGCTGCCTTTCATGGGCGACCCCACGCAACTGCGCATGGCCAGTGCCGACAAGAATATTGAGATGCTGGATAAGGGGTATGAAGGTATCGGCGCCTTGGCGTGGCTTGCACTGAACACGGAGCGCAAGCCTTTCGACGATGCCCGGGTAAGGCAGGCCATCGCCTATTCGCTGGACAAGAATTTCATCATCAAGGCGTTGACGATGGGCTTTGCCAAGCCATCAAATGGGCCGATCATCAGCTCCAGCCCATACGCAACCCAGGATGTACATAAATATGCGCTTGATCTGGATAAGGCAAAACAATTGCTGGATGAGGCTGGATACAAGCCGGACAGCAATGGCATTCGTTTCAAAATGAGCATAGACATGCTGCCTGGTACGGGTGCGATCAGCAAGAGCCTTGCTGAGTATGCCCGGGCTCAGTTGAAAAAGATCGGCGTGGCGGCGGATTTGCGTACTTCCGCGGACTTTCCTTCCTGGACCAAGCGCATCGCAGGGCATGACTTCGACATGACCACCGATATCGTCTGGAATTGGGGCGACCCCGTGATCGGCGTACACCGTACTTACCTGACCTCCAATATTCGCCCGATTGTATGGACGAATACGCAGTCTTACTCCAACCCCAAGGTGGACGAGTTGCTTGAGAAGGCTGGCGTCGAGACTGATCTTGAAAAACGCAAGGCACTCTATGCGGAGTTCCAGAAAATTGTCACGAATGACGCTCCGCTGATCTACGTGGCCGAGGTGCCGTATCACACGCTTGTAACGCAAAAGGTTGGCAATCCTCCGGTAAGCATCTGGGGGCCCTTGTCGCCGCTGGATGATGTCTACCTGAAATAAACCACGGCGGCCACGATGTTTCGTTACATTATTAAGCGACTGGTCTATGCAGTGATTCTGCTGCTTGCGGTCATCACGCTCAACTTCCTGCTGATACACATTTCGCCCGGAGATCCTGTCGAGACCATCGCGGGGTCGATGGGTGGGATGACCGAAGAGCTTCGCGCTCAGTTGCGCACGGAGTTCGGGCTCGACAAGCCATTTCTTGTGCAACTGGGCATCTACCTGGGCAACGTTGTGCAGGGGGATCTGGGGCAATCGTATTTTTTCAACGCCCCGGTGACGTCGCTGATTCTGGAACGGTTGCCGGCGACGCTGCTCTTGGTGATCGTGTCTGTATTGCTGGCTTTTCTGGTTGGTACATTCATGGGGTCGCTGGCGGCGCGGCGCCCGAATGGTCTCTTATCGCAGTTGGTGACCATTCTTTCGATCGTGGGTTATTCGGCTCCGGTGTTCTGGACAGGCATCGTACTGATCATTTTGTTTGCGTCAGTGTTTCCGATATTTCCGGTCTCGGATATGCGTACGGCAGGTATGGACGATGGCGGATGGGCCGGCATCCTGGATGTCGCGGAACATCTTGTACTGCCCGCCTTTACGCTGGCCTTCGTTTACATCGCTCAGTACAGCCGGCTTGCGCGTGCCAGCATGATGGAAGCGCTGTCCGCAGACTACATTCGCACCGCGCGCGCCAAAGGCTTGTCCGAAACCATTGTGTTGTACAAGCATGCGCTGCGCAATGCAGTGCTGCCCGTCATTACCATGCTGGGGATGCAGTTCGGCAATGTGCTGGCGGGGGCGATTCTGGTCGAAACGGTGTTCAACTGGCCGGGCCTGGGTCGTCTGGCTTTTGATTCAGTGCTGCGGCGGGATTACCCCACCATGCTGGGCATTCTGTTTTTTGCTTCGATGCTGGTGATTATCATGAATCAGCTTACCGACTTGGCGTACCGCATCATTGATCCAAGGATAAAGGCATGAATCAGAGCTCGATCGCGACAACGTCGACGCCTGGCGTACAGGCAATTGCCCAGAAACCGCCGGGCCAGTGGCGTGAAGCCTTGCGTGTGTTCTGTCGCAACCCTTCAGCAGTGTTCGGTTTTTTCTTGTTGCTGGCCATTGTGTCGATTGCTGTGTTCGGCCCCATGGTCATGGATGCGGATCCATTCGAACTGGTGGGCCCGCCCATGATGCCGCCGGGCACCGAGTTCGGCTTGCTGGGCAGCGATTATCTCGGCCGTGATCTGCTGACGGGCCTGATTTTCGGCGGTCGGGCGACTTTGCTGGTCGGTGTGGTGGCGGCCTTTCTTTCGGTTTTCATTGGAGTCGTCATTGGCGCGGTCGCGGGCTATTACGGTGGGTGGGTGGATGAAGCGCTGATGCGCATCACTGAGTTCTTCCAGGTATTGCCGACGCTCTTGTTTGCCATGGTGCTGGTCACGCTGTTTTCACCGACCTTGTGGACTATATCGATTGCCATTGGGGTGGTCAGTTGGACAGGCACGGCAAGGCTGGCTCGGGGTGAGTTCCTGCGGTTGAAACAACTGGACTATATTCTGGCCGAACGGGTTATTGGCGCAGGAAACGGGCGCATCATCTGGAAAGTTATTCTGCCCAATGCCGTGGCGCCGCTTATCGTTTCTGCCACGCTCGCAATTGGCACCGCCATCCTGTTTGAGGCGGGCCTGTCGTTTCTTGGGTTGGGTGATCCAAACATGATGAGTTGGGGACTGATGATTGGTAATAATCGTCCGTATATTCTTGTGGCCTGGTGGGCGGTAACCTTGCCTGGCGTGGCGATCTTCCTGACAGTGCTGGCGGTTAGCCTGATTGGCGACGGCTTGAATGATGCATTCAATCCACGGCTGCGGGAGCGGACATGAACGCGCCCCTACATCCTGCGCAGCTTTCAGAACCTTTGCTCAAGGTAGAAGGCCTGGGCGTTGAGCTCAAGGGCAGGTCGGGCACGGCCTCGATTCTCACCGAGATCAGCTTCGAGGTTGCGCAGGGGGAAACCGTCTGTCTTGTGGGCGAGTCGGGGTGTGGGAAAAGCATGACGGCGCTGGCGATCATGCGTCTGATTCCTGACCCTGGCCGAATCAACACAGGCAAGGTCATCTTGCGCGGCAAGGATCTGGTGGCATCCAATCAAGCGGAAATGCGCCGTATCCGGGGCAACAAAATCTCCATGATCTTTCAGGAGCCGATGACCGCGCTCAATCCCGTGTATACAGTAGGCGACCAAATTTGCGAACCTTTGCGCCGCCACCAGGGGTTGGATCGTGGGCAGGCCAGGAAAAAAGCGCTCGAAATCCTGCACTCGGTAGGCATTCCTGTGCCGGAACGGCGCATCGATGATTATCCGCATCAGATGTCGGGCGGCATGCGCCAGCGCGTGATGATTGCCATGGCGCTGGCCTGTGATCCCGATGTGCTCATTGCCGACGAGCCGACTACCGCTCTTGATGTCACCGTACAGGCTCAGATTTTTGACCTTCTGCGCGAGCAACAACAGCGGCGAGGTACCGCGATTGTGATGATTACGCACGACATGGGGGCGGTATCGGAGATGTCAGATCGAGTCGTCGTCATGTATGGCGGACGTGTCGTCGAAGAAGGGCTTACCGCAGAAATTCTCGTCAGCCCCGGTCATCCTTATACCCAAGGGCTGATCGCCTGTCTTCCGGAACTCGATGAGGCACCCAGCGAAGAAAGACCAGAGTTGGCTGAGATCCCCGGCGTCGTGCCTTCGGTATGGAATCGCGGCGCTGGCTGTCCGTTCGCGGATCGCTGCAAGCATGTCATGGACAAGTGCCGGGAAGCATTCCCTCCCTCCTTCCAGACGGGGCCTACCCAGAAAGTTGCTTGCTGGTTATATGAGGAGCAGCAATGAACACTGTTGAAACTTCACAGCCATTGTTGTCTGTGCGTGACCTCAAGGTGCATTTTCAAATTGGCCGTGCTAGGTTGGGCAAGGAAAAAGACAAGGTGCATGCCGTCGATGGCGTCAGCTTCGATATACAGCGCGGCCGCACCATGGCGATTGTGGGAGAGTCGGGCTCGGGCAAGACGACCACTGCGCTTTCCATC
The DNA here is from genome assembly GCF_004153455.1 of Allopusillimonas ginsengisoli. Lineage (GTDB taxonomy): Bacteria > Pseudomonadota > Gammaproteobacteria > Burkholderiales > Burkholderiaceae_B > Allopusillimonas > Allopusillimonas ginsengisoli. The sequence goes on along the minus strand of NZ_SDQE01000001.1, from coordinate 773,891 downwards.
ATGCGGCTGGCCCCGGTCACGGCGGGATCCATTATTTTCAATGATGTCGATCTGACCAAGCTCGAGGGCGAAGCTTTGCGGGCGCAGCGTCGGCATATTCAACTGGTGTTCCAGGACCCCTATTCATCGCTGAATCCACGACAGCGCGCAGGAGAGATTGTGCGAATGCCTCTTATGCTGATGGGCATAGGGACGCCAGCCGAACAGCGCGAGAAAGTGTCGGAGTTGTTTCGACTGGTGGGATTGCGGGACGATCAGCAGGTTCTGTTTCCCCATCAGTTTTCGGGCGGGCAACGTCAGCGCCTGAATATTGCGCGAGCGTTGGCAACAGACCCACAACTGGTGGTCTGCGACGAACCCGTGTCCGCACTCGATATTGCCATTCGTGCCCAGATACTTAATCTCCTGCGGCGCATACAGATAGCGCGTGGGCAATCCTTTTTGTTCATTAGTCACGACATGGCCGTCGTGGAGCACATCTGTGATGATATTGCTGTCATGTATCTTGGACAAATTGTCGAACAGGCCTCCCGCGTTGCGTTCTTTTCCCGACCTCTGCACCCATACAGCGTTGCGCTGATGTCGGCGGTGCCGACAGTATCAGGCGGGCGGGAAAAAGCGGCCAACCGCATCAAGCTGGCGGGTGATCCGCCCAGCCCGATCAACCCGCCCAGTGGCTGTCGCTTTGCCGGGCGTTGCCCGGCCGCGCAGGCACTTTGCCAGCAGGAGCCTCCGTCTTTGCGGGAAGTTCTGCCGGGACACAAGGTGGCCTGTCATTTTGTGCGTGTGGAAGACGGCCGCGTCAGTGCACCGCTGGATGGGCACAAAGCATTTGGTAAAGTGGAGCAGATGGCATGAGCAAGGAAGCAGCACAGCAGGATATCAAGATTTTTCAGGCACGCCGGATTCTCACCATGAATCCTGCGCAGCCTCATGCAACCCATGTCGCGGTCAGGCAGGGGCGTATTCTTGCCGTGGGTACGCAAGAGCAGGCGTCTGCCTGGGGGCGGGCTCATGTCGATGATCGCTATGCCGATCAGGTGCTGATGCCGGGTCTGGTAGAAGGGCATTGTCACTTGCACGAAGGCGTAGTGTGGCTCTATGTCTATGTGGGGTTTTATGATCGGCGCGGCCCCGACGGCAAGATATGGCCCGGCCTCAAAACCATAGATCAGGTCGTCCAGCGTCTGGCGGAGGCACGCAGCAAGCTCGAACCAGGGCGGCACCTGGTCGGATGGGGGTTTGATCCGATCTATTTCGGATCTCAGCGCATGACGGTTCAGGATCTGGACAAGATTCCCGGCGATGGGGCTGTTGTCGTCATGCACGCCAGCATGCACCTGATGAACGCAAATTCGCGCGCGCTGGAGATGGCTGGCATTGATCGCGACACCGATATTGAAGGAATTGCCAAGTTCGACAATGGTGAACCAACGGGCGAACTGCAGGAGTTTGCCGCGATGTTCCCGATCACGCGGATGATAGGCAATCCGTTTCGCACCCTTGGGCAAAGCCAGGAATGCCTGACCATGTTCGGTCAGGTCGCCCAGTCGGCTGGCGTCACGACTGCAACAGACCTTGTCAACGAGCTGCACGACGAGGGGATCGTCGAGTTGGCGCGGGTAACGCGCGCCGACGACTACCCCCTGCGCATTGTGCCGGCTGCTTCTGGCATGCTGTTTGGGCGCGACGTGGACGCGTGCCTGGGCAAGCTCGAAACATTGAAAAAACTCAATCACGATAAGATGAATCTGGGCATCGTCAAGCTGGTGGTCGATGGATCCATCCAGGGCTTTACGGCACGCGTGCGATGGCCGGGCTACTATAACGGCGCACCCAATGGCATATGGGTGACGTCGCCCGATGATCTGGAATACATCGTCGAGCGCTACCATCGCGCTGGGATACAGCTGCATATACACACGAATGGCGACGAGGCTACCGAATTGACGCTCAATGCAGTCGAGCGCGCACTGACTTTGCATCCGCGTTTCGATCATCGGCACACATTGCAGCATTGCCAGATGGCCGACGCCGCGCAGTTCCGCCGCATGGCCAAGCTGGGCATGTGTGCCAATCTATTTTCGAATCACATCTTTTACTGGGGAGACGCACACTACGGGACAACGATGGGCCCAGACAGGGCCAATCGCATGAACGCTTGTGCGACCGCGTTGCGCATGGGGGTGCCGTTTGCCGTGCACTCGGATGCGCCGATTACGCCAATTGGGCCGCTCTTTACTGCATGGTGTGCGGTCAATCGGCAGACCGCCTCCGGGCGTATATTAGGAGAAAGCGAACGGATCAGCGTGTCCGATGCATTGCGCGCCATTACGCTGGGTGCTGCCTACACACTGCGCATGGACGACAGAATAGGATCCATCGAAGTCGGGAAGTACGCTGATTTCTGCGTGCTGGATTCCGATCCCTCTGAGGCGGCGCCTGAAACGCTGAGGGATGTTGCCGTACAAGGAACAGTCGTGGGCGGGCATCCGCTGGCGCTACCCAAGGCGAACTGATGACACAATGATCCGTATCCCTCTGATCGTACTGGGTGGTTTTCTGGGGGCCGGTAAAACCACCTTGCTGAATCATATGCTGTCAGAAGCCGGCGGGCGCCGGATTGCTGTCATGGTCAACGATTTTGGCCCGATCAATGTCGATGCCGCATTGATTGCGGAACACGACGGCGAAACCATCAGCCTGACCAATGGCTGTATATGTTGCTCGATCGGTTCAGGCCTGGATGCGGCGCTGATGCAGGTGCTTGAGCGTCAGCCCGCGCCGGAGCTTATTGTTATCGAAGCGAGTGGCGTCTCGGATCCAGGGCGCATCGCGCAGGTTGGCATGTCAGATCCCATGCTTCAGTTGGAAGCCATTGTGGTCATGGCTGACGCGGAACATCTTCCCGGACAGCTTGACGATCCATTGCTGGCTGATACGGTTGCCAGGCAAATCGAAGCGGCGGGTGTCGTAGTCTTGAACAAGATTGATCTGGTTTCGGCAGAAGATCTCTCCGCGCTCAAACAGCGTCTGGTACGGCAGTTCGGCGCGATTCCGGCCATTGAGGCGCGGCACGGGCGACTACCGATCGAGGCGCTGTCGGGGCAGCCCGCTCAGCTTGAGCGTTTGCGTCAACGCAACGCTCGCACTGCGCAGGATGCTGAAAGCCCGCATCCCCATTCGCATCCCCATGAACACGCTATTGAGGCAGACCATCCCTTCGAGGGTGGCAGTTGGTCCGGTGCCGGCATTTTCAATGCAGATCAGTTGATCCAGGCGCTGAAACAGTTACCCCGTTCAGTCATACGCGTGAAAGGCTGGGTCGTGACAGACCGGCATGGGCCCGCGATTGTCCATCTGGCGGGCCGCCGCGTACGCGTTGAGCGCCTGCCTGCCACGCAAGTGATAGCGATGAACGAACTGGTGTACATTGGGCTAAAAGGCGAGAAGGTACAAGCGGTGATGGAGCAGGCACTGGGAGCGCTGGTCCGCGCGTCGGCGCACTGAGACGATATAGACACCGTCGCCGCACGAGTCAGTGCACTCGACATACGCTTGGCCTTAAAATACCCCCACGTCGTCAATGCATACAAAATTCCGGTCAACATGCCACCGATCCGCAAGGAATGTCCCCCTGGCGCCTGTATCTGCGCCCGCGAAGCGCTGCTCTCCCAAGAGGGCAGCGACATGCGGGTGCTGTTGCTGACGCGCGAAGAAGAGCAAAGGCTTATTCAAAGGCTGGAGCGCATTGCCAGCCTTGAAGACCTGCGTCACATGCAAGCGCTCCTGTACAGGCAACTGGGCGTGGTGTTGCATGTCGAGCCAGGCGCGAACGAGGTGCGTACTGTTCTGGGGTTACGAATCGAGCTGCAGGAACAGCCGGGTTTGTGTCGCAAAACACGCAAATCCATTCCTGCGGCCATCCGGCGCAGCCTCGAAGCCAACCTGGATATCGTGTTCGATCTGCTTAACGAGAACGATCTGCTGGGCAATGCCTAGTTTCGCCCCTTACCCAGTGTCAAGTCGTACCAAAGCATGCCTAGCCACTCGTGCAAGGCTGTGTTCGATTCATGCAGCGCATCAAGCTTGGGAAGATATTTCAGCATATTGTCCAGCGGTGGCCCCTGATAGCCAGTAGGGGCTGGAATAACCGTAAAGCCGACCCGTTTGTAACTGGATACGGAACGACGCATGTGCGAGGCACTGGTCACCAACAGAATGGTATGTATGCCTTCGGCGTGCAGCATATCCCAGGAGAACTGCGCATTCTCCGCCGTGTTTTCCGACTTCCCCTCCACCCATCGAACGGGCGTGTCGAAAAACTCGTTCAGGTCATTTGCCATGGTTTGGCCCGAAGATTCGCCGTTAATCGGCACACCGCCAGATACCAGAATGGGCAGGCCAGTGTGCCGGTGCAGATAGGCGCCGTAGCGAATCCGCAGCAGGCTGGAGTCGGCGGTGGTGTTGATGCCGCCGTATTCAGGCTGCCCGCGCAAAATGCCTCCCGCAAGCACCACGATGGCTTGGGCATTCTTTGCTGCTCCCTGATCCAGTGCAGTAGGCGTCAACGCTGGCTGGTATTCCAGTGCGCGCAACAGCTTATGCGATACAACCGGCAACGACAGCACAAAGACGCAGAGCAGCGTCGCAACGAGAATGCCCGTGCCGATTCGATGGTGGCCGCGCCATAACAATATGCAGCTAAGTGCAAGCAATAACAACATGTTGCCGGGAAACAGCAGTGCCATGGACACGGCTTTGGAGGCAATCAGGCTAGGGGACATGGATCATTGAAGTCTGTGTAAATGAAGGGGTAGTCGGCATTGTAAAGGCTGCGCGCGGCGCGTCGAATTTCAAACCAGACTACGACCAAAGTCGCCTAGGCGGGGCCTGACCGCAAGACTATATTGAGCGGCATCATTGCGGGCCCAGGCATCGCAGTGGAATAACGATCACAAATACCGGAGACCGAACATGCCATCCAGCGACCACGACCGTGTCGTCCAAGCCGTCATGCGCTTGCCAGAATACCAGCAGTTGGTGAAGATACGCAGCCGCGTCAGTCTTTCCTTTTTCATGGCGACACTGATCATCTATTCGGGTTTTATCCTTACCTTGGCCTTCAACCCCGAACTGTTTGCACGCCCCGTCAACGCGGGGCTCACCATCAGCATAGGCGTGCTGGTTGGTGCGTGCGTAACCGTCAGCGCTGTTGTGCTGGTCGCGCTGTATGTTCGATTTTCCAACAAGAAGTTTGATCCGCTGCTGGAAACGATTGCGAGGAAAGTATCATGAAAAAGCTGTTCGCAAGCTGTATGCTGCTTGTCGCCCCGTGCTCTCCCGCGATGGCGGCGACGGGCCAGGCCAATATGTCGGCCATCGTCATGTTTCTGGTGTTCATCGTCGGCACTATGATGATTACATACTGGGCCGCGCGCCGCACGCGCACGACTTCTGATTTCTACACTGCCGGCGGCAGCATCACTGGATTCCAGAACGGATTGGCGATCGCTGGGGATTACCTCTCGGCGGCATCTTTTCTGGGCATCGCGGGCATGGTTTATGTCAGCGGATTTGATGGAATGATCTATGCCATCGGGTTTCTGTTCGGTTGGCCGGTTGTCATGTTCCTGATTGCGGAACGTCTGCGCAATCTGGGTCGCTATAACTTTGCGGATGTGACGTCTTACCGGCTCAAGCAGACGCCGATGAGAGTCCTGGCCGCCAGCGCATCGCTGCTGATCATTGCGCTGTACCTGATTGCGCAGATGGTGGGTGCAGGCAAGCTGATCGTGCTGTTGTTCGGCCTGAACTACAACGTGGCCGTCGTGATTGTCGGTTCGCTCATGATGATTTACGTTACCTTCGGCGGCATGACGGCAACCACTTGGGTACAGATTATCAAGGCGGTATTGATGCTGTTTGGCGCAACGCTGCTGGCGTTCCTGGTACTGGCCTTATTCAAGTTCAGCCCGGATGCCATGCTGGCCGAGGCAGTGCGTGTGCATCCCACTGGCGTGGAAATCATGGCGCCGGGCTCGCAAGTCAGCAGCAATCCGCTCAATGCCTTGTCTTTGGGTTTGGGGCTTGCCTTCGGCACAGCCGGCCTGCCCCATATTCTGATGCGTTTCTTCACGGTGTCCAACGCCAAGGAAGCTCGTCGGTCGGTGATTTACGCCAGTAGCTTTATCGGCTATTTCTATCTGCTCACGTTCATCATCGGATTTGGTGCCGTGGCGTTGCTGGTGCGTCATCCGGAATACTTCCACACCGGGCCCAACGGCCAGATCGACCTGATCAATGGCCTGATCGGCGGCACCAATATGGTTGCCGTTCATTTGTCCAACGCCGTCGGTGGCAGCTTGTTGCTGGGTTTTCTGGCGGCCGTCACCTTTGCCACGATTGTGGCAGTCGTTGCAGGGCTGGCGCTGGCCGGCGCAGCAGCCATCTCGCATGATCTGTATGCCAATGTCTTTGCCCGGGGGCGCGCAACGGAAGCACAGCAAATGCGCATTTCTCGCCTGTCGACCATCATGCTGGGCGTGCTGGCTATCCTGTTGGGGATTCTGTTCGAGAACCAGAACGTTGCCTTCATGGTTGGCCTGGCCTTTGCGATAGCCGCCAGCGCCAATTTTCCGGTATTGGTGCTCTCCATTGCATGGCGAGGCTGCACGACTCGGGGGGCCACCATTGGCGGTTTTCTCGGCCTGGCGACAGCCACGATCTGGGTGGTGCTCAGCAGCACGGTATGGGTCGATGTGCTTGGCTTTGCCAAGGCGATCGCACCCTTTCCCAATCCAGGCATCGTCTCCATCCCACTGGCATTCTTTTCGATCTGGCTGTTCTCTGTACTCGATAACAGCGCGCAGGCCAAGAGGGAGCGCCACGCATTCGATGCCTTGATGGTGCGCAGCGAAACCGGCCTGGGCGCAACAGTCGCTGTGGCGCATTGAGACAACGGAAAAGAGGTAAATCGAATCATGACCCAAGCAAACGAATGTTATCCGGTGCCCGCCGGTTTTGCAGGACCAGGCACCGTCACGGCATCAACGTACGAACGTCTGTATCAATCATCGCTGGACAATCCCGAGGCGTTCTGGCGGCAGGCCGCTGCCCGGCTGTCCTGGTATCGCGAGCCCACCGTTATTCGCGATGTCAGCTTTAATGCCGATGATTTTCACATCAAGTGGTACAGCGATGGCGAGCTGAACGTTAGCGTTAACTGCCTGGATCGTCATCTGGAAACGCGTGGAGATAAAACGGCCATCATATGGGAGCCTGACAGCCCCGACACCCCCGCGCTGCATATCAGCTACCGCGAACTGCATCAGCGCGTATGCCGCCTGGGCAATGCGCTGCGGGCGGTGGGTGTGGGCAAGGGCGATCGCGTCAGCGTTTATCTACCGATGGTGGTCGACGCAGCGGTTGCGCTGTTGGCTTGCGCACGCATTGGCGCAGTGCACAATGTGGTGTTTGGCGGCTTCTCGCCCACATCGCTCGCGGATCGCGTGCGCGATTGCGGCGCCAAAGTCATCATCACCGCAGACGAAGGCCGGCGTGGCGGCCGCAGCGTACCATTGAAAGCGAATGTCGATGCGGCGCTGGCGCTGCCGGGTACAGAGAGTGTCGAGCATGTATTTGTACTGCGCCACACCGGGGGCCAGATCAGTATGAAGACGGGTCGCGATCTGTGGCTGCACAAAGCCATCGAGAACCAGCCAGATACCTGCGAACCAGCGCGCATGAATGCGGAAGATCCCTTATTCATCCTCTACACCTCAGGCAGCACGGGCAAGCCCAAAGGGGTTGTGCATACCAGTGGCGGTTACCTGGTCTATGCCAGCTATACGCATGAAGCCATCTTCGATCTGCGTGAGGACGATATATTCTGGTGCACGGCCGATGTAGGCTGGATTACCGGACATACTTACATTGTTTATGGCCCATTGGCTAATGGCGCCACGACCATGATGTTTGAGGGCGTGCCCAGCTACCCCGACGCATCGCGCTTTTGGCAGGCGGTCGACAAGCATCAGGTAACGATTTTCTACACCGCGCCAACCGCGATCCGCGCGCTGATGCGCGAAGGCGATGGGCCGGTCAAGACGGCGTCGCGCCAATCCTTGCGGCTTCTGGGTACTGTAGGTGAGCCTATCAACCCCGAAGCGTGGCGCTGGTATCACCAAGTGGTGGGCGAAGGTCGCTGCCCCATTGTTGACACCTGGTGGCAAACCGAAACGGGCGGGATTCTGATTTCCGCGCTTCCAGGCGCAACGGCCGCCAGGCCGGGGGCGGCCAGCTTACCTTTCTTCGGCATACAGCCGGCACTGGTCGATGCGGATGGGGTCCGGGTCGAAGGCCCAGGTTCCGGGAATCTCGTCATCAAGGATTCCTGGCCCGGTCAGGCGCGCACCATCTACGGCGACCACGATCGCTATATCGATACGTATTTTCGCGCCTACCCGGGCGCCTTCTTTACAGGCGATGGCTGTCGCCGTGATGCGGACGGGCATTACTGGATTACCGGCCGGGTCGATGATGTCATCAACGTCAGCGGGCATCGCATCGGCACCGCCGAGCTCGAAAGCGCATTGGTGGCACACCCCAAGGTTGCGGAGGCTGCCGCGGTAGGCTTTGCGCACGATCTGAAAGGGCAGGGCATCTATATGTATGTCACGCTGGTGGCAGGAGAAGAGCCCGGCGAAGCATTGCGCAAGGAGTTGCTCACGCATATACGCCGTGAGATCGGCCCTATTGCCACGCCTGATTATCTGCAGTGGGCGCCGTCCCTGCCCAAGACACGGTCGGGAAAGATCATGCGTCGTATTTTGCGTAAAATTGCGGAGAACGAGCCAGATCAGTTGGGTGACACCAGCACACTGGCGGACCCCTCCGTGGTTGACCAACTGCTTGCAGAGCGCCATGTTTTTTCCTGAGGCTGGATGACGGAACTGCTGATCGCCGACGACCATCCCCTGTTTCGCGAAGCCTTGCGAGGGGTGGTGTCGCGCATCTTTCCGGATACCGTTATTCACGAGGCCGATCAGTTCGAGCGGCTATACGCGCTGGTCGAGGCCTATCCCGATGCGGATATGCTGCTCCTCGATCTGGATATGCCTGGCGCAAGCGGCTTTAGCGGGCTGGTTCATTTACGTTCCCTGCACCCGCAGTTGCCGATTGTTATTGTGTCTGCCCACGAAGAGCCTTCCATCATGCGTCGCGCGCTGGACCATGGCGCCATGGGCTTTATTCCCAAGTCGTCGGATTCGCGTCAGCTCGGGCAGGCCCTGCAGCAGATTCTGGAAGGTTTCCCCTGGGCGCCTGCCGGTGTCGAAAACGGCGCCGGCGCGGATGAAGACGAAATGGCGGCGGCCAACCGTTTGCGTGACCTGACGCCGCAGCAATTCCGGGTGCTGCAGATGGTGTACTCGGGCCAGCTCAACAAGCAGATCGCCTACGAGCTCAATGTGTCCGAGGCCACGATCAAGGCGCACATGACACACATCATGCGCAAGCTTGGGGCCTCCAACAGAACGCAGGCCGTGCTTATTGCCTCTCGACTGGGGATTCCGGAAGATCCTGCACTGCGAGGCTAGCCGCCAGGAAAGCGCGCAACGATGCAGGGCGAACGGGCTTGGTCAACACCCGATATCCACGTTCTTTGGCGGATTGCTTGAGCGTATCGCTGCCATCCGCAGTCAGCAGCGCGCCCACGAGCTGCGGCATCTTTTGACGCAGCGCGTCCAGTGCATCCAGGCCATCCAGCCTGTCGTGCAGGTGATAATCCATCAGCACCACCTGCGGTTTTTCAGCCAGCTGTTCCAGTGCGCCGTCGATGGTGGTTGCGCAGACGACATGGGCCTGCCAGCGTTGCAGCAGCGCCTGCATGCCTGCGAGAATATCCGAATCGTTGTCTACGCACAGTACACGCAGCCCCGTCAGCGCCGTGTCGTGGCGCACGCTGCGTTGCCTGGTAGGTATGGCCTGCGCCGGCGCCGGCGCGCGCGGCACGGCGATCGAGAACATGCTGCCTTTGCCGACTTCCGATCGGGTGTCCAGCGCATGTTCCAAGAGCGATGAAATACGCTGGCAAATGGACAGACCAAGTCCGAGCCCGCGGCTGTCCCAATCAAAAGGCTGCTCAAATCGATGGAATTCCTGGTAGATTTGTTGAAGGTGGTGCGGCGGAATCCCGGGACCACTGTCCCATACCTGCAAGACAACACGCTCTCCCCGTATTCGGGCCGCAAGGATAATGCGCCCCGAGCGTGTATAGCGCAAGGCGTTGGCCAGAAAATTTTGCAGCACGCGCCGAAGCAGGCGGCGGTCGCTCCGGATGAAGACAGGCCGGCCGTGCAGGCGCAGCTTCAGACCACGACCATGCGCCATGGGCGCGTATTGTTCCGCCAGTTGCTGAAGCAGGGCCGCCGCATCGAAAACGCTGATGTCCGGACGCAACGCGCCCGCATCCAGGCGAGACACATCCAGCAGCCCATCCAGCAGTTCTTCTGCCGCGCGCAGTGACGTATCAACGCGCTCGGACAAATGCTGTTGTTCCTCGGATTTATCGGACTCTCGCAATGCCGAGGCGAAAAGACGCGCAGCGTTGATAGGCTGCAGTACGTCGTGACTGATGGCGGTCAGGAAACGGGATCGCGATTCCTGGGCCATTTCCGCTTCCTGCGTGCGCTCTGTCACGCGTTGCTCAAGGGTTTCGTTGATATTGCGCAACTCGCGCTCGACGCGCTTATATTCGGTAACGTCGCTGTAGCTGGTGACATAGCCTCCGCCGGGCAAAGGCCGTCCGCGCAATTCAATGACCTGCCCTGTGCCGAGGGTACGTTCATACACATGAGGGGAGCCCATTTTCATGTATGCAATACGCTTGGCAACTTCCTGCTCGATATTCAGTTGCTCTATATTGCCCAGCTCGCCGCGCTGTGCGTTAAAGCGGATCAGGTCTGCAACGGGGCGGCCGACGTACAACATGTCGGCGGGATACTGAAAGAGCTGACGATAGCGATTGTTCCAGGCCACCAGGCGCATCTGCGCATCCACGACACTGACACCCTGATCGATATTCTCGAGCGTGGTCAACAGAATATCTCGATTGAATCGCAATTCCTGGCCAGCCTCGTCCAGCACGGCAACAACCGCTGCGACTTCCACGCCTGATCCTTCCAGTGCGCTGGTCAGCACCAGACGCGCCGAGGCTGCGCCCACGGCTGCCGCCAGAAGCAGCTCGGTGAAGTGTACCCATTCCATATCAGCGCGAAGTTCCGGCGAGAGTGCCTGGCCTGTTTTGGCTGCGCGCTGCTCAAAGGCGCGCCGCGCGGTTTTCTCTCCCACGATGCGTGCAGCCAGGGTACGCAAATCGAGTACGCGCAGATTGCCGCGCCATTGTCCCGAGGCCAGGCTCCGCCGTGCCGCGTAAGGCTCCAGAAACGGCTGGGCTCGCAAGCGTTCTCCCAGACTGGGCCGCCAGTGCGCCGACACCAGCACCATGGTCGTGACATTGAGCAGAAGCGACCAGAACGTGCCATGCGTCAGCGGATCCCAGCCCTCGGCGCCAAAAAGCTGTAGAGGGCGCAGCCACGACATACCGAACAGACCTTGTGTCAGCCACGCCTGGTTCAGCCATCCGGCATCGGTCAAGGTTGGCAGCAGCAAGGTATAAACCCACACAGAAAACCCAATGATCAGACCCGCTTCCACGCCCTGGCGGCTGGCTCCGCGCCAATACAGGCCTCCGATCAGGGCCGGGCCGAACTGCGCCACAGCCGCAAATGCCATCAGGCCATATGACGCAAGCGCCGTATCGCTGCCGCTGGCACGATAATATCCATAGGCGAACGCGGCAACGCAAATGATGGCGATGCGGCGTATCCACAGTACCGTGGAAGCCATGCTGCGCTGACGGGCCCGTCCACCGCGTCGACGCAGCAGCACGGGCATGACCAGATCATTGCTCACCATGGTAGCCAGGGCAACGCTCACCACAATGACCATGCCGGTCGCGGCGGAGAAACCGCCGATATAGGCCATCACGGCGAGCGCTGTGCGGTTTTGCATGAGCGGCAGCGCCAGCACGAAACTGTCGGGCGCCACATCGCCATCGCTGCCGAACATGGTGACGCCCGCCGTTGCGATGGGCAGCACCATCAAGCTGACAATCACCAGGTAGCCGCCGAACAGCCAGCGCGCCCGTTTGATGTCAGCCACATTGCCGCATTCGACGATGGCCACGTGGAACTGTCTTGGCAAGCAGATAATGGCCGCAAAGGCCAGAAGCGTCTGGCTGACAAACCCAACGGGTGGTGTGTTCCGTATCAGCGAATGCGCGGCCTCGACCAAATGAAATTGCGTGCCCGAAAACCAGCGCACTGCAAAGAGCCCGACCAGCACCAGGGCCACAAGCTTGACCAGCGACTCGAAGGCCACCGCCAGCATCAGGCCCGGGCGATGCTCTGTGGCGTCTACCTGTCGCGTGCCGAACAGAATCGAGAACACGGCCATCAAGACCGCCACATACAAGGCGGGATCCCCTAATGTGGTGGACAGCATTTCCTGCCCGCCGAGTACGCCCAGACTGATTGCGACTGCCTTGTACTGCAAAGCCAGGTAGGGAACGGCAGCGATGATCGCGATGATCGCAACCAGCGCCGCCAGTCGTTGCGAGCGCCCGTAGCGCGAGGCAATGAAGTCGGCAATGGATACGGTGTTCTGGGATTGGGCGATCAACGCCAGCCGCTCGATGATGCGCCAGCCGAAGATAAGCAGCAGCAGGGGCCCCAGATAAATCGGCAGATAACCAATACCAAATCGGACGGCTGAACCTACTGCTCCGTAGAACGTCCACGATGAGCAATAGACGGCTAGCGCCAAACTGTAGACAGCAGGCCGAAGCCAGGGGCGCTGGGGGTACAAAGGGTACTTGTCGCCCAGCCAGGCCACGGCAAACAGAATAGCCGCATAGCCCAGCGACACGAGTACCAGCCATACCGGCAACATATGCTGATCTCCCGAGGTTTTATCGTCACGCCGGAGCGTGCGCCTATTGTATAGTGGGCGATTTTAACGAAGACGTACGAAGCCCCTCAAGCGAACGCGCCGGCAGCACGGCCTTTATGTTAAGCGTACATAGCTCAGGGCTCGCTTTCGGTGACTATGCCCCACCAGCCCAACGTTTGGCGGAAGTGCCTGCGTACAGCCAGCATGGCCTCATTGGCTGTGCCTTCGAGAATGGCATCGATAATCAGTAAATGTTCGTGCATGGCGGGCACAATGCGGTCAGGAAGAAGAGGGCGCGACTGCTGCATGATGGAGATGCGATCGACATTGTCATCATAGCTACGCTTGGCCAGTGGATTTCCCAGGGCATTAGCAAGCGTTTTATGCAATTGCCAGTCGACATCCATCGCTTTGCGCTGCAGGGCCGGTGTGATGCCCACCAATGCAGCTTGGCGAACCTCCTCATGTACATCGCGCAAAGCGTGTAAAGAAGATGTTGGCGAGCGAGATGCCAGAATACGAGCGCCTTCTTGATCAAATAAATAACGTAGATGAAAGCAGGATTCCACAGCGTCTGACGTTGCTTCGAGAACGAGCACCCCGCGCTTAGGCAGTATTTCGACCAGGCCAATGGCTTCGGCTTTCTTGACGGCTTCGCGCACGGGTGCCATAGGTAGTTGGGTCTGAGCGATGAGTTCCGGCATAGAAATGAGTTGGCCTGCCCGGATGTGACCCTGCGATAGCAAGGTTCGAAACGCTTGGAATGCTTGATCTGCGAGTGAAAGCCGCTGAATATCCATATCTAGTCAATGCCTCTCTGATACTGCTCCGCTGTGTTAGCCGTGAGAACTCCACCAAAGGCTCTCAAAATAAATTCTCGGAAGCAGGGTAATCCCGATAGGTGCGAGCCTTTCGCACGAGTACCATACTCTAAAAATATCAAAATACATTCTAGCTGAAATGTCAGAAGAAATGTTAGATGTTCAATTGTATCCAGAAAAATTTGGGTTGGGGGAAAAAGGCCACCCTTTATTTGCGACGAAAGTCACTCGAAAGGACAGATCTATGAAGCGCATGCATACAACATTATTCGGCCAGGTGGTGATTGCACTTATCCTGGGCATTATCGTGGGTGTTGTTTGGCCCGGGTTTGCTGTAGAGCTCAAGCCCTTTGGCGACGGTTTTATCAAACTCATCAAAATGATTATTGCACCGCTGGTATTTTGTGTGGTCGTGCATGGTATTTGCAGCACAAGCGATATTCGCAAGGTTGGAAGGGTAGGGATCAAGGCCTTGGTCTATTTCGAGGTGGTCACCACGTTTGCGCTTGCTCTTGGAGTGATTCTGGCCTATGTCTTTTCGCCTGGTCATGGCATGCATGTTGATCCCAGCTCACTTGATGGGGCCGCTTTATCGGCTTATACGGGCCGCACATCGGAGGCTACCGATACAGTGGGTTTCATCATGCGCATAATCCCCAGCACCTTTGTAGATGCTTTTGCCAGTGGTGACATTCTGCAGGTACTGCTGATTGCAGTGATGTTTGGTTTTGCGGTTGCGCTTCTCGGGGAGCGCGGACGGCCAGTTGTCAACTTGTTGGATAGCCTCACTCAGGTATTTTTCAAGTTGATCGCGTTTATTGTCAAGCTCGCGCCAATCGGTGTGCTGGGTGCCATTGCATTTACGGTCGGTAAATACGGTGTAGGGACACTGGGCCAATTGGGTATGCTTGTAGCTCTGTTTTATATTACATGCTTTATTTTTGTGGCTGTGGTGCTCGGGTTCATACTGCGGCTTGCAGGTTTCAATATTTTCAAGCTGCTTCGTTACCTGCGGGAAGAGTTGCTTGTAGTGTTGGGCACGGCATCTTCCGATGCCGTATTGCCACAAGTCATGCGAAAGCTTGAGCTCATGGGCGTTAAGAAATCTACAGTCGGATTGGTAATCCCTACGGGATATTCATTTAATCTTGACGGATTCTCGATCTATTTGACGCTCGCTGCTGTGTTTATCGCGCAAGCCACTGATACACCACTGTCCTTCGTTGACCTTATGACGATTCTGGCTGTTTCGTTGCTTACATCCAAAGGGGCGCATGGCGTGCCGGGCTCCGCCATCGTGATTCTGGCCGCCACGCTTAGCGCTATTCCTGCTATTCCTGCCATAGGTTTAGTGTTGGTGTTGTCCGTGGATTGGTTCATGGGCATGGCCCGCGCATTGACCAATATGATCGGCAACTGCGTAGGCACTGTGGTGATTGGAGCTTGGGAGCGAGACATTGATCGTGCCCGCGCACATGATGTGCTTGATGGCCGTATTACGGTCGACCTTGACGCGCCGGATGAAAATGAACTGGAGTCTGACGCGCCGACTTCAGGAGTGACGCCTGCTTTTGCAAAAATCGGTGTGGACTGACACACAATAAGACGGGGTTCATAAGTCCATATCGACGGCAGTGGACGTAGGCATGGACTTGCTCCCGCTCTGAACTGATGTGTCCGGGAACGCCATGCATGCGCCTTGGACACTCAAGAACACCGTTGCATAGAGATCCGGCGCGGACAGCGAGGGCGAACGCAGGCTGATCCGCGTTTCATTCACCTTGAGTTCAAGCATCGTATGGTCACCCCGAAACGATCGGTGTATCACCTTTGCGGGGATGCCTGGCCCATGAGCGGACAGTCTGACTTGCTCAGGCCGTAGCATGGCCCAGGCCTTTCCGGCCCTGCCAGATGTTGTGCCATGTATATCGAGAAGGCCCAGAGGAGACTGCATGCCAAAGGTCGTCATCTCCCCGCTCAGGAAAATCGTTGAGCCGGTCAGCCTTGCCACCGAAGGGTTTGCGGGTTGCCAATATACGGTTTCCGGGCTGGCGCACTGCATGATTTCACCCGCTTGCATCACGGCCATTTGATCTGACACAGCAAATGCTTCACCAGGGTCGTGCGTAACCAGAATCGTGGTGGTGCCGGTTTGCCTTAATACATCTATAACGTCTTCACACATGCGTCGGCGCAGATCCAGGTCCAGCGCATTGAATGGCTCGTCCAGCAATATCAAGGCCGGATCAGGCGCCAAGGCGCGTGCCAGCGCGACACGCTGCTGCTGTCCTCCTGACAAGGCATGGGGAAAGCGCTTATTCAGGCCAGACAAGCCTGTGAGCGCGAGGACGTCATGCACACGCTGCCGGCCGCTGGCGTGCTTGCGCAAGCCATAACGCACATTGCCTTCCACCGTCAGGTGAGGAAAAAGCGCACCTTCCTGCGGCACATAACCGATGCCGCGGCGCTCGGGCGGCACGAACACAGAGGGTGCCGCGACAATGTGCTCGTCGAATGCAATACGGCCCTGGTCCAGGCGGTCGAAACCCGCGATCAGACGCAGCAGCGTCGTCTTGCCGCAGCCTGAAGGCCCCAGCAGTGCGACGACTGTACCGTGTTCAATCGTCAGGCTGGCCCCGCTGAGGACTTCTACGTCGCCATACCGCTTGGACACGCTATCGATCAGTATGTTGCTCAAAGCACTTCTCCGTAGCGGAGCATGCGCCGGGTAAAGAACCATACCGGCGCGATCGAAATAAGAACCAACAGGGCAGCAAAAGGCGCTGCAGCGGCATACTCCGCATCATAAGTGTAAGACCAGACCTCCGTGGCCAGCGTCGACACCCCCGTGGGGGCGAGCATCAGGGTGGCTGTGAGTTCACGTACGATCTCAAGCATCATGAGTGCCAGCGCCGCCCCGATGCCTGGTGCGATATTGGGTAGAACGACAGTCAAAAAAACCGGGAACGGGCGGCGGCCCAGGCTGCGGGCGATGTGTTCGATCTGTGGTGAAACCAGTTCGACCGACGCACGCAGCGAAGACTGCGCCAGCGGCAGGAACAGAATGGCGTAAGCGCAAAGCAGCAGCAGCGTACTCTGATAGATGATGGGTACGAGTCTTATGGATAGAAACACCAGCGCAAGCGCGATGACCACCCCGGGCAGTCCATGAATGATATACGGCAATCGTTCGACCACCGCCGACAAACGCCCGCGATGGCGTACGGCAAGCAACACCAGCGGGATAGCGAGTACGCTGGTGACGATGGCGCCAGACAATGAAAATAGAATCGTATCCATCAAGGCGGGCAGAATCTCAGCGTAGCCCAAGCCCGCAGAGCTCCCATGGAACAGCCAATAGGCGAGTGTGGAGAGCGGTACACCCAATGACAGCACCCCCAGCAAGAGAAAACCGCCAAGCACAGGAAAAGTGGTGCGGCCCAGATGCACCGTGATTACATTGCGTGCACTACCGCGTCCCACACGCGCCACCCGTTTGTTGCCTCGCACGCGCATTTCGGCGTACGCGGCAGGAATACACAAGGCCATGAGCACCACGGACTGCAGGGCTGCTGTCGCGCTGTTGAACTGCAGCTCATAAGACTCGAAAATAGCAGTGGTAAACGTTTGAACGCGAAGCAGCGCAAGCGCGCCAAACTCGGCGAACATGTGGGTGAGCACCAACAGCGCGCCGCTGCCCAATGCCGGTGACAGTTGGGGGAGCAGCGCGCGGGTAAATGTGCGCCACGGTCCATCGCCCAGGGAACGCGATACATCCTCGAATGCTGGATCCGTGCTTCGCAGCGCTGCGGCGACGGGCAGGTATACCAGCGGGTAGCTGGATAACGACAGAACCAGTATCGCACCCGCCATGCTCTGGAACATGACATCAATGGATGACCATGCGTAGCTGGATACAAAGGCAGGCACAGCGAGCGGAAGCCCTGCCGCGACGCGCCAGACTCGTCGCCCGGGTAGGTCCGAACGCTCCACACACCAGGCTACCGCGATACCGACCGCGCTGGCGGCAACGGTTACCCCCACGGCCAGCATCAGCGTATTCCTCAGTAAGGTATAGGTGCGTTCGCGAAAAATTTCTTCCCAGATCCCAATCAGCCCGGTTTGACCCGCACGGATTGCCACGTAGATCAGTGGCAGGGCAATCAGTGCGGCCGGTACCAGCGCAGCGCCAATAATCCAAGGAGAGGGTGCCGTGTGCGCGTTGCGTGAAGGCGCTATGGCCCGGCTCACGCCAGGCCGGCTTCGCGGCGCAAGGCCAGAGCGTCAGCCGCATCGCCCAGATCGGCGGGGCTCACCAACGGAGGGTCAAGCTCGTCGAAAGGCTTCAGATTAAACGGTGAAGAGACGCCGGGGCGCAACGGATATTCGGCTACGGACGCAACAATGGCCTGTTGTCCGGCTTCGCTCACCATGAATGCAAGCAACTGCTGCGCAGCCTGCTGGTTTTTTGATGACTTGAGAATACCCGCCGCTGACACAGTGATCAAACCTCCGGGATCTTTATTATCTGTGTAATACAAGGCGGACTTCATTTTATCTTCGCCCACTTCCTTGGCGACGGCGAACCAGTAGTAGTTGTTCACCAGCGCAGTAGCAATCTCGCCAGCCTCAACGGCTTTCATCGCTGCCATGTTGCCGTTGTAGATGCGACCGAACTTCTTCAAGCCTTTGAGCCAATTCAATGCGGCCTCGCGCCCGTTCAGTAGTTTGATTGCAATGAGCTGTTCCTGAAATGCACCGCTGGTCGGCACGAAACCGACTTTATCCTTCCAGGATTCTGTCGCCATATCCAGAACCGATGCAGGAAGCTCGGCGGGATTGACCATTTTGCGGTTATAGGCGACGACCCGGCATCGGGCACTGACACCCGTCCATGTATCGTCTTTGGCGGTATACCCTGCCAATACCTGTTTGAGCGTGCGGTCGTCCAGCTTCGCCAACAATCCTTTTTCTGCCAGCGTTACGACGGGCGGGCTTTCTTCCGCGTAGAACACATCGGCAGGAGAGCGCTGGCCCTCTTCGATGATCTGGTTGGCCAGTTGAGAGCTGCTGCCTTTGCGGATCGCTACTTTGATGCCGCTCGCCTTCGTGAAGGCTTCGACCAACGCTGCAGTGGTGCGGGCATGTTGCCCGTTATAGAGTGTCAGTGCCTTGGTGTCTGCCGCGCAGGCGACGCGAAATGCGGGCGCGCCGACCAGTGCGCCGGCCCCCATGATGATCCCTTGGCGCAATAAAGAGCGCCGATTCAAATTTGCCATTGCGATAACTCCTGCTGTTCAGAGTCATAATTCTATGGCAAATAAGAATCATTATCCTTACGATACGCTGAACAGATTGTCGCAGTTGTTGCGGCAATCTGTTCAGAACGGCGCGCTTACGAGGCCTGTTTCACCTGGTCGGCGTCGCTGTCCTTCTCCAGCAGCCTGCTAAAGTCACTGTCCAATTGTTTCAGCGCTGCGTTGATGGCCTCGCGTTTCTCGTCAATCCAGGCCTGCTGATCGGCGAGATCTTTTTTGGCTTCGTCAATCATTCGCGTCATCTCGGCTGGCTGGGGGCCACCGGCGGTCGCTCGATGATTCACGATAGCGACGGGGTCGAGCGCCTTTCTGAAATCCGCTTCGCTCATGGGAAGTTCTTGAGGATAAGTCGCACCATGCACCGCTTCCGCATAAATACGCTGAGCCTCAGCGTAAGGGAAGTCCAATGGTTTGATATTGTTTTGCTTTGCATAGCTGACCACTTCCGATGCAAAATGATGTCCCAGCCGGAAGGGGAGCTTGTGGTTGCGCATCAGCGAGTCAGCCAGTTCCTGGGAAGCGGTCCAGTCACTGTTCAATTCTTCCAGCGCCCTGTCCGGGCTCACCACCAGCGCTTTCATGACATCATTCCAGTCTTTCAGTGTCTTGATGGCGCTGTTTACCATTGCGCTATTGGTCTTGGCGCTTTTGGGATCCGCCATTCCGGGCGTAATGTTGTGCGCCTGAATTACAGGCCCCAATGCAAGTGTGATTGCCGTAGACGCACTGCTGCGAGTTCTGTTCAACAAGCCCGGGTTGCGCTTTTGCGGCATAGCGCTTGATACATACGTGTTATCGCCGCCTTCCTCCAGCAAGATCCATGGCCTTGGCTGAGCATACTGTGTCATCAGGTCCTCGATGAAATGGCCTGTATGCAAGGCAATGCTGGTCACAATCGAACCGGCTTCCACCGGGTGCTCCATCGAGGAAATCTGCGCGGCATCAAAAGCATTGTCCACGGTACGTGCAAAGCCCAGGTAATGGGCCATGCGTTCACGATTCAGCGGCCAGCTCGTTCCGTTCAATACGGTCGTGCCCATTGCTGAACGGTCCACGCGCACATACGCCTCGCGAATGCGTTGGGCATCGCGCTGCAGCCCTGCTGCGTGCCCGAGCAAATAGTGGCCGTAGCTGTTCGGCTGAGCCGCCACGCCGTTGGTGTAGTTCGGCACAATCGTGCCCGCGTGTTTCTCGGCGAGATTGACCAGCGTCGTCGATGTCTTTTGCAGGCGCTGCGCCAGGCCAAGCAGGTCATCACGCAATATTGCAGCCCGATAGGTTGCATGCATATCCTGACTTGAACGCCCTGCATGCAGCAAGGTGATTTCTTCCCCAGCAGCATCAATCATCAACGGCTCAAAGGTAATGACGGTGGAGGGACGTTTGCCGCCCTCTTTGTTCCCCGCCTCAATGACTTGCTCTATTCCCGCTGCGAAGCCGGGCGCCATCGATTTTTCAATCAGCCCTTCGTCAGTGTTGATGACCAGGGTCGCTTTATTCATTTCACCCAGCCAGAAGAACTCATCCCGTTTTGGCGTGTCCGCGGACCCAATCGCGGGGAGGGCGAGCAAGCCCAGGCACACTGCGGATAGTATTGGGGCTTTCATGGTATGTCTCCCAGGTAGTTGGTTCTAATGTTCTTTGATTGTATGTGGCGTGCTGCGCGCAAGTCGTTACTGACTGTGCACGCGCGGATTGCGCAATTCAGGGACTTTGCCAGTCACACCGTTCCTGTTTGTTTCCTGTTTATTAGGGAGAATGATGAAACAAAAGCTCCAGCCCGATGCGCTCGCCACTGTGCACTCGGCTGATGGCGTGTTTCAGTTTGACGCGATAATATGCGCGGGCGCCCTTGACGGGCCGAGCGGCTGTTGCAATCACCGCAATATCGCCACATCGTAGTGGCAACACCATGGGCCGAGACTGCATGCGCGGGCGATGCTCTGTCATCACGAATTCGCCGCCAGTGAAATCCTTGCCTGGCTCGGACAACAAGGCGATCACCTGCAGGGGAAACACAAGCGAACCCTGGCCATAGTGCGTCAAGGCCTGATAGCCTTGCGCGCGCAGGCGTACCAGGTGTGACTGCGACCGGTGCTGCCCCGCCTGATGGTTTTGTTCTACGAATGACTCAAGCGCTACGGGGTAGCGATAGCGCATTCCGAGCAGTTTATTCCAGCGGTTGGCAAGCGGGTACAACTGACGATAAAGCGTTTGCCGCCATATCGCCAGCGGCGCGGGTGGCGGCTCATCAAAGCAGAATACCTCAGCACGGTACTTGTCATTCTCCATCGGCAAAGTCTGGGGCCGGTTCAGGGCGGCGCTTAGCCATCCCCTCAAGGCATACACGTGCTCGTCACCCAGTAGACCGGGCACGATGGCATAGCCTTGTTCGTCGAGTTGCTGCGAGAACGCGTCATTGACAAAAGAGGTGGTAGCAGGCGTTGACATAATCTGTTTCCCTTATCGGGCATCATGAAATATCAGGCCCACGGTATGGCGTTGGCCGCTGTGGAGCTGGCTTACGCCATGCCGCATGGCCACCTTGCGCAGTGTGTGGCGTTTTCCTGCGGCAGGTCGGTGATTTACAGTGAACACCACAGCGTCTCCTTGTTGCAGCGCGACCACTTCAGCGCGTTGCGCGCCCGACGCGGTTTCGGTCATCACGAATTCGCCGCCGGTAAAGTCTTTGTCCGGCGCCGACAGCAAAATGGCCGCTTGCAACGGAAAGACATGTTCGCCATAAAGATCCTGATGCAGGCAGTTGTAGTCCCCCGCGCTGTATTGCAGCATCAGCGGTGTCGGCCGCGTCTGGCCCGCCCGATGGCAGCGGGCCAGAAAGGAATCCAGGCTGTCAGGATATTGGGTATCGATGCGCATCAGTTGATTCCATCGGTTGGCCACACGAGCCAGATGCGGATACAGCGCGTGACGCAAGTGGTCGAGCAATCGGGGAAGCGGGTAGGCAAAATACTTGTACTCACCGCGCCCAAAACCGTGGCGAGCCATGATGATGCGGCTGCGAAAACGTTCATTCTGCGGATACAGGGCGGCAAGCTCAGTGCATTGTTCTGCATTCAGCAGCGAAGGCAGCACAGCATTACCATGTTCGTCCAGCGAATGCTCGATTTCGGCCCAGTTCAGGCCGCCGATAGGCGTTGTTTCGGATGTATGCACTGTGCCAGCTCCCTGGGGCTGTATCGTGGCCGAACATCAGGCGGCCGGATGATAGCTGCGTTATGGATATTGCCAGTTTACGAGTGCTGTCCGCGGGTGACACTCCGCTGCTTGCGGCGGCGTGTCGGTGGTTGTTCACCGAGGCTTAGGCTGTAACTTGCCGCCACACACTCGCCAGCCAAGGCTGCTGCTCCCGTGGCAACCCCGTGGGCCGATAATAGTGCTCCATCTCTTCAAACCCCGCAGCTTGCATCAGTGCCTGCCAACTTTCCAGGTCGTGATACGAACCGTAGCGCGGGCCATTCCAGCCCTCCTGATTTTTCCCATGCGGGTTTGAGCTAAACAGCACGCCGCCTGGCTTTAACGCAGCATGCAATGCGTGGAGTGTGCGCGGCAAAACCTGTGCGGGAACATGAAACAGCACGGCGTTGGCGAAAATACCGTCAAAGAAAGCGTCCGGCAACGCCAGGTCAAATAAGTTTTGCTGCCACACTTCGCAGCCGGTATCCGCGCGTGCCATCTCCACAAACCGTTCTGAGCCATCCAGGCCGATGGCGCGATGCCCCAGTGCGTTGAAGGTTTTCAGATCGCGCCCTGGTCCACAGCCGACATCAAGCAGGGTATAGGGCGGCGGGCCTTCGATATGGCGCAAAAGCGCGGCGATGTTCTGGCTGACATCATGGTCGAGCGTGCCCGCACGAAAGCTGACGGCATTGTCGTTGTAATGCGCCAGCGTCAATGCACTGATTGATTTCAGCGTGTCGTCGTCGATGGTCATGGCTTGCTGTTCAGTTAACCTTGTCAAGTAGATAGTAGCGCGTTTGAATTGCTTTACTATGGACTATACCTATAGGGAGGAGCTCCACCATCATGACCAAGACCACCGCAGTCCAGTTGACTGAATTTGGCGCACCCGAAGTAATGCGTCTGGTATCCGCAGATTTGCCTGCTCCGGCCGAAGGGGAGGTGCAGCTCAAGCAAACTGCGATCGGCTTTAACTATATAGACATATACCAGCGCAGCGGAAAGTATCCGCTTCCAGCGCCCACGGGGCTGGGTCACGAAGCGGCAGGCGTTGTCACCGCGCTTGGTGATAGCGTGACAGACCTGAAGGTTGGCGATCGTGTTGTGTATATGAACGCAGGCATCGGCGCCTACGCCACACATCGTAACGTTGTCGCGGATCGCTTGGTGAAGCTGCCGGATCACGTCGATGACGAATCAGCCGCCGCGGTATTCTTCAAGGCGATGACGGTGCAATACCTGGTCACCAAGACATTTCCCGTGAGCAAGGGGGACATCGTACTCGTGCATGCCGCGGCTGGCGGAGTAGGGCAGATTCTTAGCGCTTGGGCCAAAGCGTTGGGTGCCATCGTGATCGGGACTGCGGGGTCGTCAGAAAAATGCGCGATTGCGCGAGAGGCGGGCTGTGACGTCGCCGTTGATTATTCCGATACTGGCTGGGTATCGCGGGTGATCGACGCAACAGACGGCAAGAAGGCATCAGTGGTTTACGATTCCGTTGGGCAACATACGTTTCTGGGCTCACTCGATTGCGCCAGGCCGTTCGGGCATGTCGTGGTATATGGCTCCGCGTCTGGCCCGATCGCGCCCTTTGACGTAGAACTGTTGAACAAGAAGGGCGGCCTCTATCTGACCCGGCCTTCCGTTTTTCCGCACAACGCCGATCTGGCCACCTTCCGTGCCAATGCCGACATGGTATTCGATGCGCTGGGCCAAGGCATCGTGCGCGCGCAAATCGGTGCGCGGTTTGCTCTGGCAGAGGTCGCGAAGGCCCATATCGCCGCCCAGAACAGGGCGATCACCGGCGCCATGGTCATCGTGCCTTGATCGGAAGAGCACCCCTAGGACACGACCTGGCCACACTGTATATACTTTCTATAGGATCTCGCCGCGTGGTCGCGGGCGAGTCCGTCCGTGCAATCGTTCTGGATTGCTCCCGGCGTAACGCTCACACATAGGAGGCGTGCAGAAACATTTCAGGCGTTACCGGCTGCGCATGGCACGCTTGCGGTGTAACTGGCGTATTGAAACATCATGGCTGATCAACACAATCCGATCCTGGTGAAACGCCGGCAGCTGTTGCTGGCGTCTGGTGCGATGTCTTGTTTTGGCGTGTTCGGCGCCGGGGCAGCTCGGGCCGCAGACAAAAAAGAGGTCGCGTATGGGCAAGGCAGTATCGACCCCATCTTTACGGCAGGCTACGTGGCGCTCGCGCAAGGCTACTTTTCTGACGCTGGCCTGGACGTCAAGTATCTGAACAGTCAGAGCGGCCCCCGCACCAATCAATTGCTGGCCGCACGGCAGATTCTTGTGGGCGCGACGGCCGCCACCGCCGCACCGGCACTGACAATTGCAGGCAAGCCTGCGGCCTTGATTTTCGGTTTTGATCGCCGGATGACTTATGCGAACGTGCTGGTGCGCAAGGCCGACTATGACAGCGGAAAGTTTCGCACGCTCAAGGATCTGGACGGCCAGAAAATAGGCGCAACGCAGCCGGGCTCTGTGACCGCCTTGATGGCTATCTATCTGATGGAGCAGGCCGGCATAGGCAACAAAGTGGATATCCGTCCGTTGGGCGACCTGGCGACCATGCTCGCGGCCCTCAAGACGGGATCGGTCGCCGCAACCATGGCGACCGCATCCATGATGGAGCAGGCCGTTGCAGAAGGCTGGGGAACCCCAATTTTCAACGGCATCGATAGCGAAGTCTGGAACACGTACATGAAGGGAGACGTGCCGGGCATCGCAGCCTATGCGCTTCAAGACGATATCGACAAACGGCCCCAAGACATTCAGCATTTTGTGAACGGGCTGGTAAAGGCGCAGGATTTCATCAATCAGCACACGCCTGAAGACATTACCGAAGCCGTTTACGGGCGTTACTTGAATGCGCTGACCCGGCCATCGGTACTGAAGGCCATTGCGGACTACAAGGCAAATGTGTGGCTGGAAGACAATATCATTACCGAAGACGCCTACAACCGCATGGCCGCCATCATGGGCGACGGCCGGCAGTTCTCTAACGATCAGATGAAAACCGTGCCCTACGACAAATGCGTGAACATGTCCTTCGTCCGCAAGGCAAGAGGCATGTCATCGTGATTGAACTGCGTGAGGTCTCCAAGGCTTTCCAGACCGACAAGGGATATACCTGGGCCGTAGGCGATGTCTCGCTCAAGATCGAACAGGGTGAGTTTGTGTCCATCGTTGGGCCATCTGGCTGCGGCAAGAGTACTTTGCTGAACCTGATTGCCGGTTTTCTGGAACCCACGGCGGGCACAATCGAAATTGACAAGACGCCTGTCAAGGGAAAACTGCACCCCACGCTGGGTTACATCTTTCAGAAAGATACCTTGCTGCCCTGGTACAACGTCTACAAGAATGTGGCGCTGGGGCTGCGTTTTCATGGTGTACCTGAAAATCAGGTCAGGAAGAAGGTGGCGCAGTTACTGGAGCTTGGCCACTTATCGGGCTTTGAACATGCCTACCCACATCAGTTGTCGGGTGGCATGCGGCGGCGTGTGGCATTGTTGATGAGCCTGGCCGTTGAGCCGCGCCTGCTCATGCTGGATGAGCCTTTTGGCGCCCTGGATACGCATACCAAGACGCATCTGCATCGCGAACTGATGGAGATCTGGCGCAAACTGGGTCAGACGGTCGTCATGGTGACACATGATCTCGACGAGGCCATTACCCTGTCCGATCGTGTGGTGGTGCTGTCCTCGCCGCCCAGCAAGGTTCTTCTGGACGAACGCATACACATCCCTCATCCACGCGATGTATTTACAGTGCGTGAGAGCCCTGCCTTTGTCGCGCACTTTCAAAGTGTCTGGAGTGTACTGGGGCAACAGTTCCGGACGGCGGCGTGAGGGCGGAACATGGATAGGCATCACACTTATGTCAGCTTGGCACGGCACGCCGACAACGCTTCTTCGTACCGCCTGGGGGTAATGCGATGAATATACCCGTTTCAGATGCGCCGGAAGGACAGGCCATGCACCTGGCCGAAGCGCGCAGAGCGGCGGTGCGCCGCCGATTTCGAATTACGCTGTGGCAGGTTGGCATTCTGGCCGTCATCCTGGGCGCATGGGAAATCTTGACCCGTATTCCGTGGTTCATTGCCAATACGGTTTTCGATCCGTTCTTTATCAGCCAGCCTTCGCGGATTGCGCTACGTCTGTGGGAATGGATGCAGCCCGGCCCTGATTCGGTTTGGCCGCATCTGTGGCTCACGCTGCGCGCTACCTTTCTGGGTCTGATCGTGGGTGTCGGCAGTGGCTTTGTCGTAGGCGTTGCGCTCAGCCGCAACCGCTTTATGGCCGATGTCCTGAACCCATTTATCGTGGCGTTCAACTCCATGCCGCGTATCGCATTCGTACCATTGATCACCATGTTTTTTGGGCTGGGCGTTGCGTCCAAGGTCGTAACGTCCTGGTTTGTGGTGTTCTTTCTTGTGTTCTTCAATACCTACAAAGGCGGCCGCAGCGTTGAGCGCGAACTGCTGCAGTTCTGCCAGACACTGGGTGGATCACCGCGCCAGATTCTGTGGCGGGTGCGCATCCCCACTGCTGCGGCCTGGACGTTTGCGGCACTGCCCAATGCGATCAGCTTCGCGCTGATCGGTGTCGTGCTGGCAGAGTTCGTTGGCTCGACCACTGGCATGGGTTACCTGATGATTACGGCGCTGGCTACGCTGAATGCCACAGATATGTTCGCCGCCGTGGTGCTGCTTTCGGTGGTAGGGATTGTGCTGGTGTATGGCATCACGCTGATAGAAAGGCGTTTGCTGCACTGGTCGCCGGAATTCAGGGATACTTGATCTGCAGGGCGCTATCGCCGAGGGCCCGCGCTCGCCATAAAAGCCAAAGATAGCGGCTTTTCAATCATAAATGGAATTTGTCATTCAATTTGTGCTTGCGCAGTATTGAGTGCGTTCGCGTCCGTGTGCCAGACTTCTTCACATCCAATCAAAGCACGTGATAACAAAGGAGTGAAGATGAAAGACGAAATACACTTTTTGCGCTATGCCGAGTTGCCTGCGGTTCCCCGCGGACATGGCATTGTCAATCACCCGATCACCAGCGCCAGGCTAGGCGCAACGCGAATTCGATCTGGCGTGACGTGGCTGCCTGTCGGCGCTGCCGTACCGAGCCATTCTCACGGCAATGCCGAAGAACAGGTCACCGTGCTGCAGGGAAAAGTGCGTATCACGTTAGGCGATCAGGTGCTGGACTGCGAGCCCTATGATTCAACGTTTATTTCCAACGGCGTGCCGCATGCGTTCTGTAATGCCGGCGATGAACCGGCCCTGGTCATGGTGATATATGGCCTGACACGAGACAATGACGTAACGCGGACATTTACTGAAACGGGAGAGACCGTTCAGATAGGATCTGATCAGGATCGCTTTCCGGCTTCAGGCGCCGTCGACAGCGGTCACGCATTGCCATGACAGCGACACAGGCCGTCTCGACACACGCAGGGAATCCGTTGGACGCGGGAGGGTTCTACTGCTATCTGGCCACTCCCTACGATGCGGCGGGGAATGTCGATGTTGAAACACTCGCCGAGTATGCCCGACGCATAAGCGTGTCGGGTGTAGCGGGCGTGACCTGTGTTGCAAGCACGTGCGAAGGCCCTTATCTCAACGACACGGAAAGGCAGGTGGTTGTCGACACGGTGTGCAGGGCGGTGGAGGGGCGAGTCCACGTGAATGTCGGCGTCGGCGCGTTCTCGACACGGCAGGTGATCGATTACGCGAAGCAGGCAAAAGACAGCGGAGCTTCCTGCCTGATGCTGGAGATGCCGCAATACTTTGCAGTTACCTTTGAGGCTGCGTATCGGCATTATGAGGCGGTGGCGAACGCTGTGGATCTGCCGATCCGGCTCTATAACCTTACTCAGCCGACCCGATTTGATTTCACTCCGGAACGGATCCTCGCAATGGCAAAGATCGACGCGATCAGGTCGGTCAAAGATGCTTCGTACGATGTAAGCCGAGTCAGAGACATCCAGCTGTTGTGTGGTGAACGGTACACAGTGTATTGCGGCTTTCATTATCAAGCGCTGGAAGGGTTCCGTCTTGGTGCAAAAGGGTGGGAAGTCATGATGCATCCCGTCTTTGCCGATCGCTTGGTTGAGCTGTATCGAGCGTTGACAAAGAATCCCTGGTCCACCGAGTCGGAAAAGCTTTACGCCCGGCTGCATCCGCTTTTTTATTTTTTCAAGCAATACGGGGTTCCGCACTCGATCAAGGCAATCTCGCAGTGGACGGATCTCCCGATGGGCTGCCTGCGGGCGCCACTGGAGCCGCTTCCTGAAACCGCACGCTTGAGGTTACGCGAGCTGGTGGGGGATCTGGACGTCATTTGAATCAACAGGCGTTCCTGAACGCCGCCAACACTAATCAGGCGGAAAACGCTGAAGCCTGGCGTCCTGCGGAAAATGCTACTTTTGACCTTTAACGATATGCGAGGTTGAAATTTTCATAATCTAGGGATGGGTGCCCAAATGCCTACTGAACGATTTTCCGCGAAAGCGGGAAAACTCCCGGAGCGGCCTTCTACCATGCGAAGTATAGAAATAGTCGAGTCCATTGCGTTCTCGGTCGAGCCGTTGAGCCTGGAAGAGATAGCGGAAGTGACAGGGACGCCAAGGTCCACGCTGCATCGCTTGATAAAAACGCTGGTCGATGCCCGGATACTGATGCGGGAGCCTAATGGAAAGCGTTACTCGGCCGGTGAACGACTCGTAGCCATGATAGACGGCGTGCGCAGTCATGCGTCGCTTCACAGCGAGCGGCGGGCCATTCTGAAAGGGCTCGTAGAACAAATCGGGGAGACCTGTAACTTCACAACACTTGATATTACAGACGTAGTCTATGTCGATCGCGTGGAATCGAAATGGCCGCTGGGCATGCATCTGGAGCCGGGTTCACGCGTGCCATTGCATTGCACTTCCAGTGGCAAGCTTTTTCTTAGTCACATGCCTGCGCGGCAGCGGCGGCGGATGTTGTATCAGTTTTCGTTGAAGCGCTACACCGAGAAAACAATTGTGGACCCGGACATTCTTGCTCAGGAGCTGGTCAAGATTCGAAGGGCAAATATTTCGACGGATGACGAGGGATATCTGATTGGTCTGATTTCCGTGGCGGTTCCCGTGTTTGGCCGAAACCGGAAGGTGATTGGCAGTGTTGCGGTGCATGCGCCCAGGGCGCGCATGGAACTCGACAAAGCGCTCGGATATGTTGGGTTGCTGAAACTGGCCGCAAGCGATCTCGGCAGCTTATATCGGCAATTCAAGTGACTTTGATTTCGCAGTAAGGCGCGGTGTTCGCACCAGCATCATGAAACAGGAATGTTTATCCCATTTATGAGACAAAGCATCCGGATTTTGGACGGTTGAGAGTGCCATATGTGACGCATTAAGCTAACCTGAATCTACCGCTTTCCCCGGCTACTTAGCAATAATTAAAAGATTATGGAGACTATTATGAAGGAAACAAAATCCATTTCACGGCGAGACATACTTCGCACTAGTCTGGCTGTGGTGGGCTCATCTGCATTAGGCCCGTTTGTGATATCCACAGCACGCGCGCAGTCCGCCGAGCACAAAATGTTGTTCGCCCATACCTTTACGCAGGCAAGCGAAAGGTATGTCATTACCGGCCTGGATTTGTTCAAGCAGCTCGCTGAAAAATACAGTGAAGGCCGCCTTCTGGTTGACATTCATGAAGGCGGAAAGCTGGGCGGGCAAACGGAGCTGCCGCAGAAAGTGCAATACGGTGCCATTCAGGCATGCCAGGTTTCAATGCAGAATTTCACGCCTTATTCAGAAGTGTTCAATCTTCTGGATCTGCCCTTTATGTTCCGAACGAATGAAGGCTTCAACAAGTTCCTTGAACATCCTGATTTTGCCAATTCGAAGTTCATGACCGATCCTGAGCGTAAGGGGCTCAAAGTGTTGAAGGGCATGTGGGCAAACACCGGATTCCGTGTGCTCTGTGTGAGCAAGAGGGCCGGCAAGCAGATTCGCCTGCCTGTGGATATTACCGGACTGAAGTTGCGTGTGACCAATTCAAAGATTGAGCAGCAAACCTTTGCGCTCACGCCTGCGAGTCCTGTTTCGATCAACTGGGCGGAAACTTATCAGGCCATGCAACAGGGAGCGGTGGATGCGCTCAACGTGGGGCTCGGTCCCTTGACGGCGAATCGTATTCACGAGGTCATCGGAACAAGCGCCCGTGTGGACATGAGTTTCAATGCGCATGTGACCATGATCTCGAAAAAATGGTTCGAGAAACTGCCGTCGTCCATACAAGACGCAATAGAGCGGGCCGCCCAGGAAAGTTGGGATTATCAGAAGTCTCAGCAAAAGACCGCGGACGACCGGATGTGGTCCGAGTGGAAGGCCGCTGGCATCGAGATTGCCGAACTGAGTGACGACGATAGAAACCTGTGGGTCGAGGCGATAGGACATCAACGGCCGGAATGGGACAGCTGGAAAGATCGATACGGTCGACAGCTGTATGAACAGGTTGCCGAGCTGGGTAAGAGTCTGTCGACCTGAATCTTATAAAGCCGTTGCTCGCGGCAGGTATATGAAACGTTGCGGGAATGTGATGATGCCGCCGTGCGTCAATGGCTTGCTGTTGTCTGATGGAGGGGTTGAAAAGTGCGGAATCTTTGGAAGAAGATCGATGATGGGTTTGAAACCTGGCTGATGGTGGCCTGCTATGGCTATCTGGTGCTGATTATCCTGGCGGAGGTTGTCAGGCGCCATCTATTTGGCGCATCAAGTGAATGGGGCGAGATGACCGCCCGTTATGCCTTTGTTTTTGTGGTGTATATCGCCATGGCAGAGATTGCGAGAAACAGAAATCACATACGAATCGATCTCGTCCCGCAACTGCTGGGGGCGCGAAAGCGCTTGTTTCTGTACTTGTACTTCGACTTTCTGCATCTGGTGCTGGTCGTGCTGACGGTCTACTACGGCCTGAACGTGATGCGCTTGCAGATTGAGAATGAAGTGTTGATGACCGGCCTCGACCTGAATATGGCGTTTGCTCAAGCGGCATTGCCGATAGCCTTCTTCATGCTTGGCTACAGGGTGATCCAGCGTTCCATCAGAATGATCAAACATTACCAGGCGACCGGAAAGGTTGAGCTGGGCGGGGGCAATTATGATGATGAGTGATGAAATGGCTGTTCTGATCATCGGTGTACTGATGATGGTTCATCTGGCAATCGGCGTGCCACTATTCCTGATACTGGGGCTTGGATCGCTGGCGATGGTGATAGCGGTCGGCGTGTACTCGATCGATATTATCGGGCAAGTACCTTTTTCCGCGATTGATAACTGGGCTTTGCTGGCCATGCCGCTGTTCATCCTGACGGGGGACATTATTTCAGGCGGGAGGATTGCCAAGGCGTTGACGAATATGGGGCAGGCGATGTTGGGCTGGATACACGGCGGCCTGGGCATGTCTACTATTGCTGGCTGTTTCTTCTTCGCAGGCACAAGCGGTTCGAATTCCGCCGATACGGCGGCAATCGGCAAGATCATGATTCCCTCCATGGTTGAAAAGGGATATGACCGGCCCTACGCGGCCGCGCTTGCAGCCGCAGGCGGGTGCCTTGGCATTATCGTTCCGCCCAGTCTGATTTTCATCATCTATGGCGTAGTGACGTCCACATCCGTCGGAGATCTATTTCTTGCCGGCATCTTCCCGGGCCTGCTGATGGCCGCCAGCATGTGCGTGGCAAATTATTTTGTATGCCGCAGGTTCGGCTGGGGTGTCAGTACGAAGACGCCTTTTGACGGCAAACAGGTGCTGATTAAAACCTGGGGGGCAAGGTATGGCCTGCTGGCGCCAGCGATTATTCTCGGTGGCATCTACTCTGGCGCCTTTACACCGACCGAATCTGCTGCCGTGGCGGTCGCATACTGCCTGTTCGCCGAGCTCGTGATCACGAAAGGCATTACCTGGCGCGAGATACCGACCTTGCTGTACCGCAGCGGGGCGATTACGGGCATGATCGGGCCTATCATCGCTTTTTCCATACTGTTCGGAGAAGTCATGTCGGTGCTGAGGCTGCCCGACGCGCTGGCAGGCGCAATGCTTTCCGCCGAGATGGGTGTGGTTGGAACCATGTTGATGATTATGCTGTTGCTGTTGATCTTTGGTTGCTTCATGGAAACCATTGCGTCGATCATCATCCTGATGCCCATCCTTTTGCCCATCTGCGCCGCCTTGAATATTGATCCGGTCCATTTCGGCGTGTTTGTTGTGTGTACCCTGACAATCGGATTCATCACGCCGCCGGTGGGTATAAATCTATTTGCCGCATCAGCGGTAAGTGGCGTTCCGTATATTCAGATCGCTCGACGTATATGGCCGCTGTTTCTTGCGTTGGTAGTGGCTACTATCTGCATCGCATTCATACCCTGGCTGTCGCTTTGGTTCAGGTAAGCAAAGCGGCCCCCGAACGCTTGCATATGGTTCGGGGATTGGCCGGGATTCGCGGACTGGTTCGTTATTGCCTGAGCACAGTCAAAGCGGCCAGACCAGCAATATCATCGGTATCGTGATCAGGCTCACCACGATCTCCAGCGGCAAGCCCATCCGCCAGTAATCCCCGAACCGGAATCCGCCGGGCCCGAGGATGAGTGTATTGTTCTGATGCCCGATCGGGGTCAGAAACGCTGCTGAAGCACCGATCGCCACTGCCATCAGGAAAGGGTCGGCATTGACATTGAGCTGCGCCGCCGAGCCGATGGCGATGGGGCACATGATGGCCGCGGTTGCAGCGTTGTTGATGACATCAGACATGGTCATGGTGACCAGCAAGACAACCGTCAAGGCAACAATGGCATTGCCATGTGCGACGCTGTCCAGCAGGAATACCGCAATTAGCTTGGCCGCACCGGTGCTTTCGATGGCCTGCGCCACCGGCAGCAGCGCCCCCAGCAGCACAATCACTGGCCAGTCCACGGCTTCGTACATCTTGCGCAGCGGCAGTACGCGAAAAACCATCAAGAGCAGCACGCCGAGCAGAAAACTGATCGCCGCCGGCAGAATATTGAATGCAGTGAGCCCCACCGCCACGGCCATGATTCCGCCCGCCAAGATCATCTTCTTGCGATCGGGCGCGCGCAGCGAGCGGGTCGCCAGAGGCGCACAGCCGGCATTCGACGCAAACTCTGAAATCAGATCGCCCGACCCCTGCATCAGCAGCACATCGCCGTGACGCAGCGCAGTGTGCCTTACGCGACTGCGGATGCGGGACCCCTGGCGCGAAATGGCCAAAAGGTTGATACCGTAGCGCTCACGCAGGTCCAGATCTCCGGCGGTACGCCCCAGCAGGTCTGAGCCTGGGAGAATCACCAATTCCATCAGTTCTTCGTCATCCAACTGAATGGACCGTTCAATCTTCTTTTCACGCGCTTCATCTTTTTCTTGTTGGGTCTGCTCCATGGAGGCGTCAGCCTCGCCGTTATGTTGACGTTCTGGCGCTGCGGTAGAAGCGTTTGCGGCAACCTCGGCGTCTTCGGCTGCTGTCTTCGACGCTGCGTTGATTCCGGGGTCGGCCTTTGTCGATTCGCTATCGGCCTCGTCATGCTTGTCGTCACCCCTGGCCTTGAGCGGTTCCTCCCCAAATACCAGGCCAAGGCTGTCCAGCGCACTGGCCAGTGCCTCGGGATCGGCCTCGATCAGTACCACGTCGCCTTCGCGCAAAGGCCCGGCTGACAAGGGGCTTGTCAGCCTGATCTCGTTGCGGACAAGGCTGATGATCTGGGCGTCGGCGCCTTTCAGTTCGGATTCGGCTTCGTGTAAGGTCATGCCGATGGCTTTGGAGCTGGAGGCAACGCGCGCTTCGGTCAGATAAGCACCGGTATCAAATGAATCGGCGCCAGCGCGTTCCCGCCCCGGAACAATGCGCCAGCCCACCAGCGCGATGAAGAGTATGCCGCCCAGCGCAACAGCGGCTCCGACGGGCGTGAAGTCAAACATGGCGAAGCCGCCGTCTCCGGCTCCCTTGCGGAATCCGGAGACGATCAGATTGGAGGGTGTGCCGATGAGGGTGGTCATTCCGCCCAACATCGTGCCAAACGCGAGTGGCATCAGTACCTTGCCCGGGGCAATGCCCTGGCGTTGCGCAATCTGCAAGGCAATCGGCATAAGCAAAGCCAGCGCGCCCACGTTGTTCATAAAGCTGGACAGCAATGCCGCCAGGCCGACCAGCGCAGCGATTGTGATCGTTGGGCCTGCTTCGGTGGGCAGCACGCGCTGGGCCAGCAGGTCTACCACGCCTGTATGCAGCAGTGCGCTGCTTAGAATCAGCACGCACGCCACTGTGACAACCGCTGGATGGGAAAACCCTGCAAAGGCTTCGTCGGCAGGGACCAATCCAACGATCACGCTGGCCAACAACGCCGCCGCCGCGACGATGTCGTGCCGCCACCGGCCGTACAAGAACAAACACAAGGTCGCGGCCAGTATGGCCAGTATTATCCATTGGGGTTGCGTCATTGCTTACAGCTCGCTCCTTGAATCACCTTGCTAGCTTAACGGATTTCAAGTCGAGCCCCATGCAAGCCACGCAATATCGGTGCGGTTACCTCTTGAACTTTGCCTGCCTGGAATCGCTTATAAGAAAAAATGTTGAATTGAAATAGAAATTCAAATTGTTCTAATGACGGCCCCTGCGTAAGATGTATTCAACCTGTGTGTGGGGCATGAGGAATCTGTGTTGCAGGCCCCGTTTTTCATCCAAGCTTTTTTGCAATCCACTTGCTGGAGATTGATGTGATGATACTTGCTTCATGGTTTAAAGCTGCCAAGTTGGCGCTCTGTGGTGCAAACGGGTCTACAAAGCCTGCTTCCGCCCTCAGGTTCTGTGCGATTATCGGAGCCGCTGCAATATTCGTCATTGTGCCGATAGAAGGTCGGGCCGCCTATCCCGATAAGCCGATACAGATCACCATCTCATTTCCACCAGCGGGCGCAACCGATGTGCTGGCCAGGGCGGTGGGTAATCAGTTGGCCAAGGAGTTGGACCAGTCGGTTATTATCGAGAACAGGGCCGGAGCGGGAGGCGCGATAGGCTTGGTGGCTGGCGCCAGGGCTGCGCCCAACGGCTATAACCTGTATCTTGCGGCAACCACAAATCAGGCGATTGCTGCCGCCATCTATAAAGACCAGGCTGCAAGTCTGGTCGATGATTTCGTTCCCATTGGCCTGATAGGCTTTGTGCCCCACGCGTTAGTGGTTCCGGCGAGCTTGCCTGTCAACAATGTCCAGGAACTCATTGCCTACATCAAGAAGAGTCCTGGGCATTACAACTACGCCTCGCAAGGGGTGGGGACTTTGTCTCACCTGGAAGGGGATCTGTTCAAGGTCCAGAATGACCTGGATATCACGCACGTGCCTTACAAGGGTAGTGTGCAAGCACTGCCGGATGTCGTGAACGGGTTGGCGGTCATGATGTTCGACAGTGTTACAGGGTCAATGCCATTGGTGAAGGGCAACAAGCTTAGATTTCTGGCCGTGGCATCCAGCGAGCGCGTCAGTCTGCTGCCCAATATCCCCACGCTGAAAGAAGCCGGGATTGAAAACGTTGTCGCCGATAATCTCTTTGGCCTGTTTGCGCCAAAAGATACGCCGCAAGAGGTCATACACACCTTGTCGACGGCGCTGGAACGCGCCTTGAAAAACCCGCAACTGGTTTCGACCATGGCCGCCCAGGGCGCAGAACTACGCTTCGGGCCAGCGCCCGAATTGGCCAACGTGATCGCCGACGAGCACAGTTTCTGGGGCGACGTCGTCAAGCGCGCTGATATTGAGGCGCAATAGCGGCAATGGTTTCTATGGGACCGTTGTCTGATCGCTCGCTTTGGCGACCGTCGAGAAGGCCTGCGGTGTGCTGTCAGCGTGGCTGTACTCGTTACGCATATCCTGTGAGCGCTTGAGCACGAGCTGTTTCTCTGCGGTTACATCCATGGTTTTAACCGCCTGGCCGAAACGCCCGAATGCATCGCCGTAGGTAAATCGGTTGAACGGAACCGCCTTACTGGTGATAGGCGACAGATACGTGCTGCGTTTGCCAACGATGCTCGCCACATCAAACCCCATGTACTGCAGAACAGTGGGAAAGATGTTGAAGTGTGAGAGCCGCTGATAATTGAAACTCGTTGCGGCTTCCATCATCTCGTCCTGGTAATTGGTGAAAACCACAAGCGGAACCAGCCCTTCGCCGATGAAAGGGTGGCCTGAACCAGTGCAATGATGCGGCCCGGGCTGGTCGTTTATGTTTTGCCCGTGATCTGACGTATAAATGGCAATCGTCGGCTTGCTCAAATCGAGTGCTGTCAGTGCTTTGATGAAACCCTTTGTTTGCCAGTTCACTGATTTGGCGTACTCGACGCGAGTTGTGTCCGCAGCAACATACTCCGAGTGCAATTGAATCGTATAGTCGGCAGGAAAGTTATTGTGATATGGAAAGTGCGATCCATTCATGATGGCAATGGAGAACGTTTTTCCCTGCTCGTTCAGGTAGGCCATCAGGGCGGGAATATCGGCATCCCGGGATGTTTTGCTGGCATCAATATTGTGATCGACCAGACTTAGTTCGCGCGCATCAAAATGATCATGGCCCTTGCCGCCACGTTGCGCGTCCAGCAGATAGGTCGTGAACCCTGCGTTTCTGGCGTAGCTCCACACGAGGGGCTTGCTATATAAATCATCGGTCACGTGCAGAGGGCGCACTCCCTTTCTGATCATAATGTTGCTTGAGGCACTGCAGTTTCCTGCAGATGTGGCGGCACCGAAATCATAGTATCGCCAGTCGCCGGTGTATCCGGCAAACAGATCCTGGAGGTCACGGGCGGATAAGAAATCGGCCCTGACGCTCTCGTCCATCACCACCAAGATATTGATATCATCGGTTGGATTCGAGGGATGCGATTCTCCCTGATATACATATGCTTTACTGGAACCATCAAAAAGAGAGGCGAGACTCAACCCATATATACCAGTCGTTCCGGGCAGCAGATTCGTATACGTTCCATGCTTGAGAACACAAACACTGGAAAACACCAATATCGATGACACCAGCAATGCCATCGCTTTCAGACTGGCCCCCTTGGTGGGCGCCATCATCCAGAATGCGCAGAACAAGAGGAGCAGGCGGATGGCCGAGTAGGTGAGTAGCGGGTAGTACTCAGCCAGGGCATCTCCCGAGGATCTGATGGCATCAACCAGGATGGCATAATCCTCGTAGAGTAAAGGGGCGCCGCCCGACACTGCGTAATACAGATCAAAGGCCGTTGAAGACACAGCCAGCAGAACAAAAATAGACCATTTTGCTATCGGCCTGCTTTTCGCCGCATACAGATATAGAAAGAAACACAGTAGCCACCAAATGAATATAAAGAGGATCAGTGCGCTGATCTTTGGCCAGCCAGACTGTTCAAGGTAGCCGGGATATTTAAAAAAAACATAGGGCCGCTCTGCCAGATACGCGAGAACAATGAGCACTGTGGCAACAAGTTGACTGTGATGGGGCAAGGATGCCGCGAAGAAGGCTTTTTTCATTGTGTCGGGCCATTCCATTCGAAGCCACGCAGGGCCAGGGATCAAGGCATCCTACGCTGGCCCCACCGGTGATCCAATAGGCCGGTCGCCCTAATGAATCCTCTTTGAATTCTCTTTTAAGCCCTCTTTTCCCGTCAAAACAGCGGCATTTTCCAAATTAACGGACGTTAACTTTGGTTGCACATTCTTTTATTATCCTTTACGCTACCTGCAAATTTAGAACTAATAACTTCGGCCTAGGCTATAAGACGTAGCGTTACATTTTCAACGTTCATGGCCTGGTGTTGGGCGGCACATGCCGCCTCCTGGGAGACTGCTGTGAACCTGACGCTACCTAAACTGCTTGCATCGGCATTTGCTGTGCTGGCCCTTGCATCTTGCGGCAGCGGCAGTGATGTCGCTTCCAGCGACGATTCAGAACAACCAGCAAACATCCTGTTTGTCATCATGGATGACGTTGGCATCGACCAGATGAAGTCTTTTGGCTACGGGGGCAGCACGCCGCCAAGCATGCCGAACATGGACGCCGTGGCGAGCGCGGGCGTGCGTTTTCGCAATGCCTGGTCCATGCCAGAATGCTCGCCGGGGCGTGCCGCGTTCTTCGTGGGCCAGTATCCGTTGCGCACCAACATCAATCAGGCCATTGGGCCCAACGATCTGGCCAATTCGCAGTTGTCTCCCTATGCCGTGACGGCGCCCAAGCTGCTCAAGCAGGCTGGGTATGAAAGCGCCATGTTCGGTAAATTCCACCTGGCTGGCCCGGAAAACAACGAGGCAGAGAACGCCACCCCCAGCGTGCTGGGCTGGGATTACTTCTATGGATGGGTGGGTGGTTTGCCGGGTTCTGTGGATACCACCGCGGGCGGTGTGGATTCAACGGGGCCCTATATGTGTGGCTTTGTTCCCGGCAAGCTTGCCGGCGGCACCGACACTGGCGCTTGCTACCAGGCCAACAACACGTGCAGTGTGATCAAGCGGACGGCGTTGTCTCAAGACGCCGCCGGCCTTCAATGCCTGGCCTCGGGCGGCATATTTGTGCCGGATGATGAGACCTGCGCCGGTCCGCCTGCCACGGTCAATTTCGAACAAGAAAACGGTTACTACGTTTCGCCTCTCGTAATTATCGATGACGGCAATGTCGAACAAGTGCCGCTCACAGACCCGCGGGCCAGAAAGTATCGTACGGTGATCGAAACCGATGCCGCCATTGAGTGGATCAATACCCGTTCGGACAGCAAACCGTGGATGGCAACGGTCAGCTACAGCTCCGCCCACACCCCCTGGCAACAGCCTCCCGGCAACTTGCTCGCCAAGCATAATGGCCCCGCATCGGACAGCTGGGATTGCACAGCCACGCAGCCCGGCCGTTTGATACAGAACAAGATGATCGAGGCGATGGACGCGGAGTTTGGCCGGTTGCTGGTTGAAACAGGGCTTGCAAGTTGGGGTGGCGATGGCAATCTGGTCTACGACCCCAAAGCATCGAATACCATCATCGTCATCATGGGAGACAATGGGACGCTGGGCACCGCAGTAAAAACGCCGTTCATTCCTTCTCAGGCAAAAGGCACCGCATACCAGACGGGTGTCTGGGATCCTTTGATCATCGCTGGCCCGCAGGTTGCCCAACCTGATCGAGAAGTCGAGCACATGGTCAATGCG
Organism: Allopusillimonas ginsengisoli; assembly: GCF_004153455.1. Lineage (GTDB taxonomy): Bacteria > Pseudomonadota > Gammaproteobacteria > Burkholderiales > Burkholderiaceae_B > Allopusillimonas > Allopusillimonas ginsengisoli. The sequence continues at coordinate 734,280 of NZ_SDQE01000001.1, read as the reverse complement.
GTGGATCTGTTCCAGTTATTTGGCGAAGTTGCTGGTCTCGACGTGCACGAGGTTGTGCCGCACACCGTCGACTCTGTGAGTGTGTTGCCCTATCTGACCAATCCTGACCAACCCAGCTTGCGCACGATAAACTTCACCATGGGCGGTATGAATCTGCAGGCCAATGGCGGCAGAAACGGGCCCTGCGTGATCAGCACAACGTGCACGGTGATTCCAACATCCAAGAGCGTATGCGAAGACAACCAGGGGAACTGGTGGGGGCCGGGCTACACCCACAGTTCCGTGGTGGACAACAATGGGGTGGGCTACGAGACATGCGCGGATGTCAATCAGGCGCTTTACAACGCACAGCGAGACACCCTTACCGTACTGCCTGAGTCGTCGATCGCCATTCGCAACGATCGCTTCAAGCTGGTTCGGAATACGGCCATGGATTTCGATCCGAACACCAATGGCTTCCGGACGGACATCGTCGAAGAGCTCTACGAGGTCAATCAGGCTGCGCCCACGCCATTGCTCGATACGCCGAACCTTGATCTGTTGCGCACTCCCACCGCAGAAACGCAGGCTATCTACAAAACGCTGCGGGCGCAGATGGACAAGATTTTGGCCTCCGAGCCGTATTGTCCCGGGGATGGCAATAAAGACGGCGTGGTCAACGCAGAAGACCTGGAGAACTGGCGCCGGATAGCGCATGACTGGGGGCTATCGAGTGTTTACGATTTTTATGTGAATGACATCCTGGATGGACTGACAAACAATATTGACGAAGGCATCGTCCAGAACAACCTGAACAAAACCTGCGAACGCAGTTATGGCGTTTATTAACCCTCTGCGTCGCAAACAGTTTTTTCGCCACCTCATAGCGCGCTATCGCATCGGCGCGGGGTGGCAGGTCTGGGGAATGGCCTTTTCAGGGAGAAGGCTATGATAAAGGCATTTTCAGCGCTTGCCGTGGCGGGGACCGCCGCAATCGTCTTGGCCGCCTGTGGCAGCGGCAGCGATGTCGCTTCCAGCGACGACCCCGAGCAACCGGCAAATATCCTGTTCGTCATCATGGATGATGTCGGCATCGACCAGATGAGGTCATTTGGCTACGGTGGTGTCAAGGCGCCCAATCTGCCGAACATAGACACCATCGCGAGCGCCGGCATACGTTTCCGCAATACCTGGACCATGCCAGAATGCTCGCCGAGCCGCGCCGCTTTCTTTGCCGGCCGGTATCCCTTCCGTACCAATGTGTACCAGGCGCTTGGCCCTAACGACCTTGCCAATTCGCAGCTTTCACCTTTCGACCTGACGGTGCCCAAACTGCTCAAGCAGGCCGGGTATGAAAACGCCCTGTTCGGCAAATCCCATCTGGCTGGGCCAGAAAACAACGAGGCGGGGAATGGCGCGCCCAGCGTGTTGGGTTGGGATTATTTCTATGGCTGGGTAGGCGGTCTGCCCGGATCCGTGGATACCTCCGCGGGGGGCGTTGACCCTGGAGAGGGCTATACGTGTGGCTTTGTTCCCGGCGAACATGCTGGCGGCGCCGACACCGGCGCTTGCTATCAGGCCAACAACACCTGCAGGGTGATCAAACGTACGGCACTGTCTCAAGATGCTGCCGGCCTTCAATGCCTGGCCTCGGGCGGTATATTTGTACCGGATGATGAGACCTGCGCCGGTCCGCCTGCCACGCTCGAATTCAATCGTCTTAACGGCTATTACGTCTCGCCGCTTGTCATCATCGAAGACGGGAATGTGGAAGAAGTGCCGCTTACAGATCCCCGCGCCAGGCGGTATCGTACCCAGATCGAAACCGACGCAGCGATCGAGTGGATCAACGCGCGCACAGGCGACAAGCCATGGATGGCGACGGTAAGCTTTACGGCTGCTCACACTCCCTGGCAACAGCCGCCTGGCGAACTCCTTGCCAACAGCGATGGTCCCGCATCGGATGGCTGGAACTGCAATGGTCCGGAAGCAGGCCGGCTCATACAGGACAAAATGACCGAAGCCATGGATGCCGAGTTTGGAAGGCTGCTGGTCGAGACGGGGCTTGCCAGTTGGAGAAGCGATGGCAACTTGGCTTACGATCCCAAGTCGTCCAACACGACGATCGTGATCATCGGCGATAACGGCACGCTGGGTACGGCGGTAAAGGTACCGTTTGTCGGATCGCAGGCAAAAGGCACGGCGTATCAGACGGGTGTGTGGGATCCCCTGATCATCGCTGGCCCGCAGGTGGTCCAGCCTGATCGCGAAGTTGATCACATGGTCAACGCGGTCGATTTGTTTCAGCTGTTCGGCGAGATCGCCGGGATAGATGTACATGATGCCGCGCCGCGTACGGTCGATTCGGTGGGCGTGTTGCCCTATCTGACCAACCCGGACCAGGCCAGCCTTCGTACCATCAACTTCACGATGGGCAGCAGCAACATACAGGCCAACGGCGCCAGAAACGGGCCGTGTGTGATCACCGCAGCCTGCACGCAGAGCGCGCCCTCCAAGAGTGTGTGCGAAGACAATCAGGGTAATTGGTGGGGCCCTGGCTACACATCAGATACTGTGATTGACAACAACGGCGTGGGCTACAAAACGTGCGCAGAAGTAAATCAGGCGCTCCATACTGCAGGGCAGGATATGCTCAACACGTTGCCCGACACGGCGATGGCCGTGCGCAACGATCGATTCAAGCTGGTGCGCAATATCACCTACAATTTCAATCCGGACACCAACGATTTTCAGACAGACATCGTCGAGGAGCTATACGAGGTGAACCAGGCCGCGCCCACGCCTCTGCTCGACACACCGGATCGCAATCTGCTGGATCATCCCACTGCAGAAACGCGGGCAATCTTCAAGGACCTTCAGGCAACGCTGAACAAAATAGTGGCTTCAGAACCCGATTGTCCGGGCGACGGCAACAAAGACGGCGTAGTCAATGCCGAAGATCTGGACAACTGGCGCCGTATCGCGAACGACTGGGGGTTATCCAGCCTCTATGACTTTGCCGTGAACGGCGTTCTGGATGGATTGACGAACAATGTTGATGAATCGATTATTCAGAACAATCTGAATAAGACTTGCGAGCAATCCTATGGCATTTACTAAACCCCGGCGTCGCACCTTGTTGCTGGCTGGCGCAGGCGTTGTCGGCTTGTTGGCGGCAGGGGGGGCGCTGGGATGGTTCACCCGGCCGGCGCAACAGCCGACAGCACCGACAGTCATTGTCGGTGACGGCGTGACCACGCCTCAGGATATGGCTTGGGTGCCCGCCGGTGTTTTTCTCATGGGCAGCGACAGCAAAATGGCCCAACCCAACGAGCGTCCTGCGCATCAGGTCAAGGTTCATGGTTTCTGGATGGATCGCACCCATGTCTCCAACGATCAGTTCGCCCAATTCGTGAAAGAAACAGGGTACGTAACGACCGCCGAAAAGAAACCCGATTGGGAAACCGTACGCGTGCAATTGCCTCCCGGCACACCCAAACCCCCTGATGGCGTGCTCGTGCCCGGCGGCATGGTCTTCGTGGGCACGCGCGTGCCTGTCAGCCTGGAGAACTATACACAGTGGTGGCGTTATGTACCCGGCGCAGACTGGCGGCATCCGCAGGGGCCCGGCAGCTCCATCGAAGGCAAGGGCGACCATCCTGTTGTGCAAGTGAGCTATGAGGATGTTCAGGCCTATGCGCGGTGGGCGGGCAAGCGCTTGCCTACCGAGGCGGAATGGGAGTTCGCCGCGCGTGGTGGCCTGGAGCAGGCGACTTATGTGTGGGGTGATGAATTGATGCCCGACGGCCAGATGCAGGCCAATTACTGGGATACAGGGGAACGCAGTTTTCCGGTCGTGAGTCCCGAGGCCGGCGGTGCTACGGGCACGATGCCGGCGGGAACGTTTCCACCCAATGGCTATGGGCTGTACGACATGACTGGCAATGCATGGCAATGGGTGTCGGATTGGTACCGCGCCGATTATTTCGCCCTGCAGGCGCCCGCTGCCGCAAAACAGCCTATCGACAATCCCTCAGGACCCAATGAGTCTTTCGATCCGTCCGAGCCCGGGGTGCCGGTGAATGCGCCGAAGCGCGTGATTCGCGGCGGTTCGTTCCTGTGCAACGAGAGCTACTGCCTATCGTACCGGCCGAGCGCCCGCCGCAGCGCCGATCCATACAGCCCCATGTCTCATGTAGGCTTCCGGCTGGTCAAGGATGCGCCGGCGCCTCAACTTGCGTATCGCGCACAATGAACGCCCCGACACCAGGTCATTGAATCATTTGATTGATTTGGATAATCGGCATCATAACGGCCAGCACAATGACCAGTACGATGCCGCCCATGATCAAGATCATCAAGGGTTCAAGCAGCGCAGTCATGGTCATGGCACGCCGCTCCAGTTCACTCGATAGCGTGCGTGCGGCGCGCTCCAGCATCGCAGGCAGTTCACCTGTACGTTCGCCACTGCCTATCAGGTGTATCAACAGGGGGGGGAACACTTTCTGTGACTGCAAGGCCCGCGCCAGCGGGCTGCCTTCACGCACCCTCTGCGTGGATTCGTCCACTGCCAGGCGCAGCCTGTCATTGCCCAGCGTTCGGCCTGCCGCATCCAGGGCGGCCAGTAAAGGAACGCCGCTACCCGTGAGTATGGACAGTGTGGCGGCGTAGCGGGCAGTGTTCACGCCCAGCACGTAGCGGCCGATCAAGGGCAGGCGCAGCACCTGCGCATGCCAGGCCAGCCGTGCCGCAGGATCACGCAGGCGCCAGCGCCAAAGCCCAACTAGCACGGCCAGAGCCAGCGCGGCAGCAGCGCCCCAGTTCTGCACAAATCCACTGGTGGACAACATCACACGGGTGAGCAACGGCAGGGTTTGATGCGTCTGGTTGAATGCGCCGACGACCTGGGGCACAACATAACTGAGCAGAAAGATCACCAGACAGATCGACACAATCGTGACGATGGCCGGGTAGATGAAGGCGGTCATCACTTTGTTGCGCAATGCACCGCGCGATTCGATATAGTCGGCCAGTTTTTCCATAACCTGCGGCAGGTCGCCGGACTGCTCTCCGGCGTCGATCAGTGCGCAGTAGATGGGAGGGAAGTCACGTGGATGCGCCGCCAGTGCCTCGCCCAGCCGATGGCCGGCGCGGATGTCGGCGCGCACCGATGCCAGCGTGTTGGCGATGTGCTGGCGCTCTGCCTGTTCCAGCGTGGCGCTCAGGGCGGATTCCAGCGGCAGGTGGGCAGCCAGCAGGCTGGCCAGTTGGCGTGTGAGCCAGCCCAGATCCGAATCGCTGAGCCGCCCGCGCTTCAGCAGGGTGCCGGTGTCGACGCGGCTATTGCTGGCGGTGCGCAAGGTCAATGGCACAAACCCGCGCGAACGCAGCGCCTGGCGGGCATTGCGCTCACTGTCGGCGTCGATCATCCCGCGCTCTACGCGCCCGGTCGCATCGGCAGCTTCGTAGTGGTAGGTTGGCATAGCGTTTCCGTGTAAAAGGGATCAGGCGTCTCGGGTAACACGGCTGAGTTCTTCTTCGGTGGTGATGCCCTGGGTAATCCAGCGCAGGCCGTCCTGGCGCAGCGTACGCATGTCCGCGCCCAACGCCGCATGACGCAATGTCTGTTCGTCGGCGTTCGCGTGTATCATGCCGCGCACCGCGTCGTCCAGCGCGAAGAGTTCATGGATACCTGTTCGTCCACTGTATCCTGTATGGCTGCAGGCCGTGCATCCGCCTGGATTCCAGGCCGCGCTGCCGTCTGCATGGCCGGTCTTGCAATGCTCACACAGCTTGCGTATCAGCCTTTGCGCCAGTACGCCTTGCAGCGTCGAGGCCAGCAAAAAGGGTTCTACGCCCATGTCGATCAGGCGGGTTATGGCGGAAACAGCATCGTTCGTGTGCAAGGTTGCCAGCACCAGATGGCCCGTCAGCGAAGCCTGCACCGCGATCTGGGCGGTTTCCAGGTCGCGAATTTCTCCAATCATGATAACGTCGGGATCCTGGCGCAGGATGGCGCGCAGGGCAGCGGCAAACGTCAGCTCAATGCGTGGATTCACCTGCGTCTGGCCTATGCCCGGCAAGTCGTATTCAATCGGGTCTTCCACCGTAAGAATATTGGTCGTCGTGGTGTCCAGCCTGCCCAGCGCGGCATACAGCGTCGTACTCTTGCCGCTGCCGGTGGGGCCGGTCACCAGAACGATTCCATGAGGCTGATGGATCAGCTTGTCGAGCCGCACCAGTACATCGGGCGCCATGCCCAGTCGCTCCAGCTCCAGCCGTCCCGCCTCTTTGTCCAGCAGGCGCAGCACAGCCCGTTCGCCGTGTCCGGTGGGGAGCATGGACACCCGTACGTCGATGGGCCGGCCGCCAACGCGCAGGGCAATGCGCCCATCCTGTGGCAGGCGTTTTTCGGCGATATCCAGGCTGGCCATGATCTTGATGCGCGATATCAATGCGTTGTGCAGCGCGCGGCGCGGGCTGACGATGTCCCGCAGTGTGCCATCCACCCGGTACCGCACCACTGAATGTGTGTCGAACGCCTCCAGGTGAATATCGCTGGCGCCATCGCGCACAGCCTGTGTGAACAGCGCATTGATCATGCGTATGACCGGCGCATCGTCATGCGCTTCGAGCAGATCTTCGATTTCCGGGATATCCTGCATCAGGCGATCCAGGTCGACCTCATTGGCGGCTGCGTCGACCACCGCGGCAGCGTCATCGGTTTGCGCATACGCCGCGGCAAGCAGCGTGTCGAGCTCTGCGTCGGGCACTTCGCGATGCGCCATGTCGCCATGGCGCCGCCGGATCTCCGAGAGCGCCCAGTCGGGCGTGCGTTCAGACATCACCAGCACGCTGCCCGTTGCGTTGTTCTGGACCAAAGCCCGATGCGCGCGCGCCCAGGCGTAGGGAAGCCGGATGCTCATAGCTGTCCGACAGGGGCTGGCGCAGCGGGAGGGGCTGGGTGAACGGCCGGATTGACCGAGCCCGATGCGGGCCCCGGCAGAGGCTGGGCTTCGTATGGATCGCGCAGGTCAAGCAGGCCGGTATCCGGGTTGCGGTCTATGTCCGGCAGTGGCGCCATGCCGGTCTCGGGAGCGAACCAGGTCGACCGCGGCGGCAGGCCCGACTGCGCGGCGCGCATATAGTTGTACCGGTCCAGTGTGACGCTGGCACCGTCCTGTGCGCTGCGCAAGATATGAGGCCGCAGGAAAATCATCAAGTTGGTCTTGGTGCGGCTGCGACTGTCGTAGCGAAACAGATTGCCCAGCAGCGGAATGTCGCCCAATAGGGGCACTGAACTGGTGCTGTCGGAAATGGTGTCCTCGATCAACCCGCCCAGAACAATGATCTGGCTGTCGTCGACCAGCACATTGGTTTCCAGCGCGCGCTTGCGCGTCACCAGACCGGTTGCCGCGCTCGACGCGCTGGCGTCAATGGAACTCACTTCCTGATAGAGCGCCAGCTTGACGGTGCCACCTTCCGAGATTTGCGGTCGAATGCGCAACGTCAGGCCGACGTCTTCGCGCGTAATGGTTTGGAACGGGTTGCTCGCCCCGTCGCCCGATGTCGTGTACTGTCCGGTAACAAACGGGACGGTGCGCCCCACCATAATGCTGGCTTCTTCGTTGTCCAGTGTCAGCAGATTAGGCGTGGACAGCACATTTGCCCCGCCTTTGGACTCCAGGGCCCGAGCCAGCACGCCCAGGTTGATCACCTCGTTGCCCAGGATGTTCACCGTGCCCTTGACGACCCCCAGGCTCAAGCCCTGGGCCAGGGCGTCGATCGTGCTGATGCCATTGGGGTTGATGCCGCTGCCCGGGAATCGTGCGCCGCCAATGAAGGATGAACCGCCTGAGTTGATATCATCGCCGCCCACCATCCACTGAATGCCAAACTCGGCGGCTTTGTCGGTATTCACTTCGACAATCAGGCTTTCAACCAGCACCTGGGCCCTGCGCTGATCAAGCTGGTCAATGATTTCGCGCAGGCTGCGGTACAGGGGCGCGGGCGCAGAGATGATCAAGGTGTTGGTGGATGGATCGGCCTGTACTGTCGCGCCGCCGGCCGAAAAGGACAGCGAGCGTTGGTCGCCGCCACTCATGCCGCCCAGCATCCCTGCCGCGCCGCCCATGCCATCCATGCCCATGCTTCCCGTCATTGCCGTCGCCTGTGCAGGCAGGCCGGTCGCTAACCCGCCCTCGCCATCTTCACCGGCATTGGACAGGCCGCCGACCCCCAGGCCGCCCCTGCTGCCGCCAGCGTCCGATGCGCCCTGGCCGCCCCCCAGCGCGCCGCGCAGGACTTCGGCCAGGCGTGTCGCCTGCGCATTGCGCAAGTACACCACATGCATATTGCTCGCGCCCGACTCCGGGTTGTCGATGCGTTCAATCAGCTCGCGCGCGTGATCCAGCATTTCGGGGCTGCTCGCGCGCAGCAGCACGGAATTACTGCGAGGATCAGCCACCACGGTGGTGCGTCTGCCGCCCTGGTTGCCTGATCCCTGATTCAATAATTGCGCCGCCAGTGCGGCCACGTCCAGCGCCACGCCATACTGAACAGGTATGACATCGGTGCTGATGGAGTCCGGCGTGTCAATGCTGGCGATCACTTCGGCGATTCGTTCCAGGTTGTCGGCGTAATCGGTGATCACCAGCGTATTGTTGCCAGCGTAAGCATTGATGGAATTGTTGGGCGCAATCATCGGCCGCAAGACAGGCATGAGATTCGTGGCGCTTTCATAGCGCAACTGGAAGACACGTGTGACGAGCTCTCCCGCATGCGCGCCGGTTGAACGGCCGCTGCTGACCGCCATGCCTTGCAGCTTGGCGTCTGCTTCGGGCAGGACGCGGCTCACGCCGTCGATGTCGACGACGGCAAAACCATGCATGCGCAAAGCGCCCAGCAGCATGGAATAGGCCGTGTCAGGATCAACCGGCGCTTCCGACACCAGCGTGAGCTGGCCTTTGACGCGTGGATCCACCAGGAAATTCCGCCCGGTGAAGCGCGACAACGCGCGTACCACGCCGGGCAGGTCAGCGTCCACAAAGTTGAGCATGGTGTTGCCGTCTTGCGCGTTCTGCACAGTGGTTTCAGCACGCGGGCTGCGCGTGTCGTCGCTGCTTGTGCGTCGCGAGGACGACCTGGCGCGGGGAGCGGGCGGAGGCGGCGTGTAGTCCATGCTGCGGGCTGGCCCCTCTTGCCGCCAACCCTGGCCTGTCGACGTATGCACCACCAATTGCGAAGGCCCGCCTGAATCGACGCTGCCCTGTGGGGGCGTGGCGCAGCCTGCCAGGGTCAGCGGCAGCATGAGTGCCAGCGTCAACAACGTCGGGCGGAATCGATGATTGTGTCGCGCGATGGTGAAGAGGTTTTTCATAACGTCTCAATAAGGTTATTGTTCTGGACCGCTTTAGCGAAAGCGCAAAAGCGTGACATCGTTCTGTTGCGGACCCAGCGCGGCCAGTAAATCACGCAGCGCAGTCCGGATCTCGGCGCCTGCGGAAGGATCCGCCTGGGCAGTGCCGTCAAACTGAAACTGTTTTCTGGACAAGATGCCTGCACCATTCAGCATCAAAGGGCCTTGCCGTGTACTGAGCAACACGTCGGCCTGGCCTGGCGCGCCTTGTTTCAGCGCCAGCGCATAGTCGCCAAGCGGGCGCACCGGCGCCAGCGCCGACACGGCATTGCGCCATTCCATGTCCAGCAGTCTTGCGCCGGCCGTCCGCGACGCCAGGCCGATGAATGTTGCCGGCCACTTGAGCGAAAGCTCCCCGCCCGGGTCGATGGCAGCGATACGGGCGTCCAGCGCACCCAGTGCGGTGGCGGGCAGTTGCAGTGTTTGCGCTGAAATACCTATGCCTCGCCAGCCCAGAGACAAGGTGACAGGCCCGCGAAGCCAGGGATGAGACACCCGCAACCTGGGGCCAGGGTCTAATGCGAACTGCCAACGCACGGGTTCGGCCACGCTGCGGCGTCGTTCTGGCGTGCCCAATGCAACCGTCGCGGTGCCAGACCAGATCGTGCCGCTGGCATTGACAACCGCCAGGGGCAGGTGGGAAGGCAGCGCCGCCATGATCCAGCGCGCCGGCAGCACAGCCAGCGCGGCGCTGCCGGCCACGAGCACAAACCCGATCACATAAAGCAGTATCCGCCGACTCATGGCTTGCGCTCCGTCGGCAGCTTCACACGAACCGTCCCGGCGACGCGGCCCGGCCGATCGCGTCCATCAATACTGGCGCGTTCGAGCGCCACCGCCTGTGTCTGAATCTGCAACAGTGACGGCAATCCAGCCAGCCACGTCATGACATGCGCGACGTCGGCATCGGTCAGCACAATTTCCCATTCCATTCCAGATTCGCCCTGCGGCGTATTGATATCGCGGACCGTTGCTGAGCCCGCCAGGCCAGCGCGCTCCAGGCTCGCGCGTATCGCGTCCGGCATGCTTGCAGCGTCGATCTTGCCAGTCTGCGAACGCGCAAGCCCCTGTGCCTCGACAATCAGGGCGTTAATTTGCGTGGCTTGCGCATGCAGGCGGGGCAGATCTTCGCGCGATAGCGCAATGGCGTCCAGGGCAGGCTTGATACCCTGTGTCCATACCAGCGCACCCGCCACGGCTATTGCACCGACACGCAACAGTTTGCGTTCCCTGGAAGTGCGCGCTTGCCACCAGGCATGCGCCCGTTGCACGATTGCTGCCAGTTGTAGGCGCCAGGCGGGAATGGCTTTCGATGGCGCTGTATTCCTGCGCGTCGTCATGGGCGTGCCTCGCGCAGTTCCTGGACACCCGCGCGGCGAATATGCCAGGTATGGGCGGCCTCATCATCTTTCTTCAGCGTCAGGGACTGGGTCGCTGCAGCCTGCTGCAACGCGGCTTCGTTGGACGGCGGCGTATAGCCTTGTGCGAGAACGAGGGTCAATATGCCGTCTTCGTAGTGCAGGGATGCAATATGGCCTTCGGCAAAATCCAGTACCCGGGCTGCGCCCAGTGCCAGAGGCATGAAGTCATCCCCCCCGGCCGTTCCGCTGCCCAGCCGCAGCATGTCGCGTTGGTTTTGCGCTTGTTTCAGCGGGTCAATAATGATTCCAATCGAAGGAAACGCCGTGCGCAGCGACTGAACCATATCGGTTTGCAATGTGCGCGCCTCGCTGCGAAGCCTTCCTGCATGCAGATTCAAGCCAAGCAGCCACAACAGCGCAGCCGCGCCGGCCCATATCGCCGCGCTTCGCCAGTGATGCGTTTTCGTTATGGGGCGCCATTCCGGCTGGGCTAGCGACCAGTTCGGCAAGCGGGCCTGCCAGCGTTCGTCAACGGGAAGGGCAAGTGCCTGATCAGGATGCGGATCGTTATTGGGCAGCGCCAGCGCGCTTGGCACAAAGGCCACAATCTGAAGCTTTGCGTGGGCCAGCTGTTGCCAGGCGGCCAGCAGTGCGCGGCGGTTGGTCCAGGCAATGCAGACATTGCCATCGGGTGCGCGTGGACCATGGGCAATACACAGATCGGCAATGTCTTCCAGCGCCATGGGTTCAACGCTGTTCTGCACGGCATCATGAAGGCGCTTTGCAGTCAAGGGAGGAAGAACGGTGTTGACGACAATGGCGTCGTGCGGATGCAGTATTGCGTACACCGGATAGCCGGCCGCCGCGTCGGCGAGTTGCGCAAGCGATAGCTCGCCACTGCGCAGTACACGGCCAGTGCGATCCAGCACCGCGAAAGCCGTGATGGATTGCGGCGTGACCTCGGCCAGCGGTGGCAGGGATAAGCGCAGATGACCTTTCATTTCAGCCCTCTACCCAGCGTATTTGCGGTGGCTTGCCACCATGACGGTGCAAAAGGGCCTGCATTCCCGCCACGCTATCGTTCAACGTGACCTGGCCCGTCACTTTGAACCAGTCGCTTTGCACGCCAATATTGCTCCCGCCAGTCATGTCGCCGTTGCCCATGCGGTTCAGAAAATCGCTGCGACTGTTGAACCACAGCCCTTGATCGCGCTGATCTGCCAAATCGCGTGCCTGGGCCAGGTCCAGGCCGGGAATGCTGGCGCTCAACACTTCGGCACTGGCCGTATTGACATTGATGGCCGTCTTCTGCGGCAGAACCGTTACATAGTTGGATAGAACGGCGACAACGTCGGGCGGCATACCCTCAATGCCTGTCAGATCGCTCATCGTGCGCAAGCCCGGCGCAGTCTGTTCGCGCTGTGGGCCGGACTGTGACGCTGCCACGCGACGCGCCATCGTCATCGCCAGCGAAGCCGGCATGCCCAGGCCCGTGAGCAGTCGCTGCAGAACCGCAACTTCCCCAGGCTGCACCGCGCCCAGCAACGCCAATTGCGAGAGGTTGTATTTGCCTTGTTCGTCTTCGATCTGCCCCGAAAAATACGCCTTGTGTCGGCCATCTGGTGTGCTGATCTCCAGACCGGCAATAGGCTGCGCCCAGATGGCGTCCTTTCGGGTGATTGCGTTGCGGCGGGCATCATTGAAGAGAATGACGCGCGCCCAATCCAACCCGCCGCGCAGAAGCCAGTCGGCCTGCGTGCGCTCACGTTCGCCGATCAGCGTGTCGGCCAGCAGCGCCTGCCTTTGCATGATGGCGGCTGTAGTCACTGCCGCCGCGCCCACCACCACCAGGGCGGCGATCACCGCCATGCCACGCTGGGCGCGCGGCCGTGAACCGGGCGGGGCAGGGCGACGGTGCCAGGGCATGCGCACAAGTTGATTCATGGCAGCCGCACCACTTTTCGATAGGTTTCATCCACTCCGTTGTGTCGGCGTGCAATAACGATTTCCAATCCTGTCGCTGCCGATTGAGCATTCTGCGTGCTCAGCGAAGACCAGCCCTGGCCAGGCACCCAGCCCCGAACCATGAAACGGCCCACCTGTTCAAGCACAATCTCGCTCACGCCCGGATCGGGCAAAGGCAGCGTATGCGTGGCGGGCCCGACAGCACGCCGCAGGGTATTGCCTTCCATGCCCCAGATCACCTTTTGCCATGCGCCGTTATGGGCCGATCGCAGCACCGTAAGCACTGGCTCATGCCAGACAATGCCGGGCGGCAAGATCGCACTCGTTGGCGCAGAGGGATCCCACTGCATGGCGGATGTGAGGATGTCGTTGCTGGCATGTCGGCTGATATCGCTTTCGATCTGGCCCAGCACCCTCACCAAACCCAGCGTATCGTCGGCGCTGGCATTCAGGCGTCCGTTGGACCGCTCGACCATGTCCAGGGCTCGCCATGAAATGAGGCTGAGCAGCGCCATGAGTGCCAGCGCCACCAGCACTTCAATCAGCGTGAACCCTTTCTGATGTACATGCGTGTGTTTCATGGCAGAGACGACAGCAAACCGTTCAGCTCTGCCAGCACAGGGCCGTCTGCGAGACGCGCCCGCACCGTCGCCAGCCGGAAATTGCCATTCACCGTAGTCTGAAACTGCTGCTCGCACACAAAAGGCAGCGGACCCTGCGGACAGGGCTCCGTTTTACGCCCCGGCACAGGAAAACTGCGCATCAGACGCAGCTCGGTCAAGCGGTTTTCAGCCGCCTGCAGCGCCAGGCTGCGCTGCTGCATGGCCTGCGCGCCGTTGGCGCTGATGCCCAGCGCCCGTACGCTCGCTGCCAGCGCCACGCTGACAATGGCCAGTGCGATCAGTACTTCCAGCAAGGTGAACCCGGATTGAGGATAAGGCGTACTCATGGCCGTACCCGATATTGACCGTTGCCCGAGCGCACAATACGAACGGTATTCGTGCCGTCGTCCAATTCAACCGCCAGCGGGCCGGATATCCACTCCGTATTGAATACGGTCGCCGCGGGCGGATCGATGCGCACCGCGATCGCATTGTCAGAAGACCAGTCGCGCCTGCGCAATGAACTGGTGTCGGGAAAATCCTCGGCCCGCACAGGCCCCGCCTGCCGCGCCAAACCTGTCGGCAGAAACAGATCGCGCGGCGCGCGCGCAAAACCATAGCCCTGCGTATCGAATTTCCAGACAACAGGGCTGTCGCCCTTGCGCGCCTGCGCCTGGGCAACCCCGAACAGTTGCGACAGGCGCACAGCATCCTGGCGAAGCGCCTGTGCGTCGCCATCCTGAAAAGCGCCGACACTGATCGTCGTGGTGGCGATACCGATAATTGCCAGCACAATCAGTACTTCCAACAGTGAAAAGCCAGCCTGTCGGACACCTCGCCTACCTTGATGACCAGGAGCCGATATCGGCGTCGTTGCCTTCGCCTCCCGGTTGCCCGTCGGCACCCAATGAAAAGACATCGATTTCCCCATGTACCCCCGGATTCAGATACTGATAAGGCGTGCCCCACGGATCGTTGGGCAGGTTGTCCATGTACGAGCGTCGATTGCCGGCCTGACCCGTTTGCGGCGGCGCGACCAGCGATTGCAGCCCCTGCTCGGTGGCGGGGTAACGACCGTTGTCGAGCCGGTATAGTTTGAGTGCCTGCATGAGCGCACCGATATCCTGGCGCGCCGCGATAGCGCGCGCCTGATCCGGGCGATCCATGAGATTAGGCACAATTAGCGCGGCCAAAATGCCCATGATGACCACGACCACCATGATTTCAATCAGGGAGAAGCCGAGCTGATGCCCACGGCCGAATCGCGATGTTGGCAAGCGCTCCTGCATCCCCCTCCCTCGTGTACCCTGTTTATTGTTTTGCACAGCGCTTTGGAATAATCATTATTTTGAAAGAATTTATCAAGTTTATAAATGACAATGACAGACACGTCAATTAGCGCACTTTATACTGTCATCATCTTGTTTAATACAATAAATTCGTAAATGCTCCAAAGCGGCCCGCCACCAGGATTCATAAGCAATGACGCGTTTTTTCTCCTTTAACCATCTTGATGGGCCAGCCGTGGTGCGCGGGCTGGCGATGGTGGCGTTCATGGCAGGGGTAGGCATATGGGGGGCGATTCTTTTTGCGCCGGTGCCGCAAGCCTTGCCCCCGGCGCTCGACACCGCTCACGACCCCGGTCGCGATACGAGTGCCGTTGCCCGTTGGTTCGGCGGCGCAGCCCTGCGTGTTCGCGTGGCCGTCGCTGGCCTGATCACAGGCGAAGACGCTCGCGGGACAGCCCTGCTGTCCATCAATGATGGCCCCGTGAGGGCCTATGGCATTGGCCAGACGCTTGCCCCTGGCGTGAGCCTGGCAGGGATCACCGCCAATGCGGTGTCGATTGACCAGGATGGCATTCTCGAGCAGGTAGCCATGCCTCATCCCCCTTCAAGCGATATCCAGGGTTTTTTACCTGCCCCGCCTTCATTGGGGTTGAGCGAGACTTCAGTTCAACAACGCTGAAATAATTTTCAAGTGATTGATTTAAATTCAATAAATATCATTCTTCCAGCGTTTGACGATGTTCCGGAAGTTACTTCCATTTCTTTCATAATTGCAAACAAAAATCATTATCAATACGCAGCGCTTTCCTATATTCTCTGAAACGTCTATTGGCTAAGCCAGCATGCCAGCAAAGCATGCCGGTTTCATTTCAGAGGCTAGTTTGCATGTGGACGCCACAACTGCTGTTTCAAAAGCACGCGCACGAAATCAATTGCTACTTACGCAAGTGTGGGCATGGGCAGGATGAAGCCGCCGATCTCACGCAAGATGTATTTTTACGGGTAATGCGCGCCATGCAACCCAAGTGCGATGACAACCTTCGCGCCTACCTCTATGCTGTTGCGCGCAACTTGTCTACCGATGTCTATCGCCGGCGACAAACCGCTCGTATCTCCGATATTCCCGATTACGAATACTACGGCTTTCCCGATCCCAACCCAGGCCCAGAGCAAGTCATTGCCTGCCGCCAGCAGTTGGAAATCCTGGATCGTGCTTTGGCCGAACTTCCCCAAAAAACAAGGCGTGCATTCGAGCTCTATCGATTCGGCGAAATGACCATCACTCAGGTCGCTGCCGAAATAAATCTTTCCGTTTCCCGCACCTGGACGATTATCCAGCAAGCATGCCAGCATTTGCGCGCCAGTATTCAAGAGGAAGCCTCCTAGCCGCAATCCCCCCGCCTGGCGCAACGGTCATTCCAAATCGCAGCCGCAAACTGGCATTGTGCCTATCTAGTGCGTCTGCGCACTCCCGGAATGACCGTGGCTATGATCGTGGTTGTGGTGCTCGCGAGGCTGAGTAAGGCTGCAGTCGCTTGCTGGTTCATCGGCATTCCAATCGATCGCGACCGTCGGGTGCTCTATATTGAACCTGGTCTTGAGCTCTTTTGCCACGCGCTCAACCACTTCCCTCGCCTGCGCATCGTCTTGCGGACGTACATGCAGCGTTGCCATGGTTCGCCCCGAAGAAAGCTGCCACACATGGATGTGGTTGACAGCCGCAAGTCCCGCGACGCTCTCCATCAGCCCGCGCTCCACCTCGGCCGGAGAAGCGTCATCCGGCGCGCCTTCCAAGAGGATGTGGATCGATTTGGCCAAAAGCTTCCAGGCACTTCTGACGATCAGTAACGCAACGACGACAGATAGGATTGGATCGATCGGGGTCCAAGCGGTGTAGTAAATCACGACGGCCGCGACGATGGCACCCACTGAGCCCAGCAAGTCTCCCATTACGTGCAGTATCGCGCCTTTGACGTTGACATGATCGGTGTCTCCGCGGGTCATGATCCACAGCACGAGAATGTTGACCAGCAAGCCAACAATGGCCACGAGCAGCATTGGTCCGGCCAGGATCTCGTGTGGTTCGAAAAACCGCAGCCACGCCTCATAGCAAATCCAGCCCACGATGGCGAACAGGGTAATGGCATTGATAAAACCTGCAATCACCTCTAGTCGCAGATAGCCAAAGGTGCGTTTGCTGTCGGCCGCGCGCCGGCCGAATCGGAAGGCGGCATAAGCCAGCGCCAGCGCGCCGGCATCCGTCAGCATGTGTCCGGCGTCCGCGAGCAGGGCCAGCGAGCCCGACAGGAAGCTACCGACCACCTCCACGATCATGAAGACAAAAATCAATACGAATGAAAGCAGTATCTTGCGCTCGTTGGCGCTGGTCACTGTGGGAGTATGCGAATGATCATGATCGTGATGGTGGTCGTGACCGCTCTGTGGATGTGAATGTGAATGAGACATTGGGAACCTAAAAGGATGGCATGTCTAAAATATAACATATGAACATATGTTCATGTAAAGAATCTTATAATCCCGCCAATTTCCAAATCATAGGCGAATTGCCTGGCAAGGACATCCCCGAGCGTGGTCGAGAGGGTATATTGGCGCGTGAGCCGCGTTGGCCAACCGGCTTCAGACCGCTCCTTGAGCCGTGCTCGCCGAGCCCGACCAGCGTGCATTCCGAGTTCGACCAGACTTTCCGGCTTGCGCGATAGTGAGGCGGCCTGCCATTTTCGGCTAATCTTCTGCGTGCTCTTCAGCGACGTGATTCGCCATATCAAGCAATACCTGGCTTACATGGTGATCGGCGATCTCGTAGAAGATCTGCTTGGCGTTGCGCACGCCCTTAACCAAGCGAGCGCCTCGAAGCAGGCGCAGATGATGGCTTACAAGCGATTGGGACAAACTCAGGCTTTCCGCAATGTCGCCAACTGAAGTTGGGCCTTTTACGCAGGAAAGTATGATTTTCAGGCGGGATGGGTCGCCAAGCAATCGGAATGTTTCCGCGAGGATTGCGATCTCATTCTGAGAAGGATCCAAAGCTTGTGCGCCGCCACCGTCCCGGTGAGCTTTGTTCTTGCGCACAGTCATCAATCAATCTCCATGGCTCTATGGTGCGTGCGCTCAGCACCCAACTCAATAGCGTTAAAGTCGTTACCCGTAAAACGGTCAATTATTGACCTTACCATAATGATCGGGTTTACGCCTTCGGGCCATATTCGCTTTCCAATTTGAGGGCCACTCGCCGGGTGGCTCCTCCGGAAGCAGCCACGCCTGGATCGTCGCGGGTAAGTTCGCGTTGCCACGCGTAACGCTCAATTGCGCCTTGCCATTTGGCATTCAGTTGCTATGCCCGCTTGACCTTCCCATCGTGGCAGAGTTTAAGCTTTGCATTAACACAAACATTCAAGGAGTAGGTCAATGGCTACCAGTGACCTTCGGCAAAGTGATCGTTCTTTCATGACTACAGGCCATCGTCTGGCCCTGCCGGTCGAAGGCATGACGTGCGCATCGTGCGTAGGCCGTGTCGAGCGTGCGCTCAAAGCGGTCCCCGGCGTGCATACCGCCGCGGTCAATCTCGCCACCGAGCGCGCCGACATCACCTTCACGGGCGAGGCCGATCCGCAGGCCGCTGTCCGCGCCATCGAGAGCGCCGGCTACACCGTCCGTGAAGAGACCACCGAGCTCGCGATTGAGGACATGACGTGTGCGTCGTGTGTGGGCCGGGTGGAGAAAGCGCTCGCGCAACTCCCGGGCGTGCTCGGGGCGACTGTCAACCTGGCGACCGAGCGCGCCCGGGTGCGCCACCTTGCCGATGTCGTCTCAACGGCCGACCTTGAAGCGGCGGTTGAACAGGCAGGTTACAAGTCCCGCCGCCTGTCTGCCGACACGGCGAATGCAGGCGATGAAGACACCGACCGTCGCGAGAGCGAGGCGCAGGCGTTGCGGCGCTCCCTGCTCATTGCCGCCATTCTCACTTTGCCCGTCTTCATCCTCGAGATGGGTTCGCACCTAATTCCCGCCATGCATCACTGGGTGGTGGTGACATTAGGTCAGCAGACCAACTGGTATGTGCAGTTCGCACTTGCCACGCTGGTCCTGTTCGGTCCGGGTCTGCGATTCTTTCGCAAGGGGATACCGGCGCTGCTGCGCGGCGCCCCCGACATGAACTCGCTGGTCTCGGTCGGTACGGCGGCGGCCTATGGTTATTCGGTGGTCGCGACCTTCGTCCCCGATGTGCTGCCGCAGGGAACCGCCAACGTCTATTTCGAGGCCGCCGCGGTCATCGTGACCTTGATCCTGCTCGGACGCACGCTGGAGGCGCGCGCCAAGGGGCGCACTTCGCAAGCGATCAAGCGGCTCGTGGGGCTTCAGGCCAAGACCGCGCGTGTTCAGCGCGACGGCGATACGGTCGAGATTGCGCTCGATCAGGTGAGTACCGGCGACGTCGTGCTCGTTCGTCCGGGCGAGAAGATTCCGGTAGACGGCAAGGTCGTCGAGGGCGCTTCTTATGTTGACGAGAGCATGATCACCGGCGAGCCGGTGCCCGTGTCCAAGGCGGTGGGCGCCGAAGTCGTCGGCGGCACGATCAACAAGACGGGCGCTTTCAGTTTCCGCGTGACCAAGGTCGGCGCGAATACCGTGCTTGCGCAGATCATCCGTCTGGTCGAGGAAGCGCAGGGATCCAAGCTGCCCATCCAGGCGCTGGTGGACAAGGTGACCATGTGGTTTGTTCCGGCGGTGATGGCAGCGGCCACGCTGACCTTCCTGGTCTGGCTGATCTTTGGCCCGACCCCTGCGTTGACCTTTGCCCTCGTCAATGCGGTCGCGGTGCTTATTATCGCCTGCCCGTGCGCCATGGGGCTGGCCACGCCGACCTCGATCATGGTCGGTACGGGCCGCGCAGCGGAGCTCGGCGTGCTCTTTCGCAAGGGCGAAGCGTTGCAGGCGCTGCGCGGTGTGAGCGTCATTGCGCTCGACAAGACTGGCACGCTGACCAAAGGGCGGCCCGAACTGACCGATCTCGTCCCCGCCGAAGGCTTCGACTATAACGAAGTGCTCGCTCTCGTTGCGGCGGTCGAAACCCGCTCCGAGCACCCGATCGCCGAATCGATTGTCGCCGCCTCGAAGCAACTGGGTCTCACGCTCGCACCCATCAAGGGCTTCGACGCAACGCCGGGCTTCGGCGTTTCGGCCCAGGTCGACGGCCGCACTGTCGCCGTCGGCGCGGACCGGTTCATGACACAGCTCGGTCTCGATGTGGCAAGCTTTCAATCTACCGTCCAGCGCCTCGGCGCGCAGGGCAAGAGTCCGCTCTATGCCGCGATCGACGGCCGCCTCGCGGCGGTGATAGCCGTCGCCGATCCGATCAAGGAGACAACGCCCGAGGCGATCAAGGCGCTGCATGCGCTCGGACTGAAGGTTGCGATGATCACTGGCGACAATTCCGCCACGGCCTCGGCGATCGCCTCGCAGCTCGGCATCGATGAAGTCGCGGCTGAAGTCCTGCCCGATGGCAAAGTCGCGGCGCTGAAGAAATTTCGAGCCAATGGCGCGCGGGTAGCCTTCGTAGGCGACGGCATTAACGACGCGCCGGCGCTTGCCGAAGCGGACGTTGGCCTTGCCATTGGCACGGGCACCGATGTAGCGATCGAGGCGGCGGACGTGGTGCTGATGTCTGGAGACCTGCGTGGCGTGCCAAATGCCATTGCGCTCAGCCAGGCGACGATTCGCAACATCAAGCAAAACCTGTTCTGGGCCTTTGCCTACAACGTCGTGTTGATTCCGGTTGCGGCGGGCGTGTTTTATCCAGTGAACGGCACCTTGCTTTCGCCGATCTTTGCCGCAGCTGCGATGGCATTCTCCAGTGTGTTCGTGCTTGGCAACGCGTTACGGCTCAAGCGCTTTCACGCACCCATGGCGATCGATGCCCGGGCCGAGACGCCGACGGGCGGGACGGCAACGCGCCCCGGCCACGCCTAGCGAGCGACAACGTATTCCGCGCCGAAGCGCCGCATGGCTAGCACCCAAAACACAAATAAGGATGGCATCATTGGCTGTATATTTATGCGGGACATTATTCCGCAATGCGGTATCAAGCTGGGCTATAATAAGCGCCAAGGAAGCTGTCAATAATAGTTTCAAGATACTCTTCAATCGGAATAATGACTGTGGATAAAGAACACACACCTGCCATTTCTCCTCAGGCCGGTGAAGACAGAGCTTTTGTTACAGCGCTAGCGCGAGGTTTGGAGTTGTTGTCATGCTTTCGCTCAGGCAATCGCGCATTGGGCAATCAAGAGCTCGCGCAGCGATGCAAGCTGCCTAAATCCACAGTGTCTCGCCTTACCTATACATTGACTCGCTTGGGGTATCTGGTGCAGGTGCCCGACAGCGGAAAGTTTCGCCTTGGAACCGCAACGCTTTCCCTGGGTAGCAACATGCTGGCCCGCATGGATGTGCGCCGGGTAGCCCGGCCTTTTATGCAGGAGCTTGCCAATTTCGCGCACGGCATGGTGTCCCTGGGCGCGCGCGACCGCTTGTCTATCATCTACGTGGAAACCTGCCGCAGCTCCGCGACGCTCACGCTGAACGCGGAGATCGGTTCGCGCCTGCAGATTTCCAACTCCGCCATCGGACGCGCCTATCTGGCCGCCGTGTCAGAGCAAGAGCGCGGAGAAATCATGAATCAGATCAAAGACCTGGACGATATGGCGTGGCCAAAGACACAGTCTGGCATAGAAAAAGCGGTGGAAGACTACCGCACGCTAGGCGTGGCATGTTCTTTCGGGGATTGGCAGGAGGATGTGAACGGCATTGCGCGGGCTTTTTCTCCCGGCGATGGGTTGCCACTCATGGTCATCAATTGCGGCGGTCCTTCCTTTACGCTATCCAGGGATTTTCTTCTCCAGGACGTCCGGCCCCGGCTCATCGACATCTCTGACAAAATCGAGAACATTCTTACAGGGCATCGTTAGATCCAGGGGGGTAATGCTTCCACCTTATGCCCATCTATCTCCGCCGAGGCGGGTGATCCCGGCCCAGCTTGCCTTGTCCAGAGCCCGCGGCCACCGCCCGCTCCCTGGCTGGGTCTCCCGTTTCTCTTCGCCTGGGTCGCCCGGCTTCTGCTGTGTGTTTACAGAGCTGGGCCGTCTTAATATTACTTGCGCAATGCGGTACAGGATACCGCTCAGCAGAATATTCTTTCTCATCTGATCGGTTTGGACATGTGCGCCTGTCAGTGCTGCGCGATATAAATCTTGAAGTAAGCAAGGGCGAAATCATTTTGTTTTTGGGAGCCGATCCCTCCATATTGAACCTGATGCGGGATTGGGCAAATGAACGAACGGGTATATTGCTTGTGGAGCAGTATGCCGATTTGGCTCTTCCTCTGGCAGATCGCGTGATTGTCATGCGGGGTGGGGAAATCATCCTGTCATGCGAGGCGCATGAACTTAGCAGCAGCAGTCAACTGCGCGAGGCTTATCTCGGCGTAAGCTGGGGCTGGGCCAGGGTTCCTCGAGTGCTGTCGATGGGGAACGGGCTGGCCAAAGAGATCAAGCTGTCAGATCTTGAGGCTAATAGGATAGATCCAACTTCGAAAACTCATTCAATTCCGACTGAATGGCATTGGAAAATTCCTGGCGAGTCATGGCAGGTAAATCCATTGCCATCGAATCGTATAACCCCGCGTGGCGGGGCTGCATGAACTGGTTTCTGCTTCACTGGGCGCTTTCGCGCGTGGCGCCGGGCATGGCCGGCGGGTTGGTCGTTGATGCGTGATAGAACGGAATCATGCGGTTGCGAGAGGAAATAATATGCGCGGACATGGCTGCGCGCGCGGCGCTCGAGTCGCGGTTCTGTATTCCATCAACGATTTTCTTGTGTTCTTCTATGGCCTCTTCAGCGACGGACGCGTGATAGCGCAGCCTGAACAGATGCATGTGAGCATGCAGATTCTCCAGGACATGTTTCATGATGCCATTGTCGCTCAGTGTGATGATGGTGCTATGGAAAGCGTCATCCAAAATCGCGAAACGACCATAGTTCTTCTTGGTGCCCTCGAGCACGAGTTGCTCCATCTGGCTGCATAGTTCTCGCAACTGGCGCACATCATCCGCACGCGCGTTATCGGCCGCCAACGCAGCGGCTTCCGGTTCCAGTAGCTCGCGCATCAGGTAGGTTTCACTGAAATATTTTTCGGTTGGGATCGGGGCTACCCAAAAACCTGCGTTGTGCTTTCCAACAATCAGGCCTTCCGTCTGCAGGCGGATCAATGCTGCGCGCACGGGCGTTTGAGACACGCCAAAGGTACGGGCCAGCGTATCGACGGTCAATCGACTGCCTGGGGGTATTTCCAGCGATACCAGTTGGGTGATGAGTGATTCGTAGACTTCGTCACTTAAGGATCGCTTGGTGCGAGGCTCATCTTGTTCATCACCTGCTAGGTGAGCTGTGCGGGTTTTTAATGCCATGGTGTCAGTGAAAGTAGGGCCAAAGCGGCATGAAATCAATTATAGGCGGCCCGGATCAGGCAGGAATTCCATCCTATCGTTTTCCCTAGCGCTCGACAATTTACTTGCTGGGCCTGTCTTTATCATATACGATTTTATAAATCGTGTATGATATGCACTATAGGAAAAAAATGAGCATACGCACTTCTACAGTGGGGATAGACGAAGTCAGGCGTACGTGCCTGGCTGCATTATGTGCCGCCGGTGTGCCTTCTAATCATGCGCAAACACAAGTGCGCTTGTTATTGGATGCCGAATTGCGAGGCGTGCATTCACATGGCTTGTTGCGTTTGCCGCGTGTAATTGAACGCGTTCGCAACGGAGTTTGCGATCCTCATGCTACGGGCAGGGGTGCGTGGAAAGGCGCTTCTCGTTACGAGGTTGATGGTTGCCACGGTTTGGGGCCGGTGGTGGCTTGCGCCGCTTTGGAGCGCTTGTATGACAAGGTGGAAACCAGCGGTGTTGCTGTCGCCGCTGTACGCAACTGTGATCATCTTGGCATGCTCGCCTGGTATGCAAAACAGGCAACTAATCGCGGCCTGATTCTGATCGCGCTCACTGTCAGCGAAGCCTTAGTCCATCCTTGGGGAGGTAGGCGTGCCATGGTGGGCACAAACCCGATCGCCATCGGGGTGCCTGCGGATCCTCATCCTTTTATTCTTGATATGGCGACGAGTCTCGTTTCCATGGGAAAAATCCATGATCATGCGAATCGCGGCCTGCCTATTCCTTTGGGGTGGGCGGTCGACGGAGCAGGGCAGCCGACCACCGATGCAGAAGCGGCCAAGGGCGGTGCCATTGCACCCTTTGGCGGAGCCAAAGGATATGGACTCGGACTGGGGTTCGAGTTGCTTGTCGCGGGACTGACGGGATGTGCTATTGGCACGGATGTGGTGGGAACGTTGGATAGCGACCAGCCTTGCAACAAGGGCGACCTATTTATTGTATTGAAACCCTTGAATGACGCAACCAAATCGATAAGCAATTATCTGCAAGCCTTGCGTTCCTCCCAACCTGCAGATCCCCGCAGCCCGGTTCGTGTTCCAGGTGATCGCGGGCGCGAAGCTCAAGTGAGTCGAGAGCGGGATGAGATAGATATCGACAGCACCGTATGGTCGCAAATCGAAAAGTTGGCAAAAGCATAACGCGTTTGGTTAAAGATGAACACTATGTCTGAGGTGTGGCAATGACGAAGTATGAATATGGAGTAACGCGTATCCCAGGTCGGGTAATTTTTGGCGCGGGGCAGAGGGCTGTTCTGGGGCGAGTCGCGGCATCGTTGGGGCGTCGCGCGCTTATCTGTACAGATAGCCGACTGAGCCAATTGCCGCTCATTGACGACATGGTGGCCGATCTGGCGGCAAACGGTGTTACAGCTGAAGTTTTTGACGGGACCGGTGCGGAGCTTCCGCTTGAAGGCGTTAGGGACTGCGTGGCGCGCTTTCGCGAATTCGATGCTGAGATGTTTATCGGCGTTGGGGGAGGGAGCTGTATGGACTTGGCAAAGGTCGTGAGTTTATTGATGACCTATCCGGAGCCCGCATCTCAATACTATGGTGAGTTCAAGGTTCCGGGGCCGATAAGACCCGTGATTGCCATCCCGACAACATCAGGTACAGGGTCTGAGGTAACGCCTGTCGCCGTGCTTGCGGATCCTGAGCGTGCAGTCAAGGTGGGAATATCCAGCCCTGAATTGATTCCGCATGTGGCGATCTGCGACCCAGAGTTGACGTTAAGCTGTCCGAAGGAACTTACGGCAATCACAGGCACAGACGCCCTGTCTCACGCGATCGAGGCAATTTCTGCAATCAGGCGTCCACGTGATCCCTGCATGGCAATGGAGCGCGTATTCGTCGGCAAGAATACTTTAAGTGATCACTATGCTCTGCAAGCCATCAAGTTGATTACCGAGAATCTTGTCGTGGCCGTTGAGCAGGGTTCGGATCTGGCCGCGCGCAGCGCCATGATGTTGGGCTCAACCTACGCAGGAATGGCTTTCAGCACTGCGGGTACATGTGCTGCTCACGCGATCCAGTACCCCGTGGGCGCGCTGACCCATACTTCGCACGGGATCGGTATCGGCGTGCTCTTGCCGTACACCATGGACTTCAACCTGGAAGCGTCAGTGGACGTATACGCCGAGATTGCCAGCGTCATGGGGATCACCGCTGATGGCGGACCGCGAGAAGCCGCGCAGAAGATGATTGATGCGGTGCGCGAACTGCTCAAGCAAATCGGAATACCGGCCAGTTTGAAGGATCTGGGGGTAAAGCCCGAAGATCTCGGCGCGATCGCGGAGCAGTCGATGGCGGCCACACGGCTCATTGAAAACAATCCAAGAAAACTCGACGCGGAGGGTGTTCTTTCTATCCTCGACGCGGCAATGCAAGGGAAACAAGCATGCTGATTCAAGCTAACAAAAATACTGACGTTGATATGAACCCCAATCTGTTGATTGGCGAGGAATGGCGTGAAGGTTCTCGCAAAGAGCGGATCATGGTTGAGGATCCCGCCACCGGAGGTACGATCG
This sequence comes from Allopusillimonas ginsengisoli, assembly GCF_004153455.1. Lineage (GTDB taxonomy): Bacteria > Pseudomonadota > Gammaproteobacteria > Burkholderiales > Burkholderiaceae_B > Allopusillimonas > Allopusillimonas ginsengisoli. Next base: position 708,617 of record NZ_SDQE01000001.1, on the reverse strand, counting down.
GATCGGTGTCTGACGCCGACGTCTCAGATGCAATGCTGGCAGTGGATGCCGCTTACACCGCAGGTCACGGCTGGGCAGCGACATCTGCGCGGGATCGGTGTGAAATTCTGCGCAGATGTTTCGAGCTAATTACTCGAGACGCAAATGAGCTGGCGAATATTATCTCCTTGGAAAATGGCAAAGCTATCAAGGATGCTCGCGGCGAAGTTGCTTATGCCGCCGAGTTTTTCAGATGGTTTTCAGAAGAAGGCGTGCGCGCCAGGGGCGATATCGGGATGGCCCCGTCGGGCAATAACCATATACTGGTCCAGTATCAGCCCATTGGCGTATCGCTGCTTATAACGCCCTGGAACTTTCCCGCGGCAATGGCAACAAGAAAGATTGCGCCGGCATTGGCAGCAGGCTGCACATGCGTCCTGAAACCCGCTACGGCGACGCCACTAACAGCTTATGCGATCGTCAGAATTATGCTTGAGGCGGGTGTGCCTCCGGGCGTTGTGAATGTCATCACCACCTCCACCACGGGTTCAGTGGTCAACGCCATCCTGAACGATTCTCGCGTGAGAAAGCTTTCATTTACCGGGTCGACCGAAGTTGGGCGCACCTTGCTGCGTGAGGCAGCCGGGCAAGTAATAAATAGCTCAATGGAACTGGGTGGCAATGCTCCCTTTCTTGTATTTGAAGATGCTGACCTGGATTCAGCCGTTGAGGGCGCTATGGTTGCCAAAATGCGTAATGGTGGCGAAGCATGTACAGCTGCAAATAGGTTTCTTGTTCATCGTTCCGTGGCTGAGGCGTTCACCGAACGGCTTGTATCGGCGATGTCTAGACTCAAGGTCGGTCCCGGCGTCAATGAAGACACCGATTGCGGGGCGATGATCAACAACGAGGCAGTCAAGAAAATTCAAGAGCTGGTAGATGATGCAAAAGCAGTCGGTGCGAGGGTTCTCTGCGGTGGAGCGGCGACGGATGAGAAAGGCTTCTATTACCCGCCAACGGTACTGGACAACGTTCCCTTGACTGCGAAGATGTTCCGAGAGGAGATCTTCGGGCCAGTGGCGCCCATCTATGTGTTTGAGACCGAAGAAGAAGCAATCAGGCTGGCAAATGATACGGAATACGGATTGGTTGCCTACCTGTATACCAAGGACACTGGACGTGGATTGCGTATCTCCGCGGCCCTGGAGGCAGGGATGGTGGCGTTGAACAGGGGGCTGGTGTCTGACCCTGCAGCACCGTTTGGCGGCGTCAAGCAAAGTGGCCTGGGGCGTGAAGGCGCGCAACACGGCATGCTTGAATTCATGGAGCCGAAGTACATCGCAACCAGTTGGGCTTGCTAACTCGCCGCTCCTGGCCATTCATTGTATGCATCGGCTCAGGGGCGTCTGTTGATCAGTCGAAGGAAATATTCAGCATGAATCCGCGTCCAGTATTCAGAGGAAGCATACCCGCTCTTGTAACGCCCATGCATGAGGATGGCAGCGTTGATGTCACCACGTTTCAGGCATTGCTGGACTGGCATGTCTCGGAAGGATCCGACGCTGTTGTGGTGGCGGGAACCACAGGCGAAGCGTCGACGCTCGGTATCGAAGAGCAGTTTGATTTGGTTAAAACCGCATGCCGACATCTGAACGGGCGACTGCCCGTCATTGCTGGCACAGGAGCTAATTCAACCGCTGAAGCCGTCGAACTTGCCCGCTTGGCGCAAAAGGCCGGTGCGCAAGCACATTTGTCCGTGGTTCCTTACTACAACAAGCCCGGGCAGAACGGCATTATTGCGCATTTTCAGGCAGTGGCGGAAGCATGTGAACTGCCTATGATCTTGTATAACGTTCCCGGAAGGACGGTTGCTGACATCGCCAATGATACGGTGCTTGCACTCGCGGAAACTCCCAACATCATCGGCATCAAAGATGCAACGGGTGATATGGGCCGTGGGTTCGATTTGCTTTGCCGCCGTCCATCTGGCTTCCAGGTTTTCAGTGGGGACGACGAAACCGCGTTGGCGTTGACCATGCTGGGAGGGGATGGCGTCATCTCTGTCACCGCCAACGCATTTCCGAGAATTATGCACTTGATGATGGCCGATGCGTGCCGTGGGAGCATGCAGTCTGCACGTGATTGGAATGCGAAACTGCAAGAGATGCACCGAGCACTATTCGTCGAGCCTAACCCAGCTCCGCTCAAGTGGATTCTGGCACGCCACGGAAAACTGAAAAACATGCTGCGTTTGCCTCTTGTCCCGCTTTCGGAGATCTATGAGCCCCGCTTGGTGCAGTTGCTGGAAGAGATTGGATAGGAACCCTGCACTTCACTGGAGACAACAACAATGAATACAAAAATAAAAAACAAGAGTGTCAAGTTCATGGAATTCATCATGGCCATGTTAATGGCCGAGATGGCGATTCTCGTGTTCATGAACGTAGTCATGCGCTACGCGTTCCATTCTGGCGTCAGTGGCACAGAAGAAATCGCGCGGCTCAGCTTCATATGGCTGTCTTTCATCGGTGCAGTGGTGGTCATGATATCGGGTGGCCATTTAGGGGTCGATATGCTCCTGCAAAAACTTTCACCGAAATCGCGGCTTTCGGTGGGTTTCCTGGGGCGTCTGCTGATGGGGGGCGCGTTGGGCCTTTTGGCATGGGGTAGCTGGCAGCAGATCATCGCGAACGATGGCGTTGTCGCAATGGGTGCTTTGCCCTATCCCCTGGCCTGGAACTATGCGGCTGGATTATTCGCTGGCGTGGGAGGGCTGCTTTGTGTGCTGAGGGATATTGTTCGCCTTGCGAAAGGAGACTCCCGTTTTCTGACATGCGCCGCATCGGAGGACGAGAGAGAAATTGCAGCGATAACTGCAAGTATTAAAACACTCGGACGCGTTCCCCTGCCGGATGATGACCGTCACGGTCAAAAGGGGAAATGAATCATGAGCATACTTATTTTCCTGCTTACCTTGCTGGGTGCGCTGGCAGTGGGAGCACCGGTCGCATTGGCTCTGATGATAAGCGGCGCTGCGTTAATGCTGCAGTTGGACAATTTCGACGCGCAAATTGTCGCCAGCAATATGGTGAATGGTGTTGATAATTTTATCTTTCTTGCCGTTCCGTTTTTTATCCTGGCCGGTGAGCTGATGAACGTGGGTGGGCTCTCGAAACGGATAGTTTCTATGGCAATCGTTCTGGTCGGACACTTGCGTGGGGGTCTTGGGTATGTGGTAATCGTTGCGTCGGTTCTGATGGCAAGCTTGTCCGGTTCAGCTATTGCCGATAGCGCGGCGATGGCGGCTCTCTTATTACCCATGATGAAATCCGCGGGTTACGAAGAGGGGCGTTCTGCCGGGCTGGTAGCGGCGGGAGGAATTATAGCTCCCATCATTCCCCCATCGATTGGGCTGATCATGTATGGGGTGGTGGCAAATGTCTCCATAACAAAGCTGTTTATCGCAGGCATCGTTCCCGGTCTCTTGATGGGCACAGTTCTGGCGGCGATGTGGTGGTGGCTCAATCGTGACACGAAACTCCATGTCTCATCGCGTGCGAGCGCCAAGGAAGTTTGGCGCGCTTTGGGTACAGGGTTCTGGGCGCTGATGATGCCTGTCATCATTGTCGGCGGATTGCGATTCGGCATATTTACCCCCACCGAATCGGCAGTGGTTGCCGTTGCCTACGCGCTGTTTGTCGGCGCCTACATCTATAAAGAGCTGACACTGAAATCCGTCTATATGTGTCTGGTGTCCGCATCGCGTACCACCGCGGTTGTTATGTTCATCGTTGGGGCGGCTTTTGTGTCCGCCTGGATGATCACCATCGCCAATCTTCCAGCGCAATTGGGCTCTCTGCTGGGCACGATTTCCGATCAGCCGATGGTGCTTATGGCGCTGATGATGGCAATTACGATCGTCGTCGGCACGGCCCTGGATTTCACTCCCATGGTATTGATTCTGACACCCATCATGGTGCCTGTTGCCAAGGCCGCTGGAATAGACACCGTTTACTTCGGCGTTTTATTCATCATGTGCGTGGCAATCGGCCTATTGACCCCTCCGGTTGGAAACGTAATCAATGTAGTGGCAAGTGTTTCCAAACTCCGCTTTGAAAAAGTAGTTCGCGGCGTCGGACCTTTCCTCCTAGCAGAAGTCTTTGTGGTAGTTCTTCTTGTGCTCTTTCCAGAGCTTGTACTTACCCCCTTGGAATGGCTGTATTGAGCCAGCCCGTTTACTTACTAAATCAATAATCAGGAGAAGACAATGAAATTCATGAGGATAAAGCCATTGACCACCATAGCCGCCGGGTTGAGCTTGGCGATGTTATTGCACGCACCTGCGGCAATGGCTCAAATCAAAGAACGTAATCTCAAGTTTGGCCATTTTTCTACCGGGGAGTCGACATACGGCCAAGGAGCGTACAAGTTTGCCGAGATCATCAAAGAAAAATCAGACGGAAAGATAAAGGTCACTATCTATAACTCGGCTCAGTTGGGCAATGAAGTTCAGCAGGTGGGCGCCACCCAGGGAGGGCTTCAGGATTTCTTTTTGATTTCATCATCGCCCCTCACATCCATCGTTCCGCATCTTCAGGTGCTGGATTTTCCCGGATTGCTAACCAGTAAGAAAATCGCCTATGCGCTGCTGGATGGATCGATCGGGCGCGAGATGCTCAAAGAGTTCGAGAAAAGGAAGCTCGTAGGATTGGAGTATTGGGAAAATGGATTTCGGCAGTTCACCAACAACGTGCGGCCGATCAATGACATCAACGACTTCAATGGATTGAAGGTTCGTGTGATCCAGAATCCAATCTATCTGGACATGTTTCAAGCGCTGGGAACGCATGCCGTTGCGATGCCATTTGCTGAACTTTACACAGCGTTGGAAACAAAAGTCGTGGATGGCCAGGACAACACCATCGCCACTGATCATATGTCCAAGTTCTATGAGGTTCAGAAGTACCTCACAATCACGAACCACGTTTTCAACCCCATGATGCTGGTGGGCAGCAAGAAACTCTGGGATGGCATGTCCGATGAAGAGCGGGAGATCATTCAGAGTGCCGCGACCGAGGCGGGCAAGTTCCAGCGCGAGCTGGCTGACAGCATTGAAAAACAGCAGATTTTGGAAATGGAAAAACAGGGCTTGAAGGTCAACTATTTTACAGATGAGCAAACGGAACGAATGAAAGAAAAGATGAGTCCAGTGATCAGTAAATACAGTAAACAGATCGGTGAAGACTTTGTAAAAAAAGTCTATGAAGAAGTGGGCCGTATTTCAGCAAGAGATTAAAAAAGCCCGAATTTTATGGTGCGCACATCACTGTGCATGATTTAGGAAATTAAAGTTATGTCTAACGACCTGCGTCAGAAGTTGCTTGTGGATCCGTCTTTTACTGACACGATTAACAGTGTGGTGATGAATCCAAACAATTCATTAGTTACTGCTTTCCTGGATGTTGTAGGAAAATATGGATCGCCGGCCCAGATCCAGGAAAAGGCGAGGGCAGCACGGCAGCTTCCCAATATTTTGCAGCGCCTGAAATCCGAAAAATCTCCCTATTTCGATGATCTGGATTGGTTAATGAAGATGCGTGACGAGCGCGCATTTGTAAGCGTTGATGACTTCCGTTCAAACGCGCTTCAAGGGCAAAGTCATCCAGCACAGTTCGGTGGAAACGGCGTGATCATGGAAATCAGTGCTTGCCAGTTTTTCCCGTGGCTGATTGATCAAGCAAAGCATGCAATCAAGCATGAAGAAATCATGCCTGGACGCTTTATCCGCGTTCGCGATATGGAGGAGTCGGCTGCAGATCAAGGTGATCTGCTGGCTATGATGGCTGCCATGGAGATTATGGGCACCAGCTATGTGGAAACCCTGAATACCCGTGGCACAGATGGAGCCAATATTCACCTAAACGGGCCTGACACGTTACTTGGCTATTTCACATGTGCTGGTGAGCCGAATGATTATCCGCTCAAATGGATTGACGAATTTCTGCACTATCACACCGAGTACGGGGTGCGCGAGGTTCTGACGTTCAATCCCGGGACCATGCTCTTGGGATACTGGTTGGGGCGGCTTGGGATAGATATCAAATTGAAGGTGTCTGTTTTTGCTGGCACCGACAATCCTTGGTCTTTCTTATACATGCTGATGATTGCCAAAATGTTTGCGGGTCCAAATGGGGAGACGCCTTTGTCGGGCATGAATCCCACAAACGCGACCAATACAGAAACACTCTTGGGCTTCTCGGAAGCACGCGAATTGATTGGCATGACGGAGCAGGTTCGCATTGAGCATCATCTGACCAACTTCTACAAGGGCATGGTCAAGCAACCTTATCTTCGTCGGAATCAGTTCATTGAGGTTGCCGACAAGATCAAAAACATGGCTGCCAAACATGAAGGCGCGGATCCTGAAGTAGATGCCCAGCGCACTCAACCCAGTGCTCCCTTTAATTATTTTCGCAGCAAGGAGGAACTGGTGGCGACTGGAGATATCACAACCGATCAACTGAGCTATATGGACAAACATGCATCGGTGAATAAGACGGCACGCGAACTGTCTCGCCACGGCTTAACGTTTGGCGCTGCGCCGCGGCTTCACGAAGGAGCCTGAGCCGGCCACATATACATAGCTTCAAGCTGGGTGCTCGGGCAGCCCAGCTGCAGTTTTACCCAAGACCGTTTGTCGTTGTTCATTCCGCGGAACGCGTTGAAAACAATATGCCGAACGGAAAACCGGACAACGACCTGTTCCTCATTTGAAATTTACTGGGATATATATGAAAGACAATTCGAAACCCTATCTTGACATCGATAAGGTCAGCGAAACGATTGATGCAGTCAAGAAAAACCGTGGCTTGGCAAAAGTGACGTTCTGCATGCATGGGAAATCGGCGGGTGGTGTCGCCCTGGAAAGCGAAACCGGGGCAATCACTCAAAATGGTGTGGCTGATGATACACGCAGGGGCCAGTTCAAGCTGATAAGCGACGAGCCAGTGCCACTACTGGGCACTGATCTAGGTGTCAGTCCTGCGGAATATGCACTGAAAAGTCTTGCGTCTTGCTACACCGTTACGCTCACTTCGATGGCGGCAGCCAAGGGAATCCAGCTTGATGAGATCGAAATGGATTTGTATTTTGATGTTGACCTTAGCGGCTTCCTGGGCATTGATTCCAGTGTGCGCAACGGAGCTCAAGGGATACGCGTGGATGTGAGGCTCAAGAGTGAGAATACTGATTCCGAAGCATTGAAAATACTGGTGGATTCCTTGCCATCTCATTCACCACTGCATGACACGCTCGCCAATCCGGTTAGCATCACCACTCGGATGGTTTAGCTGGCCCATTCTTGAAACCGACGGTGCGCCGTATGCGCGCCACAGTGCTTGTGCGCCCGTATGGGCGCACAATAGCAAGGGCTCGTGTCAAGACACATTGACACGGACATGAAATCCTCTCTGTTTGCGTCGTGGGGAATTCAAATATGAAACCTCAGCAGAATCGCCAGGTATTTTGACCAAGGTCTATTCGATACCGTTTAGTTGCCCGCCTGTGGCGCGCGCAGGCTCTTGTCGTAGTAGCCGGAAGGGTCAAAGCAGCATACGCGCTTTTTGCCCGAAGACAGCATGTCGCACGCATTTTCAACGCGGCGTTTTCGGGTTTTGGCCTGTTTTGCGGACTCAATCCAATGGATCCAGTCAAGGCGCGCGATGGTCGTGGTGCCGTCCCAAGTAGCCTTTGCCGTCGCAGACTTGTCCAGTGCTTTTTGCAGATCATCAGGTATGGCGGGCTCTGGTTCCGGCGTGGCTGGGGAAACTTGCACCGCAACGGTGTCCCCAACCGAGGCGGCAGCGCCTTCCAGAAGTGCCTGACTGACCTTCAGCCAGTGGCTGAGCTGGCCATCTGGCTCAAGCGTTGCTTGAAAGGGATGGCCGTTGATGGTTCCTTCTACCGACGTTCTGCCGCGTCTGGGCAGCGTGTCGCTGGCGGTTTTGGGCAAGACAAGAAACGCCCATGGGCCATCCTCGCCGGGATTGGCCGGACAATACAATTTGGTCTTGAATGTGGATGCTTTTGTTTTTGGCATGTCAGGATACCTTTGACGTTCCATCGGGTGTAGGTTACAGCCAAACTGCGTGAATTCGCGAGCAATAAATACAAATCAGCCTGCACCTGTTGGCGGGGAAGCCTTATCTTCCACCGCCTATTTTTTCGCCGTGTCAGTTCTGTTTCTCACTTGGTCAGCCCCCACGATGTATTTCTGCACGATTGGTCGTGTATTTGGCCTAGGTGTTTCTACCTAGGTCAAAGCGAATCGTTTTATATCGATATGTTTCTAAAAGATGCGTCAATACAAACACTTGCGGCCTAATGTTCTTGGCTTTCATCCACTAATGTCAGATAAATCAAGGTCCTAGGCTAAATAATTCCGTTGGCTGGATAATGAAACTTTGATTATTATTCTGTTACTTTCATTGCAGTATTATGATTGTAATAATTACATTTAGACATAATTTCATCGATTCGACCCCTATACCCAATTTCCGGTTGCTCCGGTTCCCAATAGGAATACGACCAAAATGATCGTCCAAGAAAAGACAAATTCGCCTTCCTCGAGTGAAAGCGGCCCCGACGGCGTGCCATATCCAGCAATCATTGTTGGTTCAGGGGAATAAATATGAACCATATTTATCGCGTCGTTTTCAATAGGGCATTGGGCGTAATGCAGGCGGTGTCTGAGTTGGCGAGCAGTGCGCCGGGGTCTGAACGGAGGATTCGCCGTCCCTCAGCCGCCACATTTACTCTGACATTGGCGGCGATGGCCTGTTCTGCGGCATATGCCGCCCCGAACCTGCCCGCTGATGCGCTGCAGACTGTACCGGGGGAGGGTGGCGCGCGCTTCCTTTTGGCAGGCTCAGGTGGTAACAGCGGTAGTGGAGGTGGGGGTGGCGGTATCGATGGCTGGGGATCCGGTCACGACTCGGGCATCGGTGCCGGACATGGCGGTAGTGGCGGTGACGGGGACAGTTTATGGGGATTCGGCGGCGGCTCAGGGGGGACGGGCGGAACAGTCGGGAAATCGGTAACGCCATTCCTTGGGCTGGGATATGTTGACAATGCCTCGGGTGCTAACGGGGGAACAGGCGGAAACGGTTTGTTGAATGGGGGCGGTGGTGGAGGCGGTGGTGACGGCGTCCACGCCAATAAGTCCATCATTCTGTATGCCTCGGGCACGATCACCGGCGGCGATGGCGGAAATGGCGGCAAAGGCCCGCTGAGTCTGATCAACGGCGGTGGCGGCGGCGGTGGCGGAAACGGCGTCTCTTTTAACAATACAAGCACGATCTGGAATACCGCCGATATTCGTGGCGGCGATGGCGGCAACGGTTCTTCCGGCGGTGGTGGTGGCGGGGGCGGCAACGGCCTGTTCACCGACAGCTATGTCATCGTCCAGAATAGCGACACGATCACCGGCGGAAATGGCGGCAAAGGCGCGCTCGGTGGTAGCGATGGCAGCGGTGGGGCAGGGATTCATGCCGGCAACGGCGGTTTGATAAATAATTCCGGCGATATTGCCGGCGGTAATGGAGCACACGGAGGTGCGGGCGTCTATGCAGACCAGAGCGGGTCCGGGTCTGATATTGGTTTTGTGCTGAATAACTCAGGCGGTATAAAAGGCGGCGACGGCGTAACCGGCGGCGCAGGCATTGATGTCTATAACGGCGGTGTGATTACCAATAGCGCCGATGTGAGTGGTGGTCATGGCGAGATTGCTGGTGGCGCAGGCGTTATTGCCAATGATGGCGCCACAATAGGAAATACCGGTTTTATTAATGGCGGACATAGCGATCAAATCGGTGGCATGGGCATTATCGCCAATAACGGCGGCACGATAGCGAATGGCGGCGTTGTTACGGGTGGCAATGGTACGCACGGTGGTACGGGGATTGCGGCGGGCAATGGTGCGTCGATTGTCAACACCGGCTCTGGCCAGATTCTCGGCGGCAATGGAAAGCAGGGCGGTCAAGCGATTGTGGCCAGCGGCGCCAGTGTCCTGAATAGTGGTTTGGTATCGGGGGGCGAAAGCAGCAGCCATCTTCGCGGAAGCGGGGGCGAGGGTATAAACATTACGGATTCCTTTGCACTGAATGACGGCAATGTGACAGGCGGCAATGGCATCGGTGGCGTAAGCGGCCTGGGCGGCGACGGCCTCATCGCCAGCAGTTCGTCTGCCTTGAATATCGGCACGATTGAAGGGGGCAGCGGGATTGGCGGCAAAACCGGTATCGGCGGCACTGGTCTGGCGGCCATTGATAGTGAAGTTGCAAACCGCGGCGATATTGCCGGCGGCGATGGTCTTGGTGGCAAGATCGGCCAAGGCGGCAGTGGCGTAGTCGCACTCGGCAGCAACGTTGCAAACCGCGGCGATATTGAAGGCGGCGGCGGCATTGGCGGCAAGTCCGGTCAAGGCGGTATTGGCTTGGTGGCAGCGGGCAGCAACGTTGCAAACCGTGGCGATATTGATGGCGGCGACGGCATTGGCGGCAAGAGCGGTACCGGTGGCATCGGGGTGGTGGTACTCGACAGCGACATTTCAAACCGTGGTGACATAGACGGCGGCGATGGTATTGGGGGCAAGATCGGCCAAGGCGGCACAGGCGTAGTCGCACTCGACAGCAACGTTGCAAACCGTGGCGACATTGATGGCGGCGACGGCATTGGTGACAAGATCGGCACCGGAGGTAATGGCCTGGAATCGAACAATTCACTTGTCCTGAATCGTGGCGACATCGCTGGTGGCGCTGGCCTTGGCGGCAAGGTCGGTAAAGGTGGCGCTGGCCTGGTGGCAAGCAGCTCATTGATTTTGAACCGTGGCAATATTGACGGGGGCGATGGCCTGGGCGACATCGCTAGCAAAGGTGGGGCAGGTCTGAAGGCAAGCAGCGCCAATGTTTTAAACCGCGGCAGTATCGACGGGGGTGATGGCATTGGAGGCGAGACCAGCAAAGGCGGGACCGGCTTGGTGGCAGTGGGCAGCAACGTTGCAAACCGTGGCGACATCACTGGCGGCGATGGTCTTGGCGGCACGACTGGCAAGGGCGGCGCTGGCCTGGTGGCGATCGAAAGTCATGTCGCAAACCGTGGCAACATTGAAGGCGGTGCCGGCATAGGCGGCGAGGCCGGCAAGGGTGGTACAGGTCTGGTGGCGCTCAATGAAACTTCTGTCGTGAACGCCAGACGAGGCAAGATCGAAGGCGGTAGCGGCCTCGGCGGCATCGCTGGCACAGGCGGCACAGGTCTGGCGGCCAATAACTCCTTCGTCCTGAACCGTGGCGACATCGATGGCGGCACGGGCATTGGCGGCGTGCGTGGCGAAGGTGGCAATGGCATAAGCGCCACCGATCATGCGGTTATCTTCAATCGTGGCGAGATCAGTGGGGGCGATGGCGCAGGCTTGCTGGCCGGTGCTGGTGGCGCAGGCATCCGTGCCGATAATCACGTGGCGGTTGTCAACCGTGGTGAAATCACCGGCGGTAATGGCCAAGGTCTCGCAATGTCCTCCGGTGGCGCCGGTATCGAAGCGAACAACAACGTTGTCGTCGGCAATCTTGGCGACATCACGGGCGGCAAGGGAGCGATAGCAGGCTCAGGAATCGCAGCCAGCGATGGTGTCCTGATCGCCAATGCTGGCTCCATCAATGGCGGCCAGGGCAGTGGTCGCCGCTCGGTCGGCGGCGCGGGTATCGAAGCGGATAACGGCGGCACCATTGTCAATATCGGCTCCATTGCGGGGGGTAACGGCAGAGCAGCGGGTGTGGGTATTGCGGGGACCGGCGGAATCACCGTCTACAACCGAGGCGCGATCAGTGGAGGCTTTGTGAGCGGCCATGCCGGCGACGAAGCGTATCGCGCCCATGCAGTGGATTTTTCGGGCGGTGGTAACACGCTGAAGCTCTATGGCGGATACTCAATCGACGGCAAAATCAACAGCAGCAGCGGCACGACGAATGGCGGCGATACGCTTCAACTGACGGGCAACGTTAACGACACGTTCAACGTAGATCAAATCAGCGGCCCATCCAACTACTTCAATCATCTGGAGAAGCGTGGATCCTCGGAGTGGACGCTGACGGGTGAAGGCCAGAAAAATCAGAACTGGGATGTTTTCCATGGCACGCTGATTGGCAATGCGAACAGTCTAGCAGGCAATATTGCCAATGCCGGCAAGGTGGTCTTCAACCAGGACACCAATGGCGTCTACGGTGGCGATGTCGGTGGCCTGAACGGCAGCAATGGCGTCATGGTCAAGGAGGGATCGGGAGCGCTCCGGTTGACGGGATCAAGCAGTTTGGATTGGTCGGTCAACAACGGCAAGGTGACCAGCTCGGCGGAATACTTCACGGGCAACGTGCAAATCGCAAACCTCGCCACATTCACGTTTGACGAGTCCGGTGATGCAAGCTACGGCGGTAATGTATCCGGTGACGGACATCTGGTAAAGGACGGTACAGGGCGTTTATCCTTTGGCGGCGACAACTCTGGCTTTAGCGGAGACTTGATGGTCAACCAGGGTATTGTCAACTTGGGCAAGAATCCAAATGCGCACATCGCAGGCGCCACGAACGTCGGGGCGGGCGGCCTGGTCGCGGGTTCGGGAACGATAGGTTCAACGGTAATCAACAGCGGCGGTATCCTTGCGCCGGGCAACTCCATTGGCCACATCAACGTGGTGGGCGATTTAACGATGAAGCCGGGTTCAATTTATCAAGTTGAAGTCAGCGGAGACGAGAGCGATCAAACCCACGTAACCGGCAAGGCATACCTGAACGGTACGGTCCAGCACATTGGCATAGATGGCAACATCAAGCTGTATTCCACCTACTCGATCATTACTGCGGATCAAGGCATTAATGGTGCGTTCTCCGACATTACGTCATCCTATGCCTTCCTGGATCCGGAGCTGTCCTACGGCGCCAACGATGTCTACATGACGCTGATACGCAACGATGTCCCCTTTACCGCCTTAGCCGCCACCGACAATCAACGGGGCGCGGCAACGGGCCTTGCTGGCGTGCCTCGCGACAACGCGGTTTACGACGGCATACTTCGGATATCGGATGACACCGCCGCCGTGCAGCAAGCATTCGACAGCCTGTCGGGTGAAATCCATGCAAGCACCTCCTCAGCGTTGCTGAGTACCAGCAGTCTGGTGCAGCGTACCTTGGCTAACCGCATGCGCGGCAATCTAGGGGCGGGCATGCTTGCCGGCGCGCCTACCGCGCAGGCATCGGGCACACTGCCAAGTTCTGCCATGCCGACTTCCGCCGCTTATCCCTTGTGGGTGCAGGTAGTTGGCAACTGGCAACAGCAAAAGGGTAACGGCAACGCGGCGACCATCAAGACCGACACCGCAGGTCTGTTTGTCGGTGGCGACACTCAACTGGGTGCGGGCTGGCGTTTGGGTGGCGCTGTGGGCTTTACCGATAGCACCGTCAAGCTGAATGACCGTGCTTCCAAGTCAGATGTAGACAGCTATACCGCGGCGGTCTATGGTGGCAATAATTGGGAAGCTGCCCATGGTTCGATCAATTTCCTGGCTGGAGCCGCATACACATTTCATAAGATCGACACTCGCCGTTCAGTCACCGTCGGTGGCGATCAAACCCTGAAGGCGGAGTACGATGCACGCACAACCCAAGTATTCACCGATCTGGGTTACGCGGTGCCGGTGGGCGAACGTGCGCAGGTGGAACCCTATATCGGTCTGGCATGGTTAAGCCAGCGTTCCAAGAGCTTCAGCGAATCGGGCGGCCCGGCAGCGCTGACAGGGAGCAGCCATAGCGACGATATCATCACGACGACGCTAGGGGTTCGCGCTAAAACCTCGGTGGAAATGGGTAGCAAGCTTGCCAGCTTTACGGGTGGATTGGGCTGGCGCCACGCTTCGGGTGACCTCGATGCGACCCGCAAACTGGCATTCCTGCAAGGTAACGGCACCAACTTCGAGGTGTCAGGCGCGCCGATTGCCAAGGATGCAGCAGTTGTAGACTTGGGCGCCGAAATAGCCGTCGGCAGGAACGCAGCCATGGGCCTGAACTACAGCGGTCAGTTTGGCAACGGCAATATCGACAATACCGGCACGTTGTTCCTGAAGATGCGTTTCTAAGCGAAAAGGGCGGCCGGACGCCCCCTATGCGAGCTCTGTAGCGAGCGGCATAGGTGCGTCTGGCCAAGGCAATGGCGCTCGCCTTGCGGCGTTGCGAGCGACCTCTCCAGGTGCGAGCCGCATGCTACCCCTTTACCAATCATTGCATTGGTGCGTCCGGGATATTGATAAAATGGTCTAAATTAGATAACTAGTCAAAGGCCAGCCCACTTTACACGTCAGTCCGTACGAGGTCGTATGCGATCCGCAGGCTGGTCGAAGCACTATCCTTTAATGACCAAGCTGCACATAAAAATCCCCGCGAATACGCGGGGACGAGATTTCATCATTGGCGACCTGCACGGTTGTCTGGATCTGCTTGAAGCAGAAATGGATCGTCATCAATTTGATCCTGATGCAGATCGAATGCTTTCAGTCGGCGACCTGGCCGATAGGGGCCCCGACGCCATGGGCTGCCTGCGGTTGCTGAACCAGCCCTGGTTCCATGCCGTGCGCGGCAACCACGAAGATATGCTCCTGGGCTATCTGCCCCCCTCCGCGTCGTCGATCAAACCCAGTCCGGGCGCTGGCGCGTTGCTGATGCGTAACGGCGGGGCATGGGTCGATGCGTTAACCACCGATGAACTGATCGAGATCAAGAACATCATTCTGCCTAAAGTCGCCGAGCTACCCTATGTCATTACCGTAGGAGACGGCAATCAGCAATTTCACATAGCGCATGCGGAGCTGATGACCACGGGCGCCAAAGAAGAGAAGGCAGGTTTTTGGCGCCGTCTTACCGGAGCACGGAATGGCAAGCGGGAAGGGCGGCGTATCGTGACCGACACCATGCTGGATGACAGCCTCCTGGCCGAGATGACCGAACCCATCATGTGGGGCCGCAGGCTCATACAACAGGTGGATGAGGCAGCCAGCAGAATTATCGACACCCCCCAAGGCCCTTTGATGATCAGTCAGAACGCTCATTATCCTGGCCTCTCTCTCACCTACGTTGGGCATACGCCCGTATCGCAGATGACACTGCACGCCTCCCATTTGTATGTGGATAGAGGCGCTTATCTGCGGAGTGCCGACAGCGAATTACTGATGGTGGATCACAAGCAGGTGTTGGGGTGGTTAGGGGTGGGGTAGTTGGGGCGCCGCTTGTACAATTTATTCAAATACTATGCATCCAAGGTACATAAGACACATTGTTACCTGAACAGTGGTGATATCCCGACTGCAGTCTTTACCCAGCAAGGGGATCAAGTTGAGGTATTCGATACTGACGTGTATCAGCATCTACGCAGCGAGGCAGGTGTATGACGACCCTATACGATAACGACGACCGTAAGATATTGGAAAGCTTACAGAGGTCGGTTGCGAAGGCCCTCGACCGCAAGCGTCGTCTGGGCCAGTACGCTGTGGTGTGGAAGGACGGGGAGGTTTCCTATATTGGCCCTAATCCACCGATTGAGACGGCTTGCACAGCGACGGAACCCAAGACATCGCAGCATGCGGCGAGGCCAATCTAATCTAGTGTGGAAGAAACGTAGGGCAACATCCACTGAGCAGGGCCAACCGCTTTGCGGCTTCTCTTTCAACAAATGCTTTCAACGCATATTGGATCTAGCTGGAGATCTCCTGGATCCCAGGCGAGTCTCGCGCCTTGGGGACAAGCTTGTTGTCCAAAGTGACCGTGGTCCGCGTAATACGCTCCTCTGAGTTGATGGTGGTAATGCAGGCTTACGTTCGCTTAGTCCGTTGCGGCCGCGCCACGTTGAGTTTTGAATGGGCAACCAATTATGTTAGCGTGTGCCCATAACAAATAGTGTCAACTCATAAATCAACAATACAGCGGTAGAACATCACGAGGGGATCTCGAACGCTAAGGAGAAGTGTCATGGCGATTGGTGTCTGGGTTAGCTTGATTCTGTACTTCCTTTTGATGCTTGCAATCGGCTTTTATGCCTGGCGTCAGTCTACTTCTTCTTCACAACAATATTTGCTTGCGGATCGAAATCTAAATCCTGCTGTTGCGGCGTTGTCCGCAGGGGCTTCCGATATGAGTGGCTGGCTGCTTCTGGGCTTGCCCGGGGCGATTTTTATCGCCGGCTTGCAGGAGGCCTGGATCGGTATCGGCCTATGGGTTGGCGCTCTCATTAATTGGGTTGTTGTTGCGCCGCGACTTCGCGAGCAGACCGAACGTTATGACAACGCATTAACCATTCCGGCGTTTCTGGCCAGTCGCTTCCCCACGCAGGCCATGGCATTGCGCATAGTGTCGGCCGTTATCATCGTCATCTTTTTTGCGGTGTATACATCATCCGGCCTGGTGGCGGGCGGCAAGTTGTTTGACATGGCCTTTAGTGGCCTGTTTACCTTTGGCGGCCTGAGTGATTATCAAACCGGTGTCTGGTTGACGCTGATTATTGTGCTGGTCTACACGTCAATTGGCGGCTTTCTCGCGGTTAGCCTCACCGACTTCGTGCAGGGCTGCATCATGATGTTGGCGCTGGTCATTATGCCGATTGTGGTTCTGTACGGCGATGGCGGCGGAGGTATTTCTCAAGCTGCAGAAACCTTGTCCACCGTTACCGAACCCGCCGGCTACCTTTCCTGGACGCAGGGGTTGTCGTTTGTTGCGTGGGCATCTGCGGTTGCCTGGGGGCTCGGCTATTTTGGTCAGCCGCATATCATTGTTCGCTTCATGGCAGTGCGATCTGTCAAAGATGTACCGGCGGCCCGCAATATCGGCATGGCCTGGATGTTTATTTCTCTGCTTGGCGCAGTCACCATGGCCATCTTCGGGCGAGCCTATGCGATCCGCAATGGACTGGACATCAAAGACCCTGAAACCATCTTCATCGTACTTGCCGATCTTTTGTTTCACCCACTCGTTACGGGCTTTTTATACGCGGCCTTGCTGGCGGCTGTCATGAGCACAATTTCCAGTCAGTTGCTGGTGTCCTCTTCGTCGCTGGTCGAGGATTGCTATCGCTTGTTTATGAACAAGGAAGCCACCGAAAAGCAAAGCGTGATGGTTGGTCGCATAAGTGTTATTGCGGTGGGTATTGTTGCTGCCATCATTGCCCGCAACCCTGAATCTGAAGTGCTCTCGCTGGTCAGCCATGCATGGGCGGGCTTTGGCGCTGCGTTCGGGCCCTTGGTGGTCCTGGCGCTGACGTGGCGTCGAATGTCGGGCGCCGGCGCCGTTGCCGGCCTGGTGGCGGGCGCGATAACCGTCATCATCTGGACCTCTTTGGGTTGGGATGCCAGCTTCATGGGGGGGCCTGGAGTTTACGAGATCATTCCCGGCTTTATCATCTCCTGGATTGTGATTTATGTGGTCAGCTTGATGACCCAAAATCAACGTGAGTTCCGGGCGGTGGAGGCCAGTTGATTGAAGGCCTGGCTGCGGGTGTGTGTCCGAGCACAGTTGATGCTCGGACACACACCCGCAGCAATCGATTCACGGATCTCCCGAAAATGCCCACGCAAGCACAAACTGGAGTATGGCGCCTAAAGGGCTACGAGTGGTGCACAATATACATAAAAAAATACAATCAAATATGCACTAGATATTGAACGTTTTAGGTCGATCATGGACATGATGGAGATCGGCGCTAACAACTAGCAGGTGCACGAACAAACTGATGACGGTTGAGCGTTGCCTCTTGCTCATTGCCTGGAACTCGACTAGGACGAATGCCTTGTTTACCTAGTGCAGTATCGACTGCTGCGACTGCAGACTTGCTGGAGCGACGTTTGGTAGTTTGTTCATGGCGCATCTGCTGGGCCATCGCCGCTGAGCCGGTCAGCGCAGGTGCGTATCAGAAAGTGTGTGCCAATGCATGGGCGGCGCAGGACAATTCTTAGATGTCGCATTCATGGATACCGATATGAATGCATTGATGCGACGGCCAAGTTTCAGATACAGCCTGACGGCACGCAGGCGATCCTCGTACGAGTACATGAACTACTCCAAAGTAGTCCAAGATTTTGTCCACACGCTCGGTGGGTCAGTATTATATCGGCGCTAACAGCTATACAAGCCACAGACTAAGCTCCGGTACAAACGTAATGAGCATCAGGGCGATAACCATGGCCACGAGATAATATTTCATGTACGTCAACACCGGGCCGATTCTTAGATTTGACCCGGCGCATACTGTCAGCAATACAGGTGCGGTAGGAGGGGTTTGTTGCCCAATAGCGAGGTTGACGACTGTCATCACGCCGAAGTGGACTGGGTCGATGCCGTACTGGATGACAATCGGGTATAAGAGTGGCACTACGATGAGTATCGCTGAAGCGGGCTCTAGGAATAAGCCAACGAATAACAGGACTATATTCACGAGAAGCAGCATTTCAATCTGGGACGCGCCCATATTCGCAAGAAATGCGCTAATGTGCTGTGGCACCTGCTCAAGCGCCAGTAGTTGGCCAAAAAGCGCAGCACCAGCAATGATAACCATGATGGCAGCACTCTGGTGTGTAGAGATGACAAGGCTTCTATAAAACGCTTGACGGGTCAACAACCGGGTTGCTAAACCATAGCCCAAGGCTATCACAACACCCACCCCCGCCGCTTCGGTTGGCGTAAAGACACCGTAAATCAATCCACCGACCACCAATATTGGAATCAGCAACGGGATCAATGCATCTCTTGTCGCACGCAGCAGAAGATTTACACTGAAGGGCTGTGTGCTTGTGAACCCTTTACGTACTGCGTATAAGTAGCTTACTACCATAAAAAGAAAACCCAGTAATATCCCCGGTATGATCCCAGCAATGAACAAATCTCTGACGGATGTGTTAGTGACAGCTCCGTAGATGATGAAGGAAATGGATGGAGGAATTATGCCGCCTATGACGGCAGCGGCGGAAGTAACGGCAGCGGCGAATTCTTTTGGGTAACCGTTTTCAGCCATTTCGGGTACAAAAATCTTGCCCAGCATTGCTGCGTCTGCCGTCGGGCTACCACTAATTTCCGCGACGAACATGTTCGTTACGACATTCACATGCGCAAGTCCGCCTCGCATCCAGCCGACTAAGGATTGAGCCAAGTCGATAAGGCGTCGAGCAATACCCGCTTCCGTGATCAGCGCGCCCATCAATATGAAGAGCGGCAGCGCGAGTATGACGAAATTGGAGGTGCTATCCAAGAGCTTGATCGGGGCGTTCATTAGGCCTGCGGGCGAAAGCCATAGCCCGATGCTCGATGCAATGATAAGTGCAAACCCGATTGGTATCTCGAGGACGATAAGTACAAGCAGGATTATTATCGCTATGGTTGTAAACATCTACTTTTCGCATCCCTAAGATTTAGAAGGCCATGTGACTGTTGCCTGATGCACTGAGCACGTCGTTTCGTTCGTCACGGGAAAAACATCTGTACGCAACACGCCACCCTCTCATATGTCTAAGCGGCTTGCTTGGTCGTTCGGAGGGGTCGGCCGCTGCTTTATGAGCGTCACGAGATCGCGCGCTTCGGACAAGGTCAGTAGAAAGAAACCGACACATATGCCAGAGAACCAAATTCCTACGGGCCACTCTATTGTTTGCATGTGGCTACCGCCCACAAGTTGAGTGACACGCAAGCTGAGGTAGCCGAGCATGACGAAAAAGGCACATTGAATCAATGAACGTGCGATTGCCACTCGGTGGCGCGTACGGGGAGAGCAATGCTCAGACAGTAGCGAAATGCTCAGATGAGTCTGTTCTCGCGAGCAACGATACGCCCCAAGAAATGTGATCCAAACAAGCAAGCCACCGCTCAGCTCAGTTGACCATGAGAGTGATGCATTAAAGACGTAGCGCATGATCACGTTGATGGTGATGATGACGCTGACGGCAGCCAAGCTCGCGGCAAGAACCGCGTCCGTAACATCGTCCAAGATTTGCCAGGGCTTCATAGTCGACTCGCTGTGATGTCAGATAGGCCATCCGCGTCCGGGTTTGCGCCCGTCATGCGGATGGATAGCAATGAAGAGGTGAAGAAGAGTTATTGCACGCTGTCGATCGCCTTCACCCAAGAGTCGCCATACTTCTTTATATATGCCGAGTAAATAGGATCAACACGCTTACGGAACTCGTCTTGATTGATTTCATTTATTTCCAAGCCATCTGCCTTCATGACATCAAGATCTTTTTGTGCGGTGTCGATCGAATAGTCGAAGGACCAATCGATCATCTCTTGCCCTATCTTCCTGAACTGCTTTTTCTGCTCGTCAGTAAGCTTGTTCCAGAAGGTTTTAGAAACCGTTAAGTAGCTCTGAGAAAAGGCGTGGTTCGTCATGACGAGGTTCTTCGCGACTTGATAAAGCTTTGCCTCGTAGTGCCCATAGATGGCCGCCTCGACACCATCTACCACACCCGTCTGCAATGCGGTGTAGGTTTCGGTCCAATCGATAGGGGTCGGATTAGCGCCAAGATCCTTGAAGAGTTGTTGACGGAGCGCCCCGCCTGGCACCCGGATTCGTACGCCTGCCATGTCTGCAACTGTATGGATTGGACGCTTTGAGATGACTTGCCTGAAGCCGGTGTCATAAATTCCCAGGAGCGTAAGCCCGGTAGCGCCTTCAACGGTTTGCCGCATTTCGTCACGCAGTTCGGGCGTAAGAGCGCGCCGGGCGTGCTCATCGCCCTTAAATAGAAACGGCAAATCGAAGATGCCCATTTTTGGCACAGCTTCGGTGATGGGCGTGACGAGATTGGCCATATCTAGGGTGCCAACCTGCAATTGGCGCAAACCCGATGATTCGGTACCTAATTGCCCGCTAGGAAATACTTTGAAATTGAACTGGCCGGGCATCTCTTTATTGACAAGTTCAATGAAATGTTTCACCTGAGCTCCCTGCGGTGAATCAGGCGCGGTGACATAAGCGACGGTCACATCAGTCGCTGCGGCGGCAGGAAGCCCCACGCACGCCAGTGTGGCGGCCAGGCCCAAAACGACGAGAGGATGTTTACGCAGATTCATTAGCTTCTCCTTTGGCTTTGAATTAACGTCATATATATATTGTCGACAATATATAGTACAATAACTGCACTGGATTTGTACACTGGGGGAGCAATGGCAGGATCAAGCTGGGATCACAAGGACGAAGTAAGCTGCAACGGCGGGCCGCTTGCCGGCGTACGCGTTTTGGACTTAAGTGCTTATATCGCCGGCCCCTATGGATGCAGCTTGTTGGCAGACCAAGGGGCCGAAGTCATAAAGATCGAGCCGCCATGGGGAGACAATCTGCGGAATTACCCATCAACGCTGCGGGGTGACAGCAGGGCCTTCTTAGGAGTTAACCGTGGCAAAAGCGGTGTCGTGCTCGATCTCAAAAGCCCCGTGGGCATCCAGGCGCTTTTGAGTCTTGTCGAAACGGCAGATGTTCTCGTGCACAATTTTCGACCTGCAGTCCCTTCGCGCCTCGGCATCGACTACGACACGCTGAAAGCACGTAATCCACGCTTGATTTACTGTGCATTGACTGGGTACGGCGAGAGCGGCCCGTTGAAAAACAGCGCCGGTTACGATCAGGTGTTGCAAACCATGACCGGCATTTGTACGTTTCAGGGAGCGCCGAGCGAACCTGCGATCGTTTACGGATCAGTCGTCGACTACTACGCCTCTGCGCTCGTGGCAGGCAGTGTGGCTTCAGCGCTTTACCAGCGCGAGCGCACGCAACTCGGCCAGTACATTGGTGTGTCGTTGCTCGGCGCAGCATTAGCCATGCAATCGGCCAGATTTATTTGGGCTGATGGAGAAGATCGTAATGTGTGGCGTGATATGCGATCAGGTGGTATCACCGGCCTGCACCCCACGCGCGAAGGCAGCCTGTATCTCTCGGCAAATACGCCCCATTTCTGGAACGCACTTTGCGAGCTGACAGGGCTCGACGAAATGGGTAAAAATGAGCGCTATGACTCGGTTAAAAAGCGCGCCGAGCATGAAGACGAAATTGTGCCGGTTTTGCGTCGGGCGCTTCAGGCTTACACCGCTGTCGAATGGAAGGAAATCTTCGCAGATCGTGTGCCTTGTGCACCGGTTCAGCCTATTGAAGACATGTTTGACGATCCACAAGTCATTTCGCAGGA
The DNA here is from genome assembly GCF_004153455.1 of Allopusillimonas ginsengisoli. Classification (GTDB taxonomy): domain Bacteria; phylum Pseudomonadota; class Gammaproteobacteria; order Burkholderiales; family Burkholderiaceae_B; genus Allopusillimonas; species Allopusillimonas ginsengisoli. Next base: position 686,386 of record NZ_SDQE01000001.1, on the reverse strand, counting down.
TCTGATCAAGACTTATACTCATCCTACAGTTGGCCGCTACCGAGGGTTAACCCGCCCAGTACATTTCAAAGAATATACAGGCCCGGCACCTGCCGCGGCTCCGGCATTGGGACAGCATACAGATCAGATTTTTCGTGAAATCGGTTGGAGCGAACAAGAGCTTGAAGAGCTACGTGCGGCCAGCGAGTTGGCTCGAGAGAGGAAAGTATGACAACGCTCTGGGAATCCTATTTGTCGGAAAAGGACATCGCCACGATTCGCCGAGGCGGCTTTAGTCGCCGCATGGGGTTCGGTAGTCGGCCCGCCGTCATTGTGATCGATGCTCAGAAATATATGATAGGCGAGGCCAATAAGGACGAACATTGGCCGTCCAGCTGCGGCGAAGTCGGGCGCGAGGCTGCCGACGCAATTACAAAACTCGTAGACGTCGCCCAGCGGTCGCAAGTGCCGTGCTTTTTCTCGCGCTTCGAGTTGGCTGCCGATGGCAGCGATATGGGAGTTTACTCACGAAAACGAGATTTGCTGGCCAGCGAACACTGGTGTTTATCAGGCTCCGTCGGCGCGCAGTTGATCGACGGCCTTCAGCCGGCAGATGGCGATGTTGTATTTGTTAAGAAGAAACCCAGCGGATTTCATGGCACGCCTTTGCTGGGATACCTGGTTGATCGCGGTATCGACACCGTCATCATCGTAGGCGGTGCCACCAGCAATTGCATCCGCGCAACCGTGTTTGATGCTGCGTCGTACAACTTCAGAACGATCGTTCCCAAAGAGTGTGTATTTGACCGCATCAACGTTTCCCACATCATTAGCTTGTTCGACATGGATCGGCAGTTTGCGGACGTTGTCGACATGCAAGATGCCATTACCTACCTTCAGGAACTAGAACCCGTCGTCGAAAGGAAATGCTTATGACATCAAGCCACAGGGACGTTCCAAGCACGATTCCTTATTTTCTGCGCACGCAGATTCGTGAACTGATTATCGACGGTACATTCAAGCCGGGACAACCTGTGCGTGAGCAAGAACTCGAGCGACGCTATGGTGTAAGCCGGGCACCGGCGCGCGAAGCTTTGCTCCTGCTTGAGCAGAGTGGACTCGTTACTCATAAGCCACGTCACGGGTTTCGCGTCACCCTCTATACAGAAAAGGAGATCCGCGATCAGTATCTGCTGCGCGCCGAACTCGAAAGCTACGGCATGCGCTGCCTTAGCGAGGTCGGCGATCTGGCCCCGTTGCTTGAAACCCTGGAAGCTTGCCGTGTACGTATGAGCCACGCGAGAGACAAACAGGATGCCCGCACCTACCTTACGGAAATCCATCGGTTTTTTGATTCGATCGTCGACTATCTCGACAATGCGCCATTGCGATTGGCGCTGAAAAGGTTAAACGAGATGTCCGAGCCATTACGCTACAACCTTTTATCTCGGCGTCTATCGCAAAGCCGCTCGTTGGAATACTTAAGAAAGATGATTGACGCGCTCGAAGAGCGCCGCTTTGATTGCGCAGCGGAGCTGAAGCGCGAACATGTTCTGTTTAACCTTCCGCATGTCATCGAAGCGTATCGCGCTGCGCGCGAAGAAGAAGACAGCCAGACATCCATCCAATGATCGAGCGACCAACATGGTTATGACCACCTCGCCCAACTGCGCAGGATCTGGGTTCACGGCTTACATGGATCTACCCCGGCCTGATGATTCGGATGTGCCATTAGCCTGGGGGGTATGGGGACCGAATGACCAACTTGGCATGCTGAACAATCTATTGCCTGCCAAGACCGCTGCTGCGGCCAGCCTGGTGAAGACGGGCATGAGATTCAATTTGAACTTGCCGTTGAACTTGCCTCTTGGTGCGATCGGATGTGCGACGCACAATATACGCAAGCCGCCGCGTCAAACATTGTTCAAAACAACGTATGCGGGTCTGAATATCCGGGATGACAAAGTCGACGATTTCTTCCTACAAGCTTCCACGCAGTGGGATGGGCTGACCCATGTGGGCGACCCTGTACATGGTTTTTATAACAACGCACAGGACAATGAGATTACCCAAGGCGTAGGCACACGCAATGGCATCGAACACTTTGTCCGGTACGGCATCGCCACACGAGCAGTACTGATCGACCTGCCGCGTTTCTTCTCAGCAACGGGCCAGCATTGGTCACCCAATGGCAGTCTTGTCGCTACGCGCGAAGACTTGCTTGCTTGCCTCGAGCGGCAAAAGACCAAACTACAGCAAGGCGATCTGCTCCTGGTCCGCACTGGCTGGGTTCATGCCTTCCGCGAGGCGGAAAGCGACGTCACTCGCGGTAAATTGTTCGCTGATCGAGACTATTCAGGCATATCAGGAGACCTTGATATGTGGGAATTCTTGTGGGACCAACGCTTGATTGGCGTGGCTTCTGATTCTGTAACTGTCGAAGCTTGGCCTTTGCACGAGAATCGGCCGAGCTTGCATCTTGCTATTGCGAGATTAGGGCTTTTGCTGGGAGAAATGTTCGATCTGGACGCACTAGCCGAAGATGCTCAGCAGAATCAACAATACGAGTACTTTTTTGTGTCTGTGCCACTGAATTTGCGTGGTGGTGTCGGCTCGCCGGCGAACGCTATAGCGCTGAGATAAGATATGCAGAATATCAACTCTACAACATCATCTTTAGAAGTTGCTCCTGAAAGTTGGCTAGATTACGCATGCGATAGCCACTTGCATATCTTCGACGGGCGTTTTTCGCAAACCGCTCGTTATGATGCGTTGATTCCGAATGCGACGGTCAACGACTATCGAAAAATTCAACCACTGATTGGCACAAGCCGGGCCGTGATTGTGCAGGCGAAGCGTTATGGTACCGATAACGCTTGTTTGCTCGATGCGCTGCGCCAACTCGGCGAAAGTGCAAGAGGCATCGCGGTGGTAGCGCCGAGCATCAGCGCAACTGAGCTTCGGCAGCTAAACACCCAGGGCATTCGAGGATTAAGATTCAGCGTCTGGAATGATGCTGATACGGTCATGAATCTGGACCTCCTCGAAGAAATGGCGGAGCGCATCGCAGATCTCGATTGGCACGTTCAATTGCATATGACCGCAGACCAAATAGTACATAGTGCGGCTCTGCTGCACCGACTTCCTTGCCCCATCGTGTTTGACCATATCATGCGACTGCCACCTGAACAGGGTCTACAGCATGCCGCATGGCCTGTGGTGAAGGAACTGTTGAATAACGGCCGCTGTTGGGTGAAGCTGTCTGGAGCTTATCTAAACAGCCATATCGGTGAGCCGGACTATCCCGAGGTTTCAGCGACGGTAGCGACCTTGATCAGGACAGCGCCGGGACGGTTGGTATGGGGTAGCGACTGGCCCCATGTAACGGAGATAAGCGCCGGTCGGCCCATAGCGACTGTTCAATTGCGAAGGCTGTTACGGCGCTGGGCGCCCTCGCCGCAGCTGTTACGGCGTGTTCTAGTAGATAACCCGGAAAGGCTCTACGGGTTTTCCCCGCATGCGGCTTGACCGCGCCATGGCCCCGATCGTGCCTGCCATATTGATCAAATAGTAGATAGAGGAGAACCGCACCGTGCGTAGTAAATTGTTTGTACCTGCTTCGCGTCCAGAACTGTATACCAAGGCAATGCAAAGCGAGGCGGACGGTATCTCTTTTGATCTCGAAGATGCCGTTGAGCAACGGCGTAAGGCCACCGCTCGAGTCGAATTGGCTACTTGGTTGAAATCGTTGCCCCCTAAACAAGAGGTTGGCAAGATCCTCATCGTCCGTTGCAACAGCATCGACACACCGGAGTTTCAGGACGATATACAGGCGGTGGCTTGTGCAGCCTTACATCAGATTAACCTTCCGAAGGTGGAATCGCCCGATGCGGTCATCGCAATGGCAGAAGCACTCGAGCGTGCCGAGAAAGAGCATGGTGTAGATACGCCCATTGGCATCCTTGCCAATATCGAATCGCCACGCGGACTTCGATGTGCCTCTGAGATCGCTCGGGCCCATCCACGAGTGTGTGGTCTGCAAATAGGTTTTGGTGATTTATTCAAACCATTAGGCATTCAACCGAGCAATGAGGCGTGTCAGTACGTCCGAATCCAAGTACGTTTAGCCGCAGGCGAAGCAGGAATCGAGGCTTACGATGGCGCCTACGTCGATATCGGCAATCCACAAGGCTACGAGGAAGACGCGAAAGCAGCGAATGCAATGGGATTCGCAGGCAAGAGCTGCATACACCCTTCTCAGGTTCGATTGGCTAACAATATTTTCATACCAGATGCCGCCGAAGTCGCCCACGCCCTTCGTGTGATGGAGGCTGCAGAGAATAATCTCGCTCGAGGCACTGGTGCTTTTGTGGTTGACGGGAAACTGGTTGATGGCCCATTTATTGAAAGTGCGCGACGGCTGATCGAAAGGGCTCGCCGGGCCGATACGCTTGAGTGAGAAAGTTGTCTGTTATTGTCAAGTGGGGGTCAATCAATAATTCCGGCGTGTTGTAGCGAGATCTGCGATATCAATACCATGACTGGCTATCCCTCTCGGTAGCCAAATCATGGCGATTCTCAACCAAGTCGAAGCCGGCACTACGATGGCCACAATTCTCGCGTGGACGGCATAAGCAGATCGTCGCGCTATAGGTGGCATGCAAATATCGCGGCATGGATACCTTGATAATATACGAGCGCTTGTGTGTAGTAGTCGCGACTTGATCTGACAGTCCCGGCTTTCAGAGGCTGTCTTGTCTGATTAAACTGCGTCGTTCAGGTCGGCGACTTTGCGTTTCCACTTCTCCCTTTCGTCGATCAAAGTCTGCATGGGCCTACGACAACAACACATTCCGTAGCTACCGACAACCGTCGTCCTCGAAACGTAAGCCTTGCGCGAGACTGCTGTGGTTCAACACCTTCCTGCTCAAGTTTTTGGAGGACCGATTTCAGACGGTTTTCGAGCGAAAGCCGTTGGATGACGGCATCTGCGGGAATTCCGCTGAGTAGCTGTTCGAGCTCTTGGATCTCAGACAGCAAGGATTCACGTCGTTGAATCATGGTGCAACCCCAAGGTCGGCTCGGGTTTGATTCAGAACTTGCACGGCGACAAGGTCTTGGGTGCTCTCCAGATCCAATTGAACAAAAGCCTTCCGCATGCCGTCTCTCCTGTGAGACCACATGCTGTACCAATAGGATATATGCTGAATTGAAAGCGCACGCCCTGGGCGACCCATCAGCGTAAAGCCAGTTCTTGCGTCCAATAGCTAGCCATTAGACGATTAGGTCTGTAACTTGAGCGCGGTGGCGGTGTGTACGCACGCTGCGGTCATCGCCTTTAACGTGCGTAATCGCCTCTTGCAGGCCTGGTTTGATATTTTCACATGCGATGCTCAAGATCGCCGTTCTGTCCAGATGCTGAGCGGGTCGGCCGGCTCGCTGCACTCAGCAAACGACCCTGAATTCTGCTGTTAGAAAACGCAATCTTAAAACGGTTGATTTGCAAGGTAGTGACCATGGCAGCAATTGTTCCTATAGCCGAGATCGAAATCAACAAGGTGATCACATAAAATGGGGTATAGCCGAGATGCTGAGCTATAAACCCAGCCACAACGCCGCCTAGCATGCTGAATAGCCCATCGGCACATTGAAAGAGTGTGAAATCGACGCCTGCCTGCTTGATATCGGACCATCGCATGAAGCTTGAATAAAGCGCAACATAGCCGAATGCCATAACACCAGACGAACTTAGAATGCCAAGCAGCAAAATCACGCTGTGGAAACGTTCTGCGAGGACGGAAAGAACCAATAGCCCCGCGAAAAGACCCGCTTGCAAGATCAATGCAAGGATGAGCACAAATTTCGCGCCGGTTAGACGAACCACCGCGCCAACGATAAGCGCGCCGACCGAGCCAACGAACATGCTGCCGACGCCGGTAAGAATACCGATGGTTTGTAGATCAAGGCCATAGTCGACCATGAATGGCCCAAGCATAGCGACACCCCATTTTTGCGCGACGGTGAAAACAGCAGTGACCAGTAGACCAAGTTGGACCTCGCGTCTCTTGAGCGCGGTTTATAAGGACGGTTGGGTGGAAGCCGAGGTAGATGTCGTCTTTGAAATGCGCATGAAGGCGAACGGTAAACCAAGGCCGAAGATAATTACGGCCATGATCAGCACCGAAGACGTCCAGCCTTGTTGAGCCGCTATCCACAGAAAGGCACCAGCACCTATTGCCGACCCGACATAGGTCCGCCGACCTGAGCGGCATTGCCCCAGCCGTGATGTTCGGGCTTTAGGTTTTCCACTGCGAATCCGTCGCAAGCAATGTCAACGGTTGACGCTATGAGGGCTACAAATACTAGTATGAAAACCGTGGTGACGGTTATAGCAGGGCCATTAAAGGCAAGCGCCACGAGTCCCATCGCGCACAGGATACTGCCTAGCGTCGTAAGGACACGCGTTCCGCGGTGTGCGGAGCCAAGATGTCTGATTCGCTCGACATGGGGCGACCAGAGAAATTTCAGGGACCACGGTATAACGGTGAGATAGAGCAGCCCGATCTGGTCGAGTGGCAAACCGTCCTTGCGCAAGACAGCAGGCAGCCCGAGCATTGTCAACCCCCCGATGACACTTTGCGAGACGTAAAGCGCGCCGACTGCCAGAAAGATGGTGTGTGGCGCGGGCGCGTCGCTATATAGGGAGCGTTGCACGTCCATATTGATCAAAAGCGATGTTGCCGTGAGCGCATAGACCTAAAATTGCGCGGTGGCGGTCAGGCTTATGCTGCGAGGATCGCTTGCTTTAATATAGTCCGCGTATTGGTAGGTCCAGTAGCGTTGATTCGTGATATTGTGTGCCGCCAAACGAAGTGTCGTGTCGTAGCCATTGACCGTGGTTTCATAACTGGCTCCGACATTGAAGACGGCATAGCTATCCATCTCGACATCATTGCTAGGCCGCAACATGGTGCTGCTCGTGTATTTGGCGTTGGCCATAAGTTTAAGGCCAGGAATTTGTGGTACGCGGTATGAAACCTGAGTCGTAGCGACGACTTTCGGCGCACCCACAACGCGATTTCCGATGTTATCGGCGCCTTTCTCGTAGGTTGCATTTAGCAGCATCACCTCGCCGCCTATGTCCCAGTAGGAACCTAGCCGCATAGATGCTCCCACTTCTGCGCCTTGGTATACCGAGAGGCCGTCCTGCACGATTTCATTGGCGACGTTGGGGTATTCGGTCTTTCTTTCAACGCGGAACAGCGCTGCAGTCGCCGCCAAGCGTTCTTGCACGCTCTTGATGCCGATTTCGTATTGTCGGCTTTTAATGGGATCAAGTTGTGCACCGTGGTTGGCATAACGGGATCCAACTGAGGAGCCTTGTTCCAATGATTCAATATAGCTTGCATACGCCATGGTCTGCGGCATGAGCTTATACATCAATGCGGCTGTTGGCGTTAATACGCCGTTTTTGTTGTACGACGATGTCTGAGCACCACCAGGACCAAAGGCCTTCTGATCATAATTGGTATAGCGCAGCCCCCCCAGTATTGACCACCGGTCTGACAGCTGTACCGTGTCGCTCGCAAAAATCGCCTTTTGGGCGATCTCCGCCCCCCGGAACATACCCAGACTATGTATGGTGCCAACGCTTTGATAAGTATTGGTATTCTGCATAGACAATGTCCCGGTGCCTATCTGTTGATAGAAACCATTGCCGGCGTAATCATTTTTCTGACTTTGCTGCGACGCACCCGCCACAATATCGTGTTGGATTGCCCCAGTCTGGACGCGCCCTTGCAACATAGCCTGCCAGAAGTTGAACTGATAAGCCTCGCCGTAATCGGAGCGAATGTCATTGTAGTTGCCCAGTTCGTCCGTAAACTGGACTACCTCTTCGTTGCGTCGCGTCTGGGTGGATGATTGACTGTAGCTGGTGCTCAGCGTCCAATCTGGCGAGATCTTGTACTTCAGCCCGGTAGAGTAAAACCGAAATGCATTATTGAAGTGCGTTCCGTCTCCCACTAGCCGCCCATTGTCGTTGCGCACAGCCGAAGGTAGATTGTGTCCAGTCAACAGCCCGGTATAAATCGTGGGTTCAGTATCTGATGCTTTGATATCCTGATAAATGCTCTGGAAATCCCAGGTCAGACGGTCGGTCAGGCGCGCATCCAGTGCCAGCGATACGGAGTTCCGATTTAGGGTGCTGTTGTTATATAAGGTGCCTTCTTGGTGCGTAGCATTGAGCCGATAGCCGAATCGGTCGTTATCGCCTGTGCGTCCGCCCAGATCGACGCTCTCGTGCCACAGGTTTTTGGATTGGTACCCTACTGTGACATCACGAACCGGCCCGTTGGTAGGTTTCTTGGTGACATAGTTCACCAAACCGCCTGGCGAACCGAAACCATACATGAATCCTGTTGCCCCTTTGAGCAGATCGACGCGTTCAAACTGCTCATACGGTAACGTTGTGGCATAGCTCATGAACGGCTTTCCATCGATGCGGAAAGAATTCTGCCAATCCAGGGGCAGGCCGCGCACAGTAAGGTAGTTCGCCCAAGCGCCATAGGCTGCACTGTTGTCGGACACCGAGGCATCCGTCATGAACACGTCCCCTAGCTTGTTGACTTGGCGCTCTTTGATGTCCGCGCTGATGATCACAGTGGAGGAGAATGGTGTTTCAAGCTTGCTGCGCGTGCCCAGCGCGCCGCTGAGGACCGGCGATTGGAGGTGCTGCAGTGTGTGGTCCTCCCGCGTGCCGATCACCGATACCTCCGGTAGCTGGGGAACGGCCCTAGCCGAAGGAGCAACGTCCCGAGCTAAAGCGGATTGTCCAGCGCTAAAGCCTGTGACGATCAGCGTTGCCAGCGGCGTGAGCAACCGCAATGGTATTTGTCGCTCCATGTTCATTTGTGTTGTAGTAATAGCCATTCTTTTTTTCCCTATCCGAATTGAGGATTGAGTTTCAAAATAGATTGAGAATTAGGATGACTGGAAAACGCTGCAAACCTGCTTTTTTACTGCTTAAACATTGATTTTTTATCAGACACGAAGAACCGTGAAATATGGGGCAGGCGAAGTTGCCATGGTGTCGATTAAGCTGTGTCGACGAGCATCGTATCGAGTTATTGCGAGCCGAATGCTTAATTGATAGGATGGGCCTATCAGGAGGCTGCCTGTTCGCCGTCCCGAATATCGAAACAATCATTGACCGTTTTTCCCGCAGGTATAGATTGTCTCTTCTTGCTAAAACACGTCTTGGAGACATCAAATGCGGCATTTCCTGAGCCTGGCATTGGCTTGTAGCCTCTTTCTTCCTTTCGCATCCCAGGCTGCAGACGAGGCAGCATCATCGTATCCTGTCAAACCCATCAAGTTTGTCGTGCCCTATCCTCCCGGCGGATTGGGCGACACGTTTTCGCGTTCGCTGGCGCGAGGCCTGAATGAGAAGCTTGGACAACCCATTATTGTGGAAAACAAGCCCGGCGCCAGCCAGATCATCGGAGCGGAACAAGTGCTGCGGGCTCCCGCAGATGGATACACCATCTTTCTTGGCTCCATGACCAGTCTGGCCACCAATCTGGGTTCATACAAGAAGCTTTCTTACGACCCGCTCAAGGACTTCGCGCCGGTCAGCCGATTGTTCTCTACGCCGCTTTATCTTGCCGTCAATGCCGACGTTCCCGCAAAAGACGTTAAAGAACTGGTTGAAATGGCCAAAGCCAAGCCAGGCGACCTGTCCTACGCCTCCTTGGGATTGGGGGGCAGTCTGCATCTGGCTGGGGAGCTCTTCTCCAGCGCGGCCGATATCAGCTTGCTGCACGTCCCCTACAAAGGCAGCGTGCCGGCCATTACAGACGTGATGAGCGGTGTGGTCACCATGATTTTTGACGGCGGCTCAACGGTTGCACCGCAGGTTAAAGCAGGAAAACTGCGCGCGCTTGCGGTGACGGGTGACAAACGCTCGTCCATTGCAGGCCTGGAGGATGTCCCCAGTATGGCCGAAGTGGGTTACCCCTCTGTGGATGTCGGGGTCTGGTGGGGGTTGATCGTGCGCTCGGGAACGCCCCAATCCGTCGTGGATCGGCTTTCCAAAGAGGTGAGCGCTGTCATAGCGGATCCAGCGTTTATCGACTCGCTGAGCAGCACCGGCATCGAAATCCAGGGCAGTACGCCAGAAGCATTTGGCGTGTTCATGCAGAGCGAAGCGGAGCGGTGGCCTGAATTCATGCGGCAGATTGGTGTAGAGCCTCAGTAAAACAACGCCATGCTTAACAAGATACACACGTCTGTCGGGCAGGCCCTGCAAGGTATACACGATGGCGCAACCATTCTGGTGGGAGGGTTTGGTGGCGCCGGTCTCCCTTTCGAGCTGGTCCACGCCCTGATCGACCACGGGGCAAAGCATCTCACTATTGTGAACAACAATTCGGGGACGGGTACGGACGGACTGGCGGCCTTGGTGGATGCTGGCCGTGTCGCCAAAATGATCTGTTCCTTCCCGCGCGCAGCAGACCCCCGCAGCGATCCAAACATTTTTCAGCGCTGGTATCGGGCCGGAAAAATCGAACTTGAAGTGATTCCGCAGGGAACCATCGTCGAGAGGTTGCGGGCGGCAGGTGCTGGCATCGGCGGTTTCTACACGCGTGTGGGCGCCGGCACGGTCATGGCGCAAGGCAAGGAAGTGCGGGAAATCAACGGCAAGGAATACGTGCTGGAGCAGCCCCTGCATGGAGACTTTGCCCTGATCAAGGGAATGAGCGCCGACCGTTGGGGCAATATCATTTACCACAAGGCCGCGCGCAATTTTAATCCGGTGATGGCCATGGCAGCGACCACGACAATTGCTCAAGTGAGCGACGTGGTGGCGCTGGGGGCGCTTGACCCCGAGCACATCGTTACGCCGGGTATTTTTGTTGATCGTGTCGTGCAGATCGCACCGGAAGCAAGGAATTGAGCATGTCCTCGACAATCATGCAAGGCTACAGCCGCACACAGCTCGCCGCGCGGGTGGCCCGCGACATCGAAGACGGCTGGTATGTGAATCTGGGTATAGGCACACCCGAGAAAGTGGCTGACTATATCCCCAGCGACAAGGAAATCATTCTTCATAGCGAGAATGGCATTCTCGGCATGGGGGAGACAGTCACGGACCCCGCGCAAGTCGATTGGGATTTGATCAATGCGGGCAAGCGACCCATCGCTTTGCGGCAAGGCGGCTCATTTTTTGATCATGTCACGTCGTTTTCCATGATGCGCGGCGGGCACCTGGACCTATGCCTTTTGGGCGCGTACCAGGTGTCAGAGCAGGGCGATCTGGCCAACTGGTGGACCGGAGGCGAAGGCGAAATGCCAGCGGTTGGTGGCGCCATGGACTTGGTGACAGGCGCTCGGCGACTCTATGTGATGATGGATCATGTGAGCAAGGCAGGCGAGCCCAAGATCGTCAATGCGTGCACGTACCCCTTGACCGGGAAAAAGGTAGTCGATCGCATTTACACCGATTTCGCGGTGATTGATGTGGCAAGCGATGGCCTGTTGGTGCGAGAGTTGGTGGACTCAATCACATTCGAGACGCTTCAGCAATGGACCCAAGCGCCGCTTATGCCCGCCGCGGACATGCGCATCGTCACGATAGAGACCAGGGAAACGGAATGAGCGATCAACAGGGCATGATGCCCGCCGCGGGCGCTGAAGCAACCTACTTTGGTTTTCTTCGGTCGGGCATATGGAACATACAACAGTGCCAGACATGCAATCGATGGATTTTTTACCCGCGTGAATATTGTCCTCATTGCCAATCGCCTGAGCTGCGGTGGCGCGCACCTACCGGCCTGGGCACGGTTTATTCGATGAGCAGGGTCTTCGCCAGGGATGGCAAGGGGCCATTGGTACTGTTGGTGGATCTGGACGAAGGCGTGCGTATCATGGGCGGCGCTGCTGAGGACAACAATGAGGGCTTGACGATAGGCGCCCGTGTTTCCGCGAGGCTCGACAACAGCGGAGAAGAAAGCCGCATTCTGTTTGTGCCAATGCGTGGTGCGCAACATGAAGCTTAATGACATAAGTGCTTCGGTCGCCGTGACCGGTATAGGGACTGCCGGCCTTGGCGAAGCCAGTGGCTTTACCGAACTGGAAATCCTGGCCCACGCAGCGCAGGCTGCAGTGGCAGATGCAGGCCTGGGCATGAAGGACATCGATGGCCTCATGACCGCGAGTTTCAGCCGATTTCTGCCCAGCCTGTCCGTGGCGGAATACCTGAACGTTCAGCCCGCATGGATGGACAGCAGCAACGTAGGAGGGGCATCCTACGTCAATTACCTGCTGACTGCCGCGCTCGCGCTGAACGCGGGCCTGTGCAACGCCGTGTTGGTGGTTTACGGCAGCACCGCTCGCACGCAGCGAGACTTTCGCGAGCATATCCGCGCGCGCGGGCAGCTCGAGCCGCAACCCTACGAGGCACCCTACAAGCCCTTCAATCCTGCAACGTCGTACGCGCTCGCTGCGGCACGCCATATGCATGAGTTCGGTACGACACGCGAGCAGCTTGCGCAGGTCGCGGTATCCGCGCGCAAATGGGCGCAGTTGAATCCCGACGCATTCATGCGAGAAGCATTGTCTGTTCAAGACGTGCTGGCATCCCGAATGATCAGTGATCCGTTAACCGTACGTGATTGTTGCCTATTGACCGACGGGGCTGGGGCTTTTGTGATGACGCGGGCAGATCGTGCAGGGCACGCGTCGGCAAAGCCAGTCTATCTGCTGGGCGCCGGCGCATCGCAGACGCATCGCCAGATATCTGGGATGCCCGACCTGACCACAACGGCAGCAGTGGAGTCAGGACGCAAGGCATATGCCATGGCCGGACTGCAGCCGTCTGACATCGACGTTCTGCAGCTCTACGATGCCTTCACCATCAATGTGATTTTATTTCTCGAGGACCTGGGCTTTTGCCGAAAAGGAGAGGGAGGGGCATTTGTCCAGAGTGGTGCGATCGAACCTGGTGGCGGCCTGCCGGTCAACACCAATGGAGGTGGTCTGTCGTGCGTGCATCCGGGAATGTATGGCGTATTTACGGTAATCGAAGCGGTCAGGCAGCTCAGGGGCGATGCAGGTGATCGTCAGGTGCCTCAGGTCGAAACTGTGTTGTGTCATGGCAATGGCGGCGTGCTTGCCAGCCAGGTTACGGCCATCCTTGGGTCTGCCGCGACACGCTAGGTAGGCGGCGCACGGGATCGGGCCGCTGCCAGGTTCTTGGCACTGATTCAGGTGCTTCTGTGTGGCAGCATAAAGCCTTCAAGGTTTTTGACCATGGCCAGCAGGCGCGGGCCGATCTCATTTTCCAGGGCGCCGTTTTTGCCTTGATAAGAATGCACGACACAGTTGAAAACCAGTAGCTCGCCTTGTCGAATTCCCGCAAAAGGAATTCCCACGCCGTAAACGTCTGGAAGGATATCGCCCGCGGCCATGCAAAACCCGAGTCGTCTGTAGTCTTGCATGCTTTTGTCCAGTGCGTCTTTGTGCTGGGCCCATTCCTTGGGCTTTTTGACGCGCAGCGTATTAAGCAGCATTTCGCGAGCGTCAGAGTTCAAGCCGCACAGGTAAGCTCGGCCAATGGCGCTGCCCGCCAGCGACACCGATAGCCCAATATCGGACATGCGCGTATTGAATATCGAGCGATGCCGGCTGGTTTCGACATAGGTGATGTGCAGCCGGTCAAGTACTCCCATGGAAACCGAACCTTGTATCGCCTCTGCCAGCTCGCTCATCAGCGGCCTGGCAATCTGGCGTATCGCCATATTCGCCAGCAAGGGATATCCGATGGGCAATACCGCCGTGCCGAGCTGGAACTTGCCGGAGCTTTTTTCCGTGGTCATGTATCCAAGGCGGGTCAGCGTATAGGTGAAGCGCGAGATCGTGGACTTTGACATGCCCAGTAGATCGGACAGTTCCTTGTTGCTCAGTATCGGTCTTTCAGGCGTGAAGGCGGACAACAGTTCCAGGCCCTTGGCCAGCGTCATGGCGAACTGTGGATCGCCATCGAAGTCTTCCAGCTGAGTGGCGCTTTGTTGAATGGCAGAAAGATACGTCATGGCATCTCTACTTGTTTCATTATTCGAAACAATGATGTGAATGAAAACCGAATGTCGGTAGATTATCACGTATTCGATATTTGAATCATCACTAGCTAAAAGATAAACACATGGAAAAGACAGCGATGGCTTTCCGCGAAGCTGGCGTCGCCGACAGCGTCTCTCAAGACGCCTTGATGGGCGCATGGATGTGCGTGCTGTGCGGCTGGATCTATGACGAGGCGCAGGGAGATCCTGCCAGTGGCCTGCCGGCCGGAACACGCTGGGAAGATGTCCCCGATTCCTGGCTCTGTCCCGACTGCGGCGTTGGAAAATCCGAATTCATCATGGTGCAGGTTTGACGAACTCAGCCCTCCGGGAACGAGCGCATACATACAAGGGAGCATGACATGCTAAGTAAAGAAGACAATGAGATTCTGACCCACAGCGCCGCTGGCACTCCCATGGGAGAACTGCTGCGCCGCTTCTGGCTGCCGGTTCTGCTGTGCGAGGAGCTTGATGCGCCGGGAGGAACGCAGAAGCGGGTAACGGTGCTGGGTGAGGACTTGCTGGCATTCCGTGATACGAACGGTCGTGTCGGTCTGGTCGAGCCGGTCTGCCCGCATCGCGGCGCCAATCTCTATTATGGTCGCAATGAAGAGGGTGGCCTGCGCTGTGTGTTCCACGGCTGGAAATTCGATGTGGACGGCAATTGCGTAGACCTGCCCACCGCGCCCTGTCATTCCAATTACAAAGACCGAATCAAAATCAAGACATACCCCACGAGGGAGGCCGGTGGATTTATCTGGGCATACATGGGGCCGGCGGACAAAATGCCAGAACTGCCGCAGATGGAGTTCACGCTGCTTCCCGCGTCGCATGTGTTTGTCTCCAAAAAGTGGCAGGACTGCAACTGGGTGCAATGCGTAGAAGGTGCAATTGATACCGCCCATTTTTCCTTCCTGCACATGGTGATTCCCAAGGAAGGACAAGACGTCGCCAGTCTGTTGCAGCACGCAGCCATCGGTTCCCAGAGTGTCAAGAATGACCGCATTCGTTGGGTGCAGGAAGATCCACGACCCAAGTTCGAGATTAATGAGTTTCCCGCGGGCCTCACGATAGGGGGTGCGCGGATTGCCGGAGAACAGGATCTCTACTGGCGCATCGCCCAGTTTCTGGCACCCAATCACGCGCTTGTACCGAGTGCGTTTCCCGGCGAAAACTATCACGGGCAAACCTGGGTGCCCGTCACCGACACATCGTGCTGGATCTACAACTACACGTGGAATCCAGACCGTCCGCTGACGGAAGAAGAGCGCGAAGCCTGCCGCAAGGGCCTGACCGTTCACGCCGAAATTGACGAGAACTACTATCCGCTGCGAGGGCCTCACAACGATTATCTGATTGATCGCGAGGCACAGCGTCAAGGTAGCTTTACGGGAATTCAAGGCGTATCAGAGCAGGACGCCGCCATTCAGAACAGTATGGGCGGCATTGTTGACCGCACACGCGAACATCTCGGTGCGACTGATATCGGTCTCGTGAAGTTTCGTCAATACATGCTGAAGCGCGCCAAGGCATTGGCCAGCGAAGGCCAGGAGCCCGCCGAGCCCGGCTGCGCGGCGCATTACGCCGTCCGCTCTGGCGGTTGGGTGGCGGACGCAGGCAAGAAGCTCGAACAGGTCATGGTCGAGCGTTTTGGACATCCCTACGGTTACGTCGGCGCTGACCTGCGCCAGGCCGCGGAAAAGGTGCAATCGTGAAGCTCAAACAATGGCGCTCGCGCATCCTGGAACAGCAAAGGATGTTCGGCCTTTTCTGCTGTTCCTACAGTTCACAGACCGCCGAGGCGATCGCTCACAGCGGCTATGATTTTCTGATCTTTGATACTGAGCATTGCCCGGGCAGCTTGACGACACTGCATGCTCAATTTCTTGCGATCTCGTCCACCAGCACGACAGCCGTCGTGCGTGTTGGCGGACTGGACGCGGGCCAGATCAAGCAATGCCTCGACCTCGGGGCGCACGCCATTATGGTGCCCAACGTCGACACCGTGGCGCAGGCGCAAGTCGCTGTCAGTTATTGCCGCTATGCACCAGCCGGAAAAAGAGGTGTGGGCGGGAGTGTGCGCGCCTCACGCTATGGTCGCGACAAAATCTCCGGCGATCATCGGCCGGAGGATGCTGTGCTGATGGTGCAGGCCGAAAGCAGGATCGCGATGCAAAACCTGCCTCAGATTGCGGACGTCGAAGGCGTGGATGTTGTATTTTTTGGCCCCAATGACCTGGCTGCGGACATGGGCTTGCTGGGTCAGCCTGGACATCCTGAAGTGGTGGCGGCCGTTATCACCGGCATCAGTCAGGTGCGGGCGGCTGGCAAGGTGGCAGCTGTCCTCGCAAACGAGCATGCCTGCGACCCTTATCTTTCGGCGGGCGCCAGTGTAATAGCCCTGGGATCAGAGATGGGCATTCTTGTCGCGGGAGCGGATAGCCTGCAGCAGCGGGTCAGGCGACAGCATGGGGAGGCGCAACCGTGAGCAAGTCCGAGTCACGGCGGGCACTGGTGCTGGCTTCGAGTGCTGGTATCGGGTATGCATGCGCGACAGCGCTGGCCAGCGAGGGCCTTTCAGTGTGCTTGAACGGTAGGGATGCAGATCGCCTTGAAGACGCCGAACGCAAGTTGCTGGGCAGGCATCCCCATGCTCAGCTTTCGTCATGCGTAGCGGACCTGAATCTGGACGCAGACCGACAACATTTACTTTCCCAGGCGGGCGACATCGACGTATTGGTACTCAATATGGGCGGCCCCGCCGCGACCACCGAAGCGTTGTCGCTGGACGATTGGCAAAGCGCTTTTGAAACGGTCTTTCTTCCCATGGCAGACATTCTGGATCAGGTCTTGCCCGGTATGATGCGGCGCGGCTGGGGCAGGGTGGTGATGATTTCCTCCGTGGCGGTCAAGCAGCCTATCCCCAACCTTCTTGTATCGGGCGTGTTCCGGACCGGGCTGGCCAACCTCGTCAGCGCCAGGGCCGCGCAAGCAGCTCCCAGCGGCGTCACCATCAACTCGATACTGCCGGGAAGAATTCTGACAGCCAGACAAAGCAATGCGCTGGAGCGCGACGCGCGCCGCGCTGGCGTATCGCGAGAGGCCTACGAGCGGACGGTGTCTGCGGCGATCCCCATGGGGCGACTCGGTTTGCCCGAGGAAATCGCCCATGTCTGCGCATTTCTGTGCAGCGAGGGCGCCAGCTACCTGACCGGCCAGCATCTGCTTGTCGATGGCGGCGCCTACAAGGGCATGTTTTAAGTATGGGCCGCGCAGTTCATTCATCAGCAGTTTTACCAAAGAGGTGGCTATATGACAGTCAGTGATTTACCCATCAAGAATACAGAGGCCGCGATCATCGGCTTGAGTATGATGCAGAGAATTCGTTTTCTCGAAGAAAAGATTACCGAGCTGCGCAAACAGCAGATTATCCAAGGGTCGGTACACCTTTGTATCGGACAGGAGTCTATCTATGCGGGCGCGCTACAAGCCTTGCGGCAGGGTGATCAGGTGTTTTCAACCTATAGGGGGCATGGATGGGCAATGGCCTGCGGCGTGCCGCCCGAAGCGATTCTTGCAGAGCTGCTCGGACGGCAGACAGGAGTAAACCAGGGACGCGGTGGATCTGCCTATTTCAGCGCGGCCGATTGGGGGTTCTATGGCGAGAACTCCATCGTTGGCGCTGGCGCGCCAATTGCCTGCGGCGCGGCGCTCACCAATAAGCTGACCCGTAATGGCGCCGTTGCGCTGACAGCCTTTGGTGACGGTGCAATGAATCAAGGCGCCATCCACGAGGCGATGAACTTTGCAGCGTATCTCGATCTGCCTGTGATATTTGTCTGTGAAAACAACGTCTATTCCGAGCTTACGCCCATCGCCGAGATGACGCGCGATACCAATCTGTTCAAGCGCGCGCAGGCTTATGGAATCCCTGGCATGCGAATTGACGGTAACGACCTTGAGGCGGTGCGCGATTGCGTCGCCGAACAGGCAAAAGCTGCTCGCGAAGGAAAAGGACCTGTGTTGATCGAGATGATGACGCAGCGCCTGGTGGGCCACTATTACGGCGACATGCAGAGCTACCGCCCACGTGGCGAACTGGCCGAGGCAAAGAAAAACGAACCCATCCTCAGGCTGCGCGAAAAGCTGCTTGGGATGGACGTGTCCGCCACGCAACTGGATGACTGTGAGGCCGACGCACGCAATACGATAGAGGCCGCCGCGCAGAAAGCGTTGGACGCCCCCCTGGCTGATACCAAGACCATTCTGGAGCATCTGTATGCATAACGATATTCAAACATCAGTGGTGGAGCTGAGCTACGGAAAAGCGATCAACGCCGCACTGCAGCGAGCCATGTCCACTTTTCCCGAAACCGTTCTCTTTGGCGAGGATGCAGGCAAGCCGGGTGGCGTGTTTGGCATTACCAAAGATCTACAAAACAATTTTGGTGAGGATCGAGTGTTCGACACGCCGATCAGCGAAACCGCCATGCTGGGTACGGCGGTGGGTGCGGCGATGACGGGGTTGCGTCCTATCGTCGAGATCATGTGGATAGACTTCAGCCTGGTGGCCATGGACCAGATCGTCAACCAGGCAGCCAATGTACGCTATGTTTCTGCAGGCCGCCTGGGCGCACCATTGACGATCCGCACCCAGCAAGGCGCCTTGCCTGGGTCATGTGCCCAGCATTCCCAGAACCTGGAAGCATTCTATGCTCACGTGCCTGGCTTGCGCGTCGGCTTGCCCGCCACAGCACAGGATGCCTATTCCATGACGTTGGCCGCGGTCAAATGTGATGACCCTACGTTGGTGATAGAAAATCGCGGTTTGTATTACGGCGAAGCGCAAGCCGTCGAGATCGACGGTGACATCGAGGCGGCGCAAGGCGCGCATATCGCCCGGCCGGGCAAGGATGTCACCATTGTGACTTGGGGCGCCATGTTATCGCAGGCTCTGGCCGCCGCCGAAACGTTGGCCGAGAAGCATGACATCTCGGCCGAAGTGATCAACGCGCGTTGGGTTGCGCCGTTCGACTGGAAAACGCTGGACGAAAGTGTGAGCAAAACCAAACGGCTGTTGATCGTGCACGAAGCCAACGTCACCGGCGGCTTCGGCGCAGAGATCGCTGCGCGCACGCAAGAGCGCCATTTCCTGAATCTTTCCGCACCTGTGCGGCGCCTTGGCACGCCAGACGTACGCATGCCGGCCGCGCCCCATCTTCAGAGCGTATTGATCCCTGACGCTGCGCAGATCAGTGACGCAGTGCTGAAGATGACTTTGCCGGAATAAACGGGCATTGCATCCTGTCGCTGGCTCAGGCCGGCCGGGATGCATTCAGTCTAGAGTGTATCGGCCTCGCTTTGACCGGCAGACAGCAACAGCATCAAGAGCACAGGAGTATCCAGATGAACGCCCCTCCTATCGTCATCGTTGGCACTGGACTGGCAGGCTACGCGGTAGCGCGAGAGCTGCGCCGGTTCGACGAGCAGACCCCAATTACCTTGTTCACGCTGGACGAGGGCCATTTTTACGCCAAGCCCATGTTGTCGAATGGCATTTCTGCCGGCAAAGACGCGGCGAAGCTTCAAGGGCAGGCTGTCGACCGCATGCGCGAGCAACTAAAGGTTCAGGTGCACACGGGCTGCGCCATAGAGGCCATAGTGCCGGACCAGCATACCTTCACGGTCGCCGGCCAGCCGATGTCATATGCCAAGCTGGTGTTGGCAGTGGGCGCCGAGCCGCTGCGCCTGCCATTGAAGGGCACCGCTGCAGACCACGTCGTATCGATCAATAACCTGGAAGACTACGGTGCACTTTTCGCGCAGTTGGATGAACCAAAGCGCATCGCCATTCTGGGCGCGGGACTGATAGGCTGTGAATTTGCGAACGATCTGGTCAGCGCTGGCCACACGGTATCGTTGATTGATCCCGAACCATGCCCCTTGAGCCGCTTGCTGCCCTTGCAAATTGGTATGCAGATGAAGGAGGCTTTGGCTCACATAGGCGTGAACGTGTATTGCGGCACGTTCTGCAAGGCAGTCAATCATGCCGATGGGCACTTGCAGCTTGAGCTCTCCGATGGGGCGCTCGAACATGCGGATGTCGTGATCAGTGCAATCGGCCTGCGTCCCCGCACTGATTTGGCCAGCCGGGCAGGCGTCTCGATCGACAAGGGCATAGTTGTCAATCGCTATTTGGAAACCAGTGCTGCAGACATTTATGCCTTGGGAGACTGCGCCCAGGTGTCCGGCACCTTGCTGCCTTACGTTATGCCCATCATGCAATGCGCCAAGGCTTTGGCCAGAACCTTGAGCGGCCAACGTACGCCGGTTAACTATGCCGCGATGCCCATCGTCGTGAAAACGCCTGCGTTTCCGATTGCCATTTCGCCGCCGATGGTATTGGACGGCGACTGGGT
Organism: Allopusillimonas ginsengisoli; assembly: GCF_004153455.1. Taxonomy (GTDB): domain Bacteria; phylum Pseudomonadota; class Gammaproteobacteria; order Burkholderiales; family Burkholderiaceae_B; genus Allopusillimonas; species Allopusillimonas ginsengisoli. Next base: position 665,868 of record NZ_SDQE01000001.1, on the reverse strand, counting down.
CATTGAGTCAGCGACTCAGGCGAGCATCAGGGCAACATACTTTAATGCCGCGAACAAACCTACGGGGTTTGTCGTCGGGGGCGAGCACCTAAGCGAGTACCGCAAGCTGGCAGAGCGCGTGCCGCCTTGGCTTGCGCCGATACTTAGTTAGGAAGGGCGTTTAACGTGAAGCGGGGGCGCCCTTGCCCCACCTGAACCACGTCCAATGTGATAGTGGAATCTCGCTTAAGCCATTCTCTGTTAATCAAATCCGGATCTTCGATTGAAACGCCAATCTTCCTTTTAATAATTCCCTGGAGTGTGTGGAATTCGAATGATCGGCTGTTCGGGAGCACGCCCAGAAATTTACCCTGATAAGTGACTCGTCCTTCTTTAATATTTTCTTCTTTGAGCCGGCCTGCTGATTTTTCCAGTTGCTCCATTCCCTCAAATTTAAATATCTTGTGTTTGAATTCCAGGCCGCACCAAGCTTGATAGTGTGACAGCACGCCAAGAAATTCAGATATTTTTTTGACAGCACGAGGGTGGATGACATCGACAAGCTCCGCGACTTCGTCGTCGCTGCCTATTGCAGAAGCCTCAAGTAAAGACTGCATCCTCTGCAAAGCTTCCTCTGTCTTTTCTTGGTCGGGAAACAAGCTGTCAGCAGGTAACTCGAATTCGAAGCCAAAAGACCCAATAGCGGTTCCTGTTATAAGTAGCTGATTCTTTGCTCGATCAGGAATCGGCCCCATGAAATGGAGGCTTTCATTTAAGCCAGCGACCACGGCCGCGAACGCATCGGCAAACGCGTTAGATGCCTTTCCCCCAAAATCAGCCGCAATTCCGCGACTGCCAACGACCGGCCGTCCTCGAAACGTTAGCCTCGCGCACGACGGCTTTGGCTTAACAACTTCTTGTTCGAGCGCTTGTCGTACCGATTTCAGGCGATTTTCGAGCGAAATTCTTTGTATGACTGCCGTTTCTGGAATTCCATCAAGCAACTGTTCGAGTTCCCGGATCTCAGACAATAGCGATTCACTGCGTTGAATCATGACGCGCCTCCAAGATTGGCTCTGACTTGATTCAGAACCTGCACGGCCGCAAGATCTTGAGTGCTCTCCAGATCCAATTGGACGAAACCCTTCCAGGCGAGCGTGGGGATGTCCCCATCGTAATGATGAACGTATCCAATGGGGATTTGTAAGGGGAACGATCGAAATCATGGCCCGGCAACCCCGGACGGACAGGTGGGATTACGCCTTGAAGATTCCAGGCAGGGATCATACAAACTCCGTTTAACGCATCGTTATATTATAACGCGGACAGGCTCACAGGATAGATAGACAACTCATACGGCTGTGTCGCATCAGCGCCATATGCCTGTCCTGTGGAAAGGGCATTGATCACGTTAGTCATGCAGATATACCAGGGAAAACCCTTATCATATTGGACTGAATTGGCATAGGAAATAGTTTGCATGCGCTTGCAAAAATCGATATAGTTTCTCGGTCGCCCAGCCGGTTGGGTATTTAGATCAAAATTTGCAAGCGCTTGCAAAATAACAGGAAGTAACAAATGGCTGTCAGGTACTTGAAAAAAGGCAAGGATGAGCAAGCGATCGCCGAGAGCGATGCCAAGGTTCGCGCCACTGTTGAGGCGATACTGGCCGATATTGAAAAGCGTGGCGACGATGCCGTGCGTGAGCTGTCGCAGAAGTTCGATGGATGGGCGCCAGAGCGCTTTCAGTTATCGCCAGCGGAGGTTGAGGCTGCGGTCAAGCAGTTGTCACCACTGGAAATAGAAGACATTAAGTTCGCACAGAAGCAGATTGGGGGATTTGCCGCCATTCAACGTAACTCCATGAAAGATGTGGAGGTTGAAACAATGCCTGGCGTCATTCTTGGCCATAAACACATTCCTATCGATGCCGTAGGTTGTTACGTGCCCGGCGGGAAATATCCCATGATCGCATCGGCACACATGAGCGTGCTCACCGCCAAGGTGGCTGGGGTCAAACGCATCGTGTCGACTGCGCCTCCGTTCCAGGGCGCCCCTCACCCGGCAATCGTTGCCGCCATGCATTTTGCCGGCGCCGAAGAGATTCTGGTGTTGGGTGGGGTGCAGGCCATTGGCGCCATGGCTTTGGGGACGGAGAGTATCTCTGCTGTCGACATGTTGGTGGGACCGGGGAATATGTTTGTAGCCGAAGCCAAGCGTCAGCTCTTTGGCAGAGTGGGTATTGACCTGTTCGCCGGACCTACGGAAACCCTGGTGATTGCGGACAGTACAGCGGATGCCGAAATGTGTGCGGTGGACTTGCTGGGTCAGGCCGAGCACGGCCCCACTTCACCTGCGGTGCTGCTGACTACGGATGAACAGCTTGCACGTGACACCATGGCTGAAATTGAACGGCAACTGCAGGTCTTGCCGACGGCTGACATCGCTCGCATTTCTTGGGCGGACTACGGGCAAGTCATTGTTTGCGACACTCAGGAAGAAATGATCGAGATTGCGGATGCGCTTGCCTACGAACACGTGCAGGTCCTGACCGAAGACCCGGATGTGTTCCTGAAGCAAATGACCAACTATGGCGCGTTGTTCCTGGGGCCGCGTACCAACGTGTCGTTTGGAGACAAGGTGATCGGAACCAACCATACGTTGCCGACCAAGCGTGCGGCCCGCTACACGGGAGGACTGTGGGTCGGAAAGTTCATCAAGACCTGCACCTACCAGAAGGTTGTTACTGATGAGGCATCCGCGTTGATCGGCGAGTATGGCTCGCGACTATGCCATATGGAAAACTTCGCAGGGCATGGTGAGCAAGCCAATCTGCGTGTGCGCCGCTATGGCGATCGCCCCGAGGTGCCCTGGTACCAGCCGGTATCTCCGTTGGCGGCATCGGACCAATAATCGCAAAAGTGGGAGGGTAAGGCTATGCGTATGCCTAGCTTTCGTGTGGATGGTCGCAAGGCCTTGATAACCGGCGCCAGCCGCGGCATAGGGCTGGCAGCAGCCTGTGCATTGACACAGGCTGGAGCGCAGGTCGTGTTGGCGGCCCGGACGGAAAGTGATTTGCAGGCCGCAAAGCAGGTGGTGCTGGAAGCCGCTCCCGATGCCCAGGTGGCGTTGTGGACGCTTGATGTGACCGACTCGGCGGCTGTGAGACGCGGAATGATCGAATATGGCCCGTTTCATGTTGTGGTCAATAACGCGGGTACGAATCGTCCGGCTCTCCTTTCACACTTGGAGGATGCTGACCTGGATGACGTCATCGATTTGAATGTCAAGGCGGCGTTCTATGTGACACGCGAGGCAGCACGTCTGATGCAAGAAAACAGTTTACGAGGCAGTGTCATCAATATGTCATCGCAGATGGGGCATGTGGGTGGGCCGAAGCGAACGGTGTATTGCGCGACCAAGCACGCCATTGAAGGGTTCTCAAAGGCGCTTGCGCTGGAATTGGGGCCGGCGGCTATCCGCGTCAATACGATATGTCCAACCTTCATAGAAACCGAGATGACCAAGACGATGCTGAATGATCCGGCATTCAAGCAATACGTAGACTCCAATATTGCACTGGGCCGAATGGCAAGTTTAGAAGACATCATGGGAGCCGTGGTGTTTCTGGCCAGCGACGCGTCCGCCATGATTACTGGTTCTTCAATCATGGTGGACGGTGGATGGACGGCATCCTGAAGCGGCCGTCACGTGTATTGAATCAATAAAGTTAATGCTACATAAGGAACCGCTATGTCGACCAAAATAGATCCGGCGCTGCTTACGCCGGACTTGATCGAGGTGCTGACCTCGGTTGATACGCCCACTATTTGCAATGCGCTGGAGATTGCTACAGGCACCCGAACGAACAAGGGTTTTACACGAGGCGCTTTCTATGCGGCGCATCCTGATATGAAGCCTGTGGTTGGCTTTGCACGCACGGCAACTCTGCGCACGGCACATCCTTACACCGAACCGCTGGACACCATCAAGGCCCGGCGAATTGCCTGGTATGAGCACCTGGAAGGCAAGGGGATTCCCACTTTTTGTGTGATGCAGGACATCGATGATGAGCCTGGCCTGGGCGCTTTCTGGGGGGAGGTACACAGCAACGTGCTGAAAGGCCTGGGCGTGACGGGTGTGCTGACCAACGGTGCGATGCGCGACTTCGGGATGCTGGCCGAAGGCTTTCAGATTTTGGCTGGCACCATTTCTCCCAGCCATGGCTTTGCACAAATTGTCACCATCGGCGAGCCCGTAGAAATTCACGGATTGACCATCGAGGATGGTGATCTGATTCATGCGGACAGACACGGTGCAGTAGTGATACCAGCCGATGGGTTAGCAGCGTTGCCTCATGGCATAGAAGTTATTACAGCAAAGGAAAGACCGCTGATCGAAGCGTCCAAACTTCCGGGCTTTTCTACCGAAGATCTCAAGCGCGCAATGGCTGAGGCCGACGACATTCACTAACCTGATTTCATAAATGGCGGCCTGACGCATCAGGCATTTGACGGAGACAACGTATGAACAGAAAGTTTTTTTTGCGCGCCCTAATGGCGTTGGGTATTGCCGCAACCGCAGTCGGATCGGCCTTGGCTGCGACCGCAGACAACTATCCGTCGGGACCCATCAAGTTGGTCATGCCGTATCCTGCCGGTGGCATGAGTGATGTGTCGGCTCGAACGATAGCCGAAGCTTTGTCGGCAAAGATCGGCGGTAACATCATTGTGGAAAATCGCCCTGGAGCAGCCTCGACGGTAGCCAGCAACTGGATGGTGCACCAGAAGCCCGATGGTTACACTCTGTATGCGGCGCCGGTATCCTTGGTTCTGAACCCGATTCTGCAACCCCAGGTCGGCTACAAGCCCTATGAGGATTTCACGCCTATCTCGATGTTGCTTTATTCGCCGTTTGTGCTGCAGGTGAATAAAGACATGGGCGCAGATAACGTGAAGGATCTGGTGACCTTGATCAAAGCTCATCCGGGAAAGTATGCAATCGGTACATCTGGCTTAGGCTCGATTAACCACTTGGCCGCTGAATACTTTATCAATGAGTTTGGGCTTGACATGATTGTTGCCCATTACAAAGGAGGCGCGCCGGCATCGCAGGACCTGGTTGGCGGGCAGATTCACATGATGTTTTCCGCTGCAAACGAGGCGGCGCCGATGATGAGGGCGGGACGTACCAAAGGGTTGGCGGTGACGACAGCAGAGCGGCTGTCCATGCTCCCCGACGTGCCCACTATGAACGAGGCCGCCGACCTGAAGGATTTCGAGGCTGTATTCTGGATGGCATTAGTCGCGCCCAAGAACTTGCCGCCCGAAATTCAATCGAAGCTCTCTTCTGCAATGCTGGAGTTGAACAGTGATGCACAACTGCGGCGCAAGACCGACGCGCTGGGCGTACGTATGCACGCCTCGGATCCCCAAGAGGTAACGGCCAATTTGCGTCAAGATGAGAAGAAGTGGGGCGATATCATCAACAACCTGGATATCGAACTCTGATCATGAGCGATACAAAGCACAAAAAGACCCCGGAATCTCTGCGCAGCCATAGATGGTACGGTGCGCAGGATTTGAGGGCATTCGGCCATCGTTCGCGTACGATGCAAATGGAGCTCGATCGCGAGGACTTTGTAGGCAAACCCGTGATCGGCATCGTCAATACATGGTCCGAGATCAACCCTTGCCATACGCATCTGCGGGCGCGCGCCGAGAACGTAAAACGGGGCGTTTGGCAGGCCGGCGGCTTTCCTGTTGAGCTGCCTGCCATCACACTGGCTGAAACGATACAGAAGCCCACAACGATGATGTACCGCAATCTTCTGGCGATGGAAACAGAAGAGTTGTTGCGGTCTTATCCCATCGACGGTGCGGTGTTGCTGGGTGGCTGCGACAAGACCACGCCGGCGCTGGTGATGGGGGCGACCAGCATGAACCTGCCAACCATTTTTCTTCCGGCCGGTCCGATGTTGACGGCCCGGTGGCGAGGCCAGACGCTGGGATCGGGGTCCGACCAGTGGAAGTTCTGGGATGAGCGCCGCATGGGCAATATCACGGAAGAAGAGCACCGCGAGGTCGAGGCCAGTATCGCGCGGTCACCGGGAACCTGCATGACGATGGGTACCGCATCGACGATGGCGACGATCTGCGAAGCCTTGGGCGTTTCGCTTCCGGGTGCAAGCTCCATACCGGCGCCTGATTCCGGGCACGGCCGGATGGCGGCTCAATGCGGCAAGCGCATTGTTGAAATGGTGTGGGAAGATCTCAAAATCCGTGACATTCTGACGCCGGCAGCGTTTCAGAACGCCGCAACCACCTTGATGACCAACGGAGGATCGACCAATGCGGTTATTCATCTGGTTGCCATGGCGGGGCGTGCGGGCGTCAACCTAGTGTTGGACGACTTCAACCAGGTCAGTGCGCGCACGCCGGTGCTGGCGAATATCCGCCCAGTTGGAAACACCTATCTGATGGAGGATTTCCACTATGCCGGGGGTCTGCCTGCCTTGTTGCGGGAGATACAGGACCTGCTCCATCTTGAGGCCTTGAACTGCAACGGGAAAACGCTGGGCGAAAACATTTCCAGTGCAAAGATCTGGAATGACGATGTGATTCGGCGCCGAGACAACCCGGTGAAGACGGATGGCGGGCTGGTTGTCTTGCGAGGGAATCTGGCTCCCGACGGAGCTGTGCTAAAGACTGGCGCCATGGATCAACGGTTTCTTCAACATACCGGGCGGGCCCTTGTATTCGACAGCTACGATCACATGATGGATCTGATTGATCGCGATGATCTGGATGTGTGCGAAGACTCTGTGCTTGTCCTGCGTAACGCCGGGCCACTGGGCGGACCTGGCATGCCCGAGTGGGGCATGATGCCTATTCCGCGCAAGCTGCTCAAGCAAGGCGTGCGGGATATGGTTCGCATATCAGATGCGCGCATGTCGGGAACCAGCTATGGCACCTGTGTTTTGCATGTGTCGCCAGAAAGCTGGATAGGAGGTCCTTTGGCGCTTATACAGACCGGCGACACCATCCGCCTTGATGCCAACGCGAAAACACTGGACGTTCTGTTGTCTGATGAGACCCTTGCGGAAAGGCGCAAGCACTGGAAGCAGCCCGAAGAGCGATTCCCCCGTGGTTATGGGAAGCTGGTCATGGCGCATATACAGCAGGCTGACAAGGGCTGCGACTTTGACTTTCTGATGGGAACGGATCCTGTTCCCGAGCCCGAAATCCACTGAGATTGTTCAATGCCACATATTCTTGTTTCCAGGAAAATCGCCGAGCCGGGCATAGCATTGCTACGCGCCGAACCAAGTTTCACCATTGACGTCCTCGACGCCTCCTGTAGCGCTCAATTCACGGACAGGCTGGCGAATGCGGATGGCGTGATTCTGTGTTTTCAGCCACTGAGAACCGCCGATATCGCCGTCGCAACGCAACTCAAGGTTGTGTCCCGACATGGGGTGGGCTACGACTCAGTTGATGTCACGGCGCTTGACGAACGCCGTATACCTTTGACAATCACTCCAGACGCCAATGCGGTGTCGGTCGCTGAACACGCCCTGTCGCTGCTATTGGCTGTGGCACGACGGACTTCATTTTTTGATCTGGAGGTGCGCAAGGGAAATTGGTCCACGAATGCGACCATGCCAATGTTTGAATTGGCTGGTAAACGTGCGCTCATCGTGGGAGCAGGCCGCATTGGTACCGCTACGGCGCATAGATTGCGTGCATTCGATATGCAGGTTCAGGCGTATGATCCCGCGTTGCCGGATAGCGCTACTTTGATGTCAGGCGTTCAGCGCGTCGAGCATTTGTCCGATGCGCTTGCTCAAGCAGACGTTGTCAGCCTTCACCTGCCATTGACGGAGCAGACACGTCATTCGATCAATCCACTGGCGATGAAACAGGGATCCGTGCTGATCAACACATCGCGCGGGCCCGTTGTGGACGAAGCCGCACTGGTACAGGCTTTGAAGAATGGCCATCTTCTTGGCGCCGGGCTTGATGTATTCGAGTCCGAGCCGCTGTGCGCCGAGCATCCCTTGGTTGGCTTGGGCAACGTAGTGCTGTCGCCGCATATATCTTCTCTGACGGACGGGAGCCTGCGGCGGATGGCGCTGGAAGCTGCCCAGAACGTGATTGATTACTTCCGTGATTCACTTGATCCGGCAGTCGTTGTGAACAAGCAGGTGCTGGCGTCATGAAACTGGAACGCTTTCTGTCTGTATCGGATTTTGAGCGTGCGGCGGCAAAGCGGCTACCCCGGTGCGTGTATGGCTATGTTCGCGGAGGCACGGAGGATGAGCAGTCTTTGCGGGCAAATTATCAGGCGTTTGACAGCGTCGGGTTCATGCCTCGCGGCCTGAATGTCGTGGACAAGCGGGATACTTCCACAGAGCTGTGGGGGCGCCGATACAGAATGCCGCTGGGTATCGCGCCCACAGGCCTGGCGGCACTGGTGCGGCACGAATGCGATTTGGAGCTGGTCCGTGCCGCGAAAGAGGCCGATGTTCCGTTCATTATCAGCGGATCATCCAGTGTTCCGCTTGAACGACTTCAGGAAGAAAGCCGGGAGAACTGGTACCAGGCCTATTTTCCCGGCGATCGTGTTCGAATGTCGCGCATTCTTGAGCGTTTGGAGGCAGCAGGCATTGGTGTTCTGGTAGTAACCATTGATACCTGCGTGGCCGCCAATCGCGAGAACAATGCAAGGCTGGATTTCACTATTCCCTTTCGAATGACGCCGCGACTCTTGCTGGATGGCGTTTTGCACCCGCGTTGGAGCGCCGGCGTGTTTCTGAAAACGCTACGCGCCAATGGGGTTCCGCGTTTTGCCAACCTCTATGAAGAGATAGGCCCACCGATTACGCAAGAACCGGCACACGGGTTTCGTACCGGCAGAGATAGGCTCTGCTGGGATGACATCGCCTGGTTGCGCGAGCAATGGAAGGGCCGGTTGGTACTAAAAGGCGTGATGCATCCTGAGGATGGCCAGAAGGCGGAGCAGATGGGCGCGGACGGGATCATCGTCTCAAACCATGGAGGCCGCCAGTTGGATGGTACTATAGCGCCGCTAGCCATCCTGCCATCGATCATCAATGCGGTATCGACGGGATTTCCCGTCATGATAGACGGTGGATTTCGCCGCGGCACCGACGTATTGAAAGCGATAGCGCTCGGAGCATCATTGGTGTTTGTGGGACGCGCTACACTTTATGGTGCTGCGGTGGCCGGCGCATCCGGCGCAGGGCGCGTATTGTCCATTCTTGCCACTGAGGTGGACAGGAATATGGCTTTATTGGGTTGCGCGGAGCTTTCCGATGTGACAAGTGAATTGCTTGCCCGGAAAACCGTCGCACCGCTTTGAATGGCTACTTATGACTGATTCTGCGAAATTCGGATCGACAGCTATCAGGCAGGTGACACTGGCCGATGTGGCGGCGCTTGCCGGAGTAAGTTCATCGGCGGTGAGCCGTACGTTTACGCCTGGCGCGAGCGTCGGGAAAAAAACGCGAGCTATCGTACTTGAGGCAGCCAAAACCCTTGGCTACCGCCCCAATGCCATCGCTCGAACGCTGTCGACCCGCAAGTCACGGATGATCGGTATTGTGGTGTCGTATCTGCACAATCAGTTTTATCCAACGGTCATCGAGCGTTTGTCGCAAATGCTGCAGCTACATGGGTATCATGTCCTGCTCTTTATAAGTAGCGATACGGGCACAGGCGAGGACGGCATCGACGCCTTGCTGCTGGATATTCTCCAGTATCAGGTTGATGGAATCGTACTTGCCAGTACAACGATGTCATCACAGCTCGCTGCGCATTGCCACGCCGTCGGAATCCCGGTCGTACTGTTCAATCGCCTGGCGCCCGTAGAGGAGGCCAGTACGGTTACATCCGACAATCTGGAAGGTGGTCGTCTGGCTGCCAGGACCTTGATCGAGTGCGGCGCCCGACGTATCGCATTTGTCAGGGGGCTGGAGGATTCATCCACCACGCAAGACCGCGAGAAGGGTTTAAAGGAGGAGCTTGCACGGCACCGTAAACGGCTCTTCGGGCATATTTGCGGCGAGTATGATTTTGATGCGGCTAAGGCTGCTACACGAGAACTATTCAGCTTGGCCAAAAAGCCGGATGCCCTGTTTGTTGCTAACGATCACATGGCCTTTGCCGTCATCGATGCGTTGCGCGACATGGGCCACGAAGTTCCAAGAGATGTTCAGGTGGTGGGGTTCGATAACGTACCGCAGTCAGCATGGGGCGGCTATCGGCTGACCACAATAGAGCAGAACTCTGAGCTCATGGCCCGGGCAACCGTATCGATATTGCTTGAGCATCTTGAAACCGGCGATGCCACGCCAAGGCAAGTAGTGACGCCTGTCCAACTTATAAGGCGCTCAACAACGCGCCCCATCTAGTTTTTGCGAAATCAGTGTCTTATGTATGGCAGTTGTTTTGACAAATTTGCAAGCGTTTGCAATCAATGGAGGGAACCAACAAGATGGCGCGCACGGCCTGGACGCTGGTGGCCGATGGTCGTGAGTATCAGGGGGTGGGTTCGCGTTAGCGGGTTCACGCAAATATAACTGTTCAATGTGAATTTAAGACAACCATGAAATCAAGAATGAAGTTTGGCCTTGCCGTCGCATCTATCATGCTGATTGCCAGCAGAGCATCGCTGGCCGCATGGCCCACTGACAAGCCCATAAACTATGTCGTTCCGTTCTCGCCAGGCGGTGGCACGGACATCATCGCCAGAGTGGTTGCCGACAAACTCGGTTCCATTCTCGATACGACTGTCATTGTGACGAACAAACCCGGTGCGGGCGGCAACATCGGTACCGAATACGTAGCCCGATCGGCGCCTGACGGTTACACGATCGGCGGTGCTTCGATCGCAACACATTCCATCAACGTCAGTCTGTACAAAAATATTGGGTTTGATCCAAAGAAGGACTTCACACCGATAAGCCTTGTGGGAACAACGCCCAACGTGCTGATCGTCAATCCCAAGACTTCATATCGCAGTGTCAAGGATCTGCTGGAGGGCATCCGCGCGTCAGAGCATCCCATGGCCTTTGCGTCTGCCGGCGCGGGCACTTCGCAGCATCTGTCAGCGGAACTGTTCGCGCAGACAGAAGATGTGAAGCTGCTGCATGTTCCCTACAAGGGGGCAGGTCCGGCGCTGACGGCAGTCATGGCGGGCGAAGTGCCCTTTAGCTTCGAGAACCTGATCGTCGCCAGTCCTCAGATTAAAAGTGGCGCTGTCCGGGCGCTGGCAGTCACCTCTTCCGATAGGGAAGCAGCTTTTCCCGACCTGCCCACGATGCAGGAAGCCGGCGTGGCGGGCTATGACGTAGTTTCCTGGCAGGCAGTTTTTGCGCCTGCCGGGCTGGATCCCGAAATTCGCGATCACCTGAACTCAGCCATTCAAGACATTTTCAAGCAGCCGGATGTCATCGAGCGAATGGCAGGATTGGGCGTCAACATTATGGCGAGCTCGCCCGAGCAGCTCGCGACCTTTCAGGACGCCGAACTGAAGAAATGGGCGACGGTCATCGAAAAGGGCAACATCAAGCTGGATTGACGGAAGATAGAAACAAGAGCCTGGCGAGCCTTTACGTCTGCCTGCAGGCGTGGGGCCGCCTGGTTTGCTCATGAACAACTGCTGCGGTTTCGACCCAGCAGGGGAGGCTTGCCGGCAATTATTGGTTTGATCATGGCTTATGTTAAGCGAGCGAGACGGTGGGAACCCCTTCAGTGACCACGTGGCCATGCTTATCGGAACATTCTGGTTCGCACTCCGTGGCCTTGTACTGACGGCAAGGCTGGTGCTAAGCGATTCTTCTCACAGATCTGCTTCGATAGCATCGAGAAATATGGGCTCCCAATCGAGGATATGAGTTTTCATCAAGCTCAGAGCGCGCTGCTTGTCTCCCGAAATTATTACGTCGACCAGCTGAAAGTGTTCATCTACAGACAACGCTTGTCGTTCCATACCTGCCGGTGATTCGATGCCGTATAGCCTCATGTTGTCACGCAGATTCATGATCATCTTGGTGAGCCGTTCATTGCCGGCCAAAGAGATTAATGTGTAATGAAATGCTCGGTCCGCTGCTAGATATTTGAAGGTATCCCGCGCGGTGACTGCGTCAGCGATTTCTTGTGCATGTAGCCGCAGCTCCGCCACTGCATTTTCCGATATGTTGTCTACCGAAGTGATTGCATAGCCTTCCAGCTGTACACGAATTGCGAATAGATTCTTTAAGTCTTCCGCGGTTGGTATACAGACACGAAATCCGCGATTGCGTAGTGGTTCCAGAAGCCCTTGATTGCTGAGTTCGAGCAGCGCTTCTCGTACTGGGGTGGTTGAGCTGCCCCAAGCCTTCGCTAAGGTGGGAACGGTAAGAATTTCACCTGGCCGCGTTTTGCCTGACACGATCTCCAGCCGGATGCGCTGCAGCACTGAGGAGCGAAGATTTGCCTCAAGTGGGCTATCAAACGGTGGCAATGCGTTGATCAATGGAACGTTCTCCTGTGAGTGCGACGATATAACTGCCTGGAACTTAGGGGGTTACATCATAGGGATTATACCAATTTAATGTAGCGCGTGACGCAGTAGACTGTCGGCAATTAAGTAACGCGTCACGCATTATTATTATGGACCGAGAATTTCCGTCAGAGTTGCTGGAGGGATATTGCACCCTCTGTAGATCGCGTTGCGGCTCTTTGAATCTTATTCAGGACGGCCGGCTAGTAAAGGTAACCCCATCGCCCAGTCATCCAACGGGCGGTGCTTTATGTGCAAAAGGACGTGCGGCTCCAGAGTTATTGGCCAGTCCCTTACGCCTGACACACCCTTTGCGTAGAACAGGAGCAAGGGGTCAGGGCGAATGGAAACAGATTTCCTGGAGTGAAGCACTTGATGAGATTGCCGGTCGTTTGCTAGATCAGCGGGCCATCTACGGCGCCGAATCGGTCGCATTCGCCGTGACTACACCGAGCGGTACTCCCATGGTGGATAGCTTTGAATGGGTCGAGCGTTTCGTGCGGTGCTATGGCAGCCCCAATCTAATCTATGCCGTGGAAGTGTGTGGTTGGCATAAAGACTATGCACACGCACTGACATTTGGCCGCGGGATTGGAGTGCCGGATCTGGAAAATACGGATGTCATTGTCTTGTGGGGCCACAACCCGGCACGGACATGGTTGAAGCAAGCCAGCCGCATCGGTACAGCGCGACAACGCGGAGCCAAGGTGGTTGTTATTGACCCTAAGCAGGAGGGGTCTGGTCAGCAGGCGGATATTTGGTTGCGCATCCGCCCTGGCGCGGATGGTGTTCTGGCGCTGGGAGCGATCCGCCATCTCATCAGCACCCGCCGTTATGATGACGCATTTGTTCGTCGCTGGACGAATGCGCCCGCTCTGGTGGACCAAGAGAGTGGAAAACTTTTGCGAGCTAATGAAATCTGGCCCACGCAAGACGCTGGCGCATATCTGGTTGCGCTGTCTCAAGGCGGATTTGGTGCGACCACCAACATCGCATCGCAGGCCAACGAAGTGCTATTAGATGCGGCTGGAACACTTGTCGATAGGCATGGTCGTTCACGCTCTTACACGACTGTCTTTCGACTTCTGGCGTCTGCCGTCGAGCCATATGATGTTGCATCTGTGGCAGAACACACTTGGATAGACGCAAAAGAGATCGCGCAATTCAACGCATTATTCCAGGATAGTCCGAGATTGTGCTACCACGCATGGACGGGCGTCGGTCAACATTCGAATGCCACTCAGACCGAGCGTGCCATTGCTACGCTGTACGCTTTATGCGGTGCCTGTGATCGCCAAGGAGGCAATCTTTGGACGGTTGCGCCGCCTTATCGCGCGGTAAATACATACCATGAGTTGCTTTCTGAAGAGCAGCGTTCCAAGGCTCTCGGTATTTCGCAGTTGCCTTTAGGTCCGCCCCGATTGGGATGGATCACTGCCAGAGATTTTAGCGCTGCAGTGCTGGAGCATAAGCCTTATCCGGTACAAATGTTGATGAGCTTTGGTTCCAATCTTCTGGTGTCTCAGTCGGACACTGAGCGCAATATTCGAGCACTGCGAGCCTTGGACTTCCATGTTCACGTAGACATGTACATGAACCCCACAGCGCAGAATGCAGACATTGTTCTTCCCGCCAACACCCCTTGGGAGCGCGAGGCGCTTAAGTGCGGGTTCGAGATAACCCAAGACGCAGTCGAGCATGTTCAACTGCGTCAGCGCATGGTAACTCCCTTGGGCGAATCCCGTGCGGATTTTGAAATCGTGTTCGAACTGGCCAAGCGTTTGGGGTTGAGCGACGCATTTTTTGGCGGCGATATCGAGGCGGGTTGGAATTTTCAATTGGCGCCCTTGGGAATTACGGTCGCAGACTTGCGGGCCCATCCCGGTGGAATGCGTTTCCCACAAGCCTTTAGCCATGAAAAATACGCTCGGCGGGATGCTGCAGGTCGACCGGCGGGATTTCCGACGGAAAGCGGGTTTGTTGAGCTCTACTCTGAAGCCTTGTTGGATATTGGCCAGCCTCCAATACCTGCGTTTGCTGAGCCCGCTCATGATTCGGAATCAACCGGGCTGCGCGAGGCGTTCCCCATTCTCCTTAGCACAGCAAAGAACGGATGGTTCGTACATTCGTCTCATCGCCATGTCGCTTCTCTACGCAAAAAGTCCTTGTTGCCGCAGGTTTCTATGAGTGGTGCGCTTGGCGAGCATCTTGGGATTCAGAGCGAAGATTGGGTTCGCATTACGACGCCGTCTGGCCATGTTGTCATGCGAGCTCATCTTGATGAACATTTACATCGAGACGTTGCTATCGCGGATTTTGGATGGTGGCAGGGCTGCACGGCATTGGGGCAGGATGACGCGCCAATCGTCGGAAATGGGTCATTCAACATTAACAGCATTCTGAGTGATGCCGATAGGGACCCTGTCAGCGGCAGCGTTCCCCTGCGCGCTGTCCAATGCCGCATCAGCCCAGAAATCGCAATGAACCGTGGTCGCTGGGCAGGGCCTCGTGCTTTCCGGATCGCTTCGAAGCGTTCGCTGGGAGAAGATATAGCCGAGTTCGAATTTACGCCTATCGATGAGCGACCGTTGCCAGACTTTCTTCCGGGCCAGCATGTAATGGTGTCATTGGCAGGTGTCGATATCCGCCGTGCATATTCCCTTACGGGGCAAAATTGCGCACCGCAGGTATTCACAATCGGCGTTCGACGCAGAGTTACAGATCAAACTAATGCGTGCAGCATGTCTGCCCACCTGCATGGCTTAGATGCTGGAGACCAGGTATTTCTGTTCCCACCATCCGGTTCGTACACGATTCCGACCTTCAGTAGGCGACCCATCATTTTGGTGGCTGGCGGCATTGGCATCACGCCTTTTGTCGGCTATCTACAAGCTGTCTCGAAAGGCGCGGCGGGTGCACCCGATATCACGCTTGTATATGTCTGTCGTAATAGTCGTACACACGCTTATGCCGCCAGACTCAAGGAGTTGGCGCAAGATATTTCCACCGTGAAAATCATTACTGTCTATCGTGCACCGCTTTCCTCTGACCGTATCGGTGTTGATTTTGACAACAGCGACGATCTGGACTTTGGTTGGATCGAGGACGAGACGCTGAAACGTCGGCCCCTGGCATATTTGTGCGGTGCGCCCAAGTTTCTTCAGGATGCGACAGAAGCGTTGAGTCGACGCGGCATTCCGCTTTTCGATATTTTCACGGAAGCCTTTAGTGCCGACGTAAAGGTCCCTTCGACACTACGACCGCAGTCGATACAAGTCGAGGGAAACGATGCAAAGTTTGAATGGCGGCCCGAACTAGGTTCACTTTTGGATGCCGGGGAGCGATTCCACGTAGCGCTGCCTAGCGGATGCCGCGTGGGGCAGTGCGAAAGCTGTTCGATGCAGATTGTCTCGGGGCAGGTGGTGCATCTGTCGCCCTACGAAGGTCCCCCCGACAGATGCTTGACCTGCCAGGCAGTACCGCTATCCACAGTGATCCTGCGTCGGTAAGCACAGGCCCATAACGCGTATTGACTGCTGTACCCAATCACGACTACATAAAGGTAAAAAAATGTCTACCAGTCAGCTTCAGCCCAGTAACGTCAGGTTGCCCGCGTCATCCACACGCATAGAGCGACTCTCCCAAATCATCGTATCTTGTGCGGAAAAATGGTTCCCCGATGCTTATGTTTTTGTTGTCGTTGCTTGTGCCGTAGTAGGTGTCTTAGCTGTATTGCACGGTGGCTCACCTGTGGACGTCAGTCAGGCGTTTGGTGAAGGATTCTGGAGCATTATTCCGTTCACCATGCAAATGGCCATGGTAGCTATTACAGGCTATGTGCTTGCCATGTCGCCGCCGATTGCCAGCCTGCTTCGGAAGCTGGCACGTGTTCCCAGCACATCTAGAGGTGCTGTCGTGTTTATCGGTACGCTCAGTATTCTGCTTTCGTTGGTCAATTGGGGCGTTAGCTTGATTTTCTCAGGGCTGTTGGTAAGAGAGATGGCCAGGCGTACTGACTTACGGCTCGACTATCGAGCGGCGGGCGCCGCGGGGTATCTTGGTCTTGGATGTGGATTTACATTGGGAATGAGCTCCTCAGCGGCGCAACTGCAGGCTACCCCCGGTAGCATTCCAACCTCTCTAATGCCTATCACAGGGGTGATCAGCTTCTCTGAGACCATACTCACCTGGCAGAACGCGCTCGTTATAGTAATGGTCACAATAGTTTCCGCGCTGGTCTGCTTTTTTACGGCGCCAAGGTCTGCTGACGCTACTGTGACCGCTGCTGATCTGGGTGTTGATCTTGACGATGATCGGGTTCCTCCCGCGCACCGTCAACGACCCGGCGATTATTTCGAGTTCAGCCCCATTCTGACGGTAGTGGTTGTCGTACTTGCACTAGGCTGGCTATGGAACACCTTCCGTAGCGGCAACCCCTTAATCACGCTGTCACAGCTGAACACCTATAACTTCGTCTTTCTCTTGCTGGGCTTGCTGTTGCATTGGCGTCCCCGCAGCTTCTTGGAGAGCTTTGCGCGCGCGATGCCCAGTGTAAGTGGTGTGTTGCTGCAGTTCCCTTTTTACGGGGGAATTGGTTATGTGCTAACGAAGGTGGTAAACAGCGAACATCACACGCTATCCGATACCATTGCACACTGGTTTGTAGGGCTTGCCCACAATACAGAGGTTTTCTCGATATTGATCAGTATCTATTCAGCGGTGTTGGGATTTTTTATCCCGTCTGCTGGAGGGAAATGGGTGATCGAAGCGCCTTACATCATGACTGCCGCGAATCAGCTTGAGGCGCACCTGGGCTGGACCGTTATGGTTTACAACATTGCGGAAACACTGCCCAATTTCATCAATCCATTCTGGATGTTGCCTTTACTTGGCATATTGAAACTGCGATCAAAAGACCTTATAGGCTATACCGCGATGCAATTCTTTATACATCTACCCATCGTAATCCTAGCTGGTGCGCTGCTGATGGCAACCTTCGACTATGTGCCGCCGGTTATCCCTGGCAAGTGAGTATTCTTTAATATCATGAATCATCTATACCAACTCAACGAGCCAGTACTTTCGTATCTTCCTGGAAGCCCTGAAAGAGGCTCAGTGCAGGCCGCTCTGCACGACCTTAAGCAGCAGCAGCTCGATATCCCGTTAGTAATCGGAGGCAAGCGGTTTTATCAGGGACGCGGCGTACCTCTCAGTTGCCCGCACGATCACACCGTCCAGCTGGCATCTGTCCACCAAGCTACTGAATCGGATATAGGATCCGCCATCGCTGCCGCAACTGCTGCGCACACGGAGTGGGCAGCATGGTCGTTGGAAGATCGTGCCGCCGTGTTTTTACGGGCGGCGGAATTGCTGTCGGGGCCGTGGCGTCAGAAGCTCAATGCCGCCACCATGCTTGGGCAAAGCAAAACGATCCATCAAGCCGAGATTGACTCTGCATGTGAGTTGATAGATTTTCTACGCCTGAACGTGAGGTTCGCGCAGGAGCTGCAACAAATTCAACCTAGTTCGCCCAATGGTATGCGCAATACCTTGGATTACCGCCCCTTGGAAGGGTTTGTGTACGCGGTGACTCCTTTCAACTTCACGGCAATTGGGGGGAATTTGCCCTGCGCACCCGCATTGATGGGCAATACAGTAATCTGGAAGCCTGCATTCACAGCGACTTATAGCAATTATATGATCATGGAATTGCTCCAAGCCGCAGGGCTGCCGCCTGGTGTAATTAATTTTGTACCAGGCCCCTCTCATTCCGTGTCGAGTGCCGTGCTGTCAGCAGAGTCTTTTAGTGGGTTGCATTTCACGGGATCTACTTCTGTTTTTGACGCTTTATGGACGGAAGTGGCTCGGAATCTTTCTGGCTACCGGAACTACCCACGCCTTGTTGGAGAGACAGGAGGAAAAGACTTTGTGGTGGCACATGCCTCTGCAGAGATTGAGACCTTAAGCACTGCGTTGCTGAGGGGCGCTTTTGAATACCAGGGCCAGAAGTGTAGTGCTGCATCGCGCGCTTATGTGCCCGCCTCGTTGTGGCCAAGGCTGAAGCAGCGATTGATAGACGATATCGCGACAATCAAGATGGGCGACATCGAAGACTTTGGGCAATTTATGGGTGCAGTCATCGATCGCAAAGCCTACTCAAGAGTTGCGGGGTATATTGACGAGGCGCGTGCCGGAGCCGACACCATTCTGGCAGGAGGTGGCTATTGCGATACAAAAGGCTATTTCATTGAACCAACGTTGATCGAAGTAGCAGATGCCAAGGCCCGTACAATGCAAGAAGAAATATTTGGACCAGTCCTGTCGGTTTTTGTCTATGCCGACAAAAGCTGGGAGGAACTACTGACGCTGGTGGATGAGACTAGTCCTTATGCTTTGACCGGGGCTATATTTGGCACAGATCAAAGCGCGCTGCGCCGAGCGGCGGATCGGCTAAGATTCTCAGCAGGTAACTTCTATATCAATGACAAACCCACAGGTGCCGTCGTGGGGCAGCAGCCATTTGGTGGTGCCCGGCGAAGCGGAACCAACGACAAAGCAGGATCCCCATTGAATCTCATGCGTTGGGTATCGCCAAGAACAATTAAGGAGACCTGGGTGCCGGCCAGGGAGTATGTGTACTCTCACATGGCTTAACGCACGTTGGCTCAGAGCAGCTGGCATTTTTCACGCGTCCAGAGTCTCGTTTGCATTGTTAAGAGCGTGGACGCTGAAACCCTAGGCGAATACTGTTGTTAAACCTGAGAAAAGTCTGCAAACTCTCCTGCTAAGGGATTAGTCAATGGAACAGGTAGGACAACTTAAAGGCTTAGGCGATGTTGCATTCATTAAGTTTCAGGCAGTTGCGGGCCTTCCGGGCGATTATGCTACTGGGTAGCACGGTAAAAGCGGCTACAGAGTTGGGAGTGTCTCAACCGGCGATTAGTCGATTGTTACGAGAAATGGAGCATCTGGCAGGTTGCGAATTATTCGACCGTAGGCAGGGGCGTCTTATTCCCACTGAAGAAGCTGAAGTCCTGTTCCAGGAAACACATGTCTTCATGGCAAACTACGATCGTGTGTGTCGGTTCCTATCAGAGTTGAAATCTCGAGAAAGCGGCCAGTTGCGGGTGGTGGGGACCAATGCGATTGCCCATGGCTTGCTGCCTCAGGCCATAGGGGAGTTTTCCAAACGCTCTCCCAAAGTCGCCATTTCCTTAGGCATAACCGTGCGTGATGAAATTAGAAAATGGGTGAATGAACAAGAGTTCGACATCGCCGTGGCCGCAATGCCGATAGAGTATCCAATAGACGATATCGAAAAACTAGGTGTTGTAAGAGGGGTTTGTATTCTGCCTTCTTCTCATGCTCTCGCGGAACGACAGGTAATTGAAGCCGAAGATTTGAAGGGAGAGCGATTTGTTTCGCTTTCCTCTGGCACTGTTGGTAGGCTCTACATCGATATGATGTTTGAGCGATTAGGTATCGAGTTACAAAAACTGGTTGAAGCGCAAACTTCGGAAGCAGTTTGCGAGCTTGTCTCTCATAACCAGGGTGTATCGCTTGTTGATCCGTTTACAGCAGCCCGTTTCATCAACCGAAAGGTCGTTGTAAGGCCATTTTTGCCAGTCGTTCCTTTTGAATACGCATGCCTTTACCCAGTACGTCGTGCGAGGGCACGCTTCTCCAGCGATTTAGTGGCATGTATTCAGCGCTGTTTTGCGGAGTTTTCCAAGGCTCAAGGTTTATGAGTGCTCAAAGAGAAAACTCTGTCGATGGAGAGTCATGTGCTGGCTAAGCGAATTAAGATTCCTTGACCACAGTTTGTTAATTCGGTAATCCGATCTGAGCCTTGATGCGTTCAGCCATCACTACTCACTAACAGGACAATATGCGGCTGGTATTCTTATGAATACCAGCCGTTGTTTATTCGGTCTCTGCGTCGTATTCGGGCCTAAATAATTATTTTCTACAAAAAGACTCTAATCTATTTACTCTAAGGGTATTCCAAACAAGACGGTGCCTTCATTCCTTATCGCTCTGTAGCAAGAATCGCTAGTGAGCGGAATTGAGAGTTCGCATGGGTATAAGTTAACGTTATATACCAATCTGGTATTAGCATTTGATTTTATATGGTGCGGCTGCAACACTAGCCGTATTCCCAACCGTTGCACAATCGGAGCAAAAATGAAAATCAGCAATATAGAGGTATTTAAGGTGTCAATCCCTGTAAAGGGCGATTATCGCATGGCCACCGGGGTACATACCGCATTAGAAAGTCTTGTGATCAGGTTGATTAGCGACGATGGCATCGTAGGTATTGGGGAGGCTCATCAAGGAATAGCTGGATATACCTATGAAACTATCGACTCAATGTATGCCGTGGCACAGCACACCTTTCGTCCGGCACTTATAGGGACTGATCTTGTGTCTATAGAAGAGTTTCATTCGCGCATGGAGTTTATCCGGATAGGAAATCCGTTCGTAAAGAGTGCGTTTGAAACGGCGGCATATGATCTTTTGGCGAAGCAGCGTGGCATTTCAATAGCTGAGATGTTAGGTGGGCCTGTGAGAAACCAAATACAACTTTCCGGTGGAATCGGTATTGACACTCCCGAAAGATTGGGTGGGAAACTTACTGAGCTAGTAGATAAAGGTTATAAGACCGTAAAAATAAAAATTGGAACAAATGACATACACAACGACATTGCGTGTGTGATCGCTGCGCGTAAAGCTATTGGGGATAACGTCAATTTAAGGGTTGACTGCAATTCTGGATATACGACGCCAGATGCAGTTACGGTGATTCGTGGAATTGCAGAATGTAATGTTGAACACCTTGAGCAACCTGTCTCTGCTCTTAATTTTCGTGGCTTAAGAAAATTGAGAAGCATGGGAGTCGTTCCCATACTAGCTGATGAAAGCGCATTTACCGTCGCGGATGTTATGCGATGCATTGAGCAGGATGCGGTAGACGCCGTAAAAATCAAAATCACCAAAGTCGGCGGATATATAAATGCACGTAGAATTATCGAGTTATGTCAAGCAGCAGATTTAAAAGTTATTCTTGGTCAAGGACTGTGTTCAAGCATTGAAGCATCAGCAGAAATGCAGCTCGCTTGTGCGTTTGCCCAAATCGATTCGGTAGGGGAAATGGTAGGCCCGGCCAAACTTTCTGGTGATTTGACTGATTCTCCTATCGACCTGAGTGAAGGCAAGTTGATACTGCCGCCTGGTTTCGGTATGGGCACAACGCTGAGTGAAGCCAAACTTAAACAATATAGTGTCTGAATATTCTAAGCGGTACGCAAAAAAGTTTCGGATTGCACAACTATTTAATAGTGTTTATAGGAAAAAGGCATTGATGATATCTATCGGATTTATGCCTGGAAAAACATATTTAAACGATCTTCCTGTCGCAAGGAAGAAGTAACCAAAATAAATTTCGACAATAATTAAAAATGCGTTCTAAAAGGAGGAGCAGAAAATGATTGCCAAATTTTTAACCTGTCATTTATTAAAAAAATCTACCAATTTCGGCTGTCTTTTTATATTATCCTGTGCTTTGTCAGGAGTTTTTCACAGCAGTGCAAGTGCGTTCGAACCTGATCGTGACGTTAGTATCATCGTAACCACCTCTGCAGGCGGAGGGAACGACATGATCAGTCGCACATTGGCCTCGGTAATTACTGATCTTAAACTGACTAAGTCGAATTTTGTGGTAGAAAATCGCCCAGGAGGCAGCAGCCTGGTGGGCATGCAGTACGCCGCCAAGCATAAAAACAATCCATACATATGGATCAACTTTGCGACTGCATTTTTCACTACCCCGATGCTGAATAAGTCTTCTGTGAGCTATAAGGACTTTATTCCCCTTGCCATGATTGCAGAAGAGCCTTGGATCATGGCTGTGCGTGCGGATTCTGATATCAAGAGTCTGAACGATATAAAAGCGGCAGGCTTCATGCTTTCGGGGACTGAAGGCATCATGGCGGGTCCGGCTCTATTGGCGCAACAAATTGGACAACATTTTAATATCGAAACTGCCGTTGTTCCTTTTTCTGGCCAAAGTGGTGTTGTTGCGGCTTTATTGGGAAAGCATATCGATGTGATGTTCGCCGTACCAACCGTGGCAATTCCTTTGATCGAAGCTGGTAAGTTGCGGCCATTGGCGGTTAGCTCCAAAGAAAGAATGTCCGCTTTACCAGAAATTCAATCACTGACAGAAGCTGGCTTGGACATCGTACTGTCACAGCCCCGTGGTTTTGCACTGCCACTTGGCGTATCCGAGGATGCGCGCGAGTATTGGGTGGAGATTATCAGAGAGGCAGTAATGAGCGAGCAATGGAAAAATCGATATTTGGATAAAACTCATCTGGATCCCGTTTTTATACATGGAGATGAGCTTAAAGACAAGCTGGAAGAAATAGACGAGAAGTTTTTGAATTTGATGAAAAAATAAACCTCATTTATTCGACAAATTTTTTTCCATCAAAGGTGGCTTCATGCCGAACATTAAGAATCCAGAACTATTGTTTAGCTTTTGTCTTTTGATAGCCGGTTTGTTGATTCTGCATTATTCTCTTTTTTACTTCATATTGTCTGATGACGAGTCGGGGCCAGGAATATTTCCATTTATCTCGGGGCTGTTAATACTTATATCCTCAGCAGTAAATATATGGAGCTCTTGGCGGGCCACCAGTTCTGAGGATTTAAATATAGAAGGTCGCAGCGATATAGGCTTGATTGCGATCATGGTTGCCTCGCTGATGTGTTTGGTGGCGATGGCGGAATCATTAGGTTTGTTTTTATGCACGATTATTATGATGATTGTTGTTGGCATCTGTTGTGCAGATAAAAAAATGAGATTTTATCGAAAAATCTGGCTGGCGTCTGTTTTAATAATATTTGGAGTAGTTACTCATTTGTTTTTCACATGGTTCCTTAACGTTCCGTTGCCAAAAGGAATATTGGCTTTTCCGGTGTGACAATGATTCTATTGCGTAAAGGACTATAAAATGACAGATTCAATTGCTCTCTTGACTTCTGGAATCTACGCAACCCTCACGACATGGCAGTATATGTTTGCGGTGATCGTCGGTTCATTGAGTGGCTTGATAATTGGGGTTTTGCCGGGTCTAGGGCCGGCGGCTGGGGTGGCCATTATGCTGCCTATAGTCTTGTCACTCGATCCAACTACTGCTCTCGCCATGCTTGCAGGTGTTTATTTTGGAGCAATGTACGGAGGAGCAATAACCGCTATTCTGCTCGGGATTCCTGGCGATGCTCCAGCTGTCATGACAGTATTGGACGGCCATCCTCTTGCCAAGAAGGGCGAAGCGGGCCGTGCACTGGGTATATCCATTATTGCCTCATTTATCGGTGGCATAGTTGGATTGGTGGGGTTGACTTTTTCAGCCCAAATTATTGCAAGTTATGCCCTGGCATTTGGCCCTTCTGAAATCACAGCGCTTATGGTATTTTCTCTTTCGCTGGTGAGTCTGCTTTCTTCTGACGCTCCCGCAAAGGGCTTTGCCGTTCTAGGTGTGGGCATCTGGCTAGGAACTATTGGGTTAGATGCCATTATAGGAACGCCTCGTTTCACATTTGGTACTGCGCACATGTTGGACGGTCTGGATTTCGCCGTTGTTGCAGTCGGGCTTTTCGGCGTCGGAGAAATGTTGTTCTCGATGCGTGAGCGTAGTTTGCCTGTTATACGCAGCACCTATAGCTATAGCTCAATGCGGCCACGGCTAAGTGACGTGTATGCTACTAAAAAAGCACTTTCCTTGGGCTCAGCCATTGGCTTTTTTATTGGTGTACTGCCTGGTGTTGGAGCGACCGCATCCACAATGGTGAGCTATGCCACTGCAAAGAAGTTTTCAAGTGAGCCAGAGAAGTTTGGCCATGGGGCACCGGAAGGCATTGCCGCTCCAGAATCAGCTAATAACAGTGCTGCCTATGGATCAATGGTTACATTGTTCACACTGGGGATTCCCGGTTCAGCGACTACAGCAGTTCTCCTGGCGGGTCTTGTAATGCTTGGATTACAGCCAGGCCCGCTACTGTTTCAGCAACATGGGGAACTGGTTTGGACGCTATTTGGAACCTTTTATGTTGGCAATGTGGTTCTGTTGATTATGACTGCTGCATTAGTCCCGCTGCTAGCAGCAGCTATTTTTACCCCGCGTATGTATCTTTATCCAATCGTGTTGTGCATTATTGTGTATGGCGTCTATAGCATAAATTATTCTACATTTGATTTGTTGATGGTTGTCGTATTTGGCGTGGTCGGCTATCTTATGAAAACCGCTAACTTCCCTTTGGCCCCGCTTGTGCTGGGATTGATCTTAGGGCCCATTCTCGAAGTTAATATTCGGCGTACACTGGTTGCTACGCGTGGGGATTGGACTGCTTTTATCAATAGCCCTATATCATTCACTGTCTACGCACTCACCTTGTTGCTTATATTAACGCCTCTCTTTAAAAGTATAATTGGGCTCTTACCGAATAAGCGTACTATTATCGAATAAGGCAGGCTATGATGTAGTTTCCTGGCAGGCAGTTTTTGCGCCTGCCGGGCTGGATCCCGAAATTCGCGATCACCTGAACTCAGCCATTCAAGACATTTTCAAGCAGCCGGATGTCATCGAGCGAATGGCTGGATTGGGCGTCAATATTATAGCGAGCACTCCCGAGCAGCTCGCGACCTTTCAGGACGCCGAACTGAAGAAATGGGCGACGGTCATCAAAAACGGCAACGTCAGGCTGGATTGAGGCGGGGTAGGAAAAAAAGCAGCGACGGGCGGCCCGAGAATTTTTTTTGCAGGCGCGTGTGTCCCGCTTCGCATTTGAGTAGAAGATCAATCAGACATCGGGCTGATGGAATACGAATTACCGTCAGGCTAACGCCGCAATCACTGCCTCGGGATTGTGGTCAATAACATTGAGTAGTACCAGCGCGGGGCCGCGAGGCGTACGATCGCCTCGTTCCCAATGCCGTAGCGTGGCAGTGGAGAAACCGAAACGGGCAGAAAACTGCTCCTGAGTCATGCCAACCTTGGCTCGCACTGCCTTCACATCGACGGGGCGAGGACGGTGCACACGCACACCATGTTCATCACCTTTTGCGTGGGCGATAGCCTCTTGCAGGCCTTGCTTGATCCTTTCAAATGGAGTGCTCATGACTGTCGTCCCTTCCAAATATCTACGAGTATGTCGACCAAAGCGGCCAACGCGTTGGACTCAGTCTTCGCGATTTTCGTATTCCGCCTGTGCCTTCAATGATGTCCCCAGCTTTTGGGTGTTGGGCCAGAAAATCGATTAGATTGCGGCGTTCGTTCTCGCCCAGTAGCTTGTCTGCCAACTTAATGTACGTGGGCAATTCTGCAATACTATGCACGGCTTATTGTAATCCAATGGATTAGGTTCATCAAGAATGGCGCAACTTCGCGTTGGCGCTGGCTTCGCAACCAATTTATCTAAACTCATTCGTTTTGTGCTTTTCCGTGAACACATTTATCCACGGGTAAGTTGCGCCCCTGTGAGATTTGACAGGATGACTTTGCCGCATTCAGGTGAATATCTAGTGGGCGGGCCCCGTTGTTCGAGAGCACAGAGAGCGTGATCTGCATACAAATCGCATCCCCATCCTACCGGGAAAACATCTCCGCCAGCGCGTCCAGCACCATCTGCACTGGTGCCCCACGATTGCTTTCCTTGCGAACCAACACCTGCATGTTGCCGAAATGAACCCGCGTATCCACCGGCAAAATGCGAAGGTGCCCTTGGTCCTGAAAATACTCGGCGATCACGCCTGGCAGCGCGCTGACCCAGGGGTGGGTATTGATCAACTGGATATTGGTGTGGACTGCATTTGACTGTATATATCGTGCTGGACGCCCGGTGCCCATACGATCGAACATTTCGTCCATGCGGTCGCTCATCACTGTTCCGGCGATGGGCAAGATCCACATGCATGCAGCAAGGTCAGAGGGAGAAAGCTGCCGCCGGCGTGCGAAAGGATTGCCTGTGCCGCACACGATGGAAACGGGATCTTCATGCAGAAAACGTCCCTCGACTTGATTGGAGTCGATACGGGAAGTTGTGCGGCCAATGACGCAATCCAGACGTCGGTCGAGCAGTCCATCAAGCAGATCGTGCAACAGGCCTTCATGAATGCTTATGTCTAGGTCAGGGGCTTTGGCCAGAAGCGTGCTAACCAATTGTGGCGCGATATGAATGGATGCGGAAGGTAGCACGCCAAGACGCAGCACTCGTTGGTGTCGCAACTGCAGCGCCTTTAGATCGTTCGCCAATCGATCGGCGGCTCCGGCGAGGTTCTTTGCATGAGCGATCACCAGCTCGCCGATGGCGGTAGGACGCGTGCCGGTACCCGTACGCTCGAATAGTGTTTGACCGATTTGCTCTTCGAGTTGAGCCAGCGACTTGGATGCCGCAGGCTGACTCATATTGAGCGCTTCGGCTGTTCTCCCCAGATGCCCGGTGCGATCCAGGGAGAGCAGCAAAGTGATATGCCTGGGTTTCAAATGCTGGCTAAGCATGTGAGGGGCCTTTTACACGGCTGGTTATTGAGGTGTGGATCGAATTCCATGACCGGACCTCACTCTGGAGGATAACCAAATAGTTATCAAGGTTGATTTTTAATTCATTTTACATCAACCCGCTGCACTGGCAGACTAAGCTAATTCAAGAAAAGGCGTATGTCCATTGCTGGGCGCCGCCAGATTCCGGAGACAACCATGCCGCAGATGCTTTCCTCACTATTATGTGGACTCGTTGCTGTTTTGACGGCGATCCCAGTGTCAGCTCAGAATCACTACCCAGATAAGCCTATCTCCATCATCGTGCCGTTTGCGCCGGGCGGCGCGACCGATGTCACGGCACGTATGTTGGCAGAACAGATAAGCCAGGATACGGGGTACCAGCTTATTGTGGAGAACAAGGGCGGCGCAGGCGGCGGCATTGCCGCAAGCCAAGTGGCACGTGCTGCACCCGATGGTTATACGGTGCTATTTGGAACTTCCAACACAAACGGCATCAATAGCTTTATCTACAAGCTGAACTACGATCCGGTCAAAAGCTTTGAGCCTGTCGGTCTCGTGGCGGAAAACGTTGTGGTGCTGCTGGCTAATGCCTCCTTTCCAGCAGACACGCTGGAGCAGGCCATCGCGTTGATCAAAAAATCACCCGACGAATACAGCTATGCTTCTCCTGGTCTCGGAACAGTGCATAACTTGTCAATGGAGTTGCTGAAGAAGGCAGAGGGTCTGGACCTCATGCATGTTCCATACAAAGGGGCGGGGCCGGCCATGATTGATTTGGTTGCGGGTACGGTGCCGCTGATGATAGGTGGTATTGCGCCAGCCAAATCGTTTATCGCGTCGGGCAAGGTAAAGGTTCTGGCTGTGGCCAATGAACGAAAATTTGAAGGCCTGCCGGCAGACGCGCAGTATTTTTCTGATGTGGTGCCACAGGCCGCGGTCAGCTCCTGGATGGGGCTGTTCATGCCAGCGGGTACGCCGCCGGATCGGGTTGAGACCCTGAGTAAGGCCTTACAGAAGGCATTGCAGTCGCCCAAGCTGCAGGAGACGTTGCAAGTGCAGGGAATGCAAGCCGAATACATGGGCCCGAAAGCGTTTTCAGACAAGGTGGGCAGCGACATGGACTTCTGGAAGCAGGCTGTCGAGACCACCGGTCTTGAATCTCACTAAGCGGCAACCCTATGCAAAAAGATAGCGTCAATTTTCTTTTGATCATTACAGATCAACAACGGGCGGATCACGTTGGCTGTTACGGGAACGATGTGGTACAGACCCCGCACCTGGACGCGTTGGCGCGTACGGGCTGGCGCGCAGGCAACATGCACGTGGCGACTCCCATCTGCATGCCGAACCGGGCCAGTCTCATGACAGGCCGGTATCCTTCCACGCATGGTGCACGGCACAACGGTATCTCGTTGTCGCTGCGCTCGTCTACCTTTGTCGATACCCTGCGCCAAGCGGGCTATCGCACGGCGCTAGTGGGCAAGGCTCACTTGCAGAACATGACTGATATCGCACCCAGTTGGCCCGTGCGCGCGGAGGACCGACTGCCAGCCGAGGCACGCGAGCCAGACGCCGGCAATTACGATCAGGAAAAGCGACAGCTTTGGTTGGGCAGAGACGACTACGATCTGGACTTGCCCTACTACGGCTTCGAGCAAGCGCGACTGGTGGATGATCATAGCGATGATGTCCACGGGCATTATCGCTACTGGCTACGTGAACATCACCCCGACGTTGAGCAATGCATCGGTCCGCAAGCAGCAATTCCAGCGCCCGCGTATGAGTTGACACGCATACGGCAGGCCTGGCGTACGCGGGTGCCAGAGGATCTGTATCCGACCGCCTACATCGGCAATGAAACCATACGTTGTCTAGCGCAGTTTTCCCGGCAGGACGCGCCTTTCTTTCTGCAGTGCTCTTTTCCCGATCCCCACCACCCATTTACCCCGCCCGGTCAGTATTGGGATATGTATCGCCCTGAAGACATGCGACTGCCGGCGTCGTTTGACTCGCCGCATTCACCGCCACCGCATGTGCAATGGCTGCGCGACAAGCGTGACGATGGCACGGCAGTACGCCACACGCCTGCGATCTTTGCGTGTACCGCTCGGGAAGCGCAAGAAGCGATCGCGCTGAACTATGGCTCGATCTCGAATATCGATCATCAAGTCGGGAGGGTGCTGGCGGCATTGAAGGAACACGGGCTGGATCGCAACACGGTAGTGATCTTCACCAGCGACCATGGCGACTACCTGGGTGATCATCAACTCTTGCTCAAAGGCCCGATCCATTATCGCGGCCTGACCCGTGTGCCATTCATTTGGCGTGACCCCGCGGGCGCGCCTGCAGCGCATGGCAACGAGCAGGCATTAGTGAGCACCATTGATATTGCGCCCACCATTCTCGAAAGGGCGGGTGTGAAGCCTTTCAATGGCATGCAGGGGCGTAACCTGCTGCCGTTGCTTCAAGGCGAAAGCGGTCACGTGCGTGACGCTTTAATGATTGAAGAGGAGGGGCAGCGCGTGATATTGGGATTCGACAGCCGCATACGCTGCCGCACGCTGTTGATGGGCGGCTGGCGCCTGACCATTTACGATGGGGCCAAATGGGGCGAGCTATACGATCTGAACGAAGACCCCCATGAACTGCGCAATATGTGGGCAGATGCGGCGGCGCGTGCCATGAAGGCGGGCATGCTTGAGCGATTGGCCTACCTGATGCTCGAGCATGTGGATACGTCGCCGTACCCTACAGCGTTGGCATGATAGCCTAATTCACCTTGGTGGCACCTTGATCAGCCAATATATTGGCCGCCTTGGCGTACCGGACGTACCGATACCCATACCACAGCATCAACACCCCCAGGCCAAGTGCAGGGATCAGCAGCACGGACAACAGCACAAATATTGCCAATAGCAGCCGATTGCTTTGGTAATAGTAGGTTTGGCCATCTCCTACCCGGATGCCGAT
This sequence comes from Allopusillimonas ginsengisoli, assembly GCF_004153455.1. Lineage (GTDB taxonomy): Bacteria > Pseudomonadota > Gammaproteobacteria > Burkholderiales > Burkholderiaceae_B > Allopusillimonas > Allopusillimonas ginsengisoli. The sequence continues at coordinate 635,788 of NZ_SDQE01000001.1, read as the reverse complement.
CAAACGATTATCCTGCAGGTACAGCACGGATGCTTCCTGAGTGCGTGTAGCCCGCACAAGATATCTGATTAATCGCTTGGGTACAGCCACATCGGGGACCGCCTGGTCCCCGATTTCTATGACAGTGTAGGTCACTACCCTTGGGCTGACGCGGGTGTAACCCAGCATTGCGACAACACCCTGAACTGACTTCATGCCTTACTCCAGAAATGCATTGCGCGGTAGTTGGGTATAGAACTTCCAATGCCCGACTATCAGCGTGAGGAAAAGGTGACCTAAGGCCTATTTGACAGTAGATAGTGTGAAAATTGAGTGAAAATTCGTCACGAAGCTGTAGGCGTATTTATCAGCGGCGTAACGTGGTTCCTCTGCCGTCGACACATACGTCAAGTCGCAGCACGTGTTGGGGGCCGCCCAGCGCGATAATTATCGTCGCGCGCACTGAGTAATATGCGGCGAAGACACCTAGCCGACGAATTGCTTCTTACGGTCTAAAACCGCCCGCGATCGCGAACTTAAAGGTGAATGTAATCAGCGCTTGATCGGTGAAGGGAATAGCCTATGGCGTCTGCGTGTTTTCAGCTTGTGGTTTGCTACCTGTGAACTTTGGCATTGAGACTTGATTCGCCGGGTTTATGTCTCTTCTACCGATAACTTTTTTAATGGTGCGTGCAAGTATTTTTAGGTCTAGCCAAAAAGTATGATGGTCTACATACCAAACATCCATCTGGAATTTTTCATCCCAGCTCAGCGAATTGCGACCGTTGACTTGCGCCCATCCTGTTATGCCTGGCCGAACTTCATGGCGTCGATGTTGAGTAGGGCTGTACAGTGGGAGATATTCTGATAAAAGTGGGCGTGGCCCTACTAAACTCATTTCTCCCTTCAGCACATTCCAAAGTTCGGGTAGCTCGTCTAGGCTAGTTGAGCGTAGAAAAATACCGAAAGGCGTCAACCGCTCAGCATCCGATACCATCAGTTCTTGAGGTTCGCGCATGCTGCGGAACTTGATCATTTCAAACATCTGCCCTTTGAGTCCTGGGCGCATTTGACGAAACAGTACCGGGCTGCCCAGGTTGCGTCGAACCTTGTAAGCCAAGACAAGGAAAACGGGTGCGAGAAGCAACAGTGCGCCAGCGGCAACTATCACATCAAATAGACGTTTGGCCATTCAATGACTCGCCTCCCTCTGCACTGTACGTGTTTGATCTACGCTTATAGAGTTCCGAGCTCTATCAGCCGGAGGATTACAGTGATAGCCGATTTACTGAAATGTTGGAACTATGCAGTTGGCAGGAGTAGGCTAATTTGCCGATAGCCTAAAGGCGTAAATCAGCCTCTTGTGGCGACAACGCATACTTCAAGTCGTACAGCACATGTTCAGGCTTGCCCAGCGCGCGGATCGCCGCCGCGCCCATCTGCACGAACTGGTGATGCGAGACGGCCAGGATGATGGCGTCGTAGGCGCCATCGGCCGGCTTGTCGATGGGCGTGATGCCGTACTCGTTCTGGGCTTCCTGGGCCTCGACCCACGGATCGTACACATCGACCTCAATGTTGTATTCGCCCAGTTCCTTGACAATGTCCACCACCCGCGTGTTGCGCAGGTCCGGGCAGTTCTCCTTGAAGGTCAGCCCCATGACCAGCACCCGCGAGCCCTGCACCTGGATGCAGCGCATCGTCATGGCCTTGACCAGTTGCGAGACCACATATCCGCCCATCGAGTCATTGAGCCGGCGACCGGCCAGGATGATCTCCGGGTGGTAGCCGATGGACTGCGCCTTGTGCGTCAGGTAGTACGGATCCACGCCTATGCAGTGCCCGCCCACCAGGCCTGGGCGAAACGGCAGAAAGTTCCACTTGGTGCCGGCCGCTTCGAGCACAGCCTGCGTATCGATGCCCATCCTGTTGAAGATCAGCGCCAGCTCATTGATCAGCGCTATGTTCACATCGCGCTGGGTGTTCTCGATGACCTTGGCCGCCTCGGCCACGCGGATGGACGGCGCCTTGTGGGTGCCGGCCACGATGATTTCACTGTACAGCGCATTGACCAGGTCGGCCACCTCGGGCGTGGAGCCGGAGGTGACTTTCTTGATGGTGGACACCCGATGCTCTTTATCGCCCGGATTGATGCGCTCGGGGCTGTAGCCGGCAAAGAAGTCTTCGTTAAAGCGCAGGCCCGAGATGCGCTCGAGCACCGGCACGCAGTCTTCTTCGGTCGCACCCGGATAGACCGTGGATTCGTAGATGACGATGTCGCCGCGCTTGAGGATCTTGCCGATGGTTTCGCTGGCGCGGATCAAAGGGGTCAGATCGGGCTGCTTGTATTCGTCGATCGGCGTGGGAACGGTCACGATGAAGACGTTGGCCTGGGCCAGGTCTGCCGCTTTACAGCTGAACGTCAATTGAGGCGCATCGGCGAGCTCTTCTGCGCTCAGTTCCAGCGTGCTATCTTCGCCGCTCTTTAACTGTTCAACCCGGCGGGTATTGATATCAAAGCCCAGCACAGGGCGTTTCTTGGAAAATTCCACTGCCAGTGGCAGGCCTACATAACCAAGGCCAACAACGGATAGGTTCACGTCTTCGATCTGCAAGTAAATCTCCTGCGAAAAATTGTGTTCAGTATGCTGTGCCGGCCAGAAGATGGCCAAAGAAAGATCTAACGATCAACGCTCAGGGTGCGTCAGGAGTCAGGCCCAAACCTGGATCGTTCTTCTCGATGCGCTCGTTGCGAGCGTTGGCCCGGGGGCGGGGCAAGGTAGTTGGAACATGGCCTGACTGCGTAGCATCAGTGTGTTCTATGCTGTCATTGGCCTCGAGACTGTCGCGGGTATTTCCGTCACTGGATGCGGTAAGAAGAGACTGAGGAGTACCTGAAGAAATCTTTTGTTGGTAAATCCAGTCGTCAATTTGCTCGCCGCCCTTGTAGCCATCGACCAGCATGAAAAACAGCTGGCGGATACGTGGATAATCTTCGCTTTTGATAGCATTCCAAAGCTTGGTCAATGCTGCGGTCAGCTCATCCCACTCAAAGCGCTTTTCATTGGCACGCATGATCATCTGATGTGCTGTTGGGGTGACGTTATCGCCGATCAGTAGCTCTTCGTACAGCTTTTCACCAGGGCGCAAGCCTGTATATTCGATTTCGATGTCGCCGTCGATATTGGTATCAGAGCGGACGCTCAGCCCGGATAGCTGGATCATTTTCTCGGCAAGCTGGGCGATTTTTACGGGCTCACCCATATCCAGCACAAACACGTCACCCCCCTGACCCATGGAGCCAGCCTGGATAACCAGTTGGGCGGCCTCGGGTATCGTCATGAAGTAGCGAGTGATGTCGGGGTGGGTGACCGTTACCGGCCCGCCGTGGCGGATTTGTTTGCGAAAGAGTGGAATCACCGAGCCCGAAGATCCCAACACATTTCCGAAACGCACCATGGTAAAGCGTGTGCGGTTCTCGACCTTTCTATCAGTGCCGAACAGTGTGGGTTGTTTTTCTTCTGCCAGGGCCTGTAGCACCAATTCTGCCATGCGCTTGGTACCACCCATGACGTTGGTGGGGCGTACCGCTTTGTCGGTGGAAATCAGCACGAAATTGCTTACGCCGGCACGCATGGCCGCCTGGGCAGCGTATAGGGTGCCGAAGGTGTTGTTGACGATGCCTTCGGCCATGTTTCGTTCCACCATCGGCACATGCTTGTAGGCTGCCGCGTGATACACCGTATCAACTTTCCAGGCATTCATCACATCGTGAAGGCGAGTTTGGTTGCGAACCGAACCCAATACAGGAAGTACGCGTGTGGGCAGATGGTTGTCGCGGACGTAGCTTTCCAGTTCCTGATGAATGGCGTATAAGCCAAACTCAGAGTGCTCATAGAGGAGCAGGGTCCTCGGGTCGCTGCGCAGGATCTGGCGGCACAGTTCTGATCCGATGGAGCCTCCCGCGCCCGTTACCATCACCACCTGTCCGCTGATGCAGCGGCCAAAGAGCGCTTCATTCGGCGGGACCGAATCGCGGCCCAGCAGATCGTCCACCTCCACTTCGCGCAGATACTCTACCTTGACGCGACCACTGGCCAGGTCCATAAGCCCTGGCACAGTGCGTACGGGTACGGAGTAGGGGGCCAACATGTCGACAATCTCGCGGCGCCTTTTCCGCGTGGCGCGAGGTACTGCGAGCAGTATTTCGTGGGCGCCTGTATCGTGCAACATCTCTTTGATGTTCTCGGGCGCATAGACTTGCATGCCCATCAACAAGCGGCCAGTGAGCTGTGGATCATCGTCCAGAAATCCAACGGGTAGCATCTCTGAGCCGGCACGCAAGGCTTGCAGCAATTGACTGCCTGCAGCTCCCGCACCGTAAATGACCACGCGCTGTCGTTGATCCTTGCGCTTGTTGCCGGTGGGCAACAAGGGCAGGGCACGATGATGGCCGAACTGCATTTTGTTGAAGTAGCGTCGTATGGCCAGCCTGAGCCCGCCGATAAAGAGCAGGCAGAGTAGCCAATAGATGATTACCAGCGAGCGGGGTACCACAGCCTCGGCCTGACCGTACAGGTAAATCACCACTGCGAGCAGCGCAGAGGATAGGGTGACGACACGCCCGATCGTGGTCAGCGCCTGAGCGCCGATATAGCGCAGCACTGCACGATACATGCCAAAACGAATAAACAAGGGCAGTGAAACCATCGGCGCGGCGATAAATAGCCATGCATGCGCACCAAAAGGTTGCACGACACTGGCGTTATCGAGACGAATAAAGAAGGCTAGCCATAAGGCTAGCCAGATCAGCATGGTGTCGACAACAATCTGTAGTGCCCGTTTTCGTCCGCGCGGCAGCCCTAAAAGCCACTCGCGCATCGATAACTTGGGGTTATTGCTCGTGTTCATCCTTTACCTCTGCCTGAATTGCCAACTGCATCACTTCCGTTAATACCGTACACGTACGGGTGATTTCGGCTTGGGTCAGCGTTGGGTGTACCAGAAACATCATGGATGTTTCTCCCAGCTCTTTCGCGATAGGTAAACGTTCTGTTGGGCGCCATCCCGTATTGTCAAATGCCTTTTCCAGGTAAACCTCGGAACATGATCCCTGATAGCAGGGCACGCCGCGGGACGAAATCTCGCTCACGATGCGATCCCGGTTCCAGCCATCGGCGAGCTGAGACGGTTCGATAAATACATAGCACTTGTAGGCGGCATGTATGCTGCCCTCCGGCAGCACCGGGACACGCAAGCCAGCTAACCGGCGGGCTGTATCCCAGATGGCATTCGCATTGCTCACCCGTTGCTCGTGCCAGTCCGCCATCCGCTTCAGCTGAATGCGGCCGATAACAGCCTGCATTTCAAGCATGCGCCAGTTGGTGCCGAAACTCTCATGCAGCCAGCGGAAACCCGGCGGATGCTCGCGCTCGTACACGGCTTCCCAGCTTTTGCCGTGGTCTTTATAGGCCCACATCTTCTTCCACAGCTCGGCATCGTTAGTGGTTACCATGCCGCCTTCGCCGCCTGTGGTCATGATCTTATCCTGGCAGAAGGACCAGGCGCCGATATGACCGATGGAGCCCACCGACTTGCCTTTGTAGCGAGCGCCATGTGCCTGAGCACAATCCTCGATGACGAACAGGTTGTGTTCTTTCGCCAAATCCATGATGGGATCCATGTCGCACGGCCAGCCCGCCAGGTGGACGCAGATGATGGCCTTGGTGCGAGGCGTTAGCACGGCGCGGATAGTTTCCGCGGTAATGTTCTGGGAATCGCGGTCTACCTCTGCAAAAACGGGAACAGCACCGGCATTGATCACGCATGATACGGAAGCAAGAAAGGTGCGAGGCGTAACAACGACCTCAGCGCCAAGGCCGACGCCCAGCGCTTTGAGCGCAACATCCAGCGCAAGCGTGCCATTAGCCAACGCTACAGCATGGGTGCTGTCAGCCCAGGAAAAAAATTCTGTCTCAAATTGCCTGCATTCTTGCCCGGTCCAGTAATTGACCTTATTAGAAAGTACGACATCACGCACTGCTCTGGCTTCTTCGTCGGTGAAGGAAGGCCAAGGGGAGAAGGAAGTATTTAGCATAGTATTTACTCTAGCAACGAATGCGGTTTATTTCTTAAACTCTTTCGCTAGCCCACGGACAACAGGCGTGCGGGATTTCCCACAACCGTCACATTAGGGGGAACGTCCTTGGTAACGATAGCGCCCATTCCAATAACGGCGTTATTACCAATTATTAAAGGATTGTCAGGAGTTCCCTGTTTTAGAACAGCCCCAGATCCAATATAAACATGATCGCCTACGACAACGTTGCCGCTACACCTTACACCGGCTGCAAATGTTACGAAATCACCTATTACGCAATCATGAGCCACGTAACTATAGTGGTTTAAATGGAAGTGGCAGCCAACTTTAATATTGCAGGTGAGCATTGAAAAGGAGCTGAGTACAGATCCTTCGCCAATTTGTACGTCGTCTAAAATTACCGTATTTGCGGCTGCAACGTTGATGAACGCAATGTTGTCATTGGTGCACTGAGTTGCCAGCTTTTCACGAATTAAGCTATTTGCAATGGCTATGACTATGTATTTCTTGTAAGCCTTATAGTTAAGAAATTCCTGGTATCTTAATACTTGATGCCCATTGATCCAGCTATGTGAGCATTGATCGTCTATAAAAAATAATTTCTTACTACAGTCTACACCCATAGAGTCTAGTTGGCTTCTCAATAAAGGCATAACTTGACGGCCAAAGCCGCTCGCCCCGTACACCGCAAATATTGAATCACTCATTATTCATCGCTCTGTATCAGTTTTTTCGGTAGTACTAACTAGGTCGGAAGGAGCCCCTGTAAATCGCGGCATGGTTTGATCAGCCGAAGAATTAATTCCTTCTCTGATCAGGATTTTTTTGATTGTTAGAATAATTATTTTACTATCCAACCAAATAGATCTATTTTCGACATACCAAATATCTAAGTTGAATTTTTCTTCCCAACTAATAGCATTTCTTCCGTTAATCTGGGCCCAACCAGTAACTCCTGGCTTTACTTCGTGCCGTCTGAATTGTTCTTTAGTGTAGAGAGGTAAATAATCTATTAATAAGGGGCGAGGACCTACTAAGCTCATGTCACCTTTAAATACATTCCAGAGCTCGGGCAGCTCGTCTAAGCTTGATGAACGCAGTATTCTTCCAAACCGAGTAAGTCGTTGATCATTCGGTAATGGTTCGCCTTGTGCGTCTTTACTATCTAGCATAGATCTAAATTTAATCATTTGAAACGGAATTCCGTTTAAACCTGGCCTAGATTGCGTAAAAAAAATTGGCGAGCCAAGTTTGAGCTTTATTGCTAGGGCGACTATGAGAAAGATGGGAAACAAGATAATGATTCCCATCGCAGAAAAAAAAATATCAAAAATACGTTTCATCGCTGAATTGCTGCTTCGAGCCAATCGCAAAAGGATGTGGAAAGATCATCCCGATCAAATTGTTCTCTAGCTAACGCTGTTGCGTTCCTACCCATCTGTTTTAATATTTGTTTGTTACATAAAGCATGTTCTAGAGCATCAGCGAAAGCAATTGAGTTATCAGGCGGTACCGTATAGCCACAGTTTTTTTCTAGAATCATATCGCTTATCCATCCTGGATAATTGTTCAGCACGGGGAGGCCGGCGGCAATATAGTCAAAAAATTTATTCGGCGATGTGCCATAATAAAATTCCGGTATATTGGCAAGTAACTGTAGGCCCAGATCCGAGCTCTTCATTAACCCAGCTAATTTTTGCTTATTTACAGAATCGTGAAAAATCAAATTATCTAAATTTCTTTTTTTTGCGTTTTCAATCAATGAATCTTTTAATTTTCCTTGCCCAATGAGAAGTAATTTTATTTTATCTTGTTTTCTATTTTTTAACTGTTCGGCGACGTCTAATAGCGCATCAAGTCCATTTGCTATTCCATGAGTGCCTGCGTATAACGCTAAAAAGTCATCTTCATTTACATTTGCAGGGCGCCATGGTGCAGCGTCAGAAGAAAATATTGTTAAATCACAACCATTAGGTATCAACGCAATGTTTTTACTTAATATACCTTTGCGTCGAATTCCCTCGACTATTCCGGGGGATAATCCTACTAATTTGTTAGCAGATCTGTAGGTTGCCCATTCGAGAAAGGACATTGATTTCAAGACAAGCGGGTTGCGGATAACTCCCATTGCTTTGGGCAACTCCGGCCATAAGTCTCTCACTTCAAAGATGAATGGCTTACGTCGAAACCATCGAGCAAATATACCTGGAATGCCTGCAGTTAAGGGAGTGGTGGTGGCGAACACGCCGTCATAGTTTTCAGTGAATATTAATTTAACACTACGCGCAGCAAACCTTAAAAACTGGCCGGCTCTTTGTGTTAAGCCAAAATTATTGGAGTATGCCAGGTCAAACTCTATAATATCTATACCGTCAACAACTCCACGTCTCATGCCTTTATTAAACGGATTGTTTAGTCCTGACCCTCCCCGATTATAGCTTCCGCAAACCATAGTCACTTGGTGTCCGAGCGAAATCAGCTTCTGTGCCATTTGGTAGGAACGAATACCTGCGGATCCTTTTGGAGTAGAGAAATGCTGGTGAAAATATAGGACTTTCATTAAATGATCAATGTCGTTAATGTTCAGGCATTAGCCGGTGTGTTGATGTCGGTCATGAGGGGCGCAGACTGCTCCGTCGTGCCGATCAGCAGTGTTTCGAGCTGAGCAATAATTCTTACAGCAGCGTTTCCGTCCCATTTTTCAGGAATTGCGCCTTTTTTCCATTCACCCGCAAAAAGACGGTCAAGCGCTGGCGTGAGTTTGGCGGGATCGGTGCCGATCAGCTCGTTGGTACCGACGGTCACTGTCTCAGGTCTTTCGGTGGTGTCGCGCAAGGTCAGGCATGGCACACCCATGACGGTCGTTTCTTCCGTGATGCCGCCCGAATCGGTAATGACGCCTAAGGCGTTCTTGACCATGTAATTGAACTCAAGATAAGGCTGTGGATCTACCAGCTTGATAGAAGACGGAAAACCCCGTAGCTCCCTCAAGGTCTTGGCCGTGCGGGGATGCACGGGAAATATTACAGGCAGGCCCCGCGTGCCTACTGCAATGGCACTCAGCAATTTAGAGAACGATGTGCCCTCGTCTACATTGGCAGGACGGTGCAGTGTGACAACAAAATAGTCTTTGCCGTTTAGATTCAGATCTTGCCAAAAATCAGGTGCACGCAATCTATCCTGATTGGCGAGCAGGGTGTCGATCATCGTATTGCCGACGAAAAAAATACGGTCGTCAGGAATCCCCACTTTGAGCAGGTTGCAGTCTGCTTCTACAGTTGTGGTGAAAAACCAATTGGTGATGGAGTCCGTAACCATACGATTGATTTCTTCAGGCATGCTCCAATCGCCCGATCGGATGCCCGCTTCCACGTGCGCGACTGGGATATGCAGCTTCTGTGCGGTGATGGCGCAGGCCATGGTTGATGTAACGTCTCCCACTACAAGGCAGAGGTCTGATGGCTTTTCCAACAGCAGCGCTTCATATCTGATCATGATGCCGCCAGTCTGCTCAGCCTGGGTGCCAGAACCGACTTCAAGGTTGACGTTAGGTAGCGGGATGCCCAATTGTTCAAAAAAGTCGCCGGACATCTTGGCGTCATAATGTTGTCCGGTGTGAACCAGGCGATAGCGCAGGATGCCACCTTCGGCTTCTCGCGCCTTGAGAGCCCTGATTATCGGGGCTATTTTCATGAAATTTGGGCGTGCGCCGGCAATAATGTCGATTAACATAAATTATTTCTAGATGGAATTTTGAGGGTTTAGGTCCAGCGGATAATAGTAGTGATGCATGCATCGTAATGAGTTTCAAGCTCCAGCACAGGCAGTTTCGTTTTATGAAGATAGTATAGAGATTCCCACCCATCAACCAGTTCGAAACGGTCAATCGGTTGATTCGATGTAATCTCAAGAGAATAACGCTTACTGCGGGCTGTGAGGCCGTGTAGCTCCCATAAGACGGGAGCCAGTCTCCAGCGAAGAATAGCTTTATCCTTGAATCCTGATATATTATCTGTAACAGTCAGGTGATTTTTGTGCAGTTCCAGTAAGCGCTTATGCGAAACTCCATTTCTATCCCTATAGCCCGCGCCAAAAGTATCATTCTTCTCGGAAATCAAAAGTGGTTTTATCCAATTTGTTTTTAGCCAGTCTCCAAATAGAAAACGGCTAATTCTTGGCATCTGATCTCTGCCATCAAACTGTACAGTATTATGGCCGTGTGTCCCGGAGAAATAATGCATTAAATCCGATGAGGAGTTATAACTATAGCTTCCTGCATCTCTAAGTAAATTTAGACCATCAACCCATAAGTCCAGGTGAAGCGCATCAGATTGACTGGGTTTAAAGCGAAATCTGGGAAAGCGTAGCAGTGCGAGAGCGCGTTCTCTTCTTAAAACCGCATACCCCCCATCAGAATATACTACAGAGCGTTGAACTGAAGTATCCAAAGTGGGAGGAACTAGACCAAGCCAGCGCAGAAGTTCTTTAGATGCTTGTTGTTCATTATATCTACTGCAACCAACAAAGAGCGTCATAGATAAATGAACACTGGGTCTATAATCTCTATAGTCTGTATCAACTATGGGCAACAAATGTGCCCCGTCGTTAGCACCAAAATTTGGCCCATCTCCCGACTCTATATCTAACATATGGTCTAGCCAGACGGCCGCGGCACATGCTCTTTGATAAAAAAGAGTATCAAATCGAGGACGATTAAGTTTACGGCGCCATAATTCGACGATGGATAGTGTATCCATCATTAACCGATGATAATTCAATGAATATTGAGAGAAGCTTCCGTCTGGTGAAATCAATTGTTCAACTCTATCTTCTAGTAATCTGCGCCCTAGAGTCTCCCAGCGTTTTGCCGAAACGTTTCCTTGAGTAGCTAGCCATCCACCACCTATAAATAATGCCGCCGCCTCCGAAGTGCCATGGTTATTATTCTGACCGAGTGCGTAATCAATGGTAGGTGCTATGCGTTTTAAATGTATTTCAATCAATGATAACAAAGATAAACACGGCTTAGCAATTTGGTTACTTAACAATGCACCCATAGCTAAATGTATAACGCGAATTGAGGCTTCTTGCCCACACTTCCAATTAGCCCCTTTGTAGGGAGGATTGTTCAATATCCAGTCGTCGATCCAAGTATTTAATTTATGTAAAGCAGTAGGATCACCTAAAATACCGCGTTGAACAAATGAGATAACCCAATCAAACCGAGATGCTTCCCAAATTACTTTGATATCCGTAACGTTTGTCTCGAAATCCGGAATGGCCCACCAGTCATTTCGGAAATTCGAGATTGTCACGTTCTTAAATGGATCATTATGCCAACATGGCGGCGTGGCATCAACGCATACTTCATGAAATCCGAAATACAATGCGCGACGAGTCCAAAAATAGGGAGCCTTCGGTTTCGTTAAATCCGGTGTCAGATCAAAAAAGAAAGGCAGATGAGGAATATCAGCTTTCAGACGTAATACTGGATTAATTTTCGTCTTTATGCTCAACCGATAAATTAAGACGCGTGCGACATTACGTAAGCCTAACAAAAATAAAGTTCTTATTTTGACAAGTATCATAAGAGATCGGAGTCATTGTTCTCGGCGTATGCCACGCATTCATGCACTTTCAGAAGCATGGTTTTCATATTCCACGTTTCGGCTACTAATCTTCTCGCTTGTTCAGACATATAGATTAGTTTTTCCGAGTGCAACGATTTTACAATGGCATGTGTTAGATTCGATATATCGTAATCATTCAAAAGAAACCCCGTTTCACCATCGATTACTAGGTCTCTCTCAGTGCCATCTGCTGGCCGCGAAACGACCGGTTTGCCGAATATCATTGCATGGTTTATTACCAAACCACCGAGTCCGGGGACTACTACTAAGTCTGCGGCAGAAAAATAGTTACCAACCCCTTCAAATATCTTGCCAAAAAACTTTACGTTAGACGATATGCACATTTCATGGGCACGACGTTCCAGTTCAGGCAATTCAGGCCCAGCTCCAACAAACCATAATTGAGTATCTGGATGAATATTAACATCTAACAACACATCTCTGAACGATAACAAAAGATCCATAGGGCGTTTGGATTTAATCAAAGAACCGACATACAAAATAGCCGGCCCATTTTTTGCACTTTTCAGCTTTGAGACTAAAGATAGATCTATCTCAGCTAACGCCCGCTGTTCATTCATACTATTGGGAGCAACAATTATTTTTTTGTGCCGTATTTTTTTTCTAAAATATAATAATCTTTTGCTAAGGTGTTTCTTGCCATTACGCATGATGAACGAGAAAGTAAAAAATTAATAATAGGGTCGGTAAGTTTGTTTAGAAAATTTCTCTTTCTAGTTCTTACTTTTCCTAAACTCCACCAGATATATTTAGATTTGAACAGCTTGCAATAAACATATATCGATAAATTATTTAGAAAATTAATTTCACCTTCAGTGATGATTATCTCTGGCCTATCTTTTACCAGCGAAAAAAATAGAAACGGAGAAAAATAAAAAGGATATTTCTGATTCTTGTAGTGGATGGTTGGAGAAACTGATCGTAATTTTTTATAGGGAAATGGGACGGTATTTCCTGTTATTGATTTAGTATCATTCTTTGGTTTGTATCCACCATCGTATATTATTGCGTCGTGATGAGAGTTTTCAATAAAGTATTCTAGAAATTGAATACGCCAATTTGCCAGGTAAGGCTGAAAAAAAGCTACTCTCATATCAATATATGTTTTTAAGGAGTGTATAAATATCGACCGAAGTTGTTTTTATCACTTTTGCCGGCACCCCAGCAACGATTGTATTGTCGGGAACGCTGTTTATTACGACGGAATTAGCACCTATAATCACATTGCTTCCGATAGTAATGTCGCCCAGAATCCGGGAGCCTGCAGCTATATAGACATTGTCCCCAATTCTGGGCACTCCCATCGGATCTAGTTGACGTCCAATAGTTACATTCTGACCGATAATTACCTTTTCGCCAATAATTGATTTTGAATGCAATACAACTCCAATTCCACCGTAGGCAAACTTCGACTTCTTTCCAATTACGCAAGAATAGGGGATTACGCTGTTAAATAAAATGAAATTCACTCCTTTTATAATTTTTGGTAAAAATGGAATCTTATGTCTATATAAGAAATTAGACAATCTGAATAAACCGATTGCATTCATGTGTGCCTTAATAAAAAAATATCAACATTATCCGAAATAATCGTTTATAGTTTTAATTGATGTCTACGTTAAGTCCAGCTGAATTTATAAATATTCTTGTGGCGCATGGTTTGGACAACAACAACAAGCGCTAGGTTGCCTGCTAAAGTCGAATACGCCGCTCCAGTAATACCGTATTTAGGGATTAAAAAGACGTTAAGAGCAACGTTGAGAATCATTGCGATTAGGCTGCTAAAAAACAGCAATTTTGCGCGGCCAATTTTAATTAATGTGTAATTGGAAACTAGATAAAAAGGCATAATAAGATGGGCTGCAAGGAGCACACAATAAATCAGAGGATTATAAGTATATTCTTCTAAATAGATCGTCGCAATAAAGTAACACACTGATAATATAACGGACAAAACGCAGCCGAGAGATATCATATATATCACGCATTTTGTGGTGGTTTTGCTCAATTCTAGAATCGAGTTCGATTTATATATTTTTGGTTCAAATACAATTGCTATTACCGCATATGCGAACGTCAGTGCCGAAGTGAAGGTATACATGAAAGAGTATTGCCCGACAGCATCAGAATCTAGATAGTGAGCTAAAATAAATCGATCCGACATGGACAAAAGTATTCCAGAGATTCCATGGCACGCAATAGGAAGTCCTTTGCTAATTCTAATTCTTAGCGTGTAGAAGCTAATTTTTGACCATGAGGCTACTGAAAATACCTTCAGGCTTGTAAAAACTGCGGCAAATGATTCTGCAAGAAGATATAAAAAAGTACTGCCAGTATAGCTGCTCAACGTAACAACCAAAATCAATCGCGTTGAGGCATACAGCAGCCTATTTTTTGAAAATTGCAAAAATTTGCTCTGAGTTCGATAAGTACAAAGTAGAATCTTATTTAATGATAAAAGAAGCGCAACTAGCGGTATATATAATAGATATAAAGGAGCTTCAGGGATAAATGGTATGCTTCCGGCTCCAAGCAAGAATAATATCGCTGAAGTGATCATGCATACAGTAGCTGCCGAGAATGCTTCGAGAGCTATATTCTCAGTTTTTGCACTTAATAATTCTCTGTCTTGTCCCATTAATACAAGTGGTGACAAAGTCATTAACAGAGAATAACATAGGACTATCTTCCCGTAGTCCGAGGGGGAAATAAAGAATGGCAATAACGCTAAAGATAACCAGCTGCAGCTACGTGCTACAGCTTCTGATAGACCAACTCCAATTAATGGCGATTTTATTCCAATCATTTGAATAATTATAGATGCGTGCTCAAGAATTCTCTTTTCTCATAAGTGAGATCATTTTAGGGATGTAAATCTCACGTACAGTCGGACGATGGCCAATAGTAGTATGCCCGTCATAAAGACTACGAAACCATTATAGATACTTCCTCTAGCCACTAGTATCGACGCACTTAAAAATGAAGATAGTAGATAGAGACTACTTATTCCAAATCGTTGCTTTGCCTTGAAGTAGATCAAGTAAAAACAAGCTATAAATATCGAGGCAAAACTTCCTGCTGATTTGAAATTTCCATAAAACATTCCATACATGGTCGGATGCATACTTCCTCCGACGTTGTATATGCCTGTATAAGAATTCCAGACTTCGTATGAAAAGTCCGGAGGCTTAATTCCTAGAAATCCCGTGGGAAGATAGAAGAAAATAATTCTTGAAATTGTCCACCCTTCACCGAAGCCGACCACATCATTTCCATGGTCGATAAGGTAATAGAATGAATCTATTAGTGATAGCTCGCCCTCACCGGAGGAAATCATATTTATAATGTTTGTTGTCGATGTTTCGATCGAGAAATCATCAATGCCTACGTAGCGTAGCTGCTGAAGAGTAAAAAACAATGCTAAAAATAAAACTATATAAACCGCGAACTTTATATATGATTTTCGTATAAATATATAGTAGAATATAAACGGGAATATAATTGGTAGCATTAAACTGCGCGATTTAAATGCTAATACGAACCCGACAGAAAGTAAAAATAGAATTATTGCATTAATATATTTTTTGTAAATTATTACTGAGGAAAAAATTGAAATCGCTGAAAAATAATAAATGTATATAAGTGGTAAATAAAATGGAATATTTTTCGATTCGCGCCATCCTGCATTAAAGACCGTTCCTTTAGTTGCATATATGCTAATTAAGGCTATGACGGTAGTAATGAGAAAAATAGCTGAGATTGCATTATGAGTCCTAGTTTCATCTCTTAGGTTTTCAGAAATAGGCGTAATCGTTTTTTTTGAGTGCGTAACAGAGTAAATAATCGCAAAAAACACAATGTAGCTCGCGTTGAATACAGCTGAAAAAAATAAAGCGTATTCTATAGCGTGTGTGGATCCGGTTGCTGTTTGGGCATCAATGTATATTGGTATATAGAAATTGAATGAAATGGCAAGCCATAGAAATAACATTTCTCGCCCGTATTTAATATGCATGAAGAGAATTGCAACATATGTGGCGAAAGATATTAAATACATGAAGTCGCGGAATGGATAGCTAAAGCATTAAGGACGGCTGACGTTATTATAAATTTCGGAGATGCATATATAAACATTGCACTGCTTAGGATTCAGATTTGTAATTATAATTCATATATTTATAACCACCATTACGAGAGCCGTATCGAAGTGTAGTAGGAACTAGATCGTTAAATATGATTCCTTTGACTTGTTTTCCTGTCTGTTTAATGCGTTTTATAGATTCTTCAAGTTCGCCAATGGTGGATACGTTAGCTCTGGCTAACAAAAATATTGTGCCTGCAAAAGGTGTTAGTACTAAAGCATCAGCTACAGGAAGTATGGGGCTAGTATCGATTAGTACATAATCATAAAGGTCCGAAAGTTTTTCCAATAACGTTTTCGTCGTGCTAGAAAGTAACAGCTCAGTAGGGTTTGGGGGAAGTACGCCCGTAGTTATTACATCTACATTTGCTATTACATTTTTATGTGTAGCTTGTTCTAATGTGATTGTGCCGCTGATTAGTTCGCTTAAGCCATGTTGACGTGGCAAGCCGACGTATTGATTCAAATAGCCTTTTCGCATATCGGCGTCTACGAGCATCACCCGCTTACCCCCTGCGCCAAGCACTGCAGCGAAATTCATACTTGTGAAGGATTTTCCTATTCCCGGGGTCGGGCCGCTCAAGAGGATAAGGTTGTTTTTTGCCTCTAACAGTGCGAATTGGAGTGCTGTTCTTAAACTTCGCAGACTCTCTATTGCAGGGTCTTGCGGTTCTTTTGTCGCGAGGACGTGGTTGCCTGGTTCTTTCATCTTAGCGAGCTGATGAAATTTTGCTTGAGACGAGGAATGCGGGACAGTGGCGAATACGTGCATGCCTAAAGCTGATTCAATTTCAGCAGGGTCTTTTACCCCTGGATTTAACCAAGCACGAACGATTGCAGTGCATACTCCTGCGAGTAGACCGAAGAAAGCACCCAACGCAATTATTAGAAGGCGATTAGGCTTGACAGGGACTTCAGGTTTTGCAGCCGTATCAATCACACGGACATTGCCCACCTTGCCTTCTTTTACAAGTCGAAGTTGTTGCGCACTATTTAATAAATTAACATACATTTCGCTATTGACTTTTACATTTCGCATTAAGCTCAGTAGCTGCTGCTCGATGTCAGGCATTTTTTTAACATTTTTTTCTATTTTCTGAAGTTCATCTTGAATGGCAACGATTTGATTATCAATTGTTCTAATTGCAGGATGATTAGGTTGGAATCTTGGCATTAATTCTCGTCGCTTTTGTTCTAACTCCAGCAGTTTAGTTTGCAAGTTGGCTGAAGCTTGCAACGATAATTCGCCCTCCGATCCTAAATTGAATGTTCCATGCGCATCTCTAAATTCTGTATATTTCTCTTCAGAGATACTCATCTGTTGTCGTAATTGAGGAAGAAAATCATCAAGAAACGATAATGTTTTTTCTGCTTCAGCAGCCTTGCGCTCGATATTTTGCTGCACATATGCCTGACCAATTGAATTGAGTATTTCTGATGTTCTACTTGGGTCTGGTCCTTTTAAAGTGACAGCTATTATGCCTGATTGCTTTCCTTTCTCCCCAATATTCAATTGTGTTTGAAGATCTGTTATGGTCTTCAAGCGTGAAAAGCTTTTTAAAAGAAAACGAGCTCCGGGCTTAGCATTAATATTTTTAATTAATAACTTTCCATTCCCATCTTCGAAATTGAAGGTATTAATTATTCCGACTTTGCCGTTTGCGATTGGAGTCGAGTCTGGCCCGCTTAGGCGATAACCGTCGTCAGTAACTACGAGTAATAGTTCTTTGCCCTTTAGAGCTTCGGATACGTCTAGCTGTTCAACTGCGATTGATTCTGTTCCTGTTACGTAACCGTCAAACCATAAAAAGCCAGGATCTGATAGAGATGTTGCTCGTTTTGCCAGCCACTCTCCAATAATTGGCAAATAATCTGGTCTAGCGTATGTGTATAGAGCTAAATCGTCTGCAGCTTTCCCTATAACGTACCTAGATCTCAAAATTTCCATCTCCGCCGATGCGGGGGATTGAACATCAAATAGCACAGCCATTTCGCCTAAGCTACTGGCAGTGTTATTAGAGTTCGTTTCTACTTGTATTAGCATATTTGCTTGGTATATTGGCTGACTAATAAATGCATAGCTTGCAGCTATGCATAGGACTAGTAGTCCAATTCCAGAAATTAGCCATTTTTGTTCTAATATTATGTCAATTATTCGAAAAAAATTGATCGTATGTTCGTCTTGTATAGAGACCAAGGGGGATATAGTATTTATTTCGCTATTCATTAGGAAAATTCGGATTTATACTTTATGTCAAATAACGAGCACAAAAGAGCTGTTCGTAATCAATTTTTGGATTGATCTAATGAGAGTTTGATCGGTGCTTGGAGGAGAATCAAAATTCAGCTATGCTGTCTTGTCTTAATGTACAATTTTATTTAAGTAAATTTTTTATTTTTAATTCAATAGTAATAATTCTAATATCGTTATATTACTGAGTTTTTACAAGCATGCTTACACATTAAATCTCAAGTTTTTTCTATTGGAGTTAGCGTGTCGCGTTTCTAGTCGCAGTCACCGCCGCATAACTAGGCAAAATATTGCTAATCACACGCTGCCACCTAACTACACTCGCTGGATCAACATAAACCAAGTCATCCGATTTCAACTGAAATCCGTTAGCAAGCACAAAAGCCGTTGGCTTGGTTGCATCCAGGTGATAAATCTCTGCGTCGTCATTATTTCCTTTCCGGATGACATAGATTTGATTGGCGTGAGCTGTAAGGGGATTAGGACCGCCTGCGGCGCCCAATGCGTCGGCCAGCGTCCAGTCGCCATCAAGCATAGGTTGCGTGCGAGCATCCAGCACTTCACCCATCACAAAAACCTTATTCTCTTCACTGCTACGCACGCGAATCATGTCTTCATTGGCCAACATGATCTTGTTGGGGTTGATACCCAAGCGCATGAGCGTTGGAAAGTCGACCCGCATGGATTTGTCTTTGCGAGTAAGAATAATCGTCGAGCGATCTGCTTCTTTGGTAAAACCCCCTGCGCGGTTCAGTGCTTCGGGCAACGTCATCGGTAGATCATCCATGACTTGCAGCCCTGGGGTGCGAACCTCGCCATCTACATAGACACGCCGATTACGATAGGACTGCACCCGAACCGTAATTTGCGGATCTTTAACGTAAGAGGCCAGTTTTTTGGTCAAGGCGTTGCGGACTTCGAGTTCGGTCATGCCCTGCACGTTGAAGGCGCCCACATACGGGAACTGAATTTGCCCGTTCGCGTTGACGTTATAGCCGTTACCAATATCCGCCTGGCTAGGTGACCCTTGCACTCGGGTGGAGGTGATGGGCATCAATGCCAGTTCCGGATGATCCCACACCACAATATTAAGTATGTCGCCAGGCCCAATCGTATAAGGCGATGGCGTGCCGAATAGTGCCCTCACATCGGGACTGATGTCCGTTGCCATCGCCGCCCGCTGTTGCTTCAACAATTGCGGCGTAATATTAATCAGCACCCCCGGAGGCGCTTCATCTCCCTGCTCATCAAGCTTGCTTTGCACATTCTGGGGGCTTCCCATATGCATCCCGGGCGACAACGCGCAGGCGGAGAGCAAAGCAGCCGTTACAGAAATTACACTTATGCGCACAATGCGCTGCGAAAGACGGGATTCGGGCAAGGTCGATGCTGTCATTTGGTCTTTTTGATGGTTGATTTGCCGAAAACAGGCGTAAAACCCGGGCATTATTCTTGGAAAGCGAGCTTCATGATAAACAAGCGCGCAGGCTACCGCAGCATTTTCGCCCGAAATTAGGCGAAAACACTAGGCCGATAGGTTTATGGGCGTAAACGCTTCCAACGCTGTATTAGCGCATTCCTGAATGACGGATTGGTGTCAGTGGCACTCGAATGTTACTGCGTATTGCTAAAACAAGGCCAGTACCCATGTTGCTCACATCTGGTATTGAATTGGCGTTGTAATATTACTACGATGACACTGTCAGTTTAAGGGAATGCGAATAATTTGTATTTCTATTCGTATCAATTGTCCGTTGTTATTAGGCCGCATGGCGGTAGAGATCCTCAGATCAGTCCAGAGCTTCCAGCTTGCTGGGGGATATTTTCAGTTCGCGTTGTTGCCCCAGTATTTCGAGCAGCAGCGTCACGCGCTTGGACGACACGGCGGAGATAAGGCCTTCCAGGCCGCTAAACGGGCTGTCACACACACGGGCGCGGCGTCCTGGGCGCAAGGTGGAGAGCTCGGTTTCAGGGGTTTCGTTGCGTCGTCGCTCGAGTGCGCGTATGGCATCGAGCATGGTGAGCCGCACGGTGGCGATCTCAATGCCGAACCTGATCAGGTTCGTGACGCCTCGTGTAGAACGTACGGTCGCGAGAGATTGATTGGGGCTGCAAGGCTGCAGGAAAATGTACCGGGGAAACATGGGTTCATATCCAAGCTCTTGTTTTTTATAGGTTTTATACATGGGCAGATAGACATTGAAGCCCTGAGCCTGCAGGTTGGCAAGCGCGATGCTTTCTTGCCGCGGTCGGGTATAAGCCAGGTACCAAGGCTGCGGCTGTTGGTCGTGGGCTATCCCCTCGTGGGATTGTTGGTCGGCAGATTCCGCGAGTTGAGGTCGCCTTTTCAAACTGACTGGCATGATCGACGCCCCTATGTTTTTGGTTTGCTGTCGGATAAGTAGCCCCCGACCAAGCATGGCCAGCAGGCGGCATTATTCTCCCCAGATTTGATGACATTATAAGATGCGCAACCCCGACGCTAAGACGAAAAAGCTATATGGCTATACCAAAGTCGACTGTACGTAAATGAGGAAAAAGGCGGAGGGTGGGGCGTTGATCGTCGCAAACGTATGCGGGAAATGGCCGTCCAATAGATGACTTTATGCGCCGCCATATGTTGATGGTCGTACGCCATCCAGCCCCTAGCGTTTTTGGTGAAACCGCTGTACGTTTGAAACAATAAGAAACAAAAAACAGGTCGGGAGGCTGAGGCGATGAGTGTTCACACGGATGGGTTTGCCAGACAGGCTCAGGGCAGTACATGTCACCGCATGGCTGGCGTTGCTGGAGTTTCTATCTTGCAAGCCTTAGGTCATTTTCTCGCCGGTGTGGCGATTGCTGCGTTTCTTCTTCCAGAAGGAGGGATGATCGTGTTGTTGAGCCTCTTCGCCGCAGCGGCCATGAAGACGCTGTATAACTATCTGGATGCTGGCCGCCTGGTTGCCAGGGACGCCGGCTACGCGAGCGCCTTGATGGCGGGTGGTGTGTTATGTCTGTGTTATCACCAGGTGGGTGGACTCGCTTGAGCACATAATCCCCACGTTTTCCGGAATCGATCGGTCCTCCCTCTTATTCACGTGTTTCGCGCCCAGCGGCTTAGCCAGCTTGCTGGGCGCGCTGCGTTGGCGCGGCTGTTTGCCGCTTACCGCCATCCTCCCTCTCCATAAGTAAATAGCGGTTCGCCAGCTAGAAAGACAAGCAAATGCCAGGGTGGGTTACACCAACTAGGGTTAATCCGTATATGGCTAACCGCCATAAAAGCGGCATAATTTTTCAAACTAATGGAATAAATATTCCGGTATATGGAATTTCAGGGAAAAATGTCAGAGCAAAATAAAAAAGAGGGTGCAGTCGGCTCCCTGGAGCGAGGTCTCCTGATCATTCGTACCTTGTTGGACGCGCCGGGCCCGCTGAGTCTGGCCGAGCTCGCGCACGAACTAGGGCTGGGGCCCAGCACCGTGCATCGACTGTTGGGAACACTGACTGAACTGGGCCATGTCGTCCGGGAGCCTGGGGGCAAGCGTTATCTGGCGGCGCCCCAAGTCTTGGCGCCTTTGAGCTTCCAGCACCCTATCACCCAGGTGAGGCTGGCGTGCAGGCCGGCGATTGAAGAGTTGCGTGAGCGAACGGGCGAAACGTCGGCATTTGTGCTGTTTATTGGGCATGAGCGCCTGGTACAGGATTTTGTGATTGGTCAACGGCTCTTGGCGCCCAACTACCAGACATGGCTGAGGAGTCCGACGCACGGATCAGCATCTGGAAAGCTGCTGCTCTCCACGATTCCAGAAAAGAATTGGGCCGATCTGATCGGTCAGGAGCCATACCAGGCGCACACGCCTTCCACCATTACCACGCATGACGAAATGGCAGCTGAGATTCAGGCAATTCGAACGCAGCACTATTGCGTTTCCAAGAATGAAGCCTATGACGGCGTCTCTGCGTTTGGGTATCCGGTCGCGGTGCTCGGTAAAACCGTGGGCTGCATCACATTGACTGTGGACAGCGCATCGTTGAACGCTGCGCGGGAGGAAGTCTTGATCCAGGAAATGCTGCGCTGTGTGAAGAGCATTCAAACCGCATCGGGTTCGCTCAAGCTGCTTCACGACTGGCTCTTTTGATACCTCATCAATACCCGCACTTATTTGAAGGAAATTTAGAATGTCCAGATCTTCCCAGCAGTGGTTTGCTCGTCCAGACCTCCCCGATGATCATTATGTTGATGTCGATATTTACACATCGCAGCAGGTATTTGAAGACGAACTGCAGAACATTTTCGCAAAGACTTGGAAGTTTGCCTGTCATGAAAGCGAAATCCCTCATATTGGTGACTATCGCGCACTGAATCACGCAGGCATTCCCGTTTTTCTTATTCGGGGCGAGGATGGCAGCATACGTGCCTTTGTCAACGCCTGTCCGCATCGTGGGTCCAAGCTGGTGACGGATGTTCGCGGCAACGCCAAAAACCTGACCTGCTTTTTCCATCTGTGGACGTTCAACGATCAAGGGCGATGCATTGAGATCACTCGCGAAGATGGCTATGCCCAGTCTGGCGTGTGCAAAGGCGAGCAAGGGCTTCGCCGTGTCCGATGCCATAACAAGTTTGGCATGCTCTTTATCAATCTCGACGACGAGGCGGATGAGTTTGATCAGCACGTCGGAAATGTCATGGATTGCCTGGAAGAGGTGATGACAACCAAGCCGCTGGAAGTCTTCCATCATCACCAGATCACGATGAGTGCCAATTGGAAGCAATGGCATGAAACGAACATGGAGCTCTATCACGAATGGGGGCACATCGTGAATAGGTCCACCGCGATCGCTGCTGACGGCTATCACAACCGTAGCTGGTCTATCCACGAAAACGGCCATGGAACGTTGGATCCGATGGAGGTTTCGTATGACAACTACAAAGGCTGGGAAAGCCGAACTGGATGCCTGTTACCTGGTTTGGGGCCCGGCGAGTTGCGCTTGGTTGATCTTTTTCCCAATACAACCATTCTGGTCCGGGCCACGGCGATCCGTATAGATACCACTACGCCTATCGCTCCAGGCATCACCTTGCTTGAGCAGCGCGGCTTGGGAATTCTTGGTGAGCCAGAGGAGGACCGCAAGGTGCGCGTCAAGCACCACA
Source organism: Allopusillimonas ginsengisoli (assembly GCF_004153455.1). GTDB lineage: Bacteria > Pseudomonadota > Gammaproteobacteria > Burkholderiales > Burkholderiaceae_B > Allopusillimonas > Allopusillimonas ginsengisoli. The sequence continues at coordinate 612,532 of NZ_SDQE01000001.1, read as the reverse complement.
ACGAGATTTGGGGTCCGTTAGGAAGAAACCTGGCGGAAGACGTCATTTTTGTTGAAACCGTTTCGGAAACGCATCGCCGCGAAGCATCCAAGTGGGGACTGTTCGCCCGGCACGAGGGAATCAAGGCTCAGGACGACGAAATTATGCGTGCCTACTATCGAGTATGGGGACGCATGATGGGCAGGTCAGCCAGTAATCCCTTGGGGTGATCTGCCTCTTGTATAGGTTTCCGTAAATTTTAAACACTGTGGAGCGGTCAGTAATGAGCGGTTATCGCGAAGAGATTAGTGAGTTTCTCTATCACTTATCAGAAAAGCTGGACGAAGAGTTGTACGAAGAGTTCCTGTCGTCGTGCGATGCCAGCTTTCATTATCAGGTGGGCGCGTTCAGCCCGGAGTTGGGCAAGGAGATGGTCTGGCTTGACCATGATTACAAGGAAATACGCAACCTCATGCTGTTGATTCATCAGCATGTCCGTATGAAGGGAAACTTCACCAGAAATATCAGCATGATACGGATCAAGGACGGTGGGGAGAACTGTTATGAGGTGCGCTCTCAGATTATGGTCATGCACACCGATCAGTCTGGAACGACCAAGCTGTTCGCAGTAGGTAGTTATAGCGACAGGATCACACGCAAGCAGGATCAGCTTCGCCTGCTGGAGCGCAAAGTGTATTTGCAAACGCGCAATCTTGGGCCAGGTATTCATGTGCCTATCTAACAAATCCATGGGGACAATGTTATGACACACCATAATCACAACACGGCACGCAGAAGCACGCTGCGCAAATTGACCGGTCTTGGCCTGGGAACGGTTTTGAGTGCCGGCGCCGGCGCCGGCGCGGCCCTGGCGCCGTTTGGTGCGCTCGCCAAATCGGAATCCAAGGCGACGTACCGCTTCAGGTTTGGAACGATCTACACGCCCGCAGCGGCAGAGTACACGGCGCCAGGTATTTACGATTTCGTCGAGCGTGTTCATCGCAAATCGGATGGCGAAATTGCAATTCAGCTGATTGATAAAGCCCAGGCATGTTCTGAAGATCAGTGTGCGCAGCGCGTGATGAATGGCATTCTGCACATGGGTTCCTCCACCTTTCAGAATACCGGCACGACCATGCCGTATTCCGTCGCATTGGACTGGCCATTCTTATGGAAGAGCAGGGTCGCCTACCATAACTTTCTGTTGAGTAAAGCATCGAACCGCCTGTATCGCGATGTGCTGCGAGACAAGTATGGCGTAGTGCCGCTGTATGCGAGCGGTGGCATGCGCAACATCATGATGGGGAAAAAATACGCCGAGGCCGCGGATATTACATCGCCGGATGTCCTCAACGGGGCGAAGATCCGAATTACGAATAGCGAGATGATCAGTAATTTCGCCAAGAGCATGGGGATGGCGCCGATCCCATTGGCGTGGGGGGAGTTGCTGGAGGGCCTGAAGTCCGGGCTGGTGGACGCGACCGAAACCTACCCAAGCGCGGCTGCCGGGTTCGGCATGTATTCGGTCTTGTCTCAGGATATTGATGTCCAGTTCTGTCCGGGCTATTCGATGATTTTCATGGCCGCCAGAACCTTCGACAAATTGCCCGAGCGCCTGCAGGAACTGATCTACGAAGCTGCCTACGAGACCATGGTCCACGCCTATGAAACCGCAACGCTTGCGGAGTCTACGCTGGTGGGGATCGGGCCAGACCCATCGCCTGATTCTGCGTATCAACGAGGCAAGATCCGCCAGATCAAGCTGAGCCCTGAGCAGTACGCAGCATTCAAGGAGCGTGGCTCGGTCGAAAACAACTCGCAACTGTATGCGAATCTGAGAAAGCAGCTTGATGGGGTCGCGCGGTTCGATGTCTACGGGGCCCTGAGCGAGTACGCCGAAAGCGCATCGAGCACAGAGTTGGTCGCCGAGAAATGGTGGACCTGAGCAAGCGTGTCCAGTTGGCCGGAGCGCCACGAACTTGAAAACTAAAAACGGCGGGAAGCGATGAAGCTGAAGACGTTCTGTACCAACGCTAATCTTGACCGGGTTCTTCTGAAGATTGAGAACTCGGTGATGATAGTCAGTTACCTGATACTGATCTGCCTGGTAGGTGGAGAGACCATTCGTCGGGCCATTTTCCAGCAGCAGGCAACCTGGGGGCCCGAGATTGCGATGTATTCGTTTATCTGGCTTTCCTGGTTCGCTATGGCGAGGCATTGTCGCTACGGAACCAATTTGGGCTTCACGAAGATCAGAAGCTCTCTGCCGGCCTCCGTCAGAAGAGTGTTGGAAGTGATCGACGCCATTCTATGGTTGATCATTGGCGGGGTGGTGTTCTGGAGCACGGCCGAACTGATCTCGAGCAACTATGCGACTGAGCAATTGATCATGGGAACGCCAATCCCCGCATGGATCATTAATCTGGGCGTGCCTTTGGGTTGGGCATTTTCCATGTTCAGGATTGTTCAACGATTGTGGCTGGTTCTGTTTCAGTGGAATTTCCTCGAAAGTGAGCGGACGACCGATTTTCTAAGCGCTTGAGCCCACTGAAATTCATTATCGGAACTATTTATGCTCTTTCTCATTTCATTCTTGTGCATAGCGCTGTTCGTTCTCGGCACCCCGATGGTTTTGTTACTTGCCGTGTGGGTAGCGGCAACGTCGTACTGGATCATTGACTACCCGCTGATGAATATTGGGTTGTCATCCATCGACTCGCTAAAAAACTATACGTTCCTGGCTGTTCCTTTGTTCATCGCGACAGGGGATCTGCTCACCGCGGGCGGCGTGTCACAGCAATTGGTCAAGTTTTCACGTGCGCTGATTCGTTCTGTGCCGGGGCGAACGGCGGCTACTTCGGTGCTGGCCAGTGGCATGTTCTGCGCCATCAGTGGTTCAAGTGCAGCTGCCGCGGCCACGATGGGCAAGCTGATGGCCCCGGAGTTCAAGCGGGCCAATATCCCCATGCGCAGAGGCGGCGCAACCGTGGCGGCAGGTGGGATTCTGGGCGGGCTTATTCCTCCCAGTACCATCATCATCATTTATAGCCTGACGGTAAACGTCTCACCTGTGGAGTTGAATCTGGCGGCAATATTGCCAGGTTTGCTGATATTGCTGTTCATTTTCGTCGTGTCGATCATGCGTACGCGTGAGTACGAGCCAGCATCCAGATCGACGGAAAGCTATTTTAAAGAGGTTGGCGCTTCCGTATTGGGCGCGACCCCCGCGTTCATTGCCATTGGCCTTTTGTTTGTGGGCCTGTATTCAGGTCTCTTCAGCCCGACCGAAGCCGCGGGCGTGGTAACCATCTACTGCGCGCTCATCGGGCTGTATTGGGTACGCCAGTTCGGCATCCGGGACATACCAAAAATCCTGATGGAAAGTGCCTCGGTTACCGGGATTATCGGGCCGATCGTTGTTTTCTCTATTCAGTTCCAGCAAATCCTTTCGGTGATGGAGATTCCGGATTTGATCTTGGTGCAGTTGGTGGAGCTGTCGTCGGCTTATGGTGCGACGCTTACGCTTGCGGTAATGATGGGCATCGTTCTCCTGTTTGGCACCTTTATGGAAGTGATTGCGGTAATTCTGATTCTTGCACCCATTTTTGCGCCCATTGCAACAGAGATCGGATTGAACGGCGTGCATTGGGGCATGATTTTCATTATTGGCGCATCCATAGGGTTTATTAGCCCGCCGCATGGCCTGAATTTGTTCATCACATCAATGACCATGAAGATAGATTACGGGGAATTGATGTTCGAGATTGTGAGAATGATTATTCCAATCCTGATTGCCTGGATCATCGTGGCAGCATTCCCATATATCAGCCTTGTTTTCGTATAGATGAAATCGAGACTTCGTCGAAGGGTAGCATTTTGATGCAGCAAGAACACAGTATTTTATTCAAGAGCAAGGTCAACGATTACGCAGCGGTTGCCGTTGAAGGTGAATCGGTCTTGCAGGCCGGGCTGCGTCAGTCTGTACCGCTCAGCTATCACTGCGCAAGTGGCAGCTGTGGTTCTTGCAAGGCGCGTCTCGTTCAAGGGGCGCTGAACGTCTATACCGGCGCTGACTTCATACAGGTTTCGCATCCAGTGGGCCAAACAAGCGTGGGCCCCGAGGTGCATTTGTGTCAGAGCCACGCAGTGACTGACTGCATATTCGAGGCGTCTTGCGACGACAAGGCACCGGCCGAATTGCCTACGCCCAAACATTACGTCGCACTGCTCAAGGATGTGCAGTCATTGGGCTCTGGCTTGCATCGTTTGCTGGTTGAGTTTGACGATGCCGTCCGTTTTTTACCCGGCCAGTATGTGATGCTGGATGCAAAGGCCGGGGGCCGGGCTCGAGCTTATTCGGTCGCAAACTTTGAGCAAAACTCGCGTCAGTTGGAATTCATTCTTTCATGCAACCCCAATGGGGCGGTGTCGCCCTTGCTGTGTGACGCGAACAGCATCGGCAGAGAACTGCGCGGATATGGTCCGCTGGGCAAGGCGTATGTGCTTCCCAAACCAGATAAAGAGCTCGTCATGTTGGTGGGTGGGTCGGGCGTGTCGGTGGCTTTATCTGCCTTGCAATGGGCCATTTCAACGCAATACACACAGCATCGTCGGCTCACGATCTTCTGGGGCGTTCGAGACACATCTCCAGTCGATTTGATCAGGGTATTCAATCGTTGTGTGGCCACCCACCCCAATATCCAGGTTGCCATTTGCAGCGATGTCGCGCCAAGCGCTCAGGATAGCGTCCAGTTCCCGCATGTTGATTTCTTTGAAGGCTATCCGGCTGATCATATTGTGAATGATGCCAGCATCAGTTGGGAGGACAAGGAAGTATACATTTCGGGGCCGCCGCCAATGGTTGACTATACGGTCAGGCAACTGATGATCAACACAGAGATTGATCTGGCGGATGTCAAATGCGATAGCTTTGTTTGACCTGAGGTGGCTTCAGGCCGAAGCCCGGACTCCGAAAGCTCACAAGCAGCGGTTTTGTCATAGCAAGCAGTGGAAGGAAAGCCCTGCATATTTTAATAGAGGTTATTCGTGACGAGTATCAACTGGGTTAAAGCCTGCGAAGAAAATGAAATAAGCGATGGCGACATTGTAGAAAAGCATATTGACGGGCTTGACATCGTTCTGATGCGAAATGGCGAGCAGTTCTTTGCGGCGCAGGCCATATGTCCGCACATGGACGAAAAGCTTTGCAATGGCTTGTTGAAAAAATCCCGGCTGATCTGTACCAAGCATCTCTGGCAGTGGGATCTTGAAACCGGGAATCCCTTGGGCGCCGCGGAGAAGCCGATTCAGATATACAAGACGAGTTTAAAAGAGGGTGTCGTCTACGTAAGCGTAGACACTTAATAGGTGAATGAAATGACCAGAAAATTGCTGATGCTTGTTGGGGACTATGTCGAGGATTATGAGGCGATGGTGCCGTTTCAGGCATTCCAGGCGGTCGGGTATGAGGTAGATGCGGTGTGCCCGGACAAGGCTGCAGGAGACTATGTCATGACGGCGGTTCATGACTTTGAAGGCGCGCAGACTTATAGCGAAAAACCGGGCCATAGGTTCACATTGAACGCTTCATTTGACGAAATAGACCTGGAATCTTATGACGGCTTGGTTGTTCCGGGTGGTAGGGCGCCAGAATATTTGCGCTTGAACCCGAAAGTGCTGTCATTGATCCGCTATTTCTTCGAAGCCCAAAAACCAGTTGCCTGCATCTGCCACGGGATTCAGCTTCTGAGTGCGGCTGATGTATTGAAAGGGTACAAATGCGCCTGCTACAACACTTGCGCGCCCGAGGTGACAGCTGCGGGCGGCGAATATGTTGATATTCCGATGAATGATGCGATTACCGATCGTAATTTGGTGACCGCTTTTGCCTGGCCTTCCCACCCCGCGTGGATTGCTCAGTTCATGACATTGCTGGGAACAAAAATTACTCATGATTGAGTAGGTTCGATACGCCTGCAATAAGTAAAAAACAATATTCATAAAACAAAAGGAAGAGACAAATGAGCTGGTTTACTAAAACGGTAGTCGGGGTGGTGCTCGGCATTTTGGGTGCGCTTTCGGGTGCGAATGCCGACACCTACCCCAATAGGCCTATCAAGTTGGTGGCGCCTTTTCCGCCAGGCGGGGGCACGGATATCATGGCCCGCGCTCTTGCAGAGCAGTTGGCCGCGGAATTGAAGCAGCCGGTTATTGTGGAGAATCGCAGTGGGGCCAGCGGTAATATCGGCGCGGCCGCTGTGGCGCGCGCCAAAAACGATGGCTACACCCTGTTGATGACATCCGCGCCGTTTGCGATCGGTCCCGCGATTTTCAAAGACCTGAGCTTTGATCCCATCAAGGATTTCACTGCGATAACGCAAATATCCATGGTGCCGCTGCTGGTGGTAACGCGTGCGGATTCGCCACTGAACTCGATTGCCGATCTTATCGCCGCAGCAAAGGAAAACGACAAAAGCATATCTTTTGCCACCTTTGGCGTCGGCTCTCCGCCCCATCTCACCGGAGAGAAAATACAGGAGCTGGCGGGCATAAAAATGCTGCATATTCCCTATAAGGGCGGAAGCGAGGCAATCACTGAACTGATGTCTGGCCAGGTGTCCATCGGTATTCTCGATGTGATCTCCATGATGCCTATGGTCAAAGAGGGGAGGCTGAAGGCATTGGCGATAACCGGGCCTGTGCGGGCTCAGACGCTGGCAGAGGTGCCCACGCTTGTTGAAGCTGGCGTGCCGTACGATGATGTGGGTTGGTTTGGATTGTTTGCCCCTGCAGGCTTGTCCCCAGCAATAACCAATACTCTCAATGCAGCGGTTAACAAGATTCTGGCGACGCCGGACATACGCAGGTTGATTTTTGCTAGCGGCACGGTTCCCATCGCGCCGCCTACTTCACCTGCCGAGTGGCAAGCGATTTTCAATGAGAATGTGCGTGTTTGGGGGGCGACTGCCACCGAAGTGATGAAAAAAGAACCCTGATGCGCACCGTTTTTGTGTGGCGCTAAGCGAGGATTTCAATCCTTTCCCAACCCGACATTCACTTCCTTCGCGCCCAGCAGCCTGACGAGCTCGCTGGGCGCGATGCCGATCAGGTAGCCGCGTCGCCCGCCATTTACGTAAATGGTGCGGTAGGGCAACAGGCTGGCCTCTATCCATACAGGCATTTTCTTGCGGGTTGCCAGGGGTGACGTGCCGCCCACCAGGTAGCCGGAGTGCTTTTGCGCGGTTTCAGGGGTACATGGCGCAACGCGCTTGGCGCCGGTCTGGCGGGCCAGGTTTTTGGTGGATACTTCTCTGTCCCCGTGCATGACCACGACCAGCGGTTTGGCGTTCTCGTCTTCCATGATCAGTGTTTTGGCGACTTGGTGCAGGTTTAGTCCGAGCTGATGCGCGGCTTCGGTGGCACCGCCGTGGTCCACGTAATCGTATGGGTGTTCGGTGTAGGCCACTTTGCTTTTCTTGAGCAACTGGGTGGCGGGGGTTTCGGAAACGTGTTTTTCTTTGCTCATGGATGGGGCGGGCGCTCAGGCGCGTGGGTGGTGTTTGGCGTGCAGGGCCTTGAGCCGCTCGCGCGCAACGTGGGTATAGATCTGGGTGGTTGAGATATCGGCATGGCCGAGCAGCATCTGCACCACGCGCAAGTCGGCGCCGTGGTTGAGCAGATGGGTGGCGAAAGCATGGCGCAGAATGTGAGGCGACAGGGGTACGTGGATGTCGGCCAGGGCTGCGTACTTCTTGACGATCAGCCAGAAGGATTGCCGCGTCATCGCGGCGCCTCGCGCGGTAATGAAGAGGGCGTCGCAGCGCCGTGCGCCCAACAGCGCGGGCCGGGCGGTTTGCATGTAGCGCTCTATCCAGTGTTGGGCCTCGGCGCCCAGCGGCACGAGCCTGTCTTTGCCGCCTTTGCCCATGGTGACGCGTACGACGCCTTCCGTCAGGCTGACGTCCAGCAGGCCCAGGGTGATGAGTTCGCTAACGCGCAGGCCGGTGGCGTAGAGGGTTTCGAGCATGGCCCGGTCGCGCAGGCCCAGCGTGCTGTCCTTGTCGGGGGCTTGCAGCAGGTCGTCCACCTGGTTTTCGGACAAGGTTTTGGGAAAGCGAGCAGGCTGTTTGGCGGTATGCAGGGTGAGACAAGGATCTTGCTGCACCAGGCCATGGCGCAACGCCCACAGATAGTAGCGACGCAGGGACGCCAGGCGGCGGTTGGCGGTAGTGGCTTTGCTGACGGCGTGGCGGGCGGCAAACCATTCCTGGATATCGGCGGCGTCGGCTTGTTCCAGGGATTTGGATAGTTTGCCATGCAGCCATTGCGCAAAGGCGGTGAGGTCGCGCCGGTAAGCGGCCAGTGTGTTGGCGGCCAAGCCATCTTCCAGCCAGACGGCGTCCAGGAATTGGTCGATGGAGGCGGGCGGCGTATAGGGCACTGGCGATTTTCTGCAGTATGAATGTTGTTATCGATGTTAGCGCATCTGGTCGCTGGCGATGCCTTCGCCCTGCTGTTTGGATCAAATATTAGGGCACAGTGGGGCGGCAACAGCACGCGCCATCCATTCGTGCCGGGTGATAGTCGACATTTCTGCGGCGGTTTCGTTTGACTAAGCGATATATAGGTATATATATTACGTTTTTACGCTAAGTGTTAGACGATCTTGCCGCGCCGCAGCGCCTGAAGCGCTTGCCGGTCGCACCACCCGATCAGGAGAAGGAAGGAATGATGACGAAGAAATGGCTTGCTGCAGCGATTTTTGCGGCGATGGGTTTGCATGGGCAGGCCTCCGCAGAGGATTTGGTGGTGGCGGCGGCTTCCAGCCTGACCAATGCGTTTACCGAGATTGGGGAGCAGTTCCAGAAGGATAATCCGGGCGCTAAGGTGCTGAATACCTTTTCGGCGTCGGGCAAGCTGGCTGCGCAGGTTGTTGAGGGCGCGCCGATTGATGTGTTTGCATCGGCGGATCAGAAAGCGATGGACAAGGCCCTGGACGGTGGTTCGATTGATGCCGCATCGCGCAAGGATTTCGTGCGCAATCAGGTGGTGTTGATCGTGCCTGCCCAGGATCCGCTGAATATCAAGTCTGTAAAGGACTTGGGGTCGGACAAGGTCACGCGCGTGGCCTTTGGCAATCCGGCGTCGGTGCCGGTGGGCCGTTATACTCAGGCCTCGCTTGAGCAGTCTGGCGATTGGGCAGGCGTGGAGAAACGCCAGGTATTGGGGCAAAATGTGCGTCAGGTGCTGGATTACGTCGCGCGCGGCGAGGTAGACGCCGGGTTTGTGTTTGCGACCGATGCGGCGATCAAACCTGATGAGGTGAAGGTGGTGCAAAAGCTGGAGTCGCCGGTGCCCGTGTTGTATCCGATTGCGCTGGTCAAGCGGGGCGGACGCAGCTCGCTGGCCGGGAAGTATCTGGATTTCATCCACTCCGATCAGGGGCAGGAGATTCTGGCAAAGTACGGCTTTGACAAGCCCTGAGCGGGTGTTTGAGGCCAGCCGGCCGCCGCCAGGCTGTTCAGTAGGTGTTTTATAAGGTTCGCCACGGGCAATTGTCCGTGGCATTTCGTTTATGACAGGTTTGTGGGTTCCGCTGCTGTTGTCCTTGAAGGTTGCCGGGTGGGCAACGCTGTTTGCGGCGGTGCTGGGTATTGTCATTGCCTATGGGCTGGCGCGCTGGCAGTCGCGCTGGAGCGATGTGATCGACTCCATTCTGACGCTGCCTATGGTGTTGCCGCCGACGGTAATGGGGTATTACTTGCTGGTCCTGTTGGGCAGGCGTGGATGGCTGGGACAATGGCTCAAGGGGTTCGGAATTGAGCTGGTGTTTACGTGGCAAGGTGCGGTGATTGCCGCCACGGTGGTGGCGTTCCCCATGGTATTGAAGGCGGCGCGCGCGGCGTTCGAAGATGTGGATCAGTCCCTGGAAAATGGGGCGCGCGTGCTGGGGCTGGGGTCGTGGGCGATTTTTTTTCGCGTTACCTTGCCGCTGGCGATGCGCGGCATTCTTGCCGGGGTGTTGCTGGCCTTTGCGCGAGCGCTGGGTGAGTTCGGCGCAACACTGATGGTGGCAGGCAGTATCCCGGGGCGTACGCAAACGTTATCCATTGCGATTTACGAAGCAGTGCAGGCGGGCGACGATGCGCTGGCCAATACCCTGGTGCTGGTAACCTCGATAACCTGTGTGGCGGTGCTGTTGATTGCAAGCGTATTGGTGCCGCGTCGGGCGCGCATGAAGGGGCTGCAGGAGTTCGGACCATGATAGATCTGGAGATTTACCGCGAGGTCAGTGCGGGAGCAAGATCCTTCACGCTGGATGTGGCGTTGAAGTCGGATGCGCGGCGGATTGCGCTGTTTGGTCCTTCGGGGGCGGGCAAGTCGCTGACGATACGGGCAATCGCAGGCTTGCTGCGGCCTCAGCGCGGCCATATCGTGGTCAATGGCGCAACGCTTTACGATGAGTCTGGCGGCATTTACTTATCACCGCAGGCGCGCAGGTTGGGGTATTTGCAGCAGGATTATGGTCTTTTCCCACATCTGACGGTGGCGCAGAATATTGGTTTTGGACTGACCCGGGGGCTGTTGAACCCGGCTCGGCGGCGTGATCTGCCGGCCTCTGCCCAGCGCTGGGTGGATGCGTTTGAGTTGCGGGCAATATTGGGCAGTTATCCGTCGGAGATTTCCGGTGGGCAGCGGCAGCGCGTGGCGCTGGCGCGGGCATTGTCGGTCAATCCGCGCTTGTTGTTGCTGGATGAGCCCCTGGCGGCCCTGGATGTAGGCCTGCGCAGGCGTATGCGCGAGGAGCTGGCGGGGCTGCAGGCTCAACTGGATATTCCCACCATTCTCATTACTCACGATCCACAGGATGTGCTCGTGCTGGCGGATCATGTTTTTCAGATACGTGACGGTGGCATTGTGGGTGATTGTAAGCCCGCTGAACTGGTGGCACAGCAGACGTCTGCCTGGGAGTCCTGCGAAGGGCCGGTGCCTATGATGGCGTGAGGGATGTTCCCATTCACGTACACTGCTATGAAATATGGATAGTTGTTATGGGCTAACGCAGGCCGCGCTGGCCAGGCGTCTTCTTCTTCTTTTTCCGGCGCTGATACGGACTGGTAAGAAGGGGCGCCTGGTAAATGCTGCAAGGGCGCTAGAGGTGATGCTTCCCTAGCAAAGATTGATTCATGGCTGCGTCCCCCGCATCTGACACCTCGACCCATTTTGGGTCAGGGGCGGCGCCTGGGACATAGCTGTCGTGCCAGTTCCACCATTTATAGGGCGGCGTTTGTGGATAGCCTTTCGGCGAGTCTTCCCAGGTTTCCTGCCGACCCAGTGGGGTAATGTCCAGGTAATTCCAGGTCCCGCCCATCTGTTCATCGCCCCGATTATTGAGAAAATAGGTTCGGAATATCTGGCCGCCATCTCGATAAAAGACATTTGTGCCGTGCCATTCATCCACACCGAAATCAGTATCGAAGCTGTCTGTGATGGTGAACCATGGGATATCCCAGCCCATGCGTGCTTTCAGGCGGGCAATGTCGGCTTGGGGCGCGCGCGACAGGAACACAAGGCTGGTATCTCGGGCGTTGAGATGGGCAAGATGCGCCACCTGATCCGCCACCATTGAGCAGCCCCGGCAGGCATGCTCGGGCCAGCCATATACGCCAGGCTCGAAAAAAGCCCGGTAAACAATCAGTTGATGCCTGCCGTCGAACAGATCCGGCAGGCTAAGCGTTCCATTGGAACCTTCGAATGCATAGGCCTTATCCACCCGCATCCACGGCATCCGACGCCGCCTGGCCGCCAGCGCATCTTTGGCGCGGGTCATCGCCTTTTCCTCCACAAGCAGCTTTTGCCGCGCAGCTTCCCACGCCTCGGGAGACACGACCGGCGGAGTGTCCATGGCGGATGCGGCATCGTCGGTTTGAAGATCTTTCTCTTGCGTCATCGCTTTCTACCTCCGGAGGCGGCACAAGCCCGGTCGTACACGACGCGATCCATGCCGTCAGTTCGTTAGTGATGCTCAGGAAGTAGTGTTGCAGCAAACGGGCAGGCGGGGGAGTAAAAATTGTGACGCGATTTGAGACCGGGCCAAGTGTAGAGAGTGGGGCTCTTCCAGGATGTTGGCCCTGCTTCGCGGTCGCGTGCAGCACCGTGTGTTCAAAAACCAGCCAACTGTTGCAGGCGTTCCAGGACGAGCATATGACGAGCGTTTGATTGATTTGGCGATATCAGCCATGGCAGCCGCTCAATGAACGTTGCGTTGGCCAAGAGTGCTTCAAATTCATCTTGCAGAAAGCTGCGCAATTTGGTGTCAGACTGGATCACTTCTTGAATGATGGATGCGCGTCCGTCAATGACCGTTACGATATCTTCCATGTCATGATGCATGAAGTCTCCATTTCCGCGTGAGGCGAAAGCTTCAAGTTTGGTCGCTAAAAAGTAGGGGGCGGAAATAACATTTGCGTGCTTGCCACTTGGCAAACGCATATTGTTTGAGGATTGTGCTGCCGGAGCGTACCAAGTATTCGTAAATCCGAGGATGGCTTCGTCTGCAGGTACGACATCAATGATTATGGAATCTTTGATCCAGCGACAGATTACGTCACCCTGATCTTCCCTGAAGCCGCGCTCTTTCAGACGAGCGCACAACGCGTAGTAGTCGGAGAGTGGCGTTGCTTCGGTAAGCATATCGACATCTGTCGTTGGCCGGATGGACGTGACGGCGGGCTCGGTGACGAGCAACCCGACAGCACATCCACCTATGAGCAGGAAGTCGTCTGCTAGCTTCCCCAATGCCTCCACGGCTGCTTCCACTGCTGTCAAGTTAGGATCAAAACTCATAGGAGTGCACTTTTGATAAAGTTAATCCCCGCCTCGCGTTCGCGTGCAGCACCGCAACGGATGGCGTCGAACGCAGCAAGGATGTGGTAGAGCCCGTTGTCTTCCCTGCAGGCATCGGGAGCATTTGGATATAACGGCGCGATCGATTGCCCGAGTACAGAACCTTCGGGATATGGCCAGACGGTGGGCAACATGCCGGCCTGCAGGAATTGGTCATACAGTGGCGGCGCGGACGCCCCAGTTGGCATACCTCTGATTACCGCGCCAGGCTTGGCCGGGAAAGCGTATGAGGCGCCATACATAAGAAACTCCAGCAGTGCCGTGCGATTGGCCCGGACTGCTGTTCCATCTTGCAATAGCAATCTGGACAGGAGCGCCCGTTTGGAGGCGCCATGTGCTTCTGAGGCTGACATATGCAATGCCTGACCAAGCTGGGCGAAAGTAAAGGGCATGTCATGATGGATGGCGAACTGGATCGCGACGACAAGGTCCTGCGGGCGCAGCAAAAGCTGTTTCATGGATGGCTCGACTGTGGTATTCGTTATTCGCGAATATCGTACGATATTGTTTTTTCATCGTCAATATCTCGGATTCGCGATTAGTGAATGGATTGGTTATGCTAAATTATAAGTTTACGAATGATGAATTAACGCTTCGCCTTGGCTATATTCGAGTTAAAATTAATTAAACTCAGTTTAATTTCGGATGCGGAAAGTATAACCATGGAAGTAAACTCATCCCGTAAAAGAAGCCCGCGAGCGCCTTCTATCTCGCTGGAGGAGGCCGTTGATCGAGTTCGCAATGTGTATGACGTCGAGGGTTCGCGCGCTGCTCCGACGGAAGCTGTTGCGCAGCACATGGGGTACAAAGGAGCCAATAACGGGGCGGCGCTGCAAGCACTGGCAAGTGCAAAGTATTTTGGGTTGCTGGAAAAGCCAGAGGATGGGCGTATTCGCGTGACGGAAGGGTTTGAGCAATTCTTGCTCGCACGCGAAGAGGTGCAACGCAAGTCGCGGCTTGTGCAATTTTTGCGCAATCCTCCGCTCTATGCAGAGTTGCTGGCCAGATATAAAAAGCTCACGACGTCGACTGACGCCCTGAGATCAGACCTTATCAAACGGGGGTTCAACCCCATCGCTGCCGAGGTTGCTTTGGCGGCGTTTCTGAAGTCAGTCGAGTACGCGGATTACAGCAGCAACAACGGCGCATCCTCTGACGTCGTTACGCTTTCGACAGATCTCACAGTCAATTCCGACAACGGCGTGACGGCCGCAACGGCGCTCAGTGACGACGCCTCTGGGCGGACGTCGCTGGCAGCGGGCGCCTTCGCTTCACTTTCTCCAGTACCGACACCATTGTGGTTGGATGCCGGCATGGACAGCATTCCCGTCAGACTGCCAGGAGGTCGAAAGGCTTGGTTGGCAATTCCTACCCCTTTTTATGCAGACGACAAGCAGCGCCTAAAAGCGCAGATCGATTTGCTGCTGACCCAGGAGCAGGGTTAGGGCCGGCTGGTATGCAGAGCAAAGTAATACCGGTCCTGACTACAGCATAGCGGCCACCCAAGCGAGAAGGTCAGTTTGAACTTATGCGCGGCATAACAGCTTGTGCCGCGCAGACCTTCGCAATATAGTGCCCTCTTGTACGCGTATTACATGTTGAGGGGTGATTGACTTGAGTACGATTTCGAATATAGCGTCTACCCTTACCGGCGGCGACGGGGTTGATGCGTCTTTTGATACAGATGCTCTTGCTGCAGCGGCTCGTGCGAGGTTTCCTGTGTTGGAAAGACTCACTTATCTCAGCGTTTGCGAGAAAGGAATTATTTCTCGTGATACGCGCGCCGCAGTCGATACTATCTGGATCTAATGGAGGCCGCGGGGGCGTCTAGGTCGGAGCATGAAGAGCAGGTATTTCAGGCAAGGGAAAAATTCGCCCGGCTTATCAATGCAGACCCGGTGGAGATTGCCTTTTCGCGCAATGTGTCGGATGGGGTCAACTGTATCGCCAATGCCTTCGACTGGCGGGAAGGCGATAACGTTGTACTGACCGCTGAGCTAGAACATCCCAACAATTTATACCCCTGGCGGCATCTGGAAAGGCGTGGTGTCGTCTTGCGCATGGTTGAGCCTCGAAATGGCGCAATTGACGCTCAGGCAATGATTGATGCAATTGATGAAAGAACGAAGATCGTGACGGCAGCTTCAGTGAACTTTGCGCCCGGCACCAGAACCGATCTGCGTGCCATAGGTGCTGTGACTCGCGCACGAGGGGTATGTTTCTTGGTCGATGCTGTTCAGTCAGCAGGCATCCTGAGTCTGGATGCCAACACAGATTTGTTTGACTGTTTGGCTACCTCCACAAGCAAAGGGCTGTTGGGCCTGTATGGATCCGGCTTTCTGTACTGCCGAAAGAGTCTGGCAGAGCGTCTTCAGCCAGCCTATTTGTCTCGTACCGGTGTCGACATGGCGACCGGCCAGCATTCCGAGGGAGGTCTGGGGGACTATCGCTTGGCCGTCGGCGCACATCGCTTTGAGTTGGGTAGTTATCCGTTGGCGGGAGCATACGCGGCAAACGCATCGCTGGACATGCTGCTTTCAATTGGCAAAGAAGTTATCGAGCCGCATGTACTGGCGCTCGCGCGCAGCTTTGCGGTGGGCCTCAGTCAGCGCGGCCTGAATGTTTCAGTGATGCCGGACTCTCCTCATCTATCCCATATAGTCACCGTCGGCGCGCTGGGAAAAGGCGGCCATGATTTTTCGGACGATGAGGCCATCAACCGATTGGCGGCCTACCTTCGTAGCGAGCAGGTTGCATTTTCGATCCGAAAGGGGCAACTGCGGTTCGCCTTCCATATCTATAACAACGACGCGGATGTGAGTCGCGTCTTTGAACTAATCGATTTCTACCGAGATTAGAAGGGCTGTTGACCATTCCTGTACGACACTTTCCGCCCACTCGGGCAAGTTTGCCCAATTTTCTTCGTAGTTCACCTGTCCTACATTGCATGCTTTCGAATCCGATGACTTGCAGACATGCCGTCCGCCTTTCCGACCCCAGTGGCCGATATCCCCAAGGAGCCCGCGCCTCGCCTGTCTCTATGCAATGACGTGGTTTTTAAGACACTGTTCGCCAACCACCTTCCGCTGCTGACGGACCTGATCAACGCTGTGTTGTATCCCGCGTCGCCCATCGTGGTGCAGCGCGTGTTGAATCCACATATCCTGCCGGCCGATTTAACGGGCAAAAACGTTGTGCTGGACATTCTGGCCGAAGATGCTCAGGGCCAGCGGGTGGGCGTGGAAATGCAGTTGCGACGTTATTTGCATTGGCCTCAGCGCAATATCTACGGCGTAGCGCGCACCCTGGCCGGCCAATTGCAGGCGGGCCAGGACTACCAGCAGCTCAAACCGGCCATCGGCATCAGCCTGCTGGTCCACGATCTGTTTGACAAACACCCTTACCAGGCCAGCTGGCGCTTTACGCTGCGCGACCAGAAGCGCCCGCGGGTGCAATTGGACCCTGCGCTGCAAGTGCATATAATCGAGTTACGCAAGGCTGAAAGGCTACGCAAGTTACCCGCGCCACTGCGTGCCTGGATTGCCTGCCTGTTGCACAATCTGAACGAGGCTGCCATGAATGCCATTACCTATCCGCCCGTTAAGGAAGCGCTCAAGTGTCTGGAGACGATGTGCTCCGATGAGGAATTACGCCTAGCCGCCGAACGCCGCGAGCAGGCGTTAGTTGATGTCAAGGATATGATCGACTGCGCCCTCCATGATGGCGAGCGGATCGGGTTGCAGAAGGGCATGCGGCAAACGCTTTTAAGTCAGTTGGCACGCAAGTTTGGCCACCTGCCGCAGCCCTTCAAAGCGCGGCTTGAGCACGCCGATGTACAGCAACTGCATGCATGGTCGTTAAACTTGTTGGACGCCAAGCGGATCGAAGACATCTTTGCCTAGAGCCGCACGCAGAGTTGTCCTCGACCGCGAAGTAGCGGCAGGCAATATCAATCCGTCACGCCCAACATCACGCTGGATGCCTTGAAGATGGCATAGACCTCGTCGCCAGCCTTGAGGGCGAGCTTGGACAGGCTTTCCATGGTGAGCACGGCGACCAGCACCTGGCCGGACGGCAATTCGATGCGTGCCTCGGCGTTGACTGCGCCTTCCTTGACTTCGCTGATGCGCCCGGCCAACTGGTTGCGGGCAGACAATTTGATGCCGTCGTCAGATTTGCCGACGATGATGGAAGAGGCCTTGATAAAGGCGAGGGCGCGACGGCCGGGTTCCAGGTCGAGGCTGCGGGCGCTTTCGCTGGTGATGTTGGCAACGATGTCCAGCCCGGGTGCGATATTAAGAATGATCTCGTCGTTGACAGCGCCGTGTTTGACGCTGGCAACGGTGCCGGAAAGATTATTGCGTGCGGATGTCTGGATCATGATGTGTTGTATGAGCTCTAGATTGTGGGTAGGCACGCTGCCACTGTGTGCCAGTTGCGCTAAAAAACGCTGGTGTTCGCGGTTGAGTCTGTCGAACAGATTCAGCAGCTCGACGGCCCGTTCGCTGAGGGTGGCCCCGCCGCCATGCCTGCCGCCCGTGGTGCGCATGACCAGGGGCTCGCCGGCGAGATTGTTCATTGTATCGACCGCATCCCAGGCGGCTTTGTAGCTCAGACCCACTTTACGCGCCGCAGCGCTGATCGAGCCTTCTTGTGCGATGGCGCCCAGCAGTGCCATGCGGCGCTGGCTGCCCCAGTTCTGCTCGCCTGTGCGAAATGCAATGGAGCCAGTCAGCTCAATGGCTGGCGTCTCGTTGGCGGAGGTGGATTTAATATCAGACATAACGCCGAGTTTAAGCGCTTACGACTGCTTAGGGAATGATGCATTCTACGGTCAGTCGTAGTTCCTTGGCTTTCAGGATGGCGATCAGCATAAGACCAAAGTCCGCCCACCTTCTAGGTAGAATGACCCCTTGTCTATATTTACCTCTGCCGTGATGGAAAACTTTCCCTCCATAAGGTTGGACGCGTTGACTGGGCTGAAAGCCCGGGATGTGCTGGTGCTCACCGTCAATAACCGTTACGCCCGCCGGGTGCTGGCGGAGCTGTCAGCGCGGCTGAGCGCGGATCGTAGGGTGATGGCGGTGCCGGATATTGTGCCGCTATCGGGCTGGCTTGCGCGGCTGGCCGATGAGCTGGCTTTCGTGCCGGAGTCCGGGCAGGCTATGCGTACAGTGGATGGCTTTGGCGTGCAGTTGTTGTGGCGGCAGGCAATTGGAGAGGCGGAACCCGACCATCCGCTGCTGGATATCGCCCAGGCGGCGCGGCTTGCGGCAGAGGCGGATCGACTGCTTGACGACTGGCGCATCCAGGTCAGGCCGGAGCAACAGACCAGCGACTACCAAAGCTTCTTGCTGTGGCGAGAGCGCTACCGTGATCATCTCGTTGCCATGGACCTGGAGGACAGCAATCAGGCGTATGAGCGCGTTTGCGAGTGTGTATGCGATGGAACACTGTCCTTGCCGTTTAAAACGCTGGTGCTGGCGGGTTTTAACGAAGTGTCGCCGCGGCTGGCCGGTGTATTGGAGGCGCTGCGCGATCAGGGCGTGCAGATAGTAGCGCTGGAACGGCCGGCGCAGGCGGCGGGCGAGGTGTTCCGTATAGAGGCCGATGATCCGGATACAGAATGGCGGCTGGCGGCGCAATGGGCAGCGCGGCAGTTAAAGGCTAATCCCAATGGCAGTTACGCTATCGTCGCGTCTCGGCTGGAGGCAGACGTGGCGCTGGCGCATCGCAGTTTGCGGGCGGCGCTGGGCGAAGCAACGCCGTACAACGTTGCGGTTGCCCGCCCTATGGCGGAGTGGCCGCTGGTGCGCGCTGCGCTGGCATGGCTGACCGTGATGGCAGGGGTGTCGCGCGGCAGGTCTCTTGCGCCTGCGGATCTGGGTGCGGCGCTGTTGGCAGGCGGTTGCGCAGGGGGCGCAGTAGAGGCGCCCGGTCGCGCGGCCATCGACGCCTATTGGCGCCGCCGCCGGATTATGTCGGTGTCAGACGCTGACTTCAGTGAATTGTTGCGGCGCATGGCGCCCCAGTTGGGTCAGGCCTGGCAAGGCTGCATCGAGGCGATGCGCGATGATCACGGCACGGCAACGGCAGAGGTCTGGTCCCGTCGTTTCCGGCATTGGCTGGAGGCGCTGGGTTTTCCGGGACAAGAGATACTGGACAGCCATGCGTATCAGGTGGTAGAGGCGCTGGACCGTTTGCTGGATGTGATGGCGCGTCTTACTTTCGTGGCGGGTTCGCTCAGTTTTGCGGGTGCGGTCGGGTTGTTGCGCCGGTTGGCGAACGAAACCCCTTTCCAGCCGCAGCGGGATCCCGCTTCCCGGCTGGATGTGTTGGGTTTTCTGGAATCCGAGGGAGGGCGTTGGGACGGAATTTGGGTGCTGGGGCTTACCGACGAGGTGCTGCCCGCACCGCCCAAGCCGAATCCGTTTATTCCGCTGTTGGCGCAGCGCGAGGCGGGCGCGCCGCGCGCCACCCCTGAGCGCGAGCTGCGATGGGCGCAGACGCTCTATGCCTCACTACTGGAATGTGCACCGCAGGTCGTATTGAGCCATCCGCGTTTCGAGGGCGAGCGGTTGCTCCGGCCCAGCCCGTGTATTGCGGCGGTACCGGTGGTGGATGCGTTGAGAGGTGAGCAAATCGGCGCGGGCGGTGCGGCGGCCGATCATGCTGTCGGGGGTGGTCGCGCGGAACAAGGCAGTTTAATGACGAAGCAGGGTGATTCCCAGGCGATGGGTCGTCAAGACAGGCAATGCCCTGCCGATATTCTGGAATACCTGGTCGATGATCAAGGCCCGCCCTTGGAACCTGGCGCGGAAACGCGCGGTGGCATAGGCGTGATCGATACTCAGGCACGCAATCCCTTGTGGGCTTTTGCCAAGTACCGCCTGGGCGCAAGTGCCTTGCCCCCCTATGCAGAACTATTTGACCAGAACGCGCGCGGCGAACTGCTGCACCGGGCGATCGAAATCGTCTGGCGCATGATCCCGGATCAGGAGGCATTGCGCAGTCTGGATCAGGCCGGTCATCTCGACAGCCTGGTCAGCGAAGCGGTACAGCAGGCGGCCGATGAGTTCCTGGGCGATTACGGCGATACGCTGCGTGGCCTGGAGATGCGGCGCGCAGAGATTGTGCTCCGTGATTGGCTGGCGGCGGAACTGCAGCGCGCGCCGTTTGCAGTCAAGGATGTTGAGCAGAAGTACGACTGGCGGTATGGCGCGCTGTCTCTGAGCCTGCGGCTGGACCGCATCGACACGCTGGAGGATGGCCGGCTGGCAGTGATCGATTACAAGTCTGGCAGCGGCCGTATCGATCCAAAATCTGATTGGATGCGGGTGCGCCCGGTAAGCCTGCAGCTTCCTTTTTATGCGTCTGTATTGGCCGAGCATAGCAATCAAGTGGGTGCGCTGGTGTTGGCCCGCTTGCATGCGCGCGAGATTCAGATGCGTGGCCTGGCGGACGGCGAGTACGGTTTTGATGGCGTGGCCGCGCTGGATGACTGGCCAGTCTTTGCAGGGCGACAGTGGGAAGACGTCATGCAGCAATGGCGACGCACCATTGAGCAACTGGCCCAGGAATATGCGTCGGGCGTGGCGCGAAACGAATATTTGCGCCTGGACGACATCCGCTATTGCGATGCCCTGCCTTTCCTGAGGTTAACCGAGGAATATCCGAGTGACGATGCGAGAGCCTAGTGACAGTGCGGTACGCGCTGCGGCGATAGATCCGAGCCAGTCTTTTTTGATCCAGGCGCCCGCGGGATCGGGCAAGACAGAATTGCTGACGGATCGCATTCTGGCCTTGCTGGCGACGGTGAACCGGCCAGAGGAGATCGTGGCGATTACTTTTACGCGCAAGGCGGCGTCCGAGATGCATGCGCGGGTGTTGGGCAAGCTGCGCGACGGAAAAGGGCCGCGGCCTGAGGCGCCACACAAGCAGCGCGGTTGGGCCTTGGCCCGCCAGGCACTGGCCCGCGACGAGCAATTGGGCTGGAACTTGCTGGATTATCCGGCACGCTTGGGCATACGCACCATCGATTCCTTTTGCGCGTATCTGGTGCGGGCCATGCCGTGGATGAGCGGTCTGGGCGGGATGCCTTCAATTACCGATAATCCCGGTGAGCACTATGAGGCTGCGGCGCAGGCAACACTGGCCATGGCAGACGAAAACGAGGCGGTGGCCGAGTTGATCGCGCATCTGGATGTGGACGTCAACATTGCACGGGATTTGCTGGCCGGTATGCTGGCCAGCCGGGACCAGTGGCTGCCGCTGCTGGGGCGGGGGGCCGACAACGAACAGTTGCTGGAGAGCCTGGCGCGTGCGGTGGAGGAAGATCTGCGCCGTTTGGGTGGCGCCATGCCGGTGGGTTGGGCGTCTGCGCTTGCTCCCTGCTTGCGTCAAGCCGCGGAAACCTTGGCGGCCAGCGGGGCTGAGCC
This sequence comes from Allopusillimonas ginsengisoli, assembly GCF_004153455.1. Taxonomy (GTDB): domain Bacteria; phylum Pseudomonadota; class Gammaproteobacteria; order Burkholderiales; family Burkholderiaceae_B; genus Allopusillimonas; species Allopusillimonas ginsengisoli. Next base: position 591,209 of record NZ_SDQE01000001.1, on the reverse strand, counting down.
GGATAGTCCTCTGTTGGACTGGGACGGACAGCCTTTTGATATAGATATGGACTGCCTGCCGCAGTGGCAGGCTTTGGCGCAGGCCTTGTTGACGGCCAAGGGCACATTGCGGCGCACGGTCAACAAGAATCAAGGTTTTGAGGCGGGTAGCCAGCACAAAAAGGATTTTCTTGCGTGGCTGGCGTCGGTGCCTGAGAATGAAGCGTGGGTAGGCATTCTGCACGACATCCGCAGCGCGCCTTGTGGGGGCTATACAGAAGCGCAGCAGCGGGTGTTGGCCGTGCTGCTCGAGGTGTTGTGGCTGGCTGCGGCCCAGCTCAAGCTGCGTTTCGCCGAGGCGGCTGAGGTGGACTTCACTGAAATTTCGCAGCGTGCCATTGAGGCGCTGGGCCGGGTGGACGACCCCAGCGATCTGTTGTTGTCGCTGGACAGCGCCATTCGTCATATTCTGGTGGATGAATTCCAGGACACCAGCCAGACCCAGATCCGATTGCTGGAATTGCTGACGGCGGGCTGGATGGATGGTGATGGACATACGCTGTTTCTGGTGGGCGATCCCATGCAGTCCATTTATCGCTTCCGCAAGGCCGACGTGGGTGGGTTTTTGAATGTGCGTGATCACGGGCTGGGCGAGGTTCGGCTGACGGCGCTCGAACTTAAAGAAAACTTCCGTTCCCAGGGCAATCTGGTTGAATGGGTGAATGCGACTTGCCAGCCGATTTTTCCCCGCGAGAATCACCCCGGCCTGGGGGCGATCCGTTATACGCGATCCGTGCCGTTCAACGAGGCGGTCGAGGGCGTGACCACGCAGTTTCATCCTGTGTGGGTGCGCAAAGAAGAGGAGGGCGATGAGGAGCACGAGGGCGATTTTGCCGCAACGATGAAACCTGCAGGTACAAGTGACCTGGCGGTGAATGCTGACCGCGCCGGTAGCGGTGCTGAAGCACAGGGGGGCCCTACGTCGTCCGCCCCAGGTGCCCCTGCGGCGTCTGGGCAGACGCTGCCGTTGACAGAAAGCGATGCGGATACATTGGTTGTACGTCTGGCCAGGCAGGCGTTGGACGAGCATCCCGACAGCGAGCATCCCGTTGCCATTCTGGTGCGTGCTCGAAGCCATCTGGGTGAAGTCGTACATTGTCTGACTGCTGCCGGCGTACCGTGCCGGGCGGTGGAATTGGTCACGCTGCAATCGCGGCAGGTCGTGATTGATCTTGCCCAGCTCGCGCGTGCGCTGTCGCATCCCGCCGATCGGCTGGCCTGGCTGTCTGTGCTGCGCTCGCCGCTGTGCGGCTTGACACTGTCCAGCCTGCATGCCCTGTGCGGTGCGGATTTGTTGACGCCGATTCCCCGGCTGCTGACTGCCTGGTTAAGCGGGAATGCAAGGCAACGCGAGGGAGATAATGTGGATGAGGTCTGGCTTCCGTCGGATAAGGGGCCTTTGCCGCCCGACGAAGCCCGTCGCCTGCGGCTGGCCGCTGCTGTGCTGTTGGACGACAGCAATGCCGCCGGCTCTGTGCCCTTTGCCGCCTGGCTGGAGCGCTGCTGGCAGCGCCTGGGCGGTCCAGCGGTGTATTACCGGAATCCTAGTGATGCGGCCGATGCAGAGCGCCTGTTCCGACTGATCGAAGACATTGCGCCCTATGGGCAATTGGACCCTGTCGATCTGGAACAACGCCTGGAGAAGCTGTTCGCTGCGCCGGAAAGCAGCGAACGTGCGGTAGAGGTGATGACTTTGCACAAATCCAAGGGCTTGGAGTTCGAAACGGTGATCATGACCGGCCTGCATCGCCGTCCACGTGCCGACACGCCGCCCTTGATGTACTTCGAACCGCATGGCGACGAATTGCTGTTGGGGCCCATCAAGCATCGCGTGACCGCCGAGCCTGACCCGGTCACCGTTTATCTGGCCGAGCGCGAGAAAAAGCGCGCGGCTTACGAGACGGACCGCCTGCTGTACGTTGGTCTGACGCGTGCTCGGCATCAACTGCATCTGGTCGGCGAGGTTGTACTGGCTGAGGACATGAAACCCAAGAAGCCCGCAGGCACTTCGCTGTTGGGGCGTTTGTGGGATCAGTTGATCGTGCCCGAGGTGCCTGACATCGGTGTGGCGTCGAAGACGATTTCATTGGGCAACGCGGCGACGCGGGCGGTGGCAGGAGCAGGCGCGGATGCGCAATCTGTTGATGGCTCGCAGCGCGGCCTTTTGGGCAGGCCCACTGGCCGTTTTCTGGTTCGCCGGCGGCTGGATGCCTTGCCTCCGGAACCGGAATTCGGCATACAGGAAAGCCCAGGGTCGTCGACAGCAGGGGGCGCAGGTTCAGTTGCCCCTCGCGCTGCGCACGGATCACCCGCCTCGCCTGTCGCCGCCGCCCGCCGCCCAGCCGGCGCCGCCATCTGGCAATGGCGCGAAGCATCTGGCGACGAAGCTGTCATCGGTACGGTCGCCCACGCCTGGCTGGAGCGCATCGGCAAGGAGGGCGCTGATGCCTGGACTGCCGCCCGCATTGACGACTGCCTGCCCGTGTTTCGCCGCCAGCTTGCACGCGCTGGCTTACCCGATACCAGTCTGGATCACGCCACCGAAGCCTTGCGCGATACGCTGGCTTCCACGCTTGCCAGCGAGCGCGGCCAGTGGCTATTGCGCGTGGCCCAGGCTCATCGCGAATGGACACTGCTGGATATCAGCGGTCGTGTGTCCGTCATCGATTTGGCCATCTCCCAGGAAAACGACTGGCTGGTTGTGGACTACAAGACTGGCAAGCCTCATTCGGGCGAGTCCGCCGACGCCTACGCGGCCCGCATGCGTGAGCGCTATCGCGAGCAGATCGAACGCTATTGCGCACACGTGACGGCCCTTGACGGGCGCCCCGCGCGCGGCGCGCTGTATTTTCCGAGGGCGGATATCTGGGTGGATTATCCGGTGCAGGGGGTGGGGTGATCGCTTGGCAGCGGAATGTTTGGCGGAACGTCACGCCATTGGCCCGGCAGTAGATCGTCCAGTGCCCAAGGCCCGACCTGTACTCTTACCAATCTCAGCGTAGGAAGCCCCACGGCGGCGGTCATGCGCCGCACCTGGCGGTTGCGCCCTTCATGGATGGTCAGCGCTATCCATGCGGTCGGTATATGCTGGCGAAAGCGTACAGGCGGCGTGCGCGGCCACAAATTCGGTGGCGTAATGTCAGTGACGTCACTGGCTGCCGCGCGGCCATCCTTGAGCATTACACCCTTCCGCAACTGCTGTAATTGCTGCGCCGTGGGTTCGCCTTCCACCTGTAACCAGTACGTTTTCGCCATCTTGTGCCTGGGGTCGGCGATGCTGGCCTGAAGCTGGCCGTCGTTGGTCAGCAACAGCAGACCTTCGCTATCCCGGTCCAATCTTCCAGCGGGGTATACGTCTGGCACGTTGACGAAATCTTTGAGCGTACTGCGGCCCTGCTCGTCAGTGAACTGCGGCAATACATCGTACGGTTTGTTCAGCAGAATGAGGCGCGGCTCATCGGGCGGCGGCTTCGCATCGCGACGGGCGTAAGACATGCCGCGGGGCCTTGCAGCCTTGGTCGTTGTGTTCATGACATTCATCGATAGAGATCTGCTGTGCTGCACTTTTCTCAAGCTAGACGCTTTAAAGTGAGCAAGCTAGTTATCCGGCCATCTTGGGCCGGCTGGTGCCCACATATTCCAAAGAGGCAGGTAGCACGTAATCGGGCCCCATCCCAAGCGTATAGCGCATGCCGATGTCCCAGGCTTTGAGCATACGCTCTCCACATGCCAGATTAAATTCTGGATAGTGCTCGCAGAAGTAGTGTAATTCCAGCGCAGCCACTTCGATGCCGGTTGCGATGTCTTCCAGGACGCGATGGACTTCCTTGCCGGTCATTTTGCATGTGATGCGGCCAAACTTGACGAGCGCATCTCGTTTTGGAAAGCGCTTGGAGCCGCCAAGCGTTAGCGCGAGCTGGTCCGAATCCAGGTAGGCCCTGGTGCAACATACATCGTATACGGGCGCGAGGCGTGGCGTTATGGTTGGATCTTCGTAGAGTAGGCCAAAGTTCTTCAGGTGCGCATCGCCATTGCCGACGGCGCAAGATAGCGCGATGGATTTGAATACCTCGACCATCAGCGCGCGCCGCTCCTGGGGCGCTAGCATTGCCGCCATGGTCTTGACCATTTCTTCATAGCTGCCTTTGTACTTATCGTGTGCGGTCAATGCACTTAGGCTGGCCATGTCTTCGAATCCGATAGGGTGGCCCGTTTGCTCATCCAGGTCAAAACGCTTGATGGCCAGCACCTGTCCATCGTCCGAGAGTTCGGCGTGGGCTGTGGCCAGGCCGCTCATTTTTGACGCATACAGACACAGGTATTCATTGATCGCCAGGCTTGGGAAGTCCCGCCCGGCCGCCTTCAGGATATAGCCATCCTGTTGGAGTGTCAGGCGGTGGCGTCCAGAAATGTTCTGTTGATCTAACGTCTCATCAGACTGCTTGTCGCTAAAGAGAACCTTGGGCTGCACGCCGCTTACCCCGGAATGGTGCGCCATCTTTTCAAACAGTTCTTCCAGCAACTGCTGCGAGTCCGTAGTTGCCAATACCTCTTTTAGCGAGGGTACGACTGGTCTTTTGCCATCTGGGCTTTGGCCATGAGGTACAACGCGAATTCTGCCGATGGTTCTATTTCCAGCCAAATGGAGCAGTTCAAAATCGCCCATGTCGGTAATGACCTTCAAATAGCGATTAACCAGGTAAGCGCGCAGCGCCCCTTCCGGAATGTTCTGATCGAACACTGGCGGCAGATTTCCGACCATGCCGGCCACTTTAGGCTCATAGGATGCGCGCCGAATCGGCATGATGAGCGAAACCGCATCGGCGTCGTTCAGACCGTCCAGATAATGAAACGCCACCTTGGCCTGATAGGCTCTGCCGTTTTCTCGAAAGCGCTCGAGAACCCCTACCTTGCGAAGACCCAAATGGTCATCCACCCAGACATCAAGCAAATCGGATATGGCCGGTTGGGTTTGTTCAGTGTCATTAGCCACGGTATCGACTCCTGGTTCGAGGCGCATCGTCCTGTTCGCGCTTATTCTGCAGTTCATCCATCGTGGGGCGATAGTCCATGCTGGGCGTAAAATTCATATCGAACTGCACAGCTTCCAATATGCGCAGCAACCGGTTCACGCCCAGCTCGGGCAAGTGGCCGTTTTCCAGCGCGCTAAGCGTGGCTCTGGATACCCCGGCCTGCTCGGCCAGTTGCATTTGATTCAATCCGCATTGCACACGCCTTGCCTTGATGAGTGCCCCAATTTCCATCATGTCCATATCAATATCCTGTAAAGTATATTGGATATTTTGATATGTATTCCCCTGTTTGTAAATTATATTAGACAATAAAAGAGACAAACTCCGATTTGTAATGTCTAGTTTATTGGACAAAACATAATCTAAATAAAAATATGTCCAGTAAACTGGATCAATTCGGATGAAGGGAGAGCCTATGGTGTATCAGACCATCGGTTTGCTGAGGCTGACGGTCATACAGCGCCTGATCCAGGGCATCGAGCACGAAGTCCGTATCATGGAACTGCTGACACGCCAGCCGACAATGCGCCGGGCAAACCCATCGATGACGAAGGACACATGCAGCCAGCCTTGCCAGGTCGACACGTAAGTGGAGTCCGACACCCAAAGTTGATTGGGGTGAACTGACTCCCAGAAGTCGGACATCTGGGGGAAATACATGCAGGAGAGGTGACCTGCCCCCGGAAATTGGACGGTTTAAAACTGGAGAGGGGTTGCCTCTTTGGGCTTCAAACTGAAGGTCGTTCAGCGCTTCTTATCAGACGGTGGGCGGGCACAAGCGGCTACCTTCCCATATCGTTATATAGTAAGGTATATTTCGACCGCGCTATGTATCGGCGCTTAGATATGAATAACGCTTCCCTAGGAAATATACCCACATGAAACTTCGCGTGTTTGGGCTTGCAATTGGCCTGTTCGTTTCTTGCGCTGCCCCGGTGGGGGCGGAAACCTTGCTGATTGCGTCGGCATCAGGGTATCGCAAACCATTGATGGAGCTCATCCAGAAATTCCCGGCCTCGTCGGACATCAAAGTTGAAGCCAGCTTTGGCCATATGAAGCAGATCGAGACCCAGGCTCGACAGAATCCGGACATTGCGCTTTTGGTCGGCGACCGGGCCTTCCTGGAACCCATGAAGCTGGCCGATCGCTATGAGCGCCTGGGTTCGGGCAAGCTGGCGTTGATCTATTCGAAAACAATCAAACTGACGTCGGTACAGGATCTGGGTAGCGATAAGGTACAGCGTTTTGCGACGCCAGACCAGAAACGGGCCATTTATGGCAACGCGGCGATGCAGTGCCTGCAGCGCACGGGCTTGATAGATAAGGTCGGCGGAAAAATGGTCGAAAACGACACGGTGCCGCAGGTCGGGTCTTATGTGGCGCTGGGTGAAATGGATGCCGGCTTCGTCAATCTGACGGAGGCGCTGGGCCAGGGCGATCGCATCGGTGGATACGTGCAGGCACCCGCCGATTGCTACGATCCCATCGATATCAGCATGGCGGTCATGAAAAACCACGAGGGCGATAAGGCGGTCAAGGCTTGGATTGATTTTGTGTCCAGTGCGCCAGCGCGCGAGATATTGAGCCACTACGGCCTGGATTAAAGCGTGGCCGACTGTGCGCAGGCCTCACTCTGGCTGACCGCCGAAGTGTTGCTGTGGAGCATGCTGCTGCAGTTGGTGGTGGGCGCGGGCCTGGGCTGGCTGATGGCCCGCCGAACGTTCTCCGGCAAGGGCGTGCTGGATGCCATGGTGATGTTGCCGCTGATCTTTCCTCCCATCGTGCTGGGCTATGCCCTGTTGGTGGCATTGGGACGCAATGGCTGGCTGATGCAGGCTTTGCCGTCCGCGCTCCGGCCCGAGCTCGTGTTTGCCACACCGGGCCTGGTTATCGCAGCGTTTGTGGCGGGCCTGCCGCTCATGGTCAAGCCCGTGCAAACGGCCTTTATGGGCGTCCCGGCACGTCTGCGCGAAGCGGCCGCCACACTGGGTGAGCGCCCTTGGACGGTGTTCTGGCGGGTGGAATGGCCTTTGGCGCGACGCGGCATTGCCGCGGGCTTGATTCTGTCAGGCGGCCGGGCGTTGGGCGAAGTCGGCATTTCGTTGATGCTGGGCGGCAATATTTCGGGTCGCACTGAAACCTTGTCGCTGGCGATCTACAACAGTGTGCTCGATGGTCAGTTCGATTGCGCGAACCAATTGTCGCTGCTGCTGGTAGGCATGTCTGCGCTGGCGTTTTTCCTGCTCAAGCGTTATGGAACGATTTGATTTCACTGAGGACGGATGATGAACAATGCCCCGCTGTTTTTTGAAACGTCGATGCTGGACGCCTGGCTGGAGGAAGACGTTGGGTTTTTCGATTTGACCAGTACGCTGCTGGATGTTGGCAACAGACCAGCCCGGATATCCTGGGTGGCGCGCCAGCCCATGACGCTGGCCTGCACAGAGGAAGTGGCGCGCATGGTACGCCAGCGCGGCGGATCAGTGTCGCTTTGCCTGCCCAGCGGACAGCGGGTGGAGCCGGGCACGGTGGCGGTCGTGGCACAAGGCGACGCACAGCCCCTGCTGGATTGCTGGAAGGTAGGACAGAACCTGCTGGAATACGCCTGTGGGGTAGCTACACGCACTCGCACTATGGTGGATGCTGCAGCCCGTGCGAATCCTGGCGTGGGCATACTCACGACCCGCAAGCATCCGCCCGGGTTGCGTCGCGTCGTTCAGAAGGCAGCGCTGGCCGGCGGAGCCTTTCCGCATCGCCTTGGCCTGTCCGAGACGGTGCTGGTGTTTCCCCAACATCGGGCCCTGATGCCGGGCGGTTGGGCCGAGCTGCGCAAAGCGCTGGATGTTCATCGGCCTCATCTGGTGGAAAAGAAAATCGTGATTGAAGCCGACACCTATGAGGATGCCTGCGAGGCGGCTCGTTGCGGCGCCGATGTAATCCAGTTCGATAAGGTCGAGCCCGCGCAGCTTGCGCAATGGTGCCCGCTCTTGCGGGCGGAATGGCCCTCACTGGGGCTGCTCGCCGCAGGCGGTATCCGTCAGCACAATGTCGCGGAATATGCGGCCAGCGGGGTGGATGCTCTGGTGACCAGCAGCCTGTACTTCGGCCCGCCAGCGGATGTTGGGGTGAACGTGACGGCGATGGGGGCGTGAAAATACGAAGCGATGAAACCTTTCAGTTTCATCGCTTTGGAGGGCGGGGCTAAGCCATGATGAGATCTTCTACAGCCCCTCTCTACACGAGCATAGAGGGAGGCATGATGTTGTAATTCTACTTTATTGTACTTACAATAAAAATGAAGATCACCTTCCATGCTATCAAAAGTCTGCGACTGTTCACGGCATTCGGGTGATTAGCTTTCGTAAAGCAAACTGTAGAGAGGCAAGAAGATATGCCAAATCGCTTACCCTTAATTGATTCCGATGGCGAAGTGCGTGAGTTGTTAGATGCGGATTTCGCGGCCGCCAAAAGACTGGATTCGCTTCCTGAGAGTGTTCAGAAAACATTGCGTGGTCTAGGCAAGCGTGGCTCGCAACGCGCGCCAACAAAAGAGCTGGTGACGATTCGGCTGTCCAGAGATGTCGTGGATCATTTTCGTGGAGCCGGCCGTGGCTGGCAGACCCGAATAGACGAAGCGCTGAAGAAGGCAGTGAAAACGGGAATCGCCTGAGTCTTTGCATCTATACAAATGTGGTGCACGATGCGCCTTAACGCGATTCTCAAACTCCTGTTAAACTTCGCTTGGCGGGCCCCTTCGCATGGTTCGGCGGTGAATCTGGTCAGGTCGGGAACGAAGCAGCCATAGTCGTTCAGAGCCAGTGCCGAAGTAAGGCTCGCCTCTTCATTTGCGGGTAGTTTTCCGCGTCCCCATGCCCGCGCCCAATCAGGTACACTTTCCGTTTACCCTCGGGTTTCAGGCTTTTGCATGACATATCTTGTACTTGCGCGAAAATGGCGACCAAGGTCGTTCGACACGCTGATCGGTCAGGATCACGTTGTGCGCGCACTGACGCACGCCTTGTCCACCCAGCGTCTGCACCATGCCTGGCTGTTTACGGGCACGCGGGGCGTTGGCAAGACCACGCTGTCGCGCATCCTGGCCAAGTCCCTCAACTGTGAAACCGGCATCACGGCCACGCCTTGCGGTGTCTGTCGCGCGTGCACCGAAATCGATTCCGGCCGTTTTGTGGATTATGTCGAGCTCGATGCCGCGTCCAACCGCGGTGTCGACGAAATGACGCAACTGCTGGAGCAGGCGGTGTATGCGCCGGGCAGTGGTCGCTTCAAGGTCTACATGATCGACGAAGTTCACATGCTTACCGGGCATGCGTTCAACGCCATGCTCAAAACGCTTGAAGAGCCGCCGCCGCACGTCAAGTTCATCCTGGCAACGACGGATCCTCAAAAGATCCCGGTTACGGTGCTTTCTCGCTGTTTGCAGTTCAATCTCAAGCAAATGACCGGAGAATCCATCGTCAGCCATTTGCAAGGCGTACTGGATCAGGAAGGCATTCAGTACGAAACCCCTGCGCTGCGTCTGCTGGCTCAGGCAGCGTCGGGTTCTATGCGCGATGCGCTGTCCCTTACTGACCAGGCGATTGCCTATAGTGCGGGCAACCTGTCGGGCGAAGCGGTGCGCGGTATGTTGGGCACCATCGATCAGCGTCATCTGATTGCTTTGCTGCAGGCGCTGTCACAAGGCAGTGCATCGCAGGTGCTGGCTGTGGCAGACGAACTCGCCATGCGTGGTCTTTCGTACAGCGGCGCACTGGCAGACTTGGCCATATTGCTGTCGCGTATCGCCATAGAACAGCGGATTCCGGGCGCCACGTCGGCAGACGACCCGCTGGCCGAAGATATTGCCGCGCTTGCCCAGTCCTTGCATCCGGATCAGACACAGCTGTTTTATTCCGTTGCGGTGCACAGCCGCAGCGAGCTTACCCTCGCGCCAGATGAGTATGCAGGGTTCGTGATGGCGTGTTTGCGCATGTTGTCGCTGGTGCCGCCGGGCACTGTGCCGCCGCCTTCGGGCGGGCAGGCTGCAGACGGCGCGGCAGCCGGGGCTGAGCAGGCAGGCACGCCCGCCAAGGCAAGCGCGGCGCCAGCGCCGGATGCGGCAACCCTGACAGCGGCGCCCGCTGCGGAGTCCGTCGGTATACCCCCCTTAGACGCACCCGCCAAGGCGGGTGGCACCGGCGCGTCATCTGACAGCGCCAACATACCGGTCGCCGGCGCGCCCAAGGCGGCTGGGACTGGGCAGGCGGATCCAGCGCGAGCCGCCACAATTATGCAGCGACAAGGTGCCGCCAGCATGGCGGCCCCGTCGCCTGCCGCCGCCGCGGCATCCGGGGATTCAATCACAACTGTTGCGCCCGCCGACGATATTCCAGCGTGGGAAGACGATGTCCGTCCTCCGGCCGAATCAAAGCGCCCGCAATCCAGCGCGCGTGCCACAGCCAGGCAAGATGTCGCTGCCGCTGCGTCGCCCGCTCGTGTTCAGGCCGGTGCGCCCGAGGCGCACACCGCTGAAACGCCGTCGGCTGTGCCGTCAGATCGCACGGTTGCTTCGGCAGCGGCCCCGGCGGCATCCGCCGCAGCAATCCATGCCACGGCGGAAGACGGTTTCGAGACTATGCAGTCGGCGCCCGCCACCGACCCGGAGGCAGGTTATTTCGACGAAGCCCGATTTGTGCCAGACGACGATGATGGCGCGCGCTTCGTGCCTGCAGAATCGGACGGCGATGACGGCGCGGATGCCATTCCAGGGGGGTTCGCCCTGCGCGAAGACGGTGGCGAGTCGACTTTGCCGCCCGGCATTGCGCCTGCCCGTAAAAAAAGCAAAACTCCCCGCCTGCGTGACATGACGTCGCAGGCATGGCCTGCGCTGGCGGCCAAGCTACCCTTGAGCGGCCTGGCGGCCGAGCTCGCCCGCCAGAGCGAATGGCTGGGCGGGCAGGGAGATCAAGTTCGTCTGCGGGTGGCGATACGGCCGCTGACCGAAATCCAGGGCAAGGCCAGGCTGCGCACGGTATTGTCCGAACACTTTGGCACGGCCGTCCAGCTTGAGGTCGAGTTTGGCCACACTGGCGACGAAACCGCGCACGCTGTCGCCCAGGCGCGCCGCGCAGAGCGGCAAAAAGACGCAGAGCAGGCCGTTGTCAACGACCCCTTTGTGCAAGAGCTGATCGCCAACTTCGGCGCCCGCGTGGTGCCAGGATCGGTCAGTGCTACCGAGGAAAGGGCGGCATGATGTGCGGTAGGCATACGGTCATCCTGTGCGTATACACTTCCCAACCGAGGCTGGTCCGATATTCGGAGACGGCTCGGTATTTTGAATAATCCAGGTTTATCCCTGGACTCTTTTCTTTATCAGGAAATATCCATCATGATGAAAGGTCAGATCGCCGGCTTGATGCGCCAGGCGCAACAGATGCAGGAAAACATGAAGAAAGCGCAGGAAGCGCTTGCGGAGATCATGGTCGAGGGCGCCTCGGGCGGCGGTCTGGTGAAGGTATCAATGAGCTGCCGCCACGATGTCAAGCGTGTCACCATCGATCCTACGCTGCTGGGCGAAGACAAAGACATGCTCGAAGACCTTGTCGCGGCCGCGTTCAACGATGCCCTGCGCAAGGCTGAAGCCGCTTCCCAGGAAAAAATGTCTTCTGTCACGGCGGGCATGCCCTTGCCTCCCGGGATGAAGCTGCCGTTCTGATTTGTCTATGGAAACGCCGCTTCCGGAACCCGAGCCGCTCAAGGCACTCATTGAATCCCTGCGCTGCTTGCCGGGAGTAGGTGTCCGCTCGGCCCGGCGCATGGCCTACCATCTGATGCAGCACGATACGCGGGGTGCGGACCAGCTCAGCCGCGCGTTGGCCTCGGCGGTTAAGGATCTGCGCCATTGCAGCCGCTGCAATGGGTTTTCAGAAGAAGATATCTGTCCGACTTGCGCCAATCCCAAGCGCGATGGCTCCTTGCTGTGCATCGTCGAAACGCCATCCGATCAGAATATGATCGAGTCCAGCCATGGCTATCGTGGTCTGTATTATGTATTGATGGGCCGACTGGCGCCGCTTGAGGGCGTGGGCCCGCGAGAACTACAGTTTGATCGGCTGATCGCGCGCGCCTGCGATGGCGAGGTGCGCGAAGTCATACTGGCCACCAACTTTACGGCAGAGGGCGAGACCACAGCGCATTACCTGTCCGAGTTGTTGCGCGAACGGGGGCTGAAAGTCAGCCGTTTGGCACGGGGTGTACCTGCAGGCAGCGAGCTTGAATATGTGGATGCCGGGACAATTGCCTGGGCTTTGATGGAACGGCGCAGCACGTCCTGAGATCGCTGCGCATGGTGCAAGTCCCTATGGCCGCAGGTTATTTCTACAGTACTATTACAAAGCAAAACAACATCCATCAGGAGATATCCCATGTCCCTTTCTAGACGCGACCTGCTCAAGATGGCAGGCGTAGCTGGCGCAGCCACGTTCGCTCCCGCTCTGACGCGGGCCCAGCAGCTTGAAAAGAAAGATGTCAGCATCGCCGTAGGTGGCCAGGCACTGATTTATTATCTGCCTTTGTCTATCGCCAATATCAATGGCTATTTCAAGGACGAGGGCCTGGAAGCCAAGATCATCGATTTTGCAGGTGGCTCCAAGGCACTGCAGGCAGTGGTCGGAGGAAGTGCAGACGTCGTTTCCGGCGCGTTCGAGCATACGATTACATTGCAGTCCAAAGGCCAGTTCTACCGCGCCTTCGCCCAGCAGGGCGCAGCGCCCATGATTGTGCTGGCGGTCTCCAACAAGACCATGGCGGACTACAAGTCGCCGGCTGATCTCAAAGGCAAGAAAATCGGCGTAACGGCGCCAGGTTCGTCGACCAATATGATGGCCAGCTTCTTCCTGGACAAGCACGGTCTCAAGCCAACGGATGTGTCCTATATTGGCGTGGGCGCGGGTGCGGGTGCCATCACGGCGATGCGCACAGGCCAGATCGACGCGATCGCCAACCTTGATCCCGTGATCAGTACGCTGCTCAAGGAAGATGCGATCCAGGTCATTGCCGATACCCGCACCATCAAGGACACCAAGGATATTTTTGGCGGCAACATGCCGTCGGGCTGCCTGTATACCTCGCAGAAATTCATCGACGCCAACCCCAATACGGCCCAGGCGCTGGCCAATGCCATTGTGCGGGCGGATAAATGGATACACGCCAATAGCCCGGACGAGATTGCCAAGGTTGTTCCAGAGGGCTATCTGCTGGGAGACATCGAGCTCTACAAGCTGGCGCTCCAGGGCAATATGGAAGCTTTGTCCAAGGATGGCATGGTGCCCGACGATGGTCCGCAAACCGCGCTGAATGCGCTGGCTGCGTTCGTTGCCAACTTCCCCAAAGACAAGATCGATATTTCCAAGGTCTGGACCAACGATTTTGTCATCAAGGCCAATCAGAAATACCCCAATGCCTGAAGCAGCACTTTCTCTCGATAACATTACCTGCACGTTCGCCTCCAACGAGGGCGGTGGCAAAAGCTACACCGCCGTCAAGGAGGCGAGCCTCGCGATCGCGCCAGGAGAGTTTGTTTCCGTAGTCGGCCCCACCGGCTGCGGAAAATCGACACTATTGAACGTGGGGGCGGGCTTGCTGGCCCCATCGTCAGGCACGATACGTGTCTTTGGCCAAACGCTCAAAGGCGTAAATGCCCGTGCAGGCTATATGTTTCAGGGCGAAGCCCTGATGCCTTGGCGGGATGCGCTGTCCAATGTGACGGCAGGCCTCGAATTTGCAGGCGTGCCTGCCGCTCAGGCACGTGAAAAAGGCATGGACTGGCTGCGCCGTGTCGGGCTCGGCGGTTTCGAAAACCGCTACCCGCACCAGATGTCTGGCGGCATGCGCAAGCGTGCCATGCTTGCACAGACGCTCATCCGCGATCCCGACATCATTCTCATGGACGAGCCGTTTTCTGCGCTTGACGTCCAAACCCGGCAATTGATGGAGAATGAAGTCCTGGAACTGTGGATGGCCAGTCGCAAGGCCGTGCTGTTCATCACGCACGATCTCGATGAAGCCATTGCCATGAGCGACCGCGTGGTTGTGCTGTCTGCCGGCCCTGCCACGCATCCCATCGGCGAATTCCTGATCGATCTGCCCCGGCCGCGCGATGTGGCCGAAGTACGAACCAATCCCCGTTTCGTGGAGCTGCACCAGGCCATCTGGAACGTGCTGCGCGAAGAAGTTCTCAAGGGCTATGCCCAGCAAAAACGGGCCTGAAAGATGTCCAGCCTACAAAAATCTCATCATTACGTTCTCCGCTTCTGGCAGGTGCTGCTGCTGGTCATTGTGCTGCTTGCCTGGCATCTGGCCTCGCGCGACAATAATTTTGCTTTCTTCTTTGGGCGCCCCATTGAAGTCGCCAAGGTGATCTGGGCCTGGTTCATCACAAACAGAGATATCTACCTGCACCTGGGCATCACGCTGACAGAAACCGTGCTGGCCTTTGTCATTGGCACCGTTGCCGGACTGGCATTCGGTTTGTGGCTGGGTTTGTCGCGGGGAGCCAGTGCCTTGCTCGATCCCTATATCACCGCCGCCAATTCCATGCCTCGCGTCATTCTGGCGCCTATTTTCGGCATGTGGTTCGGCCTGGGCATCTGGTCCAAAGTGGCGCTGGCTGTGACGCTGGTGTTCTTCATTGTGTTTTTCAATGTCTACCAGGGCGTGCGCGAAGTGCCTTCAACCTTGCTCGACAACGCACGCATGCTCGGCGCCAATCGCAAGCAGCTGCTGCGCCATGTGTATATCCCATCTGCGACCAGCTGGGTGTTTTCCAGCCTGCACACTTCGGTTGGCCTGGCCTTTGTGGGGGCGGTGGTGGGCGAGTATCTGGGCTCGGCCAGCGGGGTAGGCTATTTGATCCTGCAGGCCGAGGGCACGCTGGACGTCAATACAGTGTTTGCGGGGATTGTCGTGTTGACGGTGTTCGCGCTTGTGCTCGATGGCATGGTGACGTTGGTCGAAGACCGGCTGCTGTCGTGGAAGCCCAAGGCGGGCGAGACCGAAAAACTGTGATTTGATCGGGCAGACCTTGGCCGGGCAGACCCTGCAAGTTCTGCCCGGAGATCACTCTCCGAACGATAATTTCGCAAAATAGCAACGTACAAAAGAAAAAATACGTTTCTAAATGAGAACTATTAACTATAATTAACGCCTAGTTCTTATCTACATCGGCTTTCCCCGCTGCAGGATCAGAGCCTGCAGCCTCCTTCTGCTCCCGTCCATGTATTTTCCATGCCGTCTGGCGCCGTAGGCGATGTTGCCTCACTGTGGGCGCTGGGGCGCCGCTGCTGCGTGCTGTTGCCGTCTGTTGTGTCCTTTATTTCTGACTTGGAAGCTCCTCATGCGTGTATTGAATCCTCCTTTCACCCCATCGCTGACCTTCGCTGCCGTGTTTTTCGCCATGTCGGCTGGCGTTCCCCTGGCTCATGCGCAGAAGCCTGGCACGGATGTGGAAACCTTGTCGCAAATCACCGTGCAAGCCAGCGCGGACGCCTCCGCAGACGGGTTGGCGCCTGCGTATGAGGGCGGGCAGGTCGCAACCGGGGCGCGCATCGGCATCCTTGGCAGTCGAGATTACATGGAAACGCCCTTCAGCTTTACCAGCTATACCAACGAGCTGATAGAAGACCGCCATGCGCACAGCGTCGGCGATGTCTTGCAAAATGATCCTGGTGTGAGGGTTGCCAGGGGTTTTGGCAATTTCCAGGAAGCCTATTTCATACGCGGCTTTCTGCTCGGCTCTGACGACGTGTCGTACAACGGTCTGTACGGCTTGTTGCCGCGCCAGTATATTTCGGCCGAAATCTTCGAGCGCGTGGATGTGCTGCGCGGTGCTTCGGCCTTCCTGACAGGGGCGACGCCGGGCGGTGGCGGCATCGGAGGCATCATCAATCTGGTGCCCAAGCGCGCACCTACCGAGCCGCTGACACGCCTGTCGGCCGGCTGGACCAGCAAGGGCACGATTGAGTCGTCGGCCGATGTCGCGCGTCGGTTTGGCGACGAACAGCAATTCGGTGTGCGCGTGAGCGCCGGACAGCGCGGCGGCGAGTCCTCGATTGATCGTGAACACAACAGTACAGGCGTTGTGTCGCTGGGGCTGGATTGGCAGGCGGATCGGTTTCGCCTGTCGGCAGATCTGGGCTGGCAAGAAAACCGTCTCAAACGCACGCGTACCAATGTTACGGTGGACGGTTTGACCGAAATTCCGGACGCGCCAGACGCCAGCAGCAATTTTGCGCAAGACTGGTCTTATTCCAATGAGCGGGATCTGTTTGGCTCGTTGCGAGGTGAGTTCGACGTAAGCGACAATGTAACCGCCTGGGCTGCCTACGGCATGCGTCGCAGCAAAGAGGCCAACTCACTGGCTAATGTCAGGCTCACCGACGGCGGCACCGGCGATGGCAACATTTATCGCTTTGACAATACCCGTCGCGATCGGGTCAAGACGGGCGAAGTCGGCTTGCGCGGCAAGCTGCAGACGGGGCCGGTAAAGCACGAAGTGGTTGTTGCGGCATCGTACTTCGATGCAGAAAAGGACAACGCTTATGCCATGGATTACACCAATACTTTTCCCACCAATATCTATGCCCCGCGCTACTATGCCAGGCCCGCTTTCAGCGCCGATACGCTATTTGGCAACGATCTGGATGACCCCGCGTTGCAAGGCCGCACGCGCCTGACCAGCTTCAGCATCGGCGACACCCTGTCGTTCCTGGATGATCGCCTCTTGTTGACGCTGGGTGTGCGGCATCAGACGATCAACGTGCGCTCCTATGCCTATGACACCGGCGCCGAAAGCGACCGCTACAAGCAAAGCCGCAACTCGCCCGCGGCAGGCCTGGTGGTCAAGCTCACGCCGGATATCTCGGCTTATGCCAACTACATAGAATCGCTGGCGCAGGGCGAAACCGCACCAACGACGCAAGGCGGCCTGCCTGTGGCGAACGCGGGCGAAATGCTGTCGCCTTATGTTTCCAAACAGAAAGAAATCGGCCTCAAATATGACGGCGGCGGGCTGGGCGGCGGCTTGGCTTTTTTCAGCACCGATAAGCCGCGTGCTTATGTGGGCGATGATCGCCGCTTCAGTGCAGCCGGCAAAGATCGCCACCAGGGCATTGAACTCACTATGTTTGGCGAATTAACGCCGTCCATGCGTGTGCTGGGCGGCGTTACCTGGCTCGATGCCAAGCAGCGTGACACCGGCGCTGCGGCAACGGATGGCAAGCGTGTAATCGGTGTGCCCCGGCTGCAGGCCAATCTTGGCCTCGAATGGGATATTCCGGGCGTAGAAGGGCTGGCCGTCGATGGCCGCGTGGTCTATACCGGCTCTTCTTATGCGGATTCCGAGAACACCCTCAAGGTGCCGGGTTGGACTCGCCTGGATGCCGGCCTGCGCTATCGCACCGAGATCAGCGGCAAGTCAGTAACATGGCGGGCACGGGTCGATAACATCACCAACCGCGATTATTGGGCCTCGGTCGGCGGCTACCCTGGCAACGGCTATCTGGTGCTGGGCGCGCCGCGCACGTATTCGTTAACGGCCAGCATCGAGTTTTGACAGCGCTGCGGTTGATGTAGGCTGCCTCAAGAAGGAAAGTTTTCGCGTATCGCCGCGCCGTCCACCTTCTTGAAGTTGCCTGCCCCCTCGTCATAATCCCAGCGTTCTACAACGCAGTGTCCGGGCTTGCCTTCGATTCCGTGGCGTATGAGATTGACGGAGTTGTTGGAATCATGACGGATCCGCGAGGAAAGCGCCGTTCCCGCCTGCAAGGCCCATACCTTACGATGAACGCCCGCGATGCGCTCATGCAGCGCACAGAGATAGGGGCGGTGTATATGGCCGCCCAGAATCAGGTCTACCCCGGCCTGTGCCCATACCGCGATCGCCTGTTCATGCCCCCGCAATAAATGTTCTTCGTCGACCGGCTTTATCACGTGCACAGGCTGGTGGGTGACTACGATGCGCAATTGCTTGGATGTGGCTTGTTTCAGGCGGTTTGCCACGCGGTCGATCTGCGCAGCAGAAACCTCCCCCTCGATATGCCGATAGCGGCGGGTTGTCCGCACGCCGATAACCAGCAGATCAGCGCACTCATGAACAGGCTCGAGATCGGGCCCGAAGGCTTGGGTATAGCGCCAGTAAGGTCGCAAGAGCCGGGTTGCGATGTCGTAAAGCGGGATGTCGTGATTGCCCGGGATGACCAGCCTGGCGGGGATGGTCAGGCGATTCATGAAGGCAAGCGCGGCAGAAAACTGCGTCTTGCGCGCGCGCTGTGTGACATCGCCCGACAGAATCACCAGATCAGGCGTTTGTGCTTGAGCCAGGCGTTCCAGTGCCTTGGCGACAGCCGGCCTTTCGGTGCCGAAGTGTGGGTCTGACATATGGAGCACCACCTTCATGCCGCCACATCCTTGTGATTGTCCGCAAAGGCATGCGGTGTGTCGTCATTGGTTTTTTGCCTGATCAATTGCAATGGCTCGGGAGCGACGCGAAACGCCAGCGGCGTATCCAGCCACATGACCTCGCCGTCTACAGCGACCTTGATGCGATGCTTGCGGTGCTTGTTGCCTCGCAGCAACCCGCGCGGCGATACCGACAGGCTGCGGAAACTGAAACCGGTGACGTTTTCTGCCTCGCCCAGCTTGCCCAGGGCGCCGCGCGCGGCCAACCACAGCATGGCCAGCGTTCCTACCGGCTTGACCGCGATGGCGGCGAGCTGGCCCTGTGTGACGGATTCTGCCTGTTCAACACCGACTTGCTCCAGCTGAAGGCGGTTGTTGCCGATAAAAAGCGTTGTTGTTCGGAGTTCTGACTGCTCGCTGCCCTGTTCCAGCACGAGGTTCAAGTACCGATGATCGCCGCAGGCCGTGACCAGCGCCGACCAAAGTGCCACAAACCGGCTGCGGCCATAACGTTGCTTGAACGCTTCGCGGTCTTCGAGCAACTGGGGGTACAAGCCTACGCTGGCATTCACAAGAAACACGCGATCATTGACCAGGCCAACCTGTACCGGCGTTACCTGCCCGTGCAATAAATCCTGCAGGGCTGCGTCGATGTCCTCGGGGATACCGAGGCTGCGCCCAAAATAATTGAATGTGCCTTGCGGGATGGCGCCGAAACAGCATCGCCGGCCCAGGGCTGCCGTAGCGACGGCGTTAATCGTTCCGTCTCCGCCGACGGCGACCACAGCGCCATTCTCGGACTCGGCCGCGTCAACGGCCTGTTGTATTGTCGCTGTCAGGTCGTCGATATCTTCTATGATGAACAGGTGGTAGCGCCTTGCTGCCGCGCGCATGGCGGATTCGATCGCGTCGCGGGCAGCGTCTGCATCCCGGCGGCCGGATCCGCCATTGAGGACGAAGCACAATGGCGGCTCGAATTGTTTCGTGTCGGCCTGCATTTTGGCCCCAGGGGCGCAGTCGGGTTTCGGCGTTGGCGCCTTATCCACGCGCCTTGCCAATCAAGGTATCCAGCTCAATTGCATCCGCGGCAAACTTGCGTATGCCTTCGGCCAGCTTTTCGGTGGCCATGGCATCGTTGTTCAACTCGGTACGGAAGGCAACCTCGTTGCTGGCCTGCCATTCTGGCGCCTTGTTGCGGGCGTTGGCAGGATCAAGCTGACGCTCCAGCGGGTTGTTGTCGCTGGCCAGCGCTTCGAGCAGGTCGGGGCTGATGGTGAGCAGGTCGCAGCCGGCCAGTGCGCGGATCTGGCCGATGTTGCGAAAGCTCGCGCCCATGATTTCGGTGCGGATGTCGTAGGCTTTGTAGTAATCGTAGATGCGGCGCACAGACTGCACGCCGGGATCGTCGGCACCGCTGCGGGCGGCTTCGTCCCACTTGTCGCCGGCGTCTTTTTTGTACCAGTCGTAGATACGGCCAACAAAAGGCGATATCAATTGCACTTTGGCCTGGGCGCAGGCCAGGGCCTGGGGCAGGCAAAACAGCAGCGTCATGTTGCAGCGTATGCCTTCGGCTTGCAGTACCTTGGCGGCCTGGATGCCTTCCCAGGTGGAGGCGAGTTTGATCAGTACGCGTTCACGATCGATGCCGGCACGTTTGTACATGGCAATGATCTGGCGCGCCCGTTCGATGCTGGCCTGGCTGTCGAACGACAGGCGGGCATCGACCTCGGTGGACACGCGGCCGGGGATGATTTTGAGAATTTCGTGACCAAAGGCCACCAGCAACTGGCTGGCGAGTTCGGAAGCCGAGGCGCCGCCATGATCTGCAATGACTTTTTGCACGAGCTCGCGGTTTTCCTCAAGCTTGACTGCTTTGAGGATGAGCGACGGATTGGTGGTGGCATCCGTCGGCTGGTAGGTGCGCATGGTTGCAAAATCGCCGCTGTCTGCGACGACGGTGGTGAACTGGCGCAAGGAATCAAGCTGATTGGTCATAGCATTTACACCGGTAGAAACTAGTCAGGGTCAACGTATCACTGTAGACGATTTTCCACAGGGCGGACAGTGCCGGGGCAGAGGGCGTGCAAAATACCCGCGCACCCGCGCCAGGCCTTGCGGCGCGTGCCTGACGATCCCTCGTATAACCCCCAATTGCATGAAATACAATACTAATCTTGGAGGGCGGCCCAGACTCAAGGTATAATCAGAAGGTTTAATTACTGACTTTATAACCGGGGTTTACAGTGCTGCCGTCACTATTTTCCGAGGGGGCCAACGGGTCTCCTCCAGCAATTCTTGCCTTGGCGGACGGTACCATCTTCAAGGGTGTCTCAATCGGCGCCGATGGTCATTGCGTCGCCGAAATCGTTTTCAATACCTCAATGACGGGATATCAGGAAATCCTGACCGATCCCAGCTACAACGGGCAAATCGTAACCCTTACCTATCCGCACATTGGCAACACCGGCGTGAACGACGAAGATGTCGAATCCACCCACATCCACGCCGCTGGCCTGGTGGTGCGCGACTGCTCGCTGCGTGTTTCCAATTTTCGCGCCACGCGCTCCCTGCCCGAATACCTGAAATCGCAAGGGGTGGTTGGTATCGCAGGCATTGATACCCGCAAGCTTACCCGTATCCTGCGCGAAGGCGGGGCGCAAGGGGCCTGCATCATGGTGGGCGAAGACGCCGACCGCGCGCTTGAACTGGCCCGCAATTTTCCGGGTATGTCCGGGCAAGACCTGGCCAAGGTTGTTTCCATCAAGGACAGCCGCGAATGGAAAGAGGGCACCTGGCAGCTGGGCGCAGGCTTCAGCACGCCCGACGACGCCAAGTATCACGTTGTGGCGTACGACTATGGCATCAAGACCAACATCCTGCGTCTGCTGGCCGATCGCGGCTGTCGCGTTACCCTGGTGCCGGCGCAAACGCCGGTGAACGACGTGCTGGCGCTCAATCCGGATGGATTGTTCCTGTCCAATGGTCCTGGCGACCCCGAGCCATGCACTTATGCCATCGAAACCTGCAAGGCCGCGCTGGAACGCAAGATTCCGCTGTTCGGTATTTGCCTGGGCCAGCAGATTATGGGCCTGAGCCTGAACGGCAAGACCATCAAAATGAAAACCGGTCATCATGGCGCCAATCACCCCGTGCAGGATCTCGACACCGGGCGCGTTTTCATCACCAGCCAGAACCATGGCTTCAACGTCGATCCCAAAACGCTGCCCAAGAACGTGCGTGTCACTCATGTGTCGCTATTCGACGGCACGCTGCAGGGCTTTGAGCTCACTGACTCACCGGCTTTCTGTTTCCAGGGCCATCCTGAAGCCAGCCCCGGGCCACACGATATCGTTGTGCTCTTCGACAAATTCATCAGCCTCATGGCCGGTCAAAAATAATTCCGCACTATGCCCAAGCGTTCAGACATACAAAGCATTCTCATCATCGGTGCCGGCCCCATCATCATCGGGCAGGCATGCGAGTTCGACTATTCCGGTGCACAAGCCTGCAAGGCCCTCAAAGCCGATGGCTTTCGCACCATTCTGGTCAATAGCAATCCCGCCACCATCATGACCGACCCGGAAACCGCCGATGTCACCTACATCGAGCCCATTACCTGGGAAGCGGTCGAAAAAATCATCGAGCGCGAGAAGCCCGACGCACTGCTGCCCACCATGGGCGGGCAGACTGCGCTGAACTGCGCGCTGGACCTCGTGCATCATGGTGTACTGGCCAAGCACGGCGTCGAGCTTATCGGCGCCAATGAGCACGCCATCGAAAAAGCCGAAGACCGCCAGAAATTCAAGCAGGCCATGACCGCCATCGGGCTGGAGTCGGCAAAGTCAGGCGTGGCCCACAGCATGGACGAAGCCTGGGACGTGCAGCGCCGTATCGCCGAGCAGGTGGGTACGTCGGGCTTCCCTGTCGTGATCCGCCCCAGCTTCACCATGGGTGGTTCGGGCGGCGGTATCGCCTACAACAGCGAAGAATTCGAATCCATCTGTCGTCGTGGCCTCGAAGCCTCGCCCACCAAGGAACTTCTCATTGAAGAGTCCCTGCTGGGCTGGAAAGAATTCGAAATGGAAGTCGTGCGCGACAGCGCCGACAACTGCATTATCGTGTGTTCCATCGAAAACCTGGATCCCATGGGGGTGCACACGGGCGATTCCATCACGGTTGCCCCTGCGCAAACCCTGACAGACAAGGAATACCAGATCATGCGCAACGCATCCATTGCGGTGCTGCGCGAGATCGGCGTGGATACAGGCGGTTCCAACGTGCAGTTCGCGGTCAATCCTGAGAACGGCCGGATGATTGTCATCGAGATGAACCCGCGTGTGTCGCGTTCGTCGGCTTTGGCGTCCAAGGCGACAGGCTTTCCCATTGCCAAGGTCGCTGCGCGCCTGGCCGTTGGCTATACGCTGGACGAACTGCGCAACGAAATCACGGGCGGTGCAACGCCGGCTTCGTTCGAGCCTACCATCGATTACGTCGTCACCAAGGTGCCGCGCTTTGCGTTCGAAAAATTCCCGCAAGCCGATTCGCGTCTCACCACGCAGATGAAGTCGGTGGGCGAGGTCATGGCCATAGGCCGAACCTTCCAGGAGTCCTTCCAGAAAGCATTGCGCGGGCTCGAAGTCGGTGTGGATGGCCTTAATCAAAAAACCACCGATCGCGAAAAACTGCAGATCGAACTGGGTGAGCCCGGACCAGAGCGCATCTGGTATGTGGGTGATGCTTTCGCGCAGGGTTTCAGCCTCGAAGAAGTACACAGCCTGACCAGCATCGATCCCTGGTTCCTGGCGCAGATCAAGGACATCGTCGACATCGAGCTGGCGCTCGAACAAAAGACGCTGGCCGATCTGAATTTCGATACCGTGTGGCAACTCAAGCGTCGCGGCTTCTCTGACGGCCGCCTGGCTTTCCTGCTTGACACCACCGAAGCCGAAGTGCGCAAGCTGCGTCATCAACTGGGCGTGCGTCCGGTCTACAAGCGCGTGGATACGTGCGCGGCGGAGTTCGCCACGCACACAGCCTATATGTATTCCACCTACGAAGAAGAATGCGAAGCGGCGCCCACCGATCGCAAGAAGATCATCGTGCTGGGTGGTGGCCCGAACCGCATTGGCCAGGGTATTGAGTTCGATTATTGCTGCGTGCATGCGGCGCTGGCCATGCGGGCGGACGGCTATGAAACCATCATGGTCAACTGCAATCCCGAAACCGTCTCCACAGATTACGACACCTCGGATCGCCTGTATTTTGAACCGCTGACGCTCGAGGATGTGCTCGAAATCGTGCACAAAGAAAACCCCGTCGGCGTCATCGTCCAGTACGGCGGCCAGACACCGCTGAAACTGGCGCGCGCGCTTGAAGCCAACGGCGTGCCCATCATCGGCACCAGCCCTGATTCCATCGATGTGGCCGAAGACCGCGAGCGCTTCCAGAAGCTGCTCAACAAGCTGGGCTTGCGCCAGCCACCCAACCGCACAGCCCGCACCGAGGGCGAAGCCCTGTCGCTGGCTGGCGAGATCGGCTATCCGCTGGTCGTGCGCCCCAGTTATGTGCTGGGTGGCCGCGCCATGGAAATCGTGCATGAGCAAGCCGATCTGGAGCGCTATATGCGCGAAGCAGTCAAGGTCAGCAACGATTCGCCTGTACTGTTGGACCACTTCCTGAACAATGCCACCGAGGTCGACGTTGATTGCGTCTGCGACGGCGAAACCGTCTTTATTGGTGGTGTCATGGAGCACATCGAGCAGGCTGGCGTGCACTCGGGTGATTCTGCCTGCAGCTTGCCGCCTTACTCGTTGCCGCAGGAGATTGTGGCCGAGATCAAGCGTCAGACTGCCCTCATGGCACGTGCGCTGAACGTCAAGGGTCTCATGAACGTGCAGTTTGCCGTCCAGGATGGCGAAGTCTACGTGCTCGAAGTGAATCCGCGTGCGTCGCGTACGGTGCCTTACGTATCCAAGGCGACAGGGTTGCAACTGGCCAAGATTGCGGCCCGCGCCATGGCTGGCAAGACGCTGGCGGAGCAGGGCGTTCATCACGAAGTAGTGCCTGGCTACTACAGCGTCAAGGAAGCGGTCTTCCCCTTCGTCAAGTTCCCTGGCGTGGACACCATTCTTGGACCAGAGATGAAGTCCACTGGGGAAGTCATGGGCGTGGGCGAAAGCTTTGGCGAAGCCTTCGTCAAGTCGCAGATCGCTGCTGGCGCCTGGCTGCCTGAGTCAGGCACCGCCTTTATCAGCGTGCGCGGGCAAGATAAGCCGCGTGCGGTGGAGGTGGCGCGCGGCTTGAGCTCCCTGGGCTACAAGATCATCGCCACGCGCGGCACGGCAGCGGCCATTCAGGCTGCCGGCCTTGAGGTGCAGGTGGTCAACAAAGTGACAGAAGGGCGTCCGCATATCGTCGACATGATCAAGAACGGCGAAATATCGCTGGTCATCAATACGGTCGAAGAGCGCCGCAATGCGATTGCCGACTCGCGCACCATACGCACGAACTCCCTGCAAGGGCGGGTCACTTTCTTTACGACCATTGCTGGCGCAAGCGCGGCCGTCGAAGGGCTGCAGTACCTGCGTCATGGCGGCGGCCTGAAGGTATATTCGCTGCAAGACTTGCACGCATCGTTGCCCGTGCAATAAGCGCGGCGCGTCGATGCAACGCGTTTTCATTACCGGAGCGAGCAGCGGCATAGGCGCCGCGCTTGCTCTTTTTTATGCGCGCCAGGGGGCGCAGGTGGCGCTGGTGGGGCGTCGCGAAGACGCTTTGCGGGCGGTTATGCAAAGCCTGCCGCCGCTAGCGGGTCAGGCATCATCAGGCGCCGGACATCGTCTGTATGTGGCCGACGTGCGCGACAGGCAGGCTCTGCATCGCGCAGCGGCCGATTTTATTGAAAGCGGGTCGGTGGATATTGTGATTGCCAGTGCAGGCATCAGCGTGGGCACGCTGACCGAAGCGCTGGAAGATTTCGATGTGTTCAGTGCCGTGCTGGCCACCAATGTGAATGGCACTGTGGCTACCTTTGAACCTTTCATCGCTTCGATGAAACAGCGCGGGCAGGGCACGCTGGTGGGCATCGCCAGCGTTGCGGGCGTGCGAGGCCTGCCGGGCGCGGGTGCCTACAGCGCCTCCAAGGCGGCGGTGCGCTGCTATTGCGAAAGCCTGCGTGTCGAGCTGAAGGGCACTGGCGTCAAGGTGGTGACGATTGCTCCAGGCTTTATCCAGACGCCGATGACGGCGCGCAACCCCTACAAAATGCCATTTCTCATGCCCGTGGAGCGCTTTGCCGATCGTGCGGGCCTGGCGATCAGTCGAGGTGCCAGCTATACCGTCATCCCATGGCAAATGGGTATTGTGGCCAAGCTGCTGCGCCTTGTGCCCAATCGGCTTTATGATTTTTTTGCGGCGGGGCGTAAGCGTAAGCCGAGGCAGATGCCGTAAGGCCCTGGCAACCGGTGGCATCCACGGTGTGCTTGATGGACTATTTTCACGGGCCGCCTAACGCCTTGCGGTGTCTTTGTCCAGGGGGTATACAGGGCGATCCAGGTTCTGGAACGGAAACAGATCATAGTTTGAGCTGGTAGCCCCCACGCTGTCGCACTCCACATAACCTTTTGCGATCGGAAAGAACACTGGCCGACAGTACATTCTGGATTTCAGCAGGACATAGTCGAAGGAGGCCGGATCAAGTCCGACACACGTGAACACACCCAGATCCCACGGCTCATGTGTTCTTTCTGCGACCACAATGCTGACGCCATTAAAAGTCAATAGCGCGGTTCGGCCCATGCTGCATTTCATTCCGTGATATGTCGGGCCAGTGATTACGTATTCTCCAGGACTCAAGCGCATGACGGTGCCGGTTACTTCCATGGGCGTTTTGTGAACACCCATGCTTGCGAGTTCCTTCTTGTTTCCCAGCGGAAGCGTGATCGTGGCACCTTCGCCGGCTTCAAACATTTCGGCTACCGATTCAGGGTCACAGAGTGGACCGGCGACGATATTGGACAGCCCTTGGGCGAGTGCTTCCTGCAATACATCCATGGTGTCACACGTGCCGCCGGACATGCAGTTGTCACTGTGATCCAGCAGCAGTATTGGCCCATCTCGATCGCCACAGCTCGGATGTGCAATGCCCTTTTCTCGGGCCATTTCCTTGGCTTTGGCGATCGACGAATTCAGCGGTTCGCTGACATAAACAAAGCCTTCTCGATTGGACCAGATCTCATCGGCCAATGTATCTGCGGCAGCCTGTGCGGACTGTTGATTCCTGCCGACGACGATGACGCTCAAGCAGGGTGCTGGTATGTCTGCCAACGAAAAACCGGCCATGATGGTTGCAGCATGCACATCTCCGCTTTGCTCCAGCTGAATCGCCTGATTGATGGCGGTCTGCATCGAAGGAGATTGCGTGGCGCTTTTCAATGTGTGTGTCATCAATGGCAAAGGCCGCCACGCCAACGCAACAGTTGTGTCGCCGTTGAGCGTTTCACGCAGAATACGGCCCGCAAGCTCGCCTGCCTCATACATATCTATATGCGGGTAGGTCTTGAAGCCAACCATGATGTCCGCGTTGTCGATCATCTTTTGTGTGACATTGCCATGAAGATCGAGGGCGACAGCAATAGGCACGTGCGGACATTGCGCTTTGAGCCGCTCCAGCAAATCGCCCTCGCCGTCATTTGAATCTTCTACCACCATGGCGCCGTGCAGATCGAGCATGATGGCGTCGCAACCCACGGCCTTATCGAGTATATGCTGGGTCATGATGCGATAGGCCTGCGCATCGACCGGCCCGCTGGGATTGGCTGTTGCAGATAGCGGCGTGACAATTTCCGCACCCATTTGCTCAGCCAGATCGATAAAGGCGCCCATTGCCGTCTTTGCACCTTTGTTGGCTTGATAGGCGTTTTGATCGTAATCAGGTCCGTTTATGCCGAATGCTTCAATAGGCGTGGGAACCGGGGAAAACGTATTGGTCTCGTGATTCAGACGTGCGATCAGAATTTTCATGCCTGCTGCCCATTTCTTGCGTGACCGGCCTGTTCGAGCATCGCTCGCAGCAATACATTACAGCCCGCCTCAATATGTTCTGGCCGGGCATCCTCGATTTCGTTATGGCTAATGCCATCTTTGCAAGGAATGAAAATCATTGCAGTCGGTGTGACGCGGGCGAGGTATACCGCGTCGTGCCCCGCGCCGCTGACGATGTCCAGGGTTGGCAGGCCAAGCGCTTTGCCGGCTCCGCGAACCGAGTCTATCAAGTCGTTGTTGAACGGTTGCGGGGGAAAATAGACAACCTGCTTGATTTCCACGCCGACACGGCCTTCGTCCTGTAACTGCTCCCCAGCGGTTTTCAGCGAGCTATCCATGGTGGTCAGCACTTCATCATCAGCGGCTCTCAAATCTACGCTTAGTCTTACCGTGCCGGGAATGACATTGCGCGAATTGGGAAAACACGCTATCCACCCCACTGTTGCTCTTGCGTGAGGAGCATGATTGAGCGCGATCTCATTCACCCTGGAAATAAGCTGAGCGGCGGCGAGCAGGGCATCTTTGCGCAGCTCCATCGGCGTAGGGCCCGCATGCGCTTCCATTCCGCTGATCACGACGTCGTACCATCGTTGTCCCAACGCACCGGTCACTGCGCCGATGACGGTATCCTTGGCCTCGAGAATGGGCCCTTGCTCTATATGGGCTTCAAAATACGCCTTTATCGGAAAGCTTGAGGCCGGTGTCGTGCCTGCATAGCCAATCCGGCGCAGTTCATCCCCAACGGTTTTGCCATCAATGTCAGTCTGCGCAAGCGTTTCATCGAGTGGAAATGCATTGGCAAAAACCCCAGATCCCATCATCACGGGCACAAAACGCGAGCCTTCTTCATTCGTCCAGACAACGACTTCGATGGGGGCTTGTGTCTGAATTCCTTGATCGTTCAGGCTGCGTACGACCTCAAGACCGGCCAGTACGCCAAAGTTACCGTCAAATTTGCCGCCTGTAGGCTGAGTATCGATATGACTGCCAGTCAACACAGGTGGCAGCGAGTTGTCCAGGCCAGGTCGGCGTGCAAATATATTGCCGATTTCGTCTATCCGTACTTCGCATCCGGCCTCTTTGGCCCATTGAACGAAAAGATCGCGTCCTTGCTTGTCCAGGTCGGTTAATGCCAACCGGCAAACGCCGCCTTTTGGCGTGGCGCCAATCTTCGCCAGGGACATCAACGAGTCCCACAAGCGCTGAGCATTGATGCTTGCCGTGTTTTCCTTGTTAATTACCGCAGCCATGATTAGTCTCCCTCATCTTTGATTCTATTCAACAACGCCCACGCCAAGGTACTTGTCCTTTACATAGGAATCCGCCGTAAAGGCGGCATTGTCATTCTGGTAAACAATTCTTCCACTTTCCAGGATGTAATGCCTGTCGGCCAACTGTGTACATACTTCGAGGTTTTGCTCCACTAGCAGGATGGAAATACCGCTTTGCTTGATCAGTTTGAGCCGTTCTACGATTTCTTCCACAATGACTGGTGCGAGCCCTTCTACAGGCTCGTCCAGGATCAGCAGCTCGGGCGCGTTCATCAGCGCCCGACCAATCGCCAGCATTTGCTGTTCCCCGCCTGACAGCTGCGCCCCGCCATTGCGTCGACGTTCTTTCAGGCGCGGGAATATGTCGTAGATATCGGCCAATGACCACTGCGAAGAAGGATGCGCTGCCAGTTTCAGGTTTTCTTCGACGGTCAGTACACGAAATATCCCGCGATGTTCTGGAACGAAACACAGGTTCCGATTGGATATTCTGTGCGTACGCAAATGGGTAATATCATCGCCCTTGAACGTGATGCTGCCTTTCTGGGCCGGTACTATGCCCATAATACATTTGAGCGTGGTGGACTTGCCTGCCCCGTTTCGACCAAGCAGACAGACCAGCTCGCCGTCTCCGACGTTCATGCTCACATCCTGCAAAATATGGCTTTGCCCGTAATAGGCGTTCACGCCCTCGAGACTGAGCAGCATTAGCCACCTCCTGTAATCATATTACCCAGATAGGCTTGGCGCACGGCGGGATCCGCCTTTACCTCATTTGGCTGTCCTTCAGATAACACCTTGCCCAAATGCATAACAGTGATCGTGTCGGAGATGTCCATGACGATGTCCATGTTGTGTTCTATGAGCACGACAGTCAGTTCGTCACGCAGGCTGCGAACAATATTTTTCATGCCTCCAATATCGTTGATGCCCATCCCCGAGGTAGGTTCATCCAAAAAGATAATGGTCGGTCGCGCTGCAAGTGCCATTCCTACCTCTAACCGCCGCTGCTGTCCGTGTGACAATTGCGCACTGGTTCGGTCCAGAAGGTGATCCAGCTCCACGCGTCGCGCTACCGCGAGAATCACGTCTTCATGGGCGTCTTGCAGCAACGCTTTGGACCAGAAATGCAAGGCTTGCCCAGGCTGTACGCCCTGTGCAGCGATTCTCAGGTTCTCCCGCACTGTCAGGGTAGGGAACAAAGACGTTACCTGAAATGATCTGGCCATGCCTAGCTGCACACGCTGATAGTCCGCCAGCGCGCCAATCTCTCTTCCATCCAGCAGGACGGAGCCGGAGGTCAGAGGCACTGTGCCCGTCAGAGAGTGAAAAAGGGTTGTCTTGCCGGCGCCGTTCGGACCAATAACAGAGTGTATGGTGTTGGGTTGAACGCTCAGGCTTACATCCGATACCGCCCTGAACTTGCCGTAGCACTTGACGATATTTTTCGCATGAAGAATAGGCGGCTTCATAAGGGCTCCTTGCGTACCTGGGCGGAGCGTTTGCCAGACCGGAAAATCCTGCGGCCGATAATGCGGCAAGCGCCCCACAGACCGCCTTGCATATACAGGCTGATGCCCATTAACAGCAATCCAAACAGCAATAGCCACCGCGGCCACAGATCTGACAGCCAGTCAGAGACAATGACGTAGAATGCGGCACCCAGCACGGATGCGATGAGTTTGCCAGTGCCTCCCAGCACCGTCACAAGCAGAATGATTTCGCTCATGTGGTAGTTGATGCTGGTCAGTGGGGCAATATTGGTCATCATGGCGTAAAGCGCACCTGCCAGCGCCGTGACGGCGCCCGATAACATGAATACAACGAGCTTGAAGTGGATGATGTTGTAGCCCAGCGCTGTTGCCCTTGCAGCGTTATCCCTGATTGCCAGCAGTGTCCGGCCGAAAACAGACTCGACCACCCGTTGCAGCGCGCAATACACCAGTAGAAAAATAACAGCAACGAAGCTGTAGTACTGCCAGGCAGACTGGTTGGGAAACACGGTAAAACCGAACACCGTCAGGGGCAGTGTGGGAATATCGAGCAGGCCATTGTCTCCACCTGTCCATTGAGGCGTTGAATAGGCCAGAAAATAAAACATTTGAGTGAGCGCAAGCGTAAGCATCACGAAATAGACGCCTTTCTGCCGGATGGCGAGCCAGCCAACAATGCCGGCCACGAGCGCGCCGAGTACACTTGCCGCCGCCAGGACAACGGGCATGGGCAAGCCGGTACGCGTGAGCAGGATGCCAAGCGCATAACTGCCTACGCCGAAGAATATGCCTTGCCCAAACGAAAGCAGGCCAGCATAGCCGAGCAATAAATTGCACCCAAGTGCGGCGAGCGCGAAAATCAGAACCTCGGACGCCAGCGAGCCTGAATCCAGAATCAAAGGCAATATCAGCACAGCCCCCAGTGCTGCCAGAAAATATCCATGTCTTCTGAGAAAGGTGCTCATTGGCTTCTCCCCATCAACCCATCGGGCCGAAGCAACAGCACCAGCGCCATGGCAACGTAAATCATCAGACTGGCACCCTGCGGCCAAAGCGTGCTCATCACGCTTTGCACAATGCCAACGAGCAGACCCGCCAGCAGCGCTCCGCTGAAGCTCCCCATGCCGCCGACGACCACAACCACGAATGCCACGGCCAGCGCCTCAATCCCCATAAATGGCTCGACCCCGCGCAATGGCGCGGCAAGCACCCCGGCAAGTCCTGCGGTGGCGGCGCCGAGCGCAAACGTCAGGCCGAAGATTCTGTACACATTGATTCGCAGCAAGGTGACCATTTCGGCAGATTCGCTGCCTGCCCGGATGATGCTGCCCAGTCTCGTGCGCTCCAGCAATAGCCACAGCGCGAGCGCCAGGACCATGGAGAAAGCGATCAGAAAAAGCCGGTACTTGGGATAGATGAAGGCGCCCCACATGACAACGCCTTTGAGCGAATCGGGTGGCGCCACATTCACCCCGACGGGGCCCCAGTAAATAATGACCAGCTCCTGGATGGCCCAGGCAAGGCCCAGCGTGAACAGAATGTGAAATTCGTGGGGCAGGTCATACATACGGCGCAATAGCAGCCGTTCTATCAGCCAGGCGCAAAAGCCGACCACGATCGGCCCGATGAGGAGGGCCATCCAAAAGTTGATTCCAAGCTGGATCAACTGGTAACACGCATAGGCGCCAATCAGATAAAAAGCGCCATGAGCGAAGTTCACGAAACGCAGCAGGCCAAACACAATAGACAGGCCGACGGCAAGAAGGAAATAGATCATTCCTATTCCGATGCCGTTGATGACCTGCAATAGGTATAAATTCATATCGTCGGGAACCCTTCAGGGATTGGCGGCGGCGCATACCCGAACCAATCGCAAGCAATTCTGCAGGAATACAAACAGGTGCCGCAGGCCCGGGGGACGGGCCTGCATAGGGTCAGGAGAGTGCCTTACAACCAGCCGCTTCAGGCGTCAGGAAGGATTGCCCGCCTTGAATGATGTCCGCGTAATCATCGGCGTCCTTCATATCTGCCTTTGCTTTGCCTTTCAGCAAATAGTAGTTCTTGATAACCTGGTGGTCTTCCTTACGGATAGTTTCTTTGCCGGTGAGCCCGTCGTATTCCGTGCCCTCCATGGCGGCGATTACCTTGTCAGGGTCTATGGATTTGGCCTTGACGATGCCATCGGCAATCATTTTGGTGATGATGTAGGCGCCCGCGAGGCTATAGTTGGGATTGATGTTGTACTTCGCTTTTGTTTGTTCGACCAACTGATGATTGAGCGGGGAGTCGATGGTGTGCCAATACTGAACGCCGAAGTAAACATCTGCGCATAGATCTGCGCCCAGTGACTCAAACTGTTCAAGCCCGGACGCCCACGCCATCAAAATGATGGTATTGCTCTTCATGCCGAAACTGACTGCCTGGCGTAATGCTTCGGAGCTTTGCGAGCCAAAATTCAGCAACACCAGAACATCAGGCTTTGAGGCCATGGCATTTGTCAGATAGCCGCTGAACTCGCGCTCATCAAGCGAGTGGTAGCTGTTGCCGACGTGCTCGAGCCCATTCTCCTTCAGAATGTCTTTGGTGGCATTCAGCAAACCTTCGCCGAAAACATATTGAGGGGTGATGGTGTACCAGCGCTTGGCGTCGGGATGCAGTTTGATCAATGGGGCAATGGTTTCCCGCACCGCGCCATAAGTAGGGACTGACCACCGGAACATTGCCCGATTGCAATCAGAGCCTGTAATCTCGTCTGCCCCGGCGGTGGTAACCAGAATGCCACCCAGCTTATCCAGGCTTTTTCCCATGGCAAGCGCCTCGGAGGACAATATGCCGCCAACAAAGAAACGGGCCTTTTTTTGCTCAAACAGGTCCTGAACCTGGCGGATTGCAGTAGCCGGCTTGCCTTGCGTATCGATCACGCTATAAGCAAGGGGTTGATCCAGCAATTGCTTGGTTTCTTCTACAAATAGCCGAACGCCCATTTCGGCAAATTTACCGTTCGCGGCAAAAGGGCCAGACATCGGGTTGGGTACGCCAAACAGTATGGAATCCTGTGCCGCAAAGGCCGAACGTACAGGTAAGGTCATGGAGAGGGCAGAAAAGCCCCCCAGCTTGAGCAAATTTCTTCTATTCATAATGTCTCCGTGTCTCCGCATCTAGTTCTGGTGGGTTTTTATATCTCTATGGGTAAGCGGAACCCGTTGGTCGCCCATTTTTGGCCGATTACAAAAATGCTATCAGAAGCGCTCACGAAAAAACCGATACAGGTGGATTTAAATTTCCAACTGTACAGGTGTATGGTGGGGATACTGTACTGTATCAAGATGCTGAGAATGAGAGGGCCGCCCAAAAGATGAGAGAGGCCGCGGCGGCGCCATAGACAGTTTTGCGGCCAGCCGCTGCTGTGAAAGCAAATGGGTACCGAACGCATAAGGAGACTAAATCACATCATCCAGCGCCGTTTCATCCAGATGGGCGCACCGGCCCCAGTCCAGCAATGTCCAGCGCCCCTGGCCATCGATGCAGAACTGGTTGACACTGGTATTGAGGATGGGGCCGGGGCGGGGCACTTCCAGTCCGACACCGCTGGCTTTGCGCCAGGCCATATCAATGACTCCGCCATGTGAGAAGGCCAGTACGTTCTTGCCTGTATAACGCTGCGCTAGTTCTATGAATGCCTGTTCAATGCGCTGTTGAAACTGAGCCAGGGACTCGCCCTGGTCAATCTGCCAGTCTGCCGCATCAAAATCCACCTTGGCGCCCTTGTCGTTCTCGAGCTTTGCCCAATCTTCGCCTTCGTAAATACCGTAGTTGCGCTCGCGCAGCGAGGCAAAGGTTTCAATCGGCTTTCTGAAGTGTTCGGCTGCGATGCGCGCCGTGTCCGCCGCACGGCTCAAGTCGCTGCTGAGGATAATGTCGATGTCTGCGTCAAAATGCGGGGGCCGCAGTATGGATGCCAGCAGATGGGCCTGCCGCAGGCCAGTTTCATTGAGGGGGATGTCGCGCCAGCCTTGCAGCCGTCTGTCGGCATTCCATTGTGTTTCGCCATGGCGTATCAGCCAGAAGCAGGTTGTACTCATGAGACTCTGTTTTCCATTGAATTCATTGGGTTAACGCGAGTCTATTCTAGCAGCGAGCTTCGTCAGGTTAGGGAAGAGGCAGCA
This sequence comes from Allopusillimonas ginsengisoli, assembly GCF_004153455.1. GTDB lineage: Bacteria > Pseudomonadota > Gammaproteobacteria > Burkholderiales > Burkholderiaceae_B > Allopusillimonas > Allopusillimonas ginsengisoli. The sequence goes on along the minus strand of NZ_SDQE01000001.1, from coordinate 556,713 downwards.
TGCAGCCTGTACCACCGAAGCAACCGATCGGGTTATTTCGCCTTTATTTCTCCTTGCCGCCCGCCGCCCGACCGCCGTACACTCTCGCCTCAGGAAATTCCGCAATCCTCCGCATTACGGCAGTTCTCCCGCAGATCAATAACGATAAAGGTTGGTTTCCGATGTCCGATTCTTATTTTCCCCGATGGCGCCGCGTGCCGGCTGGCGCCAATGGCGTGGTTGTGCAGCCCGATGAGCGCATGGGCTGGCCCCAGAACATCGCCATGGGTGCGCAGCACGTGGTGGCCATGTTCGGGTCCACCATTCTGGCGCCGATTCTCATGGGCTTTGATCCCAACGTTGCCATTTTGATGTCGGGCATAGGCACGCTGATTTTCTTTTTCTTTGTGGGCGGCAGGGTGCCCAGCTATTTGGGTTCCAGCTTTGCCTTTATCGGTGGCGTGATTGCGGTGACCGGCTACGCGGGCCCGGGCATGAATGCCAACATCGGCGTCGCGCTCGGCGCCATCATTATCTGCGGGCTGGTCTATACGCTGATCGGTTTGGTGGTGTGGTGGATGGATGCGCGCTCGGGTGGGGCGGCCGTGCGCATCAATGCGCTGATGCCGCCAGTGGTAACGGGCGCGATCGTGGCCGTGATCGGGCTGAATCTGGCGCCTATTGCTGCCAAGGGCGCCATGGGCGGCACCACCTTCGAAGCGCTGATGGCACTCATGACGATACTGAGCGTCGGGGGCATTGCCGTGTATACGCGCGGCGCAGTCCAGCGCCTGCTGATCCTGGTGGGCTTGCTGCTGGCCTGCATCATTTACGGCGTGCTGACCAATGGGCTGGGCTTGGGTACGCCCATCGATTTCAGCGCCGTATCCCAGGCGCCTTGGCTCGGCCTGCCGCATTTTCACGCGCCTGTGTTTGAGTTGCATGCGATCAGCGTCATTGCGCCCGTTGCAATTATTCTCGTTGCGGAAAACCTGGGCCACATCAAGGCGGTGAGCGCCATGACCGGCCGAAATCTGGATATCTACCTTGGCCGGGCGTTTGTGGGCGATGGCGTGGCGACCATGGTCTCGGGGGCGGTGGGCGGCACAGGCGTCACAACGTATGCCGAAAACATTGGCGTGATGACGGTAACCCGTATTTATTCCACACTGGTTTTTGTCATCGCCGCATTCATAGCCATTTTGCTGGGCTTTTCGCCCAAGTTCGGCGCAGTCATCCAGGCGATTCCCGGCCCGGTGCTGGGCGGCATGTCGGTGGTGGTGTTCGGCCTGATTGCGGTGGCGGGTGCGCGAATCTGGGTCGTGAATCAGGTGGATTTCAGCGACAACCGCAATCTGATCGTCGCGGCGGTGACGCTGGTGCTGGGTGCGGGTAATTTCTCCATCCAGATGGGCGCATTCAAGCTTGATGGCATTGGCACCGCCACATTTGGGGCCATACTGCTTTACGCAGCACTTAGTTGTTTTGGCAAAAAAACGGTTTAATTTCAACTTATTGCAAGTGTCTACATGGTTAACCCGCGCCAGTTGGGCGGGGGGCTTGCAATTTTTGCCAAGTTTGCCGACAATGACTACATATCCCCGGTGCACATCCAGGCCGGGGTTTTATTTTGAGCTAAACCCGCTTTGCTAAAGCCATAAAAATCAGCAAGCTCTTTAGTTCGTATCTCAGGGCGGTTTCAGCCCTAGCTACTTGATTGTTCAGGCGCTCCTGCACTGGAGCGTCTTTTTACTTTTGATTCAGGAAAATTATGTCTGCGATACCGTTGACAGCTCGCGGCGCTGAGCGTCTGCAAGCCGAACTACACCGTCTGAAGACGGTCGAGCGACCCGAAATTATCAATGCGATCGCGGAGGCGCGCGCGCAGGGAGACCTCTCCGAAAACGCGGAGTACGACGCCGCGCGCGAGCGTCAGGCTTTTGTGGAAGGGCGCATTCGCGAACTCGAAGGCACGCTCTCCAATGCCCAGATCATAGATCCCAAGACGCTGGACGTTGATGGCAAGGCCGTGTTTGGCGCCACCGTTGAAATCGAAGATCTGGAGTCGGGTGAACGCGTCACGTATCAGATCGTGGGCGACGTAGAAGCCGATATCCGTTCCAATTTGATCTCGGTGTCGAGCCCGGTTGCGCGCGCCCTGATCGGAAAAGCGCAGGGTGATGTGGTCGAGGTCAAAGCGCCGGCCGGTATCCGCGAGTTCGAAGTGCTCAATATCAGCTATCAATAAAGGCTGGCGGCCAGTACCTGTGAGCTCCGCGCGTTGGCGCGGCCTCGGGTCGGAAGCCTCTGCAATGCAAGCCCTGGGTGCGCCCACCAAGATGTGGCGGCTTAGCCCCAGGGCCGTATTTTTTTGTGGCCTGGCGTCAGACAGGCTTTATACTAGCGAGTTGATCAGCGTTTTGTGGATCGCACGCCACGCCGGGCACCGGCACGCAGCGACATCGCGCTGCCCGTACGGCGCGGTATGCCATGTGCCGGGCGTTCTGCGGCTGCGCTGGTACGGCGCGCACGCGGGGCAGCGGCGTCGGGGGCGGGCGCCTTTTCGGCGATGCGGGCTGCCCGGCTGGCTTTTTCGGCCTTGCGGTTGCGGGTAATGCCCTGTGCGGCCTGTTTTTTTGGGGTATGCGGCTCTGAGGGCTTGCGTACCGCGCGAGTAGAGTATTCGGCTTGGGCGCGAGCGCGTTCGGCGGTTTCGTCCGGGCGGTACAGGATCAGCGTTTTGCCCAGATGGTTGACCAGTGCGCACGATAGCGCATCGCAGATGGTTTCCATCATGGCAATGCGGGCTTGGCGATCATCGCCGGCGATGCGCACCTTGATCAGCTGGTGCGCGTTCAGGTTGAGGTCTATTTCTTTTAGCACAGCGTCTGTCAGGCCTCGGTCGCCGATAAGGACCACCGGGCGCAGCGGATGTGCGGTAGCACGCAGGGAACTGCGTTGCTGGGATGTAATGTCGAGTTTAGGCATGGTGGAATTGTACGGGAATGGCCAAGAAAAAATTCTCAAAAGATTGGATTCAGCAACATATTAATGACCCCTACGTCAAAATGGCGCAACAGAAGGGGTATCGTGCCCGTGCAGCCTTCAAGCTGTCCGAAATACTGGATTCCGAAAAACTCATGAAACCGGGCGATGTGGTGGTGGATTTGGGCTCGGCGCCGGGCAGTTGGTCGCAAGTTGCGCGCGAACGCCTGGTTGGACCGGGCGGCGTGGTGCGTGGGCGCATTATTGCGCTGGATCTCCTGCCTATGGAACCTATCGCTGGCGTAGAGTTTCTGCAGGGCGATTTTCGCGAAGAAGACGTACTGCGTCAGCTAGAGGCGACGCTCGATGGCCAGAAAGTTGATCTTGTCATTTCGGACATGGCCCCCAATCTGTCAGGGGTGGAATCAGCGGATTCCGCTAGAATTCAGCATGTTTGTGATCTGGCGCTTGAATTTTCTTGCGAACACCTGAAACCTGAGGGCGCACTCATTGTCAAAGCATTTCACGGCAGTGGGTTTTCGCAGATCGTCGAGACATTTAAACGCCATTTCCAGCGGGTTGTCGAGCGCAAGCCCAAGGCGTCGCGCAACAAGTCGTCGGAAACATTCCTCGTTGCGCAGCGCCTAAAGTCCTAAAAGGCGCCGGGTTGTTACAAAACACGATTCCTTCTATCAGGTAGAATGATTTTATTGACATACTTGTTCAGCTGCCGTATCGCGCGGGGGTTAGGCAAGCCGGGATTACAAGTAGGAGATTGGCTTTGAACAACTCTTTTTCGAAGGTTGCGATCTGGATGGTGATCGCACTCGTTCTTTTTACTGTTTTCAAACAGTTTGACGGACGTGCCGCGACCTCAGACAGCGTTACCTATACACAGTTCATGAACGATGCGCAGGCGGGCCGCATCAACAAAGTGGACATCCAGGGCGATACTTTATACGTCACGCCTGATAGTGGTCGCCCCTATAGCCTGACATCGCCTGGCGATCTCTGGATGGTGCCGGAGCTGGTCAAGTCCGGCGTACAGGTATCGGGCAAGGCGCGCGAAGAGCCTTCCTTCCTGACCAGCCTGTTCATCTCCTGGTTCCCCATGCTGCTGTTGATCGGCGTGTGGATTTTCTTCATGCGGCAAATGCAGGGCGGCGGCAAGGGCGGGGCGTTCAGTTTCGGCAAGTCGCGCGCGCGCATGCTGGATGAGAACACCAACAGCATTACGTTTGCGGATGTGGCAGGTTGCGACGAAGCCAAAGAAGACGTCCAGGAGCTGGTCGACTTCCTGCGCGATCCCACCAAGTTTCAGCGTCTGGGCGGCCGCATTCCCCGCGGTGTCTTGATGGTGGGTTCCCCGGGTACCGGTAAAACCTTGCTGGCCAAAGCCATCGCCGGCGAAGCCAAGGTGCCGTTCTTCAGCATTTCGGGCTCCGACTTTGTCGAAATGTTCGTCGGCGTGGGCGCTGCCCGTGTGCGCGACATGTTCGAAAACGCCAAGAAGCAGGCGCCCTGCATAATCTTCATCGACGAAATCGACGCTGTGGGCCGCCAGCGTGGCGCAGGCCTGGGCGGCGGTAACGACGAGCGCGAGCAAACGCTCAACCAGTTGCTGGTCGAAATGGACGGCTTCGAAACCGGGCAGGGCGTGCTTGTCATCGCCGCCACCAACCGTCCCGATGTGCTCGATCCTGCGCTGCTGCGTCCGGGGCGCTTCGACCGTCAGGTGGTTGTTTCGCTGCCAGATATTCGTGGCCGGGAGCAGATTCTCAAGGTGCATATGCGCAAGGTGCCGCTGGCGACCAACGTCGATCCCTTGGTGCTGGCTCGCGGCACGCCAGGCTTTTCAGGTGCCGATCTGGCCAACCTGGTGAACGAGGCGGCGCTGTTTGCCGCGCGTCGCAGCGGTCGCACCGTGGACATGAGCGACTTCGAAAAGGCCAAGGACAAGATCATCATGGGTGCGGAGCGCCGCTCCATCGTCATGCCCGAAGAAGAGCGTCGCAACACGGCTTACCACGAGTCTGGCCACGCCTTGGTCGCACGCATGCTGCCCAAGACAGATCCGGTACACAAGGTCACCATCATCCCGCGCGGCCGTGCGCTGGGCGTCACGATGCAGCTGCCTGAAGGCGACCGCTACAGCATGGACAAAGAGCGCTTGCTCAACACCATTGCGGTATTGTTCGGCGGCCGTATCGCCGAAGAAGTCTTCATGAACCAGATGACCACGGGGGCCTCGAACGACTTTGAGCGCGCCACGGCCATTGCCCGCGATATCGTCACCCGTTACGGCATGACAGACTCACTCGGCCCTGTGGTGTATGCCGAGAACGAGGGAGAAGTATTCCTGGGCCGCAGCGTCACCAAGACAACGCACGTTTCCGAAGCCACCATGCAAAAGGTGGATCACGAAATCCGCAGCATTATTGATGAGCAGTACACGGTTGCGCGTAACATCATCGAGCAGAATCGCGACAAGATGCACGCCATGGCCAATGCGCTGCTCGAGTGGGAAACCATCGATGCGGATCAAATCCAGGACATCATGGAGGGTCGTCCTCCGCGAGCTCCCCAACCGCCTTCCTCGGGCAACGATACAACAGACAAAACCCCTCCAGCAGGGTTGACGTCTGCGGGCGGCGACGCGGCGGCGACACCCGTCTAAAAAAGCCAATCTGCACCGAATGAGCAACACCGTGCTTTGTGGGCGCTTCGAGCTTGACCTCGGGCGCCCTTTGCTTATGGGGATCGTGAACGTCACTCCCGATTCCTTTTCCGACGGCAACGCCCATGCCGACCCCGACTCTGCCGTCCGCCATGCCCGCGATCTGCTTTCGCAAGGTGCGGACATACTTGATATTGGCGGTGAATCTACCCGCCCCGGTGCCGATCCCGTATCCATCCACGACGAACTTGCGCGCATACTGCCCGTGATCGAGGCCATGCGCGATTGCGGTGTGCCGCTGTCCGTGGATACCTTCAAGCCCGAGGTCATGCGGGCTGCGCTGGATGCCGGCGCCGACATGATTAACGATGTCTACGGTTTTCGCCAACCCGGCGCCCTGGATGCCGTGGCTGCCTCGCGTTGTGGGCTGTGCGTGATGCACATGCAGGGTGAGCCCAAGACCATGCAGCAGGCGCCGCAGTACGGCGACGTGGTGGGCGAGGTGCGGGCGTTTTTGCTTGCGCGCGCGCAGGCTTTGATGGCGTCGGGTGTGGATCGCCATCGTATCGTGCTCGACCCGGGCTTTGGGTTCGGCAAAACCGTTGAACAGAATTACTTGCTGTTGCGCCGGTTGGGCGAGATCGATGTCGAGGGATTCCCCTGGCTGATCGGCCTATCGCGCAAATCCATGATTGGTCACATAGTGGGGCGCGAGCCGCCCGGACGCGTGGCCGGAAGCATTGCCGCGGCGCTTGCAGGCCTTGCGCGCGGCGCAAACATACTTCGCGTTCATGACGTTGCCGCTACTGTCGATGCGGTCAAGGTCTGGCGCACTATCGAATCCGGAGATTCCAGATGACACAGCGTAAATATTTTGGCACCGACGGGGTGCGCGGCGAAGTGGGTGGGGCAACCATCAACGCGGAGTTTGCCCTCAAGCTTGGTTACGCGGCGGGCCGCGTTTTCGCCAAAAATCACCAGAGCGGTCGCGGTCGCCCCGCATTGGTCATCGGCAAGGATACGCGTATCTCCGGTTATATGCTTGAGTCGGCCCTGGAGGCCGGCCTGTCCGCCGCCGGGGTGGATGTCTTGTTGGCTGGTGTGGTGCCTACGCCGGCTGTCGCCTATCTTACGCGTGCGTTGCGTCTGGCGGCCGGTATCGTGATCAGTGCTTCGCACAATCCCTTTCAGGATAACGGTATCAAGTTTTTCTCCGCGCAGGGCATGAAGTTGCCCGATGACATAGAGGCCGACATCGAGAAAGCCATCGACGGGCCGCTCGATTGCGTGGGTTCGGCGGCATTGGGCCGGGCGCGGCGGCTGGAAGATTCCACTGGCCGCTACATCGAGTTCTGCAAGAGCACCTTCCCCAATGAGCTGGACCTTTCCGGGCTGTCCATTGTGGTGGATGGCGCGAATGGCGCGGCCTATCACATTGTGCCGCACGTATTCCGTGAGCTCGGCGCCGAGGTGCATGCCATTGGCTGCCAGCCTGATGGCTTCAATATCAATGATGGCGTGGGCGCCATGCACCCCGAACACCTGGCCGAGGAAGTCAAGGCGCGCGGGGCGGATCTCGGCATTGCGCTGGACGGTGATGCCGATCGGCTGCAAATGGTTGACGACAAGGGGCGTATCTACAACGGAGATGAGTTGCTGTATGTGATCGTGCGCGACCGCATGACGCAGCAGCCGGTTGAAGGCGTGGTGGGTACCCTGATGACCAATTTTGGTTTTGAGAGGCAAATGAAGGCGCTGGGGGTGGGATTCGAGCGCGCCAAAGTGGGCGACCGCTATGTGCTCGAAGGGCTGCAGAGCCGTGGCTGGCTTTATGGCGGCGAGAGTTCCGGCCATCTGCTGTGCATGGATCGCCACACCACCGGAGACGGCATCATCGCCGCCCTGCAGGTGCTGACGGCCATGGCGCGCAGCGGCAAGCGTCTGGATGAACTGCTCGAGGGGCTCAAAATGTATCCCCAGAAAATGGTCAATGTGCCGCTATTGCCGGGGATAGACTGGGAGCATCACGCAGGTTTGCAGGAAGCCCGCCGCAAGGTAGAGCAGCAGTTGGGCGATCGTGGCAGGGTGTTGATACGCGCCTCGGGCACCGAACCCAAGTTGCGGCTTATGGTCGAGGCCGAAGATCGGGCGCTGGCCGAAGATGGGGTACAACAGCTGGTTGCCGTCGATTTAGCAAAGACATAACAAAAGCGACAAATACCTGCAATATAGGGTGTGCACACTGAGGCTCTCATCATGGAGCTTCCAGTATGCTAGAACTTGCTCGTATTTCGTCCAGTACGCCGCGCAGCGCGGCATGGCCCAGCCCCGCTCCGGCGGGCTTGTCGATGGGGCTGGCCCGTAGCCCCGAAGAGCTGGAAGCCATACAGCGCTTGCGCTTTCAGATCTTTACCGAAGAAATGAACGCCGTCTTTCCCGATGCCGTCGATGGGTTGGATGCGGATCGCTATGATCCATGGTGCGAGCATTTCATGGTCAAAGACCTTGCCAGCGATCGGATCGTAGGCACGTACCGCCTGCTCACACCCGCCAATGCCGTCAAAGCGGGCAATTATTACTCTGAATCAGAATTCGATCTGTCCGGTCTGGAGGATATTCGCCAGAACCTGGTCGAGGTCGGGCGATCCTGCATTCATCCTGATTTCCGTACAGGTGCGGTCATTATGCTGCTGTGGTCGGGAATCGCCTGTGTGATGCGAGAAGCGGGGTATCGCTACGCGCTCGGTTGCGCCAGCGTCAGCCTGCGCGACGATGGCGCCACGGCAGCTGAGGTCTGGCGGCGCGCCATGCAAAGCCTGGCGGCGCAGCCTGCGTTGCAGCGCGTGACGCCCCACCATCCCTATCCTGTGGAACGAGCAGGCCAGGCGCTGCCCGCGCGGATGCCGCCACTGATCAAGGGTTATCTCAAGCTGGGCGCTGATATCTGCGGAAAACCAGCCTGGGATCCGGATTTCAATACGGCGGATTTTCCGGTATTGCTCGATATTGAGCGCATGGACGACCGGTACCGCCGGCATTTTGGCATGCAAAGGCCGGTTTAAACCGGCAGCAGTTCGAACCTGAAGCCGATCTTGCCCCACTCTTTTTCCTCGGCATGCAGGGAATATTCAGTCAGGGGCCTGCTGGCGAGCCAGGCTTTGTCCACCTGTACGCGCAGGTGCCTGCCTTTGATCATCAGCCTGACAGGCACGGCCTCCTGGGTTTCACGGCGCCGTGACAGCAGCACAGCCAGGCGCAGGCAGAGCAGTGTCAGCCATTTTGCGCGCGTGGGATCAAGATTGCGCAGTTTCGCCAGCTTGCCTTGGTGTCCCAGCGCCAGGTGGGCCAGCAAGGTCTGATCATCGTTGGAAAACCCCGGCATGTCGGCATGTTCGAGCATGTACGCGCTATGTTTGTGGTAGTCGGCGTGTGTGATACTGATGCCGATCTCATGCAGGTCTGCGGCCCAGGCAAGCGAGCGTTCGAGATCCTGGTTGTCGGGGGTGTCTTCCAGCTTGAGCTGCTTGAAGAAGCTGAGCGCCAGGGCCTTGACGCGTTCGGACTGGCGGGTATCCACATGGTAGCGCTTGATGAATTGGCGCACGGTTTCGTGACGCTTGTCGTGACGGGAATCGCGCCCCAGCAGATCATAGAGCACGCCGACGCGCAGTGCGCCTTCTCCTGGCGCCATGCACTTGATCTTGAGTTCCTGAAATGCCGCCAGCATGATCGCCAGGCCGCCCGCCAGTACAAGCGAACGGTCTGGTTTCAGGCCGGGCAGCTCACTCATGATGACTTTGCCGTCGTGGATCAGTTTGGCTTTGAGCAGCTCAAGCCCTTCGAGCGTGATGCCTTTGCGCGACATTCCGCCTTCCTGCAAGACAGCGATCAAGCCTTTTGCCGTGCCGGATGAGCCGTAGGCCTCCTGCCAGCCGGTGTGGCGGTAGAGCCGCGAAATACGCTCCAGCTCGCGACGGGCTGCCAGTTGCGCCTGCTCCATGCGGTTAGCGGTAATGCACCCGTCTGGAAAGAACTCGCGGGTAAAGCTGACACAGCCCATATACAGAGAAGACAGATGCAGCGGCTGGAAACCCTTGCCGATTATGACTTCGGTGGAGCCGCCGCCGATATCGATCATCAAACGGCGGTTCTCCGAGGGGGGCAGTTCGTTGCTGATGCCCGAGAAAATCAGGCGGGCCTCTTCCTGGCCGGAGATGATCTCGATGGGAAAGCCCAGCGCATCCTGACAGGCTTGCACGACATCGGCAGCGTTGCGGGCGATGCGAAAAGTATTGGTGGCGACGGCGCGCACCCGATTCGGATGAAAGCCCGCCAGCAGTTCGCCAAAGCGCTTTAGCACCGTGACGGCGCGCTCTATGGCAGCGTCATCGAGATTTTTGCGGTCATCCAGCCCGGCGGCCAGCCGGACTGACTCCTTGAGCCTGTCTACGGCGTAGATTTGCGCGGCGCCGTCCTGTTGTACGACTCGTCCTATCGATAACCTGAAACTGTTTGAACCCAGGTCGATGGCGGCAAGTAGTTGGTCCATCCGGTATGGCCTTGAATAAATACCCGGTGATTATAGTTTCAGTTTTGGTCACAATTTGGTGACAGGGGTGGCGCAAGTGACCGTCTGTGGCGAAAAGGTGTGCATTTATATAGTATGAGGTGAAAAACAATCATTCTTGCGCGCTGTCATTTAACTGTCACAAGTTTGCAGTAAAAACAACCGCCTGTCGTGAAACGGAATATATATGTCTGCCGAGTTGCCGGATCCGCTCTTGCTCAATCGTGAATTGTCTCTGCTCAAGTTCAATGAGCGCGTGCTGGCCATGGCCGAAAATCCGGCCACGCCGCTGCTGGAGCGTTTGCGCTATCTTTGTATTGTCAGTTCCAACCTGGACGAGTTCTTCGAAATTCGTATTTCAAGCCTGAAGGAGCAGCAGCGCCAGTCGCCAAATGTGATCGGACAGGATGGCTATACGCCGGGCGAAGCGTTTGAGTGCGTGCAACGTGCCGCCCATGAACTGATCGACCGGCAGAACAGCTTGCTGACCAACGAAGTCTTGCCCAAGCTGCGGACGCAGGGCATCGATCTCATGGAGCCCGCCACCTGGAGCGAAGATCTCTACGAGTGGGCACATGGGCAGTTCAATCGGGAGGTGATGCCTATGCTCACGCCCATTGGACTGGATCCGGCGCATCCGTTTCCGCGGGTGTATAACAAAAGCCTGAACTTTATTGTGTCGCTGGCGGGCCAGGATGCATTCGGCCGTCATGCGGCAATTGCCATCGTGCAGGCGCCAAGAGCGCTGCCACGCTTGATGAAAGTGCCCAACGAAGTCTCGGGCATTCCCCATGGCTATATTCTGCTGTCGGCGCTGATCAACGCGTTTGTTGGCGATATTTTTCCCGGGCTGGATGTCAAGGGTGTATATCAGTGGCGGGTAACACGCAACAGCGACCTGTTCGTGGACGAAGAAGAAATCACCAATCTGCGCCAGGCCTTGCAAGGCGAGCTGTCACAGCGCAATTTCGGGGCTGCGGTGCGGTTGGAAATCGATCACACCATGCCACCCAAGCTCGAGGCTTTCCTGCAACAGGAGTTTCTGCTTCAGCCCCAGGACACCTATCGCGTGAGCGGCCCGGTCAATTTGTCGCGGCTGATGCAGCTGTGCAATGTTGTGGATCGCGCTGAGCTGCTGTTTTCCGATCACAGGCCCGCCATGCCCGCGCCATTTGATCATGCGCTGGACAAGCCTGACGAGCTGTTCGCCGCGATCGCGGAAAAGGATCGCCTGCTGCATCATCCTTACCAGTCCTTCCAGCCCGTGCTCAATTTTCTCACAGCGGCAGCCATGGACCCGTCCGTGGTTGCCATCAAACAGACGATTTATCGTACCGGCGAAGATTCCGAGCTGATGACGCTGTTGCTGGCGGCTGCACGAGCGGGCAAAGAGGTGACGGTGGTCGTGGAGCTGATGGCCCGCTTCGATGAGCAAACCAATATCAACTGGGCGGCTCGCCTTGAAGAGGTGGGGGCGCATGTCAGCTATGGTGTGGTTGGGCACAAGACTCACGCCAAAATGGCGCTGGTGCTTCGGCGCGAAAAAGGATTGATTCGACGCTATGGCCATTTGGGTACGGGCAACTACCATCCGCGCACAGCCAGGCTGTATACCGATTTTGGCTTGCTGACGGCCGAGCCCCAGTTGTGCGCGGATATGGATAAACTGTTTTCGCTGCTGACCGGGCTGGGGGCGAGACGCTCGCTGAAGATGCTGCTTCAGTCGCCTTTCACCTTGCATGAAACCATGATGGCGCTGATTGCCACTGAAGCGGCCAATGCCCAGGCGGGCCGCAAAGCGCGCATTATGGCCAAGATGAACTCGCTGCTCGAACCCGAGATTATCGATGCGTTATACAAGGCCAGCCAGGCGGGCGTGAAGATCGATCTGGTGATACGCGGCGCGTGCGCCCTGCGGGCCAAAGTGCCTGGTCTATCGGACAATATCCGGGTGCGTTCCATTATTGGGCGTTTTCTGGAGCACTCTCGCGTGTTTTACTTTTACGCGGGCGGCGAAGAAAAAGTGTATCTGTCGTCGGCCGACTGGATGGATCGCAACTTCTTCAGGCGTGTTGAGGTTGCTTTCCCGATACTCGATAACGTATTGAAAAAACGGGTTATTTCCGAGTCGTTCACGATGGCGCTGCGGGATAACCAGCTTGCATGGCGGGCGCTGCCCGATGGCACCTATGTAAAGGTCAGCGGTCGGGCCCGTCCGTTCAATCTGCACACAGAACTGGTCAGGAAGCTGGGATAGCAGGCGCTGCGTTGCAAGGTCTTATTTTGGCCAGTGGCCAGGCCGCGATAAACTGTCACGAACATGTCATATTGAATGTCACGAACATGTCATATTCGGCCTTTACTATTTCGTCTGAGCAGGGATAAACCTGTAACAATCAGTTTCCAGTCCAAGAGGATTCCTCCATGTTTAGACGAGTTTTTGTACAAATTTCTGTCGGGATCGCCTTTGGTGCGGCCTCGCTGGCAGCACATGCTGCCGATATCACCGGCGCGGGGGCCTCATTTCCTTACCCCATCTATGCGAAATGGGCGGCCCAATATCAAAAGGATACGGGCCATCGCATCAATTACCAATCCATCGGATCGGGGGGCGGTCAGCAGCAGATCATCGCCAGGACGGTTGATTTTGGCGCATCGGATGATCCCATGAAGGGTGAGGCGCTGGACAAGAATGGTTTGTTCCAGTTTCCGGCCATCATCGGTGGCACGGTGCCGGTGATCAACGTGGCGGGCATCGAGCCGGGCAAGCTCAAGCTGTCAGGCGAGGTGCTGGCGGATATCTTTATGGGCAAGATCACCAAGTGGGACGACAAAGCCATCAAGGCCATGAACCCCGACCAGAATCTGCCTGGCGCTTCGATCATCGTCGTTCATCGCTCGGATGGTTCGGGCACCACGTTCGGATGGACCAACTATCTGTCCAAGGTTTCTTCGTCCTGGAAAGAAAAGGTCGGTGAAGGCAAGGCGGTAAAATGGCCCACCGGTCAAGGTGGCAAGGGCAACGAAGGTGTTGCCGCGTATGTTCGCCAGCTCAAGAATTCCATCGGCTACGTAGAGTACGCTTACGCCAAGCAGAACAATCTGGCCTGGACGCAGCTCCAGAACCTGGATGGCAAGTTTGTGCAGCCTTCGCAAGAAGCTTTTGCCGCCGCGGCTGCCAACGCAGACTGGAAGAGTGTGCCAGGCATGGGTGTGGTGCTGACCAATGAGCCGGGTGCGGAGTCCTGGCCTGTGACGTCGGCCAGCTTCATCCTGGTCCACAAAACACAGGACAAGCCTGAATCGGCGATCGAGGTTCTGAAGTTCTTTGACTGGGCCTTCAAGAATGGTGACAAGATGGCTCAGGAGCTTGATTACGTGCCTATGCCGGATAACGTAACAGCTCAGATCACCGAAGGCTGGAAGCAGGAAATCAAGGCAGCCGACGGCGCCGCGATCTGGAAGTAAACAGGCCGGGCGGCCTTGGGGCCGCCGGTCTCCTGGCGACGGCGCCGCGAACACGGCGCCGTTGTTGTTGTGTGACAATGCGACAGGTTGCCGTAAGGCCGGGGCAACCTGTTTTATAGTAGTGGCCCCTGCGAAAACCAGAAATCCACATGAAAAATGACAGCAACGCGTTCATGGACGCTGTGTTCAGAAACCTGACGCGCACCTTTGCGTTCCTTGTTTTCATCCTGCTGGGTGCGATCATGGTGTCGCTGATATATGGCAGTCGCGAGTCCATCGCTGCCCATGGCCTGGCTTTCCTCTGGACCAATGAATGGGATCCGGTCCAGAATGTATATGGTGCCCTGGTGCCTGTGGTGGGCACGCTGCTTACCTCGGCCATTGCCTTGGTGATCGCGGTGCCGGTCTCGTTCGGCATTGCCATGTTCCTCACCGAGCTCTCTCCCACCTGGCTGCGCCGCCCGCTGGGTACTGCCATCGAGATGCTTGCCGCGATTCCCTCCATTATCTACGGTATGTGGGGGCTGTTTGTCTTTGTGCCGCTGTTCCAGGAATACGTGCAGCCTGGCCTGATCGATCTCTTCGAGGGCGTGCCGGTGCTGGGCACCATTTTTGCCGGCCCTCCGTTTGGCATTGGCGTGTTCACGGCGGGCCTGATTCTGTCCATCATGATCATCCCCTTTATCGCAGCGGTGATGCGCGATGTGTTCGAGCTGGTTCCGTCCATGCTCAAGGAGTCCGCTTACGGCTTGGGCAGCACAACCTGGGAAGTCGTCTGGAAGGTGGTGTTACCTTTCACCAAATCCGGTGTCATTGGGGGCATCATGCTGGGCCTGGGGCGTGCGCTGGGCGAGACCATGGCGGTTACCTTTGTGATCGGCAACGCGTTCAATCTGCCGAATTCCATTTTTTCGCCCTCCAACTCTATTGCGTCCGCCCTGGCCAATGAATTCAATGAAGCGGGCGGCATGCAAAAATCCGCGCTGCTGGAATTGGGCCTGATTCTGTTCCTGATTACCACCGTCGTTCTGGCGCTGTCCAAGCTGTTGCTGCTTAGACTGGGCAAGGGCGAGGGCACAAAAACCTAGACGGAGATTCTGACAATGTTTAATTCCGATTCCGTCGTCAGTCTGCGCAATCCGATCTACCGGCGCCGGCTACGGTTTAACCGCGTGATGCTGGCACTCTCCGGTGGAACCGTGGTGTTCGGTCTGTTCTGGCTGTGCTGGATCATTCTTACGCTGCTGCTCAAGGGGGGCGGGGCATTGTCCCTGACCTTGCTGACAGAAAGCACGCCGCCGCCGGGTGCTGATGGCGGTTTGTTGAATGCCATTTTGGGCAGCATCATGATCGCTGCGATGGGTACGGTCATCGGCACGCCTATCGGCGTGCTGGCGGGCACGTATCTGGCCGAATACGGCCAGCGTGGCTGGCTGGCGCCGGCCACACGATTTCTTAACGACGTGCTGTTGTCGGCGCCGTCCATTGTCATCGGTCTGTTCATCTATGCGGTATATGTGGCGCAGGTTGAGCACTACTCGGGGTGGGCGGGTGCGTTCGCGCTGGCGATACTGGTTATTCCGGTGGTGGTGCGGGCAACCGACAATATGCTTTTGCTGGTGCCCAACAGCCTGCGCGAAGCGGCTGCGGCGCTGGGCTGCCCGCAATGGCGGGTGATCATGTTCATCTGCTACCGTGCCGCACGCTCCGGCATTATCACAGGCATTCTGCTGGCCGTGGCGCGTATTTCGGGTGAAACCGCGCCGCTGCTGTTCACTGCGCTGAACAACCAGTTCATGTCTATGAACATGAACGCACCGCTGGCCAATTTGCCGGTGGTTATTTTCCAGTACGCTGCCAGCCCCTTCGAAGACTGGAACCGCCTGGCGTGGGCAGGCGCCGTGCTGATTACCCTGCTTGTGCTGGGCATCAATATCGCCGCCCGCAGCCTTTTCCGAAAATAAACGCTTAGGCCAAAGCCTAGCTTTGGCCAGGAACCGATCATGCAAACGACTCCTACCGCCGCCCGCAGCAAAATCGAAGTCCGGAACCTCAATTTCTACTATGGCAAGTTTCACGCAATCAAAGATGTGAACCTGTCTATCCAGGAAAACAAGGTCACGGCCTTTATCGGGCCCTCCGGCTGCGGCAAGTCCACCCTGTTGCGTACCTTCAATCGTATGTTCGAGCTATACCCGGGGCAGCGGGCCGAAGGCGAAATCAATCTGGATGGCGAGAACCTGCTGTCATCCAAAATGGATATTTCGCTGATCCGCGCCAAGGTGGGCATGGTCTTTCAGAAGCCCACGCCTTTTCCCATGAGCATCTACGACAACATTGCCTTCGGCGTTCGCCTGTTCGAGCGTCTGAGCAAGGGCGAGATGGACGAGCGGGTCGAATGGGCGCTGAGCAAAGCGGCGTTGTGGAACGAGGTCAAGGACAAGCTCAACCAGAGCGGCAACGGCCTTTCGGGCGGGCAGCAACAGCGTCTTTGCATTGCACGCGGCGTGGCGATCAAGCCAGAAGTGCTGCTGCTCGATGAACCTTGTTCGGCGCTGGATCCGATTTCGACCGCCAAGATCGAAGAGCTGATCGCCGAACTGAAATCCGAGTACACGGTCGTGATCGTGACGCACAACATGCAACAGGCGGCACGCTGTTCTGATTACACCGCCTATATGTACCTGGGCGAACTGATGGAGTTTGGGGAAACGGATCAGATTTTCGTAAAACCCGCGCGCAAGGAAACCGAAGACTACATTACGGGCCGTTTCGGCTGATAGTGTGCGAACAGCAGGCCGCCGACAGCCTTGTTTTGCACAAGGCTGGTTCGGCGGCCTTTTTATTGCGGTGTGATCAGCGGCCCACCGCGTAGGCCTGCAACAGGCGCGGCGAGGCGGCGGCATGCAAGAGGCCATCGGGATCGCGCGATGCCGCCGTCAGACGGCCGATCGTCCACTCGGGGGATTCCTCAATGTCGTGGCCGCGATTGCGCAAGTCCTTGATGACATCCTGGCCGACGGTTGTTTCGATGGTGATGTTGGCCGGCTTGCGGGCCCGCGGATAGAACGAGCTTGGAAAGTGTTGGGTATGGAACAATGGCATATCAATGGCTTCCTGCAGATTCATGCCTTGGTGAAGATGCCGCAAGAACAGGACGAGCTGCCATTGTTCTTGCTGATCGCCGCCCGGCGTGCCAAATACCATATAGGGGTGTTCATCCTTGAACAGAAAGGTGGGGCTGAGGGTGGTGCGAGGCCGTTTGTTCGGTGCCAGCGTGCCAGGCAGGCCTTCTTCCAGCCAGAACATCTGCGCGCGCGTATTCAGCCCGAACCCCAGTTCGGGTATGACAGGCGAAGACTGCAGCCACCCGCCCGACGGCGTCACCGAAATCATATTGCCCCAGCGATCAATGGCGTCTATGTGCGTGGTATCGCCACGTTTTGCGGACAGCAGCGGATTGGAAGTGTCCATTGCGGAGCGCGGCGTGTCCTCCGGGGTTTGCGGTGACAGCCGCTGTAGTACATCCATGATGCGTGCGATCTGCGCTTCGTAGCCGGGCAGGGTGCCGGGACGCAGATCACGAGACGCCTCTTCTCCAATGAGGTGGCTGCGCGTCTGGTTGTAGTCATCGGATAGCAGCGCTTGTATGGGCACGTCGACAAATGCCGGATCGCCGTAATAAGCCTCGCGATCGGCGAAAGCCAGCTTCATGGCTTCGACCAGGAGGTGAATGAAGCGCGGATCGCCAGGCGCAAGACTGGCAATGTCGGTGTGTTTGAGCAAGGCCAGCGTCTGCAGGAAGACCGGGCCCTGGCTCCATGGGCCTGTCTTGGCCACGGTGATGTTGCCGTATTGATAGGTCAGTGGTGTTTCGTAGCTGGCAGACCAGCGCGACAAGTCGTCGCCTGTGACGACTCCCTTGTTGGTCCTGCCGCTTTCGTCCATGACTTCGTTCTGCGCCACAAAACGATCGATCGCTTCGGCGACGAAGCCGGTGTAGAACACCTTTCTGGCCTTTTCGATCTGCTGTTCGCGGTTACTTCCTGCGGACTCCGCTTCGGCCAGGACACGGCGCCAGCAATCGGCCAGGACAGGGTTGCAGAACAGCTTGCCGGCTTGGGGCGCTGCGCCGTCGGGCAGATAGACTTTGGCCGAAGTGGGCCAGTGCGTTTCAAAGAAATCCTTGAGATTGGCAATGGTGTTTGCGACGCGCGGCAGCATGGGATGGCCGTGCGCCGCATAATGGATGGCGGGTTCCAGGACTTCTCTCAGGGTTTTGCTGCCATGGTCGCGCAGCAATATCATCCAGGCATCGAATGCCCCCGGCACGACGGTGGCCAGCAGACCATTGCCGGGGATGAGCGTGAGGCCTTGCGCGCGGTAGTGCGCCAGGGTTGCGCCGGCGGGCGTCGTGCCCTGGCCGCACAGCACTTCTGTGCGGCCGGTTTTTGCAGAATAGAAAATACCGGGCACTTCGCCCGCGGGGCCGACCAGGTGCGGCTCGACCACGTGCAGCATAAAGGCGCTGGCCACGCAGGCGTCGAACGCGTTGCCGCCGCGCTCCAGCATCGCCATGCCAACCGTCGAGGCCAGCCAGTGCGTCGACGTGACGACGCCAAAGGTTCCGGTAATTTCAGGTCGGGTGGTGAACATTACTTTCCTTTGAGGGTAAGGTTTTTTAGGCGAACCAGACCATCGGGATAAGGGATGAAGCCTTCCACGTTTTTTTGAATGCCAAAGGTCCAGGGCAGATAGTAGGTATAGAAAATCGGATGCTTGACCTGCATCTGTGCCATGAACTGGCTATACAACTGCTGGCGCTTGTCGACGTCGAGCTCCTGTCGCGCCTCATTCAGCAAGGTATCCATGTCTTTGTCGCAGAATTTGCCGTCGTTCAGGCTGCCCTTGCATGATACATACTGGAATACATTGCCGCTGGGATCCACGCGGCCCGACCATCCGGCTTGCGCCAATTCGAAATCACCGCGCGCCAGGGTGGACTGCAGTGCCGCGAATTCCATGGGGCGCAGGCTGATATCAAAACCCACTTCGCTGCCCATGGCTTGTATCAGCTCGAACACTTGCTGCATGATGGTGTTGTTGCCATAGGAAATCTCGACTTTCACGCGATCAAGGCCGGCCTCTTTGAGCAACGCACGTGCTTTCTCCACATCGCGTCCTTTACGCTCCACGGACGTGTCGTAGGCAAAACTGGCTGGCGGAAAGGGCTGAAAGGCGGGCTGGTACAGGCCCATGCCGACGATCTGGTTGATGGCATCGCGATCGATGGCCAGGTCGAATGCCTGGCGTACGCGCTCGTCCTTGGCAAGGGGATTGTCTGCGCGTGGGCCATTGGCAAAGTTGACGGAGATTGCCTGAAAGCCCAGGCCGGTGACCGGCATGAACTCAAGATTGGGATCCTCTTTGACGGTTTGCGCATCGCTCGGTGCAATGCGCTCCGCAATATCCAGGTCGCCGGCGCGCAGGCTGTTCAGCCGCACGGTTGCGTCAGGCACAGGCTTGAACACCACTGTGTCAAAGTGATAGCTATCGGCATCCCAGTAGTCGGCAAATTTTTCAAGCGTGATATGGTCGTTCTGAACGCGGTTCGCAAATTGATAGGGGCCCGAACAGACGGGATTTTTGCCCGGATCGCTGTCGAAACTGGCAGGCGATTGCATCATACCGGCGCGATCCGATAGCTGCGACAGCAGAGAGGCATCAGGTTCGCTCAGGTGCAGCACCACCGTAGTGCTATCGGGGGCATCGACGCTTTCGAGCGTTGCCAGTTCACTTTTGCGATTGCTGTCGGGCAGCGTTTTGGCGCGTTCCAGATTGGCCTTGACGGACGCGGCGTCGATGGGCGTGCCGTCGTGATAGACAGCGCCTTCGCGTAGCGTCATTTTTAATGTTTTATTGTCTTCCCACTCCCAGGCGGTGGCCAACTGCGGCGTAAATTCAAGATCTGGCGTAATGTCGACCAGCTTGTCGCACAGCGACGCAAAGACGATTCTGCCCACAAAGGTTCTGGATCGGGCCGGATCCATCTGGTCCGGGTCGTCCTGCAGGCCGATGCGCAAGGTGGTTTGCGCCAATGCGGTGCTGGAGAGCAGCAGGCTCGCCACCAGGGCCAGTTTGAATGCGTGTTTATGCATGAGAGGTCTCCGGTTTGGAAAAACGGTATGCGTATCTGTGAACGGCCCTGCCACGACCTGGGGTCAGTACGCGCCAATAGCGTGTCGGGCGACGAAATGTCCTTCACTGACCTGCACCAAGGGCTGAACCACCGGTTGGTCGTCAACGCTTCTGACAGCGCTTGGAATTTCGTCCACCATCAGCGAGTGTGCGCGGTGGCGATAGCTGGGGTCAGCCACCGGCACGGCGGCCATGAGCCGTTTTGTATAGGGGTGCTGCGGGTTCTCAAAAATAGCGCGACGCGGTCCGATTTCAACCACCTGGCCCAGATACATGACAACAACCCGATGACTGATGCGTTCGACAACGGCCATGTCGTGCGAGATGAACAGAATGGATAGACCCAGTTCGCGCTGAAGGTCCAGCAGCAGGTTGACGATCTGTGCCTGTATGGAGACATCGAGCGCGGAAACGGATTCGTCTGCGATGACGACTTGCGGATTCAGTGCCAGTGCGCGCGCGATACATACGCGCTGACGCTGTCCACCTGAAAACTCATGCGGATAGCGGTCGGCCATTTCTGGCGTGAGACCACACTTGTCCATGAGCCAGTGCACCCGTTCCATGGCCTTTTTGCCTTTGGCCACGCCGTGGATCAGCAGCGGCTCCATGATGGAGTAGCCCACCGTGACGCGAGGGTCGAGCGAGGCGAAGGGATCCTGGAAAATGAACTGAATATGCTTGCGCAGAGCCTGTTTCTGGCTGCGCGACAACTGGCGGAAGTCTTGCCCGCGGAAGGTCACCTTGCCTTCCCGTATGGATTCCAGCTGCGCCAGGGAGCGGCCGGTTGTCGTCTTGCCGCAGCCGGATTCGCCAACAATCGCCAGCGTTTCGCCGGGGTACAGGTCGAAGCTGACTTGCTCGACGGCGTGTATGCGATGGCGAACGCGGCCGAAGATGCCGCTGGCAATATCAAAGCGCGTGACCAGTTTTTCCACCTGCAGGACAGGCGGTTCATCGTAGCGCGCAGTGCTGGCGGTGTGTTCGGCGCCTGCACGCTGAGTTTGTACGCCAGCCGGGGCGGGGTCGGACGGAACAGGGGAAGGGGATATCGTTGACGAAGATGGTGAAGCTGCCGTCAGGGGGGCTTCCAGCGCGTGTTGGCCGGCGTCAATCAGCTGAAACGGCGCGGGCTCGCTGGTGTTCTTCATTGAGCCCAGCTTGGGGACCGCCGCCAGCAGGGCCCGTGTATAGGGATGGCGGGGATTGTTGAATACGGCGTCGGCGTCGTTCTCTTCAACCTTATCGCCCTTGAGCATGACCATAACCCGATCGGCGACTTCCGCCACGACGCCCATATCGTGTGTGATGAAGATTACACCCATCTCCATGTCTTGCTGCAACTGGCGTATGAGTTGCAGGATCTGAGCCTGGATGGTGACGTCGAGCGCGGTTGTTGGCTCATCGGCAATCAGGACCTGAGGCTTGCAGGACAATGCCATGGCGATCATGATGCGCTGGCGCATGCCGCCCGATAACTGATGGGGATAGCGGCTCAGCACGGCACGGGCGTCGGGAATACGCACGACTTCCAGCAGGCGCAGGGCTTCTGCGTTGGCGGCATGATTGTCCATCCCCTGGTGCAACTGCAGGGCTTCGGCAATCTGTCGTCCTGCGGTGAAGCTGGGATTCAGCGATGTCATGGGCTCCTGGAAGATCATGGCAATATCGGCGCCCCGGATTTTGCGCATTTCCAGTTCTGTCGCCTTGGCCAGATCCATCAGCGTGCCGTTGCGTCGGCGCAGCAGCATTTCACCCTGTGCAATATGGCCGCCGCCGAATTCCACCAACCGCATCAGCGAAAGCGATGTGACGGATTTTCCTGAGCCGGACTCTCCCACAATGGCCAGTGTCTCGCCTTTGCTGACATGAAAGGAGAGATTCTTGACGGCCTGCACGGTATGCTCCGGCGTGCTGAATGCAACGCTCAGATTTGAGACCTGGATAACATGTTCGTCTTGCATCGTCTGCATATCGTCAGTGGTCTTGGCGTGGATCCAGCGCATCGCGCAGGCCATCGCCCAACAAGTTGAATCCGAACACTGCGAAAAATATCGCACCGCCGGGAAAAATAGACATCCACGGCGCCTGTGTCATGAAGTTCTTGGCGGTATTGAGCATGGAGCCCCAGGACGGGTTGGGCGGCTGCAGGCCCAGACCCAGAAAGGACAGGCTGGCTTCAGCAATGATGGCGCTGGCGATCATGATGGTCGCCTGCACAATGAGGGCGGGCATAACATTAGGCAGGATGTGGCGCAGGATGATGCGCGTATTGGATGCGCCGAGCGAGCGCGTGCTTTGCACATAGTCTTCGTTCTTGATGGCCAGTACCTGGCCGCGCGACAGCCGTATGAACAGCGGCGCCGCTGACACCCCGATGGCAATCATGGCATTGGTCAGGCTGGGGCCAAGAAAGGCGGCGAGCGCGATGGCCAGAATCAGAAAGGGAATAGACAGCAGCGCTTCGGTGGCACGCGAAATGCAGCCGTCGATCAGGCCGCCAAAGTATCCGGCCAGCAATCCCAGCGGAACGCCCGCCAGCAGGGCGATCAGCACAGAACACATGCCGGCCAGCAGCGATGCCCGGGCGCCGTATAGCATGCGGCTGAAAATGTCGCGGCCCAACTCATCGGTGCCCAGCCAGTGCGTGGCCGAGGGAGCCTTGCGGATGGCCGTGAAACTGACCTGCGCGGGATCGTAGCTGGACAAAAAGGGCGCCAGGATGGCGACCACGATAATGGTCAGCACAATGGCAGCGCCCAGCATGGCCGAGCGGTTGCGCTTGAATTTGCTCCAGGCGCGGTTGCGGCGGCGTTCAGGCAATGCCGGCGCGGCTTCGATGGCGTGCGAACTCATGAGTACCTCAGCCTTGGGTTAACGAGTGTGTACAGCACATCGGCAACGAGCGTAAGTACGATAAAGCCTACTGCAATGCACAGCACCACGCCCTGCACCACGGCGTAGTCGCGATTGAACACGGCATCCACCAGCAGCTTGCCAAAGCCGGGGATACCGAAGATCTGCTCAGTGAGCACCGCGCCGGCAAGCAGTTCGCCAAACAGAATGGTGACCAGCGTGACAATGGGCATGAGCGCATTGCGCAAGGCATGGCGCAGTACGACAATGCGCTCCGACGCGCCCTTGGCCCGTGCAGTGCGCACGTAGTCGGCCCTGAGCGCTTCGAGCATGGCTGAGCGAGTGTGACGCATGAGGTAGGCGCTGATGGCGGTGGCCAGCACGATGGAAGGCATCAGCATGGTCTTGAGCGATAGCCATACATCGGTGCCGAGTGGCACATAGCCTGATGCGGGCAACCATCTGAGCCAGACGGAAATGATCATGATCATGACGATGCCCAGCCAGAAATTGGGGATGGACATGCCCGACAGCGCAAAAAGATTGGCGGCGAATTCCGTTCGCGTGCCTTTGCGCACGGCCGCCAGAATACCGAGCGGTATGCCGACCAGAATCGCAAAGAACATGGCCATGACCGCCAGCTGTATGGTGACAGGCAGTTTGTTGGCAATCAGTGAGGTGACCGGGATGTCGGTGCGCAAAGAGACCCCGAGATTGCCTTGAGAGACTTCTTTCATCCATGCGAAGTACTGCACGGGCAAGGGGTCGTTCAGACGGTATTTTTCTCGCAGAAAATCGAGCACCGCGGGATCCCGCTCTTCGCCTGCCATGGCGAGAACCGGATCCCCTGGCAGAATCTTCTGCAGTCCGAATATAACGATGGAGACGAGAATTAGCGTCGGTATCGCTACGATGACACGACGCAGAATAAGTTTGAACATGCAGGGGTCCCGCTGGGCTAGGGAGCGATCATTTGAACGATACGCCCTTCAGGCGGATCATGCCGTCCGGATAGGGTTCAAATCCTTGTACCTTATTGCTGGTGGCAAATGGCCAGGGCTGATAATAAATGTACATGCTGGGCAGTTCGTCCTGCAGTATGGCCTGCGCTTCGTCGTAGACCGCCTTGCGCTGCGCAACGTCCGACACCGTGCGTGCCTTGTCGAGCAGTTCGTCTACCTTGGGATTGCAGTATTTGCCATCGTTCAGCGTGCCCTTGCAGGTTACGAAGGAATAGATGTTGCCGTCTGGATCGACACGGCCCGACCAGCCACGCATATCTACCTGAAACTTGCCCTGGGCCGATTCGGACAGCATGGCAGCGTACTCGGTAGGCCGCAGGCTGAGCTGAATGCCTGCCTGAGCCGCCATGGCCTGCACCATCTGGGCAGTAGATGACTCAATGGTGTTGTTGGCGAACGTAAGCTCGGCTTGCACGGTTTCTTTGCCTGCTTCTTTGAGCAATGCCTTGGCTTTCTCGATATCCGGATCGCGGGCGGGGAACTTGTCGCTATGGTAAGGGCTGGCCGGCGGGAAGGGCTGCTGCGCGGGCGGGAAGATGCCGCCGCCAATCACCTCGCTGATGGCCTTGCGGTCTATCGTAAGCTGAAAGGCCTGGCGTACGCGTTTGTCGTTGAAAGGATTCGTCTTGGCGCGTTCGCCGTTGCCTACGTTGAACATGAATTGCCGGAAACCGAGGCCTGCGACGGGTTTGAACGCCAGCGTGCTGTCTTCCTTGACTTGCGCGACATCCGTGGGGTTCAACCGCTCAAGGATGTCAATGCCGCCGGAGCGCAGATTGGACAAGCGAACCGTTGAATCGGGAATGGCGACGTACTCGACCTGCTTGAACGCAAAGTCGTCGGCATCGTAGTACTCGTTGAACTTCTCAAGCACGATGCGATCATTCTGCACGCGCTTGACGAATTTATAGGGCCCTGAGCAGACCGGGTCCCGGCCTATCGTGGATTCGCTGTCGGGCGCGTCGAAGTTGGCCGGCGAAAGCATCATGCCAGCACGATCGGACAGTTGCGCCAGCAGCGGAGCGTCGGGCCGCGCAACGGTAATGACAAGCGTCGTGGCATCTGGCGCGTCGACCTGCGTTACCGATGCCAGCTCGCTCTTGCGCTGGCTGGAGGGCAGGGTGATGGCTCGCTCCAGGTTGGCCTTGGCGGCCTGGGCGTCGAACTTTGTGCCGTCGTGAAACACGACATCATCGCGCAGCTTGAAAGTGAGCTTGGTGCTGTCTTCATTCCAGGACCACGAGGTGGCCAGCCTGGGCACAAAATTGAGCTTGGCGTCGATATCCACCAGCTTGTCGCACAGCGAAGTAAAGACAATGCGCGCCGCGTAGGTGCGGGATCGGTGAGGATCCAGCGTATCCGGATCGTCTTGCATGCCCACACGCAATACCTGCGCATGGCTCGCCGCGGCGGCGCCCAACATCAGGCCGCCGAGCAATAGGGTGATTCGTTTCATGAGTTTGTCCCCTCTCTTATCGTATTAGAAGCCGACAGCCTGGCCATCTCTGCGGCCGTCGCTTGCCGCGACATAGCCGGCGTCGGCATCGGTATCCGACAACCGCCAGATGAATTGGCCGGCGCCAAAGTCCATGTACGGGTCGTACACCGAATGGAAGGTATGCCCCAGCCCCTTGAGTCCCTCTACCACATCATTGTTCATGCTTGACTCAATGTCCAGCGTGAAATCCCTGTTGACTTTCCAGCGTGGGGCGCAGCAAGCAGCCTGCGGTTGCTGGTCGTAGTCGATCATGCGTACCAGGGTCTGCAGGTGCCCCTGCGGCTGCATGTCGCCGCCCATGACGCCAAACCCCATGACTGGCTGGCCGTCTTTGCTGAGGAAGCCGGGGATAATGGTGTGGAAAGGGCGTTTTCCGCCTTCGACCACGTTGGGCGATTGCGGGTCCATCGAGAATCCCACTCCTCGATTCTGCATGCTGATGCCGGTGCCCGGCACAACAATCCCGGAACCAAAGCCCATATAGTTCGACTGGATGAAGGAAATCATCATGCCGTTTTCGTCGGCGGCAGAAAGGTAGATGGTGCCTCCGGCTGGCGGACGCCCCGCTGCATAAGAGCCGGCCTGGTCCAGCCTGATGAGTTTGGCACGGCTGTCCAGATAGTTGTCGTCGAGAAGCTGCTCGGGCGCCAGCTTCATGCTGCGCCGGTCTGAAACGTGATGGTACAGATCAGCAAAAGCCAGCTTCATGGCTTCGATCTGGATATGCTGAGACTCGACGGAATCCACCGGGTAATTGCGCAGATCAAAGCGCTCGGCAATGCCCAGGGCGATCAGCGCAGCAATGCCCTGGCCGTTGGGCGGGATCTGGCTCACGGTATAGCCGTGATAGTCCTTGTCGATGAGGTCGACCCATTCGGGCTTGTAGCTGCGCAGGTCGTCCAGGGTCATGGCACCGCCGCACTCGCTGCTGAACGCTGCGATCTTGTCGGCCAGTTCGCCTTCATACATGTCGCGGCCATAACTCTCGGCAATGCGCTTGAGCGTGTTCGCGGCATCGGAGAAGCGGAAGTTTTCGCCTATGCGTGGTGCGCGGCCTTCTGGCATGAAGGCGCGGGCAAAACCGGGCTGGTCCTTGAGTTCGTCGGCAGCCTTGGCCCATTTTCCGGCCACAACGGGTGGGATGATATAGCCGCGTTGGGCAATTTCTATGGCGGGCTCGAACAGCACATCAAAGGGCAGTTTGCCGAAGCGCTCGTGCAGTGCGGCCCATCCGGCCACGACGCCGGGAACCGTAACGGCATCCCAGCCGCGGATGGGACGCTTGGCCAGGCCGTCGTCGCCGACGCCATATTTACGCTTGAAGTATTCAACATTCCACGCAGCGGGCGCCGGGCCGGAGGAGTTCAGGCCGTGCAGCTTCTTGCCGTCCCACAGGATGGCGAAGCAGTCTCCGCCGATACCGCAGGAGACGGGTTCGACCAGGGTAATGGTGGCGGCGGCGGCAAGGGCGGCGTCGATAGCGTTCCCGCCTTTGAGCATCATCCGCAGGCCGGCTTGTGCCGCAAGGGGATGCGAGGTCGCCACGACATTGCGCGCGAACAGCGGCGTACGCGTGGACGGATAGGGATTGGCCCAATTAAAGTTCTTCATGACACAGGTTCCGGCATTTGTCGAACCATATAAGCTACTATCAATCAATCATTACAGCAATTTAAATTGTTGAATCAATCCACAAGTTTTTCTTATGAGCAATCTCAGATTCATGCGCACCTTTGTCGCGGTGGCGCGGCTAGGGTCTTTTTCTGAAGCGGCCGAGCATGTCGGCTTGTCGCAGGCGGCCGTCAGCCTGCAGATGCGTGCGTTGGAGCAGGAATTCGGCCGCGAGCTTTTTGATCGGTGCGGCCGGCTTGCTTTGCTCAATACGGCTGGGCAGGAGCTATTGCCCGAGATCAAGAAATTGCTTGAGATGTATGAGCGCATCAAGCAGCCCAATCCTCCGGATGGGCAGTTTCAGGGACAACTGACGATTGGCGCGATTGTCTCCTGCATGAATATCCTGGCGCAGATCGTTTCTCAGTTGAAAACCGAGCATCCGGGGCTGGGCATCCGGCTGGTGTCAGGCAAGTCGAGCGAGCTGGCGCAAAAGCTTGAGCATGGCGATGTCGACGCCGCGTTCGTGGTGAACATGGGTAAGCGTACGGCCAGCGTACGCTGGTCATTGCTGCAGCATGAGCCGGTGCGGTTAATTGTCGCCGCGTCGGTCGAGGGCGACGATCCCAGAGAAATTCTGGCCCATCATCCCTTTTTGCGCTTTGATCGCACGCAGCATACGGGGCGCCAGATTGATCGCGTGTTGCAGAAGCTGGGCGTGACGCCTGACGACTTTCTTGAACTGAACGCTATCGAGCAGATCCTGAGCCTGGTCAGGGATGAAGTCGGCGTTACGATTTTGCCATTGCTGCACACAGTTGACTGGAGCGTCGGCAGTGATCTGCGGGTCCTGGCCTTGCCCGGAAAACTTGGCTCGTTGACCCGCGATGTAGGATTGATCGAGCCTCGCGGCAGTCGGCAGCAGAAAATCACACGCGCCATACTGGAACGATACAAACACAGCTTGGGAATGAAAGGTCTGATTCGCTGAAGGGTGCGATGGAGATGTTGCCCGCAGACGCAAAGGCTGACGCGTCGGCTGCAGAGGTCCTATAGCAAGCCGGCCTCAGGCCAGCTTGCGGGAATGCGGACTAAGCGATGGGGTTGCGTCAGTTACAGGAGCCGGAAGTGCCTGCCACACTGTAGCGACCTGCGCCCAGCAATGCGACCGCCAGGCTGCCAAACAGGAACAAGCCTTGCAGCTCCAGTTGCCAGCCGCCAGTACTGCTGAGCTGATACAGCTGGCTCGAATGCGCCAGCGCAAGCGCAAAAAGCATGTTGATGACAATGAGCAGCCCGCCAATCCGGGTGTATATGCCCACAATGAGAAGAAGCGGTGCGATGACTTCGCCGACATAAACCCCCCACGCGAAAAACGCGGGCAGGCCGTGGGAGGCAAGCATGGATTCTATTCCGCTGACCCCGTTCCTGAGCTTGGAGATGCCATGGAGCAAAATGAGAATGCCGATGGTCAGGCGCAAGACAAGTTTGCCGAGATTTTCCATTGTAGTAGGGGACATATGCCGCTCCGTATATGTGTTTAGGCGCGGTACATTATAGAGGGAGTGGCAGCGAGTGGTCGCGATAAGTTCGTACCAGGCCTTCGAACTGTGAAAACCGGATTTTGAAGTCTTCGTCGCATTGGATTTTGGCATCACCGTGCTCATCAACGATTAGCGTGCTGGGGAGGCTGGCTTCGAGCAGGCTATGCAGGCTCTCCAGGTCGGCCCGGGGGTCCAGCGGCACCACCACCTTGTCTGCCGCCTGAATGGCGAGCACGCTTACCAGATATTCCAGTGAATTTACGGCGCACAGCGCCACTCTGGAGCCTGGCGTAGGATCATTCATGTGGAGGGCGACCGCCAGCGCATTGACCGCGACGGCCAGTTCTTCGTAGCTGACCTGAACGTCGTTTTCATGCAATGCAATCGCGCTCCCGTGTTCTTTGGCAATATTTTTCAGATAATCAAGCGTACGTGTCATGTGTTGATAGTTCCCAGTGCCTAGTCTTGAGGGCTGAGTATAAAGACGACACGCGGGATTTGATCTGCCGGGAGCATAGGGGTTTGCCCTTGCTTCTGTTTCAGCGCCCGATGAGCGATATCAGTCTTTTTGCCTCCTGCGCCTGCTTGTGGGTGGTTTCATTAATAATCCAGGCGGGCGCACCAATATCCTGCAGGATGCGAGCATCCAGATGGGCAATATGTCGCCGCGAACGCGCCCAGGCAGCGTGGGTACGCTGTTTTTTTGTGTCGGCATTCAACGGACTTTCTGGCAGGGAACGCGCAAGCGAAAACAGGCGCCAGGGTAAAAGCACAAGAAACCGGCTTCCCATCACCCATGCGGCTGCAAACCGTTGCCATGGCGTCGGTAAACGCGCGCTGACGTGCGGCGATGTCGTCGTCTGCGCTGTTGTGCCGCCGCAGAGGGCGGAAAGCGTGTTTTGGGCTTGACAGTCGAGGTTCATCACGATGGTCTCCGAGTAGGGAAAGTAGATACTGGTAAGGATAAGCATCCAGTCCTCGGCTGTGAATCAACTTGTTTTGAACAAGCTGGGCAGTTATGCTTACCAGCATGCGCATACCGCTCAGTACGCTTCCTGTTTTTCGTGTCGTCGCAGAACTGCAGAATCTGCGGGCGGCGGCCGATTGCATGCATCTCACGCATAGCGCGGTCAGTCAGCAAATCCGTGTTCTGGAACGCCAACTGGGTTTTCCTTTGTTTGAGCGGCGTGGCCGGCGTGTTGTGCTGAATGCCGCAGGCGCTGCGTTTCTGCGCAGTGTCCAGGCAGCCTTGCTTCAGATTGACGAGGGGGCCCAGGCAGCCGCTGCCGCCGCGTGTGGCGTGGAGCAGCGTTTGCGGGTGACGGTGTTGCCCTCATTTGCCCAGCGTTGGCTGCTCCCCCGGGTAGGGCGCTGGCACGCCCGACATCCAGACATCGCTCTGGAAGTCGACGTAACGCAGGGTCTTGTGGATCTCAAGCGTGAAGGATTTCACGCCGGATTGCGCCAGGGAGTGGGGCCGTGGCCGGGGCTGGTGTCTGAAAAACTGTTCGAAACCCCCACCTCGTTGATTCTGGTGGGCTGCGCCATTGATGCCCGGCGGCTGGTGGATGCGCCGCCCGCCGCTTTTCTGCGCGAACCGCTGTTGGGCGATCGGGCGGTCTGGAAAGCCTGGTTTGCCGCGGCAGGATTGGACGTCGATGTCAATCCGGTCGCTCAGTTCAACGATATGGGTTTGATGCTGCAGGCTGCCGAGCATGGCGTAGGCCTTACCCTGGCACGCGAAGCATTGGCGGCCGATGCCATACGCGACGGCCGTCTGATCCGGCTTTCGCCAGTGACCGTCGAGTACGAAATAGATCAAACTTACCATCTGGTGTATCCTCCCGCGCTGAACGACTGGCCGCCCTTGGTCGCCTTGCGCAACTGGATTGCCGATGAGTTGGCGCAGGCCCGACAAGATATGGAGAAGGACGAGGATTGATGAAACGAATCGGAATCATGGCGGCCCTGCATGGAGAGGTTGCAGGATTGTTGGCGGCAATGGGGGCGGGCGCTGAAGTTCGCCGGATAGGCGGTCGCGACTACTACTCAGGCCAGTTGCTGGGCAGCGAATGCGTAATTGTGTTGGCACGGGTGGGCAAAGTGGCGGCGGCTGCCACAGCCGTGACACTGATCCGAGAATTTAACGCAGGACAGCTTGTCTTTACCGGACTGGCCGGTGCCGTGGCGGATCAACTGCGGGTCGGCGATGTCGTGGTGGCCGAAAGCCTGCTCCAGCACGATATGGATGCCAGCCCCTTGTTCCCACGTTACGAGATCCCGTTGCTGGCATGCAGCAAATTTGCTGCGGACGCGGGCGCCTCTGATTTGCTGGCTCGATGCGCCACGGCCTATTTGCAAGAGGATTTCATGGCGCATGCGGGCCCCGATCTTTGCCGTCGGTTCGGCTTTGAGCAGCCTGCGGTGCACCGGGGCATGATTGTGAGTGGAGATCGTTTTATCAACGACGCGAGCGGCGTTGCTTCGCTGCGGGCGGAATTGCCCGATGCCCTGTGTGTGGAGATGGAAGGCGCTGCCGTCGCCCAGATATGCCACGAGTACGAAGTGCCCTTTGCTGTGGTGCGTACTATTTCTGATCGGGCAGACGACAGCGCCAGCCTGGATTTCAGCGCCTTTCTGGACCAGGTGGCCAGTGTCTATTCTGCGGGCATTCTGCGTCGTTACCTGGAGGCCAGCGCAGTGATCGCCTGACGCCGGGACTATACTCATATTCATAACAAATCATGAATATGAGGAGCCCCCATGTTGCCATCGTCACCTTCCAGCTACCAGGATATCCAGGACCGGTTTGCGTGGAATATTCCGCAGCGGTACAACATCGGGCATGACGCTTGCGGCAAATGGGCGGAGCAGGATGCCGACCGGCGCGCGCTCACGTTCATCGACGGGCAGGGCAAGGCGCATGATTACAGCTTTGGCCAAATGAACGAGGCGTCCAATCGTTTCGGCAAATTGCTGCTGGCGCAGGGCATACAGGTTGGCGATCGCGTGGGCATTTTGCTGCCGCAGGCGCCCGAAACCGCTTTTGCCCACATCGGTTGCTACAAAATCGGGTGTATTGCCATTCCTCTGTTTTCGCTGTTTGGTGCCGAGGCCTTGTTGTATCGCCTGGCAGACAGCGGCGCAACAGTGGTGGTCACCAACGCGGAAGGTGCCGCCAAGCTGGCTGGCATTCGCGATAAACTACCCGCGCTGCAGGTAGTGTTCACCATAGACGGCCCACAACCCGGCACCCTGGATCTGCATCGCGAAATGGCGCGGCACAACGATGATCTCAAGACGGCCGATACTGGCGCAGATGATCCTGCGCTCATTATCTACACGTCAGGCACGACCGGGCAGCCCAAGGGGGCGCTGCACGCGCATCGTGTCTTGCTGGGCCACCTGCCGGGCGTGGAGATTTCTCATAATCTGCTGCCCCAGGAAGACGATTGTTTGTGGACACCGGCCGACTGGGCCTGGATAGGCGGGCTGCTGGATGTGTTATTACCGGCCTGGCACCATGGCATTCCCGTTGTGGCTCACCGTTTTCAGAAGTTCACCCCCGACGCTGCCTTCCAGTTGCTGCAGGATTACAGCGTTCGCAATACCTTTTTGCCGCCGACCGCACTCAAGATGATGCGTACGGTCACGCACCCCGAAAGCCGCTGGTCGTACCGATTGCGTTCCGTGGCCAGTGGGGGCGAAACGCTAGGCAGCGAGCTGCTGGACTGGGGCCGTCGTACCTTTGGGCTGACCATCAATGAGTTCTATGGGCAGACGGAATGCAATATGACGGTGTCTTCGTGCGCTGATCTGATGCCGGTGCGTCCAGGTGCGATTGGCCGCCCCGTGCCAGGGCATCATGTTGCCGTGGTCGACGATGCGGGACAAGTCGTCGGCACGGGTCAGAGCGGCAATATCGCCGTCCGCGGGCCAGACCCCGTCATGTTCCTGCGGTACTGGAACAACGAGAAGGCGACCCAGGAAAAATACATCGGTGATTGGCTGATTACCGGCGATACCGGTCACCTGGATGACGAGGGTTATGTGCATTTTGTGGGCCGCAACGATGATGTGATTACGTCTGCGGGCTATCGCATTGGCCCCGGCGAAATCGAGGACTGCATTTTGCAGCACCCGAGCGTGAAGATGGTGGCGGTGGTCGGTGCGCCCGACGTCCAGCGCACCGAGGTGGTTGCTGCCATTATTGTTCTGCAGGATGGCCATGAAGGGGATGACGCCCTGCGGCGTGCCATTCAGCATCATGTCAAGACGCGGCTTGCGGCACATGAGTATCCGCGCGAAGTTTACTTTGTTCAAGAGCTGCCCATGACAACGACAGGCAAGGTCATACGGCGCGAGCTGCGCCAGTTGGTGGAACAGTGGCGTGCCGAGGCTGCCGGAGCGTGACGCCCAGGCAGCCAGAGGCGTTTACTTCCCAGCCTTATCCAGCGCTTTTTTCCAGGCGCCGATAATCGTGTCGTACTCGGCAGCCGCCTTCAGCGGATCGGTGGCCTCAACCTTGATATCCTTGAGATTGGGCAGTTCGGTCAGGGCAGCCACGTCGATATCGGCGCGGCTGGGGCGGCGGAAGTTATCGGTGAGCTCGGCTTCCTGTACGGCCTTGGACAACAGCACATCGTACAGCTGCTGCGCGGCCTGATCGCCATTCTTGGGGTTCTTGATGATGGCGACCGCCTCGGGCGCAACGAAAGCGCCTTCTTCGGGATAGACAATCCTGACTTCTTTTTGCCCGCCCGCGATATAGGCATATGCTGCGTATTCCATCGTGATGCCTACCGCATACTCGCCATTCGCAACGCTTTTGTACACCTGTGCGGAACTGCGCGAGACGTCCGCATTGGCGACAAGTTTATCGAAACCGTCCTGACCGAAAAGTTGATATAAGCCGTACATCTGATCATAGGTGCTGCCTGATGTGCCCGGATCGCCGACAATCAGCTTGCCTTTCCATTGCGGGTCGAACAGATCCGCCCAGCGCGTTGGGGCTTCCATCCCTTTAAGCTGCTTGTCATTGACCATGATGATCATGACGTGCACGTTGCTGCCGGCCCACAAATTGTCGGGGCCAATGAAGCGCTCGTCCAGATCTTTCATTTCGGGCGAGGCATAAGGCTGGAAGTTCTGCTTGAATGCGGCCATGGTGCCGAAGCCTGCTCCCCACACCACGTCGCCCAGCGGGTTGGCGGCTTCGGCTTCGATCCGCTTCATGAGCGCACCGGTGCCGGAGGTGACCTTCTGTATAGAAAGATCCGACGCCTGCTTGCGGGCGATATCCATCGCGGTGTCTATCGTCTGAACGTTGTTGGAGGTGTATACGACGGCGTCGGCGGCACTGGCTTGCGTGCCAAGCAGCAGGACGGCGCTTGCGAATGAGGCAGTGAGGCAGTGCCGGATAGAGCGTTGGCTGATCATGAGTGTCTCCTGATGTTTTATCGTTAACGGCTTGAGAACAGGTCGAGCTTGAGAAAACGCACGGCCAGGTAAATGGGCACAATGATGACCACCATGAGGATGACGCCATAGGCCGATGCCCGGGCGAGAAACCCCGCGTCAATCTGGCGGAACATCTGAATAGGCATGGTTTCCATGCCACCGTAATACAGGACGATGGTGGCTGAAATCTCCGCCAGCGATGTCACCCACATCAGTATGGCCGCGCCAAGAATCGCGGGCTTCATGACCGGCAGCACCACTTTGAAAAAACTCGCGATGGGCGACACGCCCAGATTGATGGAGGCTTCTTCGATGGAGTCGGGAATACTGTACAGCGAGGCGGAGGCGGAGCGTATCGAAAACGGCACTTTCCGAACGAACAGGGCGGCCGCCATGATGACCCAGGTGCCTGTCAGGATGATTGCTCCGCTGTTGTAGGTGTGAATGAGGGCAATACCCAATACTGTGCCGGAAATCGCCAGCGGCAGCATGACCACATAGTCCAGTATTGTGACGGCCAGCATGCGCTTTTTGACGATGAGGTAGCTTGCGATCGTGGCGAAACAGGTGCCAGCGATGGCCGCCACACTGGCCAACATCAGCGAATTGATGATGGGTTCCGGGGCGGTGCGCAATGCGCGGTCCATGTTTTCCAGCGTCCAGGTGCCGTATTGCATGACGGGGCCGCGCGATTTGGTGAATGCGCCAATCAGCACAATAATGGCCGGAATCATGGAAAAGGCCACAAAAATAATGGCCCAGAGGGTCAGCAATATGGATGACAGGCCTTTTGCCCGCACAGACAGTGGCGCGCGGCCCTGAGGCATTTGGTAGATTTTTCGTTCGACCACGCGTTTTTGCACGAACAGCACAAAACCCACCAGCACTACGGATACCACGCCCAGCACGCTTTGCATGATGGGATTGCCACCCATCTCCGACAGAAACGTCGTGTAAGTGAGCGAAGACAGCACATCCACGCGGCCACCCAATATCATTGGAATGGAAAAATTGTCGACCGCCAGTGTAAACACAATCATCGCATTGATCAGCAGTGCAGGCGCCAGCACGGGAATCGTGACGGTCAGGGTGCGTCTCAGGCTGCTGGCGCCCAGGTTCACCGCGGCTTCCTCAATGGCGCCATCGATGGCCTTGAGGGCGGCGAGCATGCCGATGTACACGTACGTGTAATCGTTCAGGATCAGCACGAATGTCATGCCAAACCAGCCATAGAACGAGGGAAGATCTATGCCGATGCTTTCGAGCGCGTGTCGGGCAATGCCATTGTTGCCCAGCAGCATGAGCCAGGCCTGCGACACCACGATATCCGGCAGAATGATGGTGGCAAGGGGCAACAGGGCCACGATGGTTTTGCCTGGAAACTCAAAGCGCGCCACGATATAGGCCAGTGGGGCGCCCAGCAGCACACAGCCCGCCGTCGACACCGCACCCAGGATGAGGGTGTTGATAAAGGCGTTGACATAGCGCGGGTTCTCAAAAAAAGTGCGAAACCCCGCCAGGCTTGGCTGGCCGGTTTGCGGGTCAATGGCGCTCTGATAAAACATCGATGCCAGCGGCCAGATGACCAGCGCCACGAGCACCAGCAGGCACAAGAGCGCGGGAATCAACCAGGGGGAGCGCAGCCGGGGCAGGGATATATTCATGTCGACCCCTGTGTTCAGGCGCGAACCAGCCGACAGTCGGCGCTGAAGCTCAACGAGACAGGCGATTCCGGCGCGTGGACCGGGTCGCTGGCTGACGGCACATCGACATTGATGGTCGAGCCGTCTGGCAAGCGCAAAGCGTAGGTGGCCTTGAAGCCCAGATAGCGACGGTAAAGCACATGCGCGGCGACGTCTCCCGGTGCCGCGCCGGCCATGCCTGGATGAATAACAATATGCTCGGGGCGCGCAGCAAGTTGCCAGCGCGTACATGCCTCAGACTCGACGCCGGACATATAGCCCGAATCGGGTACGCACACCTGGCCGCCTGCGATATCCACCTGCACATGTTGGCCTTGCCGAGCCAGGCCCTGCACATTGACGAGATTGGCGGCGCCGATGAAATCCGCGGCGTAAGCCGTGGCGGGGCGCGCATAGAGCCCTTCCGGCGTATCTAACTGATCGATCTTGCCCTGGCGCAGCAGTGCGATGCGATCCGACATGGAAAGGGCTTCTTCCTGGTCGTGCGTGACGAAAATGGCGGTAATGTTTGCTTCTTGCTGCAACTGCCGGATCACATCGCGCATCTGTATGCGTAATTTGGCGTCCAGGTTGGACAAAGGCTCATCCATGAGCAGAACGCGCGGCTCGATAACCAGCGCGCGCGCCAGCGCAACACGTTGCCGCTGACCGCCGGAAAGCTCGCCGGGATAGCGATTGGCCAGATGGCCTAACCCGACGCGGTCTAATATCTGGCCCACCTTGTCTCGGATCTGCTGCGCCGCGAATTTTCGTACACGCAGACCATAGGCCACATTGTCAAACACGCTTTTGTCGGGAAACAAGGCGTAATCCTGAAAGACCATGCCGGTTTCACGTTTGTGCGCCGGCAAATGGGTAATATCCTCCTGGTCCAGCAGCAGGCGGCCTTTTTCGGGAACGATGAAGCCCGCAATCATGCGCAACAGCGTGGTCTTTCCACAGCCGCTGGGGCCCAGCAAGGTAAAGAATTCGCCATGCCGGACCTGGAGCGAGAGCCCGTCGATGATGGTGATGTCTCCGTAGCGCTTGGTGACGCTGT
Source organism: Allopusillimonas ginsengisoli (assembly GCF_004153455.1). Classification (GTDB taxonomy): domain Bacteria; phylum Pseudomonadota; class Gammaproteobacteria; order Burkholderiales; family Burkholderiaceae_B; genus Allopusillimonas; species Allopusillimonas ginsengisoli. Next base: position 520,106 of record NZ_SDQE01000001.1, on the reverse strand, counting down.
CTATCGTTATATCGGCCATTGTTATCCATCATGAATATAAGCATATATGGCCGAAGCATACCTCATAGTCGCCAGGGCGAAATATCGTGGTTTTCACAGGCTGGTCAGGCCAATTGTAAAAAACTGTTGACAGTTTTCGGGCGCGGGCGCACATTAAAAAAAGGGGATCGCAGACTTGGGCCTGCGGGCACTTCTCCACATTCGTACCAGCCAGCACCAACGCCACGATGCCATCGACGGCACCGGAAAAACAGCCTTTCGAAAGGGCGAACAGCGCGGCTGGCAAGCGTGACGATTGCGGGGATAGCCATGCGCAATGGCCGCTTAGAGGAGGCATCCCCATGGAGCAAAAGCATAAGTCATCTGCGATCAGCCGGCGAGCTGTGCTGCAGTTAGCGGCAGCAACAGGGCTGGCGCAGTTGGTTCCTCCCTTAATGATTCAGGCGCGCGGCGAGCAACCTGTCCGGCTCGGGCTGGACAATCCGTTGACGGGCACGTATGCCGCCACGGGAAAGAATGAGTTGAGCGGCTGCCAGCTGGCGGTTGAGCAGATCAACGCCAAGGGCGGCATACTGGGCAGGCCCGCCGAGCTGCTGATAGAAGATTCCACCAGCGGAGACGCGGGTACCGCAGTCCAGAAAGCGCGCAAGCTCATCGATCGGGATAAGGTCAATTTTCTGCTGGGCAACGTGAACTCGGCGCTGTCATTGGCCATGGCGGAAGTAAGCTACGAGAAAGGTGTATTGCATGTCGTGCCGGGCGGTCACACGGACGCAGTGACGGGCGCCAGTTGCCACTGGAATGTGTTCCGCGTTTGCAATACCACCCGCATGCTGACCAACGCTATCGCCAAGACCTTGATGGAAAAGTACGGGAAGAAAATGTACTTTCTGACCTCGGACTATGCGTTTGGCCATACCCTGCAGGACGGCTACGACGCCAATCTCAAGCAATACGATGGCAACAAGCTGGGCGAGGATCTGATCCCGCTGGGCACCACCGACTTTTCTTCTTATCTGATCAAGGCCCAGGCCACCAATCCCGACATCATCGTGTTTCTGATGAATGGCGATGATCTGCTCAATGCGCTTAAACAAGCGGTTCAGTTCGGGCTGGAAAAACGCATACATCTGGCCGGCGCCAATACCGAACTCGAGGTATTGGAAGGCTTGCCGCCAGAAGCGCGCATTGGCGACTGGGTGGCCGAGTGGTACCACGTGCAACCCAATGTGCCACATGTCGATGAGTTCGTCGCCGCCATCAAGAAAAAGACGGGCCGGGTACCCACCGCCCGGACCTGGTTTGGTTACGTAGGCGGCTGGACATGCGCGCTGGCCGCAAACACGGCCAAATCGCTGGACGCTGTAAGCATGGCGCAGGCATTGCAGGGGATGGCGCTGCCGCCCGAAGTCGGTTTGATGCCGGACACGCCTTTTTACCGAAAGGGGCAGAATCAGTTGATTGGCTCTTTGTACGTGGGCCATGCCCAAGCCAAGGGCAGTGCAGACGACGATCTGTTCCATGTGGACACGATTGTGCATGGCAAGGATGTGGCTGGCACTGTGGAAGAGTCCGGGTGCAAGATGACCTGGCCCAAGACCTGAGCGCATTGACCGCCGCGACGGTAAAACCGAAGCGGCCAGTTGGCGATGGCCGTGACCGGTGCTCGTCTCACGATCGCGCATGGTGGAGCAGGAATGACTGAGCTGATTCTTTTCAATGTGTTCAACGGGCTGATCGTCGGCGCCTTCTATGCCCTGATGGCGCTGGGGTTGTCTCTCATTATCAATCTGACCAGTGTCATCAATTTCGCGCACGGCGGCTTTCTCGCGCTGGGCGCCTATATCGCGTATGAGCTGGCGCCTTACCTGGGTTTCTGGGGGGCGTTGATCGTTGCTCCCGTTCTGACGGCCATGCTGGGCTTGCTTGTCGAGCGTTTGATGATACGTCGCCTTTATGGGCGAGACCCGCTTTACAGCCTGCTGCTCACGTTTGGTCTGGCCTATGTTTTCGAGGATGGCCTGCGCTATATCTGGGGCGCGCAAAGTCTGCCTTTCAAAGTACCAGACTGGCTGATGCGCCCGCTCAGCACGTATCTTTTTTTCCTGACCGGCTACCGGGTCTTCATGGTCGTACTGGTGGCCATTGCGGTTGGCGGACTTTTCTTCATACTCACGCGCACGCGCTTGGGCATCCGCATACGTGCAGGGACGTTAGATCTGGAGACCGTGTCCGTGCTTGGCGTGAACGTTCGCATTCTGCGCAACCTGAACTTCGGGCTGGGTATTTATCTGGCGGGGCTGGCTGGCGTACTGGCGGCGGGGCTGTTGGGCCTGCAGCCGACCATGGGCGATGCGCTCATCATGCCGAGCTTTGTCGCCATCATCGTCGGCGGTTTGGGCAGCCTGGTCGGCACGCTGCTGGGCGGGCTGCTCATCGGCGTGGCGGCGGGGTTGGCAACGGTCTATGTGCCCTCCGCATCGGAAGCCATCATCTACGTGATGATGGCCATCGTGCTGCTGGCGCGGCCCAGAGGGCTGCTGGGAGAAGAGGGGATGAATCTGTGAGCGAGCGCAACACAAAAATACTCTGGAACATCGTCCTGTGGCTCGTGCTGCTGACCATGCCGTACTGGATGAGTGCCGTGGGCGGCTACACGGGGCTGGCAACGCGTGTGCTTGTGCTCGGGCTGGCGGCGATGTCGGTCAATTTTCTGCTGGGCTTTACCGGCGTGCTGTCGTTCGGTCATGCCGCCTACTTTGGCCTGGGCGCTTACGGTGTGGGCATGATTCTGAAGTACATCACCCCCAGCACGACGCTGGGCATTCTGGTGGGTGTGCTCGTGGGCGCCATCGCTGCTGCGATTGTTGGCGCGCTGATCGTCAAGTTGCGTGGCATCTACTTCGCCATGGTCACCATCGCCTTTGGACAAATGTTTTATTTCATTGCCTTCAGATGGAATACCGTGACGGGTGGCGACGATGGGCTGAACGGGTGGCGGCGCATGCCGATAGATCTTGGCTTTACCCAGGTCGATATATCCTCCAACGGCAATACCTATTACTACCTGGTGCTTTTCCTGTTCGCGGTGTCGGTTGGCATCATGGCGTTGATACTGCGGTCGCCGTTCGGCCGCACGCTGCTTGCCATACGTGAAAATGAACGGCGCGCCCGGTTCCTGGGCATTCCGGTGGAGCGGCACATACTGATCGCGTTCGTCATTTCGGCGGTCTTTGCCAGCCTGGCCGGCACCTTGTATGCCCTGCTCAACAATTTTGTCGATCCCCGGTCGCTGCATTGGACGCTGTCGGGCAATTTTGTGATCATGGCCGTCGTGGGTGGCATGCGATCATTCTGGGGGCCGTTGATTGGCGCTGCGATATTCGTTGTGTTGCAGGATTACGTATCCAGCTACACGCAGAACTGGATGTTCTTCATTGGCATCTTCTTTGTGCTGATTGTGCTGTTCTTTCCGCGCGGCGTACTCGGCATTATCCGCCGGAGGCTGTCATGAGTTTGCTCGAAGTGCGCAACGTGACGCAGAAATTCGGCAACCTGGTTGCGGTCGATAATGTGTCGCTGTCTGTTGAAAAAGGCGAACTGCGCGCCTTGATCGGCCCCAATGGCGCTGGCAAGACGACGTTCTTCAATCTGATCAGCGGTTTCTTCCGGCCCACGGCCGGGCATATCGTCCTGGACGGCAAGGATATTACGCTAATGCCGCCGCACCAGCGCGTTGCGTTGGGCATGGCCCGTACCTTTCAGGTTACCGAAATATTCCCGGAGCTGTCCGTCAGGCAGAACCTGCGTACGCCGGTAGAGCTGGCGCTGGGGTTGCGATTGCGGCCATGGATGCGTGCAGCCGATGAAAGGCGTGTCCGCGACCGCGTAGATGAACTCCTGGAATTGGGCGGGCTGAAAGCCAATGCCCACAGATTGACGGGCGAGTTGTCACACGGCGATCAGCGAGCCACCGAAATCATGATGACGCTCGCCCTGGAGCCACGCTTGCTGTTGCTGGACGAGCCTACGGCAGGCATGGGCAGCCGCGAAACCTATAGCACGGCGATGTTGATTCGGCGCCTGCATCGCGAGCAGGAGCTCACCATCGTACTGGTCGAACATGACATGCGGGTGATCTTCAATCTTGCGGATCGCATTACCGTTCTGGCGGAGGGCCGCGTACTTGAAGAGGGTGCGCCGGATGACATCGCCGCAAGCGAAACCGTTCAAATCGCCTATCTGGGGCAGGCAGCATGAATGCACTTGAGGTCAGGGACATCCACACTTATTACGGCAAAAGCCACATTCTGGATGGCGTCAGTCTTTACGTTGGCGAAGGCGAACTCGTGACCTTGCTGGGTCGCAACGGCGCGGGAAAATCCACCACGCTGCGCAGCATTATTGGGTTGACGCCGGCACGCAGTGGCGCCATCACCATCCTGGGCGAGCAAACGACCCACTGGCCGCCGTATCGCATCGCCGCCCTGGGGACAGGGTTTGTGCCGGAGGGCAGGCGGATATTCGCCAACCTTACCGTGGATGAAAACCTGAAGGTTCCAGTGGAACGTCCTGGGCCCTGGACCATGCCTCGCATTTATCAGCTTTTTCCGCGACTGGCTGAACGCAGGAACAACAAAGGCCGGCAGCTGTCTGGCGGCGAGCAGGAAATGCTGGCCATTGCCCGGACGTTGCTCCTGAATCCACGTCTGCTGTTATTGGATGAACCGTCGCAGGGGCTGGCGCCGCTGGTGGTGCAAGAAGTGTTTCGTGTCGTCAAGGCGACACGCGACGAAGGAACCTCTGTTTTGCTGATCGAGCAGAACGTGCGTGCCGCCGTTGAAATTGCCGACCGGGCATACGTGCTCGATGATGGCCGGATTGTGTACGAAGGCGCGGCCGCGGAGTTCGGCCAGGATGAAGAGCGGGTGCGGGCGCTGGCTGGCGCCAGCGCGGAAAAATGGAGTGAAGATGCGGTTGATTAGCTGTGCATGACCCGGGCTTTCTTCATCGCTTTATGATCTGCCTTGTTGGCATGATGGTTTTCGCCCGCATGTGTTTTTGCCTGCGATGCCTTTTGAGTTTGGGCATGCGAAGGTGAGGATGTATGGGCAACTGAGGCGTTCGCAAGGCCGAAGGCGAGCGCGGATGTCGACAATACGAGTGCGATACGTGAAGAAGAGTTCATGGATTTACGCTCCAGAAAAATGACGCCAAGGCTTATGCCTTTGGGCAAGGCAGCGCAAGAATCGCTGCCTTGCCAATTCAGAGCGTATGGGCACAGAATAGTTCATGTACGCGCGGGGGTGGCAACCCCGCTTATCGTAAACAATCGATACATGAAAACAAGCTGACATCAGGATTGGCGCGGGCTTGCGGCGGGCCAGCCGACGCGCCCGATGCACATGGTAACTATGCTGAAGATTGGTTGAATGCCGGGGTTCTGGCCTGGCTTATCCTGGCGTTGTTCATCATGGCCGCGCTCACGGCTGAGATGATCCCGACAACAATGGTGTAGCCAACCACCATCCATGGTTTTCCGTCATTGGCATGCAGCAAGGCCGTTGCAATCATGGGTGTGATGCCTGAAGCAAAAATCCCCGAGAACTGATATACAAAAGAGATGCCGGTGTAGCGGACATCCGTATCGAACAGCTCGCAGAACAGCGCTGCCTCAGGACCATAGACCGATGCGTATAGAATGCCGAAAGGAATCACGATGGACAGCCATACCACCATGAGGTTCTCGCTGTGCGTGGTGATCAGCCAGAAGGCGGGCAGGGCAGACAGCCCGGTGATGAGCGATCCCCAGAAATAGACCCGAGTACGCCCCATGCGATCGGATAACGCGCCAAAGAAGGGAATGGAAAAGCACATGACGACCGCGGCTGCCATTACGCCCGTAAGCGCTTCGGTGCGAGTGAGATCAAGGCTGGTTGTCAGATAGCTAATGATGAATACGCCGAATATATTGAAGAACACGCCGTCGATGTACCGTGCTCCCATCCCCTTGAGGATGTTGCCGGGGTAGCGCTTCATCATATCGACGAAAGGAATCTTGCTCTCGGCATTGCGCTCCTTGACCTTTTCGAACTCCGGGCTTTCCTTGATCGTCAGCCGGATATACATGCCCACGAACACCAGCAGCGCAGAGAGCAGAAAGGCGACGCGCCAGCCCCAGGCCAGGAACTGTTCATCGGTCAGCGTGGCTGACAGCAGCGCGACGACTCCGGACGCAAGGCACAAGCCCGTTGCGAGGCCGACCTGCGGCCATGAGGCAAAAAATCCGCGCTTTTCGGGCGGTGCATATTCATAAGCCATCAGCACAGCGCCGCCCCATTCGCCGCCCAGGCCTATGCCTTGAAAAATTCGGCACAACAGCAGCAGGATGGGCGCCCAAACGCCGATCGTGTCGTAAGAAGGAATCAAGCCGATGGCGACGGTCGAAACGCCCATGATGGTCAGGGTGAGCACCAGCATGCTCTTGCGGCCCACCTTGTCGCCAAAATGCCCGAAAATCACCCCGCCCAGAGGGCGGGCGACAAAGCCCACAGCGAATGTCGCATAGGCCAGCAGTGTGCCAACATACGCATCCTCGCTTGGAAAATACAGCTGATTGAATACCAGCCCGGCTACGACACCATAAAGAAAGAAGTCGTACCATTCGATCGTCGCGCCTATCACTGATGCCACGACGACCCGCCGGACTGTTTTGATATCTGCTGCCATCTAGCGTCTCCTGAAATTGAGAGGGGGCTTGTGTTGCCCTTTTGTGTGTTTGCTGCGCAGGTGGCCAACGCCTGATTCGTCTGCGCCTTTTCACGCTACCAGTGCCGTGGTTTACGCGTGTATGAGCGATTGCCTGCTGCGATGCCTGACCAATGCTGGCCGGCTTATGCCGCGAGGCGGGAAGGCTGTGTACGGATCGTCTGAACCGTCTGTTTTTGCGCGTCTTCGAGCATGAACTCCGATGCGCGCTCAGCCACCATCACGATAGGCACGTTGGTGTTGCCGGAGACCAGTGTGGGCATGATGGAGGCGTCGACAATGCGTAAGCCCTCAATACCATGAACACGCAACCTTTCATCCACGACCGCGTACGGATCAGAGGACACGCCCATTTTTGCCGTACCGGTGGGATGGAAAATCGTGGCGCCATATTCGCGGCAGAAATGCAGAATCTCATCATCCGTGCGTACATCGTTGCCAGGACGGAATTCGCGCTTCATCAGGCTTTTCATGGGTTCAGTATCTGCGATACGTCGCGCAAACCTCACGCTCGCGATGGCTGTGCGCTGATCCAGATCGGTGGAAAGATAGTTCGGCTGCATCGACGGTGCCTCGAAAGGGTCCGTGGATTTGATGCGCACATAGCCTCGCGATTCCGGACGCAGTTGGCATACTGAATAGGTGCATCCCGAAAAGTCGTGAACCTGCCCACCGGCAAGATCCGCCGACAGGGTGCCAAAGTGAAACTGGATATCGGGCGTGGGTGATTCATCGGGCAAGGCACGGCAGAAAATCGCCCCCTGATTGATGCCGATGGCCAGCGGGCCGCCACGGAACAGTGCCCATTGCAGGCCCATCTTTGCCTTGCCCCATATTGAGCGCAGTTGGTCATTGTTGGTGATAGGCTTGCTGACTTCGTAAATCAGCCGCAGTTGCAGATGATCCTGCAGGTTTTCGCCAACGCCGGGCATATCCTGCACAACAGGAATACCAAACTCGCGCAATAGCGATGACGGGCCGATACCCGACAGTTGCAGCAGTTGCGGAGACTGGAGCGCGCCTGCGCTGAGCACGACTTCGCGACGCGCCAGAATGCGGCGTAGTTGACCGCCTTTTTTGTATTCGATACCTGTGGCGCGCTTGCCTTCCATGAGAATGCGGGTGGCCTGTGCTTGGGTTTCGATGCGCAGGTTGGCGCGGCTGCGCGCGGGATTCAGATATGCAACCGCCGTAGAGCAGCGCTTACCGCGATGGGTAGTCAATTGATAATAGCCAGCGCCTTCCTGATCGCCGCTGTTGAAATCCGATACGCGAGGAACACCATTGTTGACGGCAGACGCTATGAATGCTTCAACCAGTTCATGTCGTGTCTTGATCGATGTGGCATGGAGTGGACCTTGGGTGCCTCGGGTGGGCCCAGGCCCCAGGTCGTTGCTCTCCAGCTTGCGGAAATAGGGCAGGCACTCTTCCCAGCTCCAACCTCTATTCCCCAGTTCGCCCCAGTGGTCATAATCCTGTTTTTGCCCTCGTACATAGATCAGCCCGTTGATCGAGCTGCAGCCGCCCAGCGTTTTTCCGCGAGGCCAGTAGATCCTGCGGTTCAGCATATGAGGATCGGGGTCGGTATAAAACCCCCAGTTCAGTTTCGGATTGAACATCGTCTTGCCGTAGCCGATCGGAATATGTATCCATATATTCTTGTCTGCGGGGCCCGCTTCCAGCAGGCAGACGGAGTATTTGCCGTTCTCGCTGAGGCGGTTGGCCAATACGCAACCCGCTGAGCCTGCTCCGACCACGACGTAGTCGACTGTTTCGGACATCATCACCACTCACCCTTGTTGTTTGCTTTTACGGTGAGCAAGTTTGTTCCGTTTACTATTTGCCAACTATAGGGTTATCACTATAAAGTTCAATGGCGGAACGATATACACCATAATCATTTCACTGATGGCGCCAGGCTAAAGGAAAAAGCACACAATGGAAGAAGGCAGCTCGCGTCACTTGCGTGTGCTCAATGTGCTGGAGCAACTGGCGAACACCCTTTATCCCCAAACGCTTGCCCAGCTGGCGCAGCGTACTGGCTTACCCAAGACTACCCTGATGCGTATGCTGCAGGCGCTGGAGAGCGCGGCGTACGTGACGCGCATGCCGGGAGATTTGGGCTATGTTCCCGGACCTCGGGCCAGTCAGTTGTCCCTGCATGTTCTGCGCACGCCTCATTTTTTGCGGGCCTGCCGCCATGTGCTGGGAAAGCTGATCACGATCACCGGAGAGGCCTGTAACCTGACAGCTCCCGCGGGCGATGCCGTGCACTATCTGGCGCGCGTAGAAAGCCCAGACCTGCAGCGGCTGCAACTGCACATGGAAATCGGCGCTCATGTTCCACTGCACTGCACGGCGAGCGGCAAGCTTTTTTTGGCCTTTGCACCGGACATTGAGCGTCAGCAGATTTTGAATCGCGTCGCCCTCAAGGCGCTTACGCCGAAAACAATCGTGGACCGGCAGCAACTGGATGCCGAGCTGCGCCACATCCGCAGCCTGGGAATCGGTATTGATAATGAGGAGTTCGTGCGCGGCATGGTGGCGATTGCGGTGCCGGTACACGACGCTCAGGAGCAGGTGATTGCCGCCGTGGCCTGCCATGCTGCGACAGCCCAGAAATCTTTGCAGGAATTGCTTGAATATACCGAACCGATGAGACAGGCCGCAAAGGCAATGACGGCCGTGCTCTCGGCACAGGCGCCACAACCCAGTTAGCCCACGCCGCTTGACGCAAGCAAGACTGCCAGCCCTGCCATGACCATGGCAATCAGGCCATCCAGTACGCGCCATGCGCGCGGATCTGAAAAGAGCGGGGCGAGCAGACGTGATCCCGCGCCCAGCACCGCCAGCCACATCAGGCTGGCGGTAAGCGTACCCGTTGCAAAGGCCAGGCGTGCCTCATTGAAGTTCTGCGCCAGCGATCCGACCACCATCATGTCAAGCCAGAAATGGGGATTGAGCAATGTGAAACCCAGCGCGCCAAGCAGGGCCGCGCGTCGCGATGACAAGCCTTGTCGTGCGGCCTGGATGCCGCCCTTTGGGCGCAGTGCGCGCTGGGCGGATTGAAAGGCGTACCACAGCAGAAAACCGACGCCGAACCAGAGCACAGCGCCGGTCAGCCAGGGGGCCCAGTCCATGATGGCCTGCAGCCCCAGCACGCTGCCGAAAATAAAGCATGCGTCAATGAGCGCGCACAAGGCAAGAATACTGAGCAGATGGGCGCGCATCAGCCCTTGGCGCAGGATGAATGCGCTCTGCGCCCCGACAACGGCAAACAGCCCCAGGCCTGTGGCGATGCCACTGGCCCACGCCGATGCCATGGAAGGAGACAGGAGTAGCGGAAACATACAGGCGTCCAGTACAAAAGGCAGACGCTGCCGGAGCAGCGCCGCGAGATTTGAGGTAGCGGGATGATTGAAGTCATCGTCCGGTGCGAGGCCCAGGTCAGTCGCAGGCCTATATTCTTGCCCAGACAGTGTATAAAATACAGCTAAATAAACTTAATCATATTAAGTAAAACTTAATTGACGGAAGCCCCGATATGAAGATCGACTACGGCAATCTCAGGGCGTTGGCGGCTGTTGTTCGCGAGGGCAGCTTTGAGCGCGCCTCTGCCACGCTCAATGTCACGCCTTCAGCCGTGTCACAACGGGTCAAGGCGCTGGAAGCGCGCATGGGGCGGTTGCTGGTGCGCCGCAGTGTTCCCGCCGTTGCCACAGAAGACGGGCAAGTACTGGTTCATCTTGCCGAGCAGGCCGCATTATTGGAGCATGATGCCCTGAGCCGCCTGGGGCTGGACGACGAGTCCGCCAGCGCCAGCATCGCAGTGGCCGTCAATCACGACAGTCTTGAAACCTGGTTCATGAGGGCCGCCAGTTCATTCTCCGAATACTCGCGCGCCACGCTGGACATGCATTCCGAGGATCAGGATCACACCGCCGCGCTTTTGCGCAATGGCACGGTGCTTGGCGCCGTCACTACGCTGAGCGAACCCGTGCAGGGCTGCCACATGCATGCCCTGGGCAGCATGCGATACGTGGCCAGTTGCTCGCCGGCCTTTCATGCGCGCTATTTTGCGAACGGCGTCAACGCCCACACCCTGGCGGCTGCGCCCGTGCTGGTGTTCAATCGCAAGGATGCCTTGCAGGCCAACTTCGCGCATAAGATCATGCGGCAGGCGCCATGGCAGCCTCCGGTGTGGTGGGTGCCTTCCTCCAGGGCTTTTGTACACGCCACGCTGGACGGGCTGGGCTGGACGATGAACCCCTTGCCATTGGTACAAAAATACCTGGATGACGGGCAGCTGATGTTGCTGCGTGCAAGGGCCTGGCAAGATGTGCCGTTGTACTGGCAATACTGGCGCGTCGACTCTCCAACCATGGACTTGCTGACCAAATCCATACTTCACGCGGCTCGCGCACTTGTGCGCCCAAAAGCCTAGTCTTCTTTCAGCCGAAACTCGGTGACGATGTCGCTGAACAGGCCTGCATAGATTCGGTTCAGGCGGTTGACGTACTCCTGGTCTGATTCGCATACCAGTTTGGGTTGGAACGTAATACCCATCACTGTCAATCGAGACAGCACAGTGCGGTAAGGGTGTACCATGCGTCTGCCCTGGAAAGGGCCTTCCTGATATACCTGTTTGTCTTCTACCAGATACTTGTCCATTGTTCTACTCCAGTGATTTTTCTAGTACATGGGGTAGCGCAATGATAGGGAGTATTGGTAAATCTGACGGGGTGCAAATGACGCGAGTAACTAGTATTTTTATACTGAAAATATAGTTTACCGGCCACGATTGCTTCTGGAATGACCGGAAGGGGCGTCCCGCCGTTGGCTGTCAGCTACAGCGTTGCAGGTCCATATTGCCCGGCGCGTTCGACGCTCGCTGCGCCAATAAAAGTTCGGGAACAGTACTGCGCCAGCGCCGTAAATGCTGCCTATACTGTAGTGATCAACGATTCGCATGCATGGGCATAACGCTTGCTGTATCAATATAGCGCCTTGCGCTTTTTATCAGGAATCACCATGAATATATTTGAAGCACTGCGCGAAAGCCATGAGATTCAAAGGACACTCGCCTTGCAGTTGATCAAAACCAGCGGCGACACGCCGGAACGATCAGCGCTATTCAAGGATCTACGCAAAGAACTCGCCGCCCACGCCCTGGCAGAGGAGCGTCATTTCTACGCCCCGATCATGGATAGCGACATGGGTATCGACGTTTCCCGGCACGCGATCGCCGAGCACCACGAGATTGATGAGCTGATTGAACAAATTGAGGACACCGATGCGTCGAGCCCTGGCTGGCTCAGGCTTGCCAAGCAACTATCCGAAAAAGTGCACCATCATCTGAAAGAAGAAGAACAGGGCTTTTTTCAGCAGGCCGGAAAGATTCTCAGCGATAAAGAAAAGCTGTCGCTGGTCGGCCCGTATCTCACCGACTATGAAAAAGCGCTTTCCGAGGCCTGAGATACAGGCTCAGGGACAATACAACCCACGAAAAGGCCAGTGGTTGATTGATATCTTAATCGTCAGAAGGTGGGCGAAACGATATCAATCCGTAAAGCTGTTTTCCGCCAGGATGTCATTGAATATCTCGCGATATACAGCGTTCAAGCGCTCGACATATTGCCGGTCATTTTCCATGGCTTGTTTCTCTGGGATTGTTACGCCCATGCTCGTTAGCCGGCTTAACACTGTTCGGTACGGCGCTATTTTTGGGCGCCCGATAAAAGGACCATCTTTATATATGTTTGTAGCGCCGGGCAGATAATGGTCCATGTCTCCCTCTAGGATTAAGGTGTTGATGGACTCATAATATACCAAATGATACAAAAAGCAACTGATCGCCAGCGTCAATGCGTGGTCTGTGGTTTGCTCTTGTGTGCAAAGAAAAAGGGCTTACACAGTAATTGTGTAAACCCTTGATTTCCGTTCTGCGAACTATGGTCGGGGCGAAAGGATTCGAACCTTCGACCCTCTGGTCCCAAACCAGCAAATCAAAACTAAGTGATTGATAACTAACAATATTATGTCACGCTCAACTACCGATTTTGCACTGTTTTGAACCGTTTGGGACTGGCGATTTACCGCAAATTTACCGTAGGATTATTGACGCACTGCCGTCGATAAAGTGCCGCTCCTTCCTCGATGTATCGAAGCGGCTTTGGTCTGCTGGAGTGCATGAAAGGTCTTGATGATGAACGGGTATTCACGCTCAATCCTGCTCTGCTGGACACGTACTATCGATCAGGACGTGCCCTGGCAGGCGTCAAAGGGCCTACCTTTCACGACGCCCGCGCGGCCTTTTTTGTGCTACAAATACTGTTCATATAAACAGTATATAGTTGCCATCATGACCACTCCCCGATGTTTTAACTGTGTTCATTTCGCGGGCCGTGGCGAAGGCACCTGGCATTGCATTCAAGGCGAATCATCCAATGCAGTGGCCACCCCTGAGCGTGGCTGTGCATTTTGGACCCACAACCCAAAGGCAGATGAAGGCATCCAGACAGAGTCCGACTGGATCAGGGCCTATGGCCTGCCGGTGGGTCGGTATTCAGATAACGAGAAGCCCTGGCCACCACCGATGGCGCCCAGTGACATCCGCGCCGCCTGGAACAAGCACAAGATTGCCGAAGTGCGGGTGCTGGCCTGGGAGATTGCGCGTCTACGTGATGTGATCGACCGTGCTGCAGCAGCGCTGCTTGATGTGGCCCGTATGTCTATGCCTAATTATCCGCGTGCTTGCCTGGAACGGTTGGCTGAGCTGCTCAAGATTGATAAAGGGCCGGATAAGTAGGGCCAAATCCGACCAGTAACAACTGTTCCACATGGGGAGAGCTTTTTTTGTGTTACAAGGGCTGTACATAAATTCAGCACAAAGCCATGGCCGATATTGGAATCCTCGCTCAAGTACCGGCCCTATATATGGCGACCGCATTACAGTCCATGCCTCACCCGGGGATCGAGCAGGCCGAACAGGTCGTCGAAATGGATGTTGAGCATCTTGGCCGTGTGCGCCTGTATGCGCGCCGCGCACAAGCACGGCACGGCAGACAACCACATTGGTTTTGGTCAGTGTCCGATGACGGAAGGCAGACGCCGCCATCCGCGGCGCATACGTTGGTACACGTCCTGCCTCGGCCTTCAGGCCAAAATAGCATATCCTTACAAAAATCTCCCTAAATGTTACGATGTAAGTCGCCTGGGGCCGAACGATGACCGTCAAGGCATATGCTTGCAACAAACAACAAATAAGAATCGGACAGGGTGAAGACGTTATGGCGAGGTATATCAGCAGGGAAATTCTTTGTGAAGCTTACACTCATTTAGATATCAATCTATACAGCAACAAGCAAGCCCTCCAAGAGCTGGAAAGGAAGCTCAAGCCGTTTTTTGAAGAAAGAGCAAAGTTCCTTCTCGGCGACGACGTCACCGTTGAGATCAAGTTCGAGCCAGGAAGTTTGAAAACCCGCCTCACCGTTCTTGGCTCAGCGGGATTAATAATGCTGAACACTCTGACCTCGTATGGCTCATTTCGCCAAGGCGTCGAGGCACTATCGCGCGATGCCGCATCTCTGGCAGAGTCCGCCAACCTTGAGGTCTTATTTCGCACTAGAACGCCCTATTGCGACCGCATTAATATAGAAAGACGCAAAGGCGTATTTGGGCGCGTAGATGACCATTTAAGCAAGCTCGATGCAATCGGCATTGCAATTTCTTCTTCTGACCTTCCGCGCAACGATCACGATATTCAACAAGCTAACGCCCTTGTTGATCGTCTCGTGGATTGGAATATCCAGGTCTCTAAGCTATTTACCAAGCTGGAAAGCCCAGACACAATTGCCTGTGTAGCTGAAGGCCTTGAATACGAGTTGAATAAATTCACCAAAACTTTTCCTTGGTCAAAGCGACTTCAACAATCTAGTCTGCGGGGGCAGTTGGCAAGGGCCGACCCTGGACATCACGGGAAACTTGTGGCGCTCGCTGCGCGACTGACAACTACCGTCACTTCCATACAGAAAGACATGACAGCCCGGCATCAACAAAGCGGGGCGGATGGAGCGCCGTAGGCTCATCTAGGCTCACGACACAACTGCAGCACCATCTCGTTGTTGCGCACTATCTGGCGGATCACGCGCGTAGGTGTCGCATCCACTTCGGCGGCGCTTTCGAACCATATTGAGCGCGCGACATCGCAGAACTCAACTGGTACTTTTTTTGTTGTTTCGCACCCAGCGCTGAGCACGATTACGGATAGCATCATCGCCCAGCGCATCGATCTGATTATCCACTTCACGGGCTTTCTCCCTGGCCTTAGTGGCCGCTTTGTCTATTTTTTGCTGCGCTTCTTGCTTCCCGGCTGATTTGCCGGACTGGCGAACCGCGAACAGGCCGGCCAGCAGTGCACCGGCCAGCACCAGGTAGCCGCCAAGTTTTTCCCAGATCCCTTTAAGAATCGTCAGCCACATAATTGAGATTCCCTGCAATGCGCCGCGCCCAGCCCTTGCCAAAGGATGGCCAGGTCGACAGGTTGGTGTAGAAGGTGAGGCGCGCGGCATTGAACCGGGCCAACACGTCGGTGACGGACATGGATTTGATTGCCTCCATCGTCACGGGCCCCATGGCGCCATCGTCGGCCACACCTGCCGCGCGCTGTAGAAACCGAATCGCGTTGCCTATGCCGTGGTTCACCGCTGCATCGAATACCTGAAAGGCAATGGCACCGTCATACTCATCGCACCGGGCGCGATCCCAGTACTGGGTTTTGTAGATAGCCTTAGCCTGCTCGCGGGTGAGCTCGCGCATCGATCCGGTGTAGCCGTTTTCCTGTGCGACTCGCTTAGTGATGCCCCACATGGTTTCGCCGCCTGGATCATCAGAATGGTTCGAGTAGCCGCCTTCATGGCCGATCAATCGCTCAAAGGCGGTGGTGAAGGTGACCGTGGTCCCAGGCGCGGGCGGGCTGACGGGTAGTGTTTGCGCCGCAACCGGCGCGGCGAATATTCGTTTAAGTAGCTCAATGATCACGATACGACCCTCACAACACATGCAACATTGCCGCGTGCGCGCAGCACGAGCAGCGCCACGACAGCAGAAAACCCGGCTTGCCAGACAGTGACCGGACTATGGTTGACCAGCACATCGATGACCTGGCCGCCAGAGCAGACAATCAATAGATAGGCCAGTGTGGACATGACAGGTCGGTACCGGGCGCCATGACGTTGGTAGCAGATCAGGCGCGCGGCAGTTAGCACATTGGCGATGATGACAATCAGGGCAATAAGCATGGTTGTTACCCCCTTTTCCAAAGACTGGTGATGTCAAAGGCCTTGATCTTGTCGATACCGGCAAGCGCAGCCGTGACGATAAGCGCCGAAGCACTAAATGCAGCGACAGTGTCACTTTGCAGGCCGGTGTAGCGCATGACCTCAGGCGCTGCCAGATACCCCACAACAAAGGACACGACCATATAGGCCAGGCGCTTTGCGATGGATATATCTTTGGCGTGCAGGGCGAAAACCACTGCCCCGGCAAATGCGCCGACCAGCGCATCACCATTCACCCCTGGCAGCAAGGATGTGAATGCGACTGCGCTCATGGCCGCGCCGGCCGAGACAGCGCTCGATGTTGGTTCCATTGGGGCTCCTTTTAGGGACGAAAAAAACCGCACGCAGCGGGGTGGTTGAGGTCATTGCGGCCTGCATTGATTGGGGCGGAAAGAAGCCCGCTCGAGGCAGGCACACTCGTTAAAAGGATTGGCCGAGACGCTCGACGCTGCGTTGAAGCGCTGCTTCCAGTGGCGCAAAAATGGCAAACGGAAATACCAGTCGCCCAACTTCGGGGCTTGGGTGACAGTCGTCGTTTGCCCACTTGCGTTAAAAGGATTGGCCGAGACGCTCGACGCTGCGTTGAAGCGCTGCTTCCAGTGGCGCAAAAATGGCAAACGGAAATACCAGTCGCCCAACTTCGGGGCTTGGGTGACAGTCGTCGTTTGCCCACTTGCTGGTGTTGTACGACACTACGATTTGCGCGCCCGCCGCTGGTGCATCACTATCGAACACCAAGGTGTAGTCCCGGCCCCACGCCTGCGCGTTCGCAATTGACATCTGCGCTGTGTCGTCGCTCCACCCGGTGGTTCGCCCGCCCTCGATGTGGCAACCACGGTTCAGCCTCTCTATGCCATCGACCTTGACACTGGTAATCATGAGCCGCCAGTATGGTGTCCCCCCACCGATTGGGTTCGGCTTTTGGCCACTGGATAGGTACAGTGGATAGCTGGCATCACCGGTGGATGTTTGCGATTTGGTAGCGTCCAGGTATAGCGTGGCGTTTGTTGGCTGGCTGTAGGCCCACTCCAAGGTTTGTCCGTAGAAATCGGCAAACCCGGCCTTTTGATCCCTGGTCAGGGCATTGACCATTTCCCGATAGCCGACCAAGCGGCGTACATAGTCATTGGGTATACCGCCTGTGCCGTAGATCACCTGCACATCAGGATTTTCCGCCCGCAAACTGGCGGTCAGGTCGCGCATGTGGCCCAAGAAAGTGGGCGCATTACGCACCCGCACTGTCGAGCCAACGAGATCTTGCAGCGACTCGATATAGATAAGATCGCTTTCCTGTAGAGCCTTGCCCCACGACACCACGCCTGTATCAGCGTCCCAGTCCGTGACGATGCGCACGGCCTGGCGCCGATTATCAAGCCGAAAGTCACCAAAGATGATGACGTCACCCGCCTCAATATTGAACGTGCCGCCCGTCATATCCAGCGTGGCAGAGTGTTCTGTGATGGCCGCAACCGGTAGTCGCTCATCCTCCAC
This sequence comes from Allopusillimonas ginsengisoli, assembly GCF_004153455.1. Taxonomy (GTDB): domain Bacteria; phylum Pseudomonadota; class Gammaproteobacteria; order Burkholderiales; family Burkholderiaceae_B; genus Allopusillimonas; species Allopusillimonas ginsengisoli. Next base: position 502,509 of record NZ_SDQE01000001.1, on the reverse strand, counting down.
TGTGTAGTTGTCCGCAGAAACGTAGGTGACCTTTTTCAGGTACTTGGCCGATTCCACTGCGCGCACCCATGCGTCTGTCTGGCCTGTTTTTGTCACCCACGCCTTAGGTAGATGCACACCCGCATTGTCATCATTGGTGCAAAATTCCAACAGCGCTATGTCGGGCCGGAATTTGTTCACGTACTTGATGCTATTCAGATCAGTCGATTGGAGCAGTTCTTTCGCCTCCCACCCGCCAATGCCCGCATTCTGAATGTGATGCATCCGGTTGGTGGCAAAATTGATCCATAAGCGGGGAGTCGCGCCAGTAGCGTGGACCGAAAGCCCCATGATCTTGATCCGAAATGTCCGCTTCTTAGAGCTCGAGAATCGCCACGACTTAACCGCACGATCATCACTTTGCCGAAAGCCTAGGCCGCTAGATAGCGATGAGGGGTTAGCAGGGTCATACGCCACACGGCCATCGCCGTACGGATTTTCAAGCGATGTATCCAGACCTTTGCCAGCATTTCCGAGGAAACTGCGCATGTACTGGATTGATTCGCCAGCACTGAATGTGGCCACAACCTCGCCTACGGGGGCAGCGGCAAACCACAGCACATGATGCACCTGTGGCACGTCGCCAACCATAACCATTTGACGGATAATCGAGTAATCAGAGCCTGAGGGGATACCAGCGCCTGATCCTCCCGTATTGACGCTTCCGGTTTTGGTAACACCGCCAACAGTCACGACATGATCGAACGTCCAGCACTGGCCAAGGTCGAATTTAAGCTGCGAGCCGTCACCAGTAAAGGATTTAACAATGCCCTCTTGGTAGGGAAGTCCGTTGAAAACATCGAACGTATCGAATAAAACATCATCGACATACAGTTCTGCCACGCAGGCATCGGCATTGCCCCGCTCCCGCGGCAGCACCAGTGAACACTCATCCCCTGTCAAATCGAATTGAGCCTGAGAGCCCACACCACTCAGACGTATAGCGCTGCCCTTATAGTGGCTGCTGTTCAAGTGTGGCGCGAAAGACCCTGATAACGTCATGTCTGCAGCATGCACCGTCTGAGCCATCTGGTTGCGCAAAAAGTCCTCGACGCCAAAGACGTAGGAGCCTTGCCCAAGGTAGCCGCTGCCCCATGTAATAGAGGAACCTGCCAGGGCGACACGAATGGCTCGTGGCAATGTTTGCCCAGCTTCACCACCCACTGGCCCCGTCCCGCCCTCCAACGCGCTCACCCGCACTTCTAGTGGGCCAATGTCTGCGAGAGAGGGTGCGTTTCTCCCTGACCAATTGTCTTTCAATACATCATCCAGACCAATGGGCGTCTCCGAGAAGGCCAGCGTATAGCCGCCTATCTGACCCTGTTCGATGCTGGAACGTGCGCCTCCAAGCAGAAAAAATCCTAAATCATCTCGGTCAGGGAAATGACCCGCCTGCCAATAAAGGCGAGTGGTTGCATCAATCTGTATAAAACCATTGGTTCTATTAGTCACGGATGCTGTGACACCAGTATTGCCGTTGGTATATAGAGAAATGCTGAAGGTGGGATACGTAACCCCGTCACCAGATATAACATATGCACTAGTGACAAAATACTTGTTCCCTTGCTGCGGGGTCAGCGGTTCGCGCTTATAGAGGCTTGGATAGGGAGCTGTGGAGCCAATCCCCGCAACCTGCTTGATGCCTTTCGATGCAAGTACGATAGGCGCCGGTAATAGCGAGGGCACCACCGTGACGGTTGCGGTCTGCCGCCAAAGCACTTCGGCGCCCGCCGGATCAAGCGCCCCGTTAATTGCCTTATTTGTTAACAGCCCTCCAACCCCGGTTTCGATACGATTAACGGATGAGTCCAGCCGCTGGATCTGGTCTTTTCCCGCCTTTTCAGCATCCAGTACGCCGAATGAGGTGAAGGGGGCTATAACGAGCGGCGTTACGCCACCGTTGACGACTGTGCCAATGGTGCTTATTTCCCGATAATCAATCCACAGGGTGATCTTTGGCGATGCGCCAAGTTCGCGCTTGGTGACACCGGTTGCGGACACCTCAAACACATCTTGCTGAGCAACCCGCAAGCCGGTCGATAGTGCGTAGATCCAAATTCGATACCCGGTGGTTTCATGCTGATTGGAGAATACGCCGATGCAATACTTTTCCCCCGGTGCAGCGTCCTCGACGGAAACAGCTTTGATCGCTTTTGCCACTTCGATGCGGCTTTGCAGCTGCCAATCGCTAAAGGGTGCGGCCAGCGCGGCCTGGTCCAGCCATGTCACGCCTTGCAGCGCCTTGAGCTGCACCACAGGCTCGGCACTCGGATACTGCACCACCGACTCACTGGTGTTCTCGTCGATCCGCTTATAAAGCTCGGCTGCGACATTTGGATCGGCTGACACGGTCTTGAAATATTCGCCATCGGCAACCGCAGCACGGCCAGTCGCTTCGTCGGGGTACAGATCAGCGCCCACAGTTGCAGCATCCCTTGCCGCTTCGGCCTGGGTGGCGGCGACGCCAGCGCGATCTGCCTCCCCGCTGATGAAGCTGGATAGTTCAGGGTGCGCTGCTGGATCATGATCGTGGGTACTGATCTTCGCGTCGGCATTTCCCGCAGTTTCGATAGCCTTGCCTATCGTGCCTTCCATATATTCCACATCCGGGTCATACGCCACCATCGCCGCCCCCTTGCTTGGATCGGCGAGATCGGCCTTTGTGGCTACCGCATCGAAATTATCGTTAACCTTCTTGAACGCCGCGCGAAGTGGCTCGCCCTGTTTGCCATTTGGTTGGGGCGTATCGGTATCGATCGTTTGAATTGCCATTGCTCAATCCATTAAAAATCCGCCTCAAGGGCGGCTGGGTTTGTACTTGTTCTTCACGGACCGACAGTGGTCTATCCATGCGTTAACGTCGGGCGGCATCTGCATGCCTTGGCTTCTGAGGTGCTCGGCCAGCTTGAAGATCGCGTCGAGCTGATCGCCAAACTTTTGGTATTCAGCCGCGCGCCTTGGCCCGTGCGCCTCACTGTGTCGGATTTTCATAGATGAACTCCGCGTCGAGATAGGGCCATTTGGTTACGACAATTCGGTAGTGGCCGGGGTGTTCGAACTCGAGCTCGGCGTGATCGTCATCGCATTCGTAGGCCGTGTTGTTAATGGTGATCGTGGTGTTAAATGGCAGGCCGACGAGTTGGTTGTCTTGCAATCGTGCACCCAACATTGGCGGGCGAGGCAGCGCCTGGCCGGCGACCCAGTAGTAGTCAGGGCCGAACTCCCCCTCGGCCCATCGCGCACCGACGGTTTCAACCGTTGGCAGGATCACCAGCTCAAGCGGACCATCCAGTGTTTGCAGGAATCTGCCATCAGCATCAAATAGGGTAACTTGCATGGTTATTTCATCGCAGCTAAAACGACAATGCTTACACCGGGAAGGCCGCTGCCGAGTAGGGTGATTTCAGGTTGCCAAATGCTGAAGGTGTTTGAGCCAGCTGACACGGTGGTTCGCACTATGGCAGTCAGCCCTATATAAATGGACCAGTTATCATTGCTTGGGTAAAGAGTTTTCAAGATGCTGCCGTTTCGCCGCACTTGCATATAGGAGTTGTAAGGCGCCGTATCCATGGTGGCCATGATCGTAATATCTGCTGCAGCCGGCAAATTCATCGTGACAGATGTCTCTCGCGCAGGGCCAGTTCCAGCACGTGGACCTGCCGATGCAGAGCCGTGAACGGTCACGGCGTTGTTTCCTATTTTCAAGGTGTTGACCTGCAAGTCGCCAATTTTGGCGGTTGTAATTGCGGCGTTCTGGATTTTCGCGTTGTCCACAGCCAAATTCGCGATCTTGCCATTTGTCACTGCAAGATCCCCGATCTTGGCGGTGGTGATGGCGGCGTTGTCAATATGGCCCGTTTGGATCCACGCCGTCCCGATAAGCGCCTGATTGATGAACGCCTGTCCGCCCTGAATAACGAAAGGAGTCGTGGCAATGCCGTTGATGAGGTTCAGAATGGCAAAGCGGTCGGCCAACACATAGAACGACGATTGCACGGGCTGTCCGGGCTCAGCATAGACCCCGAGCCCCATGCCGGCGGCATACACCTGGCCGTCGACGGTTGCTTCAGCACGCAGGGTGTAAGTGGCTTCCAGTTTGCCATCGAGCTGCACCAACGCAGTTGACGTCTCTTGCACAGCGGTTTGCGTGTCGCCCAACTGTGCGGCGAGTGTCGATTGCTGCTGAGCTAACGCCTCATCCTGGCTCGCGCGCGTAATCGATTCTTCCTTGATCGCGGCGATGTTGTCATCGACCCGGGCGGCCTGATAGTCGATCCGCTGGCTAAGTGCTGTATCAGCCTCGACGATATTGGATATGACCGTGCGCGTGCCGGCATATTCGGTCACGTCGCCCGCGTACTCATCATCCTCGCCCGCTGTGGGGCCGTACATCTCATCGAAGATATGCTCGGCCATTGGGCCTTCAAGATCTTCGCCGATTTCTTGGATTAGCCCTTGCGCGAGCTGGTCTTTGCCGATCAGGCCGTCAAAGTAGTCGAGGTAGTCCGAAGCGCTGGTTTTTGATTCACCCATCACCCCCGCGCCCGCGGGAAACCACGCCCCAGCAGTACCGTTCTTGTCTACCAGGCGCGCCCAGAAATAAAGTCGGGCGCCGGCGGCCAGGTTCAGCAACGTGTGCCTATTGGACGGATAGCTGAAGGCGCCTAGATCTATAGCGTCATTGAAGTTTGAGGTTTGACTGTAGCGCAGCTCCGTCTTTTCGATGATGCTAGGACCGCTGGGAAAGGACCAGCGCAGGTCTATCCCAAAGACTATCCCCGTCGCAGTCAAAGTCGTGACAACAGGCGGCGCACCGATGATGCCGTCGACCTCTGTGAGCTCGCTATACGTCCACAGCGAGGGCACATCGAGCGAGTTCACCGCCCGCACGCGAGCGATGTAGCCGCCTGCATATACATCGAGCACCTCGGCCAAGCGAGTGCCCGTGCGCGGTAATACCACCCAGTCGCCGTTGTCGCGGCGCCACTGCACGTCATACGCCACAGCATGCTCGGCCTTGTCCCAAGATATTTCTATCAGGTGACGTGTGGTGCCCTGGTGAAACGTATGGTGCGAGGTAATCTGTACATTCGTCGGTGCCACCTGTACGCGCGGGGGCACGACGCTAATTGGCAATGGGTCGAGCCTTGCTCCTGTATCGATAGCCGCGTGTTTGTCCGGGTGGTGGGCAACCGCCGAAATGCCGTATTCGATGCCGTCGCCTTCCTTAACCGAGACCACACGAAAGTATTGAGCAACCAGCTCGGTCGAATCAATCGACCAGTTCGCGCCCGTGACTGGCGCACTCGGCAGGGCAGGACTGATGGTCAGTATGTCGTACCCGTCACGATCAGGATCTGATGCGTCCACGCCCGTGATGTTGCGCGACTGCATCGTGCCATCTGGCAGAACAACGGATAGTTTGTCGCCAGTCGATACAACAGTTGGATGATCGAGCATGACAACGCTGGTCGTCGCGGATTTAACCAGTCCGCCCATGCGCCGGCCTGAACGATTTTTGTCGGCAACTCGAATGACGCTGCCGGGCTGTGGAACGACGCCTTCGAGCCCGACCGAGAACGTGACGCCGCCGGTTTCCATGCGGGATGTATACAAGGCATATAGCCCAGCGCGCTGGGCCTGGCCGCGCGATGGGCAGGCAAACGCCTTGATCTCGGTCTTGCGGATCCCGTAACGACGGATGCCATCGTCGTCGTTTACGACCTCGACCTTGGCGCGGTAGAAGTCGGACGGATCATTCCAGGATACAAGCGCCACCGTGCGCCGCGTGGATAGGTCGGCGCCTGTATATTCGAAACGCCCACCGATGACCTTGGCGTTCGAGTAGGTGTACACAGGGTCGCTTGGCATATCTGCCACGGCCACCACCTGACCATTGGCCCAGTAGGCCATCCCACGAAATACGCTGGTCAGATCATTAAGCACCCTTAGCGCATCGGCTTTGGACTGAATATAAGTGTTGCAGACAAATCGCGGCTCTTGCCCGCCTTGGCCATCGGACACCAACTGGTCGCAATACGCACCGATCTGGTATAGGGCGTAGCGGTCGATCATCGAGGCATCGACGCGATCGCCCAGCCCGTAGAGCTTATTTATCAGAATGTCGTAGTAGGTCCAGGCCGGGTTGTTGCTCCAGGCGCGCTTGAACGTGCCATCCCACACCCCTGAATACGTCCGTGTAATGGGGTTGTAGTTGCTAGGCACCCGGATAACCTGGCCGCGCCAGTGGTACGCCCGGGTAGGGATGGACCGAAACTGCTCAGCATCGATCTTGATCCCCACCAGGGCCGACATAGGGTGACGGAACTTGCCATCGATGACTTCGGCATAGGACTGCACGACCATCGTGTCTTGAATGCTGCTGTCCTCGGACTCGGGCGTGATGCGGCGAACGCGCACAGTCCACCCCTCGCCAGTGGATGGCAGCTCAATACGATGAGTGCGCGTGTATCCATTAACCGTCTTGCCGTCTGCAGCAGCTTGCAGCACCTGCTGGAATGACCCGCTTCCAACTGCGAGGTCGATGGCGTACTGGACACGGTGGCCGATTCGGTCGCCCACCTTGTCACCGCTGTCGATCATTTCGAGCAACTGCGGCCAATGCAGGGACACGCGCACGGCCGATAAGTCTGGATTGGTTAGTAGCTGCGTCCACGGCTGGGCGGTCTTGACCTGCACGCCGACCGAAGTCACGCTAGCCGAAGCCGGAAATCCTGGAATATGGGCCTGATCTTGCGTGCCAAAGCGTATGTCCACCTGGACATTGCGAAAATTCAAGGTACCGTCGGCATTCTGAATCGGCGTGCCGTCCAGATAGATATCGCGCAGCGGCGCCGACTTATGGACGGGCCCCTCAGCTTCCCCGTTGCATATGAGGTCGAGCAGCGCAGCGTACGAGGTGTTATGCAAGCTGTCAGGCTGCTCAACGGGCGTGCGCGCACTACCACCACCGCTCTTGCCGCCACCACCCGACCCTCGAATGCAAAGTCCGCCCGCACGGTCCTCAATTACCACAGACATTACTGAATATCCTCGGAGTACATGTCGCCAGAGATAGTGACCGAGCCAACGATGGCTTCGCCGTACAGCACAGGTACGGGATTTCCCTGGGCAGGCACGTTTACGGGGCCATTAAAGTTGTAGGAGGCGCCGTTATCTGGCGACTCCACGCTAGTGAGCCCTTGAGGCTGCTTTGTGAGTAGCTGGGACACACCGCCTAGCACCATGGCCCAACCCAGCATCGGCGCATAGGTCGCAATGGCTGCTGTCAGTCCCGCGTATCCAGCGCCCCAGGCCGCCGCCGCCGCATAGGGTGCGGCAACGATCAGGGCAGCACCCAGAATGATTTGAAAGAACCCGCCGCGACCGGACCCCAGAATCATGGGAGCTATGCGAATATCGTCGCCACCTACGGGGTACTGCAGGCCTTCCTCGCTTATATTTTGGCGGCCGATAAAGCAGGCGTAGCCCAGGCCATGGTCTTTGCTTTCGTAAAGAAATTTTTCGAAGCCAGGGACCATCTGGCATAAAGCATGTACCGCCTCGGCGGTATTGCGGCACACAAACCTATGGACCCTACCAAAGCGGGCACCGAGCTTTCCGTAGAGCCTGATCGTGCGCAGTTTTTCGGGCTCAAAAAAACCCGCCGAAGCGGGTTGATTGATGGCAATAGCGGTCACTTTTTATACCTCACTATCATTCTGGTGATGTCCTGCCAGAACCCTGCATACAGTACGCGTTCAGAAAGCCGCGGCATCGCATGATGTAGCAGGGCGCACGGTACGGGATGCAGGTCGGGCTGCGACTTCAGCGCAGCATCGCCCAGGAATACGCCGCCATGGTTGGTTCGGTCACTGCGATACTGCATCAGGATCACGTCGCCGTAGCGGGGGGCATCGTCAACACGCGCAAAGCCGGCACGCTCGAAATTGTCCAGGTACAGCTCTCCGCCGGACGGATCCTCCCACCAGGCGTCGGGACGCTCGAAATTCTGAATTTCGATGCCCAGTTCAATTTTGTAAAAGTCGCGAATCAAACCATAGCAATCCAGCGTGCCGTGGTGAAATGGCCGTCCCACTAATGGCGCCTGGTAGCCCGATGGTTCAAAGGAGTGCCATCCAAGTATGCGTGGCGCTGGTTCGCCAGCATCCTGCCCAACCGCCACCACGTGCCATGGTAGGCCGGTAGCCTCACACGACACTAGATCAGCGTCCGTGGGCAGGGGATCGCGATCGATATGTGAATGAATGATGCTAAGGACCTGCCCACGGTCTTCTGCCTTGGCATAGTCATCCGCCGCCAGCGCAAAATCCTGGTCATCAGTAGCTATATTGCGGCATGGCACATAAACTTGTTTATCCCCTTGAGCCGTTATCAGGCCGCAACATTCGCGTGGATAGTCGGCCAAGGCGTGGGTTTCTATGGCGCGTCTAATATGTGTGCGCATCACCGGATCCTGTCTGCTGAGGCGAAACCACCGTATGCCAGAGGTTTGTTCTGCCCGAATCGTTTTTTGCAATCGCTGACCCTTCCGCCACATTTGTCTTGAGATGGGTCAGATACTGGGTTGCCGTCTTTGTCGAACCTGGCTGTACCGGTGTATCCGCAGTAAGCGCCGCGATAACCTCCTTCCGGCCCGTCAATGGTCAGCCAGCCGCAGAATCCGGCAATGACATCCCGGCTAGGAAGCTGTCGGCCATCAAACTGCAGGGGCGACGTAAGGACAAAGGTCACGGCTTCAGGCGTTTCGGCCTTTTTCTGACTGATGATCCACTTTTCGTCAGGCAAGTGCTCATTGGGGTCAGCTGAAGGATTGCCTTGTGCGAAGTTGACTGCATCCAGATACTTCTTGAACGTGCGCCGGCGCGTGACCTTGGCACCGACCAGATCGTCCAGCGCCAAACACAAGGCGGTTACCACACCCGCGATTGGCTTACCTTCGGCATCCTGGCCGATGTTGCCGACCGTGATTTCCGGTAGAGGCTGCTGCCCGTTGCCGGTCCGTTCGAAGTCGCGCGCTTCAATGGCCCATGGGTAATACTCATTGCCTTGCCAGGTGATGACGCCATCAGTATGGTTGTGATAGCGCTCGATCAGACCGCCAATACCGGTGCAGTCAATCTCAAAAAGAGTAACCAGATTGCCTGGTGTCAGACTTTGAATGTCGGATTCAATCATGGCGCAGATACCTGCTGGAACATGGCGGTCAAAGTGTATCGGCCAGCTCTGTGTTTGGTCAGGTTGTATTCCTTGACCTCGAATAACATTGGCGTCCCAAGTGGTGGCGTCCACTGAAAAGGGATGAAGCCCTCGTGGTCGTCTAAGAACTGCTTGATTGGCGCGATATACGAGGCTTTACCCTTGAACGATAGTGGCCATGCTTGGACGCGGGTGTTGATGCCGTCGCCCACAGACTGCTTGAATCCATCGCCAAACTGGGCATCAAGGGACCGGAATTTTATTTGACCTTGCGGATCAACAAGTGGACACCATGTAAAGATGCGGGCCATTAATAGCCCCCTTGCCAAAGTTGCCCGCCTTGCATCTTGGCGCGAACAAGCTCTTCTTGCACGGTATTGCGCACCGCATTTGCCAATGTGCGCCCGAATTGGCTGGGGTCCCCTTGGGTTGAGGCTTCGTTCTCGGTTACGTTCACCGTCACATTCACATCGCCGCTCGTCGGCGAGCTCGAGGATGAACCGCCTACCAACCCACCGCTCGCATACCCTTTGTTGATTCGGTCCAATACGCCGACACCAACACGGCGGGTGGCATCCTGATTCAGGACATATTCGCCCTTATGAACGATTCCCGCAGGCTCGGTCCTACCGCCTGGACCGGTGTAGCCGCCAGAGGCAAAGCCTAACAACGAGCCTATGAAACCGCCGATTTTTCCAGAGCTCCCGTAGTCGCCAAAGAGTGATCCGGCAATATTGGCGGCAACGGCCTGCGCAGCCATGTGCGCCAGCATATCGGCAAAGTCAGCTGCGATATTGTCGAACTTGCCAGTTAGCACCTGGTACAAACCATCGCCCAAAGCCGACTCGATGTTGCGCGCCGCCTGGACGGTGAACTGGTCGATGTTGTCCATGGTCTCTTTGCCTTTCGTGGCGATTTCATCCATGTACTTCGCGTATTCATCGGCACTGATCCTGCCAAGACCCAATGCGTCATCCAAGAACCGTTTTTGCTGCTCAACGCGGCGCTTTTCAGTCTCGCCTGAAATATCATCAAGGAACGAGAAATACGCCTGCGTGGCCTCTTGCTGCTCCTTGATGAAGGTGCCCAGTGGATCGGGGTCGACTTTGGTCTTCACCGCTTTCCCCTTCTTGCCACCCGTGCTGCTTGGGCGAACCGATACAGGGGGAAGGACGCCTGAGAATGGATCGCCTCCAGTTTCACCAAACCCTTTATACGATTGGAACAAATCACGCTCGCCACGTTCCAATTGCCGCTGCCAGTACTGTTGCTCTTGCAAAAGAGCGCGCATTCTGCTTGCCCGGCCCTCGCCGCCCAGCGAAGTCGGATCCACGTCAAATATGGAGACCGAGCCATCCTTTATCGAGGAAACAAGACCCTTGGTGTCTTTATTTAGTGTGTCCAGCTCTTTGTTGATGCGTTCCAGTTGCTCTAACGGCGACTTAAATGGATCTGTCAGCCCATACTTAACAAGCGCATCAAAGAATCCATCGGAGTACCTGATCCCTTCGGCGAATTGGTTGGTGAGGTTCAGCACATATTTTGCAGTTTCCGCTAACCAACCTGTAAAGTCTTTGAAGGTTTGTTTCGTGTCCTCCGATCCGAGGGAGTCGGTGAGATCATTCACCGCTCCGGTCAACCCGTTGACGCTACCATCGTCGCCCGTCATTAATGAGTCGATTTGGTTCCGCAACGCAGTCAGCGCGCCGCCAAGAGTGTCGCGGGCCGCTTGGGCTGCACCGCCGTAGGACGATGTCAGCTCATTAAGTATGATTCCCTGGGCTTCTGCGGTGCGCCCGGTGGCTTCCAGACGTTCAGCCAGCTTTTTCTGTTCCTCAGTGAAACGAAAGCCTTGCTTCGATAGAGAGGACAAACCTTTAGATGGAACATCCAGTGCGCGCCCAATCGTCTCAGCAGCCTGAACAACCGACATGCCAGTTCGCGCCGACATATCAATGGCTGCCTGAAGCGCTTGCGTAAACTGGTCGCCAACTATGCCGGTGAACGCGAGCAAGGTTGTCTGCGCCTTATTAATCTCTCCTTCGCTGAATATCCCTGACATGTCAGCGGCCATCTTGTTCAACTCGTCACGCGTATAGCCTGCCGCCTGCCCGGTAGATTTGAGCACTGCCGTTAACTGGGCCTGTTCGTTTTGCGCGTTGATGGTTTCTGTTAGAAACTTGTCATACACCATCTTGACCGAATAGCCAGCGAAAACCGTCCTCAACGTGTTCTGCACTGTGCGCGCCGACGAGGCTATTTGATCGAGCGATTTTCTCGCCTGATACTCCGCACGCCCCATCCCGCGTGTGAATTCGGCGGCGTTCAATCCGAGGATGACATTCAAGCGTCCAAGTGAACCACTAGCCATAATCGTCACCAATAAAAAAGCCACCCCGAAGGTGGCCATGAACACATTTCCGCGTGGAGCGGGCTCATTCGTTCAGCGTAGATGCTTCAAATAAATAAAAGCTAAAGCTGCAATCCCGGCAAGTACGAGGATCCAGTAAAGCGGGTCTTTCGACATCTTCGAAACGTTGCGTCCGACTTCCTCTGACGCCGAAGTGTCTGGATCCAACAATTCGACAGGAAGAGGCTGATATGCTGCATTGAGCGCACTCTGCGTCCTTGTAGCAGGCGCCGCCATGGTCCTATTATCGGGAAGGCCAACCGCAGTGATCAGGGCCAAAGGACCGAAAAGAATTCCCCAGCAGAACCAACAAAATCCGCATCTGTTCTTCTCGCCTGCCAAATGCCCAGCAAAGAGCCCACACGCCAACCAGGCCAGCAGTGCCCACAGGGAAAAGAAGCTGCCGATAAGAGCCATAACGGTGTACATGCCACTCCCTTTATTTCAGATTATTACTGGAATTATAGGGCTGCTAGATCGAAATAGCGCCAGCAATCAATTCGTCAAAAGCCTCTTCGTTCGCTGCCTCTTCGTCGTCAAACCAAAACGGCATCAGGTCCTGCAACTTGCCGCCCGCCATGGACTGGGCGATCCTGGCTGCGTTGTAGTCGGCACGCCATTGACCGAATGGCTGCTTGGCGTAGTACTGCTGGTACAGGCGGAAATCGCTTTCCGACATGTCCCGGAGTTCTTCAAGGGTTTTCCCCAGCGCTAAGCTCAGCTCTATCATGAACTCGCGCTGGGGCGTTAGTTTTTTGCCGCGAGCGCACTTGCCAGTCGGTTAATTTCACGATTGCCAAGGTTCTTGATGATTTCAATGTCCTCAGGGCTATCTGGGTCGAACACTCGTTCGGAGCCGTCCTCGGTGTAGATGGTGAGCGCCACGTTTCTTGCCCTGGCGTCTGTCGTATCGTCCGAGTCCACACTATCCAAATCCCGCAGCGCCAGTTCGCGAATCATCACCTTACCAACGTCATCAATCTCAACGATGGCCGATTTCAGTTTTTTCTTCGCGAAGGCTTCCTTCATTTGCTTGGCATTCATGCCCGCTCCTTATGCCGCTTTGATATGGAAGTATGGTCCCGACAGTTTTAAGGTAACGCCGGATGTGAACTTGGATTCTGTAGCGGACCCGGACATTCCAGGGCCGTTCTGGACGCCGCCGTAATAGGCCATCGTGCCTTGGCTGCGAGGTAGAAGCACCTTGACCCAGAACTTCTCCATCGTGCGTTCATATTCACGCAGTTTTTCCTGTATCGGCACTGCTGGCGCGAAATTGAAGTCCAGTTGCAAAGTGCCTGAATCAATAGACACAGCGTCAAAGTCATCATAGTCACCAGAGCAGATCGTGCTCGCATCATCGTATCTGACCGTAGAGCCAGAGTGATTAAAGCCGGTCAATTCGCAAAACTGCGTTAAAAAATCAAGCTTGGCAACGGTGGCTCCGTCGAATTCTTCAGGCGCCAGTTCATCGCTCCAGTCGGCGTCGGCCAATGTCAGCGTACCCGAAGCGACAGATGCAACAACGTATTGGCCATCGAATCCGGGTAGGCCCGCAATCGTGATGATGTCGCCCTTGGCGGCCGCCGCGCTCGTAGTGACGGTTCCAGGGTTGGTGGCCGTGATGGCTGTGATGGCCGCAGTAGTCTCCGATACCTCCTGCTGCACAAACAGACGGCTTCCGCGAAACGGCGTGGATTTTCCTTTGCTCATTTTTCAAAGCTCCAAAAAGAAACCCGCTTGTGGCGGGCCGGTAGGTTATTCAGCAGAAATGCTGTACTCGATGATCCGACGATGTAATTTCAGGTCGGGATCGTAATCAGTGAGATCATTGATCCGCGCTGCGCTCTCAAACGTCGCCTCGACCGCCGAAAATATTTGTGTGCGCAGCGTAACCAGTTGCCCGTAGGAGGGCGCGTAGGCGTCAATCTGCACGCGGTAGTCCTCAAGGTCTGAGGCGCCGCAAATGGTGTTGTCGGGCGTCACTATTTCAGTGGGCAGCACAATGGCTGACCATCCGGCGCGCGAAGGTGATTCAGCAGTAGGCACCTTGTCCAGTGGAAGTACGCCAAAGTACACCCCGCTGGTGACCAACGGCAGCAGGCACGCTCTGAGGTCCGATTCAAAACTCATTTTTTGTTTGCCTTCCCTATGGTCTGTCCGATCTGCTTTGCTTCCTTGTCGATCCTGTCAGCAAGGTTGGATTTAATCTTTTCAGCGGCTTGGACCTTTTTGGCCCCGAAGGCTGGGCGCATGAACGGTTGCGGCGGTGTCTTGGCCGTACCGAGCTCGACCATCCACCAGTAAAACGGATCATTCGGATTTTGGGAGCTGTTCTGGCCCGTGGCCGTCTTAAACTCCTGCACTTTTTTCTTGCCAATGCCTTTGACCCACACGCGGGCCTCGAATATGCCATTCTTCTTTCGTTCAGCCTTGGAGCGGATCTGCTTCTTGATCGTGCCGCGTTTGCGATTGGATGCAGGCTCCTTCAATAGCGGCGCATTTTGTTTGGCCTGCTTTTGAATGACTCTTGCGCCCGCAGCCACGGCATTGCGACCCATTTTTTTCTGCAACCGGGAGTCCAACTCCTTCATCGCCAGCCCCAACTCGCGCAGACCAGTCATTTGAATAGTGGTTTTCATCCCTGATTGGCTCCGGTCTGGCAAACCAGATCAACAAACTCGCGACCCGATTCATCGGGCAACACCCCGCGAATGTCATACACGGTACTTTTATGTACAACGCGCATGCCTGCGGTAATGTCCTCTCGGTAACGGATCCGGATGCTCGCCTGTACGATGGATACGTCCACGCCAGACTTTACCGTCTCCAGCCCGGATTTATGGGCAATGTTCGCCCAAACGGGGGCCACGTCCACCCAGGCGCCCGGAATAGGCTCGCCGTACTCATCTTCAGCTGTGTCTTGGCGCTGGATGGTTATGCGACGATTGAGTGGGCCAATCCTCATGGCATTTGCACCATTCGATATGGGCGCAGTAATTCTGGTACGCCGGTTGGCAGCATAGCAACGGACGCTCCAACAACATCGGCTTCTCGGTTGACGAAAAGATTACCCAAAGTTAGCAACATAGCGGCGTGGATGGCGCCATTAATCACGATCCCGTCCAGTGTGCGCCTGGCAGCGTTCTGCGCTGCGTGATATTTGATCTGCGCAACGCCGATCATGGTCTCCCTTTGCGCAACATTTTCTACCTGCCTGGCGACACCCAGAGCCGTCTGGTATGCGTCGAACGCGGCCCCTAATGTGCTTGGCAAACTATCCAGAGCATTGTTAAGGGCTTGCTCGCTCTCAAACACCACGCGGTTAAGGTGGGAAATCACGTAGTTTTCAGCCGCTACCATATACGGAAGCAACTGATCGGCCGGGTAGTCCGATTCAACCCGACAATGCGCAATTGCTTGGTCAAGCGTCAGGATTGCCATCGACCTTTGCCTTTCGCTTGGACTGTCCACTTTCCAGAGCATCAGTTGATTTGGCCGCACGCTCAAGCTCAGGTGGACATTCGTCGCCGGCGGCGAACTTGGTGGGGTACACGTCGCCCGCCTTGCAACCATAGAAGGGTTTTACGAATTTCATTTCCTACTCCAAGGGCAGGAGGGCCGCAGCCCTCCTTGTTGGGTTACGCCTGTCCGTCAGTAATCTTCATGCCACGCATAGGCTGCGGGTTGAGCAGCCCGCCGCCAACACGCTTGGTGGTGTAGAACATCACATATGGCTTGTTGGTGTATGGGTCGCGAAGCACCCGCACGCCAACCCGATCAATGATCAGGTAACTGCGCTGGAAGTCGCCAAAAAGCAGCGGCACTGCGTCCGCAGCCACATCCGGCATGTCCGGCACCTCCACAACTGGGAAACCCGACAGTGTCGAGGGCTGGCCCGCCACGTAGGACGGTTGCCACAGATAATTGCCCTGGCCGTCCTTGAGTTTGCGGATAGCGGCGAGCGATTTTCGATTCAGCGCAAATTTTGCATTGCCGGTAAATGCCGATGGCAGGTCATAAACCAGATCGATGATCGCGTCCGAAGTGATGCCCGTATCTGAGCCGGAATTGACCAGCTTGATGGCGCCAAAGGGATGCGCGCTGGCTTTCGCGCCGCCCGTGACGTACTGCAAGATGCCTGTGGGCTTGTTGGTGCCGTCGCCTGACACAAACGCCTTGCCCTCCTGATAGGCGAATTCGATATTGCTTTCCTCAGCCAGCCATGTTTCCAAATTGATCTCTGCATCATCCAGCATCTGCTGTGTCGCAGCCGGATTGGCATAGATCTCGCCATGGGTGAAGCTCAGCGAGGCGAACTCTGGTGTATTGGTTTCTGGGCGCGTCGCCTTCTCACCGACCCACCCAGAAGTCGTTCCGCCCATGTTGAACAGCTTGGAAAAGCCTGCCTTCGAGACGCGTTGTACGCGCGCCAATTGACGCATGGGCGAGACTTCCACCAGCTTATCGGTGATGGTGCGATCCCACTCCACGGGCGCGAGATACCCACCTTCGTCGTCCGCGCCCTTGTTCAGGCTCGCCTGGACCTCGCCCTTTTTCATGTGGGCAAGGAAGGATTCGGTGTACTCCTTGTCGCGAACGCCGACGGTGCCGCCCATTTGACCTGCTGCCAGCTTGACGTTGAAGTCGTCCATGGCGGCCTGCAGGTTGGACAGTTCGGTTTCAAAGCGGATGAGCTTTTCAGTGTGATCGGATGCGGGAAGCCCGGCCTTCACATCGTCCAGTTGCTTTTGGTGCTCAGTTTTGAAGTCTGCAAATGCCTTTTGCAGGGACGCAACCACTTTCGTCACGTCGCCTTCGGCGCGTACCGCGATAAGGCCGCGCTGGATATTGGTAGTCATATCAGTTTCCTTTGATTGTATTCAGGAGGTGTTGCAGCTGAGCTGCGATGTCAGTACCAGCGCGCGGCGTGGCATCTTTTCCGGCAGCGCCCGGCTTGCCAGAAAATAGGTTTTTGAAGACATTCCGGCGCATCGAGCGTGAGTGCCCAGCCTTGGCCATGGAGGCTTCAACCAGAGCCAAGTATTTTTTCTGGCCCTGTGAATTGGTGTCATGTGTGATTTGCGAATCTTCGATCAATCCGGTTGCGAAACCATCCTCTACCGCCTGACTGGCGTTGATCCAAGTCTCTTTGTCCATGAGCGCAGCGGTCTGTTCGCTGGTCATGCCTGATCGGGCCGCGTACACGTCTGCCATGGCAGCGTCGAACGGCGCAAGCTGCGCAGAGGCAGCGGCCATATCGTGCCGGTTGCCAATCGCAATGGCCCAGGCGTTATGGATCATGAGAAATGCTCCATCACCCATAAGTATCTCGTCGCCGGCCATCGCAATAACAGAGGCCGCAGACGCCGCCAGTCCCATTACTTGCACCGTCACCTTGTGCGGATGGGCGCGCAACAGGTTGTAGATCGCTACACCCTCAAAGAAATCACCGCCGGGGGAGTTGACGTTGACCGTCACATCGCGGTCACCGATGGCGCGAAGGGCCGCCGAAATGCGCTTGGCAGTGACGCCGTCGCCCTCCCATGACCAGCCAATCGTGTCGTAGATGGAGATAGACGCATCCTCGCTCGCAGCCGAGCGGATGTCCGGTTGCCAACGTTCCAGCGCATCCGGGCGCGCATCGAACCGTACACGGCTGATCGCGCTGGCGTTAATTTCCGGCAGCTTTATCAGACTCATCGCCTTTTCCTTTCTGTGTCATGGGGTTGCGTAACTGGTTGGCCTGTGGATCATCGAATGCAGGCATATCCAAGTTGTCGCGCACCTCGTTTTGAGTCATCCACGGGGCGATGCCACCAGCGCCTAGCGCCTTGGCAAACCCATCCGACTGATCCTTGAGCGTGCCTCGCAGCAAGGCCTTTTCGTTGAACTTCACATACAGCTGGTCCATTTCCGCATCCGAGAACATGGATCGGGCAATGGCCTGCTCCCAGGCAGTGAACCAATGCTGCAAGCCATATTGAATAAAGAAGATTCCCAACTGCTCTATGCCCGAACCCCAGCTGGTGTCATCCATCATCAGTAGCGGTCGAGGGACCCCAAATGCTCTGGCAACCTCTTCAATCTGAGCGTTGCGATTTTCTATGTGCTGCGATTCTTTAGCGGTGGCGGCGAACTTATTGGCTTTAGCCTGTTCTTCGAGGATCATCCACTTACCGCTGTTCTCCACACCCGAATAATCCTCGCGCAAGGATTTCTGCATACGGGCATAGGCTTGATCTGAAAGTCCTTTGGGCACCTCAATGGCGCCGCCAGCCATATTGCCGGTCTCAAATATCTTGGCTGCGGCTGTCTCGGCGTCCTGCGCGAGCTTGATAGCCCCTCGCGCCAGTCTCATACGGGACAGGCCAGCTACGCCATCCAGGCTCAGATCCCGCAGATGGAAGACATCGCGCTGCTCAAGCGTTATCAATCCGCCGTCCTTGCGCGTGTACTCGTAAACCATTGTCCAGTCGTCGCGCAACTTGGCCTTCACACTCTCGAAAGGCAACGGAACCCACATGACGGGCTTGTTGCGTGACCAAACTATTCGAGCGTAAGCATCGCCATGCATGAGAGCTGATAGCTGCATCTGGCTCTTGAACTCATAGGGCGTTTGCCATGTGTTGGGCCGCAGTTTGAGTAGACGGTAGGACGGATGTTCTTTCGCCAACTGCTTTTCCGGGCCGCTGCGTATAACGTTTGCAGGCAACATGCCTATGGATTCGCATATCAGCGATACACAGCGAAGGGCTGCCATGTTTCGTAGCGCCTCATCACTTTTATGCCCCGCACGTATGTATTCAAGCAAAGCGGGATCATCCATTCCGCTGAACGAATGACCTTGGGCCGATGCCTGAGGGCGAGCACTGGCCTCCGGCTGCTTATGCCGGAATATATTAAAAAGTCCCATAGTCGCCCTAAATGAATCGGATTCCGCGCGTCTCGTAGACCGAGTGACCGGATGCCTCAGGATTCAATGCCATAAGTTGCGATGCGTCCAACATGGCCATCACTGGATCGATTTTTGCTGTGCCACTTGCTTGCTTGGTGATAAGGATTGAGTTCGCACGTTGCTCAATCCGGGCATTACCTACACACCAGGCCATCAGTGGCTGCGCGCAGTGTATAAAGGTGCCCTCGGCCATCTTTCGCTCTACGGTCTTGATCGTCCCGCCAAGCTTGTACCCTTGGCTGATACCAACGAGCAGCTCATCCGGGATCTCTGCGTCAGCAAATGCCTCTTCAAAGCTAATGCCAATCTGGTCCAGACCAATCGCGTTCTTTTCCGGGAACAGGCCACGGTCATAGATCTGTTTAAGGATGCTGGCCAGCTCGCGCACGTCGTCGCCGATGCGCTCTACCATCACCAGGTCCCCGTCATTGGAAAAGTCCAGCAAGCGAGGCGCAGTTTCTTTGCGGCGCTCAAGCACTGAAGGGTGGGCCCAAGCGCGGCCCCAATGAAGCCAGTTGCCCGTATCTTTCTCTCGACCAATGACGCCCGCACCCAGCAAGTCATCCAGGCCGCCCCCGTCAACCCCGGCAGTGACAACCTCCGAACGATCCAGCAGTTCTTCCAGCGTCAGGCCGCGCTGCCCCTGAGGCTCCCAGTGGTCGGCGCCGGCCCAGCGGTCGCTGCGCAGGTTCATGCCGATTTCGATGTTCAGATGCTTGGCCAGGAACTGCTGGAACGAGCCATCCGTTTTGGCTCGATGCTTGCGCAGCTGGTCCTCCAGCCATTCCGAACTGACCGAGCGTCCCATATTGGGGTTAGTAATATGGAAGTTGACCGGCTCCATGTAGGCTTTGGACTTGACCATGTCCTCTGGAAACTCATAGAGCACCGGCAGCGAACGAGGATCATGAATATTGCCGTCGCGCACGTCCCGGTAGTAGTCAAGCTTCTCTTTGAACACGCCAGCCGGAGGTTCATCGCTTTGCGTGGACAGATAGATGACCCATCCCTCATTGCGCGATATCTGACCGCCGGTAGCCTCCAGGAACATCGCAGCCGCATTCGCCTTCTTGCCAAACACCCAAAGCTCATCGACCAGGATGCGACCGGACTTCTTGCCCGATACGGTGTCAGTGTCTGCGGCCACGACCTTGAGCGAGGCGCGTGTGACTCGGTGAGTGATCGTGCGGGTGTAGTCCTGAATGTGGAACATGTCCGAGAGCTCATCGTCGGCGCGGATCATTCCAGCAGCAGGCTTAAAACTGTTATCGGCTACCTCCTTAGTGGGTGCCAGAATCAAGTGTTCCTCTTCCTCTCGCCAGCAGATGATGAGCGCAGTGACCATGATGCCGGCTGCGATGGTCGATTTAGTGTTCTTTTTGCTGATGAGCAGAAAGAACTCTCGGATCAACTGGTTTCCGGTGTCGGCGTCATAAGCACCGAAGATCGCCTTGACGAAGTCGAACACCCATTCGTCGCAGCACTCGCCGAAGGTCGGCTTGCCTGGCAGGTCGACCACCCGGAGCTGCTTGAAGATGCCAAGCGCGTACTCACCCTGCACCGGAAAGATCGGCGCAGGAATGATGGATTGCCCCGCTTTGAGCCGATCAGCCCAATCTGGACAAGCAGTAGTCCATTCCATGGGTTACTTCCCGCCAGGAATCATCCGAAGCGGCGGGGGAGGTGGCGCAAACCTTCCTGCACCCGCCTTCTTGGCGGCATCTGCTCTTGCATCTTTCTTTCCCTGATCCGCCACCTTGGGATGCGTGAAGGGCATCAGCGCTTTGGCGGCGTCCAGGCGCAGCTTAGGATCCTCGAGCTGGTCGTTCATGATCGCGACCAAGACTTTCTTCGGGTCAGACGTCAGCCCAAGTGCGGATAGCCCAATGGCGCCAAGATTCTGGCCTTCGTTGCCAGCGTCAGTATCGTTGGCACTGGCGTCAGTTGCCCCTGACTCCTTGTTGTTAACGTTGTTAACCTTAACGTTGCGAGCAAGCGCAGCCATCACGTCCGGATCTTTCTTGAGCCGGGCCGCTGCCTGTGCTGCGCCGTTTTCGCTATAACCCGCTTGTATTGCGGCCTTTGCGCCAGACAGCCCCGACTGCAACGCAGCGACGAATCGGCGCTTTTTGTCGGTTAATGCCATTAACAACCTCGGTTAACAAAGTTCATGAAGGGGAAAAAATCTACGCGTGAGAGGGGGTGCGGTTTCCAAGCCCGCGCGGCCCTGAACTTTTCATGCCCCCCCCGGGGGTCAGCGCAGCACCTTGATGCTCACCGCTCTGGCCAGCCATCGGCCCACGCGCTGCGGGTCTGGCTGCAAGCCTGTCAGCTGCGCCATGGTCAGAACACCAAACAGGTACCAGCGGAACCACCACGCCACGCGCAGCTTGATTACGATCACCTGCCTGGCCATCCTTACCTCTTGAACCCCAAATCCTGTGCGGTCTTGTCCACGTGGCATCCAGCCTTGCGGTCTGAGTCATCGATGTACACACACAGGATCTGACAGTTTCCGTCGGTGTCAGGCCCACCCTCAAAGAGCGCTACCTTGTGATCAAGCTCAAAGCCATTGGGAAAGAGGGTGAGCCGACCGCAGCCCGCACAGTACGGACTGGCCGACCATATGCGAAGCCGTCTGTCTTGCAGCTTGCGACCGGTCATGCGTGTTGATGGCGCCACCTTGGCCGTGCTGATCGTGCTGACCATTGGCAGCGTGGGCTTGAGCATCCTTAACCGGGCCATCAACGTACCGTGCGAACGACCGCATTCCATACTTCACGGGCCAGGCTGAAACCAGCCACGTACTGGCAAGAGATCTCAGCCAGGCCAGCGCCAGTGACAAAGCCGATGAGGAAAGCAATCATTCGTTACTCCAAAACGAACGCCCCGCCGAACCGTGAGATTCAAGCGGGGCGTGAAAAGCCTCTTGCTAGAGGCCAAGGGTGAGAACGTCTGTCAGTTAGGTGTTATCTTATTAAGCCTACACCACCACGTAGAGGAAAACGATATGGATAATAATGAGATAGACAAAATACTTGACGATGATCAGCAACATAGATTGCGAATCACTGCGCAGGACGACAAAAAAGAATACAGCGTACTCGGATACGAAGACGTTCCTGTGCCGGTTCCTTATGCTGACCTGGAGGATGATTCGCGGCGCCTTGCCGTACTTGAGCGATTGTTACGTAAGGATGTACCATCTAAAACCATCGAAGCCTTCATCGCCCACGCGAAAGCGGACGGCAGATGGAACTGAAGGTCAGAACATAAAACCCGCCTCTCTTTCGATGGGCGGGTTTCTGTAGGCGCAATTACCAACGTGGTAATTGCTATGCATTTTGACAGTGTTTTTTCACGCGGTCAAGAATCGTTGTTCGAGTCACTCTATAAACCCACCCAGCCGCAGCGCTTCCTCGGCGGCTGCGAAAGCAATAGGCTCTTTACCCAAGGGTAAAGCAGAGCGCGCCAACGAATCATTCTTATTTTTTTTGTCAGACTGCCCCTTCGGTCGCAAGAGCCAGTCCAATAACCTTCGTCGCTGATTGGTACAAGTGCCTAGAGACATGCCAAGGTCAGCACCCAAGTCGGTAAGCGCGATTTTCTGCTTTCCATATTCACGAAGCAGAACGGCGGATGCGAATCGATGGTTAGCTCCTTCTCCCATCGTTGCCTGATATATCGCATCAAAGGCAACATAGCTCACTGCCTCTCGCCATGCTGGGTTGGTGCGCCAACCTGAACAACAATCGGACTTGCAGTTGCAACGTAGCCTGACTGGTGCATAGCGGCACGTTAGGATAGCCATTTGCAATGGTGTGAGCCTACCTTTGATCATCGCGGTAGCGCTTGCCGCCGTGGCCGCACCGTCAAGGCCAGACATAATACCCGGCTCGCTGCGGCGCTTGTCGGCCAGGCGCGCCGCCGGAGGGCGATCACAAGTAGTCCTTTCAGGATTGAAAAGATACGTCAAAGCTTCGACCGCGTGACGAAACGGTGGCCGCTCTACCATAGGACTTCCCTCGCAAAATATACTGGCTCAGGGCGGTTCTCGCCTCCCTCTATAGCCATCCAGGCAAGTAGCTTGGCTTTGCCTAGCTCACCGTGATTGGGATTGGCGGCCCAATGCGTAAGCCACCGTTCCTGCTGGTCTGAATTCATACGCAGGATATTGCGCGCCAAGGCGCGGTCTAGTGGCCCCATATCCGAAACTGCAACACCGCTTGCTCTGCATCGCCAGCACCGGCAAATGAATTTAACGGGTTCGATATCTAGCGTACGGTTGCATCTTTGCTTCGCTTCTTTCGCGTTGGGTGCTTCCATCTTCGGATTCTGCCCGGTGGTTTCTTCCCAGAACGCGCCTGAGTATGCTTCATAGGGTGTTGCTGCTGTGTCCATTGCTTTCTCCATCACACCTAGAATTCCTCTACATCCCATCCGCCCCCGTCGCGCTTTGCTTTGGGGTAGACGGCTTTGAAAATGAACGGATACTGATCGGCGGCGATCTTCATCTTTGCCCGGGCGTCATCCGCGAAAATGGCCTTGCTGCCCTTTACGTCCACCATCTCGATCACTTTGTCAGCGCGCATGATGGAGAAGTCCACGGTCAGAAAGGTGTTGTCTGCCAGGCGCAGTTTGATGCCCTCGAAGCGAAACCACAGGATCTCGCCAATGTGCCGGCGCTGCTCGAGCAAGCGGCAGTAGGCGGCTTCGGTTTTGTTCATCGCCCCCGCTTTGAGTCGGCCAAGCGCCTGCAGGCGTTGCATCGAAGTGGCAGGGTACTTACGCATGTCGCATCACCTGTTCGCGTAGCTGCTGTCGCTGGCTTTCAATCCAGCCGCGGCGATCCTGGGCAACGATGGGTGGTGATGGCTCGAAGCCGGCACAGTTGCGGTCATAGCGTGCCACCAAGAATGTCGCCCCCGAATTAAGCAGCCCGCAATGACCGAAACCTTGGTACGCCATACCTTTGGCTTCCCGAAGATGGAAATGACTGCAATCGACGCATTGAACAGTCATGATGGCCTCCGCAACCGGTAGCTTGGCCAGTCGAATACAACCTGTTTGCCACCTCCTTCGCGTAGGCGGTCTATGATTCGTTCGCCTAGGTATTCTTTCAGGCCAGCGAGAGCCAAGTTGCTGATGACGATGGTAGGGCGCATATGCTCGTACCGGCCGTTGATGATTTCGAACAAGATCAATTTCTCAGCATCGCTGCCGAACTGGACGCCCACTTCGTCCAGAATCAGCAAGTCAGGCTTGATCAAAGCCAGGATGGCATCGCTCTCGGATTTACTGCTATCGCGCCGATAGGTTTCCTTCACGCTTCGAACGGCTCCAATCACGGATGAGAACAGCGCGCAATACCCTTGCTCCATCACCGAGTGAGCAATGCCTGTGGCAAGGTGGGTTTTGCCAGCGCCCACCCCACCCACAAAAATCAAACTTCTACCGGTTTCCAACACCCCATCAAAATCGCTGGCATAGCTTCGGGCAATGTTCAATGCTTCGGCTGCGGAATCGCAATGGGCATTGAAGGTGCTTAGCTTTCGAGCTGCAAAGCGGGGCGGAATCGCTGCGCGGCGGAATACATCCTGGGCGATGGATTCGTTCCGTTGCTTAGCGGCCGCATATTGCGCCTTTTTGATCTCGGCACCGATGAGGGCGGCAGCATCTACGGAAGCCACATCAGAATGTCCCATCTGCGGCAACCCCTTCGCGATAATCTTGCTGCTCAAAATTTCCATGTTTAACTCCCGGGTTTCGTGTGCCCGCTAGGCGTTGGCACGTGGCTTTGAGGAACGAGGCTGGATCTGCTGGCCGTTCGAGTACGGCGCTGCGTACCGCTTGCACGACGATGTCGGCGGTGTGATCCTTGACCAGCTTGCCAACGAAGCTTCCGCACTGCGTAGCGGGCATTCCCGCTTCTTTGAGCAAGCTTTTCCCGACTGCCCATAGCTCGTCTTTGGTCATCTGATCGGGCGATTTATCCACAGGCTGTTCAGGCGGCGAGCCGCCCGTTCCGTTAGGAACGGAATAAGAAGATGAAGAAGAAGATGAAGAGCCGTCACCTAAGGGGGGCTTTGGTGAAGGCTTTGGTGCGTCCTTTGGTGCCTTCTTTGATGCAGCATCATTACCCTCACCAAAGCGTGAGGATTCCCCCCGAATGGTGCGGACATATTCATCCTTGACCATGCGACTTGAATACCAAATTGGTCCGGCTTGGGTGTCTACTAAGGTGATGGGTTCACCGTCTCTTCGACCACTGCGAGGTGTGTATATGTAGGCTTCAGAAAGATGTTTGTCATCACCTTTCAGCACCCCTTTGGTGACTAACCCTTTAAGCAGGTTGACTGTGCAACCTACGGCCTGCGCCATTTCCTTAAGCGTCCAGCGCAGTACGCCGTATTGTTCTTGATCATGCATCAGGCACAGAATCTCAAGCCAAACGCCTTTTTCTGCATGCGTGCAGCGTCGAAGATTGCTATTGCCGGTCCAGTCAGACGGGTAGAACTGAAATGATGGCCGCTTCATGACAGCGCCCCCTCTTGTTGCTGAGCAGCCAGATATTTGCCCCACTCACCTGCGACCCAGTTCACGCCCTTCGGTGTGAAGCGCATCTGGGCGAACGCACGGTCATTGGCGTGGGCTATGCCTGTCTTGACTTCGAAGCGGCCCGCGTCAATGTGCTGCTGGAATGGCGTGAGCGTTCCGTCCAGGCGATAGGCAATGCGCTGGTCTAGCAAGAACAGGCGAAAACGGGCCTCGTTGGCCTTCAGGAGCTTGCATACCTGACGAAAGCCTTGGCTCCCATTCGCTGAGGCATAACGGTCAACGAACTCAACCTTGGGCGCTGCTGCCTGTAAGGCTTGTTGCTGGCGCTCAATCTGGTCTGCTTGCTCTGCAGCTAGGCGTAACGCATCGGCGAATGATTGGGGAACGGCGGGCAGGGCACCACGCTCCAGCTGCTGCCAGCGATCAATGATGCGGGCGCGCACCTCATCGCTATATCCGGCTATGACGATGTACACGTCCCGCTCAATCAGGTCATACACCTCGACGGGGCGCCCCCCAGTGGCTTCTATCCTGCTTTTACGACTTGATCGTAAAAGTCCTTTGTTGAATAGCCTCTCTATGGTGGACACGACATCGTTGTGTCGGGCCTCTGCCAGATCAGCTATTTCACGGCTGCTCATGGTCGGTACCGGCGAGGCGGAAAACCCTTGCGTAACGGCCCCCGATGGGCTTATCATGGCTTCGTTCATGTGCACATCTCCGTTAAGTTTGTGCAGTTGAAAGACCCGGCACTGTTCGCGCAGTGGCCGGGTTGTTTGTTTGTGGCACATAGGACGTACGCACGCGTGGGCCCATCAATAGGAATGCCGTCACATCGCCTACGGCCATGCCCAGCTCCAGGGCGATGTAGCGTTCAAGGCGTGCGCCGCGTGATTGCTCCCAGCCTGGCAGCATCGCTACGGCATCGCACTGCACTAGCTGGGCAATATCCAGCCTTAGGCACTCTTCCCATCGTGTGGAAGGATCCTTGACCAGCTCGGCGGGGTTCACGACTTCATATCCACCGGTGCGTAGGTGGGCAGCGTGGCGGTGAAAGGCGGGGAAGTTCAGATCCTGCAGGCCCGTCATTGGGCCGGATAGATAAAGTTTCATGCGGCTTTGCTCCACTCCCCATTTGCGGCGGCACGCGCCTCGGGGACGATGATGTTGTGGCGGGTTTGCAGGATGTCCAGGCACACGTGCAGCAGGAACGGTTGCGGCCCGTATTTCTCTTCGAAGCGAAACTTCCACGGATGCACCGCCAGCAGGCCTTGGCGACCGGTACCGTCTTGGTGATGTCCTGCGCATAGTGGCAGCACCAGCCAATGCGCCCAGGGCTTGGTACGGCCATCAATGTGGTGAACGCTGCAGTAATCATTGAAGTGCCCGTCCAGTAGGCAGGCAATACACCCCACCTGGCGGCACAGTTGGCCGTGGAAGCGCTTTTCAGCAGGGGAGGTGGGGCGACCTTTCACCTTGTCACCTCTGTACTCGCTAACTTCGCCTCGATCATGGCGCGGGTTTTCATGCCGGCATCGATGGCTTCGGATACCTGTTGATGTGCCTCTTCCAGCTCTTTGCGGTCATAGCCATCAATCAAGCCAGTGACGGCTATGCCTGCCTCATTCTGTTCACGCATAAGATTCGTTGCGATGGTGACAGTGAAAGGCATCAGCTTTTCAGGCAGAGCCAGCGCGCGCACGGCAAAGCCCAACGGCATCAGGATCCGGTCCAGAGCGCGGCGGGTGACCTCATCGGGTAGGCCAGCCAGCAGAGACTGCAAAAAGTTGGGCGGCAACAGGTTGCCATCTTTTGTTTCGTCATCCAGCCAACGAAATATCCTGTCCGCATTGACCTTGGTGCGCTCGAAGGCGTCAGTAGTCTTAGGTTCAAACCGTAGACCTGTGATCGCATCCGCCCCCAAGCGCTCATGGGCCTCAACGATTGCTTGGGCGACTGTCTCTCGCGATAGTCGGTTGATCCGTCTGTATTCGCTGATTTCCTCACGCAAGATGCCTATCAGGCTTTGCGACACATTACGCATGACGGATTCTCCTGGGCTGGCGACAATGGCAACCATGAAAGCGAACAAAATTGATAGGGAAGGGGAGACGGCGGTAGCGCTGGTGGAAGCCGCGCTGGTAGAGGCTCGGGACATTGCGCGCCGGGTGCTTGGTCGCGCCCCCGATGCTGTAGTGGCTGCTGTGCTTCGTGAGCTTTGCTATCAGCGCGAGAATCAGCCGCCCCCGTGTGCTGACGCGACGTGGGATCACACGATGCATTGAGATCACGTCGCCCGGACCTATAGGGATACGATCGTCCGCAGGTTCGGGGCGCCAGGGGTTAGGGGAGGTCAATCCAAAACTCGTAGAATCAGGGAACCGACCCCCTATGACTTTGAGTAAAGGATTGACCATGAGCGAGACGGTGCAAGTTTTCCCAGTAACCGCCTGGACGGTGGGCCCTGTTCCGCGCCTTGGGTTTGCGGTAATGAAGTTCAATTTCATTACGAGCCCCATGCAAAAGATTGAGGAATCCAATGAAGGGCCCAACTACGCTTTAACGAGCGCCCAAATGCGCGAACTGATTGAACAAATGCAGATAGCTCTTGATGTACTGGATGACTCTGGCGAATAGTCCGAAGCCAGTCATGTTCATTGAGGTTAAGCATGCTCCGCTCCCTTGAGTTCTGGCCAGATGTCGGCCCAGTCGTTTGGGCGAAGGTCGCGACGTGTAACTTGCCACCCGGTAGCGCGCTCGATAGCGGTGCATCGTTCGATTGGAATAGGCCGACGTCGCAATGCCCATTGCGAAATAAGAATGGGCGGAACACGCAGTTCAGCCGCTAGCCGCTGCCGAAGGCCGCGCCCAGAATTGACGTAAGTAAGCAGGTCCATGCTATTTATATTAAGCGAATCGCTTATTTACAGCAAGGCATTTCGCTCCTTCACTACTTGAGCATATTGCTTTGTAATGTGGACACAATGAAATCAGCCGCAGACCTTCGTCTGGAAAATCTAGAACTGTTGATCGCTGAAGCCGGCACTGCCGAGGCGCTCGCTCGTCTGTGTGACCTATCGCCGGAATACTTAAGTCAGATCCGCAACCGTGCCCTCGATCGAAAAACAGGCCGTCCACGAAATTTGGGCAACCAAGCGGCGCGCAAGCTGGAGCAGGGGACTGGAAAGCAATTGGGGTGGATGGATACCAGCCATGCTGATCGCCAGATAGAGGGGCCTCTGACGCTAGATTGGCCGCTTCGGAAAGTTACCGTTGAGCGTCTACAGGCTCTTACTACGGAGCAGCGACAACGGGCAGATGCGGCCATGGATGATCTGCTGCGGGGTTACGAGGCGGAACGGGCAGCCAAGACGCGCGGATAGGTCTGGAGAATCAACCATTTATGTGTGCCGCGTTGAGTATAAAAAGTAACCAATAATTGATTAGATGTTCTTTTGTAAGTGACGGGAGGCGGGTATGGGATGGTTTTCCGAAACGTTTGGACGCGGCACGCTTGATCAGCATGGCCAACCTTTAAATCGCTTGTATCGTGCTCATGCAGTTGAAGCCAGACAAATTGACGAACTGATCGGATTGGTTAAGGGCGTGCTCGCGGATGGAGCAATTTGCCAGGGCGAAGTGGAGTTTCTGCTTGGCTGGATGAATGCTAACCGCAACGCGCTAAACCAGTGGCCAGCGAAAGTTCTATACCCGCGTATTGCAACTGCGCTTCAGGACGGGTACATGGATGAGCGCGAGGAGCAAGAGATTATGGAGCTCTTGTTAGCGGCTGTGGGTGGAAATGTCGCCCCCTTTAACGGTGACGCGAGTGATAGCACCACGCTCCCGTTTAGCGATCCATTACCCCAGGTGGCGGCGAGTGGTCGTACTTTTTGTTTTACAGGTAAGTTCAATAGCGGCACCAGAGACTGGTGTTGCACGCAGGTAATCGATCGAGGCGGCTTTGCGACCAACAGCATTACAAAGAAGGTGAACTTCCTTGTGATTGGTGAAGTCGGAAGCCGGGATTGGCTGCACTCCACATATGGCACAAAAATACAGAAAGCTATCGATTATCGTGATCAGGGCACATCCCTCCATATCATTGGTGAACAGTATTGGTACGAGCAAGTTATAGGAGCGTAGGGTGATGAAAATCCATCGATCAATCGAAGAGCCGCTGCGCGACGGACTTACCACCAATGAATTGTGGTTTTCTGACGATAGCGGGTTAATTGCTTGCTGGGAGCGAGGTAGGAAGATGGCTACTGAACGTCCTGAGGTTGCGGCTGACGCGGTTGCCGGAGTTCTGATTGAACTCCCGTGGGCCGGCGGCTTGGCCAAGGCCATCAAGACAGGTAAGAAATACGGCAGTTACCGTTACCTTGCGATGTGGCAGGGGCTTCGGGGACAGGATCTGGACGTTGACCCAAGCCGAGATACTCTATTGATTTGTTCTAGGTTCGGGGCGACCGTAACGTTTACAAGCGACCTAGCGCGTTTTGGGTGAGTGGTGCAGCTGCTTTTCTGTATAGACAGCGAAAACGGGTAGCTGCTATTGATGACTTGTTGCTCGGATATGAAGCGGAACGATCCGCGACGAGAAAATGGGTAGGATAGCGGAAGGCCGAAATTCTCTAGACTTCACACGTAACAAAAAGTGTTATAAAAATAAAAATAAATAACGTTATTAAAACAAGGAGTGGCGATGGTTTTTTTGCGTATTTTCGCTTTGGCTGCATTGGTACTATTTTCATTCGCGGTCGGGAGCGGGACAAACCAAATTGCAGCGATAATGACCCCCGTGTTCTTTATTTCCGCAATCGCCTTGTATTTTCTACCGACTATTGAAGGAAACTTGCGCAAGCAGGCGAATATCAATTCAATCGCTTTGGTGAATATTTTTCTTGGCTGGACTCTAGTGGGTTGGGTTGTGGCAATTGCTTGGGCTTGCAAAGAAAAGCATGCGGTGGAAGCTCCTCGAGCAGAAGAAGTAACCTCGCCCCCGAGATCCCCAAACGCCCAAACATACACATCCACGTCCTCAGTGGCCGACCAGTTAACTAAGCTAGCTACTCTCAAAGAAAAAGGCATATTGACCGATGAGGAGTTTGCTTCTCAAAAGGCCAAGCTATTGGCATAGCTAAGGGAACGATTACCACAGGCTCGCAATCGTTTGATACCAGGACAAAAATTACAACCGACCATTATTTCGGCCGGTGTAGTGGAGATAGGAGTTTAGGACTGTGGTTGATGTGCAGATTCGCCGCCTGAGAGTTGTCGATGTGGAGGACTTTCGCGAGATACGACTGACAGCACTTAAGAAAGCGCCAGAGATGTTCGGATCTACCTATGAGGTCGAGGCAAGAAGGCCGCTAGAAGCGTTCGCAGATCGTGTGTCAAATGTCGTGGCATTCGGCGCTTATGTCGATGGCAAAATTGTTGGACTGTCGGTTTTCAAACAAGAGGATGGCCCAAAGGATACTCATAAGGCGCAGATAACGGGAGTTTTCGTGGAGCCCGAGCTGCGTGCCCAAGGGGTAGCCAGTGGGCTGTTGCAGGCGGCGATAGATTACGGACGTGACCACGTGGAGCAGATCATGCTCACCGTTGTAGAAGGGAATGAAGCTGCGATAGCCCTATACAAAAAGCACGGCTTTAAGCCGTACGGTGTCGAGCCGCGCGCAACAAAGATCGGCTCGGAATATCATAACGAGGTTCTGATGGTGCTGTTCCTGCGTTAACTGCATCGATAAGTGGCAAAATTGGCTATCCAACTTGGTAGGTTTTGGATAGCTAGGTAACTAAATAAGAAAATCAATACTGATTATATCGGCACCGAACAGCACAGAAAGCGGTAAACACCGGTGAAAGGAGAGCAATGGCAACGCACCACCCTCAAATTGACGAATCAGAGTTCAACGACCTGCAAAGATGTCATTGGGCAAACGTGCGGGCCATCATGAAGTCAGTGGATTCATTGTTCGCGCTTATGGAGGCCGACGGTGATCCGCCAAAGAAGGAGGTGTTACGAATCGCTCAGGACTTGATTCGAGACATGCGGATCAAGTGGAAGGATGATGACCTGCCAGCTCATACAGCCTAGGCCCGGCTAGTTATGAAAATGCATAGTCCACTTCTGCTTGTTCTTATTGGACTCGGGTGCTTAGCCATTTTGCTGATGGTTGGCATCAAGGAAGCCCGGGAAAAACATCGAAGGAAAAAGGGAAATGGGAGTTCTGATGAACAATAGCCTTCTCTCTGAGATGAATCTAAACATGGGTACTTACTTCATCCTCGCGGGCATTAGCTGCCTGGCACTACTTCTGGCTATCAGGCTCTGGGACGCGTGGCAGAAGCGCAAGTGGAGGAAGAGGTGGCCGTTGTAAGGATGGTCTCTCTTGAGGAGATTTAGGCTGATGCGGGTAGGCTCGGTGGTGTCGTGTGAGAGATAAAGTAGCGACCGTTTGTTAGCGTTGTTCACAAGCGCCGGCAAGACGTTGGCGTTCATCAGTTAATTGACGTATTCACCTAAATGTTATACATTTGTATCACGATGCTAGGCTCCATAGACGAGATCTGTGGGTAAAGTCAGAGCGACGGAAATATGTGTGGATAACCCATCCAAGATGGGATTAATTTTAATGATCATGCTTGCCTAAAGCCAATGATTGTCCACAGTCATAAATCCTGACTTGGAGCATTGTCGTGAGAACCAGTAAAACCAAAACGTCGAAGTGGACTATCGCCCGCCTGATAGCCAGTGGCGCCCTGCTTGGCGTTGCCGTGGCCGGCGTTCTCGGTGTGGATACCTCGTTCCTAAATACGCTATTTGGTGCTTCTGGCGCCGCCGCCGCCGTTTTCGCTCTTAAGGCTGTGCATATTCTGTAATGCTCGCAGTACTCACGGATAGCTTAATAAATGCGACGACGATAGGTGCCGGACTACTTTCGATCACCATACGTCCTGGTCGCCGCTTTCTTCGACGACGCTGTAACGGGCTCGACGGTAATTGTTGGAATGCGCAAAAGGCCATTACAGACTTCTTAAATGGCGCCACGGCCGTACCATTTGCGTGCTTGGTGGCCTCGGCTGTTGACCCTACCATCACGCAGATCGTTCTTGCCAATAAGATTACCATGGCTATTTCAGGCGCTATCGGGCTCATATTTGTCCTGGGGGAAATTTCCACGGCTGGCCGCGACGATTGACGAGCATCCTCAACGCATAGTTGCCTACATTGGCCCGCTGGGGCTTTCGTTGCCTGCAAAAAAAGCCCCAGCGGGGGATGCTGGGGCTAAGTACTTTCTACCCAAAACCACAATAAAGCATGACAATTGAGTGAAAAATGTACACCCATCTGCACAAAAGCCTTAGGGGTGTGGCAAACCTGGCCAGCTCACAGTGCTTCAGGGGTACGCCTACAATTTAACTCATGCCCTTCTAAGAAACCATTCCCCGTAGCCCCTAGGCTTTTGGCGGTAAGAACCGTCTTAGCGGCTATCTCCCTTGCTCCAGGAGATATCCTGCAGCCATAAAAGAAGCCCTGAATCCGGCGACGGATTACTCAGGGCTGCTTGAATCCGATTCTCCCCTCGCATTCAAGCGCCTTCATCGTAGGCTTTTGGCCAGGCGCGGCCACTGGAAAAAGCGCGCATATCTTTGATTCTTACCTAAGAGTTACCCGTAGCTAGCTGCCCCTTCGGAGGCTTTTTTGTTGCCTGCCTAAAAAAGCCCTGAGGCGGGGGTTCGTTCCTCAGGGCTTCAAGTGCGAGTCTCCCTCGCACAGTGGGCATTTACATCATAGCCATTAACCCTCAGCGTTCTTGTGACAGAGGCGCGGATTACTTTGTTTCATCCCTATTGGTTACCCTAGCTGCTTGTAGCATTTTCGGCGAGATTTTGCTTGTATGAATCCTTGTGTCACATCCGTTTTAGCAAAGATGATTCAACCCTAAAATGATAGTAAGTGCTTACTATAAAAGGAGTTTTTGTAAAATTCATTGCTTGACTAGCAACCATGGCAACCGCTAATCTCTGCAACGAAACGTCAATTTGAGCGTAGCTGAACAACGAGTGAAAGTTTAGGAGTTACCCTGTGCTGAATCTCTTTGATACTGTTGTTATATACAGTATTATTTAGCCCTTGGACTGAGAGTTGGCAAGCCTGATCTTTATATTTGATTTCGCAATAGGCTGATCCGTATATTGGTTTATAGGCCCCTCTCGCAGACGCTCGTCAGTGTCGACCGCGAGGGCGGCCGTACCTATAGGAAGTTAGGCCATGTCAATAAATGAACAAGAACCGGAAATGCAGAACAAAGGAAGTTGTTTAGCTCCAAAACTTGACGGTCTCGGATATGAGTCCAAAGTCGCGCTAAAAACACTGCGTGCCCAATTGCTTTGGGCGACTGGCCCATCGCAATCAGGGTTCAGCCGATTGAGTGATCAAGACCAAAAGTACCTTCTCGAATTATGGTATTCGCTTGTGTTAATTGCTGATATCGAGCAAACCTCTGTGTAAACATAAGCAATTCGCTTGACTTAAGTAAAGCATTGCGCTTAACATTCTTATTAAGCAATTCGCTTAATAAGGAGAGCGCAATGCAATCATCCAACTGGCCAGGCGGTATAGACCGCAGCCACTCAAATTACACGCTCAAGTTCCCACGCACCAGCCGCTATGACGGGCAGGGCGGTTGGGCCAAAGACAGCGCAAAAATACCCCTTGTTGATGCAACGCTTTTCGTTGTCGGTACCGCCGCCATCGTATGGGCCACTGTGCGCGTTGCTACTTGGATCTGGGGATAACCGAGAGAACGCCTTCGAACGAGGGCGCTTTGGCAGACACACTGTGGCGCGATCTGCGCAACTCCTAATCAACCTGAGTAGTACTTAAACGCAGTGTGTCTGACCAAAGAGACTCCCACCGGGAGACGGATCCAACCGTAAGGCGTAGTCAAGCCATCAAGGAGCAGGGCAATCATGTGGTTCAAGAATCTGAAAATCTACCGTCTGGCGCCTGAGTTCAAGGCAGACGCACAGGAACTCGAGCAGCAGTTGGCCAAACAAGGCTATCAGGCTATTGGCAGTCGCGACATGCAATCGCTTGGTTGGGTGGAGCCGCGCGCCGGCATGGGCCTGGTGTATTTACAGGGTGGCCAGTATCTGCTGTGCCTGCGCCAGGCAAAAAAACTCTTGCCCGCGTCGGTCATCAACCGCGCAGCCCGGGACCGGGCGGGCGAAATTGAAGAACAACAGGGCTTTAAGCCTGGGCGCAAGCAGATGCGGGAAATCAAGGAATTCATCATTGATGAGTTGCTGCCCCAGGCCTTTCACACCGAGCGAGACATTTCGGTGTGGATCGATACGCGCAACCATTGGTTTGTGATCGATACATCCTCAGGTGCGCGTGCGGATGAGGTGTTGGGTATGTTGGCCAAGGCCATCGATCCGTTTCCCGTGCGCCCCCTGCATGTAGAGAGATCTCCAGCTGCAGCCATGACCGGTTGGCTGGCTGATGACGAAGCGCCCGAAGTGTTTTCAATCGATCAGGATACCGAGCTGTCATCCACCGGCAATAGTGGCTCCAAAGTGCGCTACAGCCGCCAGACCATCGCCCCCGAAGATGCATGCCGACATATCCAGTCCGGCAAGCAATGTACGCGGTTGGCGATGACGTGGGCAGATCGCGTGTCGTTTGTCCTGACTGAAGGATTGGATCTTCGGCGTGTGACAGCGCTGGACGTGCTGAAGGAAGGACAGGGCGCTGATGACACCGAAGCGGAGCGGTTTGCCTCGGACTTCGTGCTTATGACTGGCGAGCTGTCCCGGCTTATCGACGATCTGGTGGATTCCTTTGGTGGGGAGAAATAAATATGGCTGGTTTCTGCGTACTGGGCGTACCCCAGCAAAAGCTTGATGAAATGGCCGACCGGCGTGTCGCTGCTTTAGAACGCCGCCTGAAGCGCCCCCCCCCGTCCCGGCTCTACCGAAGCGCGTCGACGCAAGGTGTTGCTCATGTTGCATGCGAAACCGCCGCGCGAGGTCATTTCTGGCGAGTTCGATGCACCTCAGTTCTGCCACGACTATATCAACCTTGCCGCCAAGCATGGTTACCAGTTTTTGGTTGTAGCACGGCGCGGAGATCGCAAGGCAGGCGAGCGTGCCTGGGAAATATACGAGTCTTAAACAGGGTAGGGGAGTGATAGACATGGCAACAGTACTTGTTGCGGCCCGCATGCTCAAAGCAGCGTTACGTATTTGTCCGAAAGCGGACATCCGGTATTACCTGAACGGTGTGCTTATAGAAGCGACTGCCACCGAAACGATTGCAGTGACTACTGACGGGCATCGTTTACTGGCCGTGCGGCAAGAGGCCCAGAACGAAGTGCAAGAGCCAGTGAGCCTCCTTATGCCCCATTGGGTCGCGAAGCTGTTGACAGCGGGTCGTCCGAACAAATACGTCCATGTATTGGATCTACGTCAGGAGGAAGGCCGGTGGAGTGCGCCTTTACCGCAGGGCGGGCGCGTCATCTTTGAGCCAATTGAGCAGGATGGAGCGCATAGGTTCCCGGCTTGGCGCAGGGTCATTCCCACCGAGTGCACTGGGGTGCCCGCTCAGTTCAACCCGAAATATCTGCTTGATATGACGTTGGCGGCCAAAGATCTAGGCGCAGTGTTCTTCCAAACAGCGAGGCTTACACCCAACGGGGAGCATGCGGCGGGCCTTGTGACTTGCCCACAACTTATGGATTACGAGTTCCTAGGTGCTGTTATGCCGATACGTGATGATAGTGCCCCCAATGAAGTCACTGTCCCTACCTGGGCAGTTCCGCCCACTACCGCAAAAGAGCCGGGTCATGTGGGCTGATATAGGCGAAATGATCGCACGAATACTTGAAGGCATTTTTGGTATCCGCGGCTAAGCCCTGATCGAAGTGAGATAGCAAATGACACAACGAGCACTTAACCCTACCGTCTGGCAACAGATCCGCAATATTCTGCTGCGCGCCCCCGGTGATGGTTGGATGGAGTGGGGCGATCTGTTGCAGGAGATCAAACGCCGCGGCATTGATACTGGCGCACAGCCTGCAGCGGCATGTACCGCAGCGGCGGATTCAGGATGGATCGAGTTTAAAGAAGAGCGGGTACCGGCTGATGATGGATCCGGCAATCTCTGGTCCAAGCGTTGGTATCGCGCTGTACATGGAGGAGGTTCTTATGAATAAGAAAAACAAGCGGCAGGCGGCGCTATCAATTCTGATCGTACAGGAGCAACCATGAGCTTAGATATTCTCCATGGCTTCACAAAGCCGGAAATCATTCAGTGGGTCCGCGAGAAGGCATTTGCACGAGTCCGGAAAAGTGATCTTCTGTTCATCCGCTGGCAAAAGGCATCCAAACTCATAAATCAAGATTATCAGCAAGAGCTGGATCGGTGGGAGGCAAGCAAGCCAGACTTCGTCCAGCGGGACAATCTGGCGCGACAGCATAATGAATGCAAAGATCCGCAGGAGAGGCTGCGGATTCTGGAAAAACTACGGCCGTATGACACAGCACTCCAACAGCACTTAGCCCGATGCAAAAAGCTGGACCAGCGTCAGGACCGAGTTGACCGGCTGTACAAACAGTACGAAAACCAGCGGGGTCTTGATTACGCACAGGAACAGGGAGGGAGTGATGGCTGACTACATCGTCATCAGCGTGCATCACACTCTGCGCTCTCATCGATACATCACCCTTTGGGCACCAAACGATTGCGGCTATCGCTGGAGGCTATCAGGCGCTGGTCGATACCCGCACGACCACGTCATGTCGATGCTGGACTACTACAACTCTGGCAGCAACATTGCTGTGCCCGCCGAGGTCGTCGAGCCACTGGCCCGCCCAGGTGATCCGCATGATTTTGACGGGGTGACGCTGGATATGCCGGTGTCAGATCTACTGGCAGTGCCAAACAATAAGGGGGTCTGGGAAAAGCTTCTGGCGAACGTGATCACCCCAACCAGATATAAGCCGTGCCCGGATTATCCCGGAGCACGTCGAAAAAAGGAATCGACATGACACAAGACACCCAGCGCGCCGCGCTTGAGACGCAAATAGAACTGCCGCCACTACCCCTGACAACGGGCTACGAACCGGACTGCCCTTATCCCGACTGGGTGAATGACCTATTGCAAGATTATGCCCGCGCCGCCATCGAGCATGACCGCAAAGGGCGGGGTGAGCCGGTGGCGGCGTGGCTTCGGGTTAGTGGCGATAGCATAATCGCGAGCCGCAGCAATTGGTTATACCCGCATGCTACTGAAGATGATGCAGGGCCCAGAGACGAGCAACGTTACGCCGCAGTAGGTCGCCGTGATGGGGATATATTGCTGAATACTTTCATCGGCTCGCTGGACCTAAAAGACCTGGAGACTATGTTGTCTTGGCCCGCTGCCCCACAACCCGCCGAGCCGGTGAAGGTGCCGAGTGATGATGACCTGTTCGCCATCCACGACGAGTATTTCCCAGTGATGTTCGCGGGGCATGAAAACTATCTGCGCTTCGCCCGCGACCTCCTTTCCCGCTACGGCAGTGCCACACAGCTAGCCGCCTATAAGGACAGCACTCCGGGCTTGCGCGTCGGGGATTCGTCGTTCGAGGCTTGGTTTTCTGGCTACAACCCCGCAGGTAATGGCGACAAACAGCGTGCCCGTGATGCCTACGCCGCTGGGATGGGAGACCCACTGGTGACTTATGCACAGCCTGCCGCGAGCGCGGAGCCATCCGGAGAGGTGCGGGTCCACGATAACGGCGAGCCTACCTATCTTGACGGGATTGAGTGTCAGTACAGCATCGTAAAGGGTGAGCCATGGCCGAACTGCGAGCCCTTGGCTTACGTTTTTGACCGGAACATTGCTGAGCGCATCGCCGCCGCCCTGAACGCCGCCCCCGTTGCCGCACAGCAGAGCGTGCCGGATAAGAAAACTAATCTTCACCCCCTTGGCAGCACAGATCACTTTGCTCGCGGTATTTACATCGCCGGGTGGAACGATTGTCGTGCCGCCATGCTCGAAGCCACCCCCACCCCACCGGCAACCGGGCAGGCGCAGCAGGAGCGAAACGATAAGGTGGATGCTGAGCGATATCGCTGGTGGCGTGAATATTATTTCAATGATGCGTTTCGCCCCCAGTTTGTGCCCGGCAGCGCGAACACTCCTGAAGAGTTGGATGCCGGACTTGATGCTGCCCGTGCCCAGCAGGAAGGAGAGTCATGAGCACCAGAACGATCATCGAGATCAATCACGACCACCTCACATTGAGTACAGCCGCTGATCTGGTGAGCCTGTTAGGTCATTTGGGCTTATCCACCATCACCGGGCAACTCAATCAAAGCAATGGGAATCCAGTTGATTGGGGCCACATCCGCATCCTGGCCCAGCGCCACCACTCTGAATCATTGACGCTGAAGGTGGAGTCATGAACCTCGGCCCTGACTGGATGATCGCTTTTGACGCCATGAGTCTGGCGTATCTATGGACCTATGTTGTGTGGGGGAAGGATTGACCGACCGAATCAACGAAGTGTTGGCCGTCACGGCTAGAGATTGGAAACTGGAGAACAAAAATGAATAAGCGTTGTTTCAATACCCAGGAGGCAATGGAGTACCTGGGGGTGCGCCGTCGCTTCTTTGATGCGCACATCGCCCCCACGCTGGAGGGCAAGGCGGTGCGCGCCGGCACCTCAGTGGTGTACGAGCGGGTAGATCTGGACGAAGCGTGGGATCGTTATAAACTGGTGGCCGGTAGTGAGCGTGCCATTCAAGGAACAGAAAAATGGGACGTTCAAAGAAAAACAGTATCTACCCGTCGAAAGTCGGGACGTACGATGTCGACACCACTTACAGAAGGCAACGCATTCGCCGCTGTGGTTTCGAGTCTTACAGAGAAGCGGAAGACTTCCTTGTCAGTCAAAAACAACTGATCAAGGCGGAAACCACCGTTGGCCAACGCAGGCCGGTCACGTTGGACGAGGCGGCAGCCAAGTACATCAGCGAACAGGCGGCGAACGGTAAAGTGTCATGGGCAAATGAGGCATCGATGCTCAAGCCCCTGATGGCAACACATAGCTCTTTGACAATCGATCAGATCGATAATGATTCTTTGGCGGATTTCGTCGCCGCGCGCAAGGCGGCTGGGCGAAAGGCCAAAACGATCAACATTACCCTGGGCGCCGTGCGTTCCATCTGCAATCGCGCCGCCACAGCGTGGAAGTTCGAGAACGGTCTCACCTGGCTCGATCGCGCCCCCGAGATTACGCTACTTGATGACAGCGACAAGCGTCCGCCACGTCCACTGGCATGGGGTGAGCAGGAACGGCTGCTACCCTCACTGCCGCAACATCTGCGACAAATGGTGCTCTTCGACCTGAACACCGGCGTGCGGGAAGATGTGGTGTGTAGTCTGCGGTGGGCCTGGGAAGTCCGGGTCAAGATCAGGGCGGATGTGACTGTGACCGTATTCGTGGTGCCCCGCACCCACGTGAAGGGCCGACGGCGCGAGCGGATCATCATCTGCAATTCGGTGGCCCAACGGATCGTGGACCAGCAAAGGGGTTTGAACCCGGAATTTGTCTTTTGCTGGCCAAAGCCGATAGGAAAGAAAGAGGTTGAATATCTGGCTGTTCAACACATCAACAACAATGGCTGGCAAAAAGCGAGGGGCCGGGTGGGCCTAGCGGATTTACGGGTTCACGACTTGCGGCACACCGTTGGCATGAGGTTGCGCGCGGCTGGGGTGTCCAAGCGGACCCAGGATGCCATTCTGTGGCATGAATCCGGCGAGATGACGGACCATTACGCCATCGCCCAGCTGCGAGAAGTCTACGACGCCCTGGAACTCATCACCAAGCCGCAGGAGGATTTCGAAACGATGGACCTGCATGCGCTGATTCGCCAGACGCAAATGCAGCGTTTTACCGAAATTTTACCGCGCAAAGAAAAAAGGGCTTACGCATGATTTACGTAAACCCTTGATCTTCCTACTGAAACTATGGTCGGGGCGAAAGGATTCGAACCTTCGACCCTCTGGTCCCAAACCAGATGCGCTACCAGGCTGCGCTACGCCCCGACTTCGTTGCAGCCAAGCAATATAACATATAAATCTACCCGATGGCGAACCTTAAGCTTGTCGCGGACCGGCCGCTGCAACGACCTCGCTCGTCGCAGGCTAACGCGGTAGGGGCGTATATTCGAGGGGCACCCAGTCATAGGCGCCATCCTGGGTACTTGCGACATGGCCTATGCCGGGGAAGGGCAGGTGGGCACCCGCGATCCACAACTTCTGGCTTGCAGCCTGCTCAAATACTTCTTTTCGGGTCGCTACGGCTTTTTCGGGATCGGTGTCGAACTCGATCGAGACTTCTGGTTTGGAGAACTGCACGGCGTGGCTGTGTACGATGTCGCCCCAGAACAGCAAGTCCTGTCCGTCGGACGAGAACTGATAGCCGCCGTGGCCAGGCGTGTGGCCAGGCAAAGGCCACGACTTGACGCCTTCCATGAGCGTATCGCCGGATTTGAACTGCTTGACCTGGTTCTTTGCGACGTAAGGTGCGATGGATTGCTGTGCCATGGTGAAGAAAGGCTGAGCGGCGTCGGGCGCCTGGGCAGCTGTTTCCTTGTCCAGCCAATAGGCCGCTTCGTCGCTGTCCACATAAACGGTGGCATTGGGGAAAACCGGCGCGCCGTCGTGCGTGATGCCGCAGACATGGTCGCCGTGCAGGTGGGTGAGCAGAACTGTATCGACCTGTGCCGGCTGGTAGCCGGCCGCCTGCATGTTGCCGACAATCGAGCCCATCGTCGGACCAAAGCACGCTGCCGCGCCCGAATCGACCAGAATGAGCTGCTTGCCAGTATTGACAAGAAAAGCATTGACCGCCGTCTGTGCGCCTTGCGGCGTGGTGGGAACAAACATTGCCGCAATCAGCTTGCCAATCTCATCGTCAGGCGCGCCGTGAAGAATGGCTTGGTCGAGCCCGACAAAGCCGTCATACAGCGCGGTGATCTCGAATTGGCCCAGCATCATCCGGTGATAGCCCGGCACCTGGGTGTTCTGCTGGGCGGGCGGAGCGGCTTGCGCATTGGCGGACGTTACGGCGACAGGCGCCGCCAGGCACAGGCTGATGGCCATCGCGGGCAACATGCGTTGAAGGCGAAAAGAGGAAGGTGCGCGTTTCATCAGATATCTCCGGTAGTTCTGGCCTCGACCAGGATTTTGGCGATCCGGCGGCCTTCGCGCTCCAGGATTTCGAAGTGCAAGTCGCCGCGCAGGCTGGGGACGGCGATCTTGTCGCCGGTTTCGGGCAGGCGTCCGAACTGGCTCAACAGGTAGCCTGCCACTGTACTATATTCATCCGAGTCATCCATCAGCCCTTCTGCCTGAATGGCTTGCTCGAACTGGTGCATGTCTGCGGCGCCATCGACGATCCAGCGGTTTTCGCGATCAACGATGATGTCCGGCGTTTCATCTTCGTCGGGGAAGTCGCCGGCGATGGCCTCGAATACGTCGATAGGTGTAACCAGGCCCTCGACCGCGCCGAACTCGTTGATGACGACGACCAATTGTCCGCGCGCCGCCTTCAGGGTTTCCATGAGGTCCAGAATACGCACGGTCTCATGGACGATGATGGGCGGGCGCAATTTACCTTCGTCAAGCCGGCCTTCCATGAGCAGGTCGGCGATCAGGTCTTTGGCGCGGCCGATCCCCACAATATCATCAAGTGATCCGCGGCACACGGGGAAGAACCCGTGT
Organism: Allopusillimonas ginsengisoli; assembly: GCF_004153455.1. GTDB lineage: Bacteria > Pseudomonadota > Gammaproteobacteria > Burkholderiales > Burkholderiaceae_B > Allopusillimonas > Allopusillimonas ginsengisoli. The sequence continues at coordinate 460,532 of NZ_SDQE01000001.1, read as the reverse complement.
GGGGAATGGCTGATCTCCTTGCGGATCTCGCCGGGGTCGTCGTCCAGGTCTATCCAGGTGATGTCCGTGCGCGGCGTCATGATGGAGTGGATGTTGCGTTCGGCCAGGCGCAATACGCCGCTGACCATGTTGCGTTCTTCCTCGCCAAACGGGGCTTCCGAGGGCGCTGGCGCTGTTGTCACCGTGGCGGTCTCTTCAAGAGCAACGCTTCGTTTGCCCAGCATGCGCAAGATGCCCTCCGCCGTGCGTTCGCGCATCGGTCGCATGGTTTCAAGATTCAGCAGGTTGCGCCGGGCTATCTGGTTCAGTGATTCGATGATCACCGCAAAGCCGATGGCGGCATAGAGATAGCCTTTTGGCACCTTGTAGCCGAAGCCCTCGGCGACGAGCGCGAAACCTATCATCAGCAAAAAACCCAGGCACAGGATCACTACCGTGGGGTAGGCATTGACAAATCGCGTCAGCGGCTTGGAGGCAACCAGCATGACACCGATGGCGATGATGACGGCGGCCATCATGACTTCGAGATGTTCGACCATGCCGACCGCTGTGATGACGGCGTCCAGGGAGAAGACGGCGTCCAGCACGACAATTTGGGTAACCACAATCCCGAAGCTGGCGTAGACAGGCGAGGACGTGCTGGCGTGAGCTTTGCCTTCGACACGCTCATGCATTTCCATGGTGCCTTTGAACACCAGAAAAAAGCCGCCGATAATCAGGATGAGGTCACGTCCGGAGAACGAGGCCGAGCCGATGTTCAGGATGGGCGTTGTCAGCTGGAATACCCAGGAGATGGCGGAAAGCAGGCCAAGCCGCATGATCAGGGCCAGGCTCAAGCCGATGATGCGCGCGCGGTCGCGCTGCGCCGGAGGCAGTTTGTCCGCCAGGATGGCAATGAAAATCAGGTTATCGATCCCGAGGACGATTTCCAGGATGACAAGGGTGAGAAGGCCGACCCAGACAGAGGGATCCAGCAATAAATGTAACAGGCCTTCCATCAGGCCGGTCTCCTTACATGGGGAAAAGAAAATAATAGCCGAGGCGAGCGGGCCAGCACGCAAAATTGCCTGCCCGGCGGTCTTGCGGGGCAGGCATGCAGAACAGAGTGCGTGGCGGTGGCGATACGCCGCGGGTTGGCAGGGACAGGTTTGCCCGGGTCAGGGTCGTCGCTCATGCGCGCAGATGAGGCAGGGTATAGGCGCGCTGGTTGTACACCCAGTTGGGCCAGAGGACATGCGCAAGCGCTTCGCGCGCCAAGTCCGCATCCAGCGGCTGCGGCTCATAGGATTCAGGCGCAGCATAGCGAAACTGGCTGGCGCCCCGGTGCGGTTCAAGCACCACCAGCTGATCGCCCTTCATATAGCCGTAATTGTCCTTGTATTGCATCATGACCCGGTCGCCGCCTTCTTGTGTCATGTCGTGACCAATCATGGGATGCTCAGCCTGGACGCCCATGAGGGAAAGCAGCGTGGTGGGCAGATCGATCTGGCTGACCAGACGGTCGTCGCTGCGCGGCTGTATATCGGCGCCAAGAATAAGTGCGGGAATGTGGAAGTGACGCATGGGGACGAGCGTGGCGCCGGACACCCGCGAGTCGTGGTCGGCCACGATCAGAAATACGGTGTTGTCCCAATAACTGGATTGGCGCGCCTTCTCGAAATACTGGCCGATCGCCCAGTCCGCATAGCGCACTGTGTTCTGCACCGTGCGAGGATCGCCTTCGGGCGTGATGCGGCCCTCGGGGTATTCCCAGGGCGAGTGGTTGCTGACCGAAAACGCCAGGGTGAAGGTCGCTTGATCGGGATCTTGCTGCATCAAATCGTGCAGCTGGTTGAACATGTCTTCGTCGCTGGCGCCCCAGGTGCCGACAAAAGCGGGGTTCTTGAAGGTGGGCAGGTCGAACACCTGATCAAAGCCATTGCCCAGGAAGAAATTCTTCATGTTGTCGAAATGCGCCTCACCCCCGTAGATGAAGCGCGACCGAAAACCTTGCAGTTTGAGCAGTTGGGCCAGCGTGAAAAAATTGCTTTGCGCGCCCGACAGCCGCAGCGCCGCATCGGAAATCGTTGGCGGGAACCCGGCGGAGACGGCTTCGAGCCCACGCACGGAGCGCGTGCCGGTTGCGTAGGCCCGGGTGAAGTTCCAGCCGGTTCTGGCGAGCTCGTCCAGGCAAGGGGTATAGCCTGCCCCGCCAAGATTGCCGACATACTGGGCGCCCAGGCTTTCTTCGACAATCATGACCAGATTGAGCGGACGCGTACGCGAGGCCGAGGGGGTTTGTACATGAAGCGTCGGGATGGTATCGGTACCGGGTTCGATGCCGGCGCAGCGCTGTACGATGGAATTGGTTTCTTCTGGACTGAGGCTGCCATAGACACGCGTGGCCGAGCGTTCGTTCTTCATGCTGTAGATGGCATACGCGAGGCTGTAGAGCGAGTTCAGCGGCAGGGTATTGAGCATGCTGTCGCTGCAATAGGCGACTGTGGAAGGGTTGATGGGGCGATGCTTGAGCGTACCCCGGATGGCCAGAAAGACGACGATGGCCGCTGCCAACGCAAATAGCGGGCGCTGCCACCAGGCCATGGGGCCGTCCGGCAGGCTGGGCTCGAACAGATGGTCCGCCAGCCAGGTAAGGCCGACAATCACGAGTACGCCAAACACCAGCACGTGCTTGTAGCCCTTCCAGAGCATGCCAAAGACTTCGCGCGGGTGCTTCAGGTATTCGACATACAGCCGGTTGGGCCGGGTGTCGTATTCGTCGATGAACTGGGGGGTGGAGACTTCCATCAGCACGAGCAGCACCCAGGCCAGCAGAAACCAGGCCTCGGTGGTTTCAATGGCGAAGTGGTCGCTTCCCAGCCAGGGGGACAGCACCAAGGGTATTCCAGCCAGTGTTGCGATGATGTTGGCATCAATGCGCAACCCTCCGCGCAGGATAGGCCAGAGTCCGCCGGCCTGTTTGACACGCCCCCATTGCCAGGCTGCGAGCAGGCAACGGCTGACTGTCAGCAACAAAAAGCTGGAAACTATAAAAACAAAGGTAAGGTCGCGCATAGGCGGCTGGCAGATATTCTGGAGCGCTAAGTGTAAAGGGTTTGGCGATTCTTTGTGTAAGGAAATACTCGAACCGGGCCAAGGGGCAGCACCGGGCGGCAGCGAAAAGAAGCTGCGATAATAGGGGATCATATATCGGCCTTCCGCTCCCGCACAGGATTATTTCCCATGTATTCACACAGGTTTAATATCAGGCTGCTTGCCGCACTGCTTCTGTCGGCTGTCGGTTTTGCCGCCAGCGCGCAGGATGTCATCCGCATCGGCGAGCTCAACAGCTACAAGACGCAGCCTGCTTTTCTGGGGCCCTATAAAAAAGGCATGGAGCTGGCGCTGGAGCAGATCAACGCGGAGGGCGGCGTAAATGGCAAGCAACTCCAGCTGGTCACCCGCGACGACAACTCCAACCCCGGCGATGCGGTCCGCGCCGCGCAGGAATTGCTTGCACGTGAGAAAGTCGATGTGCTGGCCGGGACTTTTCTTTCGCATATTGGCCTGGCCGTGTCCGACTTCGCCGGCCACAAAAAACAATTCTTCCTGGCCAGCGAGCCGCTGACCGACAAAATCGTCTGGGCCGATGGCAATCCATACACTTTCCGCTTGCGCAATTCCACGTATATGCAAGTGGCCATGCTGATCCCCGCGGCCGTCAAAATGAACAAGAAGCGGTGGGCGCTGGTGTATCCCAATTATGAGTACGGGCAGTCGGCCGTGGCAACGTTCAAGACCCTGCTCAAGCAGGCTCAGCCCGATGTCGAGTTCGTGGCGGAGCAGGCCGCGCCGCTGGGCAAGATCGACGCGGGCAGTGTCGTGCAGGCATTGGCCGACGCCAGGCCCGAAGCCATGTTCAACGTTCTGTTTGCAACCGATCTGTCCAAGTTTGTGCGCGCAGGCACACAGCGCAATTTCTTCAAGAACCTCTCTGTCGTCAGCATGCTCACGGGCGAACCCGAGTACCTCGATCCGTTGGGCGCCGAAACTCCTGAAGGCTGGATCGTCACCGGCTATCCCTGGTACGCCATCGACACGCCCGAGCACAAGGCGTTCCTGGAGGCCTATCAGGCACGCTTCAACGACTATCCCCGCCTCGGTACCGTTGTCGGCTACAACACGATACGCTCGCTGGCCGCAGGTATTGAAAAGGCGGGCTCCACGGATACGGATGCGCTGGTGCAGGCCTTCAAGGGTCTGGAAGTGGATACGCCTTTCGGCCGCATCACCTATCGCGGCATCGATCACCAATCGACCATGGGCGCCTATGTCGGCAAGCTGGCTGTCAAGGATGGCAAGGGCATCATGACTGACTTCGAGTATGTCGACGGCGCCACTGTGCAACCCACAGACGAGCAGGTTCGGCAGTGGCGGCCGGCCGTGGCCGACTGATGGCTAGGCTGGGCGCCCTCGGCAAGCGGGCTGCGGGCATGCTCAAGGTGGCGTTGAGTCGCCTGCCGCTTCGGGTGCGCGGGTAGGCCGGCGGCATGCAGATCACCGGCTTTATTGTCCAGTTCCTGAACGGGCTGGCCGAAGCGTCGTCGTTGTTTCTTGTGGCGGCGGGGTTGTCGCTGATTTTCGGTGTCAGCCGTATCGTCAACTTTGCGCATGGCTCGCTCTATATGCTGGGGCTGTATGTGGCCTACTCCCTGGTGCAGCAGTGGGGGCAAGGGGCCATGGGATTCTGGGCTGCCTTGCTGTGCGCCGCACTTGCCGTGGCTGTGCTCGGGGCTGTCGTCGAGATCCTGCTTCTGCGGCGTATCTACAGTGCGCCCGAGATGTTCCAGTTGCTGGCGACCTTTGCCTTGGTACTGGTCTTCAATGATATGGCGCTCTGGTTGTGGGGGCCGGACGACCTGCTTGGTCCCTTGGCGCCCGGCCTGGACGGCGCGGTGCAGGTGTTTGATCGCTACCTGCCTGTGTACGACCTGTTGTTGATCGGCCTGGGGCCGCTCATATTGCTGGTGCTTTGGCTGCTGCTGACCCGCTCTCGTTTGGGCATGCTGGTGCGTGCGGCCACGCAGGATCGACAAATGCTGGGGGCGCTGGGGGTGAACCAGGCCTGGCTGTTTACCGCAGTGTTCGCCTTTGGGGCGTTCTTGGCCGGGCTGGGCGGCGCCTTGCAGATTCCACGGCAGCCGGCAAGCCTGGGGCTGGATTTGAGCATCATCGGCGATGCGTTTGTGGTGGTCGTAGTGGGCGGCATGGGCTCCATTCCCGGCGCGTATCTTGCCGCGCTCATCATTGCCGAACTGAAGGCATTGTGTATCGCATTAGGGGTCGTGGAAATCGGCGGCTTGACCGTTGCCTTTCCCCGGCTGACCCTGGCGGTGGAGTTTATCTTCATGGCGCTGGTGCTGGTGTTCAGGCCCTGGGGGCTATGCGGCAAGCCTTTGTCCCTCTCTCGGCATATGGGCGCACCCGATCAGCCGCTGCGACCCGCCGGGATGCGGGCGGGAGTCCTGGCGGCGCTCGCGGCGCTTGCCGTGGCCGCTTTGCCGATGCTGGTCGATTATCTTCCCTATGCCGCTGTGCTGGCCCAGGATGTTCTGGTAGCCGTCGTGTTTGCCGTAAGTCTGCATGTCATGATGGGGTTGGGCGGCATGCCTTCGTTCGGCCACGCGGCGTATTTTGGGTTGGGGGCCTACGCGGCCGCCATGCTGTTCACCATGAGTGGCATTGGCATGCTGGGCGCCATCGTGGCCGGGCCACTGGTGGCAGGTGCGGCGGCCATGATGTTTGGCTGGTTGGGCGCGCGCCTGACCGGTGTTTATCTGGCCATGCTGACGCTGGCCTTTGCCCAGATCATCTGGTCTATTGTGTTTCAGTGGGATGACGTCACGGGCGGTTCCAATGGGATTTTCGGTGTCTGGCCGGACGACTGGCTTTCAGGCAATGCGTTCTATTACTTCACGCTGGTCATTGCCATCGTGGTCGTGCTGGGGGTGCGGCGCCTTGCGTTCTCGCCTTTTGGCATGGCTTTGCGCGCCACACGCGACTCGGCCCTGCGGGCGGACGCCATTGGGCTGAACGTGCGGCATATACAGTGGATGGCTTTCATTGTTGCCGGGCTGCTTGCGGGCCTGGCGGGAGCGCTGTACGCCTTTGCCAAGGGAGGTACATCGCCGGAGGTCATGACGGTCGGCAAATCGGTGGATGCATTGGTCATGGTGTTGCTTGGCGGCATCCAGGCGCTGGCAGGTCCGGTGGTCGGCGCTGTCGGCTTTACGGTGCTGCAGGATCTGTTCGTGGGAATCACCGAATACTGGCGGGCGCTGTTCGGCGTCGTGATTCTGCTGATAGTGCTGGTCTTTCCGCGGGGCATCGCTGGCTACGCAGGCGTCTGGCAGCGGCGGAGGCGCGCATGAGTCTATTGCAGGCCAGGCACTTGGTGCGCGATTTTGGCGGAAACCGCGCGGTTGACGGTGTCAGCTTCGACCTTGCGCCGGGCGAACTGCTGGCGCTCATCGGGCCCAATGGCGCGGGCAAGTCAACGGTGTTCAATATGCTGGGCGGGCAGTTGGGGGCGACATCCGGTTCGGTGACCCTGGATGGGCAGCCATTGCTGGGCCTGGCGTCGCACAGCATCGCACGCCTGGGCGTGGGGCGCAGCTTTCAGATTGCTGCCACATTTGCCTCGCTGACCGTGATGGAAAACGTTCAAATGGCGCTGCTCGCCAGCCGTCGCAAGGCTTGGTCTTTCTGGCGCACGGCTCGCCGGGCGTATCAGGACGAGGCAATGGATTTGCTGGAGCAGGTCGGCATGCGCGATCAGGCCGCGGCCCCCTGCAGCGAGCTGGCCTATGGCGACGTCAAGCGGGTAGAGCTGGCCATTAGCCTGGCAGGCGATCCGCGCGTGTTGCTGATGGACGAACCGACGGCGGGCATGGGCGCGACGGAGCGCAATGCCTTGATGGTCCTGATCAAGCGTTTGGTCGCAGAGCGCAATATGGCCGTACTGTTTACCGAACACAGCATGGATGTCGTGTTCGGCTATGCTGACCGTATTCTGGTGCTCGCGCGTGGGCAACTGATTGCAGAAGGGAATGCGGACGAGATACGCGAACATCCCGAGGTGCGCAAAGTCTATTTTGGCAGCGGCAAAACGTTTGGCCTGAAAGCGGCCAGCGGAGCGCGGCAGCACGAGGATGATACGGACGTGAGCGCAGAGCCAGAGCGGCCCGTGCTCCTGACCGTGCAGGCGCTGAACGCCTGGTATGGCGCCGCGCATATTCTGCGCGATGTCTCGCTGCAAGCGCGCCGCGGTGAAGTGGTGGCGCTTCTGGGGCGTAATGGCGCAGGAAAATCCACTACCTTCAAGGCCATCATGGGGCTGGCCGAGCGCCGTGCGGCCGCATTGGATTTCATGGGCCATGCGCTGGCGCATCGGCAGCCTTTCGAGATTGCGCGGTTGGGGCTGGGCTATGTGCCGGAAGATCGTCGCATTTTTACGGATCTTACAGTCACCGAAAATCTGATGGCGGGCCGGCAGGCTGTACGAACATGGCCTCAGAGCGCGGTGCCGGACGCGGGGCGCGAGGTGGGTGGCGAGACGCTGGGTTGGTCGCTGTCGCAGATTTTCGATGTGTTCCCACACCTGGCCAGCTTGCGCAATCGGCCAGCCGGCGCGATGAGTGGCGGTGAGCAACAGATGCTGGCTGTGGCGCGCACGCTGATGGGCAACCCCTTTTTGTTGCTGCTGGATGAACCGTCAGAGGGCGTGGCGCCGGTTGTGGTTGAACAAATGGCGGAGATGATCCTGGCTCTCAAGCAACGAGGTGTCAGTGTGCTGCTTTCCGAGCAGAATTTACACTTTGCCCAGTTGGTGGCCGATCGCGCCTATGTGCTGGAAAAGGGTGAGATCCGCTATCAGGGCAGCATGCGGGCACTGGCGGACGATGAAACCGTGCGCCGTGCCTACCTGGAGCTCTAACCCGCGCCTGCCGCGATGCTAGGCGGCCTCGCCCTCCAGCGCCTTGCCGTGGCGATATTGCTGCAGTAGTTCCGAGCGCCGGGCCTGCGCGGCCAGCACATTCTTGTCCTTCACATGACCGAAGCCCCGGATATCATCCGGCAGCGAGGCCAACTCCAGCGCAATGGCCAGATTCCGCTCTGACAGACTGCGACAGAACTCGTCGACCAGGGCGAAGTACTCCTGCATCAACTGCCGTTCCATGCGCCGCTCCGCCGTCCTGCCGAATACGTCCAGCGGCGTGCCGCGCAGGGCCTTCAGGCGCGCCAGCATGCCAAAGGCACGCATCATCCAGGGCCCGTAACTGCGCTTGACCAGTTCCCCTTTCTCATTCTTGCGTGCGAGCAGGGGCGGAGCCAGATGAAAGCGCAATGTGTAGTCCTTGCCCGGCTCACCCTCGAACTGCTCGCGCAGCTTGCGAGTGAACTCCGGATCGGTATACAGACGGGCTACTTCATACTCATCTTTATAGGCCATGAGTTTGGCCAGATTGTTGGCGACTGCGCGGGTGAGTCGTCCCGCCTGGCCAGACGTCAGGCTGGATTCCTTCTCGCGTATGCGTTGGATGGCATTCCGGTATTGGCGCGCATACGCCTTGTTCTGATAGTCGGCCAGGCGCTGGGCCTGGCGATCAATCAGGGTATCCAGTGCCTCGGGCATCGCGATGATACGGCGATGGGTATCGCCGCGGCTCGCTTCCTGCGCTTGAATGCTGGCGGAAGCGGGCAGCTCCGGCGCGACCGCGTCCGCGCCCAGGTGCGCGACGGCGCGGCCCCACTCGAAAGCGGCCAGGTTCTTGTCGACCATGACGCCATTCAGTTCAATGGCACGCAGCAGGCTTTCCTGCGAAAGCGGCACCCAGCCTTTTTGCCAGGCATAGCCCAGCAGCAAGGGGTTGGCGTAGATGGCATCGCCCAGCAGGTGTACAGCGAGGGCGTTGGCATCCAGAAAGGCGCAGCCTTCGCCCATCGCATCGGTCAGGCGTTGACTGGCTGCCTCTTGCGGAAAGCGCCACTTGGGGTTGTGGATGAGGTCGGCTGTCGGGATGGCCGCACTGTTGATCGCTGCCTGGGTACGCCCTTTGAGCACTTTGCCCAGCACATCGGCGGCAGAGGTCACGATGGCGTCGCAGCCAATGATGAGTTTGGCTTCGCCTGTGGCAATGCGTGTGGCGTGAAGATCAGAGGGGTGGGGCGCCAACTGCACATGGCTGAGCACTGCGCCGCCTTTTTGCGCCAGCCCTGCCATGTCCAGCACGGTGACTCCACGGTTTTCCAGATGGGCGGCCATGCCCAGCAGACCGCCTATGGTGACAACGCCGGTGCCGCCTATACCGGTAACCAGAATGCCATAGGTGCTGTCCAGATTCGGTATATGCGGCAAGGGCAGGTCGGTATTGAGGGCCTTGGGCGCGGAGGAATTCGCCTGGACCGTCGTGTCGTTCGCGGCGGCGTCGGCGCCCACAGGCTTTTTGACCTGCGCACCTTCGGCTGTGACAAAGCTTGGGCAAAAACCGTTGACACAGGAATAATCCTTGTTGCACGACGACTGGTTGATGCGCCGTTTGGTGCCCAGCGGCGTATCCAGCGGTTCCACCGACAGGCAGTTGGATTTCACCGAACAGTCGCCGCAGCCTTCACACACGGCATCGTTGATGAATACGCGGCGGGCAGGGTCTGGATAGGCGCCGCGCTTGCGTCGGCGGCGCTTCTCCGTGGCACATGTTTGGTCATACACCAGTACGGTGGTGCCTTCGATATCACGCAGTTCACGCTGTACGCGGTCAAGTTCGTCGCGATGGTAGACCGGCGCATTGCCAGCCAATGCAACGCCCTTGTATTTTTCGGGCTCATCCGTCACGACAACGACTTTGCGCGCGCCCTCGGCATGTACCTGGGCAATGACATCGGTTACTTTCAGGATGCCGTCCACCGGCTGCCCGCCAGTCATGGCGACGGCGTCGTTGTACAGGATCTTGTAGGTAATATTGGAGTTGGCGGCGATCGATGCGCGCACGGCGAGTATGCCGGAATGAAAGTAAGTGCCATCTCCCAGATTGGCGAAGATGTGGTTCTCGTCCGTGAAGTGGCGCTGGCCTATCCATGCTACACCTTCGCCGCCCATGTGGCTGAATGTTGCCGTGTCGCGATCCATCCAGATTGCCATATAGTGGCAGCCTATGCCTGCCAGGGCCCGCGAGCCCTCGGGGACACGGGTAGACGTGTTGTGCGGGCAGCCCGAACAGAACCATGGCTTGCGATCGGGCGCAGCCGTATGGTTGGTCGCTTCGCGTTCCTTGGCGTCGATGATGGCGATGCGCGTGGCAATGCGCGCACGCAGTTCGTCCGGCATGGCTACCCTTTCAAGGCGCCGCGCGATGGCCCGGGCAATGATGGCGGGTGAGAGCTCTCCGCGCGCAGGCAGTAACCATTGGCCGCGAGGAACTGACCATTCACCGCCGGCATTGTCTTTTTCGTCGAACTTGCCGTAGACGTGGGGGCGTACGTCGTCACGCCAGTTATAGAGTTCTTCCTTGAGCGCATATTCGAGAATCTGGCGTTTTTCTTCCACCACCAGAATTTCGTCCAGCCCTGTTGCAAACTCGCGCGCATCCTGGGCATTGAGCGGCCAGACGCAGCCGATTTTCATCAACCGTATACCCAACTGCGCACAGGCGGCTTCGTCCAGTCCCAGCTCGATCAACGCCTGCCGCGTGTCCAGATAGGCCTTGCCGGCTGTCATGATGCCCAGACGAGGCCTGGGCGAGTCGATCACAATGCGATTCAGCCTATTGGCCCGCGTATACGCCAAGGCTGCATACCATTTGTAGTCGATCAGGCGGGCCTCCTGATCCAGGGGCGGATCAGGCCAGCGAATGCTCAGCCCGCCAGGCGGCAAAGCGAAATCTTCGGGAATCACGATGCGAGCGCGGTCGGGATCGATATCTACCGAAGCCGTCGACTCGACGACCTCGGTGACGCATTTCATGGACACCCACAGCCCCGAATATCGGCTCATGGCCCAGCCGTGCAGGCCATAATCCAGGTATTCCTGTACGTTGGACGGATAAAGCACCGGTATCCCCGCCGAGACAAAGTCATGTTCGGACTGGTGCGCAACCGTCGAAGACTTGGCGCCGTGATCGTCGCCGGCCAGCACCAGCACGCCGCCGTGCAGGGAACTGCCGGCCGCGTTGGCATGCTTGAGGACATCCATGGAGCGGTCCACTCCCGGGCCCTTGCCGTACCACATGGCAAACACGCCATCGCGCGTCGCGTGCGGCGTCAGCGATACCTGCTGCGTGCCCCATATCGATGTTGCGGCCAAATCTTCGTTCAGGCCAGGCTGGAACACGATGTCGTTGTCGCTCAGGTGCTGCTTGGCTTTCCACAGCGCCAGGTCGAGCGCGCCCAGTGGAGAACCCCGGTAGCCGGAGATAAACCCCGCGGTGTTCAGGCCGGCTGCCTGGTCGCGCGCTTTTTGCAGCATGGGCAGCCGCACCAGCGCCTGTGTGCCGCTCATGTATGCGCGGCCTTTTTCCAGGGTGTATTTGTCGTCGAGGCTGACCTGGGCAAGTGCTGACAGCATCGCCGGATCGAGTGGGGCGTTCATGGCGGGTTGTCTCCATTCGTTCGTCGTTTGAATCCCGTTGGAATAGTGTAGGTGTTGTCTTTGATATCGTAAAATCAAATTTTCAGCTATCAGGTATAAAAAAAACCGTTGGCTGCTTCTCTTTCGGACGGAACGGGTTTTCCAGAGGATATCCATGAAAAGCGAAGTCACACTGCGGCAGTTCCGCTATTTCATTGCGGCTGCGACAACAGGGCGGTTTTCCTCCGCAGCCGTGCAGGAGCATGTATCGCAGTCGGCGGTAACCAGCGCGGTGCAGGCGCTGGAAGGCAAGCTCAAGGTGCGCCTGTTTGATCGCTTGCCACACGGCGTGGCACTGACGCCGGAAGGGCAGGTTTTTTTTCACCATGCACGCCATGTCATGGATTCAGTCAACGATGCGATGCGCCACGCCAGCCTGGTACCGCAGACGGCGCAGGGCACCATACGTATTGCCGCCACCTATACTGTTCTGGGCTACTTTCTGCCGGATCTCCTTAGCCGCTTCAAGCGCAGCTATCCGCAGGTGGAAATTGACCTTGTCGATATGGATCGCTGTGAGCTTGAGGTGTCACTTGAACAGGGCACTATCGACCTGGGCATAGGCTTGCTATCCAATATAGCGCCCGGCCGTCGCCATGGTCAGCATCTGCTGGTGCGTTCACGGCGACGGTTGTGGGCGGGGGCGGATCATCCACTGGCCAGCCAGCCTATTGTCAGCCTCGATGAAATCGCCCGGCATCCCTATATTCTGCTGACTGTAGACGACGCCGATGCCGCCGCGCTGCGGCACTGGGCGGGCCGAAAGGTTGATCTGAAGGTCGCAATGCGCACCAGCTCGCTTGAGGCGCTGCGCGGTCTGGTGGCGTATGGTTTTGGCGTGTCCATTCTTTCTGATCTCGTCTACCGGCCCTGGTCGCTGGAAGGCAAGAAAATTGTGGGTATCCCAATATCGGATGCGGTCGCTCCCATGGATGTCGGGCTATTGTGGCCTGCGCGGCGCGAGCCCACCGGCTTGCCGGACGCGTTCAGGCAATTCCTGGTGCAAGCCTGCGAAGGCTGGGGAGAAGGCGCCGCGACATCCGGCGCCTAGCAGGCGAGGGCGTGGCCGGGCAGCGGACACATGGCGCGCACCCTCGCGCGGCTGCGGTCAAGGAATCAAGGCCAGGCCAATACGGAACTGCGATCCCGTCTTGTGGTTATAGTTGAGCAGCGTATCGCCGTAGCCCTTGGTGTATTGCGCGTAAAGATAGCCATTCATGTTGATGAAGGTGCGGCGCAGCGGCCAGGCGGCCTCCACTTGTGTCGCGTAGCGGCTGCCGTCGCCATCGCGATACAGCCCGGTCAGCACCAGGCCGTTGTCCTGGGCCCAGCGCAGTTTCCAATCGACATGGCCATAGTAGTCCGCGTAATCGGGATTGTCGGCAACGCCGAAGTAGGTTTTGACTCTTGGCGAAAACGTCAGTGTGCTGCCGCCGCTCAAGCGGTAGTTGAACTCTGGCTGCACATAAAAGAAATTGAGCGAACGAGAGTCGTCTTTGGCCTTGCCGTTGGATTCATGCTCGATACCCGTCTGCAGGCCGGCAAACCATTGTTTGTCTTGGGATTGCCACAAGGCATCCTTGCGCCAGAACACGCTGGGCTTGAAGGATGTATCGACGAACGGGGAGGAGTCGGAGGACAAGTCCCACAACGCGGTTTGGGTATAGCCCAGGTAGAAGTTGTCGATAAAGTCGGGCCTGGAGGGATCTTGAGGGCGGAACAGGCGGTACTTCAGGCTGATCTGATAGCGGGCAAAGCGTCCGTCATGATTGCCCACCGCAAAATAAACGGGTTCGTAGGGCTGAAGCGAGTTGCGAAAATTCTCGAAGCCGGATGATGCTGTATTGACTGGCGCGGGTGTGGAGGCAGGCGCTGGGCCTGCGTGCAGTGGCGCACCGGCGGCAATGACGTCGCCGCTGGGCAGCGCCGGATCGGGTGCGCCGGTATCGCCAGCCTTGCCCGCGTCTACGACCGGGCCTATTGCCGGCGCCGCCGCCACCTGTCCCTGGCCCGGCTGGCTGGCATCCAGCGCCAGCAGTGTCGAGTCTCCCTCGACATTGACGGCCTGCAGGCCTTGCACTTCGCTCGGTACAGTGGCGCGCCAGCTGATCTGCACAAAATTGTTGACGGGCACGGTGAAGGGACCCTGCCCTTCGGCAAGATAGGCCATGCTGCGCGTGGCCTGGCCGTTTGGCCCGCGCCATTGGACGACAAGGGTCTTGGGCGCAGTCCAGTCCATGGCGGTATCTGTGTCATTGAAGAGCACTGCGGTAATTTTGATGATGTCACCCGGCGCGGCCTGGGTCTGAGAAAGCTTGTAGCTGATACCCGCATAGGTGGGGTCACAGGCCAGGAGCGAGCCGACAGCAAGTGCAACGCCGAGCGTCAGTCTGGCCGACAAGAGAGAGCAATGCATGAAGTTTGTGTGGTTGACGACAGTGAGAAGAAACTGTAACACTGGCTTTAAAAAAGGACGCTACGTATTGTAAAGAAATGCGCAAGTGGCGCGCGTAGGTTGTGATAAGCATTGCAAAGGGGGGCATTTGGCGTTGGGGCTGCATGTCAATATATAATCAAACGCTTTCTCGTCGCGGTAGCTCAACCGGATAGAGCACCGGCCTTCTAAGCCGGGGGTTACGGGTTCGATTCCTGTCCGCGACGCCATGTTTCTCTCGTAAAACAACTGAGTAAGCGCTTGAGCGGCACGCAATGTACTGGCTCTCAGAGTCCTTGCATCGTCCGTGACTGGGAACCAAAATTGTAATGATTATTTGAAGAGGTAGCGCCCCTTCGCATTCGCCTGGCCCCTCCATCGAGACCAATGGATAGGGAGGCCTGGGTATTTTAAGCCTTTCCACACGCGCTTCGAAACGCCGCGACGAGTTCGTGTGATTTAGCTTTATGACTACGCCATTGCAGTCTCTGTACCTGACGGAAGAATAATGGCAAAGTTGCAGGGAATCTATGCTTGTGGGCGTCATCGCAGGCGCCGCAACGTTGCTTGACCGCGTCGAGCAGTCGCCGCGCTATATGTACGGTACTTGTCTTTTGAACTATTGTCGTCGTACCAGTGGTGAGTTCCGAGTCTCTTAGATAGCGAAAGGCACATGAAGAAGATGTGATACCGCGATGATCATATCGTCGGGATCCTGCGTGAGACTGACAAGGACATCATCGTTGAGGTGGCCAGCGCCATGGGGTGAGCGAGGCGACGATTTACGCCTGGCGCAAGAAGTTCGACAGCAGGGAAACCGACGCAGTTAAATGACTCCATGACTCAATGGCTGGAGGTGGAGAACGTGCGGCTACGCTAGCTGTTGGTTGATCGTGACCTCGAAATCGATGTCATGACGGAGATCAACGCAAAACAGTAGTGAACGCGCAGCCCTGACTTGAGCATGCGCGATATGTCATTTCCCGTTCCGGTTTGTATCACACGCATGAAGATGCCCATGAAGGATGCCCCGGTAATTCAGCTGAGGCAACGCCTGTCAAGTCAGTACCCGCACTTTGGTTCGCGTCATATTCGTGTATTCCTAAGCCGTGAAGGTCTCCAGATCGGCCCAAAGCGCTGTTCACGCCTACGGCGTGAGGCAGGAGAGTACAAGTGCCTGCCAACTGGCAGAAACAGCGTGTGGTGCTATGACTTCGTGTACGAAGCCTGCGCCAATGGTCAGACACTGAAACGCCAGACGGCAGTAGGATCAGTGCGTCGTGCCTGTTCTTTGCAATGTCGAGCGCCACTAAAGCAATTGGTTTGTTACTCTGAGTTGAGTCATTCATCACCTGTCCTTCAGTGTTGTTAGTCGGTCTCGACAGTATTGACGAAAAGCGACTGACTTTTAAAGACTTACCCAGAAGGTACTATGGTCCGGAGTTCGTCAGTACCCAATTGTTGCAATGGGCAGTGAACGAGAAGCTGGAAACCATTCTGATTAAACCGTGCTAGCCCTGGCAAAACGGCACCAACGAAAGCTTCAACGGTAAGTTCCGGGATGAATGCCCGTCCATGGAATGATTCCGCAACCGCTTGAAAGCCAAAGTCATCATTGAAAACTGGTGTCGCCACTACAATGAGATCAGACCGCATTCCAGCCTGAATTACCTGACCCTACGGTCGTTCGTGGGAACATTGAACGAAGAACTAATAATCTAGGCCAGAATCTCTAGTTCTCATTAGTAGGAAATTCCCGCGCAGATCAGCCCCAATGTACCCAACAGAACTACATGATTGAACGGAACATCAGGACGTTGAAAGAGCAATGCGCGCACCGGCACCGTTTCGAATCCCAAAAACATGTCGGCCCCGTAATCGGTGCTTGGATGCGTTTCTTCAACCACTGACGATTGCACTAGGGCCCCTGCTTGCCTGTCTGATTAGGTTATTCATACAGACCATATTGTGAATAGAATAAACTACGCTAATTAGACGATGTTCTTCTTCGAACGGCCTCAGTGCTGGTCAAGATACTAGCGACATGAGGAGAATCAGGAGCATGGGCGTTTAAGGTTAAAATTAAAGTAGTCCTCGCGTCAAAAAAATATTTTGACACGGAATTATGATCCCGTTTACTTCTTTTGGTTGCACCAACCCGCTCTGACTCAAATCGCTTAACGGTACTCCAAAAGTAACTAACAATCTCATCCGGCGCCTGCTGCCGATGTGGGCCTGCCGTCGCAACTTGAACGTGTAGTTCCAAGCTCTCAACGACCCCTTCAAGCGATTCGATAATAAACCCCATTCCTATTAACTGAGACCCATCTTTAGTAATAAGGTCGACAGCAAGCATGGGCACATTGCACGATCGGTCCGTCAACATTGACTCAGACCTGATTGCATCGCTGTTTTCGCAAATGTCCGCTCGCACTATGAAATATTTTTTTTGTAGCATTCCATCGAGTCTTTTGCCCAATGGGATATTGAAGAAATCGCGCTCATTTATGGTGTCCTCTTGAGACGGTGTTTGGCTTCCAATATTGGAGTCATAATTTTTTAGGCGGGCTATACGAGCCCTATAAGTTTTTTCTAAACACGGTGCATCGTGGCATTTATCCCGTTCCATTCGAAGCCAGCGTCGCTGCTCTAACAGAACGTCATTTTTGGATCCCCGATATGCAGCAGCCTCATATTCCACAGCCATTGCTTCATCTAATGAAGACAACTCCTGATTCTGACAGATCATAATCTCTACGTCTGAGGCAGCGCGTGAACAATCAAAACTGGCTGCCATTGCCGGTCGAGAAAACGAAATACTATACGAAAATAACAGCATAGAGAGCGCTGTGGATAGCAGCTTCATAAAGTTATGCATATGAAATCCCATATAAATAAATCTGTAGCAATTGCGCAATCAAATAAATTTGTTGATTTGTTTCCGCCTCCGGCACATCATCCATAGCTGCCTGTTTCGAGAGTTGTGTCTTAGCCAGTTTCTAAACGCTGGCACCTGTTTGTCAAAAGCCGCCTCCAATCGCTTTACATGTTCGACGAGCCAAGCAATCATGCTTGGCTAACTTTCGAGGTTATGGCCGTTAAAGACAGTAGAACACTCAATAAAGGACTCCTTCTTGTTATCCATGCTGCGCCAAGATAATGGATCACCAAACAATGATTCAAGTTGCTCACGCCGCTCAAATAGATAGTTGAAGCGCACCTTATTGGCATCTATGGAGTGTGTTCCCAATGCAAAACTCGTTAGTATTTTGTCGTTATTAAAAATCATTGAATAATGGATGCGACTCGTGCGGGAGCCGGTATTTAGCAAATGTATAACATGTTCCACTGTAAGGAATAGATCATCACCGTCCTTGACTTGCCTGGTTCGAGAACACTTGACGTACACGCGATGCTTCAATAACTACAAAACGGTAGAGATCATGATGAGATCTTCCGCATCCTGGCCTCTGCTTGAGGATTTATCGAGGTGTTGTTGAAATAACTCAGCAATCTGCGGTTTTGACAGGGTTGAGCAATTAATGGCGTACTTTAAAGGTTGCCAAACGACATCCTTGCCTGAATCGTCGAGTTTTTCTTCAATAATGACAAGACTGTACTGACTCCGCAGAATATGCTCAGTGCTTGCGGCTAATGCAAATGCCTCGGTCGGGGTTTTCATAGCCAACCCCTGGTGTAGTCACTGGTGGTTGTGAAGGCGTATCCAGTCGCCAATGACACGACTGGCATGCTGTATGGAGTCGATGCGGTGCCGATGGGCATATTGCTCTTTAAGCGTTCTATCACTTGCTCGACCATGCCGTTTTGCTGCGACAGTGTGGCGTGATGAATTCCCCGCCAAGCCCATAACTACGCACCTGTGGCGTGTAGCTGCGAGATAAAAGCCAGTCCATTGTCCGACCCTTAGCAAGAACGGCGCGGGAACCCGGCCTAACGTACCGAATCGAGCGATCACCGCATGTTCGAGCGCACTGCTTGCGGTCGTTGCCTTGCGGCTGCGAGACAGGTTCCCGCCCGACAGTTCTCGGGCATGGCAATCGATCACCAGCGCTCACGTTGCCTATCCAGTACGGCCAGCCAAGATGCGGCACAGGTCGGTAGACCGCCGCTCGTTAAGTGCTGCCGCCGCCGAGGGCGTGGCGTGGATACAAGGCCTAAAGCCGATGGCTCGTTTCTTTACCTGCCAACCTTTGAGCTGGAAGATGCGCTGCAGGGTGTTTTTGCAGACCTGTTGATGCCTAGCCAATATCGGTAGTTCACCATGGAAGCTACAGCCTCTACTTATTCTGGAGACTATGGCATGGCTGATGTATTGGTAATCGGAGGGGGTAACTCTCAACACACCCGTAACCTGCACTGTATACGTGACAGCCCGCAGGACGTACTAGTCGACGCCTATTCCAAAGAAAAGCTTTGGCGGAACTTGCTTAAGGTAACAGGCGGCCTAACTAATGAAACACTCGCGTGACTCGCCATCAACGCGTCGTCCGTCTGTCGAGAGTGGATGCGCAAGTACGGCGTCAATTTTCAACCACCCCTATTTGGTGCTCAAAATGTCGCGCACGCTAATGCCTTCTTCATAAACGGTGGAAGGCACTTACTATTGCTTATTATCGCAACGCGGTATACAGGTACGCTATGACGCTCCTGTCGGCAGGATTGAAAATTGGTCTGGATGGTGTGCAATTGAGTGCTTATCAAGCCTGTGTAGAGGTTGGGTCTTCACTATTGATTATTAAGATAGTACATAGAAGTTTTGCTTGGCGAGGTAGGGTATGGACTAATCGTACCTAATATAACTGTTCGATTCCTTTCCGCGATACCATCATTTGCGCTAAGAGCTAAACTGGCTAGCTGCCACCATGTATTTTTGTAATCAATCCAAGAGCAATTGCTACTGAATCGTTTCGGATTGCACATTCCGGACGATCGATTTTTCAATCCGCTTCAGAACGCGAGAATTCGCTTGCGGGCGTCTTCGGCCACACCTACGCTCATGCCGTGTGTATAAACAGGAGCATGAGCATGAAGCAAAAACTTAATGTCGGTCGCGTCGCGGTCATTGCGTTGGTCGCTGTGGCGCTGGCCGGGTGCGCGGGGTATCAAAGCCGCAAGACCAACAACACCTTGATCGGCGCAGGGCTGGGCGGTGCCGCCGGAGCGGTGCTGTCGCATGGCGATCCTTTGACGACAGTAGGCGGCGCAGCCGCTGGCGGGCTGCTGGGCAACATTCTGACCGAAGACAAGCGCGATCGATCGCATCGTGGTCATCGCGGCCACAAGCGCGGGAGGCGTTAGATCGAAAACAACACGCCCCACTTGACGGTGGGGCGCTGAGCGACATAACAGAAAGCGGTTAGGCCGCCTGCGTCTGGGCGGCGCGTTCCACGTCCAGGCCCTGCTGCGAAAGATGGTTCAGGGAGGGCATGAGCGAGAGCAGGTGTTTGCTGTATTCATGCTGAGGATGAGAAAAAAATGATTCGGTGTCGGCAACTTCAAGTAGTTCGCCGTGCCGCATGATGCCGACGCGATCGCACATTTGGCGAATTACGGGCAAATCGTGGCTGATGAACAGTATCGTAAGATGCAGTTTCTCCTGTAAATCCTTGAGCAGATTCAGTATCTGTGCCTGGATGGAGACATCGAGTGCAGAGGTGGGTTCATCGCAGATCAGAAAGCGTGGCCGGGTGGCCAGGGCGCGGGCAATGCAGATACGCTGTCGTTGGCCGCCCGAGAATTCATGGGGGAAACGTTTGAGCGCTTGTTCCCCCAGGCCTACATAATCCAGCAAATCTCCCACTATGCTGCGGGTTTGCGCCTCATTGCGGGTCAGCTTATGAAAGCGTATGGGCTCGGCGACGATGTCGAATATCCGCATACGCGGATTCAAGGATGAATAAGGATCCTGAAACACCATCTGTATCTGCCGGCGAAACGCATTGAGCGCAGAAGGATCTTTGAGCGTCGTCAGATTGACGTCGTTGAAGAAGACTTCACCGCTGCTTGCCTTGTAAAGCCCGGCAATCAGGCGGGCAATGGTGGATTTTCCCGAACCCGACTCACCTACCAGGCCAAACACTTCGCCTTCATTGATCGAAAAGTTCACTTGCTTGACCGCATCCAGCATGCGGCGATTCTTGGCCAGCAGGGCATTTTTCAGGACGAATTGAATGCCCAGATTGCGCGTTTCCACCAACGGCGTATTCGCGCGCTTGCCAAAGTCTCGCTCCTGGCCGAGCCAGTGAGTGCTGATGTCAAACCCCTTCTTGGTGGGCGCGCGTGCGTCTTCGATGTAAGTCACCATCGGAAAGCGACGTAGCTTGACGTCGGAGCGGGGGACGGCGGAGATCAGGCTTTTTGTATAGGGATGGTCGGGGTTGCCAAGAATCTTTCGCGTGGGCCCCTGTTCGACGAGCTCGCCGCGGTAAAGCACGGCCACTCTGTCGGTAACTTCGGCAATCACGCCCATGTCATGGGTGATGATGATCATCCCGACCTGTCTTTCTTTGCAGAGCCTGCGCAGCAGATCAAGAATTTGCGCCTGTATGGATACGTCCAGCGCCGTGGTGGGTTCGTCCGCAATGATGACTTCGGGCTCGCAGCACAATGCCAGCGCAATGACGACGCGTTGGCGCATGCCGCCCGAAAACTGATGCGGGTAGTGATGCAGGCGCATGGCGGGTTCGGGTATGCCGACGCTTTCCAGCAGTTCGATGGCGCGTGCGCGTGCTTCGCTGGCTGACACATGCAGATGCACCTGCATTGTTTCGATCAACTGGGTCTCAATGGTTTGCAGAGGGTCGAGCGAGGTCAAGGGGTCTTGAAAGATCATGCCTATGCGCCGTCCACGCACTCGTCGAAACGCACTGTTGGACAGTTGGTCAATGCGGCTCCCATCCAGGCTGACGGAGCCACCCGTCATTTTTCCGGGCGGCTGAAGCAGCCCGATCACGGCATTGCCTATTGTGGATTTTCCAGCGCCTGATTCGCCCACAACGCCAAGCACTTCGCCTTTGTCGAGTGCGAGGCTGACGTCGTTGATTGCGACAAGATTGCCGTGTCGGCTGGAGAACTCAATGCGTAGTTGTTCAATATCCAGAAGTGCCATGCGCCTGTCTCAGTTTAGTTTAGGGTTTAGCGTGTCACGCAGCCAATCCCCGAGTAAGTTCACCGACAGAGCCAGCAGTATCAGGGCGATGCCAGGAAAAATCGTAATCCACCATTCGCCGGAAAAAAGATAACTGTTGCCGATGCGGATCAGTGTTCCCAGCGAAGGTGTTGTGGGTGGAATGCCCACGCCCAGGAAGGAAAGCGTAGCTTCGGTAATGATTGCCACAGCCAGATGGATGGTGGCGATGACCAGCACCGGCCCCATGACGTTGGGCAGTACATGGCGGCGCAGGACCAGGAACGGTTTCATGCCTATCAGGCGGGCGGCTTGTACATACTCTTTGTTGCGTTCGACCATCGTCGCGCCGCGTACGGTGCGTGCAAACTGCACCCAGCCCGAGATGCCAATGGAGAAGATCAGTACGTATAAGGACAGCGAGTCCTGAGCGTCACGCGGCAGCAGGCCGCGCGTAATGCCGTCTATGAGCAGCGCGATGAGTATCGCGGGAAACGACAATTGCACGTCTGCAATGCGCATGATGAAGGTATCAATGCGACCGCCCGCATAGCCGCTGATCAAACCCAGGGTTACGCCGATGGCCAGGGAAAGCAGCACCGACGCAAATCCCACCAGCAAAGAAATACGGGATCCGTAAAGGATTGCGGACAGCATGTCTCGGCCTTGATCATCGGTACCCAGGAGGAACTGACTGCTGCCTTCAGCCGTCCAGGCTGGCGGTGTGCTGGCGTCTAGCAGGTTCAATGAGGCCAGATCGAACGGGTCGTGCGGCGCAATGAATGGCGCGCCTGCTGCGCCAAGAAAAATAAGGAGGGCGATTACGGTGGAAATGATCGCGGTCGGTGAGCGACTGAAGCTGTAAAAGACATCGCTGGATAAGATGCGGGACAACGTGTTATCGGCCATGGTCTGAAACTACCTTCTAGTTATTTTGTACGCGCAGGCGGGGATCGACCGCAAAGTAAAGAAGATCCACGATAAGGTTGATGATGACAAAGAAGAGCGCGATCATCAGCAAGTAGGCGGCCATGACGGGGATGTCGACGACGCCTATCGACTGTATGAACAGCAGGCCCATGCCCGGCCACTGGAAGACGGTTTCAGTGATGATCGAAAATGCGATGATGGAACCCAGTTGCAGGCCTGTGATCGTGATCACCGGCACCAGCGTGTTCTTCAGGGCATGGCGGAAATTGATCATGCGTTCCGGCAAGCCGCGCGCCCGGGCAAACTTGATGAAGTCGGTCTGCATGACTTCGAGCATTTCGGCGCGCACCAGCCGCATGATCAAAGTCATCTGGAACAGCGCTAGCGTGAGTGCGGGCATGATGAGCGAAAGCCAGCCGCTTTTGGTAAAAAAACCCGAACTCCACCAGCCTATCTGGACGACCTCGCCGCGGCCAAAGGTGGGCAGCCATTGCAACAGCACCCCGAACACCAGAATCATCAGAATACCGGTCAGGAATGTTGGCAACGAAATGCCGATGAGCGAAATCGTCATGAACGCATGTGAAATGAGGCCACGACGCTTGAGTGCGGTGTAGACGCCCATGGGGATGCCCATCAGCAACGCAATGAATGCCGAGACGAACGAAAGCTCCAGTGTTGCGGGCATGCGGCTTTCTATCAGTTCGCTCACGGGCCGCCGCTGGCGGTAAGAGATGCCGAAGTCGCCCTGCACAGCATTTCTGATGAATCGTGCGTACTGCACGAGAAACGGGTCATCCAGGCCCAACTGTGTTTTCAGTTCGGCACGCTGCGCCAGCGTCGTATCCTGACCGACCATATTGCTGATGGGATCGCCCACGTATCTAAACAACGAAAAGGCGATGAAACTCACTGTCAGCATGACGAAGATCGATTGAAAAATTCGTCTTGCGATAAAACTCATCATAGGGAAAGCTCTTTAGTCTGAATGGGCGAGCGCAGCTTCCGGCACTCGATGGGGCGCCGAAACAACAGGGCTGGCGCCGGGGAGGCGCCAGGCTGTTGCGGCAGTTGGTTCAGGGCATCATGATGCCGCGTATATCCAGTACGCCATCGGCGCGCTGTTCGACTTCCACCCCTTTTCTTGCGCCCCAGGAAAGGGGTTGATCATGTATTGGCAAGAAGCCGTAATCGTCTCGAACCAGCGTAAAGGCTTCCTTGATCATGGCATTGCGCTTATCCTGGTCCGTTTCCACGCGGATTTTCCCGATGAGTGCATCGACCTTTTCATTGCAATAGCCGCCCCAGTTTTGCAGACCCAGCCCCGCTTTTTCGTCGCGGCACTGCACGACGCTGTCCAGCACGCGACCAGCGTCAACCGAACTCGGAGAAAAGCCCTGCATGTACAAGCTCGTTTGATTGCCTGACTGTGTTTGTGTTTTGGCGAAGAACTTTGATTTTGTCTGTGCCAATAAATCAACCTTGATGCCGATGCGTGCCAGCATGCTGGATACCGCCTGGCAGATCTTCTCGTCGTTCACGTAGCGATCGTTCGGGCAATCCATTTGCACAGAAAAACCGTTTGGATATCCTGCCTCGGCCATCAACTGTTTGGCTTTGGGAAGATCGACCTCGCGTGGTTCCCCGAATGACTCGTCATAGCCGTTAATGGAGGCGGCGATCAGTGTGCCGGTGGGCCGGGCTGCGCTCTGCATGATTTTTTTGTTGATGGCATCCACGTCAATGGTTCTTGCCATGGCTTCGCGCACACGTATGTCTTTGAATGGATTCTTTCCCTTTACATCCGAAAACAGGAGCTCGCTTCGATGCTGATCCATGCCAAAAATAATGGGCCGTGTTTCAGGGCGATGATAGATGCTGACATTGGGATACTCTTTGAGGTGCTTCCAGTCTTGCAGCGGCACTGGCAGGATAAGATCCATTTCGCCCGAGATCAGGGCGGCGGTACGCGTGGATTCCTGGGCAATGGGCTGGAACACAATCTCCGTGACGTTGGTGGCCAAATCCTTGTCCCAGTAACCATCGAAACGCTTGAATACGGTTTTGACATCGGGCTGGCGTTGAACGACCACAAAAGGACCTGTGCCGTTTTCGTGCAGGTTGGCGTAGTTGTTGGCGCCGCCTTTCACCCCGGATGCTTCAGTCGTGTGATGCTTTTCGGCCCAAGCCTTGCTCATGATGCGCATATCAATCCACTCGCGCGGCAGTACCGGATCAGGCTGGGGAGTGGTAACTTCCACTGTGTGGTCATCTATCTTTCGAACATCGGTCGCATACACGCCGAAGCTACGCATGTCCGACCCGGGAGACAAGCTGCGTTTCCACGAAAAGACCACATCATCGGCGGTAAAGGGAGTGCCGTCGTGAAACTTGACGCCCTGTCTAAGGTGGAAGACCCATTTTGTCGGTTCCGTGTTTTCCCATTTGACCGCCAGCCGCGGCATGAGCTTGAGGTCTTTGTCGAAGGTCACCAGTGATTCGTAGAACCAGTCCTGAGTTCCCATTGTGAACGTTTCATTGAGTGCCATCGGATCCAGCGACTGGATGTCACCCTGATATGACCAGCGCAGTGTCTTCGCCTGTACGGGAACAGCGGCCAGCGCGACGGCGCCGGCCAGCACACTGCATTTAACTAACGTAGCTATCATTTTGTCTCCACCCCTCGTTGGTGTTTTCGGCTTTAGTAGGAAATTCTCTTGCTATCCTACGTAGCTCAAAGGGGCGCTGTCGAATGCTATGTTTTTGCACTCGTATGCGTATCTTGCATGAAGACGTGCTGTGCTCAGTTACCATTGCCAGCAACGACGGGTTGAAGCCAATAGTCAGTGCCTTGCTATGCAAAAAGGGCATGTTGCGCTAAGCATATGGCATTATGCAAGACGAAGCCCGCCCCGTACGATATTGCACTCACTTATTACAACAGGACTGGTTTTTGATGGATATTTCCGCCTTGAACCATACTTGCCACGAAGGGCGATTTCTGGGGGTTTTGGGTGGCATGGGGCCAATGGCCGGCGCAAGTTTCATGGCTCGGCTGGTGGCCTTATCCAATGCAGATTGCGATCAGCAGCATCTGCCAGCCATCCTGTGGAGCGATCCACGCATTCCCGGCCGCTCAAAAGGGTATGCAAAGCTCGGACCAGATCCCTTACCCTGGATGATGCATGGCGTGAACCGTCTGGTCAGTATGGGCGCGGGCGCCATTGCCATTCCCTGCAACACCGCCCACTTGTGGTACGAGCAAATTTCCGCCGCTGTGCAAGTGCCTGTGTTGCATATCGTGCAAGCGGTGATCGACGATCTGCGTCGCCAGGGCATACATCAAGGATGCGTAGGTTTGATGGGTACGTCCGCAACGCTCAGGCTTGGCCTATATCAGCGGGCGCTCGAGAAGAATGGATACCGTTGGATGATGCCGACCGAAACAGAGATCGCGGATTATTGCAGCGCATCCATCACACTGGTGGGCGCCAACCGCATCGCGGAGGCGCTCAAGCCTGCCGCCGAGTGCGTTAGCATACTTAAAAGCCGTGGCGCCGATGTCGTGGTGCTGGGATGCACCGAATTGCCGCTGGCTCTGCCTCATCCGATACGGCCCGGCTTGGGCATACCTATTGTTGATTCAATCGACGCGCTGGCTCTGGCGGCCATGGATTGGTACTGATCACGCAGGCACCGAAGCATGTTGCAGCAAATGAATGCCTTACGTCTGGCCGGATCGATACCACCTCAACGCAGCGCGCGCCAGAGAATCGATGGAATCCGTCAGGACCACATCGAGGGCAGCGCGGTGATGATGCGGAAGGGCGAGCGGCAACTCGGTGCATCCCAGCACCACTGCGTTGACCTCCAGTCGGCGTAGGGCGGTGACACAGCATGTGGCCGGCTCCAGGGCGTCCGCAAAACGATTGTTCTTGACCAGCTTTATCGACGCCGCGCACGGCCCTTCGATGAGATGGTCGGGAAGCAGTACCGGTTCGTATCCGTGTGCCTGAAGCGCGTTCTGGTACAGGCCCAGCTTCAGCGTTGTCGCGGTGCCCAGCAGCCCGATGCGTCCTGTGGTTATTCCCTGGCTGCGCAGATCATCTACTACTGCCTGTACGATATGCAGGATAGGCACCTGCGTCGACGCGGCGAGCTGTTCGTACCAAAGGTGGGCGGTATTGCAGGGAATGACGAGCGCGGCTGCCCCGGCCCGTACCAGCTTGCTCACGCCGTTCTTCATCCAGGGCAGGGGGTCCGGTCCAGAGCCTGCGAAGCCGGCGGGACGGTCGGGCACGCGCGGGTCGTTCCACAGGATGGCAGGTACGTGCTGCTGATCGGATGGGCTGTCGGTGAGCGCAACCAGACGCTGCATGAAAACTGCCCCCGCCATAGGTCCCATGCCGCCCAGCACGCCCAGAAACCTGCCTTCGAATTGTGTATCGTTCATCAGTGAGAGATTATCTTGGAGAGAAACATCTGTGCGCGTTCGGATCGGGCCGGCAGGTTGCCGAAAAACTCCTCTTTGCTGCAATCTTCGACGATTTTGCCGGCATCCATGAAGATGATGCGGTCGGCAACTTTGCGCGCAAAGCCCATTTCGTGCGTGACCACCATCATGGTCATGCCTTCGCGCGCAAGATCTATCATCACATCCAGCACTTCGTTGACCATCTCAGGATCCAGTGCCGAGGTAGGCTCATCGAACAGCATTGCAATGGGATCCATGGCCAGCGCGCGCGCAATCGCCACGCGTTGCTGCTGTCCGCCGGACAACTGTCCGGGAAACTTGTCCTGATGCGCTTTGAGCCCCACGCGGTCCAGCAACGCCGACGCGCGCGAGGCGGCGTCGGCGGCAGGCCGTTTTAACACCTTTACCTGAGCCAACACCAGATTCTGCATGACGGACAGATGGGGAAACAGCTCAAAGCCCTGGAAAACCATGCCGATGCGGGCTCGCAATCGGGGAAGGTTGGTGCTTGACGCACCCACCGATATACCGTCGACCTTGATTTCCCCTTTCTGAAAGGGCTCCAGCCCATTCACGGTTTTGATCAGGGTGGACTTTCCGGAACCAGACGGGCCGCATACGACTACGACTTCTCCGCTGGCCACATTGGTCATGCAGTCGTCCAGGACCTGGGTTGATCCATACCACTTGCTGACTTGCTTGATTTCTATCACTTGGGTCTCCTGCTTTTATATAGGGTTGCTACGCCGCCATGGTGTTGCGGCGCTGGAGATACTTGACCAGCTGGGAGGCGGCATAGCTCATGACGAAATAGACGGCCGCCACGAAGATATACATCTCGACCAATCGGTTGTCTCGCTGGGCCACATTGATGCCGGCGCCGAGGAAGTCGGTCAGTGACAATACATAGACCAGCGACGTATCCTGGAACAGAACAATGGTCTGTGTCAGCAGTATGGGTGCCATATTGCGCAAGGCCTGCGGCAGCACAACATTGGCCATCATTTGCCAATAGTTCAGTCCCAGCGCATAACCGGCCGCCACTTGCCCGCGAGGGATCGATTGAATGCCTGCACGCATGATCTCGCAAAAATAGGCAGCCTCAAACAGCGTGAAGGTGATTAGTGCTGACGTGAAGCCACCCACATTCAATGGCCTGCCTTGGCCGGTGAGCCACCCGCCAATGTAGGGAACCAGAAAATAGAACCAGAAGATGACGAGGATAAGCGGCAGGGCGCGCAGAAAATTCACGTAGGCGCCGGCGGCCGACGCCAGCGGCTTGATGCCGGATAAACGGCACATGGCCAGCAGCGTGCCCAGAGTGAGCCCCATTGTTGTCGACAGAATGGTCAGCTTCAGCGTGAAAACCATGCCATCGCGAAACAGATACCCCAACGAGCGTTCGATGACATCAAAGTCAAAGCTATTCATGTTGTCACTACCTCTTTGAGTGCGCCGGTCTTCTTGGCGGCGAGGGAGGATCCGATGAAGCCAGGCACGGCGATACGCGCCTCGATGAGCAACATGCCTCGCAATACGACCAGATTGAGCAGCAGATAAAACAGCGTGGCGGCCGTGAACGCTTCAAATACCTGAAAGCTGAACTCCTGCATGGAGCGCGCCGCACCCACCAGTTCAAGCAGGCCTATGGTGAAGGCCACCGAGGTGTTCTTGATGAGGTTCAGGAGCTCGGAAATCAGCGGAGGCAGAATGATGCGAAACGACGTGGGCAACAGCACATATCGATAAACCTGATGCGGTTTCATGCCTAAGGCGGTTGCGGCCATGGATTGACCGCGCGGCAGGGATTCGATTCCTGCGCGAACCTGTTCGGCCACGCGCGACGAGGTATAAAAGCCCAGGCACAACACTGCCGGTACAAAAATTCCCCAGGGTGGGGCGATTTGTTTGATCGCGTCGCCCAATGCCGTTGGCAGTATTTCCGGTACAACGAAATACCATAGAAACATCTGAACGAGCAGCGGAATGTTGCGAAACAGCTCGACATATGCGGTGCCGACAATGCGGGCCCATTTCACGCGAGTGGTTCTGGCAACGCCGACCATCACGCCCATCGCCAGTGCCAGCATCCACGACAGTGCCGCTGTGGCAATGGTCCACGCCAAGCCTGAGAGCAGCGCCTGTAAGTAGGTTCCACCGGTTGGCGCCAGTTCAAAGAATATGGGCCAGTTCCAGTTGTAATTCATTGTTGTCTCCAGATGACGTAGCACCGGCTTGCGCACCCTGGGTGCCAGGCCGGCGCTACGTCATCGTGCGGTGAACCGGCATCCCCATCAAGGCGATGAGCTGCCGGTCAAGCGTGATAGAGGTATGCCGCGCCAGTTACTGATAGTCCGCTGGGTCGGGCGAATCGGTGGGGTTGGCGACTGCCCGGGCGAGTGCTTCGCTCATCGGCAAGTTAAGGTTGACGTTCTTAGGCGGGATAGGCATTTCGAACCATTTCTTGTACAGCGTGGCCAGCGTCCCGTCTTTCATCATGGCGGCTATCGAATCATCCACCACTTTCTTGAACTCGGGATCATTCTTTGGTTCCATGATGGCGTAGGGTTCCACGGTATAGGTGTCCTGGCTGATCATCCATTCGTCGGGTTGTCGTTCGGTGGCAACCAGACTGGCCAGAAGAATGTCGTCCATGAAAAACGCCACGGCGCGGCCGTTGGCTACGGTCAGCATGGCGGCGGGATGGTCTTTGGTCGGAATGATGCGCATTTTCCTGCCCTCGCTTTCATTGACGGCAGTCAACCACCTGATGTTGCTGGTACCGGCAGTGGAGACTACCGTTTTTCCATTCAGATCGTCCAGGCTGTTGATGTTCGACGACTTCTTCGCGGCGTATCGGGTTGCGGTGACAAATGTCGTTGGCGCAAAGCTCACCTGCTTCTGACGCTCCACCGTATTGGTGGCCGATCCGCAGACCAGGTCAACGGTGCCATTGGCAACCAGCGGGATGCGCGTGGAGGAGGTCACGGGCACGAGCTTGACGTTAAGCGTGTCCAGGCCAAGCTTCTGCTTGACGTCATCCACGACCTTGGCGCAAATGTCCATCGAGTAGCCTACGGGTGTTTGCTGATCATCCAGGTACGAGAAGGGGATGGATGCATCCCGATGGCCAATCGTAATCTCTCCAGTCGATTTGATTTTTTCCAGTCGCCCTTGTCCATAGGCGGTGCCCATTGCGGCAATAGTGGTTGCCAACAGTAGAATTTTCCAGATTTTCATTGTGTGTCTCCTCCGGGTGACGAACGCTGTGTCACCCAGGTAAAGGGATTCTGCTTGGTGAGAGGGCGGCGCGAGCGCGTGGCCCTGACAGTCGAATGTTTATGCAGCGTTGGATCCGCTGTTGGCAAATGCTGTCCGATACCCGAACAGGCCAACCGCGCCGCCGGTATGAATGAACACCACGTTTTCGCCTTTCTTGTAGTGCCCCGAGCGGATCAGGTCGATCAGCCCAGCCATACCCTTGCCCGAATAGACAGGGTCCAGCAGAATACCCTCGAGCTCAGCGGTAAGGCGTACTGCTTCGATCATGCCATCTGTTGGGATGCCATAGCCTTCGCCAACGTAATCCGAATTTGCGACGATGTCTGCGCGATCGATCGACGACACGGGCAGGCCCATGTAATCCACCGTAGCCTGAACCAGATTCCAGACATTCTCTTCCTGCTTCTGACGCGGCGCGCGCACGCTGACGCCGTAGACAGGAATGCCACTGTTGCTTGCGCGCAGGCCCACCACCAAACCGGCTTGCGTACCCGTGCTGCCGGTGGCGTGCACCACATGGTCTATGCGTACGCCGCTTTCAAATGATTGGGTAAGCAATTCCTGCGCGCAGGCGACGTAGCCGAGCGCGCCCACCGCCGTCGAGCCGCCGCCGGGAATCACGTAAGGCTTGTGGCCAGCCTGGCGTAGTTCCGCTGCCAGTGCTTCCGCGGCCTGCTGCATATTGGTGCCGGCCGGCAGGCGAGCAGCGATTTCACCGCCCATGAGCCCGTCAAGCATCACGTTGCCGGAGTGCGCATAGTCGTCTGTTGCGTTGGGAACGCGCTCCTCAAGCAGAATCTTGCATTTCATGCCCATTCGGGCGGCAGCGGCGACTGTTTGCCGTGCGTGATTCGACTGCACCGCGCCCTGGGTAATCAGGGTATCTGCGCCTTCTGCAATGGCCTGCGCCACCAGAAATTCAAGCTTGCGTGTCTTGTTTCCGCCTGTGGCCAGCCCCGTGCAATCATCACGCTTAATGTACAGGTTCGGGCCGTCAAGGTGCCGCGTCAGATTCGGCATGAATTCCAGGGGGGTTGGGAAATGGCCCAAACGTACGCGAGGGTACGCGGCAAGTTGAAGCATGGTTGACTCCTGTTTGTAAATGTTCCCCATCTTATAAATAGAGAAATCGTTTGCCCAATGCTATGTTTTTGGCGCAATATGTCGTTTTTGCATATCGTGAGGAGCGGCGGCATGAAGCAGCTATGGATAGAGGATTTTCTGGCGTTGGTGGAAACGGGTTCGTTTTCAAGTGCTGCCGCGTTGCGGCATGTAACGCAGCCAGCGTTTTCTCGCCGTATACAAATGCTGGAAAGGTGGTTGGACGTTGAACTTGTGGACCGACGCACCCAGCCGTTGCGCCTGACCACGGTGGCGCAGCGGCATGTGCCTGCCTTCCGGGTTCTTTTGCGCGATATGAGCCAGTTGCGCAGCCGTATGCAATCTGAGCATAGCGGTTCGGCGCGCATTGTATTCGCAACACAGCATTCGCTGACGATGTCGCGGCTTCCCTGTCTGCTTGAGCGTTTGATGCGGGGCCTGAATCGCAGCGTGAACTTCAGCGTGCGTTCCGAAAACCGGGATGAGTGTGTGGCGCTTTTCCTGCGCGGGGATGTCGATATGCTGTTGTGCATGGAAGAGGAGAACGATCCCTTGTACAAGTTGGTGCCGGAAACCTCACGCCTGGCGCTCGGGTGTGAGAAGCTGATTCCTTTGAGCGCGCCCGACGAGCATGGCCGCCCATTGCATGTGCCTGACGAAGATAGGCCATTGAACCTGCTGGCCTTTCCACCGGACAGCTTCCTGGGCCGCATCATGTACGAGCATGGCTTCATCACATTGCTTCAGCACTGCAACGTGGAGATCGTTCATGAGTCGGTTTTTCTGGCGGGTGTAAAGGAGATGCTGCTTGCTGGACTAGGCATGGCGTGGCTGCCGGAAAGTCTCGTCCAGCGGGAGTTAAGGTCAGGCGCGCTGCTTATGCTTGAACCCGTGGGCGACGTCCTGAAACCGCTGACGCTGCAACTGGGCTTGTATCGCAGTTCCCGGTCGCGCTATCCAGAAGCCGTGGAACGGATCTGGGCAATGCTGGGCGATTAGTTATCGCTTGCGACCGGGATGCTTGCTGGCCTGTTGAACAGTGGGTATCAGGCGCCGGTGTAAAAGCTTTCTATGTAGGCTTTCTCTTCATCCGTCATTGATGCCAGTTCTTGTCTGACCTGCGCCCGTGTTTTCGTTGAGGCAGCCTGGTCCTGTGGCCAAGAACCCGTCGCTTCACCCTGGCGCGACTCCCACGTTGGATCTGCCTTGGCTTCTTCAAGCTCTTGAAGGACCTGGGTGCGGCTCTTCATATTGGACCAGTCGTATACCTCGGTGCCGCCTTGTTCGGTATTGTCGGGGACCCAATAGGCAAAACTCGTGACGGGGGCGGTTGCCGCAAGTGCGAAAGTGGCGATAAGCATTTTGAAACGTACAGACATGAGAGATTCCTATGAAAATAGTTGTCACGCAGTGCAGTAGTGCTGCGTGATATCAGGGCCAGACGATCTGGCCAGGACTCCACTCTAGCGATCACGCGGTTACTGTCCGATGACGCCAGCGTGACAAATAAGACATGTATTTGTCGTCATCGAGCGGCTCAAGTTGCATGACAAATTTGTCACCGCAATGCCATGTCGATGACAGCGTTCAACCCCTAGGATGACGGCAGGATCAAGCTTGCCCATTCGATGGCTTTGTGCTGACCGCAGTCAATCAGCTTATCCCTACAGCACATCAAAGAAGCCTTGGGCATTCAATTTCCACCTTCTTACAGGAGTTGATATGACCTTGAGCGATCACTCGCCGACAACACATCATTTGCGTTTCACACTGACCTGTCTCGTCAGTGCGCTTGCCATGGGCCTGGGCGTAGCCAGTGTCAACGCGGCCGAGTCGAAGGATTTATTTCCGGAACCGGTATACGCGACACTGCAGACGGGCAACGCAGTTGAAAACGTGCAGGCGGGCCAGACCTGGGGTGAATATCCTGGCGCTCACTACGACGCCATCAGCCCTGATGGCCAGCGTATGCTGGTCAGCGCCAAGGATTTGCCGGAAGCCTACCTGCTGGATGTCAGCAGCGGAAAGAAACTCGCCACGTTCAATGTCGGAGAGACGCCGCAAGGCGTAGGCTTCAGCCCTGATGGCCGCTGGGGACTGGCCGTGAGCGCAGGCGCCGGCACGGTGGCTGTCATCGATATACATACGCAGAAAAAGGTCAAGTCCATCGCTGTCGGCAAGGTGCCGCACAATGTACGCTTCACTGCCGACAGCAAGCTCGTCTATGTCACGCTGCAGGGCGGCACAGGCGTTGCAGTCGTGGATATGACAGCAATGAAAAAGATTGATGAGATCGATGTGCCGGGCATCAAGGGCCCTCACAATCTGGATCTTTCCGCCGACGAAAGCACAATGTGGGTGCGCGACCTTGTGGGCAAGGTGGCGGCGGTCGACATCAAGACGCGTGAAGTGCTCGCGGTGATTCCCGTTGGCCTGAGTCATGGCGGCATCGATGTCATACCCGGTGGTCGTTATGTGGTGACTGGGGCAATTGCCGACCACGTCGTGGATGTGATCGATCCTGCCACGCTCAAGGTGGTCAAGCGGATCGATGTAGGCCAGGGACCGCATGGCGTTCGCGCAAGCCGCGACGGGCGCTGGATATACGTTGGCGTGACCGGTACGGACAAGATCGCCGTGATCGACGCCACCACGCTGGACGTCGTCAAACAGGTGCCAACGCAAGGCAAGCTGCCTTTCTGGCTCGCTGTGCAAGGCAACGACTAAGACGCTGCGCCGCTTTCCTGGAATCCCAAACGGGCAGGGCTCTCGCCCTGCTGCTATCAAGCCTTCTTATTGACGACATGAGGATCTCTCCATGACGAACACAACTTTTTCTTTGACTGCCCGCCGTAAAGCGCTGCAAAAGATAGCAGGTCTCGCCGGCGCCACAGCCGCGCTACCGCTGCTGTACTGGTCCGCGTCGGCGCGTGCGCAAGCAAACGATGCAGCCGGCAAGGCCAGCAAATCGGCGGTGCAATACCAGGATCATCCCAAGGGAAAGTCCGATTGCGCCAATTGCGCGAATTTCATTCCAGGAAAATCTGCCGATGCGGCGGGTGGCTGTACGGTGGTGGCAGGCGATATCAGTCCCAAAGGCTGGTGCCTGGCGTATGCGGGGAATGGCTGATAGGCAGATTGCAGCGTGTGCCAGGCGCTTCAGGCAAAACAATGACAACAGGATTGCATATGAAAGCAAGTTCCAGAACAGAGGTGTTCTGCGGCGCCGTCTGCGTGGTGGCCGCGGCGACCTTCCACGCCCCGGCGGGCGCACAAGAGGACGCTGTGAGCGAGCTCGCGCCTACAGTGGTGACCGGGCGCGCGCCGCTGACTGCGGACGGGCTTATTGATCTCGATACACCCATTGCCACGGGCAGCCGCCTCGGCTTGAGCGCACGCGAGACACCGGCCACGGTGACGGTCATCGACCGCAGCACCATTGAAGAGCGCGGCGCCCAGAATACCCAGGAGATATTGCGCTCGATTCCCGGTGTGACAGCACACGACGCGCCGGGCAGCGTTGGCGTAAGCTATCGTGGCTTTGCTGGCGGCTCCATCAGTCAGTTGTTCAACGGCATCAATGTTCAGTACTCCATCGCAGCGCGGCCGGTCGATAGCTGGATCTATGATCGGGTCGAAGCCATTGGCGGACCGTCCAGCTTTCTGTTTGGCGCGGGTGCCGTAGGTGGCACCATCAATTACGTGACCAAGCTTGCGGAACGCGGCGATTTCACCGAGGGGCGGTTGCGCCTGGGCAGCTATGGCTTGCGCGAAGCGTCGGTGGGCTTGAACCGTCACGTATGGGGCGACGGAACGGGTGGCAACAATCATTATTTTCGGATCGATGTGAATCATCGCGATGCGGACAGCTGGGTGGATGGCACCGATTCACGCGCCACACAGCTGGCCACCTCACTGCTCTCCGATCTGGGTGGCGGCGTGCGCCACACACTTGCCTATGAATATCAGCAAGAGGATGTGAAACGCCCCTATTGGGGTACGCCGCTGCTCAACCCTGTTGCGGGGCGCGCACGCATCGACGATGGCGTTCGATTCAAGAATTACAACAGCGAAGACGGCTACTACGGTCAGCGCGTACATTGGCTGCGCTCCATTACTGAATGGCAGGCATCTGATGCGCTGCAGCTCAGCAACACCTTCTATCTTTACAATGCGCGACGCGATTATCGCAACGTTGAAACCTACCGATACACTCAAGACAACTCCGCGGTGATACGGTCTGACGCACTATTGCAGCGACATGATCAGCGCTTGTACGGCAATCGCATTGAAGGCCAGTACAGCGGGTCGTTCTTGGGCCGGCGCAGCGATTGGTCCTTTGGCGCCGACTTCAGTATCAACAAGCAAACACGGTTTCCGACCAGCCTGTCTTCGGAAATAAGCACGGTCGATCCTTATGATTTCGATACGGAGTATTTTTATGATATCCCTGGCATGACACGGGGCTATCAGCCGGATCGCGACAACAAGGTCACTACGACAGCGCTGTATCTGGAAAATCGCACATTTCTTGTTCCTGATGTGCAGTTGGTGACGGCCTTGCGGCACGAGCGGATTCGCCTGGACCTGACCAATCGCCGCGAGGTGACCACCGCCAACCCCGCCTCGTATCGGCGCGACTACGCTCCCACTACGGGTCGCGTTGCACTGTTGTGGAACGTAACGCCCGACTTGAACGCCTATGTGCAATACGCGACCGCGGCCGATCCTCCGTCGGGCATCCTGTCCACGGCAAACTTCTCTGATGTGCGCAACAACAGCGAGCTCACGTCCGGCAGCCAGGCGGAGATCGGTGCCAAGCTGGATTTCTGGGAAGGCAAGGGTAATGCGACCCTGGCGTTCTATCACATCAAGCGCAAAAATATTGCCACGCAAGATCCAAACAATAGTGCCCTGACCGTGCAGGTGGGTGAGCAGTCATCGCGTGGCGTAGCGCTGGGCATCGGCCTACAGCCCACGCCATGGTTCTCCTTGCAAGGCAACCTATCCTATGTTGACGCGCAGTACGACGACTTTGTTCAGGGAGGCGTATCCCTGGCAGGCAAAACTCCGTCCAACACGCCTTCGGTCGTGGGCAATCTTTGGGCGTCGTACGCCTTTACGCCAGAGGTGCAGGGTAGCGTCGGCCTGCGCCATGTGGGGCGGGTGTTTGCCGACGCGGCCAACACAGTTTACTGGCCCAGCTATACCCTGGTGGATCTGGCGCTGGCCTGGCAGATCGATCCGCGCTTGCGCCTGGTCGGACGCGTGCGCAACCTCACCGACAAGGTGTACGCCGCCAACATCAATACGGGGCAGGCGTATCTGGGGGCGCCCAGAACGGTAGATCTGGCGCTGCAAATTCAATTCTGAGTACCTGATAATGGCGTTCAATGGCAAACGTTGGCTTTACCTGACGCATCGCTGGACGGGGATTGTGCTTTGTATTTTCCTGGCGATGTGGTTCCTCTCGGGTGTCGTGATGATGTATGTCGGCTACCCAAAGCTTACAGACCAGGAACGGCTTGAGCGGTTGCCGTCACTTTCCTCGACAGCGTCACTGCTCAGCCCCGCCCAGGCGTTGAGTCGCATAGGCATGGACGGGTCATTGCGTGAACTGACGCTAAGCGCGGCACGCGCGGGTGCGCCCGTCTATCAGGCTGTCTTCGCGGACGGCAGCCGGGTCGTGGTCGACGCGCAGCGCGGCGAACGCATCGCCAGCACGAGCAACGTAATCGCGCTGCGCAGCGCGCAGGCCTATGCGGGTTCACAGATCGAGCTGAGCGATGAGGGCGTTGTCGATGAGGATGCCTTCACGCATTCGCGCGCGCTTGACCGTCACCGGCCCTTGCATCGCATTATGCTTGACGACGCCGCAGGGACGAGACTGTACATCTCCAGTACAACCGGGGAGGTAGTTCGGGATGCGTCGCAGCAGGAACGAGGCTGGAACTATGTGGGTGCCTGGATACACTGGCTGTATCCCTTTCGCGGCACTTTCCTGGATCACCAATGGGCCAACATCGTGAACTGGCTGTCGATAGGAGGTCTGGCGTTGACTATCACCGGCGCGATCGTTGGGCTATTGCGATGGCGCTTTGCGCGGCCCTACCGCAGCGGGTCGCGCTCGCCTTATCCTGGCCGAATGATGC
Organism: Allopusillimonas ginsengisoli; assembly: GCF_004153455.1. GTDB lineage: Bacteria > Pseudomonadota > Gammaproteobacteria > Burkholderiales > Burkholderiaceae_B > Allopusillimonas > Allopusillimonas ginsengisoli. The sequence continues at coordinate 423,347 of NZ_SDQE01000001.1, read as the reverse complement.
GCTGGCATCACAAGTTCGGCTTGCTGTTCGCAGCCATCACGTTGATGTGGCTGTTCAGTGGACTCATGTCCATGGTGCCGTGGGGATTTCTGCGCTCGACCGGGCCTGCTCCGAACGTCGCCGCAATGCACGGGCCGCCGCTTTCTGTGCAGCGGCTGACCGCTGCCCCGGCACTGTTTTTGAGCGATGCAACGAACGTACGCGAATTGCGCTGGAGCACAAGGCTCGGCCGTAGTGTGGTCATGATTCGCAACGCCGCCGGGTACACGCGCATGGCCGATGCCCTCAATGGCGAGGAGGTCCGTTTCGAACAGGCTGAGATCGCTCGCGCCGCCGCCGGTCTGTTTGATGCGCCGCTGTTGCGTACAGAGGTGCTGCAGCAATACGACTTCTACTACTATGACCGCGCACCGCACACCATGACGGGCGGGCATAATCGGCCGCTGCCTGTCATTCGGGCTCAGTTCGGCGATGATCAAAAGACTTGGGTGCATGTGGACGCAGCTACGGCAGAGATTCTGGGACATACAGATCGTCATGGCCGTCTGCGCCGGTGGCTGTTCCAGATGCTGCATAGCTGGGACTGGTTGCCTTTGCTGAACCGGCGGCCGCTTTGGGATGCGGTACTGCTGTGTCTGAGCGCCGGGGGACTCATGCTGAGCATTACGGGGGTCGTGGTCGGCTGCCGCCGGTTACGCCTGAAGAGCCGTGCCAAGTCTAAGCATTGATAAGCTGTTTGTTCCCGAGTGACTTCGTGGAGACGATAGGGGCGCAACTTGCACACTAGCTGCGGGAAAGCGCAGGGACTGTTGCATCTCCCCGAAAGGCGATTGCCTCGACTTCGATCAACCAGTCAGGCCGCGCGAGGGCCTGAACAACCAGAACGGTCGACGCAGGACGGTGGTTTTCCAAATACACCGCTCTGATTTCACTGACGGGCTTCAGTGCAGCTGGATCTGTGACGTAGGTGACGACCTTGCAGAGGTCCGCAATGCCCATGCCGGCTTCATGCAATAACGTCGTGATATTTTTCCACACGGCTTCAGTTTGGCCGGCCACCCCTTGGGCGAGCGCTCCATCGGGCTGAATGCCGACCTGGCCGGAGATGTGTAGCCAACAACCGTGCCCTTCAGTACGGACAGCTTGACTGTAGTGCCCCAACGGAGAAGCCATACTCTTCGGGTTTATTGCGATATTGCTCGCCATGCGTCTACTCCTTTAAGACGTTTCCGAGAAAATCAGGATACGGCGACGTGACTGTCTCGGCGAGAATCCCTCGCGCCCATGTAATAGCCGTCTCGCCGCTGCAGTATCTGCATGCCGCCAAAGTCCCATGTGCTCGTATCCTGTTCTGTAATGTGATGCCCCAGCGACCTCAAGCCTTCTACGCAGGTGTGGGAGAATCCAGGTTCCAGCGTAACCTTCAAGCCGCTCGCGATTTTGAAACGGGGGGCGTCGACGATTGCCTGGGGATTCTGGCCAAACGTCATCAGACGCACAACCAACTGGACATGACCTTGTGGCTGAAAGGCGCCACCTGTCGCACCGAATGCGACCTGCGCGTGTCCATCGTGCTGAAGAAAACCGGGCAGAATAGTATGGAAAGGCCTGTAGCCTGGCCCCAGGCGCGCCGGTGACGCTTTGTCCAGCAGGAACCCAGCCCCGCGATTCTGCAGCGCTATGCCTGTGCCTGGCACCACCACGCCGGAACCAAACCCCATATAGTTGGATTGAATAAGAGAAACCATCATGCCTGAGGCATCGCCAGCCGCCAGATACACCGTGCCAGCCAGTGCCGGAAGGCTATGCTGGAAATCCTGTGCGCGCTTGCTGTCTATCATTGAGGCAGCCAGGGCGATTCGCGCGGGATTCATGAGTTGTGCATGGCTTACCTGCATTTGTTCTGGATCGCCCAGGTAGCCCTGTACATGCGCGCAGGCGAGTTTGATGGCTTCGATTTGCAGATGAAGTGCCTGGAAGGAATCCGGTTGATAGCGTTCCAGTTCCAGGTGCTCAAGAACAGCCAGCGCGTACAGTGCAATGAGACCCTGGCCGTTGGGAGGCATCTCAAAGACCGTCGCGGATCTATAGCGTGTACTTAATAGTTCGGTCCATACTGCACGGTGCGACGCGAGATCGGAAAAGGTCAGATTAGCGTCGCATTGGGCTGCAAACGCCGCGATACGTTCCGCGGTGATGCCCGTGTAGAAGTCCCGGCCTTTGCTGCGCGCGATGCGATCCAGGGTGTCGGCCAGTTCGGTCTGCACAAAGCGCTGACCGAAGCTGGGCGCCTGTCCTCCGGGTAAAAAAGCAGCGCTGAAGTTAGGCTGATCCTTGAGATCATTGGTTTGCTCCATCCATTTGCGCGCAACGCCAGGCGAGACGAAAAACCCGTCGGCAGCATAGCGAATGGCCGGCGCCATGAGCTGCTCAAAGGGAAGCGTGCCATAGCGTTCCGACAATGCGCTCCATGCCGATACGGATCCGGGAACGGTAACGCTGTCCCATCCTCTTTCGGGCATGCAGCCATCGTACTTTTGCACCATTTGCTCAAGGCTCGCGGAACGCGGTGCACGGCCGGTGCCATTTAAGCCTTGCAGTGATTGCCCATCCCATATGGTAGCGAAGGCATCGCCCCCCACACCATTGTTGGTGGGTTCCACCACCGCGATGACGGCGGCTGCGGCGACTGCCGCGTCCACGGCATTGCCGCCGTATTCAAGCATTTGCAAGCCCGCCTGAGCGGCAAGGGGCTGCGAGGCGATCACCATGTTTTTGCCGATGACGGGCCTGAGCGTGGAGGCGTAGGGGAACTGCGGATCTCCAGTCTCGAACATCGTTCAGTTCTCCACAGCGATATCGCTTTCGTCCACTGCTGCTTTCCATTTGGCCGACTCCGCCTTCACGAACTCGCGGAAAGCCTCTGTACTGTCCATCTCAGGCTCTACCCCCAGTTGCTGCAGGCGATTCTGTATTTCGGGAAGTGACAGCGTGGTGTTGATTTCGCTGTTCAATCTGTCTGAAATGGCGTCGGGCAAATCAGCGGGACCGAACAGACCAAACCATGCCGTAACCTGGTAGTCTTCCAGCCCTTGTTCTGCCAGGGTTGGAAGTTCGGGAAAGAATTGGCTGCGTTTGCTATCTGTTGTTCCCAGAGCGATGACCGTTCCGGCCTTGATGTGGGGGGCAGCAGTCAACACCAGATCAAACATCATATCGACTTCGCCCGCAAGTAAAGCATTCATGGCAGGCGCGCTGCCGCGATAAGGTACATGCACCATTTGCGTATTGGCACGGCTGTTGAAAAGAGCGCCTGCCATGTGATTGGAGGTGCCCACGCCGGCGGAGCCGTACGTTAATGCATCGGGCTCCTTCTCCGCTAGCGCGATCAGTTCCTTCATCGACTTTACATTGAGGCCAGGCCGCACCAACAGCACAAAAGGCATGGAGGCGATGCGGGCAATGGCGGTGAAATCGGCAACAGGATCATAGCCAGCCCTTGTATTGACCGCCGGTGTCATGGCGTGCGAACTGACCGTGCCAAGCAGAAGGGTATATCCATCCGCCTGGGCGTTGACGATGCTTCGTGCGCCGACAATAGCGCCCCCGCCAGGCCGGTTTTCCACCACGATTGTTTGTTTCAGTTGGCCCTGCAGTTTTTCTCCGATCAGGCGGGCCAGTATGTCAGCCGAGCCGCCGGGCGGATACGGTACGACCATCCGCACCGGATGAGAGGGGTAGTTCGCCGCGGTCGCGGGCGTGTGCACGATACCCAATGCCAGTACAGCAAAAACGGCGCGCAAGCAGCTTTGAATCCACATCATGAGGATGCTCCTCGTTGACCGCTTTACCGTTTCGAGGGCGGGAAAGCAGTCACGCTATTTGGGAAGGAATGAGATGTTCAGTCGTACTGGCCGAACACTGACCTCAGTTGCTTACAGAACGATGGGCTGTTTATCATCGACCTCGGCAATGTGTGGGATTTCTATGCCGTACTTGCTCACGTCTTCGCGGATTTCATCCAGCGCGCGTTTGATGACATCGATTTCATCATCGGGATGCGTGGCCCCAAGACCATGTTGCGCTGCGAGTGCACGATTGCGTCCGGCTCGCCGTCGTTCATCTTCAGGAAGGTTGACGACGGCATACACGCCATTGAGCAGGCTGCCTTTGAGTTTCTTGGCGAACTGCTGCCCAAGAAGCAATTTCTCGGCAGAGGACAGCTCGCCGAAGAAGTGGCGCATGATGACGCGGCCGAATTGAATATGACGCGCTTCGTCGCGCAGAATCAGCTTGCAGGCTAGTTTGATTGAGTCAAACTGCGCATTCTCATAGCGTGCCTGCAGCAGCTCGCCGGACAACTGTTCGAACAGTGTGTTGACGGCCATGCCGCCAAAGAAAGACATGGTCTTTTCCTCATTTTCATTATGAAACTGAGGAATGATTGATTGAAAATAGTCCGCGCGGGGTGAGGGTTGGTAGCCGCCCAGCGCCTGGGCGATGTGGAACGAGGCCTCGTGGTGCCGCAACTCTTCGGCGATAAAGTTCACAACATGCTGCTTGATTTCAAACGGCAGATGACTGTAGATGGCATCGCGAAGCCGCTCCGCCCCATAGGGAATGGCGCCGTGTTCCATCCAGGCGCGCAGGCTCCACCACTCGGCGCCAGCGTCCCTGACATCGGCGGGCAGGTCGGCGTTCTCTATGTCTTGATAATCAATCGAGCGAGGGTCCCAGGCCAGATCCCTCGCCTGCGTACAGAGTGTCCAGATGTCGGGATAACTCAGTTCCGATTGAATGGGGTAGGGATTGGGAACGGGGGTAAGCTCTTCAAGCAATGAGGGCTGCATGATTGTCTCCTCTCTATGTTTGCATTACGTTTATCAGTTGCTCGCTTGTGGTGAGGAAAAGTATAGGTGGCGTTCTTTTATATTTCTAATACCATTTGTCTGGCCTTGTGATACTTTTCATGTTCGATTGGAAGATTGTCGGCAGCGGCGTTAAGCACGGCCAAGGAGCACTGCAGTGGTGGATATCAGGCAACTTCAGCAATTCATCATGGTTGCGACAGAGTTGAATTTTCGGCGGGCGGCCCAGCGGCTCCATATGTCGCAGCCGCCTTTGAGCGCGGCGATTCGCCGTTTAGAGCAGAGCATGGGTGTAAAACTGTTCGAGCGGACCCGTCAGTATGTGCGGCTGACGGCGGCGGGAGAGGTGTTCCTGACGGAGTCGCGCCGCACGCTCGCGCAGGCCAAGTTCGCAATGGAAGCGGCGCAAGGCATAGGCTCGGGCCTGTCCGGCGTGCTGAGGTTTTCGTTTGTGCCCAGCGCGGCGCTGGATGTACTGCCACAGCTCTTGCGCCGCTTCCAACAGGCCCACCCCGGGGTTCGTCTGGTGCTGACAGGCGCCAGCACGCAACAAGAGGTTGCCAGACTGCGCTCGGAGATCATCGATATTGCGATGATTGTGCCTCCCCTGGCAGACGCAAATGGCCTGGATATCACTGTATTGCGACGCGAAAAAATGGTGCTGGCGTTACCCGCGGGCCATGCTCTCGCCCAGGAACGGAAAATCAAACTGCCGATGCTGGCAGAAGAGTCTTTTATTTCGTTTTCTTATTCAGAAGGGAGTGGTTTTGCCGGGGCAGTACTGGCAGCGTGCCATGATGCAGGGTTTTCGCCACGGATAACCCAGGAGGCATCCCAGATGCAGACCATCCTTACCCTTGTTGCCAGTGATTTGGGTATTGCCCTGGTGCCGGCAGCGCTAAAGGCAATCCATATGCACAACGTTACTTATGTCGATATTGATGCGCCAAAGCGTTTGCTGGGCTACGAACTGGCGCTTGCCTATATAAAAGGCAGAAACAATGCGCTTGTTGATGCTTTCGTTAATGCAGCAAAAGAGGCTGCTTAGCTTTGCCTGCCCTGATGTTCCTGCAGGCTGTGCATAAAGCACGCGCAAAGCGCCTCCATTCCAATGCGATCATCCTCATCAAAACGTTCGGTCACGAAGCTGTCACAATCCCAGACGCCAAGCAGCGTGCCGTCGTCCTTGATCAGCGGCACGACAATTTCTGACTGCGAAGCGGCGTCGCAGGCGATGTGACCCGCAAAGGCATTGACGTCGGCAACGACCTGCGTTTGACGCGTTTGGGCAGCTGTTCCGCATACGCCCGAGCCCAGCGGGATGCGTACGCAGGCGGGCTTGCCTTGAAAGGGGCCCACGACCAGCTCTTTGCCATCAAAAAGATAGAACCCCGCCCAGTTCAGTTGCGGAAGACTGTTGAATACCAAGGCGCTGAAGTTGGCAGCGTTGGCGATCAGGTCATGTTCGTCGAGCAGCAGGCCCCGGGCCTGTTCAAGCAGGTCGGCGTAGTGCTGTTGTTTGTTGTCATAGTCCTGTGCTGTGATGTGGAACATCTGTGGATCCTGTTGCGGAGAGGGGGGGAAAGTCAATACCGATATTGTAGATTTTTATGTTCAAGCGCGTTTGTCCACGATACGTACTTTACGCAATCTGACGGGCGAGGCCTGGTCCCTGGCTTCCCAATGTGCAAGAATTCTAGCCATTGGCATGTCTGCCGAGTGGCGTCAGCGGCAGGATATGCTTTCGAGACCCTTGTTAGATTAGAGGTGTATCGGGTGATGTTTCGGAATTTCAGAAATGATTATGGTTGACGCTGAGTTGCTATGCTGGTTTCGGCATATCAGAAACAGCATAATCTGATATAGGCCTATCTATGTGTGCCTCCATTCAAAGATCCTCCGGGTCCAAACCCGCCGATATGCCCGCCCTCCATTCGGTTGCAGCGTTGCGGGACATTGGTTCCCGAATCCGTGCAGCCCGAAAAGCCCAGGGGCTCCGCATAGACGATGCCGCCAGCTTATGTGGCGTGTCGGTGGATTTGTTGTCCAGGCTAGAGAATGGCAAAGGCGGCATTGCTACGGACAAGGTTTTGCAGGTCGTCTCCAGTGTCGGGCTTGAGTTGTTTGTGGCCGTCAAAGGCCACACGGGTCTGCGTGCGTTGATACAGCAGGAGTTGATGAGATCGGTGGAATTGATGGATGGCTGACGCAGTCGCTTTGAAGGTGTGGACCGACACAGAGTGTGTTGCGACGATTACGCACGAACCAAGGCATGACGTGTGGCGTCTTGAATATTCCCAGGAATGGCGGGGCAAGTTTGACAACTTTGCGCTCTCTCCCAGCTTGCCTGTGCCAGACACGCGGGAGCCATCGCTTGTTTACGACGCGGGTGCAGTCAAACGTTTTCTGGAGAACCTGCTGCCAGAGGGCTCCGTGCTTGATGCGATTGCCGCATCTCAGTATATTTCCAGAAACTGTGTCTTTGGCCTGCTCTGCGCGATTGGCGCGGAGACGACCGGAGCGTTTAGATTTTTGCCGGTTGATGAACACGCTACGTCGCCAGCGGCGTGGCTTCCCAGACCGATCACGATGAGGGAACTGAGTGATCGCGTTGTTTCGCAGCAGACCAGGCCTTTGCTCGACTGGGATGGAAAGATCCACATGTCCATCGCCGGGACGCAACAAAAACTACCAGTTCATGTGCACGAAGGGGTAAATGGCGTAGGCGCCTATTTGTTCCTCCCGGAATATCCGCTCGCATCGACCCATATATTCAAACCGCAGCCCTCAGATCTTGAACATTTGGTTATTAACGAGCATTTTTGTATGTCATTGGCCAGGATGATGCAGTTGCCTGTAGCGGATGCTGGAGTTTTGCGCATTCCAGAATTGGTGCTGACCGTAAGGCGATTCGATCGCCAGCTTGCGTTTTCGGGAACGGATGGAACTTCTTGGAAACATATGTATGCCAACGATTATTTATGCCAAGTAAGTCGCCGGCATATTATCGACGCTTGTCAAGCCTGCGATTTCCCCCTCAGTATGAAGTATGAACGCAATTTCGGCAGAAGCCGTCATGTGGCACACATCAGGGAAGGGATGAGTCTGCCGCGCCTATTCAAAGTGGCCAGTCGGCATGCGGTGGCGCCAGCGGTAACCAAAAAGGCTTTGGTTCAGTGGGTATTGTTTCAATTGCTGATTGGAAATTATGAGGCCCACGGCAAGAATTTTTCTTTCTATATGACATCTGCAGGGCTGGCGCCAGCGCCTTGGTATGACCTGGTCAGTGTTGCGCAGTATCCGACGCGTTCTCACGAAATGGCGATGGCAATTGGCGATGCTTTCGTTATCAAAGACGTATCAGCTCTGGAACTTGCCAAGTTCGCCGCTCGGTGTGATATTGAGCCTGGCTTCCTTTCGCGTGAAGCCAGGCGACTGTGTGCCCTTGCCAGCAAGACGGCCCAGCCTTTGCTGGACGCCATGCCGTATTTGCCCGACGAGCGTGATTTCGCACAAGGCATTGTGGATCTCGTCCGACAGCAAGCGATCTGGCTAATGCGCTTGACCGAACGCATTTTTCAGGTGCCCGCTTAAAGCGCCTTACGACTTCCAGACGCTGTTTACCTAAGGATCGTCGCTGGAGAGGAGATCGTCATCGCAGATGGATCAATCCGTCGCGACTGGCGCATCCTTCTGCTGGCTCCATTCGCTCCAGGAACCTGGATAAAGCTTTGCACCATGCAGCCCCGCAATTTCCATGGCGAGCAGGTTATGGCAGGCGGTAACGCCCGAGCCGCACTGATTCACAATCGTCGCAGGATCGCGCCCGTCCAGCAGGGATGAGAACTCCGTGCGCAACTGCTCGGGCGTCTTGAACTTGCCGTCGGCATCCAGGTTTTGCATGAAAAATCGGTTGCGTGCGCCAGGGATGTGGCCCGCCTTGGCGTCCATGGTTTCGTTCTGTCCGCGAAAACGTTCGGCGTTGCGCGCGTCGATGAGCTGGTGTTGGCCCGTCTCCAGATTGGCGAGTACGGCGTTGTAATCTACGCTGGATTGCAAGGCCTCGCGCTGTGTGAAATCGCCTCGGGATACCGGCAGAGGTTCTCCCTTTTCGATATTCAGGCTTGCGGCTGTCCAGGCCGCAATGCCGCCGTCCAGTACCTGGCGGCGCCCATGGCCCATCCAGCCGAGCATCCACCACAGCCGGGCGGCATACATGCTATTGGCGTTGTCGTAGGCAATGATCAGGGTGTCGTTGTCTGCGCCGAGCTCGGCCATGCGGTTGGCAAAATCCTGCGCGGCGGGCAAGGGGTGCCGGCCATTATGGCCAGTGCGCGGCGCGCTAAGATCGTCTTCCAGATGGACGTAGACGGCGCCCGGAATATGCCCGGCTTCGTAGGCTTGGCGGCCAGCTTCAGGCTGGGCAAGGTCAAAGCTGCAGTCGCAGACAAGGATGTCCTTGCCGCGGCGTTCATCCAGCAGTTTGTTCAGGTCGGCGGGTTGTATCAGAATCTGTTCGCGCATGAGTTCCTCCTTGAGAATGCAGTGTAACGGAGTCCATGACAAGTTTCATTCCAGGGGAGAAGTTGGCGCAAGGGATAAAATCATTGGTTTTGGCGTCCAGAGGCAGGTAGAACGATGGTTGAGGAGGGCGGGTGCGTGCAAGGCGCGTCACGTGGTGCGGGCTGGGACGCGGGCGTGGTGCTTGTCCTGGATCTGGGTTCGACCTGGCTCAAAGGTGGCTTGTCAACGATTGACGGTCGCTTGTTGCATATCGAGCGGGTGGCTTCCCCGTTGCGGGCGTCAGAGCCGTTGAATGCCGAGGCTGTCTGGCTCGACGTACTCAATTTGCTGCTGCAGCTGCGGGCTCACGCTGCATCCGCGCGGATACTGGCGGTGTCGATGACTGGCGCGACGCGGTCTCATGTTTTTCTGGACCAGAATGGCCATCCGCTGGGGCGTGTAATGCTCTGGCATGACGCCAGCGGCGCGCAGCAAGGCGCGCGGGTGGCTCAGGCCTACGGGCTGCCTGGCGACATGCCGGGGTATGGGGCGTTTCATCCGCTGGCGCGAGCATTGCAGTTCGGGCACGATCATGCCGTTATGCCGCACAGGCTGGCGGAACTTAAAGACTGGCTCAACTACCGCTTGACCGGGCAATTGGTGACTGATTCCGTCGCCTTTGGTCGCCTTGACCCGGCTGCCGGCAACGGCATCACGCTTGCGCATGTGCTGGCCCGCCTTGGTCTGCCAGCATCGCTGATTCCCCCGCGGGCTTTGCCGGTGCGAATGCTGGGCGAGGCAACGCAGGAAGGCTTGAACGGCATTCCCGTGGCCGTGGGCAGTTTCGATACCTGGTCATCCTGCCTGGGGATGGGCGCCCTGCGGGACGGTGGCGTTTACGATATTTCCGGCACAACACAGGTGTTGGGCCTGTTCAGCCGGCAGCCTCGCTCCATCAAAGGCATGGTATCCATGCCGTGGACAGACACTTTGTGGCAAACGGGCGGTCCCTGCCAGACCGGAATGGGGACGCTGGCCTGGTTTGCACGGACATTCCTGGACAGTGATGAAGCAGGCCACACGCTGGTCGCAGCGCAGGCCTCGCGTGCTGTGGATCTGCCCTTGTGCCTGCCCTATCTGTCTGGCGAACGTATGCCGTTGTGGAGCGACAGTCTGTCGGCCAGTTTTCACGGGGTAAAATCGCATCACTCTCGCGCGGACATGGCGCAGGCGCTGGTCGAAGGATTGGCATTGGCGCACAGGTTTGCGCTGGATGCCATGCTGGCCCGCAAGCGCGACGTCACGCTGTATATGGGTGGCGGTGGGGCCCAGTTGCCGCAATGGGTGCAGCTGCGGGCCGATGCGTTTGATATGCCGGTGAAGGTCGGCAAGTCGACCGAATCCGCGCTCGTGGGCGCCGCCTTGGCGGCGGCGGTTGCGGCTGGCCTGTACGAGAGCATCGAGGCGGCACGGTGCGCGATTGACGCTGGCACTACCCGGATGTCCCCCCAGTCAGCGCGTGCCGCCTATTTTGAATCCAGAGCCCAGGCGTTTTCATTGATGTTGAGCAGAGATCCTTCCTTATCATGAGCACTGTAACGTTCCATGCGTGGTTGAGCCGATACGGCACCTGTATCGCCGGCCTGGCGCTCTTTGTGTTTTTTGCGCTGTGGGCGCCCAACTTTTTGTCCGTCCTCAATTTGTCGAATATCGTCAAGCAAATCAGCTTCATGGCGGTGTTGGGATTGGGGTTTTCGTTGGCGCTGTTGGTGTCGGAGCTGGATCTTTCCTTTGCCAATGTCTGTAGCCTATGCGCTGTGTGCGTGGGCTGGTTTATTCATGGCGGGCACGCGCCCGAGACTGCGGTGGCGGCGGGTCTGGCGGTGGGCTTGGGGGCCGGCGTGCTCAATGGCCTGCTCGTCACCATGCTGCGCATTCCTTCGCTGATTGCCACACTGGCGACAGCGTCGGTTGCGAATGGCCTGTCTTTCATGGTGACCGAAGGCGTTGCGTTTGTGGGCCAGTGGGACAGCCGCTTTTTATGGATAGGGCGGGGCACTCTGTTTGGCATGCCATCGCTTATCTTCTGGCTGTTGGTCGTCAATATCCTGGCCTGGTTTCTGCTCAAGCAGACGCGGCTGGGATTTCGCATGCTCGCGGTTGGCGAGGCGACCGAAGCGGCGCGTCTGGCTGGGGTGAACGTGAGGGCGATCAAGATTATCGGTCTGGCGCTCTCGGGGCTTGCGGCTGGCATTACCGCGGTGCTGATGACTTCCAGCCTGGCGTCGGCCGCGCCAAATTCCGCCGCCGATCTGATGCTGACGGCGATTGCGGCCGTTTTATTGGGCATGACCATGTTCGAACCCGGCCGCGCAAATGTGATGGGAACACTGGTCGGTGCCATGATTATTGGTATGTTGGGCAATGGCCTGGTGCTCATGGGCGTCGAGTACTATTTTCAGGATATTCTCCTGGGAGTCATTATTGTTGTGTCGGTGGCGCTTTCGTCCTCGGTACTTAAAAAAGCGGCTTTCTCGATCTAGCGGGTATCCAGCCGTGCCATTTAAGCCGTGCCATTTATTTAGATAACCACAGTTTCAAATTTGGGGGAGAGCGTCATGCGCAAATCACTTCTTCGTTGTGTCGCTATTGCGGCGCTGGCCTGGAGCTGCGCGAGTGCGGCCCAGGCCGCCAAGCTGGCCATCATTGGTTTTCAGATGTCGTCAGAGACTCACGCGCGGGTGGCTAACGCCGCGAAGGCCGCGGCTGAAGCCAAAGGATGGGATGTACAAGTGCTGAACAGCAAGGGTGATATGTCCACCCATATCAATCAGTTGGACAACCTGTTGCTGACGCAGCCCGACGGCATTATCATCGCGATGGGTAAGCCCTTGCAGGCTCAGGAGCAGTTTCGAAAGGCCAGGGAGGCAGGCATACCGCTCGTGACGGTCATGAGCGGCACCAGCCCCGATTCCCTTGCCGATATTGCTGTCAATGAGTATTCCGCAGGCGCGCAGGCTGCGCTATATCTGCTTGATCATCTCAATTATCAAGGCAATATCCTGACCCAGCGTTTCGAGGGCAATGTGGGCACGCGTATTCGCGGCAAGATATTGGATGTGGTGCTCAGCGAAAATCCCGCCGTCAAGCAAATTGGCAGCCACACCATGGCACGCACGGCATCATGGCGCGACGATGTGCAGGCTGGCATGAATGCCTTGCTGCTCAAGAATCAGGGCAAGGTGGACGGTATTTGGGCATCCTTTGACGCGCAGGCCTATATCATTGACGATATTTTGCGCCAGATGGGTGCCAAAAAAGGCAACCCGGTCCTGGTCAGCATAGACGGTGGCGCTGAAACCTACCGCCGTATTGCCGATCCTGAGTCGCTATTGATGGCAACCGTGATGATTCCGTTCGAGAAGATGGGTGCGGAGGCGGTGGATGTCGTGGACCGGATCGCGGTCAAGAAAGAAACCAGGGAATCGGTTGCGCCTGGCCCATACATTTACCTTGATGCCCAGCTGGTAGACGCTGGCAACGTCGCCGATTTTCTGAAGAACTGAGCGTGAACAAGATCCTTGAGCTGCGCCAGCTGGCCAAGCGATATGGGGCTGTGGAAGCCCTGCGCGGTGTCGATGTCGACGTGCACGAAGGCGAGGTGCTGGCGATTTGCGGCGACAACGGCGCGGGCAAAAGCACGCTGATCAAAGTGGTGTCCGGCGCGCATTCCATGAGTTCAGGGCAGATGCGGCTGTTTGGCCGTGAGGCGCGATGGTCTTCGCCGCACGATGCGCTGTCCAATGGAGTGGCCACCATTTACCAGGATCTCGCCCTGGCGCCGCGGCTCAGTATTTGGCAAAACGTGTTCCTGGGGGCGGAGTTGCGGCGCCGCGTGCTGCCTGGCTTGCATGTGCTCGACAAGCGCAGCATGCGTACCCAGACGTTATCCTATCTCCAGCGCTTGAACCAGGACATCGATGATGTCGACAGGCCTGTGTCGGATTTTTCCGGCGGCCAGCGGCAGGCGGTCGCCATTGCCCGGGCGCTGCGCTGGCAAGCCCGGATCGTGATCATGGATGAGCCTACTGCCGCGCTGGGCGTCAAGGAAACCGCCCGTGTGCTGGCATTGATTCAGCAATTGAAGAACGAAGGCGTTACGGTGTTACTGATCAGTCACAATATGGACGATGTGGTTCGGGTAGCCGACCGCGTGGTTATCCTGAAGGCCGGCAGCGTAGCAACGCAAGGCCCGGTCGAAGGCCTCCAGCCGGCAGCGCTCGCGCAGGCCATCATGACAGGGGAGTGGCCGGCCGGGCCGGTCGCCGCCGAGGGGAGTCTGAAATAATGCGATATTGCATATCCACGTACGTTACCGCCAGCGATGAATATCAGATTTCTCGATAGCCGGGTTCCTCGATATTTGCAGCTTGCCGAATTAATGCGGCAGCGCATTATCCGGGGCGACTGGCCCGAGGGGCACAGGCTTCCATCACTCGAGCAATTGCTCGCCGAATTCGGTGTCGCCCGCGTCACGGTGCGGCAAGCGATAGACATGCTTGCCCAGCAAGGACTGGTGTCAAGGCAGCAAGGGCGCGGCACATTCGTGACCAATCAGCCCCGTAATGACCGGTGGGTGAATGTCGTCACGACGCTGGAGGCGCTGGCCAATGTTTATCGCGATACACAGCCTACGATTGTCAATATCGATGAGTCCAGCCGTCTGCCGCCACTGCAGCCTGGCGAAGGGCTGGCCGCTGACAATTATGTATATATGCGCAGGGTCCATTCACGCCAGGAACGACCCTATTGCACCATCAATATTTATGTCGCAGAAGACATATTTCGCGAAAACCCGGAGCAGTTTCGCAACAGCACAGTCATTCCGTTGCTGATGGCCTCCGGAAAGATAGCGGACGCGCACCAGACGCTGACCATTGGAACGGCCGATATCGCGACTGCCCGCTATCTGGACCTTTCGATCAACGCGCCGGTGGCGGAGGTGAGACGGATATTCAAGGACGCGAACGGCGTAATTATTTATCTGGCCGAGGTTACCTATCGGGGGGACGCCATTCGTCTGGAAATGGACTTGAAGCCTTGACTCAGTGGCAGCGTCTCGCCACGGTTTCCCATTCTCCGGGCGTAGGAAGCACGCCGAGCCCAGGCTCGCTGCCAAGCTTTACCCGTCCTTGATCGGGATGTGAAAATGCGGGGCGGGAGAACGTACGCAAAGGGTTGGGGTTGGCATCTATCTCGAGAATCCCATTCGCGCCGGTGGCGGCAAGCAGGTGTGCAGAGGCCAGCAGCCCGATACCGCCTCCCAGGTAATGCGGGCAATATCGAAGCGACTTGGCCAGGATGCGGGCGATGACGGGCCAGTTGCCGGAGATTCCTCCCCATTTGGCTATATCGGGTTGAATCACACGCAATGCGCCAGACATGATCGCCTCGTCGAATGCTGGCGCGCCAATCAGGTTTTCGCCTGCGGCCAGGGGTATGTCTGTGCTGTGAGCCAGGTCTTTCCAGCAGGGCCAGCGAACATTGGCGCGTAATGGTTCTTCTATCCAGGCAATATCGCAACCCTCCAGCAATGCCGTCATGCGCATGGCGCGAGGGATATCCCACCCCTGATTCGCATCGAGCATCAGCGAGTGTTCCGATCCCAGCATGTCGCGTACGCACTCCACGTTGCGAAGGTCCTTGTCGTCATCAAAACCAACCTTGAGTTTGAAAGACGAATGGCCGGCCGAGAGCGCGCTGCGCACCGTTCCAACCGCGTCGTCGGGATTTATGCCGCTTGCATAGACGCCGATGTCGTCGCTGACACCGCCCAGGTATTTCCACAAGGGCAAACCGGCGCGCCGCGCGCTTAAATCCCATAATGCAATATCAATGCCCGAAACGGCCTGCGATAAAGGGCCTGGCTCACCGCACTGAAGTGCCAATACTTGAGTTTGCTCCATCATACGGCTGAAGGCGGAGGAAGGGCCAGAAAACGCGCGACCCACCAGTAAAGGGGCCAGTACGACGTCAATCAGCTGGGCCCGATATTCCGCGCCGCAGGCGGGAAAATTGCACCATGCCTCCCCCCAGCCTTCAACGCCGTCCGTATCGATGACTTGTACAAATACCGCCGGCCGATCATGCATCGTGCCGAACGATGTCTTGACGGGTTTCGTGATCGGCGCACGATATACATAAGTTTTGATGCTCGATATGGTCAGCGGGTCCTGGGGAAGCGGGGGGCGGTGGTGTGGAAGCAAAAGTGGCTCCATATCGTTATTGTCATAAGGGATGGTCTATAGTACGATAAGACTATAACTCTGACAAATACTCCTCAACCATTGGAGGGCGAGACACATGAAGCACTTATTGAGATATTTCGCCATAAGCCTCGCCGCAAGCGGCTTATTGGCAATGTCGCCTGCCTGGGCGGCCGGGTTCCCGAACAAGCCCTTGCGCATGGTGATTCCCTGGCCCGCGGGCGGCTTGGTCGATATCGTTGGGCGCGGTGTGGCTGAAAAAATGCAGCAGTCACTGGGCGTTCCCATTGTCGTAGAAAACAAGCCTGGTGCGGGCGGGGTGATTGGGGCGTCCGATGTGGCACGTGCGTCGCCTGATGGCTACACATTGCTGTTGACCACCAGCGCAATGAACATGAATGCGGCCATACGTTCAGAGCTCCCCTTCGATGTTGAAACGGCTTTTGACCCAGTTGCGGTTGCCGCCTACACATCGCTTATTCTGGTCACCAGCCCTCAGGGGCCAGCATCGGTGAAAATGCTCATAGAGCAGGCCAGGGCCAAGCCCGGTGAGCTCACTTATGCGTCTGCGGGCACTGGCACGCCCGGCCATTTTGCGGGTGAAATGCTTAAGGCCAGAGAGGGGCTCGACGTGGTTCACGTGCCATACAAGGGTGGCCCTCCCGCGATGATAGATCAGATCTCGGGGCGCGTGGATTATCACTTTGCCAATGCGGCTGTTGCCCTGCCACAGATAGCGGCGGGCAAGATCAAGGCTTTGGCGGTCGCCAGTGCACAGCGCATCCCTCAGCTGCCGGACGTGCCCACCATGGCGCAAGCGGGCATACAGGATTTTGACTTGGATCAGTGGATCGGCTATCTGGTGCCGGCGGGCGTTTCATCCGAGGTGCTCGGCAAGCTGAACGAGGCCATCGTCACCGCAGTGTCTGATGAAAAACTGCAGGCCTCACTTGTGACAAATGGCATGACGGCGGCTCAGCCAAGAACCGCCGCGCAATTCAAGGAATACCTGCACGACGATTACGCCAGATGGAAGACAATCGCGAAGCAGGCCAACATACAACTGGATTAACACATGCGCACCATATTCCTGCTTTTCGATTCACTTGTTCGCAATGCGCTCGAGTGCTATGGGGGGACATCTGTTTATACGCCCAATTTTCAGCGCTTTTCCGAGCGGTCTGTCACGTTCGACAATCACTTCGTGGGTAGTTTGCCGTGTATGCCGGCGCGGCGTGACATGCACACAGGGCGACTGAATTTTCTCCATCGCGGCTGGGGCCCTTTGGAACCCTTTGACCAGTCTTTTCCGGAATTGCTGCGCGACAAAGATGTATACACGCATCTGATTTCCGACCACTACCATTATTGGGAGGATGGCGGCTCCACGTACCACAATCGGTATAGGTCGTGGGAGTTCGTGCGCGGACAGGAGTGGGACAAATGGAAGGCCATGGTCGAGCCACCCCTGGATCGATTTCGTGCCATGTATCATCCCATGCAACATCCAGCCGACAAGCAGGATGGGAGGATTCAGGCCATGGTCAATCGGCATTTCATGCGTGATGAAAGCGAGTTTTGCTGTCCGCGCACATTTGCTGCGGGTTTTGAGTTCCTGGATCTGAACCGAGAAGCGGACAACTGGCTGCTGCATCTGGAGTGCTTTGATCCTCATGAACCGTTTTTTGCTCCGCCACGGTTTCGAGAGAAATATCCGACGGGCTATAACGGCCCGATCCTGGATTGGCCCCGCTACAAGCGGTTGGAGGAGGACGGCGCAGAGGTGCAGGAGCTGCGCGCCAATTACGCTGCCCTCCTCAGCATGTGCGACTTTTACCTGGGGCAGATGCTTGATTACCTCGACAGGCACGACATGTGGCGTGACACGGCCGTTATTCTGACGACAGACCATGGTTTTCTGTTGGCGGAGCACGACTGGTGGGGCAAAAACCGCATGCCCTTCTATAACGAAATCGCACATATCCCCTTGATGATTCACCATCCGGCGCATCGCAGCCAGGCGGGGAAGCGCCGCAAATCCCTGACGCAAACGATCGATATCATGCCCACGCTGCTGGCTTGTCACGGCGCGCCTGTTCCGGAAAGTGTCCAAGGCCATTCCTTGCTTCCATTGCTTGAAGAAGACAGCGCAGTGCGCGAAGCCGCCGTGTATGGCATGTTCGGGGCAGGCACCAATATTACCGACGGACGCCACACCTATTTTCGTTATCCGGAGGATATGACTCAACAGATGCTGTACGAGTACACATTGATGCCCATGCATTTAAAGAGCATGTTTCATGTGGACGAACTGCGCGCGGCACAGTTGGTGGAACCATTTGGTTTTTCGCAGGGGGTGCCTTTGCTCAAGGTGCCGGCGCGCCGGAACGTGAAGGGCCAGCCAGCTGGCCATCAAGGCCAGGGCGGTGGTTATGAGGACACCACAACGGTTCTCTATGATCTTGCAACCGATTACGAGCAGCAGCGACCTTTTCGCGACGAGGGCATAGAGGCCCGGCTGCTTGGATTGATGGCGCAGATCATGAGTGCCCACGAAGCGCCGGCCGAAGCGTTTTCCCGTTTGGCGATATCGGAACCGGATCGTGAGTGACGGTCGTTCGCAGGCAAGCATGGAGCGCGCAGGATGAATAAGGCCCCTAAAATTGAACATTATGATTACATCATTGTCGGCGCGGGATCGGCAGGGTGCGTCCTGGCCAACAGGCTGAGCGTCAATCCGGCTGTCCGCGTGTTGCTCCTGGAGGCCGGCGGGGCGCCGCGCAGCCTTTGGCTGAGGCTGCCTGTGGGGTATTTCCGTACGATTTATGACCCGCGCTTTTCGTGGCAGTTTCCCACCACCCCCCAGCCCGAAACGGCCAATCGCGAAATCATCTGGCCGCGAGGCCGTGGGCTGGGAGGATCCAGCGCGATTAATGGCTTGTTGTACATCCGCGGCCAGCATGCTGATTTCGATGATTGGGAGCAAGCGGGGGCGTATGGCTGGCGCTATCGCGATGTCTTGCCTTATTTCAAACGCTCAGAGCGTTATGAGGGAGGCGAGAGCGAATATCATGGCGGCAGTGGCGAGCTTGGAGTGTCGAACCTGCGAAACGACCATCCTTATTGCGAGGCCTGGTTGAATGCAGGAGCGCAGGCCGGCTTTGCATCAACAGGAGACTTCAATGGGGCAGACGATTCCGGCCTTGGCACGTATCAGCTGACGTTGCGGGGGCATTGGCGTTGCGACGCGGCAACTGCGTTTCTGAAGCCCGTGATGACGCGCAACAATCTCTTTGTGAAAACAGGGGCGCATGTTACGCGTGTGCTCTTCAATGGCGACGCGGCGACAGGCGTTGAGTGGCTTGCAGAGGGTGAACTGAAGAGCGCGCACGCAGATGCCGAGGTCATCATCGCGGCAGGGGCCGTACAGTCGCCCCAGATTCTGCAGCTTTCGGGCATAGGGCCTGCCGGATTGTTGAAGCAACATGATGTCCGGGTCAGAGTGGATGCCCCTGAAGTAGGAAAAAATCTGCAGGATCATTATCAGGCTCGCGTAATCGTCAAGCTCAAGAAAAAGATGTCGCTCAATGACGACGTGCGCAATCCCGTCAAGCTCATGGGCATGGGCGCGCAATGGCTTTTTCAGAAGCGGGGCCCGTTGACGGTCGGGGCAGGCCAGGTGGGCGGCCTGGTCTGCAGTGAGCATGCCAGGCAGGGGCGCCCCGATCTGCTGTTGAACGTGATGCCATTGTCGGTGGACAAACCGGGTGATCCCTTGCACGGTTTTTCGGGATTCTCAGCGTCGGCGGCGCAATGCCGGCCTGAGTCGTTGGGCGAAGTAAGAATTGCCTCCGCCGACCCACTGGTGGCGCCCGCGATTCTTCCCAATTATCTGCAGTCCGGACTGGATGTCGATGTGTTGGTGTCGGGGTTGAGGATCTTGCGCGACATCTACCAGCAGCCCGCATTCCGGGAATTGATCACGCCCGAGGAGTACCTGCCGGGCAGTCAGATTCGTAGCGGAACCGATCTGGCCACCTTCGCCCGCAGCAAAGGGGGCACGGTGTTTCATGCAGCGGGTACTTGCCGTATGGGCAGTGATCCACAGTCAGTCGTGGATGCTGAATTACGGGTTCGGGGAGCGAGAAGGCTGCGCGTGGTTGATGCCTCTGTCATGCCCCGTATTGTTTCCACCAACACAAACGCAGCATCAATCATGATAGGAGAGCGGGGCGCTGATCTCGTCTTGAACAGCTCCGCCTAGGTCTTCCCGTGCCTTTCCGGCAACAAAAAGGCAGCCAGCCCCAACAGCGGCAGGAAGGAGCACACCTTGTAGACAAACTCGATACTGGTTACATCCGCCAGGCTCCCGAGCGCTGCGGCGCCGATGCCGGCCATGCCGAAGGCCAGGCCAAAGAACAGGCCGGAAATCATGCCTGTCTTGCCCGGCACCAGCTCTTGCGCATACACCAGGATGGCCGAAAACGCAGAGGCAATGATCAGGCCGATCACGAATATCAGTGCAATCGTCCAGAATAGGTTGGCATAGGGAAGTGCCAGGGCGAAGGGGGCGGCGCCCACAATCGAACCCCAAATAACGCGCTTGCGGCCGATGCGATCACCCACTGGGCCGCCGACGACCGTCCCGACTGCTACGGCGAACAAGAACACGAACAGGCAGTACTGCGCGTTCTGAATGGATACACCGAAACGGTCGATGAGATAGAACGTCAGATAGCTGTTCAGGCCGGTCAGATAGAAATACTTGGAAAAAATCAGGACAAGCAGTATGCATAGCGCGCCGATGACCTGGGAGCGCGTCAGGCCGGTCTCCACGCGTGCGAGGCTGGCGCGCCCGCGCACGGTATTCAGGTTTGCGCCGTACCAACGGCTTACTCGCATCAGAATGAAGATGGCGGCCAATGCCGCAAGCGAAAACCAGGCGACGCTGCCTTGCCCGAACGGTACGATAATGAGCGCGGCCAACAAGGGCCCCAGAGAGGAGCCAATATTGCCGCCCACCTGGAAGATGGATTGCGCCAAGCCATGCTGGCCTGCCGAGGCCATGCGCGCCACGCGGGATGACTCAGGGTGAAACACCGAGGAACCCATGCCAATCAACGCGGCGGCGGCGACAATGCTGGGAAAGTTCCATGCTTGCGACAGCAGCAGCAGGCCGAGCAGCGTGAAACTCATGCCTATCGGCAGCGAGTACGGTTTGGGCCGCTTGTCGGTAAAGGCGCCGATCAGGGGCTGCAGCAGAGAAGATGAAAACTGAAAGGCAAGCGTGATGACGCCAATCTGGGCGAAGCTGAGCGAGAAATTGCCCTTGAGCACGGGATACAGCGCCAGCAGCACCGACTGCATCATGTCGTTGAGCAGATGCGAGACGCTGATGGCTCCGAGCACGCGGTAGGCGACGCCGGTGTCTTTGGCAGGCGCCGCACTGGTCGACGAGATGGATGCCGTAGGGGGGATTTCCTGCCCTGCAGGGGCGATGGGCGTATCCGCGCTGGTGTCGGGCGAGATCGCGGCGGTGGCTTGATTCATGATTCAGACGCTCGAAAAATGGCGTGGCAATGCAAAAACGAGGCCGACCATTCCGGTTCCGACCTTTGAATAACAAAATATAGGCGTGGGAGGGCTGTCTGTCATTAGAATAATAGACATTCATCAACGAATTTCGGCCAGCCTATGATGCTCAAAATTGATCTGCTCGAACAAACCGATCGGGATGTGGTGGTGGTGGAGTCCGAATACCCCGATGGTCACGTGGTGGCCAGCCATACCCACAAGCGGGTGCAGCTGCTGCACGCGATCAGCGGCATCATGCAGTTGGAAACGGGCCAGGGCACATGGATCGTGCCGCCAGGCTTTGCCTTGTGGATTCCCGCAGGCGTACGGCATCAACTGCGGACTTCGCGCGTCACAACTCGCAGTCTGTATTTCAGGGTGGATGCGCTGCGCCGCGTGCCGCAGGCCTGCCAGGTCATAGAGGTATCGCCTTTGCTGCGCGAGCTCATCGATGCGGCAGCCCAGGTGCCGGTGCTGTACGACATTGGGCAGCGCGATGGTGCACTGATGCATCTGTTGCTGCTCGAAGCTAGCCAGTCGCCTGCCGCGCCTTTTCATTTGCCGATGCCGCGCGATGGCGAGCTTGCCGCGATCTGCAATGCCTTTTTCAGGGCGCCGACGCAGTCGATTACGCCGGCGCAGTGGGCAAGCAGGCTGCATGTCAGCGAGCGCACGTTTTACCGGAGATTTGTGGCGGGCACGGGCCTGAACTTCATCGACTGGCGCAGTCGGGCTTGTGTGCTCGTTGCAATTTCGCGCCTGTCGCAAGGAGACAGTGTCACGAGCATTGCGATGGATATGGGCTATGAGCACCCGTCGGCATTTTCGGCGATGTTCAGAAAGGTGACGGGCAGGCCGCCCAGCGTTTACGCGCGGCGTGCTGCCGCCTGACCGCGCCTGCGTATTCCGCGTTTACGCTCTGCTACACCTGGAAAAGTTCGAAAGCACGCCCGTGTGGGCGGTATGTTACACATAAGGCAGGCAGATCAAACAAGCCGTGAACACGGTGCCTGCGCCCAGCCTGGGCGCGGCGCGCCACTGGAGTCAGGAGTGCATGCAGGTAAAACAGAAAGGATTCGGCGTGGCGATGGACACTGCGAGAGTAGTGGCCTGTTTCATGGTTGTACTGCTGCATGTGGCTGCATTGAACTTCCATGTATTCGACGAACAATGGTGGGCCAGTAATTTCTACGACTCACTGACTCGCAGTTGCGTGCCGCTTTTTCTGATGATTACCGGGGTACTGCTTCTGGGCAAGCAGGAGGCAATGCCGGTTTTTTTCAGGAAACGGTTCTTGCGTGTTTTACCGCCCCTGGTGTTCTGGTCACTGTTTTACATGATATGGAACACTTTGCAGGGTGAGCGCTACGGCGCCTGGTACGACTGGCTGGGTGAATTGCTCAATGGGCCTGTAACATTCCATCTCTGGTATCTCTACGCCATCGTCGGCATTTATCTGTTTGTGCCGTTTTTGCGCAAGATATGGAATGCCACTGGCCCTTCAGAGAAAAAAATCTATCTTGGGGTATGGGCCATGGTGTCGTGCTGGCCCACCATCAAGACGGTGCTGGGCATTGATGCCGATTTGCTTGAAGTATACGGAGTAGGCCCATTCTTTGGACTGGTCGGCTATTTGTTCCTGGGCGCCTATGTACATGAGCTTTATCTGCAGCAGGAGAACAAGCGTCAGTATGTCCTGGGCAACGCTGGCCTGTTCGCGGTGTTTTCGGCGCTGACAATGGTCGCTACCTATGCATATTCTTTACGTGCAGGCGAACCGGATCCCTTGTTCTATGATTATCTGTCTCCGTTTGTGCTGGCGTCGTCTGTGTGCGCGTTCAATATCCTGTACGGTCTGGGCTCCAAGAGTGGCGATTTTGCAGGGCCTTTGAAGCGGGCTTCAGCCTGTACGCTCGGCGTCTATTGCATCCACATTTTCATCTTGCAGCGTGTTGACGACGCGACCGATATCATGACGGGCGACAGCTCGCCGTGGTGGTCGATTCCGTTCATGGCGGTGTGCGTGTTTGCGCTGTCGATGGCGGCGATCATGGTGCTTCGCCGCTTCCGGCCGTTTACTTACGTGACCTGATCATACGGCGGCGTTACGGGTTTGGCTTGCATGCCCCGTTTATTCCCGGCTGGTCACCATGATGATCTTGGACACCAGTTCTGCCGTATTCTTGGCTGCCAGCTTTTTCATGAGCCTGCCGCGATGGACTTCGACTGTGCGGTGCGAGATGCCTAGCGCGGCTGCGGTTTCCTTGCATGTCAGGCCATTGACGATATAACCCGAGATTTCCTGCTCGCGCGGCGTGAGGTCGGCGGTTTTGGTCAGGTTGCGATGGATGCGTTCGAAACTCCATATCATGAGGTTGAATGGTTGTTGAGGCGTCAGCGTGATGCCGCGCGCCCTGGCCCAGAAGATTTCCTTGTTGCGATGCTGCATGAAGCGCTCGTCTTCGTAGCTATTCTTGTCTTGCAGTGCTTTAAGACAGCGCTCGCCGATTTCGTAGTAATCAGCGCTGCACGGATAGAGTTTGAGAATGAGTTCGCCGGTGAGCGCTTCGACGGTATAGCCGAACAGATTCGCGAAAGCATGATTGCAACGCAGAATCTTGCGATTCTGGGTGATGATCTGCGGCGCGGGCGATTCACGAAATGCAAGCGCTTCGAGTTCAGGATCGGACATGGCCTTGACGTGATCAGTCAAATGAGGATCAGCTGCGGTGTTTGCGGGCATGCTGGCGGGACGGCGGGGTTTGGGACAGCGATGGATTTTGCTACGTATACATGTACGTGCAGGCACGAATGGACCTACGTATGATATCCAGTCATTATTCAAAAAACAATCACCGGAGGGTGGACGATGCACGCGCAACCTGTTTCGGTCAGGCCCGGTGGCCATGCCGGAATCGGCCGGCCTGACGCCCTCAGCAGGCGTCCAGGCCTGTCTGGATGCTCATGAATATCGCCAATTGGCTGCATAGCCGTGCGCTGCTGGCGCCGGAGGCGC
The DNA here is from genome assembly GCF_004153455.1 of Allopusillimonas ginsengisoli. Taxonomy (GTDB): domain Bacteria; phylum Pseudomonadota; class Gammaproteobacteria; order Burkholderiales; family Burkholderiaceae_B; genus Allopusillimonas; species Allopusillimonas ginsengisoli. Next base: position 399,120 of record NZ_SDQE01000001.1, on the reverse strand, counting down.
CCGCGCTGTGTTCCGGCACATCGCTCTGGGCGACGTATCGGCAGTTTGCGGTTAGAGCGAACGCGCTCGCTGCGCATTTGCAATCGGACTATCCGGAAGGCTGCCAGATAGCTGGCGTTGATACCGATGCGTTTCGCGCCCTGATGGCGAGGGCGAACGGCCTTGCCGCGCCCAGGCTCGTGGCGCCTATGTCGCATGGGGCGGGCCTGTACAATTTTGCCTTCGTGCTTTTTGGCGCGCGCCATGTGGTGCCGGTTTCGCGCGGTTTTGACAGTCGGGAGATTCTTGCGCTGGCCGAATCGAAGCGCTCGATACACTGGGTCCGCGCTTCGCGCAAATCTATGGCCAGGGCGAAAGCCCCATGACCATTACCGCCATGCGACCCGAGGCGATTGCCGATCGGCGCCAACCCCGTTGGCATGCGCGTATCGCTTCAGTGGGCAGGGCGCAGGCATGCGGCGCGCCCCATCCTGAGTGGGGTGAGCAGGTGCTGGCCAGTGTTGAGATCCTGTGGCGCACTCTCACCTCTGGGCTGACAGTGACTGCAATGTTTCACAGGCTGGCAAGCGCGCGCCCGAGATCAGCCTTGAGGTCGTCGATGTGTTCTACGCCGACAGACATTCGCACAAAATTAGGTTCTATGCCTGCCGTACTCATCTGCGCTTCGGTCATGGTGCTGGCCCACATGGCGGCGGTATGCACGACCAAGGTTTCGACACCGCCCAGGCTGACCGCATGCGTTGCCAGCTGAAGCGATGACACAAAGCGGCTGGTTGCTTCGAAACCACCTTTGAGCGAGTAGGCAATCACTGCGCCAAAACCCTTCATTTGACGAAGCGCCAGCGCATGTTGGGGATGGCTGGGCAGGCCGGGATAAAACACGTTTTCGATTTGTGGGTGTTGTTCCAGCCATTGTGCCAGCGCCAGCGCATTGGCATTGATGCGCTCCATGCGCAGGGATAGCGTGCGCAGGCCGCGCAGCAAAAGCCAGGCGTCCATCGGCGATAGAACCGAACCGAGCGTGATGTGCATGCTCCAGATTTTCTGGGCAAGTTCCTCGCTGCAACACACTGCGCCGGCGGTCAGGTCATGGTGTCCGCCGAAATATTTGGTGGCGCTGTGTACAACGATGTCGATGCCCAGCGTGTGCGGCCGTTGATTGAGCGGCGAGGCGAAGGTGTTGTCGGCCACTGTAATGATGCCGCGTGCCTTGGCCAGGTCGCCTATGGCCTGCAGGTCAGTGAGCGAGAGGGTGGGATTAACGGGAGTTTCCACCATGATCAATCGGGTGTTGGGTCGGATGGCTGCTGCGAATGCTTCGGTGTCGGTCTGGTCTACGATGGTCGATTCAATGCCGAACCTGGGCAGCACCTCTTCGAAGAGCTTGGAGGTGCTCATATAGTGCTTGCGCTGGGCAATGACATGGTCGCCTTTGGCAACCAGCGCCAGAATGGTGGTGCTGATGGCGCCCATGCCCGATGCCATGAGTAATGCGGTTTCGGTTTGCTCCAGCCCGGCGAGGATGGCTTCCACGTGCTTGTGAACGGGATTGCCATAGCGTGTATAAAAACCTGGGTGCCGAGGGGTGTTGGCCATGTCGGCAAACTGCTCGGCAGTGTCAGCGCGGTAGGTGGCGCTGTAGTGGATCGGCGGCACCACAGACCGGTCTATGGAGAGCGAGGCATCACCGTGCAATACAGTGGTTTCATCATGCCAGGACACTGAAGAGGGTTCGGGGGCGGCGACTTTCATTAGGACTCCATGGTAGGTTGAGGTGTTGCGCATCCAACAGCCTGCGCCGCTTCCGATAATACGCCGTATGCTGGCATACCCTATAGTCATCGCCATAATTATGAATTATGATGGCTGAAAATTACGCATCGCCTTGATGCAGGAAAGCGGTTCAAGCTGCTGTACATCGGGAGAGGGGCATGGCATCGCGTATCATCCAGCAAGTGTTGTATCAGCAGGTTGCCGATCAATTGCGCGCCATGATCCAGGCCGGCGAGCTGGAGGCCGGCGAATGGATAGACGAAGTTCGCCTTACCCGGGATCTCGGCATTTCACGTACACCGCTGCGCGAAGCCCTCAAGGTGCTGGTGGCCGAAGGCCTGTTGCGGCTGGAGCCCCGGCGCGGCTGTTTCGTCAATCAGCTCTCGGCGCGTGATCTCGATGAAATTTTCCCGCTCATGGCCATGCTCGAAGGGCGCTGTGCCTACGAAGCGGCCAGCAAGGTCACCGACGAAGACTTGCGCCGGCTCGAACCACTGCACCAACGCCTGAGCGAGCACGCTGCGTTGGGCGACATTGATCAATACTACGCCAGCAATGCGCTCATCCATGAGGCGGTTCAGGCGCTCGCGGACAACCGCTGGCTGTCTGACCTGATCGACAATCTGCGCAAGTTGCTCAGCCTCTCGCGGCATAAAAGCCTGGCGTGGCCGGGCCGTATCAGTGAATCCTGCGCGGAGCACCTGGCGATTTTCGCTGCGCTGAAGGCGCGCGATCCGGAGGGCGCAGAAGCCTTGACACGCAAGCACTTGTTGCGTCAGCTCGAAGCGTTGCATTGCCTCGCTGCCGAGGAAGCAGCCCAACTCACCGATCGAACGGCCCCTCTGGAAACAGGAGAAATAGATGGCATTGAAAGACAGTGACAAAGTGATCGCGACAACCCAGAGCAAGCCAATTGACGACAAACCTGAAGCGGTGCGGCCGAAAACCGCCGGCACGTCGGTTGTGTCCGTGGGCGCCGCAGCCCCTGCCATGGGCGAAGACAAGCCCGAGGATAAACTCGATAAGCCCGCGCAGGGCCTGATGGCTCGCCTGGGCCGCTGGCTGGAGCGGGATCACACACCCACCGCCAGCGAGGTGGCGCCGCTGTTCACGGCGCGCCTGACTGATGTGGCCGCCAATCGCTTGGCCAAGCAATGGAGCACCCGCTACGATGCCGCCGACGGCAAGGAACGGCGTACGCTGCTGGCGGTGCTGGCCCAGGCCAGCGGCAAGCTTGAGCCGCGCGGCGATCAAGGGCAGCGTCTATTCAAGCGCTTGTATGCGCAGGCAGAGAGCTTGCGCTTGCTGGTCGATTTGCGCGCCGATATGCTGCGCTGGCGCAATCAGGTGTCGGGGCTGAGCGTGATGGAGCGCGAGCTCGAGGGATTGCTGTCCAGCTGGTTTGATGTGGGCATGCTGGAATTGCGGCCCATCAACTGGGATTCGCCCGCATCGCTGCTCGAAAAACTCATTCAGTACGAAGCTGTCCATGAGATCCGTTCGTGGGAGGAGCTGAAGCATCGTGTCGCGGATGACCGTCGATGCTATGCGTTTTTTCATCCGCGCATGAGCGATGTGCCATTGATTTTTGTCGAGGTGGCTTTTGCCGCCCAAATGGCCGGCAACGTGCAGCTGCTGCTTGATCCGCATGTTCCGTCCGACAGCCCCGAGAAGGCGCGCTGGGCAATCTTCTATTCCATTTCCAATACACAGCCGGGGCTGCGTGGCATCAGTTTCGGGAATTTCCTGCTCAAGCGCGTGATCGATGCGCTGCTTGCCGAGTTGCCACGCTTGAAGTCATTCGCGACGCTCTCGCCTATCCCTGGTTTTGCTGACTGGCTGAGCAAGCAGGACGGCAAGGCCTTGCAGGATTTGCTGCACGATAAGGCCGACAAACAGGCAGCCGTCGATGATCCCGATGCCGGCAGCAAGTGGGTGCAGCGCTTGCAGGCGGCTGCCGCGGCGGGGCAGGGCGGCGACGGCGCGTTGCAGCGCACGGGGCTGCGGCTGGCGGTGCATTACTTGCGGAGCATGAAGGGGGGGCAGCCGTTGGATCCTGTCGCGCGGTTTCACCTGGGCAACGGTGCGCGCATTGAACGGGTCAATTGGGCGGCGGATTGCTCTGCCAAGGGCATGGCGCAATCCTGCGGCATCATGACCAATTATCTGTATGAGCTGGATCAGCTTGACGATAATCTGGCCCAGCTTGCCGAGGGCAAACCAAAAATGGGGCTGAACCTGCGATGGCGATGAATGAGTTGAACGAATCCCACATCGACAGCGCGCCGGGCGGTCACGTTAAGGTGGAGCAGCATGGCGCCATCGCGCTGGTCACATTGAGCCATCCGGGGCGGTTAAACGCCATCAGCGTGGCTATGTGGGCGTCGATCAGGCAAATCTTCACGGCACTGTCCGCGCAGGATGATCTGCGCTGCGTGGTATTGCGCGGCGACAACAAGCAGTTCGCCGCCGGCGCGGATATCAGCGAGTTTCCTCGCGAACGTGCAGACATGGCCGGCGTCTTGCGCTATCACACCGAGATACTGGCGCCGGCGTTGGTTGCCGTGGGCAACTGTCGACACCCGGTGCTGGCGCAGATAGAGGGCGTGTGCGTTGGCGGCGGGCTGGAGCTTGCCAGCCAATGCGATTTGCGTATTGCAGGTGAATCCGCTCGTTTTGGCGTGCCCATCAATCGCCTGGGCTTTCCCATGGCGCCGGACGAAATGCGCGGACTGCTGGCCCTGGCCGGGCGTGCCGTCACACTGGAGATTCTGCTTGAAGGGCGTGTGTTTGGCGCGGCAGAGGCCCAGGCAAAAGGCTTGTTGACCCGCATCGTGCCAGACAGCGATGTCGCGGCCGATGTGATGCGCGCGGCACGCCGTATAGAGCGCGGCGCGCCGCTGGCGGCCCGCATCAATAAATTGACGGCGGCGCGCTTGTGTGCGACGCCCGATCCTTTAACTGAAACCGAGCGCAAGGCCTTTTTCGGCTATGCCGAAAGCCGCGATCATCGCGAGGGGGTGGCGGCTTTTCTGGCGGGGCGCGTACCGGTATTTACGGGAGAATGACCTTGGAAGGCAATGCCAATCTGTATGCTCTGCTTTCATCGGGCTTTCCGGCGGATCGTTCGCAGATTGCGATCGAAACACCGGAGCGCAATTACAGTTGGACAGATATCGACGATATCAGCGCGCGCCTTGCTGCACTGCTGCAGGCGCTGGAATTGCCTGCGGGCGCGCGCGTGGCTGTGCAGGTGGAAAAATCGCCAGAAGCGCTTATGCTCTACCTGGCGACCCTGCGAGCGGGGCTGGTGTATTTGCCACTCAATACCGCTTATCGTGCGGCCGAAGTCGAGTATTTTCTGACGGATGCTGAGCCATCGCTGGTGGTGTGCGATAGCCGCAACCAGGATTGGATCAGTGCGCTCGCAAAGAAAACCGGCACGCCGCATGTCTATACGCTGGATGCGGATGGCAGCGGCAGCCTGCCGGTGGCAGCGGCAAGCCAGGAGGCAACCTTCGAAACAGTGCAGAACAGTCCTGATGATCTGGCGGCAATCCTGTACACCTCTGGCACCACAGGCCGGAGCAAGGGGGCCATGCTTTCGCATCGCAATCTGTCATCCAATGCCGAGGTATTGAAAGCGTATTGGGGCTGGCAGTCGGACGACGTGCTGCTGCACATGTTGCCTATTTTTCATGTACATGGCTTGTTTGTCGCTTCGCACGGCGCGTTGCTGGCAGGGGCCAAGATGATATGGCTGCCCAGGCTCAATGTGGAGCAGGCGCTGCGCTATCTGCCTCGCAGCACGATCATGATGGGTGTGCCTACCTACTATGTCCGCCTGCTGGCAGACCCGCGATTTACGCGCGAAGTGTGCGCGAACATGCGCTTGTTCATTTCAGGCTCGGCGCCGCTGCTTGCGGAAACCTTTAACGCGTTTCGGGAGCGTAGCGGTCATACGATACTGGAGCGTTATGGCATGAGCGAAACCGTCATGCTTACCTCCAACCCCTATCATCCCGCTGATGGCGAGCGTATCGGCGGCACGGTGGGCAAGCCGCTGCCCGGCGTTCAGGTGAGGGTGGTGGATGATCAGTTGTCGCCTGTCAATTCTGGCGAGATCGGCGCCGTACAGGTGCGCGGGCCAAATGTGTTTGCCGGCTATTGGCGCATGCCGGAGAAGACGCGCGAAGAGTTCACGGAAGACGGTTGGTTCAGAACGGGTGATGTAGGCCAATGGGGCGGCGGGTCGGTGCCAGCCGAGTATCTGACCATTGTCGGCCGCAGCAAAGACCTTATCATCACTGGGGGCTACAACGTTTATCCCAAGGAAATCGAGCTGGTCATCGACGCCATGCCGGGGGTGGATGAGTCGGCTGTGATTGGCGTGCCGCATCCGGATTTTGGTGAGGCGGTGGTGGCCGTTGTCGTGCCCCGCAAGGGCGAAACGCTGGATGCCGAGGCCATGCTGGCCAGCCTGAAGCAGGATCTGGCGAATTTCAAGGTACCCAAGCGTATCCATATCGCGGAGCAACTGGCCCGCAACACCATGGGCAAGGTTCAGAAGAACGTATTGAGGGAACAGTACAAAGACATATAGGCGCGCACACCGCGCAGGAGTACTGCCATAAGAAGGAGGCAGAATGCTGTAAGGCAGTTGCAGGTGAGTGGGCTGCCATTTTTATTTCTATAAAACGAGGAGACAAGCAATGCACAAGGTATTTCGATACGCGGCCCTGGCCGCGCTATGCGCCGCCGCGACCGGAACGGCACTTGCCGCCGATATGACTTTACGCGCATCACATCAGTTTCCTGGCGGGCAGGGTGATCCGCGCGACGAGATGGTGCAAATCATTGCCCGTGAAGTCGCTGCGGCCGATGTCGGGCTGAAAATCCAGGTGTTTCCGTCATCATCGCTCTACAAGGCCAATGAGCAGTGGGGCGCCATCACGCGCGGACAGTTGGATATGTCCGCGTTCCCGCTGGATTATGCTTCGGGCCGTGTTCCCCAGTTTTCGGCGACCCTCATGCCTGGGCTGGTCCGCAATTACGATCACGCGCAGCGCTTGAACGATTCTGAGTTTATGCAGGACATCAAGAAAATCGTCGAGGACAAAGGCGCGGTGGTGATTGCCGATGCGTGGTTGGCAGGCGGGTTTGCGTCCAAGAAAAATTGCATTACCAGCCCTGACACAATCAAGGGGCAGGTGATTCGCGCGGCGGGTCCGGCATTCGAGCAGATGCTGGCGGCAGCGGGCGCTTCAATATCGTCCATGCCCTCATCGGAAATCTACACGGCCATGCAGACCGGCGTACTGGATGCCACCAATACGTCCAATGACAGTTTTGTGTCGTATCGCATCTACGAGCAGGTCGAATGCCTGACGGCACCGGGCGAAAACGCACTGTGGTTCATGTACGAGCCTGTGATCATGTCCAAGAAAGTATTTGACAATCTGAAGCCTGAGCAACGGGACGCCATTCTGGCTGCCGCCAAAAAGGCTGAGGATTATTTTGTTGGCGAATCACGCAAGGGCGAGCAGAAAATGATAGATACCTTCACCAAGTCAGGAGTCAAGGTCGTTTCGATGTCGCAGGAAGACTATGACGCCTGGATGAAGGTTGCCGAGGCGTCGTCCTATAAGAACTTTGCCGAGAAGGTCAAGGGTGGCGATGAGCTGCTAAAGAAGGCATTGGCTGTGAAGTAAGCGTGCAGATAGCCTGCCGGTTTGCGCGCCGGCAGGCGATTTTTCTGTTCGCATAAGCCTGGCCGGCGCCATGCCGTGGTGCGCCGGTGTCTCGTCCAGAACAAGGATCATTACATGACCCGGACCTACGTTGATTTCATAGAGAGGCTGTCGCGCCTGTGCGGCGTGCTGTCGGCCTTGTTGCTGATTTTTGCCATGCTTGTCGTCTGCGAGATGATCGTCATACGCTATATCTTGCGAGCCGCCACGATCTGGCAGACCGAAGCCGTCGTGTTCAGTGCGACTGCCGCTATTTTCCTGGGAGCGCCGTACGTATTGATGACAAAAGGCCATGTCGGCGTGGATGTCATCCAGATGCTGGTCAAGCCGCGCACGCGACTGCGCATGGAGCGCACGGGTGCTTTGTTGGGCATGGTTTTCTGCATCACGATGGTGGTCGCCACCGCTATCCATCTATATGAGGCGCTGGAAGGCGGCTGGACAACACCCAGTGTTGCGGCCATTCCATTGTGGATGCCCTTGGCGCCGATGCTTGTGGGGCTGCTGTTGCTCAGCCTGCAGTACGTTGCTGAACTGATCAAACTGGCAGGAGAGCCCACATGACGCCAACGATCGCTGGTATTTTGCTCGTTTCAGGCCTGTGTCTGCTGCTGGGCACGGGCATGCCGATCGCGTTTGCCCTGGGGCTGGCCGCCATTGCCGGCTTGTTTCTGGATATGGGCTTCGATGTCATTTATGTCATCACCGAAACCATGTTCGCGGGCATTGCCAACCTGGCTTATGTCGCAATACCCATGTTTGTGTTGATGGGTGCGATTGTGGCCGGCACACCGGCGGGCGGCGATTTGTACAAGGCGCTGGATCGCTGGCTGTATAAGGTGCCAGGCGGGTTGGTGCTGTCCAATATTGGCGCCTGCGCGATTTTTTCGGGCATGACCGGATCAAGCCCAGCGACGTGTGCGGCCATCGGCAAGATGGGCATTCCCGAAATGGTCAAGCGCGGGTATCCGAATTCCGTGGCGACGGGTTCCATTGCTGCTGGCGGGACGCTGGGGATCCTGATTCCTCCTTCGGTCACGATGATTGTGTATGGCATCTCGACACAAACATCAATAGGCCGTCTTTTCCTTGCCGGGGTGGTGCCGGGCATTATGCTGACCGCCATGTTCATGGTCTGGGCTGTGTTCGACGCTCGCCGCAAAGGATTTCAGTTCCATGCAACCTCGTTGCACTACACGCTCAAACAGAAGCTGGCCACTTTGCCGCGCGTGCTGCCACTGATCTTTATCATCGTGGGAATGCTGTTTGTGCTGTATGGCGGCGTGGCGACGCCTTCGGAAGCGGCAGGCGCGGGGGCGCTGCTGACGTTGATTGTGGTCGTGGTCGTTTACCGTTTGTTCCGTATCCGCAACTTTACCGGGATATTTGGTTCCGCCATGCGCGAAAGCGTGATGATCATGATGATCATGGCGTCTGCGGAGCTCTTTGCCTTTGCGTTGTCGTCGCTGTACATCACGCAGTCGCTGGCCGCCACGATTGCCGCCATGGAAATCAATCGCTGGGCGCTGATGGGGCTGATCAATGTGTTTCTGTTGATCTCGGGCATGTTCCTGCCGCCTGTTGCCATTATCGTGATGTCTGCGCCGCTGCTGTTTCCCATCATTACCCAGGCGGGATTCGACCCCTACTGGTTTGCGGTGGTGCTGACCATCAACATGGAGATCGGCCTGATCACGCCGCCGGTGGGGCTGAACCTCTTTGTGCTCAATTCGATCGCGCCGGATATTCCCACCAAAGATATTCTCTGGGGCGCCTTACCCTATGTGCTGGTCATGATGCTGGCCATCCTGATTCTCTGCGTTTTTCCGGGGATTGTCACGGCCTTGCCGGAATGGTTTATGGGGCCGGCGATCTGATTCTGGCGGATCAAGGCTGGCCGGTGCGTATTCACAGATACGGACTGGCCAGCCAGATCACCCGGTTGCGCAGTCGTTTGCGAAACGGAATGGCCGCCAGCGTGTCGAGCGTCACGGCATGTGCGTCGGCGATTTGCGCATCGATCAGGCGTTCGATGTGGCCGGCGATCTCACGCCCATAGAGCTCCATGTCAAGCTCGAAATTCAGGCGCAGGCTGCGGGGATCAAGATTGGATGAGCCCACATAGGACCAGGCGCCATCGATGGTGATGAGTTTGGAGTGATTGAAGTTGCCCCGCGTGCGCCATACCCGGCAGTTGTTGCGGATGACTTGGTCGAGCTGGGCGGTCATTGCGTAGTTGACCAGGCGCAGATTATTGCGCCCTGGTATCACGATGTCCACGATGACGCCGCGTCTTGCCGCCGTGTTGATGGCGCCGAGCAACACTTGATCGGGCAGGAAGTAGGGCGATTGGATGCGAATATGCTTTTGCGCCACGGCAAAGGCGCCCAGCAGCATGTTGTGCGTGCCAACGATGTAGCGGTCCGGCCCCGATCGTATGCAGCGCGCAGGCATTCGGGGGCCGGGCGGCGGATTCCACTGATCGCACGACCACGATTCGTGTGGCAATTGCTCCTTGGTGGTGATCTCCCAGTCGTGGGCGAACACGGACATCAGTTGCAGTACGACAGGCCCCTCTACCTGGAAGTGGGTATCCATGGCGGTGTCGGCCCCCGCAACGGCCGAGACGAATCCGCCGCGGATATTCATGCCACCGGTAAACGCCGTGCAGCCATCGACCACCAAAATCTTTCGGTGGCTGCGCAGATTGGCATACGGCATGCGCATGCCCCAGGGATTGGTCATGAACAGCGCACACGGCACACCCAGGCGGCGCAGCCGGCGGATGATAGGCGGCCGTGAGTAGCGGGAACCCACGGCGTCGATGAGTACACGCACCTCTACGCCGCGCTCGTGCGCTCTGGCCAGTGCGTCAGCAATCTTCCGGCCTTCGCTGTCGTCGTCAAAGATATAGCTTTGCAATGCAATCGATCTGTCGGCATGGTCGATGCTTTCTATCATCGCAGGGTAGGTCTCGTCGCCTCCCTTGAGCAGGCGGATATGATTGCCGTCGCGCAGCGGAAAATGGCTGACACGGTCTCCCAGCACGCGCAGTGAATCGAATTGCGGCGCACACAGATCCCCGATATCCGCGACGGGCAAGGCTGGATTGCTGAAGTAGTCCTTGAGATTACGGTTCTGCTGCTCGGAGATATGCTCGTGTCGCACGCGATTGATGCCTGCGATCAAATAGAAGAAAGGCCCAAGCAGTGGAGACATGATGATGACACCCACCCAGGCAATGGCGGCCCGCACATCATTCTTGGTCATGGCTGCGTGCACGGCAGCCGTACTGCCGATGACCAGGCTTAGCAAAAACACCAGGTGCGGCCAGTACGCTTCGAACAGATACTGGAAGGTAACCCAACTCAAAACCATGACGTAGACTCTCGCGATGGTGCCGGGCCGTCAAGCCCGAACCGTCCTGCCCCGCAGTTGGAACAGGTCTGGGCAAAGTATATAGGGTTGCAAGCCAGGCATGCGGCATGCTGAGCATTGCCAAGCTGGCGAGATCCACAAAAAAGCCCTCGAGAGGAGGGCTGGTTTGCGGTGTTGCCACCTTGGCCTGTTTCCTGGTTAATGGGAAACCTGCAGAAATGCTGGGGTGACCGATGGGGCTCGAACCCACGACAACCGGAATCACAATCCGGGACTCTACCAACTGAGCTACGGTCACCATTGTGTACTTGCATGAACCCAAAAGTATATCACGTAGGGAAGCAGGCAAGCCGTCACAACTGAGAGCGGGATTCTAGCACGAAATCAGATTGATGACTGAGCTCGAAACCCGTTCCTCAGCAAAGCGGCGTTGCTGGATAAAACTGAAACTGATTGTGTCAGAGTGGAGATCAAAATCAGCCTTGTACCCGGGATAACCCTTGCTCATTCGCAGTTTGCCTTTACGCAGGTTTTGTGACGGATGGCAACGTTTAGGGTCTGGCAACCACAGGTGTTTCCTCTACGATGAAGTGTCCGCAATCGTCCAAAAGGAGTTGTTACCGTGAAGATTATGCACAAAACGCTTTTGATTACTGTTTTGTTGGCCGCCCCCCTGGCTGCTGCGCAGGCGCAAGGCGATGCGGCCAAGCACCGAGCCTGGATTGAAGCCCAGAAAATCGACGTTCAGCCGACGCTGACGGTAAAGGAAACCGAGATTCCGGCTGATTCCGGTGCTGCACAGACACAGCCAATGCCACCGTCGTACAACACGCCGGCAACCCAGGCCCCGTCGACCAATATGCCGGCGGCGCCTTCCACGCCCAGTCCGGATACTTATGCCACCCCGCCCGCGGGCGGCCAGCAGCAGCCCATGCCCAGCCATCCTGGCATGGGTGGAGGCACCGGCACTGGCATGCAATAAAGCAGGGTTCAGCGAGGCCTGAGAGGGCGCTCCCGATGTTTCGGGGGCGCCTGTTCATGCTGTCTGGAGATTTTCAAGCGGCGGGGCTGGCGGCCACGTCTAGAGCGACGTTGCGTTAAACGTGTCGCACTGGCCAGGCTCACCGGCTTCAAAACCCCGCTTGAACCAACGCACGCGCTGGGCGGAGCTCCCGTGGGTAAATGAGTCAGGCACGACATAACCCTGCGATTGTTTTTGCAGGCGGTCATCGCCGATGGCGGCCGCTGCATTCAGACCTTCTTCAATATCGCCATCCTCGAGCGTATTGCGCTGGGTGTTGGAATGTTGCGCCCAGACGCCAGCGAAGCAGTCCGCCTGCAGTTCGGTACGCACGGAGAGCTCGTTGGCACTTGCGCCATTGCGGCGCCGCGCCTGTTCGACCTGGTCGGTGATCCCCAGCAGATGCTGGACGTGGTGGGCGACCTCGTGAGCGATCACATAGGCCTGCGCGAAGTCGCCCGGCGAGTCGAGCTCTTGCGCCATTTGCTGGAAGAAGCTGACGTCCAGATACACCTTGCTGTCTCCGGGACAGTAAAACGGCCCCATGGCGGATTGGCCCATGCCGCAGGCCGTGGGTGTAGCACCGTTGAACAGAACCAGTTTGGGCGGCTGATATTGACCCCAGCCTTTCTTCTGGAAGAGGGTGTCCCAGGAATCCTCGGTATCCGCGAGCACGCGCGAGACAAAACGCGTTTCGGGCGTTTCGGGGAGGGCCTCGTCCGTCGTCGTGGTGTACGATTGCTCAGGGCCCGCTGCATTCTGGAGCACGATGTTAGGATCAATACCAAAATACATGGCGACAAGCGCAAGTACGATCGTTCCTATGCCTATTTTTCCGCGCCCGCCAAGGCGAACGCGCTGGCCGCGGCGGTCTTCTATATTGCGGCTTTCGCGAGAATTATCCAGACGCATGGCGGTTCCTTGAAGGCGTGGTCGTGACGCAGTACCGGCCATTCGATGGCCTAGTCCCAGCTGCGGGTTACATTGTATTGCCTGTGGCGATATTGAAACTTAAACTCACTCTCCTAGAGTGTTAGGATACGTTAAATGGCTCAACTATTCGTCGTTCATCCGGAAAACCCCCAGTCGCGCCTGCTCGCCCAAGCAGGCCAATTGTTGGCCAATGGCGGTCTGGTCGCCATGCCGACCGATTCCAGCTACGCGGTGGTTGCGCGGCTCGACGACGCGCAGGCCGCCCAGGCGCTGCGCCGACTGCGCGGCCTCGATGAGCGGCATCATCTCACGCTGCTGTGCCGCGACCTGGCCGAGATCAGCCATTTTGCCCGTGTCGACAACAAGCAATACCGGTTTCTCAAGATGGCCACGCCGGGGCCGTGGACGTTCATCCTCGAAGCCACGCGCGAGGTTCCTCGCCGGGTTTCCCATCCTTCCCGCAAGACCATAGGCATACGCGTGCCCGATCACCGCATTTCGCTTGCGCTGATCGAGGCGGCAGGCTCCCCGCTGATGTCCACCACGCTCATTCCCGAAGACGAAACCGACGCCATGAACGACGCCCAGGCGATTTTCGACCGTTATGGCAATCAGTTGGCTGCGGTGATCGATGGCGGGCCGTGCCTGTTGTCGCAAACGACTGTACTCGACCTCACCGGGCCCGCTCCCGAGGTCATCCGCCGGGGGCAGGGCGACCTGTCGGCGCTTGGCCTAGCCTGACCGCCGCGAGAACTTTTCCTCCTCCTACCTGCCATATCTCTACAGGCCGCCCTTTTTCCAGGCGGCTGCTTCCGGATTTTCATGGATTCGCTGATACAGACCATTACTGTTTATGCCTTGCCTGTGCTGTTTGGTATCACTTTGCACGAAGCGGCCCACGGCTACGTTGCACGAATGTTCGGCGACCCCACGGCGTGGCAGGCTGGGCGCATAACACTCAATCCGATCAGGCATATTGATCCCATCGGCACGATTGTCGTACCCCTGGTATTGCTGTTCAGCACCAAGCTGCTCGGCGGCGGCGGGCTGCTGTTCGGCTGGGCCAAGCCGGTACCCGTCGATTGGAGCCGTCTGCGCCGGCCCAAGCGCGATATGCTTTGGGTTGCGCTGGCCGGGCCGGCCTCCAATCTCGTCATGGCAGTCATCTGGGCGCTGGGCTTGCGGCTGCTGGCCGAAACCGGTGCCGCCCAGGGTGATTTCTGGGTGCAAATGACGATCGCGGGCATACAGGTGAACCTTATTCTCATGGCCCTCAATCTGGTGCCCTTGCCACCGCTCGATGGCGGCAGAATCGTGTTCAGCCTGTTGCCTTCGCGCATGGCATGGCAATACTCGCGTATCGAGCCTTATGGGCTGTTGATCGTCATCGTGCTGATGGTCACCGGCATACTCTGGACAGTTCTGCAACCTTTTCTTGCGTTCGGGCAGTCGATCGTAGGGTGGTTTTTATAAATTTCAGCCCCGAATCCGGTAAACTTGCAAGTTGATCCAGGATCAATCGGGCACGCGCCTTTCTTCATTACGCTATTACAGGCATACACTCACGCGTTGAGTTCAAGGAGATACTTCCTATCATGGCAACAAGCACGGATTCCCCAGCCACGGTGTTGGGCGGCAGCATGGTGGCAATCATCACACCCATGCATCCTGATGGCACGCTTGACTTCGACGCCTACCGAAAACTGATCGATTGGCATATCGCCGAAGGCACTGACGGGTTGGTCGTGGTCGGTACGTCGGGCGAATCCCCTACGGTCGATGTCGAAGAGCATGCCGAATTGATACGTGTGGCGGTGGAGCATTCCGCAGGCCGCATTCCGGTCATCGCCGGAACGGGTGGCAACTCCACGTCCGAGGCCATCGAGTTGTCGCGCCATGCCAAGAGCGTGGGTGCACAGGCCGGGCTGTCGGTCGTGCCTTACTACAACAAACCCACGCAAGAAGGCCTGTATCAGCATTTCCGCACCATCGCAGAAGCTGTCGATCTGCCTGTTGTGCTGTACAACGTGCCTGGCCGCACCGTCGCGGACATGTCCAACGACACCCTGCTGCGCCTGGCGCAGGTGCCAGGCATTGTCGGCGTCAAGGATGCCACCGCCGATATCGGCCGCGTCGCGCTGCTGTTGCGCGATGCGCCCAAGGATTTCCTGGTGTTCAGCGGCGACGACGCAACCGCCGTTGCGCTCATGTTGTTAGGCGGACACGGTAATATTTCCGTCACCGCCAACGTGGCGCCGCGCATCATGCACGATCTCTGTGTGGCTGCCATTACGGGCGACGGATTACGTGCGCGTGAACTCAACAAGCGCGTGGCCTTGCTCAATAAAGTGCTTTTCCTGGAAGCCAATCCCATCCCGGTCAAGTGGGCTGTTGCCGAAATGGGTCTGACCCAGCTTGGCTATCGTCTGCCCTTGACTCCCCTGCACGAACAATACCACTCTGTGGTACGAAGCGCGTTAAAAGAAGCGGGTCTGATCTAAATGATGAAATTGCGTATTACTACACGTGCTGGTGTGGCAGTGGGCCTTGGGGCCCTCCTGCTGACCGGCTGCTCCGCCGTCAACCAACTGACTGGTGCCGAAGAATCCGTCGACTACAAAAGCACGGTCCGTGGCGAACCGCTCAGCATTCCTCCCGATCTGACGCAAGCCAATCAGGATACGCGCTATCGCGCGCCCGAAGGCACGACAACGTTCAGCGAATATGCGAGCAGCCAACAGGCCCAACAAAATGCCAGTGCGCAGGACAGGGTTCTGCCTCAGGCCGAGGGCATAGAGGTTATGCGAGACGGCGACCTGCGCTGGCTGCAGATCGATCGTCCTGCCGAAGACGTCTATCCCAAAGTGGTTGAGTTCTGGGGCCAGCAGGGTTTTACACTGCGTTCGCAGGATGCCAAGGCCGGCATCATTCAAACAGACTGGGCCGAAAACCGTGCCAAAATCCCCGAGGGTTGGATACGGTCCGCCCTGGGCGCCATTCTTGATACGGTCTACGACAGCGGCGAACGCGAACGTTTCCGCACACGTCTTGAACGTGTCAACGGCAAGACCGAAGTCTATATCAGCCATGAGCACATGGAAGAAACCCAAACCCAGGATGGCAGCGGCTGGAAATGGGTTTACGGTAAAGAAGACCCGGGCCTGAATGCAGCCATGCTGGCACGCCTCATGGTCTATCTCGGCACCAATGTAGACCGCGCCCAGGAACTTGTCACCCAGGCGGAACAGGATCCTGATCAGGTTCAGATTGCCCAGCTGCAACAAGGCCAGGCAGCCGTGTCGCTCAACGAAGGTTTCGATCGCGCCTGGCGCCGTGTCGGCGTGGGCATTGATTCTGCGGGCTTCGAAGTGGCCGATCGCGATCGCTCCGCCGGTGATTATTACATTCGCTATCTCGATAGCGATACTGGCGAAAAGATCGAGCAGCAGAATATCTTCAGTCGCATGTTTGGGGGCAAGAACACTGCCGAAGCCGCGACCTACCGCATTCATGTGGCAGATCAGGGCGGCAGCTCGGTTGTCACGGTACTTGATGCCGCTGGCCAGCCTCAGGAAACCGATACCGCCAAGCGTATTCTGACGGTGCTCACCAAGCACATGAAGTAACGAACACCAGCGCAATGGCCCTCAGGGCGCCATTGCGCTGGCGATAGTGCTGGCCGATCAACGGGCGCTTAATCGGCGGGAACCAGGCTCCCGGCCTTGATGCTGGCGCCGAACCATTCCAGATCTGGCGCCAGGCCAGCCACTTCACCAACCAGCAGCAAAGAAGGCGAAGCGATGTGATTTGCCTGAGCGGATTGCGCCAGTGATTTCAAACGCCCCTGCAACACCCGCTGCTCCGGACGCGTGCCGTTTTCCACAATGACAAAAGGCGTTTCCCCGGATCGGCCATGCGTCATCAATTGCTCGGCCAGCCATTCGAGCTGGCTGACGGGCATATAAAAGGCCAGAGTCTGCTTTTCACGGGCCAGTGCGGACCAGTCTTCAAGCATGGCGCCCTCCCGGCAGTGAGCGGTGACCAGCGTGACGGATTGTGCATAATCGCGATGGGTCAGTGGCACGCCTGCATAAGCCGAGCAGGCCAATGCAGCGGTAATGCCCGGTACTACCTCGTAGGCAATGCCATGGGCGCGCAGAAACTGCAGTTCCTCGCCGCCGCGGCCAAAAATAAAGGCGTCTCCACCTTTCAGGCGGACCACCCTATGGCCCTGATTGGCATGCGCAAGCATCAAGGCGTGGATGCGTGCCTGGGTTGCATCATGATTTTCGCCCGGGCGTTTGCCCACGGCGATCTGAACGGCGTCGCGGCGCGCCAGCTCCAGGATATCTGGCGCAACCAGGCGATCATAAAGAATGACATCGGCCTCGTTCAGGGCTCGCAAAGCCTTGAGGGTCAGCAGCCCGGGGTCGCCAGGCCCTGCGCCGACCAGCAGCACCTTGCCTTGCGGTGCAGTCGTCTGACTGGCCAAGCCGTCTTCCAGCCATTTTTCGGCTTCGATAGGTTGTTGCCGCTTCAACGCGTCGGCCACCGGTCCGTCCAGCATCCAGTCGTAGAACTCCCTGCGTTGCCGCAGGTCAGGGCGAGCCTTGCGAATCGCAGGACGGTAACGGGCCGCCAATGCGCCGAGGGCGCCTATGCTGTGGTCGAACAGGCTTTCGATGCGTTCGCGCACCCGGCGTGCCAACACAGGCGCATGGCCCGCCGATGAAATGGCGATGGTCAAGGGAGAACGGTCGACAATGGAAGGGACTTGGAAAGAAGACAGTTCAGGGTCGTCCACCACATTGATGAGGAGACGGCGTTGCTCGGCAAGCTCGGCGATTTGCCGGTTCAGTGCGCGATCGTCAGTGGCGGCGATCACAAGCCAGACGCCATCCAGCCAGTTTTCCTCGAAAGTGCCGGGCAGATGTTGTATGCGGTGCTGCCTGGCGAGTTCTGCCAGCGTTTCAGTGAGCGCGGGCGCGCCGACCGTGATGTCGGCATCGGAGACCAGCAAACTTTTGATCTTGCGCTCGGCAACTGCACCGCCACCGATCACCAGCACGCGGCGTTGAGAGAGATTGGCAAACAGAGGGAATAATCTCATGGTAGTCCGGTGGAAGCGTCCGAGCCAGTGATCACGCCACCGTATCCAGCCGGATCGGAATCAAATTGGCACTTGGCGCAGGCAGTACATTGCTGCGTATGAGGTAGTCGCCGAACTTTTCGTCCGGTTCACGGTTTCTGGCATAGGCGCCGAATAGCTCATCCAGCGTTTGGAGTATGTCGGGTTCCGCGATGTTCTCGCGATACACGACGTTGAGCCGCTCACCGGTAAAGTTCGCGCCCAGGCGCAGGTCGTAACGGCCCAGGGCGCGGCCAATCAGCGCAATTTCGGCCAGGTAGGGCCGGGCGCAACCGTTGGGACAGCCCGAAATGCGCAACAGAATGGGCGCATCCAGCAGGCCATGGCTGTCCAGTATGGTCTCGAGCTTGCTGAGCAGCGCCGGTGCATATCGCTCGCTCTCGGCCATGGCCAGTCCGCAGGTCGGCAAGGCGACACAGGCAATGCTGTGACGGCGAATGCCGCTTTGCGCCTTGTAGCCATCCAGTCCAAATTGGGCAACCAGTTTGTCTATCTTTGCGCGATCCCGGGTTGCCACGTTGGAGATGACCAGATTCTGGTTACAGGTCATGCGGAACTCGCCTTTCAGGATTTTGGCGATTTCGCGTATGCCGGTCTGGAGCTTTTGATCGTCCTGATCCCACAGGCGGCCGGATTCAATGTACAGGCCCAAATGCCAGTTGCCATCTTCGCCCTGTTCCCAACCAAAGCGATCACCATTGCGTACAAAGGCATAGGGGCGGGCCGGCTCCAGCGTAAAACCGGCGCGCTCCTCGACCTTGTCCCTGAACCATTCCAGGCCATTATGATCAATGGTGTACTTGAGGCGAGCGTGCTGTCGCTCTGATCGGTTCCCGTAGTCGCGCTGTACCGTCACAACGGCTTCGGCCAACGCAATGGCTTGCTCCGGTGGCACAAAACCAATCAGGCTGCCCAGGCGCGCGTAAGTTGTATCATCGCCATGAGTGGCGCCCATGCCCCCACCGGTCGCCACGTTAAAGCCCAGCAGCTTGCCATGTTCGATGATGGCGATCAGGCCGAGATCCTGCGCAAATACGTCGATATCATTCGTTGGCGGTACTGCGATGCCAATCTTGAACTTGCGCGGCAGATAGGTATCGCCATAAATGGGCTCCTCTTCGGGCTCATCAGTGATTTTCTCGCCGTCCAGCCAGATCTCGTGATATGCGCGGGTACGGGGGATAAAGTGATCGGAGAGCTTCTTGGCCCACTCCCAGACGATGGCATGCTCGCTGGACAAATGAGGATTGACGGAGCATACGACCTGACGATTGATATCGCCACAGGCTGCGATGGTGGTGGCCATGGCGTTGTGGATGGCCTGCATGGTGGGCTTGAGATTGTGCTTGATAATGCCATGCCACTGAAACGTTTGGCGCGTGGTAATGCGCAAGCCACGCGACGCATAAGTGCGGGCGATATCGTCAAAGGCCAGCCATTGCTGGGGCTGCACCACGCCGCCAGGCAAGCGCGCGCGAATCATGAAGGCATAGGCGGGCTCAAGTTTCTGGCGGCGACGTTCGTCGCGGATGTCGCGATCATCCTGCTGATAGCTGCCATGAAACTTGAGCAGTTTGTTGTCGTCGTCGCTGATGGCGCCTGTCACCGGATCCGCCAGGCCTTCTGCAATGGTGCCGCGCAGGTGGCGGCTCTCGGCCTTGATGTGTTCGAGATGAGAAAGCGGTTTATCCGTGCCGGGAGCGTCGGCTGAGGGGGTTGTCATGCTGTCTTGATTCCTGATTGATGCATACGGTCGTAGAGGGTGGCGCGTCCGCGCCAAGCCCGGGACCACGGCTGAAAACCACATGGCAGGCCCGGGTTGTCGGGCCCGAACCTGCCATGTCGGCCTGAGTTCAATAAACGTCGCGGGCGTAGCGGCCTTGCGCGGCCAGTTCATCCAGCCATGCCCGTGCCTGGGCTTCATCCAGCCCGCCTTCCTGCTGGGCAATGTGTAGAAGCGCCTGGTGCACATCCTTGGCCATGTGGTTGGCGTCGCCGCACACATACACATGCGCGCCATCCTGGATCCAGGCATAGAGATCGCCTGCGCGCTCAAGCAATCTGTGCTGGACATACACTTTCTCGGACTGATCGCGCGAGAAGGCCAGATCCAGACGGTGCAGATCGCCGTCCTGCAGGGCGCGCTGCCATTCAGTCTGGTACAGAAAGTCTGTCGAGAAATGAGGGTTGCCAAAGAACAGCCAGTTGCGGCCGCTCGCCTGCGTGGCGGCGCGCTCTTGCACGAAGGCCCGGAAGGGGGCAATACCGGTGCCGGGACCGATCATGATGATATCGCGAGAGGTATCTTCGGGCAGGCGGAAGCGCGTGTTCTCTTCGATGAAGATGGGCAGCTTGTCGCCTTCGGCCAGGGTAGTGAGAAAATGCGATGCAACACCCCAGCGCTCCTCGCCTTCCTGCTCGTATCCTACGTGGGCCAGGGTCAAATGCACTTCTTCGTCGACGGCGGACTGGCTGGAGGCGATGGAGTACATGCGCGGCGCCAGCGGACGAAGCGCCTGCACGAATTCCTGCGGCGTCCAGCTTGCAGGCCAAGTGCGCAAGACGTCGATCAACTGACGGGTTTCCAGCAATTGGCGAAAGTCTGCAATACCGTCTGGCTGCAGCAGTGCTTTCAGCGTCTCGCTGCCTGCGCGGTCAGCGTGTGCGACCAGAAAAGGCCGCGTGATTTGGGTAAGCTCGCGGTGGCTGTGGAGCCACTCGCGCAGCGCGCGGGTGGTTCCATTGACTGTGACAGACGTTCCCCCATCCAGATCCAAGGTGTCCAGCACCCGGCTGACCAGCTCGTCCGACTGAGTAGGCCATACGCCCAGGGCATCGCCGGGTTGATAGCTGAGGGGACTGCCTTCCAGTGAGATTTCGAGATGGCGTATATCCTTGTCGCTGCCACGGCCCGTGATAGGTTGATTGAGCAGAAGTTCTGCCAGGAACGGTTGGTCGCGGGTGATGGCCGGTGTTTTCGGGCGCAACGCGGTAACGCTGGCAGTCGGCGCGACGCTCTGCTTGAGCTCTTTGCGGGCCTGCTCCAGGGCGGCGTCCTGCCACGGCGCGGCAACGGTATCGATATCAAGATCCGCGGTGCCTGCCTCTTGCAGCCGTTCGGCGCCCAGTTCCGCCAGCCGCGCATCGATGTGTTGAGAGATGCCGCAGAACAGGGGGTAACTGGAATCGCCCAGGCCGAGTACAGCATACTTGAGCTGAGGCAGCTTGGGCGCCCGCCGGCTGTTGAGGAACTCCACAAATGCAATGGAGTCGTCTGGCGGCTCTCCGTCGCCCTGCGTGCTCATCACGATATACAGCAGATCCTCGTCCTTGAGTTCGCGCGTAGCGTAGCGGTCGGCGCGCACCAGTCGCACCTGCAGGCCTTCACTGCTTACGCGCTCGGAAAGCGCTTCGGCGACGCGCTTGGCATTGCCGGTCTGGCTGCCATAGAGAATGGTAAGGCGTTTGGCCGTACTGGTTTCCGTGACGGCGCTGATGACCGGAGCCGGTGCTGGCGCGTATTGGCGGCCCTGGGCGACACCTGCAAAATACCCTGATAACCAACTGAGCGCGCTATTGTCCAGGCTGTCGGCAAGCTCAGTGATCAAAGGATGTTTGGATTCGGGCAGATAAGATGGGGCCAGCATGACGCACTCTCGCAAAGAAGGTATGTCACCATTCTAGAGAGCCAAGCGTCATGCGCGAACGAAGGGTTTTTTATTTCCATATTGCTTATAAGCTTATTTTTCGCCGGTTTGGCAGCAAAATGGAAATAAATCCCGTGCGGCTTGTCACATTTCGTGCGGATTTTTTGATTCAGGCGAAGGATCAGTCTTCAACATAATGCAGCCATCCGTCTTCCAGCCATTGCGCCAGCACACCCAGTTCAGCGTCGTTGAGCCGGCGGGCAAGAGCGGGTGTGCACAGCAGACGGCGCTCATCGGCCAGGCGACGCAAAACGGCGCTGGCTGCCACGCCCGCGACTTCGCCATTGACGAAGAGTTGCCGATTCCGATACATCATGCGTGTACAGCGGTCCAGCGCAAGCACGCCTGACGCAGGCAAGCCTTGGTCGAAAGAGGGTGCTTGGTCCGCAGGTTCAAAGTACGCGCTGGCGGGCGGCTCGGTCAGCCATATGCCAAGAAAGCGGGCAGCCAGTTGTTCGTTGAACCGTATCTTGTTGATCGCAGCAAGTGTGGCATCGACCAGGCGCTGCGGTAAAGCGGCCGGGGTTTCGGTGGCAGGTTCGCCGGCATCTTTATACGTAGCGGCCAGCGAAGGGCCGGGAATGACCGGGCTTGCATACAGGCCGCCGTTGTCGCCCAGATTGGCCATGACTTGATCATTGGCCGCTTCCAGCATGCCGCAGGCCAGCGCCGCCTGCGTGGGCGCCCGAAATCCGATGGATATTGTCATGCAGTCATCCAACGCAACCCCGTCGTGCGCGGCGTGTGGTGGCAGATACAGCATATCCCCGGGCTCAAGCACGTATTCTTCATCAGCCTGAAAATGGCGGAGAATCTTGAGTGGCAGGCCAGGCTCCAAAGACAAGTCTTTTTGCTGGCTGATGCGCCAGCGGCGGCGGCCATGGGCCTGCAGCAGGAATACGTCGTAGCTGTCGAAATGAGGGCCAACACCGCCGCCCGGAGAGGCAATGCTGATCATGGCATCATCCAGCCGAGCGTCAGCGATAAAGCGGAACTGTTGCATGAGCGCCGCCGTGCCGTCGTCATGTAGATCGACACTTTGCGCCAGCGCCGTCCAGTTCGGACGACGGGCGGCAGGGAGCCGGGCAAACGGCCCTGATTTCATGTTCCAGCCGTTCGCGTCGTGCCAGATCAGGCGCGATTCGACCTCCTCGCGTTTGACCAATTGACGTATGTCAGCAATCGACAGCGAAGGGATGAAACCAGGAATGGCCTGGCGAATCAGCAGCGGCCGCCGCTGCCAATAGCGTTGCATGAAGACACGTGGCGTGAGGCCGCCCAACAAGTCCAGGGGGTGATCAATATTCATTTGAGATAGTCTTGACGCAGTTGGTACAGCAGATCGAGTGCTGCGCGTGGTGTCAGTGAATCCGGATCCAGCTCGGCCAGTGTTTGCAGCAGGGCCTGCGCGTCGGCATCGTCTGAATGATGTCCGATGTCTGGGCCTGGAGCGGTGTGGCGTTGTTCTGCCTGCGCGCCGTCCAGATGCGCTGCCACCGGCAGGTTCGCGTCGGCCGTCGCAGATCTGGCAGATACGTCTGCGTCCTCCGCCGCGTCCGCCAGGGTCTCCGCTGACTGCGCGGCCGCCATCGTGAACAAATCCAGTTGCGGGGTAGGCGCTCCACTGGCTTCCAGACGCGCCAGTTCCCGGCTGGCATGGCGGATCACTGCCTGCGGGACGCCGGCGCGCTGCGCGACCTGAATGCCATAGCTGCGGCTGGCCGGGCCAGAGCGCACCTCATGCAGGAAAACGATGCCTGTTGCCGATTCGGCGGCAGCCAGATGCACATTGGCCGCCACCGGCGATTCGGTTGGCAGTCGCGTGATCTCGAAATAATGTGTGGCAAACAGCGTCAGCGCCTGGTTGTGCGACAGCAGCCGATGGGCAATGGCCCAGGCCAGGGCCAGGCCATCGTAGGTGGAGGTGCCTCGCCCGATCTCATCCATGAGCACCAGGCTGTTGGGTGTGCTGGCGGACAGAATGGCGGCCGCCTCGGTCATTTCCATCATGAATGTGGAACGCCCGCCGGCCAGGTCATCCGCGGCGCCGATACGCGTGAAGATACGATCTATCTTGCCGATTCGGGCTGAGCGCGCCGGCACAAAACTGCCCACGCGCGCCAGCAGCGCTATCAGCGCTACCTGACGCATATAGGTAGACTTGCCGCCCATGTTCGGCCCGGTGATCAACAGCATGCGGCGTTGCGGGCCCAGCTCGCAATCGTTGGGGGTGAACTGTTCGATACTGTGTTCCACGACGGGATGGCGTCCCGCTTCGATCTGGATTTCGCCATGCTCACCCAATTCGGGCGCAGACCAGTCGTTCAGGAAGGCGTGACTGGCCAATGCGGCAAGTGCATCAATCTCGGCCAGCGCTGCCGCGCATGCTGACAGCCCCTTGGCCTGTTCGCCCAGTAGGTCCAGCACTTGTTCGAACAGCCATTTTTCACGAGTGAGACTGCGATCCTTGGCGGACAAGACTTTGTCTTCCCAAGACTTGAGTTCTGGGGTGATATAGCGTTCGGCATTCTTCAGCGTCTGACGACGGCGATATTCGGCCGGAACCTTGTCGGCCTGAGCGCGAGACACTTCGATATAGAATCCGTGTACCCGGTTGTACTCCACCTTGAGCGTGCTGATCCCGGTGCGCTCGCGTTCCCGCGCTTCGAGTGCGATCAGAAATTCGCCGCTGTCGGTGGCCAATCGGCGCAGCTCGTCCAGCTCATCGTCGTACCCTGCGGCGATGACCCCGCCTTCGCGCACCAGCAGCGCAGGCTCGGGATCAATGGCATTGTGAAGCAGCTCGGCCAGCGATGGATCCAGCGCAATGCTTTGCGCAAAGGCCTGTACCCGAGGCTCCGCGCCAAAAGACGACAAGAGTGTTTGCGCGAGCTGTGGCAGCAGGGCCAGCGCTTCACGCAGGCTGGCCAGTTCGCGCGGACGCACAGAACGCATGGAAATGCGCGTGGCGATGCGTTCAATATCGGGATAGCGATCCAGCATGCGGCGCAGCGCATCGAGCGCAGGCTCTGCGTCCAGCGCTTCGCCTCCGGGCGGCGCAGACAGAAACGCCGCAATCACCCACTGGCGTGCCAGCGCCGGTGCGTTGTCGCGCAGAGGGTGGTGCAGCCAGCGTCTTAACAGGCGGCTGCCCATGGGTGTCTGGCAGTGATCCAGCGTCGAAAACAAGGTAGGGCTGGACTCGCCGGCAATGGTTTCGGTGAGCTCCAGGTTCTTGCGGGTAACGGGGTCCAGCACCAGGTATTCGCCAGACTGATCCACCCGGATCGCCTGTATATGAGAGAGTGACTGCGATTGCGTACGGCTGACATAACGCAGTAGCGCACCCGCCGCGCAGGTGGCAACAGGCAGGTCAGCCATGCCAAAGCTGGCCAGCGTATCCAGTTTGAAGTGGGTATGCAGCACATTGCGAGCGCTATCAATGTCAAAATGCCAGTCCGGTATGGCGCTGAGGGCCATACCGTCATGCCCGGCCAGCCTTGCGCTTTCTGCGTAGACGAGTTCGGCGGGATCCAGCCGGTGCAATTCTGTATCCAACATATCCGGCGTGCACTCACACACGCTGAATTCGCCGTTGGCCAGATTCATCCACGCCAGCCCCGTGCGCTCGGCGCGATTGACGCGCGCCGTCCACACCGCGGCAATCACCCGATCAGCCTTGGCTGGCAGCAGAGCGTCGTCGGTGAGCGTGCCAGGCGTCACGATGCGTACGATCTTGCGCTCCACTGGGCCCTTGGCGGTGGCTGGATCACCAATTTGCTCACAGATGGCAACCGATTCGCCCAGCGCCACCAGCCGCGCCAAATAGCCTTCCATCGAATGGAAGGGAACGCCCGCCATCGGAATGGGGGCGCCATTGGACGAGCCCCGTTTGGTCAAGGTGAGGTTGAGCAACCGCGCACCGCGCTCAGCATCTTCGTAGAACATCTCATAGAAGTCGCCCATGCGATAGAACAGCAGATGCGAGCCGGCCTCGGCTTTGAGGCGCAGGTATTGCTGCATCATGGGGGTGTGCGAAGATGAATCGGTTTTATTCATACAAATCAAATAGTTACTGTTTCTTCGCGGTTTTCTTGGGACAAATTTGGGACAATTTGACGCATGTTTTGCATGCTCTCCCAGATACGTTCCAGCTCGCTGGGAGACTCTGAATCTATCCAGCGCGCGTACACTTGCACGAGCATGGAGTAATCATTGTGGCCCATCTGATTGGCGATAAAGGCCAAGTTTCCGCGAGCCGTCAGATTCCAGCATGCGTAGGTGTGCCGCGTCTGATAGGGTGGGCGTGGGCGAATCTCCGCCCGTCGGACCAGGTTGCTCCATTTGGTATTCCAGGCGCTGGGCACAAAGAATTCGTTGACTTCCTTCCTGCGTGCTTGAGTTTTGGGCGACAGGAGAACGCGCACGCGGTCGGTACGCGATTCATGGCGGTTTAGCCAGACTTGCAGATCAGCGGGCTTGCGATGTTTGGCGTCCTCGATAAGCACCCGCAGTGCCTCACGGGCGGGCGGGAACAGCAAGACGGTGCGTTCCTTGTTTGTCTTGGGAACCTTGAACGTCATGGATTGGGTCACTGACCGGCGTACCGTAATCTTGCTCAGGTCGGTGGCCACGTCCTCCAAAGCCAATGCCAGCAGTTCGCCGGGGCGTAGTCCGGTATAGACCGCCAACGTGACTGCCGCCCGGTCAATCGGGTGTATGCAGCCTTTATCAATGAGCAACTGATACTCCTCGAAGCTCAACGGGTCGGGGTCTTTGTGGCTTTTGGTGAAGCGGGTGCAATGCTTGGCCAGATCCTTGCAGTATCCGTTGTCTTCGCACCAGTACAGGAAGCCGGAGAAGGTTGCGAGGTAGTGGTTGACGGTAGAGACCGCGCGGGTGGCGATCAGATCGACTCGCAACTGCTGGATGTCGGCGGGCTTGAGCGCGTCGACTTGGCGGTCGCGGCCGATCGTCTCCAGGCAGACGTTTAGCGCGTTCTCGTAGCGTGACTGTGTTTCCGGTGTGATGTCGACCGCCTTGAGCGGCTTGTAGCGGTCGCACAGGTCGACCAGGCGCTTGCTGGTTTGGGCAGTGCTTTCCGCTGGGCGCGTGTGCGGAAACATTTCTGCTTCGTTGTAGGTGCCGGTGCGCAACGCATACAGAGCCGCACTGCGCAGACGCGCGGCGTGCTTGAGGTTTGCTTTGGTGGGGTCAAGTCCAAGCGTATGCCGATGGCGCACGCCCTGGTGCATGAAGTCCACGCGGATCGATTTGCCGTGTATCCAGATGCCGGGGAAGCCGGTCTTCGCTACTGCTTCGACTGCCATCACGATGCTCCTGCTGCTTATGCTTACTCCGCCTTCGTTTGCTCGTTCAAGGGCCATTGGCCGGTCTTGAGCATGAAAAGCTCGAAAAGACCGGGAGGCATGGAACGGTCGCCCGCCTCCCAACGCTGCCATGCGCGCAGCGATACCCGCACAATTTGCGCGGCTTCCGTTTGAGTAAGGCCAGCTACGATGCGGGCATCACGAATGGTGGCGACCGGCGGGCTTTGCTGCTTCGTCGATTCAGACATAGACAAGAATGGTGGAAACCTGCGCGTTTGCAGCTAATCCCCGAATTATATACGACCATTGGTCGTATTGCAAGAATTGCCATTCCCAACAGGTGACGGATGCTTATGCCTTCTAAACGTCACTCAGAAGGATCTGGCGTGCGCTGTGCTTTCCACCCATCGTTCGAACTCTGCAAGGTTCAAAAAGATACGGCCATCCGGCGCTTTGCGCCAGATGCGACCTTCCAGCCAAATTCCGCCTTTAACCTTGTGGCGCACCGCGTTCTCGCTGTAGCCAGTGACTTCGGCAAACCGCTTGACGAGTACCCATCGGCTTGGATTGCTCACGGCGTTCTCCCTGTGTTGTCGGTGCCACAATGCAACCGAACCAGCATGGGGAAATTGTTGCCGGGGTTTGTTATTGGGGAAACTTGTGTGGGCGTAGTTGAGCGTAGGCGGGTGTGTGGGGTGGCCTCGGGGTATGTCGTCTCACCGATAGGCCTGGAGCCAGGAGCAGTCGCGTTCGCGGGGATGCGCCCGCCCGTGCTTCAAGTCATGGTTATCCGGCATGACACCTTCGGTCCGTCTGGTTGAGTCGGGTCTGCGCGTTACGTTTGCTAAAAACAAACAGTGTGTGCAGATTTTTTCATGGTTCGGATTCAAATGATTGAAAATATTCAGCGATAATTTTTAAAGACATGAAATGCCCTTCAGCAAAGCTTAAAAATTTTCGACAAATATGCTCCCAAAGGGCGTGGTGCGTCCCTGTTCTGAAGAGCATGTACTTCATAACCTTTGCTAGTCGAAGTTCCGTGTAGCCCTTGCCAAATGAGAGATATAGGCTGAGTCCGTGATTAAATACATGATCGGTGAAAATCTGCCAAGGTGTGTAGCGTGGCCATAGAGTTCTGAGATCTCCGCCAAAGGTATAGCGACTGGACAGATGAACAAAAATCAAATGGAGCAACAGCTCGGATTCCCCTTCATCTGAAAAAATTTGGCGACCGTGATTTTTTATCAGTTGGAACAGAATGAAACTAGCCAACGGATTTGGTGTTTGTGCTAGCGAATGGAGATTTTGGGCAGTGAATGCCAGTGGAAGGGCGCCAACAGAGTAAAGTAAAAAGCCGTGTCGCAGACTCTCAAAGTCGAACTCTTCTTTTGACACAGCCCGAAGAACTATAGCGGCTACATTTGCCGTAGGACTCTTGTTGGCGTGGTGTAAAGCAGAAAAAGCCCCATCCATACAAAACCAAGGAATGTTATTGGCCATGGAAAGCTGAATGGCATCGTAGACGGTAGCGTCTATCCCTTCCTTGATTGAAAAAACCTCAAGATTTGCATCATGAGCCATCGGATAGGCTACAGATGAATTGTCCAGCACTAATTGCAGCGTCTCTACTATGTGTGCGCTATTTTCGCGAATATCCGATGCCGTGGTTCGAACAAGTCTTCCACTATCCGTCACACCTAAGAGCATGAACTTTTCATCGGAGATCTCATTGATGAACTGTGTCAGCTTCTCTTTGGTGGCTGCGGATAAAATAAATGAAATGCCAGCATCTAGTACTGCGCGGACTAGGTTTGTAGTTGCTAAGTAGCCAATGCCGTAAGCGTCAAGCACAATGGCATTAGGGCTAGCCTCACCTTGATTCCATAGGGGTGATTTGGGAATCCGGACGTCAGGCCAGCAATTCAAAGCGCTTTTAAAAGCATCGTTTGGATAGAGCGCATGACCACGAATATATAACGGTAAGGCATCAACCTCTTCCAGTTGCTTGCGACGCTCAGCATCTGAATTTTGGCCGAGTTTTTTCTCTAAATAGGGTACTAACTCAGCAGGGTCAGATGGCATCTGCATCATGACGAAGCAATCGCTGCCATCGTTGTGGATATGTCGCAGTCTTAATGCAAGACGTAAACACCCCACGTAAGGGGGCAGGCGGTCTATCACCCTGTAAGTAGCCATTCCCAAATTGGCGCTTTCGCCTTTCGGCAGATCTTGCAGCAGCCTCCCCAAGTGGCTGGAGGACCTCAATGTGTATTCACCGGAGTTTTGGTCGTCCTCAACGATCAGCCGAGTCTGAATATTTCCTTCCTGCTCATACTCAATGGCAACTGCGCACTGCTCTAATGTAGCCGAGACATCTAAGTCTAAGTCGGTCATGAGGCCTGTGCCAAAGTGGAAATTTACCAAGTCGACGGCTCGGTCTCTGGGGGATTGGATGAACCAATCCACCCACAGCGGCTCTACGCGTTTGAAGTTCCCGGCTCGGGTAAGAAACCCAAGAATGGCCATGACCTCGGGAATCGGAGATTGCAGCACAGCATCAGGTATCCTCTGATGAAAAAGCTGTTGCTCGGCTAAACTCTGATGGCGCGCTCGAAGGTGGCAGCCCTGATACCATGCATATGCCATATCAGGTGCATACTCGACCATGAGATCACTAAATTTCAGTGCAGATGTGATATCCCCCATTCGCTCGGCTTTCATCGCACTGAGGTTTAAGATCATTACAGACTTTTCTGCATCTTTGATTTTGTCGATCACCTTCTCGAATGTTTCGTACTGCTCCGCTTCAAGTAAGCATCTCAGATAGGCTACGACGAACTGAGACGGCCATAACGTGTCATCGGGTATGAGACGGGAGGTGAACTCGATTGCCTTATTAGGTAGTTTGCTGGCGGATAGCTTTTCTGCCAATTCAAATACCACTTCCGGCATCAAGGTCGTTATGTCGTTCCCCCATCGCGAAATGAAACGATCCGCGTGCTGGGCCAATTCCTGTCTCTGCCGTGCACTATGGTTATCTTCATCGTGCTTAAGGGCGTGGACTAACAGTCGAACGTAAGCTTCCTCCATTTCAGAGGCGTCATTTAGTATATGCTCACGACCCACCCATTCTTCGAGCTCGGGTGGTGTTGCCAGTCGAAGGAAGGGCATTATGTCGCTGATTGGGTGACTATTCGCTGCAAGGAACTGGTTGCACCAGGCAGTGCGCTTTTGAGGATTTTCAGTTGCCGCTTTCAGCTCCCTCTGTGATTCGTTCAGCGCGGTCTCGTCACCTAAAGCAGCCTTGCACATCGCAATAGAAGCAGATCGAGTGGGATCAAGATTCGGAAGGTGCTTTTTCAGCGTTTTGAATAAGCTGAGTGGTGCGTAGCCCTGATAAGCGTTGAAAATGGAGCAGGCCAGTTCCTGGACGCGTATATCGGTGCCTTCCGATTGCTCGAATAGCTGAGCAGTGTGGTCAGCCAGATCGTCCAGCCCTTCCTTCACTGCGGGCCGGTTCAACCAAAAGTGACATTTAGCAAGATCAGGGTTGAACTTCATGCCTGTTGCGATGGTAAGAAGCACCTTGGAGTTGTAGGAGGGAAACCACGTATCCAAGTGCTTGGCCATTCGCAGCATCAGATCTGTTAGTTGCAGTCGGGCGGCACCCTCAACGATCCCAGTCAGTTCTGCCTCTGTGGGGTTTCCTTTTCCCGCTGCCTCCAGGTACTCCTTGTCTGCGTACAAACGTAGATACGTCTCTTGGGAGTACGGTCCGGGAGGCGATTTTCCTTCAAAAAGGTCTCTCGCCGCCTGTTCGCGATCAGTACCACTTGACAACTTCAGGAGCGCCGCTAAGCACATGTCCTTAACCACATGATTGCTTGCGGTCGAGATGATCTTCGCAACGGTTTTCCAGGCGTCATCGTGATCTTGAGCTTCAACCAGTCCGCTATAGATTGAAATGACCTCTACCAAGGCGGCAGCTTCAGGGTCTCGCTGGGCCATGGCTTTGAGCATGACCATCTGGGTTTTGGCCGTAGCATTATCCTTTTTTCGAAGGCTTTCGAGCACCAAATCCATTGGAGGAATCAGATCAGCCGGAGCCAGCGATTTGATCTGGACCATGATCTTATCGCCAGCCACGTTATCACCAACACCGGTGTGGCTCTGCTCAATTGTGCTCACGTATGCGGTTCCTGATTATTGATCACTGGGTGATTTTGTTGCCTGCTACATTGTCGCCACTGCCGTTGTGAGTTTGAGTGACGGTATTGATTGTGGATGGCGTAGCTATGGCAGCCTTTGCGTTGATTTCTTGAAGTAGGGTGAGTAATTGCGAGGAATTTTCTAGGCGGCGATTAATGGCTAGCTCACTTAACTCGTCGTTGATATTGAGTTTCGCAAGTTCGGTGGCCAAAGCATCAGCAACCACCTCGTCTTTAATCCAGCTACCTAAACGACTCTTTAGAATATCGCCGCTTAATTGAGCGCCGCGTTTCAATACGTCGTAAATCGTGCTTGCGATGACTCCGGTAGTAATGAAATCCATTCTAGATATTCCTTTGGTGTGAGAAAGGTGGTTTTTACGGCAGCTATCTGGGGAACATGGTGTAGGCTACAGCCGAACGAATGACTGGATGGCAATATGTGCCCGACCAGCATTGCCACTTCTTGTCGTCTCTTGCCACGAAAGGCAGTGGCGCCCCTCAAGAATGTATCAAAAATGAACAGGGCGGTGTTGTCGCTGTTGAAGTTCATCACCTAATCAAACCATAGCGTCTGCGCTTCGCGCACCACGCTGCTCCAGGTTCGCTCCCGCTCATCCCTGACGGGACTGCCTATCGCCAGCCTTCCACATCCCTGACGCCTACGGCCCGGCTTCCCCGCTTCGGGCCTGCGCGCTTCGCTTGCCTGCGGGCGACACCAAAGACCTGGCCGTTGCCTGCTCAACCATCTTTCCTGACTTCATCACCTTGTCCGCGACTGTAGCCCGTGGCCGCGTGCCGTCAAGGCGCGCCAGGCCGTGTCCTCGGCTGCGCCTGCGGGCCGCACCCTCCTGACGCTTCTTTCCTTGACGGCCCCCGTTCGTGGGCTCCTGACCGTCGCGGGCGACGAACTCAGGAAAGACGGTGGCAACGAGGCCAACCGGGTTCTTCGTGCCGACCGCACAACAACAGCTCAAAAGCGTTGGGCTTCCGAATCTTGGAATCCGGTGTGCGGTGAACAGCAAACCCTTTCTTTGTCAGGAGAAATCCCATGCTTGCATCCCGCTTCGCTCCCCATTCCCCCGTGCTTCGCAGCGACCGCCCACTATCGGACGATCAGATCAGGGCGGTGGTGCCGTCCATCTATGCCGATGCTCCACACGAAAGCCGTTCAGAACGCTACAGCTACATCCCCACGGCGGCAGTGCTGACGGAGCTACGGAAAGAAGGTTTTGAACCCTTCATGGTGACGCAGACCCGGGTACGTAACGAAGACCGGCGCGAACACACCAAACACATGATTCGCCTGCGCCATGCCAATCAGGTGAATGACAGCATTGCCAATGAAATCATTCTTTTGAACTCGCACGATGGCACGAGCAGCTATCAGATGCTGGCGGGCGCGTTCAGATTTGTTTGCGCCAATGGGCTGGTGTGCGGCGACACCGTCGCCGATGTTCGCATCCCGCATAAAGGCGACATTACCGGGCAGGTCATCGAAGGTGCTTATGAAGTGCTAGACGGTTTCGAGCGGGTACAGGAATCCCGCGAAGCCATGCAGGCGATCACGCTGGACGCGGGAGAAGCCGAGGTTCTCGCACGCGCAGCACTGGCCCTGAAGTACGACGACCCCGACAAACCTGCACCTATCACCGAAAGCCAGATTCTGATGCCGCGCCGGTATGACGACCGCCGCCCCGATCTGTGGATGACCTTCAACCGCCTGCAAGAAAACCTCACCAAAGGCGGTTTGCGTGGCCGCAGCGCCAACGGTCGCCGCCAAAGCACCCGAGCGGTGCAGGGCATTGATTCCGACATTCGCCTGAACCGTTCCCTGTGGCTGTTGGCCGAGGGTATGCGCCAGTTGAAAGCCTGATTCCCCTACGCGGCAGGGGCAGGCAGCCACCCTTGCCGCGCTTTTCATGGCTGCAATGCAAAACCTCAAGGAGTGTTCACCATGAACGCGATCAACCACACCGAAGCCCAAGCTATCGACACCGCTACGCCCGAAGCCGCCGCCCCGGCGCAAAACCTGATTCTCGTACCGCTGTCGCAGCTTCGCGTTTCAAAGCGCAACGTGCGCAAGTCCAAGACCGCAGGCCAGTCGATTGATGCGCTGGCGGAAAGCATCGCCCGCGTGGGGCTGCTGCAAAACCTCACCGTCATCGCCGCCGTCAATGGCGAGCATTACGAGGTCGTGGCCGGTGGCCGCAGGCTGGCGGCGCTCAAGCTGCTGGCGAAAAAGCGCCGCATCGCCAAGGATTGGGAGGTTCCATGCCTGCTGGTGCCGGACGCCAGCGCCCGCACCGTGAGCCTGACCGAAAACGTGCAGCGTGAGGCCATGCACCCGGCAGACCAGTTTGAAGCGTTTGCGGCACTGGTCAAGGAAGGCCGACCCATTGAAGACATTGCGGCGGATTTCAGCGTCACCCCGCTGGTGGTGCAGCGCCGCTTGAAACTGGCGAACGTCTCGCCGCGCCTGCTGGCCGATTACCGCGCCGATGCCGTGAACCTTGATCAGTTGATGGCCCTTGCCATCACAGACGATCATGCGGCACAAGACGCCGCGTTTTATGACGCGCCCGAATGGCAGCGCAGCCCCCATGCCTTGCGTGATCGGTTGACCGAGCGAGAAATTGACGCAGGCCATGCGCTGGTGCGCTTCGTCGGACTGGACGCCTACGAAGCCGCAGGCGGCGGCATTCGTCGTGATTTGTTCGCGCAGGACGATAGTGGCGTGTATGTCACCGACGCGGCACTGTTGGAAACGCTGGTGCGCCAAAAGCTGGACGACCACGCGGCCACAGTGAAGGCGGAGGGGTGGGCTTGGGTGGATGCCACGCCCTTTGCCACCTATGCCGACCTGCAAGCCTTCCAGCGAGCCCCACGTGAGCGGCGCAATCCCACCAAGCGGGAGGCCGAGCGCATGGAGCGGTTGGAAACCAAGATGCAGGCCACTGGTGCAGCGATTGATGCGGCATTGAGCGATGATGACGAGGAAAAAGCCGATGCCTTGCAGGAGCAGGGCGACAGCTTGGGCGAACAATTGCAGGCGCTGGAAGATCGCTTGCTGGATTACGCCCCGAACGTGAAAGCCGCCGCAGGGGCCATTGTTACCCTTGATCGGCAAGGGGAAATTGTGGTGTATCGCGGTCTGATGCGTGAAGCCGAAGCGAAGGCGCTGCGCACTTTGGAGCGGCTGCGCCAAGGCTTCGGCGGTGAGGATGACGTTAACGGCGAAGGCGAGGATGACGAACAGCCCAAGGCCGCTTCCATGACCGACCGGCTGGCGCAGCGCTTGAGCGCCCACCGCACCGCTGCGCTGCAAATCGAACTGGCCCGGAATCCACAAGCTGCCCTGGCCGCTGTGGTGCATGGCATGGTGCAGACGGTTTTGCAGCGTGATCGCTATCATCGCGACGGCTTGCCACTGGAAATACGCTTGACCGTGCAAGACCGGCTGGAAAGCATGGCCCCGGACTGGCCGGAATCTCCCGCCGCCGTGGCGCTGGCAGAATTGCAAAAGGTCTTGAGCGAAGGCTTGCCGCAGGACAGCGCCGACCTGTTCACCGTCTTGCTGGCAACGCCGCAAGATGCACTGGTGCGGCTGCTGGCAGTATGCGCGGCGGCAACGGTGGACATCATCACCCCCCGCGCTACCGCACAGCAACCGGGTGCGGAGCTCGCGCAGGCCGTGGGGCTGGACATGGCGGCATGGTGGCAGCCGACCGCCGAAGGCTACTTCAAGCACATTTCCAAGGCCGTGATTCTGGATGCCGTGGGCGAGTTCGCGCCTGATCAGGTGTCGCGGCTGGCGAAGCTGAAAAAGGCCGATATTGCCAGCGAAGCCGAACGGCTGGTGGCCGGTATGGGATGGATGCCCGCCATCTTCCGGGTGGCAGCCTCGCAGGACATGGCGGCAGACGAAGATGGTGAAACCGTCGAGGATGCCGATACGCTGAATGATGCGGTGAATGCCGTCGCCGCATAACCCTGACGAGCAACCAGCGCCCCGGTTTCAGCCGGGGCGCTGGCGGTTCATGGGTTTATTTCGCACCGTCCACAATGTCTCCCCGTCATTGTGGACGGTGGGCAAAATCCGGACGCGGCATCGCCGCGCCCGGTGATAACAGCCAAAGCGAAAAGCCAAATCAGCCGTTCGCCGCCCACCGGGCCAGCGGCGACCGGAGCCTATGACACAAGCGCGCCTGGGGGCGGGCGGCCATCGCTGCGCTGGACAAATAGCAGCCCATCCAGGCGCAAGGCACGGAATGACAAGGGCTGTCATAAAGTCTTCATCTCTTATGCACAGGCTTGCTCACAGAATCTGTGGATAAATCCGTGCGTGTCGGCGCACGCGCCGCCGGGCTGTCGGGCAGCGCCACATGCCGGCTTTGCCGTCACGGCCATTCGGCTTCCATCCCTCACGCCTTCGCGTCGGGGGGCGCTGCGCACTGCGCGTGCACGTTGCGCGACCCGCAACGATTAAAGTCTGGCTGCGTTGCACGCAGAGGATTCCAACGCAAAACCCAGTGACACGGTGGGGGCTGTTTTACTCCCGGTCATTGTGTCATGTCGTTCTTATTTTCAAGGGCGGCGCGTCGCCGTGGGCGCCGCTTGCGGCCGCTGGCCGTCTTTGACCCTTGAAACCTGCGCTGCGCCATGCCTTCGGGTTCCGGGCAATCCCGCCCTGAACACTGGAGAGCATCATGAACAACACCATCGCCGCACTGAGCTATGACAACATGGACGAGACATACGCTCTGTATGTACGCAGTCCCAGCGGCCGCTACAAGCTGGCCAGCGACGAGCAGATTCTGGCGGCGGGCCGCACGGCTGCGGAAAGCCTGGTTTCCCAATCGTCGCCGGTCGATCAGCCGACCAAGGTGAAGCAGTTTTTTCAGGCCAAGCTGGCCGGGCTGGGACACGAATGCGCCGCCTTCCTGTATCTAGACTCACGTTTCAAGCCGATTCGCTATATCGAGCAGGGGTCGGGCACGTTGAGTCAGGCCAGCGTCTATCCCCGCGAGATCGTTAAGACGGCGCTGCGTCTGAACGCAGCCGCGCTCATCATGGCGCATAACCATCCGTCGGGTTCAACCGAGCCAAGCATGGCGGATCTGAACCTGACCAAACATCTGAAAAACGCGCTGGCGATGGTAGACGTACGGCTTCTCGATCATGTCCTCGTGACGGCGGCAAGCACAACCTCACTGGCAGAGCGGGGGCAACTGTAAAGCTCCGACAACAGCACAGGGCGCGTTATACCCTGTGCTGTTGTCAGATAGGCAGCCTCAAGTGCTTTCGGTTTTTATATGGCGCCCCGCCAAACGGCGGCGCGGGTCACGCTACGCCTGGGCTTGCTGGCGCAGGTTGCACGCAAGCGTGCCGTCCTCGATGCTGGCGGTTGTTTGTCTGGACATCAGGAGGGGCGGTTCACCGACACGCTGCCCGGTCTGGCTTATGGAGCTTCCACACCGCGTTTTCGACGACAGCGCCGCCACTTGCGGCGGGTGCGTTTTCACCCCACATTGGGAGCCTGGTTCTTGCCCGCATCAGGGCGCTTGCCGGTCAAGCCTGTATGCGGAGAAACCGAGTTCGCCACCTCTCTTTGCAGGACGGTCGGCCTGTACGTCCTTGTCTTGTCGTGAATCCTGGCGGGGGACGGCAAGCCTTCGGGCTTATTGGTCGCAACCGTCCAGCACAAACAATTTCCCCGCCGCCGCGGGCGGCTTCCTCGCGGGACAAATTCTTTGTGCTTCCCGGCCCTTCACGTTGTTACGGCCGCTGGCGCGGTGCGGCCCGCCCACCCCCGCCGACCGGATCACAACAAGGACGCACTGGCGCGACCTTGAATTCCTGAAAGGAGAATCATCATGGCTAACATCGGCACCTTCACCGCAGACAAAGATGGCTACACCGGCACCCTGCGCACCCTGACGCTCAATGTCAAGGTCAAGCTGGTTGCCAACGACAAGGGCGAAAACGACAAAGCCCCCGACTTCCGCTTGCAGGCGGCGAGTCATGACATCGGCGCGGCGTGGAAGAAAACCAGCGAGGCCGGGCGGGAATACCTGTCCGTCACCCTGGACGACCCCACGTTCCCGGCCACGGTCTATGCCCGCCTGATCGAAGGCGAGGACGGCACGCATGATCTGCTGTGGTCGCGCAGCAAGCCGCAGGCGGCTTAAACCACCGCGCCCCGCCTTTCGGCGGGGCGCCTGTTCACCTAACAGCCCATGGCGGCACAGCCGCCCCAGACCTTTATTCTGAGACCTTGCCTTGGGCAAGCTGGGCTTCTGTCCGGGTCATGAGCACGGCCGTGCTGCATTCCAGCGCGCCGGCGATCTTGAAGATAATCGCCAGGGTGGGCGTGTGTTCGCCGCGCTCGATCTTGCCCAGATGGGAGCGTTCA
This sequence comes from Allopusillimonas ginsengisoli, assembly GCF_004153455.1. Lineage (GTDB taxonomy): Bacteria > Pseudomonadota > Gammaproteobacteria > Burkholderiales > Burkholderiaceae_B > Allopusillimonas > Allopusillimonas ginsengisoli. The sequence goes on along the minus strand of NZ_SDQE01000001.1, from coordinate 361,456 downwards.
ACATTGGCGAGGTTCGCCAGCATTTCCTGGGCGATGCCGCGTTCCGTGCGCAGCGCACGCACCGCTGTACCGAAGGCGTGCGCCAGTTCGGCATCATAGGTAGTGGCGCCGGGTGGCCGGCCGCGCTGGATGGGACGCTTTTGCATAGACACAAGCGTCGTTTGGCGGCACAATTAAAACCACGTTATCTTTAACTCATTCATCCAGATTTCAGCTTTTTCTTGTGTAATGACGCAAACCCGTCAAGGTGGATTCCTTTTAAAGCGCAGATGCGCAAGCGTGCTTTTCAGGGCTTGCGCACAATCGGCATTACGATTGCCCGCTTTTACGGATTCGAGACAAACCGCTTTCGGGTCTTCGCACAAATGCACAAAGGCAGATCAGCGGTTTTACGTTTTGGCAGAGCACACGTGAACCTTTCACTCATCACCGACGACGAACGCGCACAACTGCTCGCTCACGGGCAGGCCCGCGCTGCGGGCCAGCGTATCGACCCGCCGCCGGTCGTGCGGCTTTTCACGCCGGACGCGCATGCGACCTGGCTGCTGACCGCACTCGATCCGGCTGATGGCGACACGGCGTATGGGCTGATCGACCTGGGGATAGGCATGCCGGCGCTGGGCACTGTGCAGCTTTCCGCCTTGGCCTCCATCGTCGGCCCACGCAAGCAGCCCGTGATGCGCGACCGCTATTTCCAGGCGGTGCGCCCGCTCTCGGAATACGTGCGCCTGGCGCAAGAAAACGGTTCGATCACGGATTAACAGGCAGTCGCAATACGAGCCGCGCAGCCCATCTCATCCAGGCGCATTGTGACTATTTCAGTCATGTTCAAGACCGTGACGGTCTGAATCATGAGTCTTGCATGAATACGCGACGGCCCAGACTTAAATAGTCATGATCTTCTGCGCGAAATGCGGCAGGGTCATGGATGCTGCTTGCTGATTCTTCAGCGGTGCCATCATCGCATTCTGATCACTGGTGCAATGGTTAAGACGCAATCGGACTTGATGTTTTTAGTTTCATTTTATGCGATTGGTAGTTAAATCTTAACGTATTGAAACTGGCTTGTGTTTATTGGCTCGTGTTTATTTTCCGATGGTGCTGCCCCGCTGAGTCAAAGGGGGTTGCGTCATGGCCGATTCGCTCGCCAAGCACTGGCATCCGGTTGCCGCGTATCTCTACATCCTGCACTTGGATGGCCCGGCGCTGGCCTGGGAATATCTGCGCCGCCATCCTGATTACCGGCAAGATTGGCTGCGCCATTCCCAGCAGCCGGAAGCCGCGCAGCCCACGGCGCAGCGCTGGGGCTTGCGCCTGCTGGAAGACCCCGCCCTGGATGCGCGTGACGCACATCCGATCTGGTTCCCTAATTCTCATGGCGTTCATCTTTACCCGGACGCCGACCCCATGCCGGGTGCCACGCTATTCACGCTCTGGCGCATCCCCGGTGACAAATCCCTGATTCACGACGGTGTACGCCTGGTGCTGCGGGTGCGTTGGCCGGGTAGCTGCCTGCGGCTGGCGGTGGCCCCTGGCCTGGCAGACGGCATGGCCTACGTCTATGCCGTGCGCGCCGGCGCCGATCTTCTTGCGCACGCGCAAGCGCTCACGCTGGAAATGAACAATCTGGCTCTGGTCAACGACGCCGTTCCCATTGCCGTGGTGCGGCCCCGGCCCGCCTTGTCGGCCTTGCAGGAACTGCACACCTTGCAAGCGCTCGACGCGACCCTGGCGGGTGCGTCCTTGCGCGACATCGCCGAAGGGCTGTTTGGCTCCAAGGCGGTGGCCCGCGACTGGCATGCCGATGGCGCTATGCGCGCTCGCATGCGCCGCCTGGTTCGGCGAGGCGATGCGCTGATGCGCGGCGGCTACCGCCGCCTGGCACAGTTGCCCGAGCCTGTACAGGGACGATCTTCATCCCCTGCAAAACGTCCCTGAGCAAGTCGCCCGGCTTTGTTGAGACTGTCTCCATCCGGCAGCACTGGCGCCGCCGGCTCTACCGACCGATGGAGGTTCATCTCATGCGACCCGCTCCCTTACGGCCCGCCGCCGCACCCATTGCCACGCCCGCGCAGCCCCAACGCTACTTGACCAACGACGAAGCCGCCCAGTACCTGCGCCTGTCGCCGCGCACGCTGGAAAAGCAGCGCGTGATCGGCGGCGGGCCGACGTTTCGTAAATTCGGCCGGCGCGTCATGTATGCGGTGGCCGATCTGGACGCCTGGGCCGATGCGCGCAGCTACGAGGCGACATCCGACCCGGAATACGCCGAGCGCCATGAGGGTGATTATCGTGACGGTCGCTGAGCGTTCGGGTGCGGGCGGCCATCGCCATGTCCAGTCCTTCGCAGTCATCACGGCTGCGACCCCCGCCGCAGCGCGAACAACTGGCGTTGTTCCGCGCACTACCGGGCGAGGACATGGCGCCGCGCGATGCTCAGGATTTGATGGCCTATCCCTTCTTCTCGTTGGCGAAGTCGCGGCGCGTTGCGCCCATCGACTTTCACAGCGGGAACGTCACCATCCGCGTGGAGGGTACACAGGAACACGGTATTGCCACGATCTGGGATGCCGACATTCTGATCTGGGCCGCCAGTCAGATCGTGCAAGCCCGCGATGCGGGCATCCGCAGCTCACGGTTGATGCAGGTGCGTCCCTACGAGATCCTGCGCTTCATTGGGCGCGGTACGTCCTTGCGCGACTACCAGCGCCTGAAAGCCGCCCTCGACCGGCTGCAATCGACCAGCGTGGCCACATCCATCCGCGAAACCACGGGGCGGCGGCTGCACCGCTTCTCGTGGATCAACGAATGGAAGGAGCTGGCCGATGCCGATGGCAAGCCGCTGGGCATCGAACTGATTTTGCCGGACTGGTTCTATGCCGGGGTGATGGATGCGGCCCTGGTGCTGACCATCGACCCGGCATACTTCCGCCTGACGGGCGGCATCGAACGCTGGCTGTACCGCCTGGTGCGCAAGCACGGCGGCAAGCAGCCGGACGGCTGGCAATTCGACTTCCGGCACCTGTACCGCAAATCGGGCAGCGTAGCGCGCTTCTACGACTTTGCCGCCGACTTGCGCGCCTTGGTTGCGCGCCAATCGCTGCCGGGCTACGTCCTGGGCATCGAACTCGTACCGGAGGACAAAACCGAACTGCTCACGTTCCGGCCCGTGCCGCCCACGGCACGGGGATAAATCTGTGGGTAAGTTGTGAATATCCTGTGGATAGTGTCGTGCTATCAGGCAACGGAACACTCGTGCTATCAGGCAACACATCCTCGTGCTATCAGGCAACAAAAATGGCCGCAACCCGGCGCCATTGCTGGCTTTGCGCGCCCCTTAACTTACCTAACTTAACTACTCTAACTTTTAATAGAGAAGCGCCATATCGGTGGGCAGCTTCCAAAAACCAACAATCGGGACGGTCTGAACAGCAAAATCAGCCGAAGCACCATGCCCGTCTGGCAAGGCAAAAACAGACAGGCATTCCAGGTGGGAGGGCTGCGCCATGATTATTGCCTTGCTCAACCAGAAAGGGGGCGCCGGCAAGACCACACTCGCCACCCACATCGCTGGAGAACTCGCGCTGCGCGGTCAGCAGGTCATCCTGCTGGACGCCGACCCGCAGGGTTCCTCACTGGACTGGACGCAGCGCAGAAGTCAGCAAGGTTTGCCAAGGCTGTTCAGCGCCGTGGGCCTTGCTCGCGAAACACTGCATCAGGAAGCGCCGGAGCTGGCCAGACGGGCCGATCATGTCGTGATCGACGGGCCGCCACGCATCGCCGCCCTGGCGCGCTCCGCGCTGCTGGCGGCCGACTACGTGCTGATTCCCGTTCAGCCCAGCCCTTACGACTTATGGGCCAGCGCCGAGATGGTGGCGCTGATTCGCGAGGCCCAGGTGTTCCGGCCCGCCTTGCAAGCGGCCTTTGTCATCAATCGACGGGTCAGCACCACCGTCATTGGGCGCGAAGCGCGCCAGGCGCTGGCCGATCTGCTGCTGCCGACGCTGCGCGCCGAGGTCCGGCAAAGAATCATCTTTGCCGACAGCGTGGCCGCCGGGCGGCTGGCACGCGAGACAGCGCCCGACAGCGCGGCGGCGCGTGAAATCACGGCCCTGGTCGATGAACTGCTGCGGTGGCCGACATGAGAGCGAGGCTGCCACCGAACAGCAAACGCCCGGCCAAGCGCGTCGGAATAGGTATGCGTCCGCCCGTGAATCCACACGCCGAGGCGTGGATTCGCCAGGGCGACGCCGGCGCACTGAACAAGGGCGACTGCTACACCGCCCGCCTGACGCTGGACATCACCCCCGCGCTGCGCGCACGCATCAAGGTGTCGGCCTTCACGCAAGGCGTGACCGTGGCCGACCTGCTGCGCGGTCTGCTGGAGCGCGAGTTTCCAGAACATCGCAAAGAGGACACGCCATGAATACATCCGCTTCGCCTGCTTTTGGCGCGGCGACGGCGGCATCGCTGCCGCTATCCGCCACGCTTGCCAACCAAGCCAACAGCGTGCCGCTGACGCGGGTGGCGCTCGCCACGATCGAACCGCATTTCAATCTCTATCTGCGTTTTGGCGAACCGGCACATATGATCCGGCTGGATCGCTGGCGGCGCTGGGCGGTGTTTATGCCGGGCGTGATGTTCTGCCGCGTCCGCTGGCAGGCCAACGATTACGGCACGGTACGCTGGCAGCTCATGGTAATGCAGGCTTGCACACCGTTGGACGCGGCGCAGCGCATTCCCGGCGTGCAGCCCGGTGCGCGTTTGCTGCTGAACGTCGAAGGTAATCATCCAGTTCGTTCTGTGCTGGAGCGCATTGACGCCATCGAGGCGCTGGGCATCGTGCCCGCCGCTACATCGCCAGCGTACTGGCGCACGCTGGGCAACCGTTTGGCGGCCCGCCTGGCGTTGCCCGAATACACCATTGAGCGGCACACTGCCTGGCTGGCTGGGAGGGCGCTGTCATGACCCCCGATTCCACCACCGCCCGCACACCCGAAGTCGCGCCGTTTCCTCGCTCACGCGTGCGCGCTCGCATCGTCCTGGCGGGCTTCGCCGCCGTTGGCCTCGCGGCGCTCGCCTGGGCGACGTTCGTGCAGCCGCTACCGCGCCTGATCTACAACCCGTCCAGCAGCGTTCCGGCCGGCTGGTATCGCGTCAAACCATTCCAACATCAGTCCGGTTCGCTGCCCCGTCGGCTGGAAGTGGGCAGTATTGTTCTGACTCGATTGCCTGCTGACGCCGCCGTACTGGCCGCGCAGCGCGGCTACCTGCCCGCACATATCCCGCTGCTCAAACGTGTGGGCGCCGTCGCGCCGCAGCACGTCTGCATTATCGACGGTCAGGTGCGTATCGACGGCGTGCCGGTGGCCGCCGCACTGCCTGCCGACCGGCTAGGCCGGCCGCTGCCCTTCTGGCCGCATTGCCGACCACTCCTTGAGAGCGAACTGTTCCTGCTGAGCGCCACACATCCGGCGTCGTTCGACAGCCGTTATTTCGGCCCGGTCAGCGCATCCGGCGTGATTGGCGTCGCGCATCCGATCTGGCTGGAGACACATCCATGATGGCCGCCGATTCGCTGCACGTTGCCGTGCATCTCATCGTGCCATCGGGCATGCTGTTCCGGCTGCTGCCGCCGTGTCGTCGCGCGTGCAGCACGGGCGCATTCGCGCCGCGCCTCGCGCAACATCCGGCGCAGCCGTCCAACGAGCAGGCGTCTTGCCTCGAACGCGCCCGGCCTGCGGCCATTGGCGCGTTCGCCGGCGGGCTGGCTGTCGGCAGCACAGCGCTGCCGGACCGCCGACGCCCGGAGCGAAAGCGACAGGCAAAGGCGGAAGGCAAGACAAAAGGGGGCGGCACACAGCCGCCCGCAAAGCCAGTCTGCACGTGGGGGTGGCGCGGCACGACGCGGCGTTGCCGTCGTGCCGCTGGGGGCGCGAGGCTCGCGCCAAGAGAGGGCTTGCCGCGTGCTTCACACGACCGGCTACGCCGCAGCTTCAGTCAGAACTTACAGAAAGCGTAGCCATGAGCGACCGCCGCGATGATGATTTCCGGGTGCGCCCCAGCGCCCCGAAGAACCGGGGCAAGGGTCAAGGCCAAGGTTTTATTTCCAAGGTGCTCAAGCAGACCGGCAAGGCCAGCGGGGGCAAGTCCTCGATGCGTCATTCCGCAGCCGGTAGCCGTGGCGCACGCACCGGTCAGCGTCCCGGCGCACGCCTGGGTCGCGGCCATACGGCGGCGCGCTTCGCAGGCGCCAATCTCACGCCATTCTCGCGGCGCGTGACCATTAAGACGCTGCTGGTCAATCAGCAACGTGCCAGCCCACAGTCGCTTGCCAAGCACCTGCGCTACGTCGAGCGTGACGGCGCGGGCCGCAATGGCGAGCCAGGCCAAGCCTATGGGCCACAGACGGACGTCGGCGATCTGGATGCCTTCAAGGAACGCTGCGCAGACGACCGGCATCATTTCCGCTTCATTGTCTCGCCCGAAGATGGCGCGGAGCTGGGTGACCTGCGCACCTACACCCGGCATCTGGTGAACCGCATGGAAGCCGACCTGGGCACGCGCCTGGATTGGGTGGCGGTGGATCACTGGAATACCGACAACCCGCACACCCACCTGATCGTGCGCGGGCGCGACGAGACCGGTCAAGACCTCATCATTGCGGGCGACTATATCGCCCAGGGCTTGCGTCATCGCGCTTCTGAGCTGGCGACCGAATGGCTGGGGCCGCGCACCGAGCTGGAAATCCAGCAGGCCATGCAGCGCGAAGTGGAGCAGGAACGGTGGACGAGCCTGGATCGCACCCTGCAACGTGAGATCGGAGAGGATGGACGGGTGCAGATCCAACGCTTCAATGAGCCGACATTGCAACGCCAGCGCCTGTTGCTGATCGGTCGCCTGCAACGCTTGCAGCGCCTAGGGCTGGCCGATGAAATACAGCCCGGCACCTGGGCCATGCACACCGACGCTGAAAAAATCTTGCGCGCCCTGAGCGAGCGGGGCGACATTATCCGCACCATGCAGCGGGCCATGAGCGGAAAACAACGCGAACTTGCCGTATTCGAGCCGGGCCAAGATGATGATGGAGGTGGACGCGTCATCGTTGGGCGCGTGGCGGCCAAGGGGCTGGATGATGAGCTGCGCGACCGGGGCTATCTGGTGATCGACGGCGTGGACGGCAAGGCCCATTACGTTGCACTCAATGCTCGCGACGAACCGGCCAACTATCCAACCGGCGCGGTGGTGGAAGTGAAGGGTTCCGCCGACATTCGAGCGGCTGACCGCAACATCGTGGAACTGGCAAGCGACGGTTTGTATCGTATCGATCACCACCTTGCTATTGAGCAAGGTCGCGCCAAAGCTGGTCGCGACCCGCAGGAAGTCGTCGCGGCGCATGTTCGCCGGCTGGAAGCCCTGCGCCGCGCCGGAATTGTGGAGCGCGTGGCTGATGGACTATGGAAAGTACCGCGTGACCTCCCCGAACGTGGCCGCCAGTATGACGCGCAGCGGCAGGGAGGTGTGGCGGTGGAACTGAAATCACCCCTTCCCATCGAGCGGCAAACTCGCGTGATTGGGGCCACCTGGCTTGATCACCAGTTGATTGGCCGCGGCAAGGGGCTGGAGGATATGGGTTTTGGTGGCGAGGCCAAACAAGCCATGCAGCAGCGCGCCGACTTCCTCGAAGAGCAAGGACTGGCCCAGCGGCGCGGGCAGCGCGTGATCCTGGCGGGCAATCTGCTGAGCACGCTGCGCAATCGGGAACTGGCGCGGGCTGCCAAGGACATTGCCGCCGAAACCGGTCTGGAGCATCGGCCCGTGGCTGATGGGCAGCGCGTGGCCGGTATCTACCGACGCTCAATCATGCTCGTCAGCGGGCGTTACGCGATGCTTGATGACGGCATGGGGTTCAGTCTGGTGCCGTGGCGACCGGTGATCGAGCAGCGGCTGGGCCAGCAGATCGCCGCAACAGTGCATGGCGGTGGGGTGTCGTGGGAGATTGGGCGACAGCGCAGCCCTTCCGTTTGAAATTTTACTTTGTGATTAGTCATCCGCCTCAGTGATTAACCACTCCCTGAATGCCGCTAGTGTGGGTAGATTGGCGCACTCGGGTCGGTAAACGATGTAATAAGAGGCATTCAACGCTAAGCTGATGTCTGGGAATAGCCTCACGAGGCGCCCGCTCGACAGATCGTCGCGGGCCATGATGCTGCGTGCGAGCGCGATGCCATGCCCCTCAATAGCTGTCTGCAGCACGGCTGCAGAGTTATTGAGGGGCATGCCGCGATGGATCGTCGCTGTGTCGCTAACGCCGGCTTTCTTCATCCATTCCTCCCAGGTCGGGAAGCCCGCATGGCCGGCCATCGTCAAGTCATGGATCAGCGTTTCGCGAATTAGATTACTTGGCTTGCGTAGTTGCCTGAACTGATGCAGCAGCTCAGGGGAGCATACGGGAAAAGCTTCTTCATCCATGAGCTTGTCGGCCTTCAGGCCTGGCCAGTCCCCCATGCCGTAGCGCACACCGATATCGATGCGCTGGGCTGCGAAGTCTACCGATTTGTGGTTGGTGTCCAAGCGTACATCGATGTCCGGACAAGCTGTCTGGAATCGATCTACCGAGATGAAGTGCAGTCCCCGGGCTTATATGCGAGAAACCGATTAGCTGGTTTGAAGGCGATTTCCAAGCGAGTTCGAAGTATGCTGATGGGTTATGGAGAGGCGGCACCAGCACTTCGTCGAGCCATATCAATGCCATTTAGTACCGCCTGGGCCGCTTCCGAACCGGCCGGGAACTGTTCTAGTAATTGTTGCCAATAGCCAATGGCCGCCTGATATTCGCCGCGCTCGAATGCAGCCCTTCCCGCCAAGGTGAGGGCGAATGGTTCGTCCGGGTCGAGGGTAAGGGCGCGGTCAAGTAGTCGCGTCGCTTCTTGGGTAAATCCGCTTGCGCTGCTGCGTGCGATCACTTCGGCATATTCCGCCAGGGAAAGCGGGTCCGCCTCGATGATGGGAGCAGCTTTGGAAAAAGCTTGGGCTGCATCTGCATATCTTCCAAAGTATCGATAAGAGCGGCCCAACATCAGCCAGCCCTCGGGATCGTCCGGATTTTCTTTCAGGCGCGCCTCTAGAGATTCCACCATCTTCTGCACATCAGCCTGAGTCATTGTGGCAGCACTGGGAGCTGGGGCGGGCCGCGTTGCGGCCGGGCTGCCAAGGTATGCGTACACCAGCAGGGCGGCCACAGGCAAGACGATGCCCACTACCGCGGCTGCTCGTCGGCTGTTATGCGCACCGGTAGCGGGAGCCGAGCCAGGTATCGCCTCATCCAGCGCGCGGCGCTGCAACTCTTGCTTGGCCACGGAAAAATCGTGCTCGGATAGTGTACGGTTTGCGACGTCTCCTTCCAATTCAGCCAATTGATCGCGCAAAACTGTTGCGTTGACCGAGTGATGCCCGATCTCATCACCTTGGCCTGGGCCGCGCCAAAGGGCGCGGCCGAGCCACAATGCCACCGTTGCGCAAAGCAACGACACAATGCCAGCGAAGAGCAAGCTCATGATGAATTACCTTTTGAATGAGTTTCGCTGGTGCTGCGCTGTAAAAGGGCGTCAGCCATGCGTTGTTCGTCATCGTCAAGCGGGTCAGGCGCGGCGTTTCTATTTCGGCGCCGCAGTGTCATGGCGAGCACCAGGAGCCCGCCCACCATCAGCAGCATGGGTCCGAGCCACAGAAAGAGCGTGGTAGCTTTCAATGGCGGCCGATAGAGTATGAAGTCGCCATACCGCGCCACCAGGAAATCCTGAATCTGAGCTTCTGACCGTCCCGCCTTGATCTGATTACGAATCAGCTCCCGTATGTCCCTCGCAAAGTCAGCGCGCGAGGCGGCAATTGATTCGTTCTGGCACACTAGGCAGCGCAACTCGGTGGCGATATCCAGCATTCGCGCCTCAATCGCGCTGCCGTTGCTCCAGACGGGATGGCAAACCGATGCGCAAAGCAGCAACAGCCATATGCGCTTCATTTTTGCAGCTCTCGAACCAGGGGCAGGATGGTGTCGCGAGCATCGCCGAAGCTGACCGCGCCGATATGCTTGTAGCGGATGACACCCTGTTTATCGATGATATATGTTTCCGGCACGCCATAAACACCATAGTCGATACCGACGACGCCTTCGGGATCTGTGATCACTGCTTCATAGGCATCGCCATGGCGCTGTAGCCAGGCGATTGCATCATCAGCCATATCCTTGTAATTCAGACCGACAATCGACAATCCGTGGGTGGTCGACAAATCGGTAATGACGGGGTGCTCTTCAAGGCAGGGCGGGCACCACGAGGCCCAGACATTCAGCAGCCACACCTTGCCGTCCATGGATTGCGGCGAGAATGTTTCGTCCGGGGCTGCCAACTTGGGCAAGCTAAAGACGGGTGCCGGTTTGCCGATAAGCGGAGAAGGCACTTCACTGGGCTTCAACGTCAAGCCGATAGCCAATAGGCCTATCAGTAACAGCAGTCCGGCCAAAGGCCAAAAAAAACGATTCATGCGTCAACTCCATGGGCAGCCGTGTCTGTTTGGCGCCGGCGGCGTTTAAGCCGGTAGCGTCGATCGCTGATGGCCAACAGCCCGCCAAGTGCCATCAAGATACAGCCGATCCAGATCCAATCGACAAACGGCTTGAAGTAGACCCGCACGCTCCACGATCCACCGCCCAGAGGTTCCCCCAAGGAGACGTACACGTGCCGCAGGCCGTTGGCGTCAATGGCCGCTTCCGTCATCGGCATGTCCGATGAAAAGTAATCGCGTTTCTCGGGATGGAGTGTGCGCAGCGCTTTGCCGTTCTTTGAGAGCAGCACGTCGCCAATTTCCGCCTCGTAGTTGGGGCCTGTTGCCTTGGTGACCCCGCGGAACGTCAAGTCATAGCTTCCCGCCTGCACCGTAGCGCCGGGTTCCATGCGTAGGTCTTGTTCGGTTTCATACCCCATGACTAGCGTGACGCCCGTGACAAACACGGCAATGCCAAAATGAGCCAGATGCATTCCCAGCCAGCTGCGCGGCTGTTTCAGCGGGCCACTGCGGGTGGCGCGCACACGTTGCATCACGCCGATGGCCACCGACGCCGCGATCCAGGCCGCTAGGCCCAGTCCCAGCGCTATCAGCACAGACCATCGCCCCAGCAAGAGCGGGGCACCGATGCCGACGATCAGCGCTATCCATGCGGGATGCAGAAGCTGCTTTGTCAAGGCCGCGATTTTCGCCGATTTCCAGTTGGCTGCGGGCCCTATGGCCATAAGCAGCAGGGCGGGAATCATCAGCGGCACGAAGATGGCATTGAAGTACGGGGGACCGACCGAAATCTTGCCTAGGTCGAAGCCGTCGAGCAGCAGCGGATACAGGGTTCCGAGGGTTACGGCGCCGGCCGCTGCAGCCAGCAGCACATTGTTCACCAGCAAGAGAGTCTCGCGCGACACCAATGAGAATTGGCCGCCTGTGCTTACTTTGGGGGCGCGCAGAGCAAAGAGCACTAATGATGCTCCCACCACAACAGCAAAAAGAATGAGCAGGAACACGCCTCTTCGGGGATCGGTGGCAAAGGCGTGCACGGACGTCAGCACACCCGAACGCACCAGAAAGGCCCCCAGCAGGGAAAATGAGAACGTACAGATGGCAAGGAGCACTGTCCAGTTCTTGAAGCTGCCGCGTTTTTCCGTCACGGCCAAGGAGTGAATCAGGGCAGTGCCGACAAGCCAGGGGATGAAGGACGAGTTTTCCACGGGATCCCAGAACCACCATCCGCCCCATCCGAGTTCGTAATAGGCCCACCAGCTACCCAGGGCGATGCCCAGTGTCAGAAACAACCAGGCAGCCGTAGCCCAGGGCCGGGACCATCGCGCCCAGGCAGAATCCAATTTTCCGGCCAGTAAGGCGGCCACGGCAAATGCGAAAGCCACCGAGAACCCGACATACCCCATATACAGTAAAGGTGGATGAAGTATCAGGCCGATATCCTGCAGTAGCGGATTCAAGTCCATCCCCTCCATGACGGGAGGCATCAGCCGCTCGAACGGATTGGAAGTTGCCAGTACAAACAGCAGAAATCCGACGGTGACCAAGCCCAGCACGCCCAGTACGCGCGCCACCATAGCCTCCGGCAGTTGTCTTGAAAAAAAGCTTACGGCAAACGCCCATCCGGTTTGCATCAGCAGCCACAACAGCAGCGACCCTTCGTGTCCACCCCACGTCGCGGCGATTCGATAGAACCAGGGAAGTTGAGAGTTGGAGTTCTGCGCCACGTAGAGAACTGAAAAGTCGTTGGCGAAGAACGACCCGCCAAGCGCGATAAAGCTGATGGACACCAAAAGAAACTGAGCGCGTGCGGCGGGACGCGCGAGGGCGATCCAGGCGGCATTGCCACGCGCGGCGCCCGCAAGGGCCAGGCTGGCCTGCGCTAGCGCCACGAACAGCGCGAGTATTAGGGAGAAATGTCCGATCTCGGGAAGCATGGCGATCATGGCCTCCCTGCATTGGTGGCTTTCTCGGCTTCGTTCAAGGCGTGCTGAGCTTCGGGAGGCATGTAGTTTTCATCATGCTTTGCCAGTACCTCCTGGGCCAGGAACCGGCCGCCAAGCTCAAGCCTGCCTTGCACCACTACGCCCTTGCCTTCGCTGAAGAGGTCAGGGAGTATGCCCGTGTAGCTGACGGGTACCGTCTTGGCGTTGTCGGTCACGACGAACTGCACGGTTAGGCCGTCACGCCGTACGCTGCCCGCTTGCACGATCCCCCCGACGCGGAAGAGGCGTTCCTGGGGAGCTTCGCCCGCATTGACCTGCGTAGGCGTAAAGAAGAACACAAGATTATTCTGGAATGCATTGAGGACGAGCGCCGTCGCAATGGCGATGGCGGCCAGCCCGCCTCCAATGAGCAAGCTGCGTTGATGGCGCTTCTTCATTGGACTGCCTTTTTTTGCATGCGCTGCTCGCGAACTGCTTGCAGCAGCGCTGATCTACGGCGCCGTCCAAGAAGCATCTGTTCGGCGCACACAGCGATGATGGACATTCCCATGGCGCCCCATACGTATGCACCATAGCCGCCCATGGCCAGGAATTCAGTTGGACTTGACCATGTCATTCTTGCATCTCCTTCAATTCGTTCAGCCACCCGGCATGGCGCTCGCGCTCCAGAATGATGCAGCGCATACGTCTTAGTGCGGTGGCGATGGTGTACGCCCATGCGGCCAGGGCCATGAGCAGCATGCCGGCCAGCATGATCGTTGCCATGGACGGAGCGCGTGTCAGCGAGACCGAGGCCCCCTGATGCAGGGTGCTCCACCACTGGACCGAGAAATAGATAATCGGAATGTTCACCACGCCGACAAGAGCCAGCACGGCAGCGGCCTTGTCGCCGCGTCGAGGGTCGTCCACGGCCGACTGGAGCGCAATGAAGGCCATGTACAAGAAGAACAGAATCAGTTCTGAGGTCAGGCGCGCATCCCACACCCACCAGGCTCCCCACATGGGCTTGCCCCACAAGGCGCCGGTCCATAGGGAGAGAAAGGTGAACATGGCGCCGGTGGGGGCCAGGGCCGATGCCATCATGGCCGACAGGCGGCTGTTGAGAACCAGCCCCACTGCGGCCCAGAAAGCCATCACCAAATAGATGAACATCGACATCCATGAGGCGGGCACATGCACGAAGATAATGCGGTATCCCTCGCCTTGCTGGGCGTCGGTGGGCGCCATGAAGAAACCTGCGTATAACCCCGCCGCAGTCAACAGGACGGAGGCTGCGCCAAACCACGGGATCAGGCGCCCAGCAAGCGGATAAAACGTTCTTGGCGATGCGTATTTGAACCAGTTGATCATCTGTTTTTCATTACTCCAGCGCAATCTTCAGCGCGGCAGCCGTCGCCCAAGGAGCAAAAAACGCGGCCAGCACCAACATCGCTCCCAGCAGCGAAATATTCGCGCCTGTGCGTGCCCCGCCGGTGGCGACGTCAACAGCGGCCGTGCCAAAAATCAACACCGGTACGTAAAGCGGCAAAATCAGCAGTGTCAGCAGCACGCTGTTGCTGCGCAAGCCCAATGTCAGGCTGGCTCCAATCGCTCCAAGCAGGCTCAGCACCGGGGTGCCGAGCAATAACGAGGCTGTCAGCGCGTATAGAGATGAAGGCGGCAAGTCGAATTGCAGTGCCAAAAATGGCGCCAGCAATGTCAGCGGCAGGCCGGTCAATAGCCAGTACGCGACGACTTTGCCCAATATCAGTACGCCCAACGGAGCGGGGGACAGGAGCAGTTGCTCCAGGGTCCCGTCCAGATAATCCCGTTCAAACAGGCGATTCAACGAGATCAAGGTGGCCAGCAATGCGGCAATCCAGAGAATGCCGGGTGCAATCTGTCTGAGTATGTCTCGTTCAGCGCCAACGCCCAATGGAATCAAGCTGACCACGATGACAAAGAACGAAAGCGAAGTCAGGACTTCGGACTTGCAACGCATGGCGACTTTTAAATCATGTTTGATCACTCCATGGAAAGAAGCCAGCCCCAGGGGCGCACTCATGTGCTTATCCGCATGTGATGTGATACGTCGCATGCTTCAGTTTCATCTCATGATGCGTCGTGACAGCGGCTATTCCGCCACGGCACAGGTGCCGGTCTATCGTTTCCGTCACCCATTGGGCGGCTTTGCTGTCCAAGGCGGCCAGAGGTTCGTCCAATACCCACAAAGGGCGTTTTTGCAGTACTAATCTAGCCAAGCTCACTCGACGCTTCTGTCCTTCAGACAAGAGCCGCGTCGGCAGATTTTCCTTGCCTTGCAATCCGACCTGATGCAATGCCGTGTGTATCGCACTTACGCTGGACGGTTCATTCGCCAGGGTCAAGGCAAACTGCAGGTTTTCCTCTGCATCTAGCTCTTCCTTCAGTCCTGGGAGGTGGCCTGCGTAAATGAGCTGACATCGGTATTCTTCATCCAGAGAGTCGATCTTGCGCCCGTGCCAGTACAGTGCGCCAGCAGCGGGGGCTGCCAGCCCCACAAGTGTGCGTAGCAGACTCGTTTTTCCACTACCGTTGTCGCCATGAATCACCAGACACTCTCCGGCCTTGAGATGAAAACTCAGGCCGTTGAACAAGCTGCGATCACCGCGTACACATTCTAGGTTGAGAGCTTTGAACAACTTCACCTCAATTTATGGGATTACTCCCAATCGGTAAAAGCGCAGGTTGCATGTGTTGATTCACTCACACTGCTCAGCGCATTCGTATGGGTAATGACCCGTTCGATTGGGCCAATCATTACACACGATACGCCAACCCGATTAAGTCAATATTAAAGGCGCAGTGGCCGTATGTAACTCCGGTTTCAACCTTTGGGTCGCGCTGATGAACAACTCCGGTCCCTCCAAGCGGTGAGCATCGCCTAGTCAATTATGGACTTCTGTAGTAGTCATCAACTGACCACCTTGCTCTAAGCAGTAATGACCACGAGCCTAAGATTGGTACGTGCAGCATGGATGGCGGCGGCCCATCCCGCAGGATCTGAACCGAGGATAATGAGTGAGCGGTGCGTGCTCACTCGATCAATCCAAGTGTTGCTTGACGAAATTGTTCAATTGCGTTTTTCCAATCGCTCCTGCCGTTCGATCCGCGAGTGAGCCGTTCTTGAATGCTAGGACTGCCGGTATGTTCTGAACCCCCGAAGCGATGTGTCAATGCCAGCGCATGATCAACGTTGATCTCACCGAAGTGGGCGTCTTTGGCCATGTCATTGGAGGTTTGCTTGACCGGGGGCGACATGGCCCGGCACGGTCCACACCATTTAGCCCAGAAGCGCACAACGTGCACGCCGGATAGGCCTATGGTGGTGTCAAAACTCTCGGAGGTTAGTTCTCTGATTATGATTAAGTTTCCGGGCGAGAGGGATGAAAGATTTGGCGGTGCTGCTTAATGAGCAGCAGCCAAGCCGTCGGACTGAAATGGACGAGCAGAATTGCCGAGGACCGTCATGCTGCTTAGAAGCATGGCGACGGCGGCCGCACCGGGGGTAACGCCGATATGCAAGAACAACGCAACGATTGCAACGTTGTAGATGATCGAGAAAAAGAGGTTTTGACGGATTCGCCGCATGATGTGGCGGGCCATTTGACGTGCCAGGACCACTTGGCTCATGCCGCCTCGCGTGATCACCACGCCTGAGGCCGTGACGGCGATGGCATTTGCACCAGTGACGGCCACACCGCAGCCGGCCGCAGCAAGGACCAGCGTGTCGTTGATGCCGTCGCCGACAAAAACAGTGTCATGCCCATGTTTCTGAAGGATTGCGACTTTGTCGTCCGGCTTGCTGGCTGCGTGAACGTGCTTCGGCGCAAAGCCAAGTTTTTCACCCACCCAGTTTGCCGCCATGGCGTGATCGCCCGTTACCAGCAGAGTTCGACAGCCTTCTTTACGCAGGAAGTTCAAGGACTTCAGCGAATCGGCCCGGATATTGTCTTGCAGTTCGATTTTGCCTTCCCATCGTCCGTTACGAGAAATGTGCGCTGTGGCGCTTGGTGCTGGGCCTGTTGCGGGATCAGCGGCTGCTTCCTCCTTCTCGGTGCAGCGCACGCCCTGCCGCTCCAGCCACTTGACGGCTCCGATCAGCCATGTCGCCCCATCGGGCGCGATATAACGTACGCCGGCCGGATGCCGCTCCACAAGGGGCGTCAGCGGCAGATCTTCGATTCCACGAGAACGAGCATGCTGGACGATGGCGTTGGCCACAGGATGGGCAACGCCTGTTTCCGCGTTCGCGACGACTCGTAGGAGATCGTCGGGCGCCAGGTGCTCGCTTGTCATGCGCGCCACTGTCAATTGCCCCGTCGTGAGCGTTCCCGTCTTGTCAAACGCAAATGTGCGGCCTCGCGCCAGGGCTTCGACACTGGCGGGATCCCTGAACAGGATGCCGGCGCGCGAAGCGCGAGCACTGCCTGCCGAGAATGCCAGCGGCAGGGCAAGCCCGACGGCGCAGGGGCAAGCCGCGACGAGTACCGAGAGCGAGGCTAGTAATGCGTGGTCGACGGCCATACCCATCCATAGGTGGCGCATGAGCGCAAGCAGCGATATCGCGCCAGCCACTGGAAGTAGCCATCGGGCAAATTGTTCGGCGAGTTTCGACATCGAGGACTTCGCGCCGAACAGCTCATGCATGCGCAGACCCAGTTTATCGGCATATCTTTCGCCTTGAGATTTTTCCACCCGCAGCACTAACGGGGCCTGCAGATTCACCATGCCGGCATGCAGGTACTCGCCGGCGCTGCGCTCCAGCGGCAGAGATTCTCCCGTCAGCAAAGACGTGTCTACCTGCGACGCGCCCTTTTCTATGAGCCCGTCGACAGGTATGCGTTCGCCAGCGAGCACGTAAACTAGTGAGCCCGTCTGGACCGACTCCAGCGCAACGATTTTTTTATTTCCGTCAGGCTGGATGATGCGTGCCGTTTCCGGCATGAGCTGGCGCAGGGCGTCGATCGCTACCATGCTGTGCTTGCGTGCCTGGATCTCGATCAGCCGCCCCACCAACAGGAATGTGATAAGCATCGTGGCGGCATCGACGTATACGGCGGGCGAATTTCGAGTGAGGTTCCATAGCGACAGCAATAAGGAGCCCCAGACGCCCAGCGATATGAGGGCATCCATGCCGGGAACTCCGGCTCGCACTGTTTTCCAGCCCGCCCGATAAAAATCGAGGCCACTGTATAGAACCACCGGCAGGCTGAAAATGGTTGCGGTCCAGCCTACCAGCAAGGCATCGATACCGGCCACGGCCTCGATGCCAAAGTAAAGCATCCAGGATCCCAGCATGCTCCACATGCCGAAGAAGGCGGCAACGATCAACTGCAGCCGTATCCGCGATGCTTGTTTTTCCAGGGATAGGTTCACCTCGTTGTCGTCCAGCAGCGGCGACATTTCGTAGCCTAGGCCCTGCACCCGATCAAAAAGCTTTTGAAAATCGAAGCGCGCCGGTTCCCACCGAACTAAGGCGGAGCCGGAGGTGAAATTTACGTTGCTCTCCAGCACTCCCGGCGCTTTATCGATGACGCGCTGCACCGCCATGGCGCAACTGGCGCAGAACATGCCGCGCACGGAAAAAATCATGCGTCCGGCGGGGCGCAGCGACTCTAGGTCCAATGTGTTGGCTGCGGCGGCCGTTGTCGTCGACTGCATGGCGTGATCAGTCCTCTTGTTCCGTACCCCCGCCGACGACCTTCCCGTTGACTGCCTTGCCGTAGAAGCTTTCCTCCCCATCATGGAATTCGACGCGCGCCTCTTCGAGGGTGCCGGTCTGACGGGGATCCTTGGGGCGTTCATGGCTGTCGACGAAAGCTGCAACGTCCCAAGCTTCCTGGTCGGTCAGCGAGAATGGCTTGCCCAGCGGCATGTTGGCCTTGATGAAGCCGGCGGCCGTATCGATACGCGCCATGCCCGCGCCCCAGTTGTAGGAGTTCGGGCCCCAGAGCGGGGGAAACACCACACCGCTGTCGGGATCTCGCTGGCCCTGGCCATCCGCGCCATGGCACAGGGCGCAGTTCTGCGCGTAGACTGTCTGTCCGCGCATCACGTCGTAGTCTTCTTCGGGTTTCTTGAGCTTGGGATAGCCTGAGCCAGGTAACTTTTCTCCCGTGGACGCACCATCGGCCATCCAATAGAAGTAGGTTGTCAAGTCGCGGTAGATATCGCTCCCGGCTGGTGGAGGCTGGCCCGATGGTGAGCCCTGTGCATTCATTGAGTACGTGAAACAGCCCTTGATGCGGTCCTCGATGGTACTGATTGACTTTGTCTTGCTTCGGTACGCTGGATAACGCACATAGGCGCCCCACATGGGAGCTGAATTTTCTCGGCGTCCGGCATCAAGGTGGCAATTGACGCAAGCGAGCGTATTGCCGACGTGCTCGGACACCATGGTCGACGTTTCCATGAAGATGGCGCGGCCTCGCTTGACGGCATCGCCGTAGGGACTGTCAGGAATACTGTTTTCCGATGGAGGTGAGTAATAGCCATCGGCACCGACTGGCATGCCGGCTGTGGGCGCAGCCCTGTCTGCTTGGTGTGTCTTGCGGTCGGACTCCATGGCTTCACGTGTGTAGACCTGGCTGCCGATCTGGGTAATGCCGCCTTTCTCGGAAGTGAAAGAGAACGACATCAGGCCGCTGTCATGAATCAGGTAGCCGGCGCCGAACAACAGGATGCCCAGTCCCGCGCTCCAGGCTAACCGCCGGGCGCCTGACATCCGCTTGCGTATGCCCGGCTCCGGCCGGTTAGAGGAATGGTTTTGTGTCATCTTGGCTCTCTATGCTTACTTGACAGTGTCGTCGCGGTCTCCCGGCAAGGACGCCGCATAATTGGATACCGCATACAGATCCTGGTAGGACAGTCGGCTCGCGATGTCGTCCATTAAGGATTGCGGTGAGTTGTGCCGGTGACCACCTTTCCAGGCGGCCAACTGGCCGAACAAGTATTCGGGCTGTTGCGCAGCCAGGGGCGGGAAGGAGACACCCACGCCTTGTCCCTGGTCTCCGTGGCAACTGACGCATGCAGGCACGTCCAGTTTCCAGTCACCTTTTTCGAACAGCAGGCGGCCTCTCTCCATGTCGGCATCGGAGTGCGGCAGCATCAACTGGGGGACGGGCAGGTTCGCATAGTAGGCCGTCACTTCCGCAATATCGTGAGCCGATAGTTCGCGCGCCACGTAGTGCATGGATTCGTTAATGCGCTCGTCGGAAGCGAAGTCGCGCAGCTGCTTGGCCAGGTATTCCTTTGAAAGGCCGGCAAGACGGGGGGTGTTGCCGGCACCCTCGCCCTGATCGCCATGGCAGGATGCGCAGCTCCACACGCTACCTCGGCCGGCATGGACCAGCTCGGGTGCATCCTGCGTCGCGATGGGAGTAGGCACTGCGGGCGTCACCGGCGCGACCGGGCCACTGGCGACCGTATCGGGCGAGCCGGAGTCCGTCCATGGAGCCAGGTCGCTTAGATAGATGCCGACGCCGGCCAGCGCCAAGGCGATGAGCACCGCCAGCAGGAAAATGGGAATCGGGCGGGGCGGCTCCCAAGGTTCGAATGTGGGATCGATGTCGTCGACACGGGGCGTTGTCGAGTGGTGATTAGTTTTCATGGCGTTCCTAACCCGCATGCCCGTCTGCCGCTGTTTCCGGACGGTGGTCATATCCGCGGTCCCTCTTCTGCAATTCCTCGTGGCTGGCCGGATAGGTGCGATCCAGGCTGAGCAGGTATTCGACGAGATCCAGCGCTTCTTTGCGAGCCACGACCACCCGGCCGCCCGGCGGCTGGAACTGGGCGGGCAGGCGCACCACGACGTCGTCCTGCGCAGCTTCATCCTTCACGTCGAACATATAGGGATATGAAGGCATGATGCTCCAATCGAAGATGGCGCGCGGCTGGTACAGGTGCGTCAGATGCCAATCGCGGCTTTTCAGGCGGGCGCCGACGTTGAGCAGGTCGGGGCCGGTACGCATGGTGCCCAGCAGGTGGGGCGTGTCGTAGAAATAGTCTCCCGGCGTCGAGGCGCGGCCCCAGCCGCGGGCGCCGTCGAATAGCGTTTGGCCTGTGGAGCGGGGCTGCTGGCTGTGGCAGTAGATACAACCGTTGGCGACGTACTGCTGGCGTCCGAACAACTGCTGCTCGGTGTAGGGCTGGAGCTGCGCCGGCGGCTGCGATGTGCGAAGCTGCCAGGCGGGCAGAATCACCAGCATCAGTGTGGCGAGCAGCAAGACGCCAATTGCGCCAATGAGAAGTGGCAAAAGTTTGTTCATGACGCTTTCACAGGAGCGAACGTATCGACGGAATTGGTGCTCGATTCTTTTTTCAGCAGCAGCAAGGCGAAATGTGCGGCAAAGACGAAGTGGCCCAAGGTCATCAACGTGCCGCCGATGGATCGGCCTTCAAGATAAGGAATCATCGATCGGGTGATTTCGGCAAAGCTCGATCCCGGATCCATCAACCCCATGCCTTGCAGGACGCCAGCGATGGTCAGGGAGACGAAGTAGATCGTGAATCCGACCACCACCAGCCAAAAATGCGTTTGCACCAGTTTCGGGTAGGGCCAGCGCCGGCCAACGATGTGCGGCATCATGTAATAGAGAGTGCCAAACAGCACAAGCGAAACGAAGCCATAGGCGCCCAGGTGTGCGTGCCCGACGGTGTAATGGGTGAAGTGAGTGATCGAGTTGACCGAACGTATTGCCTCGATTGAGCCCTGAAAGGAAGAGAGGGTGTACATCAGCGCGCCGATCCATACGAACCGGAGCGACATTGACTGCTTGAACGCCCACATGTTGGTGGCGACAGTGACGTGCTGGTTGATCGCAACGGCGATTACCGGGACAAACATCATGATGCTATGGACAACAGACAGCGTCACCGCCCAGGTCGGGATCGGTCCGCCCATCAGGTGGTGGATGCCGACCTGGCTGTAGAACAACGCCAGGCTCCAAAAACCGAGGAGCGAGACGTTGTATGAATACACCGGTTTGCCGATGATCTTGGGAATAATGTAGTAGGCCATGCCAACGCCCATGGGCGTCAGCCACAATCCCAGCACGTTATGGGCGAACCACCAATTCACTGTCGCCTGCTGAGCGCCCACGTGCAGGCCGGGTATGTTCGCCACCAGGAACAAGAAGGGAAACCACACCATGCCGGCTAAGAAATACCAGCCAGACACATAGATGTGACGTGATTTCCGCCGTGCAGCAGTCTCAATCGCAGGCCAGGCAAGGAAGAAACCGCCCAATGCAAGCACCAAGTCGATTTGCCATGGGAATTCCAGCCACTCAATGCCATCGGACCAGCCGTTAGCGACGGCGATGGTCCCACCCAGAACACCCAGCGTCCAAAGAAAGGCCCCAAGATAGGCCATATTGGGCCGTCGAAGGGGCGTGTGGAAGATTCGTGGCAACAGCCATAAAGCCACGCCGATGCCTGTGACCGAAAGCCAGCCATAGGCAACGATATTCAGATGTAGTGTGCGTGCACGGCCAAAAGTGATCTGCGCAACATCCGCGAGCCAATCTGGCCAGTGCAGCTTCAAGGATGCAATGACGCCGAATGTTGAGCCTATCAGTAGCCAGAGAATGCCAGCCGTGATCAGAACCAGAACTGGGCCCTTCCCGGCGCGATCGATGCCAGCGCGCAATACGTCGAAGTGATGTGATTCGTCCTCGTTCTGTTTACCAAAAGAGGAGCTGTCGTCGGGATGGCCGAGCTCTCCTTCCATGAAAATCGTGGAAGCCTCGGCTTTACCCACGAATATCAACTTATTGGCAACAGCCCAGACGAGAATGCCCAGCGCCACCAATGAAGCGACAAAGCTTGTCGCTAGCAAGGTTCCCAGTATAGGTGTCATAGCATACGTGTCCGCTTCCATAGGGGCTGCATCCGGTAGAGTCGTATCCGGTGCTGCCTCAGGAGATACGTGGCAATCCAGATTAAATACAGCCAAATTGGAGACACAATAAGTTGCCAGAATTAAGGCAGCATTAAGAGGTGATGCGAGGGTGAGCAAAGCTTGAAAGACTGTTAAGATTTTTGCTTGATTGAGAGTTCAGAAGGTTTCCGGCGCTTGTACGCAAGGATAATGAAATGCATATTTTGCTCGTAGAAGATGATCTCCTCGTCGCGAGCGGTATTGTGGCGGGACTGAGATTGCATGGCTTGACGATCGACCACGTGAGCACGGCTAACTTGGCGGATGCTGCATTGGCGACGTCATACTTTGATGTATGCATCCTTGATCTTGGGCTGCCAGACGAAGATGGAATGGCATTGCTGCGCCGTTGGCGCGAAGAAGGTCGTGATCTTCCCGTTCTCGTATTGACGGCACGTGACGCGCTCAGCCATCGTGTGGAGGGACTACTTGGAGGGGCTGATGATTACCTGGTCAAACCTTTCGAGTTGGATGAGTTGCAGGCACGGTTGCACGTACTGAC
This sequence comes from Allopusillimonas ginsengisoli, assembly GCF_004153455.1. Classification (GTDB taxonomy): domain Bacteria; phylum Pseudomonadota; class Gammaproteobacteria; order Burkholderiales; family Burkholderiaceae_B; genus Allopusillimonas; species Allopusillimonas ginsengisoli. The sequence goes on along the minus strand of NZ_SDQE01000001.1, from coordinate 338,484 downwards.
GCGCCGGGTCGCGGGCCGCAACACCGACTGCATGAATCACGGGGAACTGAAGTTCTGTTCGTCGACAGGCCGAGTATGGCTAGCCGATGAGCCGGTAGCGCTGGCACGTCGCGAGTTGTCATTATTGCGCGCCTTGCTGCAGAATCCCCAGGCCATCCTTAGTACAGAGCAGCTTTGCGATAGCGTCTATGGTTATGAGCAGAACGTGGAAAGCAATGCGATCAACGTACATATTTATCATTTGCGCCGCAAGCTCGGAAATAATATTGTCGAAACAGTGCGTGGACTCGGTTATAGGCTTGGTTCAGCCGAGAAGGTAGTGGGAACATGAGTCTGCGCTTGCGCCTTTTGCTGTATATCGGTATTTCGCTGACTGCGCTTTGGACTTTGGTGGCGACCTGGATGTTCATTGACGCCCGTCAGTCGTTAGGCCAGGCATTGGACAACCGTCTGGCGGCGTCCGCACGAATGGTTGCCGGGCTGGTTTCCCAATTTCCCGAACCTCAAGATATTGCCGCAATGGGTGATAAGCCATTGGACGTCGTCGCCCGAGATGGGGTGGCGTGCGAAGTAAGCCTCGTGCGCGGTGAAGTCGTGATTGAAACCGTGGCACGTACGGCAGGCAGTCCGGAACTGATGCATGCTGATCCAGGCTTCAGTACCTATATATACGGTAATAAGCGATGGCGTACCTATGTACTGCGGCAGGGCGACGTTCAGATCGCTACCGCCGACAGCATCGACGTCAGAGAGGCATTGGTCAAAGAGTTGATCCTTTCGGCAGGGGTGCCGTTCGTTGTCGCTTTGTTTGGCACCCTGATCGTGCTGTGGTTGGGCATTACCCGTGGACTGGCGCCCGTGGAGCGTATTCGTAGCCTTCTGGCACGGCGCCGGCCCGGCGACGATAGTCCATTGCCTGAGGTGAAGGCCCCTGTAGAGTTACAGCCGCTCCTGCATACGATCGAGCAACTTTTGGAGAGACTACAGGACGCAATCGTGCGAGAGCGCCGATTCACCGATAGCGCGGCGCACGAATTGCGTACTCCCCTTACCGGTGTGAAAACACACATTCAAGTGGCGAAGCTTGCGTTGCAACGGCGAGATGAAAAAGCCACCATGGAAGCAGCCCTCACCAGCGCAGACCAAGGGGTACAGCAGCTGCAGAATATCCTTCAGCGTTTGCTTGATCTGGCGCGGTTAGAAGGCCATTCTGTCGCGAAGGAGGTTAGCGATCCGATTGAGGCTGCATCCATTGCAATTGAGGCATTGAAGCCAATGTACGGTGATTCTATAGGTAGGATATCGGTGCAAGGGGCTGACAACTCGCGACCGGTACGCGCCGCCCGACCACTTCTAGTTGGGGCAATTCAAAACCTAATTGATAATGCAATACGCTACGCGCCCACCGACACTCCCATTACGATTCGCTTGGAGCCGCAAAGCAATGGCACCATGCACATTAGTGTGCTGGACGAAGGCGCTGGCCTGAATGCGCAAGAGCGGGCTCAAGCAGTTAATCGGTTTTGGCGTGGAGACCCAAAAATACCCGGCTACGGACTAGGCCTATCTATTGTGAACGCGATTGCACGTCGACATGCGGGCGCATTTGAGCTTCTGGAACGGGATGGCGGCGGGCTGGAAGCACGACTTACGCTTCCAGTAGCGGGCGATACTACGCTTTCTTGAGTTTTCTGCGAAGCCTTAAGCTTCCCTTAATCCTGCAGGTGCATGATTCACCTAAGTTTACCTGCAGGAGTTCAGCTTGTCTGTCTATCGGATTGCCCGTGCGGCTCTCGTACTGTTTTGTTTTGCCGTTGGAAGTGCCTGGGCAGGCAATGGTCTGTTTTCGTCGGCCACGGAGCCCGAATTTCTTGAAGCCTCAGACGTATTCAAGGTAGAGGAGGTGAGGCAGCAAGGCGGAGAGTATATAGTCGAAGGGCAGATTGCCGACGGCTATTATGTCTACCGCCACTCGTTGAAGCTGGTCGACGACAACGAGAATGCTGTTGATCTGGCTCTCCCTGCTGGAACGCCCCGGCATGACGAGTTTTTTGGCGATACCGTCATCTACACCGGCGATACGGCCCGTCTGCGCTTCCCGGCGGCTGTAACCGGCCCACTGACACTGCATTGGCAAGGCTGTGCAGAAGACGGTATCTGCTATCCACCGCAGACGATGCATATCAGCGCGCCAGCAGCGACAGCGGTAGCTGACGGTCAGGCTGTCGAGCAACCGCCTCAGGCATCGGAACCTGAATCAGTCTCGGAGCGCGGGCCTGATTCGGCCGGCATGCCTTCGGGCGCCAGTGTTGGCGAGGATCAGGCGGCTGCTCAGCGACTTGCTGCGCTGGGGCCTATTGCCGGCACGCTGCTGTTTTTCGGATTCGGCCTATTGTTGGCTTTTACGCCCTGCACTTTGCCGATGATTCCCATCGTTTCCACCATGGTCGTTGGTAGCCAGGCCAAGCCGCGTCGGGCTTTCGTTTTGTCGTCGTCATACGTCCTGGCGATGGCGGGTACCTACGCTGCAGTGGGGGTGGCGGCTGGACTGGTGGGTGCCAATTTACAAGCCACGCTGCAGTCGCCTTGGTTGCTCAGCGCCTTCGCGGCGCTCTTTCTCATTCTGGCCAGTTCGCTATTCGGTCTGTTCGAGTTGCGCTTGCCATCCGCTGTGACGAATCGCCTCCAGGCAGCGGGGCCTGCTCGTTCGGGGGGGAGTATCACCGGTGCGGCGGTGTTGGGTTTTCTGTCGGCGCTTTTGGTTGGTCCGTGCATGACGGCTCCCTTGGCGGGTGCGCTGTTGTACATCGGGCAGACGGGCAGTGCGATCCAAGGGGGGCTGGCTTTGTTTGCGCTGGGTTTGGGTATGGGCCTGCCATTGTTGGCCATTGCTGTGTTCGGCGCCCGTGTGCTGCCCAAGCCCGGTGCGTGGATGGATCGGGTGCGCGTCGCCTTCGGCTATGTCATGGTTGGCATGGCAGTGATGATGCTGACGCGTTTTCTGACCGGAACGACGAGTCTGTTGCTCTGGGGGGCCTGGATGCTGCTGGTGGCGGTGGGGCTCGTCGCTTGGGCGCAAGCCGTTACGAATAGGCAGCGGTTGGCGTGGAGCTTGCGTTCGGCGGCGGCGTTCGTCGGTCTGTGGTCTGTCCTGATGCTCGTGGGCGCCGCTTCAGGGGGTGACGCCGCCTTGCAGCCCCTGGCGCATCTGCGCGGCGCGCCCGCTGCGGCCACGCCAACCGCCGAGGTCAGTTATATCCAGGCGAAATCGGTGGCCGACGTGGATGCTCGCCTGGCGGAAGGCGCCGCGCGCGGCCAGTGGACCTTGATTGATTTCTACGCCGACTGGTGCGTCAGCTGCCATGTAATCGAGCGCAATGTATTCGGCGATCCCGCGGTTGCGGCGCAGCTGGCGCGTATGCAGGTCGTGCGGCCAGACGTGACGCGTAATGACGCTACAGATAAGGAACTGCTCAAACACTGGGGCGTCATGGGGCCGCCCACGCTCATACTGGTGGGGCCGGATGGTACGGAACGGCGGGATCTGCGTGTGGTGGGTGAGATCGGTGCGCGCGAGTTTCAGGACCGCCTGGACGCGGCGGGGGTGTCATGAGCGGCATTGGTCCATTTCCTATACAGGTCGTCACGGTTATTGCCGCCGTACTGCTGGCTTGGCTGACAGCACGAATTGTCGGTCGGAGGACGCCTGATGTGTCTTACAAAGCCGCCGGATCAATGATTCTTGACGCCGTGTTTTGGGGGCTCTTGACGGCACGCTTGGCATACATTGCGCAGTGGTGGGAGGAGTACTCGGCCACACCCAGATCCATGATCGCCATCGGCGATGGTGGATTTGTCTGGTGGGTTGGCGTGCTGGTGGTCGTTGCTTACATCTGGCGGCGAACCCGGTCCGCTCAGATCTTGCGCGTCCCCGTGATGGCGGGCGTCATGGTCGGCGTCGCCGCATGGGCCCTCGCGGGCGGGGTGCTCGCTTTATTGCTGCGCGCCGCGCCGCCTTTGCCGGACCTGCAACTGGCGACGCTGGACGAACATCCCGTTTCGCTGAGCGAGTATGCGGGGCGCCCCATCGTGCTCAATCTTTGGGCGAGCTGGTGTCCGCCATGCCGACGCGAGATGCCGGTGTTTGAACAGGCTCAGACCGATTTTCCGGATGTGGCCTTCGTGTTGGTCAACCAAGGGGAAAGCGCGCAGCAGGCGCAGGCTTTTCTTGAAAGTGAGGGTTTGAGCTTGACGGATGTTTTACTTGACCCCGCTTCCGAGGCCATGCGCACAATGAACTCGCGTGGCTTGCCCACCACCTTGTTTTTCGATGCGCAAGGCCGTCAGGTGGACATGCATTTGGGCGAGATCACCATGCCCAGCCTCAAGGACAAGATGCTGCGTCGTTTTGACCTATCCTCCGGCTCGGGAGCCGAAAAATGATAACCAAGCTTACACCGGCTTTACGCCTGCTCATTCTTGTTGTCGTCACCCTCATGCTGATGGCGGGCTGCAATCAGGCAGACAACGCAGAAAACTCCTCAACAGCACTGGGATTGGAAGCTGACAAGCTGGCGCAGCAGGCCGCGCTGTCTTTGCCGGACTTGCAGTTAATGACGCTGGAGGAGCGTCCCGCCCACTTGAGTTCGTATGTGGGAGTGCCGGTCGTGCTCAATCTTTGGGCGACCTGGTGCCCACCATGCCGGCGCGAGATGCCGGTGCTCGAGCAGGCCCAGGCGGCATTTCCCGATGTAGCCTTCGTCTTGATCAATCAGGGGGAAAGCGCGCAACAGGCTAAAGCGTTTCTTCGTAGCGAAGGTCTGAATTTGAAGGATGTTCTGCTCGATCCATCGTCCAAGGCGATGCAGGAAATGCGGACGGGTGGCTTGCCCACTACCTTCCTTTTCGATGCACAAGGACGCATGGTGGACTTGCATTTAGGCGAGATCACGATGAGTGATCTCAAAGACAAGATATCACGCCATTTTTGACCATTCATTTAACCCAGTACGGATAAGGAACGACTATGTTTGCACCGCGGGTGCTTTTCGCTTTCATGACTGCGGCGCCTCTCATTCTGATGCCCAGCGGAGGCCTGGCCCAAGTCACGGATAAACCGCCAGTTATCGACGCGTTGGAAGACCAAGGTGTCATCTTCAAGCAGGAGTTCGAGGCCGGTAAAGGCGTGCGCGCCTTCGCCGGTGTTCTCGGCGACAGCCCCGTCGCGGTCTACGTCCTGGCCGATGGTAATGCCGTTGCGGGCACGCGCCTGAATGCCAAGGGCGAACCGATTGACCAAGCGACACTGCAGAGCCTGGTTGCCAAGCCAATCAGCGACCAGGCGTGGGCGCAGCTGGAGTCGGCCACGTGGGTGCTGGATGGCAAGGCAGACGCGCCGCGTATCGTCTATGCCTTCACCGATGCAAATTGTCCCTATTGCCATTTGTTCTGGGAGGCCGCGCGTCCGTGGGTTGATGCCGGAAAGGTCCAGTTGCGCCACCTGTTAGTCGGCGTCATCAAAGAGGACAGCCCGGCCAAAGCGGCGGCGATTCTTGGCGCAGCCGATCCTTCAGCCGCGTTGCGAGAGAATGAAGTCAAGTTCGACCAGGGCGGTATTACGCCCGCCAAGAGCGTACCGGACGATGTACAGCGGACGCTCGAAGATAATCAGATGCTCATGCTTTCGATGGGATTTCGAGGAACCCCTGGCATCATCGTTCAGGACGATAAAGGGTTGATCCAGAAGTACAACGGCATGCCGCAACAGGGCGCGTTGACCGAAGTGTTGGGTCCGCGCTGATGGATCATCTGAGTACAGACGTACGGAATTATGTGTCAAGGCAGGGGGCATGATGCTTAGTGGCGGGCTGCTTGGGCTTGTAATCGGCGCTGTCTTAGGACTCACTGGGGCTGGAGGCGGTATCTTTGCCGTACCGGCACTGGTGTTTGGCCTGGGTATGGATATGCGTGCGGCTGCTCCTATGGCACTCATGGCCGTTGGTTCCGCAGCGATGCTTGGTGCATTGCAAGGGCTGCGCCAAGGCCTTGTTCGGTACAAAGCCGCGATTGTCTTGGCGACAGCGGGTACCATTACTGCGCCACTCGGCATCAGGCTGGCTCACTGGCTTCCTTCCCGGTGGCTGAACTTGATCTTTGTCGCCGTCATGCTTGTGGTCGCCTACCGCATGTTCATGTCTTCACGCGGTGTTCAAAACGATGGCGAGTTGCCCCTGATGCAATCTGGGATTTGCAAAGTATCCAAGGAGACCGGACGCTTCATCTGGAACCCACGCACCGTCACAACGCTGGGCGGTATCGGAGTGGTCTCGGGCCTTTTTACCGGCATGTTGGGCATCGGCGGTGGATTCATCATCGTCCCCGCGCTGGGGTACTTCAGCGAACTTCGCATGCACAGCATCGTCGCAACATCTCTGTTGGTGATTGCACTGCTATCTGTAGTCACCGTCTTCATTGCGTCAGAACAAGGTCTTTCACTTACTGCTGCAACTTGGGCATTCTCGGCCGCCGCACTCGCAGGCATGGCGGGCGCTCGCTTGCTGGTGCCGAAGATTTCCTCAATGGTATTACAGCGAATTTTTGCCATCGCCTGCGTTGTGGTGGCGGCCATGATGCTCACGCGCAATATCGGCTAACGGTTCTTAGACAGGCGCGCTGTTGCGAACATGCTTCAACGCCCATTTCTTTAATTATGGATAAAGGGAGTTCAATGCCCAACCGGAAAATCGATGTCGCCATTATTGGCGCAGGCACTGCGGGAATCACAGCATTCCATGCGATAAAAGCTGCAGGCAAGCAAGTGGCTCTCATTGATCGAGGGCCACTGGGCACGACGTGTGCCCGCGTCGGATGTATGCCGTCGAAAGCTGCGTTGCATGCGGGTATGCGCTGGAAGACCGTAAAGCAATTGCCAGATGGCGCTGTGCTCTTCCCGCGAGGACGACAAGCTTTGTGGAAGCATGCTCGCGAGACACGGGACATGTTGGCCAACGGGGCAGCGGAGCGTACGCGCAATGCGGCAAAAGATAGTCTGATTCTGGCCGAAGCAAGCTTCATTGAACCTGGCGTCTTGCAGATAGGATCGGAGTGTCTCGAAGCCGATGCCTTTATTGTCGCTACCGGTTCTAGCCCTGTTGTGCCCAAAGCACTTGAAAGTGTTGCGACTAGAATCCTGACAACCGATACCCTTTTCGACCAGGAGTCTCTGCCGAAACGATTGGGAATTCTTGGCATGGGAGCGGTTGGCCTTGAGCTGGGTTTGGCGCTCGCTCGTCTAGACGTAGAAGTAATAGGAGCCGATCAGCGCCATACTATCGGTGGTATTCAAGATCCCATGGTTCAGGAGCGGGCCATTTCAGCATTCATAAGCGAGCTGCCGATGTGGCTGGGAGACTCGGTGGAAATCCACCTGGCGGGCGAAGGGGTACTCATGCGTACGAGTGAGCATAGTGCCGTTGTGGACCGCCTTCTGGTCGTCACAGGACGGGCTCCCAATACTGCTGCACTGAATCTGTCGGTTGCGGGAATTTCGCTGGATGATCAAGGTAGGCCATCTATTGACCCCGTTACCATGCAGGCCTCAGATGTGCCGATTTTCTTTGCCGGCGACGTGCAACCCGACCGAGCTTTGATGCACGAGGCAGCGGATGAAGGACTAATGGCGGCGCAGGCCGCATTGTCCTACTTGCGCGATGAGCAGCGGCCAAGTACTTCACGCCGAGTGCCGATGTCGATCTTGTTTACGGACCCGGATGTTTGCACTGTAGGGGTGTCCTACGATGCCGCGATGCAGCAGGGCGCGATCATAGGGTTGGCCGAAGGCAGTGGCAATGGTCGCTCCAAGATACTGGGTGCACAAGATAACCTGCTGCGAGTTTATGCCGAGCCGGATACGGGCATTTTGCTTGGCGCCAGCATGCTGCTGACTCGAGGTGAACATATAGCGCACCTGCTCGCATGGGCGATTCAGGCGAAGCAAACCGTCAATGAGCTACTGACCATGCCGTACTACCATCCCTCCATCGAGGAGATGTTGCAGAGCGCTTTGAAATCGGCGTCCCAGCAAATCGGTACTTAAAGTGACCCACATTCATAGGAGCCGCTTATGACTGTCCATGCCCGTTCGATTTCTAGCTTTATTCTAGGATTAGTTTTTGCAATCCATATATAGCGTGGCCCTCGAGCCGCCACTGCTCGATTTAATGTCCTAATTATGATGAACAGTATGCAGCAAGATAATGAACTGAAAGTTGTGTTTCACGCACCGACGTCTGAGGCGCTTCAGCGGGCGCGCAGCAACGCGATGAACTTGAGACGGGAGGATCCTGGAGCAGATGTGTGTATCGTCATTAATGCTGAGGCGGTTGCCGAAGCCTTGGATGAGGCGCATCCAGATGCGGATGAGTTCACATGGGTGTGTCCGAATACTCTTGCTCGAATCAATAGGGAGAATCGACAGCCGCTTCGCTTACTGGATAGAGCCGCAGTCCTTGAGCTTGTTCGCCTACAACAAAGCGGTTGGGCATACATTCGGTCGTAATAGCTTGTCCATCTGGCATAGCGTGTTCCCAAGCATAAAGTCAGCCTCTTTCCCGGTCGGGTATTTGCGTTCCGCTACGGTGTTGACCCTGTCTGGTGGCGTACACGCAATGACATTCGCGATAGGCCCGCTGCCTTCCTGGTCGTTGGCGATTGTACAGATCGCATCTTTGGCGGTGCTTGTGCGTGTCGTTGGCGATGCCAAGTCGCTTAAACAAGCTGCCATACGAGGTTGGTGGTTCGGCGCGGTGAGCTTCGGAGTCGGTTTGTACTGGCTCTTTATTAGCATGAATCACTATGGAGGTCTTTCCGCTACGCTGGCTGCTGCTGGTGTAATTGCGTTATCGGCCTTTCTGGCTTTATTTACCGGTATAGCATGTGCAATTTTTTCTTGGCTGCGGCCACCGTCTTTACGCACAGCGCCCCTAATGGGTGCTTTGGCTTGGTCGGGAGCATGGGCAAGTATGGAGTGGCTGCGCGCTGTGGCCTTTTCCGGGTTCCCATGGCTGAATATCGGCTACGCTCATGTTGATAGCCCGCTGGCAGGATGGGCGACAGTCCTGGGCGTGCATGGTACCGCGCTGTCAGCTGCGTTCGTAGCGGCTGCACTGGCCGCTCTTTGTTCGTCTCCTACTTCTTTGCGCCGGCCTGCCATTTTCACGCTGTCTGCGCTGGTAGTCGTCGTCGGCGTGGGCGAGCTTTTGACTCATGTCGAATGGGCTTCGGCCGAAGGTAAGCCATTGAATATTCGGCTAGTTCAAGGAAATATTAAGCAGTCTCAGAAGTTTGATCCGGCATTGCTTGAACTGGGCATTGCCAGGCACTTGCAGCTTGCGACGAAACCGCCTCTTCCTGACGAACCAGTTCCCGATCTAATCGTGCTGCCTGAGACCGTACTACCAGTATTCCAGGACCAGCTCGAAGCCCATGTCTGGAAAGCGTGGCGCGACGTTGCCGAGCGCCAGCACAGTACGATTGCTATGGGGGCGCCTCTTCGAATCGCACAAACGAACGGAGAGTTTCGGTATACCAATAGTGCAATTGGTTTTGACGCTAGTACGCCGGTGCAGCAGTTGATAGAAGGCACGATGCCGCAGCGATATGATAAGCGCCACTTGGTACCATGGGGCGAATATGTACCACCGGGCTTTGAGTGGTTCGTGCAGATGCTCGACATACCCATGGGCGAGTTCGACCGCGGTCCTATCCGACAGACTCCGTTCACGGTAGGCGAGCAGCAACTGGCCTTCAACATTTGCTATGAGGACGTTTTCGGGCCGGAAATTCTACCGGCGTTACTCGCGAGCTCCGGCAGCGACGAAGGTGCGAGCGTTATCGTCAACATAAGCAATCTCGGCTGGTTCGGTGATACGTGGGCACTTCGCCAGCATCTACAAATCGGCCGGTTGCGCAGCATTGAGACTGCTCGACCTATGGTGACTTCCACCAACACCGGCATTACGGCATCTATTGATCCGCATGGCCGTGTTCTGGCCGCATTGCCCCCACACCGCTCTGGCGTGCTGCCGGTCACGGTGCAAGGTATGACGGGCCTAACCCCGTATACCCGCTTCGGCGATAGCCCCGTGCTGATGTTGGTAGCGGTATTTCTGGTGATTGCTGTCCGATGTCGTTATAGCCGTCGCTTGTCGAGCATGTGGCACTCGAATGCGCTGCAGTCCAGCAGCGGAAGTAACGGAGGCATTTGAGAAACCGGTCATCGATGGTGGGGAAAACACCTCTAACGAGCTACGGCATTTGCTAAGTGCTCGTGGGATCAGGTCAAGCTAATTAATGGAGAGTGCGGTGGAACTGCGTCATCTGCGTTGCTTTCTAGCGGTTGCTGAAGAGCTCCATTTTGCACGCGCCGCGGAGCGGCTCCACATCGAGCAGTCACCCCTGTCGCGCGCTATCAAAGAACTAGAAGATGAGTTGGGTGTTGTGTTATTCGCTCGAACTACACGAAGCACTCGACTGACCCGGGCGGGCCTGCTGTTCTTGGAGCATGCACAACGAGTCTTCGTCTCCTTAGAGCAAGCCAGAGACAGTGTCAAAGCGGCGGCCAATGGCTTCTACGGTCAATTGCGCTTCGCGTTATCCGATGGCATTACTCCATTACGCTTACCGGCCTTGTTAGCGCTCTGCCGCCAGGAGGAGCCTCAAGTTGAAATCCGCCTATTCGAGGTGCCTGTGTCGCAGCAGCTCAAAGGGCTGCAAGAAGACTTGTACGATGTGGGGCTTGCACAATCCAATGAGGTTGGAGATGGCATAGTTGCCGAACCGGTATGGAGCGACCCGCTGATGGTAGCCGTGCCGGCGAGACATCCGTTGCTGAGTTATAAGCGAATTCCTTTGAGTGAAGTCCTGCGGTATCCACTTGTGCTGTGTGATCCTTTGGCATGTGAAGGGTTCTCCCGTCAAATAGACCGGGTGTTGCGGCAGGCCGAAGTAGAGCCTCTAATCGCAGAGCGAGTTGCATCTTACGACCTGATGATGGCATTGGTGTCGGCGGGTTTTGCACTTAGCCTAGCTAGCGCCCCACATATTGCTGCAAGCCGGGAGCCAGGTATAGTGGCACGGCCGCTAGCGGGCCGCCCGCCGATGTTGATGACGTACCTGCTGCGTCGGGATGATGATGTTTCTGATGAGTTGTCCCGCTTTATCAAGCGCGTGCAGGCTATTGACATACTCCGTCAGTTCAAGCCGATGTAATCTGAAGTCGACTCTAAGGAGCAGATAGAGCCATGAAACGAGTCACCCTTATTCTTCTGGTAGCCACACTAAGCGGTTGCGGCCAATCAGAAATACCCGAACAGAAACCGGATGTCGCGACTGTAGAGGAGTTGGCTGCCGACCCGACGACGTTAAAAGAGCTACGCGAGCAGTGCAAAACAGATCGTACCAATATGGGAGATCTACTGTGTGACCGGGTGGCTCAAGCAACGCGCCAGCGCTTCTACGGTGACGGCACTGTACCTTACACCCCATCGGATACGCCACCCAAGTTCTGATTTGTCGGCATTTTCTGACAAATCCCGTTTTTCTTTGCCAACACGCCGCAGCGCGCCCACGCCTGCGGCTTTTTTCTTGTATTCGCTCCTATATGAATTGATGCTTTTTTCGTCAGCATTGTCCCGATAAGAGTCTTTGACCTGCACTGGCCCGGCACCGATCCTCATATGGCAGGCACACCCACGTGCCGCCTTTTTGAGGAATCAGCGCAGGAGACATCGGAGGCCAGGCTATGCAAGGGACGAACGTGCTGTTCGGGCAGATCGCCGTCGTATTCGGCATCGTGATCGCCGGAGTGTGGAGTGCCACACAATGGACAGCCGCCGCCCTGGGCTATCAGCTACGCCTGGGTTCGCCCTGGTTCGATGTCTACGGCACGCCGATCTATCTCCCTTGGAAACTGTTCGAGTGGTGGTTCTTCTTCGACGCCTATGCCTCCGAGGTTTTCAATATCGGTGGTCTGATCGCGGGCGGCAGCGGCCTGATTGCCGTGGTGGTTGCCATCGGCATGTCGATCTGGCGCTCGCGCCAGGCACGGATGGTCACCACCTACGGTTCAGCTCGCTGGGCCGAGACGAGCGACATCCGTGAAGCCGGACTGACCCAACCCGTTGGCGTTTTCCTCGGTCAGCACGAGGGGCAGTACCTGCGCCACGAAGGACCGGAGCATGTGCTGGCCTTCGCGCCCACGCGCTCGGGCAAAGGCGTGGGCCTGGTGGTGCCCACCTTACTCGCCTGGCCGGCGTCGGCCGTCATTCACGACATCAAGGGCGAGAACTGGCAGATCACGGCCGGGTGGCGCGCGCGCTTCTCGCACTGCCTGTTGTTCAACCCCACAGATAGCCAATCCGCAGGGTACAACCCGCTGCTGGAAGTACGGCGCGGCGCGCATGAAGTGCGCGATGTGCAGAATATCGCGGACATCTTGGTCGATCCCGAAGGTGCGCTGGAGCGCCGCAACCATTGGGAGAAAACCAGTCATGCGCTGCTGGTGGGCGCCATCCTGCATGTGCTCTATGCGGGCGAAGACAAGACGCTACGCGGCGTGGCGAACTTTCTGTCCGACCCGGCCTGCCCGTTCGAGCTGACCTTGCATCGGATGATGACGACCCCGCACCTGGGCACGGATGGGGATGAAGGCAGACCGCATCCGGTGGTGGCCTCCGCCGCGCGTGAAGTGCTCAACAAGTCGGATAACGAACGCTCGGGCGTGCTGTCCACCGCGATGTCGTTCCTCGGCCTGTACCGCGACCCCACGGTGGCCGAAGTCACTTCACGCTGCGACTGGCGCATTGCCGACCTGATCGCTGCCGACCATCCCGTGTCGCTCTATCTGGTGGTGCCGCCGTCCGACATCAGCCGCACCAAGCCGCTGATTCGCCTGATTCTCAATCAGATCGGGCGGCGGCTGACGGAATCGCTGGACGGTTCCGACGGCATCGCTCGCCGCCACAAGCTGCTGCTGATGCTCGATGAGTTCCCGGCCCTGGGCCGCCTGGACTTCTTCGAGACGGCGCTGGCCTTCATGGCCGGTTACGGCATCCGCAGCTTCCTGATCTCGCAGTCGCTCAACCAGATCGACAAGGCTTACGGCCAGAACCATTCCATTCTGGATAACTGCCATGTGCGCGTGACCTTCGCCACGAACGACGAGCGTACCGCCAAGCGGATTTCCGAAACTTTGGGTACGGCCACCGAACTGCGCGCCCAGCGTAACTATGCGGGCCACCGGCTCGCACCCTGGTTGGGGCACCTGATGGTGTCGCGCCAGGAAACAGCGCGGCCGCTATTGACCCCCGGCGAAGTCATGCAGCTTCCTCCCGATGAGGCGGTGGTGATGGTTTCCAGCGTGGCGCCGATCAAGGCTAAGAAGCTGCGCTACTACCTGGATGCCAATTTCAAGCATCGCGTGCTGGCGCCGCCGGTACTTGCCGCCGGGCGCTATGCGGATGCACCGCCGGCCCGTCCCGATGATTGGAGCGGTCTGTCGATTCCGGCTGTTCCCGTTGCGCCCGCCTCGGCGGGTGGCGATGGCATGGCGGGCGTGGCCGATGACGGCGGCCCGCGCCATCGGCCCGAGCTAGACGAAGCCGCCACCTACAGCCCGCAGCCAGAGTACCCCGCCAGCGACCTGGCGCTGCTCGATGACGACGATCTGGCGCCTGTTCTTCCCAGCCAGCTTGATCCGGCCATGCAGCGCGTGGCGCGGCTGGCTGTCCTCGACCCTGATGACGGAATCCAGTTATGAGCCGATATCGCCTGAATCTCTTCATCCACCCTGAACACGCCAAGCGCCTGGACGAGCTGGCCGCCAAGAAAGGGGTGTCCAAATCGTCCATCGTCGCCGCCGCCTTGGCTTCGTGGCTCTCGCCCGATGCCGGCGACCAGCGCGAAGCGGCGATGGCCAAGCGCCTGGATCGCCTGTCACGCCAGTTCGAGCGCTTGGAGCGTGACCAGAATATCCAGATCGAAACGCTGGCGCTGTTCGTGCGCTACTACCTGACGGTCAGCACGCCGGTGCCCGAAGCCCATCAGGATGCGGCCCGTGCGCAGGGCAAGGCGCGCTTTGAGCAATTCGTCGAACAGCTTGGCCGCCACCTGCTGCGCGGTCGCAGCCTGGTGCGCGACGTGGTGGATGAGTTGCACCCCGAGCCGATACGTATGGACGACGCGCCAGCGCATTTCGAAGCGCAGGAGCGTGTCTCATGACTATCGCGCCGCAGTCCTTGCATGAACCTCGTTCGTCCGCGTCCACATCGCTGGACCGCCGCATCCAGATGCTGCGCACAGCAATGGGGCCGCTGATCGCCGCCGCGCTGGAAGACCCGGACGTGGTGGAAATCATGCTCAACCCCGACCGCAGCCTGTGGATGGATCGGCTCTCTACGGGCCGCACGCCGTTGGGCGTCGAGCTGTCCGAAGCCGATGGCGAGCGCATCATCCGGCTGGTCGCGACGCACGTTGGCGCGGAAGTGCATCGCGGCCAGCCGCTCTTGAGCGCTGAACTGCCCGAAACAGGCGAGCGCTTCGAGGGCATCTTGCCGCCCGCCGCACCCGGCCCGGCTTTTGCGCTACGCAAGCGGGCGGTGAGCATCCTCAGCCTGGATCGCTATGTGGCCGACGGCATCGTCACCGCTGATCAGGCCGGGTTTCTGCGGCTTGCGGTACGTGAGCGGCAGAACATCCTGATCGCCGGCGGCACCAGCACCGGCAAGACCACGCTTGCCAACGCCTTGTTGGCCGAGATCGCCGCCACGGGCGACCGCGTACTGGTGCTGGAAGACACCATTGAACTGCAATGCGCGGCCCGTGACCACGTGCCACTGCGCACCCGCGCCGGGGTCGTGTCGATGCAGGAGCTGGTGCGCGCCACCATGCGTCTGCGCCCCGACCGCGTGGTGGTTGGCGAAGTGCGCGGCGGCGAAGCCCTGGATCTCATCAAGGTCTGGGGCACCGGCCATCCCGGCGGTATCGCCACCATCCATGCTGGCTCCGCCTTGGGTGCGCTGCTGCGCCTGGAGCAACTGATTCTGGAAGTCGCGGTGAACCCGCCGCGTGCGCTCATCGCCGAGGCGGTCAACGTCGTGATCCACATCGCCGGACGGGGCCGTAAGCGCCGCGTCGAAAGCATTGCCCGTGTCATGGGTTTCGATGCGGCGGGCTATCGCCTGGGGGATGCGCTGGAGACGCCGCTTTCTGCACCGTCACCTATTTCCGATGCCGCACCCGCTGCGGCGATCTTCCCATCCCCTGATTCCGTTGGAGAACTGCCATGACGCCTGCTGATGTATTTCGTATTTCCGTGATTCCGCTTTCTACTATGAACCGCCTGCGTCTGCTTGTCCGGCCTGCCGCGCAAGGGTTGCTGCTGGCCATGATGTTGATGCTCCTGGCCGGCGCAGCACACGCCGCTGGTTCCTCCATGCCCTGGGAAGGGCCGCTGCAATCCATTCTGGAGTCCATTCAAGGGCCGGTGGCGCGCATTGTGGCGGTCATCATCATTATCGCCACGGGGCTGGCGCTCGCCTTTGGTGACACCAGCGGAGGCTTTCGCAAACTGATTCAAATTGTCTTTGGTCTGTCCATCGCGTTCGCCGCATCTTCGTTCTTCCTGTCGTTCTTTTCGTTCTCGGGCGGGGCCGTCGTATGAGTGTCGACACCAAAGGCGCATCGAGCTTCGCGTCCGGCTTTGAAATTCCGCTGCATCGCTCGCTGACCGAACCCATCCTGCTGGGCGGCGCACCGCGCACCGTGGCCATTGCCAACGGCACGCTGGCGGCTGCCGTGGGGCTGGGTCTGCAATTGTGGATACCGGGCGTCGTGCTGTGGATCGTCGGCCACTCTCTGGCGGTCTGGGGCGCGCGGCTGGACCCGCAGTTCATGCAGGTGTTCGCGCGCCACATTAAGCACAAATCGTTGCTGGACGTATAAGAGGATACCGTCATGCTGAACCTTGCCGAATATCGCCAGCGTCCCGCCTTGCTGGCAGACTGGCTGCCCTGGGCCGGATTGGTTGCGCCGGGCATCGTGCTGAATAAGGATGGTTCCTTTCAGCGCACGACTCGTTTTCGCGGACCTGATCTGGATAGCGCGACCCAAAGCGAGCTGATCGCCACGACGGCGCGCTTGAACAATGCACTACGGCGCCTGGGGTCGGGCTGGGCGCTTTTCATTGAGGCAGAGCGCCGCCCGGCGGCGGGCTACCCCCATTCGGACTTTCCTGAAGCCCTGTCCTGGCTGGTCGATCAGGAGCGCCGCGCCGCCTTCGAAGAGGCTGGGAATCACTTCGAGAGTGCCTATTACTTGACGTTCGTGTTCCTCCCACCCGAGGAGTCTCGCGCCCGCGCAGCGGGGCTGCTCTATGAGAACCGTCCCGCCGAAGGCGTGGACTGGCGTGAGCGGCTGGCCGCATTCGTAGCGGAAACGGATCGCGTCTTTGATCTACTTGATAGCGTGATGCCAGAAATCGGCTGGCTGGATGACAGCCAGACGCTCGCGTACCTGCATTCCACCATCTCGACACGGCGTTACGGCATCGGTGTGCCGGAAGTGCCGTTCCATCTGGATGCGCTGCTGAGCGATTGCGCACTGGTGGGTGGGCTGGCACCGACACTGGGCGACGCACATCTGCGCGTGGTATCGGTGCGGGGCTTCCCGACGTCCACCTGGCCGGGCATTTTGGATGACCTTAACCGGCTTGGTTTTGCCTATCGCTGGAGTACGCGCTTCATCTGTATGGACAAAGCCGAGGCGGAAAAGGAGCTGCGCCGCCTACGTCGTCAGTGGTTCGCCAAGCGCAAAAATGTCGTGGCGCTGCTGCGGGAAACGATTTTCCAGCAGGAGTCGCCTCTGGTCGATACCGATGCCAGCAACAAGGCCGCCGATGCAGATGCTGCCTTGCAGGAGTTGGGCAGTGATCAAGTCGCCTTTGGCTACGTCACCACTACCGTGACGATGCTGGATGCCGAACCCGCTGCGGCCGATGAAAAGCTGCGCATGATTGAACGCGTCATCCAGGGCCGGGGTTTTGTGACGATTCCTGAGACGCTGAATGCTGTGGATGCCTGGCTCTCGTCCATCCCCGGCAACGCCTACGCAAATGTACGGCAACCGATTGTGTCTACATTGAATCTGGCGCACATGATGCCGGTATCAGCAGTGTGGGCTGGACCGGAGAAAAACAACCATCTGGACGGCCCCCCGCTGATTATCACGCGCACCGAAGGCGCCACACCATTCCGGCTGGTGACGCATATCGGCGACGTGGGCCACACCCTGGTCGCAGGACCGACCGGCATGGGCAAGTCGGTGCTGCTGGCCGTCCTGGCCAAGCAGTTTCGCCGCTATCGCGGTTCACGTATTTTCGCCTTCGACATGGGCCGTTCAATGCGCGCCACCATCTTGGGCCTGGGCGGGGAGCACTATGACCTTGGCAATGATGGTGAGATTGCCTTTCAGCCGTTGGCGCGCATTGACCACGACGGCTACCGCACTTGGGCCGCAGAATGGATCGAAGGTCGCTTGCTGCACGAAGGCATGGCCGTCAGCCCCGACGATAAAGTCGCCATCTGGTCGGCGCTGGGGAGCCTCGCAGGTGCGCCGGTGGAGCAGCGCACGTTGACGGGTTTTTCCGTGCTGCTGCAATCGAACACATTGCGCCAAGCGCTTGCGCCCTATGTCCTGGGCGGCTCACACGGCAAGCTGCTGGATGCCGACCATGACCGGCTGGGCATGGCCGACGTGCAGGGCTTCGAGATGGAAGAATTGATGCACAGTCCGGCCGCCGTGCAGGCGGTGCTGCGCTATCTGTTTGCCAGGTTTGATGAACGCTTCGATGGTGCTCCCACCCTCCTGATTCTAGATGAAGCATGGTTGTTTCTCGATGAACCGTCCTTTGCCGCTCGTATCCGGCAGTGGTTGAAGACCCTGCGCAAAAAGAATGTCAGCGTCATCTTTGCCACGCAAAGCTTGGCTGATATCAAGGATTCGAGCATCGCGCCAGCCATCATCGAAAGCTGCTCCAGCCGCATCTTCCTGCCCAATCCACAGGCGACCGAACCGCAGATTCGCACGATCTACGAAGGCTTTGGCCTGAATAGCCGACAGATCGAGATTGTCGCCACCGCCCAACCCAAGCGCGACTACTACTACCAATCGCGTCTGGGCAATCGTCTGTTCGACCTTGACCTGGGACCGGCGACGCTGGCCTTTGCGGGGGTGTCCACCCCGCAAGACCAGCGCGACATCGACCGAATCCTGCTAGACGCTGGGGTCCCCGGCTTTGCGGGCGCTTGGCTGCGCCATCGCGGTCTGGGCTGGGCTGCCGATCTGCTGCCCGATTTTCCCGGTCTCTCGCCCGTTCCCGAGCTTTCCCCTTCATCCCTGGAGAACCTGCCATGAAAACCCGCGCGCTATCCGTATCGCTTGCCGTCGTGCTTTCGATGTCGTTACTCGCTGTTTCGCCCGCCTGGGCCTGGAAAACGGTCTTTGATCCGTCCAACTATACGCAAAATACGCTGACTGCCGTCCGCACGTTGGAGCAGATCAATAACCAGATTAGCCAGCTTCAGAACGAGGCGCAGATGTTGATGAATCAGGCACGTAATCTGGCGAGCCTGGATTTCAACGTCGTGAACCGTCTGCGTACCGCGCTGGCCGCCACCGACCGTTTGATCGGCCAGGCGCAGGGGCTCAGTTACGAGGTGGCGCACATGGATCAGGAATTCGCCCGCCTGTATCCCGACCAGTACGCCGCAACTGTCAGCGGCGACAGTATGGCTCAGGATGCGCGGGCGCGCTGGCAGAACACGCTTAATGGCTTGTACACGGCCATGCGGGTGCAGGCGCAAGCCTCGCAGAACCTGCGCGACGATGAAAGCGCGCTGGCAGATCTGGTGAACCAAAGCCAGTCGGCGCAAGGCGCGTTGCAGGCCATGCAGGCGACCAACCAGCTTCTGGCTTTACAGGCCAAACAGAGCATTCAGGCGCAGCAGCTTCAGATTACCCAGGATCGGGCTGCCGCCTTGGAGCTGGCCCAGCAAGCCGCCGTGACCGAGCGCGCCCGTGAAGTACGGCGGCGCTTCCAGGGCAGCGGCACGCCATACACGCCACAGGCCGTGACCTTCTACGGCAACTGACCGGAGCGCTTGAGCCATGAACGACGTGGCGGTGATCGACCGTTTTCTCGCTACCTTTGCGCAGTACATCGACTCGGGGTTCGGGCTGCTGCAAGGCGACGTGGCGTTTCTCACCGCCACCCTAGTTGTCATCGACATGACGCTGGCCGGCCTGTATTGGGCAATGGGTCACGCCAGCGGCCAGGGCGATGACGTGATCGCCAAGCTGCTGCGCAAGGTGCTTTACGTCGGCGCCTTTGCCTACATTATCGGCAATTTCAACGCGCTGGCTGGGATCCTGTTCCGCTCGTTCGCGGGATTGGGGCTGATGGCCTCGGGCTCGTCGTTGAGCATGGGTAACTTTCTGCAGCCAGGGCGGCTGGCCAAGACCGGCATTGATGCCGCCGCGCCGATTCTGGAGCAAATCGGCGACATGGCGGGCTTTCCCCAAGTATTCGCCAACATCGACCCCATCGTGGTGCTGTTCCTGGCCTGGATGGTGGTGGTGCTGAGCTTCTTCGTGCTCGCCATCCAGCTTTTTGTGACGTTGATCGAGTTTAAGCTGACCACGCTTGCCGGCTTTGTGCTGGTGCCGTTTGCCCTCTGGAACAAAACCTCGTTCCTTGCTGAGAAGGTACTGGGCAATGTGGTGTCTTCAGGGGTAAAGGTGCTGGTGCTGGCCGTGATCGTCGGCATTGGCAGCGGCTTGTTTGCCGAGTTCCAGGTGCATCCCGATGAGCCGTCCATCGACTATGCGCTGGTCATCATGCTGGCCTCGCTCTCTTTGCTGGCGCTAGGAATATTCGGGCCGGGCATCGCTACGGGGCTTGTCTCCGGCGGGCCGCAGTTGGGCGCGGGCTCCATGGCCGGTGCCGCCGTGGGTGCTGTCGGGACTGCGGTTGCCATCGGTGCGGCCGCCACAGGGGTGGGTGGTGCGGTGGCGGCAGGCGCGCGCATGGTCCCGGGTGCCGTCCGCATGACATCCGGCGCAGCGCGCTCCATCGGTTCAAGTGTGGGCAGCATCCGGTCGGCCTCTCAGACAGGTCCTACAGCGGGTAGCGGCCTTAAAGGAGCGGCGGGGGTGACTTCCGCTTCTGGCGCCGGGATAGGTGCGTCCGGTGTTGCGTCATCTGAACCAGCCGGCACCGCACAACCGGCCTGGGCCAAGCGCCTGCACCGCAGACAACAACTGACGCAAGCCGCCACGACTGCCGCCCATGCTCTACGCGGTGGGGATGGCGGCGGCACGGGCCAAGGTCCGAGCCTTCGTGATGCCGATTCATAAGGAGAACAACCATGCGTTTCAAACGACCGCAGGTGCGCTATGCCGAGACACCGCAACCTGCAACCCCATATCAATCCGCCGCCCAGGTCTGGGATGACCGGATCGGTTCGGCTCGCGTACAGGCCAAAAACTGGCGGCTTATGGCCTTCGGCTGCCTGCTGCTCGCGCTATTCATGGCCGGTGGCCTGGTGTGGCGCTCGATGCAGTCCACGATCGTTCCCTATGTAGTGGAGGTCGATAGCCTGGGGAATACGCGGGCGGTCGGCAAAGCTACAGAACCCTACAGCCCGAAGGAGGCTGAGATCGTTACGCATCTTGAACGCTTCATCAAGCTTGTTCGCTCGCTTTCTATTGACCCCGTGGTCGTGAGGGAAAGCTGGCTTGAGGCCTACCGCTACACGACGGATCGCGGTGCCGCCGTGCTGAACGAATATGCACGGCAGAACAGTCCTTTCGCAAAAGTGGGTAAGGAGTCCACAACTGTGGAGGTCTATAGCGTGGTTCGAGCCAGCGACATGACCTTCAACATTCGCTGGATTGAACGGCACTACGCCAACGGCGCTCTTGCGTCCACGCAGCGCTGGTCTGCCGTCATCACGCTTGTCCATAAGGCGCCGAAAACAGAGGGCGAACTGAGAAAGAATTCCTTGGGCCTGTATGTCCATGGATTGTCCTGGAGTCGAGATTTGAACGTGTCGGAAGGAGCACAGCCATGATTAATGTTGTCCGCATGTGGGTTGCCCCCTTAACCCTGATCATCCTCGCTGGGTGCGCTACGCACGGCAAGCCACCACCAGCCATTTCGCTCGATGAGCCGGTAGCCGCCGAGCTGCTGCCCGAACCACCCAGCCCGGTCGAAGTGATTGCCGTGCCCGAACCGCTGGCGCTGCCGGCGCAACTGAAACCCTTGCCGGACACGGATGCGGGCAAGTCCACGCCCGAACCCACCGATGAAACCGTCCGGGTGTCCCGCGCCAATGCCGAAGCGCGGATTGCGCCCACACGCGAAGGTTATGTCAATGCCATTCAGGTCTGGCCCTATAGCGATGGGGCGCTTTATCAGGTCTATACCGGCGTGGGCCGCGTAACGGTGATTGCGCTGCAGCCCGGCGAGGAGCTGGTGACGGTGGCAGCCGGCGACACCGTGCGCTGGATCGTGGGCGACACGTCCAGCGGCAGCGGCGCGGACTTGCGCGTGAATGTGCTGGTCAAGCCTATCCGCTCAGGCCTGAAAACGAACCTCGTCATTACCACCAATCGCCGAACCTATCTGCTGGAACTGACGTCCACCGAAAAGACATGGATGGCGTCGGTGTCTTGGGAGTACCCGAAGGATCGGATGCTAGCCTTGCACCGCCAGAACCGGGCCGCGCAGGCTGGCGCGTCCGTCGATACCGGGCTGGCGCTGGAGAGCCTGCGCTTTCGGTATGCAGTCAGCGGCAGCAATCCGCCCTGGAAGCCGCTGCGCGCCTTTGATGACGGACAGAAGGTCTATATCCAGTTTCCTGCAGGGATTGCTCAAGGGGAGCTGCCACCGCTCTTTGTGATCGGTGCTGAGGGCGACGGTCAACTGGTCAACTATCGCTTCCGTTCGCCGTACTACATCGTGGATCGACTCTTTGGCGCAGCCGAACTGCGCCTGGGTGGTGATCGAGGCGACGTGGTGCGCATAGAGCGTACCGATGGCGTGGCGCGGAGGAACTGAGTATGAGCGAGGAACACAGATCCGAACAAGCCACGCCACAGGCGACGGATAAGGTGGCCCCCGAAACCGTGGCGCTGCGCGCACGGCCACGGCCCGTCACGCGACTAAACCGTCGCATGCTCGCCCTCCTGGTGGCAGGGCTGTCGGCGGCGGCCTTGGGTGCCACCATCTGGTCACTGCAACCGCAGCGGCGCGGCGCGGGCGAGCACACCGAGCTGTACAACGTCGACCGGGTGTCCAAGTCGGAAGGGTTGGACATCTTGCCCGCTGACTATTCCATGCTGTCGGCCCCGGACGTGCCGTCCGATGTGCCGGAGCTCGGGCCGCCCCTGCCGGGCGATCTGGGGCCGGCCATCGTGAATAGTCAGCAGCCGGCGGTTGCCACCTATGCGCCGCCGGGGGTTGACGCGCAAGCTGCCGAACGCGAAGCGCGGCGTAAGGAAGCAGAAGCAGCAGCCGCTTCACCTGTATTCTTCCGCACCGGCCAGCCCACGGTAACGGCTGCGCAGGCGATGCCTGTCGCGCCCGGAATGGATGATTCCTTAGCTGCGTTCGACCCGTTGGCCGCAGGGCCAGCCTCGACGGAGGCGCAACCTACCGATCCCACTGCGGCACAGAACCGGCAAGACCAGAAAGAAGCCTTCCTGCAATCCGGTTCTACGCAAACCCGTAATTCTGGGGATTTGCAAATGCCGGCCTCGCCGTATCAGGTTATGGCGGGGACTGTAATCGCCGCTGCGCTGGTTACGGGCATCAAGTCTGACCTTCCGGGGGATGTGATCGGCACCGTGACTGAACCCGTCTATGATTCCGCGACCGGCAAGCACCTGTTGATTCCCCAAGGTTCGCGCATCCTGGGGCGCTACAACAGCCAAGTCAGCTATGGGCAAAGCCGGGTGCAGGTCGTATGGCATCGGGTCATCCTGCCTGATACGGCCTCATTGACGCTGGATAACCTAGTTGGTGCCGACCCGACCGGGTTCGCCGGCCTGGAAGACGATGTGGACTGGCATTGGAATCGCATCATAGGCGGTGCCGTGCTGACGACGCTCTTGGGCGTCGGAGCCGAGTTGGCCGCGCCGGAAAACCGGCAGGACGGCAACCGCGTCATCATCGCCGGACGCGACAGCGCCCAGGACAACATCAATCAGGTCGGCCAAGAGATGACCCGGCGCAACATGAACATCCAGCCGACACTGACTATCCGTGCAGGAATGCCGGTGCGCATCATCGTCAACCGCGACCTGGTGCTGCGACCGTACCAGCCGCTTTTCTTCAACAAGGGAGCGTCACACAATGACCACCACCCGAAAACTGCGGCTGGGACCGCTTCCCAAGACTGAAACTGTCAAGGTAACCTTCGTATGTCCGGCCAGCCTGAAAGCCGATCTCGACCGCTATGCAGCGTTACACACGCAGACTTACGGGAAAACCGTGAGTACAGTGACGTTGATCCCGCACATGCTGGAGGCGTTCATAGCGGGAGATCGTGGGTTTAGAAGAGGTGGCGAATGGAGCAGCAGGGAGAAAAATGGCTGATTTGATGCCTTTTGCGAGTGCAGTGCGCCAGTCACATAGAAACGTCGGAAAGCCAGGAGCGTGGTGATAAGATGCCTGGAGGCAGACGTATCTAGCCTAGCCGGCCACAGCCTTACGATTCCATGGCATACGCATCAACAGGCGGGCCATCCCGCAGAATCCAGATACACCAGCAAACACCAGGCCAGCGCCGATGGTTGCCGACAGCGCATGAAACCAGGGCGAGACTGTGGCGCCCAGCACAGCGCCCAACAGGACCAGCGAGCCTGCCGTAATCTGCACCTGGCGCTGCAACTCCATCGGCTGGGAAGTATCTGTCACCACGGGCAGCCCGGCCTTCTTCCAGGCATCGAGTCCCCCGTCCAGTACATAAGCCTCGCAGGCCGCACATGCGCTGAGTGTCTGAGCATTGATACGTGTGCGATTGCCGGAACGGCAGTGAAAGATGAGGCCCGCCGTGGCGTCGAGCGGTGCTGAGCTTTTCAGATCTTCCATGGGGACGTGGCGTGCGGCGGCGATGTGCTCGCGAGCATATTCGTTCGCTGCACGGATGTCGATCAGGATTGCGCCGTGATTCATAAGGTCTCGGGCTGCTTGGGGGGAAATAGGCTTTAAAGACATGAAAATTGACTCCGGACAGTCGGGTTCAGGGGCAGAAAATAGCCTTGAGTGTGGCAATGAGGGTGGCCACGTTTGGGTTGTCGATCCGATAATGCAGCGTTTGTGCCTCTCGGCGGAACGTCACTAGGCCCTCTTCGCGCATCTTGGCCAGATGCTGGGACAGCGCGGATTGGCTCAAGGGTACGTATTCATGCAGCGCACCTACCGTCATTTCCCCATGCTCGATCAGTAAACAGAGGGTCAACAGGCGGTGCTCATTGCCGACGGTTCGTAACATGGCAGCCGCCTGCTTCGCTCCGTCTTGTAGGAACTGCTTGTCTTTCATAGTCACAATCACAATTTATTTCGTATTTTTCTAATTTAGCATAAACTAATATATATTCAAGACTCCGTACCCCTGGATGGACAAGTTATGTTTCCTGCCGCTGACATTCAGTCCTTCTTCGATGAAGCCACCAATACGGTGAGCTATCTAGTTTCTGACCCATCCACCCGCCAAGCCGCCATCATTGATCCGGTGCTGGATTACGACCACCGCAGCGGCAAGGCTTCCACCACCTCTGCTGATCGCATGCTGGCCGCCGTCCATGCGCGTGAACTGCAGATTGCATGGATTCTTGAAACCCATGCGCATGCGGATCACCTGAGCGCAGCGCCTTACCTCAAAACTCGTACAGGTGCGCCTGTCGCTATCGGTGAGCATATTCGCGACGTACAGCGGATTTTCCGTCCAGTGTTTAACCTGGACGATGTTTTCTGCGACGGCAGCGAGTTCGACCGGCTGTTTCGCGATGGCGAAACCTTCCACATCGGTGCGCTGACCGTAGAGGTTATGCATACGCCAGGCCATACGCCCGCCTGCGTGTCGTACCGTATCGGTGACGCTGTGTTCGTGGGGGACACCTTGTTCATGCCTGATTACGGCACGGCTCGCGCTGACTTTCCAGGCGGTAGCGCATATATGCTGTACCTGTCGATTCGTCGGCTTCTGGCGTTGCCGCCAAAAACGCGTCTGTTCATGTGCCACGACTACAAGGCTCCGGGGCGCACCGAGTATGCGTGGGAATCGACCGTTGCCGAGCAGTGCCAGAGCAATGTGCATGTGCGCGATGGCGTGGGCGCCGAGGCATTCACCGAGATGCGCCAGTCTCGCGATGCCACACTTCCGGCTCCCACGCTGCTGCTGCCTTCCATTCAGGTCAACATCCGTGCGGGCCGCTTGCCGGAGTCTGAATCCAACGGCGTGCGCTACCTCAAGATCCCCGTCAGTTTGGCCGAGGCATAGGCCGGTTTGCTGCATCGGATGTGATCGAGTGAGGTAGAAAAGTGACGAGCGTGCGCGGGCACATGTAGCATAAGTCAGCGGCACTGCTATTGCAGACCTGACTTCGCCAACGGAGCAAGCTCGACCTTGACGTTAAGCTCCAATGCGTGGAGGTGCCAGTGATGTAGTCCTTCGCAACTGCTTGGGTGACCGTTTTAAGTCCAAATGCGGTCAGCCCGTCCATGACTGAGCTCGCTGCAAGGCAGACATCGCCCACAGAAACTAGAGCGATAGCAGCGGCTCGCAACATGAACATCCAACCTACGTTGACCACCCGCTCAGGGTTGCCAGTGCACATCATCGTCAACCGTGATCTGGTGCTGAGGCCTTACCAACCGCTTTTCTTCAACAAGGGGGTGTTCACAATGAGCGCGACTAAAAAAACAGCGGCTTGGGCCGCTGCCGAAGACCGAAACTGTTAAGTTAACCTTCCCGTGTCTGACTGGCCTGAAGGCCGATCTAGACCGCTACGCAGAGCTGCACGCACAAACCTATGGGGAATCGGTCGATGCCGTGACACTGATTCCACACATGCTGGAAGCGTTCATGGCGGGGACCGGGGGTTCACGAAGGGCGGAGGACGTCGTGTTGTGTTTGCATCAGAGGCATTGCCGCGAACGGCTTGGCCCCAGTTTCTGTCGGCCTTTCCGGCGTTTGCGTGAGGAGGGCTGGTTGGGTTAGAATAGTCTCAACACACCCGCCACACGTCCTATCTTCGGGTAGGGTTCTGCTAACGCAGACGTGCAAAAGGCGGGTTTTTTGCGCCCATATTACGCCCATGGCAATAAATCGCATTCCATTTAGCAAACCAGCGTCCTCGCCGGAGCAGCTTCTCCAGAAGCTGGAGCGGCAGGGGTTGGTCGTGGATGATTTTAAGCGTGGGCAAGCGCGTAATTACATGCGTTTCGTGGGCGGATATCGTCTCAAAGGGTACTGGCATCATCTGGTCGATCCAGTCACGAAAAACTTTCCCGCTGGATATCGGTTCGAACAGATTGTCAGCCGCTGCGAGTTTGATAGAGAGCTGCGAGCCCTGACCATGGCTGCCGTCGAGCGCCTGGAAATTGCGGTGCGGGTCGTGATGGCAAACCATCTGAGTCTGAAGCATTCTCCGCATTGGTTCCTGGATGGTAACTTGTTCAGGCAAGGGCGGCGGCAGGGCGCAGCTGAGCTTGTGGCGAAGATCGAGGCCGAGGTAGATCGAGCCCGCGACAAGACATTTGTGAAGCATTATTTCTCGCGGTACAGCGAACCGCATCTTCCGCCCAGTTGGTCAGTATGCGAGTGCGTAACCTTTGGGCTTTGGTCCAGAACCTATCAGTTGCTGAAGAATCCCGATGATCGCAAAGCAATCAGTCGGCGCTTCAATGTGGATGCGACTGAAGTATTTGAATCGTGGATTCATACTCTGACAGTTGTACGGAACATGGTGGCTCATAGCGGGCAACTGCTTCGCGTGACGCTTGGCGTTGCTCCCAGAGATTATCGTAAGGCAGACATTCGGTTTTCCGATTCAAAATCGTTCTATGCCGTGGCAACGGTTATCAATTACCTATTGCGACAAATAGGCCTACCGCTGGAATGGTCAGAACAGTTGAAAGCCCTGTTTGCCAAATACCCAGAGGTGCATTTGGCAGAAATAGGCTTCCCGATAGATTGGGGAAATCGACCAGGCTGGCTGTAATTAGCATCGGATTTTTCCGTTCAATAATTCTCCACTATGCGACGGATATGAGAAGCAGGCATTCCATACGGCAGGGCAATACAGCGTACCTCAGCGAAGCGCTGCAAAGTATGCCTGCATACCCTTGAATATGCTCCACGTTGATGACCAAATTCTTGGGACAAATTTGGGACAATTCAGTCGCTAAATCATGCCAATCGATGCCCATATCAAGCCAGAGACAAGTAAGGCGTAGTTTTATTAACTAATTGATTATAAAAGATAATTTCGCCTTTCTGTCCCCGACAGCAACTGCTCCTCCTCCACCATGGGAGTGTGTGCTGACACATCAACCTTTGGAAATGCAGGCCTTTCGGGCACTATGCCCCTTGTTTGCTGACTCTGCTCGGATTTTAATGGCTCGGTGTTTTGCATTCGTTATGCTATCTACGTCTATCTAAATCTATCTACACTGGTGATTCTGGCGTAGGTTTTTTCAGCAGGTTTTGTAAACCTACACCGGGACTGGGATGCAATTCGACGCGATAGCAGCCAAACTGCTGCAGCCAAAACAACACATTAACATTGATGGCCCCGGGGCTCCGGTTGTTAGCTTTCGAAACCAGGCGCACCTGGGCGTACAAATATAAAAGCCCGACGGATGGCCGGATGCGTCAAATCAAGATCGGGCATTGGCCTATCATGTCTCTTCCTGCTGCTATTGTCGCTTGGGAGTCCTTACGTACGCAACCTGATGCTGGTGAGGATCCCGCGATGGAGGCACGTACCGAACAAGCCGAAGTGGCCGTGCAGAAACAAGCGGCCAAGCAACGCAAGGGGGCGGGCGTGCGGGCGGCTCGCCAAGTCTGCAATTGTTACCTGGATGGCCATATCGACCCCAACCGGGCGCCGAAAGGTGCGAAAGAGATTCGACGCACGTTCGACACGGTGCTCGGCGGTGTAGCAGAAATGGATGTCGTTGAGGTTACTCGGTCGATCGCGTTCGGTGTGATCCAAAGCTTCGTCGACAAGCCTGTCCAGGCGGGAATTCTTCGGCGCGAATTGGGTGCGGCCTGGGATTATACGTTGGAAGCTGGCCCGCTGCCCGTAGACACGCCAAATTGGTGGCAGTTGATTCTGCGCGACAAATTGAGGTCGAGGGGGAATGACCCTGCCTCGCTTCCACGTATACCAAGTTATGCTGCTTTCAACATGGCTTCAGCAGTAACTGGGGCCTGAAACCCGTTCGAGGAATGCAGGCGTCGTCGGTTATAAAAGCCTTCTATCCAATCCACGATATCGAGCCGAGCTTGCTGGCGATCACGATAATGGACCCGATAAAGCCTCTCCACTTTCAACGTTTTAAAGAAACTAGCCATTGGCGCATTATCCCAAGCATTGGCCTTGCGGCTCATAGACATCACGAAGCCATACTGCGATACCAGCTTCTGATGCATATGGCTGGCATACTGACTGCCGCGATCCGTGTGCAGGATCAGGCCCTTTGCCGGCTTTCGTTGCCAATGGGCAGACTTCAGGGCTTAGCAGACAAGCGCGGCATCAATCCTCTCAGACATCGACCAGCCGACTATCCGACGAGTGGCAAGATCAAGTACAGCGGCCAAATACAGCCATCCCTGACCGGTGGCCACATACGTAATGTCCGCTACCCACGCCTGATTCGGATGCCAGCCATCGACGCGTCTTTAGAGCACATTTTGAGCAAGCGGCAGTTTGTGGTCCGAATCGGTTGTGACCCGGTAAGGGCGTCTGTAGACCGGATTCAAACCCTGGCGCAACAGACTGCGGCGTACCCGCTCGCTGCCAAAACGCAAGCCTTGCTGGCGCAGCGCCTGTATGATTCTGGGCCTGCCACAGCTGCCTTTGCTCTCAAGATGAATCACTGCGATTCGAGCATCGAGCGACGCGTTTTCTCTAGCTCGAGAACTCCGGGGCCGCGTTCGCCATTGGCAGTAACCGGAACGAGATACCGACAAAAGGCGACACAAACTGCTAACTGCGTAATGGCCGCGGTTTTGTTCGATCCAGGCATACTTCATCGCGAAGCCTTGGCGAAGTATGGCGTCGCTTTTTTTTAAAATTTCAACATCCAATTTGGCCTCTGCCAGCTCCTTTCTCAGTCGGCTGTTCTCGGCCTCCAGCTCTGAGACGAGGCGTTTAGACAGGCCAGGTAGAGCATCGACGTCACAGACTCTTCCTTGCGCGCCTGACGAGCCCAGTTGCCCACCGTGGCCGTAGGCACACCCAGTCTTCGGGCTGCTTCATTAACACCAACGGACTCCAGCAAGCGAACCGCTTCAACCTTGAACTCCTCGGTGTACTCCCTCTTGCCGATATTTTTCTCTTTCATCATCGCTCTGCGTACAGTAAGAATTCAAGCAATTCCTGCTGTACGTGAAACCGGAACAAGGTCACATCTTTGTTACGTCGCTTATTCGAGCTTTGCGTCGTAACAATCCTGTTTCTCTGTTGGCATTCAGCCGAATAATTCTTGGAAACTTTAAAAATCAAAAGGAAATTGACATGAAATACTATCTTGTATACAATAATGTATAACACGCTAGCAAAGGAGGCTGGAGATGGGTTTGAAAACCGGTGAACAGTACAAAGAGAGTCTTAGGGACGGGCGGAATGTTTATATTTCGGGAGAAAGGGTGTCTGACGTAACGACACACCCTGCTTTTCGTTCGATGGTTGAAAATATCGCACGTCTATACGATATGCATTTTGATGCCGAAATAGGTCAGCACCTAACCACAACATCGAATGGAGAACGTGTCAGTCGATTTCATAAATTCCCGGAGACTAGAGAAGACTTGGAGCATGTGAGGTTGGGAACTCTAGCTGCTTTAAGTGAAATCGGAGGGACTCTGGATAGGTTTGGAGATGAAACTGCGTCGGCCTTATTCACGCTTCATGACAATAAAGACATACTGCAGCAACATGATGCTCGTTACGCCGCCGCCGTCGATCATTGGTTAGGACGACTGCAGAGCACTCAAGAGTTTATGACCAGCGCCAATACAGACCCAAAGGGCGACAGAAGTAAACAACCCTTTGAGCAGGACGACTTGGATATGCATGTTCGGGTAGTTGAAGAGAATGATGATGGAATTGTGATCCGAGGTGCAAAATTTGAAACGGGAGCATCGTACGCTAACGTTGCGTTTGTCAAACCCACGGTAGGCAGTTGGGGTGACAAAAATAAAGATTTCGCAGTGGCATGCGTTGTTCCGTTAAATCATCCAAACATTACTCATATCTGTCGCAGGTCGATGGCCTCTGGAACAACATCGTTCGACCGGCCGTTAACTTATCATGCTGATGAGATTGACACACTGATTGTCATGGATAACGTATTTGTTCCTTGGCAAGATGTATTTTTCTCTCGAAATCCCGTGGTTGCCCAAGAATTGCGGGCCCATCTGCACCGATTTGGCGCGTACAGTTATTTAATTAGAGCTCTCTCAAAAGCTGATTTGCTTGTTGGCGCAGCATTGATGGTTACCGGCCATTCAAAACTGTCAAATATTCCCAGCATTCAAGAGAAGTTGTCGCAGCTGATGCTTTATCGCCAAACAATATATGGTCATGTCATCAGTGCAGAAGCAGATTGCTACGTCGGAAAAAACGGTGTCATGTATCCAGGTCAAACACAGATTTATGCTGGGCGCATGTATGCAGCACTAAATTATCATCACGCAATACATACCTTGAGAGACTTAGCGGGGGGAAGCGCTGTTCTCGTTCCCGACCGTGCAAGTTTAGAAAGCTCTGAAACTGGTGGAGTAGTTAAAAAATATTTTCGAGTCGGGAGCGTCGAAGCTGAGGATCGGTTACGCGTACTTAATCTAGTAGCCGATCTAACTTCTTCATCTTATGCTGGCCAAAAAGCAGTCTATCAAATGTTTGCGGAAAGTCCTCCGCACGTTCAGGCTGCAACATTATTTAGATCATATGATCAGTCAACCTCAATAGCTCGTGCAAAGCGAATATTGGAGCGTGCAGATGAGCTAGATCGGATTTTGGGCTGATGTAATTATAAATATTCGATCTATAAGCTAAATTTAATAAATTGGAGGTATTTATGAAGTTGATTAAGGTTGGCGAAAAAGCAAAGGAATTTTTTGAAAAAAATTTAGAAGACTACCTACAGATTTGGGAAAAAGTAGTCAACATTGACAGTGGAAGTTATGACGTTGAAGGGGTCAAAGCTGTCGGAAGTGTGTTCGCCGAAGAATTGAAGAAACGAGGCTTTGATGTGAGAGCGGAGCAAACCGATCCACAATTCGCACCTCATTTGATCGCGGAACGCCATCGGCCTGACGGCAACAAGGGCACCGTTGTATTGATTGGCCATTGCGATACGGTGTGGCCTAAAGGAACAGTGAAGGACTGGCCATTCTCGATAAAGGAAGGCATGGTTACTGGGCCGGGGTCGGGCGACATGAAAGGCCCCAACGTTATGGGGCTGGCTGCGCTCGACGCTATAGATGCTTTGAACATCAAAGGCCCTGAACATGTGAAGTTTCTGCTGATCTCAGACGAAGAAGTTGGTAGTCCCTCCAGCCGAGCATTGATCGAGCGGGAGGTGAGATCAGTTGATTGTGCATTATGTTTGGAACCAGCACGAAAAAATGGGTATTTAGTTACTAGTCGCCGAGGACTTGCTACATACATTGTTGATATCGCTGGGGTGACGGCACATGCTGGCTATGACTTCGGGGCCAGCGCTGTAGTGGAGATGGCCCATAAGATCATCGCTTATGAAAACCTCACTGCTTCGGATTTCAGCTGTCGAGTGTCGGTTGGTGT
This sequence comes from Allopusillimonas ginsengisoli, assembly GCF_004153455.1. Classification (GTDB taxonomy): domain Bacteria; phylum Pseudomonadota; class Gammaproteobacteria; order Burkholderiales; family Burkholderiaceae_B; genus Allopusillimonas; species Allopusillimonas ginsengisoli. The sequence continues at coordinate 306,327 of NZ_SDQE01000001.1, read as the reverse complement.
TGCAAAAGGTGGAGTGGCAAAACAAGTGGTGCCGGAGTCAGCAGTTATGCATGTAGACGTCCGAGCTCATACCATGGAGTTATTGGAGGAAGTATGTCGGAAAGTACAGGAAATTTCGGCAAAAACTTATGTTTCAGGGACGAAAACGGCTTGGCGAGGAGGAATTACACGGCCAATTTTTCCGCGCTCCAAGGGGGTGCAAGAATTGTTTCGCCGCGCCAAGGTTGTTGCTGATCATTTGAAGGTATCAAATTTTGGTGAAATGAGTACGCCTGGGGGATCGGATGGAAGTTTTGCGGCCGCATTAGGAGTTCCTACGCTAGATGGGCTCGGGCCCGTTGGAATTGACATCTGCAGTAAAAGAGAGGTGGTACCGCTACATAGTTTTTCAGAACGCGGCGCGATACTTACTGCACTTTTAGCTGAAAACGATTTAGTGAATATACCTAAAGGAACAGAGGAATGACTTTTTCTATTGTGGGTCTATGTAAAGAATCTAATCAAATTGGCATCTGCACTGTCAGTGCAAGCATTTCTCATGGAGGCCATTGCCCATTTCTCTCCTCAACCGTGGGGGCTGTAATCACGCAGGCCAGAACTAATTCTTTTCATGGTCATCATATTTTACAGTTGATGGAAAAAGGTATTCCACCAAAGGATGCGTTGGAAGCCTCGCTGCGGTGTGACAGTAATCGTGAATATAGACAGGTTGGTGCGCTCAATTGGAATGGAGAGGGCGCAGCATTTACTGGCACGTCGACACGAGACTGGAAGGGGCACGTAATTGGAAATGACTTCGTTGCATGTGGAAATTTAGTTATAGGTAAACAGGTAGTTGACGCGATTGGGGAAGCCTTCAGCAGATCTAAAAATATATCTTTAGCCCAACGTTTGATGGGGGCGATCGAGGCAGGACAATTAGCAGGAGGAGAGTTGGGAGGCCCGCATTCTGCAACTCTATTACTGGATACTAATAAACGTAATCCCATGTGGCCCGTAAGTGTCGATCTAAGAATAGACTGGGCCGAAAATGCAATAACTGCACTACGCCAAGCATATCAGGAATGGGTTGCACACGTTGGTCGTCTTAAAAATGAACCGATAACAAAGTTTTATCCCTTGACTACAGAAATAGGGATGGATGGGGCTCTTATTTATTAACAGAGTATAAATAAAATAGAGGTGCTCAATGAACGAACATTTGAAAATAGAATTTCGGGAAGCGATGAGCCGATTAGCGGGCGGAGTGGCCGTAGCTACAACGTTTATAGAGGGGCGTCCTTGGGGAGTTACGATGACTTCCTGCTGTTCCCTTTCGATGGATCCGCCGATGATATTGATTTGTGTTGCAAAGCATAATTATGCAACACAGTTTTTTATTAAATGCTCTACATTCGGCGTGAATTTTCTTGCGGACTCTCAAACTGATGTTGCAGAGTTTGCATCGAGAAAAGGAAACGCAAAATTTATGGAAAATCATAACGCCGGAGAGCCAAAAGCACTTCGTTTGAAAAACGCAGTAGCGTTTGTTGAGTGTACGTTAGATAGCGCAATCTCCGCAGGAGACCATTATATAGTTATTGGCCGCGTAGAGGAGGTCGGTCTTGGGGAGGCAGCAAAACCGTTGGTATATTACTCAAGAGATTTTTATAGTGTAGCAATTTGCACAATGTAGCAATACTGGTTCAAGGGTTTAGAACGAATATGCAAGAGCGCAAATTAATAAATACTTGCCAGCATTGAAGGCTGTTCGACGGTTAGTGGATAAGGTTTTAAATGCAGGCTTTTTCTAATTTATAAAGAATTTGTGCGTAGGGTGACAGAATAGTTGAATAAAGAATAGCATAATATGCGTTCAGCAACTATAACGGAGAGAGACAGATATGAATCACGTTGTCGGCGGGATGGCAAACTTAAATCGCTCGGCGCTCCAACTTCGAAATATCAAAAAAACATATCGTGAGCAGCCGGCAGTACGCAATCTAAATTTAGATATAAAAGAGGGAGAGTTATTCACCCTATTAGGGCCTAGTGGATGTGGTAAAAGCACCATACTACGTATGATAGCGGGTCTTGTAGAGCCTACCAGTGGTGAGATATGGATCAACGGTACCCGGGTGGACACGTTGAAAACCAACATGCGTAACGTGGCCATGCTATTCCAAAGTATCGCGCTGTTTCCTCATATGTCCGTATCCGAAAATGTAGCCTACGGATTGAAAGTGAGAGGGGTAAATAAATCAGAGATTGCCATGCGCGTTAAGGAAATGCTTTCTTTAGTATCTCTTCTGGAATATCAAGACCGTTACCCCATTGAGCTTAGCGGAGGTCAACAACAGCGTGTGGCTTTAGCACGTGCCCTGATCACCCGGCCGCAAGTATTACTATTGGATGAGCCGTTTAGCGCACTTGATCGTCAGTTGCGAGATTCATTACGGATTGCTTTTAGAAAAATACAACTTGAGTTGAAGGTTACAACCATCTTTGTTACGCACGATCAAGATGAAGCGTTACTCCTATCCGATCGCCTACTTGTAATGTCCGAGGGAGAGGTGGAGGATCTCGGAGAACCCACACGTGTTTATGATCGCCCCAGGACAGTATTTACTGCGAATTTTCTTGGAAATTGCAATATTCTAAAAGGACGAGTTATTGGAATTGGGCCAAATGATATTCAAGTAAGCTTAGGGCGGGATTGGAAAGTTTCAATATTTTGTGCAAATGGTCATACTCTTTCGGCTGTGGGGGAGGTAGCTCTAGGTATTCGGCAGGAGCTAATTGAGGTAATGAATGATGAATATGAAGGAGAATATGCCTTTTCGGGAAAGATAGTGATGACCGGTAATAGCGGTTCTCGATTGTATTACGAGATAGATGTGCCGAATGTTGGCATTCTATATACTAATACCCCGCGAAATGGAGAGCCTCATAATATAAATTCGCTCGTTAAACTGCGTATTGATCCGGCCAACATTATGCTTTTACAGGAATAAAATAAATGAGGTATCGGCAAAGAAATCTTAAAATTCTGGGCCTTCTTGTCCCTGCTATTGTGGTGATGGCTGCATATTTCATACCATTACTATCGTTTCTGTGTAGCAGTCTATGGGATTCACAAGTAACCGGCCGGCAGCAATCTCTAACTCTCGATAATTATATACGACTTCTAACGGATTCATACTATTTACAAGTGCTTTTTCGAACGCTATGGGTAGCATTAGTTCTTACAATAATCTCTCTAGTTCTTTCATATCCGGTGGCGTTGATCTACAACAGAGCGAATTCACCTTATATTAGAAAAATATTGTTATTGGCCTTGATCGTACCGTTTCTATCAGGGGTCGTGACACTAGCATATGCCTGGTTAATCTTGCTTGGAAATAATGGGCCAATTAATTATATATTAGTTATGTTGGGGCTAACTAACGCACCTTTACAGATGGTTTTCAATTGGACTGGTGTTTATGTAAGTCTGCTCCACTTCCTAGTGCCCTTTACCGCGCTTACGCTTATAAGCGGGTTTCGGGCTGCATCGAAGGTATACGAAGATGCTGCGTTTACTTTAGGAGCGAGCGTAACACAAGTGCTTCGTCAAATTACTTTGCCTCTTACGGTGCCAGCTATTATCTCATCCGCTTCATTAACATATGCGTTGGCTGTTAGTGCTTTTGTTTTTCCATTGTTGTTAGGTGGTGGAAAAGTCATGATGATGTCAAACATGATCTATGATCAGGTCCTCTCAACTTTTGATTTTCCATTCGCTGCAGCTATTTCTACGGTGTTTTTAATGGGAACGTTATTAACTATGGCTTTTTTTATATTTCTGGAGCGTTTTGTTCGGCATTTATTGAAAATAGGAGGTTGAGTAAATGGATAATAAGTGGATTTTTAGCATAACAATATTTGTCTGCTGTTTTCTCTTGACTCCTGTTTTTTTTATAATATTCTACTCATTTGTTTCAAGTGTATATTTTTCATGGCCGGCCGAATGGCCATCTTTAAAGTGGTATGTACGTTTGTATGAGAATGACGGATTCAGACAAGCGTTTCGTACCAGTATCACTATGACTGCCATAGTTACGCCGGTATCTTTATTGTTAGCAATTCCAACCAGCATTGCGTTAACAAGATTCAATTTTTTTGGCCGGGATACTATCAATAATTTATTAATGTCACCGCTACTCGTTCCTGGTGTGGTTACGGGCGTGGTTATATTGAGCTTCGGATCCGCGAGAGGCCTAACTGGCGGTTATTTCCTTCTAGTTGTCGGTATGGTTATTTTCACTTTTCCTTTTGCATTGCGTGCATTGATATCGACTTTTAGATCAATTAATTCTGATATAGAGGAGTGTGCCAGAACCTTAGGAGCTAGTGAATGGCAAATATTTTCATCAGTGACACTGCAGCAGCTTAAACCCGGTCTTTTGGCAGGTAGCATATTTGTGTTTACTCAGGCATTTGATAATTTTGCTATTACTGCCTTTTTGGCGGGGGCTGGGCATACGACTATTCCTGTGGAGACATTTCAATATATAAGAGACTTCGATGACCCAACGGTTGCTGCGCTATCCGGCGTACTTATCCTCATGACCGTGATATTAACTTATTTTATTGAAAAAACGCTTGGAATAGACAAATTTCTACGCCTTGATGGGTGAAATTATTATGGTTTTAAGATTTTCATAAAAAATTATGGAGGAACAAATGGCTAGAGTTTATAAATTTATAATTGGAGTCATCGCTGGTGTAGGAATCGGAGTTGGGTGTTTGAATAGTAATTCGTTTGCCAGTTCTCCTAGCGATGTGAAGGAAATCAGCGTTTTATTATGGGGCACTACGTGGACAATATTGGGGGAAAGTTTGGCGAAAGAATTTGAAAAAGAGACTGGTATCAAAGTTCGACCGGTTACTCAAGCCTCTTCCGGAGAAGGACTCATAAAGTTGCGTTTTATGAAGGATAAGCCGTTGGTTGATGTTTGGTTTACCACTAAATCTGTAGCTGAGCGGGCTTCCAGCGACACACAACTATTTGCTGATATTCCAGTAGCTTCTATGCAAAATCTTGACAATCTTATGGATGGGGCGCTTCGCCGTAAGTATGTTGGCCTTTATTACTATCCGTTGCTAGTTCTTTGGAGAGAAGATCTTCTTAAGGAAGATATTACATCATGGGAAGACCTGTGGACGCGCAACGATCTGAAAGGAAAGGTTGGCATCCCAGATATGAACATGTTTCAGGCACAATTTCTGTTGGTTGCCAACCGACTTGGCGATGGACAGGAGCCGGATATTATGAATGGTTTTCAGCGAATTAGAGAGCTGAAGCCGCAGATTGGTCTGATTTATGGGTCTGACTCCCAGGCTCGACAGGCTGTGGCCAGTGGTCAAATCGCTGCTTTGGTTACTAATTCAAAACGTGTGAAGGAGCTTCGGGAAGCCGGTTTTTCTATTGGCGCAGTCAGTCCCGCGCCTTCGCCAGTTGGTATGGATGTGATGATGATTATTAATGGGCCCAAACAGGAGGCTGCGGCGAAATTTGTTGATTTTCTCATGAGGGAGTCGAGCCAAAAGATAGTTGCCGAGCGCCTTTTCATGGGGCCGGTGAACAATGCGGTGCATCCCGCTCAAGAGCTTGCCGAAATTCTGCCACAAGCAGCGGATACGGTAGAGTTTGACGATGCCATGATAAACAGCAATATTGGAAAATGGATGGAACAGTTCAATAAGACGGTTAATTGATGACTCGCACTCTTTACTTGTGTTGGATGTGATGAAATATGCGAATTGGGGAGCCGGCTCATAGCAGTCAGAGCCGGTCACTTCTACTTATGGTTGAAATACTTGTCAGTGACGTGTATTGAGTTTGATGTGGTAGTTAAAGATCAAAGTCATTAATGAGTTTAAGCGTCTCCGGAGTTAATACTATGCAAGGCTTCCTGCATCACACCGAAACTGCGACGGAAGTAGCAGGCCGCGTTGGGGAAAAGCTAATTAAGAGAGATGCTTCGGTGCATGCATTTCGTGATTTTGACCTGGGACGTTTACTGGCTGGTGCAAAGGAGCTTGATCGACGACCGCATAGCCTGCGAGGCCCTTTGCATGGACTGATTATTGCAGTCAAAGAGGTTTTTGATGTGGAGCAGCTCCGGTGTACTTGGGGGTTGTCCGCGTTGCATGGCCGAGTGCCGACTGAAGATGCGAATATTGTCATCAAATTGAAACAGCTCGGCGCTTTAGTTGCTGGCACTACGATATCAACGGAGCTCGCTATTGCGCGTGCGGGACCCACGCGGAACCCTTTGAACTTTGAATTGACGCCTGGGGGCTCCTCCAGCGGTTCCGCAGCGGCAGTTGCGGCCGGGATAGTTCCCATCGCTATAGGCTCACAAACGATAGGGTCTATAGTGAGGCCCGCTGCTTTTTGCGGTGTGATCGGCTTTAAACCTACCCGACAGTTGCTTAATACTGGTGGCATGATGTCTTTGGCTCCGCCTTTGGATCATGTGGGGTTAATCGGTTCAAACATTCGAGATTTGCATTTCGTTGTTCACTATCTGGCGGATATACCCTACATTCCGCTGCCAGAAAATAACTCACGCGTATCAAAGGTATTGCTGACAACACCGGATACGCGATATCCGCTCGAGCCGGCGATGGCGGTCGCCTTGCAATCCTTCGTGCAACGTTTAACCCATATGTCAATTTGCGTTTCCCAACTTCGTCTTCCTTTAACCTTCTCGGCAGCGTTTCTTCTAGCTCAAACTATTGTTGCCTATAACATAGCTCGATCTCATTGCGACCTGTTGGAACGGCATAAAGATAGTGTTAGTTGCCAGCTACTTAGTTTGCTCAAGCGTGGACAGCAAATATCTGATATTGAATATCAAATGGCGGTAGAGAAATGCGAGGCCGTAACGCGCGAGATTGGGAGGCAGATGGACGATGAGACTATTATCGTATCGCCAGCGACAGATGGACTAATTCCCCAATGGCATCGCGATCATACAGGTTCACCACTGTATCAGGCTCTTTGGACAATTACTGGAATGCCTGTCATATCAATGCCCATCAGTAGAACGAAGGGATTGCCTCTATCCGTGCAGCTAATAGCCGCTCAGCATTGCGATCCTATCTTGCTGACTTTTGCTAATCGGATCGAAGCAATAGTTCGAGCCTGAATCTGAACTGTTGGATACCCTATTAGTTGTCTACGCATGCAGCACATGGTGCCAGCGCTACCGGCCCGGCACTGCAATCGAAGACAACGCTGCGCAGTGTTGCTTTTTAACAAGCTGAGGCTTTGCGCTAAAAATTTAATAAAAGTCGGGTATGATTCTCGGATCTTCTGATATCGACGTTGTGGCGGACATTCATGCATTGATAGTTAGACTGTTGATAGGGGATGGTCTCGGTCTTGGCTGATGAAGACGACGACAGCTTTGCTCATGAAGTCACTACATGCTAAGTGTGAATTTTCTGAAATGAGTAGAGACCGACAATAATGTGGTCGTAAGGCGTAATGATACGCTTACAACTAGGTTCAAATTAAAATGCAACGAGTGGGTAAGGGATACAGTAACGAATGTTGAGTGATGACAAAATTGGCCCGGAGCAACCGCTGGATCAGCGTGTCTACCGCTATATTTTATGGCAGCTATTAAATGGGAAAATATTTCCTGGGATGCGCTTGAATGAGCAGGAATATAGTGATTTATGTAAAGTTAGTAGGTCTCCGGTTAGAAGTGCAATAAAACAATTGGCGCAAGAAGGGCTTGTAGATACTCAAGTGAGTAAAGGAGCAATGATCCGCCGATTAAGTATTAATGAAGCGGAAGCTGTTTTCAGTTTTCGTGCGGAATTGGCTAAGCTTGCGGCTGAGTGGTGTGTTAGGAATATTACTGATATTGATATATTGGAGTTATCCACGTTAATAGAGGAAGAGAAACAATATGCAGACAAGGAAGACTTGGTTAATATTTTGAAAGTGTCTCGGGCATTTCATCTCAAAATAGCGGACGTGGCAAATAATTCGTGGCTGAAGAAATCATTGAGTGAATTATTGATTCATTCATCGATATTACATCTGTATTATGGCCCCACTATGAAATACCCAGCAAGATCCCCCATGGAGCATCAAGCTTTACTTGAATTACTTTCGGCTAGAGAGGGTGAGCAAGCAGGGGAACTGGCTCGCGAACAAGTTCTTGATCTCGGCAGGAGATATATTAAAACAAAATATTAATTGCCTCAAAAATTTAGTTTGGAAATGTTCTGCCATCGCAGATAAGCCTGTGATCTAGTTGGAATGGCAAGCCTCATAATCATAGCTTCGAAGGCAAGTTCCAAAACGAATGCGTGTCCATGGCATAGTTCTGTTACCGCCGGGAGGCGAGGATAATCTTTGGCACCGCCACTCCAATGAGATTCGAATACATTCCAGTCTGAATCACCTGACTTCACGGCAGTTCGTAGCACCCCTCGATAAAGAATTAATTCCCGCCAGAGTCTCAAATTTTTACTGGTAGGAAGTTCCCAGACGGGTCATTGGCTCTAAGCCAAGCCATCCGAATGAACTTCTTTGTTTGGAAAAACTTATACTAGCGACGCACAACAAAGAAAAAAAGATGATTTCTGGCCTGCGCTTCAACAGTTGGATACCTCTTCAGCTCATCGAGGGGCGCGGTGCATTCGGAGGGGCTTGTTATGGCTGTCGGGGGTGATGCTTTGCCGTCGCGGATGCGATCTGCGAATCGGTTTTGTCGGGGCGTGCGCTACGCCTCGGCTGGATTGCTGGTGTGATCATGAACACAGCTTCTTTTCGCATACGCGCGATGGATCGCACCGCGCTTCAGATCGGTATTGACTGGGCTGCAGCCGAGGGTTGGAACCCAGGCCTCCATGATGCCGTGTGTTTCCATGCGGCCGATCCGGAAGGTTTTCTGGTCGGATTGCTTGGCGATGAGCCGGTGGGCATGATCTCGGCAGTTCGTTACGGCGCGCACTTCGGTTTTGTCGGGCTTTATATCGTGCGACCGCGATATCGGGGCAAGGGTTTTGGCAGTGCGCTCTGGCAGGCTTGCATGCGACGCCTGGACCGATGTTCGATCGGCCTGGATGGTGTGGTTGCGCAGCAGGCCAATTACCAAAAGAGTGGTTTTGTCTTGGCTCATAATAATGTGCGGTATCAGGGCGCCGTCGGTGCGTCACGCAGCGCCTTTCCTGATGAGGATATCGTCTCCCTCGAGCGCATTCCATTTGCGGCGTTGCTGCACTATGACGCGGCCTGTTTTCCGGGGCCGCGCGGAAAGTTTTTGTGCCAATGGATTGCCCAGCCAGGCAGCCGCGCCTTTGGGTTTTTGCAGCAAGGGGTGCTCGCTGGATACGGCGTGCTCAGGCCTTGCCGAGACGGCTTCAAAATAGGACCTCTCTTTGCTGATCGGCGGGCGGTCGCGAGCCGGCTGTTGCGCGCTTTGATGGCAGACTTGCCGGCGGGCGCCCAGTTGCAGCTGGATGTGCCCGAGCCTAACCAAGAGGCTGTGGCGTTGGCCCAGGAATACCAAATGAAGCCGGTGTTCGAAACCGCGCGCATGTATAAGGGTACTCCGCCTGCATTGACCATTGGGCGGGTATTCGGGATTTCGACGTTTGAGCTGGGATGATGGCGCAGTCGATGCGGTTTTTCACTGGCTGAGGCTCGCGCAAGTTTCGATATTGAATGGCGGAGCGGTGAAGTCAGGACAATACGTTTACTTGATCGCCCACCTCGGGCTCCCTGAAGCGTGGTTTGCGCATGGCTTCGAGCGCCAGGGCGATCGTCTTCACGATATGCACGCGCGCCGCACGCTTGTCGTCGGACTGTACGGTATGCCAAGGCGCATGTTCGGTGCTGGTGCGGGTCAGCATATCGTGTCGCGCTGCCTGATAGGCCTTCCACTTGGCTCGGTTGCGCCAGTCGTCCGGCGTAATTTTGAATGTCTTGAAAGGTGATGCTTCGCGCTCGCGAAAACGGCGAAGCTGCTCCTCTTTGGACACGTCCAGCCAGAATTTCAGCAACAGGGTACCGTTGGCCGCCAATTGCAGTTCGAAGTCGTTGATTTCGTCATAGGCGCGGCGCACGGCCGGCGGTGGTGTCAGTCTTTCGACGCGCTCCACCAACACCCGACCGTACCAGGAGCGGTCGAAGATGGCGATCTTGCCATGCGCCGGCAATTTGCGCCAGAAACGCCATAGATAGGGACGAGAGGCCTCATAGGCCGAAGGCGCGGAAATGGGGTGAATGTCAAAGTTGCGAACGTCCAGTGCGGCAGTGACGCGCCGGATACTGCCGCCTTTGCCTGCGGCATCCAGGCCTTCGAATGCCAGCACCAGTGATTTGTGCGAGAAGCTTTTGTCGCGCACAGCATGTGCGAGCCTGGATTGCCAGTGCAGGAGCTCATCGTCGTACGATGATTTTCTCAGGGCAGGCGTCTTTGGCGGTCGGGCGGGCAGCGGCAGAAGGGTGGCGGGCAAGGGTTCATCCGCCTGGACGCGGCGCGCGGTACCGCGCTTCAGTGCGGACAGGATTGCCTGAGCCGCGCAGAGTGTGCGCATGTCCTCGTTTGCACTGGGAATGACGATCCATGGCGCATGGCTGCGATGCGTTTGACTGATGGTCAACTCGCCGGCGTTGCGCAGACGGTCGAACTTCTTGCGGACCTTCAGATCGGCATGGCTGACACGCCAGGCCGTTTCGGGATCCTTTAGCATTCGATTTGCGCGCTCTTTCTGGGCCTGGCGCGACAGATGAAACCATAGCTTGACGACCTGCACGCCCTCTGCGGCGAGCATGGCTTCGAAACGGTTGATCACGCGCGCATACATGGCCATCTTGGCCGGATCCGGTTTTTTGCGTGCTGCCTCCGTCAATAAAGTGCCGTACCACGAACCGAACACCACGCCGGTTTGACCCTTGCGGGGCAAGTCGCGCCAGTAGCGCCACATGGCGGGGCGCATCGCTTCCTGATGGGTGAGATCGCCATAGGCCAAGGTATGGATATGGCGAGGGTCCAGCCAGGTGTTGAGCAGGTTGATGGTCGAGCCTTTACCGGCGCCGTCGATGCCTGCAAGCACAATCAGCAGTGTCTGGTCAGCCGCCTGCAATCGTCGATATTGTTCTTGCAGCAATTCAACACGCAAGGTTGCTTCCTGCTCCCTGGCGTCGTCATGGGACATCATGGGGTCGGTTTCTGCATACTGGAACATGAGCGCCTGCCTCTGGAAAGTATCAGATAAGACCTGATTGTCGCATTGATGACGTGGACGACAACTTTGATCCGGTTCGTGGCAGGCCTCGACCTTCAGGCGGGGGGGGGATGTCAAAAGCCAGCGTCAACCGCCCCCTCGTAAACGCTCAATCAATCGCCTGTCTCGCTTGGTGGGCCGACCATCGGTGAGATCGCGGGCAGGTTCAGGCGCCAGCCTGCGCGCTTCCGCTGCCTGCTCTCTTGCGGCAATGCTTTCGGACGTTTCGGCATAAAGTTGTTGGGCAATGTGCGCCGGGCCGCGTACGGCGCTGATGGCCTTGACAATGACTGTGGTGGTCGTATCGCCGCGGCGTACTGCAATTGTGTCGCCTGGCTTGACCTCTCGCGATGCCTTGACCAATTGCTGGTTGACCTGCACCCGGCCCTTGCCAATTTCTTGGGCGCATAGGCTGCGGGTCTTGAAAAACCGGGCGGCCCACAGCCATTTATCGAGACGTATTTGTTCATGCATGCATGTGATTATGCCTCGCGTTGAGCCCGGCAGCCAGTATTAGGCGCCGGCTCAACAGTCACGCCTGCTGAGGCTGTTCGCCCACTTGGACCGCAGGGGTGCGGCGCGATAGCCACCAAAGAGGAAGCAAGCCCAGCATCACGACTGCCACACCCGCCCAGGGCGTCAGCCCGATATCGCCGCGAGCCACCATTACACCGCCCAGGCTTTCGCCCAAGGCGATGCCCAGATTGAAGGCCGAAATATTCAGGGCCGAGGCGAAGTCCTGGGCGCGGGGCGTATAGCGCTCGGCTGTGGCGAGCATGCCGGTCTGAAAGCCAGGCGACATGCCGAAGGCGATCGCTCCCCATGCAAAGAGCAGCGCAATGACCGGTATGCGGTAGGGCAGCAGGAAAGCCAGCGCGGCCAGCACGATGGCCAGCAGCACAAACATGCGGGCCAGCGCAATCTGCCAACCCAGGCTTGCTGTGACGCGTCCACCCGCCAGGTTGCCAATCAGCGTCGCTACACCAAATACCATGAGCAGGGCGCTGGCAGTCGTCGGGGTAAAGCCGGTGATATTGATCAGAATCGGCGTGATATAGGCAAAGGATGCGAAGCTCGCGCCGAAACCCATGGCAGTGATGGCCATCATGGCAAGAATAGCAGGATGGACGAGGGCGGAGAGTTGTGTGGACAGCTTCCCGGATTCAGGTGTTGAGACGCTGGGTAGCCAATACGCCGTTGCCAGCCAGGCGAGTGCGGCCAGAACGACGACTGCATAAAATGGCAGGCGCCAGCCATAGCTATTGCCCAGCATGCTGCCCAGCGGCACGCCGATTACCATTGCGAGCGTCAGCCCAGCGAACATCGCGGCGATGGCTTTGCTCGCCTGACCCTTGGGTGCGAGACTCGCTGCAACCGTCGCGCCAATGGCAAAAAAGCTGCCATGCATGATTGCGGTGACAATTCGGCCTAGCAACAGGCTATTAAAATTTGTCGATAGCGCCGACAGCAGGTTGCCGAGCAGGAATATTGCCACGAGCGTCAGCAGTACGGGCTTGCGTGGAAAGCGCGCTAGCGCCAGTACGGTGACTGGCGTCCCCACGGCAAGCGCAAGTGCGTATAAGCCGACCAGGCTGCCGGCGCGCGCCAGCGATACGCCCAGGTCGTGGGAGATCGCCGGCAATACGCCCACCACAATGAACTCCGCGACGCCGATGGCGAAGGCGGTAACGGCAAGCGCCCAGACACCTGTGTGTACGGATAGCCGTCCAGCCGCGGCACTGTTTTCGTATTTATTCATGATGTGCTCCCTGTTTGACGGAATGGCTGGGTGCCAGCACGGTCTCCAAAGGCACTGAGTCCGCCATGGCGCGGTTGCCTTTATCGCCGGGGTGTAGATGGTCCCCGGAGTCAAAGGCTGTCTGGAGACGGTTCGGATGAAGGGGATCGCGCAGTTGTCGGTCGAAATCAACGACGGCGTCAAAGACGCCGCTATGCCGTATCCAGCGGTTGAGCTGTTGACGCAAGGCGTTCTTGTCCGCGTTGTAATAGTTATTGAGCGGCGTGTTGGGCAGCGCCCCTTCAAACGGTGTCAGCGTGGCGCCGATAAGTTTTATGCCTTTTCGGTGGGCTTGTTCGGCCAACTGGCGATATCCGGCGGTCAGCTCGCTCAGCGTGGGCCTTGCATGATGCGGGGCGAACAGGGTGCCGGGCCAACTGATGTCGTTGATTCCAAGCAGTACGATCACGCTGCTGACACCGGGCAGGCTCAGGGCATCGCGCTCGAAACGAGCCACACCATTGACGCCCATGCCGTCCCTGAGCAAGCGTGCGCCGGATATGCCGGCGTTGACGACCGCCACGCCTTGCGGTGCCAGCCGCTTGGCCAGAAAGTCCGGCCATCGCGTATCGGCATCGAGGCTGGCCATATTGCCGTCTGTGATTGAATCGCCAATGATGGCCACTGCCTGGGCCGACGCAGTGGCTTCGACTTCAATGCCAGTCAGCAGCACACGCGCGGTGATGGTGTTGGCGGTATCGATGGCCTGGGCGGTGGTCTGGTTGCCCGGTGCTATCCAGGCAGTTTGCCGGCCATCCCAATGGAATGTTGTCAGTGGTGTTGTGTTGTCTGAATGAATACTGATGGCAAGGCGGGTCAGATCGGGGGTGGACAACGCGACCGGATCGCTCACCAAGGGTGCGCCTGGCGGGATGGTGGCATGGGCTTTGCCGCCAAACATCACTGTTTGCAGACTGTCGGGCTGAATCGCCGAACCGCCATCGCTTAGCGCGACGGTAACTGCATCAATGTTGAGTGGCAGATTGCCGTAAGCATTGGAGAACACCAGGCGAAGGCGGCGCCCGCCCAGGCTGATGCGGGCGATTTGACGCACGGTCTGGTTTTCCAGCGAAGGAGGAATCCCCGTGGGAAAAGCGAAGTCGGGCGTCCATACAGGTTGCGGGCTGGCTGTCCAGCTTGCAACCCAGTGTGTAGCGTGCGCCTGAGCGCCATCTGTGTTTGCTCTGGCAGAGGCACCGGTGGCCATCAGCAGGACAACGGATAAGAAACAAGCGTGCCGAAAGAACAGCACGTACGCCGCGGTAAGTTTCATGATTTGTGAATTCATAGTTGATTTACAAATAAATTATGAATTCAAAGCGGATCATGTACTAGACTATCCTGTGTTCAAACACTTATGAATTGAAGTCACAATGGCAAGACAGGAAATCAATCGTTCGCGAGAAATCGAAGTCTTTGTTCGGGTCATTGAGCTGGGCGGGTTTTCGGCAGCGGCGCGCGCCTGTGGTATGACGCCGTCGGCCGTCAGCAAGCTGGTCGCCAGGCTGGAGCAACGGTTGGGCATTCGGCTGGTCAACCGGTCCACACGGCAGTTGCAACTCACTCCCGAAGGCTGTGTGTTTTACGAGCGGGGCACCCGCATTCTGGCAGACCTGGACGAAGCGGAACGCTGCGCCAGCAAAAGCGTGCCGCGTGGCCGCCTGCGCGTGAACGCCAACGTGCCGTTTGGGCATCATTTCCTGTTGCCCCTGGTACCTGCATTTCTCGCTCAGTATCCCGATGTGGAACTGGATATCGTGCTCACTGACGAAGTGGTCGATATTCTCGAGCAACGAACCGATGTCGCGGTACGGGCCGGCCCGCTCAAGAGTTCCAGTCTGATGGCGCGAAAACTTGGCGAGACCCGTAAAAAGTTGCTTGCTTCGCCAGAATATCTGGCACGCCATGGCACTCCGGAGACGCTTGAAGACTTGCAGCGCCATAATCTGTTGAGCACCAATTACGTGCGCGCCCAGCGAGGCTGGCCGATGCGCAGCGAACAAGGCACCACCATTATTCCTGTGACCGGCAATGCGCAGGTCAGCGATGGCGAGGCCTTGCGTGGCCTAACGCTTTCTGGCCTGGGCATCGCCCGGCTGACCGCCTTTCACACTCGCGACGATATTGCAGCTGGTCGCTTGGTGGAAATACTGCCGCATCTGAACCCCGGTGATACCGAAGAAGTCCATGCAGTGTTCGTCGGGCACGGAGGTTATCTGCCACTGCGGGTTCGTGCGTTCCTGGACTTTCTCGTAGCGCACGTACATATCGATAAAGACTGAGTCACTCAGGCAAGGTATTGAGGCAGCCCGGTTCGGCATAGAATTGACACGAACCGATACCCAGGTCGCAGACAAGCATGCCGGGGCCGCCATGAGACAATGATTCTGCTGATGCAAGGCCCCGATTACAGAGGAACACCCATGACTCAACCTACAACACCGTTCACCCCCATCTTGCGGCATCTGCGCTTGTCGGCTTTGCCTCTGGCAATCATGGCGGCATTGGCTGGCGTGCCTGGCTCGGCCCTGGGGGCCACCAGCGGCAGGATACAGGCCATTACGCTTTCCTCGGGCGGGTTGGCGGAGATCTCGCGCAGTGCACAGGTAAGCGGGGGCGAATCCTTGCAGATACCTGTTCCGCTGGAGCAGGTCGACGATATCCTCAAGAGTCTGGTCGTGCGTGATCCGGCTGGCGCAGTGGGCGGGATTAACCTTGAAGGCCTGTCTCCGGTCGAGGAAACCTTCCGCCGCCTGCCGTTCTCGCCGGAGCAAATGTCGTCGTTGCCGGCGCTGGCGCAGGCGCTTCAGGGTGTGCCGGCGCGCGCAACCTCGGGCGGGCGCAGCATTGAAGGCATCATCCTGGGGGTCGCCTCCGAATCGGCCGAACAGCATGAACGCGGCGAGCCGGCGCCTCCCGCTCATGTGCTGTCGGTATTGGCCGATGGCGGGCAGATCAAGACGCTCGCACTGGGTAGCGATGCGGTGCTCGACATTCTGGACGATACGCTCAGCGCCAAGATACGCGATGCAGCGGCTGTCAGTGGTCGTGGTCGCACAGACCAGATGCGCAACGTTACCGTGACGCTGGCAGGTGAAGGAGAGCGTGCCGTGGGGCTGTCCTATGTGGTGCCTGCGCCGGTCTGGAAGACGGCTTATCGGCTCGTTACAGGCGACAAAGGGCAGGCGCGCTTGCAGGCCTGGGCGATTGTCGAAAATGCCACAGGCGAAGACTGGCAGGATGTCGACGTCACTTTGTCGTCTGGCGCACCTGTCACCTTGTCTCAACAGTTGCTCAAGCGATATTGGCACACACGCCCCGAAGTACCTGTCATGGCGCAAACCGCAGCGCCACCGCGTCCTGATGGAGAATCCGCCGTTGCGCAATCCCGGCAGAAACTAGAGCGTATGCGCGCGATGCCGGCGCACAGGCCCGCGCCCCTTGCCGCGGCGGGCAGTGCAGGCTTTATGGCCGACCAGGCCTACTCGGAAGTTTCGCCTCCGGCAAACGAAGCGCTGGCCACCGAAGGCCAAACCAGCGCAACCTACGCGTTTCCAAAACCCGTGAATCTGGCCGCCGGACAAATCTTTTCCGCGCCTTTTATCGACACGCAGGTTGAAGCGGAGCGAGTGTCCGTGTTCCGGCCAGGCAGTGGCACCCATCCCGTGGCCGCCCTTTATCTCAAGAACGACACCCAGGCCAGCCTGCCACCCGGCATTTTGACGGTGTACGACAATCAAGAAGGCTATGTTGGCGATGCGCAATTGCTCGTGGTTCCCAAAGGCGAAAGCCGAATGGCCAGCTTCGCCAGCGACAACAAGGTAACCATACGCAGCGAGCAAACCCCGAAAGAAATCATCAGCCAGGTCGCGGTTGCGGATGGCGTACTCAAGCTGACACAGATTGCCCGCCTGGATACCACCTATTCCATCACGGGAGCTGCCGATGCGCCGCGTACCGTTATCATCGAACATCCCCGCAGGGAAGGCTGGCGCTTTACCTCGGATGCCCTCGATAGCAGCACCGTTTCCAGCTATCGTTTGCGCGCCGCGCTTGCCGAAGGCGAGCAGGCTGACATCAAGGCGGCGGAGGAGCAAACTCGCAACGAAACATTTGCCTTGGTCGACGCCGACCAGGAAGACCTGTTGTACTGGTCTGGCGTCGCAGCCGATGCCAACACAGCATCACAGCTTGAGCAGCTCGCCCAGCTGCGCGCGGGCCTGGCCCAGTCGCAAGGGGCGCTCGACACACTGGCCAATGAGCGTGAGCGCGCCTCGCAGAACCAGGCCCGCATTCGTGACAATCTGACTTCTGTTCCCGAGCAGAGCGAGCTGGCGCAACGCTACCTGTCTGCCCTGGGCAAAGAAGAGGACAACATCGCCGAGCTGGACGTCAAGATAGCCCAGGCGAGGGCGGCGCTGGATAAGCAGCGTAAAGAAATGGCGGCATTCATCAAAAACATGAGTTAGCGTGGTGCGTTGCCGGGCTGTCACGCCTTATGGCTAAACCGGCGGGCCCAACTCAACCCTTTGCCGGCGCCTGGCCTTCGGGCCAGTAGTAATCGTCGTTATAAATGCGTCCGCCGAAAATAGCGGTACCGATGCGCACCTCGGTGGAACCCTCTTCGATGGCGATTTCGTAGTCGCCGCTCATCCCCATGGACAAACGCTCCATTTCAATGCCCTCGATCGCCTCTTCGCGCATGCGATCACGCAGTTCACGCAGTGTGCGAAAGCAGGCGCGCACGGCGGTCTGATCGGGCAAATTGATGGCCAGCGTCATCAGGCCTTTGATGCGCAGCGTAGGCATGTCGCGGGCAACCTGGCGCAGAAATTGAGGCAGATCTTCAGGCGCCATGCCATATTTGGTAGGCTCGGTCGAGGTCTTGATCTGGACCAGGGCATCGATGGCGCGGCCTTCCTGTTGCAGCCGGCGATCCAGCGCAATCGCCAGGTCAATGCGGTCGAGCGATTGAATCTCCGATGCCAGGCGGGCGATATCCTTGGCTTTGTTCGTTTGCAGATGACCAATCATGACCCAGTCGATGTTGCAGTCCGCCAGCGGTTCATATTTGCTGCGAATCTCCTGCGCCTTGTTCTCGCCCAGACGATGCACGCCGGCTGCCACAGCTTCGCGGATGGCATCTTCGCCAAAGGTTTTGCTGACGGGCAGCAGTGAAACCGAGCCGGCCGTTCGGCCACTGCGTTGCGCGGCGGTGTCTATGCGTTGTCGAATCAGTTGCAGGCGGGTGGCGATGGAGTCCATATTGCAGAGCGTCCAGAATAGTGAAGGCTTGGAATTGGGTAGCGTTGGATAGCGGTGGCGTTCCTACAGCGCGTCTTTCAGTTGCGCCATGATTTCGAAGGACCGCAGTCGGGCCGCATGATCGTACATATTGCAGGTGATCATGAGTTCATCGGCGCCGGTGCGGGCGATAAACGCGCGCACTTGCTCTTGTACGACGGGTGGCGAGCCGATGGCGGAACAGGCCAGTACATGATCAAGCAGGTCTTGCGCAGCGGGGCCCAGTTGTTCCAGATAGCCTTGGCGTGGTGGCGGTAGCTTGCCGGGGCGGCCGCTACGAAGATTCACAAATGATTGTTGCCACGAGGTCGCAAGATAATGCGCCTGCTCATCGCTATCCGCCGCAAATACATTGAAGCCCAGCATCACATAGGGTTTTTTCATGCGAACCGAGGGCTGGAAGGTGTTACGGTACACCTCGATGGCCTGCATCATCTGCTGCGGAGCAAAGTGTGACGCAAACGCGTAAGGCAGGCCATACGCGGCAGCCAACTGCGCGCCGAACAGGCTGGAACCGAGTATCCAGATCGGCACGTGCAGCCCTTTTCCTGGAACCGCAGTCACTTGCTGGCGAGGTGTTTCAGACATGAAATCCATCAGCTCCAGCACGTCCTGCGGAAACTCATTGGGGTCTGATGACAGGCTGCGGCGCAGCGCGCGGGCGGTCGCCTGATCCGAGCCGGGGGCACGGCCCAGGCCAAGGTCTATCCGCCCAGGATACAGGGACTCTAGCGTGCCGAACTGTTCGGCAATGACCAGGGGTGAATGATTTGGCAGCATGATTCCGCCGGCACCCACACGGATGTGGCGCGTGCCCGCCGCGACGTGGGAAATCAGTATCGACGTCGCTGCACTCGCTATACCGGGCATGCCGTGATGTTCGGCCATCCAGTATCGGTTGTAGTCCCATTTCTCGGCATGTTGCGCCAGATCCAGTGTATTGCGAAATGAGTCGGCAGCGGTGCCGTTTTCGGTGATGGGGCAAAGGTCAAGTATCGAGAAGGACGTCATGTTTGAGTTGTTGGCTTGCGGCGCTGCCTGCCGGCGTGCGCGGATAGTCTGTGCCTGCTACGGAACGCCCGTCCGGCTGCCTACACGCGCCCCGACGACCATCTCCGTAATCCAGTGTACCAGTATGGAAGTATAGGCCTGCTGCGCGGTTTTCTCCGAAAGCGCATGGTCTGCGTCGTCGACCACGCGGTGCGTCAGCGAATGCGAGTTTCGGAAAGCCGCGCGGTAGCTCATGATGGTGGCATGGGGAACCAGATGGTCATGCTGTGATTCGACAATCAACACATCCCCGGTAAACTCAGCGCAGGCTGCGAGGGCGCGATTTTCTTCCGGAGTAACCGGCGCCCCGCGATACAGGGCCAGGTCCTCGCGGTTGAGCTGGCGCTTAGGCGTGTCCCATTGATCGTCGCGGTACAACGAAGGCACACGCAATGAAAGCCACTTAACCGGGCGCAGGGTGGTCAGAATCGTGGAAAGGTAGGCCCCATAGCTGGTGCCGACTACGGCGATGGCACTGGTATCGATCGCGGGGTGTTGGGCCAGTTTGTCGTAGGCGCACACGATGTCGTGCAGATTTTCAGCGCGCGTGACCGTCTTTTGACGATCGGAGCCTCTTTCGTGGCCGCGCAAGTCGAAGGTCAGGCATACGCAACCCAGACCCGCGATGCCGCGCGCGCGATCCAGGTCGCGCTGCTGGCTGCCGCCCCAGCCGTGAACGAAGAGTACGCCGGGCACCTTGGATTCCGGCGCCAGGAACGTGCCCGCCAAGCGCTCATCTTCAATCACCAGTTCAATCTGTGTGCTGCGTGTTCCCATAAGTTATGCCATCGAGGGTGCCTTGTCGCCATTATCGGCAGGGCGTCGGCCGAGGGCAGCGTGTGCATGAATACCTGGCCTGCGATAGGGGCGGACTGTCACATATTTGCATATCGGACCGATTTCGCTGTCTGTGCCTTGATAGAGCAGTTGCGCATCTGGCGGCTGAGAAACCTCATCGCCAAACAGTTCCACCGTGGATGCGTAGACGGCCTCTTGCAAGGGGTTCTCGCGAAGGGACTCGATAGCGGCGATCTCCGCCGCGCTGGCGCCGCCGGTGCGCCAGGATTGTTCCAGGACGCCACTGCTTTGGGATCCGGCGTGATTGCGGCCGCGTGCAATATCGTAATTGCGGCGCGAAGCCAGCAGGCCTGGGTAGCAGGCGGTGGCCGCGCTGTCATACATGCGTGCCTTGGCGATGGCATCGCGACTGTTCTCATCCAGAGGCAGTGCCAGCAAGCGGTCGAAATCGCCGCGCACGACGAGCAGGCAAGATCCGCCATAGACCAGTTCTCCCTGGTTGTCCGGGGTCAGCGACTGCGTGCCAACATAAGTGATCAGATGCTCGCCCACGCGCACTCTGCCCACGCTGAACGTTTCCACGTCCTGCAGATTTTCTTCGAGCACCAACCCGTATTCCGCAAGATGTTCAGTGTCAAATCGCGCCAGGGCGTCGAGCATGGCGGATGCGTTTGCGATAACGGTTTGGCCGCGCCCGGCGGTGGCGAGCACGGGTTTGATCCGTACAGGTCCGTATTGCAGCATTTGCATCGCTGCGCGCTGTGCATCGTGGATGGAGAACGCCGTGAAACCCTGCAGTACAGCGTGCCTGGTCTGTCTTCCGAATTCGTGTGACCAACCTGAGGGAGCGGCTGCATCCGCATCGAAGACGGGGTGTGTGATGGCCTTGGTGGGGAGAAATGCATGCGGGGCGGCGCCGCCGAAGAGATCTGTTTCATCGCGCAGGCCCAGCCTGAGCGCGTGATCCGTACCGATAATCGTATCAGTGGGCAGCAGGTACACCCGACCCGCGTGCTGCGTGGCTGTTTGGTGATGACCGCCAAATTCCATGTCCAGTATTCCCGCCAGGCGGCGTGCCAGTTCGGCATGAACGGCGCTTTCGTGATCCGATTCCCGGCGGCGTGTGGAGTAGATCAGGACCGTCCCCGCGGTGCCCTGATTACGTTTTTGGGCAAGGCTCATTTTTATGCTCCTGCAACCGGTTCACTGTCGCAGCCTATGATACCGTGCGCCGGGCCGTTGGCATACCGCCCGCGGCCCGGCCCTTGCCCCATGCTGATGGGGGCGTGCTGGCGGGCTTGCTTATTTCGCGACTTCCACCTTTGGCAGCGCTTTGAGCTGATCCTTGGTGTAGCCAGGTAAAACCAGCTTGTCTTCGGTCTGGGTGATCTTGTCGTAGGGAATCGCCACATCCCGCGCGCCTACGCCCAGAAATCCGCCCGCGCCAACGATGAAATACGCAGCCTGTCCTTCTGACGACAGTACGACATCACTGATATCGCCGATTTTTTCGTCATTTTCGTTGAACACCGCCTTGCCCATGATGTTGTCTTTGACGCTCCAGCCCGAAATGGCCTCGGTTTGCTCTTCGGGCGCGGCGGGTGCAGCCTCTCCGCCAGGCATGGGCGCGGCGGCGCCAGGCGCGGCGGGCGCCCCTGTATCGGGAGCGGGCGCTGGCGCTGTGTCTGGTGCTGGGGCCGTGCCGGCTGCTGCAGGATCATTCGGCGCCGGTGCGCTCGTGGCGCCGGATGCGTCCCCCGCCGCGGCATCCGGCTGCGTCTGTGCATATAACACTGGTGCAAATATCATGGGTAACGAGCACGAGGCAACCGCGATTAATTTTTTCATTACTCTCTCCTGATGAATGACATGATGTCACCGGGAAAGTAGCAAGTACTGTGCCGCGCAGGCGATATGCATGGCGCGCCAGCACGGAATCGTCACGGCGAGCGGCAAAGCGGTGGCTGCCAGTTTGTGCGGCGCGGCGCAGCAAACCACAGAAGACGTTGACAGACACCTGACAGGCAGGCACGCTAGTTGCTGAGGTCAGTCTAACCCGGCGCGTCTTGCCGGATTCACTTGAAGCAGGGGGTTTCACATGAGAACGACTAAGCGATGCGCGACGATAGCGGTAATGGTTGTATTGATGTCCAGCTTGGCGGCCTGTAGCGGCATGTCACGCCAGGGCAAGAACACAGCCATAGGTGCGGGCGCCGGCGCGGTAGGCGGTGCTGTGCTGACAGGTGGTAGCGCACTCGGTACTGTAGGTGGCGCTGCGGTGGGTGGCGTTATCGGCCACGAAGTGAGTAAATAATACACACTAGTACACACAGGCTAGTATTTCACCTGCACGCGTCCTGGATCGAATGTTTTAACAAGAAAGCGGCAAGATGCCGATAATTCCAGAAGAGGAGTACCTATGCTTTATACCCTGGCCATCATACTGATAGTTCTTTGGCTGCTTGGTCTGGTGAGCTCGTACACCATAGGCGGGTTTATCCATATATTGATTGTTGTCGCGATTGTGCTGGTGCTGGTCCGTCTGATCAGCGGCCGCTCACCGTGATTTTAGGGCGGGAGCAGGGGTCGTGGGCCATGCTCCCGCCTATCCTGGACGATTATTGCCCCAGGACGACAAGCCATTGATGTGATTCGGTAATTTGCGGTAGTTCCCATTTTATCCGACCACTTGTCCACAGATGCGGGGGATAACCTGGCGCGTCGCTGTGTTTGACGTGTCGCTATGGGCTTGCTGGCTTGCGTACAATCTCTGTCAGTGTTTTTTTTGACGGATAATCATGCAAGACTATTTCGCCAGTGTTTCCGCGCTCATGCCATCCATAGAGCTGCTTGCTTTCAATTTGGCCGTCACCATCCTCATACTCGGTGTGGGGTGGTGGCTGTCATCTTTTGTAGGTCGCACCTTGCGCAAGGTGGCGGCGCGTTCCCCGCGGGTCGATCCCACCATTGTTCCCATGGTCTATACCGTCACGATATGGGCCATACGCGTGTTTGTCATCGTGGCCGTGCTCGCGCGCCTGGGCGTGCAGACCGCCAGCATTATCACCGTGCTTGGCGCGGCCGGGCTGGCGATTGGCCTGGCGCTTCAGGGTACGCTCCAAAACATTGCTGCAGGCATCATGTTGCTGATGCTGCGCCCCTTGCGGGCCGGTGAATATATTTCCGTGGTCGGAAAAGGCGATGGCACGGTTGCCGAAGTCGGGCTTTTTCTGACCCGTCTTATACAGTTCGATGGGGTGCATATCACCTTGCCCAACAGTGCCATATGGGGCAATCCCATCATCAACTACAGCCGCAACGCTACCCGGCGGCTTGATGTCGAAGTGGCCGTGCGTTACGACGACGATCTCGAGCTGGCATTGCGCGAGCTGGGCACGCTGGTCAATGAGCACGCCGATGTGCTGCCCGAGCCGGCGCCGCAGGTGATGGTCACGCAGTACAAAGAAAGCACCGCCATGGTCAATATGCGTGTGTGGGTATCTGCCGGAAAATACTGGGATGTGCGCTTCGACCTGTATCGTAACGGGGTACAAACGCTTGCCCGGGCGGGGCTCAAGTTGCCATTGCCGGTGCGCGAAATTCACACGCCGTCTCAGCCTGGCGCGGCCTTGGCAGGCGAAGCGCAACCTACGCAAGCAACGGACTCACCGGCTGAGAACGGCGGCACGGCCTAGCGTGCCCAGGCCTGCCGGAGGATAGGGGGCTTCACGCGGTACGATCCACCAGGCCTTTGAGTTCTGCTTGTATAAGGGCGGCGATTTCACGCTGCCGGGTTGCCGGCATGCGTTCGGTAATCGCCGTCACGCTAATGGCCAGAAACGGCTGGCCCTTGCCATCGGATAGCGCGCAGCCTACGCCCAGGGCGCCGCGAACCGCGTAGTTGCCGACGACTGAATACCCGCGCGAGCGGGTATTTTTGACTAATTGCCGCATTTGATGCGTGCCCATCCCGCCGTAGAGTTCCAGTTGGCCACTGTTTTTCGCAATGATATCGTCAATCGTTGCGTCGTCCAGGCGTGCCAGCAGCGCCATGCCGCCTGAGCCAACACCGAGCGGCTGACGCTTGCCCGCATAAGTGGCAAGGATCTGCACCGGGTAGCCGCCGATTTCACGCCAAAGGCTCAGGGACTCGTGACCATCGCGTACCACCAGGAAAACGGCATCGCCGGTTGCTGCAGCCAGCCTGCACATGGCGGGTCGGGCCAACTGGATGCGGGGATCCTGTTCGGCTTCGGCCGCCGCCGACAAGGGCTGGCAGGCGGCATAGCGTTTGGTGCCCACAATATTACGGACAAATCCGCTTTCTGTCAGTGCGGCAATAAGGCGGTAGATGGTAGGCCGCTGGAGCCCCGTGACACGCGCCAAAGAAGTGATATTCATCCCATCACCAGGGTTTTCCTGGAGCGCACGCAGCACAATTAGCCCGCGCCTGAGCGTGCGCGGTCCGGGATCACCCTGATTAGCTTCAAAATTGTCCACTGTGCGTACGTATCAGTTTGTAGTGTTCAAAATTTATCAGAAAATTCATCACGTGATTATATAACCGTCCGAACTACGGACGCTGGCCTCATAAGGGCAATAACAGGAGGAACTCGCAATGCTAATGAAGTTCAAACTCAACCCCCACGTTCAGATGTTGGCTGCATGCACAATAGCGGCTACTGCAATGATGGTGTCTTCGCCAGCGGCGGCCGCCTACCCGGACAAGCCTATCCGCATGATTGTCGGCTTTTCCGCCGGCGGCACCACTGATGTCGTGGCGCGGATTGTCGGAAAGGAAATGGGTGATGCCTTGGGTCA
The DNA here is from genome assembly GCF_004153455.1 of Allopusillimonas ginsengisoli. Classification (GTDB taxonomy): domain Bacteria; phylum Pseudomonadota; class Gammaproteobacteria; order Burkholderiales; family Burkholderiaceae_B; genus Allopusillimonas; species Allopusillimonas ginsengisoli. The sequence continues at coordinate 281,276 of NZ_SDQE01000001.1, read as the reverse complement.
GCCTGTTGTGGTGGAGAACAGGCCTGGTGCGGGCAGCAATATCGCCGCTGGCGCAGTGGCGCGCGCCAATCCTGACGGCTATACGCTTTACATGATGGCGGTGACCAACACCATTAATCAAACGCTCTACAAGAACCTGGATTTCAACATCGTGGATGACTTCAGTCCTGTGGCGCTGGCTGTGCGCGTGCCTAACGTGCTGGTCGTCAATCCTAATGTGCCCGTCAAGAGTGTCAAGGAACTGGTCGACTATGCCAAGTCCAATCCGGGCAAGCTCAATTTTGCGTCATCTGGCAGCGGTACATCCATCCACATGGCCGGGGAGCTCTTCAAGCAGCTGGCAGACATCGACGTAACCCATATTCCTTACAAGGGCAGTTCACCCGCCACGACAGACCTGATCGGCGGGCAGGTTGACTACATGTTCGACAACATGCCTTCATCCTGGCCTCATGTCGAGGCGGGCAAGCTGCGTGCGTTGGCGGTTACGACAGCGGATCGCTCCAAAACAGCCCCTGATCTGCCCACCATGCAGGAATCCGGTTTTCCCGAGTTCGATGTTTCGTCCTGGTTTGGTGTGATCGCGCCCAAAGGCACACCTGATGAGGTCATAGAAAAACTCAACAAAGCCATGCGCGACGCGTTAGCCAAGCCGGACGTGCAATCCAGGCTGGAAGACCTGGGGGCTGTGCCCGCCGATACTACGCCCGCGCAATTCGGCGACTTCATCAAGTCTGAAGTCGATAGTTGGGCCAAGGTCGTCACGGCCTCTGGTGCAACGGTAGACTGATAGGGCAAAAAACGGGCAGGACGGGATTATTTGCCCGCCTTGCCCGCCGCCTTGATCATTGCCGTGCACAAGCCGCGCATCATATCGACTTCGTCATGGGTCAATGCGTTGCGTGCGAACATATGCCGCATACGCGGCATGAGTTTTTTGGGGTGCTCTGGATCCAGAAAGCCCACGTCGGTGATGGCTTGCTCCCAATGCGCCATGAAGGCGTGGATTTTCTCATTGGTGGCTGGCTCGTGTCCCGTATCGGGTCGCCCTTCTGTCGAGGGCATGAGCGGGATCTGCGCGGCAGTGGCCAGTGCATAGCGCAACTCCCATGCCGCCAGCTGTAACGCCTGCGCCACATTCAAGGAACTATATTCAGGGTTGGCAGGGATATGGCAAATGCGCTGGCATAGCGCGATGTCCTCGTTGGTGAGCCCGGACCGCTCCGTGCCGAGCACGACGGCGACGCGGGCGTCGTTTGAATGCTGCAGGTGCTCGCGAGTGATCTCTGCCGCCACGCGAATGTCGCAGGCCGGGGGGCCGAGCAGGCGGGCGCGCGCTGTCAATGCAAAGGCCAGCGTGACCGGCGCCAGCGCGGCCTCGAGCGTAGGAAAAATCCGGATTGAGGCCAGCACATCGGTTGCGCCGCTTGCCAGCGACTGCGCCTCGGGTTGTTCCAGCACGTCGGCAAAACGGGGGGCGACCAGGCACAAATCGTGAAATCCCATGGTTTTGATGGCGCGCGCCGCAGCACCCACGTTACCGGGGTGGCTGGGGTGCACCATGATGAAGCGTACTTGCTCGAAAGCCGCGGCAATGGGGGGTGTGGGGCGTGTTTCGGAGGGAATGGTCGGAGTCATTTAAAATAGGCGGTTTACAGTGTCGCGAATGGCCCTCCCAGGCCGTTCCGGCATTACAGTTCTTGCTAAATACGGAAATCTATGCACCCGATGCTCAATACCGCCATCAAGGCGGCTCGCCGTGCCGGCGCCATTATCAATCGCGCCAGTCTCGATCTCGAACGCGTGCAGGTGGCGCGTAAGGGGCCCAAGGATTATGTCACGGAAGTGGATCACGCTGCAGAAGAAGCCATTATCGATATCTTGCGTACCGCCTATCCGGATCACGGTTTTCTGGGCGAAGAGTCGGGCACGCATCTGGCCGCCGGCCAGGCAGAGGGTGGACAGCCCGAATTTCAGTGGATTATCGATCCGCTCGACGGCACGACCAATTTCATTCATGGCGTGCCCATTTATGCGGTTTCCATTGCACTGGCACAACGTGGCCAGGTGACCCAGGCCGTGATTTTTGATCCGGCTCGCAATGAATTGTTTACGGCCAGTCGCGGCGGCGGCGCGTTTCTCAATGATCGCCGTGTCAGGGTGTCCGCACGCCTGCGCTATCACGAGGCGCTGCTGGGGGCGCATCTGCCCCGCTCGGTGTCGGGCAGCACAGGCAGCCGGTTCGAAAAACTGATGTCCGAGTGTGGCGCTGCCCGGCGGCTCGGATCCACCGTGCTGGACCTTGCCTACGTCGCCACTGGCCGGCTGGACGGCTTCTGCGGGTACAACCTCAAGCCTTGGGACATGGCAGCGGGGGGCTTGCTGGTGCTCGAGGCAGGTGGTCTGATCTCCGACTTTTCGGGTGAGCAGGGCTGGATGCAAAGCGGCAGCCTGTTGGCCGCCACGCCCAAGATTTTCCCGCAGATGTTGAGCCATCTGCAAAGCTGATGGCTGCTGAGGGAGCGATTTGATGGAATGGGTGCTCGACCCGTCGGCGTGGGTGGGCTTGCTGACCCTGGTGATTCTCGAAATCGTCCTGGGGATCGATAACCTTATCTTTATCGCCATCCTGGTCGACAAGCTGCCTCCCGCTCAGCGCGATCGTGCCCGTGTTGTCGGCCTGTCGCTGGCGCTGCTGATGCGTCTTGGCTTGCTGTCGGTCATGTCATGGCTGATCAAGCTGACTGCACCGCTGTTTTCCATAGGTACGCTGTCGTTTTCCGGCCGCGATGTCATTCTTATCGTGGGCGGGTTTTTCCTGCTGCTCAAAGGCACGCTGGAATTGCATGAGCGGGTCGAGGGGCGAACCCAACATGCGTCCAACTCGCGCATACATGCCGGATTCTGGGTCATTGTGACGCAGATCGTGATTCTGGACGCGGTGTTTTCGCTGGATGCTGTCATCACCGCCGTTGGCATGGTCGATCACCTTGCCATCATGATGATGGCGGTGATCATCGCTATCGGGCTGATGCTGGTTGCCTCCAAACCGCTTACGCGTTTCGTCAATGCGCATCCTACTGTCGTCATCCTGTGCCTGGGTTTTCTGCTGACCATCGGCTTTTCGCTGGTGGCCGAGGGCTTTGGCTTTCCGGTGCCCAAGGGCTATCTGTATGCGGCGATCACCTTTTCAGTGCTGATCGAAGTTCTCAACCAGATGGCGCGCCGCAATTTGCGCAAGCTCGACGCCCGCCGTCCGTTGCGGGAGCGAACAGCGGAAGGGGTGCTGCGCATGTTGGGCAAACGTTCCGCCGGCGGGGCGCCAGCCGAAGAAGAGGCTGTGATTGCCCCGGTACAGGTGTTTGAAGACGAAGAGCGCTATATGGTGAGCGGTGTGCTGACGCTGGCCGACCGCTCCATCCACTCCATCATGACACCGCGCACCGACGTGTCCTGGATAGATCTTGACGATCCTCCCGACGCGCAGCGCGCCCAGATCGTCAAGTCTCCCCATAGCTTCTTTCCGGTCTGTCGCGGTTCGCTCGACGAAGTGGTCGGCATAGGGCGTGCCAAGGAAATGATTGCGGACCTTATCTCTTCCGGCGCCATTCGGCTGAACCGCTTGCGTGAGCCCATCGTCGTGCACGAATCGATCGGTGTGCTGCGTCTAATGGACACGCTCAAGCGCTCACGGGGCCAACTGGTATTGGTGGCAGACGAATTTGGCGAAATCGAAGGCGTGGTCACGCCTATCGATGTATTCGAGGCCATTGCAGGCGAATTTCCGGACGAAGACGAAACGCCGGACATCATCGCCGAAGGCGAAGACCGGTGGCGGGCAGACGGCGCGGCCGACCTGCACCACCTGGAATTGCTGCTCAATACAGACGGGCTGGTGAACGACGATGAAGAGTATTCGACACTGGCGGGCTATCTTCTGGAACGCCTTGGGCATCTTCCCAAACCGGGCGAATGTTGCGAAATGAAGCATAACCGGGATGTTTTCCGGTTTACAGTGTTGCGGCTTGATGGCCGACGCATCGCAACGGTACAGATCGAGCGTATGCAAACGCAAAACGAAGAACTGGACAACGAAAAAGTATGACGGAATCAGTGTGGTTTATGTTGAAGGCCCTGTTTTTGGGTTTTGTCGAAGGGTTCACCGAATTTATTCCAGTATCCAGCACAGCGCATTTGCTGCTAATCGGAGACTGGATTGATTTTTCCTCCGGCAACGACAAGGTGTTCGAAGTCGTCATTCAGTTTGGTTCCATTCTGGCTGTGATGTGGATTTTCCGCGCGCGGCTCTGGCAATTGATTGGCGGCACATTGCGAGGCGAGCGCAGCGAAGTGCTTTTCGCGCGCAATTTGCTGATCGCCTTTTTGCCGGCGGCGGTTATTGGCGCCCTGACAATCAAATACATCAAGGCCATGTTCCACAATCCTGCCATTTTTGTTGTCACGCTGGTTGTTGGCGGGATAATCATGTTGTGGGTGGAGCGCAAGCCGCAGTATGCCAAGCACACTGCCGATGCGCCGTTGCCTGCCAATACTGACGATAGCGTTGCCAGCCTGAACGCCAGGTCGCGTACGCTCGAGGAAATTACCTGGCGGCAGGCGCTGGTTGTAGGGTTTGCGCAGTGTCTGGCCATGGTGCCGGGCACTTCGCGCTCGGGCGCCACCATTATCAGTGGAATGATCGCTGGCATACAGCGCAAAACCGCAACGGAGTTTTCGTTTTTCCTGGCCATGCCCACCATGCTGGCCGCCACGGTATACGACCTGTATCGCAACGCGGGCGCTCTGAACGAAACGCAATCGATTGCGATTGTAGTGGGGTTTGCGGCTGCCTTTGTGAGTGCGCTGATTGTGGTGCGTGCGGTGCTGCGTTTTGTGTCCCGCCGTACCTATCGCCCATTTGCGTGGTATCGCATAGGCCTGGGCATGGTTGTGGCGCTCTGGCTGTTAAATCGCTGATAACACTGGGCAGTGCCTCTTGCATTTGGCCCGCGAGCGGCCTTGCGAGCCGCCCCATATCAGGTCAAGGAATGCAGTTGAGGGCCAGCGCTGTCTATGGACAGCCAGCCGCCGCGCGGCGTCGTGGCATGGTCATATTCCCAGTCCGGCAGCACAATGCGCGAGCAAGGGCGGTCTGATACCACGACGGTGTGGATCGCCGGCCTATGGGTATGGCCATGCACCATAATCTGGGCGCCGCTGCGCTCAAATGCCAAGGCAATGGCATCAGGGCTGACATCCATGATATTGGCCGACTTGTATTGATTGGAGGCCTTGCTGCGGGCGCGGGCATAATCCGCGATCCAACGGCGCGCGCTCAGGCTCAGCGCCAGAAAAACCGACTGTATTGCCGGCCGGCGAACTAGGCGGCGAAAGCGCTGGTATCCGGCATCATCCGTGCAGTATTCGTCGCCGTGCGACAGCAGGACTGGTCCGGCGGCCGTTTCAAGAATCACCGCATCGGGCAGCACCCGTGCACCGACCGCCTTCGCGAAATCAGGGCCCAGCAAAAAATCGCGATTGCCGCGTCCCAGCCACAACGGAATGCGGGACGACACATGCCTGAGCTTTTCCATTGTGGTGGACAGCCAGGCGGGAGGCGCCTTCCGCGCGAGATCATCGCCTATCCAGGCATCGAAAATATCGCCGCATAAGATCAAGGCATCTGCCCTGGCGCATGCGTCGTCCAGAAACTGGTGAAAAGCGCTGGCGGTAGCCGGTACGTCTGGCCCCAAGTGGATGTCCGAGGCGATCCATAGCGTGCCGGGCAACGCCAGGCGGTCGAACCTATTCGACAATCGTCGCCTTTTCGATGACGACATCTTCGGCTGGAACGTCTTGATGAAAGCCCTTGCTGCCAGTCTTGACGCCTTTTATCTTGTCGACGACTTCGGTGCCTTCCACCACTTTGCCGAATACGGCATAGCCCCAGCCATTGGGCGTGGGCGACGTGAAGTTGAGAAAGTCGTTATCGGCGACATTAATGAAGAACTGCGCAGTGGCCGAATGCGGGTCAGACGTACGGGCCATGGCCAGTGTATAGCGGTCGTTCTTCAGACCGTTGTTTGCTTCGTTCTCGATGGGCGCGTGCGTTTGCTTCTGTTTCATGCCGGCCTCGAACCCGCCGCCCTGGATCATGAAGTTATGAATGACGCGATGGAAAATGGTGCCGTCGTAAAAGCCTTCTTTGACATAGGTAAGAAAATTCTCAACGGACTTTGGCGCTTTTTCGGCGTCGAGTTCGATCAGAATGTCCCCTTGGCTGGTATGCAGGCTGACGCGAGGAGAGGTGCTCATAGATGTACCTTGGTTGGAGGTTGAGGAGGCTGCCTGCGCAGCGCCACCCAGGCTCATGGCCAGCGAGGCTGCACAAACAAGGCTGAAAGTGCGCAGGGGCAAAGCAAGTGCGCGAAAGGAAAAATTCAGTGAAGTCATGGTTGTGTCGTGGGAGAAAGGGACGGGGCTCAGGCGACTAGCGTTTGAGTATCTGGGCGGTGCTGCCTGCCCGGGCCTTGGCGCCGCCAGCGCCAAGCGCCGCAGCCCGGGAAAACGATTGCTCGGCCAGCATGAGTTGGACTTCGCCAAGGTTCTGCCGGGCGATGGCGTAATCGGGGGCGGCGGCCAGTGCCATATTCAGCGCGTCGTGCGCCATGTCCAGCTTGCCCTGGCTTACATACTCCGATGCCAGATTGTTCCAGGGTTCGGGCAGCTCGGGATAGAGCGTGGTCATGTTCCGGTACACGCTGATGGCTTCGTTGTGCCGGCCCAGCGCTGACAGCGCCCGCCCGTGCAGGAACATCAATTGAACATCGGTGCCGATTTCGCCGGCATCGGCCAACTGGATCTCTCGCTTTTCGATGATGTCGAGGGCCGCCTGGTTGTTACCGCTATCCAGCATTCGGCTGATGCGGTTCGTGATTTCGGAGGCGGTCAGGGGGATGCTGGTATCAATGTTGGGCGTCAGGGCTTCGAGCAGGCGAGCCAGGCCCTTCCAGCCGCCTTCTGCCTTTGGCGGGTCGGCAAAGAGCTTGCGCTCGTCGGGCTCGATATGCCTGACCGTGGCTGCCATGCCGCCCGCTTCGGCATCGAACGTCAGGCTGTCTGGACCTGCGTCGATCGAAGCGTTAAGATCGACATGCGGCACCAAACCGGGGACGGGGGTTTGGGCCAGCGCCATCCGCATCGGCAGCAGGGCTAACGCCAGTGTAATTGTTAGAACATGACAAGAAATTCGTACCACAGGATGTGCGCCTATCTGTAAGTAGGTAGAGGGCTTGCTATACTTATCGACCGCCATTTTAGCCTTGCCTGCTGTCTCGTATCGAGTTTACAGCATGCATTCCTTTTGCTGTGCCGGGTCGCCTGGCTTTTACTGACATCTTTTGATCGCGCATGCTGCACATTTATAACACCCTTTCCCGTAATAAAGAGCCGCTTCAGACCGTGGAACCGGGCAAGGTGCGCATGTATGTGTGCGGCATGACCGTCTACGACTTCTGTCATTTGGGTCACGCGCGCATGCTTGTCAGCTTCGATGTTGTCCAGCGGTGGCTCCGTATCAGTGGATATCAAGTGCGGTACGTTCGCAATATCACCGATATCGACGACAAAATCATCCGCAAGGCAGTGCAGACGCAACGCCGGTTGCAAGAAGTTACTTCTTTCTACATTGATGCCATGCACGCAGACGAGCGCGCCCTGGGCGTCCAGGCGCCTGATTTCGAGCCACGCGCGACAGAGCATGTGGGCGAAATGCTGAACATTATCGCCAAGCTCGAAGAAAAAGGGCTGGCCTACCAGTCTGATGATGGCGACGTCAACTACGCCGTGCGAGGCTTTGATGGCTACGGAAAACTGAGCGGCCGGTCGCTTGATGATCTGCGCGCGGGCGAGCGCGTCGCGGTATCGTCCAGCAAGCACGATCCCCTGGATTTCGTGCTCTGGAAAGCGGCCAAGGATGACGAGCCGCCAGAGTCCAAATGGGAGTCCTCCTATGGCGTGGGCCGCCCTGGCTGGCATATCGAGTGCTCTGCCATGAGCAAGGCGTTATTGGGCCTGCCGCTCGATATCCATGGAGGAGGGCCGGATCTCAAGTTCCCGCACCACGAAAACGAAATCGCCCAGACCGAAGGCGCGTTCGGCGGAACGCTGGCTTCGATCTGGATGCACTGCGGGCCGCTCATGGTCGATGCCGACAAAATGTCCAAGTCGCTGGGGAATTTCCGCACGATACGAGGCACGGTCGCCGTAGAAGCCAGCCCGGACGACGCGCAGGCTGACTATCAGGCCAACCCGCGCGAAGCCGAAATGCTGCGCTTCTTCATTGTGCGCAATCACTATCGCAGCCCACAGAACTACACGCCCGACAACCTGCTCGATGCCCAGAACGCGCTCGACAGGCTTTACCAGGCCTTGCAGAACGTGCCGCCGGCGCAAGTCGACATCGACTGGTCGCATCCGCAGGCACAGGCATTTCGCGCCGCGATGGACGACGACTTCAATACCTCTGGCGCGATTGCCGTGCTGTTCGAACTGGCATCCGAGGCCAACCGTGATCGGTCGGCATCGGCAGCGGGGTTGCTGCGCGCGCTCGGCGCTATCCTGGGTTTGCTGCAAATGGAGCCTGCTGTCTATCTGCAGTCTCCCAGCCGTTATCAACGTGGCGGCGCGGCTGCCGCATCGTTATCTTCCGAGCAGATCGAGGCACTGGTCGCCGAGCGCGCCGCGGCCAAGCAGTCGCGTGATTTCGGCCGCGCAGACAGCATTCGCGATACCTTGCAGGCCCAGGGCATCGAGCTCGAAGACAAGCCGGGTGGTGTCACCCAGTGGCGTCGGGCCTGAGGCGAGGGAGCGTAATGTCAGAGAGTCTTGCCATCGATCAAGAAAAGCCTGGATTCTGGGATGAAGCGTCCGCTCAGCTCATGGGCCGCGACCGCATTCTCAAGAAACTCATTCCCCACCACCGCACCGAGTGGCTGGCGCCCTCGGGTACCGCTTTCGTGACGCTGGCGCGCGCCATCGTGGGCCAGCAGATCTCCAACAAGTCAGCTGATGCCATGTGGGCGCGTTTTACCGAGGCGTGCGGCCGCACGCCCACCCCGCGCTGCGTCATCCGCCTGGCCGAGACCGACATCCGGCTGTCTGGCCTGTCCAAGCGCAAGGCCGAATACATTCTCGATCTTGCCATCCATTTTGCCGAAAAAAAGGTCAAGCCCACCGCCTGGCGGGCCATGGACGACGAGGCAGTCATTGCCGAACTGTGCGCTATCCGGGGCATAGGCCGCTGGACAGCCGAGATGTTTCTTATTTTCAATTTGCAGCGCCCGGATGTCCTTCCGCTGGACGATCTGAGTCTGCTCAAGGCAATTTCGCTACACTATTTCAGTGGCGAGCCGGTTTCGCGTTTCGAAGCGCGAGAGGTTGCACAGGCCTGGGCGCCGTGGCGAACTGTCGCCACGTGGTACCTCTGGCGCAGCCTGGATCCGGCTTGTGTGCGCTATTGACAACGCATTGCCTTAATCAGGAACCCAAGCTCTTATGCGTAATACCTATCTGGAATTTGAACAGCCACTGGCTGAGCTCGAGAACAAAATTGAGGAGTTGCGGTTCGTCCAGACCGATTCCGCCGTCGACATCTCGGAAGAGGTCGGGCGCTTGCAGCAGAAGAACCAGGCACTGGCAAAAAGCATCTACGCCAAGCTGACGCCATGGCAAACGGCACTTGTGGCGCGTCATCCGCAGCGCCCCTATACGCTCGATTACCTGCGCGAACTGTTCACGGATTTTCATGAGCTGCACGGCGACCGCATGTATGCGGACGATCAGTCCATCGTTGGCGGCCTGGCCCGATTCAATGGCATGCCCTGCATGGTCATCGGCCATCAAAAAGGCAGGGACACCAAGGAAAGGGCCATGCGCAATTTCGGCATGCCACGCCCCGAAGGCTATCGCAAGGCCTTGCGTTTGATGCGCCTGGCCGAAAAATTTCAGTTGCCTATTTTCACCTTTGTCGACACCCCGGGTGCCTACCCCGGCATTGGCGCCGAAGAGCGGGGGCAGTCCGAAGCCATTGGTCACAATCTGTACGCAATGGCCGAAATCAAGGTTCCCATCATCGTCACCATCATTGGCGAAGGCGGCTCGGGCGGCGCACTGGCCATTGCCGTCGGCGATGTGGTCATGATGCTGCAGTATTCCACCTATGCCGTTATTTCTCCCGAGGGTTGTGCATCCATACTCTGGCGCTCAGCAGACAAGGCTTCCGTTGCGGCTGAGGCGCTGGCAGTCACGGCACCACGCCTGAAGGAACTCGGGCTGATCGACCGCATCGTCAACGAACCCGTCGGCGGCGCCCATCGCGACCCAGCCATGATGGCTCGCCAGTTGGGGCGCGCGCTGTCCGATTCATTGCGCCAGTTGTCGGGCATGTCGTCCGAGCAATTGCTGGAACACCGCCTGCAGCGCCTGATGTCCTACGGTCGCTTCCAGGAAGTGCACTAATCTGCTGCCACTGAGGCGCAGATGCTCGCCCCCTCGTTCTGGCAGCAGTTTGGAGCGCCTGCCCTATTGCAGGCCATCGGGAAGGCGCTCCATGCCTTGCCGCAATCGCCTCGCCGCCTGGCGGTGGCTCTCAGCGGGGGGGCCGACTCCGCCATGCTGGCCGTACATGCGGCATTGTTGGCCCGTCAGCGGGGGCTTGAACTGCATTGCTTTCACGTGCATCACGGCCTGCAGGATCACGCCGATGCCTGGCAAGATCACGCACACCAGCTCGCCCGTTTGCTTCAACTGCCTTGCCACACGCGTTGTGTACGCATTGAGGCGAGCATGCGAGACGGCATGGAGTCAGCGGCGCGCGATGCCCGTTACGAAGCCTTTGCCGCACTGGCAGCTCAAGCTGGCCTGACGCACATACTGCTCGCCCATCATCGGGATGATCAGGCAGAAACTGTGCTATTGCGCTTGTTGCGCGGTGCAGGCCCCGCTGGGCTGGCCGCGATGGCCCCGCTGTCCTGGCGTGGCGATATTGGCTACATACGACCGTGGCTGGACATAGACCGTGCACAGATTCTGCGGGCAGCACAGGATTTTTCGCTGTTGAGCGGGTGGGCGCCTGTGCAGGATCCCACCAATGCAGATGATCGCTACACCCGCGCGGCGGTGCGGGAGCGCCTGGCGCCGCAATTGAATGAACGCTGGTCAGGCTGGCAGGGCATCTTGGCCCGCCACGCCCGGCAGAGCGCCCAGACGCGAGAGGTCCTGGACGAAGTCGCACAGAATGATTTCCTCAGTCTTGCCCCGGCGGCTAATCACAGCAGCTTTTCGCTGGCGGCCTGGCGCGGCCTGTCGGCCGGTCGGCAAGCGCTGGTGCTGCGCTACTGGCTGAGCCAATCCGGCCTTCGCATGCCCACCGATGCCCGACTGCAGGACTTGATGCGCCAGATGCGCGGCCTGCACGCGCTGGGGCATGACCGCAGCATGCGCGTCAAGCACGGAAGGGTCTGGATCGTGTGTGTGCGCGGCCGGGTGTCTATCGAAGCTGGGAACAGGCATTGTGAAACGCGTTAAAATAGTCCGTTTTGCCCATCTGCCTCATGGTTTTGACGGCATGTGCAGCGCGGATAGGTGATGTTTGTATCACGTAAAACCATTAACGCAGAGTAGACGATGTCCCTGATTGTTCATAAATATGGCGGCACCTCCATGGGCTCCATCGAGCGCATCAAGAATGTTGCGCGGCGAGTGGCCAAGTGGCATGCGGCCGGACACCAAGTAGTGGTGGTTCCGTCGGCCATGTCGGGTGAAACCAACCGCCTGCTGGGCCTGGCCAAAGAAATCACGCCGCAGCCCGATTCCCGGGAGCTCGACATGTTGGCCGCTACCGGCGAACAGGCAAGCAGCGCGCTTCTGGCCATGGCGCTTATGTCGCAGGGCGTTGCCGCCCGCAGCTATACCGGTTGGCAAGTGCCTGTCCGCACAGACTCCTCCTATACCAGGGCACGCATCCGCTCCATCGACGATGCCCGCATCCGGGCGGATCTCGACTCCGGGCGCGTTGTCATTGTCACCGGTTTCCAGGGCATCGATGACGACGGACATATCACGACACTGGGGCGGGGCGGTTCGGACACTTCCGCAGTCGCGGTTGCAGCCGCGATGAAGGCAGATGAATGCCTTATCTTTACCGATGTCGATGGCGTGTACACCACAGACCCGCGCGTCGTGCCGGAAGCCCGTCGCCTCAACGTCGTTTCGTTCGAAGAAATGCTTGAGATGGCTTCATTGGGCTCCAAGGTATTGCAGATACGCTCTGTCGAATTCGCCGGCAAATACCATGTGCCTGTGCGTGTGCTCTCATCCCTGACAGACCCCCTGATTCCGCTCGAAGAAGAAATGATTTCGGGCACCCTGATTACTTTCGAGGAAGACAAGAAAATGGAAGCAGCCGTTGTTTCGGGCATTGCCTTCAGTCGCGACGAAGCCAAGCTAACCCTGCTGGCGGTACCCGATACGCCGGGCGTGGCTTACTCTATTCTGGGCCCTGTTGCGGCCGCCAATATCGATATCGACACCATTGTGCAGAATCAGTCTGTACGCGGCACCACCGACTTCTCTTTCACCGTCAATCGCAATGATTTCGCCCGCACGCTTGAGCTGCTCCAGAATCAGGTCGGCCCTGCTGTCGGTGCCGCCGAGATCGTGCCGGACGACAAAGTCTGCAAGGTATCTATCGTAGGGATTGGGATGCGCAGCCACGTTGGCGTTGCCAGCCTGATGTTCCGCACACTGTCGGAAGAGGGCATCAACATCCAGATGATCAGCACCAGCGAAATCAAGACATCCGTCATTATTGACGACAAGTACATGGAGCTGGCCGTGCGCGCGCTGCACAAGGCATTTGGCCTGGACCAGGAACAGCCCCCCGCACATATCTAAACCGGTACCTCAGCCAAGTGAGTTTGTTTGGTTCAAACACCAAAAACTCATGCTAGAATACCGGACTTATCTGGAGACGTGGCCGAGTGGTTGAAGGTACTCCCCTGCTAAGGGAGCATACGGCTTATACCCGTATCGAGGGTTCGAATCCCTCCGTCTCCGCCATTAATGCCCATCGCTGCTTAACCGTAGCGAACCCAGCCCGCCAACAATCGTGTAAGAACATGGTTTTGGCGGGTTTTCTTTGCATCAATATCTAACGCGACACAACCGTATAGAACGGTACAGCACACAGCGCGCGTAGGCATATGGTCGGATTTAAGGTCACCCACTTTGCGGCGCTTGAATGTGGTCTGATCCGTACCTGTGTCCGGATAGGACTGCCCCCTGTCCCGATATCGGAATTCCGGCATCGGGGATTTTTGCTTTACGCGAGCGAAACAAGTAGCTTTTCCCCGAGGGCGGAAAGTGCATCTTCCACCATTTCTATCTTTGAGGAATGGCCGAGATCCAGCAGTCTATCGACTTGTGGGGGGTGAATTTCAAGTATGCGGGCAAGGTCTGCTTTGCGCACCCCTTGAGACACCATAGCGTCAGAAAGCAGCAATTTTGCGGTGGCCGACGCTTTGAGCGTAATTCCATCGCCACCAGCGTAGCGCATTTCTGGAATAGGGCGCCGTGCATCGATATATAGCTGTAGCGCGGCCTCTAACCCTTCGGCGGCCTGCTCTGGAGCGTCTTGCGCAGACTCGGCGACAGCAGCTGCCTCGGGAATATCTGGAAATTGAATGAGGAAAGTGTTGTTGTCATCTGGAGTCAAGGTGTAGTGATATATAAACATGATGTCCTCGTGATAGGGGATGCTCTACGGCGAGAGTAGGGACACGCTTTCGAGCTTCCTGCGATTTACTTCAGCCCTAGGTCTTTGCCCAGCCTCGCAACTCTTATTGCAAATAAACGAGTGTGCCGGGGTAAGTTTTACGTAAAACCTAATATATACAAGGGGTTGCGCAGCCGGACTTGAGCGGAGCAGGGCTGGGCAGACTCCGTCTCCGCCAGAACAAGAATCGCCGGGGCTCTTAGAGTCCCGGCGATTCTTTTTGGCCTTTGATTTCAATTTCAGTGGGCTTACGGTCTGTATTCGTTCCAGCGCTTGCCTGTCGGTTTCAAAGCAGGCCTAACGCCATAGGCTCTGTCCACGCGCGGATGTGCCGCTGACCTGCCTTACCTGCTTGTCAGAAGGGATGCAATATTTTCTCTGCCCTGCGGGCATAATAGGCAAAAGTCGCGTCAGTGCGGCGAGGGGTATTGACCCACCGCTGGGCCTCGTGGCCAAGCTCTGGCGCAATCGGCTGTATGGTGCCGGCCGCCATGGCCATGAGCTGCAAGCGCGCCGCACGTTCGAACATCACGCCGATGACACACGCTTCTTCAACACTGGCTCCCGCCACCAACAGCCCGTGATGCGCCAGCAGAATGGCTTTCTTGTCTGCCAGCGCCGTAGAGATGAGTTCACCTTCTTCGTTGCCCACGGGTATGCCGGGCCATTTTTCAAGAAAGGCGCATTGGCCATACAGAACGCAGGTGTCCATGTGCGCTATTTCAAGAGGCACTTCAAGCATCGAAAGGGCAGAGACATGGGGGGCATGGGAATGAACAATGCACTGCACGTCAGGCCGTGAACGATATAGCCAGGAATGAAACCGATTGGCGGGGTTCGCCATGCCTTCCCCCTGCAGCACGTTCAGGTCTTCATCAATCAACAACATGTTCTCAGTGGTGATTTCGTCGAATCCCAAGCCAAGACGTTGCGTCCAATAGGTACCGGGTTGCTCCGCCCTGGCAGTGATCTGGCCGGACAGGCCTGAATCGTGTCCGAAAGCGAACAAGGTTCTGCACGTCTGCGCGACCGCGTCGCGCGTGGACATTTTTTCAGCCCGCAGGCTGGTTTCCATGTTCTTGAGGGCGGAATTGACAATCTCAGACTTGCCAAGCCGCATGGTATCTACTGCCATTGTTTGCTCCTGTTGCGTTTCAAAATTGCGATTAGTGTTTAGCCTGTGTCTGCAGCTTGGCCATGATTTCCTCCCATTTGTCATACTCGGCGGACACGGCAGACCGGAATTCTTCAGGGGTCGAGCTTTCTGTTGCCGTTCCCTGTTCCGACAATAAGGTGATGTAGTGCTGGTTCTTCAACGCTTTTTGGGTGGCCTGATTGAGCTTGTCAACCACAGATTTCGGCAGGCCGGCCGGCCCTATCAATCCGGAGATTGAGGCAGAAAGTATATCGGGATACCCCAGTTCAGCAGTGGAGGGGAGATCAGGGGCACCATCTATCCGCTTTGAATTTGCGAGCGCCAGCGCACGCAGTTTTCCAGCTTGTACGAACGGCATGACGACAGGGGTGGCTTCGAACGTCATCTCTACCTGATGGCCAACAACGCTTGTCACCGACTCTGCGCCACTTTTGAACGGTACGTGCAGAAACTTGACGCCGGTGGATTCCTGCATAATCGTCATACCCTGATATGGGGAACTGCCAATACCCGCGGTACCAAAACTGATGCTCTCCGGTTTGCCTAGGGTCAGTTCAATCAATTCCTTCAATGATTTTGCTTTGACCGCGGGATTCACGACGATCACATGAGGGGTCGATGCCACCGTGGAGATATAGGTGAAGTCGTTGAGGCTATCGAAAGTTACCCCGGCACCGGTATGTGGATTGACAGCGAGAACGCCGATCGAGGTGAACATCAGGGTATGACCATCTGGCTTCGAGTGTTTCAGGCGTTCGGCTGCGATGTTGCCGCCTGCGCCTGGCCGATTGTCAACGATGATCGTTTCGCCTAACTGCTCTTCAAGCACCTTGGCGGTTGCTCTGGCCACAAGGTCTGTAATGCCCCCGGCTCCGAACGGAACAATCAGTGTAATGGGGCTGGATGGATAAGCAGCGAGCGCCGATGACGACCAGAGAGTACATATTGCAGCTGAGCGGGCCAATATGCGCAGCCATTGCTTGAGTATCTTCATTGGGTTTGTCTCCTGGGGATGGATTTTCTCGATACTTGCGTGAACAGTATGACACTGATGTGTCATATAGGCAATAGAATATGCTCAATGAGGGAAATGGGTGTCATTTAAGAGGGGGAGGGAATACTGTGGGCAAATCCGATGCTCTACAATGGGGAGCAAAGGATGACAACTATTTATGAGTGATTCAGTACAGACACACCTCTCACCGTCTGAGGGTCGGCCAGTCAAAGCGGCAGATAGAAGAGGCAGTAAAGTGCATGAAAATAATCTTCTCGGCGAACGGCTGTCTTCGTTTCGCAAGCTAAATGGGCTCAGCCTCGAGCAGGTGGCGGCGCGTGCGGACATCAGCAAAAGCTACCTCTCCAAGCTCGAGCGCGGCTTGTCGTCTCCTACCATTGGCACATTGCTGAAACTCGGACAGGCGCTGGGCCGAAGCGCTGAACAACTGATCGGGGAAACCGCCGAGGATGACGATATTGTTTTGGTGAAAGCGCAGGATCGTGTGCCCTTTACGCGCTCGAACGAAAGAGAGGGGTATGTATACGAGGCCATTGCGGCAACCCGAACCAGAAAAGCCATGGCACCCTTCATCATGTCGCCGCCTTCAATAGTCGACGAGAAAACGGAGCTGGCCGGGCATGCTGGCGAAGAATTGATTTTTCTGGTGTCCGGCGTTATGGAAGTGATATTTGCGGAACGTGTGGTTCGCCTTGAAGCTGGCGATTCGCTTTATTTCAATGCGTCAATTCCGCATAGGTCCAGATCGCTTGGCAAACGGCCTGCAAAGGCGCTGGTCGTTGTCAGTATTCCTGATTTAGCATTGACTGATGGATCGACTGCAGTAAAAACATCGGGCTAGGGCGGAGATCACAGAAACGTGTTCGCCTCTTGGCGGACGCAATGTTGTCAAATTTTCACGGCGGCGCCCAGTTGACGCTCGGCACATATTCTCCACCGGGGCACGCTGTTTGCTTGCCACTGCACGTAAGCCCGAATCTTTCAGCCCGGGCAATCAGGAGATGCGCCATGAGTGATCGCAGGCAGAAACCGAACAGCAAAGCCAAAGCGCCGGAGCAGGGTAGCGCATCGCGCCACGGGTCGGCAGAGCGGCCGACGCACGCTGACAAATATGATGAATCCTACAGCCATCCCCGGCAGCCGCAAGGCGACGACGCCGAAGTTGATCAGCGCAACTATGGACGAGGCAATCAGTTTGGGCGGGCGGGGGATTATGGTCAGGCGCATGAAGAGAATGACAAACGACGTGTGGCGCCAGAAAAACCAGGGGCAGAAAAGCCAGACACGAAAAAGCCAGACACAAAATAATCAGATACCAAAAAACAAAGTGACTGAAAGTGGCTACTCAGTCCGCCAGAAAGCCATGTGCCCGTTTGATAGGTGGCGGAATTTGTTTTTTGAATAACTTCTTGTTTTTCAGCGGTAATACTCTTGTTTTCCAGTGGCGGTACCTATGGCCAGGAAAGTTGGCAGCTTGTTTTTTTCCACCATTCATCGAATGGCCCGGATGCAGCGCCGGGCGCTCAAGCTTGTCAGTGTTACGACACCCAAGCAGCGCAAGCCTGCCAAACGCAAAGCCGTTAAGCAGGCATCAAATACCAAACCTAAAGCACCAGCTGCGACGCCTTCACAGCCCACTGGAAAAGGCATCTGGCAAGACTTGCTCTACGCCACGCCTGCCTCCGGCACGGAACTGTTGGGCCGAATGGCCTATTCGCTATACCGGCCTGCTAAGCAACCCGTAGCCAAGATGCCATTGATCGTCATGTTGCATGGGTGCCAGCAATCTCCCTACGAAATGGCCCTGGGTTCGCGCATGAATCAGTTGGCCGACAAGAAGGGGTTTGTCATCGTCTATCCACAACAGGCCAGGCGGGTGCAGGCGATGAGGTGCTGGCGCTGGTTTCAGCCTGACGCCGAGCACGGTTTGGCGGAAGCGGATGCCATCGCCAGCCTGGCAACCTCTATCGTGCGCAGGTATCGCCTGGACGCAACCCGTGTTTATGTCGCTGGCCTGTCAGCCGGCGCAAGCATGGCGGGCTTGGTTGTCTTGCGGCACCCTCATGTTTTTGCGGCGACGGCCATGCATTCGGGGGCAGTTCTTGGATACGCGCACGATGCCACAACGGGGTTGCGTACAATGCGCAAGGCAAGCCCGGTAGATCCCGTCGAACTGATAAACCCGTTGGCGCATGGCACAGCACCGTCCGGCAGGCCGTTGCTGATTTTGCATGGCAAGCGCGATCACCTCGTGTCGATGCAAAATGCCGGGCAGCTTGCCGCCCAGTTTGCGCACCTGAACGCAGCATCAGCGTCCAGGGAGCGAGTGCTTGCACAAGGAACGCATCGCGAATACGTCAGGCAAGACTTTCTGAATGGAAACAGCATCATGGTGCGCCTGTGTTTGCTGAAAGAAGTGGGTCATGCGTGGAGCGGCGGCAACAGCAAGCTCAAGTTCAGCAGCAAAGACGGGCCCAGCGCGTCAGTGTTGTTATGGCAGTTCTTTTCTATGCACAGCCGCTGATATTGCGCGGCCTTGTTGCAGTGTATCGACGCGCTTTAACCCGGAATGCCTGGGCGGTGTCGCTGTTTTCCTTTGGGGGCTGAGGATGCGGCCTGGGCCGGGCGGCTGGCGCAAGCAAGCGATGACGGGTGTTTCAGCTTTTTTCCCCAGCCCGTGCGTTGGCCAGTATGTCAATCAGCGTTGGCACTGTCGCATCAGGCGATCGCGCGTGCACGCCAAACTCGAATGACGCCCGCACTGCCTGCGCGGTGACGTGCGAAGCGCCCATTTCTTCCGCCATCGTGGTGTAGTAAGTCATATCCTTGACCGCATTGGCCAGCGAAAACCGCATGCCCGATTCATCTTTGCCGGTGATATAAGGCTTGAGACGATCCAGCACCACGCCACCTCCACCGCCTGTGGCGAGTATGTCCACCATCGTGTCAGGATTGATGCCGGCTTTTTGTGCGCAGGCGGCCGCTTCCGCCAGCACGGCCGAAAATCCCAGTGACACGAAATTGTGGATCAGCTTCATTTGGTGGCCTGCGCCCACCGGGCCAGCGTGCACAATGCTTTCCGCAAAACAGCGCAGCAGCGGGCTAACCGTTTCCAGTATCTGGGCGTCACCACCCACAATGAGATTCAATCGACCTTGTGCCGCTTCTTTGGGCGTGCGTGTCATGGGCGCGTCGATATATCGCCCGCCGGCGGCTTCTATCGACTGTGCAACCTTCAGTGTGGAAGACGGCAGCGCCGTTGAGCAATCGACGATCAGCAGGCCAGGATGCATGCCTTCGAGCAGGCCGCCGGCATCGCCAGCCACCGCTTCTACCTGTGGGCTGCCGGTCAGGCACAGGATGACCACGTCGGATGCCTGGGCCACGGCGGCGGGTGAACTGACAACGTTCGCGCCCGCAGCCAGCAGATCGTTGATGGGCTGGTTGCCAGCATGTTCAAGAATAATCAGGCGGTGGCCATGCCGTGCAATATTGGACGCGATGCCATGGCCCATCAGGCCCACGCCTATCATGCCGACTGTCAGTTTTTGTTGCGTCATTTGGGGCAATTTCCTTTTAGATTGCGACGCTGCGCTAGAGATTATTTTTGCAGCTTCGATATTGTGCACCGAAGCGTTCTGCCCGTTTCTGTACGCCAGCGGCCACGCGTTTCAGCCAGGGCTTGCGGTCGTAGCTGCGCTGTCGGTAGCCCGTCCAGCCTTCGTGGTAATTCAGATATTGGCCGTAGGCATCCCATTTGGAGGTGCCATTCAGGCGCTGTGCCTTGTCCATATACCAGCCCATGAAATCCAGCGCATCGCTGAAGTTATCGCGGCTGGCAAACCAGCCGCCCGCTTCGCGCTGGTAATCAGCCCAGGTTTCGTCTTTGGCCTGTGCGTAGCCATAGGCAGAACTGACGCGGCCCCAGGGAATAAACCCAAGCAGGTAGCGGCGTGGTGGCAGAGCGTCGTGCCGGAAACTGGATTCCTGATAAACGACCGCCAACGTAACCTGCGGCGGCACGCCCCATTTGCGCTGTGTTTTGGCGGCTGCCTTATGCCACCCTGATTTTTCCCGGAAAATTTCACAGATGTTTTCTGGATTACTCGGCGGGGTTGTCGCGCAACCAGCCATCAGAAAAACGGCCGCAGCGCCGGTGGCAATACGCAGCCAGGGGTGCGAGAGGCCGGTGGACGGGGCATTGCGCGGGGAGCGGACGGCTGAATTCGGCGCCTTTGACGGGAACAACTGCTGCCTGCCTGGCCAGCATGGGTATGGGTCGGCACAGTGCCGCAGTGGGGGGAGAGTCATCCGGACGTTGCAACGTGTAAACATTTAACCCTTGATGATACTGCCTGTATTATTCGACGCAAGCGTAGAAAAATGTACAATCAAACAATAATCATTATCAATCGTACTCTCATAATTCTGCCCATCCATGACCACGCCCAAACCCACCGGGAAAAAATCCAGATCCAAGCTTTGGTTTCTGGTACATAGCTGGCTTGCGCTTCCCATTTGGGTGTTCGTATTCTTCGTCTGCCTCACAGGTTCCATCGCCACGATCAGCCAGGAAATCCTCTGGCTGGCCAATCCCGCCGTTCGCGCGAATCCGCCGTCAGATAACGCGCCGCTCCTTGGCTACGACGCCATCCTCGCCAAGGTATCGCAAGAGCACCCCGGCGCCGTGGTTCGCTCCATTTCCAGGCCCGTAAAGTCTCAGTTCGCGCTCACCGTGCGAGTCAGCTATCCAGATGCACGGTCAGCGGCGCTTTATGTCAATCCCTATACCGGCCATATACAGGGAGAAGAATCGGGTTTTGATTTTCGCCAGTTCGTTCGCGCACTTCACGGGTGGCTGTTGATGCCGTTCAATAGCGGCTTCAGTATAGGTTGGTATCTGGTTTCGCTGCTCGCCATTCCCATGTTGGGGTCGCTCGTTACCGGGCTGGTGGTCTACAAGCGGTTCTGGCGCGGGTTCTTAAAACCCAGGCTGCGCGTGGGGCAGGGCGCCCGCATCTTCTGGGGCGATTTTCACCGTCTTGCCGGCATTTGGTCCATTCCATTTATCGCTATTATCGCCATCACATCCATCTGGTTTCTCACGAGGGCGATTCTGTTCGATTTCCACATTTCCTTCTCCACCGAAGGTGTGCCGCCGGTGGTCGCGCGGGCAGATGTCCCAGACATCAGGCCAGGTGAGCCTAAGCCGATCATCAGCCTCGATCGCGCTGCCGAGATCGCTCACGAAACCTTCCCCGATCTCAAGCCCTCTTTCGTGAGCCTTCCAGGCAATGCTTTCAGCCACTACGAGGTGGGGGGGCGTGGCAGCTATCCTCTGCTGTTCGAAACGCTCAGCATCAATCCTTATACCGGTGCGGTCGAAAACACTCGCCGGGTGTCCGACCGCTCAGGACTTGAACTGTTCACAGAATCCATGCGGCCACTGCATACCGGCGATTTCGCCGGCCTATGGCTCAAGCTGGTCTATTTCTTTTTCGGCGTGTTGCTCACCATGATGGTGTTTTCCGGAATGATGATATGGACCAAACGCACCATCAAAGAAACCGCTGCCGCAATCCGCGGGCCATCCCGCAGCGCGCGGGCGCGCCATTCTCCGCCTTCAGTTCATGCCCAGCCTGTCGCGGCGGATACCCTGCGCCTGGAGGGCCGTCATGAGTAAGACCATGCTCGATCAACGCCCGCATCCCGCCGCCCGCCGTTCCGCGGCAACGCGCGTGCAGGCTCCTGTCCCACGGTGGAAGCGATGGCGGTTTCACCTCAGTGCCCTGGCGCTGGTGCTGCCTGTCGTATTCATGCCTCGTTATTTCCAGGACCAAGCGTTATTCCAGGGGACGCTCGGGCTTGGGCAGCGCATTATCGGAGAGCAGCAGGTTGGTCCATGGACGCTGCGCCTGGCGGAAATGCGCGTTGAGCCGCCCCAGCTGGATGGTCCCGCCGGCTACATGAAAACTTTCTCGCTTGCGCTGTGCGACGACTGCATTGAGGAAATCCGGGCGGTCTACCTGCGTGTGGGCAAACCACGCAACCTACGTACGGCCGGCGCGCTGTTTTTTGGCAGCCCGTATCGGCAAACAGCCAGTGTTCCTATTCCCAATCGCACGACCGCCGACTCCATGCTCTGGCTGACCGCCGAGGGCTGGGATGGCTCCGTGCACCATACCAGTCTACCGCTCGAAACCGCCTCGCCCGCAACGGTTGCGTGGCTACGCAAAGGAGGTCGCTAAATGTTCATCCAGTCTACAGCGCGGGTTATTGCCGTTTGCCGGCCGCTGGCGCTGGCCAGCCTGCTGTGCTTTGCACCGCTTGCTGCCGCCCACAACCCCATGGCCAGCTGCGAGCAAGTAGCTGACGATACCATCCAGTGCAAAGGCGGGTTCTCCGACGGCAGCGGCGCGCCTGGCGTTACCCTGGACGTCATTTCCTACGACGAGGAAATCCTGGTGCCCGGCAAGCTGGATCAGAACTCCAGCATCAAGTTTCCGCG
This sequence comes from Allopusillimonas ginsengisoli, assembly GCF_004153455.1. Classification (GTDB taxonomy): domain Bacteria; phylum Pseudomonadota; class Gammaproteobacteria; order Burkholderiales; family Burkholderiaceae_B; genus Allopusillimonas; species Allopusillimonas ginsengisoli. The sequence continues at coordinate 258,763 of NZ_SDQE01000001.1, read as the reverse complement.
CCCGGACAAGGATTTTTACGTACTGTTCGACGCAGGGCCAGGCCATATTGTCGAGATCGATCATACTGAAATCTCCCCATGACGACACAGGTGATCAGGCCTGCTGGCGCAGGACACGAAACGCTATTGATAGGTTTGCTCTGCGCGTGCATTCTGGGCTTGGCAGGCTTGTTCATCGCATGGCGCGCAGCGCCTGAGGTTGCAAGTACGCTGGCGGCGCATCAGATCGATGCGCGCAGGTCGCTCAGCCCGGCCGAGCAGGGCATCTTCGCCGATTTGCGCGTGGCATTGTCCGAAATTCTTGACGCGGGCGGCGCAACGCTTCCGACCATTTCTCAGCTCCAGGCGCTCTACCTTCCCCCTTTCACACAGGATGCCAGTGCACTCAGGCGTGGTGCTCATCAATGGCACAGGGTCCATGACGGCGTCAACGTCGCCTATGTGGGGCTCAGCACGAGCCTGCAGGAAGCGGGCTCCATGCTGCTGCTTGTGCCGGAAAAGGGGGCTCAACTGCCCGATGCTCATCATCATGCCGCAGGCCAGGGCGCGAGCGATACCGGCGAACCCGACATCTGGCTAAGCCGTGCAGAGGCAACGCTTCCCGCAAGCCTGGAGCAGCCTGCGTTGATACGCGCAGGCTGGCAACAGCTGGTTGCGCAATTCGATGCCAGCGTCACCCGTGAGAAACGCCAGCCGTGAACCGCATACCCTTTGACGCTTCGCCGCCTTCGGGCATTCATGACAGCAAGGCCTACATGTCTTTACCCTCGTATCTTCGTTCCCTATTTGTATCCCGCCTGCGGCGCGGCGCGCTGGTCTGGCTTGCCGGTCTGCTTTGTGTGCTGGCCTATCCGTCGATGGCGCACGCCGAGCGTCTGCGCATCGGCGTAACACTGCACCCTTACTATAGTTATGTTGCCAATATTGTTGGCGACAAGGCCGATGTCGTTCCGTTGATTCCCGCGGGGTTCAACCCGCATGCCTACGAGCCTCGCGCCGAGGACATCAGGCGCATCGGCGAGCTGGATGTGGTTGTGGTCAATGGTATCGGACACGATGACTTTGCCGATCGCATGATTGCCGCCAGCGACAAACCCGACATCCCCATCATCGAAGCCAATGCGCAAGTGCCCCTGCTGGGCGCCACAGGCGCTGCGTCACGCGGTGCCGGTGACGACGGCAAGGTCGTCAACCCTCATACCTTTCTGTCGGTCACTGCGTCTATCGCGCAGGTCAACACGATAGCCAGAGCGCTGGCCGGACTTGATCCCGATCATGCCGATACCTACCGTAGCAATGCGCGCAACTATGGCCGTAAGCTGCGCAAGCTGCGAGCGGACGCCCTTGCGGGGCTGGCGCAGGCGCCCGCCGCCGACCTGCGTGTCGCCACCATTCACGGTGCTTACGACTATCTTCTGCGCGAATTCGGTCTGGAAGTCACTGCGGTCGTCGAGCCGGCTCACGGCATCGAGCCCAGCCCTGCCCAGCTCAAAACCACTATCGATCAGCTTCGTCAGTTGGACGTCAAGGTTATTTTCTCCGAAATGGATTTTCCGTCCACCTATGTGGACACCATCCAGCGCGAAACGGGCGTTCGGCTCTATCCGCTGACGCACATCTCTTACGGCGATTACACCAAAGAGAAATTCGAACGCGAAACCGCCCGCAATCTGGATACCGTCGTGCGTGCGATCCAGGACGCCGGCGCATGACCGGGCCTTCAATCGCGCTGCAGGACGTCAACCTCAGGTTGGGGCGCAGCGTCATCTTGCACGATGTCTCGTTTTCGGTGACAGCCGGTACTGTTCATGTGCTGGCGGGGCCAAATGGCGGGGGCAAGAGTTCGCTGATCAAGACCCTGTTGGGGCAAATGCCGCATTCAGGCAGCGTGAAGCTCGAATGGCCTGGCCAGCCAGGCGTTATCGGATATGTCCCTCAAGCATTGGAATTTGATCGCAGCTTGCCGCTGACCGTCGACGATTTCATGGCTGCGATGACGCAGCGGCGTCCCGCTTTTCTCGGATTATCCAAACGCCATCGCGATGCGATTGATCAGGCGCTATCGCAGGTGGGCATGCAGGGCAAGCGCTCGCGACGCATGGGCGCGCTGTCCGGTGGCGAGCGCCAGCGTGTCATGTTGGCCCAGGCCCTGGTGCCGGCGCCCTCATTGCTGGTTCTGGACGAACCCATGTCAGCCCTGGACGAAGCGGGCGCGCAGATTTTTGAGCGCTTGCTGGCCAATTGGCGTTCAGTGGGCATCACCGTTTTCTGGGTTGAGCATGATCTGGCCGCCGTGACGCGGTTGGCAGATCATGTCACTGGATTGAACCGCAGCGTTCTGTTCGATGGCCCACCCAAACGCGTACTCACTGCCGATCGTTTACTGGAACTATTCTCGACCCGGCCGCTGAACGCCAAGCCGCGGGAAGAACATCCAGCGGTCGCGGCGGAGGCGGCATGATGTCAACGATGGTGGATACGCTCAGAATCACCATACAGGCATGGGCCAACGCAGGCCATTTGCCGGCTTCACTGAGCTATGGCTTTGTGGTCAATGCATTGCTGGCCGGTTTGTTGATTGGCCCGGTATTGGGAGGGCTGGGTACGCTGGTGGTCGTCAAGCGGTTTGCATTTTTTTCAGAAGCCGTCGGGCATTCCGCGCTCACGGGCGTTGCCCTGGGCATCTTGTTGGGCGAACCCTATACCGGGCCTTATGGCAGCCTGTTCGGCTATTGCCTCTTGTTCGGCATTTTGCTCAACTACCTGCGCAACCGTACGGGGCTGGCCCCGGATACGCTGATAGGCGTTTTTCTTTCAGTATCGCTGGCGCTGGGGGCAAGCGTGTTGTTGATGCTTTCCGGGCGCATCAACGTTCACATTCTCGAAAACGTGCTGTTTGGTTCCGTGTTGACCGTCAACAGCCAGGACATCTCGGTGCTGGCCGTCGTGGCAATCGCGACAGCCGCGTTGGCCTTGCCCTTCTACAATAAGCTCATGCTGGCCAGTTTCAATCCGCAGTTGGCGGTAGTACGTAAAGTGCCGGCCAAAGCGCTGGATTATCTGTTTGTCATATTGGTCACGGTGGTCACCGTCGCATCGGTCAAGGTGATAGGCGCCATTCTTGTCGGTGCGTTGCTGGTGATTCCTGCTGCCTGCGCCAAGCTGCTCAGCACGTCGTTGCGCAGTTTTTTCTGGCTGTCGGTGGTCATCGCAACCGTCAGTACACTGGCAGGGATTTTGCTGCCCATCGAGCTGGATTTTCCCGTGCCTTCCGGTGCGGCCATCATTCTTGTGGCTGGCGCTGTCTTCATGCTGGCAGCTCTGGCGCGCAGCCTGGTACCGACTCTCAGAGGGAATCCTTCATGATGCCATTACATGCCCGTGCGCTTGGGGCGCTGGCTTGCGCAATTGTTTTCGTATTGACACCAGCACCAACACTGGCGGCCGAATCCGCAGCCGCACTACCTGTAGTGAAACAGGCGGCGCAGACGCAGGTGTTGGCAGGCCATCCCGTGGCATTTGCATTAACGAAGGCATTGACGGCCGACACTTCAGTGAGCGTTGTCCAGGCTGCGCCTGCGCGGCTACCCGCGACACGGCACGCTTCCTATTATGCGGGACGCGGTGCCCAAGCGCTGGCCCGTCTGGCCCTTGGTGCGGACGCCGTCATTGGCCTGCGTTCGATCTGGCCCGATGATGTGCTGTATCCGCTTTCCCGCCAATCGAATATTCGTATCGTAGAGATCGACGCAGCACGTCCTGTAGACCGGGCCTTGCCCGGCATCGCCTTGCAGCCAAACAGTGACGCGTCGTCCTACCCGTGGCTCAGCCCCGTCAACCTGGGTCGCATGGCGGACATTATCGCTGCGGATCTCGGACGCCTCGCGCCCGATGCACAGGCGGCATTGCAGTCCAATCTCGCCAGGATCAAACATGGCCTGGTCGAGGCTTCGGCCGCTGCGGAAGCCTCGCTCGCCGCGGTAGACAATGTGACGGTTGTTTCGCTGTCGGATCGCCTGGATTATCTCATTGCAAGCCTCAATCTGGATCTGGCGCAACGCGAGATACGTTCCGATGCCGAGTGGACCGAAGACGCCATCGGCCAACTGACCGCTGATCTCAAGGCCAATGATGTTGCGGTCGTGCTGCATCACCGAGAACCGCCGGCGGCCTTGCGAGATGCGATCGACGCCAATGGTGTGCGAGTACTGGTGCTGGATACCGACGGCGCGGATCCCGTGTCTCAATTGCACGAGACGCTCCAGACCCTGGTTAAGGCCTTTGAGGCGCATTCCCAAAAGACATAAAAGGCCGGGTGGCTTGCGTGTACCGGGGGTTGCCCGGTTCAGCGGAATATCCGCCCACAAGCCAGTTACATTGGCATGTACTAGGCCTTCTGGCCGTTCCATCCCTATAATGGCGGTTTTCATGCCGTGCCCATGTCTTCGTCAAACGCCCGTCCTCCTCATCCGCCCGCCAACACCGTCGAAACCGAACTGGTTGCGGTGCTGGTTGCCGTCAGCCAGGGCCAGCCCCGGGTCCTGACACGCGGAGGAAACCATGTCCTGCCGGCAGGCCCGTTTGAATCGTCACACCGTTCCCTGCAAGCCGGATTGAGAGCATGGGTCGAAGCGCAAACACATCATCCCTTGGGATATGTAGAGCAACTCTACACCTTTGCTGACCGTGATCGCGCCAATCGGGCAGGGCAGCGCATCATATCTGTCAGCTATCTCGGGCTGACGCGCGAAGGTCAGCCAGCCGGCGCAAGCGAGCCAGCCAGCGCGTCTCGGCCCGTATCGTCGGTTAGTCAGGGTGATGAGGTCAGGTGGCAAGACTGGTATCGATACTTTCCCTGGGAAGATTGGCGCGCCGGATGCCCTGCCATTGTGCCTGGCTTAATCGTGCCAATGCTGCGACGTTGGGCCCGACAGGGTGAAGACCTTGCCATCCGTCGTGCGCGCCGACAGCGCGTGGAAGATACCTTCGGCAGTGACGACAGCGTTTGGAACGAAGAGCTTGTTTTGCAGCGATATGAATTGCTGTTCGAGGCAGGCCTGGTGCCTGAAGCCCAGCAGCGTGGCAGGGTGTCTCCAGCCCCGTCTCCATTGGCTCCCTCGCGCAAGGGGCGTGCCCCTGCGGCGGAGCAGGGCGTTGTGGCGGGCGATGCCATGTTGCATGATCATCGCCGTATTCTGGCCACCGCGATGGCTCGGCTGCGCGCAAAGATACGATACCGCCCGGTTGTCTTCGAGCTTATGCCACCCGAGTTCACCTTGTTGCAATTGCAGCAGGCATTCGAGGCGGTTGCCGGCCGATGTCTGCACAAACAGAATTTTCGCAGATTTATCGAGCAGCAAGCCTTGGTAGAGGAAACCGGAGCCATGGCAAGAGGCACAGCCGGTCGGCCTGCCAAGCTGTTCCAGTTCCGAGGGGATATTGTGCGCGAGCGCGCCATTGCCGGCAGCAAGCTACCTCTGGCGCGATAACCGAACATCTCCCTTCCCGCATCAGCTTGACGCTGGATTATGCTCACTGTTAGCATAACTTCAGGCCATACCTGTAGGGGGTGGCCTGGTTCCCGATAGACTACTTTTAAAATACTCAAAATGAGCATAACAATCCCCCGGCAGTCCGGCCAAGGCGAGAACGCCAGCCTCACCCCTATTCCGCCGTTGCCCACCATCATGCTGGAGCCACTGGTGCGCGCCGCCTTGCTGGAAGACCTCGGCCGCGCCGGCGACCTCACCTCGGATGCAATCATTCCAGCCGATGCCAGCGCCCGTACACGGCTTGTCGCGCGCCAACACGGCGTGTTGGCAGGGCTGGATCTTGCCAGGCTGGCATTTCGCACCATGGATCCCGACGTCAAACTGAATATCAGGCTCGAGGATGGCGTTCGGCTTGCGCCTGGGGACGAAATCGCGAGCATCGAAGGCAATGCGCGAGCCATGCTGAGTGCGGAACGCGTCGCGCTGAATTTTCTTTGTCACCTCAGTGGCGTTGCATCGGCCACCGCAACGATCGCTGATGCGATACGCCCCTTTGGTACCCGTGTCAGCTGCACACGCAAGACGGCGCCGGGGCTGCGCGCCGTGCAGAAATATGCGGTACGTGTCGGCGGTGGGAGCAACCATCGCTACGGATTGGATGACGCGGTGCTGATCAAGGACAATCACATCGCCGTGGCCGGGAGTGTGACAGAGGCCGTCAAGCGGGCACGTGCATTTATCGGGCACATGGTGCGCATACAGGTCGAGGTCGATACGCTGGCTCAGCTTGAAGAGGCGATGCAGACAGGTGTAGAGGCCGTGCTGCTCGACAATATGGCGCCGGATATGTTGCGCGTAGCCGTAAGCATGGTGGACGGGCGGGCGATTACCGAGGCATCGGGGCGCATCACCGCAGAAACAGCGCCAGCGATCGCCCAGACAGGCGTTAATCTGATTGCCGTGGGGTGGATCACGCATAGCGCGTCCGTGCTGGATATCGGGCTTGATGCTGAGCCTTAGGGCGCGATCTTGGTCTGTGGGCAAGCTCAAGGGTGCGTGCGCCGCGTTATGATGCGCATAATGTGGTACCTATGCCGAAAAACCGCACAGATGCCACGAACAAAATCATCCCGCACGCAGTAAGGCGGCAACGGAGACGCTCTATGTTCAAAGTCTATGCCATCAACGGCATCACCCCGGTGATTCATCCTTCGGCTTTTGTTCACGCCACGGCTGTACTGATTGGTGATGTGATTGTCGGACCAGGTGTATATATTGGCCCCTTGGCCAGCCTGAGAGGCGATTTTGGGCGTATTGTTTTGCGCCAGGGCAGCAATGTTCAGGACTGTTGTGTAATACACGGCGTCAGCGAAAACGACACCGTCGTGGAAGAAGACGGACACATAGGCCACGGCGCCATTCTCCATGGTTGCAGGATCGGGCTGAACAGTATGGTTGGCATGAATGCGGTGGTCATGGATCAGGCGGATGTCGGCGATGCAAGCATTGTCGGCGCTATGGCATTTGTGAAGTCAGGGATGATCATTCCACCGCGCAGCCTGGTGATGGGATCGCCGGCACGTGTGATGCGTGAACTGGACGACGAATCCATCGCCCGGAAATCCTTTGGCACGCAGCAGTACAAAGACTTGGCCATACGCTCGCTGCAAACGATGCAGGCTGTTGAGCCTTTGTCGCAGCAGGAAGAAGGGCGGCAGCACATTGCAGAGGTGCTGGCTCGCAACACCGCCGACTAACGTCGATGCACAGGGCGTTGCGTTGACATGGGGCATCGTGCCTTGCGATTGGCCCCCGCCTGTGGTGCATCAATCGAATATATCGCCATTAACCAGAATGGACCGATCTATATGATGGATATCGGTATGCCCGCAGAAGGCCATCGATATATCCAGCTCATTGGCTATCATTTGAAGACAGCGCCGCACACCTGCTTCTCCCATCGCGCCCAGCGAATAAAGAAAGGCTCGGCCTATCATGGTGCCTCTGGCGCCCAGTGCGATGGCCCTGAGCACATCTTGTCCTGATCGGATGCCACCGTCCATCCAGACTTCAATCTCTTTGCCCACAGCGTGCACAATGCCGGGCAAGGCAGAAATAGAGGAGGGCGCGCCGTCCAGTTGACGCCCGCCATGGTTGGAGACGATCAGCGCATCGGCGCCGCATTCCACGGCGAGCCGGGCATCCTGTGCATCCATGATGCCTTTCAGAATGATTTTGCCGCCCCAGCGATTCTTGATCCATGCCAGATCATTCCAGTTGAGTGTTGTGTCGAACTGTTCCGCTGTCCAGGTGGAGAGGGAGCCTAGATCGTCCACCCCTTTTGCGTGACCGACGATATTGCCGAACGTGCGGCGCTTGGTGCCCAGCATCTGCATGCACCATTGGGGCTTGGTGGCCAGATTGATGAGGTTGGCCAGTGTGGGCTTGGGCGGGGTAGACAGGCCGTTCTTGAGATCTTTGTGGCGTTGGCCGAGTACCTGCAGATCGAGGGTTATGACCAGCGCGGAGCAGCGGGCCGCCTTGGCGCGATCAATGAGCTGCCCGATGAAGTCCCGGTCGCGCATGACGTAAAGCTGGAACCAAAACGGCTTGGACGTGTGTGCAGCAATATCCTCGATGGAGCACACGCTCATGGTGGATAGCGTAAAAGGGATGCCAAAGGCTTCGGCGGCTCTGGCGCCGAGAATTTCGCCGTCGGCGCGCTGCATGCCAGTAAGGCCGGTGGGGGCGATCGCCACAGGCATCGCGACATCCTGACCTATCATGGACGACCGCAGGCTGCGCTTTTCGATATTGACGGCAACGCGCTGGCGGAATTTGAGTTTCTGCAGATCGCTTTCATTGGCCCGATAAGTGCTTTCCGTCCAGGAGCCCGAGTCCGCATAATCGTAAAACATCCGGGGTACGCGGCGTTGGGCAAGCACGCGAAAATCCTCGACGCAAGTCATGTGGGATGGGGTGGGCAAAGCAGACTCCTGATCGCGGTGGGAACGAATTATTTTAATGATAAACGAGGGTCAGGCTAGCCGAAGTTCTCCGACTTCGTTGGCATAGACAAGCAGCGCCCGGCCACCGTTCCACCAGAGCACGCGTGCGAGTTTTGCGTGACGGGCAATTTCCAGCGCTTGCACGGGATCACTCTCGATGAAATGCGTATGGCAGCGTGACAGTATCGCATCAGCTTTGTGGCGGGGCGTGTCTTCGACGCCATAGTGCGATTCGTTGCGCATAATCAGCGGGCCATGAAAGCCATGCCTGGCCAGCCAGACGCGGGTGCGTTCGCGGTCCTGCTCGGGTCGTCCGGTGATGATGGTGACCGAAGCAAGATCCAGTTGCGGCAATATTTCGCTGGGCAGCAGTAAGTCGCGCTGCGCTAAGGTTTCATGCAAGGCCTGGGCGTATTGCTCTTCGGGTAAATCCATCAGCAACACCCCATCCAGGTCTATGGCCCACGACGCATAGTCGTACTCGGGCTTGTCCGGTTGGTTATCCGTGGCGTCGAAGGCGGCGGTGATGGACGTGCGTTCCCAGGGAAACCAGGCACGAAAGCCGGACGGCACTTCCACGCCGAAGTCTGGCTGGATACGGGATTCGGCATCGTAAGCCAGGGCGAATACCTGCACCTGATGGCCAAGCCCGCGCAGAAAATCCACACTGTCGAGCAGGGTGGTGCCACGTCCGGCGATATCTTCGACCAAGAGGATGCGACAGGCTTTTGGGGGTTGCGTGGTGGTGTACCAGGAAACGCGCCGATCCTTACGCGAATACGCAAGCGCATGCATTGGAAGGCTGAGCGCAGAGGAGGCCATCAGCGCCGGTATCAGGCCGCCGCGGGCGATGGCGATGATCGCGTCGAAGCCTGCTGCGTGCCAGCGCGGCACAAAGCCGGACACAATGGATTCGATACGGTCGTAGTCGTAGCAGAGCGCTTGGAGAGTCATGCGCAGAATTATCTCTGTTACCAGCGTGCTTTACAACTCGTGACATGATGTCGGCTTGAACCCGCCGACCTCGCCACTACAATGCCCCACATCCTTGCTCATACTCCCCCTGGCGTGATGACTCAACAACCTGCCAATTACCAAGCGGAAGTGGATGGCCTGCGCGCCATCGCGGTCGTCTGCGTGCTGTTGTTCCATGTTGGATTTGCCTGGATCAGCGGCGGTTTTGTCGGGGTAGACATTTTCTTTGTCATTTCCGGCTACCTCATTACCGGCATTTTGCTGCGAGATTGCAATGCAGGGCGGTTCGCCTTTCTGTCTTTCATGGAAAGGCGCATTGCCCGGCTCTACCCGGCCTTGGTCGTAACATTGCTTGGGGTCCTGGCGCTCGGTTTCCTGGTGTTTGCGGCCGTTCACTATCGGGCACTGGCCGAGTCGACTGTCGCGTCGTTCTTTTCGGTTTCCAATTTTCTGTTCTGGCAAAGCGCCGGATACTTCGATCAGTCGTCCGAACTGAACCCATTGCTTCATACCTGGTCGCTAGGCGTTGAGCAGCAGTTTTATCTGATCTGGCCGCTCATTATCTGGCTGGCTTATCGCGCCAGGCCGGCGGCAGTCCCGTATGTCCTTGGTGCGGTGGGCCTGGTATCTCTCGTGGCGTCGCAGTGGATGGCTGGCGTGGATCCCACCGCCAATTACTATCTGATGCCTTTTCGCGTGTTCGAATTTGCAGCCGGCGGGCTTATCCCCTGGCTGGAGCGCTATCGTCCTCACGCCAACGCGGGTCTCGAGGGCATGATGGCCATCGGCCTTGCATTAATCCTGTACGGCGCGCTGCGATTTGATGCCTCGACCGTATTTCCAGGAGTCAATGCCCTGTTTCCCGCAGTTGGGGCAATGCTGTGCATCGCCGGGGGGCGTGCCAAATATCTGGGTGCTCTATTGCGCAATCGATTGGTGGTCGCCACCGGCCTGATTTCCTATTCTCTTTATTTGGTGCATTGGCCGCTCATCGTATTCTATAAATACTATATCTATCGTCCCCTGGAGATCGGCGACCGCCTTGTGTTGCTAAGCCTGTCTTTTTTACTGGCCGCCCCTTTGTATAGCTATGTGGAAAATCGTTTCCGGCGTGGTCGCCTGGGGGCAAATCCTATGCGCAATGCGGCGAAATGTGCGGCCTGGGGATTGCTTTGCGTTGTGCCTGCGCTAGTTGTGGTGAAGGGGAACGGCTTGCCTTTCCGGGAAAACGACGCATACCGCCAACGATTGGCGCACGCCAAGGATTTTCACGAGCGCGAATATGGAGGCGAAGGTTATGAATTTGGTCATTACGAGATCGGCGATCACGCTGCCGCGCAACCATCTGCACTGATATTGGGTGACAGCTTGGCCCGCCAGTATGCGGGTGCGCTCGACCATTTCCTGAATACGGAAGGCCAGAAGTGGCAAACCTCCTTGCGCGATGCCTGTTATTTTCGGCCTGGATACACGGCATTGCTGGCGGGTAAGCCACGCGAGGTGTGTGTGGAACGCATGGGTGATGTGCTCGATTTCGTGGCGCAACCCGGGCGCGCCCCGCTGGTTATGTCGCTGAATTGGCCCGGCTATCGAAAAATCGTCGCTAAAGAAGATGGCACGTCGCTGCAATTCAATGACGAAGAGTACATGGCGTTTGTCCTGGACACCCTACGGGATCTTCTGAACAAGGCAGAGGGCCGTACACTGTTCTTGATCGGCACCGCACCGGGGGCGGGTTCTTCACAGGGCACGGCTGCCTGCCTGCAACGGCCGGACTATCTCCCCATGATTTGCCTCAAGCGGCTGGAAATCGAGGCAGAGCAGGGTAATGGCTATGACGTGAATGCAGCCATTGCGCAGTTCGCAGCAAAGCGTGACGATCTGGTGTTCCTGAATCCTTACGATGCCCTGTGCGATCAGGGGCGGTGCATTACCCTGAAAGGCGGCAATCTCATTTACTCCGACGGCAACCATTTATCCAAATTTGGTGCAAAGCTGGTGGTTGAACACTTCGCCGACAGGCTTCGCAGCCTGCAGTGAGAACAGCAGGGAGGGCGCGGATGGCCCCCGCACGCTCGCTAACCGCTCGTGGTGTTCCGTTGTACGCCCAGCTTGGCCAGCGTCGCCGCCATATCTTCGGCAGACGTGGCCGGATTGACATCTTTGTCGATTTTGAGCACCCGGCCGTCTTTGCCGATATAAATGGTGTGTCGCTTGGCAAAGCCCAGCACATGCAGCACACCGTAAGCCTTGGCCACTGATTTGTCTTCGTCGCTCAGCAAGGGAAAGTCCGCGCCGGTTTCCTCAGAGAAGCCCTTGTTGTCTTCCAGCGGATCGACACTGGCCATAAAGTAGGTGACATCGAACTCCCGGATAAGATGCCCATTTTCCGCCAGTGACTTGCATTCAATGGTGCAGCCACGTGTTCGGGCCTTGGGAAACCAGGCCAGCACAACAGCCTGTTTGCCGTGGTAATCCGAAAGCCGGTAGGTGGTGCCATCTGAACCAGGCAGTTCGAAATCCGGAGCCTGATCGCCGACTTCAAGCGCGCTGGCAGGCGCGGCAAATATTGCCAGCCACGCACCCAGCACCAGTGGTTTTAGGTACTTGAGCATGGGATCCTCCTTTTTTTGCACCTTAGGTGCGTACCAACTTAAAACAGAATAACAGCTTCTGGCCATATCCTGAATGGAGAGACACTTCGCGCGTTGATCAGCGGCAGAAGCGCGGTCGATCTGCCCTCACGGACAGCTCGTTTGGTGTGAGAGCGAACAGGGTTGTTGAAACTAAGTCGATGAAAGTTTCATCAGGATAATCCCGGCCACAATTAAGGAGGCGGCAATGAGTCGCATTGCGCCAGCCGGTTCATTGAGAACCATGATGCCGACCAAAAAGGCGCCTACGGCGCCAATGCCAGTCCAGATTGTGTAAGCGGTGCCTAGTGGAAGCGTTCGCATGGAAGCGGAGAGCAGAGCGAAACTTGCAATCATTGCAACAAGTGTAATGACAGTTGGCCCCAGGCGCGTAAAGCCAGCGGATTGCTTCATGTAGAACGCCCAGACGACCTCCAGCACCCCTGCCACTATCAAGAATATCCAGGCCATGAAGAGCCCTCCTAAAAAAGATCGGGCCGTCCCGGATGTTCATTTTCGCAAGAAAGGTCGTCCTTTCCGATTGAGATTATAAACGTTCATCGGCGGTAGCTGGCTGAATCACTCCGTTGGCACTTTTCATGCATTGCGTTAGAAATATTATGCTTCCTGTGTTCATAATAAAACGGCATATGTCTTAAAGAAAAATGCATTCGACGGTAATTTAAGTGATATGTATGATCAGAATGAATTTATTCATTTTCTATCAAAAAGGAGTCAACTCCTTTGAAAATAATCGGCGCCCAGGTGAGTGGTGTTTAGCTGCACAGAGACTATAAAGCGGCGAGGCCGCCTTGTCCCTAAGCTTGATGAATCCGCTGAAAGCTGCACGCCCTGTAGTGCAATTACTTCTTGGCAATTCAATGCTAATCAGGAGATTCGAATGAAGTTCTTCATGGCAAATAAACGAACGACATGGCTAGCCGCTCTGGTACTTGGTATGGGCCTGGGATGTGGCGTTCAAGCCAAGACTTTGCACTGGGCGTACCAGGGAGATGTCAACTCGCTGGATCCCATGTCGCTGAACGAGACATTTACGAAAGGATTTCAAGACGCGTTCTACGAGGCGTTGGTTGCGTATAACAAGGACCTTGAACTTGTTCCTGCGTTGGCAGTCAGGTGGGAAAATCCTGAACCTACCAAATGGATATTCTATTTGCGCGAAGGCGTCAAATTCCACGATGGCAGCCCCTTTGCGGCTGATGACGTGGTGTTTTCCTGGAAGCGCAGCCTGACAGCAGGTTCGGATTTTAAGTCGTTCGGTGGGCTGGCCTCTGAGGTCAAGAAGATCGATGACTACACCGTTGAGGTGACAACGCCCCAGCCTAATCCCATTTTGCCGCGCTACTGGGTGCACCTGTATATGATGAGCAAATCATGGGCGGAAAAAAATCACGCCACAGAGGCAGCCAGTGTAAAAGGCGGAGCCAGTAGCTACACCAATTTGCACGAGAACGGTACGGGCCCGTTCAAGGTGGTTGAGCGTCATCCGGATGTCAAAACAACCTTGAAACGTTTCGATGGCTACTGGAACAAGGATATTCCCACAAACCTCACGGAAATTGTGTTCCAGCCTATTACCCAGGAATCCACCCGCGTTGCGGCCCTTATTTCAGGTGAGTTGGATCTGGCGATGCCCATTCCGGTGCAGGATTGGTCACGCCTGGAAAAAGAGCCCGACATCCAGATGCTTAAAACGCCGGAAATTAGGGCTATTTTTATCGGCATGGACCAGCACCGCGACGAGCTGTTGTTCTCCGATGTCAAAGGAAAAAATCCGTTCAAGGATAAGCGCGTTCGCGAGGCAATCATACGCACGGTTGACACCAACGTGATCAACAAAAAAATAATGCGCAGCACGGCTCAACCATTGGGCACGCTGATCGCCGGATCAATTAACGGCTATGACGAATCTTTCGGCCAGCCTTATAAAACCGATTTTCCCAGAGCAAAGAAGCTGATGGCTGACGCTGGCTACCCCAATGGTTTTTCAGTGCAGATGGACTGCCCGAATGATCGCTATGTGAATGATGAAAAAATTTGCCAAGCCGTAGCAAGCATGTTGGCGCGCATTGGAATCAAAATCGATTTGCTTGCACAAACCAAGTCAAAGTATTTTGCAAAGGTTTTGCCGCAAGGTGGAAACAATACCAGCATGTACCTTTTGGGATGGGCGCCCGCAACCGTAGATGCCGAAAAAACGCTGATTGACCTTGTTGCATGCCGGAACGCCGCAACGGCAGCAGGGCAGTTCAATCTGGGCGGCTATTGCAACAAAGACATTGATGCTTTGATTGCAAAAATCGGTGTCGAAACGGATCAAGAAAAACGCAATGTCGCGATCAACACCGCCTTTACCCTGTTGCGCAAGGACTATGGCTATCTGCCGCTGCACCAGCAGCCGCTGTCATGGGGAGTAAAAAAGGACATTAGCGTCGAACAACGCGCTGACGACGTGCTGGATATGCGCACGGTAATCATGCCATAAAGCAATAGAGGAAAAAATATGTACGCAAAGAATATTATTGACTCAATCAAGTTATTTCATGATGAGTTAACCTCCATACGCCAAGACATTCATGCTCACCCCGAGCTGGGGTTTGAAGAGACTCGCACATCTGATCTTGTCGCAAAAAGCTTGAGTGCTTTGGGTTATGTGGTGCATCGAAATATTGGCAAAACGGGGGTGGTGGGGGTCCTGGAAGGTAAGCGCAATTCCAGTGGCCGCTGTATAGGCCTGCGTGCTGATATGGACGCTTTGCCGATTCTTGAAACCGGCAAACTCGACTACTCCTCGACGAACCATGGCGTCATGCACGCATGCGGTCACGACGGCCATACTACGGTGCTGCTGGGTGCAGCACGTTATCTGGCTGAAACACGCAATTTTGATGGCAAGCTGGTGCTTGTCTTCCAACCGGCTGAAGAAGGTCGCGGCGGGGCACAGGCCATGCTCGATGACGGCTTATTCGAGCGATTTCCGTGTGATGCCATTTACGGGCTGCATAACTGGCCTAGCCTGCCTGCGGGAGTCATTGGCGTGTGCCCGGGGCCTGCAATGGCAGCTGCAGATAGTTTCGAGATTCACGTTCAAGGGCGGGGTGGCCATGGCGCCCGGCCCAATGATACTAACGATCCTGTCGTGATCGTCGGGCAACTTATCGCAGCAATGCAAACCATTGTTTCGCGCAACCTGCCCGCGCTGGACTCGGCAGTAGTGACGATTGCGGCGGTCCAGGCTGGCAGCCTGCCAGCCATGAACGTAATACCTAAAGATGCCTATCTCACGGGCACTGTGCGGACATTCAGCCGTGCGGTGCAAGAGCAAGTCATCCGCCGCATGGAAGAAGTGACGGCGGGCATTGCGGCGGCATTCAACGCCAACATCGAACTCAAATACCATCGCTTGTTTCCAGCGACAGTCAATAATCTGGAGCATGCCGCGTTCGTGACGAGTGTGGCCACCGAATTGCTTGGTGCGGAAAATGTCGTGCCAAACCTGGCCCCCACCATGGGCTCAGAAGATTTTTCACTTATGCTTGAAAAGTGTCCGGGCACATATTTCCGTCTGGGTCAGGGTGGCGCTGAATCCGGATGCTTATTGCATACGGCAGGATTCAATTTTAATGATGCCGTCATCCCTGTTGGGAGCGCGATGTTTTGCGGTCTGGTAGAGCGTAGCATGCCTTTGTTGGACAACACATCACGGTAGCGAGCCTGGCGTAGCTGGCGTCGTCGATGCGAGGTGTAATAGTCATTGCGTGCGCACTTCAGATAGTAATTGCTCCAGTGCGGCGCCTACATTAAGGATATGACGATCCCGCAATTTCGATCCAGCGACCATCAAACCCACCGGCGCGCTGTCGTACGGATGGCAGGGAATGGACAGTGCACAGCCGTCGAGGAAATTAATCAGCGTGGGGTTGCGCAGAATTAATGCGTTTGCTTTGAAATAAGCAGTGTCATTGGTTGCCAGGGCTTTAATTGGCGGCGCGATGATGGGTACGGTTGGCATCAGCAAGGCATCAAAGTGCTTGATACGCTGTTCCACTGCGCCAATCCACTGCAATCGTGTGTGCTGCAGTTGATCAAAATCTGCTGCGCTGATTTCTTTCCCGCGCAAGATTCGAGAGGAAACACGAGGGTCATACTGGTTTGCACGCTCGATCAATAGCTCCCGATGCCAGGCCCACGCTTCCGCACAGACTATGCCTCCTTTGCTGTTGATAGAAGCCAATTCCTCAAATTCCGGAATATCGATCAATTCTACTTGCGCGCCAGCGCGCCGGATCAGATCAATAGTATCTTCGAAAATCTTACGCACATGCGTGTCGGCCTCGTCCAGCACGACGGATGATGGAATAGCAAAGCGTAACCGGGACAGCTTGGGCGCTATCGGCGCTTCATATGCCTGGCCAGCCAGAATAGCGTCTAGGATCGCGCAGCAATTTACCGACACGCCCAACGGGCCAATGGAGTCAAGGCTCAAAGATAAAGGAAGGGCGCCTGGCGAGGGAATTCGTCTGGCGGTGGGCTTGAATCCAGTCAAGCCGCAAAAGGCGGAAGGGATCCGAACGGAACCTCCGGTATCGGTACCGATCGCGGCAACACACATGCCGTCGGCAACCGAGACCCCGGCCCCGGAGGAAGATCCGCCGGGAATGCGTTCCGAGGCGCGGTCCCACGGGCTGCTGGGTGTGCCGTAATGAGGGTTCAGGCCTAATCCGGAAAACGCGAATTCAGTCATGTTGGTGCGGCCGATTATGACAGCGCCAGCGTCGATCAGGCGCTGCACAATAACCGCGTTCTGCTTGGCCTTTGGCGCGGTTCTCAGGACAACTGAACCAGCCAGTGTGGTTTCGCCGGCGACATCGAACAAATCCTTGATGGAAACAGGAAGGCCGTCAATGGGGGAACGTGACCGGCCTGCAGCACGTAACGTATCGGATGCCTTTGCCGCAGCGCGTGACTGTATAGCATAGGTTTTCGTGAAAACCGATTGGCTATCCGAAGCTTCGATGCGCTCCAACGCCGTCTCAGTTAATTCAGCCGATGTTATCTGGCCTTTTATCAGTGACTGATTGAGCTCAATAATGGTGGGCAGTTTTGCCATTCGACCGTGTTCCTTACGCTATTTCGGGCAGTACTCGGAGTGTATAGCTATGCTGCAGGGAGCGCTGGCGTTTGGGATCGACAAGCTCCATCGAAAAAACCCGCGAAGGGCCTATTCCGCCTATTGCACTCACAGTTCCGCAGCTCATGCCGCTGTGCGCGGGCGGCATGAAGCACAAGCTGAAGCAGTCCGACGCTTGGATGCGAAAGCACGGGCTGCGCTTTCCCATACGCCGTATACACTGTAAGCATGATGTCCATGTCTGCATTCTTCCTGCTGATCTGCACGGCCCGAATCATGCTGACGCGTCTACGCCAAGCAAATAAAATCGGCTCTGCCAACACAGTGGCCGAGCGGGGGGCGTGTAATGTCTAAAACCGATCAAGCCAGCCTGACGTCTTGCCAAGTCCAGAGCTTCATTGACGACGGTTTCGTGAGAATCGAAAGCGCCTTCAGCACTGACCTTGCCCAACAATGCCGGGATGAACTTTGGATCGATCTGGGGCTGTCACCAGACAAGCCCCAACACTGGACTCAACCAGTTCTCCGAGTGGGGTGGAAGTACTCAACGCCCTTCATTAGCGCTGCCAACACGCCACAACTACACCGAGCTTATGATCAGCTTTCTGGGAAGGGTCGCTGGCTTGCCCCCAAAGGCCTGGGAACCTTTCCGATCCGCTTTCCGTCATCTGAATCTTCTGGCGATGATGGCTGGCATGTGGATATGAGTTTCGGTGATACTCATCCGGATTTCATGGAATGGCGCGCCAATGTGAAAAGCAGTGGACGCGCATTGCTGATGCTCTTTCTGTTATCGGATGTAGGCCCCGACGATGCGCCCACAAAGATTCGGAAAGGCTCGCATTCCATCGTTGCGCGAGAGTTGCTGCCCTATGGCGATGCGGGTGCAACGCTCAGGCAGCTCTCTGCCAACGGTTACGCTTCTACAGTAGATTGCGAGGTTGAGCTAGCGACTGGAGCGGCTGGCACCGTCTATCTCTGCCACCCGTTTCTTGTTCATGCCGCGCAACCTCATCGAGGAGAACGGCCGCGCTTCATGGCACAACCACCATTGTTGCCGAAGGGTGAATTCGATCCGACGCTGCCGCCATCGCCGGTGCAACTGGCTATTCGCCAGGCTTGTGAGCTAAGGTTCTAGATTGGACAGCACCTGCGTGCCACCGGACTCTCGGGCCTGGCCTGCCCGCAGATGCTGGGCATTGATGAACGCTTCTTTAGTCGCAAAACCGTCAACAAAAGCGCGGGGATTGGCGCATGAGAACTGCTAGGTATTTGATATATACCCCGTATCGAGAGTTCACCATGGTTCAGATTGCTAAAATTTTTATGGACGCCGCCAAGCAGTCAGGCTGCCTCAAGACTTTCGTTTTGATGAAAGCGAAGTCTACGTAAGACGCGATCCTGCAACGGGCGATGTTATTTGTCACGTCGTCCCGATTCTTGGACTGACTTTTTCGCCCTTGATAAGACCACTGACGTACCCGCAGACTTTATGACGAAAGCAGGCCACAATCAATTGGAATCATCGAACGACCAGTTTTCCAGATCAGATGGCGAGAGTTAAATCCGACTATAAAAACGTACCTGCTTGATACGAACATTGCCAGTCATATCATTAAAGGTGATCAGTCTATCGTGCGTGAGCGATTGGTGCAGGTGCCTATGCATTCCATTTTTATCTTTGCAGCGGCCGAAGCACAGTTGTTGTAAGGGGTGGCTAAACGGCGGATTTGGGATGGTGGTTCCGCAGGGCATCGCATACGTCACTCAGCGTGTGCCCGAGCTGGTCGAGAGTTTCGGCTCGACTACCGGGCAGCCAATGCGACCGCTTAGTCGAGTCATTTCGCCGCAGTAACCGCGTTTATACGAAGGAGCACACACACCACTGATTACTCAGGCGATCAGCACGTTGATGGCTGTTAGCGCTGGTGTAATACTGATCCACCGGAGGTGCGGACAAAACCGTGGTTTACTGTGGGAGTAGTCGCGAATTGCATCCCGAACTTGATAAGACGATTGTCGGCAGCAGTTCTCCCAACGTTGGTCGTTCCAGCGCCAAGAAACAGCAGGCAGTCGTGGCGCTGAGCACACGCACGAGCTCAGCGAAGGTGGTGGGGAGCGCTGCCGGTGTGACGCGCGAGACGTTGTATAACTGGCATCATCAGCTACTTAACCACGCCCCTCTTAAGCCTATGAAAAAAAAGAGAGAAGAGGCCCCCATGGATCAACAGCGCGAGGCACTGCTCGAGTAGCTGGCCGGTTTGGAAGGTCGGATAGAGAATGGCGCTGGTTGTTCAATTGGTCCGTTCAGGATGCTAGTCGAGGTGTGTAGGTGCGGTGACGCTAGCGTATTGCGTATTAGCAGCCGCTAGCAATCAAAAACAACTTCCAGTTAGATCGCCCACTGGACGATGGTGGCGCCCGCTGCGCGGGCCAGTATTCGCAATCAGGGCATACTGGGTCGTCGTTCCCATTGCCGTGAGCTCGCCGCCCAAAACGCCGACTGTACCGCCATCCGTTGCCGCTGCCCTGGCTTTCTCGGCATAAACGGCTTCCTCCCCACTAGGCGGGACCCCTCCATATATTCCACGGTCCCGTTCATCAGCCCCGGCCTGCGGTTCAGCACGGCAAGGCGACGAATTCACGGCAACGGCGGCAACTCCGCAGGAAACGTATGACTGCGGACGCCGAAAACCTACTACCAGGCTCGGAATCTTCGTAAGCACACGATTAACACCGTATAGCATTTCGTGCTGATTGTCCGAAGAATTTATCCCACCGAGCAATCTCAGTTTTGTGTCTTTAAAATGATATGTAGGCATACATTCGATGGAACCGAGCGACGGTATTGTGCTGTGCAAATGTCAGCATCGTCCGATTGAGCTTAAACGTGATGAGAATCAAGATAGCGATATTGCATCGGAGGATTGCTCCTGAAACAAGGCCGCAAATTCCTGCCTGGTTACTGTCCGGCAATGCGTGACGCTTATAAAATCTGCCAAAGCATGTGCAGACTGACGATGGTCATGACAATCTTGAAGCCCAGCCTGAACGTTTTCTCGGGCAGATTATCCAGAGTGCGTGTGCCGACCCAGGTTCCGGCCAAGCCGCTGGCGATCATCGCCGCCAGCAGCGGCGCCCACTCCGCATAGGCAAAGCCCAGCATACCGAAGACGAGAATCTTCAGGCCATGTTGAATCACCATACAGACTGCGTGCGTGGCTACCAGCGGTTGCCTGATCAGACCTGTACTGGCTAGTAGCGCGGCGACCAACGGGCCGGTGGAGCCGACCAGCATGGTGAAGAAGCTTGATACTGCGCCGCCCACTACGAAATAGATCTTTCCGTGCTGCTGGATGTCGGTCTTGGGCTTTTTGCGGTAGACCGACCATAGGATGAACAGTGCTAAGCTGGCTTTGGCCCATTTTTCCGGGATGTTGACGACTAGCGAACCGCCTATCGCGATGCCAGCCAGACTGCCCAATGTGAACCAGACTAGCAGTGGAGCGACTATGTAGCTGCGTTGAATCATCACTCTCCCTGCGTTGGAGCCCATCTGCACGACTCCGTGCACTGGCAGCACGCTTGTCACCGGCAAGCCCAGGCCCAGCACTGCCAACATCGCGACACCCCCGCCCAATCCCATTGACGCGGTGAACGCTGAAGTGACGAAGCTGAGAGCGATCAGAGTTATGGCGAAGAAAGACGTGATCTCGGTTGGGATAAATGACATGATGCTCTCGAATGAACTGTTGGCTGTGCCATAGTTATTTCGTTAATGATGGATATCACTTGACGACATTTCCACAGCGCTTAGATTTTTACACCGTGTCTTTATTTTCGCCTAGCAGGAAGATCGATAAATTACTGATTTGTTTTCATAACTGAACTGATTCAGCGCTGATAGACGCGTTCGTGCACCACCATTATGATCAGGTGATGGGGCGTAAGCCCAGGCAGTCACTCATATATTCGGCCTAAAAGGAGCTGCAACGGTGGACGATCTGGAAGCATGGAAGAAGCTCGCGCGCGAACATCGCGGCGTGACTCAGGAACTGGCTGCTTTCATCGCTGGGATCAAACCTGGTGATATTTCGGGAAAGACCCGTACGATTCTGGATGATGCCCTGGTCGATGCGCTGGGCTGTGGCCTATATGGGCTGACGACACCTTGGGGCCGTATTATGGCCGAATTCGTATGTGAACAGCAGGGCCGGCCCGAGGCAGCCCTTTGGGGAAATGACGTTCGCGTCAGTGCTGTGAATACAGTGCTGGCCGGTGGCACGGCCATCCATAGCTTTGATTTTGACGATCACAGCCGCGCGAAAATTCATCCGGGCGCCCTGGTCGTGCCTGTGGTTCTGGCTCTAGCCGAGCGCGAGCGTATTGACGGCGAACTGATGCTGGCGGCCATGGCGGCCGGCTACGAGACCATGAACCGTGTCAGTCAGGCGTTCAATCCGAGCCGGGCGCGCATGCGTGGCTGGCACCTGACAGGCACGGCAGGCACGTTCGCTGCAGCGGCTGCAGCCTGCGCCATGTTGAAGCTCGATGCTGAAACGACAGCCAGCGCATTGGGCCTGGCTGGCACACAATCCGCCGGCACTTGGGCCTTCACGGCAGACGGTGGCATGAGCAAGCGCATTCACCCAGGCCGTTCGGCACAGGCTGGACTGATGGCCGCACTGCTGGCTCAACGTGGCTTTATCGGACCGCACTATATCCTGGAAGCGGAGGACGGCGGGCTGATGTTTGGCATGTCTGATACCCCTCGTCCGGGACTATTGGTCGAAAAATTGGGCGAGCGCTGGCATGCCGACGAAACCTGTTTCAAACCCTACGCATGCTGCGGCAGCAACCACGCCTGTGTCGATGCCGTGCTGGATCTGATGCGTGAGAATGATCTGAGGCCCTCCGACGTCGAGCGTGTGATTGCTGGTGTCGCCAGCGTGGTCAATACACAGACGGGATTTGAATATTGCGCGGACTCAGTGTTGAATGCCCAGATGAGCCTGCGATACAACATTGCCGTCGCAATGTTCGATGGACAGGCGTATCTGGAACAGTTTACGCCGCAGCGCATTGTCGAGCCCCAGGTTGTGGCATTGTCTCGACGTATTGAAATTGAGATTGATCCGGAGATTGACCGTGCTTATCCTGAAATTTACGGGGGCAAGGTCACATTGCACACAAGGCATGGGAAGACGCTGAGCAAGAAAGTCGATTATTCGCGAGGGATGCCGGAGAACCCGATGTCCGCCAGCGAGATCGACAGCAAGTTTATGTCTCTCGCGTCCGCCGCCGTGGGAGGCGAATCGGCTGGCAGCATACTAAATGCTGCGCGTGGCCTGTTTCGCTCCGGTTCGGCAGAACCTTTGGCCAATCTGCTTGCGCAAGCAAAAGTGTGTGACGCAGTCGCTACGGTATGATTTTGTCCCAGTCGGGGTTGCCGGAAATCTCTTGTACGAGAAAGTTGACGAACGCCCGTACCTTCGGTGAAAGATTTCGGCTAGGCAGATACACTGCATATACAGGCGGGCCTTCTCCAACATAATCGGTCAGGATGGGGCGCAGGCGCCCATTGCGTATAGCATCGGCCGCAGTGAAGTTGCTGATCATGGCAATTCCCAACCCGGACGAGGCCGCCTCCAGTAATGATTCCGCGTTATTGACATTGAGCTGGCCAGATACCGTCTTGGGGCAGGGAACACCGTTCTTGCTGAAAGGCCATTCACGGTAGCGGCCAGTGTGCATCAACACATAAGCCATGCAATGGTGACCATCCAGCTCTTCAGGCGTGAGCGGTTCGCCGTGCGTGGCCAAGTAATGTGGTGATGCGCAGGCCATGAAACGCAGATTGCACAGCTTGCGGGCGATTAGCCTGGCGTCAGCGGGTTCCCCGATCTGCACGGCGGCATCTATGCCCTCATAGGCTAAATCTACGGTGCGGTCGCTCAATTCGGCATCCAGTACGAGGTTTGGATGCTGCTTCAAAAAACGCGGCAGCATCGGCATGATGACTCGCCGCCCGAAGCCCACGGGCAGGTGCACATGGAGCCGGCCGTGCAGGCTGGAGGTCGCCGTACCAAGCAGATTCTCGGCATCCTCTATCTGCGAGAGGATTTGCAAGCAATGTTCGAAGAAGCTGGCGCCGTCGTTTGTCAGGCCCACCGATCGTGTTGTCCGGTGCAGCAGTCGTACGCCCAGCTCCTGCTCAAGGCGTGTTATGGCCTTGCTGACAGCTGACGAGGTGAGCCCCAGACGCTTGGCCGCCTGAGTAAAGCTACGCGTTTCTGCCACGCGAACAAATACGCGCAGCGAATTGAGATTCTCCACACCTCATCTCCCGTCTTGCTGTGAGTTTTTAGTGAAATTAATTCAGCAGTATTTTGAATTCTTGCTCATTGATCCACTTTTATAGCGTAATTAGACTATCAGTATCAATCAATGCCTGCAAGAAGAGGCGCTGTGATTTGTGTTGCGAATCTGGAGACAAAAGCTGTGCGTATATCCCAAATCAAGATATCCAACCGGTTCTCGAGTAAGGCCCAAGCCCTGCTTGCCACTGCCTTGCTTTGCCTGGGCACCGGGGCAGTGGCGGCCGCCGAGTCTGCAGCGTCATTTCCCGACCACCCGGTAAAGCTGATTGTGCCATTTCCGCCTGGCGGCGGTACCGACATTCTGTCCCGCCCGCTGGCGCAGCGACTGGGCGAGTACTGGGGTCAGCCAGTAGTGGTCGAGAACCGCAGCGGTGCGGGCGGCAACATAGGCGCGGCGGCGACGGCGCGGTCCGCGCCAGATGGCTACACACTGCTCTTCACGCCCGTCATTACGCTGGCGGCCAACCAGGCTCTGTACAAGTCCGCCGGTTACGACACGGTGCGTGATTTCACTGCGATCACCATGCTGGTCAGCACGCCAAACATTCTCGCGGTACCTGCATCCTTTCCCGTGAAAACAGTCGCGGAACTCGTAGACTATGCGCGGGCCAACCCCGGTAAATTGAACTTCGCTTCGTCTGGAAACGGCGCGCCGCCGCATCTGGCAATGGAGATCTTGCAGCGGATGGCCGATGTCAAGATGACGCATGTTCCTTACAAGGGCGCTGGCCCCGCAGTCACAGATCTGATCGCAGGTAGAGTACAGGCAATGATGGTAAACGCCCCAGTAGCACTGCCACATATGAAGTCGGGCCAATTGCGCGGCCTGGCCACAACCAGCGCAAAACGTCCTTCCTCGGTGGCTGATCTGCCCACGCTCGAAGAAAGTGGATTCAAGGGTTACGAGGCAGATACATGGTATGGCTTGTTCACGCCGGCGGGCACCTCCGAGGCCATCGTAGACAAGATTAATGCCGATGTGGTCAGAGCCTTGAATTCGCCGGATATCAAGAAGCTCTATGCGGATCAGGGTGCCGAAGTCGTCGGTGACAGCCCTGAGTCGGCATCCGCCAGGGTAAGCGCTGATGTGATCAAGTGGCGCGATGTCATCAACGACTTGAACCTGAGAATGGATTGACGATGAGCGCGATCCAGACGCCGCTCATCGAAACCGGTGAGCCATCTCTGGCAGTCGTCCTGGGCCGCTTTGCAGTGGGTGTACGGGCGGAGTGTTTGCCAATGGAGGTAAAGCAGGCTGCGTCTTTGCGGATGCTGGATACACTGGCGGCCGCCGCTAGCGGCGTGCTGCAATCCACAGAGCGAGGCTTGCTGGCCTTGCTCCCAGGCGACGGCCCGGTCTCCATATGGGGGGCTGGCGTTCGCCGCAGCCTGCGCGATGCAGCCATCATCAACAGCGCAGTATCTCATTCCACATATTTCGAGGATGGTTGCCGCTATACCGGCGGCCATCCGTCGTCGGCATTGATCCCGGCGGCGTTTGCCCTGGCTTACGTACGCAAGGCGCGCGGAGCAGATCTGGTCAGGGCCATTGCTGTGGGCTACGAGGTATTCCTGCGCCTGGGTCGCGCCATCTATCCATCCACAGTGCAGCGCGGCTTTCAAAGTACGGCGATCCTGGCCGCGCCTGCCACGGCTGCCGCGGCAGCGGTACTTCTGCACCTCACCGCAGAGCAGGCCGCGCATGCTATTGCTATCGCATGCAGCCATGGCGCGGGGCTGAAGGAGGCGCTGAAAAATGCGGGAAGCCAGCCCTTGCAGGTAGGCCGCAGCAGCGAAGGGGGGCTGTTGTCAGCCCTTTACGCTGCCCAGGGCGCGGTGGGTTCGCTGGGGATTATTGAGCGCGGCTTCTTCAAGGCATTTTCTGAACATGCCCAGGCAGATGTTGTTGCTGGCGAACTAGGGCAACAGTGGAGTATCGCAAAAACCTACCTGAAGATGCACGGTGGTTGCCGCGGCAATCACGCACCGGTTGACGCCGCGGCAACCTTAATGCGCAAGCATGGTGTACTTCCGGCTGACATCGAGTGTATGGATGTGCAGGTAGACACAGTGACGTTGGCTGCTGCGGTGGCGGAGCCAGTCAATGCGGATCAGGCGAAGTTCTCCATCGCATTTTCCATAGCCGTCAAGTTGCTGATGGGCGATGCAATGCCAGAACGTTACACCGACGCAGTGTTGGCCGATCCCAGAGTGCGTGCATTGATGTCTCGCATTCAGGTGGGTGCGAACCCTGGCCTGGATGAAGGATATCCCGATCGGCGGGGTGCCGTAATCCGCGTGCGCGCAACCGATGGGCGGGAAATGGAGCATTACATTGAGCGAGCCTTGGGTGAGCCTGAGCAACCATTCAGGCAGGCCGATATAGAGCACAAATTCGACCTGACCGCAGGCCGTCTGTACGGCACAAACGCCGCTGAGATCAAGGATCAGGCGATGTCCCTGGCGTCGCTGCCCGATGTAATCGAACTGAATGAACTACTGCGAGCCAGTTACCCCTGATAAAGAGACAGATGAACGCTATGACATTGCCTGACTATGAGGTCTACGCCATTCGCTACGCCATGCGAGACGCCAGGCGCGCCAACCACTTCATAGGTGGTGACCCGCATGATGCGCCCATGCCCATGGATTACTACGTGTGGCTCGTGCGTGGGAAGGACAAGGACATTGTGGTTGACACCGGGTTTGGCGCCGAAGTGGCCAGAAAGCGCGGCCGCACGCTTCTGCGTCATCCATCGGAGGGGCTCAAGCTGCTTGGTGTGGATGTGACCACGGTCGAGGATGTCATCATTACCCATCTGCATTACGACCACGTTGGCACATTCGACAGCTTTGGGCTCGCACGCTTCCATTTGCAGGATGACGAAATGTCCTATGCCACGGGCCGCCACATGTGTCATCGCCAGTTCAATCATGGCTATGAAGTCGAAGAGGTGATAGGCATGGTGCGGCTGATCTACAAGGATCGGGTGAAATTCCACAAGGGCTGCGCCGAGCTGGCCCCGGGCTTGAGCATTCATCGCATCGGAGGCCATACGCATGGCCTGCAGTGCGTACGCGTCCATACAAAGCGTGGCTGGGTCGTGCTGGCGTCGGACAGCAGCCATTACTACGAGCATTTCGAAAAAAAGCGTGCCTTCACCACTGTATTTCATGTGGGCGAGTTGATAGATGGATACAGCAAGCTCCAGATGCTGGCCGACAGCCCGAAGCACATCATACCGGGACATGATCCGCTGGTGATGCAACGGTATCCGGCGGCGTCGGCCCAGCTCGACGGGATTGCAGTTCGTCTGGATGAAGATCCCAACTATTAATCACTGTGCCCCTTCGGCACATTTCAAGTTTGCAGAGACACTCCCATGACCAGCTCACAATCACCGCTTCTGGAAAACGCCACCCGGGACCTAGCGTGCTTCGCAGCTGAGCTTCGCTATGAAGATATTCCCGCGGAGGTTGTAGAGCGTATGAAGACAAGCCTGCTGGACAGCATTGGCTGCTGCCTGTACGGAGCCACCTTGCCGTGGACACAGCGCTTGCAGGACATGGTCGAGGCCGAGCAGGCCGCGCCTATGGCGGGTTTGTGGGGCAGCGGTAAGAAGACCTCCATTGCCAACGCAGTGCTGGTCAATAGCACAGCCGGGCATGCGTTCGAGCTGGATGATATTCACAAGGAATCCATTGTGCATGCCGGCTCGATCGCCGTTCCGGTGGCGCTGGCCTACGCTGAGCACGATGCCAACTGGACTGGCCAGGATCTGATTGCTTCGCTGGTGGCAGGCTACGAGGTCGGGACGCGTGTAGGTAATGCCGCCACAATGAGTCTATTCTACCGGGGCTTTCACCCGCAGGGGACCTCCGGCACCTTCGTAGCGGTGGCGTCGGCCGGCAAGGCCCTGGGTCTTGATGCGGACCGTATGCAACACGCCTTGGGCATTGCCGGATCGCAGGCTGGTGGCCTGATGGCGGCGCAGGAAGGCGCCATGGTCAAGCGCTTTCACGCCGGCCGCGCGGCGCAAAGCGGCGTGTACTCTGCAGAGCTTGCCAAGCGTGATTTCACAGGCATTCCCGATGTGCTGGAGGCGCGTTACGGCGGTTATCTTACCGCTTATTCAGACAAACCCAATGCTGCGCGCCTGACAGATGGCTTGAGTACAACTTGGGAAACAGCCAAGGTGGGCTACAAGCCGCACGCCAGCGTCACCAGCATACATTCCGCACTGGATGCGCTGAAGCACATTATGCGGGCCCAGGCGCTGAAAGCGGATGACATCGCTTTAATCAGGGTAGGTGTCAGCCATATGACCTATGTGCACTGCGCGTGGGAGTATAAGGCACAGGGCGTTACTGCCGCGCAGATGAATCTGTACTACGGCCTGGCGGTAATCGCGCACGATGGCGAGGCCTTCGTGGATCAGTACGACGAAAAGCGTTTGGCCGACCCTGCCTTGCTCGACCTGATAAAGCGCACGAAGGCATATGAAGATGCGGAGATCGAGGCCATGGGCCCTCCGTTTCGTCATGCCGCCACGGTAACGGTGAAGACTCGCGATGGTCGAGAATTCACGCATCGCATCCTGAACAGGCGCGGAAGCCCCGAAAATCCGATCTCGGCGGACGATGTGGAATACAAATTCCGCAATGTGGTCCGTTCTTGCCTGCCGCCCCAAAAGATAGAGCTCTTGGTCGAACTCTGCAAGCGTCTGGACACGCTTTCCAACCTGGAGGAACTGGTTTCCATCTTGAGCGCACCTCGCGCCTGAATCTTTTTTATGGCATTTCACCGAACTACCATGACAAAAACCATAGCTGAACAACTCGCTTCTCATTTTGTACGTTTCAATTACGATGAGGTCGCGCCAGCCACCCGCACTGCGGTCAAGCGTTTATTGCTGGATTACCTGGGCGTGGGTGTGGCTGGCAGCCAGACCGGTAGCGGCAAGATCGCGCGTGAATTCGCTGTTTCCGTGGGCGGCCACGAGCAGGCCACCCTGCTGGGCGACGGGCGGCGCGTGCCAGCCATGCAGGCAGCACTGGCCAATGCAATTTCTTCTCACAGCGTCGAGCTGGACGATATCGATGTGCTGGCGCTGTTTCACTTCAGTCCGCCCGTTTATTCCGCGGCGCTGGCGACCGCCGAGCAAAAGGGTAGGGATGGTCGCGCGCTGGTCGCAGCGTTGGCGGCGGGGTGCGAGATGATGGAGCGGCTGAGCAAGGCGGCCAACAATTCGCTGCGCAATCGCGCCTACCATACGACGCCCACGTGCGGCATATTCGGCGCCACTGTTGCATCAGGCATTCTGCTGAACAACAGTGAAGAGCAGATAGTTTCTTCGCTTGGCCTGGCAGGTGCCCAGTCCGGCGGACTGATGGAAATGTATGGGCCGTCCATGCAGAAGCGATTCAATCCGGGTCCAGCCTCGCGCAGTGGGGTAACCGCAGCGGCCATGGCCAACCTTGGTTTTACGGGCGCTGCGACGATTTTTGAAGGGGAGCGCGGCTGGTTGAAAGCCTTCACCGACAGTAATGACCCCGCGCAGTTGACGCTTGATCTGGACACGCCTTATCAACTGGACATCGAATTCAAACCATACTCTTGCGCGCGCCCCATCCACAATGCCATCGATTGTGCGCTTGAGATCCGCAAGGAACATGCACCTGATCTGAACCGGATCAAGTGCATGACTATGGCCCGTCACCCTGATTGGGCCTTGTATCACCAGAATGCAGAGCCGCAAACCTATCATGAGGCGCAGATGAGCCTGCCGTACTCCGTAGCGGTTGCCTTCACCGACGGTCAGGCGCTTTTCCCGCAGTACAACAACGCACGCTTGAAAGAGCCCATGCTGCTCAAGCTCTCGAAAATGCTCAAGATCAGCTTGGACGATACGCTGCCGCGCGGCGTGTCATGCAGGCTGACAATCGAGATGGACGATGGCGCCAAGTATGTATCACAGATTGATTACCCGAAGGGGTCAGTCCAGAATTCCATGTCCGACGCAGAGCTGCGGGCCAAGTTCGACAGCCTGACCATCCCGGTGATTGGCGCTTCTCGTTCGGCTGAGGCAGCTGAGATGATCTTGGGCATCGAGCAGTGCAAGGATATCAGCCAACTGATGCGTTTGCTGTCTCCAGAAAAGGCCTGAGATAGCGATGGCCCAGACCGTAGAACAAACGTCCATGTATGAAGTGTACGCGCTTAAATATGCGACACGCTCCGCGCAACGTTCCGCGAATTTTGTGGGCGGGGATCCGCACGACGGCCCTATGCCGCTGGATTACTACGTCTGGGTCATCCGCAACCGGGATCGCCTGATTCTGGTGGATACGGGGTTTTTCCAGGACATGGCAGACAAACGTCATCGCAGCTTATTGCGGACGCCTGTCCAGGCGCTGGAATTGATCGGCATCCAGGCGGCCGACGTGAACAACATAGTGATCACTCATATGCATAACGACCACGTTGGTACATTTGATGCTTGGCCCAATGCGCG
This sequence comes from Allopusillimonas ginsengisoli, assembly GCF_004153455.1. GTDB lineage: Bacteria > Pseudomonadota > Gammaproteobacteria > Burkholderiales > Burkholderiaceae_B > Allopusillimonas > Allopusillimonas ginsengisoli. Next base: position 228,608 of record NZ_SDQE01000001.1, on the reverse strand, counting down.
TTTTCACCTGCAGGATGCGGAACTGGACTACGCGACCGGTCGGCATATGGCCTGCGCTATACATAGTCGGGCATACGAGCCCGACCATGTGGCAGGCCTCATTCGGCTGGCATATAAGAACCGGATTGTGTTTCACGATGGCGACGGTGAGATCGCTGATGGCATAAGTGTGCACCGCGTGGGCGGCCACACCGCGGGGATGCAGGTGGTGCGGGTACGTACGGCGCGCGGGTGGGTGGTACTGGCGTCCGACGCGAGTCATTTCTATGAGCACATTCAGACGCGGCGCAGTTTTTCGCTGGTGTTCCATATCGGAGATATGTTCCAAGGCTATGCACGTCTTGAGGCTCTGGCCCAAACGACAGATCACATCATCCCAGGCCATGATCCGCTGGTGATGGAGAAGTATCCACCCTTGCGACAGGATCTGGCTGGAATTGTAGCCAGGCTGGACATACCACCGATAACGAAGTAAGCGCCCGCGTCCGAGCGGGCATCATCCATAGAGTATGAGGAGAAGAGACATGAAGAAGATAATTCTGGCCTTCTGTTTGGCACTGGGAATGCCCTTGATCGCCCACGCTGATTTTCCGGATCGTGCTTTGAAAATCATAGTGCCTTTCCCCCCAGGCAGCGGCACTGATACTGTGGCGAGGGAACTGGCGGAGGAGATGTCCAAGGATCTGCGCCAGCCTATCGTCATCGACAACAAGCCTGGGGCACAGGGCATCATTGGTGTCAAGGCGGCGGTGAGTTCGGCCCCCGACGGCTATACCCTGGTCATGCTGGGTGTAACCACCGGAGCCAGCAACGTTACTTTATTCAAGAACCTCCCCTACGACCCCATCCGCGATCTGACGCCCATTGGCATGATTGCCGATTCGCCCATTGTACTTGTGTCCGCGCCCCAGTTCGGGCCGAACAATGTCAAAGAGTTGTTTGAACTTGGGCGCAAGGAGCCGGGCAAGCTCACCTATGGCTACGGTTCGGGCAGCGCGCAGATCGCGGCTGCAAAACTGGTGGATATGGGAGGAATCAAGCCGGTACCTGTTGCTTACAAGGGGTCGCCCCAGGCTCTGGTGGATGTCATGTCCAGGCAGGTTGATTTCATGTTTGTAGACCTGTCGCTGGCCATTCCCCAGATCCAGGGCGGGAAACTGAAGGCCCTGGGGGTCACGACACCGAAGCGTTTCTCATTGGTTCCTGATATCCCTTCTATCAATGAATCTGGCGCGCCCGGTTATGAGCTTGCCGTCTGGTTTGGCATGGGCGGTCCAGCCGGCATACCAAAACCGGTTGTGGATCGCATTTCGCAGTCGCTCAACGCAGCGCTTTCCAGTAAGAGCCTGCAAGAGAAATATGCGACACATGGATTGCAGGTCAAGACGTCCACACCCGTAGAGTTCGGGAAGTTCCTTGAGCGGGAGATCAAGACCTGGGGCGATGATATCCGCAAGGCTGGAATACCCCCCCAAGGCTGATGCGCCTGTTTAGTGATAAGGAAGAAATAAGACATGACACAGAAGCCGTCGGTGGCGGTGATAGGCCTGGGCCAGATGGGTTCAGCCATGGCGCTACGCCTGAATGAAAGTGAATTCGATGTCATCGGTTGGGACATTGATCCCGCTGTGCGTGAACAGCTTGCTTTTCAAGGCGTGCCAGTTGGCGCAAGTCTGGCCGATGCGCTCAAGGGCCGGCTCTGTATTCTCAGTAGCCTGCCGAATGGCCTCCTGGTCAAAGAGTGCTGGCTAGGCAGGGGAGGGCTGGTCGAGCTGGCGGATCAAGGGACGACACTCATTGATCTGAGCACAATAGAGCCGTCAGTGATGCGGAGGGCCGCAGCCCATGCATATGAACGGGGGTTGAAGGTTCTGGATTGCCCGGTCAGCGGGGGGCCGGTAGAGGCTCGTGCGGGAAAGCTGGTCTTGATCGTAGGTGGTGAAGCCGGTGTTATTGAGCAGACGCTTCCACTGTTGAATGCCTTGGGTTCGACGATTCGCCATACGGGCGATGTCGGAACGGCTAAAGTTGTCAAAATCATCAATAACACCATGGCAATGGGCAATCTGGCGGTCGCCTGCGAGGCTTTTGCCTTGGGTGAGGCCTGCGGCGTGGATACGGCGGTCTTGTTCGACGTTTTGTCTGAAAGCGGCGGCCGATCAATGACATTCACGAAACGGTTTCCGCCAGCACTCAAAGGCGATTTTGAGGCGCGTTTTAAATTGTCGTTAGCAGAGAAGGACCTGGGGCTGGGTCTGGCGATGGCGCAGGATATGGGTATACCCGCTCCGGCAGCCACGCTGGTCCGGGGAATATTCAGCCAAGCGCTGGCGGAAGGGTACGGAGGAAAGGACGCCGTCGCCTTACTTGCCATCTCGCGGGACAGAATCCGGAAGGCTCTGAGAAAGTGAGGAAAACATCAAGGGATGAGTGAAATGAGCAAGTATGCAGTCGTTACAGGTGCTGCTTCGGGCATAGGCGCGGATTGCCGTCGGGATCTGCTTGGGCGAGCTTATACCGTCTTCGGCCTGGACAGAGACATAGAGCAACTGAAGAGGGCAGAGCAAAGTACGAGGGATGTTCCGGGGAAATTTATTCCCATCGCTTGTGATGCCTCAAGCAGCGCCTCCGTAAAAGAGGCTTTTGAACAGATAAAAGCCGCTACGAACAGGCTGGATGCGCTTGTGTGCTCTGCAGGCGTATTCCGGACCGGCGCCTTGATGGATCTTTCAGAGGCTGATTACGACAGCTTGTTCGATATCAACACCAAAGGATGCTGGTTGACCGCCAGGGCGGCCTATCCCCTGCTCAAGGTAGCAGCCACGCAGGAGGCGCCGGCGCGTATGGTCTTTGTGGCTTCTGCGGCCGCGCTGCGGCCCAAGACCGGCGGGGGCGCCTATGCCGCATCCAAAGTCGCACTGACGTACATCACGCGGGTGCTGGCCGTCGAACTGGCGAATGAGTCGATTCTCGTGAACGCTGTGGCACCGGCAACAGTGGATACGCCACTGGTTCAGAAATTGGTGGCCGATGCCGCCACCAGTGGTTATCAAGTGTCTGGTGTGTCGCCATTGGGGCGGGTGGCTCAGCCAGCTGATGTCACGGCAGTGATCCGCTTCTTGCTGGGCGATGATTCCCGCTATATGACGGGAGCGATCCTTCCTGTGGACGGCGGTTCGGTTGCAGCCATGCTTTCCAAATGAACAGAAGCGGATTTGTGTGGGGAGGAGACTCATGAGTCAGAAGTTGGGGTTTATCGGCGTCGGCGTGATGGGCGAGCCCATATGCCGCCATTTAGCGGAAAAAAGCGGCGCGACGGTTATTGCCTGTGATCGAGATAGTGAGCCTTTGCGCAGGCTCGAGCAAGTAAGCGTGCAGTCGGCGAGCATGGCGGAGATCGCCAGCGACGCTCAAATCATTTTCATGTCTTTGCCTTCAGGAGAGGTCGTCGAGCGCGTCGTTTTCGGTGAGGACGGACTGTTGCGGAAGTTGCGGGCGGGACAGACGCTAGTCGATCTGAGCACATCCCCGCATGCAACCGCCATTCGCCTGGCAACGAGCCTCAATGACATCGGCGTGCAGTTCTCTGATGCGCCAGTCATGAGAACGCGCGCAGCCGCCCAGGCGGGGACCCTCGCAGTTCCCGTGGGTGCCGACGACCGGACATTTACCTTGATTGAGCCATTGATCAGGTGTTTCGCCACAGACGTCATGCATGCCGGCCCCGTCGGTTGTGGCCAGGTCGTGAAGATCCTGAACAATATGGTGGTTTACGAAACCGTGCTGGCCTTGGCTGAGGCGCGGGCAGTTGCCGTCCGCATCGGTATGGACCCCGAGAAGCTTTTCACTGCCTTTGCCACGGGTTCGGCAGACAGTTTTGCATTGCGTAATCAGGGGTTCAAGGCGATCTTGCCGCAGCAGTTTCCGGAAAAGGCTTTTCCGGTCACCTATGCACGTAAGGACCTGCTTTATGCGGTAGGTCTTGCGGAGCAGGTCGGCGTCGATGCGACGGGTGCAAAGAATTTGGTGGCCAGTTTCGACAAGGCCATTAACGCTGGCTACGGAGACATGTATGCGCCAGCGATCAGCCTTGTTTTCGAGAGCATGACAGGGAAAGGAAGCTGAAGTGTCGGTGTATTTGAAGATCAATCACAACATTAATGGAGGATGATCAAAGGCAGCTTGTGCAGGAAGATTTTTACAAGCTGACAGGAGATCAGACAAAAAAGCTATGAAAATCCACACCCCGAAGACCTCACGTCGCAATATGTTCAAGACACTGCTTGCCTGCACGCTGGCGGTCACTGCAATCCCCGCCATCGCGGCAGCGGATACCTATCCTTCCAGGCCCATTGCCATGGTGGTCGGTTTTCCGCCGGGCGGCTCAAATGACATCGTGGCGCGCATCATTGCGCCCGAACTTGAGAAAATCCTGGGTGTTCCGGTGGTGGTGGAGAACAAGCCGGGCGCCAATGCCACGATAGGTACCGAGTATGTTGCGCGATCCAAGCCGGATGGATACACCATCACCTTAGGTAGCGTGAGCCCCTTGCTACTCAGCTACTATGCATACCCAAACTTGCCGTATGATCCCTTCGTCGATCTGACCGGCATTACGACGGTTGCCTCCACTCCCGAACTATTGGCAATAAATCCTGACGTACCCGCAAAGAATCTTGCTGAATTGGTGGCGCTTTCGAAGAAGCAAGACGTAACGCTTGCTTCAGCGGGCGCTGGCGGTTTGCCGCATCTGGCGATCGAGCTTTTAAAGAAGGAATCGAAGGGCCGGATCGTTCACATTCCCTATAAAGGAGCCAGCCCAGGCATGACCGATGCAGTTGGCGGACACGTTAGTGGCATCATTGTCGATTTGCCAGCTTTGCAAAAGCTTGTGGTGAGCGGTCGGCTGCGCCCCATCGCTGTTACTGACACCAAGCGTTCTCCGGCCATGCCCGACGTGCCAACCACAGTCGAAAGCGGCTTGCCCTCGGTCATCGCGTTTAACTGGTTTGCCATAATGGGACCCAAAGGGATGCCCATGGACATACGAGAGAAGTTGCATCAGGCGCTACTCAAGGTAATGAACAGTCCTGAAACCCAGGATAAACTTGAAAAGCTAGGCATTGGCCCCTTTACGCAGGAATCCCCTGTTGCGTTCGATGCATTCATGAAGGCGGAAGGTGAGCGCTGGAGCAAGTTGATTGAAGATGCCGGCGTCAAGGCGGGTAATTGATTCCTTAGTCATCTGGCGGTATTCAATACAGGAGTTTTTGATGGGAAAATCGACAAAGCTAATTCTGCGTGAGAAGGTAGCGCGCCGTAATGGCTTGATCGTGGCCGGCGCTTTTAACGCGATGAGCGCCAGGGTTGTAGCGGACCAGGGGTTCGAGGCCGTTTACCTAACGGGTGCCGGGCTGACCAATATGCATTATGGTGCGCCCGATCTGGGCATCATCGGCCTGCGCGACGTTGCTGACGCTACAATGCGTATCCGTGAGGCGGTGGAAGATCTACCACTGATTGTCGATATTGACACCGGCTTCGGCAATGCGGTCAATGCTTGGCATACTGTGCGCGCACTTGAGCGCGCAGGCGCAGACGCCGTCCAGATTGAAGATCAGATGTTCCCGAAGAGATGTGGCCACTTCGCGGGCAAGGCAGTGGCGCCATTGCCGCAAATGCTGGACAAGATCCGCGCGGCCACTGATGCGCGGGAAGACCCCAATTTCCAGATCATCGCGCGCACAGATGCGCGGGCAGTGGAGGGTTTTGAAGGCGCGATCGAGCGGGCGCAGAAGTTTGCCGAAGCAGGTGCCGACATCCTTTTCGTCGAAGCAATGACTTCTGTTGAGGAGATTCGCCGGATCCCGGAATTGCTCAAGGAGCCTCTGTTGATCAACATCGTGGTAGGCGGCAAGACGCCCGCCATGACGGCGCAGGAGCTGGGCGATATGGGCTACAGCCTTGTGCTCTATGCCAACGCGGCGCTGCAGGGTGCCGTGCTGGGCATGCAGAAGGCCCTGTCCACGCTCAAACGGGAAGGCAAGCTGGATGAAGACCCCGCACTACTGGCGCCGTTTAACGAACGTCAGCGGCTGGTCAACAAACCGCTGTACGACGAGTTGGAGCAGCGCTACGCCGAACGCTGACCAGCAGGCGGCGAGCAGGAGGAAGGGTAATCCCCCATAAAACTGCAGATATAAAAAAGCAAAGACGGACATCCTCATTCCCGCAAGCGGGGGGATGTCCGTCTTTGATGCTGTGGGGCAACTGGGCAACAAGATGCCCGATGCAGGAAGGTAGCGAAGCCTAGGGGTGAGCCATTATTGCATCCTGATCACGTGACGTTGTTCTAATGCCGTCTGGATCCGTTTGCAGCTATAACGGCTATGGTGCTCAAGAAAAATAGCCCTGACTTAGTCAGCCAGAGCCTCGTTCTCCAGTGAACGGTTACTTCTGGGCCGCTGAAGGTAATCAGCGAACTCAGAGCGTGAAATGTTGAGCATCCGACTGCCTATCTTTGATAGTGAGTTTCCCGCGATACCGTCTGAGAAACTTACATCTCAAAAATGGAGAAGAGCCGTACATTTTTGAGTAGTGGACCTAAAGCCTTAAAAACCAGAAAGGGTCTACAGACGAAAATCTGTAGACCCTTGATAATACTGGCGCGGCTGGCAGGATTCGAACCCACGACCCCTTGGTTCGTAGCCAAGTACTCTATCCAACTGAGCTACAGCCGCTGCAAAAGAGGCGTAACTATAACACGTTTTTTTTGTCGTGTCTTGCCGCCTTTATCTTTTTGAGATGAACGGATTTCCCGCAATATAAAAACGCAGCAGTTTGTCCGCCCATTCACCGGCATAGTCTACACCAATCCTCGGGCGCGCCACGATATCGAAGGGCTGATCGGTGGCAGGGGATTGAGCAATGAACAGTGTCGAATCGCATAGATCGGCACCATAATGCTGCAGATTTATGCCCATGGCCTTGCACAGTCTGCCAGGCCCCCGGGTGGTAGAGCCGATGCCCGCGATGGGTTCCAGGGCGCGCAACAGTACTGCGGTGCCTATGCCCTCCGGCTCTGTGACGACATTCATGCAGTGATGCATGCCGTAGATCAGGTAAACATAGGTATGGCCCGGAGGGCCGAACATGGCGCGGGTACGTGGTGTGAGCCCTTTGGACGTATGAGCGGCGAGATCTGTTGGCCCCAGGTAGGCTTCGACTTCGACGATGCGTCCAATGCGGGTTTCTTCCGGTACGCGATGGACCAACAGCTTGCCCAGCAACGCGTGTGCGACCTCAATAGTATTGCGATCATAGAAGCTGCGGGGTAGGGGATGCAGGGAGGCAACATCAGGTGGCGCATGCGAGGACAAGTCCGTTGTGCTTCTGTGTTTTTGGGGCGCACGCCTGGGGTTCCGGGCTGAGCAGGATGAGGCTGTGACGGTTTTGGGGGGCACCGGTTCGACATCGATCTGTTTCATATCTATATGATCTCACGCGCGCGCGTTCTGGTGCTATGTTGGGCGGAGCTTGCTGCGCGATCGGCAGCGTAAGAGTGTGACGCGGGCCAAGAAGCGCAGTCGTGCGAGTGCTGTCGGGGCGCATTGAAGCCTTTGGCGACTGTTCTGCTGAGATTACCGATGGCGACCAATGTTTTGCCGGCCCGCTGGCAGTAAGTATGGAGGCATATCTGGAAGCGCTGTTCTGCGGCACCCTGTTTCGAAGACACTTTGCCACAGGTTTCAGTGATCAGCCCCAAACGCGGCAAAAACTCGAGCCCGTTGTACAGCTATGCGCCAATCTTGCGGGTGGCAAGGAATATCAGAATCTCTGGGCGCGGATACTGGGGCTAGGGCCCGCCCGGATTGCCTGAACACCCGGCCCGAGCCGTCCGTTGGACGGCTGACGCGACCTGCTGTCGCCGTTGCCCATCGTGCGCTCGCGCCGCTTGCTGTGCCTGCCCCGGCTTGGGGGGCTGATCCCTTCTCTGACGCCGAAATCGGACAATTTATGAACCCCTAACAGCGGTATTGACGTCCAATATTTTTCTCTATACCATATTCCGCTAGATTTTCAGGTTCGTTGATTAGTTCAATCCAGTACCGGGGGTTTTTGGCTCTTGTGTGCTTTTTTGCATCAATCTCTACCTTGACAGTCTGTTCCAGGCGGGCATGTCGTCCGTCTAATTTCAAGGATTGCAAAAATGCAGACAGAAACCGGTATCGTCAAATGGTTCAACAACGAAAAGGGCTACGGCTTTATCAAGCCGGATAACGGCGGCAAAGATTTGTTCGCCCACCACAGCGACATCATGGGCACGGGCTTCAAGTCGCTCGAAGAAAACCAGCGCGTTTCCTTCGTGTCGGCCGAAGGCCAAAAGGGTCCTCAAGCCAAGTCCATCCAGGCGCTTTAATTTGTTGCTGGGGAACCACTAATCGCTGCTAACGCGGCGGTGGTTGCACCCTTGTTATCAAAAGCCTGAGGCAATATGCCTGAAAGCCGAATCCTGCATTATGCGGATTCGGCTTTTTTTATATTCTGCAACACTCAGACGGTGATCTCGTCCAGTCGAGTCAGCCAGCGATGTTTGTCCGCATCCGGTAAAAATGAGGCCACGATGCTGTTTCGCGCCAACTGCATCAATTCTTCCCGTTCAAGCTCGAGCGCCTGGGCACAGGCAGCATAGTTCTGCGCAATATAGCCGCCAAAATAGGCCGGGTCGTCCGAATTTACCGTAACCAGCACGCCTTGGCGCAACATGCGCGCCAGATTGTGTTCATTCAACGTTGGCACGACACAAAGCTTCAGGTTGGACAGCGGGCAGACCGTAAGAGGCACCTGCTCGTCTATCAGGCGCTGCATAAGGGCCGGATCCTGCTCGCTGTTGACGCCATGGTCAATGCGTTCCGCCTTGAGCACGTCCAGCGCGTTGCGCACATAATCGGCGGGGCCTTCTTCACCGGCATGGGCGACCAGGCGCAGTCCGAGTTCGCATGCACGGGCATAAACACGGGCGAATTTTTCTGGCGGGTTTCCGCGCTCGGCAGAATCAAGCCCAATGCCTACCCACAAGTCTGCATAGTGCTCCCGCAGGGGCAACGCCTGCGTCAGCGTGTGCTGCGCGTCTTCTTCGGACAGATGCCGCAAAAAACTCAGCAACAAATAACTGGTAATGCCCAGTTCTTCCCTGGCCTCGCGCAAGGCTCGGGCAATTCCCGCAAAAACAGTGGCCATGCCCACCCCGCGCGCCGTGTGCGTTTGAGGATCAAACATGATCTCGGTATGGACGACCCCGTCTTCGTGCGCGCGTCGCATATACGCCATCGTCATATCGTAGAAATCGCTTTCGGTGAGCAGAACGCTGGCACCCGCATAGTACAGATCCAGAAAGGACTGCAGATCGTCAAAGCGGTAGGCGGCACGCAGCGCCTCCACGGAGCAATAGGGCAGCGCAATGCCATTGCGGCGCGCCAGCTCGAACATGAGCTCCGGCTCAAGCGTGCCTTCGATATGCAGATGCAGTTCGGCCTTGGGCAGGCTGCGAATGAAGGGCAAGTGATGGTCAGCTGTCATGGCTCTGAATAGTGTTTGGCAAGGATGTGGGCGTAGGCGCTTTCGATATCATTGCATAAGGCGCTCCGGGCGCTGGGGGCGTCTCCTGCTTCGAGTGCATCGAGCATGTTCGCATGGTGCCTGACGGCTGTTTTTTCTTTGATGCGCTCCGAACCTGCGCGCAGATCGTAGTTCAGGATGGGCCCTATTCTAAGCCACAGACTCTCAATAATCTTGTCCAGCATGGGCATGCCGGCCGCCGCGTACAAGGAAAAGTGCAATGCCTTGTTCAGTTGCACGACATCGGCCATATTGTTCTCCGGGGCGTCCATTTCCTGAGCAAGCCTGGCGTTGGTGGCGCGCAGGGTATCCAACAACGCCGCCGTCATCCGCCCCGTTGCCTGTTCCACCGCGTAACCCTCTATCTGCAGCCGAATCTGCGTGATTTCGTGAAACTGCGCCGCGGAGAGCATGGGTACGCGCACGGACCGGTTGGGGGCGACTTCCAGCGCCTGATCGGCGACAAGCTGATAGACAGCCTCGCGCACGGGCATCACGCTCACGCCAAGCGCCTCGGCAGTGGATCGCAGGGACAATTGCTCGCCAGGCATGAGCTGGCCCGTCAGCAATAACTCCTTGATCTGCGCCAGGATATTTGCGCCTAGCGTTTCGCGACGCGGCGTCGGATTCAATAAGCCATTCATGTTGGATATTTAAGGGTAATTACTATCTGTGATCTGTGATCTCAGTTGTTCTAGTATAGCGTTTCAGGAGCCGATTTCATGTGCAATGCAGTGTAAATCAGGAGACAAGGATGACTGAAAAGAAAAACGCCTCACTCATGCCGGGGCGGCGCCGGTTGTTGCAGAGTTCGGCGGCGGTGGCGGTGGGATTGGCGATGCCTGCTTTTGTGCGCGCGCAATCCGATGCGATACGTATTGGCCATTTGACACCCAGAACAGGCTTTCTGGGGCCCATGGGTGAATATGCCGTGCTGGGTGCAACGCTGGCGGTGGAGGAGGTGAACGCGGCGGGTGGCGCGCTTGGACGCAAGTTCGAACTGCTGTCCGAAGACAGCGTCAATCCACAAACGGCTTCGACGAAAGCCCAGCGTATGGTGGAACGCGACGGCGTGCACAGTCTGGTGGGCGAAATCAGTTCTGCTTCGGGGCTGGCCATTTCTCAGGTGGCGCAGCGTGCCCGAAAATTGTTCATGCAGACCGGTTGCAACTCGGATGAATTGCGGGGCGCCAACTGCAGCCGCTACATGTTTCATCTGGAGGCATGCAACACCATGTATGTGCGCACCATCGGGCAAGCACTGTTGCGCGATGGCATGGTAAAGGACAAGAAGTGGATGGCCTTTACAGCCGATTACGCGTTTGGCCACGATTTATTCAAGCGGACCAAGCATTTCATGGATGAGAATGGCGCGATCTTTGTGTCCAACGATATGTTGCCCACTGATGCGACTGAGTTCAGCGCGTCCTTGCTGAAAGTACGTCAGCAAGCGCCAGATCTGGTCATGAGCAATCTGGCGGGCAATCAGACCACCAATTTCACCAAGCAGTACAACGAGTTTGGCATCGATATTCCGTTTGCCGGCGCGGACATGAATATGACCAGTATTTGGGGCGCGGGCAAGAATGGTTTCAGCGGTACTTGGCCGATCATCTGGACACATCAGGTGCAGGCGGCTTCCGCTCAGGATTTTGTTGCCCGTTTTCAAAAGCGCTTTGGCAAGTTGCCGGAAAATCAGGCAGTCAATGATTATCTGGCGATCAAGATGTTGGCCCTGGCGATGAATGAAGCAAAAACGGACGATACCGACAAGTTGATTGCCTATTTCGAGGGCGGGAAGAAATTTGAGGTATTGCGCGGGCGCGAAGGCTATTTCAGGCCATGGGACCATCAGTTGCTGTACGAAATGTATACCGTGCAGCCCGTTCAGGACATGAAGAGCGCGGACCAGTTCGATTTCATGCAGACCAGTGATCCGGTCCCGGCTGCATCAGAAAGCCTGGAGGTTCTGGCTCCCACCCAGCAAGAAAACATGTGCACTTTTGCATGATCGCGTGAGCGCAGGCGCTGATATAAGGCGCCGCTTGGCGGGGCGCGATGCCGTCCTGCTCCTACGCCTGGAGATGTGGCTTTGGCGACAGAATTGATTTTTATTGTCCAGCAGGTTGTGAATGGGCTGCTGCTGGGATCCTATTATCTATTGATTGCGCTTGGCCTTTCCATTATTTTCAGCCTCGGCGGCATCGTCAATCTGGCCCATGGTGCCTTTTACGCCATTGGTGCCTATCTCATTGTTTTTCTCAGTGATCGCATCGGATACGGCTTCGCCTTCGTGGCGTCGCCGATACTGGTTGCGATCGTCGGAATGGTTATCGAGCGCCTATTCTTTCGGCGGTTTTACCGGGCTGACCCAACACTGAGCCTTTTGTTCACCTTTGCGCTATCCATGGTGATAGAGCAGGTGCTGCGCATGGTTTTCGGCTCGTCGCCTCTGCCTTTTTCGGTACCCGCTTTCGCGCACGGCATGGTGATTGTGGGGAACTTCTTTTATCCCGTTTACCGCATCGGCATGCTCGCGGTGGCGCTGCTTGCCGTGGCCGGTACCTGGGTGTTGCTGAACAAAACCGCCTTTGGCAAGATCGTCAAGGCGGGGATCAATGATCCGGACATGGTGCGGGCACTGGGTATTTCGCTCAATCCCGTGATGACTGCGGTATGCGGCTTGGGCATAGGGCTGGCGGGGCTGTCAGGTGTTTTGCTGGCGCCCATTACCGGCGTGCAACCCGCCATGGGGCAGGAAATCCTGACGGCGGCCTTCGTAGTGGTGGTTATTGGCGGTCTTGGCAGTTTCTGGGGGGTGGTGCTGGCGGCCGTGCTGGTGGGCGTGATACGGGGCTTGACCTCTTATTTTTATCCGCCTGCGTCAGAAGCATCGTTGTACCTGCTGATGCTGATTATCCTCATTGTACGTCCGCGTGGTTTGCTGGGCGAACGATTCGAGCGTCTGGAGTAGGCCCCATGTCCAAGCTAGAACTGAAAACATTGCTTCTGGTGGCGTTGGGGCTGCTTCTGTTGCCGTTGGCCATGAGCTGGGGTGGTCTTACCTATAGCACTGCGGTGGAGTGTATTGTGTTGGCGCTGGCGGGCCTGGCGCTCAATATTCTACTGGGGTATACCGGTTTGGTGTCTTTTGGCCATGGCGCCTGGTTCGGTATCGGTGCCTATGCCGTGGGTATTCTCCAACTGCGCTACTTTCCGGGCAGTGCGATTATTCCGTTGATACTGGCGGTAGCGCTCGTGGCGATTGTTGCGCTATTGGTGGGGCTGTTGATTCTACGGCGCCGTGGCGTGTATTTCTCCCTGCTGACGTTGGCGTTTGGCGCCTTGTGTTTTGCAGTGGCCTATCGCTGGACAGCCTTGACCGGTGGCGAAAATGGCTTGGGTGGCATAGAGCGGAATGCGGTACTGGGCATAAGCCTGGACGCTTCATTGGCGTTCTATATATTTGTGGCCATCATTGCCCTTGTCGTGGTGGCTTTTCTGCTGCGTCTAACGCTCTCGCCCTTTGGCGCCATTCTGACAGCCATCCGCGAAAACGAAGTTCGCACGCGCTTTATCGGGTTTGACGTGGATGCCTACAAATTGCTGGCCTTTGTGCTGTCGGCGGCGATTACCGGATTGGCGGGCGGGCTGTCAGTGTTGAGCCACCGCATAGCATCCGCTGAGACCATGTCGCTTGCGTTTTCCGGAGAACTGCTGGCGATCGCCTTGATTGGCGGTATGCGCAGTTTTTCGGGGCCGATATTCGGCGCCGTCTTTTATATTCTGTTTCGCGAATACCTTTCAATGTACACCTCGGACTGGTTGCTTTATTTCGGTCTGGTGTTCATTTTCTTCATCTTGGTGACGCCCTCGGGGCTGACTGGTCTGGCAACAAGGCTGCGGCACATGGTCGTGCCCGAAAAGACGCGTGGCGCGGCCATGGGGCAGCGCGTAACCGCCACCGATCCGAATTTCTTCCCTTCCTTTCTGGCGCACCAGGCACCCGCCACTTTGCGTTGCGTCAGTGTGAACAAGGCTTTCGGCGGTATCGTGGCAGTCAAGGATGTGGATCTCGAGGTCGCTGGGAAAGGCGTGCATGCCTTGATTGGACCGAACGGCGCTGGCAAGACCTCGCTGTTCAATCTGATCTCCGGTATGTTCCCCGCAGACGACGGAAACCTGATCCTGGATGCAACATCGTTGAACGGCTTGGGTGCGGACGATATCTGCGCACATGGCCTGGCGAGGTCTTTTCAGATCACAAACCTGTTCAAGGGACTGTCAGTTCGCCAGAACCTTTGTCTTTCTGTGCTCAGCCGCGACCCGGGACGGTTTTCCATCTGGAAGCGGCTGGAAGCGATGCAGGGCACGCAGGCGCAGACGGACGAACTGGTGAAATACCTGGGCGTTCAGGGTATGGAGGGGGCGCTGGCGGAAGATCTGTCCTACGGCGGTCAGCGCGTTGTCGATATGGGGCTTGCACTCGGGGCGGCGCCGCGCATTTTGCTGCTGGATGAGCCGCTTGCCGGGCTTGCCGCGGCGGAGCGGGATCGCATCGGTGCCTTGATTCGGCGTCTGGGCGATCGTATCGGCGTGCTCCTGGTTGAACACGATGTGGATCGCGTGTTTGCCATGGCCGACAAGATTACGGTCATGAATCAGGGCCGAGTATTGGTCGAAGGGGATGCTGCGTCAGTACGATCGGACGCACAGGTGCGTGAGATCTATATCGGGTCAGGCAGCGATGCGTTGGCTGCCAGTGTGACGCAGGGCACGCTGGGCAGCGAGCTCGCCTTGTCTGTCAGCGGGCTCGATGCCTTCTATGGCAAGAGCCATATTCTTTCGGATATTTCCTTCGATGCTCGCAAGGGAGAAGTCGTCGCGGTATTGGGGCGCAACGGAGCGGGTAAATCGACCTTGCTCAAAAGCCTGTTGGGCCTGGCTCGCCTGGGATCGGGACAGATATCCATTGCCGGCAAACGTATGGATGCGCCGGTGCCGGAGGTCATGGCGCGGCTGGGCATTGCCTTTGTTCCGCAAGGCCGACGCCTGTTTGCGGGCCTGACCGTCAAGGATAATCTGATGCTGGGCCGGCTCAAGCGTTCAGGGCAGGGAAGCAATGGCTGGACAGATGAAGAGATTTTCGCTGTCTTTCCACGCCTGAAAGAGCGATACGAGGTTGATGCCGCCTTGTTGTCGGGTGGTGAGCAGCAGATGGTGGCGATCGCGCGCGCATTGGCTGGACATGTCGAGGTACTGCTGCTGGATGAGCCTTTCGAGGGCCTTTCTCCCGCCATGACCGAAGAGGTTTTCAATGCGATTCTTGAGATCAAGAATCGCTTGACGATCTTGATCGTGGACCATAATCTCGACTTGGCATTGGCGCTGGCTGACACCGCGCTGGTACTCGATCGTGGCAAGGTGACGCACCATGGTGCAGCACATGATCTGTTGATCAATCTGGAATTCCGCAAACAAAAATTATGGATATGAAACGAGGCAACTATGTTTGAAGATGCAAGCATGCAGGACACCAAGGTATTGATCACGGCTGGCGCAAGCGGTCTGGGGCTTGAGATGGCCCGGGTTTTTGTGGCTGCGGGATCCGATGTTTTTATTTGCGATGTGGACGAACGGGCGCTGGAAGCCGCCCGTGGCGAGCTGCCGAAAATCCACACGATGCTGGCGGACGTGTCGAACGAAGACAGCGTGGCTGCCTTGTTTCAGCAGGTCGAAAAAGAGTTCGGCGGGCTTGACGTTTTGATCAATAATGCGGGCATTGCTGGCCCGACAGGGTTTGTCGAAACGCTCAGCCGCGCCGATTGGGACAGAACGCTGGCAGTCAATATCACGGGCCAGTTTCTGTGCGCGCGGCTTGCCGTGCCTTTGCTGCGCAAGTCACGCGGTGGCGTCATGATCAATCTTTCCTCTGCCGCTGGCCATTTGGGTTTTGCCGGACGCTCCGCCTACTCGGCATCAAAATGGGCGGTTGTAGGCTTTACCAAGACACTTGCGATAGAACTGGGGCGTGATGGCATCCGTGTTAATGCCATTTTGCCCGGCGCGGTTGAAGGGCCACGCATTCGGGCAGTCATCGCTGCCAAGGCGAAAACCTTGGGTAAGTCGGTTGAGGATGTCGCCACGTCATACGAACAGCAGGCTTCGCTGGGGCGCATGGTTTCGGCGCGTGATATCGCGAACATGGCATTGTTTGCCGCCAGCCCTGCCGCCGGCAGCGTGAGCGGGCAGGCGCTGGTGGTGGATGGCCATACCCAGCAGTTGGTATAGCGGTCAGGGTGCGCATTATCTTCCGTGTATTCCGTTGGTGCATGGCGTATTCATGCCGACGCCGTGCGGAGACAGCGCATGTGAATTCAGCATAAGGAGGCCGGCGGCCATGAACGTAGCGGTTATCGGGGCAGGGTTGATAGGGCAGGCATGGGCGATTGTGTTTGCGCGTGGCGGGTGCGAGGTCAAGCTGTGGGATGGGGATCCTGATGCGCTCGTCCGAGCGCACGCGTTGATAGGTCAGCTCGTCAATGTGTTGCATGAGCGAGGTTTGCTGGCGGATGCACCGGCCGTCATGGCGCGCATTCGGGTGGCGGACGACCTGGCCTTGGCGCTTGATGGCGCGGAGTATGTGCAGGAAAATCTGCCCGAAAAACTGGAGATCAAACAGGATATCTTCGCGCGCATGGATCAGCTCGCGGATGGCGGTACAGTGCTCGCCAGTTCGACGTCCAGTATTCCGGCATCGTTGTTCAGCGCATCGTTGCAAGGCCGTGAGCGCTGCCTGGTTGCCCATCCCGTGAATCCTCCTTATCTGGTGCCTGTCGTGGAGCTTTGCGGCGCCCCGTGGACCAGTCAGCGCACAGTGGATCATGCGCGCCACCTGATGCAGGCAGTCGGGCAAAAACCCGTTACGGTTAATCGCGAGCTTGAGGGCTTTGTGTTGAACCGTCTGCAGGGTGCGTTGCTGCGCGAAGCTTTTCGGCTTGTGGGCCAAGGTTATGTCAGCGTGGAAGATCTTGACGTGACCGTGAAGGATGGCCTCGGCTTGCGCTGGGCCTTCATGGGGCCGTTTGAGACCATAGATCTCAATGCGCCGGATGGCCTTCAGGATTACTGCGCGCGTTATGGCGGCATGTTTCAGTCTATTGCCACAGAACAGGCATCCACGGAAGCGTGGGATGACGGCCTGGTCGCACAATTGCACGCCCAGCGGCGTGACGTGCTGCCACGCGAAGCGCTGCTCGACCGCAGGCTGTGGCGTGATGAGCGCCTGATGGCGCTGTTGCTGCACAAACAGCAGCAGGATACCGCAGGGCCCTCCTGAGAAATCCAGTCGGGCTGGGAGCGGTTTAGGCACAGACGCTGCCTTGAGCGGAGCTGTTGCGAAGCAACGAACACTTATCGACCAAAAAATTACCAAGACAATCGAGGGCAATCATGGCCAGCAAGAAAAAAGTCATCATCACCTGCGCCGTTACCGGCGGTATTCATACACCCAGCATGTCGCCGCATTTGCCGGTCACTGCCGAAGAAATCGCCGAGGCCGGCATTGCCGCTGCGCAGGCGGGCGCGGCCATTCTGCATTTGCATGCGCGCGATCCCAAGGACGGCAGGCCTACGCAAGACCCTGAAGTCTTCAAGCCTTTCCTGCAGAAGATCAAGGCGTCAACCGATGCCGTCATCAATATCACGACGGGTGGCAGCCCGCACATGACGGTCCAGGAACGCATACAGCCCGCCATGACCTTCAAGCCGGAGCTTGCTTCGCTGAACATGGGGTCCATGAATTTCGGCCTGTTTCCCATGCTGGAACGTTTCAAGACCTTCGAGCATGACTGGGAAAGACAACATCTGGAAAACAGCCGGGATTTGATCTTCAGAAACACTTACAAGGATATCGAAACCATTTTGCGCCAGGGCACGGATAACGGCACGCGGTTCGAGTTCGAATGCTACGACATCAGTCATCTCTATAACCTGGCGCATTTCATGGACCGCGGGCTGGTACAAAGCCCGCCATTCATTCAGTCTGTGTTCGGCATTCTTGGCGGCATCGGGCCCAACCCCGAAGATCTCATGCACATGCGCCGCACGGCAGACAGGCTATTTGGCGACAACTATCAATGGTCCATCCTGGGCGCCGGTCGCAGTCAGATTTCCCTGGCGACGATGGGTGCAGCGATGGGCTCGAACGTGCGGGTCGGGCTCGAAGACTCCCTTTGGATCGGGCCTGGACAGTTGGCATCGTCCAATGCGGAGCAAGTCAGCCGCATCCGGATTGTGCTCGAGGCGCTCAACCTGGAGGTCGCGACGCCTGATGAGGCGCGTGCCACGCTGCAGCTCAAGGGTGGCGACAAGGTGGATTTCTGATGGCTATGTTCGATTTAACCGGCCAGGTTGCCCTGGTGACGGGATCTTCGCGAGGCATAGGCTACGCGGCCGCACAGGCGCTGGGCCGGCAGGGCGCGACGGTGATTCTCAATGGCAGGCAGCGCGCAACGCTCGAAGCAGCCGCAGCGCGCTTAAAGGAGGAGAGGGTCAGCGCGCATGTGCTTCCCTTCGATATTGCCGATCCTGAAGCCGCCGCCGCGGCTGTGACGCAGGCCCGGGCTGAACTGGGACGCATCGATATCTTTTTTTCCAATGCTGGCGTTCAGCATCGCGAACCCTTGCTGTCCTACCAGCAGCAGGATTTCGACCGCGTAGTGTTTGCCAACCTGACCTCCCAGTGGGCACTGGCGCGTGAGGTCGCGCGTGGCATGTCGGAGCACGGCTACGGTCGCATTATTTTTACCGGGTCTATCACGGCATTGAGAGGCCGTCGCGATATCACCGCTTACACCGCTGCCAAGGCGGCCATTCATGGCCTCGTGCGACAGTGGGCGGTCGAGCTGGCCGAGGCGGGCGTCACGGTGAATGCAGTCGCACCGGGTTATATCAAGACTGAGCTCACCAGCAGGCTTTGGAACGATGAGGCCTTCAATCAATGGCTGTTCGATCGCGTTCCGCAAAAGCGCTGGGGCGATCCCCAAGACATTGCCTCGGCGGTTGTTTTTCTGGCGGCACGCGAAGCGCAGTTCATGACAGGCCAGGTCATGGTTGTTGACGGTGGCATGTCGTCCAGCATGTAGCGCACGGGCAGGATAGGATTTATTCCTGCACGAGTGTATCCAGATAGGCCGCGGCGCCAAGCAGCGTGGGCTGTTTGCTGTTGATGACGAAGACCGGGATGGCCGCCAGGTAATCCCGGAATCGGCCTTTGTCCTCGAAGCGCTGTCGAAAGGGCGACTGGCCGAAGTAATCACCCAGTTTCTTGATGATGCCGCCGCCGATGTAGATGCCGCCACGCGCACCCAGGGTGACCGCCAGGTCACTGGCGGCCGTACCCAATATGGCGCAAAAGGTATCCAGCGCCAGGCGGCAGGTTTTGTCGCTGCGGGCTATGGCATGACGGCTGATCTGCGCAGGGGAATAATCCTGTGCCGTGATGCCCTGGTCATGGCACAGACAGGTGTAAATGAAAGACAGCCCGGGGCCTGACACTAGCCTTTCCATGGAGACATGGCCGAACTGCTGGCGTGCTTCGCGCCATAGCATGGATTCCAGTTCGTCCGAGGGCGCAAAGCTGACATGTCCGCCCTCGGCAGCCAGTGGGGTCCAGGGCCCGTGGCGTGACGGTATCAGGGCGGACACGCCCAGTCCGGTACCGGGGCCAAGCAAGCCCATTGGCGCGTCACGCACGCAAGATCCGCCGCCAACTTGTATTAGTTCATTACCCTGCAGATGCGGGAGCGCCATCGCGAGCACAGTAAAATCGTTAAGTACATGCAGGTGCGACAGATGCAGCGATTGCCGCAAGCCTTCAATGGAAAACGCCCAGGGCGAGTTGGTCATTTTGACGTGATCACCGAGGATAGGGTTGGCGATGCCTATCACCGCGTACTTGATTTGCGGATTCCCATGCGCATCCAGGTAATGGCGGATCGCGTCTTCCATGGTTGGGTAGTCAGCGCTGTTCAGAACGTCGATCTGATCAATGTCACGGACGGAAGAGCAGAGGGCAAAGCGCGCATGCGTTCCACCGATATCAGCGATCAGATGGCGTTCGTGCTTAGGCGTGCCAATAGACATCGAGCGGGACTCCGGTCTGGTTGACGATATAGCTGATCGGCAGCGCGGGGTTGGTTCCCTGCGCGGCGCGGTTCAGCACATGCCGTTTGTCTGCGCCGGATATGGCGAGTATCAGATGTTCGGCCGAGAGGATAGCGTTCAGCGTCATGCTGATGCGTTCATGGGGAGCCTGCAGAGGCGTGACATGCAGGTATCGGCTTTCGGTATCGGGTGCGAGACACTCGGTCAGTTGGAGCGCACCCGGAAACAGCGACGCTGTGTGACCATCGTCTCCCATGCCCAACAGCGCCAGCGTAATGCGGTCGGTTTGCTGATTGGCTTGCCTGACACTGGCCTTGATGTCGTCTGGATGCGACACCAGCCCGGTAAATTGCGCCGCCGCTGCCTTGTTGTGCAGCAGGTGTGTGCGAACCAGCCTTTCGTTGCTGTCGGGGTGTTCGACGGGTACGAATCTATCGTCTACGAGTGTGATACGGACGGCTTCCCAGGGCAGGCTGGCCTGGCTCAAGGCTTTGAATATCGGAATGGGCGAGCGCCCGCCCGATACGGCAAGCCCCGCGCGACCGTGTATGTCCACCGCGCGTGTCAGCGTGGCGGCAATTTTACCGACCAGTGCCTGAACGTATTCAGCGCCGGCGGCAAACTCGTGCCAGGATATGTGCATGGTTCATGCCTCCTCGTGCCAGCTTACGCCTGTGCGCGACAGAAGGCCACTGGAGGCGGCAGGCCCCCAGCTGCCGGCGGTATAGAGCTTGGGTGCGATGGCGTGGCGGCCCCAGCACGCCAGGATGGGCTCCACCCATGTCCAGGCCTGTGCCTGTTCGTCGCGCCGCATGAACAGGGCAAGGCGGCCATTGATCACGTCGAGCAAGAGGCGTTCGTAGGCATCCGACCTGCGCGATTTGAACATGGTGTGGAAGTCCAGATTCAAATAGGTGGATTGCAGATCCATGGTGTCTCCAGGCTTTTTGGCCAGGAAATACAGGCGTACGCTTTCTTTGGGTTGCAGGCTGATGACCAGGCGGTTGGCTGATGACACGCCAACTGGCATGGGAAAGAGCGCGTGCGGCACCTTGCGGAAATTGATGACGATCTCGGCCACGCGCTCCTGCATCCGTTTGCCGGTACGCAGGAAAAAAGGAACGCCGGCCCAACGCCAGCCCGAGACTTCGGCCTGCAGTGCCACAAAGGTTTCGGTGTTGCTGGCTGGGTCTACATTGGGTTCTTCGCGATAGCCCGGCACCGGCTTGCCGTTAATGGCCCCGCTGCGGTACTGGCCGCGTACGGCTTTGGTCAGGACGTCCTCCGCGGTGAAGGGCTTGAGCGATTTGAGCACCTTGAGTTTTTCATCGCGCACAGCGTCTTCCGTCAGGCTGGAGGGCGGCTCCATGGCCACGATGCACAGCAGTTGCAGCAAGTGGCTTTGCAGCATGTCGCGCAGCGCACCGGTGCGCTCATAGAATTCGCCACGTTCCTCCACGCCCAGGTCTTCGGCAATCGTGATCTGCACGTTGTCTATCCATTCGCGTCGCCATAGAGGTTCGAACAGGGTATTGCCAAAGCGGATGGCCAATAGGTTCTGGACCGACTCTTTGCCCAGGTAGTGGTCGATGCGATAGATCTGGTTTTCGCTGAAGCACTGGCCCACGGCTTCGTTGATGGCATTGGACGATTGCAGGTCGTGGCCCAACGGTTTTTCGAGCACGACGCGGCTGTTGGAATGGTTGAGCCCGGCAGCGGACAGGTGTTGGCAGATGGTGATGAACAGGTGCGGCGCGGTGGCCAGGTAACAGACCAGCACACGGTCTGCCGAGGTGCCGAGCGATTGCGCCAGCTGGTGATAGTCGTCTATGTTGTCGGCGTCGAGCTTGGCGAAATCCACGCGCTCAAGAAAATCAGCCCAGGCAGTATCACTGAACCGGCTGCCCAGGCGGGGCTGTACGCGTGATTCGAGCAGGGCAAGATAGCCGTCGCGGCCAAGTGGTGTGCGGCCCAGTGCAATAATGCGACCGCCTGGATGCAAGGCGCCTGCAAGATGCGCATCATAGAGCGCTGGAATCAACTTGCGCAGCGCAAGATCACCTGTGCCGCCGAAAAAGACAATGTCGAACGCGGGGGTCGTAGCCATGGGTTCCTTGTCGCAGTTCACGCCGGTTCGGCGTTTGGCCGAAGGCCGTCTGGGTTTCCTGATTGTAATGATCGCGTGGCGCGGCCCACAAGCACGGGGTTGACCGTGCTTTCAGGGTAAGCCCGCATGGGAATGCTGGATTGCACGATGCCATAATGTAATCGATTACATTTACGGACAGCATACATCAGGGCACGCCATGGTGAAAGAGCGAACGCGTGCCGACAAGCGGCCCGCAAAAAAGGCCGCGCCGCGTGGCAAGGCGCCAGCAGGCTCAGCCTGTCGTCAGTCGGTGGATGCCGGCCGCGAGCGCAAGGTGTCGATTGCCCAGGTTGCGGTGCATGCCGGCGTATCGGTCGCGACCGTTTCGCGGGTGCTCAATGGCAGCGACGCGGTGCGCGAGCCTACCCGCTCACGCGTTGCGGACTCCATTGTCGCCCTGGGCTACCGGGTCAATCAGCTTGCCCGCAGCCTGCGCACGGATGAAAGCCGGCTGCTGCTGACCATGGTGCCCGATATTGGTAATCCCTTTTATGCCCAGATCGTGCAGGGGATCAACGAGGCAGTACAGGCCAGAGGCTACGACATGCTGCTTTGCGAAACTGGAGGACGTGTTGACCATGAAAAGCGTTTTCTCGAGCTGCTGCACACTCGACGTGTGGATGGGGCTATCTGCCTGGATCCAGATACCGTGCAGCAGGCGCAGCAAAGCGAGGCTCAGCGTTTTCCCTGGGTGGCCTGTTGTGAGTTCGATGCGCATGCGCCCGTGGCGTATGTGGGGATCGACAATCGCGCGGCCGCGCGCGAGGCAGTGCAATATCTTGTGAGCAGAGGTCATTCCCGAATCGCGTTTGTGAATTCAGATATGCGTTTCATGTATGCGCGTGAGCGCCAGAACGGTTACGAAGATGCGCTGCGGCAGGCTGGCATTGCAGCCAGGCCTGATTACAGTCAAAGCGTTAACGGCCTGGACTTTGATGCGGGCCAGCGCGCAGTGGCACGGCTGCTTGCGCTTGATCTCAGGCCCACCGCAGTCTTCGCCGTCTCGGACACGCTGGCCATCGGTATCATGCGCGGTCTGCGGGACGCAGGGCTTGCCGTGCCGACGGATATGGCGGTGATGGGTTTCGATGATATTTCACTGGCCAGCCAAGTGTCGCCTACGCTCAGCACGGTGGCGCAACCGATGCGTCAGCTAGGCCTGCGCGCCGCAGAACTGCTGTTGCGCCAGCTGGATGATCCGCAAGCGCGGGTAAAGGGGATACGGTTGCCACACCGGTTGATGCGCAGGGAGAGTGCCTGATGAGCTTATCCGTTCAGTTCGACGCAATCAGCAAAGATTTTGGCGCGGTGCGTGTCTTGCGCAATGTCAGTTTTTCCATGAAGCCTGGGCGCGTGCATGGGTTGCTGGGTGAAAACGGGGCAGGCAAGTCGACGCTGATGAAGATCCTGTGCGGTTATGAACAGCCTACCGAAGGTGGCGTGCAGATAGACGGGCAGCTTCGCACATTTGCGTCGTCGCGCGATGCAGAGCAGTTGGGGATTGTGCTCATCCATCAGGAGATCAACCTGGCAGATGACCTGACCATCGCCGAGAATATTTTTCTCGGGCGAGAATACCGCCGCGGGCTGTTTCTGGACAATATTCGCATGCGGTCGGAAACCCTCGATCTGCTTGAGCAGGTCGGGCTGCACGCGAGTCCGGACATGCTGGTCGGACGACTGATTGTGGCGGAAAAGCAGTTGGTCGAAATTGCCAAGGCGCTTGCCAAGAATGCGCGCCTGCTGGTCATGGATGAACCTACCGCAACGTTGACGCCCTCGGAAACAGAACGGCTTTTCGGGTTGATAGAACAGTTGCGCCGCAAAGGCTGCACCATTATTTATATTTCACACAAACTGGATGAGGTCGAGCGGATTACTGACGACATCCTGGTGATGCGCGATGGCCGTTATGTTACCGGCTGCCCAACGTCCCAGGTTTCGCGGCGTGAAATGGCCAATCTCATGGTGGGCCGGGAACTCGAGGATCTGTTTCCTTCCAAAACCCCGCTGCCTGTGAACGGCGCGCCATTGCTGCAGGCGCAGGGCGTTACGGTACCCGGATGGGCGAGCGACATCAGTTTTTCGGTAAGGCCGGGAGAAATATTCGGGTTCGCGGGCCTGGTGGGAGCAGGGCGCACCGAGCTGTTCGAGGGCATACTCGGCTTGCGCGAACGTTCGGCAGGCCAGATTTTTATTGATGGCCAGGTACAGCAGCTGCGCAGTCCACGCGACGCCGCCCGTCATGGGCTTACCTATTTAAGTGAAGATCGAAAGGGAAAAGGCATCGTGCTGGCGTTTGGCATGCGGCAGAACCTGACATTGATGGCGCTGGAGCGCTATGCCCAGCCTTTGCTTGATTTCAATGCCGAGCGCAGCGCAATGCGCAAGGCCATCAACGACTTTGGCATCCGTGCAGGCAATCCGGATATGCCCGCTTCGGCGTTGTCGGGCGGCAATCAGCAAAAGCTGGCGCTGGCCAAGGTCTTGCATCCCGGCCCGCGCATCGTCGTGCTCGACGAACCCACGCGCGGCGTGGACGTCGGCGCCAAGCGCGATATCTATTTTCTTATTCACGACTTGGCCGCCCGAGGATTGGCCGTCATCGTGATTTCATCCGAGCTGATCGAACTCATCGGACTATGCCACCGCGTGGCGGTAATGCGGGCAGGCCGTTTGCAAGCCGTGCTCGAAAACGATCAACTGCATGAAAAGGAGCTGATTGCGCATGCAACCGGAACACATCAGCAAGCCTGAGCCGGAAGCGGATCCGGCGAGCCGCCGCAACGGGCGGCAGACGACGCAGACACAGCCTGGATGGTTCGGGCGACTGCACGGCATGGGGCCGATCGTGGGGTTGGTGTTGTTGTGCATTGCCGGCACATTGCTCAACAGCAGTTTTGCCGAGGTCGACAACATCATGAACGTGCTGACCCGGACAGCCTTCATCGGCATCATTTCGGTCGGCATGTGCTTTGTCATCATCTCGGGCGGTATCGATCTTTCCGTGGGCTCCATGGCTGCCTTGATTGCGGGCAGCATGATCATGATCATGAATAGCCTGTCCACCACGTATGGCATGGCCGAGGCACCCATCATGGTGATTGTGTTGGGCATGGTGTTCGCCGTGGTGCTGGGCGGCTTGCTGGGCCTGGCGCATGGCTTGTTGATCACACGTGGCCGTATCGAACCTTTTATCGTCACACTGGGTACGCTCGGTATTTTTCGCGCTTATCTCACTTATCTTTCCAACGGCGGCGCCATCACGCTGGACATGGGGATTTCCGATGCCTACAGCCCCGTGTATTACGGCAGCCTGCTTGGCGTGCCTATTCCTGTATGGGTGTTCCTGGTCATTGCTCTGCTTGGCGGCCTGCTGCTCAATCGCACGACTTTCGGGCGTTATGTGCAGGCAATTGGGTCGAACGAGCAGGTAGCACGCTATGCCGCGGTCAACGTTGATCGGACCAAGACAATGACCTATGTGTTGCTTGGCATATGCGTCGGCATTGCAACGGTATTGTATGTACCCCGACTGGGCTCAGCCAGCCCGACCACCGGATTGTTATGGGAGCTGGAGGCCATCGCCGCCGTCATTGTGGGCGGCACCGCGCTCAAGGGTGGCTCAGGCACCATGACAGGCACCGTCGTGGGCGCCATCCTGCTTTCAGTCATTGGAAATATTCTTAATCTTACCAGCATCATCAGTGTCTATCTGAACGCTGCAGTACAGGGGTTTGTCATCATTATTGTGGCATTCCTGCAGCGGCGGCGTTCCTGACAACCCGTGTCTCGCCGGACGGTCTGGCCGGCGGTATGCCTCATCCCTATGGAGACAAATCATGAAGCACACTTTAAAGAAATTGGCCGCCGGCATGTCGGCGCTGGCGATCCTGGGGCTGTCCGGCGCAGCGATGGCCCAGGAGAAGGTCACGCTGGGCGTCTCGATTCCGGCGGCCACGCATAGCTTCACCGCTGGTGTGGTGTGGTGGTCCGAGCAGGCCAAGGCTGAGCTTGAGAAAGCGCATCCCGATCTCAAGGTGATCGTCAAGACGTCCAGCGGCGCACCCGAGCAGGCCAATCAACTGCAGGATTTGCTCACGGTGAACAAGATCAATGCGCTGGTGATTATGCCGTTCGAATCGGCCTCGCTCACCCAGCCCGTGGCGCAGTTGAAGAGAAAGGGCGTCTATGTCACCGTGGTGGATCGCGGCCTGACCGATACGAGCGCGCAAGACGCCTATGTATCTGGCGACAACACGGCCTTTGGCAAGCTGGCCGCCGAATATCTGGTGAAAACACTGGATGGCAAGGGCGAGATCGTTGCACTGCGGGGTATCGCCACCACGCTGGACAATGAGCGCATGGACGCATTCAAGTCAGTGATCGACAAGTATCCGGATATCAAGTTGCTGGACGCCCGTTATGGCAACTGGAACCGGGATGATGCCTTCAAGGTCATGCAGGATTACCTGACACGTTTCAAGCATATCGATGCGGTCTGGGCCGCCGACGACGACATGGCGGTCGGTGTGCTCCAGGCCATCAAGCAATCCGGCCGCACGGACATCAAGGAAGTCTTTGGTGGGGCCGGTGCGAAAGGCATGGTCAAGACCATACTCGATGGCAGCAACCCCTTGATTCAGGCCGATGTATCCTACTCGCCCAAGTTTATCTATGACGCCATCAAAATGACTGCCGAGGCGCGTTTGAAAGGTGAAAAACTGCCTGAGAACACGATCATTCCATCAGTGTTGATCACCAAGGAAAACGCCAAGGAGTTTTACTTTCCTGACTCGCCGTTCTAAAGCGTGACATGGAGACAGCATGAAAACCATTCAAGGGCCTGCAATCTTCCTGGCTCAGTTCGTGGGTAATCGAGCGCCCTTTGACAGCCTGGCCGGATTGGCGGGTTGGGTGGCGGAAATGGGCTATCGGGGCGTCCAGATCCCTACCAACAATCCCGATCTGTTCGATCTGGAGCAGGCTGCGCAAAGCCAGGCCTATTGCGATGATGTTCGAGGCATGTTGGCGGACCATGGCCTGGCGATAACCGAGTTATCCACGCATTTACAAGGCCAGTTGCTGGCAGTGCATCCAGCCTATGATGCCTTGTTCGATGGCTTTGCCGCAGCATCGGTGCGGGGCGACCCTCAGGCGCGACAGCGCTGGGCGCACGAACAGCTTTTGCTGGCGGCCCGTGCATCGCGGCGGCTGGGCTTATCGGCGCATGCAACCTTTTCCGGCGCGCTGGCCTGGCCCTATCTTTATCCCTGGCCCCAGCGGCCGGCCGGGCTGGTCGAGCAAGCCTTCGCCGAGCTGGGGCGCCGCTGGACGCCCATTCTCAATGCCTTCGACGACGCTGGCGTGGACATAGGCTTTGAGCTGCATCCGGGCGAAGACCTGCACGATGGCACGACCTTTGAACGTTTTCTGGAAGTTGTCGGCCAGCATCCGCGCGCAAATATTCTCTATGACCCCAGCCACTTCGTGCTGCAGCAACTCGATTATCTGCAGTTCCTGGATTTTTATCACGAGCGCGTCAAGTGCTTTCATGTCAAGGATGCGGAGTTCAATCCTACCGGCAGGCAGGGCGTCTATGGCGGTTATGCCGGCTGGGCAGAGCGGGCGGGCCGCTTTCGTTCGCTGGGGGATGGCCAGGTGGATTTCAAGGGGATTTTTTCGAGGATGGCGCAGTATGATTTCGAGGGCTGGGCGGTGCTGGAGTGGGAGTGCTGTCTCAAACACCCCGAGCAAGGCGCGGCGCAAGGCGCGCCGTTTATTGCAGACCATATTATCCGCGTTGCCGATCATGCCTTTGATGATTTCGCGGCCAGTGCCTTGTCGTCCGATCAGCACAATGCGCTGCTCGGCATCGAAAACGGTGCGTCTCGCAAGCAAGGAGGGTGAATGCGCAGGAGATTGAAGCTTGGGATGGTGGGCGGCGGTCAGGGGGCGTTTATCGGCGCGGTGCATCGCATGGCTGCGCGCCTGGACGACCGCTATGATCTGGTTGCGGGCGCGCTCTCGAGCAATCCGGACAAGGCAGCGGCCAGCGCAGCCCAGGCGGGTATCGCGCCAGAACGCAGTTATCGCGACTGGCGCGATATGGCCCGCCGGGAAGGTGAGTTGCGCCGCACCGCGCAGGGCGGCATAGACGTCGTCGCCATTGTCACACCCAATCACTTGCATGCGCCGGTGGTCCGGGCATTTCTGGCCGAAGGCATACATGTCATTTGCGATAAACCCTTGACGGTGTCCCTTTCCGAAGCCCTGGCGCTCGAAGCACTTGCCAGTCAAACCGGCGTCGTGTGCATGTTGACGCATACCTATACTGGCTATCCCATGGTGCGTCACGCGCGCGAGCTTGTGTCGCAGGGCGCCATCGGCGAACTCCGTCTGCTGCAGGTTGAGTATTCGCAAGACTGGTGGGCGGGCGGTCCGGCGCTGACCGGCGAAGGCGCATGGCGTGAGGATCCGTCCATCGCCGGCCCCGCCGGCACCTTGGGCGATGTGGGAATTCATGCTTACCAACTCGCAGCTTATGTTTGCGGCGTCGAGCCCGCGCAGATTGCGGCAGAGTTGCATACCTTCGGACCGGGCCGCGTCCTGGACGACCATGTGCAAGTCATGATGCGCTATGCGAACGGCGCGCGCGGTACGCTGTGGGCCAGTCAAGTGGCGACCGGCTGCGAGAATGCCTTGACGCTGCGCATCTACGGCAGCAAGGCGCAATTGCGTTTTGAGCAAGAGGAGCCCAACGTACTTTGGCTCACGCCCCAGGGAGGCGCCGCCCAGCGCCTGACACGCGGCCGGGTACAGAGCGAGGCGGCTTCGCGTGCCACCCGAATTCCCGCCGGACATCCCGAAGGCTATATCGAAGCGTTTGCCCAGCTGTATCGCGATGCGGCGGACCGCATCGAAGGCAATGAGGATGGCGTGGCCGTATTGCCTGATTTTCGCGATGGCGTTTCGGGCCATCGATTTATTCAGGCTGTTCTGGAAAGCCATCGCGGCAACAGCGCATGGGTGGCGCTGGAGACAGTAAGGCCAGCCGACTGACACGTATTCGACAGGTGCGCGTTCGGTGACGTCCCGCACCTGAACATTCGGAAGATGAGAACCGGCGCTGGCGTTTCGGCCATGCGATGTTGTCTGGACCGGCGTCCGCGCGCCTGGAACAAGGCCTTACAATGGCTCTCCTGTTCATGAGGCCGGGCTGTTGCCTCTCTGACTCGTTACACACAATGAAAAAGTCTACAGTTCGCAGCACCATTGCCGACGTGGCGCGACATGCGGGCGTTTCCAAGGCCACCGTTTCCCGTTTTCTGAATCATCGCGAAACCTTGCTCTCGCCGCAGATCGCTGCGCGAGTCGAAGCGGCTGTGACCGAACTGGGGTATGTGCCCAGCCCCATGGCGCAAGCGCTCAAGCGCGGACGCTCTCGGCTGGTGGGTTTGGTGGTTGCCGACATTGCCAACCCTTATTCGGTCGCCGTGCTGCGGGGCGCCGAGCATGCCTGTCGCCAGGCAGGCTATCTGGTGATGCTGTTCAATCTTGGCAACGAAAGCGAGCGTGAAAGCGCCGGTCTGCGCGCGCTGTCGTCCTATAAGGTCGAAGGCTTTATCCTGAATACCATGGGCCACGATGCCGGGGCGCTGCTTGAAACCGCGACGCAGGGACGCCCCGTGGTGCTGGTTGACCGTCTTCACCGCGGCCTGGATGTGGACTTCATCTCGCTGGATAACCAGCAGGCGATACAGCAATGTATCGAGCATGTGCTGGCATTGGGATACCGCGACCTGTTGCTGGTAACCGAGCCCCTGGGTATTGTCAGTTCCCGCCTCGAACGCGCACGGGCGTTCGAGGCGTTTGTTGCCAGTAGCGAGTCATCAGTGTCGGGCCAGTGTTTCGAGAGCGCGATTGATGACGATGCCGGCCTGGTCGAGGCCCTGAAGGCATTGCGCCTGCGTGCCGCGGGCAGGCCGCCAGCCGTTGTTTCCGCCAATGCCGTCATTACCCTTCAGGTGGTCGCCGCCGTTGCTCAGCTTGGCTGGCAATTGGGCAAGGACATTGGGCTTATCGGCATTGACGATACACCCTGGGCGCCTTACATCGGGCCCGGGATCAGCGCGGTCGCCCAGCCGACCGACCAGCTCGGGCATCTGGCCGCGCGCTGTCTGCTTCAGCGTATCGGCGGGCTCGACACGCCGGCCAGGAATCTTCTGCTGCCGGGATCGCTCAAGCCCAGGGGCTCGACCATCCCTTAAAACGCGGTGATACAATCCTCTTTTTTGACATCTCGTTCTGAAACCGGTTTCAGTGACGCGAGGGCGGGACACAGAGTATGCTGAACAAGTCCATGCCGGTTGCGCCGGTCATCTTTCGGATAAGAACAACGTGAACTACGATTTTCAGTTCGGTCCCGTTTTCGACGCGTGGCCTTTGCTGCTACATGGCACCTGGATGACGATTCAGTTGTCGTTTCTGGCCATGCTGTTTGGCCTGATCGTGGCTGTTTTTTGCGCTTGGGGCAAAACGGCAGGGCCCGCGCCATTGCGTTGGCTCATCAAAGTCTACATCGAAGTTATCCGAAACACTCCCTTTCTGGTCCAGCTGTTTTTCTTCTTTTTTGCACTGCCAGCAGCCGGCGTGCGCTGGTCGCCCTATACCGCGGCGTTGGTCGCCATGGTCGTCAATCTGGGCGCCTACGCTACCGAGATCGTGCGGGCCGGCATCGAGTCCATCCCCAAAGGACAGGTCGAAGCAGGGCAGGCGCTGAATCTTTCCCGCATCGAAATCTTTCGCTTCGTGGTGCTCAAGCCTGCGCTGCGCGCCATTTATCCAGCGCTCACCAGCCAGTTCATTCTCCTGATGCTGGCGTCCAGCGTGGTCTCGGTTATTTCTGCTGATGACCTAACCTCGGTCGCCGCCAATCTGCAGTCCGAAACCTTTCGCAGTTTTGAAATCTACATTGTCGTCACCGGCATTTATCTGGCGCTCACATTGGCCTTTTCATATGTTTTCCGGACGATCTTCCAATTGGCGCTTAATTACCCGGACCGTCGATAATGCGAACTTTCGGCACCTCCGATTTCTGGTTCATTCTCGAAGCCGCACAATGGACCGTGCTTCTTTCCCTCATGGCCTTTGCCGGTGGGGGTGTTGTCGGTCTGCTGGTTGCGCTGGGACGCACGTCCAGCAACAAGCTGGCGCTCACGGTCTCCACTGGATTTATCCAGATTTTTCGCGGCACGCCGCTGCTGCTGCAGTTGTTTCTTGTTTTCTTTGGTGCGCCGGTCATCGGCCTGGAAATCAACCCATGGCTGGCAGCGGCCTTGGCATTGACGCTGAATAGCGGCTCCTTTCTGGGCGAAATCTGGCGTGGCTGTATCCAGGCGATACCGCGCGGACAATGGGAAGCCGCCGAAGCGCTTGGGCTTTCTTACCGCAACAAAATGCGCGATGTCGTCCTGCCGCAAGCGATGAAGATCGCCGTGCCGCCCACGGTGGGTTATCTGGTACAGATCGTCAAAGGTACATCGCTGGCGGCCATCATCGGCTTTACCGAACTGACGCGTGCCGGGCAGATCATCAATAACGCTACCTTCCAGCCCATGCTGGTGTTTTCGGTGGTGGCAGTCATTTACTTTTTCTTGTGTTGGCCATTGTCGCTGTTGGCTGCCTATCTGGAGCGACGGCTGGCGGTATCTCTCGCAAGATAACGGTCCATTCAGGAGAGCGCTGCAGCGCTTTCCGGGTTTTTTTCTATCTACGGAGACAAAGCTATGTTCTCGAAACTTACTCTGCGCAAGTTGTTGGCCAGTACACTGTTCACCGGCTGCGCGGCGCTCGCGCTTGGCGCCGCGGCCCCCGCTGCGGCGGAAACCATAGATCAGATCAAGGAAAAAGGCGAACTGACGATAGGCATGCTGGTGGATTTCCCGCCCTATGGCATTCTCAATACTGAGAACAAGCCTGATGGCTATGATGCCGATGTTGCTCGCCAGTTGGCCAAGGACCTGGGTGTCAAACTCAATATTGTGCCGGTCACCGGGCCCAACCGAATTCCTTTTTTGCTGACCAACAAAGTGGATATGCTGGTCGCCTCGCTGGCCATTACGCCCGAGCGAGCCAAGCAGGTACAGTTTTCCCATCCGTATTCCGCCGCGCAGATCGTTGTTTTCGGCGCCAAGGACGACAAAATTTCCAAGCCTGAAGATCTCTCGGGTTTGCGCATAGGTGTGGCGCGTGCCAGCACGCAGGACATCGCGGTCACCAAGATAGCGCCCAAGGACGCCAATATCCGTCGTTTCGATGACGATGCGTCCGCCATGCAGGCCTTGCTGTCCGGCCAGGTTGATGCCATCGGCTGCTCAACCACCGTCGCAGGCCAGATCAACGAGCGGGCGCCCAACCGCTATCAGCCTAAGTTCGTGTTGCTGCAGCAAGAAATGGCAGTCGCAATTCGCCCGGGCGAAGCCAATACGCTCAAGGCGATCAACGAGCTTATCGACAAGAACATCGAAAACGGCGAGTTCAACAAGCTCTATGAAAAATGGCTGGGCACGCCGTTGCCTGAGCTCGGCAAATCCTGATCTACGGGGCTGACCTGCATGACCGACACTCCTATTGCCACTGAAAGCACGGGACAGGCCAGGCCTGCCACCGACGGTACCATCATCGACATCAAGGGTCTGAACAAATGGTATGGTCAGTTCCATGTGCTGACTGATATCGACCTGAGCGTTTCTGCCGGAGAGCGCATTGTGATTTGCGGGCCTTCGGGCTCCGGCAAGTCGACCTTGATACGCTGCATCAATGGGCTGGAAACCATACAGCAGGGCAGTATCGTGGTCGAAGGCATTGATCTCTCAGCGAGTTCGCGCAATATCGATGCGGTGCGCCAGGAAGTTGGAATGGTCTTCCAGCAGTTCAACCTGTTCCCGCATATGACGGTATTGCGCAACTGTATGCTGGCGCCCATGCGGTCGCGCGGGATAGGCAAGGCTGAAGCGGAGGCATTGGCCATGAAGTACCTGAACCGGGTGCGCATCGGCGACCAGGCGCTCAAGTACCCAAGCCAGTTGTCTGGCGGGCAGCAACAGCGCGTGGCGATTGCCCGCGCGCTATGCATGACGCCCAAGATTATGCTGTTCGATGAGCCCACTTCCGCGTTGGATCCCGAAATGGTCAAGGAAGTGCTCGACACCATGATCGGTTTGGCCGAAGACGGCATGACGATGCTGTGTGTCACCCATGAAATGGGTTTTGCGCGCAGCGTGGCGGATCGCGTCATTTTCATGTCCGACGGGCAGATCATCGAGCAAGCGCCACCTGCGGAATTCTTCAGCAACCCCAGGCAGGACAAGACGCGAAGTTTCCTGGGTCAGATCCTGAATCATTGATGGTTGCCGGAGGGTGTAGTGAGTAAAGCACTGGATGTGGTGACATTTGGCGAGGCGATGCTGCTGCTGGTCGCTGATCGGCCCGGGCCCATCGAAGACGCGCAGATGTTCTACAAGCGTACGGCGGGGGCGGAAACCAATGTGGCCATTGGGTTGTCCCGGCTGGGCTTGAAGGTAGGCTGGGCCAGCAGGCTGGGCGACGACACGATGGGCCGCTCGTTGCTGGCGACCATGCGCGCCGAAGGCATAGACTGCTCCCATGTGGTGAGCGACCCCGCACAGCGTACCGGCTTTCAATTCAAGGGCCGTGTTACTGATGGCAGCGACCCACCTGTGGAATACCACCGCAAAGGCTCAGCCGCCAGTCTGATGCAGGTAGACGATATCGATGAGCCCTGGTTGTGCGCGGCCCGCCATTTGCACGCGACAGGTGTTTTTCCCGCCGTGTCGGCCAATTGCTACGAGGTTTCACGGCGCACGATGGCCTTGATGCGAGCGGCCGGCAAGACCATTTCTTTCGATCCCAACTTGAGGCCCACACTCTGGGCCTCCACGGCGCACATGCGCGAGCGCATCAATGTGCTGGCGGCAATGGCAGATTGGATATTTCCAGGCCTTGAAGAAGGGCGGCTGCTCACAGGGCGCGATAGCCCCGAAGACATTGCCGCGTTTTTTCGCGACCAGGGGGCAACGCTGGTGGTGATCAAGCTGGGCGCCGATGGTGCGTATTACGATAATGGCGTGGAGCAAGGCTATGTGGCCAGCGTGCCCGTGGACAAGGTGATCGATACCGTGGGGGCCGGAGACGGTTTTGCGGCTGGGGTGATCAGTGCCGTACTCGAAGGCCTGCCGCTGGTGCGCGCAGTGCAGCGCGGTGCCTGGATAGGCGCGCGTGCTGTGCAGGTGCTCGGCGATACCGAAGGCCTGCCGACCCGGCAGGAGCTTGAGCAGATGGGTGACCAATCAACGATTTAAGGTAGCGCTATGGAACGCAAGCATGTAGTGGTATATCGGGATTTACCCCCTGGTGAGCTCGAACGCCTCCAGGCAGAGCACGATGTCACCTGCGCAGATCCACGCAAACCTGCGCAAATGCAAGCTTTTCTTGACGCGCTGCCTTCCGCGCATGGGCTGATCGGATCCAGCTACAGTATCGACGATGCGCTGCTGGACAGGGCGCCCAGCCTGGAAGTGATTTCCAGCATTTCGGTCGGCATAGATCAGTTTCCGCTCGCGTCGCTGGGCCGCCGTCATATCATGCTGTGCCATACTCCAGGCGTGCTGACGGAATCTGTTGCGGATTTTCTTTTTGCCCTGGTACTGGGTAGCAGTCGCCGTCTTGTCGAATTGGGCCGCTACGTCCAGCAAGGGCGCTGGAAAAAAAACCTGGGCAACGACATGTTCGGCTGGGATGTTTATGGCAAAACGCTGGGCATACTGGGTTATGGCCGGATTGGGCAAGCCCTTGCACGCCGCGCCGCGCTCGGATTCAACATGCCGGTTCTATACCATACCCGTCGCCCAGTGGACAGTGGCTTGCCTCAAGGCCGGGCGCGTGCCGCAACATTGCAGGAAGTACTGCGGCAGTCGGATTTCGTTGTGATTGTCATGCCGCTTACGCCTGAAACGCGGGGAATGATCGGGCCCGATGAATTTGCTCAGATGAAGCCGCAAGCCATTCTGATCAACGGTGCCCGCGGGCCCATTGTGCAAGAGCAGGCATTGCTGGATGCGCTGGATCGAAACCAGATACGTGGCGCTGGGCTGGACGTGTTCGATGTGGAGCCCCTGCCGCAGGATTCGCCGTTGCGGGATCATCCCAGGGTAACGGCCACGCCGCACGCGGGTTCTGCCACACATGAAACCCGTGCGGCCATGGCCCGCATGGCGGTAGACAATATATTGCTTGCGCTGCGCGGCAAGCCACCCCTGGCGGCCTACCCGCTGCCGACCTGAATCTTGCCTCAGGCTGCAGATGTTTTATGGCACGGCCAGCAGGGTGCAGGCTTCTCTGGCCAGGGTGGTGATGGCATCCCATTGCCTGCCTGCCACGGCGGCATCCGGCGTAAGCCACGAACCCCCCACGCATTGCACATTTGGCAATGCCATATATTGAGCCGCATTCGCTGCATTGATGCCACCTGTGGGGCAAAAGACGATATCGGGCAGCGGGCCATACAGCGCCTTGAGCAGCGCCTGGCCGCCGACCGCTTCGGCCGGAAACAACTTTTGCACGGCAAAACCCTGATCCGCGGCGAACATGGATTCGGAGGCCGTGGCGACACCCGGCAGAAAAGGAATACCCGCATGGCTTGCGAATTTGGCCAGATCGGGCGTGAGCCCCGGGCTGACGCCGAACTTTGCGCCGGCCTTCATGGCAGCCTCGAGTTGGTCGGGGGTGCGGACGGTGCCGACGCCCACCAACGCTTCCGGCACGGCAGCACTGATGGCCTGGATGGCCTGCAGCGCAACGTCGGAGCGCAAGGTGATTTCAAGGCTGCGTATGCCGCCGGTTACCAGCGCCCGAGCCAGATCCACAGCAGTGTCGATATCCTTGATGACAATCACCGGCATGACCGGGCTTTGCTGAAGTAATTTAAGTGCGTTCATGGCGATATTGTATTCCGAGGCTAGCGCGATTCAGTCAAGATATGTCAGGTTGCCGCGTTGCCCCTTGAGCAGCGGCGCGTTCAGCTGAACGGATTGTTTCAGGAAATCCCATAATGCCATCACGCGTGTGGACTGGCGGAAGTCTTCATGGCAGTACATCCAGAAACTGCGGGTAATGGCGATTTCGTCTTCAAGCACCACCTGCAGCCGGGGATCCTGCGCGGCCATGAAGCAGGGCAGGATGGCCAGCGATCTCGCCTGCAGCACTGCGTGATATTGTGCAATCACGCTGGTGCTGCGGAAGATGACGCGTGTATTGGGCACGATGTCTTCCAGATAGCGCAAGCGGTCACTGAACAGCAATTCTTCAACATAACCAATGAAGGCGTGATGGACCAGGTCGTCCTTGGATTCGATGTGAGCCGCCTGCGCCAGATAATCTCGGTGCGCATACAGTTTGAGCGAATAATCCATGAGCTTGGTGCACAGATACGGCCCCCGCTGGGGGCGTTCCAGCGAAATCGCGATGTCGGCCTCGCGCTTTGAAAGGCTGATGAAACGAGGCACCGGCATGATGTCAAGCGTGATGGCAGGGTAACGGTGCTGGAAATCAATCATGAGCGGGGCCAGCACGTAACTGCCGAATCCTTCGGTTGAACCTACGCGCAGGTGGCCGGACAATGTCTGTGACTGGCCGGAGATTGCCTCGCGTGCGTTGATCAATGTGCCTTCGATCTGTTCGGCGTGAGTAAACAGGCGGGCGCCGTCTTCTGTGAGCGTAAAGCCCGAGGCCTTGGACTTGTTGAACAGCATGGTGTCCAGCTCGCGCTCCAGCGCCTGGATACGGCGTGACACCGTGGTATGACGCACCCCAAGCCGCAAGGCGGCCGCGCTGACACGCTGTGTACGCGCCACTTCCAGAAAATACCGCAAGCCGTCCCAGTCGAGCATTGTGTCTGTTGTGCAAAATTGAGCATTGAATGTGCAAATATTTTGATGGAAATATGTTTTTTACACAACTACACTGCCTGAAGCGGAGCGTAGCACGCCGCATCGCATCAAGCACACCCCCCAAGTACATCAATAAGTACATATACATAATGGAGACGCCAATGAAGAGATTCACCTTGTCATTGCTGGCCGGCCTGTGCATGGGCCTTGGCGCGGCGGCGACCGCAGCGGACGCGCCGCCGGTCAAGATAGGCATTCTTACCGACATGTCAGGCACCTATGCATCAATGGGTGGGGTGGGCTCGGTCGCGGCGGCCAAGCTTGCCATCGAGGATTGCCTCAAAGCAGATTGCAAAGGCATGACGATAGATTTGGTGTCTGCGGACAACCAGAACAAGGCGGACGTCGGCGCGGCAAAAGCGCGTGAGTGGTTCGACCGTGACGGCGTTACCGCGATTGCCGATCTGACCAACTCTGCCGTCGCCCTGGCCGTGCAGGGCATTGCCAAGGAAAAGGACAAAGTCGTCATGTTCTCCGGCCCCGCCACAACGGGGCTGACCAATGACAACTGCTCGCCAGTCGGGTTTCACTGGATGTTCGACGTCTATTCCCAGTCGGTTGGGGGTGTGAAAGCCATGGTGGACAAGGGTGGCAAGTCCTGGTTCTTCATTACGGTTGACTACGCCTTTGGCCATTCCCTGGAAAAAGGTGCCGCGAATATGGTCAAGGAGCTGGGCGGCAACGTTGTAGGCGCGGTCCGGCATCCCCTGAACGTACCTGATTTCGCTTCCTACTTATTGCAGGCTCAGAGTTCTGGCGCTCAGGTTGTCGCCCTGGCCAACGGCGGCGCCGACGTGGTCAACGCCATCAAGCAGGCACGTGAGTTTGGCATTGTAGAAGGCGGACAGCGGCTCGCTTCGCTCTTGATTTTTCTTTCGGATTTGCGCGCTCTAGGATTGGATAATGCCCAGGGCTTGACCTACGTGGATGGTTTTTACTGGGACTTTGACGACCAGACCCGTGCGTGGTCCGATCGCTTTGCCCAGGCCTTTGACGGACTTAAACCGACCATGACTCAGGCCGGCGTTTATTCCAGTGTGCTGCATTATCTGAAGGCGGTGGCTGCGAGCGGATCGGTAGAAGGGCACGCCGTGGCAGAGAAAATGCGCGGGATTCCCATCGAGGATCCGATTATGCGCAATGCGTCGATCCGGCCCGATGGGCGCGTGATTCACGATATGTATTTGTATGAGGTTAAGAAGCCCGGCGAGTCCACGGGGGAATGGGATCTGTCTAAGCTGGTGGCAACCATTCCGGCCGCCGATGCGTTCCAGCCTCTGTCGGAGTCCACTTGCCCGCTGGTCAAGAAAAGCTGAGCCAGATTTAACGAAGGACATCTGTTCCATACCTATTTATTCAGGAGACATTCATGAGTGCAGTACCTCGAATCCCACTATTGATTGGTGGTGAGCTGGTTCAGTCAAAGTCCACGGAGTGGAGGGATGTGCTCAATCCTGCCACTCAAGAAGTGGTGGCCCAGGTACCCTTTGCGACCAAGGAAGAACTGGACATGGCGGTGGCCAATTCCAAGGAAGCTTTCAAGACGTGGCGCAATACCAGCCAGGCCAATCGCACGCGCGTCATGCTCAATCTTCAGAAGCTGGTGCGCGACAACACTGCCGCCATCGCCAAATCCATCTCGCTGGAGCATGGCAAGACGCTGCCCGATGCCGAAGGCGAGGTGGGGCGCGGCCTGGAAGTCATTGAACATGCTTGCGCCATGGCATCGCTGCAGTTGGGCGAATATGCCGAAAATGCGGCCACAGGCATTGACGTGTACACGCTGATCCAGCCTCTGGGTGTATGCGCAGGCATTACCGCTTTTAACTTTCCCATCATGCTGCCGTGCTTTATGTTCCCCATGGCCATCACGGCAGGCAATACCTTCATACTTAAACCGTCCGAGCAGGATCCGAGCTCGTCGCTGATGCTGGCACAGTTGGCACTGGAGGCTGGCCTGCCTCCCGGTGTGCTGAATGTTGTACATGGCGGCCCGGAAATTGCCAACGGCATTTGCGATCATCCCGACATCAAGGCAGTATCGTTTATTGGCTCCACCCATGTGGGAACAGAGATTTACCGTCGTTCCTCCAAGGCCGGCAAGCGCTGCCAGGCAATGATGGGCGCAAAGAACCATTGCGTCATTCTGCCGGACGCTGATCGCGAAGTCGCGCTCAATCAATTGGTGGGGGCTGCATTTGGCGCTGCAGGACAGCGCTGCATGGCGACGTCGGTTGCCGTAATGGTGGGCGAGGCGCGCGACTGGCTGCCTGATTTCATCGAGCGCGCCAAGAAGCTGAAAGTCAGCATCGGTTCGGATCGCGATGCGGATCTTGGCCCGCTGGTTTCGCCTGCCGCGCTCGAGCGGGTAGAGGACCTGATCCAAAAAGGCGTGGATGAAGGGGCGGAACTGCTGCTGGACGGCCGCAAGCTGACCGTTAAAGGGTACGAAAAAGGCAACTTTGTCGGGCCCACAGTCTTTAGTGGCGTGAAGGCGGATATGACGATCTACCGTGAAGAGGTTTTTGGGCCTGTGCTCGCGGTAGTTTGCGTGGATACGCTTGAAGAGGCTGTGGAGTTCATCAACCAGAATCCCAATGGGAACGGCGTTGCCGTGTTTACTCAGGACGGCGGCGCTGCGCGCTACTTCCAGCACAACATCGACGTGGGCCAGATCGGCATCAATATTCCGATTCCTGTCCCGGTGGCCTGGTTCAGCTTCACGGGATCCCGCGCGTCCAAACTGGGCGATCTTGGCCCGAATGGCAAGCAGGCGGTGTATTTCTGGACACAAACCAAAACAGTTACAGCGCGCTGGTCGGCCCATGCCGCGGGCGTCAATACCACGATCTCGATGAAGTAAGCGCCCGTTTGGCTTCCCTGTGCCGCGAAACACGGGGAGCCTGCCTGGTTCCGCAAGACCCCTGGTACCGCCAGGCGCGGCAGGGGGTAAAGTCTGTGCCTATGAGCGTGGCGTAAACTAATTACTAAAAACAATATAAACCATCTTCTTTATTACATATAATGGCCCTTTTCAGGGCCGTTTTTCTAATGAAAATGGTTCGCCAATCAGGCCTCGTTTATGAATCTACAGCAATTCCGTTTTGTCCGCGAAACCATACGGCGCAACTTCAATCTTACAGAGGCCGCACGGGCGCTGTTCACTTCGCAGCCGGGTGTCTCCAAAGCCATCATCGAGTTCGAGGACGAACTGGGCATCAAGATCTTCGAGCGCCACGGCAAGCGGATCAAGGGGCTGACCAAGCCGGGGCAGTCGGTGGCGCAAGTCATCGATCGCATCATGCGCGAAGTGGATAATCTCAAGAAAGTCAGCGACGAATTTGCCCGGCGCGACGAGGGTGGCCTGGTGATTGCCTGCACGCACGCACAGGCTCGCTATATTCTGCCAAAAGTCATCCCAGCCTTTCGCAAGCGTTTTCCCAAGGTCAGGCTGTCGCTGGCCGAGGGCAATCCGCCGCATCTGGCCCGGCTGGTGCTGCACGAGCACGCCGATGTGGCCATTGCCACCGAAACCCTCGCTGGAACGCCAGGGCTGGCCGCCTTGCCCGTTTATTCGTGGGAGCACGTAGTGGTGGTGCGCCCTGATCATCCCCTGGCCGAGCTTACGTCCAAGCAGGCTCGCAGCCTTTCGCTCGAACAACTGGCGGAGTATGCCATTGTTACCTATGATCACGCCTTTTCCGGCCGTCGGGCGATCGATGAGCGTTTTGCCGAGCACGGCATAACACCGGACATCGTATTGGAAGCCATTGATGCAGACGTCATCAAAACCTATGTCGATGTTGGGCTGGGCATAGGCATCATCGCAGGCATGGCTTTCGACCCGCGCCGCGACAAGGGCCTTGTAGGC
This sequence comes from Allopusillimonas ginsengisoli, assembly GCF_004153455.1. Classification (GTDB taxonomy): domain Bacteria; phylum Pseudomonadota; class Gammaproteobacteria; order Burkholderiales; family Burkholderiaceae_B; genus Allopusillimonas; species Allopusillimonas ginsengisoli. The sequence continues at coordinate 187,774 of NZ_SDQE01000001.1, read as the reverse complement.
CTGCCTGTCGGGCATTTGTTCGGCACCCATGTCACGCGTGTCGCCGTCAAGTCTGGTGTCTTTCTGCGTGATTACGTTTATGTACTGCTCGAAATGCTGGCGCCGGAGCTAACCCGCGAAGTTGTCCAGGAAGCCATCGACGCCACGCAGCAAACCGGGCAGCAAAACGCCTTGCCAGAAAAATAAACTTTTACACGGTCAGCCCGTTGACAATAAAAATAAGAATGATTATCGTTACGGAACCTTCTTGTTCCGGAGCATCTTCATGTCTCAACTTGTCAGCGCAGTGGTTGTCGGGGCCGACCGCCTGGGCAATATCCCCGAACTTCTGAAAGGCCACAACATCGCCATACGCCACCACATCAGTGGTCGCGATCCCGCCCACCAGAAAAAAACCTTGCAGCTTCCCTCTGGTACCGAGCTGCTCATCCTCCTCACCGATTTTCTCGGTCACAACGTCATGAAAACCTTTCGTGCCGCTGCCCAGCGCGCCGGCATACGTGTGCTGGCCTGCAGGCGCTCGGTTTGCGCCATGAAGCAGGCACTGAATCAGTGCGGCTACTGTGAAGCATGTCCAGCCACCAGCAAATCCGAACAGCCTGTCAATTTTGTCCAGCAAGCAGGGCGTCAGTCCGGCGCAAAAGCAAGGCTTCATTAATCTGCTGCCATGTCTGTACCTCGCCGCTGAGCCCGGCCTGTTCAAAGCAAAACACCCCAAAGCCCTATGGCGCTTGGGGTGTTTATTTTTACCGATGTAGCTTCCAGGCAGGCGTTGGCCTGTCATTCATCGAATCTAGTTCGTGGCAGTCAATTGCGATTTGCCGTGGGTATTCGTATTGGCTGCCAGGCGGCGTGCGCCGTTGTAGCGCTTTTTCCAGTAAGACACATCCATATTTTCGATTCGTACCACAGAGCCTGTGCGCGGTGCATGTACGAATTTCTTGTCGCCCAGATAAATGCCTACATGTGAAAAGCGCCGGCCACGGGTGTTGAAGAACACCAGGTCTCCTCGCTTGAGCTCATTGCGCTTGACTGCAACCCCCTGATGCGCCAACGCCGACGATTGGCGGGGCAGTTTCAGGCCGAGGGATTTTTCGGCAGCATAGATAACCAGGCCGCTGCAGTCGAAACCCGTGTTGGGGGTTTCGCCACCGAACCGGTACTTAGTGCCCAGCACGCTAAGCGCGGTAGCCACCATCGTTTTTTTGTTGTTGTTCTTGGGTTGGGAAATCGGGTATTCGGACTCGCGGGATGACAGGTATGCGCCAAGTGGATCCGACTGTGTGTGTGCGAGGTAGTTGTTGCGCTGAACGCGGTTGGGAGAGTAGGAGGACTCTGCGTACTGCTCATTTTGAGTCGTTGCGCACCCTGCCAGAGCAAGAGAGGACACCAGCAGGAGGGCTTTTGCGCCACGAGACAGAAATTTAAAATTAATGTACGGGGATAGGCGGCTTAGTCGATGTGGCGGCATGGGCTTTTTTGTTGAGCTTGCGTAAAACCGCCCAGCGAGATAAACGAATTTGCAGAGTTTTGGCAGCAAAAGCTAGCAATGCTACTGCAAAATCACGCTAAATAGGCATGGCTTTACGCAAATTGAACTTTGGAATCCCGCAAGTTTAACGAAAGGCTTCGCCAAGGTAAAGGATTTTGGGCAGGATTTACGCTTTACTAGGGGGAAACGTCGGGCTAGTCTATAGGCCCGATCGTGGGTATCCCTGCCGTAGCGGGGGAGCACAACTGTTACATTTCACAGGATCTAGCATGAAAACCAAACCAGTTTTGAGCATTACCGATGTAAAAGCCATTCTCTCGGCTGCAGAAGCGCACGCCACCGCCAATAAATGGGCCGTGTCAATTTCCGTTGTAGATGATGGTGGGCATCTCCTGGGCATGGTGCGTCTGGATGGCGCTGCGCCGATCTCCGCGCAGATTTCGCCCGCCAAGGCTCGCACGGCCGCGCTCGGCCGCCGCGAATCAAAGGGGTACGAGGATACAATCAACCAGGGCCGTACAGCGTTTCTTTCGGCCCCCGGCATGCAAGGGATGCTCGAGGGCGGGGTGCCCATCATTGTGCAAGAACAAGTCATTGGCGCGGTCGGCGTGTCGGGCGTTAAGTCTTCCGATGATGTTGCCATTGCGCAGGCCGGTATTGCAGCACTTCAAGCCTGAGCCCGGCCTACATGCCAAGCAGCCAACGCAGTCCCAAACAAAGCATGAACTCCTGTTCTTCGCGCGGTATAAGCGCCGAAAACCACTCATCTGGTCCATATCCTGATGATTCCGTGGCCGGGTGCCCGAGTGGCGCCGAGGAACCGCCATCCGACCCGCGTGATGGGCTGTTCAGGCAGGCGCTGAACCCCGGGGTCACCCGGCGGGAGGTCTGGAGCTGGGCAATGTATGACTTTGCCAATTCCGGGTATACCACCGTGGTGCTCACCACGGTGTTCAGTGCCTATTTTGTGGGTGTGGTGGCAGAAGGCAAAGCCTGGGGCACGCTGGCGTTTACCGCGTCGCTGTCGCTTTCTTATCTGTTGGTCATGGTGACGATGCCCGCGCTGGGTGCGCGTGCCGATGCGCGCGCCGGCAAGCGCCGTCTCCTGTTTACCAGTACCGTCGGCTGTGTTGTGATGACCGCGCTGCTGTCCTTCACCGGACCCGGCGATATAGTCTGGGGCCTGCTGATCATCGCGCTGTCCAATTATTGCTATTGCGTCGGCGAATCCATTGTTGCGGCGTTCCTGCCTGAAATTGCCCGTCCTCAGGCGCTGGGGCGGGTGTCCGGATGGGGCTGGAGCTTTGGCTATTTTGGCGGGATGCTCGCTCTGGGTTTGTCACTGGTGCTCGTGTTCAAGGCCGATGCCATCGGACAGCCAGCAAGCGAGTATGTGCCGCAAGTGTTGTTGCTGACCGCGGCGATTTTTGCCATTGCCGCCATCCCCGCCTTTCTTTATTTGCGCGAGCGTACGCCACCGAGTAATAAGCCGCCAGAAAGCCTGTTCTCCAGGCTGGCGAACGCTTGGCGGGACACGCGGGACAACTTTCCTGATTTCCGCCTGCTGCTTTTCTGTGGCGCCTGTTATCAGGCCGGAATTTCGGTGGTCATTACCTTGTCGTCGGTGTATGCCACGCAGGCCATGGGCTTTTCCATGGCGCAGACCATGCTGCTGGTCTTTACGGTCAATATCGCCGCTGCGGCGGGCGCTTTTCTGTTTGGTTACGCCCAGGACAAAATTGGCCACAAGCCAGCCCTCACCATCACCCTGGTAGGCTGGATCATCATGATCCTGCTGGCCTTTGTCGCGGTGCAGGCCTGGCTGTTCTGGGTCGCCGCAACCGTTGCGGGACTCTGTATGGGCACCAGCCAGAGCGCCGGACGGGCCATGGTGGGCGCTTTGGCGCCCCGACAGCGGCTGGCTGAGTTCTACGCCTTATGGACATTCGCGATACAGTTGGCGGCGGTTGTCGGGCCTTTGTGCTACGGCGTGGTAACGCTGATCAGCGGCGGCAATCACCGCGCGGCGCTGCTTTTTACCGGACTGTTTTTCGTCGCCGGTCTGTTTATGCTCGCGCGCATGAATTTTGAGCGAGGCGTAAAGGTACGCGATATTATGTCTTGTTAACTGCCGTGCTTCGCCTCAGCCATCCCTAAAAACTTGCCGCATTGCCGGCCGGTTTGTCAGCGTGAAGTAAGCCTTGTGGGCTACGGTGGATCGATAATTCGAACAGAATCAGTAAAGGAGCCTAGTATCATGTCGACCGAAATCGAATCCGTCCTCATTGAAAACCGTGTTTTTCCGCCGTTCCCCAACTTGGTGGAAGGGGCGGCAATCTCGGGTATGGACAATTATCAGGCAATGTGCGACGAGGCGCGCCGTAATCCGGACGCGTTTTGGGAACGACTGGCACGCGAAAATCTGGTGTGGGACAAAGCATTTACACAAGTGCTGGATACCAGCGAAGCGCCGTTTTATCGGTGGTTTGGCGACGGTGAAATGAACGTCTCGGCCAATTGCCTGGACAAACATCTGAACACACCTGTTGCAGACAAGACCGCTATTATTTTTGAATCGGACGATGGCAAGGTTACGAGCGTTACTTACAAGGAACTGCACGCTCGCGTGTGTCAGTTTGCCAATGGCCTGAAGGCCCTGGGCTATAGCGCTGGTGAACGTGCCATTATCTATCTGCCCATGTCGATCGAGGCGGTCGTTGCCATGCAGGCTTGCGCGCGACTCGGCATTATCCACTCAGTCGTGTTTGGCGGATTTTCCTCCAAGAGTTTGCACGAGCGTACTGTCGACGTCGGTGCTTCGCTGGTCATCACTGCGGATGCGCAAATGCGCGGTGGCAAAAGCATTCCGCTCAAGGCCGCCGTCGACGATGCGCTGGCGATGGGCGGCTGCGGCGCGGTACGCAATGTCATCGTGTATCAGCGTGTGGGCGGTCAACTGGACTGGAACAACGGGCGTGATCTCTGGATGCATGATGTATCGGCTGGCCAGCCGGATACCTGCCCGGCTGCTTCGTTGAATGCGGAACATCCCCTCTTCATTCTGTATACCTCTGGTTCCACGGGCAAGCCCAAGGGCGTACAGCATGCCTGCGGCGGTTTTCTGCTGTGGTCGCTGCTAACCACCAAATGGACGTTCGATGCCAAGGACGACGACGTATTCTGGTGTACCGCGGATGTGGGCTGGGTCACGGGCCATACCTATGTTGCCTACGGCCCGCTGGCGGCGGGGCTGACGCAGATTGTCTTCGAGGGCGTGCCCACCTACCCCGATGTCGGACGGTTCTGGGAGATGATTCAGCGCCACAAGGTTTCTATCTTCTACACCGCGCCTACCGCGATCCGCTCCCTGACCAAGGCGGCAGAATCCACGCCTAAGTATCATCCGCGCGAGTACGATCTGAGCAGCCTGCGTATCATCGGATCGGTGGGCGAGCCCATCAATCCTGAAGCCTGGATGTGGTATTACAAGAATGTCGGAGGGGAGCGCTGTCCGGTGCTCGATACATGGTGGCAGACGGAAACAGGCGCGCACATGATTACGCCGTTGCCAGGTGTTACGCCGCTCAAGCCTGGCTCGTGCACATTGCCCTTGCCTGGCATAGAGGCCGCAATTGTGGATGAGGCTGGCGAGGATGTTGAGCGAGGCAAGGGCGGTTTTCTGGTGATGAAGCGGCCTTGGCCAGGCATGATTCGTACGATTTGGGGTGATCCTGAACGTTTCAAGCAAAGTTATTTCCCGCCGGAGCTCAAGGGCTACTACCTGGCAGGCGACGGTGCGCAGCGTGACAGCGATGGTTATTTCTGGATCATGGGCCGGATTGACGACGTGCTCAATGTGTCTGGACACCGTTTGGGCACGATGGAGGTCGAGTCCGCGCTCGTGGCGCACGAACTGGTCGCCGAGGCTGCTGTCGTGGGCCGGCCAGACGATACCACGGGGGAGGCCGTGGTCGCTTTCGTGGTGCTGAATCGAACCTTGCCAGAAGGAGATGAGGCGGATCAGATTGCGGCGCAATTGCGTAGCTGGGTGGCCAAGGAAATCGGGCCTATCGCCAAGCCGCGGGATATCCGTTTTGGCGAGAATCTACCCAAGACGCGTTCTGGCAAGATTATGCGGCGCCTGCTGCGCGTTGTGGCCAAAGGCGAGCGCATTACCCAGGATGTATCTACGTTGGAGAACCCTGCGATCCTGGATCAGCTGTCTCAGGCGCGCTAGGCACTTACGGCGTCGCTTGTCGAAACGCTCAGGCGAGGTATATACCAAGAGGAGTATAGTTCTTTCCTTGGCCTCGTCGGCCAGGCAGCAGGGTTCAGCCTGCTGCCTGGCTTTTATGTTTTATGGAGCAGGGATTGAAAGCTGGCGAGATAGATCGTGGCGCAATGTTGTTGATGATGCTCACCGTCGTGCTGTGGGCGTTCAGCTGGATCGAGATGAAGCGACTGTCCACCCTGATTGGCGCGTTCGATCTGGTCATGGTTCGGTACATGATCGCGTTTGTTGTATTGCTGGGGCTCATGTTGGTCTCGGGCCGAAAGCCCAAGCTGCCCCCCCTTTGGCTCACGCTCGGCGTTGCCGTATTTCAGACAACAGCGTTTCAGTGTCTTTGCCAGCTTGCGCTCATCTCGGGTGGCGCGGGGCATGTTGTGATGCTGGCCTACACCATGCCTTTCTGGGTGGTCGTGTTTGCCTGGCTATTGTTGGGTGATCGCCCGACACGCCTGCATGTGGTGGGCTTCTTGTTCGCGGGTCTCGGGCTGGTTGGCATCATTGCGCCCTGGAAGGGCCTGGGTTCGATGTCCGGATCGCTGCTGGCATTGACGGGCGGCATATCCTGGGGATTGGGTGCCGTGCTGGCCAAGATGATGTTCAAACGCCATTCGCCTGATGTTCTTAATGTCGCTGTCTGGCAAATGCTGCTGGGCGCGATCCTGACCTGGCCGTTTACCCTGATTTTTCCGCAGACTCCGATTGTGTGGGGCGCTGAGCTGTATTGGGGTTTGGCCTATATGGGTATTTTGGCCTCGGCCGTGGGCTGGTGGTTGTGGCTATCCGTGGTGCAGCGCGTGAGCGCAACGGTTGCGGGTATGTCCAGCCTGGGCGTGCCTGTACTGGCTGTGGTGTTCGCCTGGCTGATTCTGGGCGAGCGCGCCACAAACTGGGAGTTGGCCGGTATCGTTATGATTATGGCTGGCTTGGTGATCGTCACCTTGGCTGGCGCGCATAAAGCTTCTGGTGCGCGGTCTTAAATCCCGGTGCGCGGATGTTATGTTTTTGTAGCTCAACAATCGACTCTCAAATGCAGTGAGCGTCAGCACATTCACCCGGTGGGCCTGAGCGAGGATGCTTCCGCGACCTGATGATGCATGAAAGCATCCTCGCCCTTGGCTGATCGCGAGGATGACACCCCGTCATGCTGTTCCCGCAGAAATGAATAAGGCCTATAGATCAATGATCCATAGGCCCTGGTTCTATTCTGTTCTGGTGCCGACGACGAGACTCGAACTCGTACAGCTTTCGCCACTACCCCCTCAAGATAGCGTGTCTACCAATTCCACCACGTCGGCATGAAAGACCGCAATTCTAGCATGAAAATTGAGGTGCTTGCCAGTACCGACGGCTACTGGGCAGGGGTCGGTTTTTCTGCGGGTTCAGTCGTTGATTGCGCGGGCTCGGTGGGTTGTTCCGACGGCGCGGTGTCGGCGGATGGGTTGGCCGAGTCGGATGCTGGCGGTGTGGTGTGCTCGGCAGCTGGCGCAGCTTGATCCGATGCGGACGGCACCGCATTGGTGTCCGGTTGAGCAGGCGCTGGCGCGGAGGGAACTGCTGTGCCTTGCGTTGAACCCGGAGCAACAGGGACCGCGGCGCCCGTACCGGGAACTGCCGGCGTTTCGTAGCCTTGCATCACGCCTTCTACAGCCTTGTCCCGGGAGGCAGGGTGATGCGATACCCATGCCAGACCGCCCGTGGATGCGAAAAATATAATGGCAGCCCACTTTGTGGTGCGCGACAGGAAGTTGGCGGCGCCAGTGGCTCCGAATACGCTGCCCGCTGAGCCGCCTCCGAACGAGGAGCCCATATCCGCGCCCTTGCCCTGTTGCAGCAGGACCAGCGCGATGATGCTCAGTGACGATATGACCTGTATCGCCAGAAGTGCAGATGACAACCAATGCATGTAGAAACTCCGAGGCCTAGGCGGCCGCTATACGTAAAAAGTCTTGAGCCTTGAGCGAGGCGCCGCCCACCAGGGCGCCGTCGATATCTGGCATGGCGAACAGGTTTGCAGCGTTGTCTGGCTTGACACTGCCGCCGTAAAGAATGCGAACCTGCGATGCGCCGATGCTTTCCAGCCGCTTGCGGACAAACGCATGTACCTCTTGCGCCTGTTCCGGTGTAGCGCTCAAGCCCGTACCAATGGCCCACACCGGTTCGTAGGCAAAAACCATGCGATTGACCTGCTGAGCGCCCAGTGCGATCAACGGCGCCAGTTGGCGGGCGATGACGTCAGACGTGTGGCCTGATTCTTGTTCGGACTGGGTTTCACCCACGCACACGACGGGCGTGAGGCCAGCGCTCAGCGCGGCGACGGCCTTGTCGGCAACCAGCTTGTCGGTTTCGCCGTGCATGGCGCGGCGCTCCGAGTGGCCGACCAGCGACCAGGTGCAGGCAAAATCCGCCAGCATGGATGCAGAGACTTCGCCGGTGTAAGCGCCTTGCGCGTGGGGGCTGACATCCTGCGCACCCCAGGTGATGCCGCTTCCCTGCAGCGAGGCGCTGGCTTGGCCTATATAGGGAAAAGGAGCACAAATGGCAATATCGCACGCGCCGACGGAGGCGGCGCCCGCACGCAGTTCTTCGAGCAATGTTGCGTTAGAAGCCTGGTTTCCGTGCATCTTCCAGTTGCCTATGACCAGGCGTTTACGTCTTTGTAAGGTGTCCATCTGGGCCAGAATCAAATATTGGGTTAACCCGGCATTGTAGCGTGTTAGGGCCTGCTACGTATAGATGAGCCAGACGCGGCTCCGACAAAAAACCGTTTTTGTCCGGGCAGCCAGCCGGTCGGTCAATTGTCTGGCTGCCTGAACGTGCGCCTTGCTCTACGCTGTCAGAACAATTTTGCCGACCTGCTCTCCCGCGTCCATCATGGCATGCGCGTCTGCCGCCTGGCTTAGGGGGAAGGTCGCATGGATGATGGGACGAATCCTGCCTGCCTCCAGCAGCGGCCACACACGCGCCTGCAGCGCGCGGGCGATCTGTTGTTTGAACTGGACGGGGCGAGGCCGCAAGGTGGAACCGGTTACTGTGAGACGGCGACGCATGAGCTGGCTGCAATCGATGGTGGCCTTGGCGCCTCCAAGCAGGGCGATGATCACAATGCGCCCGTCATCCGCCAGGCAAGACAGGTCGCGATTGATGTACTCGCCTGCGACCATATCCAGAATGACATCGACGCCCCGTCCGTCTGTTGCCTTCTTGATTTCCTCGACAAAATCCTGGCTGCGGTAGTTAATCCCCTGGACGGCGCCCAGCCCTTCCACAGCCTTTGCACGCTCATCACTGCCTGCCGTGGCGTAGACCTTGTGTCCGAGCGCGGTTGCCAGTTGAATTGCCGTGGTGCCGATGCCGCTCGCACCGCCGTGAACCAGAAGCGTCTCGCCTTCAGTCAGTTGGCCGCGGTCAAAGACATTGCTCCACACGGTGAAGTAGGTTTCCGGCAAGGCTGCCGCTTCGACATCGCTCAGTCCCGCAGGAACAGGCAGACATTGCGCGGCAGGAGCCGTGCAGTATTCGGCATAGCCGCCACCTGCCAGCAGTGCGCACACCTTGTCGCCCACGGCCAGGCCCGTATCGCCTGTATCTCCGCCGACGATCTCACCTGCGACCTCCAGGCCAGGCAGATCCGACGCGCCGGGTGGGGGAGGGTAAGCGCCTTTGCGCTGAAATACGTCCGGACGGTTAATGCCGGCCGCCGATACTTTGATCAGGACTTCGCCCGCCTTGGGTTCAGGCATGGGGCGTTCTACGAGTTTCAATACTTCAGGACCACCTGGCGTTGAGATTTCCACTGCTTTCATGAGGCTTCCTTATGCAAAGTCAAAACGAACAGATTGATGGCTCTATTATCACCCGCCCAAAAAAAGCCAGCATGCGCTAAACTCTCGTCCTTCTACCGGATTCGCAAATCAGGATAAAATCCCGGTTTGCGATTAACAACGTTATACGTTGCTGCAATCCAAGGTAAGGAAGCGTGCCAGAGTGGTTGAATGGACTGGTCTTGAAAACCAGCGACGGGGCAACCCGTCCGTGAGTTCGAATCTCACCGCTTCCGCCACCATACCCTCGCACCCATGGCGGAATTGGTAGACGCAAGAGACTTAAAATCTCTCGATCATTGATCGTGCCGGTTCGATTCCGGCTGGGTGCACCAGTGTTTATGCGGATTTCAATACATTTGGGCTTGCAGGCTCTTGGAGAGAACGATGACTGCTTACGCTGTGGCTGTGATCCGGGAAACGCGATTCAACGATGAAGTCGTCGAATACCTGAAGCGCATTGACGACACGCTGGTCCCATATGCTGGCAAGTATATCGTTCATGGCGGCCCCTATCAGCCGCTTGAGGGTTCCTGGACGGGGGATTTGGTCGTCATTGCGTTTCCATCGATGGAAAAGGCGCAGGCCTGGTATCGCTCTGATGCGTATGCCTCCATTCGCGCTCTGCGCTGCAACAATACCGAAGGCGATCTACTGTTGGTCGAGGGCGTGGCAGATGGCCACAAGGCAATCGACATCCTCGGGTGATCTTTCCCGGCGCGCTCCATGCATCAATCCTGTCAGTAGTGCGCCGGCGCGTGTTCAGACCGGCCGTGCACCGCGTTGCGCCAGAACAGCGCCAGATCCGGCCCGCCTCAGGTATTTATAGCTATATCGCAGCATAATCAAACCCAGTCCAAATACGGGTATCGCCACAACGGAAAGCACGACGAATATCAGGCCCGCCATTCGGTTTGCATAGTGATAATGCATGCTGCCGGCGGATTGAATGCCGACCAGCTGCCCGTCCAATATAAACAGCACGGATTCGTCAGGGCTGTGCAATGCTCTGGTCAAATACTTGATCAGGCGCTTTGGAACCGTCAGGTCGAGGATAGCCTGTTGTCCAACCTCTACAACCGAATAGGTGACCGATTTTCTTTTGACATTGGTGTAGCCCAGCATGGCTACAACGCCTCGTACTATCTTCATATGACGCGCCCTGAGTGGTTTTCGGCACAAGATGGCTGAGCAAAAGCAGAAACTGATACCGCGGGTCAAAACGCGATATAGCATGCAGTTTGTTACATAACAGCGCCAAATATACCCATTTCAGTCACATTTTGTACGATTTCTCTTCTTGTTAGTGGCTAAATAGCGACAGAACTGTATGTAAACGGCACGATGCGTCCTTTTGTAGGCCGCGATGATTCAAAGGTCGTCCTCGTCTACATCGATTTCAGTGTCCGCAAACATTTCGCGCAGTGTGCGCGGCCGGTCTTCGTGCGGAAGATAGGCGGAAATCTCGATCTGGTCATCCGCGCGGCGGCCTTCTGGGGAGAGATAAAACGCGGTCATCCTGCGTTGGCTGGCTTGGCGGGCATGAAGGTTAAGGGGTTTCACATCGCTCTCGTTTCAGGGGGGTATAAATACCGTGGCAGCAGGGCAGTGCCACGGTGTCTGTGCTGGCGGACAGGCGCGCGTTACTTCAGCACGCGCACGCGGTCGACTTCGATCTCGGGTGGTCGCGTCCGCCCAGTGTCAACTTCGCCAACGATTTCTATGTTCGTGTTTTCATCAATGCGTTCTTTGGGGAAGTCGTCGTCATCGATTTCTGCCACGATCTCGCCTGTGCCATCGGAAAAGATGTACTTTTCCTTGCCCGTCTTGCGCAACAGTTTGCCCTGCAGGACCACATTCTGGTCGTCTTTTGGGTTGGCCAGAATCGAGGCCACATCCAGCTTCGACGCTTCAGCCGTGGGGCCTGCATAACCACTGTTTGCGTCGCCTGAAGGCCCAGTGTACTGGGCTGCTGCAGGGGCGGCCACGGCCATGGCGCAAGCGGCCAGCAGTGTGGGAAGAAAATACCTGGAAGTCATACGCTTACCTCGTTGTTTGCCCGGCCAAGGGCGGATTCATGTGCAGTGAGGGTGGTCTCGTGCATGGCAGGCTGGCCATGCGGGCGCCAGGGCGCCAAAATGTGTTTAAGCCAATACAAGCAACCTGCATGCCTGTCAGGGCGCACTGGGCATGAAGGTAGGATGCCAGCGGCCGATGGGCAGCGCCTGCTCGACTGCGTGGGCGAAAGCCAGCAAGGCACGCTCCTGACGATAGCGGCCAATAATCTGGATGCCGATGGGGAGTCCATCGGCTGTCAGACTGCAAGGCATGGACAGCGCAGGGTGTCCCGTGACCGAAATTCGCGAACATGAGCGCATCCAGCAAATATAGTCTGACATCGCGACGCCGGCAATCTGCCGAGGGTATTCCTGGTCCACCGGGAAGGGCGCCACCTGCGAGACGGGCGCGACCAGAAAATCATAGTCCTGCAACAGTGCTTGCATGCGGGTGAACATTCTACCGTGCGCGCGCGAGGCATCGGCCACCTGAGCGCCGGTAAGCGAGAGCCCCAGATCGATGTTCCAACGTACGGTTTCTTTGACACTTTCTCGTTGTTGCGCATTGAGATGGCCATAGTTGGTGGCAAAGGCCAGCGCGCGAAACGTTTCGAATGCCAGATCCGCGCCTTCAAAATCCGGCTCCTTTTCGTCTACGACGCAACCCAGGGCTTGCAGCGCGGCAATACCCTCTTGCAACGCAGCCCGCACCTCAGGCGCAAAGGGCAGGCCACCCAGCGTTGGACTGAGCGCAATACGGTGGCCTCGGGGATAATCGTGGGCCAGAGGAAAGAACGTGCCGGGCTGGCTGTCGAGTGCCAGCGGGTCCTCTGGACAACTGCCCGAAAGGACATCAAGCAGCAAGGCGACATCTGCCACGCAGCGCCCCATGGGGCCCCCGGTTGTGAGCAAGTTGAAAGGGTGGTTGCCCGGCGCCATCGGAACCCGTCCGAGGGAGGGGCGCAGGCCTACCACGTTGCAGAAACTGGCGGGGTTGCGCAGCGAGCCGCCCATGTCCGAGCCGTCTGCGAGAGCGACCATGCCCGAAGCCAGCGCCGCTGCCGCGCCCCCGCTGCTGCCACCTGCTGAGACATCCAGACGATAGGGGTTGCGGGTGATGCCGAACACGTCATTGAAGGTATGCGAGCCGGCGCCGAATTCCGGCATATTGGATTTCCCCACGATGATCGCGCCTGCTGCGCGTTGGCGGGCGACCACTGCGCTGTCTTCGGCGGGAATGAAATCCTTGTGCAGCCGCGAGCCGAACGTGGTACGCAGCCCTTTGGTCAGATAAGAATCCTTGTGGGCAACTGGCAGGCCAAAAAGCGGGCCTGGCTGCTCGCCGCGCGCCAGCCTGATGTCGGCGGCGTTGGCTGCCTCCAGGGCGCGGTCAAGATCCAGGCTGACTAAGGCGTTGATCTTGCCGTTTACTTGCTCGATGCGGTCGGCGTGCGCCTGCATGACTTCACGCACGCTCAGGGTGCGCCGTTTGATGGCTTGTGCAAGCTCGACCGCATTCCAGTAGTAGATGTCGTTCATTGAATCCTTGTAGCATAGAGAGACCGCAATTTGGACCTTGCTAGGGCTTGTCCGGCGTCTTGTAGCCCAGTGATTTCATACCGCTGGCAAGAGTTCGGGCCGACGATGCGTAGTCATCCCAAGGGTCGTTGCCCGTATCCAGTCGCTCATGGATATTGCGTATATGCCAGTGGGCAGAACTGGAGATTTTTTCGACCTCGGCCCAGCGTATGGGGACCGAAACGCCCATGCCTGGGCGACCCCGCAAAGACCATGCAGACACTGTTGTTGCACCAAAGCCGTTGCGCAAGTAATCGATGAATAGCTTTCCGACGCGATTGCGTGGCCCGCTCTTGGCGGAAAATCGCCGGGGCAGCGTCTTGGCCATATGTTGCACCACCGCCTGAGAGAAGCCCTTGACCGTTTCCCAGTCATAGCGCCGCTGTATGGGCACAACCACATGAAGTCCTTTTCCGCCGCTGGTCTTGACAAACGAGACGAGCTCCAACTGTTCCAGAAACGCCCGCAGCACCAATGCGGCTTCCTGTATGGCCGGCCACTCCACGCCTTTGCCGGGATCCAGATCAAAGATCAGGCGGTCGGGCTTGCCGATATTGGTTTTGACGGCATTCCACGTGTGTAATTCGAGCACATTCATTTGCGCGGCTGACAGCAGGCCCTGGGGCGAAGCAATTTCGAGCAGCGGCTCATGTCCCGGATCCAGGCGGGCTGGCAAAGCGCGTACACCTGTCATCCCCGATGCATCCATATGTTTTTGAAAGAACATTTGCCCGCGCACCCCTTCAGGGGCGCGCACGAGCGACACCGGACGGTGCTTCAGGTGCGGCAGCATCAGCGACCCGATCAGCGCGTAATAGCGAACCACTTCTATCTTGGTGACACCGGTCGTTTCGTCCACGATACGCTCCGGGTGCGTGATCTTGAGCTTGCCGAGCAGACTATGCGGCTGGCTGCCGCTCTGCTTGCTGGACACTGACATGCTGGTCTCCCTGACAATGGCTTTGGCCGGTTTATCCGACCTTAACCCATGAAACACGGAATGTCGTATGCGGCCGTCGCGTGTCCACTGTGCAAAAGACACTTCGGCCAAGAGTGCTGGCTTGACCCAATGCGCCTTGCGGTAGCTGCCCGTACTGCCTGAAAACGGTGAATCCGGGCTTGCCAGGGCGTTTAGTTGCTGACGGATCGCGCGCAGGCTGTCGGTATCGAAGCCTGTTCCTACATTGCCAGCATAGCGCAACCTGCCAAGTTCGTCGTGAACGCCTAGCAGCAGGGAACCTATTCCCTCGCGCGTGCCCTGTGGACCGGTGAAGCCGCCGATCACGAATTCCTGCCTGAGACTGCATTTGAGCTTGATCCAGTCCAGGGTACGGCGTGACTGGTAGGTTGCTGTCTTTTTCTTGCCGATAATTCCTTCCAGCCCCATACGGCATGCCGATGCGTAGATGTCCCGGGCCGGTACGTCAAAGGCAGCGCTGAAGCGCACTGTATTTGTTGCTGCGCTGCGTGATTGCAGTACGGCCTCAAGCTGCTGTCGGCGTTCCAGCAGGGAAAGCTGGCGCAGATCCTTGCCGTCGAAATAGGGCAGGTCAAACAGGTAATAAATGACTGCATCGCTGGCCGCTTTGTCAAAAGCGGCCTGTAGCGCCTGGAAATCTGGCAGTCCCTGACTGTCCGGCACGATGATCTCACCGTCGTACCATCCATCCGGCAGCTTCATGCCCGCCAACGCGCGGCAAAGGTCGTTCAGCTTGCCTGTCCAGTCGTTGCCGTTGCGGGTATACAGCCTTGCACTGCCCTTGTGCATGCGGGCGAGTAGGCGGTAGCCATCAAACTTGACTTCATACAGCCAGTTTTCGGAATCGGAGGGCGGCTTGTCGACCAGCGTGGCCAACTGAGGCTTAAGTTTGGCCGGCAGTGCGGCCCGGGGTGTTCCGCGCTTGGAAGGTGTCGCTGAGGTGTGACGGCCGTTTCCGGCGGACGGCGCTGGCGCGAACTGGGCAACGCTGTCGGGCTGTTCATCCACGATGCTGAACTCCCGCTTGGACCGGGCGTGGTCGTCTTTTTCCTTGATCAGCAGCCAAGGATCTGTTTTTCCGGATTTTCCACGCATGCGCACCAGTGCCCAGGTGCCCTGGAGCTTGTGGCCATGCAGCTCAAACACGAGCTTGCCCGCGCGATATCCAGCCCGTGGATTTCCATGGGCCGTCCAGGTGCCTTTATCCCAGATGATTACCTTGCCCGCGCCATATTGCCCGGCGGGAATCTCACCCTCGAACTCGTTATAGGAAACGGGATGGTCTTCGACATGAACCGCCATGCGCTTGTCGGTGGGATCGAGGCTGGGGCCCTTGGGTATCGCCCAACTTTTCATCGTTCCATCGATTTCCAGCCGAAAATCGTAATGCAGCCGCCGTGCCCAATGCTTTTGAATGACAAACATGGGATTGCCCGAACTCGTGCTGCCGCCTTCCGCAGGCTCTGACGTAATCTCGAAATTCCGTTTGGCTTTGTAGCGGGCCAGTGGGTCGGCTTTTGCCATGCAAGCATCCTAGGCAGTCTTGCTGCGGGTGGTCGGCGCTTTCTTGGTCGTTTTTTTTGTGCTGCTTTTGGTATTGCGCCTGCTCTGGCCCAGGCTGCGCTGCAGCAATTCGGTCAGGTCAAGAATCTTGGCGCTGCCCATCGCTGGCTCGTCTTCCTCTGGCTTGGAAACAGACTCCGTATCGCCGGCTTTGATTTTCTCTTTCACCAGTTTCAGAATTTGTTCCTTGAATGAATCAGTGAACTGTTCAGGCTGCCAGGGGCCGCTCATGTCCTTGACCAACTGCTCGCCCATCTTCATTTCCTTTGTGGTCAGACCCGTCGATTTCAGGCCTTCGGCCGGCAGGTTCAACTCATCCCAGGGGCGGATCTCGTCGTCCCAGCGAAGCAGATTGAGAATCAGCGCCGGCCCGCAAGGCATGAGCACCGCGAGGTGCTGCTTGGTCTGGATCACCACTTTCGCAATACCGACTTTGCCGGTCTTGCGCAGCACTTCACGCAGCAATGCGTAGACCTTGTTGCCTTTCCCGATGGGAGACGT
This sequence comes from Allopusillimonas ginsengisoli, assembly GCF_004153455.1. Classification (GTDB taxonomy): domain Bacteria; phylum Pseudomonadota; class Gammaproteobacteria; order Burkholderiales; family Burkholderiaceae_B; genus Allopusillimonas; species Allopusillimonas ginsengisoli. The sequence continues at coordinate 171,492 of NZ_SDQE01000001.1, read as the reverse complement.
GTAGTAGGGACGCTCCAGGTAAACAAAGGGTATATCGCTCACCGAGACAAACGTTTCGATTTCCACCGTTTGCGTTGTCTTGGGATAAGCGGCCGCGATTTCTTCGGGTGGCAGTACGACATATTCTCCTTCCGCATATTGAATGCCTTTGACGATATTGTCGCGGTCAATCTCTTTGCCCGTTTTCTTGTTGACGCGCTTGTAGCCCACCGGATCCATGGTGCGCTTGTCCAGCCAGTCGAAGTCCAGCCCCTCGTCTGCTGTGGCCGAATGAAGTGCAATAGGAATGTGCACCAGCCCAAAAGAAATGGCTCCTTTCCACAAGGCACGCGTGCTGCTTTTTGCCATGGCGCTCACCCTCTTTGCGTAATGCGGCAGGGCCAGCAAGCAGTATGCCTGGGTGAATGTGTATCAAATTGGGAATCGCCTTCGTCGATAAATACTCAATTACCCTAGTGCCGTGTGAAAGAGATAATGAAAATCGTTTACACTTACTGCCGGCTGAATTGGCCTTTTTTTTATACAGCAATGCCGTGTGTATCAGTTATCTGCGGCAGCTTGGGCAGGCGGGCCATTTGTCCGGCGCAGCCCGGGCCACATGACCTCACATGCATGTTGCGTGGGGCGAGCATTTATCGGGGGATAATGAATGCGTAAACTTTTAGCGGCTGGCAGCCTGGCAGCACTGTTGAGTGCCAATGTCTGGGCCGTCGAGCCTAAATCCGTCGTAACGGGTTATGCAGATCTGGCGCTTGCTCAGTACGAAGACGCACTGAGCACTGCGCGCCAGCTTCAGCAGGCTGTCGGCGAATTGCTGGCCAAGCCTTCCGCACAAACGCTGGCCGCGGCGCGTTCAGCCTGGCTCGCCTCGCGCGTGCCCTATCAGCAGACCGAAGCCTATCGCTTCGGCAACCCTATCGTCGATGACTGGGAGGGCAGGGTCAATGCCTGGCCGCTGGATGAGGGCATGATCGATTACGTCGATGCCTCTTACGGTACAGAATCCGATGTCAACGCTTATTATGTTGTGAACGTGATCGCCAATCCCAAGCTGAGTGTTGGGGGCAAAGACGTCGACGCGACGCGTATTACATCCGAGTTGCTGCGTGAGGTGCTGCATGAAGCCGATGGCAACGAGGCCAACGTGGCCACGGGTTACCACGCTGTCGAATTCCTGCTGTGGGGCCAAGACCTCAATGGTAGCGGCCCGGCGCCCGAAGGGCGCACCGGTACGCCACAGGAGCGTCACGCCGGCGACAGGCCACATACGGACTTCGATATCAACAACTGCACGGGCGGCAATTGCGATCGTCGGGCCGAATATCTGCAGGTCGTCACCGACATGCTTGTCGAGGATCTCCAGGAAATGGTCGACCACTGGAAGCCCGATGGCGAGGCACGCCAGTCTGTGCAAGAGGATCCCAGGGCAGGCTTGATTGCAATGCTCACTGGATTGGGCAGCCTTTCATACGGCGAGCTGGCCGGAGAACGCATCAAGCTTGGGCTTATGCTGCACGATCCCGAAGAAGAGCACGACTGCTTTTCCGATAACACGCACAACTCGCATTATTACAACCAGGTCGGCATGATGAATGTCTATCTCGGCGAGTATAAGCGTGTGGATGGTTCCAGCGTCCAGGGCGACAGCCTGTCGGCACTCGTCCAGAAAGCCGACCCGGCGCTCGACAAAGAAATGCGTGCGCGCATGGATGACACGCTCAACGCCATGCAGGCCATGAAAACCCGTGCCGAAACGATCGAAACCTATGATCAGATGATCGGTCAGGGCAATGCCGAAGGCAATGCGGTGGTACAGGCCGTGATCGATGCCCTCGTTGCCCAGACGCGCAGTATCGAGCGCGTCATTGCCAAACTTGATCTGGGGACAGTAGAGCTCGAAGGTTCGGACAGCCTGGATAATCCCAACGCCGTTTTCCAGTAGTGATGCAATGAAGCCAAATGCTGGTCTGGCCGTGCTCAGTCTTGTTCTGGGCGCGGTCTTCGTTTCTACCGCGCTATCCCAATCGGAGCCCGCGGCCCGGGCTGCCGAATTATCCGGGGCGGGGGCCCCGGGCAGCGGCCCGGCTCCTGCCACGGAGCGCGGACCGGCAAGCGAGCGACTGGCAGCGTCTGACGCTGCGCCGGGGCGGGCCGATCTGTCGCCAGAGGATCGCGCCCGAGTGGTTGCCGTTACCGAGCCCACCCAGGATTTTTCGACTGCTGAGCCTTACGAAGTCATGCAAGGCGGCGCGGGCACGGTATCCAAGCTGGTCAATCGTGATATTTTTTCGCACCCGGCTGCCAATCTTGATTTTGAAGGCCGGCAGGCCTTTATGGTTGGCAATGGCCTGTTTCGCAAAGACTGGGTGTCTTCTCCCTCGTCAACACAGGCCTCTGATGGCCTGGGTCCGCTCTTCAATGCGCGGTCCTGTCAGGCCTGTCACGTGAAAGATGGCCGCGGTACTGTTCCGGGTTTCGATCCCGAGGCACAAGCCGACGCTGTGGCGTTGCTGGTTCGCCTTTCGCTGCCCGAGAGCGACGCTGACGCCCGCCGCCGCCTGGGGCAGGGCGAGGTCGTCACATTGCCAGATCCTGTTTATGGGCATCAATTGCAGCCATTCGCAGTGCCGGGCATGGTCGCCGAGGGTCAGGTTCGCATCGACTACACCGAGGTGCCTGTTGCGTTGAACGGCGGCGAAACCGCCGTGTTGATGGCGCCTGCTTACTCCGTAGAAAACCTCGGGTATGGGCCGCTTCATCCTGATACACGGCTCTCGCCACGTTTGGCGCCGCCCATGCTTGGGCTTGGCCTGCTGGAGGCCATCCACGAAGACGACATTCTCGCGAATGCCGCGCGCGATCCCGGAGACGGGGTATCGGGCCGGCCCAACTGGTTGAAGGATCCCGTCACCGGCGAGCGGGTGCTGGGCCGCTTCAACTGGAAGGCGGGGCAGCCTACGGTGGAAAGGCAGTCCGCCAACGCTTTTTCAGGTGACATGGGTTTGTCCAGCCCTTTGTTCCCGGATCACAATGGCGATTGCACCCAGGCCCAGACCGCTTGCGCAGATATGCCGCACGGCGCCCAGGCGCATCTGGGTGCGCACGAAGTGCCCGGCCGGCTTATGGACTTTGTTACCACCTATTCGCTCAATCTGGCTCTGCCGCAACGCCGCGAGGTCGACGATGCGCGTGTGCTTGCCGGCAAGCAATTGTTCTATGCGTCAAACTGCATCGCCTGCCATGTTCCCAAGTATGTCACGCGCCGCGATGCGGACAGGCCCGAACATCGTTTTCAGCTGATCTGGCCCTATACAGACTTGCTGTTGCACGACATGGGGCCTGGGCTGGCTGATGGCCAGGATGAGGGCGATGCCAGCGGGCGAGAGTGGCGTACGCCGCCGCTGTGGGGCATAGGGCTGACCCATACTGTCAATCCCAATGCCACCTGGTTGCACGATGGCCGCGCCCGCAGCCTGCTGGAAGCCATACTTTGGCATGGCGGCGAAGCCCAGGCGGCACGCGACCGTGTTGTTGCCATGACGCCAGAACAGCGGGCGGACCTGATCCGATTCCTGGAATCTTTGTAAGCGGCGCAAGGCGGGCAATGTTTAGCTTCTGGCGCCCTGACATCGTTCGCCAGGGTGCTTCGCCAAAACCATGAAGATTGCTGCATGGCAATCAGGAAGCCACGCCATGTAGAACACGTAGAACGTTTGGTATTGAATACAAAGGATGCTTAATCCATGAAACCCGCTTTCTGGCGATATTTTTCGATTGCCGCAGCGTTGACTGTCATGCCCAACGCTGCGCTTGCAGGCGAACTGTCTGATGCGCTAGGCGCCAATCTTGTCCGAGGGTATATCGCGCCTGCTACCGCGCAATTTCAGCAGGCGGCCTCGGAAATGGAGGCCGGGCTGGCGCAATTCTGTACTGCCAGCACAGCAGATTCGTCCGCTGGCGCTGTCGCAGCGCGTGACGCAGGCAAACCAGGCCGCGTCGCCCAAGAAAAACCTGGAAAAGCGGGTCTGTCGGGCAGCGTTCCGGTTACAGGCGCGCAGTCCGATCTGGGCGATGCAGATGCGCTCGATCACAGGTTTGCGGCATTGGTTCGCGCTTGGGCGGGCATAGAGTTTCTACGTTTTGGCCCTTTGATTGAGGACAACCGCTTTGAGCGGATCTTCTTCTGGCCCGATCCTCGCGGCATTATGTTGCGACAGATTCAGGCCTTGCTTGCGCAGACCGCCACCGTCAGTCCCGACCCGAGTGCAACGGGCGCCTCCACTGCGCATCACGCACGCAACCAGGACAGCTCCGGGGTCGGCGCGACGGCAGGGCTTGATGCCCAGACGCTGGCCACGCATAGCGTCGCGGTTCAGGGGTTGCCCGCGCTTGAATATATGTTGTACCGGGACAAGGGCTTGCTCAAGGCAGATGCGCCGCAAGAGCCAAGCTTTGCAGCGAATTGCGCCTATGCCCTCGCCATTGCTGGAAATCTGTCCAATATAGGAAAAGATATTGCAATGGCCTGGCGCGACCAGGGCGTGCAGACGCACCAGGAAAAAAACGCGGGCCTACCTTCGTCAGTGGCGCATGCAGGCCAGTATGCGGAATATTTTTCTCACCCCGCGTCCACAAACCCGGTATACCGCAGTACGCAGGAAATCGCCGCTGAAGCCATCAAGGCCATTTCCACGGGGCTGCAGTTTGCCAGGGATATCAAGATCCTGCCTATGCTGGGCAAAGACGCAGACGCCGCCAACGAAAAGAAGGCACCTTTCTGGCGCAGTGGCCTGTTTGCGCAGGCAATGGCTGCTTCAGCGAACGGATTAAGCCATTTTCTGGGCGCGGGGCAATGGCAGTATGGGCAGGATGAAGCCTGGATAGGGCAGAGCCTCGAGAGCGAGCTGGACCGTGCGCACAGCCTCTTTGAGGCCATGTCGCGTGACCTGGCGCGCCAGGTGCGCGAGGCTGACGGCTATCGCCAACTGACGCTGGCAGCGCTGCTATTGCAAAACAGCAAAAACATTGTGGACCAAAACATGGCACCGGCTTTTGGCGCGAGGATAGGATTCAATGCACTCGATGGAGATTGATCGCCGTCGCTTCATGGCTCTTGTAGCCGCCTGCGGCGCCGCAGCGGTGTGCCCGTCCGCCCGGGCGGGGACTCCCCCGGCGCCAGGGCAGGGAGTGGCCGGCATGCGTCATGGCGGCTTGCAGGATAGTGGTGCAGTGGCAACCCAGGCGTCTGAATCCGTTGGCGATGTGCTGTATCTGGCGGCCCGTAAACAGGCCAGTCGCTACGAGGCCGCACTGTTTGATGAGCGCGGCCATGCGCATCTTGTTGTACCCATGCCCGCAAGAGGCCACAGCTTTGCCATTGACGCGCCGCGTTCACGAGCAGTGGTGTTTGGTCGCCAACCTGGCTTTTTTGCCATTGCATTTCATTTTGAAGACCAGACGCAACCTCAGCCATTGCCGATGACGCCGGAAAGGCATTTCTTTGGGCATGGCGTTTTTTCGCCGGATGGCAAGCTGCTGATTGCCACAGAAAACGATTATGAAGGCGGGCGAGGCGTGCTGGGGGTTTACGATGCCAGCGAAGGCGGCGGCTACCGGCGCATTGGCGAGTTCCCGACGGGGGGGATCGGTCCGCACGAAGTTATCCTGATGCCAGATGGCCATACGCTGTGCGTGGCCAATGGCGGTATCCTGACGCATCCCGACTATGGCAAGCTTGCGCTGAACGCGCATGACATGGATCCTTCCGTCGCTTATATTGACATCCGCACGGGGGATCTCATCGAGCAGGTCAGCCTGGCGCCAGCACTCCACAAGCTCTCCATACGCCATATGGTGCTTGATGGCGCCGGTGCTGTCTGGTTCGGCTGCCAGCACACCGGCCCCGCGCAGGAGCGTCCGCCACTGGTAGGACGCCACCGTCGCGGCGAAGCGCTGGCAATGTACAGTGGGCCGGATTCGGTTTTGCATGGCATGAAGAACTACGTAGGCTCGCTGGCCTGCGACGCTACCGGCACCCGGATCGCCACCTCCAGCCCCGTGGGTGGGTGTGTGGTGGTGTGGGATGCGGCAAGCGGGGATTGCCTGGGCAGCACGCCCGTTTTTGATGGCTGCGGCGTCGCCCCCCGGCAATCCAGTGGTTTTCTTGTCAGTAGCGGACAAGGACAGCTGGCTGGACTGCGTACAGGAGAGCCGCTGCAACCGCTGTTGGCGCCCGAGGCTGGATTGGCTTGGGATAACCATATGCGCAAGATCTAGCCATATGCGCAAGATCTAGCGACTGTTATAGAACACCTGCGGTGATGAGGGCTGCGGCAAAGGCTGTTACGATGGCGACAGGCGCTGCGGGAGGCATGATTTCACACGCCCCGCATCGTCCCCGTCGGTACTCCGCGCTGCATAAAGAGAGGGCTGGCGCGCCTGGCTGGGCCCGGGTCGCACTCAAGGAGCCAGAGAACGTAAATCCTTGAAAATTCAGACCGTTTACGGGTTTTTGGGCCTGCCCATAAACTTTCAATAAAAACAATAGACTGCGGCCTTTACTTAAAAAACAACTCAGGAAAATCGCAGGCCTTGAATGTGGCGTAATCGCCACGGAAAAATACGGGTAACTACCTATGATTTTCGCCTGAAAACCTGGTTTTGTTGTTTTAAGCCAACGCGCATGACGAAAAACAGAGGTTTTACCAACACGGCAATAGCCATGCGGCCCGAATTTTGATGCAATAGCAGCAACTTCCCATCGCGGAGTTAGAAAGGGCAGCAGCACAGTTAGGTAGTCGCTGCTCTAGTTACTCAAATCTACGGAGATTTCTTACATGAAAAAGACTCTGCTCGCTGCTGCTCTTATCGCTGGTTTCGCTGGCGTTGCTCAAGCAGAAACGTCGGTTACCCTGTACGGTATCCTGGACGGTGGTATCGGTTATCAAAAAGTTGACGGCAAAGTCGACGGCGTAGACTACGAAGCCAAGAAACTCGGCGGCATTAACGGTGTTCAGTCCGGCAACCGTTGGGGCCTTAAGGGTTCCGAAGATCTGGGTGATGGCCTGCGCGCTATTTTCCAACTGGAAAGCGGCTTTGACCTTGGTACTGCCAACAGCGCTCAAGGTGGCCGTCTGTTCGGTCGTCAAGCCACGCTGGGCCTGGCTGGCGATGCTTGGGGTGAACTGACTGGTGGTCGTCAAACCAACATCGGCTCCAAATACCTGCCCGGTATCGTTGATCCGTTCGGTGGTGGTTTCGGCCAAGCCAACGTTGGTACGTCGTTCAGCGCTGCTAACACCATGCGTTGGGATAACACGGTCATGTACCAAACCCCCAATTTCTCGGGCTTCCAGTTTGGCGTTGGCTACTCGTTCAACGTTAACGGTGGCGAAGGCTGGGATGTTGACTTCGCTGGTCAACCCAACCCCAAGGATTCCAACGGCAAGGGTATTACTGCCGGTCTGCGCTATGCTAACGGCCCCATCGGTGTCGTAGCTACGTATGATCAAATCAAGATCAACGAAGACGATTCCAACTTCAAGCAGTGGTCGCTTGGTGGTGCGTACGACTTCGAAGTCGTCAAGGCATCGCTGGCTTTCGGCCAAACGCGTGACGGCTGGTTCCAGGGCACTAACTTCGGTCCTGACCTGGGTACCGGCACCTTCATCGGCGCTGAAGGCCTGAAGGTTAACTCCTACCTGGTTGGCCTGAGCGCTCCTGTCGGCAACGGCAAGATCCTGGCTTCCTGGCAAATGGCTGATCCTACCAGCACACCTGACGGTTTCGTCGGCGATCTGGATTCCCAGCAAGTCTACAGCTTGGGCTACACCTACAACCTGTCCAAGCGCACCAACGTGTACGCAATCGGTTCGTATGCCAAGCACGCTCTGTTCCAAGACGACCTGGACTCCACCCTGGTTGGTGTTGGTCTGCGTCACCAGTTCTAATCGGTACGCATAGCACGTCTATGCACCGAGACAACCCGGCCTGCCGGGTTGTCCAGAACAGCAGCAAAAAAATAGCCACCCTTCGGGGTGGCTATTTTTATTACAACAGGGATTTGCCGTAATCAAGAACCTGGTCGCAGACTTTTTCGGTAAGCTGTTTTTTAAGCCCGTCTCCGCTCAGATCGACTTGTTGGTCGCTGTCACCGCCCAGGATACCTGCCACACCCTGCTGGTAGCCAGGATCGGACTGCGCTGACTGAGTGCCACCGAGTTGGTTTAACAGCTTGTCTTTGACGCCTTCCGCATCGCTCCCAAGATAATTATTCTTTGCGCAGTAGCTGAGTACCCCCGTCAGGTTGCCGGTGCCCACCGAACCCAGCGAGGGGATCGATAGTCCGCCAGCACTCCCCAAGCCGCCCAACAGCCCGCCAGAGGCAGGTTCGGACGCCGATTGGTTGCTGCCCAGTGCTCCCTTGACTGAATCGAGCAGTTGGGCCTGCGAGGCGCCCGCAAGGCCAATCAAGACGGTTGCAGAAAAATAGGCGATGCGGCGTGTCGTGGTTTGCTTCATTGAGGCTCCGATACAAGTGTTGAAAAGATCAGACGGGACAAGTATAGGCGGGACTCAAGTAACAATCGTTTTCAGGAAGGCCTGATGATTTTTCCGGAAGAAGGCAAAGGCCAATTGATGGGATGGGACTGCATGACAAATGACACCTCGCGTACCAGCGGCAGGAAGCCATGGAACAGGGCCTGCTCGGAATAGCTGCCATTTTGTTTGCCCAGTGTTTGCAATATGCTTTTCACGCCGGGCACGAGCGGTGGCAGTGGAAAGCGTAGACGCAGTGTCAGCATGTTTGCTTCATAGATTGTTTGGTTGGAGACGGGGCCCAGGCCATCGGCCCAGCCATTGCGCTGATAGCGTGCATGCTGTTCGGCAAGATAATGGTTGTTAATGATATCGAAACGGACGTCCGGCCTGGCGCGCAGCCGGCGGTCGCCAAAATCCAGAAAGGCGCCGGGGGTTGGCGACAGGATTTCGATGTGCCAGGAAATCGCTCCGGAGGCGCCTGGCAATCTGCGCTTTGAGCCGGGGTTTAGCGCGTTAAGGCTCTGCTCGAATGCGGATTGGATGATGTCTGGGTGGCCATGGGCCACAATGGCCGCACGCCCTGCCTGCTGCAGCGCGACGCTGAGCATATGATTGGTGGAAAACCAGCGTGCGGTTTCAAATGCGGCAAGGCCCAGGAAAAAAATAGGTATCGCAACAATCGTGAATTCTGCGATACCCGTACCCGACTGACTATCGGGTTTGTGGCTGGGCGTAGGCGGCGTTGCGCGAACAGCATTGGCGATGTGCGTGGGCCCGGTCGTGATGGACGGGACCGCAAGCAAGGGAGGAGTGGACGCAGCGGGTGGACGACGCATGCAACGAGTGTGCCGCCAATCGTTTTATGCGTCGATTGTGGACAATACGGCAGATCGCATTGTCCACGGACGGCGTCAATGCAAGGACTGGTCGGAATCGTGTACCGCACCGGTTCGGTCGACAAACAGTCCTGTGCAATCTATGGCGTCGAATTCATACGGCTTGCCACAGAAGTTGCATGTGATATGAACTTGACCATGCTCTTTGAGGATGTCGTCGATTTCTTGCTGGCCCAGTGAGCGCAGCATTTCTGCGACCCGTTCGCGTGTGCAGGGGCAGTGCCAGCGCACGGGCTGGGGTTCAAAGGCGGCAAGCTCCTCTTGCCAAAACAGGCGGTGTATGACTGTATCGGTGTCAAGCTGCAGCAGCTCCTCCGGTTTGATGGTGGCCGCCAACTGGGTAATCCGAGCCCAGGTTTCGTCTGGCGAGCTTTCGGCATCGGTATGCCCCCCGTGATCCGGCAAGCGCTGTAGCAGCAATCCTGCGCTATGTGTGCTGTCGGAAGCCAGCCACAGGCGGGTGTCCAGCTGTTCGGAATCGCGCATATAGCTTTGCAGGGCGCTCGCCACGGTGTCGCCTTCGATCGGTACGACGCCCTGATAGGGAGAGGTGCCGGGCGCGCGGTTGGCTGCATCCAGGACAACAATAAATCTGCCCTGGCCATTGGCGTTCAACAAGGATTGCAGCGTACCCTCTGAAGGGATCTCCTGCCCGTCGCGCAGGGTGGCAGTAGCGCGTAGGCTGAGGTCGGCGTTGCATTCGACCACAATTAAGGCAATCGGCCCGTCGCCTTGCAACTGCAGAACCAGGGAGCCGTCGAACTTGATGTTGGAGGCCAGTAGCACGGCTGCGGACACAAGCTCGCCCAACAAGCGTTGCACACAGTCAGGGAAATGCTGGTGGGCCAGGCCTGTTTGCCAGGATTCGGTCAGGCGCGTGGCCTGAATACGCGCACTGTTGTCGCGTGTCAGGTATTTTTTGAATAAATCGCTCATCGGGCGATTTTAGCGCATCGACCGTCACGCAATGGGCAGAGGTCCGGCGTCGGCAGGTCGCCGATGCGCTTCTCCTGTGTCCCGCGCGAAAATAGATATCAATGCGTCCGCTTCCAAGCGCCGATTGTTGAGCCCGGCGTCTGGACGTTGCCTGGGGCGGGCTATCTGTCGCCGCGATGGGTTCGTTGTTGTTCGCGTGCCCGCAGGACGCTGCGCCGCAATTTTCCGCTGCTGGTCATCGGCAGACTGTCGACGAACTCGATTTCTCGAGGTGTCTGGTAGGCAGCGAGGCGATGCCGCACATATTCCTGAAGCTCTGCCTGGAGCAGGCTGGCGTCGTGCAGGCGTGCGTTGGGCGCCAGGACAACATACGCCTTGACCAGCGCCCCCCGGGTTGCATCGGGTTTAGGTACGACGGCAGCGCCTTCTACCGCGGTATGCGCCATCAGGCAATCCTCGATCTCGCCAGGGCCGATCCGATAGCCCGAGCTTTTGAATACATCGTCGCTGCGGCCCGCATGCCAGTAATAGCCTTCCGGGTCCACCGAAGCTAGGTCGCCAGTCATGTACCAATCGCCATTGAATCTGGCCTGGGTGGCGTCGTCGTTCTGCCAGTACCGCAAGAACAGGGAGGGATCCGGGTGCCCATGAATATCCTGCCGGTTAACGGCGATTTCGCCGACTGTGCCAGCCCGGCAGGGCTTGCCTCGGGAATCCAGCACCGCCACGCGATGGCCAGGGTAAGGTTTGCCCATGCTGCCCGCACGCGCAGACCACTTGCGATAGCTGTTGCCGATGACGTGGCTGGTTTCGGCCTGACCATACATTTCGTTCAAGGAAATGCCCAGTGTTCTCTGGCACCAATCGAAGGCGGCCGTGCCGACAGGCTCTCCCGCGCTGGCTATGGCTCGCAATGCCAACGGCGTGGACATTTCCAGCGAAGGGTAGTCCTGCATCATTTTGTGCAGCATTGTCGGCGGAACAAACATATTGCTGATGCGATAGCGTGCCAGTATTTCAAATGACCTTGCCGATGAAAAATGCCCCAGCGTGCCCACGATCGCCTGACCGAAATAAAGCGTGGGCAGCAGCGCGTTCATCAGGCCGCTGCTCCAAGACCAGTCTGCCGGCGTCCAGAATACATCGCCTTTTTGAGGAAACCAGTTCTGCGAAGCCACGAAGCCGGGTAGGGCGCCTATAAGCGAGGCGTGGGAGAGCACCACACCCTTGGGCGCGCCCGTGGCGCCGGAGGTATAAAGCAGCAGGGCGGGGCTGTTGGATCGGGTGGCAAGCTCTTTGAAAACACCAGGCTGGCGGGCAAGCAGCGTGCGCCAGGTGATCACGGCGTCGTGGTCGAAGTCGATGGAGATGATTTGCGACAGTGCGGGGCAGCGAGCCTGCGCCTGGACGACATCGGGGCCGGAGCGATCATCGATGATCGCGACCCGTGACCCGGCATCCTGCAGCCGGGTTGCCAGACTATCAACACCCAAAACCGGTGACAGAGGCAGGGCAATGGCGCCAACGCTGAATATGGCGATGTAGGCCGCTACGGCTTCGGGCCGTTGCCCCAGCACCACAGCCACGCGGTCGCCAGGAAGCACGCCCATTTTGATGAAACCGTTGGCGAGCTTACGCGCGGTATCGGCTAGCCGGGTATAGGTCCAGACCTCACGCCTGCCGGCCTCGTCCTCGTGGTAAATGGCAATACGCCGCCCTTCAAGCGTGTTTTCCGCCCAGCGATACGCGCACGCTTGTGCGATATTGAATTGCGAGGGAATTAACCACTGGAAAGACTGGTAAAGCTCCGGATATTGATCGTTCATTATCGTATGGTTTCAACGGGCCTCGGTTGGGCGCTACCAAGTTACCCGAAGCATGAACGACAAGCAGATTCTGTGCAATCCCTATGGTTCAGAAAGAGAATGACACTAGGGTTTATACGGGTGCCGACGGGCGCCGCTGCACACTGACCAGTCGGGTGCCCAGGACACGATCGTGCAGGAACTGACCGTCCCGATCGAACCAGGCCCAGATGAACCCTGCAAAAGGCGCGAAGACAATAAAAAGATCGGTTGAACTGTAACCCGTGAACTGGGATAGCCGCAGGACGGCGAGCGCCGCAAGTAGAGGCATGATCCAGGCCAGGACGTAGCGCAAAAACAGTTTGGTCATCGAGGGTTGACCGCCTTTGATATCCATCAGACGGATATGCCAGGTTTTCATGGGCAGTGTTTGGCCTTTTAGCCGCCAGCAGGTAATGAAATAGATGCCGATGGCCACAAACACGACAGCTTGCCGGGCATGTCGCAGCATCATGCCGCTACGGCTTTGTGTAAGCGTGTCGAAGAGATAGCTGGCCAGAAAGATAACGCCGAACAGCAGAACGCCTTCGTACATCATGCAGGCAAAGCGCCGGCGACGGCTGACGAGTGACAAGGGGGATTCAGAATTTTGTTGCATTGCAAGAGAGCGTCAAGAGAGTGACCGCTATTATGCTGCAAATCGTCCAGTCAACAAAAAGCCGCCAATGCGTGTGGCGGCTTCCAATGGTTGGTTGCTGAAGCAACCGCTGATGAATCAGCTTATACCGAGTGGGCGGTGCGAGCCGACGGGACAGCAGCAGCCTTGCGTGCACCGGACAGCTTGCCGAACATTTTCTTTAGGGAAACCAGCGGCTTGAAGCGGAATTGATCTTCAATGGCTTGCATCATGAGCTGGCGTTCGAGCTCGTCGGTAAGACGGATATCTTGGTTTGCTTTGAACATTTGCTTTGCCTTTTGCACAATATTGAACGTTTCGTTCAGGGTTAACCCGAATTATAGGGGTAAACCCTTGTGCAGGCAAGTCGTTTATCGTGCGGTGCAGCATCTGTTGTTTGAACCAGACGAAATCATGGCTTTTTGCGATAGCTGGCTTGAACCATTTCAAAACTGAACAGTCTGCAGTCCAGTGCGCCGTTATGCAGAGGATAACGGCGCTGGGGCTTCAAGCGCATATGGCGTGGCAGGTCGTGATCACTCGAAATCACATTGACGCGCCAGCCACTGTAGTGCTGTTTGAGATTTTGCGCCCAGTCCGCCCAGAGCGCGGTGTCTTCGGGAAGACGTTCGCCGTAGGGTGGGTTGGTGACCAGCCATCCCTGCGCGGCTGGGGGCAGCGCGGTACGGGCATCGCCTTTCTCGAAACGTATCGTGTCTGGCGTCAGCCAGGCGCGTTCCAGGTTGGCTTTTGCCGCTTCGATGGCGCGTGAGTCCAGGTCGTAGCCCACCAAGGGGCTGTCCAGACGCGTGGCAATGTGAGCACGTGCTTCATCTTTGATATCGCGCCAGTGGCGCGCATCGTGATTGCGCAGGCGCTCGAAGCCAAAGGGGCGCCAGATGCCGGCGGGAACGCCAAGCGCTATCCAGGCCGCTTCAATAAGAATGGTGCCGCTGCCGCAAAACGGGTCAATCAAGGCGCAGGCGGGATCCCAGCCCGACAGCGCCAGCAGGCCGGCCGCCAGATTCTCCCGCAAGGGTGCCTCGCCTTTGTCCAGGCGCCATCCGCGCTTGAAAAGCGATTCGCCGGAAGTGTCCAGATAGAGTGTTGCACTGTCTTCATTCAGGAAAAGATGGACGCGCGCATCCGGGCGTACCGTATCAATGTCCGGTCGCGCGCCTTCCTGTTCCCGCAGACGGTCACAGATGCCGTCCTTGGCGCGCAGGTTGCAATATTGCAGGCTCTGCATGGGGCTGCGGATCGCCGATGTATCGACCCGCAAGCTTTGTTCAGCCCCAAACCAGCGCTCCCACGGTGTGGCGCGGGCCAGCGCCAGTATGTCGTCTTCATGATCAACGGCCGCATGGGCTACCTGGACCAGAATACGCGTCGCCAGGCGCGAGTAAAGATTGGCTCGCAAAATGCCTGTCCAGTCTGTGCTGAAGCGGCAGCCGGCGCGGGACTCTTGCGTGTCTTCAAAGCCAAGTGCCAGCAGTTCCGCAGCCAATGCCTCTTCCAGTCCGCGCGGGCAAGGAGCGAATATCGGAAAAACTTCATTCTGGCGCACATGGCTGGCGCGCGGCCGCCGCTGGGCAGAGGTGCGTACCGAGACGCGCTGCGATGCATGGGGGTCGTCGCGATCGTGGCGGGGCCGGCGGGCAGACGGTTTTGGCTGCCCGCTGTCGCGTGCCCGGCTGGCTGGCCTGTCATCAGGTCGTTGGGGCGCGGGCGCTGCCGTTTGTCCTTTCTTTTCCTGGATGATCTCTCGCTGGGCCACTTGGCGGGCGCGTGCGCCGGCTCGCTTGCGGCGCTCGGCTGGCTGCGCCTCGGGGGTGGCAGCAGGTTTCTTCTTGAGCGTGAGCGTTTTGCCGGTTTTGGTGTCGGTCATAGTCAGAGGGAATCAGAAAGCAGGATCGCGCAACAGGCTGGCGCTGGCAAAGATGGGCGCCATGGTGGGCCGTTGCTGCAATTTAGAAAGGCCGTACGACCACCAGAATGAGGACAATCAGCAGCAGGATGACCGGGATTTCATTGAACCACCGGAAGAAGCGATGCCCGTACCGGTTGACGCCTTGCTCGAAGGCCTTGAGCATGCGGCCACAGGCCAGGTGATAAATCACCAGCAGGAGAACAAAGGAGAGCTTCGCGTGCATCCAGCCCTGGTCATGCCCGAGGCCATATCCCAAAAACAGCCACAAACCAGATGCGATGGCCAGCACAGCCAGTGGCGCCATAAAGCGATACAGGCGCCGGGCCATGCGCAGCAGCCAGCCGGTGACAGCGGGATCTTGTGCCTGCGCTAAATTGACATAAATACGCGGCAAATAGAACAGCCCCGCGAACCAGGATATGACAAACAGAATGTGAAAAGCCTTGATCCAGAGCATGCCTTATCCCTGGCCGCGCAATTGGCCGTTGCCCGACAGTATCCACTTGAGGGTGGTCAGGCCTTCCAGGCCAACGGGCCCGCGCGCATGCAGTCGATTGGTGGAAATGCCGATTTCGGCACCCAGACCGTACTCAAATCCGTCCGCAAAACAGGTAGGTAAATTGACGTAGACGGAGCTGGAGTCGACTTCGAGTTGAAACCGGGTGGCAGCCTCCAGGTTTTCGGTGACGATGGATTCGGTGTGTTCTGAGCTATAGCGGGCAATGTGGTCGATGGCCTGGTCCAGGCTATCGACGATACGGATGGCCAGGATAGGCGCCAGAAACTCGGTTTCCCAGTCGGGTTCGGTGGCAGGAAGGGCTTGCGGCAGGATCGCGCAAGTGCGCTCACAGCCGCGCAGCTCGACGCCTTTGTCTGCCAGCGTGGCGCCCAGGCGGGGCAGCAGGCTTGCGGCTACGTGCGCATGGACAAGCAGGGTTTCCATGGCGCCACAGATGCCATAGCGATACGTTTTGGCATTGACGGCGATATCGTGCGCCTTGTCGAGGTCTGCGTACTGGTCGACGTAAAGGTGGCAATTGCCATCCAGATGCTTGAGCAGAGGCACTTTGGCTTCGGCCGACAGTCGCGCGATCAGGCCTTTGCCGCCGCGGGGGACGATGACATCGATATAGTCGGTGAGGGTGATCATTTCTCCCACGGCAGCACGGTCCGTCGTGCCCACGACTTGGACAGCATGGGCGGGCAGCCCCGCATCGGCGAGGCCCTGGCTGATGATGGTGCCCAGTGCAACATTGGAGTGAAAGGCTTCGCTGCCTCCGCGCAGAATGGTGGCATTGCCTGATTTCAGGCAAAGCGCTGCGGCGTCTATGGTGACATTGGGGCGAGATTCATAAATGATGCCGATCACGCCAAGCGGTACACGCATTTGCGCAACCCGCATGCCATTAGGCCGCAAGCCGGAGGCGGTGGTACTGCCTACCGGATCAGGCATGTCTGCAATCTGCAACAAGCCCGTGGCCATGGTATCGAGTGCTTTGTCGGACAGTGTGAGGCGATCGAGCAGGGCCGCTTCCAGGCCGTTTTCACGGGCAGCAAGCAGATCGCGAGCGTTCTCGGCCTGCAGATACTGGCGTTGCGACTGCAGGCGCTGCGCCATGGAACGCAGGGCATTCGCTTTGGCATGGCCGGACGCATTGCGCATCAGGCGCGCAGCCTGCCGCGCCTGGCGGCCGAGCGCGGCCATGGTGGCGGCTGCGCCGTTGGCGTCTTGTACAGGCGTGTCGGCGCTGAGGACAGTGGAGGATGTCATGGTTGGATACCGTACACAATTATTGGATGTCAAACTGAATTATCTCAGTATTTTCAAGGGTTCGCCGAAGACGACTGATGGAGCGGGCCCGTGCTGCTGTATCAGCGGCGGGGCATGGGCCTGGCGGACGCGATGCGCAAGGCCAGGCGCTTGAGCTCCTCCCAGGGGTCGTCCAGCCGGCCTGTTGTTTTCAGGCCCTTGATGAGGCGGTCGACATCATGTGCGTGCTGAACGGCGGCCGGCCAGGTGCGTGGTGGAACGCGGCCAAGTGTTTGGCGCAGCAGTTGCTCGCGCTGCCCGAAAACCCGCTGGCGGCGCATTTCGGCGCCCAGGTCCTGGCCTGCCGCCTGCGCGGCCGCGAGCCGCGCCAATACGCGTACCTCTTCGCCCACGGCCCAAAGCACGAGCGGCAACGCCTCGCCTTCCGCGCGCAAGCCCTCCAGAATGGTGACTGCCCGTGCCGCATTGCCGGCCAGCATGGCATCCCGCAAGCCGAAGACGTCGTACCGGGCGACATTGAGTACGGCACGCTCCACGTCTTGCGCACTGATGGCGCCAGGTGGGTAAAGCAGGCCAAGCTTCTGGATTTCCTGATGGGCGGCAAGCAAATTGCCTTCGACCTTATCCGCCATCCACTCCAGTGATTCGCGGTCAAGCTGCTGGTTCTGGCGTGCAAGCCGTTGCGCGATCCAGCGCGGTAGCTGGTTGCGATCAATGCTTGCGATATCGACGCTGGTGGCCGCGCCGACAAGCCCTTGCGCCCACTTGGCATTGCGGGTGGCCTTGTCCAGCCGGGGCAGGTTGATCAGCACAATGGTGTCCGAGAGCGCGCCGTTGCTGACCATGTCGGCCAGCTTGAGCAGGGTTTCGGCGCCAGTCTTGCCAGGCTTGCCGGAGGGAATCGCGAGATCTACCAGGCGTTTGTCGCCGAAGAGCGATACGTTTTGCGTGGCGCCAATGACACTGAACCAGTCGCCGCGTGCATCCAGGGTAAGGCTGATACGCTCGCCATAACCCGATTTGGATGCAGCAGCCCTTAATGCGTCGCTGGCTTCGATGGCGAGTAGTGGCTCGTCTCCCGAGACGACGTACAGGGCATCCAGGCTCGCCGGCGTGCCCGCCAGCTTGCCAATGAGTGTATCTGCATCAATGCGGCGGCCCATAACCGCCTACAATCCTGATCCAGGCCCGATCGATGGTTCGCTCCAGGGCGTTGGAGACTCGGGCTCCATGGCGGGTAGGTCGGGCGCCGGCGCTTCGTCCATGGGAAGCGCATCAGGGTTGCTAAAGGCTTCGGTCACGTCTGGCGCCGACAAGTGCCTGACAATACGGTCGACCAGCGAGGCACGCATTTGCTGGAACACGGTTGCGATTTCACCCTGCTTGGCCTGAACCACCGATGGGTCGTAAGGAACCTCGCGCGTGACGAGCAGTGTGGTGGGGGGCAGGACCAGACGCCCCTGGGCATCGGTGAGCTGGAAGGTGAAGACGAGGTTCAGTTCATATTCCTCGACACGGCCTTCTGCGTCGAGCGAAAGCTCGCGCAGGGACTGATGATTCGCCAGCTGCGTAAGCCGCGCCTGCGCTGATGCCGCAGTGTCGACAAATCGTGTGTTCGGCGAACTGGCGACGATCGCGCGTCGCAGGCTCGCCCCAAACTCGGAATTCTGCGAAATATTGGTGTAGAGCGTGTCGAATGGCAGCGGCGCCACCCCTTTGAGCCTGAATCCGCAGGCCGCGATCAAGGCGCATACGCAGACGCAAGCCAGCGCGCGCAGCACATGCCGCGGAGACAGGAAACGGGAGTAGGCGCTGATGCTGGTCATAGCTGATTTTAGCCGACGATGTTGACCAGTTTACCCGGCACGACAATGACGCGCTTGGCTGGCCGGCCTTCAAGGTGGCGAAGGGCCGCCTCATGACCTGCCGCAGCCTGTTCAATCTGCTCTCGTGTCGACTCGCTGGGAATGGTG
Source organism: Allopusillimonas ginsengisoli (assembly GCF_004153455.1). Lineage (GTDB taxonomy): Bacteria > Pseudomonadota > Gammaproteobacteria > Burkholderiales > Burkholderiaceae_B > Allopusillimonas > Allopusillimonas ginsengisoli. Next base: position 152,964 of record NZ_SDQE01000001.1, on the reverse strand, counting down.
AGAGAGCCACGAAGCTTGCCGTTGACCTGCAACACGAGCTGGATTTCGTCCGCGATCAGAGCCTGGGCGTCGACTTGCGGCCAGGACGCATCCAGCAAATCGCCATCTGCTTGCACATAGCCCAGGTCGCGCCACAATTGCCAGGTGATGTGTGGCACCACGGGATAGAGCACGCGCAGCAGGATGGAGGTGGTTTCCGCCAGGGCGCGTGCATCTGCGGGCGTTGCGGCCAGCTTGGCGGATTCGAGCGCATTGAGCATTTTCATGCAGGTCGATACTACCGTGTTGTACTGGATGCGCTGATAGTCGTAATCGGCCATCTTGAGCAGCCCGTGGATGTCGCGGCGCAGTGTTCGAGCTGCATCGCTGGCGTCCTGCCAGGCAGCGCCGGTGGTCTGGCCTTGCTTGATCGTGTCGAGATGGCTGTGGCAGAAGGCCCAAAGCCGGCGCAGGTAGCGGTTGGCGCCTTCCACGCCCGAATCGGACCATTCCAGTGTTTGCTCGGGTGGGCTGGCGAACATCACGAACAGGCGGGCAGTATCGGCGCCCATGGCATCGATCAAGGATTGAGGATCGACGCCATTGTTCTTGGACTTGGACATGGTGCCGATGCCGCCATATTCGACGGCGGAACCGTCCGATATACGCTTGGCTCCCGTAATCGTACCCTTGGCGTCGTAGGTGTTTTCGACCTCTTCGGGCCAGAAGTATTCCACGCCGCCCTGGGCATTCTTGCGCGAATAGATGTGGTTCAGCACCATGCCCTGGCACAGCAGGCGCGTGAACGGCTCATCAAAGCTGACCATACCCAGGTCACGCATTACGCGTGTCCAGAACCGGGCGTAGAGCAGATGCAACACGGCGTGCTCGATGCCGCCGATGTACTGATCCATCGGCATCCAGTAGTCGTTGCGCTGGTCGACCATGGCCTGGTTGTTGCCGGGCGAGGTGTAGCGCATGAAATACCACGACGAATCCACGAAGGTATCCATGGTGTCGGTTTCGCGGCGGGCGTCTTTACCACATTGGGGGCATTTGCAGGCCAGGAAGGCTTCGTTCTTGGCCAAGGGATTGCCGCTGCCATCGGGGATCAGGTCGTCGGGCAGCACAACGGGCAGATCGGCTTCGGGGACGGGCACAGGGCCGCAGTCCGGGCAATGAATGATGGGGATGGGGGTGCCCCAGTAGCGTTGGCGTGAAATACCCCAGTCACGCAGGCGCCAGGTGGTTTGTTTTTCGCCCAGGCCCAATGCGGCCAGGTCGGCCGCTACGGCGTCGACGGCCTGCGCAATGGCAAGCCCGTCGTATTTGCCGGAATTGACCGTATGGCCGCGCTGCTTGTCGCCATACCAGTCTTGCCACTGCTCGGTGGAGTACGACATGCCTTCGACCGCAATCACGTCTACGATGGGCAGGCCGTATTTGCGCGCAAAGGCGAAGTCGCGTTCGTCGTGTCCTGGCACGCCCATGACGGCGCCATCGCCATAGCTCATGAGTACGTAGTTGCCGACCCATACATCGACGGGCTTGCCGGTGAGGGGATGGGTGACGGACAGGCCGGTGGGCATCCCTTCTTTTTCGCGAGTGGCCAGTTCGGCTTCTGTGGTGCCGCCTTGCTTGCAGGCTTCGATGAAAGCCGCCAGTTCAGGTTTGCCCTGAGCCGCATGCGTGGCCAGGGGATGCTCAGGGGCGACGGCACAGAAGGTGACGCCCATGATGGTATCGGCACGTGTCGTGAAGACATACATGCGGCCATCCTGGATCAACTGGCCCGCATCGTCGCGGATATCATGAGTAAAGGCGAATCGCACGCCCTCGCTCTTGCCTATCCAGTTTTCCTGCATCAGGCGCACGCGCTCGGGCCAGCCGGGCAAGCCGTTCTTGACCTGATCGAGCAGCTCGTCGGTGTAATCGGTAATGCGCAGGTAGTAGCCGGGGATTTCTCGTTTTTCCACCAGCGCGCCGGAGCGCCAGCCGCGACCGTCGATAACCTGCTCGTTGGCAAGCACGGTATTGTCGACCGGATCCCAGTTGACGACCTGGGTCTTGCGGTAAGCGATGCCTTTCTCCAGCATCTTGAGGAACAGCCACTGGTTCCATTTATAGTATTCGGGGTCGCAGGCGCACATTTCGCGCGACCAGTCTATGGCCAGGCCCATCGACTTCATCTGCTTCTTCATGTAGGCGATGTTGTCGTAGGTCCATTTGGCGGGTGGCACCTGGGATTTGATGGCTGCGTTCTCAGCCGGCATGCCGAAGGCATCCCAGCCCATGGGCATGAGCACGTTGTAGCCGCGCATGCGCAACTGCCGCGCCATCATGTCGTTGATGGTGTAGTTGCGCACGTGCCCCATGTGAAGTTTGCCGCTGGGATAGGGCAGCATCGAGCAGGCGTAGAACTTGGGCTTGAGCGAGCCGTCTGGGTTCTTGGCATATTCGGTGACACGGTAGGCGTCGCGGGCCTCCCAGTCTTGGTGAGCGGCGTTTTCGACGTTGTTGGGGCTGTAGCGTTCCTGCATGGCGGCGAGGCTTTGATGGTAGTCAAGGGTGTTTATGGTAACCCGACATTATAGGCTGCTTGGGTGGTGTGTTGGTTGAGGGCTGTTTTGCAAGGGTTTGGGCCCCGAACGGCTAAGCGAAATGGTTTGCTGCAGTTGCCGGGCAGAGCGCCAAAAAAGAAAAACCCTGCTACAGGAGCAGGGTTTTCTGGAATCCAGGCAAATCAAGCAAACTTACTTGAGCTTGATTTCCTTGTAGTCAACGTGCTTGCGAGCAACGGGATCAAATTTCTTGATCAGCATCTTTTCGGGCATGTTGCGCTTGTTTTTGGTCGTTGTGTAGAAATGACCAGTGCCAGCGGTGGATTCGAGTTTGATTTTCTCGCGAATACCTTTTGCCATGTTGGGCTCCTTAGTTTGCTAGCGGGCGCTTAGGCCAGCTCGCCACGGGCACGCATATCGGCCAGGACGGATTCGATGCCATTTTTGTCGATGGTGCGAAGGGCGTTGGCAGAAACGCGCAGACGAACCCAGCGGTTTTCGCTTTCGACCCAGAACCGGCGCGATTGCAGGTTGGGAAGGAAACGGCGCTTGGTTTTGTTGTTAGCGTGCGAAACATTGTTGCCCACCATTGGGCCTTTGCCGGTAACTTGGCATACGCGTGCCATGGTAATACCCCTTGTAATTTGCCTGAAATGCCGGGCCTGTTGGCTTGCCACAACGAAGTGACGATGCCTGCCTTTGATTGCACACCGTTTTTGCACCATGCCCGCAAAGTACGCGTGTTGGGACGTTGGCCTTTGACCGGATGTGTAGCGCACCAAAAGAAAGTGCAATGAAAGGCAGCCAAAACAGGCCTGCTAATCTGTAAAGCCTAGCATTCTAATATGAAAAGCGGCTTGTAATCAAGCTGCCTTGAGGGCTATGCGGCCAAACAACCACGATGCGCAGGCACAAAGAGCCAGTATAGCTGTTAGCGGCAACGGGGTGGGGGATTGCCAGGCACTGACGGCCAGGCCCGCCGCGGCACCGCATAGCATTTGCAATGTGCCCATCAGGGCAGAGGCAACGCCCAGGCGATTACCCTGTTCTGATAACGCCAGCGCCGCCGCGTTCGGGTTAACAAAGCCCTGGCTGGCCATGAATCCTATCAGGCAGAGCATCAGCAGTGGAAGCGTGATGGCGCCCGCTAGCGTAAGCGCCAGGCCTGCCAGTGTCATGATGACCAGTGTGATCTGGGCGGTACGCAGCAGCGTTTCGGGCGTATGGCGGGAGAGCAGGCGCGCGCTGATCTGTGCCGCAATGATCAGCGCGGCCGCATTCACGCCAAAAAGCAGTCCGAAGAATTTCGGATCAACACCCAGAATGTCGATAAATACTCGGGGGGATCCGGCGATGTACGCGAACATGCCCGCGGACCCCATGCCGCCGGCCAGGGAGTAACAGAGAAATTGCTTGTGGCGCATCAGGGCGATGTAGTTCTTCCTGATGGTGGAAAGCCGCAGCGGCACAACGCGTTCGGGGGACAGTGTTTCGCGCATGGTGAGCGCCACGGCAATGAAGAGGGCGCCGGAGCTGGCCGCCATGATGGCAAAAATGCCACGCCAGTTGCCAAATAGCAACACCTGCCCACCCAGCAGCGGCGCCAGAATGGGCGTGACCCCCATTACCAGCATGAGGATGGACAGCGCCTTGGAGGCATCCCGCGTGTCGAAGTTGTCCCGGATGACGGCGCGGGGAATGACGATGCCGGCGGCGCCGCCGAAGGCCTGGGCAACCCGCCAGAAGGTGAGTTGATCGATGTTGGCGCTCAGGCAGCAGCCCAGGGCGGCCACGGTATAGATCGCCAGCCCGAACATCAGGGGCGGCTTGCGGCCATAGCGGTCAGCCATCGGGCCGTAGAACAGCTGGGCCAGCGCCAGGCCGAGCAGGTAGCCGGCCAGCGTGCGCTCGACTTGGCCCTGTGTGGTGGCCAGCCCCGCCACGATCGCCGGAAACGCCGGCAGGTACATATCGATGGCGAGTGGACCGAGGGCGGTCAGCAGCCCCATCAGGATCAGCCAGCGCGGTATGGTGGTCAGTGAGTTTGCAGCAGGGGGCATGAGGAAAACAACAGCCGGATCCGGGGCAGGAAGCGTTCCAGTTGAAAACAGAGGCAGCCTGGCGCGATCCTGACGGGAAAGAGTTGGGGCGGGATGATGAGGCCGCGTATCGCGGCCAGAACAAATCTTAGCACGCGAAGCCTTGTTTCATTCCTGCTGTATATGTGGCACTATTTTCTACGTTGCGATTCTTGTAGAGGAGTTGGCCTTGAGTCCGGTTTTGTCAGCTGTCGAATCTAAGTTATCGTCATTGCCGTTGCCAGTTCAACTGGTCTTGCCCGATGGGCAAACGGCTGGGTCGTCGAATCCAGATGTTCGTCTCACCATCAAAGATAAGTCTACGCTGGCCCATCTGGTAGCGGGGCAGGTGGGCGTGCTCGGCGAGGATTACGTAGAAGGGAAATTCGATGTCGATGGCTCCATGCGCGATCTCATGCGCGTGGCCGCCGCCATCTTGCCGGGCTCACCGATCGATGCCGCGCGCGTTGGGCGTCTTACCGAACTGATTCGCCGCCTGGTGTCGGTCTGGCGCCATTCCATCGAACGTGACGCGCGCCAGATCCAGTTCCATTATGATTTGTCAGACGATTTCTACGCGCTTTGGCTGGATCCCCTAAGGGTGTATTCCTGCGCTTACTTTCGCTCACCCGACATGACGCTGGCGCAGGCGCAAGAGGCCAAGCTCGATCATATCTGTCGCAAGCTTCGCCTGAAAGAGGGCGAGCGTTTTCTCGATGTGGGCGCAGGCTGGGGAGGGCTGTTGATGTGGGCTGCGGAGCATTATGGCGTGGATGCCACGGGCATCACGCTGTCCCGCAACCAGCACGCGCATGTCAATCGCCTGATAGAAGAAAAAGGCCTGTCTGGCCGCGTGCGCATGGAGCTGCGGGATTATCGCGAGCTCGACGAAAGCAAGCCTTACGATAAGGTGGCATCGGTCGGCATGTTCGAACACGTGGGGCGTGCCCAGCTGGACGGATATTTTGCGAAATTGCATCGGCTGGTGCGCCAGGGCGGTCTGGTGCTCAACCATGGCATCACGGCCGGCGGCATCGACAATACCGAGCTGGGTGCTGGCATGGGTGAGTTCATCGAAAAATATATTTTCCCGGGTGGCGAGCTGACACACATCAGTCATGTCCTGGGCCATCTGGCGTCCGGTGGGCTTGAAGGGCTGGATATCGAAAACCTGCGCCCGCACTATGCACGCACCCTTTGGGCATGGAGCGACACCCTCGAGGCCCGGCTTCCCGAGGCGCGTCGGATTCTGTCGGGCGAAGAAGGCGAGCGCGCATTACGCGCCTACCGCATGTATCTGGCAGGGTGCGCCATGGGATTCGAGCATGGCTGGATCGCGTTGCATCAGGTGCTTGCGCAGCCCATCTCGGCGGGGCGCGCCGACGAGCTGGACGAGCCCGCGGATCAGGCCTATCCTTGGCGCCGCGATTATATTTACGGTTGACTGCGCAGCGCGCCGTCAGGCTCGTCAGAGGCCTCTGGATTGCCCGCGAACAGGCCGCGCAGTCAGCGGATCCACCGGCCTGGATTTTACAATTGCAGGCATTTGCTCATAAAATGCCGCAAACCCTAGTAGTTTTATTCAATTCTGGCGTATGGTGGGCTGGCATGTTCCAGCCTCATTACCTGTCAACAAGTACTCCGTACTTTCCACGCTAGTGCTGGTATGTATCGGCGGTGTTCCGTCTTCCGCACACCTCCCCTTAGTCCTGGCGCAATGGTTGTTCCTGTGCCCACGCGTCCATCTAACCCAAGGAGGCAGAGCCATGTCTTTTAACGTGTCCTTCACGTCCCGCGCGCTTGCAACTAGCGCTGTGTCGCCATTTCGGCGGCTTTACGTTTCCCTCGGCCTGATTGCCGCCATGTCCGCGCTGGCCATGGCGCCTGGGGCCGCCGGCGCGGCCGATGGCCCGCAATGCGAACTCGATCGCGATGTTCGCTTCGGCGGCATGAACTGGGAATCCAACCTTGTGTTGGTCGAGGTTGAGCGCTTCATTGCCGACAAAGGCTATGGCTGCGATTCTGAAGTCTTGCCTACCGAAACCTTGCCCGCGCTCGCGGCCCTGGAGCGCGGCGATCTGGATGTCAATACCGAAATCTGGCTGAACAGCGTGGCCGAGCCGTGGGCCCAGGCCGAGGCCAGCGGCAAGGTCAAGCGCATTGGCGATATCTATATGGGCGGCGAGGCCTGGTTTATTCCCCGCTATACGGCGGAGCGCCTGCCTGATCTCAAAAAGGCTGCAGACCTGCCCAAGTTCAAGGATGAGTTCACCGATCCTGAAGAGCCTTCCAAAGGCCGCTTCTACGGTTGTCCTGCGGGCTGGGGGTGCGAGGTGGTGAGCGGCAATCTGTACAAGGCCCTGGGACTGGAGGATTCGTTTACGCTGTTTTCTCCCGGTACCGGCGCAACTCAGAAGGCCGCGCTCACCGCTGCCTACAAGCGTAAGGAAAACATCGTTTTCTACTATTGGTATCCAACGCCACTGGTTGGCTCGATGGACTTGGTCAAGCTCGAATTGCCTGCCTACGACAAGGAAAAGCATACTTGCCTGACCGATCCAAACTGCGCCAATCCAGAGCCCAGCGATTATCCGGAAAATCCGGTGTTCACCGCGGTTTCCACCAAGTTCTCGCAAGAGGCGCCCAAGCTCACGGAATTCCTTTCCAAAGTGGCGGTGCCGTTGCCGGTGATGGATGAAGCCATGGCGTATATGGAAGAGAACGAAGCCGAGCCTGTGGATGTCGCAGAGTGGTTCCTGAAGAACAAGACGGATGTCTGGCAGGCATGGCTGCCCGCTGATGTGGCCGACCGCGTTAAAGCGGCGCTGTAGCGATCGGGATCATGAGCCCCGCCGCCAGGCGGGGCAGCCGGCATGCAGCCGGCCCACTGAACAGGCGGTGCACCATGTGGCGCACCGCCTTTACTGGTTCTATGGAGTGGATATATGTTTCCCGAGATAATTGCCCCGCGCGCCCTGAGGGCGCCCATCGATGATTTCGTCGGTAATATCGTCGCGCAGTATTCCGATCTGCTGCGAGCCCTGACCCAGCCATTGCTGGATGTACTCATCTGGATGGATCAGATTACACGCCATTCGCCCTGGTGGGCGGTAATACTGGCCATCATGGCGCTGGCCTGGTTTGCCAGCCGCCGCGTGTTGTTTACGATTGCCATGGGCGCCATGCTGTGCCTGATTGGCTTCATCGGCTTGTGGGATGCCGCAATGCAGACGTTGTCCCTGATGATAGTCGCCGTGATCATTTCTGTGGCCATAGGCATTCCGGTCGGCATCATGATGGCCAGTTTCAAATGGCTGCGCGCCGTCATGCTGCCCATCCTGGATGTCATGCAGACGATGCCCAGCTTTGTGTATCTGATTCCAGTCGTGATGCTGTTCAATCTGGGCAAGATCGCGGCCATCATTGCCACCATTATCTATGCGGTGCCGCCGGTCATACGCCTGACCGACCTGGGCATAAGGCTGGTGGATTCCGAAGTGCTGGAGGCTTCTCGCGCGTTCGGCGCCAATCGCAGCAAACAGCTGTTCGGGGTGCAATTGCCTTTGGCCATGCCCAACATCATGGCAGGCATCAACCAGACCACCATGATGGCGCTGGCCATGGTGGTCATTGCGTCGATGATCGGGGTGCGCGGCCTGGGCTACGAAGTACTTCAGGGTATCAACCGGTTGCAGGTCGGGCGCGGCGTTCTGGCTGGTCTGGGCATCGTCATTATTGCCATTATTTTCGACCGCATCACCCAGGAATTCGGGCGACGTCAGCGCAAGGGAGCCTGATATGAGCAAGATCGAAGTACGCAATATTTTTAAGATTTTCGGGCCGCATCCCGAGCGATGGCTGGATCAGGCTCGTCAAGGCATTTCCAAGGAAGACCTGCTGGCCAAGAGCGGGCACACGCTGGGGCTGCGCAATATCAGTCTGTCCATCGAAGAGGGAAGCATTTTCGTCATCATGGGTCTGTCCGGATCGGGAAAATCCACCCTTATCCGCCATTTCAACCGGTTGATCGAGCCGAGTGGCGGTCAGATCCTGGTGGACGATATTGATGTTATGTCTCTGGGAAAAACGGCGCTTGAGAAATTCCGGCAACAGAAGATGAGCATGGTGTTCCAGCGCTTCGGTCTGTTTCCGCATCGCTCGGTGATTGAAAATGCTGCATATGGTTTGCGGGTCCAGGGCATGGGCAAGGCCGAGCGCCGCGAACGTGCCCAGCACTGGCTGGAGCAAGTGGGCCTGGCCGGCTTTGAGCACCAGTATCCGCATCAATTGTCGGGCGGCATGCAGCAACGGGTCGGGCTGGCGCGCGCCTTGGCAACAGATGCGGAAATCCTGCTCATGGACGAGGCTTTCTCGGCACTGGATCCGCTTATCCGCCGCGAAATGCAGGACCAGTTGCTGCAGTTGCAGGCCAGGCTGAACAAGACAATCGTGTTTATTACACATGATCTGGATGAGGCGCTGCGCTTGGGCAACCGCATTGCCATTCTCAAGGATGGCGAGCTGATTCAGGAAGGTACGCCAGAGGATATTCTGCTGGCCCCTGCCGATGACTATGTACAGTCTTTCTTGCAGGACGTGAATCGTGGCAAGGTGCTCAACGCAGCGCACGCCGTTAACGAGCCCTCATTGACCCTCACCATGCGGTCGCGCCCTTCGCACGCGCTGGAGCGCATGGCTGCGCTGAATTTCAGCTACGCCGCCGTGCTGGACGGCAAGCGCCTGGCAGGCGTGTTGACGCGCGATGCATGTGAGCACGCAGTCAGGCAGGGCGCCCGCGACGTTGCGGCGTTTGTGGAGGATATGGCGTCCGTGCCGGCCACTGCGGGGCTGGACGAAGTGCTGAGTCGCATGTTGCGCAGTCCCGAACCATTGGCGGTTACGGGCGACGATGATGAGTTTCTTGGATTATTGTCGCGCAGCAAGGTTGTGGAGCTGGTCACACCGGCGCTGGAAGTCGCCGAGCCTTCTCTGTCTGAAGAGGGTGACGCTCCGGGAAGGGCAGCCTGACGCCCGGAACGCCGCACTGCACGGAAAGAAGGGTGGAGGCTGAGGCGTATGCGTTTGTCCTGCGGTGCTAGCGCCGGCTGTGACGAACAATATGCCGGTACCAGCCAAACAGGAGTAAGGCCGAAAAGCCCAGTCCTGTCATGGCCATCAGCCACATGGTGCCTGCTCCCGTGGGAGCGCCCGGCGCTATGTGTTGCAGGACAGGCGCCAGCGCGCCCGCGCCGGGCCCAAAACCCAGCCACCAGCCCCCGATCAGCCCGAGCCCGGTGAGCGCCACAATTTGCAGGATAAGTGGCACTACCGCAACCTTGTAGGCGCGCAACAGGTAAGAGTTGATGCACTGCATGGCATCGCAAAGATGAAACCAGGGCAGGATCTGCAGCAGGGCCGCCGCAACCAGTGCGACTTGCACTTCGTCTGTATACATCTTGAGAATGAGGCCCTTGCCTGATACTAGTGCAATCGCTGTCAGGATGGCGCCGGTGAGGACAATCAGCAGGCCCGCCCGGCCCGTGGCCTGCGCGCGTGCCATATCGCGCGCTCCAATGGCTTGCGCCGTCAGCGAAGCCGATGCCACCCCCACCGCCATCGGCATCATGTAGCAAAGCGCTGCCAGGTTGGCCATGATTTGGTGCCCGCCCGTAACGAACATGCCTTCGCGCGCCACCAGAAGCGCCATGAACGTGAATGCGCACACTTCGATCAGATAAGAACCGCCCATGGGCAGTCCGAGGCGCAGCAGTTCTTTTTGTGCCCGCCAGTCAGGCCGACCCACGCGAGGTTGGAAGCGCTGGAAATAGGTATCGTGATGGATGGCCCAGAGCCCGGCAGACAGCATGAGCCATGCCACGATGGCCGTTGAGAGGCCCGCGCCCATTGCGCCCAGCGCGGGCATGCCCAGCTTGCCGAAAATGAATATCCAGTTCAGCGTGAATTTGACCGCGACGCTGGCCAGGTTGATGTGCATGACGGTTCTGGGGCGGGATACCGCCGATCCCATCGCATAAATCGTGCGAAACAACAGCATGGCTGGCAGGGCGACAACCAGCGCCCGCAGGTACCAGGCAATGCTGTTGCGCACCTGGGGTTCGACGTCGCCCGAAAAAGCCAGCCACATGTCCGGAAACAGCATGGCAGCGCCGCCCACTATGGACAGTGCGCCCGCGAGCCAGACGCCCTGGCCCCAGGCTTTGCCCACATCCGTGAGCCGCCCTGCGCCGAACAGTTGTCCAATAATGGGGATCAGTGCATGGATGACGCCCATCAGGCCCACAAAGACGGTGATGTAGATGGAGCCCGAAAGCGCCATGGCTTGCAAATCTGCCGCGCTGGCGTGGCCAGACATGGCGGTATCCATGACGCCGAACACAATACTGGCCCAAGAGCTGACCAGGACAGGCCAAGCCTGTCGGAGCGTTTCCTGGATGTGATGCGACAGGGGCTGCGCGCCCTTGGCTTTTGTCACGGTTCGCGCAGGCGCAGCAGGCGGAAGACTTCGTGCCGGTCCGCGCCGCGCTTGCCGATCCAGAGCACAGTACCTGTGTCTGAATAGGCGGCGGAACCGTCTTTCAGGCTATCTGGGTTGGTTTGCTGAAGCACGAGTGCGCAGTGCGAGTCGTAACTGAAGTTGATGTTATTGAACACCAGGAAGGAGGCGCGCTGTCCTGCTCCCAGGCCATGGGCGCGTACACATTCTCCCGGCGGCAGGTTTTCTTGCAGCACGTGCGCCAGCTGGCCCGAAACCGTGCGATAGCTACGAACATAATCCAGTGCCGGCATCCAGAGGGTTACCAGCAGCAGCCAGGTGACGATAAGCCCGCCGGCCGACAGCACTGTCCCGCGCCACAGGCCCGCAGGCTTGCTGTGCAGTCGCCAGCGTACCAGCGCCAGCCAGGCCAGCGTGCCAAACAAGGCGATGATGACCGCAGGCCAGGAAATATAGACATCATAGCCGCGCGTCTGGCGGGCAATGTTGTGGGATATTTTTTCCGGCCATCCGGTTTGCAGTGCGATCCACCCCAGCCAGACGGTGGCGGAGGTGAGTGTGTAGCACATGACTGCAAACCAATCGAGCGAATTGACGAAGCCGCGCCGGAGCGTGGGCAGGGCGAACGCCGCCAGCACAGCAGCCGGAATGGCCATCAGGCTGTATTCAGGCTCGAACGCATCGACCAGAAACATCATGGTAACCAGCGGCCACAGGGCGAACATGAGTGGGATGCGTATATGCGGAGCACTCAGCCATCCGCGCCACTGCCAGATGGCCACCAGAGCGAGCGGCCAGGTTGGCCACAAAAACCAGGGCAGATCGCGAAAGATACTGAGTACTTCGTGGTAATCCGGCCAGGTAAAGGAACTGGTATTCCAGACTATCCAGGATTGGGTCCAGTAGGTGCCTAGTTGTCGGGCCGGTATCCACCACAGCAGTATCAAGGCTGTACACAAGGTGGCGGTGACGATCAGCCATTTTTTCTCGCGCCAGAGTGGGCTGCGCGGCGTAAATATGCAGGGAATGGCCAGCATGATGGGAAGCGCGCCTATCCAGCCCCGTGTGAGAAAGGCGGCCGCCAGCGCCAGCCCGAGTGTCGTAGCGCCTGACGCGGGGTGGTCGAGCATGCGGGCGACGGAGTAAAAGGCCAGTGCCTGGAAGGCAATAATGGCCGGCACTTCTGAGGTTTCGTGCATACGCCACACAATGCCGACCGTGGCGACGATCAACAACAGCGCAGCGTCTGCAATCATGCGGCCATAATTCTGCACTGTTGGCTCGCCGCCAAAAGGCAGGGCCAGGGGCTGAGGCTCGGGGCGCCGGCCCAGCAGATAGCTGCCATACCAGACGGATGCCGTCATCAGGCCGAACCACAGAAAATTTGGCAGGCGCGACGCGATGATGGCGGCATCCAGCGTATCGCCGGTAAAGAGCTTGAAGAACGGGCCAAACGCCCAGATGCACAGCGCGCCCACCCAGGTACTCAGCGGCCCATCCTGGGCGTGCGCAAACGTACCTATCTGGGGCAGCAACCAAGTGACACCGCCTTCATGCAGTGTTGTCAGCATGGCCGCCAGGCCAACGACGTCGTCTGTTTTCCATGGATCCCGAAAAAACAGGCCAGCCAGAATATAAATAAGGCCAACCCCTAGAAGCGCCAGGCGTGGCAGTTTCACCGTTGCAGTGGCGGTGAGACGGGCGGGAGTCGATACGGAATCGCTAAGAGACACTGGACGGGCGCCAAGAGTGAAGGACTAGGGTGTATCTTAAATGAAAAAGGCAGCCCTAAGGCTGCCTTTTATGCACAGGCTGATACGTGCAGCGGTATCAGGCCTTGCGAACCGTGCCAGCAGTGCGCGCGAAGCGGGCGCGGAATTTTTCAACGCGGCCGGTTTCGACGATGCGCGTTTGTGCGCCCGTATAGAAAGGGTGCGATTCGGACGTGACGTCGCATTTGAACAAGGGGTAGGTTTTGCCGTCCAGTTCGACAGTTTCGCGGCTGGTAAGCGTAGAGCGAGAAATAAACTTGCTGCCGGTCTGCTGATCCAGGAACACCACTTCGCGGTATTCGGGGTGCACGCCTTCTTTCATGATTAAGTCCTGTGGGTGATTTTCGGGTCGCCAGCCGGATCAGTATCCGGCAACGTATCCAAGGTAACTGATAATTCTAGCTGATTACAGATCGGTGCGCAATTTCCAGAGCTCAGGAAACAGCACAATGTCCAGCATTTTACGCAGATAAGAAACCCCGGAGGTGCCTCCTGTGCCTCGCTTGAAGCCGATGATGCGTTCGACGGTCGTGACGTGGCGGAAACGCCACAGTCGGAAGGCATCCTCCAGATCGGTCAGTTTTTCACCTAATTGATAGAGGTCCCAATACTTGTCGGATTGCTGGTACACCGCAAGCCATGCCTGCTGCACAGCGTCGCTGGCCACATAAGGCTGTGTCCAGTCGCGGTCAAGATATTCGGCGGGCATGGCCAGGCCCTGCCGTTGCAGTGCCCTGAGCGCCTCATCGTAGAGTGACGGGGTTTCGTAGGCCTTGCGCACTTGCGCATAAATATCATCGCGGTGTGAATGCGGCTTGAGCATGGCTGCGTTCTTGTTGCCCAGCGCAAACTCGATCTGTCGATACTGATAGCTCTGGAAGCCGCTGGACTGGGCGAGGTAAGGGCGCAGGGCGGAGTACTCCGGCGGCGTCATCGTGGCCAGCACATCCCATGCATGCACCAATTGTTCCATGATCTTGCTGACCCGCGCGAGCTTCTTGAAACAGGGCTGCAGGCGGTCGGCAGCCAGATCGCCGGTGGCGGCGCAGAGCTCATGCAGCATCAGTTTCATCCACAACTCACTGGTTTGATGCTGAATGATGAACAGCATTTCGTTGTGCTCCGGCGATAGCGGGTGCTGTGCATTGAGCAGCTCGTCCAGGTGAAGATAATCGCCATAGCTCATGTCGCGTGAAAAATCGAGCTGTGCTTTTTCTTGCTGAACGATATGCGCGCCAGCGGCCGCGGGGCAGGAAGCACTGGAAGAGTGGGGCTTGTTTGGCATGGTGTGAGCAGGTTGATGGTTTCGGTAAGTACGACCAGGTCAGTCTGGCAACTGGCGCAGTATTGCGCGAACCGGGCTGGCATCGGCCTCGGCCAGCGCCAGCGGCAAGGCGATCAGTTCATAATCGCCGGCTGGTACGTTGTCCAGTACAAGGTTTTCCAGGACACGCATGCCATGGCGCCGTATCGCCTGATGGCTGTCCAGGGTTTTGCTGGTGGCTGGGTCGATGCTTGGCGTGTCCAGCCCGATAAGTGTCACACCGCGTTGAGCCAGCAGTTCAATGGTGGCGGGCGCAAAAGCGGAAAAGTCGTTGGTCCAGGCATCGACGCTGGCATGCTTGCGCGTACGCACCAGAATACGCGGCGGCGCAGCCTCCAGGAAGGGCAGCAGGTGCGCTGGTTCGATCAACGGGCTGGCGCTGAGCGCGTGGATGATACGACATGGACCCAAGAAGGGTTCCAGAGACAGGGCGCCAACCGCAGCGCCATCACGGCTGTAGTGCAAGGGCGCGTCGGCATGCGCACCAACGTGCGGCGAGAGCGTGATCGCGCTGACATTGACGGGGCATTGCTCATCCAGCGTTGCCGTCCAGGTTTGCGAGTAGGCGGTATCGCCCGGAAAAACGGGCGATTTTGCTGAAACCTGCGGAGAAATGTCCCATAGTTGTCGCTGCATGACGTTAGCCTTTGCCGGGAATATGCGTGATGTGATCCCCGCTGTTCATGGTGCTTTATATTTTAAGCCTATAACAAAATGACTGTCTGCTTTTCAACATTGTCCCTGTTCGGCGAGCGAAACGGCGGTGGTGCCGGCCACGATAAGGTGATCAACCAAACGTATGTCCACCATCGCAAGTGCCTGTTTGAGATGGCGGGTGAGGCTGATGTCTGCTTCACTGGCCCTGGCGGTCCCAGACGGGTGGTTATGGGCAAGAATGACTGCCGCCGCATGATGCGCCAGGCCCGCCTTGACGATCTCGCGAGGATAGACTGGGGCCTGGGTCAGGGTGCCGCGCGCAACTTCTTCTGCAGCGATCAGCTGTAGTTGATTATCCAGGTACAACGCGATGCAGTGTTCGATAGTGAGGTGGCCGAGTCGGGCGACGCAGTATTGTTTTACTCGCTGCGGATGATCCAGCGTCCGGCCGACGGCCAGGGCCTCTTCCAGGGCGCGGCGGTTCAGCTCGCTGATGGCGAGGATCTCGCAGGTTTTCGCGATGCCCAGGCCTTGGATGGATAGCAGTGCCTGGGGAGAGGCATTGAGCAGGCCGCGCAGGCCACCGAACTGGCTGACCAGCTTTTGCCCGAGCGCAATTGCGTCGCATCCCGATGTGCCTGTGCGCAGGATAATGGCCAGCAGCTCTGCGTCTGTCAGTATCTGCGGGCCATGGGCCAGCAGCCGTTCGCGTGGCCGCTCCGGCTGGAAGTGGGTACCCGCGGCCTGGAATGGTGCTGTGGGAATGCTGCGCGGCCTTGGTCGGGACGCCGGCTTGCGGTCGTTTTTTTGGCTGGATTGCGGTGTCGGGATGTGAAGTGGCATAAGAGGCTCTAAAATAGAGGAGATTGCAATCTTCTACGGTGACAGATTTTGACGACCTCTTCCGATCCAGCGCAGGCAATTGTCCGCCCTGATTCCTATCTCACCCTGCACTACCGCATCCAACTGGTGTCGGGTCCGGCTGCTGGCGAGGTGTTCGCCGATACATTCGGCGGCAATCCCGCAACCCTGCAGATGGGGGCAGGCCAATGGGCGCCTGGGATGGAAGAAGCCTTGCTGGGTCAGCCGGAGGGCGCCCGGTTTTCCGTGGATCTGCCTGCCGCCCAGGCTTATGGCGAACGCAATCCCGACCTTGTGCAGCGCGTATCGCGCGCCGTGCTCGATGAGCATGCCGCGGCCGATTCGGGCTTTACGCCAGGCGACATGGTAGAGTTCACAGCGCCGAACGGCGGGCGCTACTCGGGTGTGCTCAAGCAGCTCGACGAGCAGTCCGCCCTGTTCGATTTCAATCACCCCCTGGCGGGGGCGGATCTTCGCATCGAAGTATCCTTGTTGGGAGTCATGTAATGCCGAATCGCATTGTGGATCCTGCGGCGCCGGAAGTCGTGCTGGCGCAGCCCAGAGGCTTTTGTGCTGGCGTGGATCGTGCCATCGACATTGTCGAGCGTGCTTTGGAACTCTTTGGCGCGCCTATCTATGTGCGCCACGAAATTGTCCATAACCGCTATGTTGTGCAGGATTTGCGTGACAAGGGCGCCATTTTCATCGACGAACTGGACGAAGCGCCCAAAGGGGCGATTGTTGTCTTCTCCGCCCATGGCGTTTCCCGCATTGTGCGCGAAGAAGCCGAGCGCATGGGCCTCAAGGTCTTTGATGCAACGTGTCCGCTGGTGACCAAGGTCCACATGGAAGTCTCGCGCATGCGAGCCGCGGGGCGCGAGATCATCATGATCGGCCATCGTGGGCACCCGGAGGTCGAGGGCACCTTGGGTCAATCTGAAGGCGGCATGTATCTGGTTGAAACGCCTGAAGATGTGGCAGCGTTGCAAGTCGCTGATCCCGAGAATCTGGCGTTCGTCACCCAGACGACGCTGTCCGTGGATGATGCAGGCATTGTGGCGCAAGCGCTGCGTGAGCGCTTTCCAAATATTGTCGAGCCCAAGAAGAGCGACATCTGCTATGCCACGCAGAATCGGCAGGATGCGGTCAAGATCATGGCCCCGGGCTGTGACCTGGTGCTGGTCGTGGGAAGCCCCAACAGTTCGAATTCAAACCGATTGCGCGAAGTGGCCGAACGCAAGGGTGCGCAGGCGCATCTGGTAGATAACGCAGACCAGATCGATCCTGCCTGGCTCCAGGGGGCACGACGAGTCGGCGTGACAGCGGGTGCCTCGGCGCCGGAGATCCTGGTCCAGCAAGTGATCGACCGCCTTAAGACGCTGGGTGCGGTATCAGTGCGTACCCTGGAGGGCACCCCCGAAGGGATAGCCTTCCCCCTGCCGCGTGAGTTGTCGCGAAAACTCAAGGAAACGACATGAAGCTGTATAGTTATTTTCGCAGCTCGGCTGCTTATCGCGTTCGTATTGCGCTCAACCTCAAAGGGCTGTCCTATGAAACGATTCCGGTGCATTTGCTCAAGGAAGGCGGGCAGCAGTTTTCGGATAGCTACCGTGCGGTGAATCCCTCGCAACTGGTTCCCACGCTGGTCGATAACGATGTAACGGTTGGGCAGTCCATTGCTATCCTGGAATACCTCGAAGAAACTCATCCTCAGCCGCCCTTGCTGCCTACGGACGCCGCAGGCAGGGCACGCGTGCGCGCCATTGCGCAGAATATTGCCTGTGACATTCATCCGCTGAACAATTTGCGGGTCCTCAAATACCTCAAGCATGAACTCGGGCAGGATGACGACGCTCGTAATGGCTGGTACAAGCACTGGATCGCTGTGGGCTTGGGTGCTGTCGAGGCACTGCTGGCCGATCACCCCGATACCGGACGTTTCTGCCATGGAGACCAACCCGGCTACGCCGACGCCTGCCTGGTTCCGCAACTGTTCAATGCGCGTCGCATGGGCTGCGACACCAGTGCTTTTCCGACCATCATGCGCATCGACGCGGCCTGCACCGAGCTGGATGCCTTTTGTGATGCGGCGCCTGGCAGCCAACCGGATAGCGAAGGATAGCGAAGACGCCAGCGAGTCAGCGCTTCGCGCCTGCCCATTTGCGGATGTGTGGAAAGCGGTCAAAGCCCCAGAACGGTTCATTGTCAATAATAATGAACGGCGAGCCGAATACGCCGCGCTCAATAGCTTGAGACACTTCGGACTTGAGTAAATTCTTGATGTGCTCGTCAGCCATGCCGGCTGCGACCGCGTCAGGATCGTGGCCGCACTCTTTGGCGATGCTCAGCACGGTGTGGTTATCGCTGATATCCCGCCCGTCAGCGAAATAGGCACGGTACAGATGGTGTATCAATTCGACCGCACGCTGTGGGTCATGCTGTTGCACATATAGCGTGGCACGCGCAGCGCCAACGGTGGCAATAGGGAATGTGTCCGGAAACTGATAAGGAATGTCGAACAGCGCTGCAGTGCGTTCGAAATCATGGCGCGCATACTTGCCCTTGAGCGGAATGTCGGTCAGCGGCGCGGAACCCATGGCCTTGAACATGGGACCGAGCAAAATAGGGTGCCAGTTTACGGTGCGGCCAATATCGCGTGCCAGCGCGTCGATTTGCGTGCTGGCGAAATACCCGTAAGGAGAAGAGAACTCAAAATAAAAGTCGAGCGCCTGTGACATAAGCTTTCCTGATTGTCGGGGTGAAGCCTGTATCGTAGAAAGGTTTTAGAGTTGGCGCAATTGGGCGATAATGAACTGTTATATCAATCGAATTGGGGAAGCAGTGAAGAAATCTACCGGGGCAATAGGCGTCATCGTTATCCTTGGAATCGCTTACGTCGGATCCACTTGGTACGTAGGAAAACGTACCCAAGAAGTCGTTCAGGATGCGGTCGAGCAGGCCAATGCGAGAGTGGTGGAGATGCTGGGCGACGAAGCTGCGCGCAGTGGCGCCCAGCTCGCAATCATTGACTACCAGCGCGGGCTGTTTTCCTCAAACGTGGTGTACAGCCTTAATGCCAAGGATGCCAAGGGCGAGCCTTTCGAAATTCGCTTGCAAGACCACGTCCAGCATGGCCCGTTTCCGTTGGGCGCGCTCAAGGCGGGCCGCCTTCAGCCCTTGCTCGCCCATAGCGATACCACGCTGGTCGCCACGCCCACGACTCAGGCTTGGGTAGATAGCCAGAATGGTGCGTCGCCGTTGACGGCCAGTACCGATATTGATTTCTCGGGCAACGGCCGCTCCATCTGGGCGTTCCAGCCGGCCACTTTCGAAGGCAAGGACAACATACGTTTCGATTTCAGCGGCGGCACATTGTCGATGGATTTCAGCAATGACTTCAAAGATAACAGCGCCAAGGGCCAGTTTGATTCGCTCATTGCCACCGACACCCCGTCGGGCGGGAGTGTACAGATCAAGGGGATTGAAGCCAGCGGCACCAGCCGTACCGATGCCCAGGACACCGTCACGTCCGAAAGCCAGGCAACGATCGCCTCTGTCCTGATAGACAGTGGCGAGGCGGAGCGTCAGGCTGATGAGTCGTTCACGCTCGAGAATGTAGTTGCTCATCTGAACAGCACTCAGGCCGGGCCCATGCTGGATGGCACGTTGCGCTACGATTTTGGCCGGGTCCTGGTTGGCAAGACAGACATGGGCAGTATCACGCTGGGTGGCAAGCTGAGCCAGCTGGATGTCAAGGCGCTGGTTGCCCTGGGCAACGAATACGATGCCATTGCCGCCGCACACGGTGCGGAGCAGGATGAAGACTTTCGCTTGACACAGGAAGATCAGGCGGCGCTTCAGGCCAAGGCGATGACGGTGCTGGCTTCCAGTCCCAAAATCGAGTTCGACCCGGTTGTCTGGAAGAACGCCAAGGGCGAGAGCCGTGCGAGCCTGCATCTGAACCTTGCCGCTCCTTCAGGCGACGGTGCGCAGTCCGCAGGGATGCTGGTGCCTGAATACATCAACAAGCTTGCGCTTTCCCTGAATGTGTCGCGCGCCATGCTCATAGAAATGTTCGGGCAGTTGCAACAGGATCAGGGCGAGCGCCAGCAGCTTGAACAGATGGGGGGCTTGCTGTACGACCAGTATGTATCGCGTCTGGGGCAGGCGGAGCTGGTCAAGGTGGATAGCGACCAAGCCAGCACGGATATTCTCTATGAAGACAATGGCGTGGTTGTCAACGGCAAGGCAATGTCAGTGCAGGATTTCATGATGAGAGCCATGACCCTGTTGATGTAGTCGCCGCATTATTTTCGCGCGCAACAGCACACAGGGCCGGCAAACACTGTTTGCCGGCCCTGTGTGCTTGAAACTCGTTTAACGCCCAGCGTAGCGGCCGCGCGGTTTTATTGAACCATTTGCTGCACGCGCTCCACCAGTTTGGGATCTTGCTGCAGCGCCTGGTTGATACCATTGAACTGGTCAACCGTCATGCCTTCCTTGTGTACGGCATCGACCATCTTGGCATCGGCCTCTTCAAACACTTGCTTTTTGCCCGCATCGTCTTTGGCTGCCTCAAGCTTGGGCGTGTATTCCTGCGAGATCATCGCCACTTTCTGCGACGCGTTCACGAACTGTTTCAGCTGGACGTCTGAGTAGTTGGCTGCGGGAGCGGCTGCCTGAGGTGCTGCTGCGGGTGCCGCAGACTGTTGGGCCATGGCGGCCCCGCTGACCAGACCGGCCGCGAGCAGGCAGCCCGAAATAACGTTGCTGATTCGTTTATGCATGCAATCTCCTTTCAACTGCGATGTAGGAAGTCTCATGATGACAACCCTGGTGAGGATTACAAGTGCATTGCGTTGTGAGACATGTCGAGGGGAAACCCTGGGTAACTGAGCAGGCCGATTTTTGCCCCTCAGTCAGAATTCGGCATGAATATTACGTTTGGATAAGAAGCCCCCTTCTTTTACCCAGGGTTGTGCACAGGTAATGTGGACAACTTGTCCGCAGTGTCAGGCGAGCTGGTTACATAAACTGGTTTCATAAATGGGACAATCTTTCCCATTTATACTAGCTTATCCTTGTAAATGAGGCTATTTATAATTCTGTTCATCTACTATATATCTGGCCGTCGGATGCCGGGCCACGGCAAAGCGCCGTGAGCGCCGTATGCCGCGGCTTTCAGGAGAGAAACGATGACAGCAGCCCCTCTTCGTACGCTACAGGCCGAGCTCGTCGAGCATCCGCGCAGCGTAGAACGCCAGGTGAGCGGGATGGCAACGTCCGATGGCGCCGGCGTACAGCTCACGCGTGTACTGACCAACGACCTGCAGTTGCGTCTTGATCCTTATCTGATGCTGGATAATTTCGCCAGCGATAATCCGGACGACTACATTGCGGGGTTTCCGGATCATCCCCATCGCGGATTCGAGACGGTGACTTACATGATTGACGGTCGCATGCGTCACCGCGACAGTGCAGGGCATGAGGGCTTGCTGCAAAATGGCGGCGTGCAGTGGATGACGGCTGGCCGAGGCTTAGTTCACTCCGAATTGCCCGAGCAGGAGCACGGACGTATGGAGGGGTTCCAGCTCTGGCTCAATTTGCCTGCGCGCGACAAGATGACAGCTCCGGGCTACCGCGACATTCAAAGCGAAGAGATTCCCGAGGTTCAACCAGGCGAAGGTATACGGATACGGGTGATTGCCGGCAGCAGCCATGGCGTGGCTGGCGCGGTACAGCGTCCAGTGACAGAGCCGCTGTATCTTGATGTGGCATTCGATGCAGCGGGGTCGCTTGCGCAGTCGGTGCCTCAGGGGTTCAACGGGTTTGTTTTTGTCTATCGCGGGCAGGTGTCGATAGGCGACGAGCTTGTCGAGTCCGGCCGGATGGCTATCCTGGCCAACGATGGCGATGGAGTTGTCTTGACGGCAGGTGGGCTCGCGCGCGCGTTGCTGATTGCAGGCAAGCCATTGCGCGAGCCCATTGCCCAGCACGGCCCCTTTGTCATGAATACCCGTCAGGAGCTGTTGCAGGCTTTCGAGGATTACCAGGCCGGGAAGTTTCACGCTCAGGCCTGAGGGGGATGCGCGTCGAAGAAGGCTCTCCAGCTCATCCAGGATGGCCTCCGTCTCTGAAATGTGGCATGGTTACGCAGTGTCCGGAATGCGGCGCTTGAACTAGACAGAGGTTAATCATGGCCACAGATCATGCCTTCATACGCGCGGTAGACCAGCGCAGTGTCAGTGCGCGTGCCGCGGGCGCCCTGCATTCCAGCAGGGCGAACTCGATTCAGCTTTTGGATCGCGGCTTGCGCTTTACGCTGCGGTGGGTGCCCTCCGGATCAGAAAAAGATGCCAAATCCGCTGTCTTGCCGGGCGGGCCTCGAGACCCCAACTTCAATCCTTTTCTCTCGCCCGATCCCATGCTGACAGTCGGCACGCTGGGCGACGATCACAATGTGGTGCTCAACAAGTTTCCGGTGTGTGATCGTCATCTGGTGTTGGCCCGTAAACAATTTGAGGAGCAGCGCACACCGTTGGCGTTGACGGATTTTGTAGCCCTGGCCCGCATCATGGCAGAAGCAGGCGGACTGGGGTTCTACAATGGCGGCGAAGCCGCGGGCGCGAGCCAGCGGCATAAGCATGTTCAATGGACACCCGGTGAACCAGGCAATCCAGGGCTGGCCTATCTGGTTGATGCGCTTCCTGTCGACCAGCCAGATCAATACGACTGTCGGCATCCTGGCTTGCCATTCCGGCACCTGTTCGTACGTGCCCACTGCGGGCGCAATACAGATCCGGATTCGGCGGCGGCAAGCATGTTCAATGCCTTTCTGCGCGCTTGCGAGGTTCTGGAGCTCAAGCCCGACAGCGAAGGCTTGCTGCCTCCCTGCAATATGCTGGCGCAGGATGGTTGGCTACTGATGGTGCCGCGCCAGCGCGAGCGCGTATGCGATGTGTCAGTCAACTCGTTGTCGTATGGGGGCGCGTTGTACATTACTCATCCGGACAAACTCGACGCGGTGCGCAGCAAGGGTCCGCTGGCGGTTCTGGCGGAAGCCGGGTTTCCCTCTGAATCCTGATGGCAAAAAAATGGAGCGGTAAGCGTGAAAGATGATTCTTTACAGGCCAGGCAGATGGAAATTCCTGTCTTTGACGAGCAAGGCCGCCCGTTGACCACAGGCGATGCGCCGTCGGCGCCAGCCGCCCAGAATGCCTTTCAGGGTAATCTGGTCAGCCACGTGGCGTCATTGCCGCCAGCGTGGCAAGATGCCTTTGCCGACAGTCCCGTTCGCGCTGCCCTGGAGGGGCTGGATGCCGTTCTCGACAAACGGCTTGCCCAGGGCGTACAGATATTTCCGTTGCGTCCCTTGCGGGCCCTGGTCGAAACCGCGCCCCAGGACGTGCAGGTCGTGATCATCGGGCAGGATCCCTACCATGGCCCCAACCAGGCACAGGGGCTCGCGTTTTCAGTACCAGACGCCTGCCGTACACCGCCCAGCCTGCGCAATATGTTCAGCGAACTGGCCCAGGAGTATCCGGACGAATTTCAGCCTCAGCGCAATAGTCTTGTACGCTGGGCACGCCAAGGCGTACTTTTGCTCAATACCAGCTTGACAGTCGAGGCGCATCAGGCAGGCTCGCATGCCAAACGGGGCTGGGAAACCATTACTGACGCCATTCTCCAGCATGTGTTGCGCCAGCCTCGCCCCAAGGTCTTGCTGCTGTGGGGGGCGCATGCGCAATCCAAGCAGGCCTTGCTTGATACCCGGCCGCCGGAGGGCCCGGTACATGTGTTGTGTGCCAATCATCCGTCGCCTTTGTCAGCTACCCGCCCGCCACGGCCATTCATGGGCTGCGGTCATTTTCGTGCCGCGAACGCCTGGCTGCAGTCGCAGGGAGAGCGCGGTATAGACTGGCTCAACAACCAGGCGATGACGGCATCCTCAACCTGAGTAGCCGCCTGCGCGCCCCCGATGCACTCGCTCCTTGATCAGATCTTCCTCCAGCATCAAGCCGGCTCGCCGGATAATGCGATCCAGCATCGTACCGAAAGCATGTAGTTCCTGACTGCTCAGGTCCTGAAATATCAAGTCGTTCAGGTCGGCAACAATAGGCATTATCTCTTCGTACAGTTGCATGCCCGCGCTGCTTGCGGACACCTGAACTGTTCTTGCATCGGGTTGGCCGCGCGTGCGTTCGAGCAATTTTTTCTGGCAAAGCGTACTGATGGCTCGCGACGTTCGGGCCGCATCCAGTGCGGCGGCATGGGCCAGATCGGTGGACGTCAGCGCGCCATGTTGGGCAACGATGGCAAGAATGCGCCATTCGCGTCGGGTGATATTGAAACGGCCCTCGCACAGGCGCGTAAAAATGGGATTGCCGGCAGACCACGCCCTGTACAGACGAAACATCATCATGTCGTGCAACGTAGGCGAATGGCTTGCCTTGGGGTCCCGATGCGGGGCAGAAAATGACATGATGGCGCTGGCTCCGTGTTGGGGAATACCCTTGTATTGAGAATGATTGATTAGATCAAGTATTGGTACGCTTGCTAATCTGCCCCCAAACGTAAAACAGATCAAGTCCGAGGAGATGGAATATGTTCCAGACTGCCATGAAAAAAGTCGTATTGTCCTGTGCTTTGTGTGTATTGCCAGTCGTGGGGTGGGCGCAGGCCGAATCACCGAGGTTGACTGAACCATTGACGGTGGTTGTCGGTTACGCGCCGGGCGGTGCGTCGGATCGGGCGGCACGTATTGTTGCCGAGGGGCTGGAGAAACAACTGGGCGTACCCGTTGTCGTCGAAAACAAGACCGGGGCTGGCGGCCGCATTGCGGCTCAGTATGTGAAGGCGGCAGATTCGAAAAAGAATGTGCTGATTCTGGGCAATCCCGCGGTCATGGTCGTTGCGCCGCTTGTTTATAAAAACCTCGATTACGATCCGATCAAGGATTTCCAGCCAGTGTCTATGGTGACTGAGTACGGATTCGGCGTGGCGGTCTCGGCCGACAGCGACATCAAGGACATCGAGGATCTGGTGGCCTGGGCTAAAGCGAACCCGGACAAGTTCAATGTAGCCGTACCCGCTACCGGCAGCCTGCCGCATTTCTTTGGCTTGATGCTGGCAGATGCCATAGGCACCAAGGCGGAGATCGTTGGCTATCGTGGCTCCGCCCCGGTGCTGACCGACTTGATTGGCGGCGTCATACCAGTGGCCATTGATACGCTGGATGTCCTTACGCGGCAGCACGCCGGACAGCGCATTCGGATACTGGCTACGTCGGGCAAGGACAGAGAAGTGGATCTGCCGGATGTACCAACATTCGACGAGTCGGGTATAGATCTGGAGGCCTCGGGGTGGAATGCGTTTTTTGCCTCGGCAGCCATGCCGGCCGAAAAGATACAGATGCTGGGCGAGGCAATCAAGACGGTGACGGCCGATCCAAAAGTTCAGGAAACCTTGTTGCAGAATACGCTTATTCCGGTATCCGCCGATGCGAATGAAACGGCAACGCTGATTGCTGATTTTCGCAAGCAATGGGAGCCCGTAGTCCGTGATTCCGGATTTGTCGTGACACAGTGAATGGCTGAAAGAGAAGAGCACAAAATATCATGAGCGAGCGCCGCAACGTCCTTTTCATTATGGCTGACCAACTGCGTGCCGATCATTTGGCCTGCTATGGACACCCTCATATCCGTACGCCCAATATTGATGCGTTGGCGCGGCGGGGCGTGCGGTTTGACCGGGCCTTCGTGAACTCGGGCGTGTGCGGGCCTTCCCGCATGAGTTACTACACCGGCCGTTATCCCTCCACGCATGGCGCGACCTGGAATCGCGTGCCGCTGTCGGTCGGCGAAGTCACCATGGGCGAATACTTGCGCAGCCATGGACGCAAGCTGGTGCTGGCGGGTAAAACCCATGTCATGCCCGATCATGCCGGGTTGCAGCGCCTGGCGCTGGATGGCGGCAGCGAGCTTGGGCGTTTGCTGAGCAGCGGCGGCTTTGAGGAAATCGATCGATACGACGGCCATCATGAGCCGGGGGACGAGAGCGGGTATCCTGGTTACCTGCGAAAGCACGGTTATGTATCGGATGATCCATGGACAGACTTTGTGATTTCGGCGCGCGGGCCCGATGGTAAGCCAGTGAGCGGATGGCACATGCGCAACGCATGTTATCCCTCGTTGGTGGATGAGCAACATTCCGAAACCGCGTACATGACCAATCAGGCGCTCGGTTTCATGCAGCGCATGGGCGACGAGCCCTGGGTGATGCACTTGAGCTATGTCAAGCCGCACTGGCCGTACATTGCGCCGGCGCCCTACCATGAGATGTATAGCCCCGAGCAATGCCTGCCCGTGATTCGCAATGAGGCCGAACGAAACAATGCACATCCTGTATTGGCCGCCTATCGGCAACAGGAAGAAAGCATCAGTTTTTCCAGCGATGCGTGCGTACGCACCGTTCGTCCCGCATATCAGGGTTTGATCACGCAACTGGATGATCATCTTGGCCGTCTGTTCGATTACATGGAGCGTAGCGGCTTGATGGCCAATACGTTGATCATTTTCACCGCTGACCATGGTGATTTTCTGGGTGATCACTGGCTGGGCGAAAAAGAGCTGTTCTACGATACCGTGCAGCGCGTGCCCTTGATCGTGATGGATCCGTCGGCCGAGGCCGACGAGTCACGCGGCGCCGTCAATGCGCAGTTGGTGGAGTCGGTCGACATTCTGCCCACTCTGCTCGAATGGTTGGGGCTGCCGCTGGCCACCCATCGTCTCGAAGGTCGCAGCCTGCTGCCCTTGTTGAACGGGCAAGCCATACCTTGGCGAGATTGTGTTTTCTCAGAGCTGGACTACAGCTATCGCCTTGCGCGCCTGGACACGGGCAAAACCCCGCAGAACGCGCGCGCCTGGTCGGTGCGCACCGAGCGCTGGCGTTATGTGTACTGGCTGGATGAGCCCGAGCAGCTCTATGATTTGCAGGCAGATCCGGACCAGTTTCAGGATTTGGGCCGCGACCCTGAATATGGCGAGGTGCGCGCCGCGTGCCGGGCCCGCCTGCTCGACTGGTTTACACGTCTGAAACGCCGCAGTACGGTGACAGACGAGGCGGTCGAGAAAGGCACCAACGCCTACAAGAAGGCAGGGGTGTACTTCGGGCAGTGGTAAGTCTGGCCCCGGATATACTGTACTGTGCCCGCGGGGGTGGCATCATCCCCGAGAAGGCGCGACAGGCGGGGCTTGATGAAAATACTGCACACATCTGATTGGCATATAGGCCGTACGCTGTACGGGCGCAAACGCTACGAAGAATTCGACGCATTTCTTCGCTGGCTTGCTGACACCATCGAACAAGAGAAGGTCGATGCGCTGCTGGTCGCCGGTGATATCTTCGATACCAGCACGCCCAGCAATCGCGCGCAAGCACTCTACTACCAGTTTCTCTGCCGGGTCGCGCAGTCCTGTTGCAGACATGTGGTCGTGATCGCGGGTAACCACGATTCGCCATCTTTTCTGGATGCGCCGCGGGAACTGCTCAAGTCGATGAATGTGCACGTGGTGGGCAGCGCATCAGACTGCCCTGACGACGAGGTGATCGTGCTGCGGGACCCGCAAGGCGAGCCCGAACTGATTGTGTGCGCCGTGCCTTATCTGCGAGATCGCGACATTCGAACAGCTGAAGCGGGCGAAAGCGTCGAAGACAAAGAGCGCAAGCTGCTGGAAGGCATACGCAGGCACTACGCGCAAGTGGCTGCACAGGCGGAGGCTAAGCGGCAGCGCCTGGACCGCCGCTTGCCCGTGGTAGGCATGGGCCATCTTTTTACCGCGGGCGGGAAAACACTGGAGGGCGATGGCGTGCGCGAACTGTATGTTGGTTCACTGGCGCATGTTGCGGCAAACATGTTTCCCGATAGCTTTGATTATCTTGCGCTAGGGCATCTGCATGTGCCGCAGAAAGTGGGTGGGTCAGACACCATACGTTATTGCGGATCGCCGCTGGCCATGGGTTTTGGCGAGGCCGCGCAGGCCAAAAGCGTGTGTTTGGTCAGCTTGAGCGCAGACAGTGCCGCTGGCGCTGGTCACGATATCGCCGGATCGGATGACAGGCAGGTCATCTCGCCTTCCGGGCATGTTGAATCGAGGCATGGCCGGCCTGCCGTCGAGGTTGCACTACTGGATGTTCCTGTATTCCAGCCGCTGGCGCGAATAAAAGGGGACTGGGCTGACATCGCTGCTGCCTTGCAGGTATTGGGAGCGGAACAGTCTATGGCCTGGGTCGAGATCGTCTACGAAGGCGCGGACCTCGCTACAGACCTGCGCAAGCAGCTGGATACAGCCGTAGCGGGCACTCAGATAGAGATATTGCGGGTGCGTAATAACCGCGTCATGGAACGTGTTCTGGAATCCCTGCATGAAGATGAAACGCTCGATGACCTGGCGCCCGATGAAGTTTTTGAACGATGCCTGGCCGCCCACAAGGTACCGCTGGCACAGCAACTCGCGCTGAGAGACAGTTATCGTGAAGTCGTGATATCAGTGCTTGAAGAAGACACGCGAGCGGAGTAGGCGGCAGACAGATGCGTATACTGCAAGTACGATTCAAGAACCTGAATTCACTGGTCGGTGAATGGGAGATTGACTTCACTCACCCTGATTACGTGTCGGGCGGTATCTTTGCCATCACTGGCCCCACAGGTGCGGGCAAGTCGACAATCCTCGATGCGATTTGCCTGGCGCTGCACGGGCGCACGCCGCGCTTGAGCAAAGTCACGCAGAGCGACAATGAAATCATGTCGCGCCAGACCTCCGAGTGTTTTGCGGAAGTGACGTTTGAAACGACACTGGGGCGCTATCGCTGTCACTGGAGCCAGCATCGCGCGCGCAAGCGGGCTGATGGGGCATTGCAACAGCCACGGCACGAAATCGCCGACGCAGATTCCGGGCAGATTGTCGAAAACAAAATCAGGGCAGTAGCCGGTGTAATAGAAAAGACGACCGGCATGGATTTCGATCGGTTTACCCGCTCCATGCTGCTTGCTCAGGGCGGGTTCGCTGCTTTTCTGCAGGCGTCGCCTGATGAGCGCGCACCCATTCTTGAGCAAATCACGGGTACAGAGATCTACAGCCTGATCTCCATGCGCGTACATGAACGGCGGGCCGAAGCGCAGCGCAAACAAGAGGTGCTGTTGGCGGAGCTGGCCGGCATGCAGCTTCTTGATGCCGGACAGGAAGCCGCGTTACAGGCCAGCCTGCAAGAGAAGTCGGGCCACCATGCCACGCTTCAGACGGAGATCGAAAAGCAGACCGGGGCTGTGGACTGGCTGAATAATATCGAAAAGATCGAGCAGACACTGGCGAGCATCGATCAACAGCAGC
The DNA here is from genome assembly GCF_004153455.1 of Allopusillimonas ginsengisoli. GTDB lineage: Bacteria > Pseudomonadota > Gammaproteobacteria > Burkholderiales > Burkholderiaceae_B > Allopusillimonas > Allopusillimonas ginsengisoli. The sequence goes on along the minus strand of NZ_SDQE01000001.1, from coordinate 123,830 downwards.
AGGCCGTGAAAATGCGCATGGCAAGCTTCGCGCCAGCGAGGGACAAGCTTGCCCGCGCGCTCAGTGCCCTGGAACTCGAGGCGGATCATTCGAGATTGGCGCTATTGCGCCAGGAACAGGAAGCGGACAGGCGTAGCCTGGAAGAGGGTGGCAGGCGTATGCCGGCTTTGAAGCAGGCCTGCGATGAGACGGCAACGAGGCTGATGGCCGCCGCACAGGCCGTGGACTTGCGGCGTGCGGAGTATGACAGTGCCCAGCCCTTGTTGCGTCAGGTGCGTGAGCTCGATCTGCTTATACGCGAGAAAACGCAGCCGCTGGCGACGGCTGATAAGGTGATTGCGGTGGAATCCGAAAGCCTGTCGGCGCTCATGCGGAAGCAGGGCGATGATACGACAGCGCTGTCAGGCAAGAAGCGGTCTCTGGATGCGGAACGCGCCTGGCAGGAAGCAAATCAGGTAGATGAAGCGCTGGTGACACAGCTTGCCGGCATAGAAGGACAGTTGAGTGCATTGCAGGCTATCCAACAGCAATGCAAGGCAAAGCAGGATCAACTGAAGGTCGCCTCGGCGCACGCATCGGCCTGCGAACAGACCTATAGGCGGCAGCAGCAACGGTATCAGCAATGCGAGTCCGATTTCGCCCGGCACCAACGATTGTTGCAGGAGGCACAGCAGGCTCAGCACACTGTTTTGCAAGGTGTCGATCTGGTGACACTGCGCAAGCGGCTGGCCGAATTTCAACAGCGTACCGATATCCTCGACAAGGCAGGCGCTGCGCTGCGCCACCTCGATGAAATATCGACTGGACTGGTTCAATGCGATGCACAGATACGCCTGCTGAATGAGGCCATCCAGCAGGCGTCCGGCGAAGCCGAAGCCGCACACGCCAATCAACAGCAGCTTGAGAACGAAGAGCGACTCTTGCAGACCCAACTGGATTTGTTGTTGCGTATCGCATCGCTGGAAGATGCCCGACAGCACTTGCACGATGGCGAGCCGTGTCCTTTATGTGGCGCGCGTGAGCATCCGTACGCCGATAGAATCGCACCATTGCCTGATGAGACCCGTCAACAACTCGCCCAGACCCGCGAGGCGCTCCGGGCGGCACGCGCCGCACTTACCGCAGCAACAATACGTTTGACCGAGCTACGCAAAGACATGCAGCAGGCGCGCGCCAAACATCAGGCCGATACAGCGCGTATTACGCATGAAACAGCCGAGCTGAAACGCTGGCAAGACGCGTGGCGGGCGCTTGAGCACGATAAAGACGCTTCGGCCGATGGAATTACGATGGATGGGCTCGCTCAGTTGCTTGAAGATGCCAAGAACGCCGCCGCGGCGGTACAGAAACAAGTACACGAAGCGGAGCGTCTTGAGCAGGGCATGGCGGGCCTGCGCACTGCTGCCGAACAGGCGCGCGAGACATTGGCAAAGGCGGGCAGCGAGCGACAGGAAGCCAGGTTTCAGCAAGAGAGCGCCGCGCAACAACGCGATCGCCTGCAACAGGACGCTGCGAGTATCGATGCGCAGAGAGAGGACATGCTTGAGGCGCTGCGTACGGTGCTGGGTCCGTTTGGCTGGGCGAGGCTGGCGCAGGATGAGCTGGCTGATGTGCAGGGCAAGCTGGCAGATCGACGATCCACATGGTTGGCGAGACAGCAACTTCGTTTATTGCTTGAGCGGGATATCGCCTTGCTTGACGCTCGCATTCAGCAGCAGGCCCATCAAATCCAGCGCCTTGAGCAAGAACAGGCTACACGTCGTACACAGCGCGCCGAGTTGGCGCAACAGCGTGATGCGCTGGTGCAGTCTCGCCAGACGCTGTTTGGTGAGCAACGCCCAGAAAGCGAAGAAGGCCGCCTGGCAGAAGCATTGCGCCTCGCTGTGCAGCGCCATGAGCAGGCACGCACTGCTCACGAAGCCGGCGAACGTACGATGCACGCTTTTCAGGCCAAACTACAGGAGCTTGAATCGACGCTTGCAGCGAGGTCATCGCGCATTGCCCTGGAAACGCCGGCATTTCTCTTGCGCCTGACGTCGTCTGGCTTTCAGGACGAAGCGCAATTCAACGCTGCCCGCCTTCCAGAAGCAGAGCGCCGCAGCCTGGAGCAACAGGCCGGCCGGTTGGACAGCGAACATGCCGCGCTTGCTACAAGGGCGCAAGACAGCCAGACACTTCTTGTGCAAGTGCGACAGCTGCAGCTGACCGACAGACCCCGGGATGAACTGCTGGGCAAGGCCGAACAGCTGCGTGCTGCGCAGCAAGCGTTAACGCTGGAAATCGCGGGTTTGCACAACCGGCTCGAAGACAACCGCAGGCTGCGGCAAACTCAGCAGGAGCGCATCGGGACTCTTGAGGCGCAGCAGCGCGAATGTGCGCGCTGGAATCAGTTGCACGAACTCATCGGCTCTGCGGACGGCAAGAAGTTTCGCAATTTCGCCCAAGGTCTGACCTTCGAAATGATGGTGGCCCATGCAAACAGACAATTGCAGGAAATGACCGATCGCTACCTGCTTGTGCGCGATGAGACACATCCACTGGATCTCAATGTGATGGACAACTACCAGGCGGGCGAAGTTCGTTCCACCATCAATCTGTCCGGCGGTGAGAGCTTTATCGTCAGTCTGGCGCTTGCGCTGGGTCTGTCTCATATGGCCAGCCGAAACGTGCGTGTCGATTCGCTATTCCTGGATGAAGGCTTTGGTACGCTGGATGAAGATGCGCTGGATACAGCATTGACAACGCTTTCCAGTCTGCAACAGGCGGGCAAGCTGATCGGCGTGATTTCTCACGTTGCCGCGCTCAAGGAGCGTATCGGGACACAGATACAGGTCAGCCCGCAAAATGGCGGGCGCAGCGCAATTTCGGGCCCGGGCTGCCGGCGGGTAGCTGCTTGAGTCTCTTCAAAGGTTAGCTTACCGTGCTCGACTGGGTCGTGCGTGAGAATTACCCGCCCATCGGCAGCGGTGCTGTGTCATGGCCGCTACCGTTGCGTGCAGACTAGGTCGAGTCGTAGGGAGCGATCAGCGCTTTAATGTCTCGAACCTTGGAGTAATCGGCAATGTATCTGCGGCCATTGGCCGAGGCCAGCGTGATAAACCCGACAAAGAATTGAGCGCAATTTTCTGCTTTGTAGATTTGCAGATCACATTCGTTCGCGGCATTGAGCATGGCCATGATAGCGTCGGCATCTGTGCTGTGTGCAAGCGCGTCCCTCCTGCCATCGAACAGTGTAACGTTGTAGCCCGTAGCCAAGGCTGATACCACCAACTTGCGTGCATCGATAGACGCACCAGTAAAGTAATGTGGTGAGTAGCTATCCATTCCTTCCCCGCTTGTCATTTGGTAGGCCAAGCCTATTGCCCGGGCAACTGTTCAGGCATAACTTTTGTATGGCGCCTCAGCTTAGCCGTATTTATCTGAATCTTATATGCTTATTACATAAAGTTATTGACGTATGTCAACCCTTTCTTGTTTTTATTAAGTTCCTTGTATGCGGCAACCGCGTCGGAAATCACCAGGGCATGGGATCCGGCTGTGCTTTCAGATGTTGAGCTTGACCAAGCTTTAAAGTTTAATTGTCAACTAATATCAAGTTTGCAACTAATTATTCTCATGACCCTCTAATATCCGACCACATGCATACACACAGAGGCAGGTCGCGATGTACGGTTTTTTTATTGGATTGGCGGTTGGCTTCGGGCTGGCGGAAGTAGCATGCCAGTATTTGGCCAACTACAGCATAATCCATGGAATATGGAATTCGCTCACGCGGCAGAGATAAGGCAGGCGGTGGTTTCTACAAGAGTCTGTTATAAAAAGGGGTGTAGCAAACTCTGTAGGTATAGGAAATATGTCCGTTCAAATGTTGGGCCGATGCGCCTCATTGCTGTTTCTTGTCGCAGCCATTTCCGCGTGCTCGTCGGCTGGAGGAGGGAGTTCGAATCGCAGTATCCAGTGCCAGATGAGCCCCAGCAGTTGCATGCATGAGGGATCGTATGAGCCGGGAGAGGAAGAGTTCGCAGAGCAGGAAGCGAAGGACCTGAACCGGGCCGCATCCAAAAAGTTGCGCCGTTCTGGCTGGTGGTGATTCAGAAATAGTGCTGGTGCCGATGAAAGGAGTCGAACCCTCGACCTTCTCATTACGAATGCGAAGCTTGAAGTTGTGCCTCCAAAAGGAACGCTACCAAAGAACTTTCTCTAACTCGTGTATTGAAAGGGGTGGGCTTTACCACTGAAAAAAATATGACCAGAAACGAGACGAGGACGACGAGCAAGGCCTCGAGGTGATGATGATAGCCGAATATTCAGGGTGCGTGGTGACGCCGTTGCAGCGTGCGTGGACTCAAGCCGATGACGTCGCAGGCTCGGGCCTGATGCGCTCCGTAACCAGTTTCTGACACTATGGTACGGCACGTTGAGCTCTGCATTCCGTTGGCGCTTACCCTGCTACCGCTTCGGAAGACTCATGATCTACTTGGATAGGCTTGAATGAAAGCTGCAAGCCCAGTACATGGGCAACCTTTACAACTGTTGAAAGGCTAGGATTCCCCTCTCCCGAAAGCGCCTTGTCCAGCCCTTGACGACTCATGCCCACGTCGCGGGCAAGCTGGCTAAGGTTGCGGGCACGGGCCACGTCGCCTAGTGCCGCCGCAATGAGTGCTGGTTCGCCTTCTTCCACCACAGCGTCAAGATAGGCGGCTATGTCTTCCTCGGTCGTGAGGTAGTCAACCGTGTCATATCGACTGAATTTAATGTCCATCGTTGTTACTCCTTCCATTGCGCTGCAATGGTCTTGGCCAGGGCTATGTCTTTGCTCTGGCTTCCCTTATCGCCACCACATAGCAGCACCACCACTACGGGGCCGCGCTGCATGTAGTACACGCGGTATCCGGGGCCATAGTCGATTCGTATTTCAGATATCCCTTCGCCCACTGGCTTCACATCGCCAGGGTTCCCCAAGCTTAATCTACGGATGCGGGTTTCTATCTTTGCGCGAGCCCTGCGGTCGCGTAAGTCGATCAACCAGCGGTCAAACAGGTTGGTCTTGATCAGCTCAATCATGTGTCAACTATAGTTGCTATTTGGTTGTATGTCAACTATAGTTGCTATATTGTTCTTCGTTGCCACGTTATGACGACCAGTTCTTGCCAAGGGCTGGCTAGCGTGTGCTTATGCGGTTGGAACGGAGTAGAGCCACCGTGTCTAGTGAATGCGGATCCCCCCGATAATGAGGTAGAGTCCTTAATAACGCAAAACAACGCATTACACCTTACAGTGTGATGCGTTGTTTTGATTGGATATTCTGGTGCCGATGAAAGGAGTCGAACCCTCGACCTTCTCATTACGAATGAGCTGCTCTACCAACTGAGCTACATCGGCCTTGATGAACCCGCATTGCATTGGGTCTTTGATCAAGGCCGCTATTATACATATTTTTGACGGCAGACAGCGCTAGCCGGCCGGCTCCTCAATATTGGCCTTTTCGATGACGTCATGCCATTTCTGGATTTCGGCGCTGATCGTCTTGCCGGCTTGCTCGGGGTTCTCATAGCCGACAACAACGCCTTGCGCTAAGAGTGAATCCTGTATGGACTTGTCCTGCAGGCTATTTTCCACCGCTTCCGCCAGTACATTGATGCGCTCCGGCGGGGTGCCTGCCGGCGCGAGGACGCCGAACATCGAACTCACTTCGAAATTGTCCAGGCCCGCTTCCTTGGCGGTGGGCACATCGGGCAGGGTAGGCGCGCGGGCGGCCGACGTCACGGCCAGTGCGTTGAGCGCGCCAGATTTAATGAATGACTGCGCGGCGGGCACGGTTTCTATCATGCTGTTGACCTGTCCGCCCACTAGATCGGTCATGGCTGGCCCGCTGCCTCGATAAGGCACCGAAATGAAATCCACATCCGCCGTGATGCCGAACAGAGCGCTGGCCATTTGCTGAGGAGAGCCATTGCCTGCCGAGGCCATGGAATACTTGCCAGGGCTCTTCTTGGCGGCGGCGATCAGGGCCGAAAGCGAATCGGCCTGAACGGATGGATGCGTGACAAAAACCAGCGGCACTCTGCCCACGATCGCGACCGGTGAGAAATCCTTGTTCAAATCATACGTGGCATTCTTTGCATAAAGATTCTGGTAGATCGAGTGACTGGTCAGCGCGCCCAGCAAAATGGTGTAGCCATCCGGTTTTGACTTGGCTACATCGGCCGCGCCAATACTGCCCGATGCGCCGCTCTTGTTTTCGACAACAACCGTTGTATTCAGCCGCTCGGCAAGCGCCTGGCCAACGACTCGGCCTATGACGTCCGTGGCGCCGCCTGGAGGATAGGGCACCAGCAGCTTGATGGGTTGTTCAGGGTACTGCGCCTGGGCAATCGGCCCCACAAGGGCGGCGCCGGTGAGCAGGCACGTAAAGGCAATTCTGCAGGACAGCGCGGTTTTGCTTAATAGCATGAGTTTGGTCTCCTTGGGTGTTGTACGTTGGCATCGGGCAAGGCGCTGGTGTGGGATTGAGGTGCTTGCTAACGCCGGATCAATGATTAATAATATTATTAATAATCTAAAAGGCAATGTATCAAAATGGCGTCCAAAACACAACGGCCACCCGGCAGCGAGGCCATGAACGGGCTTGGCAAAGGCCTGACCAATTACGGCGATACGGATTTCTCGCTGTTTCTGCGCAAGGCTTTTATCAAAGGCGCCGGCTATACAGACGACGCCCTGAACCGGCCGGTCATCGGTATTGTGAATACCGGCAGTGCCTACAATCCATGTCACGGCAATGCGCCGCAGTTGATCGAGGCCGTCAAGCGCGGCGTATTGATGGCTGGCGGTTTGCCTATGGACTTTCCAACCATATCCATACACGAAAGCTTTTCGCACCCCACCAGCATGTACTTGCGCAACTTGATGTCCATGGACACCGAAGAGATGGTGCGGGCACAGCCCATGGATGGTGTGGTGCTGATCGGCGGCTGCGACAAAACCGTGCCGGCTCAATTGATGGGCGCCGCGTCGGCGGGTGTTCCGGCAATCCAGTTGGTGACGGGTTCTATGCTCACCGGGTCTCACCGCGGTGTTCGTGTCGGCGCCTGTACGGATTGCAGGCGGTATTGGGGCGATTATCGCGCCAGCCAAATCGATGATCAGGAAATTAGCGACGTCAACAATCAACTGGTGGCCAGCGTAGGCACTTGTTCGGTCATGGGAACGGCCAGCACCATGGCATGCCTCACCGAGGCATTGGGCATGATGGTATTCGGGGGCGCGACGCCGCCCGCCGTGACGGCTGATCGCGCGCGCGTTGCAGAGCAAACAGGTGCAACCGCGGTGCAGATGGCACGCACAGGCCTCACGCCCGACCGCATCATGACCGAAAAGGCATTCGAGAATGCCTTGCGTGTACTGCTTGCCATCGGCGGCTCGACCAATGGCATTATTCATCTCACGGCCATTGCCGGCCGCTTGGGATTCAAGGTCGATCTGGCGCGCGTGGATGCCTTCAGCCGCCAAACACCCGTCTTGATCGATCTGAAGCCATCAGGTCAACATTACATGGAAGATTTTCACAAGGCAGGCGGTATGCCGACGCTATTGCGCGAATTGCGGCCATTGTTGCACTTGGACGCGCTGACGGTCTCTGGCCGCTCACTGGGTGACGAACTCGACGGTAAGCACGTCAGCTTCCCACAGCAGGTCATTCGACCCTTGAGCGCGCCTTTATATCCGCAAGGTGGAATCGCCGTACTCCAGGGGAATCTGGCGCCGGATTTTGCCATTATCAAGCAGTCTGCAGCGCATCCCGACTTGATGGAGCACGAAGGCAGGGCGGTCGTTTTCGAGAGCGCCGAAGACATGGCGCGGCGTCTGGACAGTGACGACCTGGATGTCCAGGCAGAGGATGTGTTGGTGCTCAAGAACATTGGTCCCACCGGGGCGCCAGGCATGCCCGAAGCCGGCTATATCCCCATTCCCAAGAAGTTGGCGCGGCAAGGCGTGAAAGACATGGTTCGGATTTCCGATGGTCGCATGAGCGGCACTGCGGCGGGCACGATTGTGTTGCACATTGCCCCCGAGGCCGCCATCGGCGGCCCGTTGGCGGTGGTGCGCACAGGCGATCGGATCAAATTGAGTGTCAGGGAGCGCCGTCTGCAAGTGATGCTGTCGGATGATGAAATCCAGCGCAGAAAAGCTGAGCTTGACATCGTGCGGCCAACGGCAGAACGCGGCTATCAAAAACTGTATCTGGATTCTGTGACACAAGCCGGCGAGGGTGTGGATTTTGATTTTCTGATGCCGCAAGCCCGCAATGGCACCATCCCTGAAAAATCTGACATCAAGCCATGACTGCATCTGCAACCTTATCTGTCGATGCCGCGCTTTCACTGGTGGTCAGTGAAATCGAAGAGGATATTGTTCTGGGATTTCTGCATCCCAGGGAGAGGCTGGTCGAAGACGACTTGATGAGGCGTTTCAAGGTAAAACGGCACGTCATCCGCGCGGCATTGAACGAGCTTGTGAAACTGGGCATCGTAGAGCGTCGCAAGAATATCGGCGCAGTGGTGCGGTCGTATGATTATGCGGAGCTCGAGGATCTCTACGATATGCGGGATCTGCTGGAAGGCGAAGCCGCCCGCCGCATGGCTTGCCCCGCCGCACCGGAAGATGTTGCGCGCCTCAGGGCGCTGCAGGCTGCGCATGATCAGGCCGTGATAGACAATAACCCGCGTCTGATTTTCAAGACCAATATGGCCTTTCATGCAGCGTTGTTCGACCTGTGTCCGAACAGGGTGATGGTGGCGGCGATTCGGTATCATTTCACCCAGACCCATGCCGTTCGTTCCGCGTCTGCGCGTTCCGCCGCTGCGCAGGCGCGTTCGCGTCACGAACATCGCGCCATTATCGATGCGCTCGAGCAAGGGCGCCGCGAAGCACTCGTCACACTATGTCGCGAGCACATCCGACCGGCGCGAGACGAATATCTGGCCATCAATCAGCATCATTTCAAGCGCGACCTGCCTGACCGCAAAACCGCCTCCTGAACGCGTTGCCGCCAGCCGCCATCAGTTTCTCAATCGTTTATCTTCTGAATTCATCTTTCTTATGACACAACACACTATTCTGGGCGCACCATCCACTTGCCATGCCGTTATCGTGGGGGGAGGGACCATGGGCGCGGACGTGGCCGTGGTACTGCTGCGCGCGCATTGCCATGTATATGTTCTTGAAACACGGATCGAGGCACATGAGGCGATACGTGAAAAGATTGCCGGAAACCTCGAGATGCTGGGTAAGGGCGGCAACATCAGCTTGCTGCAAGTGGTTCAGGCCGCAGACGATATAGACTGGCGCGACATCGATTTGATGATCGAATGTATCCCTGAGCAATTGGCGCTCAAGCGTGAGCTGTTCGCTGCGCTCGCTGACAAGGCGCCTGCGCATGCGCTGCTGGCCAGCAACAGTTCCAGCTTTCCGATCAGCCAGATCGCCGAAGGCCTGCCTACGCGAAACCGCATGATAGGCCTGCATTTCTTCATGCCGGCGCATATTGTGCCGCTGGTTGAGGTGGTGCTGGGGCCGGATACTGATCCGGCTCGGGCGCAGGGGCTGGCGGATTTCATGCGTCGCTGCGGCTCGGTGCCCATTGTCGTGCGCAAGGATGTGCCCGGGTTTGTCGGCAATCGTCTTCAGCATGCCTTGGCGCGGGAGGCGTTTTCCATGATAGAGCAGGGCATTGTGACGCCAGAAGACATCGATAACGCCGTGCGTTTTGGTTTTGGCTTCCGTTATCTGGCGGCGGGCCCAGTCATGCAGAAGGAGCATGCCGGGCTGGACGTTCACGCAGCAGCTGCGGCAACCATTTATCCGTCATTGTCCAACATTGCCGAGCCGCCTCCTGTGTTGGCAGACAAACCTCGACTAGGCACAATCGGCATGAAGTCCGGTCAGGGATTTTACGCCTGGACACCCGCCACGATTGCGGCAGAACGTAGACGCTATGACGAGGCGTTGCGTGCCGGCCTGAAGATTCTTGCGTCAGACCTGCCACCCATCGAGCCCTGATCTGGCGGTTCGCCGTAACTGGCAGCGTTCGCATCTAGTACTATGGAGTTTTGCGACTTCAGGCCTATCACACCGTTTGGGAGCTGTTATGAAAACATTGGCCATACTGTTGCTCGTTGCGGCATTGCTGCCGTATTTCGCCGTGATTGCCGCCAAGGCCGGCGGCAAGGGCTTTGACAACAATGCCCCGCGGGAATGGCTGGCAAAGCAGGAAGGCTGGCGATCGCGGGCCAATGCGGCTCAGTCCAACCTTTTGGAGGGCCTGCCTTTCTTTTATGCAGCGGTGCTGTTTGCCTTGTACGCGCAGGTGGAACCCGCCGCACTGACTACGCTGGTGGCGGCCTGGATCGCTGTGCGTATCGCCTATATCGCTATCTATATTGCAGATTATGGTGTGCTGCGGTCGCTGGTATGGGGCCTGGCGCTTGCCATCAATATTGCGATTCTGTTCAAGGCGGTGTAAGGGCCAGCCCAGAGGCTGGCCCTGTCTCCATTGCGTCAGGCTTCTGTGTTCATCTTGATGGCAGAGGGGAACAAATCCCAGCAGGCGATGAACAACGCGGCAAACAACGGGCCGATGACAAAGCCGTTCAGTCCGAATACCGCCAGGCCGCCCAGGGTTGAAATCAGGATCACGTAGTCGGGGATTTTCGTGTCCTTGCCTACCAGCAGCGGACGCAGAATATTATCGACCAGCCCGATCACAAGCACGCCGAACAATACCAGCACGACACCCTGCCAGATTGCGCCGGTAACCAGAAAGTAAACTGCAACAGGCAGCCAGATCAGTGCCGCGCCGACTGCTGGCAGCAATGACAGGAACGCCATCAGCACGCCCCACAGTAGTGCACCCTGAATGCCGAGAAACCAGAACATCAGCCCGCCAAGCGCTCCCTGGGTGATGGCGACAAGGATATTGCCCTTGACGGTGGCGCGCACGACGGTGGTGAACTTGCGGAACAAATGCTGCTGATGGTCATCGCTGAGGGGAATCAGCTGCTTGCTGTTGCGGGCGAGATTGACGCCATCGCGCAGCAGGAAAAAAAGCAGATAAAGCATGATGCCCAGGCTGACCAGGAATTGAAATGTATTCTGCCCGATATTGACCGCCTGTGAGGCGACGACCTGGCCCGCCTTCAGCGCGCCCTGCGCCAGTTTTTCTCGCAGGCTGAATATATCGTTTATCCCCAGTCGGCCCAGCATATCGTGCACCCACGGAGGGAAAATCCCCACGATCTGGTTGAAGTAATTGCCGAAGTTGATTTCGCCTTTGTCCATGCGCTGGTATATGGCGGCACCTTCCTGCAGCAACGATGTCGTGATCACGATCAGGGGAAGAATAACGATCAGGATCACGATCAGCAGCGTCAGCAGCGCAGCGAGATTGCGGCGGCCCCGGAGTTTTTCCAGCAGGCGCCGGTGCAGCGGATGAAAGACCGTTGCCAGGATGGCTCCCCAGAATATCGCGCCATAGTAGGGCAGCAACACCCAGATAAACGCGATACTGACAAGCGCGAGCAGCAGCAGGAAAGAGCGAAAGTATAAATTTGAGTGGTTCATCCTGCATTCCAGAAGTGAGAGAGCCTGGTCGGGTAATTCTATGCGAAACGCCTCGGCTCTGCTCGGCAGGCTGTAACGGTATATGTAGATACCCCATGCTATACTCGCACCGTCTTTTGGGGAGTAGTCTGCTTCCGCCCGGAAGCGCTTGCGTCAACATTCTCGGCATGTTTGCTTTATGCCGTGGCGCCGGCAGCCAACATGTGGCCTGACGAGACCATAGACATGCCAGCGTTATGTGTTCGGGCGCGCTTGGCATGTCTTGGTAACGTGCCCGGCCAGGAACATTTTGCACCATGGATCTCCCCTCCATTCTTCTGATTGCGCTGGCCATGTCAGCCGACGCCTTTGCCGCAGCTGTCGGCAAAGGCGTAGCTTTGCACAAACCACGCATCGCCGAGGCGCTCAAAACGGGATTGATTTTTGGCGTGATCGAGGCGCTCACCCCGTTGATAGGCTGGGCGCTGGGGTCGGTTGCAGCGCCGTATGTGCGCAGTTGGGATCACTGGATCGCTTTCGTGCTGTTGTGCGGGCTGGGCATCGCCATGATTGTCGCGGCCTGTAAACCCGAAGACGCTGCGCCGCCACCTAAAAGCAGGCACTCGTTCTGGGTGCTGGCCATGACAGGCTTTGCAACAAGTATTGATGCCATGGCAATCGGCGTTAGTCTGGCCTTTCTGGAGGTAAATATTCTGGAGGTGGCCGCCATCATCGGCCTGACTACCATGGTCATGGTAACGCTTGGGGTGATGTTGGGTCGCGTGCTGGGGAGAATGGCAGGCCGCAGGGCGGGTGTCATCGGCGGTGTGATCCTGATTGGTATCGGGGTGGCAATTCTGATTGAACATCTTTCTGTTCCCGGGTGAGCGGTCGGTCTTTCCGCACAGTTGTCGGGGCGAGACTCGCCCACCAGCACGGTGCCTAGGCTTTGGGCAAAATGCGTTCGGGCCTACTTGCACGACAGAAAAAATTTATGCTATAGTTTCGCTTCTCTGGTCCCCGATAGCTCAGTCGGTAGAGCGACGGACTGTTAATCCGCAGGTCACTGGTTCGAACCCAGTTCGGGGAGCCAAGATTCAAAAGCCGGAAAGCCTTATATATCAAGGGTTTCCGGCTTTTTCCCTACAAAATCCTTTTCTGAAACTTAGACGAATTTCGGGGTTTAAGTGGCAAAAAAGGTGGCAGATCGCATGGCTCGATTGTCGACCTAAGGAGTGCTCCCGGAAGTTTTAATTAACTTCATTCCCCAGGCCGGGGAAAGGGACTCTTATGTCTATTTATCGCATCGCCAGCGGCGGCTGGAAACTCGACTTTCGCACATCTGAAATCCGCACGAGCGGCGACAAGCCGCTCCGCGTCACTCGCGTCTTTAATACAAAAACACAAGCTTTGCACGCTCAAGCTGAGCTAAAAAAACAAGTCGAAGCCGCAAAACTAAACAATCTCGGCATCTTCAACCCGCAAGCCACAATCGGGCAGCTCATTGAAAAATGGTGGCAGGAATGCGAAGAAACAAAAGTGCCGGAAAGCCGCAAAAAAATAAGCAAAATCTACGCGAAGACTGATGACCATCGCGAAAAAAGTCGCAAAAATGCATGGGTCAAGAGCAGCATCGGACAAACAAAACTAATAGATTTGAGAGTCAGTAAACTTGAACGATGGATCAACACCAGACGCGACGATGACGTATCAGAATCAACGATTCGAAACGATCTCTCTATCTTGAGCAGACTCTTTCGATACATGAAAAAAAAGTGGCGCTATCAGATCGACAATATTGTTGACATAGCGTTGCAAGAAGTCGGGCACTCAAATAAGAGAGATAGACGCCTGACACCGGCCGAGCATCGAAAAATACTATCTATATTTGAGCAGCTAGAGCAAGCTCAAAAATACGCTCACACGCGCAAAGCGGCTGATCCGAACTATCGAATAATCATTCCAGCAACCGGCGGGAACAAGATCGATTTAATGCCGCATCAAAGCCTGCTGTACGCACGCGCAGCGTATGCAGCAGCCATCGAATGCGCCATGCGGCGCGGCAAATTATTTGAAATCTGCTGGAGCTGGATCAGCTGGAGCAGCACTGGCGACGAGTCAGTGATTGTTGTGCCGGATCAGCGTCAAGGCCCGGAAAATAAAGCCGTTCCGGCACTTGTGCCTATGTCGCCGACGCTGCACAAGATCTTGATAGAGCTGCGCGGGCCGCAGCGCATCGGCGCGGCGCTTGACGAGCCGATTTTCGGCTCTCTACTGCCCGATCATGCATACAGACTCTTGAAAACTATCTGCGAAAAACTAGAGATACCGGACTTTCGCTGGCACGATTTGCGACATGAAGCATGCAGCCGGCTGGCGGATCGAGGCTGGACAACTCAGCAAATTCAAAGAGTGAGCGGACACAAAACACTACAAAGTCTCGAACGATATACGCACGTTGACATTAGCGTCGTACATCAACTTTATAAGCGTGACGCTACTCGAGCAAAGCAGGAGCAGCAGACAGAAACAATGACCGGCACGCATAATTAAAATAATGCGCTTTCCCAATTGAATGAATTAGCCCTGTTTTTCAGGGCTATTTTTTTATTTAGCGCATTCAAATTGATTTTGATTGTATTTAATACATCCGTATTTCAAAACAGGGGTTTTTTGAAATAACTTTTTTTAAAGAATGCTTCGATCTGGCTTTGATAATTTCAAATGATAATAGAAAATAAAAACACAAAATAAATTCTACGGTGAATCAAATGAAAATAATCAACAACAAAGAATGCGCTGAGCTTCTCGGCATGCAAGCATGCACACTATCAAATTTGCGTTACAAGATAAAACGAAAATTAGTACCGCCGAACCGGTTGCCCCCGTGCATAAGTATAAACAACAGCAGGCCTCGCTACATTCTCGCAGAAGTCGAAAAATGGGCGTACGAGAACATGTCTTCACTACAACCCTGCATCGAAAGAACAGAAAGAACAAAACGCCCCGTTGGCCGGCCACGTCGCGATCTGCCGAAAATATTCAATATGTGATGCGCGCCGGAGCTAATCATGAAAACGAAGCTAATCGAAAGCCACCTGCCCAGCTCACCCTTTGCATTTGCATATGCATCGCCTGAGAGCGTTGCGAATGAGTCTGATGTAGTTCAAGACAAGCATCAAATAATCAAAGACCTACTAGCTGAAACAGGCACAAAAACGATCAAAAAAGACAATACTATCAATCGAAACATTAACAATCTGATCACTCAAGAGCAACGTGCATACAAAAAAAACACAGAATCGCTGCGACGAGCCAGATTATTCGCAATTTTCGAAAGCGGCAGGACAGAAGAGACTAAATTCTCCGAGTCTTTATACGTGAGCGAAACTGACGCAAATACATTTTTCTTGAACGCCCAGGGCGGCAGCAAAACGAACTGGAAAACAACGGGCGAAACAAAAAAATCAAAATCAACAACCTGGCAAAGCCCAGGCGCCGCCTGTCTCATTCTAACAACTGAGCAAGCGGCTCGATGGGTCGCAGACCGAAAGCTTCGTGTCCTTGAACAAAATATGTTTATTCAAGACGCCGACGCAACATTTTTCGCATAAAAAAAACCCCTGCTTGGCGGCAGGGGTTCTAGGAGCATTCAGCTTTTGACCTGGCTGACATTCAATGAAAAGAGACTTTCATGACTGTAATTGAATCGTACACGAACACTCACGCTGATGCAAGAAAATTTCATGCGCGCATAGATAATGCAAAAAAATTACAACAAAAAAACTGTCAGACATTAAGCATTGAACCGCCAGCCGGCTTCCACAGCTGGGGCGAGTATTCGATCAAAACCGGCAAACTTTCCGGAGCTCGTAATGCGCCGCTTGAGTCCGAAGATTTTTTCGGCGACGTTAAAAAAGCAGTCGAAACACGACGCGCGAGGCTGCGCGAAGCAGCACTTTCAGAATGTCGAGTAGATCACCTGCCGGCTGATTACGTAGAGCCCGCAACGCACTTAATCGACCAGGCCATCAACAAAATTCTGGGCGTCGGAGAACCAGCAACCGAACTTGAATCAACAAAAACAAAGCTCAAACAAGTTTTTCTAGCAGATCAATACACAACGTACGCACACAGCAAAAATCGAATCGATAAAGCTGTTTACGAAGCACATAAAAAGCTTCCGCTTTCTCTTGATTCTGACTACTTTGATGTTCGTGAATACGCAACAGAACAAGCCGACAAATTCTCACTACACTACATCAAATTTAAAAAACTGAGATCTGCCGGGCAACTTGAGCTAGCAAACGAATACGCTAACCAAAAAAAATCAATTCTAGCGTCTAAGCTTGGCTGGGCGCCCGCAAAAGATGTTGATCACGACGGAATGTTTTTGCGCGCTCAACAATCGAAATTCTGGCTGCGACGTATCAACAAGAAGCTAACAATGTCTAACATCCAAGCAGCCCGAATTCTCGGTACTGTCGGGCTGGGGCACATGGAATATGACCCGACAAAAACACGTTCTCAATATCTTCCGTTTCACGTTGTTCAACGTGCGCATGAGCAAATAAAAATGACAAAGGACTGGCTGAGCACAACAATCATCAGGTCCGGCGCAGACTCAAAGACGCTTGATGAAATAACTAAAGTCCAACAACTTCATCAACTAAAAGAGCGTGAGCTGCGCACGCGTGCGCAATGTGAGCTTGCGCACAAAAGAGGTCTGATCGGTTTCTTGATGACTATTACACTCCCATCACGCTTTCACTCAATGAAAACGGTCGGAAATGGGCGTAAAAAATGGAGTGTTGCAAACAAGAATTTTGATCCGACATTGACACCCATTGACGGCGCGAAATGGAAGCAAAAACGATGGGTGCTTTTTCGTGCAAATCTAGCAAAATTACTCAAAAAAAATGGATACGATAAAAGTCACTGGGACTTTTTTTCTGCAACAGAAGGGCACACTGACGCAACACCGCATTGGCACTCTGTACTCTATGTCCCAGCAGACTTATATGATCAAGTGCGCAAGCTCATTTTCTCAATTTTTTTGTATGAGCGCGACGGAAATATAATGCTCACAGACGAAGAACTTGAAGCCGGCGCAAAAAAGCATAGAGTAGATCTTCAACCGTTTAAAAAAGAAAACGGGGCGATTCGATATGTAATGAAGATGTTAAGATACCCGCTCAAAAACATTGGCGGCGATGAAGACAAGCCGTCCGCTGAAGCACTTTTTGCTCGCAAAATCGGCGTGCGATCGTTTAATACTAGCAAGCAGTCGATCGGAAACTGGCGCTGGCTTCGGGCATGCAAAGACCCAGATTTTCTACCCGCTGAGCTCCAACCGGCATGGTATTTTGCCCATGGACTCGATCCCGAAACTGACAAAATCGAGCCGTATCCGAAAACACAATTCGGCCAAATCGATGACTCAACCCCGCGAAAATATTTTGATCACAAATCATGCTGTGTTGAACACATGATCAATTATTTGACTAGTGTCGGCATAGAGTACAAGCCGCTTTATTTTCAGTCCGACTTCTTCGATGTTCAATACAAAACACTTGCCGATTATGCGGACGAAAACGGCGAAATCACTCGCGAATCATATGATCAGTACACATTAGACAGAATGATCACAGCAGGCTCATTCAGCAACACAAGCAAGTTCGACAACGATGCTGACAATGATCAAAACTCTGACATTGATGATCAAGATGAAGAATTATTAGAGCCATCCATCAAACGAAAAAAACGCAAACTTAATCAGTTTAATGAGCCCGCAAAACCCGGGAAGCATCAAATGTTGTACCGAGTCGATCAAGCCGGAACGGTTCATATCGGGCGCGACAAAAGAATGAGATTTTGGGAGAGAGACGAGAATGCGAGTGCTGAATTAAGAGCGTCCAAGCTCGCTTCAAAAAGAGCCCAAAAAGAGAAAGAAATCGAAGAGAAAAAGCAAAAATCCACCATCGAGTTACAGTTATTGATACATGGCCGAGGGGCCGCTTCGCGTCCCGAAAGCCGCACCAACACTGGGTTTAAACAGATCACACTTGAAGAACGACTTCGACTCAATGAAGCTCACACCGCGTCGCTCTCAATCATGAGCATCGAGCAAATCAAATCGACACACAAACATTCGATTTCGCCCGCTTTTCACCACCCGCCTGGATGAAATTGACCGGTTTCTTAGATTAACCGTTCAGTCAAAATTTCAAAAATTAGTGTAGCGCCGGCCCGGCGCGGGTCTAGCACAGCCCGCGCCCACCCGCTTGCGCCCGTCTGCCCGTTTCCGGCTGGACATAAATAGTTTTTATATAAATAATAAGAATATCAATTAGATTTATATAGTCCATTTCACAGGAAACAACACCATGAATCTGACCGAAAAACTTGCAAAACTTCAACAGAAGCAAAAGCAACTTGAAGTGCAAATTAAAGAACGACAAGCGGCGCGAAACTCAGCAGTAGCGCGGGTATTGGCCGTTATTGTCACGAAAAATCCTCGCGCTTTAACCAGCCTTCTAACTGATCAATTTATCAGCCAACTAAGTAAACGTGACCAAATTTTGATCAAGGAGTGGGCAGCAGAATTCGGTCACAAACCCACCCCTAAACTGATCAATTCACAATCTACAGCACCCGCCGGTACAGCGGGCTTTTCTGGTTAATACGCAGGCGGTGTTGTCGTTGCCACGACAACAGCCTGCTTTTCCCGGCCCCTGGCCCGAAAAAGACGGTCGCTTCGCTCCCTTTTCAAAACACACCCAGCTTAGTTAATCATCAAGGATGAAAAATCATGGCTTTCGTTAAAACTCAAAACTCTGGTCAAGCCCCGCAAATTTTCTCGTCAATAACGAAGAAAAAGGGTGCATCAAAATCCGGCAGCGCAGTCCCTATTTTGCCGCCTCCAACGAACTTGCCGGAGGAAGAATTTGAAGATCAATTTCAAGTTGTTGTCCGCAAAAAATCTCAAACCATCAACGAACAAGCAAAAAAAACGGGCGCTTTGCCGGCCAGTGACATGCAAAATTTGCGCTCATTGACGCTCGTTCAAGCCCAGTCCGAAGCCTTCAAAAATTTGCGAAACCAGGGAACTGATGTTGATCAAATTGAAATTTATCAGAACGATCAGCTAGTTTCGTCATGCAAATTTGATGAAGAAGCCGGAAGATGGGGCGAGTGGACGAAGCACGGGCCGCACACTGATTATGAGCCCGATAAGCAACACGACGAAAAACACAAAATTCTCGAAAGCGACTTGAGAAAAGAAAATGAAGGCCGGCGAAATATTCAGATCTTGAAAGAATCAAAGCCGCCCAAAACGATCATTCAACGCAGCATCTTTGGCCGCGAAAAGGTTCTCAATAATCCCGATTTTGAAAAATGGAGAGCGGATCTAAATCAAGTCAGAACGCAAATTCAACGAGCGAATGAAGACGCACAAACTCAAGAAAGTCGGATCGACATGGACATGAATCCGCCCGCGCACAACAGCAAAACCGGGGCACATCACACCGAAAAAAAGTTCGGAAACGCGCCCCTGCATGCTGACCGTCCGAGAATGAAATAGGGAAACAAAGATGAACAAGCTCAATGACTTCATAAAGTTTTGCATCGGCGCAGCATCGATAGCATCTCCTTATTTTTACAAACCGATCTATTTTGAGCATCTATATCAAACACTGATCACGCAAATCGGAACGAACGTTGACGACATAACACTGACAATTTTCATCTTTTTTTGCATGTACTTGCCCTGGCACTTCTCAAACACATCGAAACGAGCGCCCGCTGAATCTGAACCTGAAGCAACCTTAGAAAACAAAAAAGTAGGTGAACAATATGCCGGCAAAGAGTGGTGAAAAAAACAGGCGCGGCGGGCGGCCAAAATCGGACATGCCGCGAGACAAATTTTTGAAAGTTCGGCTATCGGCTAATGAACTAAAAACACTGGACCATCGTTTAACTCAGTCCGGATACACGCGCAGCGAGGCCGTTCGCTTGCTCGTTTTGCATGAACGATTGCCGGAGAAGATTCACGCTGGCCTGGACGTTTCCGCGTCGCAGGCTTACGTGAAATTACAACCACTTCAGTCGAATTTGAACCAGATCGCAGCCCATCTTAATCGAGTAAAACCGCTCGAAATGAGTCGATCCGATCTTGAAACTATCTACAAAAATACACGCGTCTGCGAATCACTTTTGCGCAAATTGCGAGCCGAAATTTTAACGAAGAGTGCCTGAATCATGATCATAAAAAGTGTCGGCGGCAAACGTAAATCAGGCGTGAGCGCAGCGACAGCGGCGCAAAATCGTATCGTGCACACCGTCAATTATTGTTCGCAACTCAAACACGGCGAACACTTAACGCCGCTCGACAGCAACTTAGCCGGCACAGATTTGGACGGCATCAAAAATGAGCTGGAGGCCTGGAAGACTTTGAACAAAAACATCACAGACCCGGTTCGGCACATCGTGTTTTCACCCGAAACCGCCGACCGAGTTTTGACAGATGACGAATGGCGACAAGCAATCGAAATCTATCGTAATGAGCGAAGCCTAGGCGACGCACCATACATTTGTTTTCGGCACACAGACGGACACTCATCCAGACACACACATCACTTACATATGATGTTTCTCCGCATAAAAAGTGATGGAAAATCTGTACCAGACAGCTGGGACTCTAGCGTGCATCGCCGCGCCAGCCGTCAAATTGAATCGCGGCTCGGTCTTCAAGTTAATGCCGGGGCCGCAGAAAAATCAAAATTTAATGGGTCGAACAGGCATCACCAGCGTGACCGATCAGCTGAGCGAAATCGGTTCACAGAAGCACAATCTGTTGTGAATTCTGATCGAGTCGCTGACTGTGTCAACAAAAGCAAAAACGTCCGCGAGCTGCGCGAAAATCTGCGCCACGCCGGCATCGAAATGCGACTCAGGCACCGTGACGGCGCACCCTATGCCTGGTCTCTGCGCAACATCGACGGCCCCAAAGAGTGGACTTCTGGATCAAAACTTACGAAAAGCAACACGTTGGGATGGGCAAAAGTTGCTGCCCAACTTGAACAAAATCGGATCAGCAATTTCAAAGCGAAACAGATCAAGGCTGGCAATAAACATGGTCCGGCGCGACTCCGAAACTTTATCAGGCCGCACGCCAGCAACACGCAACGAACGCCGCCAGGTCTAGCAGAAACGACCGATCAGGCTATGGCCGAAGCATCAAATATTCTGAATCGATTCGCATCCGCGACACGCGCAAGTACACAGAAAAAGATTCCTGGAATTTCAGGAATCCGTTCGCCAGCCTTGCCGCGCCAGCCCGTGCCCACCGCAACAATTCAACGACAAAAAGGCTGATGAAAATGAATCAATACGACGACTTTTTGCACGAAGCACCGCCGTTTCAATCAATCCTGGCGTGGGGCTACTTGAAAGCTCTGGACGAAGAAAATCAAGTCATCTGGCTTAGTGTTGGGCGCGTGAAAGCTTTCACGACGAACCTGTTAGCAAGAGAAGTGACAGTAATCACAGACAGTAATGAAAAGTTTGCAGTTGCGCGTGTTCCAAACATCGGCTCACAAACAGAACATGAGCAACTTCTAAATAAAGAACTCATTTCGATTTTTAAGCTGCTCAACCCTGAATCAGAAGAACAAGGAGACCGCCGTGGCTAAGTTAATCAACAGAAACGGAATCGATATCGAATCAATGTCAGCGCCGCTAACAGAAGCACAGTCGCTTGAAAAAATGTACTCGCGACAGCAAAAGAACAGACTGATCAACGTACATACAGCCCGAAAAGTTTATCGTGCTGAGCTCGACAAACAGCGTCCGACCGGCGCCGCTGGCCGACATTTTGATCTACTGATTGAGCTGCGCGCAAACCTGCCAAAAGACTTTAAAAATAGATCGCTAACTGCGCTCGCACAAGCTTATGACGGCTGGGTGATGCACAACAGACAACAACACAAAGAATATCAAATCGAACGACGCAACATGCCGGCAGACGAACAAATCGATGGATGGAACGGATGGCCAGCACCGGACCAGCTCACTTTTAATGAATTCAAACAAACAAATCCGACACCCCAAGAAGCTACCGAGTTCACAAAAAACGTGATGCAAATCGTTTATGCGTGGCTTTTTCCGGTCAAAACATCCGCCCGAAAAACATCATACTGGATACAGGCACGGGCCGCTCTTATGAGCGACGATGAAGTACGTCAATACTGTAAAACTCACCGAATCGAAGATCGAGACGACTCAGCAACTGCAAAGCTCGCTCTATCAATCACCGAGATGCGACATTTTGACAAGATTAATCGTGAAACTTTTCTGAAAAATAAAAGTTACTTGCCCGCAGATTACGTTGCGACGCCGCCGGCAGGGTACGAATCCTGGGCACAATTTAAACAAGAAACCGACGCTATTGTCGCCACGCACGCTGAACGTCAAGCGGCATGGCGCCAGGCCTGGGACAAAGAGCAGGCGCAGGAACTTGATGATCAGGTTTCAACCGACGATGACACGCCCGCGCAGGTTGAGACTGAAAACGATGTTGAGCCCGACAACAACTTTGCAGATCTGATTGACCCGCTCACGCTTCTCATAGAAGAAGACAACTAAAAAACAGCATGTACGCAACTTGCGAGAACGTTATGAACTCAAAAAAACGAATCAATTTTAATACCGCAATCATCTTGCTCTGCATCTTGCTTGCCGCAACTTTTCTAACATTCTCAGCAAAGATTCACGCCCAAACAATTGCTGATTTAAACTCAATCAACTTAGATACGATTCAAGATGCAGCTCTCGGCCCACCTGCAGACACAAGCATAAAAGCCCTCGACGGCGTTTTCGGCCACGACTTCGCAACAAGTCCATTCAAAGCTTTTGGGCCTGCTACAACCTTGCTTGGCTCACTTTTCTTTGTTCTAAATGCCTGTCTATTCACAATCGGCGTGTTTTTGAGCGGCTGGCACATGGTCGTTGCTGTCGTAAATTCAGCCAATGACGGCGAAGTCATGGGGCGCGGAAAAGGCGGAGCACTAGCCTGGTCACCCATCAAAATCGGCGTTGGGATTTTTGGGATGGTGCCGGCCTTTTCTGGTTTCTCACTCGCCCAGGCAGTCATGATGTTCGCAACAATTTTGAGTATCGGCATCGCAAATTTGATGACCGAAAAAGCCACTTCTTACATTCTAGCCGGCCAGAATATCATCCCAAACTCGTCCTTCATGGACACCGACGAAACGCTAACTGGAGAAATGCAATCGCTCACACGAGGACTTTTTCTTTCAAATATTTGCGTCCTTTTGAACAATAAAGAAATTGATTTCACGGGCAAGGGCTTGCT
The DNA here is from genome assembly GCF_004153455.1 of Allopusillimonas ginsengisoli. Classification (GTDB taxonomy): domain Bacteria; phylum Pseudomonadota; class Gammaproteobacteria; order Burkholderiales; family Burkholderiaceae_B; genus Allopusillimonas; species Allopusillimonas ginsengisoli. The sequence goes on along the minus strand of NZ_SDQE01000001.1, from coordinate 100,852 downwards.
CGACAATCAAAAAATTCAGTTCAAACATTTTCAATCTAAAACGCAAGAAGGATACGACTTTGGGCATTGCGGCAAGATCACTCTTGAGCGCCGCGAAAGCGGAGACGAGCGCAACGGCGACACATTTTCAAGCATGTTTGCAAGTCGAATCGCAGCTGTAAATTACGACGGAATCGCACAAGCGGCGCAAGACTCAGCAGCACGACAACTCATTGCAGTTCAACGAGCAACAAGTCAAGAAGCACAAAGATGGGTGCAGCTTTCGACAACCCCCGGCAGCCAATTTGCGCCGATCAACGAAATTTTAAGAACGAAAGAAACACTCGACCAGATCACAAAACAAGCTCGAATTGATTTGAATACTCAGCTGATGGACACGACAAAGGGCAAGATTAGTGCCATCGACCCGATTCTAAAAGAGAACATTGATCGGGCGGGCTGGAGCTCTATTGGAGCATACCAAAACCTCATTTTCGAAGTCGGAGCGGCAGTCAATGATGCGCAACACGCCTGGAAATTCTCATATCAGATGGGCCCAAAAATCGAGCGTATCAAAGATATGACTGCCGACGAAGCGGCCCAGGGCGGCACACTCATCGGCGGACTTCATAAGTATTTGATAGCCACCGATCTTACAAAACCGACATCCAAAAATCTTGAAGCTGCGTGGTGCCCTGGCGCTCTCGAAACAGAGCTCGGAAATTGCTCGCTCGGTCAAAACGTCATCAAGTTTTTGGCTACAAAATTGCTCGCGGATACGGGCGGCGCAGGCGTAGTGAACCCAGTTTATTTTGCTGCAGAATTCGGCGACTATATGATGAATGCCGGCATGGCCGGCATCGCCGGCGCCAACGCTGACGTTATCGGCGACATGATTCCGGCAAAAAACCCGGCAACTCTCGCTGCAAAAATCGCGATTGCAAAAACGTCTGATCTAATGTCAACGCCGATTGTTCAAACGATCAGCTGGACACTATTCGGCTTCGGATCGTTCTTGGGCGTCTATGTGCCGCTCGTACCGTTTATTATCTGGGCCGGGGCATTCATGAACTGGTTTTTGCGTATTTTTTCAGCCGTGGCCATGGCCTCGATCTGGTCATTCAATCACATCAACGGAAATCCCGACAACTTCGCAGACGGCACAACGGCACGCGGATACAAACACTTAACGAGCATTCTGCTCACGCCAGGCCTGATGGTGATCGGATTTTTCGCGGGCGGGGCAGCGCTCGCGTATATCGGCACGTGGATGTTTCAAACAATTTTTGCAGCTATATCATCGGCGCAAGGCTCATCTTCAACAGGACCTGTTGTCATCACTATTTTGTTGATTGTTATTTCAGTTTTGATGGTCGGCATCATCACAACAACTTTCGATTACATGCTCAATCGGATGCCCAACCAGGTCACTGGCTGGCTGGGTGATCGGGCTGAAGATTTTCACAATCACATGTTCGGCGCAGCCGCTGTCGGCGCGGGTGTGCGCGGGATTAACGGCGGCGGCGGACAGCAAAAATCGGGCAACAGCGACGCGCTCGCAAGCGCCGGAAAGTTTGCATCAAAAGCAATCACTAAAGCTTAATTTTTGACTATTTTCTGGAGAGAAAATCATGGGAATTCTTAAATTTATCGGCGGCGCTTTTGTAAGTCCATACGTTCGTGTTGGGCGTCAACTTGGCGAAACAAGCAAAGTCACGTATCAAAATTTGACGCAAGTTTTGAACGTTAAAACTCAACTTAAAGACCATCCGAATAAAGATCTTAAAGATCCGACTCTACTCAAAGCACGAAGAATTAAGGACTCAAAAGAACGGTTTGAGTTCGTGTTTCAGCAAAAGAACTGGACAGAAAAAGAGCTCGCACGGCATCTGAACAACATCAAAAAAGCGCAGGCAATCTACATGTTTTTCACAATTGCCGCATTGCTTTTTACTGGTTTTGCGCTTCCCAAAATGCTGCCTTCATTCTTTTTCACAGTGTTCATGAGCATCATATTCATGCTCACTATTTCAGTTTTTGCAGCGCACTGGATTCAATCGGCACTACGCAAAACACAGATCCAGAATCGCGAACTTATGAGCTTCAACGAGTTCATAGAACGAGCAGATTTCTGGAAAAAATTATTTAATCCGTGCGCATGAACATGAACCCGATAATGTGACTCTAAATCAAGTGAATGAGCGACTACAACCCGGTGTTCATAAAACTACGTTTTACAAAACTTCCGGGTATTCCGCCGCTCATTCACTTGATTTTATCGAGACACATCAGGCATCATATTCAAAAACGCAGGAGAAATAAAAATGGCATTTTTTCAATCGCTTTGGATTCTTTATTCACTTCTTTTCGCCGGCATCGTAGCGAAGATGGGCTGGGAAATGACCGGAACGCCGCTTGCTACATTGGCTTGTTTAATCATCATTCCAACAGCCGGATACTATCTCACACGAAAAATGAGCTTGCGCGTAACTCGTTACCTGCTTTTGCCCGCAGGCACAATTGCAGCGTGTTTAATCGTGCTGCTGCCATCGTACATCTTTTAGTTTTTTGTTAACCGCCCGCGCAACGCGCCACAGGCGGCCATCGTGCCGCCTGTTTTTTTTCACATCAAACCCGAAGCTCCCCACACCCGCGCCGATGGGCGCGGAATCCGGTCAGGGCGAAAAGCAAAAGCCAAAAGCCCTGCGCGGCCTACGGCCTTGCTGCGCCTGACGGCGCATGGTTTCTCACTACAAAAAAAGGCCGGATCTATCAAATAGACAGATCCGGCCCGCATCGTAAATAACAACCCCGCCGGGGCCTTGCCTCGGCGCCCCGACCGGCTCCTTTTACAACCCACCATCGCTTCAAAAAGCTTTTGATTCGATTGTCGTTACTAAGTAACTCTACTATTATTTATGTTACTTAGTAACTATCGAGAAAAATCATGAGACTTTTTATCGCCGAGAAACCCAGCGTAGCCCGCGCCATTGCTGCCGCGCTCGGCACCACAAAACGAGCTGACGGCTACATACAATGCGGGCCGGACGCTATTATTACGTGGTGCTTCGGACACATGCTCGAACAAGCAGAACCTGAGGCCTACCTGCCGGACGATGTGCCGACAGGCAGGGGCGGTAAAAAAATCTGGCGTGTCGAAGACTTGCCGATCATCCCAAAAAATTGGATCTTGCAACCGAAGCCTGACGCAAAAAAGCAGCTTGCGATTATTAAAAAGCTACTCGCCGAGGCCGGCCAGATCGTTAATGCCGGCGATCCGGACAGAGAAGGTCAATTATTAGTAGATGAAGTGATCGAACACTTCAAATGCTCAAAGCCAGTATTGCGGTACTGGGCAAGCGCCCAGGATGCAGCCAGCGTTAAAAAGGCTTTGGCCGACTTGCGCCCGAATGCCGAGTACAAAGGCTGGTCAGCAGCCGCCCAGGGCCGCGCCCGCGCTGATTGGCTCATTGGCATGAACCTGACCCGAGCTTTCACGCTCAGCGCCGCCAGGGGCGGGCAGCGGGCACTACTAACAGTTGGCCGCGTCCAAACGCCCACGCTGGCCCTTGTCGTTAATCGCGACATTGAAATCGAGCAATTCAGACCAAAACCATATTTCACAATTCAAGCCGCCATCCAGGCGCAAGCCGGCACCTTTACCGCGAGCTGGAAACCCCAAGACGGACAGCAAGGCCTGGACCCCGAGGGCCGGCTAATCGACCCGGCCATTGCTGACAGTATTGTTAATGCTTGCCAGGGCCAGCCAGGGCGCGTCATCGCGTACAAACAGGAACCCAAGACCCAGGGCCAGCCGCGCACATTTTCGCTTGCCGATATTACTGTTGCCGCTAGCAGCAAGTGGGGCTACAGCGCCGCGCAGAGCTTGGAAATTTGCCAAACGCTGTACGAGAAAAAACTAACAAGCTACCCACGCACGGATTGCGCCTATTTGCCCGAGTCGCAGCACGCGGAGGCACCAGGCGTATTAGCGGCCATTAAGGCCAATCATGGCGATCTTGCTCCGCTTGTCGGGCAGGCGGACCCAAGTATTAAGTCAGTAACGTGGAACGACAGCAAAATTAGCGCCCATCACGGCATTGTGCCAACAATGCATAAGGCCGATATATCTGGACTGAACGAAGCGGAGCGCCGTTTCTACGATCTAATTTGCCGTGCCTACCTTGCACAATTTTTCTCGCCGCATCAGTACATGTCCACGACCGTTAATGTGGACATTGCCGGCCATCACTTCGGCGCTACAGGCCGCGTCGTAACTGCCCCAGGCTGGAAAGCAGTCTATACAGTGGATGACGACAAAGAAGATGGCGTAGAAGCCGCCCAGGCCCTACCGGCCATGAAGCAAGGCGATCAGATCAGGTGCCGCGAGGCGCAGCGCCGAGATCTAAAAACCAAGCCGCTAGGCCGTTTTACCGAAGGCTCATTGATAAAAGCGATGGAAAATATCGCCAGTTTTGCCACCGATCCAGCGCATAAGAAGATATTAAAAGAGGGTGATGGTATTGGCACCAGCGCCACCAGGGCGAGCATCATTTCTGAGCTGAAGAATCGCGGCTTCCTTGAACCAAAGGGCAAGCAGGTCGTGAGTACGGAGCTGGGCAGATCAATGATCGAAAACCTGCCAGAGCTTGTAAAATCGCCGGGAATGACGGCAATTTTCGAGAAAGTACTTAGCCAGATTCAAGCCGAAAAAACGCCGCTCGATACGTTTGTTCAAGCGCAAATTCAATTCGTCAAACAACAAGTTCAGGCCGCGAATGCAGCCGCTATCACGATCAAAGGAGCTCCGGCTAATGCCCCGAAAAACAAGCCCGCAGGCAGCAAAAACCGGCGCACAACGGCAGCGTGAGTATCGTCAGCGACACGCAGCGGGCCGGCTGAACATTGTTATTGATCCAGCCGCTCGCCAGCGACTCGATCAACTTGCAAAAAGCTTGGGCATGACTCTGCGCGAAACGCTCGAAACAATGATAAACAGCCCCAAAAAAATCGGTAGTGAAGCGGCGAAAAGTGGCAAAAAAAGTGGCAAAAAAAATGGCGCAATTACTCAAGTTAAGTGATTTTAATGATCACTAATGTTTAGTAATTCATTGATTTTTAAGAAATTCGCCCCATGATACAATACGTATCCGGGCTGTTAATCCGCAGGTCACTGGTTCGAACCCAGTTCGGGGAGCCAAGAATAGTTAGTTAAAACAAGCCCTTGCGTTAAATCGTAGGGGCTTATTTTTTTATGTATGAGACGATATATGAGACACGTCGCATATACAGTACTTTTATGCCAGCTTGCGAGCGGGTTTTTTTGTGCTACAAATACTGTTTATATACACAGTATTTAATTGCCATCATGACAACTCCCCGTTGCTTTAACTGTGTCCATTTCGCGGGCCGTGGCGAAGGTACCTGGTACTGCATTCAAGGCAATTCATCCCATGCAGTGGCTACACCTGAGCGTGGCTGTGCATTTTGGACCCACAATCCAAGGGCGGATGAAGGCATACAGACGGAGTCGGACTGGATCAGGGCCTATGGCCTGCCGGTGGGTCGGTATTCAGATAACGAGAAGCCCTGGCCACCACCGATGGCGCCCACCGAAATCCGCGCTGCGTGGAACAAGCATAAGATTGCCGAAGTTCGGATGCTGGCCTGGGAGATTGCGCGCCTACGTGATGTGATCGAACGTGCTGCAGCAGCGCTGCTTGATGTGGCCCATATGTCTATGCCTGACTATCCGCGTGCTTGCCTGGAGCGGTTGGCCGAAATCCTGAAACGAAAAGGACTGGATTAGTAAGACACATCAATGTGCAGCCGAACGGATGCATGGCCAAGGTAGACTCAGTGCTGATATCTTTGAATATGCCTCTCTCTGGTTTTCGATAGTAAGATAGCGCCAACTCAATTGCTTAACACCTAATACTGTGAGTCAAATCAAGTCTTCTCTGGGGCAGCTTCGAATTCGATCGCTTATATTGCTCGAAGTCCTATTAGAGTGTGGATCCTTGCATGCTGCTGCCGAGCGACTGCATCTGACTCAGCCCGCGTTAAGCAGCATGCTTCGAGAAATAGAACGAGCCTTCGGCGGACAGCTATTTGATCGGAGTTCGAAAGGCATGCAGCCTAACGTCATCGGAGCTGCTGTGATTGAGCGAGCCCGCTTAATTGTGAACGAACTAAAAAATGCTGAGCAGGAAGCGCAACTCTTACGTGAAGGAAAGACTGAACTTCGGCTTGGTGTCACGCCGATGATGATGTTAGACGCAGTACCCCGCGCATTGCAACAGTTTGCAGATAGACACCCTGATACACGAGTATTTATCAATGAAGGAAGCGTGCCAACACTCTGCAGCGCATTGAGATCAGGCTCTGTCGACATTGTGCTCAGTCGCCCAGACCCCCTGTTTTCGAGCGCCCCCGGATTGGACCTTCAACCATTGTTTAACGAAGACCCATGCGTCATGGCATGCCCTTCACATCCTCTACTCTCCAAGAAGCGGGTACGGTGGGAGGATCTTGTCCACGAAAAGTGGATTCTACCGCCACTCCAAACATTCACATGGCAAAATTTTGCGCAGGCCTTCATCATTAGAGGACTGCTCCCGCCTGAAGCACATTACGAATGTGCGTCCTTTCACTCAAGCGTTCGTCTCGCCAGCCGGACATCTGCACTCATGGTCGCGCCCATGAGTGTCGGGGCGCACTACGAAAGCCTTCGCTTGGTCAAGCGGCTTGACCTCAGCTTTCCAGGGGTGCTTGCTCCTATATCACTTATTCAGCGGTCAGAACGCCCCAATGTTCCAGTCGTCAATGATTTCATAGAAACACTTCTGACTATATTTAATTGAATAGGGGTGGTATTCTGCCTGCCCACGGATTTGCCATTTCGAGTTGCGCGGAAACTTGTAGTAAAGTAGCTTCATCAGCGAATCTAGCCACCAATTGAACACCTATCGGCAAACCCTCTTTGTTGATGGTCCAGGGCAGTGAAGCTGCAGGGTTGCCGGCGGCATTGAAGAACTGAGAGTAGCCAATACTTTCCGCCGAGGCTGCTGCCACGGCGCTGACATCTGTCGAACTCATGCTCATGACTCCTAATTGGAACGGTGGGCTGGGCGTCGCAGGAGTCAAAATCAGATCATAATCAGCCATAAAGCTTGCTACACGCTGCCCTATGCTGTGAACAATTTTCAGCGCACGTAAATACTCTACACCGGAAAATCCTCCGGCCTTTATCAGGCGGTTCCAAGTAAGAGGCTCCAGATCATCCGGTCGTAACTCTCTTCCCAACATTGCCGCTCTGTCTTCGAGCACGCGTCGCAGATAGGTCGCCACCAATATGGTGGGCCCTTCACGCCAGGACGGTATACCAGCCTCAAGATGCGCATCTACGACATCATGGCCCAGTGATCGCAATTGGTCAGCAGCGGCTAGCGCTGCACTTGTGCATTCATCATGCACGGGAACATCTATAAAAGGTCGTGTTACCAATGCTACACGCAGTTTCCTCGGTGTTATTGAAACCTCCTGCAGGTATGGGCGAGCCTTGGGAGGCGCCGCATAAGGAGCGCCCAGCTCATAACCATCACTCGCGTCGAGTATTGCCGCCGAGTCACGTACGGTACGAGTAATGACATGAGCTACGGACAGCCCGCCTCGTGGCATACACTCACCAGGACCTGAGGGAGTCCTACCGCGGGTTGGCTTCAGCCCAAAGACCCCACAATGTGCGCTTGGAACACGTATCGAGCCACCGCCGTCGCCTCCATGTGCAACGGGGACCATGCCGCTCGCAACAGCTGCTGCTGCACCTCCACTAGATCCTCCCGTAGAGCGGGAAAGATCCCAAGGGTTATGCGCGGGACCGTAAAGTGCAGGCTCAGTAGACGATGAAAGCTCTAGCTCTGGCACATTGGTTTTCCCAAAAATGACGAATCCTGCTCGCTTATATCTTGCAACCAGCTCACCGTCCTCATTGGCAACGTTATCAGCAAGAAACTGACAACCCACCTGCGTAACTGTTCCAGCCAAACTAGACATCGTGTCTTTCAGCAGCAATGGAACACCATGAAAAGGGCCAGTGGGAAGGCCCTGCTCAATAGCCGTGCGCGCTGAATCATATAGCTTCTGTACTACGGCATTTAGCTCAGCGTTGGTATCTTCCACTCTGCGAATGGCGGTCTCCAGCAGATCGAGTGCTGAAACCTGCTTGGTCCTGACCAGATCCGCAAGCCCGATCGCATCGTACTTACGATATTCTTCAAACTTCATGCAGTGCTCTCCTTGAGTGAAACACACTATTAATCTAAATCCGCCCCTGCCGCGCTCACAATTTCAGTGTAGATGCGGTTAGTATCGGCTATTACTTTTCCGAAGGTTTCCGCAGAGCCACCCACGAGTTTCACTCCAATTTCCTGTGCGCTTTCTTGAGCCGATGGTCGACTTAGCGCGGTGTTAGCCGCCCTGTTCAGCTTTTCGATAATCTCAGGTGCCGTTCCTTGTTTGACCATCAATCCAAAATAGCCAAAGATTCGCAACCCCGTGAATCCTTGTTCGTCTGCAGTTGGAACTGATGGAAAACTCGGACTGCGACTATTTTCAAGAATAGCGATCGCACGCAACTTTCCGCTTTGAATATGAGGTTTCAATTCCGTAATACCTCCGAACATAATAGGCACATTTCCAGACACAACATCAATTACTGCTTGCCCTGCGCCTTTGTATGGGACATGCTGAAGCGAAGCCCCCGACATGTTCTTGAATTGAACCAATGCCATATGAGTATTTGTTCCTCTACCCGCGGTTGCCACCATATACTTTTCAGGATCTGACCGAGTAGCAGAAACTAGCTCCTTCAAATTATGAATATCAACCGCGCTATTCACCGCAACAATGCCCTCACCTCGTCCCAACTGGATCACCGGATCAAAATCATGCGGAAAGTTGAACGGAAGATCGTTTCGCATTGCTGCGTTGATGCTTAAAGCTGCCGGAGTCAAGAGCAGCGTGTACCCGTCTGCTGGTGCTCGCGCCACAGCAGACGTACCAATAATCGCACTTGCACCTGGCCGATTCTCGACAACAAACGACTGTCCTATCTCCGATTGCATTCCATCAGCGGCTAGGCGGGCCAGAAAGTCCGTGGGCCCGCCAGGCGGGTAGGGAACGACAATCTTGATTGGGCGCTCTGGCCACGCCGCCAGGACACCTCCTGATACAAGAGCCATCGACGCCAAAATCCCTAGCAATAACTTCTTCACCGCTTTCTCCTTTCCGTATGCATACATCGCAGTTTTTAGTATGAGCTGTTTGATACTGAAAGGCAGTATAGGAGGCGGTGACTCCGTCTTATTAATTATTAGTCTCTATTATGCAATAAGAAAATTCGTAGCTAATCATGACCCCTCCCTACCTGTGTGCTTATTTCGATAAGGAACACTTATCAACCAATAGATTAAATTGAATATAAGTTGCGCATGTTGCCCCATATGATCTATCGAAAATATTGCTTCTTTCGATTGGGGAACTATGTTGAACGCGCTTGAAGGAATTCGTGTTATTGATCTTTCACATGTCATTGCCGGCCCGACCACTTCTCATTATCTGCGCCTTCTCGGTGCAGACGTCGTGAAAATCGAGCATCCTTCCCGTGGCGACGCACTACGATACAGCGGCCGGCAGGTGGAAAAAGAAATTTCGGAAGCGTTCGCTGCAATCAACGCAGGAAAGCAATCGCTTGCTGTTGACCTTAGGCATCCGCGCATTAAGCAGTTTATTCTCGACCGAGCGGAGCAGGCAGATGTGTTTATCGAAAATTTCCGACCCGGCGCAATGAAACGTCTGGGACTGGATTACTCCGCAGTCACAGCCGTAAATCCAAACATTGTGTATGCGTCTATCTCCGGTTTCGGACAAGAGGGCGAATGGAGATCTCGTGGAGCGTATGACCACATCGTCCAAGCAGCCACGGGAATGATGATGTGCAACGGAAGCGAGTCTGATCCGCCGATGAAGGTAGGCTTCCCCCTCGTTGACACAGCCACTGGAATGCTGGGTGGACAAGCGATATTAGCCGCGCTACTCCGACGCCTACGTACGGGGAAAGGTGCTTACCTCGATATTTCAATGGCACAGGCCGCAGTTCAATTGATGTTAACTCAAATGGCGCGAGCTTATTCCCGGCAACAAGATATGCCTCGTGTAGGCAACACCGGATTTACGGGAAGCCCCGGTTCCACGGTTTTCGAATGTATTAATGGATGGCTTGCGGTCGCTGCCAATACGCCCGTCCAGTTTCGTACGCTCTGCGAGCTATTGGCTGTGCCTCAACTACCCTTCGACCCAAATTTAATTTTGCAGGACGAAAATCAGAATCGCGGGTTTGTTAAGGCAATCGATCCCGCGAAAGTGAAAGCCGCCTTATCTGCAAAGTTCTCAGAACGGAATGCCGACGATCTGGAGGCACTTCTAAACCAAACGGGCGTACCCGCAAGCAAGGTGCGAACGCCTCTCGAATTCTTGAACGATGTGGTCAAGACGAACAAGATCACACTGGGAATGCAGGAAGTAGATTATACCGACGGCACCCTATGCGGTTTTCCGCCAGGGTTCACCACCCCATTCGAAGTCGAACCGTCAGAAGTAGCGTATGGCCGAGCGCCCGACCTGGGCGGAGACTCGGCCGACAAGCTCTTGCGATCTGGTTTTTCGGTGGAAGAGCTGATTGAACTGGAAACAGCTGGCGCGATACGGACAGTTGCAGAGAAAAAAACAGGGGCTCCCTAAGCCTCAGCACCACCACACAAACATAAAGATAACGCGGCCAAGCACGTCATTGGTGGGATCACTTGTTCCACAGCATTCAGATATGAGTAGCCTCTCAGGCGCTGCATCTGCATGGAAGAAGCCCTCCGAGCGTTTGCAACAAATCGCCACGGAACTTTTCTGACTCTCTTGCAGGAGGAGCCATCGTCCCAAGCTGCGCGAATAAAAAATCACTGGCTTCCACATACCCAGGCATATGAATTCAGCTGGAACTGTGGGTGCGTTAATTATCTAAAAATTAAAAGGAGAACTTTTAACATGAAAAAAACTTTACTCTCTGCTGTGTTGGCCATCGGCCCCGTAAGCGCTGCACTGGCAGGTACATCAGTTAACTTGTATGGCATCGTAGACGGCGGCCTCGCTTACCAGAAGGTAAGTGGCACCTGGGATAACGCCGACTATGATGCAAAAAAAACAGGAATGGTGAGCGGAGGCCAGTCTGGGAGTCGGTGGGGACTGAAGGGAGAGGAAGACTTAGGTGATGGAATAAAGGCGCTATTTCAACTCGAAAGCGGTTTCGACCTCATTACCGGGCGCAGCGGACAAGCGGATAGGCTATTCGGTCGTCAAGCCACTGTTGGCCTGTCGAGTAACACATGGGGCAAGTTGGAATTTGGTCGGCAATCGAACATTGCATCCAAGTTTGGAAATCCGGTCGCAGACCCCTTTGACGCCGCCTTCCAGCAGGCAGCGGCAGGCACGTCTTTCAGCGCAATGAACACGCCTCGTTACGATAATATGATTATGTACCAAAGCAACAGTATTTCGGGGTTCCAAGTTGGAGTTGGATACTCCTTTTCAATCAATGGAGCACAACGCTGGGACATTAACAATGATAAAACTGACGACGGAAAGGTTCTTACTGCTGGCGCAAAATACAGCAGTGATTCCTTTTCGGCGTTTACCTCTTACGACCAGATCAGGTTTGAAGCTTCTGACATGGATTTCAAGTCATGGTCCGTCGGCGCCGCTTACGACTTTAAGATAGCCAAACTGTCGTTGGCGTATGGACAAACTAAAGATGGTTGGTTCGCAGGCCGCAATTTCGGCACACTGAGCACAGGTAGCTTTGTTTCGGCTGACGGTTTGAACGTGAATTCTTATCTTGTAGGCCTAACTGCGCCATTGGGGAACGGATTGCTTAGGGCTTCGTGGCAAATGGCAGACCCCAGGCGAGGGGCTCAGGCAAGCGTAAGCAAAGCGCTTATTGGCGATGACCTTGATAGCCTGAACGTCTATTCGCTGGGCTACACGTATAACTTTTCCAAGCGTACGAATCTATATGCATATGGATCCTATGCCGAAAATGCGCTTTTTCAGAAAGGCCTTAATTCCACATTGCTCAGTATGGGCGTGCGCCATCGCTTTTAAATTGTACGTGTGCCGTTTCGCGGCACGCTGCGGGGACGTGGCCTTATCGGCTACTCTTGCAGTTTCTTTGTACGCACGACAGTGTCGCTTTGCCTGTGGATGATTACGATGCTGCTGTTGATGACTCCGCTGCTATTGCGTCTATCTTAGAGATTTTGCAGGTGGTAGGGCGAAGCAGCCTAAGTGCTTCTGCGTATATGCAGATCCTGTCGCTAGGACAGCGAAGTCTGGCGTATCTATGGACGTGTTGTGTGGAGGAAGGATTGATGGGCGATAGAGAAACCCTTGAACTGGCGGCGAAGGCGGCGGGATATGTCAACTTCCAGCATTGTGAGATTAGCGGCAGAGAGCCGGCTCTTTATGTGCAGGATCACGGCATCGGGTTCCGGATGGCCGTAAGGTCTCCGGGTTTTAGCGGATTACCAAGACTATCACTAGGAACATGAGTATGCAGATGCACAATCCCCCCCATCCGGGCAGCATCCTGAAAGAGGATGTTCTTCCTGCGCTTGGCTTGACGGTGACTCAGGCTGCCGAGCAACTTGGCGTGTCGCGCGTTCAGTTTTCGCGTTTTATCAATGGTCGCTCGGGCGTGACGCCTGAACTGGCTATATGCCTGTCTAAGTGGATTGCAGCACCAACGGCGATCATGTGGATGCAAATGCAGGCCGATTACGAGCTATGGCATGCTGAACATTCGGCGCGCAAGTTTAATGTTGAGCCCGCGCACGCAGTGCCGACCTGAGCAGACAACAAAAAACCGCCCGAGCAGGGCAGCAGAGAAACTTCCATCTGGGGAAGCGACTGAGGTGATGTCCGGCCACCATGCCCATGACGATTGGCATAGGGATGTGATCCTCGCATTAGATTGAGGCTTCATTCTGGGTGAATGCCAGTTGTGCTGCGATGCCCGCGAAAGCGGCCGCAAATCCGCGGCGCATCCAGGTCTGAACGGTAGCGCTGGACAAGACATGCTGGCGTACCGCAGCAGCAAACGCTCCATAGATGGCAAAGACCACGAAAGTCATCGCCATGAACACCAGGCTTAGCTCCATCATCCGGTACACGGGCACCTCTTCGTTCGCGCTGACGAATTGAGGCAGGAAGGCGAAGAAGAAGAGGGAGAGTTTAGGATTCAGAAAATTGATGAGGATCGCCGAGACAATCACCTGCCTGGCGCTCTTGCCCTTCGCCGTAGCATTCAGGTTCAACATGCCGCGATCACGAAACATAGTCCATGCCATGTAGAGCAGATAAGCGACGCCCAGGTACTTGAGGATCTGGAAAGCTACCGCGCTGGTGTGAAGCAACGCCGCGAGCCCGCTGATCGCGGCCAGCATGTGGGGGACGATACCGAGTGTGCAGCCGAAGGCAGCCAGAAGGCTGACGCGTGAGCCCTTTGAAAGCCCGGCTGCCACGGTATAGATCGCGCCCGTCCCCGGCGACGCCACAATCACTAACGCGGTGAGGAAAAATTCGAATGTCATCGCAGCTCCATGGTTTTGACGAGGCAGGCGGGCCAGATGGTTCTTAGTGCTTCGTCAAGCCGCGATATGAGCTTGGCCACATCGCTTTCGGCTGTTTCGTGCAGGGCTTCTGCGACGATCAGCGCGCGATCGGTGCTGGAACGGATGGCGGATAAGCCGCTCTGGCGGTTTGTCCATCGACGCGCATGCGCACGGCCGGCCTCATCTGCGAAAATGATTTCTCCGGGGTCGGGATGCTCGGTTTCTCCCGAGAAGGTTTCGTAGACTTCATCACCATACGCGAGCCTCACGGTCAACGCGCCTGTGATCGTGCTCGTATCGAACACCGCAATGGGAATGGCAGAAGCAAGCGATGCCGCATTGCAAAGGTCGATCAGCGGATGCAGTGCTGGCAGCGCCCCTTCCTTGCGATAGCGCCGCAGCAGAGCTTCGGAGGCGCAGCGGTACCGCGTTGGCTTGATCCCCATGGCGGAGAAAGTGCGACGCCATGCCTGAATCTCGGCAAATTCTGTTTCGCTGCCGCCGGCAAGGCGCTGATCGACGATGCGCTTGAATCTTGAGATTTCGGGAGTGGCGTCCGCGTTGGCATCGATACCTTCCAGGAGAAGAGCACCGGAGCGAAGCTGCGGAAAGCGGGATCGGATGTCGGATGCGTAGAAGAATGGGAATGGCATGTTAGTGGCTCGCTCATACTTTGAACCACTATGCACGATGCACTTTCGTCCCGTCTTGAACGAAATTGCAGATCAGTCAGTTCATCGCTGCGGCGTATAGTCCTGGTGACATACCGTAGGTGCGGACGAAAAGCCGGGTCATGTGGCTCTGGTCCGCGAAACCGGACGCCAGTGCCGCATCGGCAAGAGCCACCCCTGCGGCAATCAGTCTGCGCGCTTTCTGGAGCCTGCGCTGCATCAGGTAGGCGTGTGGCGTCATGCCCGTGACCTTCGAGAAGCCCCGGACGAGTTGAAACTGGCTGATGCCACTGATCGCGGCCAGTTCATGCAGTGAAATCGGTGGCGATGGGTCGTCGTCGATGCGAGTGCGGGCCAGTTCGATGCCTTTGGGTGCTCCGTGTACCTGCCTTCGATGGTCCGTGTCGATCAGCCGAGCCAAGAGCAGCAGAAGATTCTCGTGCGCTTCGAGCTCGCTGTACCCACCTTGCGGATCGGTGACGGCACGAAAAAGCGAGACGAAACGGGCCGCGGACACCGGATCGCACATCGCTGGGTGCGCAAGCTCTGCATTGCCGGTGGCACCTCCCGTCAAGTCTTCGATCGCGTCGGCCAGCGTCGCTGGATCAAAGTACAGCATCTGCCATTCGCGGCCACTCTCGCCAAGTGGCGTGCCGTCATGGACTTCTCCAGGATTGACGGTAATGATGTCTCCTGCCTTCGCCTCGACAGTTCCGCGTCCGCTCAAGGATTTCTGCGCACCGCGCAGGATGACGCCCATGCCGTATTGGTCATGCGTGTGGCGACCGAATGCATGAGCGGTGTCGGCGGCTACCGCCTCCACGCCCTTCATTTCGCATCGAGCTATCCTGAACTGTCCCTTTGCCATGACCCAAGATTACATCGAAGTGACCAACAGGGCGATCTGTCCTGCATTGTTGCCGCAGTTCCTTGAGCCGTTCGGGGTTGGTAGCCAGATCTTCTGCCGCGGGGACGTTTGAGGACCTGCATGGCACAGTCCGCCTGGCGCTTCGAGCGCGCCAGCCGCCGGGCCGCTTCCTCGGTGGGTCAGTGAATTCCCGACCGCGCCAAGGCGCGAATGTGCTCCCTCCTTTCGATGTCGATCACATCAGACTCAATATTTGCTGCGTTGCACAAAATGTTTTATTATGACCATGAGCTATTTAATTATTACAAAAAGGAATAAGTAAATATGCGAGTGACCAAAATAGATCTGTATGTGACAAAAGCAGGCCATGTGGCATTCTTGACGTCCTGTGAGACGCATCCGGCATATGGAATGATGTTTCGGGGCCATGTCTACGAGCGCAAGGAGCACAGAGCAATCAAGCGAGAACTTGCTTGGTCAGAATGCGGGGAATGCCTCACCAGCAAGGACGAGCGCGATAACCTTGTGTGGAGAGCATAGCGGCGCCTTAACTTGTTTGAGACGGGAACGCCACTTGCTTTGCGGTTTAAAACCGAAATCCGAGGTGTGGTCAATGTCAGCACTAGCAAGTATTTGGCAAACTGTTGTGAGCGAGTTTTCTGACATCGCGGACATCAGCGAAGCGACGATCATTGTCCTTCGCTTGACGCTTGCTGTCGTGCTGGGCGCTGCGATCGGCTATGAGCGTGAGCGTCAAGGAAAAGACGCCGGCTTGCGCACCCATATGCTTGTGTCGCTTGGCGCTGCCCTGTTTGTGTTAGTTCCCGTTGCCAGCGGCATGCAGGCAGCGGAAGTAAGTCGTGTAATGCAAGGCATCATCGCAGGGATCGGCTTTCTTGGCGCCGGTGCGATCCTGAAACAGGAAAAGAATCAGGAAGTAAAAGGCCTGACGACTGCGGCAAGCATATGGGTTGCCGCCGCTGTCGGCATTTCGGCGGGCTATGGCCGCGAAGCGACGGCGGTGGCAAGTACCTTGGTGGCCTTATTTGTGCTTTCGGTGCTTGGGCGGATAGATAAAAAATAACACCTCGTCAACAGCTACCTTACTGGTCGTTGCGGGACTCTTTGCTTTTGCTTTTATCGTCGGCGTCTTTAATTGGCGACGTCAGGCCCAGCTCGGCGCGAGGGTCCTTTTCCCGCTCGGTTCGTTTGTCGTCTTTGATGTCGATGGGCGTACTGGTCTGGCCTGGCTCGGGTTTTGCCTGTGTCATAACATGCTCCTTGTGGTGTGGAGCTTCTGTACAGCAACTAGCGCGCCCGAACATTCAAGATTAAACCCGCCGAAGCGGGTGGGGTGGGGCATCGGCGCAAAGCGAGCATGACCTGGCTTAAAAAGCGTTGCCCGTCAGAAGGTGCCGAAGATTCGTCCACGGAACCCTGGGCAGGCGAGTTCATTGCGTTTTCGTGATCTGTCATTGAATTGTCCCTAGGGTTATTCACAGGTTCTGGGGATAAGTTGAAGGCGGCGACCACGGTGAACTGCATCGCCGCGAAATAACGCTTTTCCCTCATGACAGATCAGCCTTCCGGGAGTGAAATTAGGTAAAAGTACTTATTCGGCGTAGGATGGTTCTCTGATCCACCCTCAAGGAACACGTATGTCTGCACTGACCGATACCGAATATAGGGGCAACTGGATACGGCTAACCAAGCAAGAGGATCGAGGTTTATATCTTGCAGGCATTCAAATAACAGACGACGCGCCGACGTCGACAGCCAGACGATGGGACAAATTGGCTCCCGAAATCGAAATCCATTTTGATTTTGAATCGGCTTCTGAAGATGCGCTGATACAAGCCAAAACCTACATTGATGGGGAACTGACGACTGCAATACCGGTAGCGCAGATCCCGTGACATCATGTGCGTCATGCTACGCGAACGCAGCGTGGCGGCGCTCACTAACTTAACTGAACAGGTACATCATGAATATGAACGACGCCACACTGCGCGAGCATCCGCTATCGGCCTCCTTGCAAGCAGCTTCAACGGCCAAAGGAGTGCACGACAAGCAGCTGCCGCAACGCCTGAAAAGTAGCAAGCGTTGAAGCGCTATCGATACGCAAACGCGCAAGGCGAAAGGAACTACAAGCTTTTCGTACCGAAGCGATATGGCGATCAGCCTCTGCCTTTGATAATAATGTTGCATGGTTGCAAACAGGATGCAGCGGATTTTGCCCTCGGTACAGGGATGAATGTGCTGGCCGAACAGAACGACTGCCTTGTGGCTTATCCAATTCAGCCGCGCCGTGCGAGTCGCGGGAAATGCTGGAATTGGTACCAGCCCCAACATCAGCAGCGTGATTTTGGCGAGCCCGCTATCATCGCAGGAATTACGCTGGAAATCATTGCCAACTTCAACGTCGATGCGGCCCGCGTGTACGTGGCGGGGCTATCGGCTGGGGGCGCAATGGCAGCGGTCATGGTTCACACTTACCCGGACATATACGCTGCTGCCGGTGTTCATTCCGGTTTACCCTATCAACGTGCATCCGGCGTGTTGTCCGCGCTGGGCGCCATGAAGATTGGCATCGGTGCGCCGCGGGGGCTGTCAGCCATTTCCACACATGCTCCTAAGCGTCCTATGATCGTTTTTCATGGAGATTTGGATATGACTGTTCATCCCTCGAACGGTTGGGAGCTTCTCCACGAGTTTGAAGACATGAATGCTACAGTGTCGGAAGAGACTGTAGACCAGGCTGACGGGCGTCGATCAACGCTCAGGACAATACAGTCGTCCGATGGGATCGATGCGGAGCACTGGGTCGTGCACGGCGCGCCGCACGCCTGGGCGGGTGGAAATGAAAGCGGTTCATACACGGACGGTAGCGGTCCGGATGCCAGTGCCGAGATGTTGCGCTTCTTTCTTGCTCACACCTTAGAACCCACGCTTGCGTGAATCCGCGGGGCGAACGTGAGCCACCGAGCGCTTGTGCAATCTCGGGGCTCATCGGTACGAGGATAACAACCGTAGCCCTGTTCGCCGTGCGAACTCCTCGTAGCTGAGCGGCGGCCCGGGCCGTGTGTCAGCGCTGTTTGCTTGCCAGTGCGCCCAGGCGCGGCCGGTGGTGGCATCGTAAACAAGCTTGTACAGATGCGTGGGCACCGCTACCCGTCCCGGTCCAATCGTCTTTGGCCCGGATGCATACACCGGTCCGGTAAAAACATAAACATCCCCTTTGGCGCGCATCACATACTTTCGCGTGTCGTTCTCGATGCGGTTCCAGGCGCCGGCGTTGTGAGTCTGATTCTGCGGCACCATGTTGGCCAAGGAGAAGCTTTGGGCCATTGCCTCGGGGTTGTGCATGTCACCGGCCGGTGCCATGTGTCCACGCGAATAGCCAGAGCCGCGGTAATCAGCCAACTCGGCGCGTTCGCTGGAAGGCAGGCGCGCCTCTGTATAAAACCTGTCTGTGCGCTGTACGCTGCGGGTCCGGGTCAATATTTGGCGGTTCAGGCGTTGGGCGACAAATACAGGCGTTTTGGTCTTGCCGCTGTGCAGAATGGCAAAAGACGAAAAGCACAGCTCACGCAGGGCTGGGCCGGGCGGAATGAGGGGAGGCTTCCCGTCAGGAAAAAACTGTGGACAGTCGACGAACCGCGTCTGTACCCGAGCGCCGCTGTCCACCACCCGTGGCGCTGCCTGCTCCTGGCGGGGTAGATCCAGCCGGGAGAGTATGAGGTCCAGCGAAAATTGATCGCGTAATTGCGGATTCAGCGCGTAGCTGACGATACTGAACGTCGCGACGGCCGAGACAGTCAATGCGCTGAGGAACCGCCTGAGGCGACTGACTTGTTTCCTAGCTTTGGATCTCGATGTGCGTTTTTTTGGGTTGAGTCTTTTTTTTCTCATGCGCCGTCATTGTAGGCCACGAGCAATGAGCTATTGCGGCTCACCAACAACCGCCTGCGCCCTGCGAACAGCCTCAACGCAGAAGCCGTTACTGTCCGGATGATCAACATACTCACCTAACCGCGACTGCACCTTCTCGCGCAACTCCGGGGCTGACTCAAATATGGTCGCGCAGAGCGCACAAATCAACAGATGGTGCGCTGCAATATCGACAGATAATTCTTGCATCGCTTGCAACGTTTCCATCGCGAATTCTTCATTTGCATTCATGCCCCGCTCCTTTCGGAAAACTATGCTAACCGGAACTTTCGAGGCTACTCCTCTGAAGCGGGGTTTCCATTGCGCTGCGTCACTTCCGCTGCTGTGAGTGAACACAAGGTGGCAGCGGATAGCGCGGCGAACGCCCTATGAACTGCATAGCTCATAGGGCGTTTCTGTTAAGCCGCCCCTTCCAGCGACTCAGGAGTATCCCAAGTTGCCGCAAGTCGGCATGGACGAGAAAGTATCGGCCTATTTAGGGTTGACCGGGTCCTGCTGCCGGGAGGGCTGATCCTTTTTATCTGAACCTCTATCGCGGTCTGTTCCTGGCTGCACAGGCAGGTTCGTGTCTGGCGGGCTCTGCTGATCTCGCCCCGGCTGTTGTTGATTCGGTGTGCCAGGCTGTGCTGGCGGGACGTTGGGCTTCTGATTCTCTTGCATGGCTTGTCCTTTCAATTTTCAATGATGTGGCGACAACGACTTACTGGTTGTATTTTGTTTTGGCGGAAGCGATGCATTGGTCTTTTGCATCGCCCGACAAAGCATCGCATTTTTCCTTCGCGACATCGTAGTTGGCGTCACGTTTTTCCTCCGTGGCTTCCTGCTTGGCTTCGGCTGTTTCCTTGCCTGCTTTGGCGTTAGCCTTGGCAGAATCGCGCTTGGCGTCGGCTTCCTTTTCGCAGACATCGCGGTCATTGCCTTTAAGCGCTTTGCAATGTTTCATGTCGGCATCGTGGCGCGCGCTGATTTGGTCAGGTGTCATGACCTGGTTGTCGGCCTGAGCGGCAACAGGAAAAAACACCGTGGCAGCCAACGCCATTGCACAAGCATACGCGGCTTTCTTTGTTGTGTTCATAAACGCTCCTAGAAACACAGTTTTATAGTGCAGCCGTCAAGAAGAAAAATTCTGGATTCGGGCTGTGGATTCAATGTACCGGCGACGAGTCCTGCAGACTAGAATCATCGGGACTAGTACTGGCAGTGCGATTGCACTGTTTTAACGAGGCATGCCTGGGTATAAGCGTACCGGTAGGCCGGAAAGGGCACACCCTGGGGGAAGGCGCTTCGGCTGAATGGCGGCTTGCATCAGGCGGGTACTGGCGTTTTCTGAAGCTGGTCCTTGCGTTCCGTGAGCGCCGTCGAAATGTCACGTAAATCGACCTTCTGGGCGATTACCTTGGGGAACAGCTCATCCTCTTCTTCGGTGACGTGATGCGCGACATACTCGCTCAGCACGGTGACCTTGGCCTCGTAGAGATCATCCTTCATGCTCATGGACTCGATCTGTGCGATGAGTTCCTTTGCGCCGGCATGCTCAACCAACGCCTCATTCAGAAGGTCGTGAAATACCTCGGGGTTTTGTTGACGCAGAAAGGGATAGAAGAGTTCCTCTTCCAGCACTGCATGCACCGTAAGATTGGTACAGGCTTCTTGAGCGATCTGTTCCTTCTTGGCCGCTGTTTTTTCTGCCTCAAACTGTTTGAAAAGCGTCTTCACTTTCTTATGGTCATCGAGCAACATACTCAATACTTCTTTCTGAGCAACAGGTATTTGTGACTTGTTCATGGCATCATCTCCGTTAGGCGTGGGTCTTCCAGGCGCTACCTCGCAATTCTTGTGCCCAGGCTGCGCTGTGCGGATTGCGCGCTAAAATTACCAGTTCTGCCCCTCGTGCTCGTGAACAAAAAGACATCCGTGTAAAGGGCAATCAAGGAAGCGGGTGCAATGCTATTTGTAAAAGAGGAAACTACATAATGAGTGCTGGGCACCTTCGGGGGCTGGCCGAACTGTCGCCAGCAAATTTCGGCATGGTCATGGCGACCGGGATTGTTTCGCTGGCGGCCGAGTACTGGCGTTTCGCTATTATTTCCGACACGCTTTTTTACCTGAACAATGTCTTGTATGGCGTGCTCTGTGTCTTGACGCTATGGCGCTTGCTGACATATCCACGCCTTTTTTTCGTCGATATGTTCAGCCATTTGCAAGGTCCAGGTTTTTTCACCTTTGTCGCGGCAACCAATGTGCTGGGCGCGCAGTATGTCACCATGGCGGGCCAATATCAGGTGGGGGTGGTCTTGTGGGTCATCGGTGTGGTGGCATGGCTGCTGCTTGCATATGCTATTTTCACGGTACTTACCGTCAAAAAAGAAAAGCCCACCCTGGATAAGGGAATCAACGGCGCCTGGCTGCTGGCCGTGGTGGCTACCCAATCCATCGCGGTGCTCAGTACGTTGCTGGCGGCGCACGCCGGGCAGGTTCACAGACTCGAGCTGAACTTCATCGCCCTGTCCATGTGGCTTTGGGGCGGCATGCTCTATATCTGGATGATGTCCCTGATCTTTTATCGCTATACGTTTTTTCGCCTGTCGCCAAGCGACCTCACGCCGCCGTACTGGATAAACATGGGCGCCATGGCGATATCGACACTTGCCGGAACACTGTTAATCCAGAATGCGCCTCAAGCCCCGTATCTGGAATCCCTGCTGCCTTTTCTCAAAGGCTTCACGATCTTTTATTGGGCGACGGCGACATGGTGGATTCCCATGCTGCTGGTGCTGGGCGTCTGGCGCCATGTCTGCAAGCGGTTTCCACTAAAATACGATCCCCTGTATTGGGGCGCCGTGTTTCCGCTGGGCATGTACACCGTTTGCACGTATCAAATGGGCCTGGCCATGGATTTCACATTTTTGCATCTGATACCCCCATTGTTTTTCGCCGCCGCGGTGCTTGCCTGGCTTGCAACATTTTTTGGTTTGCTGGGTCGCGTCCTGGCGTGGTTTCGCGGGGCGAACATGGCATGACCCCGAGCCCGGTTTTTATTGTTTGATCTTCCCATGAATAGCAAAGCGCTCGTATTGTTTTCCGGAGGGCAGGACTCCACGACCTGTCTGGCCTGGGCTCTGCATCGTTATGAGTATGTGGAAACCGTTGGTTTCGACTATGGCCAGCGTCATGCGGTCGAATTGACCTGCCGCCAGGAGGTGATCGCGCAGATGCGCGTACAGTTTCCAGGCTGGGCTGCCAGGCTGGGCCAGGATCACATGCTGGATCTTTCGATATTGGGCCAGATCAGCGACACTGCGCTCACGCAGCAAAAAGAAATAGAATTTCGCGACAGCGGGCTGCCCAATACCTTTGTTCCTGGTCGAAACCTTCTGTTCCTGACGCTGTCAGCCACACTGGCCTATCGGCGCGGCCTCCAGGTGTTGGTGGGCGGCATGTGCGAAACAGACTACTCCGGCTATCCCGATTGTCGGGATAACACGCTCAAGGCGACACAGGTAGCGCTGAGCCTGGGACTTGATTGTCCGATGGTTGTCGAAACGCCCCTGATGTGGTTGGACAAGCATGCCACCTGGACAATGGCGCATGGTCTGGGCGGCGATACGCTGGTCGACCTGATCGTCGAGCATACGCATACCTGTTACCTGGGCGACCGGTCGCGGCGGCATGCCTGGGGATATGGCTGTGGCCACTGTCCGGCTTGTGAACTCAGACGTAATGGCCATCAACACTTTATCAGCGGAAGCTGACTAGTCGAGCAGGTCCTTCATGTCGTCCGCATGCTCTTCTTCGACCGCCATGATGTCGATCAACAAGTGTTTGGTGGTTGGGTCAGTGTCGCCAATGCGTTCAATCATCTGGCGATAAGATTCGATCGCGACGCGTTCTGCAACCAGATTGGCCCGGATCATGGCCTTGATATCGCTGCTGTCGTCGTATTCTGCATGACTGCGTTCAGCAAGTGAGGACGGATTGAAATCGGGCTCGCCGTTCAGCTGAACAATGCGCTCCGCAATCCGGTCGGCGTGATCCGCCTCCTGTTGGGCGTGTTCCAGGAACTCTGCCTTGATGGGCTCGTTGACCAGGCCGGCTGCCGTGTAGTAGTGGCGCTTATAGCGCATCACACAGACAAGCTCGGTGGCAAGGGCAGCATTCAGCATGTCGATGATTTCCTTGCGGTTTCCCTTGTAGCCGGAGGACACGGCGCCGCCGTCCAGGTTTCGTGCCGCCTGACGAATGGCGGCCACATCTATGGGGCCATGTTGAGTATGCTGGTCGTCGCTGTTTGCGTTGCTCATGGTTATCCTTCTGGTACGTTAAAACATAAAGAGCGGAACGAGCGCCTCGGCACACTTTCCGCCACCTCATTTGCGAGTCAGCAAACAGCGTGCCTGTGCATGATCAAGGTGCCATCAATGTGCGCCAGCCGCAGCACCTCCCGCGCTGACATTGGTTTTTGGGCGGGCAATCCAGATCAGGGCAATCAGAAACAGGAACAGCACGCCCGAGGCGTAGAAAATATCCAGCGCGGATAGCGTGTAGGCCTGCTGGTTGATCAGACCGTTGATGAGAGAGGCGGATTGCTGGTGTGTCATGCCCTTGAGCTGCAGCCCGTTCATGACGGCGTCGAACGCTGGTTCGCCGGGGCGGGCAATCTCCGTCAGTTGTGCATGATGCAGGCTTGCGCGGTTGTCCCACAACGTAGTGGTGATGGAGGTTCCAAAGGCGCCGAAAAGCAGGCGGACAAAGTTGGAGAGCCCGGCGGCGGCCGGTATGCGATGCGGATCCAGGCCCGATAGCGTGAGCGTGGTGAGGGGGATGAAGAAGGTTGCCATGGCTGCACCCTGGATGAAGGTGGGCAGCATAATGGTGTACAAATCAACATCCGTATTGAAATCCGCCCGCATGAAGCTGATCAGCGAAAAAACCAGAAAAGCAAATGTGGCAATGATGCGTGGATCGTGTTTGGCAAGCAGCTTGCCAACCAGCGGCGAGATGAGGATGGCCAGTATGCCGACAGGCGCCGAGGCGATGCCTGCGTAAGTGGCGGTATAGCCCAGTGTATTTTGCATCCACAAGGGCAACAGCACCACTGTCCCGAAGAAGACACCGTAGCCGACGGAGATGGTGATTACGCCTGCGGTGAAATTTCGGAATTTGAACAGCGTAAGGTCTACCACGGGATGTTCGGCGGTTAATTCCCATATGACGAAAAAAACGAAGGCCATGACGGCAGTGATGGCCATGATGACAATCTGGGTGCTCGCGAACCAGTCCAGTTCTTTGCCTTTGTCCAGCATGAGTTGAAGCGCACCAACCCAGACGATAAGCAGGCCGAGCCCGATGGTGTCGATGGGCAGCTTGGTGCGCGCAGAGTCGCGCTCCTTATAGAGCTGCCATGATGCCCAGCCCGCCAGAAGCCCCACTGGCACATTGATATAAAAGATCCAGGGCCAGCTGTAATTGTCGGAGATCCATCCGCCCAGCAGTGGCCCGGCGACAGGGCCAACCAGAATGGTCATGGACCACAGGGCAAGCGCCATCCCTGCCTTTTCCTTGGGGTAGGAGCTGAGCATCAACGATTGCGACAGCGGGATCATGGGTCCGGCAACCGCACCCTGGAGTACACGAAACGCCACCAGTGATTCCAGCGACCAGGCAAAGCCGCAAAGCCAGGATGAAATAACGAACAGCAGTACCGAGAGTACGAACAGGCGTACTTGTCCGAAGCGCTGAGTCAGCCATCCTGTCAGCGGAACCGTAATAGCATTGGCTACCGCAAACGAGGTAATGACCCAGGTGCCCTGGGTGGCACTCACGCCCAGATCGCCAGCAATGGTGGGAATGGAGACATTGGCAATGGACGAGTCCAGCACATTCATGAACACTGCGGCGGACAGCGCAATCGTGCCGTAGGTGCGGGCGCGTCCCTCCAATGGTTGGTGAACGACGGCCGCCCGGCGCGGGGGCGAGGCTACAGGCTTTTCGGTGTCCGGCATAATCAGGAACCTGTGTTTTGCTGGATAATCTTGGCGATCATGGCATTGGCCTGGCGCTTGTCTTGTGAGAAGACCGTGGTGCTCAGGCCGTTGGCGTCAACCACCGCCTGCGCTTGCCTGATATCTTCTTCGCTGGGGTCGGACAGATCGACTTCTGCTTTCATGGACAACCCAACACGCAAGGGATGTTCGGCCAGCTCCTTGGGGTCGAGCGCAATGCGGACAGGAACGCGCTGAACCACCTTGATCCAGTTGCCGCTGGCGTTCTGTGCCGGCAATAACGAAAAGGCCGCGCCGGTTCCGGCTGCCAAGCCTTGAACCCAGCCGTGGTAGGTCACGTTGCTGCCATAGATATCTGCAACCAGCGTGGCGCGCTGGCCGGGCTTCATGCGCTGCAGCTGGCCTTCCTTGAAATTGGCCTCCACCCACAGTTGATTCAAGGGGATAATCGTCATCAAGGGCGTGCCGGGGGCCACGTGCTGCCCCACTTGTACCGAGCGCTGCGCGATCATGCCATCCACGGGGGCAAGTATGCGTGTGCGACTTGCGGCAAGCCAGGCCTGGCGCAGCCTGTCTGCTGCCTGCTGTACATCGGGGTGATCGGTGACAGTCGTGTTGGCGGTGAGGGCGCGATTGGTCTCCAGCTTCGCGCGAGAAACGGCCAGCGCGGCCTCGGCCTGGGCAAGGCCAGATTGGGCCGATTTCACGGCCGTCTGCGCGTGCAGGATTTCCTCGCCACTGACACCGCCTGAGTGCGCCAGGGTCTGGCGGCGTTTCAGGTCGCTGCGTGCTTTGGCGAGATCGGCTTTGGCGCGCTCGATATCTGCTTGCCGCACGCTGATGTCCGCTTCCAGGGCTTTGTTCTGCACGAATATGGTTTGAGTCTGGCGCAGCGATTGGGCCAGCGCTGCCTGAGCCTGCTGCAAAGCGATATCTGCATCGCTTGCATCGAGCGTAACCAATTGCTCGCCGCGTTTGACGCGATCGATGTCATCCGCCCCAATGGCAATGACCGTACCCGGTATTTGCGATGTGACCTGGACCAGATTGCCGTGCACATAGGCATTGTCTGTTTCTTCGAAGTGGGATGCAAAGAGCAGCCACCACACGCCATAGATAATGCCAAGGGCGATAAAGCTGAGCGTGGCGATGATCAGCAGCGATTTCCGCCTGGACGCCGGTTGTTTGTCTTTACTCATGTATGTTTCTCTTGGATCAGTGTGTCGTCGTTGCGGCGCCATAACCGCCACCCAGTGCCGTGGCTAGCTGCGCATCCAGCGCGAATGCGCGGGCTCTCAGGTCAGTGTCCAGAAGCGCCTGCTTCTGGACTTCGTTTTGCGCCAGCAGCACTTGTATGAAGTTGCCCAGGCCCGACTTGTACCGGTCTACTGCAATTTCATAAGCTGACTTGATGGCTTCCAGGCTTGCCGCCTGGTCTATGGCCTGTTGCTTGAGCGCCTGGATGCCGGCACTGGCATCGGCCACTTCGCGAACCGCCGTCAAGAGCGTCTGGTTGTAGTCTGCGACGGCTATATCGCGTTCCGCTTTGCGTGTATCCAACTGGGCGTTAAGTGCGCCGCCATTGAAAATAGGCAGGGAGACGGCCGGGCCGATGCCGTAGGTTTTGCTGGCGCCTTCGAGCAGATTGTCCAGCCCCAAGGACATAAAGCCGGCGAAGGCAGCCAGATTCACATTGGGATAGAACTCCGCCTTGGCTGCCGATACCTGGCTGGTGGCTGCTGCGGCGCGATCACGGGCCGCGACAATATCAGGACGCCTGGCAAGCAGTTCCAATGGGATGTTGCCCGGTGTCATTGAAGGCATGCTGGTGAGCGCAACCTGGCTGATGTGGTCGCCACGTTGCGGGCCCGATCCCAGCAGGGCAGATAATTGATTACGCAAAAGCTTGGCGTTGGTGGCGGCCTGGCTCAGTTGCACCCGAGCCGCCGAAACGGCGGAATCAGCCTGTTTGACTTCGATTTGCGTGTCCAGCCCGGCTTTCAGTCGTTGACGGGTAATATCCAGCATATTTTCCTGCTGCTTCACGATCTCGCCCAGAACGGTTTGCTGGGCCAGGGCGCCTTGCAGCTTGTAGTAGCTTTGGATAACCGCGCTCACCAGTGTATTGCGGGCCATTTGCAGGTCGGCCATGGCTGCGCGCTGACTGGAAACCGCAGCAGCGTAGCGCGAACGATTGCGGCCCCACAGGTCCAGATCGAAGCCTAAGTTAAGGCGCAGATCGGCGTCTGTCATCATCGAACCGCCGTAGGGAGGAGGGTAGATGTAGTTGCCGGAGAATCGCTGCCGCGTGGCTTTGAAGTTGGCATCCGCCTGAGGCAGTTGGACTGCGC
The DNA here is from genome assembly GCF_004153455.1 of Allopusillimonas ginsengisoli. GTDB lineage: Bacteria > Pseudomonadota > Gammaproteobacteria > Burkholderiales > Burkholderiaceae_B > Allopusillimonas > Allopusillimonas ginsengisoli. Next base: position 73,312 of record NZ_SDQE01000001.1, on the reverse strand, counting down.
GTGCCCCGCCTACGGCAGCGTTGGCCATGGCGAGCCTTGCCTGCGCCGCATCCATGGATGGGCTGCCCAACAGCGCCTGGTCTATCAGTTGGGTCAGTTGGGAATCGTTGTAGCGATGCCACCATTGTGCTGTTGGCCATGGTGCGTCGCTGTGCTGCAACCCGACCTGAGCGGCTCCCAACTGCGGCACCTTGGACTCACCGGGATCAATCACGGCGCAGCCAGACAAGGCCGCGACGAGCAATAAGGGAATGAAGGCTTTCATGTGTTTCTGAGAAAGAGTGGCGGCAGTCTGTTTGCTGACAACAAGCTGAATATAGTTGCCTAGTAAGTAACTGCCTAGGCAGTGATTATATAGAACCAGAATCAGTCATGGCAAGCAAGGTGCCCGCTGATTTTTATGCAATAAGAATGAATCCGGCTGGTAAGCGCGATCAGGCGCGGCTGGCGTCGTCTTCGACGGACTGGTCGCCATTGACCAGCATGCGCTGGATCAGGCCAATGAGGGTGTTGATTTCATCGACGCTGAAATCGTCCAGGTGGGTATTCAGGGTGGCGGCAACGGCTGGGAGAATGTGGTCCGCGACATCGTTTCCGGCGTCCGTCAACGCTACGCGTACCACGCGCCGGTCTTCCGGGCAGCGATGCCGAGTAATGAATTTCTTGGCTTCCAGTCTGTCCAGCGCACGCGTCATGGCGCCTGTGTCGATAAACGTGCGGCGCGACAATTCCGCCGGGGTGTTGATGTTCAGAAAGCGGATAAGCGCAAGGGGACGCCACTGCATGGCGGTCAGCCCCAGCGGTGCCAGTTTTTGCTCCATCATGCGGTTGAGCGAGGATTGAAGCTGCTTGATGAGGTGGCCGAGGTTGACATCCGGGGCCAATGATGCCGACGTGGCCTTATAAAAGGATTGCGCGCGCCGCCGCTGTGCGTCGGCCTTTGCGGTGGACTTGGCAGGAGTGGGTGCAGCGGCTTTCTTCATGACAGAAGAGTTTACCTCCGCTGTTATTGCCTAAGCAAATACTGTTTATGCAAACACTGGAGAGTCAACAGGCTGCGAAGCGCGGTGTTGCCGGCCGCCGGGCAGAAAGATCGGATCGGCGAGCCGCTTTTAACTGACGCCGCTGGCCTTTGCGGCGACCTTTTCAAGTAGCTGTTCGATTTCTTCGCGATGGATGTCATGGGTAACAAAGCCGGATGCATTTTCAGGCATGGCCAGCCGCTCTGGGCTGGCTAGCGTGCGGCGGATGTCCTCGAGCCCTCCTGCCCAATGAGCGTTCATGGTTGACATGCCAAATTGATAATCTTTGTAGTGTCTTTCGTAGGGTTGGTTGCGATAGATCAGATGAATGACGTTGTATCGCTTGTTGCAGGCCAGGTCCTGGGCCATCTTGCAGTAAGGATCCGTGTCCCGGACATCGGCAGGAATGTGCTGCAAGAGGCGCTCAAGAATGTGGCGCAGGTATTGCGTCCAGCGTACCTCGTCCGTGATGAGGCGGGTGCGGCTTGAATACCGGATGTCCTTGATGCGGTCGGATACTTCGCTCATATTGGTGGGCAGTTTGCCTCGCGCACTCCATAAGTCCACCTGAAACACCAGTGTGTCGCGCAGGGGCCGGGAATCCAGGACTTGCGTCAGAGGCGTATTGGAGACCAGGCCGCCGTCCCAATAGTATTCGCCGTCAATTTCAACGGCGGCAAATGCCGGCGGCAACGCGCCCGATGCCATGAAGTGCTCCGCGCGCAGCCTGGTGGATTGATTGTCGAAATAAACAAGGTTGCCTGAGCGGACATTGACTGCACCGACCGAGACGTGCAGTCCTCCTTCGTTGATGCGATCAAAGTCACAAAGAGACTCGAGCGTGGACTTGAGTGCGCCGGTGTCGTAATAGCTGGTCGCCGCGGCTTGGCCGTGCAACATGCTCGAGGGCGGCGGAAAACGCGGCTTGAAGAAACCCTGCTGGCCCATCATGAGCGCATTGCCGGCGTGCATGGCGCTCAGCGCCTGGCGCGACAGGTCGTTCATATCGAAGATGGTGCGTTCGACGAAAGGCGGCAGGCCGATACCGCCGTTGGGCTCGCAAATGGTCTCCCAGAACTGGCGCAGGCGCGCTACACGGTTTTCCGGCGCGTTGCCGGCAATGATGGCGGTATTGAGCGCGCCAATGGAAATGCCGGCCAGGTAGTCAGGCGTCAGCCCCGCTTCGTGCAAACCTTCGAACACCCCGGCCTGATAAGCCCCCAGCGCGCCGCCCCCCTGCAACACCAGGGCGACGGTTTCGTAAGGAGGCAACCCTGTACTTGCGGACTGTGTTGCGTCGGGAATGGGTTGCCTGGGTTCTGGGCCCGCCGCCGCTTCGGTAGCAGCCTTGGTCGGCGGGTTCTTGGCGCCAGGCGCCAGGGCTTTTTTCACCGAGGGTCTGGGCACAGCCTTTTTTGCGGCAGCGGTCTGCTTGCCTGCTGTGGCGCGCAGCCGCTGCGTACTGGGCTGTTTGCGCGAAGCGGCGACGACGCGACGTTCTGAACGCTCAGCCGTCGAAGTGGCCTGTGTGAAAAGCTCAAGTTGGCGTTTCATGACTTTTTATCCAAGGAGTTTGCGCTGGCATCATCCGTAGTATAGAGACCTGCGTTGCACGCTGTATTGTTCTCGCCGCCAGCCAACAGGCTTTGCATGAATGCCTCAATAAGCGCGCCACGGTATCGCGACTTGTGCAGTACCAGCGAAAGACGCCGCCGCAAATCCAGGAAGGGTGTGTCCAGGATGGTCAGCCGCCCGGCCGCCACGGAGTCGACGGCTGCGGCCTGCGGCAGACAGGCGATGCCCAGTCCGGCAATCACAGCCTGTTTGATCGCCTCTACCTGGCCAAGCTCCAGCAGAATGGTGCCTGAAGGCAATGCGGAGAGCGCCTGTTCGACTTGATTGCGCATGGCGGAGCCGCTTTCTCTCAGTATCCACTGCGCTCCCTCGAAGTGTTTGGGCTTGAGCTTGGCTTTTTGCGCCAACGCGTGAGTGGGTGCCGAGCAGACGACGAGTTCATCCTCGCGCCACGGGAAAGACTCAAGTTGTGGGTGATTAATGGGGCCCTCGGTACAGCCCACATCGATGCGGTGCTCCACCAGCCCCGAGGCGATGGCTGACGTGTTCTCCACACTGACTCTGAGCGACACCTGGGGGTGCCGCGACACGAAGGGGCCGAGCAGGTCGCCGACCAGATAGTTACCGACGGTGTTGCTGGCCCCGATCCGTAATTCACCCGTCAGTATCTGGTCCGTGCCCTGGCTGTGGCGCAGCAGTTCGTGCAGGCGTTCGATCACTTCCTGAGCCATGGGCAGGGCCTCTTTGCCTCGAGGGCTCAGGTGCAGCCGGCCACGCTCGCGATCAAACAGCTGGCCATTGAGCTGCCGCTCCAGTTCTGCCAGAGCCATGCTGACGGCTGGCTGCGTGACGAACAGACGTTCAGCCGCAGCCCGCACGCTGCCGGTGCTGGCGATGGCCACGAATACTTCCAGTTGTCTGACGCTGATTCCAATCATCAATATATTTTATGCAACAAATAAAGATTAGTGAATTTATTTATAGGATAGAGATTCGTAAAATTACTTCAAGTAATTTACTAAATATATATAGGCGCAACACCATGACCGGGTCCGGAACAGCTACACAATCATCCCTACGCACACATAAACGTGGCAGCAAGACGCGCAGCCGCCATGATGCGGCACCGCGCTCTCCCTCCCTGCTGTACGGCTTGGCACTGGCCGTTGTCGTGGGTATCCTGGCCATGGTGCTGGGCAAGTGGATGCCTCTGATCGGCGGGCCGGTGTTCGGTATTCTGTTGGGGATGGCGCTCAGGAACACGATTGGCGTCGGGCCGGTATTCAAGCCCGGGCTGCAATTCGCCTCCAAACAGGTGCTGCAATGGTCGATTATCGCACTGGGGTTTGGGTTGAGCATACAGCAGGTTGCCCGTACCGGGCTGGAGTCCTTGTGGGTAACACTGATCACCATTACCGCGGCCTTTGTTTCTGCCTGGCTGCTGGGCCGTTGGCTGGGCATAGGCTCCCGCCTGAAAACCCTGATTGGTGTGGGCACGGCAATCTGTGGCGGATCAGCGATCGCCGCTATCACTCCCATCATCAAGCCTGATGATCACGAAACAGCCTTCGCTATTTCCACAATCTTTATATTCAATATCGTGGCCGTGCTGCTATTCCCCGCGCTGGGCCATCTGCTGAACATGTCGGATGCTGGCTTTGGCCTGTGGGCGGGTACCGCCATCAATGACACGTCGTCGGTCGTGGCGGCTGGGTACAGCTACAGCCAGGCGGCTGGCGACGCGGCGACGATTGTCAAACTGACCCGCGCCACGCTGATCATTCCAATCTGTCTGGTCCTGGCGATAGTGGTTGCCTGGCGCGAGAAAAAGCAAGGCAGCCAGGGCTTCAGCCTGGCGCGCATTTTTCCCTGGTTCATCTTGTGGTTCCTCGTGGCATCGGCCCTGCGCTCGACGGGCCTGATCCCCGAAAGCCTGAACAGCAGCCTGCATCTGCTGGCCCAGTTCCTGATAGTGGTCGCGCTGACAGCCATCGGTCTGTCATCAGACCTGCGCCGGATGGCGACTGCCGGCATCCGCCCAATCATGCTGGGCTTGGGCGTATGGGTTTCGGTGGCGGTCAGCAGCCTGATCGTTCAGTACCTGATGGGGTCGTGGTAACCGGCAATCTGAATCAGGAAAACCAGGACATCGGGTTGTGGTTCAAGGCAATGCCGATGATATAAACAAAGATGGCTACGGCCACGACAGCGGCAATGGCGCGTGTTTTGGGCGTCTTGCCGCGTTTTATTGCGACCGTGCCAACACCGATATAGAGCAGCACCCCGACGATCTTGGCGAGTATCCAGGGCTGTTCGGGTCCGATAACGGCCGCCAGCATGATTCCCGCAACCAGCAGCACGGTATCGATGATGTGAGGCACGATTTTTATCGTACGTGCCTGCAGCCTGGTGGAACAGGTTACCGACCAGTAGGCACGGACCACAAAAAGAAGAATGCTCAGGCCGGCGGCCGTCATATGGATATGTTTGATCAGTGAGTAGTTCATGCCTGAAAGATAAATGTGAAATGCGGGCAAGCCGCCCGAATCGGGCGAATCGGCGATAGTGTACGACGCGCATGGCAAAACACGCTGTCATGGGATGATACATGGCCTTGTGCCGAATGCGCAGTCGCAGCGATAATGGTTCCCGCCTTCATCAACTTTCATAACCTTGAGAGAGACTATGCCGTACGTCACAATTTCCACCAGCCAACATTTTCCGGCTGAGCAAAAAAAACAATTACTGCAGCGCGCCAGCGATGCCGTGGTCGAAAGCATTGGCGCGCCGCTGGCCGCCGTTCGCGTCATGCTGCACGATCTGCCTGAAACGCATTACCTGAACGGCGGGCAATTCGGCACGGATGCCGTGATGTTTGTGGTCGAACTCATCGAAGGGCGCACCGAAGCCCAAAAAGCGGCGCTGATTGCGGCACTGAGCCGTGTCGGCAACGAAATCACCGGTTTGTCCGAAGAAGAAGTTCGCGTACGCCTGATCGATTTCCCCAAGACTGACATGGGTATGGCCGGTGGAATAAGCGCCAAGGCAATGGGGCGCTGATCGCGCCTTTTGCCGAGCTACCCGCAAGTATGAGGGGGCCGCGGCCGCCACCCGGCCGCGTGCAAGAGTACACGCGATAAAACAGGATGCAAGATGGCCAAGCACGACATCGAAGACAGCAGGCAGGCGCTCGGTCTGGATCAGGCGCAGGCGCTCGTCGATTTCTGGAAACAGGCAGGCCCCAAGGCTTGGTTTGCGAAAAACGATGCATTTGATGCAGCGTTCAGAGACCGTTTCATGACCCATCACTGGCTTGCCGCCCGGGCTGGCCTGGATGGCTGGGTTGATAACCCGATTGGCGCGCTTGCGCTTGTATTGCTGCTGGATCAGTTTCCGCGCAATGCGTTTCGGGGCACGCCCCATATGTTTGCCACCGACGGTCTGGCGCGCGTGCATGCCAGAGCGGCCATAGGCGCAGGGCACATTCAGAACATCGATTCAGCGCTCGTGCTGTTCTTTTGTGTTCCTTTTATACACTCCGAAGAACTGGTCGATCAGCGCTACGGTGTCGAGCTGTATCGCCGCTACGCGTCCGACAACCTCAGCTTCGCACTGGATCACTGCGCCATTATTGATCGCTTCGGGCGCTTTCCGCATCGCAATCCGCTGATGGGACGAAACAGCACCCCAGATGAAATCCGTTTTCTCGAAGAGGGTGGGTTCGCAGGCTAGCTGCCTGAAGAATCACGCCAGGGCGGCCTCGCGCCCCCCTGTTAGCCCAGATGCGAGGACGGAGGCGGTTTTTCCTTGGCCGGCATCTTGACCAGGCCATGGATGATGCCGCAATCCTCGATGGCCTGTGGGTTGGCGCATTGTCGTCGCAGCCCGGCCAACTGCGTTTTCAGCCGCCTCAGCTCTGCAATCCGCAGATCGACATGGCTGATGTGCTCGTCCAGCAAGGCATTGACGGGCTCGCAGTTGTCTTGCGGATGATCCACAAAAGCCAGTAGGGCGCGTATTTCGTCATGCGTCATGTCCAGATTGCGGCAGTTGCGGATGAACCGCAGTCGTTCCACATGTCGTGCGTCGTAATGCCGATAATTGCCTTCCGAGCGGGGCGGTTCCGGCAGCAGACCTTCCTTTTCATAAAAACGTATGGTTTCGGTGCCGCATTTGGCAGCGCGTGCAAGTTCGCCAATTCTCATGGCTGTCGTCCCTAAAGTGCTGAGCGCATAAGGAGATTCAAACTATGCTTGCGCTCAAATCAATCCTTATAGCTACTATAAGGTGCCTGTCCTGGCGCCGCAAGCGATCGATAATTCTGAATGTTTCTCTTGACATGGCAGAGCGTCTGCCCTTACATTCCGTCCATCAAGGGGAGTAGCTTTCCTCCGTTGCATCGTCATTACGGCCGCCTGTTTGGTATGCAGGCTCCCGGTGCACGGGCGGCACGCATGTGCTGCAAGCAAGACCTTGCCATGAAGGGCAAGGTGCGCACTCCTGCAATGGCAGCGGCCTGTGTCCTTCCGGACCTGGCCTTTTTTTTTCAGGCAACGGATGCACGCTTGCATTGCGGGCATCCACGCAGCCAGGTCCGAATTTCCAACTAACTCGAATTTTGGTATGAGGATAGAAAATGCTTGAGTTTTTGCAGACGATGAGCTGGGCTGCGGTCTTTCAGATTATATTGATTGATATTCTGCTGGGCGGTGATAATGCGGTCGTGATTGCGCTGGCCTGTCGCAATCTGGAGCCCAAAAAACGCATGCAGGGTATTTTGTGGGGAACCGCCGGGGCAATCGGTTTACGCGTCGCCCTGATTGCCTTTGCGCTAACGCTGCTGAGCGTTCCCTTCCTGAAGATTGTCGGGGCGGTTCTTCTGCTGTGGATTGGCATCAAGCTGCTCATTCCTGAAGAAGATGCACACGACAAGATCAGCGGTGGTTCGTCGGTATGGGCAGCAGTCAAGACCATTATCATCGCCGATTTCGTAATGAGCCTGGACAACGTCATCGCCATCGCTGGCGCCGCCCAGAATGCGGATCCCGCCCATCAAATGGGTTTGGTCATTTTCGGTTTGGTCGTGAGCGTGCCTATCATCGTCTGGGGCAGCACATTGGTCCTTAAACTCATTGATCGCTTCCCCATGGCCGTCATGTTTGGTGCAGGCTTGCTGGGCTGGATTGCCGGTGGAATGCTCGTGACCGATGTCTACCTCGTTCAGAAAATGGGTGAACCCTCCACCATGTTCAAACTGACCGCCGAGGCCGTGGGCGTGATTATCGTGGTTGGTCTGGGCACCTTGATCGCACGCCGCAAGCGCGACAAAACGGCGGCAGCGTGATATCCCTGTGATCGCCGCCTGATTCACTTCTGCCAGGCAAAAAGCACCAGCTCCTTGCGGACTGGTGCTTTTTTTGAGGATGGCGCAGACTGCTTGACCTTGTAGCAACTACAGGGTGTCTACTGTGACCGTGAACACAGTATTGCAGGAACGACCCTATGTCCGGACTTGAGTCCACGATTGCGCCTGAACAGGGCGGCACAAATGCCGCCCACGATCACGCTCATGATCATTGCTGTGCGTCCCACGCCAACGTTCATTCGATTCGGCGCGGGGGCGGAGAGGGCGATCACGGTCATGACGATTGCTGCCATGCTCATGGCCACGCGCATCCGCGCAATGAGGGCGCGGGCGATCATCGCCATGGTCAGGCGCACGGGCGCGGTCATGAGGCGCTGAACTTCGCCTGCTGCGAAACGCATGACGATGACGGGCAAGGGGCAGCGGGCCACGTGCATGGCGCTGCTCGGGACGCATGGTGGCCGTTGGCTCTGGCCGGCGTGATAGCCATCGGCGCCGAGGCGACTGGGTGGGTGGGCGGCCCGGGCTGGCTGTCGCTGTTGCTGGCTGTGGCGGCCATTGGGCTAAGCGGTGTGGGGGTATATCGTCGAGGCCTGGCTTCCTTGTTTCGGGCCGATCTGAACATCAATGCCCTGATGAGCATTGCCGTGACGGGTGCCGTGTTGCTTGGGCACTGGCCGGAAGCCGCCATGGTCATGGTGTTGTTTGCCATCGCCGAAACGCTGGAAGAAAAATCTTTGGACCGAGCCCGAAATGCGATCGCCCGTCTGATGGATGTGGCGCCGCAGACCGTGTTCATGAGTGATGGACAAGGCGGCTGGATCGAAACGGCGGCGTCCCTGGTCACGCCTGGAGCGCGGCTACGCGTCAGGCCTGGCGAGCGCATTGGGCTGGACGGCATCGTCATCGCCGGCCGCTCCGCGGTCGATCAGGCGCCCATTACCGGAGAGAGCATTCCGGTCGACAAGCAAGCGAGCGATCCGGTGTACGCGGGAACCATCAACGGCATGGCCGAGATGCAGTATCGGGTGACGGCCGCGTTTCAGGACACCACGCTCGCGCGCATTATCAATGCTGTTCAGGAAGCCCAGGCCAGCAAAGCGCCCATGCAGCGGTTTGTTGATCGCTTTGCGCGTGTCTACACGCCTATCGTTTGCCTTGTTGCCTTAGCCATCGCGGTATTGCCGCCGCTGTTGTTGGCAGGTGCAACCTGGGGGGATTGGGTCTACAAGGCCTTGGTGCTGCTGGTGATCGCCTGCCCGTGCGCGTTGGTGATATCGACGCCTGTGGCCGTGGTCAGCGGCCTGGCGGCAGCCGCGCGCCACGGTATTTTGATCAAGGGCGGAATATACCTTGAGCAAGGCCGCAAGTTGCGTTGGGTGATCCTGGACAAAACCGGTACCCTCACCACCGGTCGGCCCAGCTTGACGGACGTTGTGCCGCTGGATGCTGCCGCCGACACGGAGCACACCCGCTCCATAGCGCTCAGCCTTGGCAAGCGATCTGATCATCCTGTGTCGCTGGCGATCGCCTCGCTCCAAGTAGATGAAACCGTGTTGACGATCCGCGAGCAAAACGTGGAAGGCTTTCAGGCAATCCAGGGCGCGGGTGTGCAGGGCCGCATCAATGGGGTGGCGTACAGCCTGGGCAGCCCCAGGTGGCTGAGTGCTGCGCTGGACGACGCCGGTCGGCGGGCTGTCCAGACACTGCAGGCGCGGGGCCGCAGCGTTGCAGTCCTGGCGGCTGACGGCACGGCAAAGGCACTGTTTGGCGTCGCGGATTATGCCAGGCCTTCAAGTCGAGAAGCCGTGAACATGCTGCATCGATTGGGCCTGCGCACCGTCATGGCGTCGGGAGACAACACAGCGGTCGCCAGGGAGATCGCCAGCGAAGTTGGCATTGACGAGATTCATGCAGAGTTATTGCCGGAAGACAAGTTGGCCGTGCTGAAACGATATGCCGCAAACGGGGCGGTTGGCATGGTCGGCGATGGCATCAACGATGCGCCCGCGCTGGCACGTGCCGATATCGGCTTTGCCATGGGAGCCATGGGAACGGATACGGCCATCGAAACAGCCGATGTGGCCCTCATGGATGATGATTTGGGCAAAATTCCCAAATTTATCCAGTTGTCGCGTGCGACGCATGCGGTGCTGATGCAGAACATCAGTGCTGCCCTCGGAATAAAACTGTTTTTTCTTGCCCTGGCACTGGTCGGTTTGGGAACCATGTGGATGGCGGTATTCGCCGATGTGGGTGCAAGCCTGCTGGTCGTGGCAAACAGCCTCAGGCTACTGCGCAAATAGATAAGGCAATGCCATGGCATTGCCTTGAGCGGGTGCTGCGGGCGCGCCAGGCGCGTAGCCTGGCTGCGCGCCGCTGCCGGTTATCGGCGTGAATTACCTACCAGCAATGCCGTGACGATGGCGGCCAGGCCCAGCGCCAGGCCTGCGGTGCGCCACGGATGCTCGCGGACATATTCTTCGGTTTGGTCGTAGCCGCGGTGGACGGCCTGGCTGGCGCTTTCTCTCCAGTCATCCATGTTGTCGCGCGCTGCATCAAGCTGCTGCCTGAGCCGCGTGCGCGCCCGCTCGACTTCTGCGCCGGTATAAGAGGCGGTTGAGTGCAGCAGGTCTTCCGAGCTCGCAATGAGCTTCTGGACATCCCGGCTCATGCGCCGGCGATGCTTGCGAGGGGCGTGAGATTCACTGAATAGTGTAAGCATTCGGGCTCCTTGTTGTGGCGAGTGTTTCTGTGCCCAAGGTATCAGCAAATGCTGTGCCCAGGTGTTAGGGAGGAAAATATCAGTGAAGGTATCATTTGATTATAATATGACCCACATGTAATTCGACTGTATAGCACTTTATGATCGCCTTCCTCGAAGCAAAGCGCGCAGGCTTGCTGGCACGCGCTAACTGGCCGGCCAACCTGCTTGCGGGTGTGATTGTCGGGGTGGTTGCATTGCCGCTGGCCATGGCATTTGCCATTGCGTCAGGCGTCAAGCCCGAACAGGGCATCTACACGGCTATCGTGGCGGGGATTGTCGTGTCGCTTTTCGGCGGCAGCAGGGTGCAGATCGCAGGCCCTACTGGCGCCTTTATCGTGATTCTGTCCGGCGTCGTGGCGGAACATGGTGTAGATGGCCTGCAGATTGCGTCGCTGATGGCAGGCATCATTCTTCTTCTGCTGGGCGTGGCTCGCATGGGCGGCGTAATCAGGTTCATTCCGCTTCCTGTCATCACTGGCTTCACGGCTGGCATCGGAATTATTATTTGGGTCGGGCAATGGCAGGCGTTCTTTGGCTTGCCGCAGGTTGCCGGCCAGCATTTCCATCAAAAATTCTGGGGCCTGCTGCAGGCCTTTCCTCAGTTGGATTGGCCAACAACGGCAGTGGGGATCATGTCTCTGATGTTGGTCATCTATACCACGCGCTTGCCTCGCATGGCCCGGGTTCCGGGGCCGCTGGTCGCGCTTGTAACGATGACTGTCGTGCAGGCCGTCGTCGGATTCGACAGCGTGGCAACCATAGGCACCATGTTTGGCGAGATTCCGCGCGGGCTGCCGGCGCTGCAAGTCCCCCAAATCACGCTGACCCGGCTCGTGGAGCTCATCGGGCCGGCATTTGCCATTGCCATGCTTGGCGCCATCGAGTCGCTGCTTTCCGCGATTGTGGCCGATGGCATGGCCGGCACGCGTCACAACTCAAATCAGGAGCTCATCGGGCAAGGTATAGCCAATGTGCTCACGCCACTGTTTGGCGGCATTGCCGCCACGGGTGCGATTGCGCGTACCGCCACCAATATCCGTAACGGGGGTAATAGCCCAATCGCCGGGATCATCCACGCGCTTACCTTGGTGCTGGTACTGGTGGCGCTGGCGCCGCTTGCCGCCAATATCCCCTTGGCCACGCTGGCGGCAATTCTGTTTGTGGTGGCGTGGAATATGAGCCAGGTGCGGCATGTGGTCCGCATGATACGCACGGCGCCGCGCGCCGACGTTGCCATTCTGATCGTCACGCTCAGCCTTACCGTATTTACCGATCTGGTCGTGGCGGTCAACATTGGGGTAGTGCTTGCCATGCTTCATTTCATGCGCCGCATGGCCGAAAGCGTGGTCGTCCGTCAGGAGGACCACAGCGTGTTGGGCCAGGAACTCGGATTGGACAATACCGAGCGCTGGCCGGAAGACGTGCTTGTATATTCTGTCGAAGGGCCGTTCTTCTTTGCCGCAGCCGATGCTTTTCAGCGAGCGCTGGCCAACACCCACACCGATCCTCGTACGGTCATCATTCGGCTGGCCCATGTGCCCTTCATGGATGCAACCGGCCTGGAGGCGCTGGATTCCGTCGTTGCCGCACTGCAGGCGCGGAGCGTGCGCGTTCTGGTGGTCGAGGCCAACCCGCGCGTTTATGGCAAGTTGCGCAAAATGGGTTTGCTGAACCGGCTGGAGCGAGACTGTGCAAGATCCACCCTGGCCGATGCATTGATGCGTCTTCGGGAGCAATCTTAATGCGCAGCCAATCGGCAGCGCATTTGCCCCGACCTGGCACCGTCATGTCGTCGACTTCCCCTCGTCCATGGGCGCCCCCGGTTTGCCAAGCGTTCAATCCATGATGATTATCAGGTAAAGGTTGCACCCGTACATCCGCGGGGTCACGGCGGGCCGTCGCGCCAGCGGGCAGGGTTGCGAGGCCCTCAAGCGTAGTTTCAGATATTCGCCCCGCCATCAACGAGCAGGCTGCTGCCCGTAATATGTTGGGCAGCGTCGGAGGCAAGGTAAACCGCCATGGCAGCGATGTCATCGGGTGAGTTATATACGGGGATGGCTCTCAATTGGCGTTGATGGTCGGCGTGAGGCCCGTCCGCGGGGTTCATGTCAGTATCCGTTGAACCAGGTTGAATGATGTTTACGGTAATGCCCCGATGTCCAAGGTCTCGCGCCGCGGCCTTGGTCAACCCCCACACGGCGGCCTTGCTCATCGTATACAGCGTTAATCCTGCTTGTGGAACACGCTCGGCCAGATTGCTGCCTATATTGATGATGCGCCCTTTGTCCTGAATGATCTTCGCGGCGTCGCGCATGGCCATGAACACCGCGCGCGTGTTGATATTCATTACATGCTCATAGTCCTCCAGGGTACAGTCATTCAGGGATTTCACCTCGAAAACCCCGGCATTGTTGACCAGAACATCGAGCTGGCCGAATTGTTGTGTTGCCCGCGCAATCGCTGCGCTGATCTCGCTGGGATTGGCGCTATCGGCCTGTATGGCCAAAGCACCCGCGCCGGCCGCTTCGAGTTCGGTGACAAGCTGTTGCGCCGCCTCGCCAGATCTTGCATACGTGAACGCAACATTGGCGCCCGCCTGGGCAAATTGGCGCACGATCGCAGCGCCGATGCCGCGACTTCCACCCGTGACGACGGCGGTTTTTCCAGAGAGAGCAGTCATATAATTTCCATTTAATGTAGTGATCGTTATAAAATAGTAAAATCAATCCGGTTATCTCGTCAAGAAGTTTTTATAGTGTTCGCTAAATAAATTGGATCATCATGGCTGAAAGAGGGCGTCCAAGGAATTTTGACCGCACGGCAGCCTTGCGCGTGGCGATGGAAATGTTCTGGGAGCATGGCTATGAGGGCACGTCCATCGCAGACCTCACCAGCGCAATGGGCATTACCCCCCCCAGTCTGTATAACGCGTTCGGCAATAAGGAGCAGTTATTCCGGGAGGCGGTGGAATTCTATGTTGCCCGCGATGGTGGCACTACCGCGCGCGCGCTGCGCGAAGGCGCAACCGCGTACAAGGCAATCGAAGCGATGCTGCAGGCGGCAGGCTCGGCCGCCCAGGGGCCGGATCGGCCGCGTGGCTGTCTGGTCGTGTTGGGCGCCGCCAATTGTGCCCAGCAGAATAAAAAGGTCGACGAATTTCTGCAGGGCTACCGGCAAGGCACGCGAGAAGCGATTTTCCATCGCATACGGCAAGGACAATCGGCCAACGAATTGGCGCCGGATGCGGACGCGGGCGCCCTGGCGGATTTTTACGCGACGGTGCTCAATGGCCTGGCCGTCCTGACACGAGACGGCGCTTCACGTACAAGTGTTCAGGCGATCGTGCGTCAGGCAATGGCAGCCTGGCCGGCCAGCGCCTGAGTTTCTCGAGAGGCAAAAAAAGTACCTTATCCTGCCTTGGTTGAAACTTTCGGGTTGCTGACTGGTTCGGCGCGTGTGTAACTTACGCCGTGCTCGGCCAGGTAATTGCGTATCAATTGTCGGACCACCTGCGAAGGGGTAATGTCCTGACTGGCGCACAGGCGCTCAAAGGCTTTTTTCTTGTTGGGGTCGATGAGCACAGTGAGTCGTGCTGTCTTGCTTTCCATGGCTGAATGATCTGCTGGATGGTGGATCCAGACTTCTCGTTATGATAATGCTATTGTAATTCAATTCAAATGAAAGGCGGACATCTTTTCAGGCGCGCGTCAGACTGCCTGCGGGATGTGTGTTGAATCCACGCTGCGGGCAAGAGACGCCTTGAGCGCATCCAGAAAATCACCCGGTGAACACTCGGGTAGCGTACATAGATCGAACAGGGAGGCCGCCCGATCGGGCTTGTAGCGTTTGTCGCTCCCCAGCATCTGCTCAAAACGGTTCGCCTGTGTGGTCACCGCCTGAATATCAACGCAGGCCAGAATCAGCGCGTGCACCAGAACAACCTGGGTATGCGCCTGTTCATTGTCGGGGGTGGGCAGACGTCGCCATACTTGGGCTGTACCCGCGACCTTTCGGAGATTCTCGCCCCTGCCTATCGCCAGGTTGTAGCGCCCATCACAGAATGAACCCTCGACGGCAGCGGGATGGCAGGAAATACCAAAGGGCGTCAGCGCCCGGCTGATCATTTGGCAGATCAGCAGATAGGCATGATCCGACGCATCCAGCGGCTTTCCCTCTGCCTTGTAGGCGAGGCTCAGGTTGATGATGCCAGGCCCCTGCGGGACGATGCCCCCTCCCGAAAGCCTGACGGCAACAGGCCACCCGCTCGCGGCAAACTGGGCGCAGGCTTCGGGAAAATTGCCAAAACGCCGATAGGTGCGCGGTACCACCAAACTCTGGGCCGATTCCCAGATACAGGCGACGGGCCCCTGTCGGCTGGCCAGCTCAATGAGGGGCTCGTCGGAGCGCGGATCCTGCGGATTCGCGGCCTGGCTGGCGACCAGTCTGAACATCATGACGTGCTGGCGTCTTAAACCTGGCGGGGGGAAAACTCTTCTTCTGTCATGAACAGATAGCGAATGGCGTCAATGAATCCCAGCACCACCGCCAACGGGGCGAACAGGTAAAGAATCAGCAGATAAATAATGCCCCAGCCTGTCTGGCCCAGGTAAAAGCGGTGCGCGCCCAGCCACCCCAGGAAGATGGCAAGCACAATGGCAATCTTGCGCTGGCTGTTGGGCTTGCGCATCTCATTTCCCTTGCTTTTGATGATCCAGTAGCAGATTGGGATAGTCAGCAGCAGGGCGATGAGCACCTTGACACTGTGCGTCGAGACGTATTGCACTAACGCGTAATACAGGTCCGAGAAATTATGGATGACCACGCCGGCAAGATGCGATATCCACTGGAAGGCCTCGATGGCTATGGTTTCGCCGAAGGTCAGTGCAACCAGAATGACGATGAAGATGGCAACGGCCAGTACGATTTTCTGCAACATGATGAGGGCGAAGCCTCCGGTACGCATAAAAGAGATAGTTTAATGAGTATTCGCCGCTAGCGCTGTCCCAGGCGCCAAAGCGAGGTGGTTTCCAAGCGCCTTGCGGCATAAAGCGGGTCTGATGTGTCCAGTGGCTTGGCGTGGCGCGGACGCGTATCCAGTCGGTCAATGACGCGTAATCCCGCGTCGGATATCGCTTGGGGTAAAAAGTCCGGGGCACGCAGACCCAGGTGCTCGGCCAGGTCGGACATGATGAGCCAACCTTCGCCCTCGTTGTCCAGGTGAGCGCCCAAGCCGTGCAGAAAGCCGAGCAGCATGCGACTGTCGGGATCATAGATCGCGTTTTCGATTGCCGTCGTTGGCCTGGCCGGCAGCCAGGGAGGGTTGCAGACGATCAATGGGCTGGTGCCCGCAGGAAAGAGATCCGCCTTGCGTAGTTCGACAATCTGCTCGAAGCCAAGCCGTTCGATGTTGCGGCGCGCGCAATCCAGCGCCCGATCATCCAGGTCCGTGGCCACAATTGCCTGCACCCCGCGCTGCGCCAGCACTGCGGCGAGCACGCCGCTGCCCGTGCCGATGTCGAAGGCCAGACGGGTGGAGGGTAGCGGCGCCTGCTGGACCAGATCCAAATATTCGCCCCGATTTGGCGAGAATACGCCATAGCTGACATGGATCCGACCTGGCAAGCCGGGAACGGCCACGCCTTTTCTGAGCCATTCATAAGCGCCGATATAGCCTTGCAAGGCTCGCAGCGGGAGCAATAAGGGCCCCGCGACCGGGCCTATCGCGGCTTCGCATGCCTGGCCAACGTCGGGTGCGCGCCGAAGATCGAGCGACAAGGTTGTGTCATGCTGTGCCGACGGGGTGTCCACCAGCTCTATCAGCAGGCGGTTAAGAATTTGCGCGCGCTGGGATTGCCGCAGGCGGTGCTGGTTGAATATATCGGCTGCCGACAGGGATGCGCTGCGTACATCGGCGGTGTTGCGTGGGGTACGCTTTGCTTTGTGAGCATCGTTGCGCCGGGCGTCGATACGCCGCGCCATCGCCTGCAGCAGTTGTCGGCCATTATGAAAATCGCCCCGCCAGAGTATGGCTGTGCCCTGGCTGGCCAGGCGATAGGCCGCATCGGCATTCAGTGTATCGTCGCCAATAAGAATGCGTCGCGGCGCCGGGCCATACTGCGCTGCCAGCCAGCCCGCCTGGCGTTTCTGCTCGTTTTCTGTCCAGCAAGCCAAAGCAAGGTTTGGACTCATTCGGCGCACGCTTGACGCACGGCGTGCTCCCAGCGCTCCATGAGGCCCTTGGCCTGTGCTGAGGGCAATTGCGGGTCAAAGCGCCGCTCCACCTTCCAGTGAGAAGCAAGCTCCTCCTTGTCCTTATAGATTCCGCTGGTCAACCCTGCCAGATATGCGGCGCCCAGTGCAGTGGTTTCAACCATGGTGGGGCGCAACACCGGGATGCCCAGCAGATCGGCCTGGAACTGCATGAGCAGATCATTCACGCATGCGCCGCCATCTACGCGCAGCTCGGTCAGGGGGGCGCCGCCGGATGCCACGGCATCGCGGCTCATGGCTTGCAGCAGGGCTGCGCTTTGGTAGGCAATGCTTTCCAGCGACGCGCGAGCAATATGGGCCATGGTGGAGCCACGGGTCAAGCCGGTGATCGTGCCGCGTACATCTGGCTTCCAATAGGGCGCGCCCAGGCCAGTGAACGCCGGAACGACCATGACGCCTCCCGCATCAGGCACGGATTGGGCCAGTGCCTCGATTTCACTGCTCTTGTGAAAGGCGCCCAGTCCGTCGCGCAGCCATTGCACCACGGCGCCGGCCACGAATACGCTGCCTTCCATGGCATATTCGGTTTGTTCGCTGACCTGAGCGGCGCTGGTTGTGACCAGCCCATTCTGCGATACCTGGAACTTGCTGCCCGTGTGCATCAGCATGAAGCAACCCGTGCCATAGGTGTTCTTGGCCATGCCCTCGCTGAAGCAGGCCTGCCCGAACAGTGCGCTTTGCTGATCGCCCGCCACACCGCAGATCGGGATGGCATGCCCAAGCAGCGAAGTATCAATGGCGCCGAATTCCGCCCCGGAGGGCAGCACTCTGGGCATCAGTGACGGATCAATATCCAGCATCTGCATCAGATCAGGATCCCACTGGTTGTCATGCACGTTGAAAAGCATGGTGCGCGAGGCATTGCTGACATCCGTGACATGCTGCTGTCCTTTGGTCAGTTGCCAGATGAGCCAGCTGTCCACCGTTCCGAACGCCAGTTCGCCGTTGCGGGCCAGCGTGCGCGCCTGCGGCACATTGTCCAGTATCCATTTCAACTTGGTGGCCGAAAAGTAGGCGTCGACACGCAGGCCGGTCTTTTGCAGGATTGCGTCGCCAAACCCCTGTTCGCGCAAGGCGGCGCAGGTGGCTTCGGCACGGCGATCCTGCCACACAATAGCGTTGTAAATAGGCTGCCCCGTCTTGCGGTTCCAGACCAGGGTCGTTTCGCGCTGGTTGGTGATGCCCGCAGCGTGAATGTCCGACGGCTTCAGGCCGGCTTTGTCGATGGCTTCCCGGGCAGTATCCAGCTGCGTTTGCCAGATTTCCGCAGGATCGTGTTCCACCCAGCCTGGCTGCGGATAAATCTGGGTGAACTCTTTCTGGGCCAGCCCAATAATGTGGCCTGCTTTGTCGAAGACGATGCTGCGTGTGCTGGATGTACCCTGATCGAGAGCGAGAATGTAAGTCATGGCTGAGTGGAAAGCTGAAGAGTTGACTGGCAGTTTACGAGGTGGACAATGCCGTCACAAGCGCCCCGCGATTTCCAGGCTAACCTGCGCCTGGGCGAGCAGGTCGGTAAATGGCGTCGGGGGTTTTTCGTCGGTAAACAGTCGGTCTATCTGCGACAGACTGGCGACCTGAACCATGGCCTGCCGATTGAACTTGCTGGCGTCAGTGGCGAGCCAGACCTCGCGCGCATGCGCCATGATGGCCTGCGTCACCTTGACTTCCCGGTAGTCGTAGTCGCGCAGCGACCCATCCTCTTCGATGCCCGAAATGCCGATCAACGCGATATCCACCTTGAACTGACGGATAAAGTCTACGGTCGCTTCGCCAATGATGCCATTGTCGCGGGGGCGCACGACCCCGCCTGCCACAATGACCTCGCACCGGTCATTGCGGCTGAGAATGGCCGCCACATTGATGTTGTTCGTGATGACGCGAAGCCCCGAATGGTTCATGAGGGCCTTGGCAATGGCTTCGGTTGTCGTGCCTATATTGATCAGCAGCGAACAATCGTTGGGCACCGCGCGCGCCACAGCCTGGGCAATGCGGGTTTTGCCTTCGGCATGCAGATTCTCGCGCTGGTGATAGGCAATATTTTCGATCGTGGAATTGGGCAGGCTGGTACCGCCATGAAAACGTGCCAGCAGACCTGCCTCGGACAGGCGCCGCACATCGCGCCTGACAGTCTGCACCGTGACTTCCAGATACTGTGCAAGGTCTTCCAGGGAACTCGTGCCGCGCGCGTGCACGTGCTGCAGTAAACGGATTTGACGGGGGTTGGGGTTCATGAGCAAAGATGTTCCATAGTGATGTGAAACTTTACATCGAAAGAAAACGAATCGATCTTAGGGTTTTCTATGACGGAAATCTGCGTCAAAACGAAAGATAATGAGCGAATTAGAACAAATCAGAAAAGAACCGAGGGAAAATCATGCGGTTGGCGCTTGAAGAGATAACCCGGAAAGAAGGGCGGAACACTTGGCTGTATAACACCTCCCTCGAGCTTGCTCCTGGCGCGGTGACTGTGCTGCTGGGCGCCACGCAGGCGGGCAAGACCAGCCTCATGCGCATCATGGCCGGGCTGGACCGGCCGAGTTCGGGTCGCGTGCTTGTCGATGACAAGGATGTGACCGGCATGCCGGTACGTCAGCGCAATGTTGCCATGGTGTATCAGCAGTTCATCAACTACCCCTCCATGACGGTCGCGCAGAATATCGCTTCGCCGCTGCGTTTGCGCGGTGAACGCAACACGCAAGAGCGAGTACGCCAGCTCGCTCAGCGCCTGCATATCGACATGTTTCTTGACCGGCTGCCGGAAGAGTTGTCGGGCGGGCAGCAGCAGCGCGTTGCGCTGGCGCGGGCGCTGGCCAAAAATGCGCCGCTCATGCTGCTTGACGAACCGTTGGTGAATCTGGATTACAAATTGCGCGAAGAGTTGCGTGAAGAGCTTGGGCAGGTATTTGCCAGTGGCGACTCAACCATTGTGTACGCCACCACGGAGCCGACAGAAGCCTTGCTGCTGGGGGGGTACACGGCCGTGGTTGATAAAGGCAAGGTTTTGCAATATGGCCCTGCGCTGGATGTGTTTCAGCATCCGCAAACCCTGAAGGTCGCGAGGGCGTACAGCGATCCCCCCATGAATTTCTTTACTGCGCCACGCGTATCCGGCGGCGTGCAGCTGCCGCGATCCGGCCTGTTGCCACTGACGATGGACGATAGTCTGGGGGCGCCCGGGAAAGTCACAGTCGGCCTGCGGGCGGTTTCCTTGCGGTTGCAGCGTCGTGAAGGGGACATCAGCCTGGATGGCCGTGTACTGCTGGGGGAAATTTCCGGTTCCGATACCTTTCTGCATCTCAGGACAGAAATTGGAGACCTGGTCGCACAGCTTCCGGGCGTTCACAACCTGGAGATCGGAGGCCAGCTACCTCTGTATTTTTCGCCCGCAGCATGTTTTGTCTTTGACGACGCCGGCGATCTTATCCTTGC
This sequence comes from Allopusillimonas ginsengisoli, assembly GCF_004153455.1. Lineage (GTDB taxonomy): Bacteria > Pseudomonadota > Gammaproteobacteria > Burkholderiales > Burkholderiaceae_B > Allopusillimonas > Allopusillimonas ginsengisoli. The sequence continues at coordinate 52,881 of NZ_SDQE01000001.1, read as the reverse complement.
GCCGCGAACAGGAGCATAAACATGGCCCGTATTGATCTGGATCTGGCGCATGCCTACAGGCCCAATCCTCAGCGTGAAGAGGATTACGCGTTGCTGCCGCTCAAGATGACTTTTGAAGATGGCGGCGCATATGCCTTGCTAGGCCCATCAGGTTGCGGCAAGACCACCATGCTCAACATTATTTCCGGCTTGATCGAGCCATCGCAAGGCACGGTTAGTTTCGATGGCATAGACAAGACTGCCGCCACCCCGCAGGAACGCAACATCGCACAAGTGTTTCAGTTTCCCGTGATCTACGACACCATGACGGTAGGCGAGAATCTTGCGTTTCCGTTGCGCAATCGCAAGATGCCTTCCGAACGGATCAAGGAGCGGGTTGGGCAGATTGCCGAAATGCTGGAGCTCAGCCATCAGCTGGATCATCGCGCTGCGCATTTGTCTGCCGACGCCAAGCAAAAAATATCGCTGGGACGCGGCCTGGTCAGGCCGGATGTTTCCGCCATTCTGTTCGATGAGCCGCTTACCGTGATCGATCCCCAGCTCAAGTGGCAGCTGCGCCGCAAGCTCAAGCAGATACATAGAGAGCTCAAGCTCACGCTCATTTATGTCACGCATGACCAGGTCGAAGCGCTGACTTTTGCTGAACAAATCATGGTCATGTCGCGTGGCCGGGTGGTGCAAATGGGAACACCGGCCGAGCTTTTCGAGCGGCCCGCCCATACCTTTGTTGGACATTTCATCGGCTCGCCAGGCATGAATCTGCTGCCCGCACAGGGCAGTGCGGACGGTCTGGTGGTGGCGGGGCAGAACGTTGCGGTGCCCCAGGGCATGTCCTTGCCAACGGGTGATCTGAAGCTCGGCATACGGCCTGAGTACACCCGGCTCGCACCGGTCGGCCAAGCCGGCGTGATGCCAGCGCAGGTCGAAAAGGTGCAGAACATAGGCGCGTGCTGGCTGCTGACAGCACGCATTGGCGAGCATACCCTCAGGGCCAGGCTCGATCTGGATCAGCAGCCCCCGGTTGTTGGAAGCGCTGCGGGCCTTGCGCTGATTGGCCCTCATACCTGCTTCTACCGTCATGAGGAACTGGTGCCATGAGTACTGCCTGCGTCATCTTCTGCGACCGCCACACAAGGAGGGCGGCACAATGAGTCAATCCATAAAGCCGGTCAATCAGAAGGCATGGTGGCTTATTCTTCCGGTCTGCCTGTGCGTGGCTTTTTCAGCCGTCATTCCCTTGATGACTGTGGTGAATTATTCCGTTCAGGATGTGATCTCGCCCACAAGGTCGGTATTTGTAGGCACAGAGTGGTTTGCTGCCGTCATGCGCGACGAAGAACTGCATGCGGCGCTATTGCGACAACTGGGCTTTTCGCTATCAGTACTCGCTATCGAGATTCCCCTGGGCATCCTGTTGGCGCTGTCCATGCCCGCCACAGGCTGGCGCGCGTCTGCCGTGCTGGTGCTGGTAGCGCTGTCGCTGCTTATTCCGTGGAACGTGGTGGGTACGATATGGCAGATTTTTGGCCGTACGGATATCGGACTTATGGGGCGCACACTGCACCTTTTGGGTATCGACTACAGCTATGCGGCTAACCCCACTCAGGCGTGGCTCACTGTGTTGTTGATGGATGTCTGGCACTGGACGCCGCTGGTCGCGCTGCTGGCTTACGCGGGGTTGCGCTCCATTCCCGATGCCTACTATCAGGCGGCCAGCATTGATGGCGCCAGCCGTTTAGCCGTGTTCCGCTACATACAGTTGCCCAAGATGCGTGGCGTGCTAATGATTGCCGTGCTGTTGCGTTTCATGGATAGCTTCATGATCTATACCGAACCCTTTGTCCTGACCGGTGGTGGGCCTGGCGATGCCACGACCTTTCTTAGCCAATATCTGACCCAGAAGGCGGTTGGCCAGTTCGACCTTGGGCCCGCCGCGGCATTTTCACTGATTTACTTCCTGATCATTCTGCTGTTCTGCTTCATCCTTTACAACTGGATGTTGCGCGTAGGCACTCAGGACAGGAGTTCGAGCGATGAGTAGACGCAAACCTCTCAGGATACGCACACTATTTCTGCTGCTCTATCTGCTGTTCGCCATGCTGCCCATCTATTGGATGGTCAACATGAGCTTCAAGACCAACGCCGGCATCCTGTCCAGCTTTTCCTTGTTGCCCCAGAACTTCACCTGGGCGAACTACGTCACGATCTTTACCGACCCTTCCTGGTACAACGGTTATATCAACAGCTTGATTTACGTGGCGCTCAATACCGTCATTTCACTGACGGTGGCGTTGCCTGCCGCCTATGCCTTCTCCCGGTATCAGTTTCTGGGCGACAAGCATGTCTTCTTTTGGCTGCTTACCAACCGCATGACGCCGCCCGCGGTATTTTTGCTTCCCTTTTTCCAGCTGTACAGCACGCTCGGCATGATGGATACCTATTGGGCGGTTGCGCTTGCTCACCTGGTATTCAATGTGCCGCTGGCGGTATGGATACTCGAAGGCTTTATGAGCGGAATACCGCGCGAGATCGACGAAACGGCGTACATAGACGGCTACAGCTTTCCGCGTTTCTTTCTCACTGTCTTTTTGCCGCTGATCAAGGCAGGCGTCGGTGTCGCGGCATTCTTCTGCTTTATGTTCAGCTGGGTAGAACTCTTGCTGGCGCGAACACTGACCAGCGTCAATGCCAAGCCCATTGTCGCAACGATGACACGAACCGTGTCGGCCTCCGGCATGGACTGGGCCACGCTTGCGGCGGCGGGCACGCTCACCATTATTCCGGGCGCCATTGTGATCTGGTTTGTGCGCCACTATATCGCCAAGGGTTTTGCGATGGGGCGTGTATGAGCAACCCCCTCTTTGAATCACAACTCAGGAGCTCTCCATGTTCGGCTGGATGATGTGGACTCTGCCTACTGCAGTGTTCTTTATTTGCATTGCATTGATGTTGGTGGCAATGACGCTGTGGGAGCTGCGCTCTCCCACGGCCTTGCGCAAAGGGTTTCTGCCGATTTCCACCACGCGCGGCGATCGCTTGTTCATCGGCCTGTTGATCGCAGCGTATATCAACCTGACGTTTCTCGGCATGGGCGAGCATTTCATGGACTGGCTGAGCCTGGACGACGAGCCGAGTGTCTGGATCAGTTTTATTTTTTCGTTGCTGGTATTGGGATTGGTCATCCGAAAAGGCTGAAGAATGAATATCGCTGTGCGTTCCGGTCATCCCCCCGGCACGACGTTGAGCCAGAAGACGGGGAATTGTTCTACCGAGGAGAAAGCAATGTTATTTCGTCATACCGCGCTGGCCTTTGCCATCACGTGCGCGTTATCCGGCCATGCCTTCGCGGGCGAAGCCGAGGCAAAAAAATGGATAGACAATGAGTTCCAGCCATCCACGCTCAGCAAGGATGAACAGATGGCAGAGATGCAATGGTTCATCGATGCAGCGAAAAAGCTCAAGGAACAAGGCGTCAACGAGATCTCGGTTGTGTCGGAAACCATCACCACGCACGAATACGAGTCCAAGACCCTTGCCAAGGCTTTCGCTGAAATCACCGGCATTACCGTTCATCACGACCTGATACAGGAAGGGGATGTCGTCGAAAAGCTGCAGACATCCATGCAGTCAGGCAAATCCATCTACGATGGCTGGATCTCGGACTCCGACCTGATCGGCACGCACTACCGCTATGGCGAAATGCTGTCACTCACCGACTATATGAATGGGGAGGGCAAAGAGTGGACCAATCCCGGGCTGGACATCGATGATTTCATCGGACGGTCTTTTACCACCGCGCCGGATGGCAAGCTGTATCAACTGCCGGATCAGCAGTTCGCCAATCTGTACTGGTTCCGCGCAGACCTGTTCAATCGTGATGATCTCAAGCAACAATTCAAGGAAAAGTACGGCTATGAACTGGGCGTACCCGTAAACTGGACGGCCTACGAGGACATTGCGAACTTCTTTACCAATGATGTAAAGACCATAGATGGCAAACCCATTTACGGTCACATGGACTACGGGAAAAAAGATCCTTCCTTGGGCTGGCGTTTCACGGATGCCTGGCTGTCGATGGCAGGCACCGCCGACAAGGGCACGCCAAACGGCATGCCTGTTGATGAGTGGGGCATACGTGTCGCGGACGACAAATGCACGCCGGTGGGCGCTTCCGTGGAGCGTGGCGGTGCCACCAACTCGCCTGCAGCCGTCTATGCATTGACCAAGTACATCGACTGGATGAAAAAGTACGCGCCCAAAGAGGCTCAGGGCATGACCTTCAGCGAGTCCGGCCCCGTGCCGGCGCAAGGCCATATCGCCCAGCAGATTTTCTGGTATACCGCCTTCACGGCCGACATGACCAAGAAGGGTTTGCCCGTTGTCAACGACGACGGCACGCCCAAATGGCGCATGGCGCCGGCGCCGCATGGCCCGTACTGGAAAGATGGCATGCAGAATGGCTATCAGGATGTTGGGTCATGGAGCTTTTTCAAGGACCATGATCCCAAGAAAATTGCGGCGGCCTGGCTTTATGCGCAGTTCGTAACCGCCAAAACCACCTCGCTCAAAAAATCGATCGAGGGTCTGACCTTCATCCGCGACAGCGATATCCACAGCGACTACTTCACCGAGAATGCCGACAAGTACGGCGGTTTGATCGAGTTCTATCGCAGCCCTGCGCGGGTTGCATGGACACCTACCGGCACCAACGTTCCTGATTATCCCAAGCTGGCGCAGCTGTGGTGGAAAAACGTCGCAACGGCGATCACAGGCGAAAAAACGCCACAGCAAGCCATGGATAATCTTGCCGACGAAATGGACAAGATCATGGCACGCCTTGAGCGCGCCGGCATGAGCCACTGCGCACCCAAGCTGAACAAAAAGAGCGATCCATCCAAGTGGCTGAGCGATACCCAGGCGCCATGGAAAAAGCTCGATAACGAAAGCCCCAAAGGTGAAACCGTGGCCTACGATGCACTGCTGACCGCCTGGAAGGAAGGGCGCGTCCGGTAATCGGTCTGGACGAGGACGCAGGGCGGGCCTGCGCATTTGCATGGCCCGCAGCTGCCGCCTTGAGTATGCGGCCCTTCGCCGTTACATCGGGGCATCCTCCGTGTTTTACACTTATGGCTGCTGTAATTTTTGGTCTTTATTGTTTATGACAACACCTTCATCCCCGCAAGCACCCGACAGGGCCGGCTTGTTGTCGGCATTGGCCGAACTTGGCCAGGTTGATCTGGCGATCATAGGCGGGGGCGCTACCGGCCTGGGCGTGGCACTGGACGCCGCGCTGCGGGGGCTTTCCGTTGTTCTGCTTGAATCCTGCGATTTTGCCAAAGGCACCTCGTCACGCGCTACCAAGCTCGTGCATGGTGGGGTTCGCTATCTCGCGCAAGGCAATATTTCGTTGGTGCGCGAAGCGCTGCACGAGCGCTCCACATTGCTGCATAACGCCCCGCATCTGGCGCGTCCGCTGCCTTTCGTGATGCCTAGCTACAAATGCTGGGAGGCGCCGTTTTACGGCGTTGGACTCAAGGTATACGATGCGCTGGCTGGTAGCGCGGGCCTGGGCGCTACAGAGTTTCTCAACGCTGCCCGCACACGCGCCTGCATTCCCGGCGTCAGGGAGCAGAACCTCAAAGGCGGCGTCAAGTACTGGGATGGTCAGTTTGATGATGCGCGGCTGGCCCTCGCGCTGGCCCGCACCGCAGCTGCTCAGGGTGCGCTGCTTGTTAATTACTGTCCCGTCAAAGGTCTGCTGCACGAAAACGGCAAAGTCGCTGGGCTGCAATGCGAAGATGCGGAAACCGGCCAGGCCTACGAGGTCAAGGCTCGTTGCGTTGTCAATGCGACAGGCGTCTGGGTAGACGAAATTCGTGCCAAGGATGGCGAGGCCACAGGCCGGGCCACGACTGCGATGGTCGCGCCCAGCCAGGGCGTGCACTTGGTGGTCGACAGTGAGTTTTTCCCGGGAGATCACGCGCTTCTTGTGCCCAAGACCGAAGACGGTCGTGTGTTGTTCGCCGTTCCGTGGCTGGGCAAAGTCATACTGGGCACGACCGATACCCCGCGTCACGATCTGTCACGGGAACCCACGCCATTTGCGGACGAGGTCAAGTTCATTCTCGGCGAGGCGGGCAAGTATCTGCGACGCGCCCCAGCGCGCGACGATGTCAGAAGCGTCTGGGTTGGTTTGCGTCCCCTGGTTCGCCCTACGGGCGATGAAGGCATGACCAAGAAATTGAGCCGCGAGCATACCGTGCTGGTCAGCCCTAGCGGGCTGGTCACCGTCACGGGTGGTAAATGGACGACTTATCGGGCCATGGCGGAAGACGTGCTTGAACGGTGTGTCCAGGATGGCCTGCTGGCGCCACTGCCTCGATCCAGAACAGCGGATTTCCCGCTGGTGGGCGCCCAGCAGGGCGCCACCAGCCGCGTTTCCATCAGCGCGGCGCCGGGCCTGAACGCCTACGGTTCGGAAGCCGCCATGGTGCAAGCGCTGCCCGGTGCAGACATCGACCTGGCGCCGGGGCTGACCGAAGCCATGGTGCGCTTTGGCGCCCGTTACGAATATGCGCGCAATGTCGAGGACATTCTCGCCCGCCGGTCGCGCATTCTGTTTCTTGATGCGCGCCTGGCTGCAGCGCTGGCCCCTCGATGTGCTGAGATCCTGCGCGAAGAACTGGGTGGGCACGAGCCCGAGCTCGAGCGTTTTCAAGCCCTGGCGGAACAATATCAGCATTTGCCGGCCTGATCTGCGCGCTATTGCATGAACAGCGTGCCGGCTGCTTCAAAATGCCGGGCAAAGTAGGGATTATCCAGAGAGTCGACTCGTACGCGGCCACCCGAAGAGGGCGCATTCACGAATTGCCCGTTCCCTATGTAAATGCCCATATGGGAATAGGGCCGATTCAGCGTGTTGAAAAACACAAAATCGCCCGCTTTGAGTTGGCGCCGCGACACCGGGCGGCTCATTTTCGCAATACTGGCCGTGTGATGTGGCAAGCGCCGCTGCACGGCGTCATCAAAGACATACGCCACCAGCCCGCTGCAGTCGAACCCCTGATTGGGCCCGTTGCCGCCATATCGGTAAGGCGTGTCGACAAGACCCAACGCAGTCAGCACGACATTGCCGCGCTGTGCAGGATCAACCGAAACGGCCTGGAAATTCGCGCCCTGACTGCCTGTGCGTGAAGAAGGTCCAGCACACGCCGCCAATACCATTAGCAAAGCGCCCAGAACAATCCAGCTTCCTATCTTAATGCGACGAAAAGTTTCAAGTTGTTGTTTTTGCATCACAAATCGCCCGAATTTTTCTGTCAATTTGGCCTAAAAAAAATAGTTCGATGATGATTGTCATGTTACTTTATATCAATATTTGCTAGTATTTTTACTTAGGTTTTTACAGACACAGACTTCTGCGACTGCTCGGGATTGCTATTCAGGCTTGCATCGCAAGCTGAATTACAAACAATATTGTCACCACTCAAGATGGGATCATGTCGTTTTCATTGCCTCTGCTTGTCCTTGTTGTAACAAAACGTTTTTTTTAATGTGTTTTTGATTCAAGGCGGCGCTCGCCGCCATGCGACCTTTTTTGTTTTTGCGGGGAACAAATGCCTGTATCGGACAATACACTGTTAAACGATATCCAAGAAGTCAACCTGTCTTATCTCATGCTTGCACAGCGCTTGCTTCACGAGAATTTCGCGGCCGGCGCTTTTCGGCTCGGATTTGGACTGGATGTGGGAAAAATCGTCATGAATCTTTCTCCCGCACAGGTGGTCAAGCTTTCGGCTTCAAACTCGCTGCTCTGCCAGTTCCGGCTCAACGACTACGATTTACTGTCTACATTGACCCAAGACGTCCTGGGTGGCATCTTGCAGCAGGCACACTCCACAATACTGCTTGCTCAGCGAGGTTCCGTCGAAATGGCCGGCGAGCGCGCGTAGTCAGGATGGCAAACAAAAGCGTAACTCGCGAGGCCGAAGACATCGTGCGGGCATCCAGTATGGTACGCCTGGGCGCCCGCCTGCAGGTGCTTCAGGCGGAAACCGCGCTCAGCTATGATCGCCTGGCCCGGTTGTACAAAGAAATCCGCGGCTGCTCACCTCCCAAGGGAATGCTTCCGTTCTCGGTAGACTGGTTCATGACCTGGCTCCCCAATATTCACGCCAGCCTGTTCTACAGCATCTATCACTATCTGGAAACCAATTTCCCTCTCGCCAAGGCTGATGTCCTGGTTGAGGCATATCGGCTCTATCTTGAGCAGTCCTCGGTGGGTCGCCCTGAAGGCGCCGATGAGCAGCCACTGTTGAGCTTTACCAGGGCATGGATGCTGATTCGCTTCTTTGACAGCAACATGTTGCAACTGTCTCGTTGCGTCCGTTGCGGTGGCGATTTTGTGGCGCACGCCTACGATCCGCAGGCGGATTTCGTTTGCGCCATCTGCAAGCCCCCGCCGCGTGCCGGCAAGTGCCGGGCTCGCGCGGCGAACCCGGCGGCCCCGCACGCGCAACAGTCCTTGCTCACGGCCAGCCCGCGCGCCGCGAACGCCAGATCGCGCAATTCCTGAGGGCATCGGACAGCGTCGCGAAGTGAACTGACGCCATAAAGTTGAGCACCTTTCCAGCCTTTCGGGCGCAGTTTCTGGCCCGCTTCGGTTTCCTGGACAGTCGCCAAGGCTAGTGCCAGGCGTTTCAGGCACCTCCGACCTTGGGTTGGGGGGGCTGTATTTCCGGTCGATATCACTGGCTTGCAGCGATCGCAGCGTTGTCAAAACAGCACGTGGATCTGGCCCTGAAAAGCCCTGTTGTCAGTGCATTTCGGTCAACCGAATGCGCGGATCATTGACACACCTATCTGTTCAAGGTTTAACGGTGTTTATTCTGATTGGTTTTTTGATTGTTTTTCTCTCCGTATTCGGTGGGTTTGTTGCGTTGGGTGGCCACTTGGGCGCCTTGTATCAGCCATTTGAGTTTGTGCTGATTGGGGGCGCGGCGCTGGGTGCCTACCTGGCCGCCAGCAACGGCAAATCAGTCAAAATGCTGTTGCGAGCCATACCGCTTGCCGTCGCCAAGAATCCATACGGCAAGGATCTGTACATGGAGCTGATGGCTCTGCTGTATGTGCTGCTGAACAAAGCGCGACGCGATGGCCTCATGTCCATCGAAAGCGATTTCGAAGACCCCGCCTCCAGTCCGATATTTGCCGAATATCCGCGCATCCTCAATGATGAGGGCTTGATGGACTTCATCGCAGACTACTTGCGGCTGATGATAAGTGGGAACATGAGCGCATACGAAATCGAGACCCTGATGGATCAGGATCTGGAGACGCAGCGCCACGAGAAGCACGTTCCCGTTGATGCATTGCGAGCCGTGGCCGACGCATTGCCCGCCTTCGGCATTGTGGCCGCGGTGCTGGGCGTCATCAAGGCGCTGGCCTCAGTCGATGCTCCTCCCGTCGTGTTGGCCGACCTGATATCCAAAGCCATGGTGGGCACATTCCTGGGAATCCTGATGGCCTACGGCTTTGTCGGACCGCTGGCAAGCACCATAGAGCGCCGTTCGGGGACCTTCCTCAAGGTGCTCGAATGTATCAAGGTGACTATGCTCGCAAGCATGAGCGGCTATCCTCCTCAACTGGCCGTGGAGTTTGGACGCAAGGTGTTGTATTCCCATGTGCGCCCCTCTTTCATGGAGCTTGAGGCGCACGTCCGGCAAGCTCGCGGCACAAACAAAACGGCGCAGTAGAAAGGCATGAGCAAATCCCAGCCGCGTGTTGTTATACGCAGAAAACGACCATGCGCCGAAGCCGCCCACGGCGGAAGTTGGAAAATCGCCTATGCCGATCTCATGACCGCCATGATGGCCTTTTTCCTTGTTATGTGGCTGCTCTCCATGGTTCCCCGGAACGAATTGGGTGCAATCGCTGAGTATTTTCGTATGCCTTTGATGACAGCAATTACGGGCGGCCCCCGGATGGGCGATGCGCGTAACATGATTCCTGGTGGAGAACCCAGCGTGATTCCCAACACACAGCCCTTGCCGGGAAACGGCGCAGGCGATGCTCAGGAACTCGACATGGATCAGCGCGATACCTTGAGTCTTGAAAATCTAAAATCCGACCTCGAAAGCCTGATTCAGACCGATCCCATATTGCGGCAGTTCCGCCCGCAACTCTTGTTGGACATGACGCCTGACGGGTTACGAGTGCAGATTATCGACAGGCAAAACAGGCCTATGTTTGCGACAGGCAGCGCTCAGGTTCAGCCTTACATGCAAGACATTCTTCAGCAGCTTGGTCCCATGTTCAACGGCCTGCCCAACAGTATCAGCATCTCGGGCCATACAGATTCTCTGCGGTATGCGACTGGCGAGCGAGAGTACAGCAATTGGGAGCTGTCCGCTGATCGGGCCAATGCCGCGCGCAAAGAGCTGGTGAATGGTGGAATGGACGAGGCCAAGATCAAGCGTGTTGTTGGTCTTTCTTCGTCCGTGAGCCTGGTCAAAGAGAATCCTGCAGCGGCTGTTAATCGTCGAATCAGCATTGTCGTTCTCAATCGGCAGGCCGAGCGGCGTATAGACCAGCAGCATGAATCACGCGCATCTGGTGCCAGGGTTGATGAGCATCTGAGTTCGATGCAGCAAGATTCTACGTCCGCTTCGAGCGCCAAGCCCTAGGCGCATGGGTACAGGCATGAGCGCAGATGGGGATGACGACCAGCTCTCCGAAGCCTTCTTCGAAGAAGTTGAGGAGTTGCTGGCGACGATTGAGCAGCAGCTGCTAAGCCTTGATACCAGCAATCCCGACGTTGATCAGTTTCAAGCGATATTTCGCGCAGCCCACTCCATAAAAGGGGGGGCGGCTATGGTCGGGGCGTGTGGAATCCTGGCGGAGACCAGCCATTCCCTGGAAAACGTGGTCGCCCTGCTCAGCAGTGGCAAAATGCCTTTGCAAACCTGGATGCTGGATCTTCTGCTGGAAACGAAGGACGTGCTGGAGGGCCAGGTCATTTCCTATCGCAATGGGCAAGAGCCTGATGTTCAGGCTAGCCGACGAATCTGCGCCCGGTTGCAAGCAGCTGCGGCAGCAGCCCCTTGCCATGGGGATGCTACGCCAGACGCCTCGGTGGTTGCGGGCATGCCAAGCCCTATGCGTGAGCCGGCAGCGACGGCTGCGCGCGCTTCCGTATTTTGCGTTAGGGTATCACGGGTCACTGACAACGATGTCGGGGCATTGCTCGCCGAGCTGTCATTGCTGGGCAGCATAGTACATCAGGAACAGTCAGCCGGCGAACTGGACGTTTGGCTCGACACAAGTGCCTCGGCTGCCGACATCGCTGCCGTATGCGGCTTCACCGTTAAAGCGGATCAAGTCCGGGTGTTCAATGAAAATCCGCTTGGCTGCAACAATCTTACGAGCTCTGCGTTTTCGGCCAACACAGCCGGACTCAGCTCAGCCATTGACGCGCCGTCAAAATCTTCGCCGCCCGTTTCCAGCGAACAGCCGCAGACCCCCTTGGGCCGCAGTATCCGGCTGGGTGTTGAAAAGTTAGACCAAGTCATTGATCTGGTCGATGAACTTATCATGACGCAGGCGATGGCCGTGAACGCATCGTCTGCACTTGATCCGGCCGATCATCCCCGTCTGTTCCGGGCGATCCAACGGTTCGAGCGCAATGCGCTCGACCTGAAATCAGCAATGATGCTCATGCGTGCAATGCCGATGGATGCCGTGTTCGGCCGCCTGGCGCGAATCGCGCGGGACAGTGCCGCAAAGCTGGGCAAGAAGGTCAGGCTAGCTATCCAAGGCCGAGAAGTCGAGCTGGACAGAAGCCTGATAGAGCGCATCATCGACCCGCTTACGCATATTGTGCGCAATAGCGTGGATCATGGCATAGAAACACCCGAAAAGCGCCGGGCAGCGGGAAAGAGCTCTCACGGAAACCTGACGCTTTCGGCAGCGCCTCATGGCGCCCACCTTGTCATTGAAGTGTCGGATGATGGCGCCGGGTTGCAACGAGACCGCATTTTACGCAAGGCGTTGTCGTTGGGGCTGCCTGTCACCAACAGTACACCAGACAATGAATTGTGGCCGCTCATTCTTTTGCCAGGTTTCTCCACCGCCAATCAGGTTACCGAAATCTCGGGACGAGGCGTTGGCATGGACGTGGTCAGGCACAACATCCACGCTATAGGCGGGCAGATACAGCTGTTCTCGCGGGCGGGGCAAGGCACAACTACACGGATTACGCTGCCGCTGACGCGGGCCACGCGGGATGGCAGGCCTGTACAGGCCGCACCCGGGTGAGCTTAAAAGCTTCGAGACTAATTCGCGCAGCGCCCGTCACGCCAAAGAGCACGGTCCGCACGCGGAGGGCGGCAACGCCATCGGCCAAACCGGATGAAGGGCGGGGAAGCAAGTATTAACCGGAGAGCATAAGTGGTACAGAAAACGATGAAAATCCTGGTGGTCGACGATTTTCCGACCATGCGCAGGATCATCAAGAACCTGTTGAAGGATCTGGGGTTCGAGAACGTGGACGAAGCCGAGGACGGTGCGCAGGGTCTGGAGAAGCTGCGGAACGGCAGCTTTGAGCTCGTAGTCTCGGACTGGAACATGCCGCACATGAATGGGTTGGACATGCTCAAGCACATTCGGGCGGAACCGGCGCTGAGCGCACTTCCAGTGCTCATGGTGACGGCCGAAGCAAAAAAGGAAAACATCATCGCGGCAGCCCAGGCCGGAGCCGATGGCTATGTGGTCAAGCCCTTTACAGCGGCGACGCTGGAGGAAAAACTGAGCAGGATTTTCGAGAAGCTTGCGGCGAAGAAAACATCATGAATAGCAAAGACACTTTCCTGGTCTCAGACAACGATGCCTCCGGAAACCCCGACCTCATACACCGCATTGCCTTGGTAACCCGTACGCTCAGGCAAAGCATGCGTGAACTGGGGTTGGACACGGCGATCAAGGATGCGGCGCACGCCATTCCCGATGCACGCGATAGGCTGCACTACGTTGCGAGCATGACAGAGCAGGCCGCAAATCGCGTCCTGAACGCGGCGGAGCGCACCATGCCGCTGCAAGATCAACTCAGGCGCGATGCCGAAGGCCTGGCGATGCGCTGGCAAAACTGGTTCGAAACGCCCTTGGATATACCGGAGGCCCGTCTGATTGTCGACGACACATGTACGCTGTTGGCCGACGTGCCAGGCAAGGTCCAGGAAACACAGGATTTGCTGAGAGAAATCATCCTGGCGCAGGACTTTCAGGATCTGACTGGTCAAGTCATCACGAAGATGCTAGGCGTGATGGCCACCCTGGAAACCGAACTCGTCCAAGTACTGATAGATAGCGTACCCCAGGAACGGCGCGATGAAGCATTTTCTCGCTTGAATGGTCCCGGGCGCGGTCACGAGCAAAAAAAGGATATCGTCACTGGCCAGGATCAGGTGGATGAGTTGCTGGCTAGTCTAGGGCTGTAAGGCGTGGCGGAAGACAGTGATCTGGAAAAGACCGAGCCGGCTTCACCACAGCGCCTGCAGAAAGCGCGCGAAGCGGGGCAAGTAGCCCGCTCGCGTGAATTGAGTACATTTTTCCTGTTGTCGATAGGACTGGCGGGGCTTTGGTTGGGCGGGGAACGCATGTACCGCTGTTTGTCACGCATCATGCATGCGGGACTGTGGTTTGTACCCGAAGCTGCCCGGGATGAAAGCCTGATGCGCTTTCAGGCTGAAAAGTCTGCGTTGGATGCTTACTGGTCTTTGGCGCCTTTCCTTTTCGCCCTGACCTTGACAGCACTTCTGGCACCGGCGGCATTGGGCGGAATTGTGCTTTCCATGCGCGCGCTGCAGCCCAAGTTCGAGCGCTTGAATCCGATGAAGGGCATTCGCCGCATGTTCTCCGCTCAAATGCTGATCGAGCTGATCAAGACGTTGGCCAAGGTGTTCTTGATAGGCATGATGAGCGTATGGGTGATTAGTCATTATCTGACGCAGATGTTAGGGCTCACGTATGTGCCACAGGCTAGAGCCATGGCGATGGGAACAGGGCTTGTGGCTTTGTGTTGCGCGCTTATTGTCGCAACTTTGATCTTGGTAGCGCTCATCGATGTGCCGTGGCAGCTTTTCAGCCATCAGAAAAAGCTACGCATGTCGCTCAAGGATGTCAGGCAGGAAAACAAGGAAAACGATGGCGATCCCCAGGTCAAGGCACGCATACGTCAGCAGCAGCGTGCCATGGCTCGCCGCAGGATGATGGCCGATGTGCCTCGTGCAGATGTCATTGTTACCAATCCGACGCATTATGCCGTCGCGCTGGCTTACCGCGAGGAGGACGGCGGCGCCCCGCGTGTCGTCGCCAAGGGAGTAGGCCTGGTGGCCGCCCGGGTCCGCCAGCTTGGCGAACAACATCGCATACCCATCCTGAGCGCGCCGCCATTGGCCCGCGCGCTTTATCACAATGTCGATATTGGCCAGGAAATCCCAACGGCGCTGTACTCGGCGGCCGCAGAGGTCTTGGCTTGGGCGTTCCAGTTGCGCAACTGGCAGCGTGGCAAAGGTTATAAGCCTCGCCTGCCCGAGTCGCTGCCAGTTCCCACGACGCTTGACCCCGCTCAGCCAGGCAGTCCGGCATCGCGGGCAACAAATGTTTCATATCAAGGTGATGGCGCATGAATGCGATACGCTCACTGCTCGGAGATAGCGTTGGCGCTTCATACGCCAGGCTCATGGTAGGTCCCATACTGATTGTCATGGTATTGGCCATGATGATTCTTCCGTTGCCGCCGTTCTTTCTGGATCTGCTTTTTACTTTCAATATTTCGCTGTCAATCATGATATTGCTGGTGGCGATGTTCACGAAAAAACCGCTGGACTTTGCGGCTTTCCCGGCGGTGCTTTTGTTTGCCACCTTGTTGCGCCTTGCCTTGAATGTCGCCTCGACCCGGGTTGTGCTGCTGCACGGACATAAGGGCGCGGATGCCGCCGGTCAGGTGATCGAGGCCTTTGGGCATTTTCTGGTTGGCGGCAATTTTGCCGTGGGTGTTGTCGTATTTCTGATTCTTGTCATCATCAATTTCGTTGTGATTACCAAAGGTGCCGGACGCATTGCTGAAGTGGGCGCTCGCTTTACGCTTGACGCCATGCCCGGCAAGCAAATGGCCATTGATGCTGACCTGAACGCCGGTCTCGTCAATGAGGATGAGGCGCGCCGCCGCCGCACCGAGGTGGCCCAGGAAGCTGAGTTCTATGGTTCGATGGATGGCGCCAGCAAGTTTGTGCGGGGCGATGCGATTGCCGGGTTGCTGATAATGGCCATCAACGTGGCGGGCGGTCTGGTTATCGGAATGGCCCAGCACGACTTGGGCCTGGGCGACGCCGCTAGGATGTATACACTACTGACGATAGGCGATGGCCTGGTCGCGCAGATTCCAGCGTTGATCATTTCCACTGCAGCGGGTGTGATCGTCTCCCGCGTAGCAACGGATCAGGACGTTGGCCAGCAAATGGCAAGTCAACTGTTCTCCAACCCGCACGTACTGTTTATTACGTCCGGCTTGATGGGGGCGCTGGGGTTGATTCCCGGTATGCCTCATGCCGCTTTTCTTCTGTTGGCGGCGCTGCTGGCCGGGGCAGGGTGGTGGCGGCATGTGCGTGCCCTGAAAGAGACGGCGCAACCGGCCAACAAGAAATCGCAGCAAAAGGAAGGTGTAGAGCCTGCCGCGGAGGAGGCCAGCTGGAATGATGTGTCATTGGTCGATCCTTTGGGGCTCGAGGTAGGCTACCGATTGATTCCACTCGTGGATCACACGCAAAATGGCGACTTGCTGCACCGTATCCGCAGCCTGCGCAAGAAGTTCGCGCAAGAGGTGGGCTTTCTGCCGCCGGTAGTCCATATTCGCGATAATCTCGAACTGCGTCCTGATGACTATCGCATACTTTTGTCTGGGGTTGAGGTGGGTAGAGGCGCTGCGTCCATGGGTCAATGGCTTGCGATTGATCCTGGCGGCATTGCCATGGCGTTGCCCGGGGACAAAACGATAGACCCCGCGTTTGGTCTTCCCGCCACGTGGATCGACGTAACGCTATGTGAACAGGCGCAGGTCGCTGGTTATACCGTTGTCGATGCCAGCACCGTCATCGCCACGCATCTGAATCACCTCATGCACAGATATAGCGCGCGACTGCTCGGGCGCCAGGAGGTGCAGCAATTGGTTGATCATATTGGGCGCCAGGCGCCGAAACTCATCGATGAGCTGGTTCCCAAGACGATTACACTACCTCAGCTGCAGAAACTGCTCAGGGGATTGCTTGAGGAAGGCGTTTATATTCGCGACCTGCGCGGCATTATTGATACGGTCTCCGAGCATGCGCCACGCCTGGCCGCTTTGGATCCGGCGGGGGTTGGCCCGGACGCCGCCGAGTTGCTGGCGTTGACACGAATAGCATTAGGACGAGCGATCACACAGCATTTATTCCCCGGCGGGGCCGAAATGCAGGTTATTGGATTGGACAGCCGACTGGAGCAAGTACTGACGCAGGCCCTCACGACGAGCGGCGCGTTGGAGCCGGGCCTGGCGGAGAAACTATTGCAGGAAGCCGAGCGGGCAGTGACCCATCAGGATGCAAATGGTGATCCAACTGTACTGGTGACATCGCCGTCGCTGAGGGCCTCTTTGTCAAGATTCCTGCGTCACCATTTTCCGCAAATGACGGTGCTTTCCAGCGCGGAAATTCCAGAAGAACGGGTATTGAAGTTCGGTGTCGTTATCGGTGCAAGTGCAGACACAGGGAGCGGCACAGGTTGAGTATTCGGCCTGCCCTTGGGGAAGGGTAGGTATATACAAGCTGGGCCGCGCGCACCTGAAGTCGAAGCATCTCAGGCGGCTCGAAAGTTAGCATGCTTGCCGGTACTGCCGCTGAGGTTGCGTCCGCGGGCATCATAGAGCCCGTCGTGACCGCAAAGGCGAGACAACTGGTTCAAGGCTTCATGGTGGTGCGACCAACATGCAGCGATGGTTGCGCCATTGCTGGTGTTAAGATGCTTGGCGCGTTTGGCGAACTCTAAAAGAAGATCGCAAGGCTCGCTGATGAATCGATGCTTTGCTGCCGCTTGGGCCAAGCCGTCGAGCCCGGCACTGAATCCGCATTGAGCGAGCAGTGCCTGTCGTTTGGCATCCGTGGCAACGAGTTGGTCGATATGGTGATTTTTTTCAACCGTTATTTTCTGAAGCTTATCGATATCCGGTGGCCCTGCCAGCAATAGTTCCTCTTGTTCAAGCATCTCGATGAACTGCGCCAAGAGGCGGTTCTCTTCGCATATCGTGGCATAGAGAAGATCGGCGGCGTCCATGATTAACCGAGCAGCTCGCGGGCGTTTGCAAGCAGGCCATCAGCGATGCGCCTTGTGTCGATATCCAGCCGGCCGGCGATCATGGCCTCGCGAAATGCCTGAACACGCGCCGCATCGAGGTCGCTGCCTGTATTCTGCCCGCTGGACAAATGTCTTGCAGCGGAACTTAGCTGGACGGGCTTTTGATCTGGCAGCAGTGCAGGCGTGGCAGAGGCCGCATCTTGAGACCGCTGAGCGGCATATCGGTTTGGCGTTAGCGGGGACAGCAGACAAGGCGCGATCTTCAACATGATTCTCCGTAGTCGGTGAGCGGGACAACTGGTCGTTCGGAGCTGGTTACGGCACGCATTGAAAATAGTTTAGTGGTTACATAGGCACATGTACAGTATGGCCGTTCAGGACCACACCCGTGATGATTTTTCCCCCGCTCGTTCGAATCTTTATTTCGGCACCGGGCTTTCCATTCTGCAAAGCCTGTGCTTGGCTGGTGGCGACGAAACCCCGGCCGTAGATTTGTGTGCGCACGGTTTGGCCACGGCGAATCATATTGGGAGTGCGCAGAGTTCGTCTGCTTACAGGCACCCCTGCCGCAATGCGCTGCATTGCAAAATGACCGAGCGCCTGCGCCTCATCAAGCACGACATCTTTGGGCAGGCTGAGCAGATCCCCTCTGCGTGTTGCCAGAAGGTCATGCGTGATGACGTCGCCTGGCCGGATCACCTGCTTCGCCACATAGTAGTATCCGTACCGCCGGATGGTTGCAGGTACAAAAGTCGTCCACGCCTGGGCGCCTGTACAGCGAACGCCTACGGTCATGCGTGCGCGCAGATGCTGGTGACGTGGCAGGTAGGGCTGAATACGGTCACATGCCGGAAGCTGGCTTACCCGCGGCGCCTGTACTGATACTTCAATATTGTCGGGCGATACGCCAGCCAGGTTACGTATGAAGCTTTCGACGGCGTTGGCGACCATTACCGGATCCTGGCCTAACCGCGGCGAATCGGGCGATGCCGCAAGCGCCGGCGCCAGGAAGGCAGCCAGATTCAGAAGATAGAGAGCGGAGAACCGAAGCATGAAGGCATTCTATTTTCGGCATTGCGATGGCAATGCCGAAACTGGCTATCTATTGATGCCTTGTTTTCTGATTTATGCATTGCTCGCCCCATCTACCATGCTGACATTCAATAGACCTCATTCAACATCCAAGGCAAAAAATGATAGACCGGCTAGGCGAAGAGCTTGGCTTCTACAGGCAGGCGCTCAGTTTGCGTCACTATCGCCAGGAAGTCCTGGCGGCCAATATTGCCAATGCAGATACACCCAACTACAAGGCGCGTGATTTTGATTTCCCGTCAACGCTCAAGAAGGCACTGTCCGACGCATCGTTGCGTCTATCCGATACGCAGCTGACCCTGACTTCCGCACGCCATATTCCCGCAAAGGCATCCACGCTCGGTCCCGAGCATTTGCTGTACCGTCAACCACTGCAGCCCAGCATGGATGGCAACACGGTCGATATGGATACGGAACGTTTGCGTTTTGCTGATAACGCTTTGCACTATCAGGCGGATCTTGCGGCGATTTCCGCGCGTATCAGAACAATGATGACTGCCTTGCAGCAATAGGCGTCATCCGTTGCAGGAAATATGTATGTCTTCGATGAGTATTTTTCAGATTGCAGGTTCAGCGCTCACGGCGCAATCCCAGCGCATGAACGTATCGGCCAGCAATATGGCGAATGCCAACAGCGCGGCGGGGCCCGACGGGCTGCCTTATCGGGCGCGGCAGGTGGTGTTCAAGATGATGCCGTTAACGGCTGGCGGGCGTCTGGGGGTCGTGGGTGGAGTCAAGGTTGCCGCAGTGTATGAGAGCGGCGCGCCCGCTCGCCTGGTTTACGAACCCTCGAGCCCGCTGGCGAATGATGCAGGTTATGTCGCCATGCCCAATGTTGATCCGATCGCTGAAACTGTCAATATGATTTCTGCGTCGCGATCCTATCAGGCAAATGTTGAGGTCATCAATACTGCAAAGAATCTGGTGATGCGAACCCTGGCCATGGGGCAATAGCCATGCATGCGTCAAACACAGAAACAGAAGATACATCGGCATGACAGATATTCGCGCAGCCGGCATGTCTGCGGGCGCCGCACTGGCTGTCCGCAATGCCGGCACTAAGCAGTTGGCGGGCGATGCTCAAGACAGGTTTCTGGCACTGTTGATTACGCAGTTGCAGAATCAGGATCCCTTGAACCCGATGGACAATGCCCAGATTACTTCCCAGATGGCTCAACTATCGACGGTTCACGGGATCGGCCAGCTCAACGATACCCTGTTGTCCCTCGCCGGCCAGATCGATATGTCTCAGTCTATGCAGGCGGCGGGCCTGATCGGCAAAGGAGTGCTTGTTCCAGGATCCAAAGTGGCGCTGGGTGGGCAGGGCGCCTCGCGGCAGGCCACGCCTTTTGGCGTTGATGTCGTCTCGGCAGCAGAGCAGTTGGTGGTGACCATTCATGATGGCGCGGGATCGGTCGTGCGCAAGCTGGAGTTCGGGCCGCAGCCTGAAGGGGTGATGTCGCTGCAGTGGGATGGGAAAGCGGATGGGGGCGTGGATTTGCCGGATGGCGCCTACGCCATACAGGCCACCGCGTCAGGCAAAGACGGCGCGTCGGTTCCGGTTGTGCCGCTGACCTATGGCATGGTCTCCAGCGTTGGCCAGTCGTCTGGCGGCATGCGGATAGACCTGGGCCTGGCCGGCACGCATGCCCTTCTGGATGTCAGAAAAATTATGTAGCAGGTTTGCAGCAGGACAAGGTTTGGGCTTTTCGTTAGCAGTATCCGGTTAAAGAGCGCGATCACCCAGGCAACTTAATTTCTAATTTCAAAAGAGGTAGATCATGGGTTTCGGGCAAGGGCTGAGCGGGTTGAGCGCAGCTTCGCAATCGCTGGATGTCATTGGCAACAATATTGCCAACGCCGCCACGGTTGGCTTTAAATCGGGTTCGGCTACGTTTGCCGACGTATATGCCAGTTCACGCGTTGGGCTGGGCACGCAAGTGGCAAGCATCAATCAACGCTTTACGGTGGGCATGGTCGCAAATACGGGCAACCAGTTTGATATGGCCATTGATGGCGCCAAGGGCATGTTCCGTATGGTTGACACAAGTGGCAGCGTGCTCTACACCCGCAACGGTCAGTTTCTTGCCGACAAGAACCACTATGTCGTCAATGCGCAAGGGCACAGATTGACGGGTTACATGGATGGCGACACGACACCCCAACCCATACGCGTACCGTCGGGAAATATCGCGCCTTCCGCCACGAGTACTGTCACATCGGTCGTGAATGTCGATGCGAACGCGGTTGTGATTCCGGCCGACACCGTTTTCTCTCCGCAGAATGCCAATAGCTATACTCACGCCTTCCCCGTGAATGTCTACGATAGCCTGGGCAATGCGCATCAGCTGACTCAGTACTTTGTGAAGCGAACAGGTGTCGCCGGCACGGCAAGCAATTGGCAGGTTTATTACCGTCTGAATGGCAATCCGCTTCCCGAACCACGCAACGACGCCAATCCTGTTGGGCTCGTCTTCGATGCCGGCGGTCGCATGACAGTGCCGGCGGCGCCCGTCCCAATGACGGTAGCAGGCATAGGTGGAACCGACTCACCCGCACTGCCGCTTGTTTTTTCGATTGATTACGGAGGGTCTACTCAGTTCGGCGGAGACTTCACCTATAACTTTACCCAGAACGGCTATTCGACCGGCGAGTATGCCAGCATGTCGATTGCGGGCGATGGCACTATCGTAGCCAGCTATACAAACGGGAAAACCCAGGCGCTGGGCTCGCTGGTGTTGGCCGACTTCGCCAATCTACAGGGCCTGAAGCCTGTGGGTGGCAATGCCTGGGTGGAAACCGCTGATTCGGGTCAGGCCATATTGGGCGTGCCGGGCTCAAATGGCATGGCCAGGATAAAGGGCCAGGCTGTCGAAGAGTCCAATGTTGATATGAGCCAGGAACTGGTCAGCATGATCATTGCGCAGCGAACCTACCAGGCCAATGCGCAGACGATCAAGACGCAGGATCAGGTCATGCAGACGCTTATATCAATGCGCTAGCGCGAGAAATCATGGACCGAATGATCTATACCGCAGCGTCTGGGGCGGCCCGTATTCTTGAGCAACAGGCCGTTATCAGCCACAACCTGGCCAACATAGGTACCACGGGGTTTCGCGAGCAGATTTCGCTCTACCGGTCCGTTCCGGTAATAGGTTCGGCTGGCCTGCCCACGCGCGTGTCCACGGTGATGTCGACGCCCGGCAGCAGTTACGCGAAAGGTTCTCTCGTCGAGACTGGCAGAACACTGGACGCAGCCATTGCCGGCGAAGGCTGGTTCAGCGTGCAAACGCCGGCCGGAGAAGCTTATACCCGTTCCGGGGAATTTGCCGTAAACGCTCAAGGCGTGCTGGTAACACAGCAGGGGTGGCCCGTGCTGTCCGAAGACGGCGCCTGGGTGTCGATTCCTGAAGGCGGTGCTGTGGCGTTTTCTGGTGATGGGCAGGTGTTCATACAGGGGCCAGCTGGGAGAGATGCCCAGCAACTTGCGCGACTGAAGCTGGTGAATCCTTCGCTTGCTGACATGCAGCGAAGCGGAGACGGCACATTTCGTTTGGCCGGTGGCGCAAACGCGCCCTACGACCCGCAGGTTCGCATTCTTGGGGGGGTTCTCGAAAAAAGCAATGTCAACGCCGCTTCGGCTTTGGTCGGCATGATCAGCAATGCGCGGCATTTTGAAATGCAGATGAAAGTCATACAGGATGCCGGCGCGAATGCGGAACGTGCCAACGCCATACTCTCGGTAGGTTGAATCGTCTGATAACACGGGCGCCGCGTTGCGTCGCGCCAGAAGGAAAACAATGATACGTTCTCTATGGATAGCCAAGACGGGCCTGGAATCGCAGCAGACCAACATGGATGTGATCTCCAATAATCTTGCAAATGTGAATACAACTGGATTCAAACGCAGCCGTGCAGTTTTTGAAGACCTTATGTACCAGACCTTGCGCCAACCAGGAGCACAGGTAGGCCCGGCAGGGCAGTTGCCGTCCGGGCTGCAGATTGGTACGGGTGCGCGCACAGTAGCCACACAGCGCATCCATACTCAGGGAAATCTGAAAGACACGGGAAACAGTCTGGATATTGCCATACAGGGGCGTGGCTTTCTGCAAGTCGAAATGCCCGACGGAAGCTTTGCCTACACGCGTGACGGCAGCTTGCAGGTTGATCAGAGTGGCCAGTTGGTAACCGCGGGCGGTTATCCGATCCAGCCTCCAGTGAGTATTCCTGATAATGCGCTGTCCGTCACGATTGCACGCGACGGTCTTGTGTCCGTAACTCAGGCGGGCGCGGCAGGTACAAATGTAGAGGTTGGCCAGATACAGCTTGCCACGTTTGTCAATCCTACCGGCTTGCAGAGCGCGGGCGAAAATCTGTACGTGGAAACAGACGCGTCGGGCGCCGCCAACCTTGCGCAGCCCGGGCTCGACGGCGCCGGCCTTGTACTCCAGCAATATAACGAAACATCCAATGTCAATGTGGCAGAAGAACTGGTGAATATGATTACGACGCAACGCGCTTACGAGATGAACAGCAAAGTAGTGCAAACGTCCGATCAGATGCTTGCCCGGCTGACGCAGCTTTGATGCGATCTGATCAATTCTCCTGCCGGCTGTCCTGCCTGTGGCTTGCCTTATTGTCAGGGTGTGCGCTAGTACCGCCCGAGCCGGTGGTAACCGGGCCCTTGACGGCGCGCCCGCCAGATGCCCCGATTTCCGTTGCACAGCCCAATGGTGCCATCTATCAGCCCACCGTGTTCGGCAATCATCCCCTGTTTGAAGACCGTCGTCCACGCGCCGTTGGCGATATCGTCACTGTCATTATTCAGGAGCAAACAAATGCCGCCAAGAATGTGCAGACTACCACCGCCAGGAAAGGCAGCGCAGGGTTTGGCGTTAAAACCTCCCCGGGCATACTCCCCCGCGAGATCGGTGCGAGCCAATCATTCGATCTGAACGGTGAAAACGAGTCGTCCGGAAAAGGGGCCAGCCGTGCCGACAATATGTTTTCGGGGTCTGTGACAACCACAGTAGTTGGCGTGCTGCCCAATGGCAATCTGCAGATCGCCGGTGACAAACAGATGGCCATCAATCGTGGCAGCGAACATATACGGTTTTCGGGCGTTGTGGATCCGCGCTCCATCACCGCATCCAACACCGTTCTGTCGACCCAGGTGGCCGATGCGCGCATAGAGCTTCGCAGTCATGGAACCATGGATGAAGTCCAGAACATGGGGTGGCTGCAGCGGTTTTTCCTGAATATCGCCCCGTTTTAGTCGAACGTGTTTCCTTCTCACGCAGGACGTGTCCTTGATTTATATGCATACGCTCAAATGAGATCTCCCTCTGCATCCCTGTTCTCCGACCTCGATCTTGCATCGGGCGGCGTCAGACACGTCAAGCCGGGACGCTTCCGCCGGACACAGCGCTTCGGGGTACGCCTTGTCCTGTCCTTCGCCACTGTTCTGGGCCTGCTCCTGGCTGCGAATGCGTTCGCTGAACGCATCAAGGACATAGCGACCATTCAGGGCTTACGCGAGAATCCCCTGATCGGCTATGGATTGGTCGTGGGCCTGGATGGCAGCGGCGATCAGATGCGGCAAGCGCCATTCACGCAACAAAGCCTTACCAACATGCTTTCACAGCTGGGCGTGACCCTTCCCCAGGGAAGTAATATGCAAGTCAAGAACGTAGCGGCTGTGGTGGTGACGGCCACGCTTCCTGCCTTGGCTGCGCCGGGACAAAGCATAGACGTCGTCGTGTCGTCCATGGGGAACGCGAAAAGCCTGCGCGGGGGAACGCTGTTGATGACGCCGCTCAAGGGCGCCAATGGTCAGGTCTATGCGATTGCTCAGGGCAATCTGCTTGTCGGCGGCGCAGGCGCGCAGGCGGGCGGGGCGAGTGTGCAGGTCAACCAGCTCAATGGTGGGATTATTCCGAATGGGGCGATCGTCGAACGGGATGTCCCTACCGTGTATATGCGCGATGGCGTTATCAGCCTGGAACTGAACAATATCGATTTCGCCGCGACGCAAAACGTACTGGCGGCATTGAACAGCCACTTTGGCCCCGGAACGGCGCATGCGCTTAACGGGCGCGTCATTCAACTGCAAGGTCCACCGGACCCTGCCCGGCAGGCCGCGTTCCTGTCGCAGGTCGAAAACCTGAAGGTAGCACTTCCACCGGCCAGGGCCAAAGTCGTCATCAACGCCCGGACTGGCTCTGTGGTGATGAACCGTACCGTGACAATAGAAGAGGCGGCGATCGCCTACGGAAATCTTTCCGTGGTCATCAGCCGCGATCCCGAGGTCAGTCAGCCCGAAACACCCTTCGCGGGTGGGCAGACTGTCGTTTCGGACACTGCTCGAGTGGAGATGCGTACAGATGGCGGCAGTTTGCAGCGTGTGCACACGAGTACCAATCTCTCTGATGTCATCAAGGCATTGAACGCTTTGGGTGCTACCCCGCAGGATCTGCTTTCAATACTACAGAATCTCAAAAGCGCAGGTGCCCTGCGCGCCGATCTGGAAGTCATCTAGGAGCGAGAATGTCCTTTGTTCGATACATACCGCGCCCTGTTGAAGGGCTTGGAACTTCGCTGGATTTCAATGGCCTTGCATCCTTGCGGCAGAAGCTCAGAACGGACACTGAACCCAAGGCAGCGCAGCAACAAGTGGCGCAGCAGTTCGAAGCTTTGTTCATTCAGTTGATGCTCAAGCAGGCCAGGCAAGCGAGTGTTGCAACGCCCCTATTGGATGGGGAGCCGGTGAGGATGGCGCAGGCTTTGAACGATGAGCAGACTGCGCTTGGCCTGGCAAACCCTGGTCTGGGATTGGCTCAAGCGCTCTTTGAGCAACTGCGCGCAACGGCCTCGCCAACCGGCGTGGCAAAGGCTGTGAGGAACATACCCGGGCATGTCAGGGCGTTTATTGACAAGCTTGCTGATTCGGCCAGCTTGGTTGCCCGGCATAGCGGTATACCCGAAAAATTGATACTTAGCCAGGCCGCCCTGGAGTCGGGGTGGGGTCGGCGGGAGATCAGGCATGAGGATGGCTCAGGCAGCTTTAATCTCTTTGGCATCAAAGCTGGCGCGGGCTGGTCCGGAAAAGTGGCGAATGTTGTCACCACGGAATACGTGGACGGCAAGCCTCAAAAATTGATTCAGGCTTTTCGTGCCTATGGTTCCTATATGGAATCATTCTCCGACTATGCTCGCCTGATAACTCAAAGCGCTCGTTATCGCGGCGTTACCCAGACGGACTGCGCGCAAGAGGCTGCGCGTCGGATACAGGATGCGGGCTACGCCACCGACCCCGAGTATGCAAATAAACTGATTTCCATCATGTCGTATTTTGATGCGGATCATTGAGATGTTTGGGCACCGTTGGCTGGGCACCTCGGGCTAGCTTCACTTGCTTGAGCATTAAATCTTTCGCGCATGGTGACGTTAACACGATCGTTAACGTCACCATGCGCGATGGATCGTACTGCCGTCGCATTCAGTGGAAATTTTTATGAATCTAGCCAATCTTGGTCTTTCGGGGCTTAATGCCGCGCAAAGTCGTCTGCAGGCGTCGGGCCACAATATCAATAACGCCGCCACGCAGGGTTACAGCCGGCAGTCTGTGCTGGTTTCCAGTGCGGGTGGGGCGACAGGCTCCGCAGGCAATGTTGGCCGTGGGGTGCAGGTTGTTACGGTTCAGCGCGCTTATGATGAGTTTCTTGCTCGCAAGCTGGACAGTGCCCAGACCACCAGTGCTTCCATTGCGGCCTACGGTGCAGAAATCTCGCAGATCAATAATCTGCTCGCCGATCATACTGTCGGCATCGCCCCGGCATTGCAGAAGTTCTTTGCGAGTGTGCAGGCGGTGGCATCAGCTCCGGCGGACAGCGCTGCGCGCCAGGAGCTGTTGGGCCGTGCGTCAGGCCTGGTTGGCCAAATCAACGATACCAACGAATTTCTCGATAGCCAGCGCGATAACATCAATACGCAAATTTCCACCATCGTCACGCAGGTAAACAACTATGCCGAACGCGTACGCGATTTGAACACGCAGATTATCACCGCGCGCGCCACCGCGATCGGCCATGAACCGAACGATCTGCTTGATCAGCGTGATCGCTTGGTATCTGAGCTTGGGCAGCTCATTGGTGTAAAGGTGGTCGATCAGGACGGTCAATTCAGTCTCGCGGTAGGTAACGGGCAGCTGTTGCTGGGCGGCAATAAGGTGTTCCCTTTGAACACCAGGCCGTCGCCGTCTGACCCCGCGCGTGTCGCAGTTGCCTATTCGGTGCAGGGGCCTGATGGCGCAATGCTGCTGGCCGATTTGCCGGAAGATCGTATCAAAGGTGGGACGCTGGGAGGCTTGCTGCAGTATCGGAACGAAACGCTGGGTCAGTTGCAGAATCAGCTTGGCCGCATGGCGGTGGGGCTTTCGCAGGCTTTCAATGAAATACACCGAACCGGGATGGATTTGACGGGCGCGGAAGGCAAGGACTTTTTCGTACTGGGCGGCGTTGCAGGAATGCCGCACGCCGTAAACGCCGGTTCGGGCAGTGTAACGGCGAGCTACTTCGACGTGGGCGCGTTGAGCGGGCAGGACTACCGCGTAGAGCATAGAGAGGGCGGTTACGTCGTAACCAGCATCCCAGCGGGCGTTGTAACCCAACTTAGCGCGGATCAGACCAATATCGATGGCATCAGCTTTGCGTTTGGGGATGGCGAGGCCGCGGTGGGAGATAGCTGGCTTGTACAACCCACGCGGTCAGCGGGCGCAACGCTGGCGCTGGCCATCACGGATCCAGCCTCGATCGCCGCGGCCGCGTCCAATACAGGCACCGCCAATGGCGATACCGCCCTTGCGCTTGCACAGCTGCAGACGGCCAAGATCTTCGACAATGGCACCGTGAGCCTGAACGAAGCGTTCTCGCAGATTGTGAACAGAGTGGGGGTGCTGACGCAACAAAACAGCACGCAGGCCAAGGCTCAGGCGGCATTGATTCAGCAAAGTTTTGCGACCCAGCAGTCGGTGTCTGGCGTGAACCTAAACGAAGAGTACATCAATATACAGCGGCACATGGAGCAATTTCAGGCGGCCGCTCGCCTTATCTCTGTGAGCAATGCATTATTCGACACGTTGTTGAGTTTGCGCAGCTAACGATGAGTGGCTCATATTTTTACATCTGAATTTCGAGACTGCAATTATGCGCGTTAGTTCCAACCAGTTCTACCAAACCGGCCTGCATGCCATCAATAGCCAGCAGTCCGAACTTATGCATCTATATAAGCAGCTTGGGAGTACCAAACGGCTCATTACCCCGGCGGACGATCCGCTTGCGGCTGCGCAGGCCATCAATATCAGCCAGTCTCAATCGCTCAATCAGCGCCTTGCGGAAAATCGTGATATTGCCAGGCGCAGCCTGGGCACCGCGGAAAATACCCTGTTGTCGATGACGCTGCTATTGCAGGAAATCAAGACCCGGCTGATAGAAGCGGGCAATGGCACCCTGTCTGATCACGACCGTGCCGCACTGGGGAATGTACTCTTGGGGGCGCGCGATAATCTGCTCGGCCTGGCCAATGCTACGGATGGCAACGGCCAGTACCTGTTCTCAGGTTCTCGTGGAGAAGTGGCCGCATATCAGGAGGAAGCCGGGCGTATTGTCTATTGCGGCGATCAGCTGCAACGCACGGTACAGGCCGACCCCACACGGCGCATTGCAGGTAGTGACATAGGCAGCGATATTCTGGAGCGAGCAGTACCCGGTTCAAATGCTTACCTGACGCGGGCCACGGTCGATAACATCGGCACCGGGCGCATTGGCGCGCCTGTGATCACCGATCCGAGGGCAGCACAGGCAGGGCACTATTTCACGATTACGTTCACGGATGAGATCACCTATAACGTAACGGTTACTGATGGGTTGGGGGAAACCGTCGAAACACGCGAAAACCAGCGTTACATCCCCGACAAAGAGAACACCATCGTCCTGTCTTCGGGGGTACGGGTTATGGTGTGCGGATCGCCCGCAAGCGAAGATACTTTCTTTGCAGAGCCTCTCAATGGCGAGGCAACGCGTTTGAATATCTTCGACACGCTCGACAGTGTCATTGCCGCGCTTCGCAGCCCGATGGAAGGGAACGATCATGCCAAAGCATGTTTCAGTAACGTTCTGGCAAGTGCGACGCAACGGATAGGCAGCCACTACGACAATGTGCTCACGGTACGCGCATCGGTAGGCGCACGCATGAATGAGCTTGATGCACTGGACGATAGCGGCAGCCTACGGGATCTTGGCTACGCAATGCATCTCTCCAATCTCGAAGGTCTGGACTACTACCGTGCTTCAACGCAACTGCAGTTGCGACTATCTGCCCTGGAAGCTGCCTCGCTTGCTTTCAGAAAAATTCAGTCCACCAGCCTGTTCAACTTGGTTGCGAACTAGCTCAATGGCGAAGCGCTGTGGCAACACGGCGGCTTGGCTGGCATGTCATGCGGTTGCTTACAGGCCGGATAACCCTTGCGCCAGCCGTGCCATTTCGCTGTAGCCTTTGTCGAACAGATTGGAGAGAAAAGACGTGGTCTGAGGCAACACAATCGTCAGCAACGTCAATCCTGCCATCAGGCTGATTGGAAATCCAACAGAAAACACGGACAGTTGTTGGGCGGTTCGATTGAGGATGCCCAGCGAAAGATTGATCGTAAGAAGCACAATAATCAGGGGTAGGGCGAGCATTACGCCGGAAACCATCACCTGGCCGCTCCATTCAAGCAGCACGCCCCATCCGTTGATGTCCAGTTTTCCTGGCTGCACTGGCAAAGTATGAAAGCTGTGTATCAGGCACGTCAGCATATAAAGATGGCCATCGAGCACAAGAAAAAGCAATATGGCGATCACATTGAAAAAACGTGAGAGCACAGCCGTGTTGGCACCCGTTGCCGGATCAAATAGCGAAGCGAAAGAAAGCCCCATCTGAAGTCCTACGATTTCTCCGCCGGCCTGTACCGCGGCGAACACGATGCGCATGACCAGGCCCAAGGCAATACCAATCAGAACCTGTTGGCAAGTCAGCCACAGGGCGGTGAAGGAGCCCGTAGGCAACGAGGGCATAGGCGCAAGTGTGGGCGCCACGGCGACTGTGGCGGTTGCGGCCAAACCAATCTTGACGCGCATGGGAATGGAGGACTCGCCCAACGCGGGGGCTACGGTGACCAGAGCGAGAATACGAAAAAATGGCCAGAGAAAGGCGTTCATCCAGTCATACAGCAGGCCAATGTCAAACGTGACCATACTTATACCGATGCGATCACGAAGCCATTTCCGGGATCTGCGCGAGCAGCGCCTGGATGTAATCCACCATGGTGCCTACGAGCCAGGGGCCGAGCAGTGCCAGGGTTGCACCGACAGCCAGCAGTTTGGGAATGAAGGACAAGGTCATTTCGTTGACCTGAGTGGCTGCCTGGAAAATGCTGACGATGAGCCCGACAACCAGTGTTGCAAGCAAGGCGGGCGCGGCCATGATAAGCACCACTTTCATGGCTTGGTAGGTCATGGTCATGACTGTTTCAGTATTCATAATAAGCTCACTGATGAAAACTTTGAGCCAGCGCGCCCAGGAGCAGATTCCACCCATCGGCCAGTACGAACAGCATGAGCTTGAAGGGCAGCGAGATTGTCACCGGAGGAACCATCATCATCCCCAGGGCCATGAGAACACTGGCGACGACCAGATCGATGATGAGAAACGGAATGAAGATGGTGAACCCGATCTGAAAAGCTGTCTTCAACTCGCTGGTGATGAAGGATGGCACCAGTATCCTAAGTGGTACGTCTTTTGGCGTGTGGATATCTGATGTGCCGGACATCTGGGCAAACATGGCCAGATCGCTCTCCCGTGTCTGACGCAGCATGAACTCCCGCAGCGGCGCGGCGCCACGATCCAGGGCTTGTTCAAAGACAATAGTCCCTTCACTTAGTGGCTTGTACGCTTCGGCGTAGATTCTGTCGAGGACCGGCGACATGGCAAAAAGTGTCAAGAACAGGGCGATTCCTATCAGCACGGTGTTTGGTGGCGACGCGCCTGTGCCAAGCGCATTGCGAAGCAGGCTCAGCACGATGATGATGCGAGTAAAGCCTGTCATCATCAGCAGCATTGCCGGGAGAAAGGACAACATGGTCAGCATGACCAATGTCTGTATGCTGAGTGACCATGTCTGGACGCTGCCGTCGGGCGTGGAGGAGGTCAGGGCTGGCAAGGCCAACTGAGCCTGACCAATTGCGGGTGTCCACAGGGCCAATAAGGTCACTGCGGGGAGCAGGGTTCGGAGCCGACACATTTAAGGCTGCTCCTGCGCATGCATGCCGTGGCGATCAAGTGATTTTTTATCCCCGCTGCCAACACAATGGTCGGCGGTCATGCTGTCGACGCGAGCCCTAGGCTGTGGCAGAACTTGCAGCAGCGACATGGATTGCGGCGTGACGCCCAGGATGAGCCGAACCCCGCTTACATCTACGACGATGACGGAATGTCTGGGATCGACGCTTCGGGTGTCAAGAATTTTGATCGTATTTGCCGAGTGGGGAAGATGCCGGTCAAACTTGCGTATCAGCCAGGCGGCAAGGTAGATCATGGCCACCACAAGGGCTAGACTACCTGCAAGCTTCAGAACGGAGTAGGCATCCATGAACTTACCGTCGACCGTTCAGACGGTTGATCCGGTCCGCTGGTGTAATGATGTCGGTGATGCGTATTCCATATTTTTCATCCACTACCACCACCTCGCCCTGAGCAATGAGGTACCCGTTCACGAAAATATCCATGGGTTCGCCAGCAAGCCCGTCCAGCTCTACGACGGAGCCCTGCCCAAGCTGCAGAATATTCTTGATGGTCAGTCGGGTGCGGCCAAGTTCCACTGAAAGCTGTACTGGAATATCCCCAATCATGTCGATATCCGTGCTGCCCAAGGCATCGCTGTGAATGAGGGGTTTAAAGATGTTGTCCTCCGCAGATTGCGCTTCTGTTTGGTGCGCTGCAGTCTGCGCATCCTGAGCGCTGGTGTTGTCGTTGCCTGTCACCGCAGCACCTTTTGGCGAGGTGGTCGGGTTGCCTTGCTCGGCAAAGGCCGCAGCCCATTCAGCGTCGTGATTGTCTGCCTTGACATCCTGGGCCGCGGGGGCGAAAGCGCTGCTGTCCGGTCGAGTTTTTTTAGAAGATGAGGTCATTTTTTCAGGAAATTTCGGTTTCGGACATCGTGAACATACGTTTCACGCGCAGGGCATAGCGTCCATGGACGATGCCGTAGTCGCATTCCATGACGGGCACACCACCGGCGCTGGCAATTATTGTGGGCTGAACATCGACAGGCATGACATCGCCAACTTTGAGCGTCATGAGCCGGGCAATGTTGGTTTGCACCTTGCCGAGCTCTGCGATCAGATCAATATCGGCACTGCGAACCTGGCGCGTTAGTTGCTGTGTCCATCGTTGGTCGATGTCGCGCGTGCTTAGCTCTTGGAAGGGCTGCGTCAGCAGATCGCGTACGGGTTCTATCATTGAATAGGGCAGGCATATGTTCAGATTTCCGCCAGACGCGCCCAGTTCGATATTGAATGATGTTGCGACCACGATTTCGTTGCCGCTGGTGATACTGGCGAACTTGGTATGCATCTCCGATCGTATGTATTCGAACTCTATCGGATAAACCTGCGCCCAGGCCGACGCATAGCTTTCCAGCGTCAGATTGAGCAGACGCCGGATGATGCGCTGCTCTGTTGTCGTGAAGTCTCGACCTTCCACGCGGATGTTGTAGCGTCCGTGCCCGCCGAACATGCTGTCGATCACCAGAAAGACCAGTTTGGGATCGTAAGTGAACAGCGAAATACCGCGCAGCGGTTTCATGCTGACCATGTTCAGGTTACTGGGTACTGGCAGGTTCCGTTCAAAGTCGGAATACTTCTGGATGCGGATATTGCCGACTGTGATATCAGCGTTACGCCGCATGAACGACAGCAGCGTTGCGCGTAGGCTGCGTGCAAACCGCTCGTTGATGAGCTCGAGCGTTTGCATGCGATGCCGGACCACGCGGTCTGGCGAGCCAAGGTCATAAGATCGGATTCCGCTGCTACTGACGGTTTCTGGGGTTTGACTTTGGCTTTCGCCCGTAATGCCGGCCAGAAGTGCATCGACTTCCTCCTGCGACAGCAGGCTTTGGTAGGACATTACTGAACCACGAAGGCGGTGAACAATACATCGCCAATGTTTGGGCCCTCCGGTTCTGGCGTGTATGGCTGAGCAAGTTCGCTGCGAAGAATATCAACAAGCGCGGCGCGCCCTTCGCTGGTTTGAACATCATGAACGTTTTGCTGGGCCAGCAGTCTGAGTGCTCGGTCTCTTACTTCAGGCATATAGGCGTTTATGATGCTGGCCGATTGTTGATCACCGACACGTAAGGTAATGGCTGCGTACAGGACGCGGTTTTTATAATCGCCGGGCAGGGTTACGGTGAATGGATCCAGCGGCACGAATATAGGATCAGGTGCGGGTGCCGCTGGCGCGTAGCCACCACGCGTCGATAACTCCGCGTTCGCCGGACTCAGGCCGGCGTATTTCTGAAAGGCCAATGTAGCTCCCGAGCTGGCTACAGCAATGAAAGCGATGAGCATGGCGAGCTTTGCAGCCGTGATAGTATTGTTTGACGATTTCTGAGACATGGCTGGTTGGCGTGAATGTACAGGGTTGTTAAGGCCTGGTTATCGAATGTCGAGGTGAAAGAAAAAAGAAGTTCAATGCCTCATTGTGAGGTAGGGAAAAGGGCAGGGTCCAAGGGAAAAGCGCTTTTTATGCGCGATAGCTTTCACCTTTGCGCACGATTGGTTCAGGCATAGATGTCTATCTGCGTATCCAGGCTTCTTGAGCGACCGGCGTCGGACGGTGAAGCCATGGCGACCGTCTGAGTGCTTTCTTTCGCATGCTCTCTGGCACCATCAGACGCACTTTCTTCCGTGAATGCTCGGCCTGTGTGATGCGAGTCGTTGACGCTGGCCTGCCCCAATGAGATGCCCGCCTGCGCCAAAAGCTGATGAAGTTGAGGCAAAGCGTTCTCTACCGCGTGCCGAACCGAGGCCTGCGTGCAGAAGAATGCGGCCTGTGCGGTATTGTCAATAACGCTGAGCGAGACATGCAGGGGGCCAAGTTCGGGAGGATCGAGTCGCAGCTCCACCGTCTGTTGCCCGTGTTCAGTGCTTCGCACGATATTCAGAAAGTGTTTGCTGAACGCGCTCGGCCAATGGGTATCACTGATAGGCGTATTGATGGTGAACTCTGTGGCGGAGTAAGCGTTGTTGTGCGAACCAATGTTCGATTTCATGCCGCTGGCTGTCAGGTAGGGCATCTCCAATATCGCGTTTCCAAGCTCGCGCGATTCTGTAAATATTTTCCCTGACTCGGATGCGATAGCACGGGCCGGTTGACGCTCAATGGCTGTGTACAGATTTGACTCGGCTTGCTTAATGGTGGCGGACAGGCTAAGCGCGGCGGGAGGAGGTGTATTGCGCAAAGCTTGGATCGTGCGTTCCGAATCCGGGTTCTTGTCCATTGCCTGCAAACGCAGCGATTCGCGCATGCCAACAAGAGGAGTAGAAGTATGAGTTTTATTGGCGCTGTTCTTCGTCTTCCCTGAATAATCGGTTGGCCCGGACGCGGTGAAGGCAACGGCGTGGGTTGGTGTCGACGATGCATGGACCAACATACGAGTCTGCGGCGGCAATTGTGCGAACGTCGGGGAGGCGTGGTGGGTAGATGTATCTCCACCTGGATCGACGACTTGCGCGGCCGTTTCAAGGGCGAACGACACGGCTTGCTGCGTGTCGCTCGGTAGTGCCCGGACGGGAACCCGGGTGCACCCCTGATCGATATCGTCGTCGAAACCCGTTGATGTAGTGTGCGCGTGCAGTGTGTGGATGGCGTTAGTCTGCGCCTGATTTTCTGGTTGCAAGTCTGGCTGGGCGGAACCATCGGAGATGCCTTGTCTTGGTGGAGGAGACGAAGCCATCGCGCATAGAGTGGCCTGTTGAGCCAGGATGTCAGAGAAGTCCGCGCTGTCTTCTTCCTTGAGGCGATCTTCAGAATGGCCAGCCAATGCGCGGCGGCTGGCTGTCGCGGGCAACAGGTCTGAAGCATGAATATTCATTTATCTATCCCTGTTCAATAGAAAAGCGATCTTCGCCGATGATGCATACCTATGGACGTTTCATCATTCAGGCGTCGTTCGGCGCGGTCGTCATCGTGTCGTTGTTGACGCAGCTTTCTTGCATGAAGCGCTTGGTAAGCCCTAAGCCTGCCCTGCAGTTCGAACCAACGGTTATATGCTGCAGACAGATATTCGTTCATTCGTGCCAACACTGTATTCTGATTGGCGATCACCGTGTCCAAAGACGTGATAAACCGCTGAACGTTCTGGTAGTTCGAGACGGACAACCCTATGCCGAAATGCTTTGCGAGGTTATATCGGTAGTCTTCTTGATAGCTTTTCAGTGTGTCCAGTTGACGCTGGGCAATGCGCCTTTCCTGTTGGATCCGGCGTAGTTCTTGCCCGGCGAGATCAACGTGTGTCTGAGCGAGTTCTGTCAAGGTATTGAAGGATTGGCTTCGACTCATTGGTGAATATCTCCAGGTACTGGCGAGCTGCCGCCAAGCAGGTTATGCAGGCTTTCCACTGCCTCCTGGTAGCTGGTTCTGGCAGTTGTGTTCTGCCTGAGATAAGTCTCCAAGTCAGTGTATCTGGCTATGGCCTGGTCTAAGAAGGGATCATTGCCTGATGCGTATGCGCCTACCGCAATCAAATCCTTGTTGCGCTGATAACATGAAATGAGTCTCTTGAAGTACTGCGCTTGTGCGAGCTGCTCTGGCGGAACGATGGCCGTCATGACGCGAGAGATGGAGGCTTCTATGTCGATCGCAGGGTAGTGGCCTGCTTCGGCCAAGCTGCGAGATAATACGATATGGCCATCCAGTATGGATCGCGCAGCGTCTGCGATGGGATCTTGCTGGTCATCGCCCTCCGTCAAGACGGTGTAGAAGGCGGTGATTGAGCCAGGCGGCAGGCCCGCTGTGCTGGCGCCGTTGCCGGCGCGCTCGATCAACGCGGGAATGCGGGCAAACACAGAGGGCGGGTAGCCCTTGGTCGCGGGAGGTTCTCCTATGGCCAGCGCAACCTCTCGCTGAGCCATTGCATAGCGAGTGAGTGAGTCCATAATGAGTAGCACATGGTGGCCTTGATCACGAAAATACTCGGCCAGTCGTGTTGCGTAGGTGGCGGCCTGCAGTCTGAGCAGTGGCGATACGCTGGCTGGGGCGACGACCACCACGGCTCGGCTCAGGCCTGCCGGGCCGAGGTTATGGTCGATAAACTCTTTGACTTCCCGGCTACGCTCCCCGATCAGGCCGACGACAATGACATCTGCCTGCGTATAACGTGCCAGCATGCCTAGCAGCACGCTTTTTCCCACGCCTGAGCCGGCGAACAGACCCAGCCGTTGGCCTCGACCGATCGTAAGCAGACCGTTGATTGCGCAAACACCGACGTCAAGAACGGTGTCAATTGGCTGTCGGTCAAATGGATTGAGCCGGGGAGCAATCAGTGAAGACGTTTCTAAGCCGATTAGATCGCCCAATCCGTCCAGTGGATTTCCGGCGCCATCCACGACGCGCCCGAGCAACGCATCGCCAACCGGCAGACGACGTGGTTGGGCTGTGAGGTTGCCCGGACAACTTACCTGATTGCCTTCGTGATTTGAACCCGCAGAGGAAGCCCCGGGAACAACAGGCGCGCCTGGCGTCAGACCCGAGATGTCGCCTTGCGGCATAAGGAATAGCGTTTGTCCATGAAACCCCACCACGTCCGCTTCGGTCCAGTGATTCCCGTCTGCCGACATGTCGATGCGGCAGGCAGCGCCTACGGCGAGGCGAAGCCCAGTGGCTTCGAGGACCAGGCCAGTTGCACGCGTAATCCTGCCCTGCCGGGCCCAGGTATCAACCGATTGCACCAAGCGCGCGTGTTTGTTCAGCAGATTGCGCCAGCGCGAGCCAGCGTTGTCAACATGATGTTTGGCTGCGTCGGCGCTATGGCGTTGATGGCCGCGCGAGAAGGCGTCAGTCGCCATACTGTGAGCTTCCGGGGGAGGGACGAGGGCGGCCAAGAGAACCCAGGATACGTTCCCAACGCGTGGGTAGTGTGGCGTCTATATCGCCGACTGCTGAGCAAGCAGCGCAGCCGCCCCTTTCTATCGAACTGTCCGCTACCAACCGCCAGGGGCAACTGCTCTGGATGGTTTCTATCTGATCCCGCACAAGTTGCAGGTCGTCTGGATGCATACGGAGCGTCAGCAGAACGTGATTGCCTTGATAATCTGCCAGTACATCGCGCACAAGCTCAAGTATGGCTTCGGACTGCGCCGCCAGACTGTTTTTCACGAGTCTCCTGGCAATACATACTGCCAGGTTGACCAGCGCTTCGCCGACAGAAGATTCGAGCTGTTCAAGTGACGCAGCGCAAGCGTCAGCCAGTGTCGTCAAACGCTCTATCTCTGCGTGAATTTTGGCATATCCCTCATGACGGCCTGCGGTGGATCCCTCTTCGTACCCATTGTCATATCCGCTGGCTCGGCCATCAGCCATGCCTTCGGCAAAGCCCTGCGCATAGCCTTGAGCATGTCCCAAAGCATAGGCCTCTTCGCGGAGGTGGTCGGAGTTGATGCCTGTCGTTTCACCGCGACTGCACTCAATGAGGGGGCATTGCTCGGCATCGGTCACATGAGTGGAACCAGCATGGCTTTCGCAAAGAGGTTCCGGCGGGGTGCCGACTGCCTTGTGCGCCAAGAGTTCATCGGGTTTCCAAGGTTGCCATGGCAGCGGATTCGTCTGCCCAGGAGCGCAATCAGACGTACTCATCAGTGGCCAACCCACTCAGATTGAATGCGCCTGACTCAGCCAGCCGGCGAGCGACCTGCACTATACGTTTTTGCTCCTCCTCGACTTTAGACATACGGACCGGTCCCTGTGCCTCGAGGTCTTCTCGCAGCATGTCGGCCCCTCGCTTGGACATATTGCGAAAGATTTTCTCGCGTAGCTCTATGGGGGCGCCCTTCAAAGCAATGGTCAGGTCGGCACTGTCGACTTCCTTGAGTATGAGCTGAATAGCTGAATCCTCGACGCTGATAAGGTTCTCGAACACAAACATTTCTTCGATAATGCGCTGTGCTACATCCGCGTCGAGATCGCGCAGGCTCGCAATAAGCGCGTCCTCGTCCGCCGCACTCATAAAGTTCAGTATTTCAGCCGCAGTCCGCACGCCACCCATTTTGCTCCGTTTTGCACCTTGACCCGACAGCACACTGTTCAGCACTTCGGTCAGCTCATTGAGCGCGGCAGGCTGTACGCCGCCAAATGTGGCAATGCGCAGTATTACATCATTGCGCAATCTCTCGTTCAATGAGACTAGTACGGCAGAGGCGCGTTCGCGTTCGAGATGAACAAGTATCGTGGCGATAATCTGAGGATGTTCATCGCTGATGAGCTCGGCAACGCTGGTGGCGTCCAGTGTGTTCAGAGCGTCGATGCCATTGTTCCCGTCGGCGGCTTCGAGAATGTCCTCTATCAGACCGGCTGCGCGGTCGCTGCCTAACGCTTTGTTCAGTACCGAACGAATGTATTCTTCGGAGCCCAGAGAGACGGAGAGGAACTGGTCTGCTTCCTGACGGAACTCCTCCAGAACAACATCGACATCGGCCCGCGTGATATGTCTTAGACCGGCCATGGCGCCACCGATTCGTTGCACATCGCGCGCTGATAAATACTTGAACACTTCGGCGGCCGCATCCTCTCCGAGTGACATCATCAAGATCGCACAGCGCTCCAGCCCTTGATCAACCGTTTTCATGTTTGTTCTCCATCCAGGAACGCAATACCATGGCG
Source organism: Allopusillimonas ginsengisoli (assembly GCF_004153455.1). GTDB lineage: Bacteria > Pseudomonadota > Gammaproteobacteria > Burkholderiales > Burkholderiaceae_B > Allopusillimonas > Allopusillimonas ginsengisoli. The sequence goes on along the minus strand of NZ_SDQE01000001.1, from coordinate 14,436 downwards.
ACAGCGCGAGGATCCTTAACGGCCATATCACGCGCGGTGTTCAGGTTTTCTTCATGGCGGCTCAGCTCCCGTGCCAGTCGTTCTGCGGCCTCCTGCTTGTCAGCGGCGCTTTCTGGCTCAGCGCTTTTCTCTTCTTCTTCCTGTGCCTTGATACTGGCGCTGATCACATTTTCCATCAACGGTTGACCGATTTTCTGCCAAAGCAGGTAAACGGCCAGCAAAACGAGCAGATACTTGGCGGCACCCAGCGCATGATCAATATAGGTGGGGTTTTTCCACAGCGGCAATGATTCCGGAACCGTTTCGTTGAACTGGCTATTGACCACGCTGAGAGTGTCTCCGCGCTCGGCCGAATAGCCCATGGCGTGTTTGACGAGTTGATTCAGCTTGGCAAGGTCTTCGGCAGGAAGGGGTTCAGGACCGTCTTCTGTGCTGCGGTAATTGACGACCACAGCAACCGACAGCCGCCGCAGCGTACCCAGCGGGCTTTTTACGTGCCTGACGGTGCGGTCAAGCTCATAGTTGATCGTGGCGTCACTGTTTGTCGAATCAATGCCCTGTTCTGTGCCGCTGGTCAGTGCCGGCAACCTGTTATCGGTTCCCGGTGGCGTAAGCAACGTTGTTGCGGTGGAAGAGGCCGGAGGAATCTCAATTGGCGCGATAGCATTGGGTGGTGGTTGATTGCTCAGGGCGCCAGGCACGCCCTGAGGCGGTACGGCGTTGCGCTGCAAGGATTTGCTGGTTTGCTTACTGCGGATGGCAGCCTGATCCGGGGCCTGGTTCGGACGGTAGGTTTCTGAGGTTTGCTCATGCTGCGAAAAGTCCATATCGGCGCTGACCTGCGCGCGTACGTTTCCTGGGCCTACCAGCGGATTCAGCAATGTAAGAATGCGTTGTACCGTGCGTTGCTCAATGTCATTGGCCAGCTTTTGACGTGTCGCGTCGGCGGATGCCTCGCTATCGGGCAAGGTCAGAAGACGCCCATTCTGATCCACGATGGATACTTCGCTGGCCGGCAGGCGGGGAACGCTGGATGACACCAACCAGGCGATCGCATTGACCTGGGATTCAGTCAGGCTTCGGCCTGGATACAGTGTGACCAATACCGATGCCGAGGGAGTTTGCCGTTCGCGGACAAACAGTGACTCTCGTGGAATGGCGAGATGAACGCGCGCTGACTGGATGGCATGTAATGCCTGTATGGTGTTGGCTAGTTCGCCTTCAAGCGCACGTTGATAGGTGAGCTGCTCGGCAAATTGACTGGATCCAAGCCTAGCCTTGTCGAGTAACTCAAACCCCGCTTCCCCGCTGCGCGGCAGCCCCTGTTGGGCAAGATGCAGGCGCGCTTCGTGTACCTTGTCGGCCGGGACAAGTATTGCCTGTCCGGTATCCGACAACTGATAGGGAATATTCATTTGCGTGAGCGCGGTCACGATTGTGCCGCCATCGCGATCGGACAGATTGGAAAAAAGAACTCGATAGGCGGGAGAGCGACTCCACATGACGAGCGCGATCGCGATCGCCAGCGCCGCTGATCCAAGCAGCATTTGTATCGGGCGCGGCCAGTGCAGTGGCTTGCCCAGGAGCGGAAATCGTGCCGTTACCCACGTTGTTGGATTCATGCCCGTCCTCGGGCGCGGAATTTGGGTGGCTGGCGAGAGAAGGAAAGAAGGGGAGGGATGGAAGATATAGACATGCGGGGGACGAGGTAAATGAGTCCGAGATTATTGTCGTTCGGTACGACGCAGCATGCGTTGAACAGTGCTTGTTTTGAGGCCCATTTAGCTCTAATGGCTAGTGCGACCTTGAATGGTGGAACAGGCAGGTATTTTCCCGCCACAATGCGCGCTCATCGACGAATGCGGGCCGCTACATTACCCGTTGCATATTTTATGGTCGATAACGTTATGTCACTGAGTCAACTTTCTTTCATGGAACCCAGGCTGACCGATATGCGCAACGCAGTACGGCAACTGACGCTGCCTTCCGTGACCGCAAGCCATGATGTTCAAGGGGAGGGCGGATTCGCCGCCGAGCTGACGCGTTCGCTAGCCCGTGTTTCGGCCATGCAAAATAGCTCCGCTGCGCAGGCACGTGCATTTGAACTTGGTGTTCCCGGTGTTGCATTAAATGATGTCATGCTGGATATGCAGATTGCCGGATTAGCCTTCAGTACAACAGTGCAGGTGCGCAATCGTCTTGTTGCGGCGTATCAGGAAATCGCCAGTATGCCGGTTTAAAGCTGCTTGCGTCTGGTGCTTACGTGCACAAAATAGTCCAGCGCTTTGGCTGTGTTGCTGCCTTGAGCATGTTCGTAATTGGCTAGGCTGGAACACCTGAAGGGAGATTGTAATCATAAAGGCGTAGCACGCCGATAGTAGGCAGCCAACATGCTTTGCCCTTGCTTCAGCCGTCCGATCTGTTTTCCGAGGCGAGCAAGTTCGGGCGCAACGAGTATACGTATGTTCGCATCATTCTCGAGAATTCGCGTAATCAGGTCGCGACGGGCAATCCGGTCTTTATCGCTGAGCCCCTTGTGCTGACGCAGGTGTTCCACTGACTGGGTGTATAGCTCAAACAGGGCGAGGACTTGCACCCAGTCACCCGCGCGGGCTGCGTCGAGCATGCGGCGCGATATTTCCTCTACCGCGCGATAATGGCTGATCAGCGAATCAATCATATGCAGTCCCATTCTGTTGCGCGGCAAGTAATCATTCGGATGCAGGCGTGTTTGATATACCCGCCGCCACCTTCCAGGCCTCGCCGATATTTCTGAGGAGCCGTTCCGCCAGCTCCAGTTTTTGCATGTCTGCGTGAAGATTTGCGAGCATCAGGTTTTGAATGGCCAGATCGTAGACGGTGACCAGTTTGGTGGCCAGGTCTCCACCGACCTTGTGATCCAGGCTGGATTTCAAGCCTGACTCTATGATATCTATCGCTTTTGAGATTGCCAGCCCCCGGTCGGAAATGTTGCCGTTACGCAGGTGCAGGCGAGCCCGTTGTATGGCGGCCAGAGCGCCATCGAACAACAAGGCAATGAGCTGTTGCGGGTTGGCGCCCAACACCTGGGTTTCCAGACCTATCCGGGAGTAAGTGAGCGTTGCTTGCCGTATCCTGGCGCTTGCGTGATGCAGCATGGTTCTCTTCATTTCTGTTTGGCGGAACGTTCCAACATGGAGAGCTGCTGGGTTAGATAATTGCTCAGAGAGTTCATTTGCGCCACCATGGCATCCAGTTGCACAAATTGCTTGCGGTAGGTTTCCATTTTTGCATCTATGCGGGCCGAGACGGCCTCGAACTGTTTGTTCAGTGCCTTGAGCGTGGTAGTCATTGTGGCGTTGATGCGCTCAAGTTCACCGCCAGGCTCGAGGTAGAGATCCGCGATGCTGGAAATCCGGCTTCCGAAACCATTTTCGCCGGTGAGCAGTGATTTTACCTGGGACAAGTTGTCCTTTATTGCCTTGTCGAGCCGGGTGTCATCAATGGCGAGCGTGCCGTCGGGCTTGCTTGTAATACCGAGCTCGGGCAACGTAAGTGTGGTGGCGCCGTTAACAGAAGTGTGAAGGCCTTGGCGTAGTCTTTCGGGAAGTCGACGGGCCAGGCCATCACCCGTGAGCGGACCGCCTTGTTGCTTATCCGCGTTGTAGGCTGTAAGCGACTTGATAACACCTTGCAGATTGTTATACGCGCCCACAAATGACCTGATGGCAGCGTGAGCCGCAGCATCGTCTCGAGCCAGGGTGAGCATGTGGGGTTCACCCGTAGCGGTTGTGCTCGAAAGCGTCAGGGTGACGCCTTCTATTGCATTGTGCAGGGTGTTGCTGCTGCTTTCCAGCTGTATTCCGTTGATGTCCAACCTGGCTTGTTGGGCGGCTGTCTCGGCGAGGTTTCCCGCAGATCCTTTTTCGAAGGCGAGCAGTGTCTGCAAGGCTGTTGCATCTGTATTGGTGTCCACAGCCGCGATTGTGATGGATTAGACTTCATTGTCTGTTCCGGAATCCGCTGTAGTAAGCAGCAAGCGATGCGGCGAATTGCTTCCGTCATTGATGAGCGTGGCGTTAAGACCAGCCCCTGTATAGCCATTGATTGCCTTGACGATGCCATCCAGGCTTGTCTCTGATTGGCTGAGGGTAATGGTTCTGGGTTCTCCAGTTGCGAACGCGAAGGTGATGCTCACGCTTCCGTTTGCCAGCCTGGCTTCGCGATCCGCCTGCCCTGTGCTCGCCAGTGTCTGGTGCGTTGCCAGTTGCTGGATGCTTATGGCGTACTTGCCAGCGATGGCTGCTGTGGATGCCTTTGCGGTCACTGCATTGCTTTGCGAGTTAACCGCAAGAGCGCCGAATGTTGCCGGAGCCGCTAACGCCTGGGCGGCCGAGCGTAGGGACTGAACCGCGCCTTTTATTGAATCGTAAGCCCCGAGTTTTTTATGCGTGGAGGCTGCCCTGCTCTCTATCAGTGACAATGGCCTGTTTTCGGCCTTTCGCAGATCACTTAGCAGCGCATCGAGTGGCAGGCCCGAGCCTACGCCAATGGAAGAAATGGCCATGTATAACTCCGTGTGTGATGGGATGGGCAACTGGCGTCAGGCGGCGCCTTGCAGCGGTTGTTCCTGATGCTGCTTTTACGGCATGCGCCCAGCAAACTTTATCCAGGACACGCGATAAAGCCGGAATAGCATCAACAATTATCTGCTGATCACCCAAGCGCCTTGCTGACTGCGGCTCGACAATGCATTTTCTTTTCCTTGTCAGCAATGTGCGCGTATGCCCAATACCGAAGATCGCCTTCTTGGCCAGTACGCTTCTCTGGTCCGACGGCTGGCGTTGCAGTTGGCGGCCAGGCTGCCTTCCAATATCGAGCTTGATGACCTTATTCAGGCAGGTATGATGGGTCTGCTTGACGCGATTCGTCGCTATCAGCACGTGCAAGAAGCGCAGTTTGAAACTTATGCGGTTACCCGGATACGTGGTGCGATGCTCGATGAGCTTCGCCGGCTTGATTGGCTGCCGCGCTCCGCACGAGGCAAGGCGCGATTGATAGAGCAGGCTATGGTTAGCCTAAGCCAGAGGTTGCTCAGAAGGGCGAGCGAAGCTGAGATTGCCGCCGAGTTGGGCATTACGCAGGCGACCTACCGGCAACTGTTGGATGACGCATGTGGTGTTCAGGTGATTCACTACGAAGACATGGCATTTGATGGCTCGGAGAATGGTATGGAATGCGCCTTGGCTGGCGAGTTTGTACAGTCGGCGCAACGGCGGAACAATCCTTTGAATCAAGTGATCTCGCGGGATTTGCACCGGGCAATTGCCGACGCGGTTGAAGCCTTGCCTGAACGGGAGCGGCAATTGCTTTCTCTTTTGGTCGAGCGCGAGCTTAACCAGAATGAAGTTGCGGTAGTGATGGGAATCAGCGAAGGGCGCGTCTCTCAGCTGCGAACGCAAGCCATTGTGCGGATACGCGCGGCGCTGGCCGCGCTGGCACAGGAAGACGGCTGGAGCCATTTGGAATTGAAGATTTTTTGCTCAGAAGTTTCTTAAACGGCGCGGCCCGCCTGATTTCAGTGGGCCGCGCCGTCTGTGGCGGTGTTTGCGTATTAGCGCAGCAGCGACAGAACAGTCTGAGGAACTTGGTTGGCTTGTGCAAGTACGGAAGTACCAGCTTGTTGCAGGATCTGAGCGCGCGTCATGTTCGATACCTCGACGGCGTAGTCTGCATCTTCGATGCGCGAACGTGCGGCGGACAGGTTGGTAACCGTGTTGTTCAAGTTGGCAATCGTGGACTCGAATCGGTTTTGTACTGCACCCAGTTCACCGCGCAGTTCATCCACGCGTGACAGCGCAACATCAATCGTTTGCAAAGCCTGAGTGGTGCGGCCTTCGCGCAGATCCGTCAGATTAAGGGTCGCGACGTCGATAGTGAAGTTGGCTTCGCCCTCGGTGCTAAGGTCGGCATTGGAAGGATCCAGGGCCAGATACAGATCTTTGGTCACACCTGCCTCGACCTTGATGCCATTGTTCGCCAGGTTGGTGATTTCCTGCGCATCAGAGGTGGTGATGGAGAACTTTGCGAACCAGTTGCCAGCGCCGTCCACTTGGGTTTCAGTGGTTACCGACACGTTGTCTGCGACAACGCCCAAGCGAGCTGCCAATGCGCCTTGCATTGTATTGGCGCCACCACCTGCAGCTGCCGCAGCAACGGGCACTGCCGCCGCAGCACCCGACGCTGCCACTCCAGATGCTCCTTGTACTCCCGCTGCTTCGGGGCCTGCGGCAGCAGCGGCTGGCCCGGGAGGGGCGGCGGGCGGCGTAGCGGCAGCCGCAGGGGCGGCGCCTCCCGCGGAGATGGAGCTCGCCGCGACTTTGGTGGTTGTGCCGAATGCTTTCTGAAAGTCTGCAGCCGCGGCATTTGCACTGGTCGCGCCGTCCGTGCGCTTCAAGGGGCCCGTTACATTGAATGTAGACAATCCGAGCGACTGTGCATCTATCGTCCGAAGGTTGATCTCGATGGTTTCATGGTCATTGGATCCCACCTGAATTGACAGTTTTCCGGCGTCTTGGCCCAGCACGTTTACACCGTTGAATTGTGTTTGTGCCGACACGCGGTTGATTTCGTCGAGGCGTTGGCCGATTTCATTCTGGATGGATTTAAGGTCGGATGCGGAGTTGGTGCCATTGGCCGCCTGAACCGACAGGTCGCGAATGCGCTGCAGGTTGTTGTTGATTTCGCTAAGCGCTCCTTCGGTGGTTTGCGCGATGGAGATGCCGTCGTTGGCGTTGCGGGTTGCTTGCGTGAGGCCTTTGATATTGGCCGTGAAGCGATTGGCAATGGCCTGGCCGGCAGCATCGTCTTTGGCGCTGTTGATTCGCAGGCCCGAAGAAAGGCGTTCAATTGCGTTGCCCAAGGCGGATTGTGATTTCAGCAGATTGCCTTGAGCAACCAGGGAAAGCGAGTTGGTGTTGATAACAGACATGTTTTAACTCCTGAAGGAACGATGTATGGCGATACATATTCGCCTGTGTTCAGGGGAAACAGCCTATATTCCAACGCCGATCGTGCCGCGTGAGGCAGCTGTTCGGTAAGGAACGGCTGCTGTTTCCCCTGTTCATCGGGGTTTACGGTCTGCACGGCAGGAACTTTAGTACGTTCTGGCTAAAGGAGGGGGCAGGGCGTTGAAGCAGGCATGCCGCGAAGGCCGAAGCCTTGGCGGCATGCCATCCTCGTCTATCAATAAAGCACTTTTGGCAGCCAGAGGCCGATAGCGGGAAACAGATATAGCAGCACGATCGCTATGATTTGTATGCCCATAAAGGGCAGCATGCCCGCGAAAATCTGGTTCAGCGTTACGTGCGGTGGCGCGACGCCTTTCAGATAGAAGGCTGACATGGCTACGGGTGGCGACAGGAAGGCTGTCTGCAGGTTAAGCGCGACCAGCAGTCCGAAGAACAGCGGGTCGATCTGATAGTGCGCCAGCAGAGGCAGGAAGATAGGCATGAAGATCACAATGATCTCTGTCCATTCCAGAGGCCAGCCCAGCAGGAAAATAACAATCTGCGCCAGTATCATGAACTGCACTGGGGTCAGATCCATGCCCAGCACCCAATTATTGATGATCTCCTGACCACCAAGCAGTGCGAAGGCTGCCGAAAAGATACTGGATCCCACAAACAGCCAACACACCATGGCGCTGGTCTTGGCAGCCAGGTACACCGATTCTTTCAGCATGGGCATGTTGAGCCGTCGGTAGGCCAATGCGAGCAGCAGGCCGCCGAAAGATCCCATGGCAGCGGCTTCGGAGGGCGTTGCAAAACCGAAGACGATGCTGCCGAGTACGGCCAATATCAGGATGGCCAGCGGAAAGAAGGAACTCAGCAGCATCTTGAATATTTCAAGATGCGCGAAGCTGAGCGTGGCGTAGTAGATGAGCAGTATGATGACGCCGATCGCCAGCGTAATCCAGAATCCAGCAGGCGCCGAGGGAGATGGGATTGCATCCTCCGCTTCCTGGCTTGCTTCGGCAGCATCCTCTGTGGCAGATGAGGCTGGGGCTTCGGCGCCTTCGGGTTCCTGCAGCCCCGTACTGGACGGTTCCTGCAGACCACCATCACTTTCGGGTTCTTGCAGGCCCATGTACCCGTCAGGTTCCTGGAGCCCGCTATATGTTCCCTCATAGCTGCTGCCCAGCCCCATCGGCATCAAGCCTGACTGCTGTTCCGGCGCGGATTGCGTCACAATCTTATAGCTCATACCCATGGCGGCCGCAAAGACCAGCGCGGGTAGCAGCGCAATGACCATATGACGGAATAATATCCCCGTCGGCACATTGACGTTGCGGCGGCCCTTCATGGCCATGATCATGCCTGGCAGTGCCCGCTTGCTCAGCGTGTCGCGTATGGTCTGGGCAAACTCGGGTAGTGTGACTCGCCGTTCTTCTTCAGTCAGCGGGGGGGCTGACTTGGGGCTCACCTTGGCGACGATCATGACATACACCACATACAGCGTGGCCAGCATGATCCCAGGGAAGAACGCGCCCGCATAGAGTTTGACGACCGACACACCCGCCACCGCGCCATATACGATGAGCAGAACCGAGGGGGGAATCATGATGCCCAGACATCCGCCGGCAGTGATGGATCCTGCCGTGAGTCTGATACTGTAGCCCGCCTTGAGCATGGCGGGCATCGCCAGCAAGCCCATCAGGGTGACGACGGCACCGACAATGCCTGTGGCCGTCGCAAAGACGGCGCAGGTAATGATGGTGGCGACAGCCAGAGAACCGGGAACTCTCGCCATAGCCAGGTGCAGGCTGTGAAACAGTTTTTCGATCAGATTGGCGCGTTCAACCAGATAGCCCATGAAAATGAACAAAGGCACGGCAATCAATACATCGTTGGTCATGACTGCGTAGGTACGCAGCACCATGAGATCGAGCGTCTGTTCAATCGCGATCTCGGGACCCATGCCTCGATAGGCCAGATAGGTGAACATGACTCCCATGCCCATCAGCGTGAACGCCGTTGGGAATCCAAGCATGATGGTGACGACGATTAGCGCCAGCATCAACAGCCCGAGGTGACCATTGGTGATATCGGCGGGTGCCGGCATCAGGATGAACAGTGCAATGACGATGGCAATCAATATGGAAAGCCCAAACCAGACCTCTTTCCTCATGACGGGCTCCCCTTTTCTTTTGTGTCTTCGGTGACAATCTCATCGAGCTTCTCGATGTCTTCCGACTTGACGTTGACCATATCCATAAGCTTGTCGACGTCGACTTCTTCCACGTCTTTTTCGCGGCTTGGCCATGCGCCGAGCTTGAGGCAACGGATGCAGTAGACAACTTCTACGAATCCTTGCAACAGCAACGTAACGCCCGCAAAGGGAATGATGAACTTGAAGGGATAGATGGGCGGTCCATCGGCCGTGATCGTGGAATGCTCATTGATCATGTAGGATTCCAGCGCATAGTTGTAGCCGGCCCATGCCAGTGCGATGACGCCTGGGAAAAAGAAAAGGATGTATAGCGTGAGATCCAGTCCGGCCTGAAGGCGTGGCGGGAAAAAACCATACAGCACATCTCCGCGGACGTGGCCATTCTTGGATAGTGTATAAGCGCCGGCCATCATGAACAGCGTGCCGTACATCATGTTCATGGCGTCGAACGCCCAGGAATGCGGCGAAGCAAACGCGTATCTTGAAAACACTTCGTAGGTGACGAAGAGAGTAAGCGCCAGAACAAACCAGCCGAACAACTGGCCGATCCAGGTATTGACCCGGTCTATGGTGAGCAATATTGATTGCATGGTAGATTGCACCCTGCCTGAGAGAAAAGAAATCTCCGAGGCACTATAGCGGGTTGCTATAGTGCCTGAAGACAGCGCCGGGGTGGCGCGCCGTTAGACGGCTCAAGGGTGGATCAGCTCTGTGCCGGGCGTTTTTTGGCGAAATAATGGTTATAAGCCATTCGCCGGTTATTGTTGGTATCCATATCCCAAGACACAGCTCTTGCTGCAAAGGCGCGCTGCGACTCTTCGATTTCCTTGAACAAGGCGTTGGTTTCACCCTTCTTGGCAACAATGGTGTCCCAGGTGGTGAGTTGCTCTTGCAAAATGGCATCTGGCGTCTTGTAGAATTTCACGCCATCTTCCTGTTGCAGCTTGATGTAGTCCTGAGAGTAGCGATCAACTGCTTTCCACGACATATCCGCCGAGGCGGCTTCGACTGCATTGGCAATGATGGCTTTCATCTTGTCCGGGAGCGCGTTGTACTTGTCCTTGTTAAAGATGATCTCGAAGGTTTCCGAGCACTGATGGAAACTCTGCAGCATGCAGACCTTGGAGACGTCCGGGAAACCCAGCAGACGATCCGATGTGGCGTTATTGAATTCCGCGCCATCTAGCAGGCCTCGATCCAGCGCGGGAACGATTTCTCCACCAGGCAAGGCATTGACCGCGGCGCCCATGGCGGTGAACAGGTCAATGGCCAGGCCATTGGTACGGAATTTGAGGCCTTTCAGGTCGGCTGTTTTTGTAACCGGTTTCTTGAACCAGCCAAAAGCCTGGGTTGGCATGGGGCCGGTCAGGAACGACTCGACGTTGCCGCCGATTTCCTGATAGAGCTTGACGAGCAGTTCCTTGCCGCCACCATATTTGTGCCAGGCCAGAACCATATTGGCATCCATGCCAAATGCCGGGCCGGACGAATATAGCGCCAGGGCGTTCTGTTTGCCGTAGTTGTATCCCAGAACACCGTGGCCACCGTCAAGTGTGCCCTTGGATACTGCGTCCAGCAGTGCAAATGCCGGAACCACCGCTCCAGCTGGCAACACTTCGATTTTGAGTTCGCCGCCGGTCATATCATTGATCTTCTGGGCGAAATCAAGCGCGTATTCGTGAAAGATGTCCACCGTGGGCCAAGTGCTCTGGAACCTGAAGTTGGTGGTTCCCTGTGCTTTGACGATGGAAGGAAAACCCATGGACATTGCCGCCGCGGTTCCGGCGGCTGCGCCGCCTAGAAATCGGCGGCGCGCCGTCGGGGTTTGATTGGACGAGCCGTCCTTGCTTGACCTGCTGTTCATTGTTTTGTCTCCTGGCTTTTACTAGCTTTAGTATGGTGTGACCCAACGTTTATGATGTCTCGACTGCGGATACTTTTATAGGCGATGGACGACGCATAGTCAACAATTTGTAAGACAGTTAAAACCCTTATACCAGGATTGAAAACCTGCAGTTCTCCTATGGGCGGTCAGTATTTGTGGGAATATTTAAACCGGTTTTAAGAATGTTTGAACCGGTTTTAACAGTGCTGATGAGCGCTGTCTCGATGCAGGCGTTAGCGCATTGCAGGTGACGGGCCACAATGTGCTTGCACGAGCAATGCGAATGCAGGATCGGGATATTTGCGCGTCAGCTCAGCAGGTTGCGTTTCACTTTGTGCAGATGCAGATCGAACGCTTGCTGCGCGGCCGCCGCATCGCGAGACTGCAGCGCTTCGAAAATGGCTTTGTGCTCCGTTTCGCGTTCGGCCCGCCGCTCACGTGTTGCGTTGCGACGTTTGAGAGCCCCCCATTCCGCGATATTGCGGGCTGCGGTAACCATTTGGTAGATTGCGATAACTAGGCTGTTGTGGGTTGCGTTGGCAATAGCCTGGTGAAAGCGGCCATCCCAGGCCTCGAAATCATCCAGCGTTTTTGCCTTTTCGGCGCCTTCCATGGCAATGCGTATCTCTTCCAGATCGGCGCCATTGGCATGTGCCACCACCAGTAAAGGCAATTGTGGTTCGATCAGCAGGCGCGCTTCCATGATTTCCTGGGGGCTAGCGTCCCGGGCTTGATTCGATGACGAAATGGCAGTTGATGGACCTGCAATGTACGTACCGCTGCCCACGATGCGCACAATTCGCCCTCGGCCTTCAATGCGGCCCAGTGCAGCCCGGATAGCGCCACGTGTCACGCCATAGCGCTCTGCGAGCGCCCGTTCTGTAGGCAGACGATCGCCTGGACCATATTCCTTGCTGTCGATGAGCGCAGTGAGCGCGTCTTCCAGGGCAGCCGGTGACATCGCTGCACGGGATGCTTTGGTCATCGTGTGGAGGGACGTTGCCATCTCTTTCATACAAACAAATCCATGTATTGGTTAACCAATATCGTGAAATATACACCAATACGCCGAAATATTACATTAAAGGTTGACCAAAGTACCGAATTGCTGGCACCATGGGCGCACTTTGCCTGTTTAAATGGGCGCGGGGGAATGTCCCCATTTCTATATCTCTTTTATGAACGCCATTCTTTTCATTGAGTTGTTGATCATCGGCCTGGGTAGTGGGTTCCTGGCTGGCCTTCTGGGTATAGGCGGAGGCATGATCATGGTGCCCATCCTGACTTTTCTGTTGTCGGGGCAGGGTGTCGAGGGTGGCTTGGCGGTCAAAATGGCTATCGCCACATCCATGGCGGTGATCGTGTTTACGTCTATCTCAAGTGTGCGGGCGCATCACAAGCGCGGGGCCGTTCGCTGGGATATCGTGGCAAAACTGGCGCCGGGCATCATTGTCGGCAGTTTGGTGGGCAGTATCGGTGTGTTTTCGCTGCTCAAGGGCGCCTATCTGGCGATCTTTTTTGGTGTGTTTGTGGCGTTTTCCGCGACACAAATGTTTCTGAACAAGAAGCCACCCGCCAGCCGCGAGATGCCTGGCACATTTGGGCAGCTTATCGCGGGTGCAGTCATCGGCATGATTTCCGGCTTGGTCGGCGCGGGGGGCGGTTTTATCAGTGTTCCTTTCATGACCTGGTGCAATGTCGCTATTCACACTGCCGTTGCAACCAGTGCAGGGTTGGGCTTTCCCATTGCCCTGAGCAATGTGCTCGGCTATGTGGTGTCAGGCACCGCCGTGCAGGGGCTGCCGCCAGGATCATTTGGTTATATATGGCTGCCCGCCTTGGCCTTGATTGCAGGCAGCAGCGTTGTTACCGCACCCTTGGGTGCAAAGGCTGCACACAGCCTGCCCGTGCCAATGCTGAAACGGGTCTTTGCAACCATGCTGTATCTTCTGGCGATCTATATGCTCTGGAAAGGATTGGCCGGATAATCAGCGGGTTCAGCAGTTCGGGCAGAGCAGTGATTGGCGGCTTGTTTTTTACGCCGTCAGCGCATGGCGCATCGTGACATGCTCGATGCCTGCGTCCATATATGTACCCCCTTCGGCCACAAAACCGTGTCGGGCATAGAACCCTCTGGCGTGGGTTTGCGCCGACAGTACGACTTCCATATGACGGCGGCGTCGCGCCTCGTCTACCAGGGCGTCGAGCAATTTGGATCCTACTCCGCTGCCGCGGTAGTCGGCTTTGACAGCGATACGACCGATATGAGCGTTGGGCAGCAAGCGACCGGTACCGATGGCCTGGCCTTGTTCGTTATAGGCGACAGCGTGAACGCAGCGCTCATCTTCGGCATCCAGCTCCAGTTCAGGCGGAACGTTCTGTTCTTCGATGAAGACTTCTTGCCTGATTGCCATGGCATCGCGTTGGCAGGCTTTCCAGTCGCCGACAATGATCTTGACTGAGTGATTCACGAATTTCTCCTTGTTGTTCAATCGGCTTTGCCGACCAATAACCCAGCTGGCCGCATGCAGTCTGCGTTGAACAGCTTGTACCACTAACAGAGATTTATCATGCGAGTGCCCCGTGAGCAGGACGCCATGGGTGGGTGGCGCGGGAGCCTACTGAGGCGATCCGGGCGCGCAGGCTTCTCTCTTGCAGCGACCCTGCCGAATTTTACTCGCCTGGTTGCCTGGCGGGTGCAACATAGGGCAACAAGCGCGACAGTATGCGTCTGACATTTGGGGCTGTACTTGGCCAAAAAAATTATGCTATATTAGCGCTCTTTGGCGCATTAGCTCAGCCGGTTAGAGCGACGGAATCATAATCCGCAGGTCCCCTGTTCGAATCAGGGATGCGCCACCAAGGATTCTTAAGCAGTATCAAATACTTACGCCAGCCTTTAATCAGGCTGGCGGTTTTGTTTGGCTCTACCCCATAATTGAACTGACCCCCAAAAGTTGGACACCAATCCAACCTTCGGGGTGTTTTTTATGACCTGCCCCCGGAAATTGGACGGTTTAAAACTGGAGAGGGGCTGCCTCTTAGGGTTTCACTGACCACTTTTGGACGAACTCGCTTGGGGTCAGATGGCCGAGCGAGCCGTGGGGACGATAATGGTTGTAGTCGTGCTGCCAAGTCTTCATCTTTTCTCGCAGGTCGTACAGCGTGACGAATTCATGCACGTTAAGGAATTTGTCACGCAGCCGACCATTGAATGACTCGATTAAGCCATTATCGGTTGGTTTGCCGGGTCGCGTGTAATCGAGTTTTACGCCGCGCCGGTATGCCCAGTCGTCTAAGGCGCGCGATGTGAACTCCGTCCCGTTATCTACAGTGATGGA
>NZ_SDQE01000019.1 GCF_004153455.1 Allopusillimonas ginsengisoli | reverse complement strand
TCTGGACTTACAATAACGAAAGGCCAAATATGGCCTTGGGCGGCATTACACCAATTCAAAAAATGGCCTTAGCCGCATAGCCTCTACTTTTAACGACCGTTAAAAATGGGGGGATTACCCGAGCACCGTCACCAGGGGAATCAGAATATTGCGCAGGACATGCACGCCGATAATTCGCAAGGGCGATAATCCCTTGGCGCGCGCAAACTTGATGTAGTCCAGCGGCAGCACTTCGCGCACGCCGGCGCTGGTCAGGCGGATCACCAGCGAAAGCTTGAACAAGGACAGGTTCAGCGCGGGCAGGAACATGTGTTTGAGGCCGTCCCACGTCAGGAAGGACCACTGCACACCCAGAAACTCTACCGTCTGGCCGCGCCCACTGGCCGGCAGCCAGCCCAGCAGCACACTGAATGCCATGATCAGCATCAGCCCAACCCAGAAGGTGGGCAGCGAAAAGCCCAGTATGCTGCTTGCCATCACTGCGCGAGACAAGGGCGCCTCAGGCTTGAGGCCCACCATCAGCCCCGTCGGCACACCGATCACGACCGCAATCACCATCGCGGCCAGCGCCAGTTCCAGCGTAGCGGGAAAGCGCTGCAAAATAAGGGGAATCGCGGGGGTGTTGTAGACAAAGCTCTTGCCCAGATCGCCGTTGAGCGCCCCGCCAAGAAACGACAGATACTGCCGCCACAACGGTTGGTCCAGCCCCAGCTGAGCGATGATTCTTGCGCGATCGACCTGATCCACATCCTGGCCGATCAGGATATCGACCGGATCGCCGATCGCATGCAGCCCGATGAACACAATCAAGGTCATCAAGAGGATGACAACCACTGATTGCAGCAGCCGCTTGGTAAGCCACTGTATCATCGCCGCTCGCCCTTGCTGGTACAGCACGACTCATATCGAATCATTTCTGTTTTCCTTGTCTCACACCTGTCCTGAATTGGCCGCCCATGCGCATTGCGGGGCGTCGAATGGGGAAAAGTGTGCAACGAAGGTATAGCGCGGGCAAGTTGCTTATTACATAATCAGCTTTTGCGTATTGCGAAAGATCAATAGCGCGGCACGCTGAAAGCATTAATTAATGCGGGTTTCCAGACGTCGATCCAAATTCGGTTTTGTTTATCCCAATAGCAAGAGGCCGGGAAAACCCGGCCTCTTGCCAAGCGGTCTGCGACAGCATGCCAGCGCTGCCAGACACAATCACGATGCGATGCTGCCGGCTAGTCCCTGGAAAATGGCTGCCCCAGAAAATCCACGGTAACCAGATTGCCATCCAGCTCGCCCATGCCGGGCGCATTCAATGGCATGCCGGGCGCGGCAACGCCTTTTACCGACGCATCCGCCAGGAGCTTGCGCACCACACTGGCTGGCACATGCCCTTCCACAATCTGCCCTGTACCGTCGATCACACCCGTATGGCAAGAGCTCAGCGCCACCGGCACGCCCAGCCTCTGCTTGACTGCCGCCATATTGCTTGTCTCGATGGCTTTTACCTCAAAGCCAGACGCCCGCATATGGTCGACCCAGCCGGAACAACAGCCGCAACTGGGATCCTGATAGACGGTCATGGCGCTATCCGCAGCCTGCGCCAAAGAAGAGGCCGCGGCAAACGCGATCGCTGTCAGCCAGATTTTCATGTTTCAAGTTCCTGTATGCCGGGGGTTGATGAGCGAAACGCCCGGATGATCGAATGCCGCGCGCAAAATCATCACGGCAACGGATTTGCCATGCATGATAATGTCCTGCGGCAGCTCTTGCGCGTGCTTAACAAGCTCGCGCATCCGCCAGGGCTGCGAAGGTCGAAATTTTCGACCCCTTCTTCGGGTGAGCCGTACGCTCTTCATTAGCGAACGAGAACGGTAGCCAGCGGGGCATAATGCTCCACGCAACACTGTAGGTAAACCCATAATATGAGAATCCTGCGTTATTAAAATCAATGGCTTACAAAACGAGTGTACCCATAAACTGAGAATTTGGTACCCATAAAGTGAGAATTTTTTCCTATAGTTGCTATCGTTCATCGCAACCAGCAGCACGCCTTCAGGGTGCACCCATCACGTTTAATAGAACAAATGATTTTGAGATCGACACAGACTTGGATGGCAATTTTACTGCCATCAATACTTGTCAAAGATTGATCCTTTATGCGGGTAGAACAGCTTCTCGTATAACCTAGTGGCGTACTCATCTGTCATGCCAGCAATAAAATCACAAATGACACGAGCTTGCTTTTGTTGAACACCTTCAGCGGCGGCATAGCGTTTGAGCGTGCTTCCGGGCAAGAGCCTCTCTGGATCGGAAATCAAAGCATCAAAAAGCTCAATCACAAGTTTTTGGCCTTTGAACTCCAACTGTTGCACGTTGCAGCTCTTAATAACCTGATCCCTGACGAGATTAAATATGTGGCCAAGCAAGCCCTCGTGCTTCTTGTCTATATACGCATTCCACTTTATCAACTCGCACTTCGAATGTGGCATGGCCGACGGCCTCACGACAGCATTGGTAATGAACTTATTAACTAACCCACCTATTGCATTCTTACGCAGATAGCTTTCATCCCCAAACAACTCTTCTGACAAAGCGTGGTAATCAATACCGCAGTTCTTGAAAAGATCTACAGCACCTTCGTTATGTTTTTCCCAACCTTTTCGCGTAACCATACCCAACGAAACTGCGTCTTCTAGGTCATGCAGACTATAGGAAATATCATCAGCCAACTCCATAATAGACGTATCTAATGCTTTATGAATTGGTTTGTTGTGAATGCGCTTTTGAGTGCTCTGATCAAATTTATGTTCGACACTTATGAAGGCCGATTTTGTCTCGGGATCCAAAGTCTCTAACAGCCAATTTACTACGTCCCGCTCATCATCCAAATAACACTTTGGGGGCTTGTGATCATCTGCTTTGCTGAGCCACTTAAACGTATTTATATCGCCATAAGAGCTATCAACGACAGTCGCTGAATACGACGCAGGATATTTCAGAACTCCCAGAATGAGGCGACGAGTTGGATTGAGTCCATATTGGTCGGTGTATTTATCTAGGCGGGACAGAATACGCAATGTTTGACCGTTCCCTTCAAAACCACCGTACTGCCTCATACAAATATTGAGAGCGATCTCCCCGCCATGGCCAAATGGTGGATGCCCAATATCATGAGCAAGACAAATGGAGCTTATTAGCGCATCTTCAGGCAAGGCCGATTGAATCTCAGCGTTATCTTTATGCTTTTTTTTGAGCCAACGAACAATTCCCACACCGATCTGAGCAACTTCCATGGAATGCGTAAGTCGCGTCCGATAAAAATCGCTTTCACCAAGCCCTAAGACTTGTGTTTTGGACTGTAGACGCCGAAATGCTGCCGAATGAATCAAACGAGCGTAATCGCGCTCCCATTCCGATCTCACATCGCGATCTCGTAACTTACTAGGCAATCTACGTTCTTCCCATATTTTTTTATTCATAGTGCTTATCAGCCCAAGTATTTGTATTTAGGTTTTCTCGGTGCGGTGACCTATGGCGTACGAACCTAGCAATACTTTCATAACTCAATCTTCTCAGAAAATCTGATCTAGCTTAGATGCTTTGAACGAGTTCATCGCAATGACTGTACAGATAACCCCAGCACATCAAGACTATATGTAATTATTTGTATGCGTATAAAGTTACCATAGCTTCAGCAATCCAGCGGGAATTCATCCTTTTCAACACAGATTCCTAGGCATGCAAACTCACATCTTCTTCGTCTGTGCAACCACCAGGCGCCCCAAATCCGCCACACGAATCAGGCCACCTCGCCGCTGTCCATTGGGCAGCGGCACACCTCCAACGATCTCAACAACCTATTTCGGAATAGTCGGTCATAAGGCGATGGCCTTTTGGACTTCCCCCTATGGCCGATTTACCCACTACGCAGACTTTTGATCATCACTTAACACCGAGTCAAGCTCATTGAACCAGCCTCTGTTATGAACGAGCCTAGCAGTATGCGCCCCACTGTTTAGGATCTCTGCCTTAGTCATCTGTGCAATACGCTCCCAAGATTCCATGGGTAGTACATAGGTAGCGTTATTCACTTGTGGACATTCCAGGACGCACTGTTTTAATCGATCGAAACCGAATACGACATATCCCTCAAATCCCCCAGCGCCTATCGCCACAAAATCAGGCTCTTTGGCGCCGACAGCAGATAATCGAGCTCGCAATACCCCTTGGTTTCCTTTAGGGGCACGTTCTACAACTTTTTCAAGGGCGGGAATAGCAGAATCCCAAGGATTACGGCCTGGAGGCAGTAGCTGCCAATGCAATCGATGAATGGGTGCTTTGACCCAGCTGGTTAGGTTCTTATCCAATATTTCAAAGCCACCAAATACTTCGTACAACATGTTGGCGGTATTGGTTGCTATAACGACGCTGGCTTCATCATTTGTAAACGACCCTGCCACCACGTATTTCTGACCGTCCTCGCGTATTTTGATTTCTATCTCAACGCTATAAGGTTGGACGCGCGTGCGAGGGTAGCGCTTATAGGGAACATCGACGACCTTCGACTTTTCCTCAACATCATTACGGCCAACAAACTGCTTCCAAGTCCAAACAGCTTGGCGGTATGCCGTTTCCATCGGTTGGTCACGATGAATAATGTCGAAGCCCTCAGCGTTGCGTCGAGATGCTGCCCCCTTACGTGTGGAGGCTAAGATACGCTGTCCTGGAATGAGTGAAGCCTCAAAGCCAAGTGGCTTCAGGCGTGCCTCAATATCATGCTGAATAGCAAGACCAAGCATGTATGGCTCATGCGGCTGGAGATGCTTGATGTATTTTGTAATATTTCGGGTTTTTCTGTTAACCTGCATCGTAAGAGTTCCTTATAAAAGTAAGTGAGGCGGCGGAAACTCTGCCTCTTATCTGATAGGGCTCCTGAGACTGGCTCCGTGGACGCCGGCATAAAGAAATATTTTTCACCCAGGCCGTCCAGCGAGGCGTGGTCAAGAGTCATAGGGAGGGAGAACCCATCTATGTCTGCTATAACTAGCCCAAACGAGCGCTTATCTAAGGCTGAAGTAGAGGCTTCCCTTCAGGGCCTAAGTCCAGCTGACTGGAAGCGAGCAGAGTCCATCGCAACGCTTCTCTGTGGTGGTTTAATTGGCTGGACGCCTGACGACTTGTTGCAAGAAGCTTTGTGTCGGTTGTTGGACGGAACCCGAGTCTGGCCGGCTGACCTTCATCCTCTTGTCGTGCTTAAGGGCGTAATGCATAGCATCGCTAGCAACGCGCGCAAGCACAATGATGTCAGTCCTATCGACCAACACGTGGTCGTCGAGGCATTTGAGGCTGACGAAGATGATAGGACGCCGGTAGCCCATGGCAAAGTAACAGCCACGCCCGAAGATGAATTGTCTGGGAAGCAGCAAATAGCTCAGATATACGCTGCACTAGGAGGAGACGAAGACCTTGGGTTGCTTGTCATGACCTGGGCTGACGGCATGCGAGGAGCTGAGGCGCGCGAGACGTTAGGATGGGATGAAAAGAAGTATGATGCGGCCCGAAACCGGCTCCTGCGCCGACTAAACGCGCTGGATACGGAGTGGAGATCAACATGAATACAAAGTCGAGCAACGAGTTTGACAACTTCATTGATACATTTGTCTCTGAACTAATCGAGACTCCCGATGACCAGATTCTGGAAGGACTGAACCCAGAAACAGTACAAGCCAAGGGGATTGACCTGCTCAAAGCCGCCAAGGCGCAAGCTAGTCGTTCACGCCTTGCTGCGGCGAAAGCCGGATATGCAGCTCTAATGGCCCAACCCTCTGCAACACTGCAGAACGTTTCAGCAGAAGAAGCACGACTCTTTTTAGAAAAAGCATCTAATGACAGCAGATTTACGCTGGCTGCACGCAACCTTGGGGAGTTGTCCGACACTGAGGCGATAGCGTTGTACTCGCAACTCAAAAGCCTTGAAGAATCGACTAGGGACGGAGATGATAGGTGACAGCGATCGTTGGAGAGCGCGCGGAAGCATTGATCGTAGATCTAGGCATCAGTAGGCCCGAAGAGCTGGACATCGAAGCCATCGCGTTCGACTCTCAAGTTGAAGTTGTCTATGAACCTATGAAGGGGTGTGAGGCGTCTCTAGTGGGTTACCGTCATCGTGCCATCGCCACCATCAACCCATCAGGGGTACGCGGTCGCGAGCGATTTTCCGTGGCTCATGAACTTGGGCATTGGCATCTACATCGAGGACGCTCTTTTAGGTGCCGTGTGGATGATCCTGAAACCAACTTGTCAGCTGACCGATCTTTGGAGAGAGAAGCGGATAGTTTTGCGGCGCATCTATTGCTTCCTAGACCGCTATTTAATCCAGTGATCAAATCATTCGGCACACCAACATTTCAACAGCTGATAAATGTTGCCCATGATTTTGAGACAAGCATACTGACCACCACATTGCGCTTAGCCGACGTTAATACGCAGCCAGTCATCGTTGCTTGCTATGACCGTAATGGAAAACGTTGGGCGATTCCTGCCCAAGATATTCCAACACGCTGGCGCCTAAAAGAGGAACTAGACGAAGACTCCTTTACCTACGACTTACTCCATTACGGTACTGAATGTCCAGGGCTGAGGAAACAACCCGCAAATGTCTGGTTTAGAAATAATGACGCTGGCGAGTATGAGGTTCAGGAACAATGCCTCATTAGTACGGGAGGTACAGCGCTTGTCCTACTCTATCTAGAGTCATCGATGTTTGAGGTTGGCCCTGATTGGAATATCGACCGAAAATACAACGAGCATGGCTCATACATTCCTCGAAGACAATCTGCACGATAGCGCTAGGTCGTTCATGAATGAATTCCCATTACTCAGGAACTGACACAGAGCTAAACTAGTTCCTTATTGGATCGCAGGCAACCCCGAAACCATCCTCATGATTTCAACACTGACTCGTACCACCCGCTTGAGTGGGTTGCTAGTGCCAAATCTTGTCACCACCACGTAACTAGACGTCTACATCGCCATCTTTCAGGGGGCACTCCCCACCGCTCCAATCTATCCAGCCCTCGTCGCTCACCCATTCTCGACTGGCCTTAATGACCCAAGCCCCATCCAGGAACTCTGTTAATTCATCTACGGTGGCAAACTTCGTAACGCCTGTTTTCCATTCTCGATAACGGGCGTTGCCCAATCAGGGGCTCCTATGAAGTAAGGCATTTTGCCATTCATGCAATGCCACATGGTTAATCACCATATTGGTTGTTCAGTACCCAGTATAGGACGGTTCCCCTGCTTGCTTGAGCCTACTTACTTACAGCATAGGCAAGCTCTAGCAGCTCACGCGTGATGGCATAGATCCCCGGCCTTTTGCTCTCCCTTGGACCTGCCACGTTGAGCACTCGAATGTTATGGATACGTAGCCACTCAGCAATCTCCAACGCCAAAGATTCCAGCGAGTGGGTATCAACCTGGGCAAGAAAGTACGCCTTCTGCTGCATCTGGGCAAATACTTGAATTGCCAAGGTTCCACCGTCGAGCTCGCCAGTATTAATGACCAACGTGCCATTACTATCCCCAACATTATGCTTATTACGTTGGCGATATCCGCCGTCAACCAGTTCTGTGCGTTGGTATTTCAGTGGAATTGTGCCATCTTCTGCTTCACGCCCTCGTGGGTTCCAGCCACCATGCGGGTAGCCATGCTCGATAGCAAAGTCCAGTGCAGCCCGATCTGCTCCTGTTTTGGCCTCCAGATATAAAGCGCAGACTCGTTTGGCAAATGTGTTTTTGGCTAGCCATCTATGATTCCCTTTGCTTACCTCAAGGAGTATGGAAGACATCAATCAAAAACAAGAGACCCATTAGTTTCTCAACTTATGGGCCTCAAATTCTCAGCTTATGCCTTCACCTACAACACGCTCAAACATCAATATTCCCCGCCTGCAGCGCATGCGTTTCGATAAACTCCCGGCGCGGCTCGACGTGATCGCCCATTAGCGTGGTGAAGACCTCATCCGCCGCTATCGCATCCTCGACCTGAACGCGCAGCAGACGGCGCACAGCGGGATCCATGGTGGTTTCCCACAGCTGCTGGGGATTCATCTCGCCCAGGCCCTTGTAGCGCTGTTTGCTGATGCTGCGATCGGCTTCGCTGCGCAGCCACTGCATGGCTTCGCGGAAGTCGGACACGGGTTTTTCCTTGCGTCTGTCGCCTTCGCCACGGGCAATGACGGCGCCCTCGCCCATCAGGCCAATGAACGTCTGCGCAGCGCGCGCAAGCGTGGCGTAATCTGCGCCGCGCACAAAGGCGCGGTCGAACACGCTGACGCGCACGTTGCCGTGATGCATGCGGCTGAGCACCAGACGCCAGGCATCGCCTTCTTCATTGGCCTGCGCCTCGACCGACACAGCGTTGGGCAGTGCAGGATCGAACAGCGCATCCATTAGCCGCTGCGCCGAAGCCTGCGCCTGCTCGGCATCGTCCAGATTGATTTCAACCCCTTCGGCCATGGCCGACAGCGCATCGTGGTCCAGGTGGCGGGCCATGCGGCTGATGACCGAATCGGCCATTACATATTGACGCGCCAAATTGGCCAGGGCTTCGCCAATAATGGGCTCGGCGCCCTGCCGCACGACCAGCGAGGCTTCTTTCAGGGCCACCTGCAGCATGAACTGCGCTTCTTCAGCGTCGTCCTTCAGGTAACGCTCTTCGCGGCCGACCTTGACCTTGTACAGCGGTGGCTGAGCGATATAGATGTGGCCGCGCGCAACCAGCTCGGGCATCTGCCGATACAGCAGCGTGAGCAGCAGCGTACGGATGTGCGCACCGTCCACGTCGGCGTCGGTCATGATAATGATGCGGTGATAGCGCAGCTTGTCAATGTTGAAATCCGGACCGATGCTCGTGCCCAGGGCGGTGATCAGCGTGGTGATCTGCTCGCTGGATACCAGGCGATCGAATCGCGCTTTTTCGACATTGAGCACCTTGCCGCGCAGCGGCAAGATAGCCTGGAACTTGCGGTCGCGGCCCTGCTTGGCCGAGCCGCCTGCCGAGTCACCCTCCACGATGTAGATTTCGCACAAGGCGGGGTCCTTCTCCTGGCAGTCGGCCAGCTTGCCGGGCAGGCCAGCGCCTTCCAGCACGCTCTTGCGGCGCGTCATCTCGCGCGCCTTGCGGGCCGCATCGCGCGCGCGCGCAGCCTCAATCACCTTGTTGCACAAAGCCTTGGCATCGTTGGGATGCTCAAGCAGCCAGGTTTCCAGCGTGCGGGCAACCGCTTCCTCGACCGCAGGACGCACTTCGCTGGACACCAGCTTGTCTTTGGTCTGGCTGCTGAACTTGGGCTCAGGCACCTTGACCGACAGCACGCAAGCCAGGCCTTCGCGCATGTCGTCGCCGGTGGTATCCACCTTGGCCTTCTTGGCCAGTTCGTTATCGGCAATGTACTTGTTCAGCACCCGTGTCATGGCGGCGCGCAGGCCGGTCAGGTGAGTGCCGCCATCGCGCTGGGGGATGTTGTTCGTAAAGCAGAGCACCGTTTCGGTGTAGCTGTCGTTCCATTGCATGGCCACGTCTACGCCGATGGGTGCCTCATTCACGACAGACTCAGTGCTGACCGCGAACACATTGGCATGCAGCACTGTCTTGCTGCGGTTGATGTATTCGACAAAACCTTTGACGCCGCCCAGAAAGGCAAAGTTTTCTTCCTTGCCCGTGCGTTCGTCGAGCAGGCGGATCTTGACGCCATTGTTCAGGAACGACAGCTCGCGCAGACGCTTGGCGAGAATGTCGTAGTGGTACTCGATATTCTCGAAGATCGTATCGTCGGCGAGGAACTGCACCCGCGTGCCTGTCAGCTCTGTTGGCCCGGTAACGGTAAGCGGCTCCACGCGTTCGCCACGCCGGAACTCCATTTCGTGAACCTGCCCGTTGCGGGAAATCGTCAGGCGCAGCCATTGCGACAAAGCGTTCACGCACGACACGCCCACACCGTGCAAACCGCCCGACACCTTGTAGGAGTTGTGATCGAACTTGCCGCCGGCGTGCAGCTCCGTCATCACGATTTCGGCCGCGCTGCGGTGATGCTCGTCGTCCTTGTGCAGATCGGTGGGAATGCCACGGCCGTTATCGCTGACTGAAATACTGTTGTCCGCATGGATGGTCACCACGATATCGTCGCAGTAGCCCGCCAATGCCTCGTCGATGGCATTGTCGACCACCTCGAAGACCATATGGTGCAAGCCTGTGCCGTCGGAAGTATCGCCAATATACATGCCGGGACGCTTGCGAACGGCCTCCAGGCCCTTGAGCATCTTGATGGAATCGGCGCCGTAACCGGTGGCGGGGGCGTTGGTAGTTTGATCTGACATAGTTTTGCGGAAACCTTATATAAACCTGACGGGCGGCTGCACAGATACGCCGGACAGGAGGCCCGGCGCCCGTGGCGCGTGAAGCAGGAAACGCCTTAGATACGCATCGGCATCACAACGTATTTGAACTGGTCGTCGTCGGGCGATGTAATGAGCGCGGACGCATTGACATCGGGCTGCACGGACCATTGCACGCTGTCGGTTTTGACGTTGGCCAGCACATCGAGCAGGTAGCTGACGTTAAAACCGACATCGAGCGCCTCGTGCGCATAATCGATGTCGATTTCTTCCTGCGCCTCTTCCTGCTCGGCGTTGGAGGAAGAAATCTTGAGCAGGTTGTCGGACAACTGCACCCGCACGCCCTTGAGCTTGTCGGTGGTGAGAATGGCGGCGCGGTGCAGTGCTCCCTGCAGCTCGTCGCGATTGACCGAGAAGTGGCGCGTATAGTTGCTGGGAATGACCCGGGTGAAGTCGGGGAATTTGCCTTCGACCAGCTTGGAGACCAGCTCGACATCGCCAAAGCGGAACCGGATCTGGCCCGTGGCCACATCGATGGAAACAGGATCTTCGGTATCGGCCAGCAGACGCTGCATTTCGAGCACTGTCTTGCGCGGCACGATGACATCGTGCTTGCTCTCGATGCCCTCGACCGCCGTGCCGCTATGGGCAAGGCGGTGGCCATCGGTCGCAACCGCGCGCACAAAGCCTGGCTCAAACACAAAAAGCAGGCCGTTCAGGTAGTAGCGGATGTCCTGTTGCGCCATGGCAAAGTGCACCGAATTGAACAGATGCTTGAGCGCCTTTTGCGGCAGCGAAAACGAAACGTCCCATTTTTCGGGCTGGGCCAAAATGGGGAATTCGGGCGCGGGCATGGTCTGCAGGGCGAACCGGCTTTTGCCGGACTGCACCGAAAGCTTGGCCGAGGCCAAAGCCAGTTTTACATCGCAGGTGTCGGGCAGGGCGCGCAGGATATCGAGCAGCTTGCGCGCAGCGACTGTGGTGGACTCGTTGTCGTCGCCGACGCCGAATCCGGCATGCGTCGTGATCTGGACTTCAAGGTCGGTTGCGATGAAAGCCACGCTGTTGCCTTCCTTGCGCAACAGGATATTGGCAAGTATCGGCAACGTGTTCCTACGTTCGACGATACCCGCCACCGTCGACAACGGTTTGAGCACTTCATCGCGAGTCGCTTGTACGAGTTGCATGATTATCCTTTCAGGGTTTGTTCTAGTACGTGAAGGGCGTGGTTAAGCTCGGTTTGCTTGGACCGGGCATTGGCGATTTTACGCACCGCGTGCAATACGGTGGTGTGATCCCGCCCGCCGAATAAATCGCCGATCTCGGGCAGGCTTTTCTGGGTAAGCTCCTTGGCCAGGTACATGGCGACCTGGCGGGGCATGGCAATATTGGCGGGCCGGCGTTTGGAATACATATCGGCCACCTTGATCTTGTAGAAGTCGGCGACCGTCTTCTGGATGTTCTCGACGGTGATCTGTCCATTAGAGACCGACAGCAAATCCTTGAGCGCGTCCTTGCATACATCGACCGTGAGCACTTCGCGGCCATGAAAGCGCGCGTAGGCGGACACCTTGCGCAGCGCGCCCTCGAGCTCGCGCACGTTGCTGCGCAGATGCTTGGCAATGAAGAAGGCGACTTCCTCGGGCATGCTGACGCCTTCTGATGAGGCCTTGTGCAGCAGAATGGCCACGCGCATCTCGAGCTCGGGCGGCTCAATGGCTACCGTGAGGCCGGAATCGAAACGCGAGATCAGGCGGCTGTCGATGTTGGACAGCTCTTTGGGATACGTATCCGACGTGATGATGATCTGCTTGCGCTGAGCCACCATCGCCTCGAACGCGTAGAAGAATTCTTCCTGGGTACGGTTCTTGCCGGCGAAAAACTGGATATCGTCAATGAGCAGCAGATCCAGCGAATGGTAATAACGCTTGAATTCGTCGAAGGCCTTGCGCTGATAGGCCTTGACCACATCGGAGACGTACTGGTCGGCGTGCACGTAGCGCACACGCTTGCCAGTGCCATTGGCGACCAGCGCATTCCCAATGGCGTGGATCAGGTGGGTTTTGCCCAGGCCCACGCCGCCGTACAAGAAGAGCGGGTTGTAGGACACGCCGGGGTTTTCGGCGACCTGCAGCGCAGCAGCGCGCGCGAGCTGATTGGCCTTGCCGGTGACGAAGTTCTTGAAGGTCAGGTCGGTATTGAGCCGGGAACGGTCATTGGCCGCTTCGGCCGCCGCGTTGGCCGCGGCAGCGGCGCCCGGGTTGGCCACAGCAGGCGCAGACACCGGTGCAGGGGGCGAGCCAACGGACAGCGGCGCGGCGCCGGACCGCGTGGGGGCGGCGCCACGATGGATGCCGCCGGACGCACTGGCCAGCTCGAACGAAACCTGCACGGGCCGTTCGTACCACTCGGACGCCAGGCGCTCGATTTCGTGCGAGAAGTTCTTGCGCACCCAATCGAGCTTGAACCGATTGGGCGCAGACACCCGCAGCACCGCCTGCGCTTCATCGAACGCAACGGGTACAAGAGGGCGTATCCAGGCGCTAATTTGTTGCGGAGGTAGGTCCTGCTCCAGACGCTGGACGCAGGTCTGCCAGAAATCTTTCATATCGGTCACTTCGGTAAACCTCGATTCTACCCTGTCGAGGCCCTAGTTATCCACAAGCCTGAATATGAAACTGCACGTTATTCTGTGCTAACCATTTGACTAAACTATAAAAATTTGATGAAATGGCGGGCTTGACACCGAATTTTCAACCCGCCGGGGCAGCGCCGAATATACGCTGCGGGCCGTTCTTTTAATCTGGATCAACCATGAAACGCACATTCCAACCTTCAGTTACCCGCCGCAAGCGCACTCACGGTTTTCGTGTCCGCATGAAAACCCGCGGCGGCCGTGCCGTTATCAATGCGCGCCGTGCCAAGGGCCGCAAGCAACTGGCCGTCTAAGCCAGTCGCTGCCCGGGCAGCCAGCCGGACATGCGCCGCTGGCCTTACCGCTACGATGCGCGCCACATTTCCCGCTGCGGCACGCCTGCATCGCCCCTCCGAGTACGCATCGGCCCTGAAGGGCCGGCGGCTTGCCAGAGGGGCTTTGTTCGTTGTCATGACGCCGCGCGGCAACGACGCACTCGAAGGGCAAGGCTCACGGCTGGGCCTCATTATCGCCAAGCGATTTGCCGCGCGCGCCGTTACGCGCAACGCCATCAAGCGGGTGCTGCGCGAGGCATTTCGGCAAAAAAAGCACCTGCTGCCCGAACGCGACCTCGTCTTCAGGCTACACTCGCGCATTGGCCCCGTCACGCTGACCCAGCTCAAAAAGCAGGTTCGCCTCGAGGCCGACGCACTTCTGGACAAGGCGGCGCAATGATACGCGCACTTCTCATCGCTCCCATCCGGTTCTACCGGTACTTTCTGAGCCCCTGGGTTGGCCACGGATGCAGGTTCACACCCACCTGTTCGGCCTACACGATAGAGGCCATAGAAACGCATGGGGCCGCCAAGGGCCTGTACCTGGGCGTGTGCCGCATCGGGCGCTGCCACCCATGGTGCCGGGGCGGGCATGATCCCGTACCGCCAGCACGCAGCAACACAGGCCGGGCCAGTGCAGCCAGTCCGGCCACGCCGCATCCACCGGAGCAGCCCTGAAATCCCGCCAGAAAGCGGGATAAGACTGCACCGGTTTATTCGCTCCGCTTACGCTCAATCTGGATTCAGCTGAGCTACGTTAAACTGTTGAGCTTTTGCTCGGCTTCAACTCGAAACAGGCGCTATGGACATCCGACGTACCATCCTCTGGATGATTTTTTCTCTCTCGCTCTTGCTGCTGTGGAACAACTGGCAGGTGCACAACGGCAAGGCCTCGCTTTTCGGCCCCACGCCTGCTGCCCAACAAGCTGATGCCAACAACGCATCCCCTGCGCAGCCGGCGGCAGACACCAGCATTCCCGCTGCGGTTCAGCAAGCGCAACCCCGCGCCGCCCAGACTGCGGGCGATGCGCATGTGCCAGACAACAGCCAGCCTGCCGCCACCTCCGAAAAGATCCACATCAGCACCGATGTCTATAACCTGACATTCGACACGCAGGGCGCCCAGCTTGTGCGAGCCGAGCTGTTGCACTATTCGGACACCGACAACAACGGCCAGCCCATGGTCTTGCTGGACGACTCCGCAACGTCGACCTATCTGGCACAAAGCGGCATCGTCGGCGCGCCTGCCGGCGAAAGCTTCCCCACGCACCTGACGCCGTTCAAGCTGGTGTCCACCGAACGTTCGCTCACTGGCGACAAGCTGGACGTGATCTTCGAAGCGCAGTCTGGCAACGTCAAGGTCGTCAAGACCTACACCCTGCACCGTGGCCGCTATGACATCGACGTGCGCCACGACGTCTTCAACCAAGGCGCCGCGCCTGTGTCGCCCTCGCTGTATCTGCAGCTCACGCGCGACGACAGCGAACCAGGCGACTCCTCTCCGTTCTACCGCACCTTTACCGGCGCCGCCCTGTATTCGGCAGACGACAAGTTCCAGAAAGTCGCCTTCAAGGATATCGACAAGGGCAAAGCCAGCTATACCAAGCAGGCGGACAATGGCTGGATAGGCATGGTGCAGCACTACTTCGCCACCGCCTGGGTGCCGCCCGAGGGCACCGTGCGCCACAACGAAGCGTTGCACCTGTCCAACAATCTTTATGCCATCCGCAGCATCGAGTCGATGGGCACCCTGCAGCCCGGCCAGAATGTAACGGTCGATTCCCATCTGTGGGTTGGCCCGCAGGACCAGAAGGCCATGAGCGCCCTCGCGCCTGGGCTGGAGCTGGTGGTCGACTATGGTTGGCTAACCATTATTGCCAAGCCCCTGTTCAAAATCATGACCTGGATACACAGCGTGCTGGGCAACTGGGGCTGGACCATTGTCGTACTCACGCTGCTGATCAAGCTTGTGTTCTACCCGCTGTCGGCCGCCAGCTATCGCTCGATGGCCAAGATGAAGCAGGTTGGCCCGCGCATGAAGGCCCTGCGCGACAAATTCGGCGACGACAAGGCCAAGCTCAACGCGGCCATGATGGAGATGTACCGCACCGAAAAAATCAACCCGCTGGGTGGCTGCCTGCCCATGGTGGTGCAGATTCCCGTATTCATTTCCTTGTACTGGGTGTTGCTGGGCAGTGTCGAGATGCGCGGCGCCCCCTGGATACTCTGGATCCACGACCTGTCTGTGCGTGACCCGTGGTTCATTCTGCCGGCCATCATGATGGCGACGATGTTCCTGCAGATCAAGCTGAACCCGACACCACCCGATCCGACCCAGGCCAAGATCATGATGATCATGCCACTGGTCTTTGGCGGCATGATGTTCTTCTTCCCGGCCGGCCTGGTGCTGTACTGGTGTGTCAACAACGCCGTATCCATTGCACAGCAGCGCTACATCATGCATAAGCTCGACAAGGAAACCGCCGCCGCGGCCCGTTGAGCGCCTGCGCGACACCGGCCAGCGGCCTGGCCGTCGCCTGTTCCACCAAGAGCCCTTCATGCAATAACATGAAGGGCTCTTCTCATTGGGTTATTCCCGATAGCAAAAGCTTTAGGCTTAATGTAATTTAGCGTCTAGCCGAATGTTGCTGTCGCGAAGGCTTGATGCGGGCGCAACGGCCTTATACTAACCAACCCAACAAGCAAAGAGACTTCGCATGAACTGGTGCGAACAGGAGACAACATGACACACGCCACCTCCACTGCGCGGCGCCGGCTGCTGCGCCATAGCCTTACCATGGCTCTGTTGTGCGGTGCTCTGGGCGCGGCCCCAAGCTATGCGCAAGAGCCCGTCAAGATCGGGTTTATCGGTACCATGACGGGCCCTGGCGGCGCATTGGGCCAGGATCAATACGACGCCTTCATGCTGGCCATCCAGCAAAATGACGGCAAGCTGGGCGGCGTGCCTGTCGAAGTCATCCGTGAAGACGACCAGCTCAAGCCGGATATCGGCGTCCAGGCAGCCACCCGCTTGCTCAAGAGCGAGCATGTACCCATTATTACCGGGGTGACGTTCTCCAACGTGATGATGGCGATCCACAAGCCCATCACCGAATCCGAAGTCTTTCTGATAGGCTCCAACGCAGGCCCCGCCCCCATTGCCGGCAAAGAGTGCTCGCCGTATTTCTTCTCCACCTCCTGGGACAACGATATGTTGCACGAGGCCGGTGGCCAGCTTGCCACCGACCTGGGCTACAAGAACATGTATGTCATGGCAGCCAACTATCAGGCTGGTCGCGATGCTGTGTCAGGCTTCAAGCGTGACTACACCGGCAATATCATCGACGAGGTCTACACACAGGTCAATCAGCCGGACTACTCGGCCGAGATTGCCCAGCTACAGGCTGCCTCGCCGGATGCCGTCTATGTGTTCTACCCTGGCGGCATGGGTGTGAATTTCGTCAAGCAGTATCGCCAGGCCGGCCTGCTGGGCACGCTGCCGCTGATTTCAGTGTCCACCATCGATGGTTCCACCTTGCCCGCGCTCAAGTCGCTCGCCGTCGGGGCCATCACCAGCGCCCCCTATGCGCCCAATCTGGATAACGCCCAGAACAAGCAGTTTGTCGATGCCTTCGTCAAAGCCTACAAGCGTCAGCCGTCGATGTATGCCGCCCAATCCTACGACGCCGCCAACCTGATCGGCTCGGCGCTGGCCAAAGTCCAGGGCAAGCTGGACGACAAGCAGGCCTTCCGCGATGCCCTGAAAGCGGCAGACTTCGACTCCGTGCGTGGTGATTTCACCTTTGACTCCAATCAGTTCCCCGATGCGCCGTTCTATCGTGTGGACGTTGTGAAGGGGCCGGACGGCGCCGCCCTGGAAGCATCCACGCCCATTCAGATCAAGACCCGCGCCAACTTCGCGGCGCAATGCGACATGAAATAGCACAGTCAGTGCTGGCGGCCGCGCGGGGCGGCCGCCCAACACATTGCGGAGACGCGCTTGAGTTTTACCCTATTCATCATCCAGACGCTGAACGGCCTGCAGCTGGGTGTACTGCTGTTTCTCATGGCTGCCGGCCTGACACTGGTCTTTGGCATCATGAATTTCGTAAACCTGGCGCACGGCTCCATGTACATGATGGGGGCGTTCTTCGCCGCCAGCCTGTACAACTACACCGGATCATTCCTGCTGGCGGCCATTCTGCTGGTGCCCGCCATGATTGCGCTGGGGCTTGCCGTGAACTGGATTGCGCTGCGCAAGCTATATCAGCGTGACCACCTGGATCAGGTGCTGGCGACGTTCGGCCTCATTCTCTTCTTCAATGAGCTGGCCAGGATGATATGGGGCCCTTCGCCCTTTTACATGGAAGTGCCCGAATCGCTGATCGGCGCCGTCAACCTGTTCGGCGTACGTTACCCGGCCTTTCGTCTGCTCATTATCGCGTCAGGCCTGCTGACCGCACTGGGCTGCTATCTGCTGATTCACCGCACTCGCATCGGCATGTTGATACGGGCCGGCGCCACCAACCGTACCATGGTCGGTGTGCTGGGCGTCAATATAGCCCTGCTCAATGCCATGCTGTTCGCGCTGGGCGCCGTACTGGCTGGACTGGCCGGCTTGCTGGCGGGACCCATCATGTCCGTCCAGGCAGGCATGGGTGAACCCATCCTTATCCTGACCATGGTGGTTATTGTGATTGGCGGCATCGGCTCCATCCGTGGCGCCTTTTATGCCTCATTGATCGTCGGTGTGGTCGACACGCTGGGCCGCACGCTGCTTCCCTCCATCCTGCGTACGATGTTCGAGCGCAGTGCGGCAGACATCGCAGGGCCCGCTTTGGCCTCGATGATGATCTATCTGCTGATGGCAGCCGTGCTGGCCATCAAGCCCCAAGGGCTGTTCCCAGTGCACAGGCACTGACACCCGCCGCGTCAGTCGCCCATGCCCATATTACAGGTCCACCCAGCGCCATGCTTTTAAGTTTCAATGTTCTCCGCCATCGTCAGACCAGCACCATCGCAGGTATCGTGCTGCTGGTGGTGCTGGCGCTGTTCCCATTCCTGATGCGGGACAATCCCTTCCTGATTTCCTTTGTCACCCGCATCCTGGTTTTCGCCTTTGCCTCGCTCTCGCTAAACCTTATTCTGGGTTACGGCGGCATGGTGAGTTTCGGTCACGCGCTGTTTCTGGGGCTGGGCGTCTATGGCAGCACCATACTCAGCTTCCATGGCATAGACAGTGGATGGATACAGTTGCTGGCGACACTGATCGCCTGCTGCGTGGTCGGCCTGGTCACCGGCAGCATAGCGCTGCGCACCAGCGGCATCTCCTTCATCATGATCACACTGGCCTTTGCCCAGATGTTTTATTTCTTGCTCGTCAGCCTTAGCCAGTACGGCGGGGATGACGGCCTGAGGCTCAAGGAAGGCAGCAACTTCAGCGGTCTGGTCATGACAGATGGGCTTGTGCTGTATTTCACCACGTTGCTGCTGCTGTGCGCCGGCCTTTATGGTTGCCACCGTCTGGTGCACTCTCGTTTTGGCACAGTCATACGCGCCAGCAAGAGCAACGAGCGCCGCATGAAAGCACTGGGCTATCCCACTTTCCGGTATCGACTGGCGGCCTACGTGCTCTCCGCCATGCTGTGTGGCGTGGCAGGCATGCTCTACGCCAATCTCACTCAGTTTGCCTCCCCCTCCTACATGTCCTGGACGATGTCGGGAGAACTGATCGTCATGGTCATGCTGGGCGGAATTGGCACGCTATTCGGCCCCTTGTTCGGCGCCATGGCCATGATTCTTACCGAGGAAGGGCTCAAGCTGATCACCCATCATTGGATGGTGATCTTTGGCCCGTTGATCGTACTTGTGGTACTGGTCAGCCGGCGAGGCCTGGCGGGCCTGTTCGATAGCATTGACCGCCGTCGTGCGGCCCGGGAGACACGATGAGCTTGCTATCCGTCCGTAAACTGGTCAAACGCTACGGTGGCCTGGTGGCCACCGACCACCTTGATCTGGATGTTGCCGAGGGCGAACTGCATGCCGTGATCGGGCCTAATGGCGCCGGCAAAAGCACGCTGATCACCCAACTTGCGGGTGAAATACGCCCCGATGAGGGACAGATCCTGCTTAATGGCGAAAACATCACGCGCGTGCCCGTCGCCCAGCGAGCCCTGCGCGGCCTGGCACGCTCCTACCAGATCACCTCGGTTTTTCCGGAATTCACGGCGCTCGAAAACGTGATGCTCGCCACTCAGGCCCACCAGGGCCATAGTTTTCGGGCCTGGACACCTGTCGCCGACCAATCCTCGCTGACCGGCCCCGCCCGGCAGATGCTGGAGCGAACCGGGCTGGCGCATCGCAGCAACGTCCCCGCCGCCGATCTCGCGCACGGGGAACAGCGCCAGCTGGAGCTGGCCATGGTGCTGGCCGGACAACCCAGGCTTTTATTGCTGGATGAACCCATGGCCGGCATGAGCCAGGCCGAGTCCGCCGAAATGACCCGGTTGCTGCTTGAGCTGAAAGGCGAGTACGGCATCGTTCTGGTCGAGCACGACATGGACGCCGTATTCCGGCTGGCCGACCGCATTACCGTACTGGTGTATGGGCGCGTCATTGCCAGCGGCCCACCCGAGCACATCCGCAACCACCCGGACGTACGCGCCGCCTACCTCGGAGATGACGCATAATGGCCCGCGAACTGCTCGACGTCAAAGACATCGACGTTTTCTACGGCGCTAGCCAGGCCCTGTTCGGCATGAGCTTCCAGATCAGCGAGGGCGAATTCGTCACCCTGCTGGGACGCAATGGCATGGGCAAATCCACCAGCGTCAAAGCCATTGTGGGCCTTATGGCCCCCACTAAAGGCACCATACAATTTGCTGGCCAAGGTATCGCCGGCCTGCCCTCCTATAAAGTCGCGCGGGCCGGTATCGGCCTCGTGCCAGAAGGTCGCCAGATATTTCCCAACCTCAGCGTCCAGGAAAACCTCGTCGCCACCGCCCACAACCGGCAAGGCCTGGCTCAACCCTGGACCCTGGACCGCATCTACGCGCTCTTTCCGCGACTCAAAGAACGCGCCAACAACGGCGGCAGCAAACTCTCGGGTGGCGAACAACAAATGCTCGCCATCGGCCGCGCCCTCATGACCAACCCCCGGCTGCTTATCCTGGATGAAGCCACCGAAGGCCTCGCACCGCTCATCCGCGAAGAAATCTGGCGCTGCCTGGCCCAAATCAAGTCGCTCGGGATGACCATTCTCTGCATCGACAAAAACCTTAACTCCCTGCTTCCTCTGGCAGATCGTCACTATATTATCGAAAAAGGCCACGCCGTTTGGTCCGGCACGTCCGCAGCGCTTACCGCCCAACGCGACCAACTCCAACACTACATGGGTGTTTAGATCGCCACCATCAGACATCTTCGCCCGATCCCAACAGCGTGATTCGCACGCGCCGCTGAGCCGAAACATAGCGAAAAGACATGCATAGGTGCATTCCACGCCGCTGCCAGGTATCTGAGCCTGAGGTCAACAGCGTGATTCGCACGCGCCGTTGAGCCGAAACATAGCGACAGGACAAGCATAGCGGCATTCCACGCCGCTGCCAGGTATCTGAGCCTGAGGTCAACAGCGTGATTCGCACGCGCCGTTGAGCCGAAACATAGCGACAGGACAAGCATAGCGGCATTCCACGCCGCAGCCAGGTGTCTGAGCCTGAGGTCAACAGCGTGATTCGCACGCGCCGTTGAGCCGAAACATAGCGAAAAGACATGCATAGCGGCATTCCACGCCGCAGCCAGGTGTCTGAGCCTGAGGTCAACAGCGTGATTCGCACGCGCCGCTGAGCCGAAACATAGCGAAAAGACATGCATAGGTGCATTCCACGCCGCTGCCAGGTGTCTGAGCCTGAGGTCAGCAGGGTGATTCGCAGGCGCCGCTGACCTGGGACAGGACGGGGAGGCAAGGCCGCAACTGTTTGAGCGCGACGCTTGTGCACAGTCCGGGGGACTGTGCACCGCGCGAGTTTTGCGGCCGCCCCGTCGTGCCCCGGGGCAGCGGGAAGTCGCCGACGGCGACCGCCGAAGTCACCCTGTTGACCTCAGGCTCAGACACCGACACCAGACACCAGACACCAGACACCAGACACCCATACCAGAAAGCCTTAATCCCCCAACATACAAATAGTAAAATTCAATCGGAACAAAAGAAACAATCAATTTCCTCTAAATCACATTAGCGCTTAGACTTTGATCCATGTCCATACGGCACCACCGCCTTCCCCATAACATGGATATCCCGAGTGACCGACCCCATGGGTTACCCCAACCATCAAAGGACTAAACGATGAAAAAACTCACCACCGCCTCAGGCGCACCCGTCGTTGACAACCAAAACACCATGACCGCCGGTCCCCGTGGCCCAGCCCTCCTACAGGACATCTGGCTCATCGAAAAACTCGCCCACTTCGACCGCGAAGTCATCCCCGAGCGCCGCATGCACGCAAAAGGCGCCGGCGCCTACGGCACATTCACCGTTACGCACGACATCACCCAATACACCCGCGCCAGCATCTTCTCCGAAATCGGCAAAAAAACCCCCATGTTTGCGCGCTTCTCCACCGTAGCCGGTGAACGAGGCGCCGCCGACGCCGAACGCGACATCCGCGGTATCGCCATGAAGTTCTATACCGAGCAAGGCAACTGGGACCTGGTCGGCAACAACACCCCGGTGTTCTTCTTTAGAGATCCGCTCAAGTTTCCCGACCTGAACCATGCCGTCAAACGCGATCCCCGTACCGGCATGCGCAGCGCGCAGAACAACTGGGAATTCTGGACCGGCCTGCCCGAGGCACTACACCAGGTCACCATTGTCATGAGCGACCGGGGCATCCCCGTCGGCTATCGCAACATGCACCTGTTCGGCAGCCACACGTTCAGCTTCATCAACGCACAGAACCAACGCTTCTGGGTTAAATTTCACTTCGTCACCAAACAGGGCATCAAAAACCTCACTGATGCCCAGGCCAGCGAAATCGTCGGACGCGACCGCGAAAGCTCCCAGCGCGACCTCTTCGAAGCCATCGAAAAAGGCGATTTTCCGCGCTGGACACTGTATGTCCAGATCATGCCCGAGAAAGAAGCCGGCAGTTACCACCTGAACCCTTTCGACCTGACCAAAGTCTGGCCGCATGGCGATTACCCGCTGATCGAAGTCGGTGAAATGGAACTGAACCGCAATCCTGAAAACTTCTTCGCCGAAGTAGAGCAGGCAGCCTTTTCGCCCGCCAACGTTGTGCCCGGCATCGGCTTTTCGCCCGACCGCATGCTGCAGGCCCGTCTGTTCTCATATGGCGATGCGCATCGCTATCGTCTGGGTGTGAACCACCACCAGATTCCGGTCAATGCGCCAAAATGCCCCTTCCATAGCTACCATCGAGACGGCGCCATGCGCGTGGACGGCAACCACGGCGGCATCACCGGCAACGAACCCAACGCCAGCGGCGAATGGCAGGACCAGCCTGAGTTCCGCGAGCCGCCACTGTCCATCGAAGGCGCCGCCGATCACTGGAACCACCGCGAAGACACGGACTACTTCTCGCAGCCCGGCAATCTGTTCCGCCTGATGAACGATGAACAGAAACAGGCGTTGTTCTATAACACCGCCAGAGCCATCGCGGGCGTAAGCAAAGATATCCAGCAACGGCACATCGACCACTGCGCCCTGGCAGACCCGGCCTATGGCGCCGGAGTGGCCGACGCCATCATAGCCGTCGAGCGCCAAGATGAGCAGTCCGTCGGCGCTGAATCAACCGCCCATCTGACCACGGCGTAAGGATTGCCAAGTTGCGAGCGTGAGACAAGCACGAACGTGACCGGGCAAGAAGGGGAACGCCCCCGTTGCATGGCAGCGGGGGCGTTCATTGCGCGGAGCAACCCACGGCGCCGCGCCCGGCCCATCGCAGGGGCCAACTACGCGCCTACAGATAACACTTTCCGTCCAGATAGGCCTTGCGCCAGCGTGTAATCACCGTGCGCTCGAACAGCCCCGCCACCGCAAACGGATCCCGATTCACAAAATCCTCAGCTTCCGCACGGGTTTCCACATCCACGATATAGACACTGCCCGTACCTCCCGTGCCATCGTCCTCCAGCTTGGCTCCGCACGCCAGCAGCAGCCCCTTGTTCTCCTCCAGGAAATCCAGATGGCTGTCGCGCACCGCCTGGCGCAACGCTGCAGAGTGAGGCTTGTCGAAGGTTTCAATCAGATATGGCATGATGGCTCCTGTTTGCAATCAGAATCGGCACGACACCGTGCCCGAAACGCCCCCGAAACGCTACACTTTCGTATCCGGCGGGCCTTGTATCCCTAGCGCAATACTACCCCGGCGCCGCTGCCTTTGTCCGGCGCCAGGCATAGCAGGGAATGAATGCGCTCAATCAACGTTTTTCCACTGTATATTTTGCCATGTCCCTGCGTGCCCACGATCCCATCATCGCCATCGCCACCGCCCCAGGGCGCGGCGGCATCGGCGTCATACGCATCTCCGGCCGCGAACTTCAGCCGCTGATTCGCAAACTGCTTGCGCGCGACCTCACGCCCCGTCACGCCCACTATCTGCCCTTCAACGACAGCCAGGGCATGGCCATGGACGCCGGCATCGCGCTCTACTTCAACGCGCCACACTCTTACACCGGCGAAGACGTCCTCGAGCTGCAGGGTCACGGCGGGCCAGCGGTCCTGCGGCGCATCCTGCAGCACTGCCTCGACATCGGCCAGGCGCACGGCCTGCGCCTGGCCGAGCCTGGCGAATTCACCCAGCGCGCCTTTCTGAACGACCGCATGGATCTCGCCCAGGCCGAAGCCGTGGCCGATCTCATCGATGCCTCCTCAGAAGCCGCCGCCCGCAGCGCCATGGCCTCGCTCAGCGGCGCCTTCTCGGCACAGGTCAATGGCCTGAACGACCGCATCATTCACTTGCGCATGCTCGTCGAAGCCACACTCGACTTCCCGGAAGAAGAAATCGACTTTCTGGAAAAATACCAGGCTGCACCCACGCTTGCCGCAATCCGCCAAGACCTTGACGCCCTCACCGCCCAAGCCCGCCAAGGCATGATTCTGCGCGAAGGCCTGCATGTGGTTCTGGCCGGCCAGCCCAACGTCGGCAAATCCAGCCTGCTCAATGCCCTGGCTGGCGACGACATCGCCATTGTCACCCCCATCGCCGGCACCACGCGCGACAAAGTCATCCAGCAGATTCACATCGACGGCGTGCCCATGCACATCATCGACACCGCCGGCCTGCGCGACACTGACGACACCGTCGAAAGCATAGGCATTGCACGCAGCTGGGCCGAGATCGAGAAAGCCAACGTCATCATTCACCTGCAGGACGCCCGCAAACCCAACGACGAACTCGACTCCGCCATCACCGCAAGGCTGCCCGCCCGCACCCCGGTACTCAAGGTATACAACAAGCTGGATCTGCTGTCCGGCGCGGCACTCGCGTCTGCGATCAATCAGACAGACGATGCCAATGCGGCAGACGAGGCAACCCTGCCCGCCAGCGGCACAAGCCAGGTCGCCGGCCAGCCTGCACCAGCTCCGGCCAGCAAAGGGCAAAGCACCGAACACGGCCAGACCACCGTTCTGCACATCTCCGCCAAAACCGGCCAGGGTCTTGACAGCCTGCGTCGCAGATTGCTGGACATCGCCGGCTGGAGCCCCGGCGCCGAATCGCCCTGGCTTGCCCGGGAACGCCACCTCTTCGCCCTGGACGCCGCCCGCCAGCACCTCGCGCTCGCCGCCGACCACGCCAGCCAGAGCGATCAGGTGCTCGACTTATTCGCCGAAGAACTCCGTCTCGCCCACGATGCTCTGTGCGAAATCACTGGGCAATTCACCAGCGACGATTTGCTGGGGGAGATTTTTTCCAGTTTCTGTATTGGAAAGTGAGGTGGGGTCCAGGGACATCCACTGATGTCTGCGGACGTGGATCTAATACTTGTAAATAAAGGAATTTTCGTCTGCGCAGAACCTGTCTGCCGCCCAGTTGCAGGCTTTGTCGGATGAGTTTCTGCTGTATCAGACCGAAGATGCCCAGACACGTGTCCAGGTGCGATCCCAGGATGGCGGCATTTGGCTGACTCAGGCACAGCTGGCTGAGCTATATCAGTGTTCACCGCAGAACATCACCCAGCATATCCGCGCCATTTATCAGTCCGGGGAGCTGGTGGAAGAGGCAACTTGTAAGCCGTACTTACAGGTTCGATGGGAGCGTGAACGGCAAGTTAGCCGCAGACAGAAGCACTACAGCCTGGAAGTGGTCCTGGGGGTCGGCTACCGTGCGAAGTCGCACCGAGGTGCCCAGTTCCGTCGCTGGGCTACGGAACAACTTGCGACCTACCTGACCAAGGGCGTACTGCTGGACGACGAGCGCTTCAAGCGAGGCGAGGATGCCGACTATTTCGAAGAATTGCTGGCGCGTATCCGCGACATCCGCTCCTCGGAAAAGGTGTTCTGGCGCAAGGTGCTGGACATCTATGCCACTAGCCTAGATTACGACCCGCACACGGAAACATCGAAATAGTTCTTCGCCACCGTGCAGAACAAGATGCACTGGGCCGCACATGGCCACACGGCTGCAGAATTAATCATGCAGCGGGTGGATACGCAGGAACCGAACGTCGGGTTGACCAATTGGCCGGGAGCATCCAAAGGTGTCTCGGTGCGCAAGGCAGACGTAGGCAGCCCGTCGCAATGCCAACAGCCGTCTGGCGCCAGCGTGCCCACGGCAAGCCAGGCGGCAAGAGATGATTCAACACAAAATCTCGGGTACGCTCAACCAACCCCTTCCCTAACCCATTTGCATCCATTCCACCAGAACAGACAAAAGGGACAATCCGCGACGTGCGCCAAGCGCCTCAACGACGCCCCACCCACAACAGCGGCAGGCCCGCCACCAGCACCACCAGCCCCAGCCACGCGCCCGTCCCAGCATAGCGGGCGCTCGCCCAGAAGAGCGCCAGACACGTCAATGCCAACACCAGCGGTGTCAGGGGATAGAACGGCACCCGGAACGGGCGCTCGCGTCCACCATCGCGGCGTCGCAATACAATGACCGCCATGGCCGTCAGAAACATGAACAGCCAGAAGACTGGCGCCGTATAGGCCACCATTGCCTCCAGCCCGCTCTCGCTGAATGCGCCGAACAGGATAAGCAACAGCGTAATCCCGCCCTGCAGCGCCAACGCCCGTACCGGCGTCGCGCCTCGATTGCTCCAGGCACCCAGAACCCCTAGCGCGGGAACGTCGCGGCCCAGCGCATAATACACACGAGCACCCGTAAAAATACAGGCATTGATCGTGCCCAGCGCAGTACAACACACCAGCAGACTCAGCAGTATGGCCGCCCAGGGTCCCGCCAACATGGACATCATATCTGCGCCCACCGTATGCGTGCCCCGCAGGCCCTCCAGGCCAAACACCCGCAGATAGGCCAGATTCACCAACAGATAGATGGTAGTGATCACCACCGTGCCCAGCAAAAGCACTCGCCACATATTGCGTCGCACATCACGCAGCTCTCCCGACAGGTAGGCTGCCTCATTCCAACCGCCATACGTCAACAGCACGAATACCATACCCATGCCCAGCGTGCCGGCCATGCTCATCTGCCGTACCTCGCTGCTCGCGCCGGCCTGCATGTCAACAGGCGTAGACAGCGTCAGCCCTGCCAGCGCCACGACG
Source organism: Allopusillimonas ginsengisoli (assembly GCF_004153455.1). GTDB lineage: Bacteria > Pseudomonadota > Gammaproteobacteria > Burkholderiales > Burkholderiaceae_B > Allopusillimonas > Allopusillimonas ginsengisoli. Next base: position 14,941 of record NZ_SDQE01000019.1, on the reverse strand, counting down.
ACCATCGCCAACACGGTAAAGAGCGTCAAGACGCGCTGCAAACGCCGCGACGCCAGCGCACCCACCATATTGATCACGGTGAGCACAGCCACGACCATCGCGCCATACCATGCAGGACCGTACGGCCCGAGCGGCCACAGCACCTGCGCATAATCACCGAAGATGAAGGCCACGGCGGCGATGGCCCCAGTCTGAATAATCGTTCCGCGGGCCCATGCGAAGAGCACGCCGACATTGCGCCCCCAAGCCCGCGCCAGAAAAGCGTACTCCCCTCCCGCATCGGGATAGGTGCTGCCCAGCTCCGCATAGCAAAGCGCGCCCACAAACATGAGCGCGCCGCCAGCAAGCCACAAGGCCATATAGACGGGGGCTGACCAGGCATGCTGCGCCACCAAAGGCGGAAAGCCAAAAATGCCGATGCCCACCACCACGCCAACCAGCATCGCCACCGCGTCCAGTACAGACAGGCCGCCGACCTGCGGTGCCAGCGCAGCCGGGCCTGTTGCGGCAACATTGACCGTCATGAATGCCGCCCGTCAGCGCCGAACCGCACGCCAGCCCTGCACAACATTGCCCGTCGCAGGATTGGCCGCCATCGTGTCCGCCTGCACCGTGCCCGTGTAATGGCGCGCCTCGTTGCCGTCACCGATTTGCAGCGTGATCTCCTTGCCCCGCAGCTTGCCCCGGACGGGCATGGCGTGTCCTTTGGCCGTCTGTGCAATGCCGCTCAGGTGCTGGAACGTCTGTTCCACGTCCAGCGCCAGCGAACCTTCCGGGCCATCCAGTTGCCAGGCGCCGGCAACCTTGGCGGGCACAACCCACATATAGACATCGCGATTGCCCAAGCGCGCATAATCGTCGCTTTCCCAATCATCCATATCGAAGGCATGCGACACCACGCGCGTTCCGGCAGCCAGATCCAGCACCTTAGGACGCAAACGCATGTTGACGTTTGGCAGCAAATACATGGTCAAGACGGTTGCATTGGAAAAATCCGTGTCAAACAAATCCTCCTGACGGAACTCCACCCGATCGGACACCCCGGCGTCTTTCGCATTCGCCTTCGCCTCTTCAACGCGAACCGGATTCAAATCCACCCCCAGCGCAGACAGCGCAGCCCTGTCCTTCACCGCGGCAATGGCGATACGGCCATCTCCCGACCCCAGATCTATCACGCGATCCGACGGCCCCACTTCCGCCATGTTGAGCATGCGCTCCACTACCTCGGGCGGGGTAGGCACAAAAGGGACATCAAAGGTATCTGCCGCAGCGCTTGAAGGCAAAAAACCCAGCGTAACGATGAGAAAACTGCCCGCAACCATCACGCAGGCGCGACCCGGACAATGACGCCGAAAGTAGCTGATCAGCATGATCCTCTCCTTAGGTTGACCTACCCTGGGTTGTGATCTCGGCCGCCAACCAGCAACCGCCATCACCTCGATTTGCGTGTGCCTTGCGCACTACTGCAACCGCATCCGGCACGTTACTGATGCTACTTCAATCTGTCATTGCTTACGCTAAGCTGAACAAATTTTTACGTTTTTGCGCTTGATGCGTGCCAAACGCCCCCGTGCTAACCTGTTTTCATACTATGGACGTTGATACAGGAAGCACTGGATATGGCAGCAACATCTCAACTCGTCGTGGGCGTCTTTTGCGGTTCCAGCCCGGGCACAGATCCCATCTACCTCGCCTCGGCCCAGGAAACCGGCCATGCGCTGGCTTCGGCGGGTATCGAGATTGTCTACGGGGGCGGCCGCGTGGGGCTGATGGGAGCGCTGGCCGATGCTGCGATTGCCGCGGGTGGGCGCGTTACCGGCGTAATGCCACGCTCACTTGTCGATAGCGAGATCGCTCATACAGGCCTGACAGATCTGCACGTCGTTGAAAACATGCATCAGCGCAAGGCCAGAATGGCCGACCTGGCCACTGCCTTCGTCGCTCTGCCGGGTGGCGCCGGCACCCTGGACGAAATCTTCGAACAATGGACCTGGGCCCAACTGGGCATTCATCAAAAACCCTGCGGCTTTCTCAATACCAAGGGTTATTTCGACCCCCTGCGCGGAATGACCCGCAAGATGGTCGCAGAAGGCTTCATGAAGCAACAATACGACGATATGCTGATTTTCGCGGACACGCTCGAAGTGCTGCTCGCAGGTTTTCGTGATTACACCCCGCCCCATCGCAAATGGATGCCTGCCACCGAAAAAGTCGAGCCATAATCCAGCCAAGGTAAGCAAGCGACAAAAAGCCGGGCCCTGCGTAATGACAGGGCCCGGCTTTTTTTGGCGATGGCTTGCGCCGACGCACTTCTGATCGGAGGCGCCGCCTTGGCCAAACGGCCGCAGCGGCTAACCCACCAGCAGATTACTCGTCGGCAACATCACCGGACGGGGACTGCTCCGCCGACGGCGCATCGTCGTGGCTTTCCGCGTGGGCTTCCGCCACGGTTTCAGCCGGCGTATCCTCGAAAGGATTGGCCATGGCGCGCGCTGCCTGACGCTCGGCGGCCTCGTGAGCCTCCTTGTCCTTGCGTGCCATGTGATACGACATGCCCGTACCTGCGGGAATCAGGCGACCGACAATGACGTTTTCCTTCAGGCCGCGCAGATCGTCCCGCTTGCCCATGATCGCGGCTTCAGTCAGCACGCGCGTGGTTTCCTGGAACGACGCCGCGGAGATGAACGAATCCGTCGACAGCGAAGCCTTGGTGATCCCCAGCAGTACGTTGTCGTACGTGGCAGGAATCTTGCCTTCGGCTTCCATGCGATCGTTCTCGTTCAGCAGTTCGGAGCGCTCGACCTGCTCGCCGGTAATGAAGTTGGTATCGCCGGCGTCGGTGATGTTCACGCGACGCAGCATCTGGCGAACGATCACCTCGATGTGCTTGTCGTTGATCTTCACGCCTTGCAGACGGTACACGTCCTGCACTTCATTCACGACATAGTTGGCCAGCTTCTCGATGCCCTGCAAACGCAGGATATCGTGAGGATCGGCCGGGCCGTCCACGATCATTTCGCCCTTGTTCACCACCTGGCCGTCGTGCACCAGCACCTGTTTTTCCTTGGGAATCAGGAACTCGTGGCTCACGCCATCCATGTCGGTGATGACCAGACGCTGCTTACCCTTGGTGTCCTTACCGAACGACACCGTACCCGTGACGTCTGCCAGCATGCCGGCATCCTTGGGCGAACGGGCTTCGAACAGCTCGGCCACACGTGGCAGACCGCCGGTAATATCGCGTGTCTTTTGCGATTCTTGCGGAATACGCGCCAGCACCTCACCGATATTGACCTGCTGTCCGTCGCGCACCGTAATCAGCGCGCCGACAGGGAAAGAAATGCTGACCGCGTGATCCGTACCCGCGATGCGGACGTCTTCGCCAGCCTCATTGAGCAGGCGAATCTGCGGACGCATCATGACCTTGCCGCTGCGCGTCTTGGGTGTGATCACCACCAGCGTGGACAGGCCCGTGACCTCGTCAAGCTGCTTGACAACCGTAACGCCTTCCTCGATGTTCTCGAAGCGCACCGTACCGGTGTATTCGGACACGATGGGGCGTGTCAGCGGATCCCATGTCGCCAGACGCGTACCGGCCTTGACGTTATCGTTGTCGCCCACGGTAATCGTGGCGCCATAAGGTATCTTGTGGCGCTCGCGCTCCCGGCGGTTGTCGTCGAAAATAACGATCTCGCCCGAACGGGAAATCGCCACGCGCTCACCCTTGGCGTTGGTGACATAGCGCAGGCCAATGGCAAAAGCCACCGTACCGGCCGACTTGGTTTCCACCGAGCTGGCCATGGCCGAACGCGATGCCGCGCCACCGATGTGGAAAGTACGCATCGTCAGCTGCGTGCCCGGCTCGCCGATGGACTGGGCCGCGATGACACCCACCGCTTCGCCACGGTTGACCATCGTACCGCGACCCAGATCGCGGCCGTAGCAATGCGCGCACAGGCCATGACGGGTTTCGCACGTGAGCGGCGTACGGATCTTGACCTCATCCACCCCGATGCTGTCAATCAGGTCAACGATGTCTTCGTCCAGCAGCGTGCCGGCCGGCACCGCCGTTTCCTGCGTATCCGGGTTGACGATATCCACAGCCGCTACCCGGCCCAGGATACGGTCGCGCAACGGTTCGATCACTTCACCGCCCTCGACCAGCGCCTTCATCGAGTAGCCGCGCGTCGTGCCGCAATCCGTCTCGGTGATGACCAGATCCTGCGTCACGTCGACCAGGCGACGCGTCAGGTAACCCGAGTTTGCCGTCTTCAGTGCCGTATCCGCCAGACCTTTACGTGCGCCGTGCGTCGAAATAAAGTACTGAAGCACGTTCAGGCCTTCGCGGAAGTTGGCGGTAATCGGCGTCTCGATAATCGAGCCATCCGGCTTGGCCATCAGGCCGCGCATACCTGCCAGCTGGCGAATCTGCGCAGCAGAACCCCGGGCACCCGAGTCAGCCATCATGTAGATGGAGTTGAAAGACTCCTGGCGGACTTCTTCGCCATGGCGGTTGATGACCGGTTCCGTGGCAAGCTGCTCCATCATGGCCTTGCCAACCTTGTCGCCAGCCTTGCCCCAGATATCGACCACGTTGTTGTAGCGTTCCTGGGCTGTTACCAGACCCGAGGAATACTGCTTGTCGATCTCTTTGACCTCTTTGCTGGCCTGAGCCAGGATGTCTTCCTTGACCGATGGCACGAGCATGTCGCTCATGGCGATGGAAATGCCACCGCGCGTTGCCAGGCGGAAGCCGGACTGCATCAGCTTGTCGGCAAAAATCACCGTGGCACGCAGGCCGCAGCGACGGAACGACTGGTTGATCAGGCGCGAGATTTCCTTCTTCTTGAGCGGGCGGTTCAACACGGAGAACGGCAAGCCCCTGGGCAGGATCTCGGACAGCAGCGCACGGCCCACCGTCGTTTCGAAACGCTTGAGCACAGGCTGCCATTCGCCGGCAGCGTCTTTCTCGTACTCGTTCAGGCGAACGGTGACGCGCGACTGCAGCTCGACTTCGCCGTTATCGTAGGCGCGCTGGACTTCGGCCACGTCCATGAAGAACAGGCCTTCGCCCTTGCCATTGATGCGTTCACGCGTCGTGTAGTACAGACCCAGCACGATATCCTGCGACGGCACGATGGACGGCTCGCCGTTGGCGGGGAACAGCACGTTGTTCGACGCAAGCATCAGCGTGCGCGCTTCAAGCTGGGCTTCCAGCGACAGCGGCACGTGAACAGCCATCTGGTCGCCGTCGAAGTCGGCGTTGAACGCCGCGCAAACCAGCGGGTGCAGTTGAATGGCCTTGCCTTCGATCAGCACGGGTTCGAACGCCTGAATACCCAGCCTGTGCAGCGTCGGCGCACGGTTCAGCATAATGGGGTGTTCACGAATGACCTCTTCGAGAATATCCCACACCACAGGCTCCTGGCCTTCAACCAGTTTCTTGGCAGCTTTGATTGTCGTGGCCAGGCCCATCATTTCAAGACGATTGAAAATGAAAGGCTTGAACAGTTCGAGCGCCATCAGCTTGGGCAGACCGCACTGGTGCAGCTTGAGCTGCGGGCCCACCACAATCACCGAACGGCCAGAGTAGTCCACGCGCTTGCCCAGCAGGTTCTGACGGAAACGACCGCTCTTGCCCTTGATCATGTCGGCCAGCGACTTGAGCTGGCGCTTGTTGGCGCCTGTCATGGCCTTGCCGCGACGACCGTTATCCAGCAGCGAATCAACAGACTCCTGCAGCATGCGCTTTTCGTTGCGCAGAATGATGTCCGGCGCCTTCAGTTCGAGCAAGCGCTTGAGGCGGTTGTTGCGGTTGATGACGCGACGGTACAAGTCGTTCAGATCGGACGTCGCGAAACGGCCGCCGTCGAGCGGCACCAGCGGACGCAGGTCCGGTGGCAGCACGGGCAGCACTTCCATGACCATCCACTCGGGCTTGATGCCCGATTTCTGGAAGCCTTCGAGTACTTTCAGGCGTTTGGAGATCTTCTTGATCTTGGCATCGGACGACGTTGCCTTGAGTTCCGCGCGCAGGGTTTCGACATCGCGATCGATGTCGATCGTGCGCAGCAGCTCGCGCACGGCTTCCGCGCCCATCAGGGCGTGGAAATCGTCGCCGTACTCTTCTGTCTTGGCCAGGAAATCGTCATCGGACATGATCTGACCGCGCTTGAGCGGCGTCATACCAGGTTCGATCACGCACCAGGCTTCGAAATACAGCACGCGCTCGATATCGCGCAGCGTCATGTCGAGCACCATGCCCAGACGCGACGGCAGGCTCTTGAGGAACCAGATGTGCGCTACCGGGCTGGCCAGCTCGATATGGCCCATGCGCTCGCGGCGCACCTTGGCAACGGTGACTTCCACACCGCATTTTTCGCAGATCACGCCGCGATGCTTCAGGCGCTTGTACTTGCCGCAAAGGCACTCGTAGTCCTTGATGGGACCAAAGATCTTTGCGCAGAACAGGCCATCGCGCTCCGGCTTGAACGTGCGGTAGTTGATGGTTTCCGGCTTGCGGACTTCACCATACGACCACGACCGCACTTTCTCCGGCGACGCGATGCCGATCTTGATGGCATCGAATTGCTCGTCTTGCGAGACTTGTTTGAATAGATCGAGTAGCGCTTTCATTATTTACGCTCCAAATCCATGTCCAGGGACAGGGACCTAATTTCTTTGACCAGAACATTGAACGACTCGGGCATGCCGGCGTCGATGACGTGGTCGCCCTTGACGATGTTCTCGTACACCTTGGTGCGGCCGGAGATATCGTCGGACTTGACGGTAAGCATCTCCTGCAGCGTGTACGAAGCACCGTAGGCTTCCAGCGCCCAGACTTCCATCTCCCCGAAGCGCTGGCCACCGAACTGGGCTTTACCACCCAGCGGTTGCTGCGTAACCAGCGAGTACGGACCGGTCGAACGCGCGTGCATCTTGTCATCGACCAGGTGATGCAGCTTCAGGTAGTGCATGTAGCCAATCGTGACCGGGCGCTCGAATTTCTCGCCGGTACGGCCATCAAACAGCCATGCCTGCGTGCGCGTATCCGTCAGTTGCAGACGTTCTGCAATCTCGTCGGGATAAGCCAGCTTGAGCATCTCGCCGATTTCTTCTTCGGTTGCGCCGTCGAACACAGGCGTTGCCAGCGGAAGACCGTTCTTCAGGTTGTGCGCCATCGCAACAACTTCGTCATCGGTCAGCTCATCGATGTGCGCGCCCGTGCCGGTGCTGTTGTAGACCGTTTCGAGGTAGCTGCGCAGCGCCTTGACCTGCACGCCCTTTTCTTCGTCGAGCATGTCGGCGATGCGGTAACCCAGACCCTTTGCTGCCCAGCCCAGGTGAACCTCGAGCACCTGCCCGACGTTCATTCGAGAGGGAACACCCAAGGGATTGAGCACGATGTCGGCAGGCGTACCGTCGGCCATATGCGGCATATCTTCGACCGGCGTAATACGCGAGACAACACCCTTGTTACCGTGACGGCCGGCCATCTTGTCGCCAGGCTGCAGGCGACGCTTGACGGCCAGGTACACCTTGATCATCTTGAGCACGCCCGGGGGCAGCTCATCGCCCTGCGTAAGCTTCTTGCGCTTTTCTTCGAAGGCCAGGTCAAACTGATGGCGCTTCTGTTCAAGCGATTCCTTGGCCTGCTCGAGCACGATGGCGTGTGCTTCGTCCGCCAAGCGGATATCGAACCACTGCCAGCGATCCAGATCCGACAGGTATTCCTTGGTGAGCTCGGTGCCTTTGGCCAGCTTGCGCGGACCACCGTTGACCGTCTTGCCTGTCAGGAACTTGCCGATACGGTCAAAGGTATCGTCTTCAACAATACGCAGCTGATCGTTCAGATCCTGGCGATAACGGCGCAGCTCATCGTCGATGATGGACTGTGCACGCTTGTCGCGCTCAATGCCTTCGCGGGTGAAGACCTGCACATCGATAACCGTACCCACCATGCCGGACGGAACGCGCAGCGACGTATCCTTCACGTCGGACGCCTTCTCGCCGAAAATGGCGCGCAGCAGCTTCTCTTCTGGCGTCAGCTGGGTTTCGCCCTTGGGCGTGACCTTGCCGACCAGCACGTCGTCGGCGCGCACTTCCGCGCCGATGTAGACAATGCCGGAATCGTCCAGACGGTTAAGCTGAATCTCGGGCAGGTTGCTGATATCGCGCGTGATTTCTTCGGCGCCCAATTTGGTGTCGCGCGCCACAACCGTGAGTTCCTCGATGTGAACAGACGTATAGCGGTCGTCGGCCACGATTTTTTCGGAAATCAGGATCGAATCTTCGAAGTTATAGCCGTTCCAGGGCATGAACGCGATCAGCATGTTCTGGCCCAGGGCGAGTTCGCCCAGGTCCGTCGATGCGCCATCGGCCAGCACGTCGCCACGCGCCACATGGTCGCCACGCTTGACGATAGGACGCTGGTTGATATTGGTATTCTGGTTGGAACGGGTGTACTTGATCAGATTGTAGATGTCCACGCCCACTTCACCGGCGACGTTTTCGTCGTCGTTGACGCGAATCACCACGCGCTCGGCATCTACGTGATCCACAACCCCGCCACGAACCGCCTGCACCGTGGTGCCCGAGTCGACAGCCACCGTACGCTCGATACCTGTGCCGACCAGCGGCTTTTCAGGACGCAGGCAAGGCACTGCCTGGCGCTGCATGTTGGCGCCCATCAAAGCCCGGTTCGCGTCATCGTGCTCCAGGAAGGGAATCAGCGATGCCGCCACGGAAACGATCTGCGACGGCGCTACGTCCATGTAGTGCACGTTGGACGGCGCGGTCAACATGGTTTCGCCAGCCTGACGGCAAGCCACCAGGTCGTCCTCGAAGCGTCCGCTCTCGTCCAGATGCGCGTTCGCCTGGGCAATCACGTAGTTGCTTTCTTCGATGGCCGACAGATAGTCGATCTGCTCGCTGACCTTGCCGTCAATGATCTTGCGGTAAGGGGTTTCGAGGAAGCCGTATTCATTCAGGCGTGCATACAACGCCATGGAGTTGATCAGACCGATGTTCGGACCTTCCGGCGTTTCAATCGGGCAGACGCGGCCATAGTGCGTGGGATGCACGTCGCGCACTTCAAAGCCGGCGCGCTCGCGGGTAAGACCGCCTGGGCCCAATGCGGAAACGCGACGCTTGTGCGTGATTTCCGACAGCGGATTGGTTTGGTCCATAAACTGCGACAGCTGGCTGGAACCGAAGAACTCCTTGATGGCCGCCGAGATAGGCTTGGAGTTGATCAGGTCGTGCGGCATCAGGTTTTCGGTTTCGGCCTGGCCGAGACGCTCCTTGACCGCGCGCTCAACACGCACCAGACCGGCGCGGAACTGGTTCTCGGCCAGTTCGCCCACGCAACGCACGCGACGATTGCCCAGGTGATCGATATCATCGATCTGGCCACGGCCGTTGCGCAGCTCAACCAACACCTTGATGGTTTCAAGAATGTCTTCGTTAGTCAGCGTCATCGGGCCCGTGATATCTTCGCCACGGCCCAGACGGCTGTTGACCTTCATGCGGCCCACGCGCGACAGATCGTAGGCGTCTTCGCTGTAGAACAGGCGCTGGAACAGCGCTTCGACCGCCTCTTCGGTGGGCGGCTCGCCAGGACGCATCATGCGGTAGATGGCAACGCGCGCGGCCATCTGGTCGGCGGTTTCATCGGTGCGCAGGGTCTGCGAGATATACCCGCCGCGATCGAGTTCGTTGATGTACAGCGTTTCGATTTCGCGAATGCCTGCAGTGCGGATCTCGCCCAGCATGGTTTCGGTGATCTCGTCGTTGGCATTGGCCACGACTTCGCCCGTTTCGGCGTTGACCAGGTTCTTGGCCAGCACACGGCCCACGAGGAAGTCTTCAGGAACCGAGATGTACTCGACCTTGGCTTCGCCCAGCTCGCGCAGGTGCTTGGCATTGATGCGCTTGTCTTTCTCGACAATCACATTGCCTGCCTTGTCCTTGATGTCGAAGCGCGCGACTTCGCCCTTCCAGCGCTCGGGCACGAACTCGAGCATGCCCCCTTCGCGCAGAATTTCGAAGTGATCGAAATCCGAGAAGTAGGCCAGAATGGCCTCGGGCGTCATGCCGATGGCCTTGAGCAAAATGGTCACGGGCATCTTGCGGCGACGATCGACACGGAAGAACAGGATGTCCTTGGGGTCGAACTCGAAATCGAGCCACGAGCCGCGATAGGGAATCACGCGTGCCGAAAACAAAAGCTTGCCGGAGCTGTGCGTCTTGCCGCGATCGTGCTCAAAGAACACGCCGGGCGAGCGGTGCAACTGAGAGACGATGACGCGCTCTGTGCCATTGATCACAAATGAACCGGTATTGGTCATGAGCGGTATCTCGCCCATGTATACTTCCTGTTCCTTGACTTCCTTGACCGTTGGCTTGCTGACTTCGCGATCCATCAACACCAAGCGGACTTTGGCGCGCAGCGGCGATGCATAGGTTAGGCCGCGCAGCTGGCATTCCTTGACATCGAAAACGGGTTCGCCGAGAACGTAGCTAACGAACTCCAGGCGCGCCATCTGGTTATGGCTTACGATAGGGAAAATAGAACTGAAAGCCGCTTGAAGGCCTTCATCTTTTCGTTTGGAAGGTGTAGTATCCGCCTGCAAAAACGTTATGTATGATTGCAGTTGAGTCGCCAAAAGGTAGGGGACGTCCTGGACGTCTTCACGTTTGGCGAAGCTCTTGCGTATGCGCTTTTTTTCGGTATACGAATAAGGCATGAGCACTCCGACTCGAGGGTTACATGGGCCGTCAACCACGGCCCTGGTTTACGACTCCAGAAAACCCGATTCAGGCAAAAAACCAGCACCAAATCGTGGGTTTTCTGGAAACGCAAAAGCCCGGGAAGGCACACGCGCTTCCCGGGCAGGCAGAAAAAGTCTTACTTGAGTTCGACTTTTGCGCCAGCTTCTTCAAGCTTCTTCTGGGCAGCTTCGGCATCAGCCTTGGCCAGACCTTCCTTGACAGGCTTCGGAGCACCGTCAACCAGATCCTTGGCTTCTTTCAGGCCAAGACCAGTGATTTCGCGAACTGCCTTGATGACGCTGACCTTGTTCGCGCCGATTTCGGCCAGAACAACGGTGAACTCGGTCTGCTCTTCAGCAGCAGCAGCGGCGCCACCAGCAGCAGGCGCGGCAACAGCAACAGCGGCGGCAGCAGCCGACACACCAAACTTTTCTTCCATTTCTGTGATCAGCTCGGACAGCTCAAGCACGGTCATGCCGGCGATGGCGTCGAGGATTTCAGCTTTGCTCATTTAAAGAACTCCAGATAAATTTAAAAACCAGGTTGGTTGTCGCTCGGTAGTATGAAATTCCGACCGCTTAGGCGGCTTCCTTCTGATCGCGCACAGCCGCGAGGCCGCGAACGAACTTGGTGGGAACTTCGTTGAGCGTACGCACAAATTGCGTGACGGGTGCTTGCATCGTACCCATGAGTTTCGAGAGCAACTCTTCGCGCGACGGCATGGTGGCCAAAGCCTTCACACCATCTTGGCTCAACAGGCTGTTGGGCAATGCCCCGCCTTTGATTACCAGCTTGTCGTTGGTCTTTGCGAAACCGGCAAGTACTTTTGCTGCCGCGACCGGATCAGTGCTGATGCCATACATCAACGGACCGGTCAGCTGGGCGGAGATCTCCTCGAAAGGAGTTCCTGCCAAGGCACGGCGAACCAGCGTATTCTTGAGAACACGCAGATACACGCCCGACTCACGCGCTGTTTTGCGCAATACGGTTACAGAGGCGACGTCCAGACCACGGTACTCCGCGATAATGACCGATTGAGCCTTTGCGACTTCCGCGCCGACTTCCTCGATGACTACCGCTTTCTCTTGACGATTGAGACTCACGGTTTGAACACTCCTTCAAACGACGCTTGGGAGGGTCCCTAGCGTCAACCGAATGCGGCGCACCTGGTCGAGTTCTTGGTACTGCAAGAATTCTTCCATGGGCGCCGTCTGCGCTGGACCCAGGCCGGAACCTGAAATTAAGCTTCACCTTGCGTGCACGAATGCTTGCGTGGCGAGGCTCCAGCGGTCTTTGACAGCGATGCCGGGACGAATCCCGACATGGCCCAAAGTTCTTTGCTACACAGCCTTATCAGGCTGCGAGCGATGCTACTTCAATGCGAGCGCCGCCGCCCATCGTGGACGAAACGGCCAGCTTGCGCAGATAAATACCCTTGGCAGCCGTCGGACGTGCCTTGTTCAGGGCGTCGACCAGTGCATTCAGGTTGCTTTGCAGCTGTTCGATATCGAACGATGCGCGGCCAATGGTGGCGTGGATAATGCCGGCCTTGTCGGTACGGTACTGGACCTGACCTGCCTTGGCGTTCTTCACTGCCTGGGCAACATCGGGGGTGACCGTGCCAACCTTGGGGTTGGGCATCAGGCCACGTGGGCCCAGGATCTGGCCCAGCGCACCCACCACGCGCATGGCGTCGGGCGAGGCAATGACCACGTCGAAATCCATCTGACCACCCTTGATGGAGGCAGCCAGGCCGTCCATGCCGACGATATCGGCGCCTGCAGCCTTGGCCGCTTCAGCCTTTTCGCCTTGGGCGAACACGGCGACGCGAACAGACTTGCCAGTGCCGGCAGGCAGTACAACCGAACCACGAACGATCTGGTCGGATTTTTTGGGATCGACGCCCAACTGAACAGCCACGTCGATGGACTCATCAAACTTGGCGGTAGCGGTTTCCTTGACCAGGGCCAGGGCCTCGGCAACGGGATAAAACTTGCTGCGATCGATCTTGGCGGCGATAGCGGCCGCGCGCTTGCTCAACTTGGCCATGCTTACACCCCTTCAACCGTGATGCCCATGCTGCGGGCGGTACCGGCAATCGTACGAACCGCGGCGTCCAGATCAGCAGCCGTCAGGTCGGGTTCCTTGGTTTTGGCGATTTCTTCTGCCTGGGCGCGCGTCAGCGTGCCAACCTTGTCCAGGTGAGGACGTGCCGAACCCTTCTGTACACCACTGGCCTTTTTGATCAGGATCGTGGCGGGCGGCGTCTTCATGATGAAGGTGAAGCTCTTGTCCGCGTAGGCAGTGATGACCACCGGAATCGGCAGACCGGGCTCCATGCCCTGCGTCTTGGCATTGAATGCCTTGCAGAATTCCATGATGTTCAGACCGCGCTGACCGAGCGCCGGACCAATGGGGGGGGAAGGATTAGCCTTACCAGCTGGTACTTGCAGCTTGATAAAGCCAACGATTTTCTTCGCCATGCTTTACTCCTTGCGGGTGATAACGCCTTCCGACAAATGCGGAAAGCTCCCCGGGGTTAAAAATTCAGGTTTTCTCAACCTGACCGAAATCGAGTTCCACCGGTGTTGCGCGGCCAAAAATGGTGACCGATACACGCACCTTGCTTTTCTCGTAATTGACGTCCTCGACGTTGCCGTTGAAGTCCGCAAAGGGGCCTTCCTTGACGCGAACCATCTCGCCAACCTCGAAGAGCACCTTGGGTTTGGGCTTCTCGACGCCTTCTTCCATCTGCGAAAGGATTTTTTCCACTTCGCGCTCGGAGATCGGCGCAGGCCGGTTGCCCGAACCGCCCAGGAAGCCGGTTACCCGGTTTGTATTCTTGACCAGGTGCCAGGTTTCATCCGTAAGATCCATCTCGACCAGGACATAGCCCGGGAAAATGCGGCGCTCGGAAATGGACTTTCGACCACCCTTGACCTCGACCACCTCTTCGGAAGGAACCAGTATGCGCCCGAAAGACGTTTCGAGCCCGGCGCGCTCTATGCGCTCCAGGAGTGCCTTGTGCACGCTTTTTTCCATGCCGGAATAAACGTGGACAACATACCAACGCTTGCTCATGTGTGCCCTTTATCTCCAGCCCAGCAGCAAGCCATAAATGACCCACTCCAGCGCTTTATCAACGACCCACAGGAAAATACCCATCACCACAACGAAGGCAAATACTATGCCTGTCATTTGAGTGGTTTCCTTGCGCGTGGGCCACACGACACGCTTGACTTCGTTATAGGAGTCGCGTCCGAAGCTGAGGGTACGACGCCCTGGTTCGCTGAACCAGGCGATGATGCCGGCAACGATCAGGCCGCCAACAAAGACACCGACGCGCGCGACGGTTGGCTGGCCTTCCATCATCGAATAACCAACGATGCCAGCTACAATTACGAGCACAGCGAGACCCAGCTTGATGCGATCTACGGTGCTGGTAACGGTTTCTACATTGCTATTCGACATATTCCGGCTGGTGGCGCCACCTGAGCGGCTACGATGTAACTGAATGTCTGGCAGGGGCAGTAGGAATCGAACCTACAACCTTCGGTTTTGGAGACCGACGCTCTGCCAATTGAGCTATACCCCTAGACTCTGAAAGCGATGAATCCTTTCGGCTTCATCGCCCTTGTACAACTGTACTACTTTTACTGCACCTGGCCGACACGCTGTGTCCGCCAGTTTGCGGCCAGTCTTTACTTGGCGATGCTGGCGACCACGCCGGCCCCGACCGTGCGTCCGCCTTCGCGGATGGCAAAGCGCAGGCCTTCTTCCATGGCGATCGGCGCAATCAGGCTTACCTTCATCGACACGTTATCGCCAGGCAGTACCATTTCCTTGTCCGCCGGCAGCTCGATCGTGCCCGTCACGTCCGTCGTGCGGAAGTAAAACTGCGGACGATAGCCCTGGAAGAACGGCGTATGACGGCCACCCTCGTCCTTGGACAGAATGTACACCTCGGCCGAGAAGTCCGTGTGCGGCTTGATCGAGCCGGGCTTGGCCAGCACCTGGCCGCGCTCGACGTCTTCGCGCTTGGTGCCGCGCAGCAAGATACCCACGTTATCGCCCGCCTCGCCCTGATCGAGCAGCTTGCGGAACATCTCCACGCCCGTGCACGTAGTCTTGACCGTGTCCTTGATGCCCACGATCTCGATTTCCTCGC
>NZ_SDQE01000018.1 GCF_004153455.1 Allopusillimonas ginsengisoli | reverse complement strand
ATGGACATCCACTGATCCTTCTGAAGCATCGTCAGCCTTCGCGCACAAAAGGCTAACTTTACGGAAAAGTGGTTCGGTTTTACTTTGCGCGAAGTGGCTCATTATTACTTTGCGCGCAACAACGGGCCCGCCGACTGTTTAAGGTCGGCATATTTATCGAGCCGTGCCTGGCTCTAGCAGTTCGCTTATCTAGAATGGCTCCCTGCTCCACTAGTCAGCTTTGCTTTCCAGTGGACGGCATCCCCACTCAAAGCGATTCGGCCCGGCAATGTCATCGCGTTTTTGCCCCATCCAGGGCACGGACTGCGAACCGGACTATCAAACGTGTCAGCCAATAAATGGGGATACCTTTAGCGGCTTGTGAGGCCGCAACCAGGGTTCACGGCCCCGGCGCAGAAAGCATATCAAAACTGTCGCGCCCTCTCCTGAGTTTCATCTTGCTTAAAGCACGTGAAAACGTTCTTTGACAACGCGGGGAAATGAGATAAACGAATCACTGGCAGCATTTGTTCGCGCACCTAAGCACACCCTACCCACGTTACGCTCTCGTAAAAACAGCTAAACACATGCAGTTCCATCGCTCTGCGCCACGCCTGTAATGATGCTCTTTTTGGACTGCGGGTCTGCCTCCCCTCGGTGCGTATCTACATGCACGGCAACTTCCCTCCTGTCGAGGAATCTTCTCTGGACACAACATCTTTCAGACGGCGGCTCTGGTCCCAACTAAAACCTCTCGGTGGATCCATAACATCTTCAGTCAGAGAGATATCATCGTACAAGCTTTAATTCATACGACTCCAGCATCACCTAAAGTTGAGCGGGGGCTTACTTTATCTGCATGCCGCGTGTGAATAAGGCTATATACCTCCATACCTACAATCTATAAGTCGGAGACATAAATGGTAAATGCACGATCATTACGCGCGCTCGCAATCGCGCTTTCTTTGCTATGCGCCACAAGCGCCGTCGCGGCAAAATACCCTGAACGGCCACTCAAGCTGGTGGTGCCATATCCACCGGGGGGAGCCTCTGATGGCATTGCACGGCAGGTGGCCCAGCGATTGGCGGTCAAAATTGGCCAACCTGTCGTCGTTGAAAATAAGTCAGGGGCAGGTGGCGCCATTGGTGCAGATTCAGTAGCCAAGAGTTCACCTGACGGATACACGTTATTGCTGGGGAGCGCTAGTGAGTTGTCGATCGTTCCTACTGTCAGAGCAGTTCCCTATAATCCAACAACGGATTTTGTGCCCATCATGCTGGTGGCAAAATTTCCGATGGTACTCGTAGCAAACACAGGCCTCCCTGTGACAGATCTTCAATCGTTCATCCAGCATGCCAAGAAGGAGGCCGAAGCGAACCGATTTGAATATGCCTCCATCGGCGTAGGAACTACCACGCACATCGCCGCAGAATATTTTCGGTTAACAACAGGCATTCCACCGATGAACAACATCCCCTATAAGGGAGGTTCGCCTGCGCTACAAGATGTCATGGCGGGACACACGCCCTTTATGTTCGATACGCTTGTATCTTCAATTGGTCAGATAAAAGCAGGGACAGTGAAAGCATTGGGAATAACCAGCACCGAACGATGGGAATCCTTGCCAGAGATTCCTACGATTGCAGAGTCAGGCTACCCCGGATTTGAGTTTGGTGGCTGGTCTGGAATCTTGGCCCCAGCCGGCACAAAGCCTGAAATTGTGGAGATACTCAGTACCGCCTTAACGGAAGTAATGAATGATCCTGCCGTCGAACAAAGTATCGTACAAGTAGGTGCAAATATGGCGGGCGGCACAGCAAACGAGTTCAAGAGCTTTATCCTCAGCGAAATCGATAAAAACGGTTTGATCGTCAAACAGGCGAATATCAAGGCAGATTAGATGTGAGTAGCTCTAAACCATTAGACGGGGGGAATAAATACATGCCGATTGAGCGCATAGGAATAACAGAGCCGCCAGCTCCCATATCGAGCCGTGCCGTGGTATGTGGAGGCAAGGTATATCTTGGAGGCATCCGGGCGGCAGATGCTGGGCCAGACATTGTTTCGCAAACCCGTGCAGCGTTGAAACGGGTAGAAAACGGTTTGCTCGAAGTCGGGAGCAACAAGCATAGTATCCTCACTGTCCAGATATGGATAACAGACATGTCTGACTTTGCCGATATGAATGCAGTGTGGAATGAATGGGTAGTTGCAGAACAACCTCCATTGCGCGCATGCGTCCGCGGTGAGTTATGCGAAGCAGGTGCGCTGGTAGAGTTTGTCGTTGTAGCACTCCGTTAAAGGACGCCGGTATGAGTAATGAAATTGAACGATATGGACGAGTTCAAGCACCAGGCCGGCCGGTGATGAGCTTGGGGATTGCCTGTGCAGACGAGGTGACTATTTGCTTGACAGCGTCAAATCGCACCGCTTCTGCTTATGGTCAGACGCTGGAAATACTGGAGCGAATAGATCAACTGCTTGACGAGAGCGCAAGCCACAAACAGCAGATTCTCACTGCACAGATTTGGCTGCGCGGTCTCGATGATCTACCGGCCTTTACGCAAGCGTGGAATACGTGGGTTGACCACGGCCAGCCTCCCGCTTGCTCTATTATCGGAGCCCATCTGGCACGTCCCGATATTCTCGTAGAAATAAAAATCACTGCCGCACGCAAGCTGCAATGAGCCCATCGCCCTCGACGCCGGCATCGCCGCAACCTCTTCTTGAATGGATAATTTCTTTCTACCCTTCATTGGCCTCATCCCTGATGGCAGGCCACATCAAATAATGCCACGCTGACGCCACGCCTTGCGGGTTTCTTCGTCTATGCCCAAGTCGGCTAGCACTTCGTCAGTGTGCTGGCCCAATGCGGGCGCAGGGCTGCGCACTTCGCCAGGCGTCGCGCTCAGCTTGGGTACGATACCAGGCAGTTTGATTTCGGTCCCGTCAGGCAACGCCGAATCCAGTATCATGCCTCGGGCCTGGTAATGCGGATCTGCGGCAATATCAGCCACATCATAGATTTTGCCCGCAGGAATCTGCTTCGCATTGAGCGCATCCAGTACTTCGTCCAGCTCGTGCCTGGCCGTCCATTGCGAAATGGCCTCATCAATCATCTTTACTTGCGCCACCCGGCCTACGTTGTTTTCCAGAGCAGGATCATTGCCCAGGTCGTCGCGGCCAATGACAGACATCAGCCGTTTGAAAATGCTGTCGCCATTTCCGGCGATAAGCACGTATTTATCGCCCTTGCACCGATAGGCATTGCTTGGCGCGATGCCCGGCAGGCTGCTCCCGGCGGCCTGCCGGACTTCGTTGAAAACGGCGTATTCGGGCAACAGGCTTTCCATCATATTGAAGACGGACTCATACAGGGCAACGTCGATCATCTGGCCCTGGCCATTGTTTTGATCCCGCGCCCTCAAGGCCAGCAGCACGCCTATCACGCCGTGCAGGGCTGACAGCGAATCACCTATCGACACGCCGACCCGTACTGGCGTCCGTCCGGGTTCGCCACTCAAATGACGCAATCCACCCATGGCTTCGCCAATGAGCCCAAAGCCGGGCAAATCCCGGTAGGGGCCGGTTTGTCCGTAGCCGGACACTCTGAGCATGATTAGCCTGGGATTGATGGCCT
Source organism: Allopusillimonas ginsengisoli (assembly GCF_004153455.1). Classification (GTDB taxonomy): domain Bacteria; phylum Pseudomonadota; class Gammaproteobacteria; order Burkholderiales; family Burkholderiaceae_B; genus Allopusillimonas; species Allopusillimonas ginsengisoli. Next base: position 73,122 of record NZ_SDQE01000018.1, on the reverse strand, counting down.
TCAGGTCTTCCCATCCCAGCCCCCACGCTTCCAGGCTGCCAGGCTTGAAGTTCTCGATCAGCACGTCGATCTCTTGGACGAGCCTGCGTATGACCTCTTGCGCCTCCGCCTGACGCAAGTCCAGTGTGATCGATTTCTTGTTGCGCGACTGAACCTGCCACCAAACCGATGTACCGTCGTGGATCAGGCGCCATTTTCGCAACGGGTCGCCCTTGACGGGAGGCTCCACCTTAATGATTTCGGCCCCAAACTCACCGAGCATCTTTGCTGCGAAAGGTCCGGCGATCAGTTGTCCGAGTTCCAGAACACGGATGCCGGTCAATGGTTTGTTCATGATTTCCTCGTGAATAGATTCTCATCTGTCGCGGCGGCCAGTCTATCAATCAATTTGCAAGATTTGAAGACCGCGCCAGCGGAGCTGACATTCTAGTGGGCGGTAGCCGGCTTGTGAGCGGCTATGCCCGGCATCCGTCATCGCGCATGATGATTACCATGTATCTGGATGCTGTTTCAGGAGGATAATGCCTACGCCAGCGGACATCGCACAATCATCCCTGGCCAGGCGGGAATTGAACAAAATATGGACGCAATTAAAAGCATGCTCGGACGGCGTGCGCGACGATGTCGGGTATGTGCCAACGCAATGGCCATCGAGCTTGCGCGGTCAAACGATCAAGGCTCGATAAATGGCTGCGGCCCGGCATCCTCATTGGAGGAGCGCGCTGATGCGATCTCGCTCATGGGCTTGGCCGTCGGGGGGCAGCGGTGTCCTGTGGCCTCCCACGCCAAACGATTTTCATCCTCGCCGAAACAAAAGAAGCGCATATCGGCCACATCCTTGTAGCCCAGCTTGTATGCCGTCGCGGTATCTTCGCGGGCATTACAAGCAGAACTTTCGGACGCAACCGAACCGCCGATGCCGAAGCCTGTTACTCCCACGCCCATCGTATTGCTCTGCCCGCAATTATTGGCGCCCCCAAACATGCTGGGAGCCATATATACATTGGGCGTCGTCGAAATGCTCTGGTGCTTGCGCTGCGTCGAGCCCTCAAACGTGATGTTGTTGCCCATGCCCATTTGCGCGGTCAAGCCCACATCGTTGGCGACCGTGCCGGACTGCGCTGACGAGTTGGCAGACCCAGTTGCAGTTGAAGACGAACTTGACCCGGCATCAACAGTTGTCTGCCCCAAGGCGGTTGCGCTGCAAAGGATGAGCGGTATCAGTAAAAGGCGTTTCATTATTTATCTCCCTTCGGGGGGATTCCCCATCGGCATTGCTCGGTTCTGGTTTCTGCCTGAATCCTTTGGCGGACATGGCGGACTCTTTTTGCGACGACTGTAAATCTTTGAAATGTAATTAATGGATTTTTGGATGTCGGCTGCTCTATAACTGATATTTGATTTGGGTTTTTACGCCTTGAATCAATACATCCATCCAGCTTCATTTTAGAATTACGTTTTGCGAGTTTTTATACATTTTGTGATATTTACTGTTTATTTATCTGACTGATTTTTTAAAATAAGGAATTTCGGCGCTTCAATAACTATTGAATATCGTAACAAAATATAACTGCACTAATTCAATAACTAAGCAGGCAACGCGTCAGTTAGATTCCTCATCAGCAGCCGAAGAATTCTGTTTCTTCTTTCCGCGCAACTCCAGCATGGCTTCTCCATATGCTTGCTGCAGATCCTTGATCTGCCGCTCATATTGCTCTCTGACATCCAGCGGATTTACCCGCAGGGCATTTTGCAGCCCGCGCTTACCTTCTTCCACCCAATGTTCAATCTCGGAGGCAGGCAGATCGAATGCGCTGCTGGCTTCATCGATGGTGGTTTTGCCCTGAATGATGTCCATCACCAGAACGCTTTTGCGCCTGACGGTCCAGCGCTTGATTTCTTCGTCTATTTTTCCACTCATCGCTATGCCTCCTCCTGAGTTGGCCGGATCGCTTCCTGGCCAATCTGACTGTCCATACGGGTTCAGCTTGCAAAGATCGCCAGCTCAACCCGGTTTTTTTTATGTTATGTATGGCCAAGCTGTGCCCATGCAGGAACGGCCTGTCATGCATTGCGCCTGTCAGCGCTCAACGTCCTCTATCCATCTCCATCCGGAAGACAGAAATGCAGCAGGGTTGTTGGCACTGGGGTAGCTGGGTGCCGGCCGCATGCTGTCCAGCCACAGATGGTTGGACGACTCCCAGACCATGCCTTCCGGTGCTACAAAACATCCCGGCACAACAGGGCTGTAATGGAAACCCTGCCAACTCGATTTGCCATCAGACGCAAACAAGCGGTCTGTATAGGATGGCGTATCAGCAAACCCTCCGGCCTGGCCCACCTCGAATGCATCCTCCTTTGCGCACATGAGCGAAGACGTATTCGAGGCGGATTCAACGGCTGTACCCGAAGCAGCATGCCGATCCTCAGCGACACTGACTCCACAGAACATGATGAGAAACCACAGAAAATGCTTCATGCCAGTTCTCCCGCACGCGGAAGAATTTTTCTCCCACGTGCTTGGCTTTCAGACCGATCGCCGGATAGTTACCACGTCCAGGCGCCGAATCCTGCATTACCGGCAAAACCACCGGCATTCGCGTTGTAGCCACCCGAAGCGCTACCGGAAGTGCCGCCCGAAGCCCATCCAGCGGTAAAGCCGCCACCGTTCGACTGATTCTGTGACCCGCCATCGGTGTGGGTATTGACGCCAGAAGGAGAAATCGCAACGCCAGAATTGGAAAAGCCTTCAGTCGTTGCGGTGGTGCCCTGCTGGGCCATGCCGAATCCCATTGACGAGCTTCCGCTGGTTGCAACGGAATTTCCGCCGGAACTGGACGATGCGCCGCCGAACCCGCCAAATGCGCCAACACCAAAGCCAGCCGCATGGGCCATGCCAATCGAACTCACCACCAGGGCTGCTGCCAAAAGTACTTTTTTCATGATGATCGTCTCCAAATGTTTCGAGAATCCGTCTCGAGGCGGTACAACACCGATGTACTAGTCCGTTGGCCTCCACCAAATGGCAGATACCTGCACTAGCGCTTTCCTCGGCCAGGAGCCCCCATTCAAGCAGCACAAGACAAGGTACTTTGCGCATGTCTGTCCATGCGGCAGGCAACACGTTCCCTGCTTCGGGCAAATGCACCGAAGTTGATTCAGTTTTGCTGTGAACAGTCTCCCAACCGCTTTTTGGTTGTGGCCGTATCCCGTACGCCTTACGGCATATTTAACCCATGTAAATCTGGTTACATAATCAAAACACTAATAAATAAGTAAAGCCAGAAGCACCGTATTTCATAATTTCCAACCCACTTACCTAAAGATTCAAAGCCTGCTTATTAATTCTGTTACTTCATCTGCTCTGATAACGACTTCATTTTAGGTTTTTAGTTTTTATTAAACTTTACAGTTTGTGACGTGCGAGGAAATTTTTAAAAAATGGATGCGACGCGGAGGAACTTAATAAGTTCGTCACATCCTGTTTTCTTTATGAAAGCATTATTTCAATCGCGTGGACCGAACAAGGATAAGAAATATGGACCCCAGGATTCAATATTGCGTCACGCAGATCGAGCACAAGATCCTGCATGACTCGAACGAGTTCAATACGCACGATGCGCTGATCCAGGAGCTGGCCCACGAAATGCGCATGACTCGCTTTCATCTGGCCAGGCTTTTTCTCAAAGACTTCAATCATTCGCCGCGTGACTATATACAGCGCAATCTCATGGGTCGATGCGCGCTGATGATCGCCCACACTTCCCAGCCCATGTTTTCGATAGCCATCGATATGGGTTTTTCCAGCCAACAGGCATTTACGCGGGCATTCACGCGCTACTGGGGAATTTCTCCCCATCAGTTCCGGCAAGCGCATTCGAACTACATTGCCCAACGGAACAGGACAGCGGATCAGGAGACACCTGCTTCGGAGAAAACGGACATCCCCGTTTCGATCAAGTCCTTGCCGCAGATCCGGTTCTGGGCTGTGCGGTACGAAGGCCTGTCATACCAGAAGCATGTGTGCTGGAACGACTTTCACCGCCTGTTCCGCGAGTTGCCTTCAGAAATGTCCAATGGTCCATTTTTTGGCCTGACTTATGACATGCCGATGTTTGTGCCCTCGCCGTTCATTCGCTACTACTGCGGTGTCTTGGCGAACCCGGATCCGACCCTCAAGCCAAAGGAAGCATTCGAAATAACGCTCCCCGCTGGGCAGATCGCCACAAGCAAGGCAGCCTGCTTTTCGCACGATGTTTCGAGTCTCTATGACAATCTGCTGGATAACTGGTTGCCGCAGTCCGGATACAGTCTCAGGGCGTCATGCCTGGCAGAGCGCTTTGACCATCTCCCGCTTCACTGGGACGTCGAGAAAGTACCCATGCGACTGAGTTGCTGGATACACTAGCGCCAAAAACAATTACGTTACATATTGTCACGGAACTGTTAAGCTGCTGGTAAATCAGCAATATTTGTGCATAATTAGTAGGATATGAAATGGCGACAGCACAAACGGTAAAAGCAATACGCTGGATATGTTTACACAATAGTAATAATTCAAAAGCAATAATTCATAACGCCTACGTAGCAGATAAATAAGCAGGAACGTTGTATAGACACTGATGGGGTAAACCAGATGCTGAATATCCACCTAGAGATCAAACAGCACTTAACCCCGGAGGGCCAGGCAGAGCGGCGTTCTCGCGTATCGCAACATAACTCCGGCGACTTCTACCCTGGGAGACAGACGAATGCCGAATATTTTTATCGTCGAGCCACATCCTTTATTTCGGCTCGGCCTTGTACAACTACTACTCGATATCGTGCCTGGCAGCACTATTTCCGGCGCCGACTATGCCGAAATGACCCAGTACAAAGCTGAGGAAAAAGAAACAGATCTGGTATTGCTGGCAACCGCATCCTTTGACGGCATACATGAGCTGGTTCTAGCTGCCATGAAAGCCTATTCACCGAAAGCCATACTCCTGCTTTCCGATAGCGATGAGATGCCTGAGCTGTCCCAAGGTTTGCCTGAGTTTGTATCGGGCTATGTATCCCGTCACGCTTCCCCGCAAGTATTACAGGCATCTGTCAGACTTCTGCTGGCAGGAGGCACCAGTTTTCCTATTTCGACGGATAAGAGTCGCGAAGGCAAACATCTCGTAAGGCAGATTTGTTCTTCTCTCGCGCACTCCGCTGTCGCGATGGCCGTCAAGCCTACGATCAGTCACGTGTCCACTGGCCAGATTATTGCGCATCCCACTATGTTGGGAAACGAGAACAAAACTCAGGCAACCGACAGGCCGGAGCCTACCGGCAACGCACATTCGGAATGGGAGATGCTTGGGCTAACACCCAGGCAATACGAAGTGCTCATTCTGCTGGCCCGAGGCCACTCCATGAAGATGGTCGGACGGCAGTTGAACATTTCGGCCGCGACCGCCAAAGCACATGCGGAGGCGCTGTACCAGAGGCTGGATGTACACAATCGCAACGCAGCAGTTTACGCGGCTGTGTCCCGCGGCGCGACGCTGGGCTGGCCCAGCATTACCGCCGCCAACCAGGAAGCGGGGGCCTGGGCATCCGTTGCGTCGGATTAACGTTTGTTCAGAGCAGGCCTAGTTGCAGACGGGCTGGCTCACTGATCATTTCACGACTCCAAGGTGGATCCCATACAAGATCCACCTTGGCTTCTTCCACGCCGTGAATGTTCAATATCTTGTCTCGGGCCTCGTCGGCAATCATGGTACCCATGCCGCAGCCAGGCGCCGTCAGCGTCATCTGAACTTCGACCCGGTATTGATCTTCGCTGAGAGGGGTCACTGTGCAGCTATAGACTAGCCCCAGCGCAACGATATCCACCGGAATCTCCGGGTCGTAGCAGGTTGCCAGCATGCTCCAGGCGGCATCCTCAATGGCCTGGGCTGTGACAGGGCCTTCGTGCCTGTGCACCACGGCCTCTGTCGCCTCAAACCCCAGCGCGTCGCCGTCCACGCCTTCTACCCGATACATGTTTCCCTGTACCAGAACTGTGTAGGTGCCCCCCAGCTGTTGCGTGATCGTGGCTTCGCAGCCCTTCTCGATCGTGACAGGCGATCCGTATGGCACCGTCACGGCTGGGCAGTCGCGGCTGACTATGACATCTTGTCGTGTGTAGCTCATGTGCTTCTCTTATTCCGTACGTGCGGTCTCTCTGGCCATATTGATAGCGTTGTGCAGCGTGTGCCAGGCCAGCGTGGCGCATTTGACGCGAGCGGGGAATTCCCGCACTCCGGACAGCACTTCAAGCTTGCCAAAATCGCGCGCCTCGGGATGGGCTTCGGTCAGCATGGCGTGCATGTCCTGGAACAAAGACTCAACCTCTTCAAGCGGCATCCCTTTGACGGCCTCTGTCATCAACGACGCCGAAGCCGTCGAAATGGCGCAGCCATGGCCAACAAAGCTGACCTGCTTGACGACGCCGTTCTCCACCTGGGCATACACCGTCAGCTGATCGCCGCATAGCGGATTGTGGCCGTCGGCCACATGGCTGGCGTCGTCCATGGAATGGAAGTTACGCGGATTGCGGTTGTGGTCAAAGATAACTTCCTGGTACAGCTCTCTCAGGTCGTTGTTAACGCTCATTACCAGTCCCGAAAAGTTTCTGTGCTTTGCGTAGCGCCGCAATCAGCGCCTGCACGTCTTCTGACGTGTTGTACAGTGCAAAGGAAGCGCGCGCTGTGCCGGGCACGCCAAAGCGGGTCATCAGCGGCATCGCGCAATGGTGTCCTGCGCGTATGGCCACGCCTTCTGTGTCCAGAATGGTGCCAAGATCATGCGGGTGTATGCCATCAACCAGAAAGGACAGAATGGCTGCCTTGTGCGCGGCTGTACCTACGATGCGGATGCCGGGCAGCGTCTGTATGGCCTGTGTGGCCTGATCGAGCAACTGTTGTTCATGCGCGGCGATCAGATCAAGCCCTACCGTCTCCGTGTAGCGGATGGCAGCATCCATTCCCACGACGCCTGCGATGTTCGGGGTGCCCGCCTCGAAACGCTGCGGCACATCGGCGTAGGTGGTTTTTTCAAAGCTGACCGTATAGATCATGTCGCCGCCGCCCTGCCAGGGAGGCATGTTCTTGAGGATATCGTAACGGGCATAGAGCGCGCCGATACCTGTGGGGCCATAGAGCTTGTGGCCAGAGAACACGTAAAAATCGCAACCGATAGCCTGAACGTCGACTTTCTGGTGCGCTACAGCCTGGGCGCCATCAACCAGCACAACCGCGCCAACCTCGTGAGCCAGTCGAACGATTTCTTGTACGGGATTGACGGTGCCCATGGCGTTGGACACATGAGCGACGCCGACCAGTCGCGTGCGCGCATTCAGCAGCGCGTTGAACGCGTCCATATCGAGCTCGCCGCTGTCTGTAACGGGCACCACACGCAAATGCGCGCCGGTCTGCTCACAGAGCATCTGCCAGGGCACGATATTGGAGTGGTGCTCCATGCCGGTGATCAGGATCTCGTCGCCTGCCTTGATATTGACCCGGCCCCAACTAGAGGCAACCAGATTGATGCCTTCCGTCGTGCCGCGTGTAAACACAATCTCTTGCGCGCGCTCGGCATTCAGCAGGCGCCGGACGCTCTCGCGCCCCTGCTCGTACAAGTCGGTGGAATGTTGCGACAGCCAGTGGACGCCGCGGTGGATATTGGCGTTCGACTGTTCATAAAAGTCACGCTCGGCCTCAATGACCAAAGCGGGCTTTTGCGTGGTCGCGCCATTGTCGAGATAGACCAGGCGCTTGCCATTGACTGGACGCGACAGAATGGGAAAGTCGGCGCCAAGATCCAGCAGCGCTGTGCTTTCTTTTGTACTCATGGGTGCATTCATGAAAGATCTCCAAGCTCAGCGGGCGCCAGCGCCCTGATCGCGTCGGCGACCCGTCCGCGCAAGGGCTCCGACGCGATGCGCGTGATGGCTTCCGCTGCAAAGGCGTAGGTGAGCACATGGCGGGCCTGGGCCTCGTCCAGGCCGCGCGCGCGCAGATAGAACAAGCTGGTGGGATCAAGCTGACCCACGGTCGCGCCGTGCGCGCACTTGACATCGTCCGCGTAGATTTCCAGCTCTGGTCGCGCATCTGCCTTGGCCATGCGCGAAAGCAGCAGACTGTCGGATCGCTGCACGGCATCCGTTTTATCGGCGCCGGGCGCAACAAAAATACGGCCGCCAAAAATCCCGCGTGCGGTGTCATCGAGCACACCCCGATAGAACTCACGACTGACGCAGGAGGGCTGGCTGTGACGGATGCAGGTGTGATGGTCAACGTGCCGGCGACCGTTCACATAGTACAAGCCGTTGAGCAAGGCTTCGCAGCCTTTGCCCTGGAAATCCGTGGAAATATCGTGACGGGCAAGGCGCGCACCAAACGACATGGAATGCGAGTTGAACACAGACCCGGCCGCCTGACTGACGTCTATCACCCCGAGATGAAAGGCCTGAGCATCTTCACGCTGAAGCTTGAGGTGTGTGATATTGGCATCCGCATCGATTTGCAGGCGGGTGACAGCATTGGTAAAGCTGGCATCGCTCCCCTGCCCTATGTAGTGCTCGACGATTGTGGCGCTTGAACCCGCACCAGCCACGATGAGGTTGCGCGGGAAGCTTGCCGCCCCGGCACTGGCCGCGATAAACACCAGGTGCAGCGATTCTTCGAGCGTGGCGCCGCGCGCCAGCTGCAGCATGGCGCCATCCTTCGCCAGGGCAAGGTTTAACGCTGCGGGGGTAGACCCATCGGCCTCGGTGCCGAACGCTTGCTGCACCACATCCGATGCGTCATCCATCGCCTGGGCCAGGGAGGTAAGCGTAACACCGGCAGGCATCGCGCCAATACGCGACAGCGATGGGGCGTAAACGCCATCGACGAAAACCATCCAATGGCCGGGCTCTGCGTCGGTATAGGGTTTGCTGAGCGAAGACGAGGCGTCTTGGCTCGGCAGCACAAATGCCTGCTGCTGCAAAACCGCCAGGGAGGTGTGATGCCAGGACTCTTGCTTAACAGTGGGCCAGCCTTCGTCGCTGAAACGCTCGAGTGCCCGCAGCCGGACTGCCGATAGCCAGGACGGTGCGCCGGCCGCCCCTGCCGTTTGGCGGGCAGCGTAATCGCCTGCCCAGGACGGAAGGTTACTCATGCGGCAGCCCCTTTTTGCGGCGGGGCAACTTCTGTCACCCAGCCATAGCCGTGCTCCTCAAGCTCAAGCGCAAGCTCGCGGCCGCCGGAGCGCACAATGCGGCCACCCGCCAGAACATGTACGTAGTCTGGCACGATATAGTCGAGCAGGCGTTGATAGTGAGTGATGACAATCATGGCGCGATCTGGCGAACGCATGCGGTTTACACCGTCGGCAACCACCTTGAGCGCATCGATGTCCAGACCCGAGTCGGTTTCATCCAGAATGGCAAGCTTGGGTTCAAGCAGAATCATTTGCAGGACTTCATTGCGCTTTTTTTCTCCCCCGGAGAAACCTTCGTTCACTGAGCGATACAGGAACTCGTCGCGCATGCCGACGGCTTTCATCTCTGCTTTGGCCAGCTTGATGAAATCCATGGCATCCAGTTCCGGCAAACCCTGGTGACGGCGCGCCGCATTAACCGATGCGCGCAGAAAGTAGGCATTGGAAACGCCGGGGATTTCGATGGGGTACTGAAAAGCCATGAAGAGGCCCGACCGGGCGCGCTCTTCGATGGGCATGGCCAGCAGGTCCTGGTCGAACCATTGCACAGAACCTTGGGTGACAGCGTAGTCTTCGCGACCGGCCAGCACCTGTGACAGGGTGCTTTTGCCCGAACCGTTGGGACCCATGATTGCGTGGACTTCTCCAGCGTTGACTTCGAGGTTCAAACCGCGCAGGATCGACTTGTTTTCGACCGATGCGTGCAAATCTTTGATGCTCAGCATTGTGTACTTCTCCTTAACCTACGCTGCCTTCGAGACTGACGCCGAGCAGGTTTTGGGCCTCGACAGCAAACTCCATGGGCAATTCCTTGAAAACTTCCTTGCAGAACCCATTGACGATCATGGACACGGCATCTTCGGCCGACAGGCCGCGCTGCATGGCGTAAAAGAGCTGGTCTTCACCGATACGCGAGGTGGTCGCTTCATGCTCGACGCTCGCGCTGGGGTTCTGGACTTCCATCGTGGGAAAGGTGTGCGCGGCACAGGTCTTTCCGATGAGCAAAGAATCGCACTGGGTATAGTTGCGTGCGTTCTCTGCCTTGGGTGTAATACGCACCAGTCCGCGGTAGGCATTGCTGCCGTGTCCCGCCGAAATTCCCTTGGAAATAATGGTGCTGCGCGTGTTGCGCCCCATATGAATCATCTTGGTGCCGGTATCAGCCTGCTGACGATGATTGCTCAGGGCAACGGAATAAAATTCGCCCACGGAATCGTCGCCACGCAAAATGACACTTGGGTACTTCCAGGTAATGGCCGATCCCGTTTCCACCTGGGTCCAGGAAATATGCGAGCGCGGTCCGCGACAGTCGCCCCGCTTGGTGACAAAATTGTAGATACCCCCCACGCCATCCTTGTCTCCGGGGTACCAGTTCTGCACCGTAGAGTATTTGATCTTGGCGTCGTCCAGCGCGACCAGCTCCACGACGGCGGCGTGAAGCTGGTTTTCATCGCGCATGGGCGCCGTACAGCCTTCAAGATAGCTGACGGACGCGCCCTCTTCCGCAATGATCAGCGTGCGTTCGAACTGCCCGGTATCCTGCGCATTAATGCGGAAGTACGTGGAAAGTTCCATGGGGCAGCGCACGCCCTTGGGAATGAAAACAAACGAGCCGTCCGAAAACACAGCCGAATTGAGCGCGGCATAGAAATTATCGGAGGGAGGCACAACCGTGCCCAGATACTTGCGAACGAGGTCGGGGTGATCCTTTACGGCCTCGCTGAACGAACAGAAGATGACACCGACTTCGGCCAACTGCTTGCGGAAGGTCGTGGCCACTGAGACGGAATCAAACACCGCATCGACCGCCACGCCGGCGAGACGGGCGCGTTCGTGCAATGGCACTCCCAGCTTCTCGTAGGTGCGCAGCAATTCGGGATCGACCTCGTCCAGGCTTTTGGGGCCATCCTTCTTGCTCTTGGGCGCGGAATAATAGCTGATGTCCTGAAAATCAACGGGCGGGAAACTGACTTGCGCCCAATGGGGCGGCGTCATGGTAAGCCAATGGCGATAAGCGGAAAGCCGCCATTCGAGCATGAATTCGGGCTCGTTCTTCTTGGAAGAAAGCAGGCGTATCGTATCCTCGGACAGGCCCTTTGGAATGGTGACCGACTCGATATCGGTCACAAAACCCGCCGAGTATTCGCGATCAAGAAACGATTCCAGCGGATCGGCCGCGGAAATGACTGCAGGTTCGGTGGATGGTTTCATTCTGGAATGCTCCATGTCGTGGGATGGGCCACGCGGGACTTGGCTTCTGGTCGGGGAAGCGGCTGACGGTTAAGGGAAAATTCGGTCGGGTTTGGCCGCACCATATCGGCGATGCTGACGTCTTCGAGGGTGCGGCGCACGATGGCATTGATACGCTGCCAGTTGCTGCGGATTTGACAGCCGGCTTCCACACTACAGGCGCCAGGCAGCGCGGTGCACTCGGTGAGGCCGAACGGCTGCTCTTCGAGCGCATCGACCACATCAGCGACGCTGATGTCTTCGGCCGGCCTGCCCAGGGCATAGCCGCCGCGCGCGCCACGGCTGCTGCGAACCAGCCCTTGCTGGCCCAGGAGTTTGAGGATCTTGCTGACGGTAGGTTGGCCCAAGCCCAGCGTGGCGGCCAGATCGGCCGCGCTGTAGACACGCGTAGGCGCTCCTGCCATGTGGGTGAGCACCAAGGTTCCGTAATCCATTATTTTGCTGATACGCAGCACGTACTGCCTCCGGCGTATGACTATGCCATATAGTACCATTTCGGTACTGTATAGATCAAGCGACCCGTGTCTTTGTCGGGCGCCTACGCAACAGTGGATCTGGACAGCGCGTTCGGGCAGTCCGGACTAGGGCTGGCGCAGGTAAGGACGGTCGTGAAATCGGGAGGCGATGGCTGATCAGAACGATTGCCGGCAGGGGCCTGAGGAATTCCGCAGGCAGTAGTTTACCGGAAAGTACGAATTCATGCGCGGATTACGTGGCCCCAGGCAAGATTGCGGGATCGCCGACCTGCACCGCCGCCCAGGTCGTCCTTTGGACATGTCGGCCTTTACGCGATCACCTCTTCCTGCCCTGCCTGCTGCATAACCCACATCTGCGCGTAACGGCCATTGCGTTGCAACAGCTCTGCATGCGTGCCCCGCTCGATGACGCTTCCGCGGTCCAGCACCAGAATTTCATCTGCATTGACAATGGTGGACAATCTGTGCGCGATGATCAGCGTGCTGCGATTTCGGGCGATAAGCTCCAGTTCCTGCTGTATGGCCCGTTCGGTTCGGGTGTCCAGGGCGCTGGTCGCCTCGTCGAAAACCAGGATAGGCGGGTTCTTGAGAATGGTGCGCGCGATGGCCACGCGTTGCTTTTCTCCGCCCGACAGTTTCAGGCCGCGCTCGCCGACCTGTGTTTGATAACCCTCAGGAAGGCTGACGATAAAATCATGAATACGCGCCGCCCGGGCCGCTTTGATGATGTCTTGCTCGCTGGCCTCGGGATTCCCGTAGGCGATGTTGTAGAGAATCGTGTCGTTAAAAAGAACTGTATCCTGGGGAACAATGCCTATGTGCTGCCGCAGGCTGGCCTGGGTAAAGTCCCTTATATCGGTGCCATTGATGCGTACCGCGCCTTCGTCCACGTCGTAGAAACGGAACAGCAACCGCGACAGCGTTGATTTTCCGGCGCCCGATGCCCCGACAACCGCCAGCGTATGGCCGGCCGGGATTGTGAACGACACATCGAACAATATCTGGCGGGCACCGCTATATCCAAAATTCACGCGATCAAAGGCCACACTGGCGTTCGCCGACTTCAATACGTGAGCATCGACGCGGTCGGCGACCTCCTCCCCTTGATCCATCAGCGTAAACATACGCTCCATATCGGCCAGGGCGTGCTTGATTTCCCGATATACAAAACCCAGAAAGTTTAACGGGGCATACAGTTGCGTGAGATAAGCCGACACCAGCACGACATCACCTACTGTCATGTGCCCCTGAACAACACCGTCAGCCGACAACCACAGCAACAAGCTGATACCCAGCGTAATGATGGCGCCCTGCCCCATGTTGAGCAGGTTCAGCGAAATCTGGTTCTTGACCGCAGAATCAGCCCATTTCCCCAGATTGCGGTCATAGCGCTGCACTTCGTAGGCCTCATTGCCGAAATATTTGACAGTTTCGTAATTGATCAGCGCATCGATGGCTTTGCTGTTGGCCTTGCTGTCCAGATCATTCATGCTGCGCCGATACACCATGCGCTTCTCGGTGACCAGCAGAGTGAACGCCACATAGGCAGCGATGGTGCCAAGCGTCACGATGGCAAACCGATAGTCGTAACGCCAAAGCAGCACAGCGCTGACCATGCTGATTTCAAGCAGCGTAGGCAGAATATTGAAGACGGTGAAGTTCAGCAGAAATCCGATGCCTTTGGTGCCTCGCTCTATGTCGCGGCTGAGTCCTCCCGTTTGGCGTTGCATATGAAAACGCAGGGACATCGAAAATAGATGGCTGAACAGCCGCGTGGCAATGCGCCGTATCGAGCCTTGCGTCACCCGCGCAAACAAGGCATCGCGCAATTCACCGAACAGACTGGTCGCCAGGCGAGCAAAACCGTAGCCAAGCAAGGCGGCCAGCGGCAAGGCAAGCAGCGTGGCAGGGACACTCAGCCCGTCGACAATATCTTTCAGGAATAAAGGCAGGACAACATTGGCCACCTTTGCAGCCACCAGACAGGCGAGCGCCGCCATGACGCGATACTTGAACTGCCATATATAAGGCAATAAAGACTTCAGGACATACAGATCATTGCGGCCTTTGGGCGCGGGAGTCCTGGAAAACATGGTTCTATCCGATTCTCGAATCCGACATTGTACGTCTGGTTATCGCAGCAACCGTCTTCCACACCCGCGGTCGCGCCAACCATGTCGTCGCGAATCCATCATGTGCCCAGCGCCGCTCGTTCGCGCAGCAAAACATCGTAAAAAGCCTGTGCGGCGCTGGAAAGGCCCCGATCGCTGCGACGGATCAGATACAGCGACCGCTTGACAGCGTCTTGCCGGACGAGAGGAATCACGCGCAGGCGCGCATGCTTGAACTGAAAGAGGGTCATGGCAGGCACCAGACTTACGCCAAGTCCCGCAACGACTAGGCCAGTCACCGTGGCGAGATGATCAACCTCAAGGAAAGTGCCCAACTTGCGAAAAGCGCTGTTGCGAATGAGGCTTTGCCTGACGCTGCTGCCTTTGCCCAGTTGAATCATGGCACAGCCTTCGATGTCGCGCAGCCGGACGGCGCGCTTGCGTGCGAGCGGATGGTCATCGCGACAGACCAGATAAAAAGCGTCTTCGTACAAGGTTTCGGCGTCAAGACCACTCATGTCCACGCCCTGGGCCGCAACCGCGATATCGGCTGCCCCACTGCGTACCAGTGCCAGACAAGGTTCAAGCAGGGCGTCGTGCAGCGTGAGCTCCACCCCGGGATGTTCGGCGTGGAAACGCGCATAAATATCCGGTAGCCAGCCAGCGGCAAGCGAGGGCAATGCGGCAACGGACACCCTGCCCTTTCGTATTGCAACATGATCCCGCACATCCTGCACAACGGCTTCCATATCGCGCAGTAGTCTGGTCGCTGAACGGTTGAGCAATCTGCCTTCCGCCGTAAGCTCAACCCTGCGCGTACTGCGTTCGAACAGCCGGACGCCCAGCGCGTCTTCCAGCGATTTGATAAGCGCACTGAAGGCAGGCTGAGTCTGGTGACAGCGGGCGGCGGCACGCGTGAAATGATGTTCGTCGGCAAGCGCAACGAAGGCGCGCAACTGCCGTGCCGTGATATTCATCATAAATACCTTATCAATCCATCAGTATTTTCTATTTTACTTATTAATAAGTCATTTCTATAGTGACAGCAAGCCAGCAATCTCAAGGATCACAGTATGCAAACCGCTACACCGCTGACAATAGGTTGTGCATCGGGTTTTTCCGGCGACCGGACGGACGGCGTTGCGCCAGTCGTCCAAACCCTGATACGCCAGAATGGCCACGCGCTGATTTTCGAAACGCTGGCCGAGCGCACCCTGGCGCTGTCGCAACTGGCCAAGAATGAGGACCCTGATCGCGGCTATGAGCCGCTCCTCGACGATCTGCTGCAGCCCGCGCTTGAACCCTGCCTGCAGCACGGTATCAAAATCGTCAGCAATTTCGGCGCTGCGAATCCTCCCGCCGCCGCGCGTCGCATCAAGCAGTTGGCCGCCGGGCTCAAGCAGCGCGAGCCCCGTGTCGCAGTCTTGTCCGGCGATCAGTTGGACCGCCCGGAACAATTGGACTTCCTGAATGAACAATTAGGCGATCAGCTGAAAGGCCTGGAGATCGTCAGCATGAACGCATACCAGGGCGCCACTGAAATTGGCCAGGCCTTGCGGGCGGGGGCGGACATTGTTGTAGCAGGCCGTGTTGCCGACCCATCCCTGACGCTAGGATGCGCGCTGGCCCATTATGACTGGCGCGAAGACGACTGGCAGCGGCTGGGGCGCGCAACCATGGCGGGCCACCTGCTGGAATGTGGCACACAGGTCACAGGCGGCTATTTCGCGGTGCCTGGCATCAAAGACGTGCCGGGCATGGATACGCTGGGGTTTCCCATTGCCTATATCGATGAGACCGGCGATTTTACAGTCGGCAAGGCGGATCAAACCGGCGGCCTTGTGGATTGCAGAACGGTCAAAGAGCAGTTGTTGTACGAGGTGCACGATCCAGCTGCTTATCTTACGCCCGATGTCGTTGCCGATCTGAGCCGCGCGTCGGTGTCAGAGGTGGGCCCGAATCGGGTGCGTATCAACGGGGTGCAGGGTCATGCGCGCCCAGACACGCTCAAGGTCAATATTTGCTACCGCGGCGGCTGGCTTGGCGAAGCAGAGATTTCCTACGCCGGCGTTCAGGCAGAAGCGCGGGCGCGGCTTGCCGCGGACACCATACAAAAACGCCTGGGTTCGCAGATCACACTGCGCTTTGACCTGATCGGCGTGCTCAGTATTTTTAGCGATGACGATGGCAAGCTGCAGGCCGGGGCCAAGCCCGGTCAGGCGCGCGATGTGCGACTGCGTGTGGCGGGATCCCATCAAGATCGGCGCGTTGCCGAGCGCATTCTGCGAGAGGTCACCGCACTGTATACCTGCGGCCCCGCTGGCGGCGGTGGCGTACGAACGTCCTTACGCTCGCGATTGGGCAGCCTCTCTGCGCTGATGCCCCGCGACCTGGCGCCGGCAGGGTGGCGCTTCGCCGATTAGCCGTTCGGCTGGTATCCCAGGAACTCACACCATGACCCAACACAAAGATTACATCGACATCCCACTGTACCGTCTGGCGCACAGCCGCACAGGCGACAAAGGCAATATTTCGAATATTAGTGTCATTGCCTACAACGAGGAGCACTACACCCTGTTGCAGGATCAACTGACAGCGTCCGCGGTCCACCAATGGTTTTCCTTTCGCGGACCCTCGAAAGTGGTACGCCATAGCGTTGCATCCCTGGGCGCGCTCAATTTTGTGCTGCACGACATCCTGGACGGCGGTGTCAACAGCGCACTCAATCTGGACACGCACGGCAAGGCCTTATCTTTTTACCTTCTGGATTTTCCAATACGCGTTCCCCGAAGCCTGGCTGAAAGCCTACCGGATATTTCCAGCTGAAGTCCTTTATCCATAACCAGGAGACAAACCATGATGCCTAATTTCATTAACGCCACGCTGCTGGCCTGCGCGCTCGGGCTGGGCATATCGCCCGCTGCCTACGCAAAGTATCCCGATGACCGCCCCATTACCTTTGTGGTCCCTTTTGGGGCGGGTAGCGCGACAGATCAGCTGGCGCGCGCGCTCGGCCAGGGCGTATCGGAACAGAGCGGACAGACCGTTGTCATTGAGAACAAAGCGGGTGCCAGTGCAATGATAGGCGCCACCGATGTGGCCCGCGCCGGGCCTGACGGCTATCGGGTGCTGATCACCACCAATACTTCGCAGGCCGCTAACCCGCACCTGTACAAACAACTGAATTACGACCCGGTATCCGACTTTCAGCCGGTCACGCTGCTGGGTATGGGTGGGCAGATTATGGTGGTCAACCCAAAATCCCCCGCGAAAAACGTGGAGGACTTCATCAAGCTCGCCAAGGAAAATCCTGGCAAACTGACGTTCGGCAGCGGCAGCTCAAGCAGCCGTGTTGCGGGGGAACTGTTTCAGCAAATGGCTGGCGTTGAGTTGCTGCATGTGCCATACAAGAGCAATCCATTGGTCATCACTGATCTACTGGGAGGCCAGATCGACATGATGATGGCTGACATGGCTACCGGCTTGCCCCAGGCCACATCCGGCAAACTGCGCGCCCTGGGTGTGACAACACCGCAGCGCTCTCCCTTGGCGCCAGATGTGCCGACGATCGCCGAGGCAGGCGTGCCAGACTATCAGATGGGCTATTGGTTTGGCGCTTATGTTCCTGCCGGCACGCCGCGCGACGTGGTGTCTACGCTGCATGACCTTCTGGTCAATGCAACGGCCCGACCCGCTGCCGTGCAGTTCTACACACAAACGGGAACCCAACCTGTAACATCCACACCCGAGGAACTTGCCGAGTTCCAGAAGCAAGAAACAGAGAAATGGGGGGAGATTATCAAGAAAGCAGGCATTGAGCCTGCGTAACGCTTGCAATCTGGAACCATCAGGATCGTTTACACCTAATACAATAATGAAATTACACGCCCGTTAAAACACGGGCGTGCCTGTTATGGCGATTCCGGAGAACTTATGGCTGTTGCACCCGTCGACTACGATGCCGCCCTGCGTGCCTGCGCGCGCGGCGACGAAAACGCCTTCCAACAACTTTATGAGCATGAAGCACCGCACATGCTTGCGCTCGGCCTGTCCATGCTGGGCCAGCGCGCCAGCGCAGAAGAACTGCTGCGCGATACATTCACCTTGATCTGGAAGAACGCGGAAAGCTTCGACGAAGACTCTGGCACGGGTCGTGCCTGGATGTATAGTATTTTGCGTTACCGTGCGCTCAAGCGACTGCGTCAGGCGGCTCGCAATCCGCTGCTGGATGCCCAGGCCGCAGACAATCTGCCCGATGCCACGGATGTGCGCAATGCGGCGACCAGCAGCCTGTTGCGCGCACTGTCCCAACTGGACGAAAGCCAACGAGCCCCCATCATGATGGCTTTCTACAAGGGATATACCTATGAGCAGATTGCCGCTCGCCTGAAAGTGCCGGCCGCACAGCTCAAGACACGTGTCCAGGTCGGCCTTAGCCTGCTCAAGGAGCTGCGGCAAGCATGAGCAGCAATAAAACACCCAACAGCCATAACATCCTGATTGCGGAATACACGCTCGGCCTGCTCGATCGCCATGATATGGCCAGAGCCCATCAGTTGCTCAGCCACGACGACAGCGCAGTCACGGCCGCTCTGGACTGGGAAAACAGTCTGCTGGAGCTGACCGACCTGCTGCCGCCTGTTGACCCCTCACCCTTGCTGCTGCAACGCATTCAGGCCACGCTGGGCCACGATGCCATTCCCGCTCCGTCCAGCCTGTATCGTCAGCCTGCCAGCCTGCGCCCCAAGGAACACGACGGATCCGGCGACCTTCCTGCGGCGTCCGCCGAAGCTGGCGCCACGCGCACTGCGCCGCCGGCACCGAACGCCCGCCCAGTTGTCACCGAAATACCGCGACCGGCACAGCCTCCCGCGCCACTGGCACCAGTCCCAGACAGGCCAGGCAGGCAGCCTGAGCCTCTCGCGCCCCAAACACTGCCCCAAACACCGGCGGCATCGCCTGCAGCCCCCCATTCATCCACCCCCAATGCATCAGGCGCCGTTGTCACCCCATTCGCGCGCCCTCCCGCGCCCGACCCGGCCTCGCCTGCCACGACACCCCCGACTTCGCGTACAAACGCGGGCGCGCCAACCAGCCGAAAAGAACCCTCGACCGGGCCCTCCCCGTCGACGATCTCGCCCATCAAGTCCGACAACGTCCGCAGCGCACCCATCGACAGAACCGCCGAGCGTAACGCGGTTGCCGGATCGAGATCCGTTGAACATACCCTGGGTTCCGAGGCCGGCGCTGCGCCGCCGTCGGTGGCCAATGCCATACCGCCCAAGGAAAGCACGCCTCCCCTGCCCGACGCCATCCCGATCACGGCGCCATCGTCGCTGCCACCCGCCCAGTCCCGCCGCCTTGTCAACAGTGTCTGGATCTGGCGTGGCGCCACTGTGATTTTTGCCGCCCTGGCGCTGGCACTCGCCCTCATGCCGGCAGCACCGACCGAACCGCCTGTGACGGTGGTCAAAGTGGCTCCGACCAAGGCAGCCATTCTTCAAGCTCCCGGGCAAAGCTCCACCCCTGCCTGGATCGTCACGTTCGACCCGCAAGGCAACGTGCTCATGTCTCCCCAGGTGCGCAGCGATATCCCCGCCGACGCTTCCGTGCAACTATGGACCTACAACGCCACCTTGCCTCAGCCCCGCTCCATGGGTTTGATCGACCCCAACAAGCCCATTACCGTACCTGCGACGCTCATGGGTGAGCTAGGGGACGAACAGTATTTCGAAATGACGCTGGAGCCACAGGGCGGGTCGCCAACGTCCAGCCCAAGCGGGCCGGTGCTGTTCATAGGCCGGGTCGTCACATTCGGTGCGCCCGATGCGGAGCCAAGCCTCTCGCAAGGCAACCACTCTCAAGGCGAAACACTGCCATCCTCGTAAGCCCAGCAGAAACACGGCAATCTATGAAAGACAGAAGACCCGGCCTCGACCCCGGACCTTCTGCCGGGGGAGGTCTGGCTCCCACACGGTTAAGGGCTCAACCGTGATCCTGAGAGGTCGTCGCGGCCTCTTGCAGCAGCGCATCCAGTTCTTCGTCGCTGAAGCCTGCAGCGCGACGGGCGGGTAGATTGAATGGGCCACGCAGCCGTGGCGCGCGATAGCGCTCAGCAAGCATTCTGAAGCTGGCGATGGGATCCAACCCACGCTGCGTGCAGAGGTGTCTATACCAGCGATTGCCGGTCGCCACGTGGCCAATCTCGTCACGCAGAATAATGTCTATGATAGCTGCGGCGGCCTCGTCGCCTGCGCCCGAGAGTTTGTCCCGCACAATGGGCGACGCATCCAGCCCACGGGCTTCCAGCGTGCGCGGCACCAGCGCAAGGCGGGCCAAGAGATCTTCGCGGGTTCGTTCTGCCATTTCCCACAAGCCGTCGTGTGCCGGCATATCGCCATAGGCATAGCCCATCGCCTGCAGATGCGCGCAGAGCAACTCGAAATGCAAGCCCTCTTCGCGCGCCACCTTTGCCCAATCTCTGTAAAAGGCGTCGGGCATTCCTGGGAACCGCCACAGGACATCCAGCGCCAGGTTGATGGCGTTGAACTCAATATGGCACAGAGAGTGTATAAGTGCGGCTCTTCCCTGCGGCGATCCGACCGAGCGGGACTTTACCTTGTGCGGCGGAACGAGCTCGGGTCGGTGGGGGCGGCCCGGAATCCCCGCCGGGACAGCCATTACCATAGCCGTGTCTATGACGAGCGTATCATCCAACCGTCTCGCGGCAGCGGCCTTTGCCGCAGGCTCGGATTCAAGCAGTGCAGAGAGCGCCCGCGATCGCAGTGAAGCGTCAATCATGTCTGGCAAAAGATGGCGTGTTGCGGCCTTGCGCGGAATCCGGAAATAGAAATACGCATCAGGTTGGCAAGGCGCCGATCAGAAGAGTTGCGAACCCTCTGTGCCATTCGATTCGTTTTCCTGCAACGCAGCCGACAGCATGTCTTTGACAGCCGTGAGGTCGTTGCGCAGCGATTGCAGTTCGGCGCCCGAAAGGCGTACAGCCGCGTCCTGGTCGCGCGAAATGTCATGCGTATCGCCCAGACGGTTGCGCGCGCCGCTGATGGTGAACCCCTGCTCGTACAGCAGGTCGCGGATACGGCGGATAAGCAAAACCTCGTGATGCTGGTAATAGCGCCGATTGCCGCGTCGTTTTACGGGCTTGAGTTGCGTGAACTCTTGCTCCCAGTAGCGCAGGACATGGGGCTTGACACAACACAGGTCGCTGACTTCGCCGATCGTGAAATATCGTTTTGCCGGAATGGGCGGCAGAATGACGGGGGTTTCGCTTGTGCTCATGGGCGGATTGTAAGCCGGTTGATAAGTCTACGGAAATAATCCCGGAAGTACCTGCGGGGCCACAATGGTTATAGCCCGAATTGCAGATGCGCCGCAACGCACCCGCAAACGATACTTTTATTGCTGATCGGACGCGGCATCGGGTTTGCTGGATAGTTCCACGATGCTTTTCAGTTTTTGACTGGCGTGAAAAGTCACCACCCGCCGCGCGGCAATTGGAATGATTTCGCCCGTTTTCGGATTGCGTCCGGGGCGTGGCGGTTTATCGCGCACCTGGAAATTGCCGAAACCAGACAGCTTGACTTCTGACCCGCTCGCCAGGCATTCCCGTATCTCTTCAAAGAAGGTATCGACAATGTCTTTGGCTTCGCGTTTGTTCAGGCCAACACGATCAAATAGCAGCTCTGCAAGCTCCGCTTTGGTTAGCGTGCGGTCGGTTTTCATATGTGCTCCTTAAGCGCGCTGGCGTACGCCATGCGCAGCAACCAGTGCATCCAGCAGCCTGGACAGGCATTGTTCTACCGTTGCATCATCCAGCGTTGCATCGTGCCCCTGCAGCCAGAAGCGAAAGGCCATGCTTTTTTCGGAGGTTTGCGCCGTTTTGTCACGCCAGACATCGAACAGTTTAATGTCTTTCACGATGCCAAGCGTATCATCAGATTGGATAGTATGGGTAAATGTATCCAGCAAGTCTTGATAGCTGACGGCTGTATTCACCCACAGCGCCAGATCGCGAATAACGACCGGCTGCCGGGAAAGCTCGCCTGGCGCGGGCAGCAAGCTGGCGGACACGGCATCGACGTCGATTTCGAACACAACGGGCGCCTGAGCCAGATCACAGCGCTGTGCCCAGCGCGGATGGATTTCGCCTATCCAGCCCACCGTCTGCCCAGCGAGCTCAAGACGCGCCGATCGCCCAGGATGCAAGGCGGGATGGGCATGAGCAATGCAGACCAGGTCGTGGGCTGATTCGCCCAACAGATTCTCGAGGTCTTTCTTGACGTCGTAAAAATCGACCTGACGCGTGGCGGTGCCCCACTGCTCATCCAGCGCCGGCCCCCAGGCAGCGCCAGCCAGCCGCACAGGCTGGCGCACACCCGCTACTGCGAGGTCGCCATCCACGACGGTATTGTCCCGCGCAAAGACCCGGCCCAGTTCGAATACGCGCACACGGCTCTGCTTGCGGTTCGCGTTATGGACGATGTTGGCAAGCAGGCCGCCGATCAGGCTTGAACGCATGACCGCCAACTGACTGGCGATCGGGTTAAGCAAGCGGATGGGATCGTCGTTGCCCGCATAATCGTGCTCCCAGGCTTCTTCGACGAAGGCAAAATTGATGACCTCCTGATAGTCGAGTGCCGCCATGCGGGCCCGCAGCATATGGGGACCGCGCAAGGTTTCGGGTTCGATCAGCATGTCTGCGCGCGCGACGGGGGGCAGATCCGGAATACGCTCAAAGCCATAAACGCGCGCCACTTCCTCAATCAGATCTTCTTCGATGGCAATATCGAAACGATAGGAGGGTGGCGTCACGATGAAGGCATCATCCTGCTGGACGTAAGGCAGCGCCAGGCGGGTAAAAATGGCCTCGACCTCGTTGCTGGCAACCGCCAGCCCGAGCACTTTGCGGCAGCGCGATAGCCTCATGGCGACGGGCTTGCGCTCCGGAAGGTTGATTACCTGATCGTCGACCGGACCCACCTGCCCGCCGCAGATATCGACGATCAGACGGCTCATGTATTCGAGATGCTCCGAGATGGAGGCAAAATCCACACCCCGTTCGAAGCGATGACTGGCCTCTGAGCTGAACTTGTAGCGACGCGCGCGCCCCATGATGGCTTCTGGCCACCAGAAAGCGGCCTCGACGTAGATATCAGTGGTATCCAGCGTGACGGACGATCCCTCGCCGCCCATGATGCCTGCCAGGCTTTCGATTTGATCTCCCGCGCAGATGACGCCCACGTCGGGGTCGAGCTGGACGGTCTGGCCATTGAGCAGCTCAAGTTGCTCGCCATGCCTGGCCCAGCGCACGGTCAGGCCGCCATCGACCCGCTTGAGATCGAAGACGTGCGTTGGACGACCCAGTTCCAGCATGACGTAGTTGGAAATATCGACCAGCGCCGAAATAGACCGCTGCCCTGCCCGTTCGAGCCGGGTTCTCATCCATGAAGGTGTTTGCGCCCGGGCATTGACACCCCGTATCACCCGGCCGGCAAAGCGCCCGCAAAGGTCGGGGGCATCGACGCGAACCGGCAAGATGTCTTCCAGGGTGACAGCAACCGGCTCATACGTTGGCACGACAAGCGGAGCCCCGGTAAGCGCCGACACCTCGCGCGCGACACCCAGGATGGACAGGCAGTCGGCCCGGTTGGGGGTTAGCTTGAGTGTGAATACAGTATCGTCCAGGTCCAGGGCTTCGCGAAGCGACTGGCCGGCTTGCAGCGCGGGGTCGAGCACCAGCAGGCCATCGTGATCCTGAGAAAGTCCGAGCTCGCGCGCCGAGCAGAGCATGCCGGAGGACGCCACCCCCCGCATCTTTACGACACCTATCTGCATGCCGTTCGGCAATTGCGCACCCACGCGCGCCAGCGGCACCTTGATGCCTGCCGCGGCGTTGGGCGCACCGCATACGATTTGCAGCGGCGAACCGGTGCCATCGTCCACTTGGCAAACACGCAACTTGTCCGCATCGGGATGGGGTGCAATATCGACGATGTGCCCGACCACCACACCCTCGAATGGCGGCGCAGCCGGGTCGGTTTCTTCGACCTCGAGGCCCGCCATGGTCAGGCGATGCGACAAGGCCTGCGTATCGATGTCGGGGTTAACAAAAGCGCGTAGCCAGGACTCTGGAAATAACATGATCCGCTCGTTGAGTTCGTGATAGTCGGGGGTTATCGGTTGAACTGGCGCAAGAAGCGCAAGTCGCCCTCGAAAAACTGACGCAGGTCGTTGACACCGTAGCGCAGCATGGTAAGGCGCTCGAGGCCCGAACCAAAGGCAAAGCCAATATATCGTTCGGGATCGAGACCGTAGTTGCGCACGACTTCGGGGTGCACTTGCCCGGAACCGGAAATTTCAAGCCAGCGCCCCTGATTCGGGCCCGACGTGAACATCATGTCGATTTCGGCGGAAGGTTCGGTAAACGGAAAAAAGGAGGGGCGGAACCTGACGCTCAGGTCGTCGGTTTCGAAAAAGGCGCGGAGAAAATTGGTATACACACCCTTGAGGTCGGCGAAGGAAATGTCTTCGGCAATCCAGAGGCCTTCGACCTGATGGAACATCGGTGAGTGCGTGGCATCGCTGTCCACGCGATAGGTGCGCCCTGGGGCAATGACCTTGATTGGAGGCTTGTGCATGCGCGCATAGCGCACCTGCATGGGGCTGGTGTGCGTGCGCAGCAGCAGCGGCAACCCTTGCGCGTCGTTCATGTCGACATAGAACGTATCCTGCATGGAGCGGGCCGGATGGTTTTCGGGGTTGTTCAGCGCGGTGAAGTTGGTCCAGTCGTTCTCGATCTCGGGGCCGTCCGCAACATCGAAACCGATCGAACGGAAAATGGCTTCGACGCGCTGCCAAGTCTGGATCACGGGATGTATGCCACCCATCGCCCTGCCGCGGCCTGGCAGCGTGACGTCGATGGTTTCGGCCGCAAGGCGTTTATCGAGTTCCGCCTGGGCCATTTGGGCGCGACGGTCATTGAGCAGGCCTTCTATCTGCTGCTTGAGCTGATTGATGCGCGCGCCCTCAGTTTTCTTTTGCTGTGGGTCCAGCTTGGCAAGGCCCTTGAGCAGAGCGGTTAGCTCGCCCTGCTTGCCCAGAAAACGGGCTTTGGCATTCTCGAGCGCAGCGGCGTCGGGCGCCTGTGCGAAAAGTTCTTTGGCCTGAAGGATCAGGTCGTCGACCGGAGGTGTCATAGTGTCGCGTGTCCAAATGCAAACGGAGCCCGACAAAGGCCCCGTTTGCAGTGTTACAACAGAAAATGCAGGCCGATCAGGAGGCCAATGCGTTCTTGGCCTGTGCAACGACGGCTGCAAAGCCTGCCTTGTCATTGACAGCCATGTCGGCCAGTACCTTGCGATCAAGCTCGATAGAGGCTTTCTTGGTGCCTGCGATGAACACGCTGTAGGAAACGCCCAGCTCGCGGCAGGCCGCATTAATACGGGTGATCCAGAGTGCGCGGAAGGTACGCTTTTTATTGCGGCGATCACGGTAGGCATATTGCCCAGCCTTCATGACCGCCTGTTTGGCTATACGGAATACATTACCGCGGCGACCGCGGTAGCCTTTGGCTGCTTTAAGGACTTTTTTATGACGGGCTCGGGCGGTAACGCCGCGTTTTACGCGTGGCATGGTAGTAGATCTCCGATAATCAAGCGAAAGGCATCATTGCCTTGACCGAGGTGACATCTGACTTGTGCACCGCGGTAGAACCGCGCAACTGGCGCTTGTTCTTGGTTGTTTTCTTGGTGAGGATGTGGCGCTTGAACGCCTGGCCCCGCTTGATTGACCCGCTACCGCGAACCTTGAAGCGCTTTGCGGCGCCCCGCTTGGTTTTCATCTTAGGCATGATGCAAAACTCTATGATTTATGAATGCAGGTGGACCCCAGCCTTCTGGCGACACTTGTTAGACCTTGCAATTCACTTATTTGATTTTCCCGGCCGCTGAGCAAGCGAAGCGCAGCCGTTGGCTACACGCCGCCCCGGCACGCGCGCCCTGACTGGGCACTGCAAAAAGCGATAACACCGGAAAAGCCCTTGATTATAAGACGATTTTCTAGCGCTTGTCCACTGCAATCCACCGTGCGCAACAGCGGCCCCTGATTGACGATCAACCTGCCGCAGCCTTGATCCGTTTCAAGAGCAGAGGCAACAGGAACACCAATGCGGCGAGACTCAGGAAAACAATGGACAGCGGATCGGCGACCAGCGCCATGGGACTGCCCTGCCCGATGGCCAGCGCGCGCCTGAGCTGAGTTTCGGCCATGGGCCCGAGTATGAGTCCAATCAGTACCGGTGCGATCGGAAAATCATAGACCCGCATCACATAGCCGGCCACGCCCACCACAAACATGATGAGCAAATCCATCCAGGAGGTGGAGATGCCCCATATGCCGACCATGGCAAAGATGAGAATACCGGCATAAAGATAAGGCCTGGGTATCAGCAGCAAGCGCACCCACAAACCTACCAACGGCAAATTCAGCACCAACAGCATCACGTTGCCCACATACAGCGATGCAATCACCGCCCAGACCAGATCGTGGCTATTGGTGAACAAAAATGGCCCTGGTTGCAGCCCATAGCTCTGAAAGGCGGCCAGCAGGATGGCTGCTGTCGCCGACGTGGGCAGGCCCAGTGTCAGCAAGGGAACCAGAATGCCGGCTGCTGCCGCATTATTCGCTGCCTCTGGCCCCGCCACCCCCTCGATGGCGCCGTGGCCAAACTCTTCAGGATGTTTGGACAGCTTGCGCTCTACGGTATAAGAAAGAAAAGTGGGAATTTCCGTACCACCTGTTGGCAAGGCGCCAATCGGAAACCCAAAAAGCGTACCGCGCAACCAGGGCTTCCAGGAGCGCTTCCAGTCGTCTTTGGTCATCCAGGCCCCGCCCGACAAGGGATTCATTTGTGGCGGCATGCTGCTGTAGCGGCTCGCGACATACATAATCTCGCCGACTGCGAACAAGGACACCAGCACCACGGTGAGCTCAATGCCATCAAGAAGCGCCGGCGACCCAAAGGTCAGCCTCGCCTGCCCTGTCTGGCCATCAATGCCCACGACGCCAAGCGCCAGCCCCAGCAGTAAAGCGATCAGGCCACGCACGCGCGACGTACCCATGACAACGGAAACCGACATCAAGGACAGCACCATCAAGGCGAAATAGTCGGCGGCCGTAAAAACAAATGCCAACTCCGCCACCAGCGGGGCAAAGAAAGTGATGCCCAGCGTTGCCAACGTACCGGCCACAAAAGAGCCGATGGCCGCCGTTGCCAACGCGGCTGCCCCTCTGCCCGACTTGGCCATTTTGTTGCCTTCTAGCGCAGTCATCATAGACCCGCTTTCGCCCGGCGTATTCAGTAGAATCGAAGTCGTTGAGCCCCCATACATGGCGCCGTACAAGACGCCCGCAAACATAATGAAGGCGGCAGTGGGAGCGATCTGTACCGTGACAGGCAGCAGCAAGGCGATCGTGAGCGCAGGCCCGATACCTGGCAATACGCCGATGGCGGTACCGAGCACCGAACCCAGAAGTGCCCAGAGCAGGTTGATGGGATGCAGCGCAACGCCGAACCCGGTCATTAACGCGTTCAGAGAGTCCATTTCACCACTCCACCAGAGGCATGATCTGCCCCAGGTTCACGCCCAGTTTCGAAAAGCCAATCCAGCAGATAACGCCCAGCACCAGCCCAATCAAGCAGTCGAACACAATGCGGCGCGACCCGAATGCCCGTGTAACGAGTGCAAACGAGAACATGGCGGTCAGGGGAAAGCCCAGTCGCTGCATGGTTAACAGCGGCACAGCAGCCGCCGCGGCGGCGTAAAACAATGAAGGCCAGGAAACCGCCGCATTGGCCTCTGCATTTTCGGTGTCCTGAGGCGTAAATTGTTCCCCGCGCGCTATCTGCACCAGCAGGATGACGCCCAGCAATACAATCAGGCCGCCGATGACGGTTACGAAGAATCCCGGCCCCAGCGCGGCGTAACCACCGAGCTGAGGCAGACTGCGTCCCTGAAAGAACCAGAGCAGCCCGATGGCAATCACAGCCAGCCCCAACCACCAGGGGCGTTGCTTCTTGGGCATCATCAATTACTTAATCAGGCCGACCGACTCAAGCACCTCTTTCTGGCGCTCTTTTTCCTCGTCAAGAAATGTCGCGAAGTCATCACCGGCCAGATAGGCATCTGTCCACTCATGATCCGCGAGCGCCTTTTTCCATTCTGGCGTCGCATGCATTTTCTCAAAACGATCCAACCACATTTTGCGGCCGTCGTCGGACATCCCGGGTGCGCCCACGATGCCGCGCCAGTTGCCAATGACGACATCAAGGCCAGACTCTTTCAGGGTGGGTACATCCGTACCTGGCAACCGTTCGTCGGAGGTGACCGCAATCAGGCGCAGCCTGCCTTGATCCGCGTAGGGCTTGAGCTCGGACAGGCCCGAAATCGCCAATTTCAACTGCCCGCCCGCCAGCGCGGTAATCATTTCAGCGCCGCCGGTGTAAGGGACATAATTGATGGTTTTGGGGTCGATATCCGCAGCCTGCGCCAGCAAGGCTGCCGTCACGTGATCCACGCCGCCGATAGACCCTCCGCCGATGGGATTGGCCCCAGGATTATCTGCCAGGGCCTTGGTGATGTCTTCGATGGTTTTGAAGGGAGAGTTGGGGGGAACAGCCACGGCCCCCGCATCGTCAGCCAACCGCACAAGGGGCACAACGTCGTCGAGCGAGACCGGTGACTTGTTCAAAATGATGGCGCCGACCAGAATCGACCCGATCGACATGATGGCGTTATCGTTGCCCTTGGCGGTACGGACAAATTCCGCAAGGCCTATCGTGCCGCCCGCGCCGCCCTTATTGGTGACTTGTGCGCCGTCCGTGAAGATGCCCGCTTCCTGCATGACCTGCAGCGGCACCCGCGCAGCGGCATCGTAACCGCCACCGGCCCCGCCTGGCGCCATGACGACGGCAGGATCTGCAAACGCGACGGAAAGCGGCAATGCCGCCACCACGACAGCCGAACAGATTTTCTTTAACAATGCCATTGAATGTCTCCTTGTGGTTTTCTTGTTGCTGCGCCTGAGTGTCAAGCATTGACCGCATGTGGATCTAAGGATACTGGATGCGTGACAAAAAGGCACGTTTTGCCATGTTGAAAATATTTACGCCTCACCCCAGACCCAACCCCAAGCTTTGTGTCGAGGGCGTTCCCACACCTATGTCTCCCAGGGCTGACGCAGCCGAATGGCATCGGCAAGATGGGCGGCGGCAATCCCGCGGGCGTCATCGAAATCTGCAATTGTGCGCGCGATGCGCAACAGGCGATGCAAGACACGGGCAGACCAGCGCCATCTTGCCAGGCCCCGGCTGAGCATTTGCCGCGCATCGGCCTCCAGACGGCAATGAATGTCAATCTGACTGGCATCCAGCATCGCGTTCACGCACTGCTGCCGTGCCAGCTGACGTTCCCTGCATTTGAGCACTCTTGCCCGCACCTGTGCCGAGGGTTCGCCTGGCGGCGCGTTGAGCCAGTCTATATCCGCTGGCGGTAAAGACACCTGAATATCTATTCTGTCGAGCAGCGGACCGGATATTTTCTCGCGATATCGACGCACGGCGTCAGGGCTACAGTTGCACGGCTTGAAGGGATGCCCCATCCACCCGCAAGGGCAGGGATTCATCGCCGCGACAAGCTGGAAGCTGGCAGGATAGGTCAGCGTACGGCTGGCCCTTGCGATGGTGACCTTGCCAGTTTCCAGTGGTTCACGCAGCGATTCTAGCGCCTGGCGATTGAACTCGGGCAATTCGTCCAGAAACAATACTCCGCGGTGCGCCAGACTGATTTCACCGGGTTTCGGAAAACGCCCGCCGCCCACCAATGCGGCCACCGAAGCCGTATGATGCGGAGATCGAAAAGGCGGCAGGTCGCTGAATGGCTGCTGTCCTCCCGCGATATTGGCCAACGCCACCGCCTCCAGCGCCTGGTATCTGTCGAGGCGGGGCAAAATGCCAGGCAGGCGCTGGGCGAGCATGCTTTTGCCAGTACCGGGCGACCCGGACATCAATAAACTATGTCCACCTCCCGCGGCCACTTCGAGCGCTTTGCGCGCCAACGGCTGGCCCCGCACTGCGGACAGGCAGGCTTCGGCGCCGTGCTCAGCAAGCCCGCCCTGGCTGTGGTCCGGCCCCAACTGTGTGTCAAGGGCTTCATGCGCATCGGCGGCCTCCCGCCCCGCAAGCGCCTGGCGCCTTCCCTGCCTCACTTCACATCCCTCTTGACTGTGCAGCACAACAAAGGGCAAGGGCTGGCTGCCTGTGAAATGCCCCACCAGATCCCCCAGGGTCGGTGGCGCCAGCACCTTGAGGCCAGGCACTTGCGCCGCTGCCTGAGCGCAAGCGGGAGGCATTACCAGTATGGCTTGCGGATCGGTGCGCGCCACGGCCAGCGCAATGGCCAGCGGCGCGGCCACGGGCATGACAGCCCCCGTAAGCGAGAGCTCTCCGGCAAACACGTAGTTGATCAAGGATGCTTCACCGCCTGGCGCCGCGAACGTGATCTGTCCCGACGCCAGCAATATCCCGAATGCAATCGGCAGGTCGAAACGCCCAGATTCCTTTGGGATATCAGCTGGCGCGAGATTGACCGTGATACGTCCCGGGGGAAATTCGTAGCCGCTGCTGACAATGGCGGAGCGAACACGGTCGCGGCTTTCGCGCACCCCTGTATTGGGCAAACCTACCATGGTGAAGGTAGGCAGCCCACTGCCAACATGAACTTCCACTCGAACCGAGTGACCCTCCAGGCCGCAAAGCGCCCGGCTGGCCAGTACAGCAAGCGACATGCCCCCCTCCGTCAACCCATGCGCATGTCACAGCGCCAGAACAGTCGGCCTGTGACATGCGCAGGAAAACAAAGGGAATCAGTATGTCATTTCGCCACCGACCCCGGGATGGGGTCTGGCCAAAGATGTCCGAATCAATACGCCGGGATAAGGAATACCAGGCACCCGCCCTACCATGGCGGGCATCACGCGGCCGTCAGCATTGCCCAAGACCGTGCCGCAGTGCGGTCAGGAGCGGACAGTGCCTTGCTGAAGCGGCGTGTCTGGCCGGCCTTCCAGGGCCTGTATGCGAGATTCGAGCGCCGTGACACGCGTCATGGCCCGTTCCAGCATCTCTGCCTGAACATCAAACTCTTCGCGTGTCACGAGATCCATCCGGGAAAAGGTCTGGGCCATCATTGCCTTGATGTTGCGTTCGATGTCGGCGGCGGGGCTTTTGGCAATCAGTTCGGATATGTTTTTCTGAAAATCTTCAATCCATTCATTGCGGGCGATCATGGCTGCCTCCTGATGCAGTAATTCCTCTAGTTTATAGCAGACAGCCTCCCAATTCCGGAACGACTTTCCGGTATTGGGAGGCTGCCAGTGACTAGCCGGACCGCAGTTCGACTACTCGCGTTGTGCTTACCCCTGGTTTTCAGGCGGCGTTTCATCCGTGCTGGGCGAGCCATCACCCAGGTTTTCCTGGATGGATTTATCTGCCTTGTCGGCGCCCTCACGAATCGCCTCGCCAGCCTGATGGGCTTTCTCCGCCGCGGCATCCTTCACGTCACCCGCTTTTTCGGAAATTGTGCTGCCTGCGCTCTTGGCGTCGGCCTTCAATTGGTCACCGGCGGATGGCTCCGTGCTGGTGCCGTTCGCCGCGGAAGGAGCCGGGGTGACTGAAGAAGTATCCGGCGCAGTCGAGGAGGTGTCCGGTGCGGTAGATGAAGTATCTGGCGCAGTGGATGAAGTATCTGGCGATGCAGGCGGTATGGCAGGCGCGCTTTCTGTCGCCGGTGCGGGTTCAGTGGTTGTGGCGCCCGTGTCCGCAGCATCCGATTCTTCCTTGGAGCATGCCGCGAGCAGGCTCATCGAAGCAGCCAATGCAATGATGGCGAGATGGGTACGAGTCTTGTTCATAAATACCTCACTTATCCAGCGTCGCAGATTAGATCTGGCTGAGGCCGGTGCGACTAACGGTTCAGCAGCGAGCTTGTTACAACTGGCTGAAACCATTCTAGCCAGCGATGCTGCCTCTGCGAGGAGCCTAGTGTAAATCCTGATTTCAATAATTATTTTTTTTAGGTTTGAATTTTCATTCAGTCCCTTGCCACGGGCGGCGTCCCGCAGTTTCGCTTGTTTTTCGCGCAAATACAGTTAGATACAAAGGCTGTCTGCCGAGCGTGTCTTGTTACACATTTGTGCAAAGCCGGCTCCCCCGGATTGACGGGCACATCCCCGGGATGGCCCGCTCCAGCTTGGTGCGCGGTTCTGGCCCCCGCACCACATTGGCACACCTCATGCGGATCGGCGCACCGCATTGCAGCATTTCCGGCCCGCAGCGCCAGAAACTCGCAATGTGGGCAACGAAAAACTGGCACGGCTATTGCATTACCTGTATCGACGACCACAACAGGAACCGCCATGAAGCTAATTACCGCAATCATCAAACCGTTCAAGCTGGACGAGGTTCGCGAAGCGCTTTCGGACATCGGCATACAGGGCATGACCGTGAGCGAAGTCAAAGGGTTTGGCCGCCAGAAAGGCCATACCGAACTGTATCGGGGCGCTGAATATACCGTGGACTTTCTGCCCAAGCTCCGGCTGGAGCTTGCCGTGTCCGACGCCCAAACGGAACAGGCGCTCGAATGTCTATGCAACGCCGCGCGGACGGGCAAGATCGGCGACGGCAAGATCTTCGTCACCACCATTGAGCAGACCATACGCATCCGAACCGGCGAACAAGGCGATAACGCGCTTTAGTTGCTCGCCGCCCTTCTATCGACAACCTCTGTGGCGTAACAACGAAAAGGTTTGCGCGCATTCTTCAGGAGTACAAAATGGATAAAGCCGATCTGGCATGGGTAAGCATCTCGACGGTGCTGGTACTGTTCATGGTCATGCCCGGCCTCGCACTGTTCTACGGCGGGTTGGTGCGTTCCAAGAACGTATTGTCAGTGCTGGTGCAGGTTACCTCGATATTCGCGCTGGTCCTGGTGGTCTGGTTCGTCTATGGCTACACACTTTCATTCACCGATGGCTCGGCCGTGCTGGGCGGATTTTCCCGCACGCTGTTTCGCGGCATGCTCGATCTGGGCGCCGGCACATACAACATGTCGGGCAGCATTCCCGAGCTGAGCTTTGCCACGTTCCAGGCCACCTTCGCCGGCATTACCTGCGCACTGATCGTGGGTGGATTCGCCGAACGGGCCCGTTACGGCGCCGTCCTTGTGTTTACATTAATCTGGATGACCCTGTCCTACATCCCCATCGCCCATATGGTGTGGGGGCCGGGGGGATTTCTGCTTGAGCGGGGCGCCCTGGATTTCGCCGGCGGCACCGTCGTGCACATCAACTCGGGCGTTGCGGCGCTGGTAGGGGCCTACTACCTGGGCAAACGCGTCGGTTACGGGCGCGAATCCATGCAGCCTCACAACCTGCCTATGGCGATGATCGGCGCCTCGCTGCTGTGGGTAGGCTGGTTCGGTTTCAACGCCGGCTCTGCGCTTGCCGCAGACGAAACAGCGGTTCTCGCATTGTTCAATACCGTTATTGCCACGGCGGGCGGCATACTCTCCTGGATCGCAGTCGAGTGGGCGATCAAGGGCAAGCCTTCATTATTGGGTGCCGTTTCAGGGGCTGTCGCAGGCTTGGTTGGCATAACACCAGCCGCAGGGCTCGTCGGGCCTGGCGGGGCTCTCATCATCGGCCTTGCGACCGGCGCAGCCTGCGTATGGGGAGTAAATGGCCTGAAGCGCATGTTGGGCGCTGACGACGCGCTCGACGTATTTGGCATCCATGGTGTAGGAGGAATCGTGGGCGCCCTGCTCACAGGCGTGTTCAATGCCAAGCCTTTGGGTGGGCCAGGCCTGGATAGCCTGGGCGACATCCCCTGGCAGGTCTGGCTGCAGCTTGAAGGCGTGCTCATCACCATCGCGTGGTCCGCGATCGCCGCCCTGATCGCCTACTTTGTCGCGGACAAGCTATGCGGGGGCATGCGCGTCAACGCAGATCAGGAACGCGAGGGGCTGGACATCAGCGCACATGGCGAAACCGCTTATCACCCCTAGATCCGGTAGCTGAGCAAGAGAAACAAACAGGCTGATGGCCGCGGTGCCATCAGCCTGTTTGTCAGGAAGATTCCGTCAGGGCCTGTTGCTAGCTTGACAGCGTGGCCAGATCAATGCGCTCTGCCCGGTTCAAAGCCATGGCGACCTTGAGACGCAACGCGTTGGAATGCGCCTGGCGCACCTCTTTCTTGACATCAAGCAACTGCTGTGGATGCATGGAAAACTCAGTCAACCCCAAGCCCAGCAGCATGCGGGTGACACGGGAATCACCTGCAATCTCGCCGCATACGGCAACCGGCTTGCCGGCGCGTTCTCCTGCGTTGATCGTGTGGGCAATCAGTCGCAACACGGCAGGATGCATCGGATCGTATAAGTCCGCCACGTCCGAGTCGCCACGGTCTACCGCAAGCGTATATTGAATCAAGTCGTTGGTGCCGATAGAAAGAAAATCCAGGGCCTCGACAAAGGGCTCAATCGCAATTGCAATGGCCGGAATCTCCACCATCGCTCCCAAGGAATAATTGCGCGCATAGGTGACGCCACGCGCGTCAAGCTCGCGGCACGCTGACTCGATAGCCAGCCGCGTCGCATGCACCTCATGAATATGAGAAATCATGGGAATCAAAATGCGAACATGCCCAAACACCGATGCGCGCAGCAAGGCGCGCAACTGGGTGGCAAACATTTCCGGCTTGGCCAGGCAATAGCGTATGGCCCGCAGTCCCAGTGCAGGATTGGTCGCAACCGTCACGTCGCCGTCCAGGGTTTTGTCCGAGCCGATATCCAGGGTGCGTATTGTCACCGGCCGCCCGTCCATCGCCTTGACGACCGCTGCATAGGCTTCGTATTGCTCTACTTCGGTAGGCAGATCCGAGCGACCCATGAACAGAAACTCACTGCGGAACAAGCCAATGCCATCTGCGCCGGCCTTCTTGGCGGCTTCGGCCTCTTCGGGCAATTCGATATTGGCCTCGAGTTTGATCACGATGCCATCGAGCGTTACAGCCGGTGCATCACGCAACAAGGCCAGCTCGGCACGCTCTCGCTCGTATTCGGCCTGGCGTTCGCGATATTCCTGCAATACCTGCCCCGACGGATTAATCAAGACTGTACCAGTGAACCCATCGACAACCAGAATGTCGCCATCTCGAACCAGACCGCGAAAGTGCCCAAGACCGACGATCGCCGGCACATTCATGCTGCGCGCCACAATGGCGGTATGCGAGGTTGGACCGCCCAGGTCCGTGAGAAAGGCAGCAAAGCGCCCACCGCGCAGCCGAAGCATGTCGGCTGGTGAGATATCCCGGGCAACCACAATCAGTGAATCTTCCGCATCGCTGGCGTAGAGACTGGGCAACAACGATGTTGACCCGGACATCACCCGCAGAATGCGCTCAATGACCTGGCGTATGTCAGCACCACGCTCACGCAAATATTCGTCATCCATGAGCGCAAACTGCTCGGACAGCAGTTGACCCTGGCTGGTGAGCGCCCACTCGGCGTTGTAGTGGCGTTCCGTGATCAATTCACAGGTCTGCTGCAGCAACATGGGGTCGGCCAGCAGGAGGCTATGCACGGTAAGCAGCGGACCCAGCTCCCTGGGAGCGTCATCGGGCAGCGTGGCGGCAATGGCATCGAGCTCTTCACGGGCCTTGCACATGGCCTGCTCAAGCCGTGCACATTCGCCCGGGACGTCCTCGGGCGCTATCCTGTAATGCGCAACCTCGAGCGCCGCCGCGCTCATGATCGCAGCCTTGCCTATTGCATAGCCTTTTACGACGCCTTGCCCATGGGCGCACACCATCGCACACATGCCAGATGGTAGATGGGAGGGTGCTTGTTTCATGGGAATATGCGCCATTCCTTAATGGGGGAAAGCTTACTCTGGCTCGCCAAATTTTCCGTCGAACAACGCGCGAATATCGCGCAATGCAGCATCAGCGTCTTCGCCTGCGGCATCCACCTTTACCGTTACGCCCATGCCTGCTGCCAGCATCATGACACCCATAATGCTTTTTGCATTGACGCGCTGCGCGCCTCGAGAAATGAAAATCTCGCTGGCGAACTTGCCAGCCAGTTGCGTGAGTTTGGCCGCCGCTCGCGCATGCAGACCCAGTTTGTTACTGATCACGATATCAATAGAAGGCATAGGCTCTTTGTAGCTAGATACTTATGATGACGACCGCCGTGTCCAGCCACTAAGGCTGGTCGGCGCTGACGATACCTCGAAGCGCTCCCTGACGAACACTTTCACTAAGTTTATCCGGATTTTCCTGCTGTTCGGTCAAGGCCTTCAAGACCATGCACAGATTTGTCCCCGTAATAAGATGCGCATCAATGCCTTGAGCCGTCGCAAGGCGTATGCCTCGCTTCGCGATATTGAACGGCGTCGCGCCGTAGATATCGCACAGCACCAGGACCGCATCACCCTGCTCCTGCAGAAGACGGGCAAGGCGAGTGACCTCGGCCTCGGGATCCGCATCCGGCGCAACATCAAAAACAGTGAGCGGTGAGCTTTGACCCAACACATGCCCGGCACAGGCGGCAAACGCAGCACCCAAGGGCTCGTGCATGACCAGGACGATGCTAGCCATGATGCGCCACCGACTGTTCGAGCGCGTCGGCAAAACAGCCGCCTACGTCAAAGCCGGTTTGCTCTGTGATTTCGACAAAACATGTTGGGCTGGTCACATTGACCTCGGTGACATAATCTCCAATGACATCAAGCCCTACCAGCAACAGTCCGCGTCCTTCCAGTTGCTTGCCGACTGCCTCGGCAATCTCCTTGTCTCGCTCACTGAGCGCCTGTGCCACACCCCGGCCGCCGGCGGCTAGGTTGCCGCGCGTTTCGCCCGCCAGGGGAATGCGCGCCAGTGCATAAGGCACGGCGTTGCCTGCAATCAGCAGAATGCGCTTATCGCCATGAACGATTTCAGGGATATAGCGCTGCGCCATGATTGTGCGCGATCCATTGTCAGTCAGCGTCTCGAGAATGGAGCCCAGGTTGTACTCCGAATCGCGCAGCCGGAAGATGCCAGTTCCGCCCATACCATCCAGCGGCTTGACGATAACGTCGCCGTGACTGGCATGGAATGCACGCAAGCGCGCCATATCGCGCGTAACCAATGTCGGCGACGTAAATGACGCGAATTCGGTAATGGCCAGCTTCTCGGGGTGATTGCGTATCGCCTCGCCGGAATTGAAGACGCGCGCGCCTTGCTTTTGCGCATACTCCAATAAATGCGTGGAATACACATACTCCATATCGAAGGGAGGATCCTTGCGCATCACGATGGCGTCGAAATCCGGCAGAGGACGCTCGGCGGCTTCGGCCCGCTGACGCCACCATGCATGGCCGTGCAGATCTGCCCCCGCCACCAGTTCGATGCCGGCTGCAACGCACTTGACTATACCTTCGTCAATATAAAGGTCGCCCTGATGGGTGACACTAAGCTGATGGCCACGTGCAGCCAACGCCTGCATCATCGCCACAGATGAATCCTTGTATGCCTTCAAGGACAACAAGGGGTCGATCACAAACAAGACGTGCATAGGACACCCGCGTGCGTTGCGACGCCGGCGTCAGGCCGGCGTTGCCATGAATAGACAATCGGATCAGGAAGCGGACTCGCCCTTGCCTGGCGTGGCTTTTTTGCGCGGCGCAAGCACCATCACCATCTGACGCCCCTCAAGCTTGGGCATGGCTTCCACCTG
The DNA here is from genome assembly GCF_004153455.1 of Allopusillimonas ginsengisoli. Lineage (GTDB taxonomy): Bacteria > Pseudomonadota > Gammaproteobacteria > Burkholderiales > Burkholderiaceae_B > Allopusillimonas > Allopusillimonas ginsengisoli. The sequence continues at coordinate 35,223 of NZ_SDQE01000018.1, read as the reverse complement.
GACGAGCTCATTGAGATCGTCGCGCACGCGTTCGAGTACGCGCATGCCGAGTTCCTGGTGGGCCATTTCGCGGCCACGGAAACGCAAGGTGACCTTGGCTTTGTCGCCCTCTTCGATGAAACGGCGCAGATTGCGCAGCTTGACCTGGTAATCGCCTTCATCGGTTCCGGGACGAAACTTGACTTCCTTGACCTGTATAGTCTTTTGCTTGGCGCGCGCTTCTTGCTGGCGCTTTTGCTCCTGGTACTTGAACTTGCCATAATCCATCAGGCGGCAAACTGGCGGCACCGCATTGGGTGCGATTTCGACCAGGTCCACTTCGTGTTGCTCTGACAAACGTATAGCCTCGGCGGTTTTCAGAACGCCAAGTTGTTCACCATCCGTGCCAATGAGGCGAACCTCCGGGACACGGATTTCACCATTAATGCGATGAGATTTATCGGTTGCGATGTCTAGGACTCCTAGTTGTTGAATAAGGTCAGGCGGAAGCAGCTTCGCCGCTGCTCAGCCTGTTATCGATTTCGTTCTTCAGGCGTGCCGAAAACTGGTCAAGAGGCATGACGCCCAAATCCAGCCCGCCACGGCCACGTACTGCCACATTGCCGGATTCGCGCTCTTTTTCGCCTACCACCAATATATATGGCAACTTCTGCATGCTATGTTCACGAATTTTACGGGTGATTTTTTCACCACGCAAATCAGAATCAACTCTAAACCCTTGTTTTTTCAGGCTTAGGGCAACTTGAGAGGCATATTCTGCAGACGCTTCTGAAATGCAGCACACCACGGCATGCTGCGGCGCAAGCCATGCAGGCATGGCGCCAGCGTGATTCTCGATGAGCATGCCGATAAACCGCTCAAGCGAACCCAGTATGGCACGATGCAGCATGACAGGGGTGCGACGCTGGTCACTTGCGTCAACATACTCGGCGCCCAAACGCTGCGGCATGGAAAAATCCACCTGAATAGTGCCGCACTGCCAGTGACGGCCAATGGCATCCGTGAGTGTGTATTCAATTTTGGGGCCGTAGAAGGCGCCCTCGCCTGGCGAAATTTCGTATTCACAGCCGGTGTGATCCAGGCTGTCCATCAAGGCCTTTTCAGCCTTGTCCCAGACATCGTCAGCGCCGATCCGCTTTTCAGGCCGCGTGGCTACCTTATACAGTATCTGGTCGAAACCGAAATCCGCATAGACTTTCTGCAATAGCGCCGTAAAAGCCGCGCACTCTTCCTGGAGCTGATCCTCTGTGCAAAAAATATGGCCGTCGTCTTGCGTGAAACCGCGCACACGCATCATTCCGTGCAGCGAACCCGAGGGCTCGTTGCGGTGACACTGGCCGAACTCTCCGTAACGCACCGGCAGTTCGCGATACGAATGCAGGTTGCTGTTGAAAATCTGCACATGCCCGGGACAGTTCATGGGCTTCAGGCCATAAACCCTGTTCTCGGAATCGGTCGTGAACATGTTTTCGGCGTAATTATCCCAGTGGCCGGTTTTCTTCCAGAGGGAAAGATCCAGTATCTGCGGCGCCTTGACCTCTTCGTAGCCATTGTCCTGATAGACACGGCGCATGTATTGCTCGACCTGCTGCCACAGCGTCCATCCCTTGGGATGCCAGAAAATCAAGCCTGGCGCCTCATCCTGAAAGTGGAACAAATCGAGTTCACGACCCAGCTTGCGGTGGTCTCGCTTCTCGGCCTCTTCCAGCATGTGCAGGTAAGCCGCCTGCTCTTCCTTGGTGGCCCAGGCGGTGCCATAGATGCGCTGCAGCATCTCGTTGTTGCTGTCACCGCGCCAATAGGCGCCAGCCACCTTCATCAACTTGAAGACCTTCAGTTTGCCCGTGGACGGAACGTGTGGGCCACGGCACAGATCGATGAAATCGCCTTCGCGATACAGGCTGATGGGCTCGTTGGAGGGAATCGAAGCAATGATCTCCGCCTTGTAATGCTCGCCGATCCCTTCAAAATACTTGACTGCGTCGTCGCGCAGCCATTCTTCACGCGTAACGATTTCGTCCTTCTTGGCGAGCTCCGCCATTTTCCGTTCGATGGCAGCCAGATCGTCGGGCGTGAAAGGACGTTTATAGGAAAAATCGTAGTAAAAGCCATTGTCGATGACGGGGCCAATGGTGACCTGCGCATCCGGAAACAGCGATTTGACCGCGTAGGCCAACAGGTGAGCCGTGGAGTGACGAATAAGGTCCAGGCCATCGGCATCCTTGGCCGTAACAATAGCCAGCTGAGCGTCACGGTCGATGACGAAGCTGGTATCCACCAACCGGGGCTCAGCGCCATCCTGCGTCACCCTTCCCGCCAAGGCAGCGCGACCGAGCCCGGTGCCTATGGAGTGGGCAACGTCGCTAACGGAAACGGGGCCTGGATACTCGCGCAGCGAGCCATCGGGCAAGGTAATCTGAACCATAAAACATCCTGAAAAAACAAAAACGCGGCCCTGGCCGCGTCATCGGTAAATTGGTTTTGCTAGCAGGCAGACAAAACAGTACGCGGCGGCAATCATGGGTGCCGTGTCGTAGTTCGCGTAGTGTTTGTGCTCATGGAGAAAAAGGTATATATAACATTCGTTCCTTAGTGTAACACCCACGGGTGAAATCACCGTCACTGGCCGACAGATTCGTTCATATCCAGGCCGAAAACCAGGCGCAATGTTGCGAAAAAGCCCTTACGGCCACTTATCAGGACAGATATCGCCAGTTTTTGCGCATCGTCGGCCTGCCGGGCCGCAACCCGCTAAGCGTGATCCGTGATGACCAAATAGCGTGAACGAGGCTTCATAGCCGCGGCGCGATCAGGCCTTTTTCCTTTTTGCAGGACGGACGCGCGCAGCAAACTTATTCACACAGCATGTGAATAAGCCTGAGTACAACTCGTGAACACTTCGCGCAAAGCCGCAAGGATGACGCCGGTGACGTTGCCTGGATAGATTTTGCGCACTCATCGTGGTAAATGTTGGCTCGCTATGCCCACCTATGCCATCGATCCGGGCCTGTGCCTGCGGTTTGACAAGGTAAAAATATCCGGGTTAGAATTGCGTTCTTTCTTCAGGCGGTTAGCTCAGTTGGTTAGAGCGCTACGTTGACATCGTAGAGGTCGCTGGTTCGAATCCAGTACTGCCTACCAAGACCTCGTTTCCCAAGACATCGACAAGATGTCCATTACTGCCCATAACCCGCATCACATAAGCGTTTGCGGGTTTTTTTGTGCCCCAATCACTTGCCATAGCTGTCAGACACGTTCAATGTAGGCTCTTCCTCATTTCGGGGCATGGGTATGCGTTTGGCCATGGGGACATGGCAGCAGTTATTGCGCCGCAGATAGACATCAAGTGTCGGCAAGCAACATGCGCATCCGGTGGCAAAACCAAGCGCAACACGGCCCTACCCTGCAAATGGGAGATCCGGAGCAAGGCAGCCACGAAGCGTCGATGGCACAACGTCAAGGCGCCGGGAGCTCGCCGCGTACCGCGCGCATGAACGCCGCCATTTTTTCGGCTGACTTGATCCCTGGCTTGACTTCGACGCCACTGCTGACATCGACGGCGTACGGCCGAACACGTGCAATGGATGCGTGGACGGTCTCGGCGCGCAGGCCGCCAGCCAGCACCAGCGCACGGCTGTCTTGCGCTTTACGCACTTGCTCAAGCAAGTTGATATCCAGGGCTTGCCCGCTGCCACCGTAACCTTCGCTAAAGCTATCGAACAGCCAGGCGCACGCGGAATCGTAGCGGCGACAAGCTGCCAGCACTTCATCAGCCGTGGCGAGCCCTGGTGCGCCTATCCTGAACGCCCGCATATACCGGTGGCCGAACCCGGCGCAAAACCCGGGTGTCTCGTCGCCATGGAATTGGAGTATGTCTGGCGCGACGTGCTCCAATACTGCCTCCACGTCTTGCGACGCGGGATTCACAAATAACGCCACAACACTGACAAAAGCAGGCACAGCCTTGCGCAGATCACGTGCCTGCGCCAGGCTGACCGCCCGCTTGCTGCCCGGATAGAGCACCAGGCCTACCGCATCTACGCCTGCCCGCACGGCGGCATCGACATCCTGCAGGCGAGTCAGGCCGCATACCTTGACACGAGTACGCGCAGACAACTCACTTTGCATTGCTATTCCTACTGAAAGGCGGCACCCGCATCATTGTCCGAATCACCATAAATGCCTGTGCCATAGTTTGCACCGCTGCCGAAGTCGACAGTGGAAGGGTCAACCAGGCTCTCGCCATGCTTGTAGTGTGTCACCATTCCGGGAAACACCATCACTGCCGCCACCATGAGGATCTGGATCATGATGAAAGGCACTGATCCCCAGTAAATCTGGCCTGTGGTGACCTTGGGAATCAGTTTGTTCGTAATGCGATCCCGGTAGTCTTCGCGCGGCGCCACCGATCTCAAATAGAACAAGGCAAATCCGAAAGGCGGGTGCATGAACGACGTTTGCATATTGACTGCCAGCAGCACTCCGAACCAGATCAAGTCTATGCCCATCTTGTCCGCAACGGGCCCCAGCAGCGGAACGATGATGAAGGCGAGTTCAAAAAAGTCCAGAAAGAATGCCAGGAAAAAAGTAAGCAGACTGACGACGATCAGAAAGCCCCACTCGCCTCCGGGTAAGCCAATCAGTAGTTCCTCTACCCACAAATCGCCGTTGATGCCCCGGAAACTCAGGCTGAATACTGTGGAACCCACCAGAATGAATACGACGAAACACGACAGCTTGGTGGTGGTTTCCATGGCTTGCCGCAATAGCGACCATGAAAACCGCCCGCGAGAAACGGCCATGATCAATGCGCCCACAGCCCCCATTGCACCGCCTTCCGTGGGCGTTGCCACGCCGATGAAAATCGTGCCCAGCACCAGAAAAATGAGCGCCAGCGGCGGGATCATGACAAACACCACGCGCTCGGCAATTGGCGAGAGCAGTTTCAGGCGAAATATGCGGTTGATGAGCGCAATCGCCAGGGCGGTAATGCCCCAGGCCACCAGACTGATGACAACACGCTCATCCACGGGTACCTGAGTATGCGCGCGGAAATAGTGCTGTGTGGCAAAATAGGCCACGATCGCCGCCACAAGCGTCAACGCGAACAAGGACCTCAGGCCGCGCCGGCCATTGTCTTCGTCATACAGGCGAGCCTCGGGTGGCAGCGCAGGGGCATACGTAGGCTTGATGAACGACATCAGGACCACGTAAGCGATATACGAACCCGCCAGCAAGAGGCCTGGCAACATCGCGCCACGGTACATGTCCCCGATGGAACGGCCGAGCTGATCGGCCAGGATGATGAGCACGAGAGATGGCGGAATGATCTGCGACAAGGTACCCGACGCTGCAATGACGCCGGTTGCCAGCCTGCGGTCATAGCCGTAGCGCAGCATGATGGGCAGGGAAATAAGCCCCATCGAGATGACCGAAGCGGAAACCACCCCTGTGGTGGCTGCCAGCATCGCGCCAACCACCACGACGGCGATGGCGAGGCCGCCTCGAATCGGCCCGAACAGCTGGCCAACGGTTTCGAGCAGATCCTCGGCCATGCCTGACCGCTCAAGAATAAGCCCCATCAACGTGAAAAACGGCACCGCCAGCAAGGTGTCGTTCGACACGATACCGAAGACACGCTGCGGCAACGCCTGGAACAGCGCCGGCTGCATCAGGCCAAGCTCAATGGCCACCAGACCGTACAGAATGCCATTGGCTGCGAGTGAAAATGCCACGGGAAAACCCAGCAGCAGGAACACGATCAGGTTGATGAACATGATCGGCGCCAGGTTGTCGATAAAAAACTCCATGATCAGCGATCCCTGCCCTGTGTATCGATATTGTTCTGGTGCAGTGTTTCGTGCCCCGCGTTATCTTCCAGCGCTGCCTGGCGCGCGATTTCGTCGGCCAGTTCCTGCTCGGCGGTTTTACCTTCCGGCCTGGCCGTTGGGTCGGGACACATGCCTCGCAAATATCCAATGCATTTGATGAGATGGGATACGCCCGCCAGAATAAGCAGAAAGAATCCGATAGGGATCAGAATCTTGACGGGCCAGCGCGTCAGCCCGCCGGTATTGGACGATTGCTCATGCAGTACGAACGACTCGTAAAAGAAGGGCAACGACAGCCAGAATATCAGGCAGCAGGCCGGCAACAGAAAGAAGATAACCCCGAAGATTTCGATCTTGATCTGTGTGCGCTTTGAGAGCATTTGGGACAGAACGTCCACCCGAACATGTTCGTTGCGCAGAAAGGTATAGCCGGCAGCCAGCAGAAAAATCGCGCCAAACAGATACCACTGAAGTTCCAGCCATGCATTGGAACTGACGCTGAAGACTTTGCGCACGACGGCGTTGATAGCGCTTACCAGCACAACGACCAGCGTCAGCCAGATGACGGATTGCCCGACTTTAGTATTGATGTAGTCAATTATTCTGGACAAAGAAAAGAGAAATTTCATGAGCCCCACTCGGAAGGACAGCAGAAACCTGTGGCGGGTGACACACGCAGGCTGACGATTGGCCTGTCATGCTTGGCCGGGTTAGCCAATATGCATCAAGCCAAAACTTCCAGATTCTATCCGATTCACAGTGGCCGCGCTGTCGGTATCTGCCCCTACATGCATTAAGGACGTCACACAGAGCCAAAATGGCCAGTCATGCCCGTATGAGCGGCCAGGGCGGCGCCCGCCTGCGCAATGGGAAGCCCGAACTGCACCGGGTATTGAACGTGGGCCAAATACAGGCCATGGGGTGAGAACGTCGGGGCGGCGCGGCACCGATCACGCGCAGCCAGCAATTCGTCCATCCATTCCGCGTCTTTCTTGCCCTGGCCGACATACACCAGTGCACCCATTAGATTGCGCACCATGTGATGCAGAAAAGCGTTTGCGGTAAACCTGAAAAAGAAATATTCGCCGCATTGCTCAACATCGAGCGCGGCAAGCTCGCGCACGGGACTGGCTGCCTGGCATTCGGACGACCGAAAGCTGCTGAAATCATGCTTGCCGACGACACGCTGCGCGGCATTGCGCATGCGGTCCAGCTGCAGGGCGTGATACACCCATCCGACCTTGCCATGGGACATAGGAGAGCGCACGCGGGCATTTCGGATGACATAGATATAGGTACGCGCCGTTGCGGAGAACCTGGCATGGAATTCATCCGATACCGGCTGCGCCCATTGGATCGCAATACTGTCTGGCAAGAGAGCATTAAGCCCTCTGACCCAGGATTCTGGCCGCCGGACAACATCGGTGTCCAAGTGCACGACCTGAGTAAAGGCGTGAACACCTGTATCGGTGCGCCCTGCGCAAATCGTGGACGCCGGGCGAGCCAGGAACCGGGACAGTGCCGACTCCAGCGTGTCCTGCACAGTGCGGCCGCCTGGCTGGGTTTGCCATCCCAGCCAGGGACTGCCGTCGTATGCAAGGCCCAGGGCAACACGCGCCATGAGAACCTATTGGCGCGGGGTGCGCGTAGGGTCGCCGGGCCCTTCCAGATCCAGATTGATCTGATCCAGTTTTTCTTGAACCATAGCTTCGGTAATGACACCGTCTCGCCCATCGCTGCGCGCCGCATTAACTCGACGCAGCAGCCACGCGATGATGAGCACAATAAGCGCCAGAATGCCGGTAATCACACCCAGCGCATTTTCTTGGAACCACGACACGGTTTGCCCTGCCTTAGTAGAGTTTTCGTCTGGCGCCGTCGCCGAGCCTTCTGCGCCTGCGGAGTTTGAAGAGGATGCGGTGGAACCATCTGCGCCCTGTCCGCTTGCAGACGACGTGCGATCATCCGACCCGACACCCGGGCCCGCCCCCCCTGCTGCAGCAGCCGCTGCATTGCCATTTGAGGAGCCTGCACGACCTTCTGAGCTGCCAGCCTGGCCGTTGACGGCATCGGTGCTGGTCGCGGCGGACGGCGCATCATTGCCTGCTGCACTACCGTTATTCGCAGCGCCCGGCGCAGCGTCGCTGGCAGCAGCGTCACGCGGCGCGGCGCCTGGCGCTGCAGTCGCGGGTCCGGCACCCGCTGCAGTTCCACCCGCTGCAGTTCCACCCGCTGCAGTTCCACCCGCTGCAGTTCCACCCGCTGCAGTTCCACCCGCTGCAGTTCCACCCGCTGCAGTTCCATCAGATGCTTTTCCACCAGATGCAGTGCCACCAGAAGCAGCACCACCAGAAGCAGAACCACTAGCAGCAGCGCCACCAGCAGTGCCATCACCCGCTGTACCACCAGACCCAGCGCCATCGCCGACGCCCCCGCCTGCGCTTGACGCAGCGGCAGGCGCTTGACCTGACACCCCGTTCGCACCAGCATGATCGGCAGCGGCGTTGGGCTGGCCTGGACGGCCATTCGAACGGACCGCCGCCGGGTCATTGACCTGGTTGCCGCCTTCAGCCTCTGCCGCCGTGCTGGTAGAGTTCGCGGATGCGGTCAAAGTTTCGGACAGCGTCCGGGCGCCTTCCATCAGCAGGCTGCTCGCCGCACCACCCTGCGCTTGCAAGGCCTCGTTAAGATGCTGGACATTTTCTTCGAGCTGAGAGACGCGCTGGACGGATTCGTCGATATTGGCCCGGGTGGCGGCATTGTCGTCTGCATTTCCGTCTTCGGCCTTTTCCGACAGCCGCAGTTGATCGCGCGGGCCCTTGTCAGCGTCGTCGGCCAGAGGCCCTTCGCCGCCCGCAGAAACCACGCCGGACGCTGCCGCATCCTTGTCGCCTACAGCGCCGACGCCCGCGGCCAGCCGCTGCCGATAGAGCGCAAAGGCTTGCGCCTGCTCCTGGAAGAGCCGCCTGGCTTCTCGATCTGATATGGCCGTCAGCGCGGCCATATCTGGCATTTTGAGCGTAGCGCCAGCCTTGACGAGATTGATGTTCTCTTCAATAAAAGCTTGCGGATTGGCGCGTTGAAGCGCCATCATCATCTGGTAGACGGTGACGTCCTTGACTGCATGTTTGTAGGCAATCTTGAACATATTGTCGCCGCGGCGCACCCGAATGGATGGCGCATCGGCGACTTTGGCGGTGTAGCCCCCCTGCCCGCCGGCCCCGCCGCCCACGTCTGCGCCCGAAACTGGCTGAGGTGCGGCGGACTGGCTGCGCGTGAGCAGACTGACCTGATATCGCTGCTGCCCCGACGGCGTGCTGACATCCAGCAGCAGGTCGGCCACCGGCTTGTCGAACGCCTGGCTGGAGCGCACCTGTATGATTTTGCTGCCGCGGGTATAGCCGTCGGCCACGCTCAGCTTGAGACTGGCAAGGTCCACGGGAGGTACCAGGCCTGCCGCGAGCCAGTCTGACTGCGGCGCGGGACTGGCGGCAAGCTTGCCGACGTCGGCAGGCGCCAGGCCTGCAACCTGAACGTCTATGCGCAAGGGTTGACCCAGAGCCGACACCAGCCTGGAATGCCCTAGCGTCGCGGCCATCGAAACCTGACACGCAAGTGCCGCCGACAACGCGACAATCCACGGTTTGACGTTGCATACCGATGCGATAGACGGTGAGTTAGATGGCGACGTGGACCCGTACCTGACCATAATTTTTAGAGTTCGCCCAAGGAAATTCGCAGCATGCGGCGCAGTGGCTCGGCAGCGCCCCACAGGAGCTGGTCGCCCACCGTAAAGGCGCTGAGATAATCTTTACCCATCGACATCTTGCGCAAACGGCCGACGGGAATGTCCAGCGTGCCGGTTACGGCGACGGGCGTGAGCTCCTGCATGCTGGGATCGCGCTCGTTGGGGATCACTTTGGCCCACTTTGAACCTTCGCGCAGCATATCGCTGATTTCATCCAGCGGCACATCTCGGTTGAGTTTGATTGTGAGCGCCTGGCTATGGCAACGCATGGCGCCAATGCGCACGCACAAACCATCGATCGGTGTGGCGGGCGTGCCAAAGCCTGCGCCCCGACCCAGAATCTTGTTGGTTTCGGCTTCGGCCTTCCACTCTTCTCGGGAAACGCCGTTTCCGAGATCCTTGTCGATCCAGGGGATCAGGTTGCCGCCCAGCGGCACGCCAAAATGCCCTGCCGGCAGGGCCGGATCCTGTTGGGCCTGAAGCACGCCCCGGTCGATCTCCAGAATGGCGGAGGCCGGGTCGTCGAGCAATGGCTTGACCGCGCTGTTGAGCTCACCGAACTGGGTGAGCAGTTCGCGCATGTGCTGCGCCCCCCCGCCCGAGGCCGCCTGGTAGGTCATGCTCGTCATCCATTCGACAACATCCTGATTGAACAGCCCGGCCAGGCCCATCAGCATGCAACTGACCGTGCAATTGCCGCCAATGAAATTCTTGACGCCCCGGTTCAGGGCTGCATCAATGACCGGTCGATTGACTGGATCCAGCACAATAATGGCGTCATCTGCCATCCGCAGCGAGCTGGCCGCATCGATCCAGATGCCATCCCAGCCTTCGGCACGCAGCTTGGGATAGACTGCGGTTGTGTAGTCTCCCCCCTGAGCCGTAACGATGATAGGCAGCTTCTTGAGCGCGCCGATGTCGTAGGCATCCAGCAGCGTGTCCGCACCGTCTGCCCAGGCAGGCGCTTTACCACCGGCGTTGCTGGTGGAAAAGAATACTGGCTGAAAAAGAGAAAAATCGCCTTCGTCGCGCATACGCTGCATGAGGACGGAACCCACCATGCCGCGCCAGCCGACCAAACCCACTGCTTGGCTCATGTAACTGTCACTCGTAAAAACTATTCAGAAATATCATTCTAGTGTAAAGCCTTGAGCACCGCATCGCCCATTTCGCTGGTAGAAACCTTGACTGTGCCCTCTTCGTAGATGTCCGCAGTGCGCAATCCTTGCTCAAGAACAGCCTGTACAGCGGCTTCTACGCGATCGGCCTGGGCGGCCTCGTTGAGGGAATAACGCAACAGCATGGCGGCCGACAGTATGGTTGCCAGCGGATTTGCCATGTTTTTGCCGGCGATATCGGGCGCTGACCCGTGGCTGGGCTCGTAAAGCCCTTGATTCGACGCGTTCAAGGAAGCCGAGGGCAGCATGCCGATAGACCCGGTGAGCATAGCGGCTTCGTCTGACAGAATATCGCCGAACAGGTTGCCGGTGACCACCACATCGAACGCCTTGGGAGCGCGAACCAGTTGCATGGCTGCGTTATCGATATACATATGGCTGAGTTCGACCTCCGGATATTCCTTGGCCACTTCGATCATGATGTCGCGCCAGAATTGGGATGTTTCAAGCACGTTGGCCTTATCGACACTGCACAGACGTTTTTTGCGCTTGCTGGCGGCCTGAAACGCCACATGAGCAATGCGACCCACCTCGGACTCGGCATAGTGCATGGTGTCAAAGCCCTGGCGCTCGCCCTTGAACGCTCCTTCCTCGACTGTACGCACGCCGCGCGGCTGTCCAAAATAGATGTCGCCGGTCAATTCGCGCACGATCAGTATGTCCAGGCCCGCCACGATTTCAGGCTTGAGCGACGACGCGTTGGCGAGTTGGGGATAAAGAATGGCGGGACGCAGATTGGCAAATAGCCCCAAGGCTTTGCGCAGCCCGAGAATGGCCTGCTCGGGACGCAATGCGCGCTCAAGACTGTCGTATTTCCAGTCGCCCACAGCGCCAAACAGCACGGCATCGGACGCCTTGGCCAGTGCCAGCGTGGAAGGCGGCAAAGGATGGCCGAGCGCATCATAGGCGGCACCACCCACTGGCGCGGATTCCATTTCCAGTGCCAGGCCGAGCGCGCTCAGCACGCGCTGGGCCTGCTCAGTGATTTCTATGCCGATGCCGTCGCCAGGCAACACTGCGATTTTGTGAGTCATTAAACGTATCCAGATAGGTATAAAGAGAGTATCGGGCGGGCAACTTCACAGCCCGTCCGGCTTGCGCACCGGATGGCGCGGGCTGGTTGGGCCGTGTCAGGCGATGGGCCGGGACTCCAGCCAGGGATGACGGGCCAGACGCTCGGCCTCGAACGCCCGGATCATGTCTGCCTTCTGCAGCGTCAGCGCGATATCATCCAGGCCATTGAGCAGCAAATGCTTGCGGAACGGCTCGATGTCAAAAGCAAGCTCCCGGCCGTCCGGGGCAAGCACCACTTGACGCTCGAGATCAACGGTCAGCTTGTAGCCCGGAAAGGCCTTGACCTCGTCAAACAGGCGCGCTACCTGCAATTCGGGCAGGATAATCGGCAGCAGGCCGTTCTTGAAGCTGTTGTTAAAGAAAATATCGGCATAGGACGGCGCAATAATGGCTCTGAAGCCATATTGCGTCAGCGCCCAGGGCGCATGTTCACGGCTTGAACCACAGCCGAAATTCTTGCGCGCCAGTAAAATGGACGCCCCGTCGTAGCGCGGCTGATTGAGCACAAAATCCGGATTGAGCGGACGCTTGCTGTTGTCCATGCCGGGTTCGCCATGGTCCAGATAACGCAATTCGTCGAACAGATTGGGGCCGAAGCCTGTACGCTTGATGGACTTCAGAAACTGTTTGGGGATGATGAGGTCGGTATCGACGTTTTCGCGATCAAGCGGTGCGACCAGGCCGGTGTGTTGGGTAAATGCTTGCATGATGCGTCCTATCCTAAATTGCGTACATCGACAAAATGGCCTGCGATGGCCGCAGCGGCCGCCATCGCCGGGCTGACCAGATGGGTACGCCCTCCCTGGCCCTGACGCCCTTCAAAGTTGCGATTGGACGTTGAGGCGCAACGTTCGCCGGGCTCGAGACGATCGGCGTTCATCGCCAGACACATCGAACAACCCGGCTCGCGCCATTCGAAGCCCGCCTCGGTAAAGATTTTGTCCAGCCCTTCTTTCTCGGCCTGAGCCTTGACCAACCCGGAGCCAGGCACCACCATCGCCTGCTTGACGGACGAGGCAACGCGCTTTCCGCGCGCGACCACCGCCGCAGCCCGCAAGTCTTCGATACGGGCATTGGTACAGGATCCGATAAAGACCCGATCAATGCGAATATCGGTAATCGGCGTATTCGGTTTGAGCCCCATGTATTGCAGCGCGCGCTCCATGCCGCTGCGGCGTACGTCGTCTTTTTCTTTGTCGGGATCGGGTACGCGAGCGTCGACGGGCAGCACCATTTCGGGCGAGGTGCCCCAGGAAACCTGCGGCACGATTTCGCGTGCATCGATGTCGACGACACGATCAAAGCTTGCGCCCTCGTCTGAGTGCAGCGTGCGCCAATACTGCACAGCCTGATCCCATAGCACGCCGGTAGGCGCATAAGGACGCCCACGGAAGTAGTCGATGGTTTTCTGGTCTACCGCAACCATGCCTGAACGCGCTCCGGCTTCAATCGCCATATTGCAGACGGTCATCCGGCCTTCGACAGACAGTTCGCGTATGGTGCTGCCGGCAAATTCGATGGCATGGCCCGTGCCGCCTGCCGTACCGATCTTGCCGATGATATGCAGCACGACGTCCTTGGCCGTGCAGCCAGCGGGCAACTTGCCTTCGACCCGTATGAGCATATTCTTGTTCTTTTTCATGAGCAGCGTTTGCGTAGCCAGCACATGCTCGACCTCGGACGTGCCAATGCCAAAGGCCAGCGTGCCCACCGCGCCGTGCGTGCTGGTATGGGAATCACCGCAGACGACCGTCATGCCAGGCAGGGTTGCGCCTTGCTCAGGCCCAATGATGTGCACGATGCCCTGGCGCTTGTCGTTCATGCGAAACTCGGTAATGCCGTATTTTTCGCAGTTGTCGTCGAGCGTATCAACCTGCAGGCGCGATATCGGATCGGTAATGCCTTCGTTGCGCGCCGTGGTGGGCACGTTGTGATCCGCCACGGCGAGATTGGCGCTGACGCGCCATGGCTTGCGATCCGCAAGCGCCAGCCCTTCAAAGGCCTGCGGACTGGTGACCTCGTGCACCAGATGGCGGTCTATATACAGCAAACAGGTGCCGTCTGACTCCTGGTGCACGACGTGCGCGCGCCAGAGTTTATCGTACAAGGTTTGGGGCATGATGGATTCCTGGATAGCCAAAGGTGGGTTCGCGGGCAGACAAACGGTGACAACACCCCTGTTTACCCTGTATGCGAACTATTATGCCAGTATCATTTCCCAGGACAAGACGAGCATTTATACTGGTATTCGTGCTAACAGGAACGCGTCACCGGTTCGTGCCCTGGCCGTCTGAACCGGCTGACAGGTCGACAAGTATCCAGCAATGCCTTCCCCGTGAAAGCAGCTTCGCAGCGCAAGGCGTACGCGCCCGTGTTCGGAAGCCTGGCAGGCTCCTCAAGGAGCGCGATGCCATTCCCACCTCTTAGAAACAGGTCGTGACGGCATCCACGACATTTCCCTGCCCATCGACGACCGGCAGCCAGGCCCATTTGTCGAAGGTGGTGCAAGGATGCGACATGCCAAGCACAACACGATCGCCTACCTCGGGCGCCGCCCCGTCGGGATCGTACCGCAGATAAGCATGCTGGTCATTCAGGGCGTCAATAAGCCAGCCTTGCGGCGCAGGCGCCCCCGACAAACACCCGCGTGGCACATGGCTGACAACGACAGGCAAGGCCAGGTCAAAGGAAATATCCCGTTTACCGCAGGTCAAAATCGCCAAGCCGGGCTGAGGGGTGGACTGGACCATGGACCAGACTTCCAGGGCCGGTCGCAAGCTGGCGTCCAGGCCCTGGCGCTGCTCCACGTTATGCAGCATGTGGCGATAGAAGCCATGGTCGTGCGTAATGTAGCAACCCGAGCGCAACACGCCCCGCACCGCGCGAGACAGCTTCACCGCCATCGCCGGGAGAACAAGGTCAAACACCGCAGAACCACCTGCGCTGACGATAATCTCAGGCGCAACGAACAATCCTGCCTCATCCAGTGCCATCGCGATATCGCGCACGATGTCCATGAAGGCGCCAACGCGTTCACGGTCGTTCTCAAGCTCGCAATGAGCGAGTCCGCCTTCATAGCACGCTATGCCACCGAGGCGAAGCACTGGGCAGGACTTGGCCCGCTGCGCGACGGCGAGTGCATGCTCGCGCGTTCTGCACCCTGTACGCTGATCCGCCGCACCGACCTCAAGCAGACAGTCGAACGTCACAGAGGCCTTGCTGCTTGCCGCCCAGGCTTCAATGCAGTCGATTTGCGCCACCGAATCGATCAAAAACCAGATGGTCAGGTCTTCATGGCGCGCCAGTATTGCGGCGAGCGCATCCAGATCTGCACGCGCCAACACCTGATTGGCAATGATGATGCGCCGCGCACCGGCCCGCACCCCTGCTTGCACCTGAAAAACCGTGGCGAACGTCAAACCCCACGCGCCGGCAGCGAGTTGACGGCGGAAAATCTGCGGCGACATTGTGGTTTTTCCGTGTGGCGCAATATCGACACCGTGTTGCGCCGCATAGGCCTGCATCCAGGCAAGGTTGTGGCTCAACGCGTCTTCCTTCAGAACGGCGACGGGATAAGGAAGGTCGTCTCGATAGAGATTCCAGCTTTGCTTTGCAATGTTCGAGATTGCGCACGGCTCGGCAGCAGTCGGGTAGCCTTTGTAGCGCGCATCTATCTGCACCGCGTCAAGATGGTCCTCACCGCTGCCCGAGCCAGTCTGCGCGTGCTGGGCGGACATATTCACGACGCTGTTCTTATCTGCTGAATGTTCCATTATTTCGGGTACCTGCATTCTTCAATTCGTTCGGCCTATCAGTGAGCGGAGCGCATATCATCCTGGCCGCGCTGTTTCCCCTTACGCCTGCCAAGACACCAACTTGCCCGGGTTGAAGATATTGTTGGGATCGTAGGCGTGTTTGACAAGCCGCATGAGTTGGAGCGCGGCTTCCCCATGCTCCTCCTTCAGAAACGCCATCTTGTGAATGCCCACGCCATGCTCGCCCGAGCACGTGCCATCCATCTGTATGGCGCGGCTGACCAGACGGCGATTGATCTGCTCGGATTTTTCCCACTCGTCTTCGCTGTCCGGGTCTATCAGCATCTGCACGTGAAAGTTGCCGTCGCCCACATGCCCGACAATCGTGTACGGAAAAGGCATGCCTTCGAGATCAGCCGCGGTTTGTGTGACGCACTCCGCAAGCCGGGAGATCGGCACACACACGTCGGTGGCCACGCTGCGAGAGCCAGGCCTGAGCTGCAGACCGGAATAATGCGAATTATGGCGCGCCGTCCACAAACGCGTGCGATCCTCGGGGCGTTCGGCCCATTCAAAATCCATGCCTCCGTTGTCACGGGCGATTTCCTGTACGACTTCCGCCTGTTCCTGCACGCCTGTTTGGCTGCCATGAAATTCGAACAGTAGTAACGGCGTTTCTTTCAGCCCCAGCTTGCTGTATCGGTTGACCGCCGCAACGGTACGCTGGTCCATGAATTCAACCCGGGCAATCGCCACGCCACTCTGCATGATCTCGATCACGGACTGCACGGCGGCAGATAGCGAAGGAAAGTTACAGATGGCCGCGGTAACCGCTTCCGGCTGGGGATACACCCGCACCGTAACCTCGACAATAATGCCCAGCGTGCCTTCGCTTCCCACAAACAGCCGGGTCAGATCATAGCCGGCCGATGACTTGCGGGCACGGCTGCTGGTGCGGATAACCTCGCCATTAGCCGTAACGACCTTGAGCGACACCACGTTTTCGCGCATCGTGCCATAGCGCACGGCGTTCGTGCCAGACGCGCGGGTAGCCGCCATGCCGCCTATGCTCGCGTGCGCACCCGGATCAATGGGGAAAAACAGACCTGTATGCCGGATTTCATCGTTCAACTGCGTGCGGATGACGCCCGGCTGGACAGTCACGGTGAAGTCTTCGGCATTGATGGCCAGGACTTTGTTCATTTCCGCAAAATCGAGGGTGATACCGCCTTCTATCGGAAGTACATGGCCTTCGAGCGAGGAGCCAATACCAAACGGGATGATGGGCACGCTGTATTGATTGCACAGTTTCACCGCTGCCACCACATCGTCAATATCCCGGGGAAATATCACGGCCTCTGGCGGGCAGACGGGATAGGGTGACTCGTCCGTGCCATGGTGTTGCCTCACGGCTTCCGATGTAATGAATCTGTCGCCAAAATGCGCCCGAAAGGCGTCCAGGCCATCCTGCGGCAATACCCGCCGCGCAGAGTGATGAATTGAAGAGAGCATGTGTATCCAATTCTGATGCGAGTGGAAAACCGGGATAATCGGCGGCACCGTCTGTGCCGGGCCGACGACGACCGGATTTAGTGATTGTTGCGCGATTCTCCGCGCTGCTCAATGATCTTAATATACTTGGTGGCAGCTTCCAGACAGCCGCCTGTGCCATGCTGGCCCACCATACCGCGATAGATTTCCTCCCAGGGCGTCTGGTTCTTGAGATCGGGCGGCGTCCATGCTGCCTTGCGCCGGGCCAGCTCTTCATCGGGAATCAGTACGTCGACGCGACGCTCGTTCAGGTCGATGCGTACCCTATCGCCGGTTTGCAGCAAGGCCAGGCCACCACCCACGGCCGCCTCTGGCGACACATTGAGAATGGACGGGCTGGCGGATGTACCGCTCTGCCGGCCATCGCCCATTGTGGGCAACGTATCTATACCGCGCGCCATCAGCGCTGCCGGTGGCTGCATGTTCACGACTTCGGCGCCACCCGGATATCCTACCGGGCCCGCGTTGCGGATGACCAGCAGGCTGTGCTCATCGACGCCCAGATCAGGGTTTTCGATCCGGTCGTGATAATCTTCGGGCCCTTCGAACACAATGGCCTTCAGCTCCATAACATTGGGGCGTTCCGGGTCGGACAGAAACCGCTTGCGGAAGGCTTCGTCGATCACGCTTGTCTTGATGACGGCATTGTCGAACAAGTTGCCGCTCAATACGATATAGCCGGCATCCGCTTTGAGAGGCTGATCCCATGCGCGAATGACTTCCCGGTCGGGCTGGCCTGTATTCCGCAGATTTTCCGCCAGGGTTTTACCCGTAACCGTCATGGCGTCGCCATTCAGCTTTCCGGCATCCAGCAACTCCTTCATTACCGCGGGAACGCCACCCGCGCGGTGAAATGCTTCGCCAAGAAAGCGGCCTGCCGGCTGGCAGTCGACAAGCAAAGGGATCGAGGGCCCCAGACGCTGCCAGTCGTCCAGGGTGTGATCCACCCCCATGTGCCGCGCGATGGCGATCATGTGGATCGGGCAGTTGGAAGAGCCGCCCAGCGCTGCTGCGGCGACAACCGCATTTTCGAACGCCTGCTTGGTCATGATGTCTGAAGGCCGAAGATTTTCGTGCACCATCCCCACAATGCGCCGGCCGGTTTCATACGCCATCCAGCCGCGCTCGCGGTATGGTGCCGGAATTGCCGCGCAGCCGGGCAAAGACATGCCCAGCGCCTCAGCCAGGGAATTCATCGACAGCGCGGTGCCCATGGTGTTGCAATGACCTGTCGACGGCGCTGACGACGCCACATTGCTCATGAATTCTTCATAACCGATTTCACCCGCCGCCAATCGCTTGCGCGCATCCCAAACAACAGTGCCCGAGCCGGCCAGCTTGCCGCGCCACCATCCGTCCAGCATCGGCCCGCCAGACAAGACAATGGCCGGAATATTGACGGTGGCCGCCGCCATGAGACAGGCTGGTGTCGTCTTGTCACATCCTGTCGTCAGCACGACCCCGTCCAGCGGATAGCCATGCAACACTTCGACCAGGCCAAGATAAGCCAGATTACGGTCCAGCGCAGCGGTCGGACGTTTTCCGGTTTCCTGAATGGGGTGTACGGGGAACTCAAGCGGGATGCCGCCCATATCGCGAATGCCATCGCGTACTCGCGACGCCAGTTCAAGATGGTGGCGGTTGCAAGGCGACAGATCTGAGCCGGTCTGTGCAATGCCGATAATAGGCTTGCCCGATTGCAGCTCCTCTCGGGTGATGCCGTAATTCATGTAGCGTTCGATGTACAACGCCGTCATGCCGGGATCGGCTGGATTGTCGAACCACCTGCGACTGCGCAGCATGGGTTTTTCTGACTCTGACATGTGAATAGACCTTTCTAAAATCGGATGCACAGCGCAATAGCCATCATCGGCCGGGCACGTGAGTGTGCCCGCGCCCGGCGGGCACGGCATCTTGAAACACGCTGCATCCTGGCAACACCAGGATGCTTTCAGAAAAAGGCGCTCAGGACTTGGATGCCTCTTGGGCCGCACCCAACACAGCGTCTACTGTCTCGGGCCCGATTTCCTGCTTCAGCTTGGAGACAATAGGCTCCAGTTGTTCGCGGATGGCTTCCTTCTCCGCTGTGGAAAACTCGGACACCTTGACGCCATGTTCCTTGAGGTAGGCCAGCGCTGCCACATCGCCTTCCCGACTTACTTTGCGTTGAAATGCCTGTGAGCGCTTGGCCGCTTCCTCGATAACCGCTTGCTCGTCTGTCGATAACCCGTCCCACCAGCGCTTGGACGCCAGAAGCACAAATGGCGTGTAAACGTGATTGGAAATCGTCAGGTATGGCTGGACCTCGTAGAACTTGCTGGTCTGTATGGTGCTCAGCGGGTTCTCCTGTCCATCAACGGTCTTGGTTTCCAGCGCGGTGAACAATTCGGTGAACGGCATGGGAATGGCATTGGCGCCCAATCCGTTGAACACGCTCAGCGCCACCTGGTTCTGCATCACGCGCAGCTTGATGCCGTTCAGATCGGACGCCTTGTTGATTTCGTGCCTGGAATTGGTGATGTTCCGGAAACCATTCTCCCAATACAACAGCCCGATCAACCCCTTGGGCGGCAGCGTGTCCAGCAGTTTGCGCCCCTCCGGCCCGTCCAGCACCGCGTCGGCCACCTTCTCGTTATCGAACAGGAAGGGAAGATCAAATACGCCGAACTCCTTGACCATGCCGGCCAGCGGCGCCGTGGAGACAAACGTCATTTCCTGCGATCCGCCGATTAGCGCATTCTGCATCTGCTCGTCGGACCCCAGCGCGCCATTGCCATAGGTTTTTACTTTCATCTTGCCGTCGCTCAGACGCCCTACCTCCTCGGCAAAAAAGCGCGTTGCCTTGCCGGTGGGGCTGCTGTCGGCCAAGCCATAGCCGAAGCGGATGATGCGCGTCTTGATATCCTTGGCGACCGCATCATGGGCGACCAGACCCATGGCAGCCACGGTGGCCAGGCCCAGCATCATGCTCTTGAGCCCCAACGTTGTTTTCATTGCAGATCTGACTGTCATGCCATTCCATCCTCGAAAAAAAACACTCAATAAAACCAGCGCAACGGCGCCAGAACGATTTCCGGAAAAATCACCATAAGCGTGATCAGCGCTGTATACGCCAGCACATATGGCCACACGCCCTTGATGATGTCTTCCATTCGAACGCGGGCCACGCCGCAAACCACATTCAGTACCGTACCGACCGGCGGTGTCAGCAGGCCGGCGCAGCCGACCATGATGAATATCACGCCAAAGTACGTGGGATCTATGCCGGCCTTTTCCACCACGGGCATCAGCACCGGGGCGAGAATCAATATGGTGGGCGTAAGATCCATGGCCGTTCCGATCAGCGTCAGCAGAATGACCAGAGTGAACATCAGAAGCGTCGGCGAATCCACCAAGGGTCCCAACATTTCAATAATCGCCTGAGGCAAGTCGGCCAGCGTGATCATGTAAGACGTAACCAGCGCCGCGGCAACAAGAAACATCACGATGGCGGTTGTCATGGCGGCATTGACCAACAGCGGGAACAATGACTTGAAGGTAATTTCGCGATAGACAACCATGCCGACAAACAAGGCGTAGACCGCTGCCACTGCGGCGGCCTCGGTCGGTGTGAAAATACCGCCCCGCAACCCACCGATAATAATGATGGGCAACAGCAGTGCCCAGGATGAATCCCTGAACGCTTTGCTGCGCACCGTCCAGCTCTCTTTCGGCGACGACTGCATGGTTTTGGAGCGGGACGAGATGAATGCCCACACGGTCACCAGCGTCAGCCCCATCAAGAGCCCCGGCACAATGCCCGCGATAAAAAGCTTGGTGACCGAGATATTGGCCGCGACGCCAAAAATAATGAAGGAAATGGACGGCGGAATAATCGGTGCGATAATGCCGCCCGCGGCAATCAGGCCTGTCGCCTGATTCATGTCGTACCCTCGACTGCGCAACATGGGCACCAGCATCGCTGCCAGCGCCGCCGCATCGGCCACCGCCGAACCCGACAGCGCCGCCAGCAATACGCTCGCCATGATGGCAACATACCCCAACCCGCCCTTGATATGCCCGACGAAAGACGCCGCCAGATGCACCATGCGCCGCGACATTCCGCCCGCATTCATGGCCTCGCCCGCGAGCATGAACAAAGGCACCGCCATCAGCGAGAAATTGTCCGCGCCGGTCAGCATGTTCTGTGCAATGATCTGCGGGTCGAAAAAGGAAAGATGGAACATAAGCGCAATCGCGCTCAACAACAAGGCGAACGCGATCGGCACGCCGAACGCCATAAAACCCAGCAAGGTGGCTACGAAAATAAATACGGTCATGTGTACCTGTTATTGGTTTAGATCTGGCAGCGCACTGCGTTGCCGGCAGGCTCGCAATCGCGGGCTGTTCATTTGCATAGGTAAGTCGGCATCAGCGCTCAGACATCGTCAACGGTGTCGACCGAAGTTCGAAAATGCACAGTGTTCTCGGGCACGGCAGGCGTTCGCAGCGCCACATAAATATCGAGTATCGTCATCAACGCCATCGCGACGGCTGAAAAAAGCACAGCGCCACTGAACACTGCAATCGATACGCCTGCGACAGGCGTCACCGTGCTGAAACCAATAATGGTTTGATCCCAACCGCCATCTATCATCAGCCACAGCACCCACAAGATAAGCAGCTGCCTGAACACGTGCACGACTTTCTGCGTGGACGGGGAGAAGCGATCCACGAGCATATTGATGGCCAGATGTTGCTTGGCGCGAAATGCCAGCACGGTGCCGGCGAACGTCAGCCAGACAAAGCACATGCGAGCCACCTCTTCGGAGATGGTGATGCCCGAATTGAATACATAGCGCAGAACCACATTGCCAAAAACCAGCAGCAGCATCAACAGCAGGCTCAGCGCGATAATCATTGTGAGTACGGCGAACAAGTGGTCCGCCAGCGTCGCGGCCATTCCTTTCTCGCCTTGATCTTTTTCCGTCATTTATATTCCTGTCTCAATAGGTAGCACGGCCACCGGAGATATCAAACACCGCCCCTGTGCTGAATGAACAGTCCTCCGAAGACAGCCAGCACACCATTGCCGCGATCTCCTCCACACGAACAAACCGCGCCAGAGGTATCTTGGAAAGCATGTAGTCAATATGCTGCTGTGTCATGGTGTCGAACAAATCCGTCTTGGCGACAGCAGGCGTAATGGCGTTGACCAGAACACCCTTGTCCGCCAGTTCCTTGCCCAGCGATTTGGTGAGTCCAATCAAGCCCGCTTTGGACGCGCTGTAGTGCGAGGCATTGGGATTGCCTTCTTTGCCGGCAATGGAAGCAATATTGACGATGCGCCCATACCCAAGCCCAAGCATGTGGGGAATCACGCTGCGGCTGGTGTAGTACGGCGCGACAAGGTTCACCTCTATGACTTCTTTCCATGCCTGCGCGTCAAGTTCCCAAGCCAGTGCATTGCCTCCCGTGATGCCAGCGTTGTTCACGAGTATGTCAATTTTTCCGTGACGTTCGACTGTTGCTCGTGTTGCCGCCTCCACGGCTTCCAGATCGGTCAGATCGACAACATGTGTACTCACGGTGCCGGCCGTGTGCAGCGCGTCCTGCGCCTGCCCCATGCGGCTTTCATCCTTGTCCCAAATCGCAACGGCGGCGCCCGACGCAAGCATGCGCTGCGCAATGGCAAAACCGATGCCGCGCGCGGCGCCGGTGATGACGGCCACCCGGCCGTTCAGATCGAATTGATTCATTCTTGATTGTCCTTGCATGCTGGAAACTGCAGTTGATATCTGACGGCGAGCTCACGCATTGCGGGCTCAATGGCCTCTTGCAGCAGAACCCCCTGGTCGAGCTGCTGCCGGCGCAGGGCAAGCGCCCTGTCGCCTGGCAAACGCACTGCCGGAACGCCGGGACGAGGCCGGTTTTGGCGGCACTGCGCGGCCAACCAATCCATCTGGCGCACGAACTCGTCCTTGCCCGCAAAACCAACGGTGTCGTACAGGTTGATGAACACGCTCGCGCCCCACCCTTGCGCATCATCCGCCCTGCCGTATCCGCCCAGCCCACCCGTCAGCGCTTCGACCAGCAATCCCAACCCGTAGCCTTTGTGTCCAGCCGACAAACCGCCAACCGGCAATATGGTGCCCGGCGGAGAATCGAAGAGTATCTGCGGATCATGGCTGGGATTCCCCTTTGCGTCGATCAGCCATGCCTCATCGAACGTTGCGCCCTGCTTCGCAAGGCGACTGCACATGCCGTTGGTTGTCACTGAAGCCGATATGTCAATCAACAACGGTGAACTGGCGGGAATGCCTGCAGCAATAGGGTTGGGCGTGAAAACGGCCTCTGTGCCACCAAATGGCGCAACACTCTTTCCGCCCGGATCGGACGAGGCCAACACAATCAACATACCCTGCTCTACCGCCTTGAGCAGGTAGCTTGCCAGGCAGGCGATATGATGACTGCGCCGGATAACCAGCGAGGCAGATCCAAACTGTCGCGCTCTGGGAATCAAGGCGTCAATTGCTTCGCACACCAGCCAGGGGCCGGGCAACCGCTCCCCATCCCAGAGCAAGGCAGCGCCTTTGTCAGCCAGCACTTTGGGCGCGCCCGCCCGCGTCATACCGCCTTGTTCAAGTTCCGCCGCATACGGCGCCAGCAGCGCCAGTCCATGCGTGGAATGACCCAGCAGATCGCCTTCCACCAGAACTCTCGCGACGGTGTCGGAAAGCCTGTCGTCCATACCTGCCTTTGCCAGTACTTGCGCAGCAAAAATCTCCAGGTCCTGCGCCACATAACGCTGCTGCTCAATCACGTCTCTACCCTCCCTATCTTCCTGGTCATTCTGTATGCGCCTCTGATCAGGGGAAATAGCCAGACAAGCAGCGCGAAAATGCCCAACGCACAGGCTATCGGCCGACTGAAGAACATCAGGAAATCCCCGTCGGCCTTGATCATGGAAAAAACGAAGTGCTCTTCCAGCATCCCTCCCAACACGACCCCGAGCACAGCGGGCGCAATCGGGAAATCATTTTCTTCCATGAGATACGCCAGCACGCCAACGGCCAGCATGACCATCACATCGAACACACTGTTGTTGATGGCAAACGTACCAACGATGCAGAAAATCAGAATCAATGGCATCAGGATGTTGCGCGGCACGTTCAGCACCTTGCGGGCCGCTTTGACCGCCAGATACCCCAAAGGCAGCATGATGATGTTCGCCAAAACGAAAACAATGAACACGGAATAGATTTCGACCGGACTATTGGTGAATATCATGGGGCCCGGCGCGAGGTTTTTCATGTACAGCACGCCAATTACGATGGCGGTGATGGAATCCCCCGGAATGCCGAACACCAGCGCCGGTATCCATGCGCCAGCCAGCGCGGAATTGTTGGCGGCACCTGCTTCCACAATGCCTTCCACGTGACCCGTGCCAAACTTCTCGGGCTCGCGTGAAAACCGCTTGCTCACGCCATACGACATCCAGGCGGCGATGTCGGCGCCAGCCCCTGGCAAGGCGCCGACAATCGTGCCCAGTACGCTGCCGCGCACGATACCCTTTGGGTACTTGCGCGCCAACGTCCACATGCCGGTAAACAGATTGCCGATCTGTGTTGTGATTTCTACCTTTTTCTGTGCAGCATCCGTGGCATAGCGCAGTACCTCGGAAATGGCGAACATCCCCACCATCATCGGCAAAAGCGTTACGCCATTGAGCAAATCCTCGTTGCCAAAGGTAAAGCGCGGATAAGCGGCAGGATTGTTCATGCCGACGCAAGCCAGCAGCAAGCCGATCAGCAGAGAAACAAACCCGCGCAACGTACTGGAGGGAGAAATGAAGATCGCGCACGAAAGACCGAGCACAACCAGCCAAAAGAACTCATAAGACGAAAAATTGAGAGCAAAATCTGCCAGCACGGGCGCAGAGGTGATGAGCACCAGCGTACCGAAAAGCCCGCCTACACACGAAAATACGATGCTCGCTCCCAGGGCCTGGTTGGCCAGCCCTTTCTTGGTCATCGCGTAGGCTTCATCGGTATACGCAGCCGAGGACGGCGTTCCCGGAATGCGCAGCAGGCAGCCCGGTATATCGCCCGAGGTAATCGCCATGGCCGTCGCCGTCACCATCATGGCCACAGCGGGAACCGGGTCCATGAAAAAGGTAATGGGCACCAGCAGCGCAACGGCCATGGTGGCACTCAGGCCAGGGATCGCACCAACAAACAGGCCAAACATGGCCGCGATCAGAATCACGCCCAGCACAAATGGATCGGTAACCTGGGCGAATGCCGCCGACAAATTGGCTAAATCCATAGGCTCACCATGCAAAGGGCTCAAGCAGGCCCCACGGCAGTGGCACCTTGAGCACGCTGTAAAACATGAAATGAATGACCAGCACGCTGATCAATGCCACAAGCGCCGCGCGAAGCCAGCGCACACCAAAGGCGAGCAGCAGCACGCAAAGCAGAATGAAGGAACAGGGAAGAAAACCCAGCGTCCCCGCCAGTTCAAAATAAAACACCAAGGACGCTGGCACGAGCAAAAAACGCCATACAGCGCGCGGATCACGCAGCCAGGGCGCACGCACATGACGTGGCCGGCCTGATGCCCGGCCGCGCACGCCTTGGACAACCAATAACAGCGCACAGATAAACAGACCAACGGAAATGACGGTGGGGAAAAGGCTTGCGCCAAAGTTCTGGCCGGGGATCACGGGGAATGCCTGGGCCATGATGAATACAATGACGGAAAAAATGCCTAGCGCCACGCCGATCAGGGTGTCATCAAATTTCATAGGCAGCTCGCGTTGTTTCAAGCAGTCTTTTCCCGCCGCATTCGACGCGGCAGGAAAGGAGGACGGTGCTTAGTCAGCCACGGGACGTGCCATACCGATTGCCGAGATCACCTCGCCAAAGTCGTCCATGGACTTTTTCATGAACTCGCCGTACGCCTGACCACTGGCATAGCCAATGCCAAACCCGCGCTTCTTCATGAAATCCTTGAATTCCTGACTCTCATTGACGTTCTTCAACGCCGTTTCCATCCGGCTGACCACATCATCGGGCAAGCCCTTGGGGCCTGCAATGCCGCGCCAGACACCAATCTTCCAGTCGCTGCCTATGGACTCTTTGAGGGTGGGAACATCGGGATACAGTGGCTCGCGTTCATCTGCCATGACAGCCAGCGGCCTCGCCTTGCCGGCGTCTATCATCGAACGTGCTTCGGGCAGCGAGGTCGGCACGATGTTGATACCGCCTGCCGCCAGTTCCAGCATGGCAGGGGCTGCGCCATTGGACGGCACGAACGGTACGGCGGCAGGATCCAGCCCCATGTTCTTGAGCAGGCCAGCAATGGCAATATGCCAGATGCCGCCCTGCCCCGTGCCGGATGCCTTGAGCTTGCCGGGATTGGCCTTGATCGCCTCCATCAGCGCAGCCATGGTTTTATACGGCGATTCAGCGCTCACGGAGACCGCTGCCGGATCCACATTCATCAATGCAAGCGGCGTGTAATCGGCAGGCGTCAACTTGGTCAGACCTTGATGCCTCATCATGGCAATTTCCACGGTCAGCATGCCCAGGGTATAGCCATCAGGTTTGGCCTTGGCTATCGCGGCGTGGCCGACAACCCCGTTGCCGCCTGTTCGGTTCACTACATTCACTGGCTGGCCCAGTTCCTTTTCCAGCAGCGAAGCAATAATGCGCGCGGTGGCATCCGTGCCTCCGCCGGCGCCCCAGGCGACTATCATTGTAATTGGCCGTTCAGGCCATGCCGCGTGCGCGGCTCCGACGACAACACTGGCGCATACAGCTACCGCCAGTTTGAGCAGGCGTTGTGTTTTCATTGTCTCTCTCCAGTTACTGTTATGTCTAAGCTACCAGGGGACTGCTGTACTCCTATGTGGCGCCGGAATCGCCACAACGACTTTTTATGAGTAAAAACTTATTTCTGATTGTCCAGGATATCGTAAGACAGGAAAACGGGGCAATCAATCCAAAATCACCCTTTTTTACCTAGGGATTTCCCTCCATCCTTAAAATGCAAAGCAGTGGATAATCACGTTAATATCTTTTCATATATAAAACAAACATGAACACAACCACACCGAATCGCTATAGCGCGCCAGCGCTGGAAAAAGGCTTGGACATACTGGAAGCGCTTGCGCAAAGCGAAGACGGTTACACGCTCAACGAGCTTGCCAGGACGCTCGGACGCAATGTCAACGAAATTTTTCGCATGGTCATGACCTTGCAGCACAGGGGGTATATTCAGCAGGCCGAGCCGGACGATCGCTATACGCTGTCGATGCGGCTCTTCCAGTTGGCGCATTACCAGCAACCGATCAAGTCACTGCTGCAGGCGGCGCTGCCTCTGTTGAAAGAATTGGCGGAACGCTCGCGACAGTCTTGTCATTTATCATTGTTTCGCAGCGGACGCATGGTCATTGTCGCGCAAATCGACAGTCCTGAACGGTGGTCTTTCGGGCTTAGAGTGGGAGAAGCCATGGGGCTGACCGACACCTCATCCGGCCACGTCATACTCGCCTATCAGGACGAGGTAGAGCGCACCCGCATGCTCAGCAGCCACATCAAGGTCGAAGGCGAGCTGCAGATGGATCCTGGCGAGCTTTTCTCCATCCTGAAGGATGTACGCGCCAAGGGCTATGCTTCGATGCCCAGTATCCAGATCGGTGGGATCACCAATATTGCGTTTCCTGTTTTCAGCAATGGCGGGCGCGTCGTGGCCGCCATCAATGTGCCGCACATCGCACGCATCGATGGCATGCCGCGACCCGATATCGAGCAGATCAAGGAAATCATGTCCAGCATCTGCCTGCGCCTGTCCACCCGCATTGGGTACAACCCGGACGCAAGTGATGACATGCTGGACAGCGCATAGCGCGCCAGCGGCAAGCGCTCGGTCGCGCTTGCGAACGCTGGCTTATCCCGCTTTGGCCGACTGCTGATACAGCGGCAGTACCTTATTGGCGGCTTCGGTCAGATCTGCCGTACGGCTGGCCGCAGAGGGGTGGGTAGACAGAAACTCGGGCTGCTGGCTACCGCCGCCGAGCGCACCCATTTTTTGCCATAACGTCACGGCTGCCCGCGGATCGTAGCCAGCCCTGGCCGCCAGTTCCACGCCAATCCGATCGGCTTCGGCTTCTGCCGTCCGGCTATTGGGCAAGGTAAACATGACTTTGGACAGCGCGCCCCCCAGGTCAGCCGTTGCCGGCATTCCGGTAACAGCCCCCAATACCGACAGGCCGATGTTGGTCGTCATCTGCTGGGAAACCTGCTCGCGTGTATGTTCGCGCAGTGCATGGGCCATTTCGTGTCCGATGACGGCGGCAAGCTCCGCATCGGTAGGCTTTATCTGCCGGATCAGGCCGGTATACACCGCAATCTTGCCGCCCGGCATGCACCACGCATTGACGTCGTCTGATTTCAGAACGTGGACTTCCCATTTCCAGCTGCTGGCGTCCGGGCGGAACGTACCTACCTGCTGAATCAGCCTGTTCGCGATTTTCTTGACGCGTGCGGTTTGAGTGGCGTCTTGGTCGAGCGCTCCCTGGGCCTTGGCCTTGGACATCAGGCTGGAATACTGCTGTGCCGCTTCCTGCTGCAGAGCAGCCTCCGACACCATGCCCGACATGTACTGCTTGCGTTCTACACCGACAGCCCCCGAGCCGGTCGTCTGTACCGCTGTGCACGCCGCCAGCACTGTGACAACCGACAGAACACCGGCGGTGGACAAGCGGCGCAGAAGCAAATATTTCTTGTGCATGATGTTGTTTCTCCTTCGAAGGTACAGTTTCCTGGGCAGTCTGTTTGCGAACACTCGGGCGAGTGCTGATCCTCGCCGCCTAAGGCAGGTTCGGCACGCTAGCGCATTGAGCACGATGACGCAGGGCGTGGTCCATCAGCACAATGGCCAGCAGCGCTTCAACAATAGGCGTGGCACGGATGCCCACGCAAGGATCATGCCGCCCCAATGTCTGTACCGGAACAGGCTCGCCGGCGCGGTTGATGGACTGGCGCTCGACACGAATGCTGGATGTAGGCTTGATAGCCACAGATACGGTAATGGCCTGGCCCGACGAAATCCCGCCCAGCACGCCGCCCGCATGATTGCTGGCAAAGCCCGTTGGCAGGATTTCGTCGCCGTGCTCGGATCCACGCTGGGCTACGCAATCAAAACCCGCGCCGATAGACACCCCTTTGACGGCATTAAGCCCCATCATGACATGGGCAATATCCGCATCCAACCTATCGTACAGAGGCTCGCCCCACCCTGTGGGCACGTTGTCCGCAACCACCTCGATGCGCGCGCCGATGGAATCGCCATCGCGCCGCAACTGGTCCATGAACGCCTCCAACTCGGGAATGATCTCGGCATTTGGTGCATAAAAAGGATTATTACCAACCTCATCCCAGGATTGAAAGGGAATGGACAGCGGCCCAAGCTGGCTCATGTAGCCGCGTACACGGACCCCATAAGCCTGGGCCAGCCATTTCTTGGCAATTGCACCAGCCGCGACGGACGGGGCCGTCAGCCTGGCCGATGAACGCCCCCCGCCCCGCGGATCACGATCGCCATATTTGCGTGTGTAGGTGAAATCCGCGTGTCCGGGCCGGAAGGTATCGACGATATTGCCGTAGTCTTTGCTGCGCGCATCAGTATTGCGGATCAGCAGCCCGATGGGCGTGCCCGTTGTCAGCCCTTGATAAACCCCCGACAGAATCTCGACCTGATCCGGCTCTTTGCGCTGGGTCACATGTCGTGACGTGCCCGGGCGACGGCGGTCCAGCTCGAGCTGGATATCGGCCTCTGTCAGCGGAAGGCCGGGCGGGCAGCCATCGACCACAGCGCCGATGGCCGGGCCGTGGGACTCACCAAAATTCGTAACGCAGAAAAGCTTGCCTAAGGTGTTGCCGGACATGATCTATGTTCTTTTACCTGTTATGGATGGATGATTTTATCAGCGTGCATAGGGATTCAGGACGAACAGCTGACTTCGAGCAGCCCTGCCCATTCCGGGGGCTCGGCAGCATACTGTTCGAAACCCGGCCTTTCTGTGCAAGGGTCGCGCAGCAGGCTGAGCAGCGTGTCGATTTCGCTGGCGTCGCCTTTGACGGCAGCACGGATCGCGTTTTCGGCAAGATGATTGCGCAATACATAGAGCGGATTGACGCCGTTCATCTGCGCCACGCGCTCGCCGTCATCCCGGCCATCTCGGCCGACGCGCTGCAGATATACATCCAGCCAGGCCCGAGCCGCCTCGCGTTCAGGGAAATGCTGCAGGAAGGCATCGTTGTCCTGAACCGCCGCAGCAAGCCGACGAAAACTCAGGCTAAAATCGGCTTCCTGGGTGTGCAGCAATTGCCACCAGCCATCCATCAGCACATCATCGCCCTCTTCGTAGCGCACCAACCCGAGCTTTCGAGATAAATTGCCACGGTACGCCTCGAGAAAAACCGGTTCGTAGCGGCGCAATGGCTGCCTGAGCGCCTCTTCGTCTATGCCTAGCTGCAGCAGCGTGCTGGCCAGGCGATACAGATTCCAGTGCGCGACCGAAGGCTGCGCATTCCAGGCGTACCGGCCCTCAGTGTCGCTATGATTGCAGACATGGTTGACCTTAAAGGCATCCATGAAGCCATACGGGCCGTAATCCAGCGTTAGCCCGATAATGGACATATTGTCGGTATTCATGACGCCATGGCAAAACCCTGCCGTCTGCCAGTCCGCAATCAGCCGCGCTGTCCGCTCGACCACTGCGCCAAGAAAGCGCAGCGCCACGCCCTGCTCATCGTCGGGTTCGCCCGCGGCGGGCTGCAAACACTCGGGGTAGTGTCGCTGTACGACATAATCCAGCAACGCCTTGAGCATGTCTGGTCGGCGCGACCAGTGTTCAAATGACCCGAAACGCACGAAACTCGGCGAGACACGCGTCACAATGGCCGCCGTCTCAACGGTTTCGCGATAGACCGGGTCTTTTGATCCGACCAGCGCCAGCGCCCGAGTTGTGGGAATACCCAATCCCGCCATGGCTTCGCCCGCCAGATATTCACGCACGGACGAGCGCAGCACCGCCCGCCCGTCGCCCATGCGCGAATACGGTGTACGGCCAGACCCTTTGAGTTGCAACTCCCAGTGGCCATGAGCCGTTACGATTTCGCCCAACAAATGCGCGCGGCCATCGCCCAACTGTCCAGCCCAGATGCCAAACTGATGGCCGCTGTAGACGGCAGCGAGCGTGTCACCGCCCGGCAAGGGGGCCTGACCCGAAAATACCTGCAAAAACTGTGAGCTATTGACTGCCTTGGCCGACAGGCCCAGCATGGTGGCTATCGGTTCGTTAACGTGCAACAGCGTTGGATCGGTCAGGGGCTGCGTTTTCAGGCGCGTATAGAACGGCGCTGGCAGCCCTGCATATGAATTGACGACTTCCAACTGGTCCAGGGTGTCCTTCATCTAAGTGCTCCAGCGTAGCCGGCCCAGGGGCCGGAATTTAAAAGGATTCACGATGCCGTCTTGGCCCTGGCTTCGCGCTTGGCCGCTTGCTTGGCGGGGCGCAGGTAAAAAATGGCACAGCAATAAAACACCAGTGACAGCACAATTTCGAGCGCCGCCAGGACGGCGGAAGCTGGCGCCGGATCCGACCAGACACGCACCGCCCCCTCCATCAGATACAACAGAATCAGCATCGCAGCCCACTGCAGGGTATACAGCCGCCCTTTGAGGACACCACGCAACGGCAACAGCAGTGGCAAGGCCTTGAGCGCCAGCAACGATCCACCCGGCCTGAGCGGCGCAAGCCAGAGCTCCCAGGCCAGACAAAGAACAATCAGCAAAACGAGTGCCGTGGATGCGCCGTGGCGCAGAACGGGGTTCAATTGTGTAGTCATGCTGGTATTATCACTCGAAAGACATCCGCCCTGCCGGACCCGTGTTCCCGAGATTCAAAAGGTTCTGACACGCATGGTTGCACACGATACAAGCAGTACACCGGATAAGGCCACCGACCGGGCTGGGCAGCACAAGCCTAGAACGCCCTTGCGCAGAGCCATCGCGTTGCCGGCCGACACCAGCAAAGTCGTCCGCTTTGTGCTGCGGCGCGCAGGCGAAAAGAAACTGACACAAGTCGCCTCCAGCCTGACCTTCACCACAGTGCTCAGCATCGTCCCCATGCTGGCGGTGGTTTTGGCGCTGTTTACCGCGTTTCCTTTGTTCGGCGAATTTCGGCTTGCGCTCGAAGACTTTCTCACGACAAATCTGATGCCGCCAGCGGTATCCGACAACGTCATGCTGTATCTGAACCAGTTCGCAGCCAAAGCGTCCGGACTGACGGCGATAGGCAGCTTGTTTCTGTTCGTGACATCGATATCGCTGATCATGACGATCGATGAGGCCTTCAACGACATCTGGCAGGTCGAACAGCAACGCCCAATGCGCCAGCGCATGCTTGTGTACTGGGCCATCGTATCGTTGGGTCCCATCCTGGCGGGCGCCAGTCTCTGGGCAACGTCTCTGCTGGCGCGCGAGTCCCTCGGGCACGTCGACGACCTGCCGACTTCCGTCGGATTCGCCCTGTCCTTTATACCGCTCGTGGCCACCGGCCTGGGCTTCACGGCGCTCTTCTGTCTGGTGCCCAATCGCAAGGTGCTTTGGCGAGACGCATTGATCGGCGGTCTCGGCACCGCCATCGTGCTCGAAATCATGCGCACCGCCTTCGCGTTCTATTTGACCCGATTCCCGTCCTACACCGTTATTTACGGGGCATTCGCCACGCTGCCCATCTTCTTGCTCTGGATCTATATGTCCTGGCTGGTTATTTTGGTGGGCGCTACAGTGGCCGCCATTCTCCCCTCGATCCGGCAAAGGCGCTGGGCGCTCGAACACTACACCGGCGACCAGTTCATCGATTCTTTGCGTGTGTTGCGGGTGCTGTGGGAAACACAAGCCAACAACCCTTGTCCTGGATGCAGCATCGTCCAGTTGTGCGAACGCCTGCAGTTGCATCAAGATGAGACAGCAAGTGTCCTGAAGCAACTCAAAGATCTCGGGTATGTGGTCGATACGCTGGAAAACGATGATCAGGTATGGGTGTTGGCCTGCGATCAGCGCAGTGCGGATCTCGGGCCGTTGCTGGATGCCATGCTGGTAGACCGCAAGCAACCAGGGATGCACGGTAACCGCGAGCTGCTGGATGCCATCGCCATAACGCTCACGCAAGCGCCCATGCGGCTGGAAACACTCTTCCACAAGACAGCACTACCCGAAAGCCAAGGGATAGGGCAAAATACAATAAAAACAACGCAGGGACAGGAGCACCGCCATGTTGAAAGTTAATGAAATCCTGAGGGTCAAGGGCAATACGCTTTATACAGCCACGCCGGATATGCCTATCTTGCGCGCACTCGAAACCATGAGCGAGCAGGACATCGGCTCCCTGGTTATCATGGATCACGGTCAGTTGGCAGGCATGGTCACTTTCCGGGAAATCATCCGCCATCTTCATGCCAACAACGGCAATACCGGCAACAACACTTTGCGCAGCATCATGGACGACGCACCCGTCAGCGTTTCGCCCAATACCAACGCCGACGAAGTCCAACGCCTCATGCTTGAAAAGCACGCGCGTTATATCCCGGTTATGGATGGCCCAACGTTGCTGGGCGTCATTTCGTTCTACGACATGGCTCAGGCCATTGTCGCGGCGCAACAGTTCGAAAACGATATGCTCAAGGCCTATATTCGCGACTGGCCCTCAGACAACGAAACGGCGCGGCCAAACTAGGCAGAAGCGTCATTCCGCGCAGGGCGAGCTTTGCTTAGCCGCTTCTACGGTGCGATAACCGCCTCGCCGGCGCTGTTGCGGCTGGCGATGTCTTCCCAGGCGCGCGCAAACAGCCCAGGATCGTTGGCATTGAGCTGGGCGGGATCCGATAAGGTACGGCGCCACTGACGCGCCCCTGTTCTGCCCGCCATCCAGCCCAACATGGCCCTGGCGATGATACGCAACGGCACGCCCTTCTGTATTTCGCTATCAGCGTAGTCGACCATGGCCCGCACAACCTCATCAGTAGACAACAACGCCACATGCGGTTGGTCATCGCGCACGATATCCGACAGAATGCCGGGATTGTGCCACGCTGCGCGGCCCAGCATCACGCCATCGAACTGTGCCATCAGCGACAGGGCGTCTTCCTTCTGGGTGATGCCGCCATTGAGCACAAAAATGCAATCGGGAAAATCCGCTTTGAGCCGGGCGGCGGCATCGTAACGCAGCGGAGGCTTTTCTCGATTGTCTTTGGGCGACAGGCCTTTGAGCACCGCATTGCGCGCATGCACGATAAAAACGCGACAACCAGTATCGTAAACTTTGCCGACGAAATCGCGCACAAAGCCATAGGACTCGTCGTAATCCAGCCCCAAGCGGTGCTTGACAGTAACTGGTATGGATACCGCATCTTGCATGGCCTTGACGCAATCGGCCACCAGGGCGGGTTCGGCCATCAGGCAGGCGCCAAATGCGCCACGTTGCACGCGCTCGGAGGGACAGCCGCAGTTCAGATTCACTTCGTCGTAGCCCCATCGCTCACCCAGCAGCGCACTGCGGGCCAGCGCATCAGGCTCGCTGCCTCCTACCTGCAAGGCAACCGGATGCTCGGCGGGATCAAAGTTCAGATGACGCGCGACATCGCCATGCATCAAGGCGCCGGTGGTGATCATTTCGGTGTAAAGCCGCGCACCGGGTGCCAGCAGACGGTGAAAATACCGGCAGTGCCTATCGGTTACGTCTATCATCGGCGCAACGCAAAGGCGCCAGCCGGCAGAGGGAGGAATTGAGCTGAAGGTCACGAATAACGTTGAACTGGGTACACTACAGTCTTGTATTTTAAGCCATACGGACGCGATCACCATGAAAACCAAAGCTGCTATTGCCTGGAAAGCAGGCGCGCCCCTTACCATCGAAGATGTCGAGCTGTCCGGCCCCAAGGCGGGCGAAGTACTGGTCGAGATCAAGGCCACGGGCATTTGCCACACCGACTATTACACGCTGTCGGGCGCTGATCCCGAGGGTATATTCC
>NZ_SDQE01000017.1 GCF_004153455.1 Allopusillimonas ginsengisoli | reverse complement strand
ACCGGCTCAAACAACAACGCAAGGCCGGACACTTCCCGTCCATAGCTAAATAATCACTGGTTCAAATTTACTTTGCGCAATCCTGCGCGAAGTGGCTCAAATTCCAAATGCGTTTGACACCGTCGATGCAATCGGGGCGATGCCATGATTTCGATGACGATAAAGCTGTCTCTCAGTTGCAAGCAAGTACGGTCATTGCTGTTCTTGCTCATGCTGTTAGCCAGCTAGCGGCACACCCAGCCTCGAAAGGAACTGGGTTCCCCTAATGAAAGTACACGTTTCTGCGCACCCTCTCCTGAATTCTAAAATCTTAAAGAACGTTGCCGTCGTTCTGAAACATCAGAACCAGGGAAAGGCACCGCAGCGTCAGTTTTGCTCGCGATATCGTCCGATATCGCCGTGTGGCAGCGGCGACAAAGGCGGCTATCTTGGTGCTTGCTTCACCTTCGCGGGTTGTAGTTATATGCCACACACTGAGAGAACCGCCTTCTGCCTTCCTGCTGTGTTGCAAGCACTGGATCTTCCCAACGTCCGATTCACATCGGTTGCTGGGCGCCCGGCAGCCGTATTTCTTGGGGACACCCATGAAACTACGTATTGTCGTAATGGTGACGTGGGCAGCTATACAGCTTGGCGTTTCGCGGGTACGATTTTCGCACTTTATCAATGACAATGCGCGCATCACTCCAGAGCTGGCTATGCGTCTGTCGACATGGGTGCCGGCGCCTAAGGCGAGCATGTGGCTTGTAGATGCAAGCTGACTATGACCGTTGGCAGGCTGGCATTCCGATCTCAAGTGGCGGTAGACGCTGCAGATGACGTTCCTCTGGCAACAAGCAACTGTTAGTCTGTTGCAGTCCAGGATAGGTATTCAGTTTGTTGTTTTTCTTTATTTATGTAGCTACAATAAGTGAATGGATATCACCTTTGTCCCTGCCAAAGACAAAGCGAACCAGACCAAACATGGCGTGTCGCTGTCGCTGGCTTATGAGCTAGACTGGTCGTCAGTGATGGCAAAGCCGGATACTCGGCGAGATTACGGCGAATTGGGTACGGCGTGATTCAAAACAGGCTCTACTGTGTGGTGTTCACGCAGCGACGCAACACGATGCATATCATCAGTCTGCGCAAGGCCAATAGCAGAGAGGTAAAGAACTATGTCGAAGCTTAAAAAGGGATTGATACTGCCGACGCCCGAAGAAGATGCTGCGATTGATGCCGGAATCAAGTCTGATCCGGATACCTATGAGCTGTCGAAAAACGAATTTAAGCAGCTCAAGCGGGTAGGGCGTCCAAAGAGCGACACCCCCAAAGTGCAATTGACCGTGCGTTATGACGCCGATATCGTCCAGGCGTTCAAGGCCGGAGGCGATGGGTGGCAGACTCGTATGAATCATGCGCTTCGGGACTGGCTCAAGACCCATCAGGTGTAGGAAAAAGAAAACCCGTCGAATCGGATGGGGTGAAAGTGTTGAATCTAGCGATATGGCGTTATGCAGCGCGCCTATGCTCGATTTTTTCCTTAATTGCGTCACGCTCACCGATTGATGCCACAGTATCATTGGCGGCACTCATGAGGCGTTTGGTGTGCTGGCGGGGTACCGCGTCAATATCTTGGTAGACGACCATTGCATCAAACTTGGCACCACTGGCTCGCAAGTGTTGAATAATAATCGTGCTAAGCATGGCCTTATCTTTGTTGAGCACGCCAAAAAGATATAACGGGTTACTCTGCGTTTTAATATAGAAATCGACCGGATAGTTTTCCGCTCCTTCGATATTAGGAACAATATAATTCTCAACTAGATCGGCGTCTGGAACAATGTCTGCAATGATTGCCTTTAAATCATCATAGAATGTGCTTTCGACTCTATTTTGAGTCCACAACCCCAAATCTTCAAGCCGAATTACTCCTTGGCCTAAAGTAAATAATCCGCCAGTAAGTGCGTCAGCGGGCACTTCTGTAAAAATCTCTCCATCATGCTCTTGTAGCCCGCTTTCTGCGAGAATGGATGAAAATAGCTTTTGCCGGGCACCAGTTAGCAGCTTAGATAGATCGTTTTCGTAACTGAGTCGCATGAGTGTGGTACCCATATCTGACACTCGCCAGCCGCCAGTCATTTGCGTAGCGTAGGCGATCACTTGATCTCCATCTCGACCAGATAGCGGAAGAGAAATCGAAACGGTTTCAGAGTCAATAACTCCCACCTCCACGTTGTTGCAGAACGCGGCACAGAGGTTTTCTCGAAGGGCGTTAGTCTCAATTGTCACAGGTATCAAATAGATCTAGTTGCGCTTGCGCATGGGAGTTTTCGTTTTCAGTCAAGCTTGATGGTAATCCGGTTATACGGCAATCGTCCACAATTGCAATGATCGCTCCGCGTAGGTCAGCGTATCGATCTGTTGGCTCAGCGTGCCCCTCCGGCTTTTTACCGGCTGCAATGTACCTAGCCGTTGCCTTGTGGATATGACAACCTCTAAGTAACCGACCCAATCCGTCCATGGCGTTCACATGAGGATGATCGCTGCCGTTGTACCTAGCCAGCGTGATCCTCTCATTGCCGTTCGAACCAAAATACAACAGACCGCACGAAAAATTGAAGCTGATTCTAACGTTCTGACGAATGTAAAGACAAAACTTTCCGACATCCGAAGAAAGGTCATAATTTATTTTTCGCACGCCTTTGTCGACTTTACCCCGCGCTCTAGGATTCAGCACTACCTTCGGCGTAGTCAGAAGCTTCAATATTTCTTCGTCGGTCATACTTGCACCCTTTCTTTCTCATATCCCCACATCAAACTAAATTTTGATTACATGAGCTGAGAGCAGAAAACCAGCTTTCAAGCTTTTAAAAGAAGCGGCTGGCTGTGTACGTAGCCACAGCGCCCGCTGCCGCAATTACGAACATTGGTAGACAGCGACCCATCGCTTTAACCATCTTTATCTGTCGGCCAGCTTTGGTCAAGGGAAACCAAGCTTGCGCGACAGTTTCCCATATCCACCATTCTCCCTGTCGTTCACCTCAACTTACTTTCGCAAGTAACTCTTCTTCCCGCTGTCTGAATAGCAATACCTGCCTCCGCGTGGCCCGGTGCAATACGTATCACTTCGGCAGTCGCAGGATGTCGCTGACTTGCCCTTCGGGGCTGGCATCAATCCTTGCGGTTTGCTTCCAGGCATCGAGCACACCTTTTTAGATCCGCTAATGGATCCGTCATTACAGACGAACCTGCTTCCTGCGCAATGCGAGATGCCGCGTTTACTGCCGGAGCAGGGCGTGTTGCGAGCTTCGGCTAGTATCGGGCTTAACCCCAGTATTAGAAATAGTGTGAGGTGCATCAAAATCTTCGGTAAATGCGCGATCATCCTGAGCCCCTCACGTCAATCCTTAGTATGACCTCGTTTTCCGCACATCGGGCAAACGAGGTTGGCAGGGGCGGCAACTTTTCCCTTCACCGTTACTGTTGAGCTTTTTTGCGCCACAGCAAAGCTGCTATTTCGTTTCATCTGTAAGAATGCGTGTGTTTACCAACTTCTGAACTAGGTCTTCCATGGTGCGCTGGAGCGCTTTTCGTGTGGCTTCCGTGATAGGTTCTTCTCCCTCGGTGCACCCTCCTGTCTCCTCCGCGTTCCCCTGACCACGCCCAGTTGTTTGAAGAACAAGTTTTCCTTGAGGGTTGGTGGCTCGCACACGAATTGCCAACTCTGTATCCGCATCTGCTGTTGCAGACCAGAATCCCGGTAAGAAGCGTAATCGAGGAGCAAAGTCGGATAGATAGAAATCAAGGAAGTACGCACCTGGCTGCACTTCCGATTGTGAGTCTACGCGGGCGACCTGCTTGAACGCACCTTCCATAGTTTGAAGTATCGACTCCGAAATGCCTGACCCAAGATCCACAGTGTAGGTATGAGCCCCGCAAACAAAGCCGGTATTAACTTTTCGAGTGAGGTTACTCAGTTCGGGGTCAATCCTTACCGCAGCCGGCGCATCTATGCGACGGTTGGGCATGACCTCGGCGGCCCCATTGGCGCTAGGAACGTGGGAGGTATACGCGCATCCGGTAAGACTCAGTAAGGATAGGATTAGTATTATTTTTCTCATTTAGTTACCTGTAAGATAAAGATTAGAAATTCTCGTTACACCATGCTTGTGCAACCACCCACTAATAGTGGTCACTCACTACAAGCCTGGGCTAAATGTTTTTCTTCACATCCAGGCCGACCTGACCAGCAGCGATCAGGATGGCGGCCTGCAAAGTAATAACAGAATCTCGACTCAGAGAGCGAATTTTATTCTGATCAATTTCCTCAAACGGCCAGCCGACCCATACTCCACCATCTTGTCTTCCGGCCGTAGCTATCGATAGACTCAGGCCTTCGGAAAAGTTGGTAATTTCAGCGATTTTATTGATTTGATCAACGCTGGCTTCATGGTGGCCATTCTCCCACGCAGAAACATTCCCTTTGCTGACGCCTAAAAGCTCACCCAGTTGTGTTTGGGTGAGCTGCGCATGGGTGCGAGCAGCGCGAATCCACTGATTCATTTTCATAGCGGCAAGTGTAGAGAAAATCTGTACATATATGGTCTATATATTCTTCACTTAAAGGTATAGAGAAACTAGACTATAGGCATGAATACAGAACTGCGTCGGCACCCTCTCGAAGAGGCAGCCCAAAAATACGGATCTGAAGCTGCTTTGGCCCGAGCGCTTGGCGTTAGTCGTGGCGCCCTTAACCAATGGAAAAAGCAAGGCCGAAACGTGCCTGCGGAGCATGCGCCGGAAATAGAACGCCTTACCGGTGTCCCTTGCGAGCGTCTTTGTCCGTCTATCCGATGGGAAGTGCTTCGCCGTCCCGCCGAAGAGATCCAACATGCATAGCTTTATTCGAGATACCTTAACAGTTTGGTTACCAACGGGCTATTCAGCCTTTTTCTAGGGTTATTCACGGGACGGATGGGAGGGCCCTGACATGAGAGATTACGGAAAGGTTCACTCGTCGTTCTGGGCGAGCAAGACGGTCAACATGCTGTCGGACGAGGGCAAGATGCTTGCGCTGTACCTGCTGCGCGGTACCCGAATCACCCACAAAGGCGAACTCCGGTAGGATGGAGTGAAGGGTGTGGAGCAGCTAGCGATGGATGCGGCGGCGGCACTATTATTCGATGCGAGGATTATAGGAAACTGAAGGGGGAGAGCTGTTTCTGTTTTTTGGATTTGATCTGACAAGTTGTGTTCGATCTGTTAGACAGAAGCGACCTGAGGCAGTCCCACCGCCTACCAGTTTGGATGTTCACTTCACAGATATACCAGCCCATTCCGGTTTGTCGTTCGTTTGGCTATAATTATCCGACTCATTTCGAGGGCACTTGTCTTCGGACACGATTCCATAATAATACGCTGGAGTCCCCCGACGCGGGGCGAAGCAGTCTCGCAACTCGATAGTAGCGGGAATACGTTAATTGCGTAGCCAATCTTCTCTAAAGGTAGTGTGAGGCGACAGACGCCTATGGATAGCTTCCTGTTACCAGCCTGGCGTAATTGATAGAGGCACTATCCTCAACCTTGCTACGTCTTGAGACAAAAAGTTGGCGCGACGACGCGAAGGAGGAGGGCTACGATGAGAGATTCAAATGGGGAGGAGCATGACCAGAGCAAACTGATCAGTGCAATGGTGGTCGCAGCCCCGGCGGTGTTCGTCTATTTTTTGGGTTGGGCCTATCTCAACTACTACTTGGGTGCTTTCGGCATCAGCGTTGCCGAGTTGGACCTGGGTATTGAGACAATCTTCATTTATGCTGCACCTGCAGCTATTTGGCTTCTCAAGACTCAATGGTCATGGATTGTCGGTATCGCGGTGTTAGTCTGGGGCCTGGCGCTCTGGCGTCGTCATTCAGGAGTCCGGACAAAGGAGCTTAGTTCCTCAGGTCGTCGCCTGCTTTCCTCGACTTGGTACGTTCAGATAGTCGCAGTATTCGTTGGCTCCACGTTGTTAGTCATGTTCATCTCTCCGTTCGTGAAAGAGGCGGCCCTAGACAGCGCTGCACAACGCTGGGACCGCTCAGGCATCAATATCCGGGCCTTGGTCGACTCACCGGGGTTCGGTTCGGTGGAACGGCAGGACTATGAAACTTGTATGAAGAGAGATGGCCTTCGGCTGGTTTTTGGGGACAAGAACAGCTATTACATGCTCTGTGCGGGTGAGATCGACAACACCGAAGGTTTGATATACGAAGTGCGCGGCCACGACTCGGTGTTGGCCTCTGTTAGAGGCGCTTCCAGACCGCACTAGGAGAACGGTGATGGAGAATGCAAAAATATGCGGATATTTCCTGCTTTTCAGCGCTGCCATTGCAGGAGCATCCTCATGCTTGGCTGCAGATTTTTCCAAAGTTTATGCAACCGAAGGCTACTTCGAGTACAAGAAAGACGGCGCGGCCACGTTAGGACTTATAACTTCGCCGGTCAAAGAAGGTAAGGTTAAGTTTACGACCTGTAGCAACAAGACTGTGGAAGTCGTGAGGACGGATCTGCGGTCCTCAACGGCAAAATGTGATTTTAGGTCGCCCGACGATGGACTCTGGCCTGTCAAACTCGACTCCGTCTACAAGGTGAAAAGCGATGCCACTAACACTGAAGTGCTCATTCAAGGTAAGGTGGTCGACCTGAAGAAGATTGATGGTTGGCCTACCGCTGGAATTCCAGTTCGCAACGGCCCTCCTGGGGAGCCTGTTGGCTACGTTTTCACGGATTTGGACGGCTCCAAAGCGATCGCGATCCTCAAGGAAGAACCGCCGAAGACTAACGGAACATCGCAGAAGGAAGAGGCGACTATACGTCGACGCGACACAACCGACAAAGAGCGTTCCAAAGGTGGCTAAGCTCGTTAGCGTCCCCAATGTTGGTTTCAGGATAATTGCTGACTTATGAAGAAGGCCCCATACATTCGGTGCGCCTATTGCCGCCGCAGCATTATGGCCCTCCCTGTTCTTCTTTTAGCGGTTTCGCTCGCTACTTTGTGAAAGTCTATTTTGGCGACGGTGACATTCGAATGAAGCTCCGCTCCAGTGGGACGCTGACCTTCATGCTCCCAGACTGAAATGTCGTCTTTCAATTTTAGACAGACATGAAGCGGTAATCCCCCCAGAAAAGTAGCGGTCTTAAAGGTAGAATTTTCTAACAGCAGTATTCAGGAAATTTTGCATGAAGACCTCACGCTTTACCGACAGCCAGATCATCGCCATCCTTAAGCAGGCCGAAGCGGGCACGCCCGTGCCAGAATTTTTCCGAGAGCACGGTATGAGCAGCGCTACGTTCTATAAATGGCGTGCCAAGTACGGCGGCAGGGCTGAAAGTATCAAGATCGCTGTCTGTTATGAACTCAGGCGGCCCTCCACAAATAATTTTTTCTGGAAGAAAGCGGGTGTGACCTGCCCAACTCAGACCTGACCAGCCAGTGTATGTGAGATCAAGTCTGAGTTAGGTAGAGACAAGCTCTATCGTGTTGATTTTTTGCGCAGTTTTTCGCAAAGTTCCGTCAATTCACTTACTGTCCGAAAATACGCCCAACGGTAGCCCGCCTCAATTCTCGCGCCATTCAGCATCGCCGATTGGCTCGGCTTGAGATGGACCTACCTCCGCAATCCGGCCGGTGACCAAAGAAGCCCTTGACGTGAACTTGATCTCATCCTTATCTGTGATGCAAAGGTCTGCGGCAAGGGTTTCTTTTTTCGAGCCGCCTGAGGAGTTCAGTGGTGTCGGCTGAATATTCCGTATGGACAAGCCTTCATGGCGGGTATGGCAGCGGAGCCCTATACGCGCAAGCCGGGCCAGATCTTAATCCAGTGCCTTGACCGCGTGCGTGTTGGCTCCAGATCACTGGCTTTGCTGGCCGATGCACTTGAAGGACGTTTTGCCTACTGGTTATCTGGCGATCTCAAATGCCTGGTGGCGTCTTAGGTCGTGGTGGATGAAACCAACGGTCAATTTCAAACAAACAGCTTTTATCAAATCAACGTGAACATCCGGTTTAGAGCTGGATAACAGCATCCTGGCATCTTTAAATCGGCAACTGTCGAGCCAGTAGCATGGTAATTAGTGCGCCTTGAGTGGTTCGGGCCATTCTTCGGGACGGCCTTTTCTATTTCAGGAGCGTTTAAATATGGAAATCGTTTTTCCTCTGGTGAGGGTCGTCGATGGCGATCCTTTGCCCACAGCGGAGAAGGGCAGCGTGCGTATTATGGAGAAAGGCAAAGAGCGCCATTTTCTGGTTGATGAACCGCTGGTGCTGGACGCGCTTACCGCTTTGCACTACGTCGGGCCGAACACGATTGTGATGAAGGCTATGCGTCGGTTTAAGCACTACCTGACGACGGGTGTGAAGGTAAGGCCGACTTTCCGTATTCGGAATTTGGCGCGCATTTTCTTTGCGGTTAGCTGACGATATTTCATCCGCCATATTTTGCTGCCTGCAGTCGTCAATTCCAGATATAAGCCACCACCATCAAAGAGCTTCTTCCGCCCAGTCGGGCTGTATCGTGCCTGCCGGCAGCGCAAGTCGGTCAACGGTGGAATGACGCGCGCCACTTTTCATACCCCCAAAAAGTTTTCGCATACCCCCAAACATACCCCAAAAATTTTGTGGTGGCAGGCGAGGGCATACGTACTCATGCGGCAGGTATCGGGCAATAAAAAACCCGCAACGCCAGTGGCGTTGCGGGTTTTTGACGATCTATGGTGATTTTGACGGCACCATAAACCGTTATTTCTGGTCGGGACGGCGGGATTCGAACTCGCGACCCCTTGCACCCCATGCAAGTGCGCTACCAGGCTGCGCTACGCCCCGAAAGACCGAGAGTATATCCCATAGAATTTTTTTGCACAAATGACCTGATCGCCTCATGGGTCAGCGCGAGAGCACGGGAAGGGCGTGCCGAGGAGCTGGGGTGGATGGGCAGATTCGCCCTTGCTCGATCGTGCAAAAAATCTGTTGATCGGCGACAACGCAAAACACGTTCTGGCATCCGTAATAACCCTTTGTTCTCAAGTGGATCAGAGATTCTGGCTAACCTCTGAATAATAATTATGAGTTCATATAAAAAAATATTTTATATGTCGATCGACAAATAGCTCAGGCTTCATCATGACCATTATTCAGTCCCTGGAAGTACTCGACGTGCGTTTTCCCACGTCTCGGAGCCTGGACGGTTCGGACGCCATGAATCCGGATCCAGACTATTCAGCGGCCTATGTGATCCTGCATACCGATACACCCGGGTTGGCAGGACATGGGCTGACGTTCACCATTGGCCGCGGCAACGATGTCTGCTGCGCCGCCATCCGCGCGATGGCGCATTTGGTGGCCGGCCTGGATTTGAACTGGATTGCCGAAGACATGGGCCGTTTTTGGCGCCATGTTACCTCGGACAGCCAACTGCGTTGGATAGGCCCGGACAAAGGCGCCATCCACT
The DNA here is from genome assembly GCF_004153455.1 of Allopusillimonas ginsengisoli. Classification (GTDB taxonomy): domain Bacteria; phylum Pseudomonadota; class Gammaproteobacteria; order Burkholderiales; family Burkholderiaceae_B; genus Allopusillimonas; species Allopusillimonas ginsengisoli. Next base: position 69,708 of record NZ_SDQE01000017.1, on the reverse strand, counting down.
TGGCCACCGCGGCGATTGTCAATGCGGCCTGGGATCTCTGGGCCAAGGCAGAGGGTAAGCCGGTATGGCGTCTGGTGGCTGACATGACCCCTGAACAGATCGTCAGGTTGGTGGATTTCCGCTATATCACCGATTGCATTACGCCGGAAGAAGCCCTGGCATTGCTGCGCGAGCGCGAACACGGCAAGGCTGCGCGCCTGGGTGATCTCGTAGCAAACGGCTATCCCTGCTACACCACCTCGGCGGGCTGGCTGGGATACGATGACGACAAGCTCCGCCGCCTGGCGTCCGAAGCGGTCGATGCCGGGTTTTCGCATATCAAGCTCAAGGTCGGCAGAGACTTGCAGGATGATATCCGTCGTGTACGTATTGCGCGCGAAGTGCTGGGTCCGGACCGCATCTTGATGATTGACGCCAATCAGGTATGGGAGGTTGAACAGGCGGTGCCGTGGCTGGAACAGCTGGTATTTGCGCGGCCCTGGTTCATCGAGGAACCTACGAGTCCCGATGATATTGCAGGCCATCGCCGCATCCGGGAGGCCTTGCAAGGGCGCATGCAGGTCGCCACCGGCGAAATGTGCCAGAACCGCATTATGTTCAAACAGTTGATCATGGAAGCCGCGGTTGATGTTGTGCAGATAGACGCATGCCGCTTGGGCGGGGTGAATGAGGTGCTGGCTGTCATGCTCATGGCAGCCAAGTATGGCCTGAAGGTTTGCCCACATGCGGGAGGCGTGGGCTTGTGCGAATATGTGCAGCATCTGTCCATGATCGATTATCTATGCATCTCAGGCAGCAAGGAAGGCCGGGTGATCGAGTACGTCGATCATTTGCATGAGCATTTTGTGGACCCTTGCGTGATTCGCAACGCGGCATATATACCGCCGCAGCGCCCTGGCTATTCGATAGAGATGAAGCGCGCATCGCTGGAGGCGTACTTGTTTCGCGGCTGAGTGCCATGCGCGATGCCTACCATGCGGGCACATGGTGCGCAAAATCGCGGGCAGGCTGATTCGAACATTGTCCGAGATGATGGGGTTTAGCGGTTATAACCCCGAGGGCGGCTAAGGTGAAGCAAGAACGTTGAAGACGGCCGAGGTCAATGTACTTAAATCGGATGCGTCGATGGTAAAGCATGGTGTAAGGTAAACAACCCTGCCAAAGGGGCGTATCCAGACGCCGGCATCCACGAAACGTTGTCGCAAGGCCTCGCGGTCAGGGGCATGTTCAAGCTCGACGACACCGATTGCACCCAGAACGCGTACGTCGCGTACGCCAGGTAGCGCGCGGCAAGGCTCAAGACCCTCGCGCAGCGCGGCTTCTAGCGATTGAGCTTGTTCCACGCGCGATTCCTGCTCGAACAGGTCCAGTGAGGCGTTGGCTGCGGCGCAGGCCAATGCGTTGCCCATGAAAGTGGGGCCGTGCATCAAGGCGTGCGATGGATCCTCTGACCAAAAGGCGTCGAACACGCGCTGGCTTGCGACCGTTGCGGCAAGGGGCAGGGTGCCGCCGGTGAGCGCCTTGGACAACGTAATGATGTCGGGCCTTACGCCTGTCTGTTCAAAGGCGAAGAGCGTGCCTGTGCGTCCAAAGCCGGTAAAGATCTCGTCAAAAATCAGCAATATGCCGTAGCGGTCGGCCAGCTTGCGCAGGCGGCGCAACACTTCAGGGTCGTGCATCAGCATGCCACCCGCACCCTGTATCAACGGTTCGACCAGAATGGCGGCAGTATTCTCGCCATGGCGCTGCAGAAAGGCGTCTAGTGCGGCATCGCTTGTGCTGTCTTGTGGCAGGGCGAGGATGTCGTGGTCGGTCAGCATGCCCTGAAAAGCGGCATGCATGCCTACCTTGGGATCGCAAACGGCCATAGTGCCAAAGGTGTCGCCATGGTAGCCGCCCTTGAACGCCAGGATTCGAGTGCGAGGACGCCCCTGATTAACCCAGAATTGCATTGCCATTTTGATGGCGACTTCGACCGAAACGGAGCCCGATTCGGTAAAGAATACGCGATCCAGCCCTGGGCCAAGCAGTGCGCACAGGCGTTCGGCCAGTTTCAGCGCGGGCTCGTGCACTAACCCACCGAACATGACGTGTGGCGCTGATTCCAGCTGCTCATGTATTGCCTGGGCGATATGTGGATGATTGTAGCCATGGCAGGCCGTCCACCATGACGCCACGCCATCAACCAGGCTGGTGCCATCCGCGAGCTCGATGCGACTGCCGGCGGTGCGGACGACAGCAAGTGGGCGCGCGCAGGTTTTCATCTGGGCGTAGGGCAGCCAGATGTTGGGATAACCGTGAGCCATCCATGGAGGTTCAGTTGTCATTGTGGTTGGGCGTAACAGAAAGGCAAACGTGCGAGACAAAGTAGGATGCGCTTTGCGCACTCATCATTGTACCGTCGGAGATATTGCTATCATTCCGTAGGTGCGCCCGCACGCTTGGGCGTCTTGTATGCCCCCCTTTGTCTGCATCTTTTATACCGATTTCCCATGAGCCGGATGGATCCCCTGTTTTCCCATTATCTCGATGATGCCCGCCGCCGCCACGTGTTGCGGCGCATGCGGCTCATGCAGCCAGTGGGTGCAGGCCGCGTGCAGGTGGCTGACCGCTGTTTCATCAATTTTTCCAGCAACGACTACCTGGGACTCTCGCAGCACCCCGATGTCATCGCCCGCGCACAGGAGTATGCCGCACGCTATGGCGCTGGAGCTCAGGCGTCGCGGCTGGTATGCGGTACATCCGAGATGTATGCCGCCGTGGAGGCCAAGCTGGCGCGGGCAAAGGGCACAGAGGCGGCACTGTTGTTCGCGTCGGGCTGGCAAGCCAATGCGGCTGTCTTGCCTGCCTTGTTGAAGCTGACGGGTCAGGGCGCGGCAAGCCCCCAGGTATTTACCGACAAGCTTGTCCATGCCAGCCTGCACCAGGGATGTGCCGCCGCAGGCGTCAAGCAAATACGGTTTCGGCACAACGACCTGGATCATCTCGAATCCCTGCTGCAGGCGCGTGAGGGCACAGGAGGGCAGCGCTTTATTGTGACCGAAAGCGTTTTCAGCATGGATGGCGATTGCGTTGATGTGTATCGTCTTGCGCAAATTGCCCAAAGGCATGACGCTTTTGTTTACCTGGACGAGGCGCATGCAACGGGCGTGTTGGGGCCTGGCGGCATGGGGTTGTCCGGGTTCGCGCCCGGCAAAATAGACTTGATCATGGGCACTTGCAGCAAGGCGCTGGGCGGGTTTGGCGCTTATGTCGCCGGGTCACGCGCGCTGTGTGATTATCTTGCCAATACGTGCTCCGGGTTTATTTATACGACCGCATTGCCTCCCGCCGTGCTGGGTGCGCTCGACGCTGCGCTCGATCTCGTGCCGACAATGGACACGGCACGCGTGCAGTTGATGGCGAATGCGGATTATCTGCGAGTTGGCTTGCAAGCGCTAGGCCTGGAAACAGGCGCTTCTTCCACCCACATCGTGCCTGCCGTGGTGGGTGATGCGCAGCAGGCCATGTCGCTCAGTGCCAGGCTGGAAACCCGGGGCATGCTGGTAACAGCCATTCGGCCGCCTACGGTGCCCCAGGGCACGAGCCGCTTGCGCATCGCGCTCAGCGCAGCGCATACGCGCGCGGACATTACATCGTTGCTCGATGCCCTGTCGGTATCGCTCTCCCGACAAGAGACGGCTGATGCCTGATTCGGATATCGACATGCAAAAAGAGCTGTTCTGTGGTCCAGAAAAGGGATTGGCCTTTCCCGTCATGGATCACATGATTTTGCCGACGCTCGTCTTCATTCATGGCTGGGCATTTGAGGTCGATTTCTGGCAGCCTTTACGGCATGCATTGCGCGGGTGGCCGCAACACGCCATTGATCTTGGATATTTCCAGAAAGGCGGCGCGATTACACACCCCGCTGAACTGCCGGCGGGTCCGCTGGTAATGATTGGACATTCCTTCGGCTTCATGCATGCGCTGGCCACCGCCCCCGCGCAAGTACGGGCGTGGGTCAGCATCAATGGTTTCTCCCGATTCAGCGCCGCTCCCGGTTTTGACCAAGGCGTCGCTGCTCGCCTGCTGCAAAGAATGATGACGCGATTGCAGGGCAACCCGGAAGGTGTCGTCAATGAATTCAGGCATCGCTGCGGTACGCAGAAGGTCGCTCATGCGCCCAATGTCGACGCCTTGCGCAGAGACTTGCAGCGCATGCAGCATGAGGATCGGCGCCAGGCGCAGGCAGTGTGCATGACTGACACATTGATTCTGGCCGGCGACGCAGACCCTATTGTTCCTGTCGACATGACGCGCGCGCTTTTTGGCGAAGAAAACGTTGTCTGGAAAGCGGGCGGAGGCCATTTATTGCCATGGGATCACACACTGTGGTGTGCGGCGCAAATTGAATCTTTTCTGCGATGGCGCTTTCCCGCCGAGGGTTCTGATGCCGGGTCGCTGGCTGCGGATAAGCCGGCAAGCCGGGGACACTCGCAGGCATCTCTGGGTACACCGGTGCGAAAGATGCAGATCAGAGAGCGATTCGGCGCTGCTGCCGCAAGCTATGAGCAGCAAGCCTTTGTGCAGCACACCGTTGCTCAGGAACTGGCTCGGCGCATCGCCGCGCTGGATATTCCGGCCCGCCCGCATATTCTGGAAATAGGATGTGGGACGGGCCTGCTTACGCGCGAGATGGCCGGTTTCATTGATGAGGCAACGTGGGTCATTACCGATATCGCTCAACCCATGCTGAACGCAACGAAACAGGCCGTGCATTTGCCCGGCGTATCGCATTATGTGCTCATGGATGGCGAGTATCCGGATCAGGCCCTCAGTGCGCGCATCGCTGGCGCCGCCGGATTCGGCCTGATCTGCTCAAGCATGGCGGTGCAGTGGTTCCAGGACCTGGAAGCAGGCCTGGCCCGGCTGGCAGCGTTGTTGGCGCCCGGCGGCTATCTGGCGATTGCGACCCTGGCGGAGGGCACCTTTGCGGAGTGGCAGCATGCGCATCGAGCGCTGGGGCTGGTTCCCGCCACGCTGGTTTTTCCGTCCGTGGAAAGCATAGGCGAAACGCTGCCCGCGAACAAAGGGCTGGAAGGCGGCGTTCAATCGGAATGCATCACGCAGGAATGCGGTTCTGCGCTGGCGTTCTTGCGCGGCCTCAAGGCAATTGGAGCAACCGCGCCGGCCCCGGGGCGCCGTCCATTAAGCTCGCGCCAACTGTGCCGGGTGTGTGAGGCTTTCGATCAATCAGGCGCAAAGGCAAGCTATCAGGTGGCCTACGGCATCTGGCGCAAACAGCCGTAGCTATTTTTCTGGAATATTTGAGTATGACTGATCAACAGACTGGGCACGGGACGGAGGTGAATCCGAAGGGGGTTTTTGTCACCGGCACAGATACCGATGTGGGCAAGACCTTTGTCTCGGCGGTGCTGGCAAAGGCGTGGGGCGCGGATTACTGGAAACCGTACCAGACCGGTGTTGTCTGCGCGCAGGGCGACACAGAAACGGTGGCGGCGTTGCTGGGTGAAGGGCGCGAGGATAGTACGGGCAAGCCTTGGCAGGGTGTGTTGCACGCGCCTGTCTCTGTTTTGCAAGCGCCGTTGGCTCCCTGGGATGCCGCGCGCCAGGAAGGGGTCGACCTGGATGCCGGCACGCTTCGCCTGCCGGTTACCGATGCGCCGTTAGTCGTGGAGGGCGCAGGCGGGCTGTATGTGCCGGTGGATGAAGCGCACATGATGATAGATCTGGCCGCCATGTTGGCTTTACCCGTGGTGCTGGTGGCGCGCAGTACCCTTGGCACGATCAACCATACCTTGCTGAGCCTGCATGCGCTGCGGACGTGCCACATCCCGGTGCTGGGTGTGGTGATGAACGGGCCACCCTCGGCGGGCAATCGCGAGGCTATCGAACGGTTTGGCCATACACCCGTCATCGCCGAAATCCCGCATGTGGAGCGGCCGGATCATCACGCCGTCTCGGACATGGCCGCAAGGATACAGGCGTTGGCGGATCTATCGGCCCGGATGCGCGCCTGATCAACCAACCTGAAATTCTGCTTCGGGATAGCGTATGCGGCTGCGACGCTGAGTGGCGATGCTATAGACCAACGTCAACGGGCCAAGCCGGCCCGCGAACATCAACAAGGCGACCAGGATCTGACTCGGGGCGGAAAGGTGCGGGGTCAGATCGCGACTCAGCCCGGTAGTGCTCACCGCCGAAATGACTTCGAACAGAATGTCGAGAAAGGGGGCCTTCTCGAAAATCGTCATCAACAGCACGCCCGAAAAAACCAGCGCAGCGGTCACCAACAGCAGAGCCAGCGATTTCTGGACAGTCATGGGAGAAATCGAGCGGTTCAGCAACACGACTTCTTTGCGATGAAAGATATAAGAGCGCGTGGCAGCCAACAGCACAATGAAAGTACCCACTTTGATGCCGCTGGCGGTGCTCAGCGAGCCTCCACCAATAAACATCAGCATCATCATCAGCAGCGTCGAGCTGTCATGCAGGTGCGTGATGTCTATCGTGGTAAAGCCCGCGGTACGGGTGGTGACTGATTGCATCCAGGCTGCGAGGGCCTGGCCGTGCCAGGGCAAGTCGCCCAGTGTGCCCGGGTTGTTCAATTCAAGTACCCAGATGCAGACAAAGCCCGTCAGGTTGAGCGCCAGCGTGCCGATGAGCATGATTTTGGTATAAGGCAACAGCGGCGCCCACTTGCGCTTCTGGCCTGTATCGCTGAGCACCGAGAAACCAAGGCCGCCCAGGATGATGCAGCCTGTAATGGTAAAAACAGTGATTGGATCATCCACGAAACTGGCCAGGCTTGAGGGGAACAACGAAAACCCTGCGTTGTTGAAGGCGGCAATGGCATGGAAGACTGCGCGATAGGTCGCGGTGACCCACGGATAATCACGGCTCCACCACAGCATCAGGATGATAGCGCTGGCCAGCTCTATGCTGATCGATATCTTGAATACGGACAGCGCCGTCTTGTGTATCTTTGACACACTGGTCTGGTTGAAGGCCTCGAGCGCAAGGGCCTGGTGTGTCAGACTCATGCGCTTGCCCAGCGTTACCGCTGCCACGACAGCAAACGTGACAAATCCCAATCCGCCCATTTGCACCAGCAGAATCAGAACAATCTGGCCAAAATGTGTCAGATCCACGGCGGGGTCCACGACCGTCATGCCCGTGACCGTGACGGCGGAGGTTGCCATGAAAAATGCCTGGAGAAAGCTGATGCCGTGCGGGCTGGCCTGCGGCAATGACAACAGGACAGTGCCCAGGAGGATGAGGATCAGAAAGCCCATCGCCAGCACAAAAGGCGGGCTGGCGCGCAACAAGCCGGTGCGACGTATGCGGGCATACGACTGATAGCCATACAGCGGGAGCCAGTTGCGCATGGATCAGGCCAGCTTGGGAGCGATATTTTTCAGTGCGCTCAACTGGCCCAACAGGACCAGCACGTCCTTGGGCTGAAGCGGCATGTCGGTGGCAGGATGTACGGTGACCTGGGTTTTACGCTTGACCGCCAGAACATGAATGGTCTCTCCAACATCCCGCAGCACTTCGCTCAGCGGCACGCCTTCCAGACGTCCACTGACATCAATTTCGACCACGAACTCGCCGTTGCCTATGGAAATGTAATCGTTGACCATCGGATAGCTCAACGCCTGGGCGACGCGCATGCCCATTTCTTCTTCCGGATGAATGATGCGCTCCACACCCAGCTTGCTCAGGATAAGATGCTGCGCATGCGAGGATGCCTTGACCCATATTGTTTTGATGCCCAGGGATTTCAGGTGCACGACGCAGACAAGGCTGGCCTGGACATCTTCTCCTATGCCGACAAGCACGACATCGTAGTTGTCCAGCCCCAGTTCTTCCAGCGCCGCGCGATCAGTCACGTCGGCGATGACCGCGCGAGTGAGCTGGTCTGCATATTGGTCGACAACTTTGCCGCTGGTATCCACGCCCAGAACGGAGTGACCCATTCTCATCAGCTCGAGTGATGCTGCCGAGCCGAAGCGGCCGAGCCCGATGACGGCGAATTGTCCCATTGAAACTCCTGTATTGGTTGCCTTGCCGGCTGAGTATCACTACGATAGTCGATTGGCGTTAGTACCGAAATTCTGGTAAAAACCCTTATGGACATTCGTCCTTGACACATCCTTGGCCAGTCTGAAGTCGTGGCTGACCCCGCTTTAACGGCTGTAGATTTGATTATGACGAATTTGTTTGACCCTATCCAACTAGGGTCCGTAGTGCTCGAGAACAGGATTGTAATGGCTCCGCTGACGCGCAACCGCGCCTCAGAAGGCCGTGTGCCCAACGACATGATGCGCAGCTATTATTGCCAGCGTGCGTCAGCGGGGCTGATTATTTCCGAAGCGACGTCAGTATCTCCCCAGGGGGTGGGTTATCCGCATACGCCAGGCATCTGGTGCCGGGCGCAGGTAGCGGGCTGGAAACGTGTAACCCAGGCTGTCCACGCGCGTGGCGGCAAGATTTTTCTGCAGCTTTGGCATGTCGGCAGGGTTTCCGACCCTGAATTCCTTAACGGCGAGATTCCTGTCGCGCCCAGTGCCATTGCGTGCGAAGGCAATGTCAATCTGCTTTTGCCCAAGCGCCCATATGTCGTGCCGCGCGCCTTGCACGTCGAGGAAATTTCGCGTGTTGTCGCCGATTTTGCCGAAGCGGCGCGCAAGGCCAAGGAAGCAGGCTTCGATGGTGTGGAAATACACGGAGCCAATGGCTATCTTATCGATCAGTTTCTGCATGATGGCAGTAATAAGCGACAGGATGATTACGGAGGCCCCATTGAAAATCGCGCCCGTCTTTTGCTCGAAATCGTCGATGCGTGCATTGGCATATGGGGAGCAGGCAGGGTAGGGGTGCATCTGTCGCCAGCAGGCGGTGCGCATGCCATGCGCGACTCCAACCCGCAGGCCTTGTTTTCCTATGTGGCAACTGCGCTCGGGCAGCGCCGCCTGGCTTTCCTGTTTCTGCGCGAAACACCCGGCGAGGGCATGCTCGGGCCGCAGATCAAGCAGTTGTTTCACGGGCCCGTCATCGTCAACGAAAACTATGACATCGCCAAGGGAACGCGTGCGCTGCAAGATGGCTTTGCCGATGCCGTCGCCTTCGGGAAGGCATTCATCGCCAACCCGGATCTGGTCCAGCGCCTGCATACCCAGGCGCCACTCAACGACTGGGACAGCAGCACTTTCTATACGGATGGTCCCAAGGGATATATCGATTACCCGGCGCTGTCGGCCGGCGGCGCCGACCCCCATGATTGCGGCGACGAAAAAATTTCACCACGGCACGCGGCAGCATGCTAACTTTCTGATGGTAAACGTATGCCAGGGAGGCGATGGTGAAAGCACTCGTTGTCGGTATCGGCGCTGCCGTCCTAATGACGGGGTGTGCAGGAGGCATAAATGACGATGGCACATCTCCTTCGGTTACCTATACTGTGCCGCGCAGCTATCAAATCGTTTATCTACGCGTCCAGAACCAGGCGGACGAGTGTCTTCGTGGCAAAAAACAATACGATGTCTATGCTCAGATCAATCCTGATCTGCAATCCGGCTCAGTCACGGTAAAAGGCCCCTTGGGCGGCCTGGAAGTCGCCCGTACCGATATCCAGGCTGTCGACAAGAGCCACACCAAGGTGACTCATACCGTATGGGGGCACAAGCCGTGGGATGATGCTGCGCTTCGAGCCATGCGGCAGTCGGTACTGCTGGATACCTCGGTTTGCGTGGCGTATAAGTAGCCTCGATCCCCGCGGGGCGTTGCGCGAGCGCGTCAGCCCAGCCTGGACTTTACCTTGCCTGATATCGCCGACATATCGGCGCGGCCTGCCAGCGATACTTTGAGCAGGGCCATGATCTTGCCCATGGCTGGCCCGCCAGTGATTCCCTGGGCGTGCACTTGCTCAATGGCCGCCCCAATGGCGGCATCGACTTCTTCTGGTGACGCAGCCTGAGGCAGGAAGGCTTGCAATACCGCGAGTTCGGCTTTTTCTTGTTCAGCGGTTTCGGTGCGGCCGGCCTGCTCGAACGCAGCAATGGACTCACGGCGCTGCTTGACCTGTTTCTCGATGATGGCGGTGACATCGGCGTCGGTGAGTTCCTGCCGGCTGTCGACCTCTTTTTGCTTGATGGCGGCCAGCAGGAAACGCAAGGTGCCAAGGCGGGCTGTATCCCTGGCGCGCATTGCTGTTTTGACGGCATCGGAAATTTGCTGCTTGAGCAGATTGCTCATGGTGACATCCTCTATGATTGATCCCTTATTTTAAAGGAAGCGCAGGGACACAGGGACCCGGTCAATGGAAATCGCGGCTTCGCGTAGGCAAATCGTTCAGCAAGGGCGTGAGATCCACCAGCCTGGACGCCATCAAATGGCAGATGCCCGACTGTTTCTGCCAGACACCATAAACGCCCATCAGTCTCGAATTTACCAGCTCCATGCGCTGTCGTTGGGCCAGCTCCGCCCGAACAATCACATTGACGTTGCCTGTTTCATCTTCGAGCGTGACGAACACAATGCCATTTGCTGTTTGAGGGCGCTGGCGGCCGGTTACGATCCCGCAGGCCCGAGCCAGCCGTCGATCCGGATATTCTTCGATGAGCGTACAGGCGGGAGCAAAGTGGCGGTCTTGAAGCTGTTTGCGCAGCAAGGCAAGAGGATGGCGTCCCAGGGTCAGGCCCAGCGAGTGATAGTCGGCGCTGATATTCTGGCCTTCTGTAGGTGCGGGCAGGGCTGGCTGGGCGCTGTCGTGGATAGGTGCTTCGCGCAGCAGTCCGTTCAGGGCAGGGCTGGCCGCTTGCCAGCGTGCCTGGCCTCGATGGCCGGCTATGGTGTGCAAGGCGCCAGCGGCGGCCAGCGCATCCATATCGTGACGCGTCAGGCTGGCGCGCAGCGCCAGATCATGCAAACTGTTGAAGGGGCGTGTGTGGCACGCTGCTTCTATCCGCAGCCCAGCCGATTCAGACAGACTCTTGATACGGTTCAAACCTAGACGCACGGCAGGCCGGATCTCACTGTCTGCCGCTGTGGCGTTGGTGCGAGGCGGTTGATGGCTTGCGCAGTCAGGGTATTCAAGCGTGGACTCCCATTGGCTGATCGTCACGTCTACCGGCAGCACTTGCACGTTATGGCGTCGTGCGTCCTGCACCAATTGACTGGGCGAATAGAACCCCATGGGCTGAGCATTGAGCAGCGCGGCCAGAAAAGCCTCCGGCTCGTGACACTTGAACCAGGCACTGATGTAGGCCAGCTTGGCGAAACTGGCGGCGTGGCTTTCAGGAAAACCGTATTCGCCAAACCCTTCCAGTTGCCGGTAGAGACTGAGCGCATAGGCTTCGGAGCAGCCGTGATCCATCATGCCCTTGATCAGGCGATCACGAAATTTCTCAACACCGCCCTTGCGTCGCCAGGCGGCCATAGAGCGTCGCAGCAAGTCGGCATCGTCCGGGGTAAAGCCCGCGGCAACCATGGCAATCTGCATCGCCTGTTCCTGGAAGATGGGCACACCCAGGGTACGCTCGAGTACGGCCGCAATCTGAGGCGTGGGACTGTCCACTTTTTCTTCGCGCCTGCGCCGCCGCAGGTAGGGATGCACCATGCCGCCCTGTATCGGCCCAGGCCGGACAATGGCCACTTGTATGACGAGATCGTAGAATTTTTCGGGCTTGAGACGTGGTAGCATGCTCATCTGGGCACGCGATTCAATCTGGAAAACGCCCACGGTGTCGGCGCGCTGGATCATGTGGTAGGTGTCTTTATCGTCGTTGGCAATCTCCTGCATCAGCATCGGCTGGCCACGACGGCGCTCGACCAGGGTCAGGCAACGCTTCAGGGCGGACAGCATCCCCAGCCCGAGCACATCGACCTTCAGCAAACCCATGGCATCCAGATCATCTTTATCCCACTGCACAACACACCGGTCTGGCATGGCGGCATTTTCGATAGGCACCAGACGGCTGAGCTTGCCGCGGGCGATCACAAAGCCGCCGGGATGCTGTGACAGATGTCTGGGAAAGCCCAGCAAGGACTCAATCAGCCCTATCCACTTGTTCGCGACGGGGCCGTCGGGATCCAGGCCATGTTCGGCCAGCTTTTCAAGCAAGCCTTGCTTGCCATCCCAATAATGGAAGGATTTTGCAATGCGACCGATCAGATCCAGATCAATACCCAGCGCCTTGCCGGTATCGCGCAAAACGCTGCGAATACGATAAGTTGTGACGACAGCCGTCAGGGCTGCTCGCTCACGGCCATATTTCTTGTAGATGTATTGAATGACTTCTTCGCGACGCTCATGTTCGAAGTCAACATCAATATCAGGCGGTTCTTTGCGGGCGTTGCTGATGAAGCGGGCGAACAGGGCATTGCCATTTTCGGGGTCGACTTCCGTGATGTGCAGGCAATAACAGACTGCGGAATTCGCCGCCGAGCCTCGCCCCTGGCACAGGATGCCGCGCTTGCGGGCAAACTGGACAATATCGTAGACCGTCAGAAAATAAGGCTCATAGTTCAGCGTGCGGATAATCAGCAATTCGCTTTCAATCTGACTGCGGATCTTTGCGCTGAGACCATTCGGATAACGTTTTCGGGCGCCGGCAAAGGTTTCATCGCGCAGATAGACATCAGGGGCCATGCCCTCGGGTACGATTTCCTGTGGATACTGATAGGCAATCTCCTTGAGGTTAAACGTGCACAGGCGGCTGATAAGCAGGGTTTCGGCAATCGCTTGGGCAGGGTAGGTGCTGGCCAGGCGAAATCGGCTGCGCAAATGATATTCGGCATTGGGCTTGAGCGCATAGCCGCATTGGGACAGCGGTTGCTTGAGGCGGATGGCTGCAAGCGTGTCATGCAGCGGCTGGCATGACCGTGCATGCATCTCGGCCTGGCCCAGGGCGACTATCCTGACTCGCGTGCGTTGCGCCGCTTGTTCGAGCCTGGCCTGATGCTGGGCGTCTGCATGATGATGATGTAGGGCCAGCCCCAGCCATAAGCGTTCCGGAAAAACCTGACCCAGACGCAACAAATGGTTTTCCAGCGTTGTTTCGCTGATTCCGTAATCTGGTCGCAGAATGGCCAGGCAATCGGGCAGGCCGCGCAAGTGTTCGCTGCCTGGGGGAGGGCTGGCGATGTCTTCCAATGCCAATTGATAATGGCCTTTTGCGCTGCGCCGCCGCGCCAGCGTGATCAATTCGGACAGGTCGCCATAACCTTTTTCATTGCGGGCCAGAATGATCAGATATGTGCTGTCCAGTCTGAAGCGGCTGCCAATGATCAGCTTAAGGCCCAGCCTGGCGGCCTCTGTATGAGCGCGGACGACGCCTGCCAGCGAGCATTCATCGCACAAGGCCAAGGCTTGATAGCCCAGCCTGGCCGCGCGCTCCACCAACTGTTCTGGATGGGAGGCCCCCTGAAGAAAAGAAAAGTTAGACAGGCAATCCAGTTCAGCATAATCGATCAGGGTATGGGTCTGCATGGGCATTTTCTTATCCGAAGATCCCCTGAAGAAACCAGCCAGCGTCGCCGGCTTCGCGTTCGCGATATATCCAGTAGCGGGCGCCTTGCGTGTCCTGCGCTATGAAATAGTCTCGCTGTTCGTGGCCTGAGCCGCTCCACCATCCGCTTTCGAGGCGTTCAGGGCCTTGCACCAGACGTAGCGTCCTGTTCTGATAAACGGGGTAGTTATCTTTTGTACGCAGTTTCTGTGCAGAGGCCAGTAACCAGAAGGGACGTGAATGCGCCGGCAAGCGCGGTGGCGGCGTTTGCGGGGCTGGTGCTCCCGGCGCATCGAGTGGTTGCCACAGGTTTGCCTGTTCCGGCCGGTAGTCAGCAACAGGTTTGCTGCACAGAACATGCCCTGCACCCAGGCGCGCCTGCAGCAAATCGAGCAGACGATGCTCTTGTCGCTGCCATTGCGCGGGTTCCGGGAAAAGGCTGCCACTGGCCGCGGGTCGGGGCGTCGTCTGAGGGGCCGCCAGTTCCAGACTGATGACAGGTGCGGGCAGGATGAGCGTATGCAGATGCTCGCGCAGTACATCGGAAAAATCATTGGGTTGCCAGGCGCTTTCGGAAAAACGCAATGTCAAGGACGTGGGCGGACGCGCATGGCGGCCTTTTTCATGATGCAGCAGGAGTTCAAGATAGCGCACGGATTGTTGACGAGCCTGAAGCCATCCGCAGAGCTGTTCAATCAGCCTGACCGCCACTGCCATGATCGCATTGCTATGCTCCAGGTGTTCGATCAGTTCGTGCCGCTGTCTGAAGGACAAGGGCGCTTCAAACCAGGAGAACCCCTCGGGCAGCAGGCCATAGGCGGCATCGACCTCTTGCATAAGTTGAGGGCTGCTGCGCTGTTGAAGCGCTTGGCGGGGGAGTTTGCGCAATTGGCCCAATTGACGGCATCCCACGCCTTCAAGCCAGTCGGCATAAGGCAAGACAGCGGGGAGTGTGCGCACGGGCAAGGCATCAAGCCGGCGATGCAATGTGCGTAGCGATAATGCCCGGCGATATCTTGCGGATTGACGGGACAGTACCCAGGCACCCAAGGCCGTGGGGGCCACGCCCAGCCAGACCTGTGTGCCCATATTGCGCAAGGTGGCGCGAATACGCCGGCATAGTTGACGCGGGCCTTTGAACAGGCTGAGGCTGGCGCTGACCTCCATGAGCACAGCGTGTTCGCGAAAACAGCTTATGCAAGGCGTGTACTGCAGCATGCTCAGCGCAAGGCCATGCAGGTGCTGTGTGCGTTGCTGCGCATCATCCTGCGCCAGGTTGAGCTTGGGCGCCAGCCCCTGCGCGGTGCCGGCACTCATCCCGGTGCGTATGCCCCGGCGGTAGGCGGCTGGGGTGCATGCGCAGATCTTTCCGCCGGCCAGCACCGCGGCCAGTGTGTCAGCCGACCAATGCGGAAAAGTGACGTCCAGCCTATGCGTAGGCAGATAAAGACTGATCCAGAGCGGCATGATAGGGTGCTGGCGCGATTCGGACGGACCGGGTGGGATACAAAGCCAAACGAATGGGTTGTTCACAGGCCGGCCCTTTGCGTTTCAGGATGTGGATATCCACGCCTTGAAGGCTGGGCCGCACAAGCAGGCGCAAGGGTGCCGCGCTGGCGTGTTCGGCCTCAGAAGGAGGTCGCATCATGAAAAAAAGAGATTCGCTTTGGCGGGCGGCAAGATGCAGGCGACGCAGAGTGCTTGTCCGCAGGGAGTTTGTCCAGCAAAGCAGGGCAGCGCTGGCATTGTGACGCAGAATTTGTTCTACGGCCCAAAGGGTGTCGCTTGGCGATCGCGGCGATATCCAGTGCAGACGGTGTTGTTCCAGCCCCCAATTGAACCAGCAGTGGAAATGGGGCGGGTAGGGCGGGGCAACCAGAAAAATGCTGCGCTGGCAAGACAGGCCAGCCAGACATGGCCGCAGAAGGGAAAGTTCGCCTATGCCTGTCCGACTGGGAAAAAGCTCGATGAGCGCGCCCACGGGCCAGCCCTGGCCGGGAAGGGCTTGATCCAGCTCTGGATGGCCTGTGCTTGTCGTGGCATGACAAGGCCGCGCCAGTTGGCTGCCGCGCCACAAGGCTGGATGAATACGCTCGGGGTGGCGCAAGGAGGGTGACGAACGTGCGTGTGCCATGACCATCAAATGGCTGTACCAGGCAGCCTCAGTCTCCAAATACTGTTTAAAAACACAGTATAAAGCGACTTGCCAATAATTGCTTGTCTGTCCGGGATTGGCTGGGTGGCGTACAATTTTTGAAAATGAAATGGATTCTGGCTTGAGCGGGAGAAATCAGTTTTGCCCCAACCCTATATTTTTATTCCACGCAGCGGCAAGCCCCAGCTGTTGTTTGTGCTGCTGCATGGTGAGTCAGCCAGCCCCGAGCAGTTGTTTCCGCTGGCAGATGCCATCAAACAGGCTTTTCCGGCCTCCATGGTCGTGCTGCCTTATGCTTTCGAAGGCAAAAATACGCGAACAGCGTCTGAACCGGGAAGCTATTACTGGGTGAGTCCTGATGCACTGCAAACCGCCAATTACGCGGATCAGATGCAGCAAGCTTTGCGCAACTTGATCAGTTTTATCCGAGACCTGCAGAAAGAATATGGCCTGACCGGCCAGCAGACAGCGGTGGCAGGCTTTTCGCAAGGTGCATCAATGGCGCTGGAGGCAGCGCATGCGCAGCCTGATCTGGCTGGCCGCATCCTGGCGTTTTCTGGCCTGTATGTCCAGGCGCCCGCGACAGTGCCGCCTGCCACCATTCTGCATTTCTTCCATGGCGCCAACGATCAACAGGTCTCGGCGGACAACGTAGAATCCACGCTGGTTCGCCTGGGTGAGCTTCAGGGAGATGCGACGTTGGATGTCGCTTCGGGCATCGGGCATGAATTGCACACTGCCTTGATAAAACAGGCCATTGTGCGCTTGCAGACATGTGTGCCTCTGCGCAGTTGGGAAGATGCCCTGAACTCGCTGGAAAACGAAATCCGGACACAGGGACAGGAGCAGGTCCAGGGCGGCACACGCAGAACCCTGCATTGAATGTCGAATGGCGCTATCGGTTTGTGGTGTCCTGTGCGGGCTACAAGGCCGGGCCTGGAAAAGGCCAGTCGTGGCGTTCCGTTTGATGGCCCTGCGCGTTGTAGCTGGTTTCGCTCAATAGCGATGGGCCTTCCGCCTGCAGGGCAATCACAGTGGAGCAGCGGGTGCCGTAGGTGTCGCTGACAATAAAAGGACTGCTCAATAGCCGCTCGCGCTCAAGCGCCAGGCCTGTGGCGGGCAAGGCTTGATCCTCGGCCACCGTCGTATCGCGCAAAGCCCGGAAGACAGGGGTGAGTGATTGGTTCAGCCCATCGAAAGAAAGCGTGTCGAGTGCTCGACGCAGACGCTGCGACTTGGGCCAGGGAGTATCCAGCAGGTGGTTGGACAATACATAACGCCCTGGCGCGAGCTGCGTCGGGCTGTCCTGGCCCGACCGGTTGCCCACATACCAGGCCTGTCGATGATCGCCCACGATAAGGTTGAAGCCATTGTACGCATGGCCCTGAGCCTGCACGTGGCCGGCATATTCCTGTGGCGCCTGCGCGCCTGCGAGATAATTGCTGACAAGTGCGCCGCGGGAAGGTGCGTCAGGGATGACAGTGGAGAGATCGCGATAATTTGTGATGAGTGCGTAACGGCCCTGTTTGGTGACGCCCAGCCAGGTCCCCCCTGCCAACGTATCTATCCCTGAGATGATGTCCGGGCGATCGGGCCAGGGCGCGGCGGCCAGGCATGGACGGGCATGGAATTCGTCCCGGTTGGCTGCGATAAACAAAGGCCACCGCGGATGTGCCGAGATGGCCAGGTAAGCGATGCACATGTCTGCCTTGCCTACAGCATGGCGATGACGTTGGAGTTTTCGACCAGATTGCGCAAGCGTACGGCATCGCCAATGCGAGAGTAGCGGCCGCTGGAATTGAGCAGGACAATGGCCAGGTCGCGGTCACCGATCCGGGTCAGCATGACCAGGCATTCACCGGCTTCATTGATGAATCCGGTTTTGGATACCTTGATATCCCAGTTTCCATTGCGTACCAGGCGATTGGTATTGTTGTAGACCAGTTCCCGGCCTTTTCCGACCGTGACCCGATAGGTGTCATCTGTTGTGTAGCGATGGATAAGCGGCTGCTTGCTGACGGCCTGGAGCAGGTGGACAAGGTCGCGCGGGGATGAAACGTTTTCGCTGGACAAGCCAGTTGGCTCGACAAAGCGTGTATTGCGCATGCCCAGGGCACGCGCTTTGTCGTTCATGGCACGCACGAAGGCTGGCATGCCGCCAGGGTAGTAGCGCGCCAGCGCATGCGCCGCGCGGTTCTCGGAAGACATGAGCGCCAGATGCAGCATGTCTGCCCGGCTCAGTTCTGTGCCTACCGACAGGCGGGAGCGCGAATGACGCAGCCTGTCGACATCCGCATCCGAAATGCGCAGTACCGCATCCATAGGCTGCCGCGCTTCGGCAACGACCAATGCGGTCATCAATTTGGAAATGGAGGCGATGGGGCGGACTTCATCGCTGTTCTTGTCGTACAGAACGGTGGAGCTGGCGAGATCCTGCACATAGGCGACTTCGGATTGCAGCACGGCCTTGCCGGTCAGCGGTTCGATATCAGGTTCAGTGGCGGGTTCGGTTTGCCCTGGCAGGCTGGGATCGCGATCCGGTTGCTGCAGGCTGACAGGCGTTAGCGCGCCTGAATTGCTGTAGTGGACAGGGCGCAGGTTTTCGCGATGAAGAATGCGTGGACTGTGGCGATCGGCGCGAGCTGGCGAGGCTGAGCGCATGCTGGTATCGGCCTGGGTTGGCATACCGATAAAGACAGACAGGCAGAGCGGTGCGAGTGCCAAAGGCAAGAGGCGACGCGAAACAGAGCGTAGGGTGGCTGGCATGGGCGGCGTCATCGTTGTCAGGTGATTAGCCGAGATGATAGCAAAAAAATCGCTTTATATTAGATAGTTACACCATTGTTTTAAGTTTTTTTTGAGGTTTTTTGTAAATCCTGGAACATTTATGGAGTTTTGCTGTATGGATACACAGCATTTGCCTTTTTGTCTTCATGCGGTAACGCCGGCCGCCTGATCGACACCGCGCCGCGCCCGGATAATCAACATGACCATGATGCTTGCATTCAGCAGATTCCACGCGATCCCGTTAAGAAAAGCTGCGTGGTAGGACCCGCGTAAATCATAGATGGCGCCAGACATCCAGCCGCCCAAGGCCATGCCGAACAAGGTGGCCATGAGCACGGTGCCCACACGTGTGCCAGCCTCGCGCGGCGAGAAGTATTCCCGCACAACCAGCGCATAGGCGGGCACAATCCCGCCCTGGAACAAGCCAAACAGTGCTGAGACAACGTACAGGGATACGAGGCCTTTGGTGAACAAAAACATGAACAAGGCGACACCTTGCAAGGCCGAGCCCAGCAAGAGGGTGCGCAATCCCCCAATGTAATCTGCAATCCAGCCGGACGCGAGGCGGCTGACGATGCCAAGCCCGAGCATGAGCGCCAGCATTTCGGCGCCGCGCGCGGCGCCAAAGCCAAGGTCTCCGCAGTAGGCAACGATATGTACCTGGGGCATGGCCATGGCTACGCAACAGGCGACGCCCGCCACGCACAGCAAGGTCTGGAGGGTGGCGGGCGTAAAGCCCAGAGGCCGTGCGGGATCCGAGGCAGCAGCTTCGCGGGCAAAGCGCGACATTTTCTTGCTGATACCCGGTGTTGCGTCAAGTGCTACCGATGCCATGGGCGGCTTGCGACGAAACACCAGCGCCAGCGGCAGCATCGCGGCGAGGCAGAACAACCCCATGCCTTGATAGGTTTGACGCCAGCCGACCAGGTCTATGAAATGCTGCATGATGGGCGGCCATACCGCACCCGCCAGATAGTTGCCACTCATGCAGATGGCCAATGCAATGCCGCGCCTGCGTACAAACCATTGAGAACTGTCTGCGACAAGCGGCGTAAACGTGGCGGCGGCGCCCAGCATGCCGATCAGCACGCATTGCCAGAGATTGAACAGCCATATATTGCTGGCGGAACTGGCGAGCAGAAACCCTGCGCCGATGCCCAGCGTTCCTGTGACGATAGGCGCGATCACGCCATAGCGATCGGACAGACGGCCCATCAGAATACCGCCCAGACCAAAGCCCACCATTGTCAGGGTATAAGGCAATGAGGCCAGGGACCGGTTGATGTCGAATTCGGCCTGGATCTGCGGCAGTACCACGGTGATCGAGTACATTCCCGATCCGCCTATGGTCATCAACAGAAGCGATACCAATAACCGGGCCCAGGCATAGGGGGATTCGATGGCTTCTGGCGGTGCAGTTCTGGAGGTCATGGCAGCATTCAACATGAGAACAACAGGCTTGCGGCGCAGGTTTTCCTGCGCCGCCTGTGCAGGAGCATGTTACCTCACTAGAACACACTTTCTTCGATATCTTGCCTGGGCATAATCTCCTGGCGCAGCAACGGTTTTTTGGCTTTGCCGACGAATTGACATTCCCCATCATAAGAAAATGCATCGCCGCAGCCGGACAGGAGCGGACAACGCTTGAACAGTTCGCTGACCCAGTCGACAAATACGCGTACTTTGGGCGAAAGATGGCGGTTGTGCAGATAGACGACGGAAATGGGCAGGGAGGGAGGCTTGTGGTCGGCAAGGACCTCACGCAAGGTCCCCGAGGCCAGATGTTGCGCCACCATGTAGCGGGCTGGCTGTATCAGTCCGAAACCTTTCAGACCGCAGGTGACATAAGCTTCCGCGTCGTTGACGGAGACGACGCCGTTGACAGGTATTTCCGTGGTCTGCCCGTCGATCAGGAAGCGCCAGTCGACAATACGCCCGGTACGGCCTGAAAAATAATGAACCGCCTGGTGGTTGGCGAGCTCTTCGATGGAACGCGGTTCGCCATGACGCTCCAGGTAGTCGGGCGCTGCGCAGGAGACACTTTCGAAGGTTCCGATGCGCTTGGCCACCATCGACGAATCTTCGAGGTCGCCGACGCGGATCACGCAATCGACCGCTTCCTGCACCATGTCGACCGGCCGATCGCTCATGCCCAGGGCTAGCTCGATGTCCGGATAGCGTTGATGAAACTCGCACAAGGCCGGCACAAGAATGAGCCGCCCTATGGAGGGCGGCACATCAATGCGCAACCGTCCGCGCGGGCCGCGGGTCACGTCGCGCAGCGACGACTCAGCCTCTTCGAGATCGGCCAATATCTGCACGCAGCGTTCGTAGTAGGCTGCGCCGTCAGGGGTAAGGCTGATCCTGCGGGTGGTGCGGTTCAGCAACCTGACCTGCAGCGAACGCTCCAGATTCTGGATGGTGGTGGTGACAGTGGAGCGGGGCAAGCCCAGGTTATCGGCAGCCTGGGTAAAGCTGTTGGCCTCAACAACGCGAGTAAACACTTGCATGGCCTGGAATCGGTCCATGACGTTCTCCTGGATCCGGGTGACAACAATGTCGTTTGATTGTTCCGTTCAGACAAACAGTGTTCGCAAAATAACAGTATTTATCTGACCTGGGAAAAAACAAATAATACCTGCTCTTTCCCGGCCAGCATACCTGTGTTCATGTTTTGAATTGCAACCAGGCGGTTTAGATCCGCTTTCGCATGGCGCCAGGGAGTTTCTCCATACCAAGGGTGCACCATGTTTTCACTACGCAAACGATACGTCATAGCATTAATTTTCGTGGCGACGGCAGGGGCCGGCATTGCCGCCTACCGTACGCACGCGGGTGACGTACAGGCGGCTCCGATGCAGACAGTCTCCGCGGCTGTCGTGGATGTGGCGGTCGTTGATCACAAGACCATTACCGATTGGCATGGCTATTCCGGGCGTCTTGAGGCCGTTGACCGCGTGCAGATTCGTCCTCTGGTATCCGGCACGATTACGGCAGTGCATTTCGAAGACGGCAGCCTGGTTCAACAGGGCGATGAGCTGTTTACGATAGACCCGCGTCCTTATCAGGCTGCCGTAGACCGGGCCGAGGCGCAACTCGCTGGTGCGCGGGCCCGTGTTGCCTATTCCGCGTCTGAGCTGAAACGGGCCAAAAGGCTGTTGGCGGCCAATGCCGTAGCCAAGCGTGATTTTGACCAGAAGCGCAATGAAGCACGCGTGGCATCGGCCGATGAAGCGGCTGCGGCGGCGGCGCTGCAAGCTGCGCGACTCGATTTGGAGCACACGCGTATCGTGGCGCCGATTTCCGGGCGAGTGTCGCGCGCGGAAGTGACAGAGGGCAACGTTGTGCAGGCTGGCGCCAATGCCCCCGTGCTGACTTCCCTGGTCTCCGTGGACAAGATATATGCCAGTTTCGATCTGGACGAGCAGAGCTACCTGCAGTTCATGAACCAAGCCCGTAAAACGCCCGGTGTGGCGATGCGGGTTGCGTTGGGCCTGGGCAATGAAGAGGGCTATCCGCGCTTGGGTCACGTGGCGTCGATCGACAATCGCATGAATGCGACGTCGGGAACCATACGGGTGCGGGCGATTTTTGATAACAAGGATGGCGTCTTGCTGCCTGGTTTGTATGCCCGCTTGAGAGTAAGTGGTGGTGCGCCGAGGCAGGCCGTTCTCATTGACGAGAAGGCAATTGGCACAGATCAGGACAAGCGCTTTGTGCTGGTGTTGAACGACGAGGACAAAACTGCCTATCGCCAGGTGACGTTGGGGGCGATGCAAGAAGGCGAGAGAGTGGTGGAAGCGGGCTTGTCGCCCGGCGAGCGCATCGTGGTTGATGGGCTGCAGCGAGTACGCCCCGGCGATCTGGTGCGACCTCGCCCGGCGCTGGCTGAACAACCGTCATTGCCTGCGTCGGGTTCTCTGGCAGACACAAGCACGCCCAAGGCTACGTCCAGTCCGTTTGCGCGCAGCGGCGCGCCTGACGCGGGTGCTTCGGAGACAGGGCACCTGGAAACTGCCGACGCCGTCGCCTCTTCTTTAGCTTCTTGATCCTGGCTAATTCATGAACATTTCGAAATTTTTTATTGATCGCCCCATTTTTGCCGGGGTGCTGTCGGTGCTGATTCTATTGGCCGGCGCACTGGCGGTCTTCCAGCTTCCCATTTCGGAGTATCCCGAGGTGGTGCCGCCATCGGTGGTTGTGCGTGCCCAGTATCCGGGGGCAAACCCCAAAGTGATCGCTGAAACGGTCGCCGCGCCGCTGGAGGAGGCCATTAACGGGGTGGAAAACATGTTGTACATGCAGTCGCAGGCCAATAGCGACGGCAATCTCGTTGTCACGGTTAACTTCAACCTGGGCATGGATCCGGACAAGGCGCAGCAATTGGTGCAGAACCGGGTTTCACAGGCGCTGCCGCGTTTGCCGGAAGACGTGCAACGTCTCGGGGTCACAACCATCAAAACCTCGCCGACGCTGACGATGGTCGTGCATCTGGTTTCGCCCGACAATCACTATGACGCCACCTATCTGCGCAACTATGCGGTGTTGAATGTCAAGGACAGGCTGGCACGTATTCCAGGTGTGGGCGAGGTACAGGTCTGGGGTGCTGGCGACTATTCCATGCGTGTGTGGCTGGACCCTTCAAGAATGGCAGAGCGGAACCTCACTGCCAGTGACGCCATCGCCGCTATCCGCGAACAGAATGTGCAGGTGGCGGCCGGCGTGATCGGGGCGTCGCCCGCCGGGCCGGAGGTGGCGACACAGTTTTCGGTGAATGCGCGAGGGCGCTTGCAAACCGAAGAAGAGTTTGCGGACATTATCCTCAAGACATCGCCGGATGGCGGCGTGACCCGCCTGGGCGATGTCGCGCGCATCGAGCTTGCCGCATCCGAGTATGGGCTGCGTTCATTGCTGGACAATCAGCCGGCTGTCGGACTGGGCATCATGCAATCGCCTGGGGCCAACGCGCTCGAGGTTTCAGATCAGGTCAGGGCCGCGATGAAGGAGCTGTCGGCTGATTTTCCGACATCGCTCGAGAGCCGGATTGCCTATGACCCGACGCAGTTTGTGCGGGCCAGCATCAAGGCCGTGGTCAAGACATTGCTTGAGGCCATTGCGCTGGTTGTGCTGGTTGTCATCGTGTTTCTGCAAACCTGGCGTGCTTCCATCATTCCATTGCTAGCAGTGCCTGTTTCCGTGATCGGCACGTTTGCTTTGATGCTGCTCTTTGGCTACACCATCAATGCCTTGTCGCTGTTCGGACTGGTACTGGCCATCGGTATCGTGGTCGACGATGCCATTGTGGTGGTGGAGAATGTCGAACGAAATATCGAAGAAGGTTACAGCCCGCGCGAAGCCACGTATCGCGCCATGCGCGAGGTCAGCGGCCCTATCATCGCCATTGCACTGACGCTGGTCGCGGTATTCGTTCCCCTGGCCTTCCTGACAGGATTGAGCGGGCAGTTTTTCAAGCAATTTGCCATGACAATTGCCATCTCGACAGTGATATCGGCGATTAACTCACTCACGCTGTCGCCCGCGCTGTCGGCACTATTGCTGAAAGGGCGAAACGAAAAGCCGGACTGGCTGACGCGCGTATTGCGCCGCCTGTTTGGAGGTTTTTTCGATCGTTTCAACCGCTTTTTTCGACGATCCTCGGATCGTTATGCCCGTGGGGTATCCGGCGTGATCCGCCGCAAGGCATCCTCCATGGGCGTGTATGTGCTGTTGCTGGCCATGACATTAGGCATATCCTATATCGTTCCCGGTGGCTTTGTGCCGGCGCAGGACAAGCAATACCTGATCAGTTTTGCGCAGTTGCCCAGCGGCGCATCCCTGGATCGCACCGAGAAGGTGATCCGCCAGATGAGCCAGATTGCGCTTGACCAGCCTGGCGTGGAAAGCACCATTGCCTTCCCGGGGCTTTCGATCAACGGGTTCACCAACAGCTCGAGCGCCGGCATTGTCTTTGTGACCCTGGATGCTTTTGCCGATCGCAAGGATCGGGCGCTTTCCGCAGACCAGATTGCGGCGGCCCTGAACAGCAAATACGCAGATATCGCGGGATCCTATATTGCGGTGTTTCCACCGCCTCCCGTCATGGGTCTGGGGACGGTAGGCGGCTTCAAGCTGCAGATTGAGGATCGTGCCGCGTTGGGGTATGCCGAATTGGACAAGGTGACCAAAGCCTTTCTGGCCGAAGCTGCCAAAACGCCCGAACTGGGCCCCGCCTTTTCAAGCTATCAGATCAACGTGCCGCAACTGGATGTCGATCTCGATCGCGTCAAGGCCAAGCAGCTTGGGGTGCCCATCAGCAATGTGTTCGACACGATGCAGATTTACCTGGGATCGCTGTACGTCAATGATTTCAATCGCTTCGGACGGGTGTATCAGGTGCGCGCGCAGGCCGATGCGCCATTCCGGTCACAGCCCGAGGATATTCTGCGGCTGAAAACCCGGAATCGGGATGGCGAAATGGTGCCGCTGTCATCCCTGGTGCATGTCACGCCGGGATTTGGCCCGGAGATGGTGGTTCGCTACAACGGCTACACCGCGGCGGACATCAACAGCGGGCCCGCGCCGGGATTCTCTTCGGATCAGGCGCAGTCCGCGGCCGAGCGCGTGGCGGAAAAGGTGCTGCCACGCGGCGTGAAGTTCGAATGGACGGATCTTACGTATCAGCAAATACTGGCGGGCAATGCTGGGGTATGGGTGTTTCCCATCAGTGTGTTGCTGGTGTTCCTGGTATTGGCGGCACTCTATGAGAGTCTGGCTTTGCCACTGGCGGTGATACTGATCGTGCCGATGGGGATTCTGGCAGCCTTGTCCGGGGTGTGGCTGACCCGTGGTGACAATAATATTTTTACCCAGATCGGCTTGATGGTGCTGGTGGGCCTGGCCTGCAAGAACGCCATTCTTATTGTTGAGTTTGCGCGTGAACTCGAGCAACAGGGCTTGTCGGTGGTCAAGGCTGCCATTGAAGCCAGCCGCCTGCGGCTGCGACCGATTCTGATGACCTCGATCGCTTTCATCATGGGTGTGCTGCCGCTGGTGCTTTCCAGTGGCGCGGGCTCAGAGATGCGCCATGCCATGGGCGTGGCCGTGTTCTTCGGAATGCTGGGCGTGACGTTCTTCGGATTGTTCCTGACACCGGTTTTCTATGTGCTATTGCGGAGCCTGAGCAAAAAAGCGCTCTGGCGCGCTGCCGACAGGAAAGAAGACGGACATGCAGCGGACGAACACCGCGTTGCCCGATTGGGCGAGGCAGGCGCTGCCGAGTAGAAACCATCGGATAACAGCTATTAGAGAAACAGGATATTGTGAATATGTTCATTAAACGCTTGCGGGTACTTGCCGGTCTGTCTGGGCTGGCGCTCGCCATGGCCGGCTGTGCGGTCGGCCCTTCTTATCAGCGGCCTGATGTAGACATGCCGGCCGCGTTCAAAGAAGCAACGTTGTCGCCCGAGGCGGCCCAGCACTGGAAAGCCGCTCAGCCCGCCGATGCCCTTGAGCGCGGGCAGTGGTGGGCCATCTTTCAGGACGCTGCCCTGGACGATCTGGAGCGCCGTGCGATGGACGCCAATCAGAACCTGAAGGCTGCCGCCGCGCGGGTGGAACAGGCTCGCGCCTTGCAGCGTGATGCGCGATCGGACCGTTTTCCTACGGTGGACGTAGGGATCGGGCCTACGCGTCAACGTGCATCCAACGCATCGCAAGGCCTGTCACAAGACGCGGAGAACTCACCTGTCACATTGTGGCGGGCACAGGCCGGCGTGTCGTACGAAGCGGATCTGTTTGGCCGTGTGGCCGCCGGCGTTGATGCGGCCACGGCAAACACCGAGCAGAGCGCAGCCTTGTTCCAGTCAGTGCGACTGGCCTTGCAGGCCGATGTGGCACAGGCCTATTTTCGTATTCGACGGCTGGACGCGGAGCAAACGCTGTTCGAGCGCACGGTGGCCTTGCGCAGCAAAACGCTGGAACTTGTTCAGCAGCGTTATGACGCGGGTGAAATCAGCGAGCTGGATCTGGCACGCGCCCGCACAGAGCTGTCGTCCGCGCGTTCGCAATCACTGGCGATCAAACGGGAGCGGGCTGCCGCGGAGCATGCCCTTGCGATACTGCTGGGCGAGCCACCTTCCGCGTTTGCCATGGCGGAGCACCCGCTGGATCGCGTCACCGCGCAGATTCCCGCTGGGTTGCCATCGTCGCTGCTTGAGCGGCGCCCCGATATCGCGGCGGCCGAGCGGGCCATGGCGGCGGCCAATGCGCGGGTAGGTGCTGCCAAGGCAGCCTTCTTCCCACGACTGACGCTGACTGGTGCCTTCGGTTACGAGTCATCCAGTCTGGGCGATTTGTTCGACTGGAGCAGTCGCGCCTTTTTGCTGGGGCCGTTGGTCGGCACGGCGCTGTCCTTACCCATTTTCGATGGCGGGCGGCGGGCGGCCGGGCTGGATAATGCGCAGGCAAGGTACGAAGAGGATGTCGCCAATTATCGGCAAACCGTTCTCCAGGCGTTCCAGGAGGTGGAAGATGGCCTGTCTGGCCTGCGGATTCTGAGCGAGCAGACGGGCGTACAGGATGAGGCGGTGCGCTCCGCGGAGCGGGCGGCTCAATTGTCACGCATTCAGTATCGTGAGGGTTCGGTCGCCTATCTGGATGTCATTGATGCGGATCGCGCCGTCCTCCAGCAGCGCCAGGCCGCCGTCAGACTGGATGGCGAGCGGGCGCATGTGGCGGTCGATCTGATACGTGCAATTGGCGGAGGCTGGGACACTGCCGCCATGGCCATGCAGTGAGTGCGCGGCGGGTGGCTGCACATTTCTGCCAGCCATGCGCCGTGTTTGAAACAATTCCGTGCTATCGTCGGTTTCTTGAGGCTCCATCGCAATTTCCGTAAAAAACCGATAATCAAACTGTTATGCAACCTGTCCTGCCCGCCCGCCTGATCGCACGCTGGCTCTTGGTGCTGGTCGTGCTTGTTGGGCTTTACTTCCTGCGCGGCTTTTTGGTGCCAGTGCTCGCCGCGCTCATCATCAGCCTGGCCAGCTGGCCGCTTTATCGCCGGCTGTTGCGCCGTTGCGGGGGCTCCGAGCCGCTGGCGGCGACATTGGCCTTGCTCATCGTCATTACGGTGCTGGTTGTGCCCTTGTCGTTTGCGCTGACGTACGCCATACGCGAGGCCAGCAGTTTTATCGGCTGGATGCTGACCGCCAACCGGGATGGCATGCCCACGCCCCCCTGGATCCCGGCTTTGCCCCTCATCGGCGAGCACCTGTCCAAGTACTGGGAAATCTATCTGGGTGAACCGCATGCTTTGGGCGAGGTCGTCGAAATCGTCAGTGGCGAGCATCTGGGCAATATCTATCGCATGCTGCTGTCGGCAACAGGCGATATTTTCCGCTTGTTGCTGACCGTCATTTTCATGCTGATTACGCTGTTCTTTGTTTATAAGGACGGCGCGCGGCTGCTGGGGCAGCTGGATATTGTGGGCGAACGCATCGTACCGGGGCGCTGGCAGCGCTTCTCCCGCGTAGTGCCAGCCACCATCAACTCCACGGTCACCGGGATGGGGCTGATTGCATTGGGCGAAGGGGTGGTGCTGGGCGTTGCTTACTGGATTGCCGGCGTGCCATCACCCGTCCTGCTGGGCGCGGTCACGGGCTTCATGGCATTGATCCCTGGTGGCGCACCGCTTTCGTTTACGCTGGTGTCCTTGTATCTGGTTGGCTCCGGGAGCCCCATGGCGGGCCTGGGCCTGTTCTTGTGGGGAACGATCGAGCTATTCATCGTCGACAAAACGCTGAGGCCTCGGCTGGTCGGCGGGCCGGTAAAACTGCCTTTCCTGCCTACGTTCTTTGGCCTGGTGGGCGGGGTGCAGACGATGGGACTGGTCGGGCTTTTCGTCGGGCCCGTGCTCATGGCGCTGCTGGTGGCAGTGTGGCGCGAATGGATACACGAAGAAGACTTTCCTCCAAAGCCTGCCCCACCGATGCCAGAGCCGTTGGAACACCCAGACGTGCCCTCCGCGGTGACTGCCGGGCCTCCGGTGCCGGGATCTGCGCCGACGCCGGCAGGCACGCCTGCATCGACAGCCGTTGCAGCGCCTGGCACAGTCTCTGGCGCCGCCGCCCATCCCAAGATACGTCGACAGCAGGATCGCGCGGAAACGCCGCCGGGTAGCCTGCCAGATTCAAAAAAATCTGTTGCGTCAGGATTTTGATATTCTCCTTACTGTTACGTTGACTGAAGAGACTCCAAATGAGCACATCCTTGCCTTTATTCCACCTTGCTTTTCCCGTCAATGACTTGGCCGAGGCCCGCGCCTTTTATGGGGACCTGCTGGGCTGTCCTGAAGGCCGCAGCTCGGCAGACTGGGTTGATTTCAATTTCTACGGCCACCAGATCGTCGCTCATTTGTCGCCAGAAGAAACTGGCCATCGCAATTCGAGTTCGGTGGATGGCAAACAGGTACCCGTCCGGCATTTTGGCGCCATTCTTCCGCTGGATCAGTGGGAAGCGCTGGCGGCAAAGCTCAAGGCCGCCAACACAGAGTTCGTGATCGAGCCTTATATCCGTTTCAAGGGCGAGGTCGGCGAGCAGGCCACGATGTTCTTTCTTGATCCATCAGGCAATGCATTGGAATTCAAGTCCTTTGCCAATATGGATTATGTGTTTGCAAAGTAAGCAGTCCTGCGCTGTTGCCTGACAGCGAGGGTAGCGGCTCGCGGGATACAAGGCCTCGCTTTCGCTTGGCGCACAGTGAGCCTGTGACAGCCTGTCGGGTCAGGCGACCAGCGCGTGCAGGGCATCAAGCTGATGTGCCAGCGGCTGGCTTGCGTCCAGTACCGTGATGCGCCCTCGTTCGACAGCATCGGGCCGTTGCAGTGCCGATACATACTCATGCCAGTGGTCAAGCTTCCATTGATCGCGAGGGTCGCCCCTGAGCGCGATGCGTTCGCGGCGTACTGCTTCGGGCAGCTCCAGCCAGACATGGCGCATGCGGGTGTCTGCCGGCAGGCCAAGCGCCGACGCTGAAAACAGAGCCCCTGAAGCCAACTCCCGGTTCCAGGGGCCGGGAAAGATGACATTCAACCCGTGTTCCAGCTGGTCGCGGCCGATGCGCAGCGTGCTCAGGTACCCCAAATCTCGTACGTGAGCCTTGAAGGCAGGGCTGTCGCGGTCGTTGGGGTCGTGGCCCAGCGCCTGCAACAGCGGGCCAGACCAGCTCTCGCTGACCACATCTTTATCCAGCACGCACCAGGCCCGGCTCGCGGCGTCTTGCGCCTGGATAAAACGCGTGGTGAGAAATGACTTGCCGACACCGGCGTGTCCCAGAATAAATAGCGCTAAAGGAGGTGTCATGCAGTTTATGATCCTGTCAGGCGGCCATGGCCGGGTTGTTACGGCGCGCATAATGCTGCGCCATGACGGCGCAGACCATTAACTGTATTTGATGGAAAATCATCACGGGAAGCAGGGCAGGGCCGACCGCCGCACCGGTGAACAGGATCTGCGCCATCGGCACGCCAGTCGCCAGGCTTTTCTTGGAGCCGCAAAAGACGATCGTGATTTCGTCTTCGACATTGAATCCCAGGGTGCGTGACAGCCTGGCGGTGACAAACAGCGCGATGGCAAGCAGAACGCAGCATACAGCGGTAAGCTCGAGCAGGGCAGAGGGCGGTACTTGTTTCCACAATCCGTCTATGACCGACGCGCTGAAGGCTGTGTAGACAACCAACAGAATAGAGCCCTGATCCACGTTCTTCAGCCAGCGCCTGTTGTTGTCCATCCATCCGCCTATCCAAGGCCGCATGAGATGGCCTGCGACAAAGGGCAGCAGCAATTGCACGCTGATGCGCCCAATGGCATCCAGCGTGGAGACTGTGCCGCTGGCCTCTATGTTGGTGAGCAAATTGACCAGCAGGGGAGTAACCGCAATGCCAATCAGGCTTGATGCCGACGCGCTGCAAACGGCGGCCGGAACGTTGCCGCGTGCAATGGATGTGAAGGCAATGGCCGATTGCACCGTGCCGGGCAGGGCGCAAAGATAGATGACGCCGAGGTATAGCGGGTCTCCCAGCAGCGGTAGCAGAAGCGGGCGCAATGCGAGCGCCAGCAGGGGGAACAGGATGAAAGTGCAGGAAAACACCAGCAGATGCAGGCGCCAGTGCATCGCGCCTGCCACAATCGCCTGGCGTGACAGTTTGGCGCCGTGCATGAAGAACAGCAATGCAATCGCCAGGTTGGTGACCCAGCCGAAAATGACAGCGCCGATGCCCTGCGCGGGAATGAAAGTGGCGGCTGCCACAACCGCGATCAGGATAAGCGTAAAGTTGTCAAAAACGAGGCGAAGGCGGGAAATCATGTTTCGATGGACAAAAGGCGGCCCCAAGGGCAAGCTTTCCATTTTAGCCTGTTGCATCCCGCAGCAGGCGCCCGCCCGCGCGGTATGATCAGCGGCCCAGCAGCGGCAAGCCGGTCAGGCTACGCAAATCGCCCAGGCGGTTTTCGCCAAACATGTCCACGACCACGATGCCTTCTGTACGGATATCAAACACGGCCACATCGGTATACACACGTGACACGCAGCGTATTCCGGTCAGCGGATAGGTGCATTGTTCCACCAGCTTGCTGTGGCCATCGCGTGTCAGAAGCTCCATCATGACGAAGACATCTTTCGCGCCCATGGCCAGATCCATGGCGCCGCCCACCGCGGGAATGGCGTCGGGCGCGCCGGTATGCCAGTTTGCCAGGTCGCCATGTCGGGAAACCTGGAAAGCGCCCAGCACACAGATATCGAGATGGCCGCCACGCATCATGGCAAAGGAATCCGCGTGATGAAAGAAGGCGCAGCCAGGCAGTTCGGTGACGGGCTGTTTGCCGGCGTTGATCAGATCGTAGTCTTCCTGCCCTTTCGCAGGCGCGGGGCCCATGCCAAGCATGCCATTTTCGGTATGCAGGATGACTTCGCGCCCCGCCGGCAGATGGTTGGCCACCAGTGTCGGCAGGCCGATGCCCAGGTTGACATAGGCGCCTTCGGGAATGTCTTGTGCGACACGGGCGGCAATCTGGTCGCGGCTCAGTTTATTGCTCATGGTTGCTCACTGCCTGAAGTCGTGGCGTCGATCTGCACGACGCGCTGCACGAAAATGCCGGGGGTCACAATGCTCTCGGGATCCAGCTCGCCCAGTTCAACGGTTTCGCGTACCTGTGCGACAGTGATTCGCGCGGCGCTGGCCATGATAGGGCCAAAGTTTCGAGCCGTTTTTCGATAGACGAGATTGCCCCAGCGATCGCCGCGCTCGGCCTTGATCAGGGCATAGTCGGCGTGCAAAGGGTATTCCAGCACGTACTGGCGTCCGTTGATCTCGCGGGTTTCCTTGCCCTCGGCCAATGGCGTGCCGTATCCGGTAGGCGTGTAGAAAGCGCCAATGCCAGCGCCTGCGGCCCGGATGCGTTCGGCCAGATCGCCTTGGGGAACCAGCTCAAGTTCTATCTTGCCGCTGCGGTACAGCCCATCGAATATCTGCGAGTCGGCCTGGCGCGGAAACGAGCAGATAATTTTGCGCACGCGCCCTGCATCGAGCAGGGCAGCGAGCCCTGTCGTGCCGTTGCCGGCATTGTTGTTGACGACGGTGAGGTCTTTCGCACCTTGCTCAAGCAATGCGTCGATAAGTTGTACGGGCATTCCGGCCGTGCCGAATCCGCCTATCATGACAGTGGCGCCGTCCGGCATATCAGCCAGCGCTTCTGTTGCTGTGGCTACAAGTCTGGAAATCATAAGCGTATCCGCATCACACTGCGTAAAAGTCTTGCCTGAATCCGGCGATAACTGGCGATATTCGCCTGGAAACCTGGCATCAGTTGATTGAGTGTTGGTTCTAAGTGATGGTTCCATTATGAAATAATGGTGTCAATCATCTATGGACTCGAGTGTCCATGAGATGGTCGTTTATATCGATCACTTGGTTTTTTTTGGTTGTCGGCACTCGGTGGTCTTTACGACTGTCCGCGGTATGGACATATCCTTCAGGTAATGGCGTGGCTCGAGGATCGTTGCTGGCCATCCTGTGGCCGGGCACCGCTTACAATAGCCGGTTGGCGCGCTACGTCGGTTTGCTGCGGCGTCTACGCTTGGCGCGCCCTCCGTGTACCCTTATTTCAATACAGGAACCTTTGTCCATGATACGCAGCATGACCGCTTTTGGCAGTGCACGCGCGGAATCTGCCCTTGGCAGCGTCAGTATCGAGTTTCGCAGTGTCAACAGCCGCTACCTGGATGTCAACTTTCGCCTGCCCGAAGATCTGCGCATGGCGGAAGGCCCGATCCGTGAGCTTCTTGGGCAGCACGTGCGGCGCGGCAAAGTCGAGATCAGGCTCAACTACAGTCGTGCCGAATCCGATACGGACGCTACGCTGGATGAAGCGCGTCTTGCGCTGATTGCAGATCAGCTGGACCATGCACGTCGCCTGATCCCCGATGTGGCGGCGCCAAGCCTATTCGAGCTTGTGTCTTCTGTCCGCAACCAGGACAGTAGCAGTATGGATAGCGAGGCCTGGGTCGCCATGTGTCAGCAAGCGGCTGGTCAGGCGCTGGCTGAACTTCAGGCCAACCGGGAACGCGAGGGACAGCGACTTGCCGCAATGATGCTTGAGTGCGCCACCGCTGCCGCCGTCATTGTTGACGAGGTCGAAAAAGACCTTCCTGCCGTCCTGGCCGAACATCAACAAAAGATCGTCTCCAAGTTGCGTGATGCGCTGCTGGCTGTCAATCCTGATGGCTTTGCACAGATCAGTGGCGAGGAGCTTTCGGCGCGCATCGCTCAGGAAGGTGCGCTGTTCGCGATGCGCATTGATGTTGCAGAGGAGCTTTCCCGGTTGCGCTCGCACATCGCCGAGCTGCGACATCTGCTAGGCGGCGGACAGCAGGGTGCCGGCGGAAAAAAGAGCACGGGCAGCGTAGGCAAGCGCCTTGATTTTCTGTTTCAGGAAATGAACCGCGAAGCCAATACGCTGGGGTCAAAGGCAGGCGCGCTGAATGTGACGCATGCGGCCATCAATCTCAAACTCCAAATAGAACAATTGCGCGAGCAGGCGCAAAACATTGAATAACGCTGAATATTTTTCTACTTATTATCAAAGAGGCTGTTTTTGTCTGATCTGATTAGCGCTACGTTTGCACGACCTTCCGGCCGCCAGCTCAATGAGCTGCGCGCCATCACTATTGAAACCGGCTACACGCGCTATGCCGAAGGTTCGGTGCTCATACGCGCCGGCAATACGCATGTGCTTTGCAATGCCAGTGTCCTGGATAAGGTTCCTCCCTTTCTCAAGGGCAAGGGGCAAGGTTGGGTGACGGCCGAATATGGTATGTTGCCGCGCTCCACGCATACGCGATCAGACCGCGAGGCCGCGCGAGGCAAGCAAAGCGGGCGCACACAGGAAATCCAGCGCCTGATCGGACGCAGTCTGCGAGCCGTGTTTGACCTCGAGGCGTTGGGTGAACGTACCTTGCACCTGGATTGCGACGTTATTCAGGCCGACGGCGGCACACGCTGCGCCAGCATCACCGGCGCCTGGGTGGCTGCTGCGCTCGCCGTGCGCGCCTTGGTCGACAGCGGCACGCTCGCGGTCAATCCTGTGCTGGATCATGTTGCGGCCGTATCCGTAGGCCTGTTCCAGGGACACGCTGTGCTCGATCTGGATTATGTCGAGGATTCGGGTTGCGGTGCAGACATGAATATTGTCATGACTGGCGCCGGCCATTTTGTGGAAGTTCAGGGTACCGCCGAAGGACAGACCTTCGAGCGCAGGGCGCTGGACGAACTGCTGGATATGGCCCAGGCTGGTATCGCCAGCCTGATTGATCTACAGAAACAGGCGCTGGACGCAGCCTGAGCTAGTCGATGAATCGGCCCAAAAGCGGCATCTCGGCCATCTGCCATACCTTGTCGATGATGGCCTGGACTTCGTCGGCGCTGGCCGCGTTACGGTAGGTACCCAGGCGGCGCGCCTTGTCTTCGATTTCGTCACGCGACAAGGTGTTGCCAGGGTCGCCCTTGGGCTCATCCACCCGGGCGTCCAGCGTTTTTCCATCGCGTGTATGCACCGTGACCTTGCCTATCCATTGAACCGGGTAGGCCTGGTCTACTTCCGCATCCAGCTCCATGGTGACGCGATCGCGAAATGCCTTGATGGCTTCATCATTGAACCCCGCATCGAATTCTGACAGCCCGGCGCGGCGATGGGTGGCGATAAGGCCCAGCACGGTGCCCATGGAGAACTTGGATTGATGCACGGTGGTGGGGTTGACGACAGGCCCCAGGACATCAATCGCCCCTTGATGCACATGAGCAACGACGCTGGCGATGTCATCCGGCTGCAAAGCGTGCGCTTGCACGATCTCGAGCAGGGCGTCCGCCGCAGGGTGAGTATGCCGGCAAGAAGCGTGGTATTTGAATGAGGTTTCCAGGACGGTCCAGCGTTCGTTCAGGCGATCCGTGAGTTTGGCCGGATCGGCATCGCTGGACATACCCGCCGCCATGCCCTGCAATCCTTCCAGAATGCGGTGGGCGCCGGTAAAGCCATCGTGCGCCAGGTAAGCTGCCATGAGGCCGTTGCCGGCGGCCTTGGCTGTATGCAGCTGCTTGGAATCTGCGGCATCGCGCAAGAACTCCCAGAGGCCGGCCGCCTGGGTACCCGCAGATCCAAAGGCATTGAGCATTTGATCGGAGTTCAGGTTGAGCAGGCGGCCCACTGCAGCGGCGGCGGCAAGCGTGCCCGCCGTGCCTGTTGTATGGAAAATCTTGTAATGAGAGCGGCCGAGGAATTCGCCGACCCGTATGCCTACCTCGTATCCGGCGACACAGGCCACCAGCAAATCCTTGCCCGAACGCCCCAGTGCCTGGGCGGTGGCAATGGCGGGCGGAAACACGACGGCGGCGGGATGGAATACCGAACCATTGTGCACGTCGTCCTGCTCGACCATATGAGCGGCTGCGGCATTGGCCATAGCCGCAAACAGGGGACTGCTGGTCTTGCGGGTAACCATGTTTTCGGCAGGCCCGCTGGTCGGGCCCATGGCATCTGCGAATCTGGCAATACTTTGAACCGCGCGGGCACTTGATCCGGCCAGCACTGAGGCCAGCGTGTCCAGCAGCAGGTCTTCTGCGCGGCGCAGCACGGTGGCCGGAATGTCGTCGTACGCAAGGTTGGCGGCAAAGGTGGCCAGGTCGGCGCTGGGATGGCTCATAAGATCCTCTTTATCAGGCTCAGAAGGAGCGCGGCAGGCCCAGAACGTGCTCGGCCACGTAGGACAGAATCAGATTGGTCGAAATAGGGGCAACTTGATACAGCCGTGTTTCCCGGAATTTACGCTCTATATCGTACTCGTTGGCGAAGCCAAAACCGCCATGAAACTGGAGGCAGGCGTTCGCAGCTTCCCAGGAGGCATCTGCAGCAAGCAGTTTGGCCATATTCGCCTGCGCGCCGCAAGGCTGGTGGGCATCGAAAAGTCGACAGGCTTCGTAACGCATGAGGCTGGCCGCTTCGACATTGATGTAGGCGCGGGCAATGGGAAACTGCACGCCTTGATTCTGGCCGATAGGGCGATTGAAAACAATACGCTCCTTCACGTAGGCGGATACCTTGTCCAGGAACCAGTGCCCGTCGCCTATACATTCGGCTGCGATCAGGGTGCGCTCCGCATTCAAGCCATCCAGAATGTACCTGAAGCCTTTTCCTTCTTCGCCGATCAGGTTTTCGGCGGGGATCTCGAGATTGTCGAAGAAGAGCTCATTGGTTTCATGGTTGACCATATTGGGGATGGGGCGCACCTCCATGCCGTGGCCAACGGCCTGGTGCAGATCAACCAGAAAGATCGACATGCCTTCGGATTTTTTCTTGACTTGGTCCAGCGGCGTGGTGCGGGCCAACAGTATCATCAGGTCGGAATGCTGAATGCGAGAAATCCAGACCTTCTGGCCATTGATCACATAACGGTCGCCTTGGCGCACAGCGGTGGTTTTTATCCGGGTTGTGTCTGTACCCGTGGTGGGTTCGGTTACGCCCATGGATTGCAGGCGCAATTCGCCGCTGGCAATGCGGGGCAGGTACTGCTTTTTTTGCGCTTCCGATCCATGACGCAACAGCGTGCCCATGTTGTACATCTGCCCGTGACAGACGCCGGAGTTGCCGCCATTGCGATTAATTTCTTCCATGATGACAGAGGCGGCTGTCAGGCTCAGCCCCGACCCGCCGTATTCCTCTGGGATCAGGGCGGCCAGCCAGCCGGCTTCGGTCAGCGTATTCACGAATGCTTCGGGATAGCCACGCTCCTCGTCGACTTTACGGAAGTATTCTGCGGGAAACTGTGCGCAAAGGTCGCGGATGGCGTCGCGTATGTCCTGGAAATCGTTTTGCTGGGATGTCATGGCTTGAGGTTCTGGGTTCATTACAATAGAAGTAGTGCTACTGTGCCCCAAGCGCTGCCGCTTGCCAATTATTGCTTGCTTAAGCGGGGCTTTGCAATTACTGAAGAGAAGATCCAATGGCCGCGCACTTCGACCTTATCGACATGCAACTGATGGTAAATGTTGCTGGCGCCCGCAGCATGACCAAAGGCGCGGAACGTTCATTTTTATCGCTGCCTGCCGCGAGCAATCGCGTCAAGAATCTTGAGCAGCATTTGGGCACCGCGCTGTTCTATCGCAACAGCCAGGGCGTTACGCTGACGCCGTCCGGAGAAGCGTTCATACGCCATGCCCGCATTATTCTGCGCCAGCTCGAGCATCTGCGGGGGGACATCCGCGAATACGCCAGCGGCGTAAAGGGGCATATCCGCGTGTTTGCCAACACCACGGCCATGAATGAATTCATGCCTACTGTATTGGCGCGATATCTGGGCGCCCATCCTGACGTCAATGTCGAATTGCGTGAACGTCTCAGCTATCTCATCGTCAAGGCTGTCGCGGAAGGTACGGCGGACATCGGCATCACCGCGCAGGGCAGCGGTGGCGAGAACATAGAATTCCTGCCCTATCGCACGGATCGGCTGGTGCTCGTGACGCATCGGGACCATCCGCTGGCGGGCCACGATGCCGTGGGTTTTGACGAAACCCTGGCCTGGGATTATGTTGGATTGTCCGAGGCAAGCGCCATTCACAGCTTTTTACTGCAGGCTGCCGACGATCTGGGCAGGGTGCTCCGGTTTCGTGTTGAGGTCAGTAACTTTGAGGCCGCTTGTCGCATGATCGCCGCGCATGTCGGCATCGGTATCATTCCAGAATCGGCGGCGAGGCGCTATGTGCAAGGCCTGCCGTTGGCGGTCATCTCGCTGAACGACGAGTGGTCGTTGCGACGGCTGCATATTTGCGTGCGGCAGTTCGACAAGTTGCCAGTGTTTGCCAAGGACCTCGTGTCCTTGCTGGTCAAAGATGCCGCCGTGAATGCACAAGATACAGAGCGTGCCGGCGTGGCCGCCAAGCTTGCGGCCGATCCGGCCACGGAATCCATTCTTCCCACAGAGAACACCCCATGACACAAAAAGTTGTGCTTGCCTCAAACAATGCGGGCAAGCTGAGAGAGTTTTCCGCCATTTTGGCCCAGGCGGGTATCGATATGGTGGCGCAGGGCGCACTGGGTGTCACCGAGGCCGAAGAGCCTTTTTCTACCTTTGTCGAAAATGCACTTGCCAAGGCAAGACACGCCAGCCGGCTGACAGGCTTGCCCGCCTTGGCCGACGATTCGGGATTATGCGTCCACGCGCTGAATGGGGCGCCAGGCGTGTATTCGGCCCGATATGCGGCAATGGCGGGTGGAGAGAAGTCCGACACCGCCAACAACCAGCATCTGGTCGCCCAGCTTGACGGCAAACAGGATCGAAGCGCCTGTTATGTTGCGCTGCTGGTGTATGTCCGCAGCGCCGAAGATCCTACGCCATTGATCGCCGAAGGGCGCTGGAATGGTGAAATTGTTGATGTGCCGAGTGGCGAGAACGGGTTCGGCTACGATCCGCATTTTTTTCTGCCCGATTTAGGGAAAACGGTCGCGCAATTGAGCGCTGCCGAGAAGAACGCCCTGAGCCATCGCGCCAAGGCTTTGCAAACACTGCTGCACGGTTTGCATGAACGCACGGTGTAACGGACGCAGACACTCCAGACAATGGCAAATACCATGATTGATGACACGCCCATAAACGGCGACACGGAGCCCGATTCGCCGTCGCGACAGACGAACCGCAGGCCTGGCCCGGGCGGGCGTAATGCGCCGCCATCGGTCAAGCCCCGGTCAGCGGTAGGTAGCGTGGGGCCCCATTCGCGCGTGGTTATGCCCGTTGGTGGCGACAGGCCCACTCTCTTGCGCGGGCTTCCGCCGCTGTCGCTTTATGTTCATGTGCCCTGGTGCGTACGAAAGTGCCCTTATTGCGATTTCAATTCGCACGAGCTGGGTGGCGATTTACCCGAACAGGCGTATCTGGCTGCCTTGCAGGCCGACCTGGAACAGGCCTTGCCCCTGGTCTGGGGGCGGCAGGTGATTTCGATCTTTATTGGCGGGGGGACGCCCAGCCTGCTGTCTGCCGCCGCGATGGATCAGATGCTGGCCATGTTTCGGGCCTGTCTGAATCTGTTGCCGGACGCCGAGATCACCCTTGAAGCCAATCCGGGCACGGTTGAGGCGGCCCGTTTCGCCGATTATGCCGCCAGCGGCGTCAATCGCATATCGCTCGGTATCCAGAGCTTCAACGACAGCGCGCTCCAGGCGCTGGGGCGTATCCATGATGGCGATCAGGCCCGGCGCGCCATCGATACAGCGCAATCGGTGGTAGCGCGGGTCAACCTTGATCTGATGTATGCCTTGCCAGGCCAGACCCTGCAGGCGTGTGAACAGGATGTGCAGCAGGCCATGGCGTTCGGAACGGGCCATTTGTCGCTTTATCACCTGACGCTGGAGCCCAACACGGTGTTTGCCAAATACCCGCCTGTCGTCCCGGATGATGATGAGAGCGCAGCGATGCAGGAACTGATCACCGACGTCACGGCTGCAGGGGGCTGGGCGCGCTATGAGGTCTCCGCCTATGCGAAGCCCGGTCAGCAGTGCCGCCATAATCTGAATTATTGGCAGTTTGGCGATTACCTGGGCATCGGCCCCGGCGCGCATGGAAAACTGTCATTTCACGACCGCATTGTGCGTCAGGCCAGGCTGCGCAACCCAAAGTCCTGGATGGAAAAGGCCGTGAAGCGTGACGGCGGCCATCTCGCCGAGGATCGCGAAATCCCCTGGCAGGACATGGGTTTTGAATTCATGCTGAATGTCCTGCGCCTGAAGGAGGGTGTCCCTCGCGCTTTATTCATCGAACATACGGGGCAATCAATTTTGACCATCATGCCAGCGATTGAGCATGCAATATCGCGAGGCTTGCTTGATCCTGATCCAGCGCGGCTGAAAGCCACAGAATTAGGGTGGCGGTTTCTCAACGACCTGCAGGCGGAGTTTCTGGCGTGATGTGCAGCATGTAGAATTCGCGCTCGTCATGCCAAAGCCACGGATACAGCGCGCATACATTTTTTTGCACCAAAGTGTGCACCATTATGGTGCTCAATGCACCATAATGGTGAAATTCGCTGGCCGCGATGCGCCATACGCTGATTTTCGGGGCCTTGCCTTGCCCAGAAAGTTGGCATGCATTTTGCATAATGCACTGTGTCACCGTTTTTGAATTTGAATCCATATCGCTCCAGGAGCTTTTATGTCCAGTCCAGAAGAAGTCGTCAAACTGATTGCCGATCGCGAAGTTACTTTTGTTGATTTCCGCTTTACCGATACGCTTGGCAAGGAGCATCACCTGACCGTGCCTGCGCATGCGGTCGACGAAGAAAAGCTCGAAACAGGCGTCGCATTCGACGGCTCATCCATCGCCGGCTGGAAAGGGATCGAAGCATCGGACATGTTGCTTATCCCTGACGTGGGTTCCGCCCGCCTGGATCCCTTCCGTGAAGAAGTCACGTTGAATTTGACGTGCGATGTCGTCGAACCCTCCGATCTCAAGGGTTATAGTCGGGACCCTCGTTCACTGGCCAAGCGCGCCGAAGCTTATCTGAAGTCCAGCGGCCTGGGCGATACGGCCTATTTCGGTCCCGAGCCAGAGTTCTTTGTATTCGATGGGGTGACCTGGAATGACGATATGTCGGGTTGCTTTGTCAAGATCAAGTCTGAAGAGGCCCCCTGGTCGCGCGGCATGGACATGGACGGCGGCAATATGGGCCATCGTCCCGGCGTCAAGGGCGGTTATGTGCCGGTGTCGCCCGTCGACTCCTTCCAGGACATGCGTTCCGAAATGTCTCTGTTGCTTGAGCAGCAAGGCGTGCCGGTCGAGATCCACCACCATGAAGTCGCTGCGCCGGGCCAGCTTGAAATCGGCACCAAGTTCAGTACGCTGGTGCAGCGTGCGGACTGGAACCAAATCATGAAGTACACCATTCGCAACGTGGCACATGTTTATGGCAAAACGGCGACCTTCATGCCCAAGCCTATTGTGGGCGATAACGGTTCAGGCATGCATGTTCACCAGTCCATCTGGAAGGACGGCCAAAACCTGTTTGCGGGCAATGGCTATGCGGGCCTGTCGGAATTCGCGCTGTACTACATCGGCGGCATCATCAAACATGCCAAGGCGCTCAACGCGCTGACCAACCCGGGTACGAACTCTTATAAGCGACTGGTCCCGCACTTTGAAGCACCGGTCAAACTGGCTTACTCGGCTCGGAACCGTTCCGCCTCAATCCGTATTCCTTATGTTGGCAGCCCCAAGGGCCGTCGCGTCGAGGCACGCTTTCCCGATCCGCTGGCCAACCCTTATCTGGCGTTCTCCGCCTTGATGATGGCCGGCCTGGACGGTGTGCAAAACAAAATTCACCCTGGCGACCCGGCCGACAAGAACCTGTATGACCTGCCGCCCGAAGAAGATGCAAAGATCCCGACCGTTTGCGCTTCCCTCGAAGAGGCGGTCGACGCGCTGGATCGCGACCGCGAGTTCCTCACACGTGGCGGCGTGTTCAGCAATGAAATGCTGGATGCCTATATCGAACTCAAGGCTGCCGAGATCACGCGGCTGCGCATGACGACGCATCCCGTCGAATTCGATATGTACTACAGCCTGTAAGGCAGCCTGCCCGGGGCGGCGTCAAGTCGCCCCAGGCGGCATTATCCGGACGGAACCATGCACGTAGCCAGTTACGATTTGCTCTCGACGGCGGTTCTGTTTCTGGGCAGTGACGGCCGGATAGAACACGCAAACACCGCCGCAGAAGAGCTGTTCAGCATGTCTCGCCGGCAACTGGCAGGCCTGTGCGCACAGCGCTTGTTTGACACCGATTCAGCGCTGGCCGATCGCCTGCCCGATGCGATTGCAGGCAAGTTCGGCATACTGCGGCAAGATTTGATGATAGAGCGCTGGGGCCGGCAAGAAGCCATCAGCCTGGCCATCGTGCCCTTGCATCAGCAGCCCTGGGCTGCGCTGGCAGAAGTACGCGTCATCGAGCATCATATTCTGCTGGACAGGCATCAACAGCTCAGCAATGAGCTGACTGCGCAACGCGAGTCGCTGCGCAATCTGGCGCACGAAGTCAAGAATCCGCTGGGCGGCTTACGCGGCGCGGCGCAGTTGCTTGACGCGGAATTAGGCAATGATGCGCTGCGCGAATACACGCAGGTAATCATCGAAGAGGCGGATCGCCTGGCTGGCCTGGTCGACAGGCTGATTTCCCCGCAAGGCAGTTCCCTGCAAAAATCGTGGTTCAATATCCACGAGGCTTGCGAACGCGTCCATACGCTATTGAGCGTAGAGTTTCCGGCTATCACCTTCACGCGAGACTACGATGCATCGGTGCCTGAGCTGCTGGGAGATTTTTCGCGGCTGTTTCAAGCGCTGCTGAATATCGCGCGCAACGCAGCGCAAATCCTGACGGAGTCTCCTCAGGAGGAAACACCTCACCTGATCCTGCGCACCCGCGTGGGCCGCCAATTGCTGCTGAGCGGGCACCAGGCCAAAATGGGGCTGATCGTGTCAGTCGTCGACAATGGACCCGGAGTGCCGCCAGCCTTGCAGGACAAGATTTTTCACCCCCTGGTAACGGGGCGTGCCAGCGGCACTGGGTTGGGGCTGAGCCTGGCCCAGGAATTCGTCCAGCAGCATGGCGGCATCGTAGCGTTCGACACCCAGCCCGGTCATACGGAATTCCGGATGATTCTGCCACTGGAGCATGTATGAAATCTGTATGGATCATCGACGACGATCAGAGTATTCGCTGGGTGCTTGAAAAAGCGCTTGCACGCGTGTCCATTCCTGCCCGAGGCTTTGCGGCGGCCAGCGAGATGCTGGATGAGCTCCAGGATGCC
Source organism: Allopusillimonas ginsengisoli (assembly GCF_004153455.1). GTDB lineage: Bacteria > Pseudomonadota > Gammaproteobacteria > Burkholderiales > Burkholderiaceae_B > Allopusillimonas > Allopusillimonas ginsengisoli. The sequence goes on along the minus strand of NZ_SDQE01000017.1, from coordinate 26,859 downwards.
GCGCCGGCGGTGCTCGTGACGGACATAAGAATGCCGGGCCTGGATGGGCTGAGTTTGCTGCATCGCATCAAGCAGCAGCATCCTGCCTTGCCTGTGATTGTCATGACGGCGTTTACCGATCTTAACAGCACCGTTGCCGCTTTCCAGAAGGGGGCGTTTGATTATCTTCCCAAGCCCTTCGATGTCAATGCTGCGGTAGCGTTGATACAGCGCGCGCTACAGACTACCACCAACCTGGCCGCCACCGTCCCCGCGTCACCCGCCGTTGCTGGTACGGCCGAGCGGCTGATGATGCAGTCTTCGGCGCCCGCCATGCAGGAAGTCTTTCGGGCCATAGGGCGCCTGGCCGCCTCTAACGTCACTGTGCTGGTCACCGGTGAATCCGGTACCGGCAAGGAGTTGGTGGCGCGTGCGCTGCACAAGCATAGCAATAGGGCTGACGGCGCGTTTATTGCCGTGAATGCGGCGGCCATTCCCAAGGATTTGCTCGAAGCAGAGCTCTTCGGTCACGAACGCGGCGCATTTACTGGCGCAACCCAGCAGCGTCGCGGACGATTTGAAGAGGCGCGGGGCGGAACACTTTTTCTGGATGAGATTGGCGACATGCCTTTTGATCTGCAAACACGCTTGTTGCGCGTGCTGGCGGAAGGCAGTTTTTATCGCGTCGGCGGTTCTCAGGCTATCCAGACGGATGCGCGCATCGTGGCAGCCACGCATCAGCCCCTGGAGCAACGGGTCGCGGAAGGGCGGTTTCGGGAGGATTTGTTTCATCGCCTGAATGTCATCCGTCTGCGTTTGCCACCTTTGCGCGAACGCAAAGAAGACATTCCGGCGCTGGTCAATTTGTTCATGAAGAACAGCGCGGAGTCGCTGGGCGTTCCCGAACGCAAACTGACCCCTGATGCTCTGCACGCGCTGTCTGAATTCGATTATCCCGGCAATATCCGCCAACTGGAAAACTTCTGTCAATGGCTGACCGTGATGTCATCGGGTCAGGTCATCGAGGCCAAAGACCTTCCTCCAGAACTCTTGTCCGTAAGCCAGGCTTTCGCCGGACGACCGCTTGCCGTTTCCGGACAAACCGAGAAACAGCACGATGTCGAGCACGACGTTCATGCGCTGTCGACGGAATCGGATGAGGCGGCGCAGGACAGGGCGCCATGGCTTAGCCTGCTGGAGCAGGAGGCTCAGACGAGACTGGCCCGTAATGAGCCAGCCATCATGGCGACACTGGGTCGGGAGTTCGAGCGTGTATTGCTCGAGGCGGCGCTTGACTATAGTCGGGGTCGGCGCATGGAAGCCGCACAGCGCCTGGGAATAGGCCGCAATACCTTAACGCGCAAGTGCAATGAGTTGGGGCTGGATCAAAAGCCGCCTTACTGAATGGAGGCCTCGCCACGCAGGTAGGCTTGCGCGCGTTGCGCCATCAGGGCCTCGCGCCGGATGAAGTTGGCGACAAATGGGGTAGCGGGATTGTGGTGCAGGCCGTAAGGGCTGTCCCATTGCACGATGGATCCTTCCTGCATGATGCCGATGCGATCGGCAATGGCGAAGGCTTCTGCCTGGTTATGGGTGACCAGGATGGCGGTATGGCCCGTTTTCTTGAGAATATCCCGTACCTCGAAAGCCAGATGCTCTCTGGTGTCGATATCCAGATTTGAAAAAGGCTCGTCCAGAAGCAGGACTTCAGGCCCCGGCGCCAGGGCGCGCGCCAGGGCAACACGCTGTTGCTGGCCACCGGAAAGTTCGTGCGGATAACGCTTGGCGGATCCCTGCAGTCCGATGAGTTCAAGAAGCTCCTGCACGCGATGGGCGCGCTTGTGCTTATCCCAGCGACGCAGCCCAAATCCCACATTGCGTTCCACCGTCAGGTGAGGGAATAAGGCGTAATCCTGAAACATCATGCCGACGCGCCTGTGCTCGGGCGCAATGCGACGCTCCACGCTGGACAGCACCGCGCCATCCAGCGCTATGCTGCCGGAACGCAAGGGTTCGAATCCGGCAATGGCGCGCAATACCGTCGTTTTGCCACAGCCCGAAGCACCCAGCAGGCAGGCGATGCAGCCTTTCTCAATCTGTAGCGTGAGATCCTGCACGGCCGTAACCTGACCGTTGGTCGTATCGTAGGCAAGAGAGATGTGATCGAGCGAGAGCAGGGTGGACATGGTTGTAGATAAAGCGAGCTAGTGAGACTTGAATTGCGTGCGGGCCAGCAGAATAACAGGTATCAGCCCCGCCACGACGATGGCCAGCGCCGCAACGGCACCTTCTTCGTAGGTGCCACGGGCGGCTTCTGCGTACAGCCATGTTGCCAGCGTATCAAAATTTACGGGCCGCAACAGCAACGTGGCAGGAAGCTCTTTCATGGCGTCCACGAAAACAAGAAGTGCCGCGGCGCCCAGCGCGGGGCGCAGCAGCGGCAGATGAACGCGCCGCAGCGCGCCGGAGGGCGTTTCACCCAGCAGCCGGGCGGCTTGCTCCATGGAAGACGGGATACGCGCCAAGCCGGCCTCGATGCCGCCAATCGAAATCGCAAGAAAGCGGATGACGTAGGCGATCGCCAAGCCTATCCCCGAGCCCATGATGAGCAGACCAGGGTCTGGATTGCCCAGCCATTGCCACACGTTCGATAGCACCCGGTCTGCGAACACCAGTGGCATTAGCAGGCCGATGGCCAGAACCGTGCCCGGCAGGGCATAGCCACAGGTGGCCACGCGTGCGCCGGCTTGTGCGAGCTTTTCGGCGATTCGCGAATGCTGCCTGGCGCATCGGACGGCCCAGGCAACCACCAGGCCACAGGCCAGTGTGAGCAGGGTTGCCACCAGCGCGATGGTCACCGTATTCCAGGCACTGCGCAAGAGTTGATCCGAGACGTTACCTACACGATGAATGCGCTTGATGGTTTCGTTGAGCAGATAAAGGGCAGGCGCAATAAAGCCGATAAGCACGGGCAGGATACCCAGCAGGCACGCCACCAGCGCCGGGAGGCCTGACAGGCGTATTGCCTGCACAGCTCGTGTACGCTGGGTTCCCGCATAGCGCTGGCGCCGTCGCCCGTATCGCTCGGCCACGATGAGCAATGCGACGATGACTAGCATGGCCAGTGCGATCTGTGCTGCGCCGGCCAGGTCGTTACGCGTAACCCAGGTGGTATAGATCGAGACAGTGAGGGTTTGAACGCCGAGAAACTCGGAAGCACCGATGTCGTTGAGCGTTTCGAGCAATGCCAGGCTTACACCGACCGCGATTGCGGGACGAGCCATGGGCAGGGCCACACGAAAAAAAACACTTCGACTTGATTCGCCCAGCACGCGGGCCGCTTCCAGCAGGGCCGCCGATTGCGTGGCGAACATGATGCGCGTGCTGAGATACACATAGGGGTACAGCACCACGCCCAACAGGAATATGGCGCCGGATAGGGACCGCAGATCGGGCAGGCGGAACTGGCGGGGGCTATCGTAACCCAGGAGCTCGCGTATCAGCGTTTGTACGGGGCCGATGGGATGCAGGATGTCGAGATACGCAAATGCCACGATATACGTGGGCACGGCCAAAGGGAGCAGCAGTGCCCACGACAAGGTGTTTCTCAGAGGAAAATCATACGCGGTGACCAGCCAGGCGCTGCCCACACCCAGACAGGTGACAACAACGCCAACGCCAGCCAGCAACAATAATGTATTGCCCAATGCCGTGGGCAAGACAAACTGCAGAAGATGTGACCAGTGACCTGCCGCCCCCTGCAATGCAAACCAGCCAAGGGCCAGCACGGGAGCCAGAACGCAGGCAGCGATCAATAAGGCCGCTGCCGGCCACCCGGCTCCCGCCTTGTGACTAATTGTTGAAGCCAACTTTATCTACCAGCTCACTTGCCTGTTTACGGTGTTTGGCGATTTCTGTCAGCGGGAGCGGGTCGATGATCAGCTTGCCGAAGCTGGCAACGACTGGATCGAGCTCAACGCCGTCTTTGACGGGATATTCGTAGTTGGCCTTTGCGTACATGCTTTGCGCGGTGTCGGAAACAAGATATTCAAGCAGTGTGACGGCATTATCGCGATTGGGCGAATGCTTGGCAATTGCGGCGCCGGAGATATTGACGTGCGTGCCACGGCTTTTATCGTTTGCGAAGGTAGGACGCACAACCTTGATGGCTTCGCCCCACTTGTACGCATCGCTGCCCGGTTCGGCATTTTTCATGCGGCCCACATAGTAGGCATTGGCGATACCGACATCGCAAATACCGCCCAGAATGTCGCGCGCGACATCGCGGTCACCGCCTGCAGCCTTGCGGCCGAGGTTGGCCTTGACTTTACGCAGCCATTCTTCGGTGGCCTGTTCGCCGTCGTGCGCGATCATGGCGGCGATCAGCGCGGTGTTATACGGATGCTGACCCGAGCGGATGCAGACCTTGCCCTTCCATTTGGGATCGGCGAAGTCTTCGTAGGTGATGGCGTCCAGGTCGAGTTCCTTGGCGACATAGGCTACGCGGTCGCGCAGGGACAGCGTGAACCAATGGTTGTCGGCGCCACGCAGGTTTGCGGGAATGGTGTCCTGAAGCACCTTGGAGTCGACCGGCTGGGTAACCCCGGCTTCGACCAGATCCAGCAGATTGCCGATATCGACAGTCATGAGTACGTCGGCGGGAGATTTGTCGCCTTCAGCCTTGACGCGTTCGATCAGGCCGTCTTTGACGAAAACAGTATTGACCTTGATGCCCGAGTCTTTGGTGAACTGTTCCAGCAAGGGCTGGATCAGCCCGGGCTCGCGTGTGGTGTACAGGTTGACATCAGCGGCGCTGGCAACGCCTGACAAGGAGGACAATGCCAATGCGCCAGCAAGAACAAGGGTGCGGAACAACGGCTGTGATCCGATCGGGGAAGTCATAGGGGATCTCCGGCTAGAGGGGGTAAACAAAATCCGCCGGCCGAAATTGGCAGGCGGTTTTAAATAATAATGATTCTCATGTAAGATGGCGAAACAATAACAGACTAGCCGCTTATATTCAACTGTTTGTAAGCCTGAAAATAGGTGATTCATCGGTTTTTTTGAGCAGGGTCAAACAGGCTAGTGGCCCGTTTTAAATGGATATGACCAAGGTGCGATAAAATCCTGTTTATCCTCAAATACATACGCACAGCTATGCTGGCGGGGCCTGCGGCATTTTGCCGCCCGCTCCATGCCTGGAACTCAAGGCAAAAAGCACTGTGTATGTTTTCACCCGCATAGCGGCATTGCATTTTTTAGAATTGATATGGCAGCTTTCAATACCGAGCAGGTTCTCAGCGTTCGTCACTGGAACGATTCCTTGTTTTCCTTCACCACAACCCGTGATCCGGCCCTGCGTTTCCACAACGGCCATTTTGTGATGATCGGCATCGAGGTGGAAGGCAAGCCGCTGATGCGCGCCTACAGCATCGCCAGCGCCAATTACGAAGACAAGCTCGAGTTTCTGAGCATCAAGGTTCCCAATGGGCCGCTTACGTCCCGTCTGCAGCATCTCAAGGAAGGCGATTCCATCCTGGTCAGCCGCAAACCGGTCGGCACATTGGTGGTCGATGATCTCAAGCCGGGCAGAAACCTCTATCTGTTCGCCACGGGCACGGGTCTGGCGCCCTTCATGAGCATCATCAAGGATCCTGACGTCTACGAGCGTTTCGATAACGTCGTCCTGATGCATGGCGTGCGTTTCAAGAGCGAGCTTGCCTATTCTGATTTCATCCAGAACGAGTTGCCCGACAACGAGTACTTCGGCGATATCGTCCGCGATAAGCTGATCTATTACCCCACCGTTACGCGCGAGCCTTTCCGCAACGAAGGGCGTATTACGCACGTCATCGAAACTGGCAAGGTATTCGAGGATACTGGCCTCCCATTGCTCGATCCGGCGCTTGACCGCGCCATGCTGTGCGGCAGTCCCGCCATGCTGGCCGACATCGGCGCCATGCTGGATAAACGCGGATTTGTTGTGTCGCCGGGCGTCGGGCAGCCTGGGGATTATGTTGTCGAACGCGCATTTGTCGAAAAATAATCTGCTTGTGAAAAACAGGCCGCAAGCATTGTTGAAACGCCTTTCACAGTAAAATAGGCTTTTAGTTTTAGCTATAGAGCATTAAACTCCAATAGTCGCACTAATCCTTTTTTCCTTGAGGCGTTTTAATGAGCAAAGAAATCATCCACACGGATACGGCTCCTGCAGCTGTTGGCCCTTATTCACAGGCCGTTGCGGTCAAGGGCGGAAAAACCGTTTATCTGTCTGGCCAGATCGGCCTTGAGCCGGGCACAGGAGATCTGGTTTCCGAGAACTTCGAAGGCCAGGTGCGCCAGTCGTTCGCCAACATGCAGGCCGTTATCGAGGCAGCAGGCGGGACGCTGGACAGCATCGTAAAGCTTACCCTGTTCCTGACGGATCTCAGCAAGTTTGCCAGCGCCAATGCAATCATGGCAGACATCATTCCCCAGCCATATCCAGCCCGTTCCACAATAGGCGTTGCAAGTCTTCCCAAGGGCGCCCAATTCGAAGTGGAAGCGGTTATCGTCGTCTAAACGCAGGCAACCAGGGTGAGCGCATCCCGGGCCACTGGCGCCAGGCTCCCACTTGGCCAACCCGCCACCTCGCTCCTGCAGCGCAAGCTGGAGCGCCTGGGCTTGCGTGATCCTTCCGATTTTGTCGTGCATTTACCCTTGCGCTACGAAGACGAGACCCGCCTCGTGCCTATCCTGTCCCTGGCCCCTGGCATGACAGCACAGGTCGAAGGCGAGGTCGTGCGCAGCGAGGTGCAATACAGGCCACGGCGACAATTGCACGCCGTCCTGCAAGACGACTCGGGCCAGTTAGCATTGCGCTGGCTCAATTTTTATCCCAGCCAGCAAAAACAGTTGAGCGAAGGCAACCGGCTCAGGGTGCGTGGCGAAGTGCGCAACGGATTTGGCGGACACGAGATGGTGCACCCCAAGGTCAGCCGTGCAGGGGGGGATTTACCGCAGGCGCTGACGCCTGTTTATCCGACAACCGATGGGCTTACGCAGGCCAGCTTGCGCAAAGCCATTGATCAAGCATTGCAAACCGCGGATCTCTCGGATACGTTGCCGGAAGAAGTTCGCCAGCAGTATCAATTGCTGCCTTTTGCCCAGGCCATCCGGATGCTCCATCATCCTCCGGCTCAGGTGTCCTACGCAGAGCTTGTCGAGCGCGGCCATCCTGCCTGGGAGCGTATCAAGTTCGATGAGCTGCTGGCCCAGCAGTTGTCGCTTGCGGCGGCCCGTGCTGCCCGGCGGCGCCAAAAAGCCCGTGAGCTCCCGCCCAACGGCGTATTGCTGAAAAGACTGCGCGCCAGCCTGCCGTTTCGCCTGACGGATGCGCAAGAACGGGTGATCCAGGAAATCTCCAGTGATTTGTGTCGCAATTTTCCCATGCATCGATTGCTGCAAGGCGATGTGGGCAGCGGCAAAACCGTGGTGGCCGCCTTTGCTGCCGCGCAGGCGATCTCTGCCGGCAGTCAGGTCGCGCTCATGGCGCCTACGGAAATCCTGGCCGAACAGCATTTCCGCAAGCTGGCTTCATGGCTGCAGCCGCTGGGCGTGAACGTGGCGTGGCTGACGGGCAGCCTATCGGTCAAATCACGCAGGCAGGCCATGGCAGCCATTGAGTCGGGCGAGGCGCAACTGGTCGTGGGAACACAGGCGCTTATTCAGGACAAGGTGGCATTCGACAATCTGGGGCTTGCCATCCTGGACGAACAGCATCGGTTCGGAGTCGGCCAACGCCTGCAGCTCAGCCGCAAGGGTGAGGCGCATGAGGGCGTGCTCGCGCTCATCCCTCACCAGCTCAATATGAGCGCGACACCCATTCCCCGCACGCTGGCCATGACATTCTTTGCCGATCTTGACGTCTCGGCCATCGATGAGCTCCCGCCGGGCCGCAGCCCCGTTCTGACCAAGCTGATCGCCGACACGCGCCGCGACGAGGTACTGGGCAGCGTTACCGCCGAAGTCAGGCAGGGCCGCCAGGCGTACTGGGTCTGCCCCCTGGTAGAGGAAAGCGAGGTTTTGCAGCTTCAAACAGCAGTCGATACGCACGCGCGGCTTGTCCAGGCCTTGCCCGATCTGCGCATCGCCCTGATTCACGGCAAGATGGCAGCCGCTGACAAACAGCAAGTGATGCAGGGGTTTCGTGATGGACACGTCGACTTGCTGGTCGCCACGACTGTTATCGAGGTAGGCGTCGATGTTCCCAACGCGTCCTTGATGATTATCGAGCACGCCGAGCGATTTGGCCTGGCACAACTGCACCAGTTGCGCGGAAGGGTGGGGCGTGGCAGTGCGCAGTCCATTTGCGTGCTGATGTATCAGGCGCCACTGAGCGCCATTGCCCGCCAGCGGCTGCGGGCCATGTACGAAACCACCGACGGCTTCGAGATCGCGCGTCGCGATCTCGACCTGAGAGGCCCTGGCGAGTTTCTGGGGGTAAGGCAGTCCGGCCAGGAACTGCTGCGTTTTGCCAGCATCGAAACCGACACTCGCCTGGTCGTCCAGGCGCAGGAAGCCGTGGCGGTAATGCGGGACTGCTTTCCTGAGCATGCCCGGGCACACTTGCGCAGATGGATGCGCGACCGCCAGGATTTCCTGCGCAGTTGAGGAAACCCTGTACGGAACAGCTTATAGCGAGACTATCTATGACGCTTACGGAATTGAAGTACATCGTCGCTGTGGCGAGAGAAAGACACTTCGGTCGCGCGGCCGAGGCATGTTTTGTCAGTCAGCCCACGCTGTCGGTGGCCATACGCAAGCTGGAAGACGAACTGGGCGTCGTGCTTTTCGAGCGCGGAGGCACCGAAGTCGGCATCACGCCCATTGGTTTGCGCGTCGTGGCGCAGGCGCAGCGTGTACTGGAAGAGGGCGCCAATCTGCGCGAAATCGCTCGCCAGGGGCATGATCCGCTGGCAGGCCCCTTGCGTGTGGGCGTGATTCACACCATAGGGCCCTATCTGCTTCCACGCCTGGTGCCCACGCAAATCATGGCCACGCCTCAAATGCCTCTGCTGCTCCAGGAGAACTTCACGACTCGGCTGCTCGAGCTGTTGCGCCAGGGCGAAATTGACTGTGCCATTGTGGCGCTCCCGCTGCCCGACGCGGGCTTGATGATACATCCGCTGTACGACGAGCCTTTCGTGGTGGCGGTGCCCAAGCACCACCCCTGGGCAGACAGGAAACACATCGACGCAGAGCGGCTTAAAGATGAAACCATGCTGTTGCTGGGCACCGGCCACTGCTTCCGGGATCAGGTACTGGAGGTGTGCCCGGAGCTTTCGCGTTTCTCCGCGTCCAGCGAAGGCATACAGCGCACCTTTGAAGGTTCATCGCTTGAAACCATCCGGCACATGGTCGCTGCGGGACTGGGCGTCACCGTACTTCCGGCCAGCTCTTTGTCCATGCCTGGCATCGAGAACCATCTGCTGACTTACATCCCGTTCAAGAAGCCGGTGCCAGATCGGCGCGTGGTGCTGGCGAGCCGAAAAAGCTTTCCGCGCCCTACGGCTATCGATGCCTTGATCAAGGCAGTGCATGCGTGCGATTTGCCTGGCGTGAACTATCTCACCGCCTTGCCCGAGACGCTTGAGCAGCCGGCATGATCATGTTGCATGATAGCTATCGACACCATTAAGAATTATCATCAGCCTACGCCAGCGGCGCGAAACGACCGCGTGGTATTCTGACATTGACCATTACCCTTTAGTGTTTTTTGGAGAATTAGAATGGCAAGAGCACGCAAAATCGAAAGCAACAAAATTGCTCCCATGAGTGACAAAGGCATGGCGATTGACATCGGCATTTCAGATAAAGACAGAGCCGCAGTCGCCACCGAACTTTCCAAAATGCTGGCCGACTCCTATACCCTGTACCTGATGACGCACAATTTTCACTGGAATGTCACCGGGCCGCTGTTCAATACGCTGCACAACATGTTCATGACCCAGTACACCGAAGAATGGGAAGCGCTCGACGGCATTGCGGAACGCATTCGCGCGCTGGGCCACTATGCGCCTGGCACCTATGCGCAGTACGCCAAGCTGTCCTCGATTTCGGAGCCGGAAGATGTTCCTACGGCCGAAACCATGATTCAACTCCTGGTCAAGGGCAACGAAGCAGTCGCCAAGACAGCGCGCTCGGCCCTCAAGAAGGCCGATTCCGTCAACGACCAACCCACCGCCGACTTGCTGACCCAGCGCCTGGACATCCATGAGAAAAACGCCTGGATGTTGCGCAGCTTGCTGCAGTAAACCGGCTCGGCGTCGAAAAGCGCACGCCGCAGACTGTCCCTTCGACACCCCTTGCGTTACTTGCACGTCAGGGGTGTTTTGCATGATGGCGCCATAAGCCTGTATTGCAGGCTGGCAGAGATCCGTAAAGCGGCTAGAGAAAACCCTGATTTTTCACGCCGGAAAGGGGCTTTCAGTGTATGCTTTGCTGCGTACTTTCAGGAGGCTATATGAAACTTCGTTTTACTCCCGCTGCGGCCGCTGTCGGCCTGATTGCGGGGATGCTCATGTCGGGTGGCGCGCTCGCCGCCGACACCATCAGAATCGCTGTTGCCGGTCCATTCACCGGGCCAGTGACGCAGTACGGCGCCATGGTGAAAGAGGGCGTGGATACCGCCATTGAAATGATTAACGCAAAGGGGGGTGTGCTGGGCAAGCAGCTCGAAGCCATTACCATCGACGACGGCTGCGAGCCCAAGCAAGGCCCCGTGGTGGCCAACCGCGTTGTCAATGATGAAATCCATTACGTGGTGGGGCATGTCTGCTCAGGCGCCACCATTGCCGCCACCGATATCTACAATAATGAAGGCGTCGTCATGGTCACGCCTTCGGCCACCGCGCCCGCCGTCACCGACGGCAAAAACTACGAAACCATCTTCCGCACCATCGGTCGCGACGATCAGCAAGGCCCGGCCGCGGCGAAATTCATCATCGAAAAAATCAAGCCCCAGAAGGTTGCTGTTCTGCATGACAAACAGTCTTATGGTCAGGGTATTGCCAGCTCCGTTCGCGACGAGCTGAAAAAGGCCGGTGTGGATGTCGTGATGTTCGAGGGCATTAATGCCGGTGATAGCGATTATTCCGCTGTCATTACCAAGCTCAAGTCCAGCGGTGCCGATTTTGTCTATTATGGCGGCTATCATCCCGAAATGGGCCTGCTGCTGCGACAGGGCGCCGAACAAGGCCTGAAGACGCAATTCATGGGTCCGGAAGGCGTTGGCAACCCAGACATCAATGCCATTGCGGGTGGATCGGTCGAAGGCATGCTGCTTACCTTGCCGGCCGACTTCACCCAGGATGCATCCAATGCCGGCATCGTTAAAGCCTTCAAGGACAAAGACCGTGATCCAAGCGGCGCATTCCAGTTGACGGCATTCTCGGCAACACAAGCGATTGCCGATGGCATTACGGGTGCCGGTGAAGACGATCCGATCAAAGTGGCAGAGTACTTGCATGCCAACTCGATCAAGACGCCTATCGGCGAAATCTCCTGGAACAAACAAGGCGACCTGAACGATTTCAAGTTCGACGTTTTCCAGTGGCATAAAGATGGCAGCAAAACGGTATATAAATAATATTCCGGGCTGACCGGGAGCGGTCAGCCAAATGTCAAAACCCCGGTTTGCCATGCTCACGCATGGGCCGGGGTTTTTTTTGTTTCACGATGACTCCAGCATCGCATTTCGCTGGACTACGCCAAGGCTCGATACAGCAGGTTTATCAATCACTTAGGCGAGTTCAACATATGCCGGTGCTTTCCGAAACTTGACCCGGCTTCCCCTCGCGTGGCTCCCATGCGGCTCTTGGAAACCGGGCTTTCCGAGGAGTCATCATGGCGAAGATCAAGCTCACCAAGTCCGCAGTCGATGCGGCACAACCCCAAGACAAGGCCATCGAACTGCGGGATACCTTGGTGCCTGGCTTCCTGTGCAAGATCACCCCGGCGGGCCGCAAGGTGTTCATGCTCCAGTACCGCACGAATGCCGGCGAGCGCCGCAAGCCAGCGCTGGGCCAGTACGGCGAACTTACGGTCGATCAGGCGCGCACGATGGCGCAGGAATGGCTGGCCGAGGTGCGCAAGGGTGGCGATCCCAGCGCGGCCAAGAGCGCTGCCCGCAAGGCACCGACCATGAAGGAGTTTTGCCACACCTTCATGGAGGACTACTCCAAGCAGCGCAACAAGCCCAGCACGCAGCGCGGCTATCAGGGCGTCATTGACCGCTGCATCATCCCGATCATGGGCCGGATGAAGGTGCAGGACGTGAAGCGCCCGGACGTGGCCACGCTGATGAAGAAGCTGGCCTACAAGCAGGCCGAGGCCAACCGCACCTTCGGCGTGCTGCGCAAGATGTTCAACCTGGCCGAAGTGTGGGGGCTGCGCCCTGACGGCACCAATCCGTGCCGCCACGTCCCGATGTACCCACCCGGCAAGGAAACCCGGCTCATCGTCGATGACGAGCTGGTGCGGATCTTCCGTCACCTGGAGCATCTGGAAGCCGAGGGACTGGAGAACTACGTCATCCCGCTGGCGATTCGCCTGCAATTCGAGTTCGCCGCCCGGCGCTCCGAAATCTGCCCGCTCGAATGGGCATGGGTTGATCTGGAAAAGCGCCGCGTCGTCTGGCCTGACAGCAAGACCGGCGGCATTTCCAAGCCCATGAGCGAGGAAGCCTATCGGCTGCTGTCCACCGCGCCGCGTCGGGAAGGCTGCCCCTATGTCCTGCCGTCGCCGAACGATCCCACCCGGCACATGACCCACGGTGAGCACTACGGCGGCTGGACGCGCGTGCTCAAGGCCGCTGGCGTGCCCCACGTTGGCACGCATGGCATCCGTCACCGGGCGACGACCGACATTGCCAACTCGGGCGTGCCGACCAAGGTGGGCATGAAGCTCACAGGCCACAAGACCGTGGCGATGTTTATGCACTATGTTCATACCGAGGACAAGCCGGTGCGGGATGCGGCCGAACTGGTGGCGAATCGGCGGCTGGCGATTACCGGAGCATCCCGCTCTATGGAGGTGACAGCATGACAAGGAAGATGCCTGTGGCAACGCGGAAACCCGCTGCCTTACCGGCTGGCTATGCCGGCATCCACGGCGGCATCGTGGAGCTGCTGGATGCCGCGCGTCAGGCAGCGGCGCGCAGCGTCAATGCGCTGATGACGGCCAGCTATTGGGAGATTGGCCGCCGGATCGTCGAAGCCGAGCAGAAAGGCAGGCGGCGAGCTGGTTACGGCGAGCAGTTGATGGCGCGGTTGTCCGCTGACCTGACGGCGCGATTTGGGCGCGGGTTCAGCCCGGACAACCTGGAGAACATGCGACGCTTCTTCGCCGCTTACCCCCTTGAGACAATTTCCGAGACACTGTCTCGGAAATCTGGTGGAGGGCTGCCCATCGAGAATTCCGAGACGGTGTCTCGGAAATTCGACCTCTCCGAACTGGCCCAGGCCTTCGCCTTGCCGTGGTCAGCCTATGTCCGGCTGCTGTCGGTCAAAGATGACCATGCACGCCAGTTCTACGAGACCGAAGCACTGCGCGGTGGCTGGAGCGTGCGCCAGCTCGACCGACAGATCGGCAGCCAGTTCTACGAGCGCACGGCCCTATCCAAAGACAAGGCGGCGATGCTGGTCAAGGGTTCGGTGGCCAAGCCCGAGGATACCGTCACTCCCACTGACGCTATCAAAGATCCGTATGTGCTGGAGTTCCTTGACCTCAAGGACGAGTATTCGGAATCCGACCTGGAAGCGGCATTAATCCAGCGTCTGGAAGACTTCCTGCTGGAACTCGGGGAAGGCTTCACCTTCGTCGGGCGGCAACGTCGCTTGCGCATCGACCAGACCTGGTATCGGGTCGATCTGCTGTTCTTTCATCGCAAGCTGCGCTGCCTGGTCATCATCGACCTCAAGTTGGGCAGCCTGACCCATGCCGATGTGGGGCAGATGCACATGTACTGCAACTATGCCAAGGAGCATTGGGCTTACCCGGACGAGAATCCTCCGGTGGGCCTGATCCTGTGCGCGGACAAGGGTCATGCCCTGGCGCGGTATGCGTTGGATGGCTTGCCAACCAAGGTGATGGCGGCAAACTACCGGACGGTGCTGCCGGATGCCGAGTTGCTGCAAAAAGAGCTGGAGAACACGCGGCGTCTGCTCGAATCTCGCGGAACGCTGTCCCTCAAGGACGAAAAGCAGTAGTTGTGCGTCCCGACGTTCCGCCGCCGGGCTCGCGGGCTGCGCCCCGTATTTCGTGCCAAATCACAGCCATTCGGCGCTGATCCCTGACGCCTCCGGCCTGGATCGTTGATCTGAGCCTGCGCGTGCTGCGCACTTGCCAACGGCGGGTGTGTGGCTGGGAGGGGTGTAGGCGGTCTTGCTGTTCCCTTCACCGTATCACGGCGTTCTCGCCGTCAATGACTGCGCGTGCTTGCACGCTTGCGGCCTGTCGGCCGTCTTCGATCCCTGACTGCTTGCGCTGCGCCGTGCTGGCCACGGTTCCGGGCAATTCCGCCCGAGCAACCGGAGCACGATCATGTCGCAACTGTCCTTTTCCTCGTTCGATGACGCTTTGCTGGTGCGTGACGCCCAAGGGCGCTACTTGCCGGCGTCGGTGGATCAAATTCTTGAAGCGGCACGTCAGGCCATCGAGCTGAAGATGCAGCGTGGTGCTGAGTTCACGTCCCCGGCGCTGGTCAAGGAGTACCTGCGCAACAAGCTGACAGGCTTTGAGCATGAGGTCTTTGCGGTGCTGTTTCTGGATACGCGCCATCGGCTGATCGAGTACCGGGAGATGTTCCACGGCACCATCGACAGTGCATCGGTGTATCCGCGTGAAGTGGTCAAGGAAGCCCTGCGGCTCAATGCGGCGGCTGTCATCCTCTCGCACAACCATCCGAGCGGGAATCCTGAGCCGTCGCAGGCCGATAAGCTGCTGACGCAGCGGCTCAAGGATGCGCTGGGACTGGTGGAGGTGCGCACGCTGGATCATGTCATCGTGGCCGGACAGGCAGCAACTTCATTTGCAGAGCGAGGGCTGATCTGAGTCTAGGGGCTTCGGCCCCTTTTTTTTATTTTAATAAATCCGTTTGACCCAATCCTACCTGTTAACGCCGATGTAAAACTGACCCAGATGCCGAAGTAACTCTGACCCCTTTGGGCAATTCAGCGCTTCATGCGAAAGGAGGCCGGTTCATATGGGCGGATGCCTGCACAAGAACAACACATCGTTCCTTCGCACGCGTCACTGCGTTATAAAGCAAACGTCTCTTCTGGTCGTCGCTACCACCAACCGCCGCTGGCCACAAAACTATGACGTTGTCGAACTCTCGGTTCTTGGCGCCATGAACTGTCATCCCTTTCCACCCACGCACCTCGTTTCTGCGAGATTGGCGGCGCTGGGAAAAGGACTGCTCAATCGACTTCACGATCTCATCCTTTGAGAACTCCAGCTTTGCCCGGGTCCGACGTTGAGTCTCTAGCCATTCGAACACATCCCTGGCTGTTCTGGCGTCACCAGCCGCCGCGAGGACGGCGTTGATGGAGGGAGCGTCGGTCCGGTCCGCAAGTTTGATCGCGGCGAGGTACTCGCTTGCGGCTTTAGCCTCTGACTGCTCCCATGCGACTTCATACGGGCCTGCGCCTTTCTTGGTCTTGTTGGCAGCAGCCCAGGCCAAAGCGCCTTTGGCAAACGTTCCAAGGGTCGGGGTGATAATGGCGACGCTCTTGCCTCCGCCATACCAGTTCAAATTGGAGTTGATCCATGCGCCAGCCAACGGCGCAGTGGAGGTCTGCGCAACGAGGAAGAACTTCTCCGACTTGGGCGCCTCACCGGCGCGAATTGCTCTGGCTGCATTGAGTAGCTCATCAACGTTTGTCCGACGAGGCTGTAAAAGCTCCTGAGGGGCGCATACCTGGGCCAGCCAAGCGCAGGCAGGGTTGGGGCGTAGCTCCTCGCTCAGGCATTGAAACTCGTCGGCAGCAACGAAGACCTCCAACCTGTTGGCCAAGCCTGCCACCATGCCTAGGCGGTGCGCTGTCATGTCCTGAGCCTCATCCAGGACAAGGATAGGAAACGTCGAAGCCACCCAGCCTTGGACATCTCTGACCTGTGCGAGTGCACTCGCGGCCTCGCATATGCGCTCGTACTCACTCGGTTGGATGTTCACAAAACCGAGGGCTGAAGCGAGCGAACGCCAACGTCGGAACAGACGCCATGCGAAGCTGTCGATGGTCGTGCACTCGGTCTTTCCCCTCAGATTCTGAAGCAACCCAAGGCGCTCTTCCAAGCGCCTGCGAGATCCATGCATGAAGGTGAGAGCCAGGACTTTCTGCTCGCTTTGGAGAGGCGCTCCCTCCAGATGCGCTGACAGCGATGCCATGAGCATGTGGGTCTTTCCACAACCAGCACCGCCGGTGAACGCGCGAACCGTCATGGATGAAACACCCACACACCATGGTCTCCGCGAACAAAGCGCTGCGTAGCGTTATCGCCGGCACAGGCACAGGCCAGACCGCTTAAGAGATCTGCGGCCCGCTCCCTGCATGCTGGCGTCGTAGAAATGGCTTCCGCGAGACTTTCATAGGCGATGACGTCCATCTTCTTTGTCTTCAAATAGGCCACGACATCCGCGCTCGAATTTGGAGGCTGAGGGGATATCTCCGCGAGCTTGGCAACCACTGCGTGCTCATCCGCATTGAGAATCCACCCGATGACATCTTCGATCATTGCGCCATCGTTCCAGCGGATGATCGAGCTGGGCGGCTCGGCCTCCAGCCGCAGTTGATCTGCGTATTCCAGACCTGCGGCATCACCATCGACGAGACAACACACACGTTTGTGGATGCGCCTCATCAGCCTGTGGGTCTCAATGACATTTGCGTCTTCCGTTGGGACCACGCCGACTTCGATGCCGAAGGGGCGAGTCATTGTTTCGACCCAGCCTTCAGTCATCGTCAACGGCCGGAGGATGCAACGCATCAACTGAAAATCGGCACGGCCTTCTGGAACGAGGAGTGCCGGCTGCATCAGCGCACTCAGTACGTCAATTCTGCTGTGCTGGAAGAACTTGCGCTTCCAGTTTGGCGCCGCGGCAGTAAGTGGGCTCGCTAGGAACGGTTCGGCTGAAAGTACGCCGTCATGCTTCTTCAAGATCAGCACAGAGGTCGGATCGGCCATGCTAGCAACAAGAGGTGAATGGGTCGTGACGAATGTCTGAGTGGAGAGAGCTTGAACCCTCTGAACCAACCGTTGCTGCGCAGATGGCGGTAGATGGACTTCGGGTTCCTCCAATGCCATCAGGAATTCACCACCGCTTGCAGCACGAGCACGACCCAGCTCGAGCAGTAGTAGCAGACCCTGCATGGAAACCAGCCCGCTGCCCTGTCTGCCTGCAGGAATACTGAAGCCATCAGTGCCTGCAAAGTGGGCTGAAACTGCTTCCATCACAGACCGACTGTCTGTGTTAGTAAGCCTCAACTGAACTTTTGGAGCATTTGGGAATGAGAGCGCAAGCTCGGTATTCAAGTTCTGAATCAGCGGTTGAATGCCCGGGTCGGCGTCGATAGGTTGCGCCGGTTCTCGCAGACGGTCCCGCTCGGCCAGCAACGCAGCTGCGGGCTGAGCCGCAGCTGCAAGCACTGTGCGTTTGAAGAGCTCGTTCCCCCACGAGAAGACTTTGTCCCACGTCCGGCTCGCACGTACCAGATAGAAACTCAGTTCTTGAATGAGCTTGCCTGGAACAGGGGCCGGAGCCTCATCAGCAAACGGATCTATAGGTTCATCGTGGTCATAAAAGTAGCGTACAGTCTCCACGGCTAGGGTGTCATGGTCGAAGCGTGCTTGAACGCCGAGCTGACAGCATAGTTTCCATTCCGGGCTGTTGCGCACGGGATGCACTTGGCCTGACGTCTCGTCAAGCCATTTCACTACTGCTCTTTCATCACGAAACCATTGGCTACTCTGTTCTGGGTCGTCGCCGGTAAAACCTGTGACTGTTGCGACGACTTTGATCCTATCGGCTGCTTGTGGATTGGACCCGAAGAAGTCATGCTCGCTCAGCTCGCGAATAAGACGATCCCTGCCAAGCACGAGAGTCAAAGCTTCGATCAGGGTAGTCTTGCCTGAGTTATTGTCTCCGACAAGAACAGGATGTTTTCCAAACTGAATAAAACCGCTTCTTACACCCCTAAAATTCTCGATCCTCAAGTTGGCTATTCGCATCTTCATCATCCTTTTTGAGAGCGCTCAGATCAAGAATTCCGCTGCCAATACCCCGTAGAGGCCGTGAATCTTCGAAATGACAAAACAGCGCATCTATGATTACAGTTCACGTTCAGCGCATGCATTCATGAACAGCAGACCGGCTAAAGTTATTTTTTAAAACTTCCACTCTGCAGAATTATTATGCTGCTGCGTCCGGATAAATTTTGTAAATATAAATATGAGTGATTTAACTCGGCAAATTATTCGAAGGCCCTGTGATTGATCCATCAAAGTTAAGCAAAGATCGGCACTCCGTGTAATTCGTCTCTTTGAGGATTTTCTGTTCGTCCAGTTCGATCACATGCGCCTCACGTTTGTAGTCCTTGATTTCGTCGCGATTCATGGCGCATAAAATCAGCTGTGCGTTTGAAGGTACTGCACCCGTCAAGAATTGGAGAATTTTTTCGTAGTTGAAGTCAGCTTGTTCCTGCTGATTCGGAGTGTCGATCACAATAGCCGAAAAAGCCTCATTTTCTGCTTTGTGTGCCTGCCGGATAACGGACATGTAGTAAGCCAAGATGCCACGGGTGCTTTCCGCTGCGCCTCCGCTTCCATGGATTTTCTTGTAATCTAGGGGGGATTCGACAGGTGCCAGATTAACGCCTTGCGCATTCAGCTCCTGTAGGTAAGAGGTCAAAGAGTTTTTGAATGCAGCGTTCAGATCCTCCCGCTGTTCCTTGGTCAGTAGTTTTTTCTGTTCGGCCCTCAAGCTTCTATTCGTAGAATTTATGGAACGTATTAAAGCTGTTTTTGTCTCCATCGTCCGCTGTACATGTTTTTGAACTGCACGAGATGCTATGCTGTCTAGAAATGATGCTTCGGAAGCATTTTCCTGATTTTCAGGCATGCTCGAGGGCTCAAGCGATTTGTATTTGCTGTTTATCTCATCAATTTCGGTGCGCGTACTCTCAAGCCTTTTCTGAGAGTTAGCCAACTCTTTATTCAGCCGCTCGATCTTCCCGTTGATTTGCATTACTTGCCTTTCAGCCTCGTCTTTGTCGGCGAGAATGGAGGCTCGACTCGGTGACGAATTGTCGTGCATGGTTCCACACAACGGGCAAAGAAGAGACTCACCTTCAATACACTCGACAGAGAAGGTGTAATCCTTATCAAGTTCAGAAGATGCAATCGCTGCCAGATCAAGTTGGCCTTGTAAATAGACACGTTCCGTTTGAAGTTCGGCAATCGTCCCAAGCAGATCCTCTTGCTTAGCCTGCAATTTTGCGATGTCGTCAGAGACCTCGGAGGCGAGGATGTCGAACTCACCTTTTGATAGGGTGACCATTTTTCTGGATTGAGGTACGTATGTTTTGACTACATCAATAGCTGTCTCAATCTTTCTAACTTCACCTTCTGCAGTTTTTTTCTCAAGGTTCTGAGCAGCAATCTTCTCTTCGAACGTGAAAAATTCAGGCCGTAAATAGCCTGTGTGGTATTCGATGATGGTCTTCTGCCATTTCGCGTATTGCTCAAGATTGGTAAAGCCGTTCCATGCGTGGGACCAACTGCGCTGCTGATCTACGTAGAAAGGCAGAAAGTAGAAAGCAGGAGGCGGTGTTTCGAGTTTGGTTGAGTCGCTCCGGCTCGGCAATAGAGCCTCGAAGCCTACGATCTCAGCAAAGGCATCCGAGTATGCGCCTGTGATTTTGGGAAATTTTTCCCATTCTCCATTTGGGCGACGAAGGAACATGATGTTCCCGTATCTCCCCGCCTGATAAGTCTGATTGCCGACACTGAAGTCAACCAGGCATCGAACGTCAAACCCCGTCCACGTAACATCTAAGACAGGGTCTCCACCTAGAGCCCAAAAAAGCAACTTCGCTAGAGTCGATTTCCCAACGCTATTGTCGTTCGCCGTTATCAAGTTGAAGCGAGGTTTGAACTCGAACTGATTTCCGGATTTTAGGGTATCGGACGCCACTACTAGTCGTTTGAATACTAAGTTTTCCATGCCGCTTTGTCCTAAGATTTCTGATCAGCAGTTTGAAGTTGTCGATAGTCGGCTCATTTTTCATGACACTTGCTCAATAGTTCGTAAATGATGGCTGCTTGGATTGACTCCAAGTTCACCAGATTCTTTTTGGTTGCCTCTGGCAAAATTTCAAGTGTCAGATTCATAAAATCCATCACGCCTTGTTTTTCGAATACTTCAAAGTTGTGTTCAACCGCATTCTTAACTGCTTGTTGGTTGTCAATGGCAATCAATGAACGCTCCAGGCGCACGGCGTTGTGATAGCGTTCAAACGCTCTGCGTACCTGAATCCGCTTATTCGATTTCAGTTCAAGATCCTTGAGAATATCGTCCAAGTCTTTCTCGAATGCCTCGAGCCCCTTCTTCTCCGTATAGGACGATATAACCCGCTCAACATCGCCATGAGTGGTTCCTTTGTTCTTTATAAGATTTTTCCAATCAGTAAAATCAAAGGCTACAGTTCCCTTGCGATGCAAGTCATCAATTAATACTCGATAAATCGTTGATGAGTCATACATGGCTCCGGGAGCTTTAATGTTGACAAGTTTGGAAATTCGGCCAATAGCTACATCCTGAAATCCGGTGGTGGCTAGATCAGGTGTGATGAACCTTAAGGTTCTGGGAATAGGGTAGGAGCCAAGCTCTTTGTCGATTGCAGCCTGGATGTCTTTCAGACACTCATCATGAAGATCACCGATTGAAATAATTGAGAGCTTCAAGCCATCGGTTTTAGGAGGTAGCTTAAAGCCACAGGTCGCGACCAAATCGAGCGAGTTCAGCTTTTCGAAAAAGGGCTTTTTTCGAATCCCTTGGAGCATTTTTCCAAGAATTGAATTTGAATTTTTTTTGGTAGTGGACTTTGGGATCGAAGTCAATTTCTTCTGATTCCAAGGTGTAGCATTGACGTTTTTGATCTGATTGAATTCAAACCGCGCGAGAGATTCATCGGTCGAAGTCGCCAATACTACGTCCTCATGAAGCTCGATAAAGACAACGTAATCATCCGAGTTTTCATGAGCACCAAGAATTCGGCAGAGAGCCCAGTGGTACTGGTACTCGTACTTTTCGAATGTTTGCGCACCAGCTCTTTCCCTCTGTGCTGCGGCAAGAGGGTTTCTACCTGGCGATCCATTTTCTGTATCCAATTCTTCCCCCAGCATCCCTTGACTTTCTATCATCCTGTCGGTCCGAACTGCTGTTCTTGACTCAATAACATCCTGTTCCACTTGCCAGCCTGATCCTGGCCAGAAACGGAGGCGGATTTGGTCAATGTGCTGACCTGATCAATTTGGCAGCTTCCACGAAAAAAGTTCTTTTGCCATTCGGCTTGCTGGCAGAAGAGCTACTGCTTATGGCCGAAAGAAGTCCATAGCACAAATAGATAATAAACGAAACACATGCTTGCGTCTCCGTTTCACGGACCGCGCTGCTCCAGGTTCGCTGTTCGCTCATCCCTGACGGGACTGGCATTGGCCAGCCTTCCACATCCCTGACGCCTACGGCCCGGCTTCCAGCTTCGGGCCTGCGCGCTTCGCTTGCGTGCGGTTTGCACATCGTGGCGGCCGTTGCCATGTCCAGCCGTCTCTCCTGACTCCATCACCTTGCTCGCGACTGTAGCCCGTGGCCGCGTGCCATCAAGGCGCGCCAGGCCGTGTCCTCGGCTGTGCCTGCGGGCCGCACCTACCTGACGCTTTTCTCCTTGACGGCCCACGTCCGTGGGCTCCTGACCGTCGCGGGCGATGAACTCAGGAAAGACGGTGGCAACAGGGCCAACCGGGTTCTTCGTGCCAACCGCACCGAACAGCCGAAAGGCTGGGCTCCGAATCTAGGAATCCGGTGTGCGGCTTGAACAGCAAACCCTTTTCGTCAGGAGAAAGACCATGCTTGCATCCCGTTTTGCTTCCCGTTCCCCGGTACTGCGCAGCGATTCCCCGCTGTCCGATGACCAGATTCACCGTGTGGCCCCGTCCATCTTTGCGGAAGCGCCCCACGAAAGCCGCTCCCAGCGTTACGCCTATATCCCCACCGCCACGGTGCTGACCGAACTGCGCAAGGAAGGGTTTCAGCCCTTCATGGTGACGCAGACCCGCACCCGCCACGAAGACCGGCGCGACTACACCAAGCACATGATCCGGCTGCGCCATGCCAGCCAGATCAATGCCCGAGGCGAAGCCAACGAAATCATCCTGCTGAACTCGCACGATGGCACCAGCAGCTACCAGATGCTGGCCGGCATGTTTCGTTTCGTATGCAGCAATGGGCTGGTGTGCGGGGACACCGTGGCCGATGTGCGCGTGCCGCACAAGGGGGACGTGGCCGGACAAGTGATCGAGGGTGCCTATCAGGTGCTGCACGGTTTTGACCGTGCGCTGGAATCGCGCGAATCCATGCAGGCCATCACGCTGGATGAAGGCGAAGCCGAAGTGTTCGCCCGCGCCGCCCTGTCGCTCAAGTACGACGACCCGGACAAGCCCGCACCTATCACCGAGTCGCAGATTCTGATGCCGCGCCGCTTCGACGACCGCCGCCCGGACTTGTGGAGCGTGTTCAACCGCACCCAAGAGAACCTGACCAAAGGCGGATTGCATGGGCGCAGCGCCAACGGACGCCGCCAGCAGACCCGACCGGTGCAGGGCATTGATTCCGATATTCGCCTCAATCGCGCCCTGTGGCTGCTGGCTGATGGCCTGCGCCAGTTGAAAGCCTGATTTCCCTGCGCGGCAGGGGCAGGCAGCCACCCTTGCCGCGTCATTCGCTGCTGCATTCCATCATCGCAAGGAGTTTTCACCATGAACGCCATCAATCACACCGCAGCCAGTGCCGCGCCTGCCGTGCTACTGGAAGCCGCCGACCCGAGCAAGAACC
The DNA here is from genome assembly GCF_004153455.1 of Allopusillimonas ginsengisoli. Lineage (GTDB taxonomy): Bacteria > Pseudomonadota > Gammaproteobacteria > Burkholderiales > Burkholderiaceae_B > Allopusillimonas > Allopusillimonas ginsengisoli. The sequence continues at coordinate 3,731 of NZ_SDQE01000017.1, read as the reverse complement.
TGATTCTGGTGCCGCTGTCGCGGCTGGTATCGCGTCCCACGGGCCGCAACGTGCGCAAGACCCCGCGCATGTCGATTCCCGAACTCGCCGCCAGCATCCAGCGTGTCGGCCTGCTGCAAAACCTGATCGTGACCGCGACCGCTGACGGCGAGCGTTACGAAGTCGTGGCCGGAGGCCGTCGCCTTGCCGCCCTCAAGCTGCTGGCGAAGAAGCGCCGCATCAGCAAGGAATGGGACGTCCCTTGCCTGCTGGTGGCCGATGGCACCGCCCGCACCGCCAGCCTGACCGAGAACGTACAGCGCGAAGCCATGCATCCCGCTGACCAGTTCGAGGCATTCGCCGCGCTTGTGGCCGAAGGCCGACCCATCGAGGACATTGCCGCCGATTTCAGCGTCACGCCGCTGGTGGTGCAGCGCCGCTTGAAACTCGCCAACGTGTCGCCGCGCCTACTGGCCGACTACCGGGCCGAGGCCGTGAGCCTTGACCAGTTGATGGCCCTTGCCATCACCGACGACCACACCGCACAGGAAGCCGCGTTCTACGATGCGCCCACATGGCAGCGCAGCCCGCACAACCTGCGCGACCGCCTGACCGAGCGCGAGATTGACGCCCACCGGCACCCGCTGGTGCGCTTCGTCGGACTGGACACCTACGAGGCCGCAGGCGGTGGCACACGCCGCGATCTGTTTGCAGAAGCCGATAGTGGCGTGTATCTGACCGATGCCACGCTGCTGGAGCGGATGGCGCAGGACAAGCTGGCCAGCCTTGCCGCCGAGGTGAAGGCCGAAGGCTGGGCATGGGTGGATGCCACCCCCGGCACGACCCATGCCGACCTGCACGCCTTCCAGCGCGCCCCGAGGCATCGCCGCAGCCCGAACAAGCGCGAAGCCCAACGCATCGAGAAGCTGCAAACCAAGATGCAGGCGCTGGCCGAGGCCGTGGATGCAGCCTTGGACGCCGACGATGAAGAAAAGGCCGACGCTTTGCAGGAGAAAGGCGAACACCTGGGCGAACAGTTGCAGGCGCTGGAAGATGGCTTGCAGGACTACGGGGAAGCCGTCAAAGCTGCCGCCGGTGCCATCGTCACCATCGACCGCAACGGCGAGGCCGTGATTCATCGTGGCCTGCTGCGCGAAGCCGAGGCCAAGGCACTGCGCACGCTTGAACGGCTGCGGCAAGATTTCGGCAGTGAGGGCGAAGCCGGAAACGACGACACCGGCGAGAAAGTCGACGATACCCCCAAGCCCGCCGCTATGTCCGACCGACTGGCGCAGCGGTTGAGTGCCCACCGTACCGCCGCGCTGCAAATCGAAGTGGCCCGGCATCCGCAGGTGGCGCTGGCCGCGCTGGTGCATGGCATGGTGCAGGCTGTCTTGCAAGGCAGCTACTACGGCCACGATCTGCCGCTGGGCGTGAAGCTGACCCAGCAAGATCGGCTGGAAGGCATGGCCCCGGACTGGCCGGAATCACCTGCCGCCGTGGCACTGCGCGAACTGCAACAGGCAGCGGGTCAAGCCTTGCCGGAGGACAACGCCGAACTGTTCGCCGCACTGCTGGCGAAGTCGCAGGATGAACTGGTGCGCCTGCTGGCCGTATGCGTGGCATCCACGGTCGATGTGGTGACGCCCCGCGCTACGGCGCAGCAACCGGGCGCGGAACTGGCGCAGGCTGTCGGCTTGGAAATGGCCGCATGGTGGAAGCCCACCGCAGACGGCTATTTCCAGCATGTACCGAAGGCCGCGATTCTGGAAGCCGTGGGCGCGTTCGCACCGGAGCACGTCACCCGGCTGGCGAAGTTGAAGAAAGGCGACATTGCCAGCGAAGCCGAACGGCTGGCCGATGGCACCGGATGGATGCCTGCCATCTTTCGTCCCGAAGCCCCGCAGCAGGACGCGCAAGAAGTGACGGCAGACAAGGAGGCCGAAGCGCCGGAGGAAGTCGTCGCCGTGGCGTATGAGCAGCCGCAGGCCGAGGCACTGGCCGCGTGACCTTGCACCGCAAATAGCGCCCCGGTTCCGGCCGGGGCGCTTCATGTTGAGGATTCCCCCATGAGCCACGACACCACGAACCGCTCGCGCATGGCCGCGACCTCTGCCCTCGGCACGGGCTACGCCTTGCCGCGTGGTGGATTGTCGAAACGAAGGAACAACGAGCAACCAATAGTAAGTTCAGTGGATAGCTCCCTGGCAGAAACTCTGGTGGCGATGTTGAAATTCCCGATGAGCACCCCATCTACGAGTTTCAAAGCTGCTGCATGTGGCTCAACGAGGGCTTTCAAGAGGGATTTTTGAAATGAAATTGGCTGATATTTTGAGGGAGATGGATGCGGAGCCGTCGGAGATTTCTGTTCTGGTATCGTCCGATGCTCTTCTCCGCTGCAACTTGGAAATCGCCCTAGAAAGCATCTGGGTGAACTCGGGGTACAAGGACTGGATGTATCGCGTTGACCCCGAAGATCCGAGGCTTCCTTTGCAACGCCACATCCACATTGCCAAGAAGAAGCACACCAGTGCGAAGAACATGCAGGCATCGTGGAACGCTGATGGCACGCGCCATGACAAAAAATCCTTCAACACTTCCGTGGGCGATACGACGCGTGTAAGAGAGATTGCAAGAAACGTTTTGAGCATCAGTCCTGAAATTGCACTTGAAAGCATTGATGCTCCCCGATCAGATGCTGCTCTGATTGATGAAATTTCATTTTCTTCGGACGGGAGTGAGGCCTATGTCGCTCTTCGTGCGCCCTGAAAGTAAGGTGAGGTAAGCGTGTCGGCGCACTGCGCCGCCGGGCTTTCGGGCTGCGCCCCGTGCCGTCTTTGTCGTCACGGCCATTCGGCTTCAATCCCTCACGCCTTCGCGCCTGACGGCGCTGCGCGCTCCGCTTGCAGTGAACTCTGCGCCCCGTCGCAATGGGCGGGGCTTGTGAGGCTACGTCCCAGTTTGCTGCGGCAGGTTGTGCGATAGCGTGTCATCCTCGACGCTGGGCGGTTCGTTGCCTGTTCGTCAAGAAGGACGGTTCACCGACACACCGCCCGGCCTCTGCATGGAACTTCCATGCCTCGCCTCAAGCATGTGACCGCGAGTTGCAGCTGGGGTGCTCTGGCCTTGTCGTCAAGGCTTGGCCAGGCCCGCGTAAGGGTGCAAGCCAGTGAGGCCGTCATGCGGGGATGCCGAGTCGGTCATGTCTCCATTCGGGAGGGGCGGCCTGTACGTCCTTGTCTTGTTGTGAATCCTGGCGGTGGCGCGGCTGCGCCTTGGGCTTCATGGCCGCAACCTTCCAGCGAAAACAATTTCCCCTGCGCTACGCGCATTCCTTGCGGGACAAATTCTTTTCGCCTCCAGGTTCTCCACGTTGTTGCGACCGCTCCGCGGTGCGGCCAGCCCATCCCCCGCCGGGCGGATCACAACAAGGACGCACTGGCGCGACCTTGTTCAACCCGAAAGGAGAAATCATCATGGCTAACATCGGCACCTTCACCGCATAGAAAGACGGCTTTACCGGCACGCTTCGCACCTTGACGCTCAACGTCAAGGTCAAGCTGGTTCCCAACGACAAGGGTGACAACGAGAGCGCACCCGACTACCGCCTGCAAGCGGCTGGTCACGACATCGTAAGCGTCCGGTAAATGCATCTTGAGCTAGCCGCTCGCTCATAAGAGCATAGTGTCCATCAAAATAGGTGGACACATGTACACGAGCCAAGAGAACGAATCGTTAAAACGCCGGCGGCG
>NZ_SDQE01000016.1 GCF_004153455.1 Allopusillimonas ginsengisoli | reverse complement strand
TCTTCCATGTGTAGAAGGTTGCCTCCGACACGCCAAGCTGCCGACACACGTCGACCACCGCCGTACCGCTCTCGGCCAATCGCAGCGCATAGGCAATCTGCTCTTCGGTAAATCTTGACCGCTTCATGGCTACTCCTCGCCCCATTCGGGGCGCTGAGAAGCAACTTTACCTCTAGTTTTGACCTGTACGGATATTCCGGGGGCAGGTCAAAAAAATACCCCGAAGGTTGGATGAGTGTCCAACTTTTGGGGTGCAGTTCACCAGAGTGTTGGAGATCATTGATCTTATCTCCGGTGCGTCGCATGCGATTTCGGCTGTCACTATTGCCGAAACCTTGAATATTCCAAGGCCTACTGTCCACCGCTTGCTCCAACAACTTGCAGATGAAAAATTTCTGACGCCAAATATGCGTGGACAATGGGAGCCGGCGCAACGGTTACGAACAATGGCGCTAGGAATCATACAAGCACCACGATTTCGCGCATTGCATCATGCGGTGTTAGAGCGCCTCGCGGGCGAAACTGGCGAAACATGCGGCATATCGATACCTGCGCCTTCGGGTACGCATATGATTTATTTTGACCGAGCTCAATCTAATTGGCCATTGCAAATCAATCTTTCTATAGGCAGTCAAGTGCCAGCAAGCTGCACTGCCAGTGGCAAGCTCTATCTCGCATCGCTACCTAAATCTCAGCGCGATACTCTTCTGCGCTACCTGCCGTTGACACGTATGGCACGAAATACCATTACTAGCCAGGCTGCACTTTCTGTTGCCCTGGATAAAATTGAAGCTGAGCAGATTGGCCACGACAATGAAGAGTTTATTGATGGCATGGTTGCCGTCGCGGTGCCAATCCGAGATGAGCAAGGTAACCTGGCGGGCTGCCTTTTCGTTCACGCTCCGACGATTAGGGTTAGTCTGTCTAATTTGCTGCTGTACGTCCCCTTGCTCAAGTCCGCTGCCCACGACTTGCGAGTCAGCGTAGGACCAGACCAAAATCTATAGTAAAGCTAAATGGACCTCTCAAGTTGCCTGAAATTATTTTGAGCGTGCAGTGCGAGTGCTTGTAAGCTTGCTCATTCCCAGAGGCTGTCATATAGGGCGACGATTTCATCGGCCGAGGGAACTCGTGGATTATTGTCAGGGGATCCCGACGCCAGTGCTTGTTGAGCCATGAGTTCACGTACTTGTGTGAAGCGCTGGTATTCCACGCCATACTCGGCTAAGGTCGGCACGCCTAATGTTGTATTGATGCTTTGAATTGCGGCGAGTAGTTTTTTATTCGCCATTTCGATATCGTCTTGTTGCGATTGTAGGAAGAGTTCTCAGAGCAGCCATCGTGTTCGTATTGGGCAGCCTTAACCCGATTCGGCTTCAAGACAGCAGAATGTTCACAGGTTCAGCAAAGAAAGTGTCGTAATCTGGTGTTTGCGCTTGCTGGATGGCTTCGGTTTCAACGCAAGGAGGATGCTGAGCGGGCCGCTCGCTCATACAGGCTGCTCAGATTGCCCAATGAATTTGCCAGTTCACGAAGGTGAGCGTTCATGGATTCGTCGACATTGCTCATCAGGCATTGCTCGCGAATTTGGCGGTAGTTCTCAATCGCGGCTTCGCCTGCTTCAGTTGTTCGGTACAAAACTTCCTTGCCAACTTTTTCCCCGATGGCAAGTCCGGCTGCTACGAGCTTTTTCAGCGAGTACGTGACGACATGCACGTCGTCGAAGTTCAAGACAAAACAAATGTCTGCAACCTTTTTGTTCTTGGCTCGATGTTTGAGCTGATGTAGCACAACTACGTCGATAAAGGTCATGTCGCCTGCATCTGTTGCTGAGGCGCCTTTTTCGAGCCAGCGTGTGAACGCATTCCAGCAAACGATCATGGCGAACTCAAATTCACTCAATTCCGCCCCCTTGGGGGATACGAGATGGGGGGAGAGAACTAAAGGTTTGTCTGTCTTACTCATAAGTAAAATCCCTAATTATATTAATGATTCAATAACGTATCATTGGGAAATTCCCAACGTTATACGGATAACAATGATGAAAGAAAGACGTATTTTTACACATATTTCCTCAACATGGCTTCTTCAAAGCGCAACTATGGGTACTGTCTATGGCTGACGTAATCAATCCTCGAGTGAGGCTTTCCGCCGATATAGGCGGCACATTCACGGACATTGTTGCAGAATTGCCAAACGGAGTTCGCGTCACGTCGAAGGTCTTAACCACGCCGACTGCTCCCGAGCAGGCGGTACTCGAAGGGGCCTCCCGGCTATTAGAACGCAATGCATTGAGCTTGAAGGACGTAGGTGTATTCGTTCATGGCACTACGCTTGCAACAAATGCCATACTGGAACGCCGTGGAGCCAGAACCGCGTTGATAACCACTAAAGGCTTCCGGGATGTGCTGGAGATTGGTACTGAGGGTCGGTTCGACCAGTACGACCTGCAACTAGAGCGTCGAGCACCTCTGATACCGCGCAGCTTGAGGCTGACGGTTAAGGAACGCATTGACGCAAATGGACATGAAATTCTGGCGCTGGATCGCGAGAGCCTGGCCGAGCAGATATCGGTGATAAAGAGCGAGGGCGTCGCTAGCGTGGCGATCTGCTTTATACACGCCTATCGTAATCCAGCGCACGAGCTGGAAACACGCCAGTTATTGCTCGATGCGTTGCCGAATTTGCACGTCTCTATTTCGAGTGAGGTTTGCCCCGAAATCAGGGAGTATGAACGGGTCTCTACAACCGTTGCCAACGCTTACGTGCAGCCGCAGATGGCGGACTATCTGCATCGGATGCAAAAACGCCTCGAGAGCGAGTCGTTCAACGGAGTTCTTTATCTCGTGACTTCAAACGGAGGACTGACTTCCTTGGAAACAGCTCGACGGTTTCCCGTCCGGTTGGTCGAGTCTGGCCCTGCGGGTGGAGCCATCTACGCTGCCGATGTCGCAAGGCGCGCGGGAGAGAATAAGGTGGCGGCATTCGACATGGGCGGGACAACAGCCAAAATTTGCCTGATTGACCAGTACGAGCCGGATACGGACCGAATTTATGAGGTGGACCGCGCTGCGCGATTTCAGAAGGGTAGCGGCCTGCCTTTACGAATTCCTGTAATCGATTTGTTTGAAATTGGCGCTGGAGGCGGATCTATAGCACACATTAACGTGCTTAAGAGTATACAGGTCGGTCCTACAAGCGCTGGTTCAGAGCCAGGCCCTGCTTGCTACGGCAGGGGAGGGGAGGATCCTACGGTTACCGATGCAGACACAGTGCTCGGGTTGATCGATCCGGACGCCTTTGCTGGCGGCACTGTTCAGTTGGATGTCAAGGCAGCTGAACGTGCGCTGGAAAAGGTTGCTGTCCCATTGGGCTTCTCCCCCGAAATGGCGGCTTTTGGAGTGCATGAGATGGTGTGCGAAAACATGTCCAACGCGGCACGTGTGCATGCGATCGAAAAAGGGAAATCTATTGCAGATCATACGCTCATCGCATTTGGTGGGGCGGCTCCGCTTCATGTTGCCCGGATCGCTGAAAAAGTGGGTATTAGACGTATATTGGTTCCACCTAATGCAGGCGTGGGGTCGGCAATAGGATTTCTGCGTGCTCCTATCTCTTATGAGGTTGTTCGAAGCCGACATTCGCTGCTGGGAACCTTGGAGACGCTGGAGGTCAGCGAGATGCTGACGCGGATGGAAGAGGAGGCTTCGGCCCTCGTGCGGCAGGGAGCTCCCCACGAAGTGCTGATTGTGCGGCGTCATGCATATATGCGCTATGTCGGTCAAGGGCATGAGGTTGCGATCCTGTTGCCTGATAGCAATTTATGTGAGCTCGATGTTCATCAACTCTCGCAAGCCTTCGAGGCTTCCTACACGCGGCTCTTTGGCCGCACGATTCCAGGCGCCGAGGTTGAAATTCTGACTTGGTCTGTTCTGGTGGCGACAGAGCCTCATCATGCGGAGGTCATCGTGCTGCCTCCTTCGACTGGCCGGTCGCCATTGCCTAAGGGGCACCGGGAGCATTTTGATGGAGTTACGGGAAAAAGAGTGAGCATACCTGTGTATGCACGGCGGGAACTGCAGTGTGAACAACAGATTTTGGGCCCTGCGTTGATCGCGGAAGATCAGACGACCACTTTTGTATCCTCGTCTTTTGATGTAAGCGTTGACCGTTGCGGCAATCTTGTCATGGACCGAAAAACAAAGGTAGAGGTAATAACATGAACTCCAACGCGAAGCAGATCAAATATCAACTAATGTGGCAACGTCTTGCCGCTATTGTCGAAGAGCAGGCGCAGGTTCTCCTGAGAACTGCATTCAGTGCCATTGTGCGCGAATGCAGCGACCTATCCGCAGGGGTTTTCGACACCCGCGGCCAGATGCTTGCACAAGCGGTCACCGGCGCGCCCGGTCATGTGAATACCATGGCCGATTCCGTTCAGCACTTTCTCAGCAAGTATCCATTGAACGAGATGCAGCAAGGCGATGTGTTCATCACGAACGATCCATGGAAAGGCACTGGTCATCTGAACGATTTTGTCGTGGTGACGCCTTGCTTCCTGCACGGCAAGCCAGTTGCGTTGTTTTGCGCAACCAGCCATGTCATGGATATTGGAGGGCTGGGGTTCGGACCAGATGGCACGGACATTCATATGGAAGGGCTGTTCATTCCTTTGCTTAAACTGTTTTCATCCGGAACAGTGAACGACACATTCATGGATATGTTGCGTGCCAACACACGCCAGCAACTTGAAACGGTAGGCGACACCTACGCTCTTGCCGCATGTAATGATGTTGCCTGCAAGAGATTGCGGGAGATGATGGATGAGTTCGAACTGTGCTCCCTGGAAGATCTTTCTTCATATATTCTGGAGAGCTCACGCGCGGCCATGCTCGACGCTGTGCGCAAGCTTCCTGAGGGTTCGTCAACATATTGCATGACTATCGATGGATATGACCAGCCCATTGATTTGGTCGCCACGCTGACTGTATCAAGCGATGGCATCATGCTCGACTACGCCGGCACATCGCCGATCTCTTCGCATGGGATTAACGTACCCATATGCTATGCCACTGCATACTCTGTCTTTGGCCTGGCATGCGCAGTTGCGAGCGAGATACCGAATAACTCAGGATCGTTATCTGTATTCTCTGTATCGGCACCAGAGGGTTGCGTGCTCAACGCGCTGCCGCCGGCACCCGTCTCCACGCGACACGTTATTGGTCAAATGCTTCCAGATGTCGTATTTGGCTGTCTGCGCCAGATCATTCCTGAGCGTGTTCCAGCTGAAGGCGCCTCATGTGTTTGGTTGCTAAATTTGCGCGGAGCAACACAGGATGCATCTCGAGGTCGCTATGGTTTCACGTTGGGGTTCACGAGCAATGGCGGCACTGGTGCGCGTAGCGGCATCGATGGTTTGTCTGCGACTGCGTTCCCCACGAATCTGAACGGTACTCCTGTTGAAGTTGCTGAAACACAGGCGCCATTGATATTCTGGCGCAAGGAACTTCGCGAAGGTTCAGGCGGCGCTGGGCGCACGCGTGGAGGGCTCGGGCAGGTGATCGAAGTTCAGTCTACATGCGACAAGGCTTTTGAGATTTTGGCGTCATTTGATCGCATCGATCATCCGCCGCGTGGTCGCGACGGCGGAGGTAACGGGGCAGCCGGATTCATTGGACTTTCATCGGGGCGCCTGTTGGCAGGCAAAGGTGGTCAGGAGATTCTTCCTGGTGAACGCCTGTTAATCCACACACCCGGCGGTGGCGGTATCGGCAATCCAAAGCATCGGTTACCTGCACATGTCGCAAATGATCTTGCAGATGGGTTGCTGAATGAGGAGCAGGCCCGTAGCCTGTACGGCAGTGAACCGGCCGGTCTGGCATTAACTGCAGAAACTTGCTGAGTGCTTAACGTTGTCTGTTGCTTCCTAGGGGCGCCGATGGCACGCTGACGCGGCTCCAGGCAGCTATCACCATCTCCAATAGAGAGGTATCTATCATGATTACAAGGCGTCAATTCTCAGCGATCACGCTGTCTATCGTTGCACTCATGGTGCTGGGACCATTTGCGCGGGCGGCCTCGCCTACGCGGATAGATCTGTCGACCGTATTGCCGGACGGGAATTTCCATACTCAGAATGCCAAAGTATATTCTGAAGAGGTTGCGAAGGTCACTGGGGGTGAAGTTCAGATTCAAATTCACTCAGGCGGCTCACTTGGATTCAAGGGGCCTGACCATCTGCAGGCAGTAGGCGACGGTCTAGTCGGGATGGCGGATATCCATATCTCGCAACAGGCGGGTGATGAGCCTATTCTGGCAGCTGAAACAATACCGTTTCTAGTCAATGATATTAAGGAACTCGAAATTCTTCACCGTCATCTGCGCCCGCTGCTGGACGAGGCTGCTGCGAGGCACAATCAGAAAATACTGTATATCGTGCCGTGGCCAGCGCAGTATATATTCTCCAAGATCAAAGCCGATTCTCTTGAGGGTTTGAAGAGTAGCAAGGTGCGAGTGTCAGACCGAAATGTGCAGGACATGTGTACCGCCATTGGAATCTCGCCGGTGCTGATACCATGGGTCGAAACGATTCCCGCGCTGGCATCTGGAACGATCTCGGGAGTGACGACATCGACAGCTTCTGCCGTAGACGGTCGACTGTGGGAGTTCGTCAAGTATATATATCCAACGAACCACACTTGGATCTCGCAGATGGTCAACATCAATCTGGATATCTGGAACAAGCTGTCCACCACCCAGCAAGAAGCGATGACAGACGCAGCCCAGCGGTTGCAGCCAGTGTTTTGGGATCGCGCGTCTCAGGCTGATGCCGAGGGCCTGACAAAGCTTAAAAGCATGGGTATGGAAGTCATGCTCATTTCCCCGACCATGAGGCAAGAGATGCGAGACCGTACATCAGGTCAGTTGGAGACATTCATGAAGCGCGTACCGCCATCCAAGACAGTACTCGATGCGTACTTGATGGAAGTAAAGCGATGATTGGCGACCTTTCTCTAAGACAGTCTGGCATAAAGCGCGAGCAGGCGGTCAAACGCCTGTTGAATGGGATTGAGCGCTTGTCGCTGCTTGATGGATGGGTTGGTGCCGCATGTTTGATGCTTCTGATTGCCCTGATGCTCGCAGAGCTGACAATCAGAATGCTGTCGAACATATTTCCGGGTTTGCCGGGTGGCCTGCCTTATACGTGGGAGTATTGCTCGTACCTGATGGCTACCTGTTTCACTTTCGGTGCTGCGATGACATTGCGTACTGGTGGACATATACGTGTGAACTTATTGCTCAGCAACGTATCGGACAGGGCGAGGCAAGGATTGGAGATCGCACTGTCGCTGGTGGGATTATTGTCAGTGTCTTTTATGACCGTTGCGATGACTGTTTTTACCTGGTCGTCGTTTGCATCCGGCCAGGTCTCCGCAGCAAGTGGAACACCGCTTTGGGTTCCAAAGCTGACGGTTACGCTGGGAATACTGTTACTCGCTTTGCAACTGCTAGCCCGGCTTATCCAGGCTGTGCTGGGATTGCCTTTAGAGGACTCCCGCATGAAACCAAGCGCATCACAGGAGTAGACACTATCATGACCATCATAGTTTCTTCCCTGTTGGCTATTCTTCTATTACTGCTCGGCAGCGGCATCTGGATTGGCGTCGGGCTTGCCGCGACGGGCAGCGCCATGCTCATGTTGTTTCGAGATATTCCGATCGGAAAGCTGCTAGCTCAATATACCTGGAATATTTTGACAACACAGGAGTTGCTGGCCTTGCCCATGTTCATCGTAATGGGAGAAATTCTGTTCCGAACCAAGCTGTCGCAATCGCTATTTAACGGGCTTTCACCATGGGCATCTTTACTTCCCGGCCGTCTGCTACACGTCAATGTCATTGGTTCAACCATCTTTGCTGCCATTTCGGGGTCATCGGCGGCGACAACTCAGGTGGTCGGGAGAATTTCCCTTGCGGAGTTGGAAAATCGGGGTTACGGAAAATCGATTTCGCTTGGTAGCCTGGCAGGCGCGGGGACGCTCGGTTTTCTAATTCCTCCTTCCAACATCATGATCATTTACGGTGTGCTGGGCAATGTGTCCGTACTGAAGCTCTTTATGGCTGGCGTTTTGCCAGGGGTGCTTCTAGCAAGCTGCTTCATGGGTTGGGTAATGATACATACCCGTATCAATCCAGGATTGGTTCCCAAAGATGATACGGACGTGAAGATAACGTGGAATACCCGCTTCAGGGCGCTAAAGGATCTTGGGCCTGTGATGCTGTTGATTCTGGCTATTCTCGGCTCAATGTATGCTGGCATTGCCACGCCCTCTGAAAGTGCTGCGGTGGGCGTCCTGGGCGCGTTATTGATTGCCTATTTTCAGAAAGGCCTTACACGGCAATCGATGCGTGATATTGCCATGGGTTCGATTCAGACATGCGCCATGATTGCGCTGATCCTGCTTGGCGCTTCCATTCTGTCGCATGCCACTGCGTTCTTGGGCATTACACAGGCAATCAGTGGGTGGGTGACCGCATTGAACTTGTCTCCGTTCGGGCTGATTACAATACTCATCGGTCTTTATATTGTACTGGGTGCATTTCTCGACGGTTTTTCGATGATGGTGCTGACATTGCCAATTGTTCTTCCAATCGTCACTGCGGCTGGATTTGATCCAATCTGGTTTGGTGTCTTTCTTGTCATTGTCATCGAGATGGCTCAGATCACCCCGCCTGTTGGGTTCAATCTTTTCATGCTTCAGGGGCTAAGTGGCGTGAATATTGGACGGCTTGCCCGGTACTCGGCCCCCTATCTGCTGATCATGATTCTATTCGTGTTCTTGCTGGCTGCCGTGCCTGATCTTGTGCTCTGGCTGCCAAGAAGTATTACGGGCAGTGCTGCTATGCTGGTTGCAAAATGAACGTCTCTCGGGCGAAATCAGCATGACAAGCGCTATATCGCCAATGGTGTCATCGTCGGCGTGCAAAGGGTACATCGGCTATCTTCAATTCAGAGGGCACTGGGTACACAATCTATGCAGTGCAGAGTTCGAGAGCACTCGCATTATTCCGCAGCCATCGGCGCTCTGTCAGGCGCGCTTACGTAGCAGTAAGGCGAACAGGTTGCGGAGCATGTCCTGATTGGCTTGAGCCGCTTGGGAGTCTGACATGGCCATGGCGCTCTGGCTCAGCGTCTGAGCAGTGATGCCGGGCTTGAGATACTGCTCGAACTCAGGTAAGAGTCCGGGGAACACACCTTGAGGTGGCGTGGCGATTGGGACGATAGTTCCCACTTGTGAGGTGGCTCTGGCCCATGGACTGAACACCAATACGGTGCTCAAGTGGAGACGAGAGCTGCGTGCCGGGTTGCTGTGCGCTGGTTGGGCACACACTTTCTGGTACGTACCTGCGCTGATCGGCTCTGCGGCGATGGCACGCATACGGTAGCGCAGGAGATGGGCACCGTGCGCAACAGAGGCGTGCACAAGGCAGAGTTCAGAGATAACAGCGGGCGGGTGTGCCAGGCACGGTTGGCATTTTAAGAGCATTCGTCCCTTTGAATTTATTGTGCGTCCAGAATTTGACGGCAACCATCCCCAACGGCAGTCCTTCCGGGGTGATGGCGAGGCTCGAATGCATCAATAGGCCGCATATCGTTGTTTGCGCATCCTGCCCGGGCAGCCCTATGTCACCCGTGCTACTGCCATATGAGATTTCCGTCGTATCGTGCAGCAGGAGCAATGGTCCTGTGATCGACCGAACACGATCGCGCGCGCGTGCAACACATGTGCCCGGACAGAATCGCCCTTTCATCAACGCGTGGATTAGAAAAAAATCGATAGGCTGCCTTGGATTGTGCTGCGTCTTGGCAGGCGAAGGGGATGCTCGGCTCGCCGGCCCCAGTGATCTGCTTGAGAACTTGTCGAAAACGACAGACCAAGAGCGCATCACAAAAGCCGCACTCGGTTGTTGCGCCTTCTTGCTCTGCCCAGCCATTCTCCTCGAACTCCGTTCTGCGTATCATCGCCATTTGACTGGCCTCCAAGACCGCTCGCCTGACGATAGAATACAGCTTACTTAACCCCGTTCATTAAAAATAATAAATAACTAATTGATATTTTTTTAGATAATTGCAAGGTTCACCGTGCGCTTAAATCTCTCGCTGCTTCAAAGCGTGAGAACCAAAAAAGTCGTAAGCCTTCTGTGTCAAGGGTCCAGTGAATTGGTCGTGCTGCATAGATTCTATTCCAAAGGTTAACTGCTATAAAAAAGCGTGGATGTCCGCTTAGAGTGCCAACGCTCCAATGTCTTTATAGAACGGTTCAACTGGGCATACTGCGCTGAAATGAAAGCCCCCGATCTGTTTGCAACCATTGAGCAGGATCATGCCGTTACCACCCAATGGCTAATTGATTACAACGAATATCGCTCACATGAAGCTTTGGGATGTGGCCCGTCGTTGCAGGTCACGTGCAAGGTGCGTTGTAAGCATCCTTGTTTGCTGCGATGAACAGCAGAGATGAGAGCGACATTGACCATCGTCCGTAATCGTGTTGCAGCTCAGCCGACTCGAACCGGCTGCCGAAGGATAGTTCTGATCCTGAATAACTTCATCTTGCGAGGGATCGCTAAGATAGATCTCGTGATGGGGACCATTGAAGGCGGACTCCGGCGCCGTTTGCGTTAACGAAGGTCATCGCTGGTGTGAACACTTCCACGAAGCTGTGCTTCGGCGGTCTCGACACCAGCCAGTGAAATCATCAATCAGGGCAGCACATCTACTGATTGGCCGAGGATGATTCCGATAACGCCTGCCACACCCGCAACTTAGACCCGATAGCCGAAACCTGCGGATGTGCGTACAGCGCGATAGGCAACGATATTGATTTCAATTTTCCTTTCAGTAAAACCAACTGTCCAGAGTCGATTTCGCGACGCACCATCCTCTCAGGCAGCCAGGCGGCCCCCAGGCCTGCGATCGCCATTTCTTTTGTGCCAGCTAAAAAGTTCGATTCGTTTACGATCTGGACGCGATGCTCGTGGTAAACACAGCTCAAGCCGTGGCTGTAGAGCGTACGGCCAACGAAGCTATTGGCGGGAAATGCCAGCAGTTTGAAAGGCATTCTGCGGTTAAGCGTATGTACTGGCCTGCCGTCGGGGCGGGCCGCGCTGATGGGTACAAATACTTCTTCACCCAAATACCGTCTTTGCGCGCCAGGCAGATCGATTTTTGTATGTTCATCTTGATCTTCCATGCACATCAGCAGGTCAGCGTCCCCGCGAATAAAGGCTGACAAGCACTGCTCGTAGTCATCAGACAGCACGCGCAAGTCCACGTTCAGATCGGGAAGTTGGCTCAGCGTTTCAAACAAATCCGGCAAGCGGGTGATCGTCAGAGAATGCTGAGTGGACAGCACCAATCGTGTGGCGCCGCGATCTTCCGAATGCATGCGTATGCGAATCTGCTCGGCCTCTGCGGCCATGGTCTGCAGTTGCGGCAGGAATCGGCTGGCCACTGGCGTCAAGCGTATGGGGTGGGCGGAGCGATCGATCAGGCGTACGTCCAGCCATTGCTCAAACGCTTGAATGCGCCGGGACAACGCAGGCTGGCTGCTATGCCGAAGGGACGCCGCTTTAGTTAGTGATCCCGTTTCGGCGACAGCGATCAGGTCTTGGAGCCAAATTAACTTCATGGGAAATTTACGCTACGTATAGTGTTATGCGGTTTTTGCATGCAAGCAAGAAAATATAGCACTGGCCGCTCAGCATGACGGAAGCGTAGGATAAATGTCATCTGCAAACCGGGAGGCAGTTGTCGGTTTTATAAGGATGCTGCTCAATTGTCCCGCAGCCAAAAAAATTCAGGAGGTGACAATGATGATAAGAAAAAGCCTGGCACAGGCGATGTTCTTCAGCTTTATGGCTTTCACGGCTGGCATGTCGCCGACCAGTGCGGCGGACAAGGCCTCAGATTACCCTAACCAACAACCCATCAAACTGATTGTTGGCTATCCTGCCGGTGGCAGCACGGACTTAAATGGTCGCTTGCTGGGCAAGGCCTTGGCAGAGCGTCTGGGCCAAACCGTGGTGGTTGAAAACCTGGGCGGCGCGGGTGGCGCCATTGCGGCGCAGAAGGTCGTTAATGAGCCTGCTAACGGGTATTCACTGCTCGTGGGTGCAGTCAACGAAATTGTGATCGCGCAGCTCGTCAATTCCAGCGTCAAGTATGATGGCCTGAAGGATTTCACCCCCATCGGGATGATCGGCGCTCAGCCTTTGTTGCTGGCCGCATCCGAGAAGTCGAAGATTGGCAATATCGATGACTATATCAATATGACCAGGCAGGGCGACTCGGACGCGTTTAATTTTGGTTCTTCCGGGGTTGGAACGGCACTCCACTTGACCGGAGAGATGATCAACACCGCGACACAGGCCCATGTTCAGCACATCCCCTACCGTGGCGTGTCTCCGTTGGTAACGGATATGCTGAGCGGACAGCTCGACTTCGGGGTGTTTGGCTTGTCGTCTGGGCTTCCTCAAGTTCAGGCGGGCGCCATTACCGCTATTGGCATCACATCCGATGAGCGTTCATCGATCGCGCCGGACATCCCCGCGCTATCCGAGAACCCAACGTTTAAAGACTTGAATGTAAGCTTGTGGTTCGGCTTGTTCGGACCGCCCGATATGCCGGAGGATGTCGTGGTCAAGCTCAGGAGCGCATTAAACGATATCGTGCATGATCAGGCCTTTCAAGAAGAGTATAAGCGGACCGGTGGGACGGTTATTTCCGATCCCGTCAATATGAAGGAGTTCCTTGAGCAAGAACAGGCGAAATACCAGCAGGCCGTTCATAACGCTCATATTGGAAAATAGACACCATGAACGATGACAAAATGGCATTCAATATCGAGGCACCCGATCTCACCCAAGAACGCGTAGGCAATGTGGGGCTGCCCGGTGTTTGGCACTTTGACTCCGGCAAGCCAGGCCCCAGCGTGCTGTTTACGGCGCTTGTACATGGCAATGAGCTGTGCGGCGCATGGGCGTTAAAGGAGTTGCTCGCGAACGGCGTAAATCTGCAGAACGGAAAACTGACGCTCATGTTCTGTAACCTTGCCGCATTCGATACGTTCGATATCAACCGTCACGATGCTTCCCGATTTGTTGATATTGATTTCAATCGGGTTTGGACTGAAGAGCGTTTAAGCAATACGGACTTGATTGAAACACAGCGGGCAGCCGCTTTGCGGCCATGGGTCGAACAGGCTGACTATCTGCTTGATATCCACTCGATGCATGAACCGGCGCCTCCCGTGTTGGTTGTGGGAACCCTGCCCAGAAATATCGCGCTGGGTGTACAGGCGGGCATTGCGGATTACATCATTGTTGATCCCGGCCATCCTGATGGCGTGCGCATGCGCGATTTCGGTCGCTTCGGCCAGCCTTCAGACGATGCCCATGCCTTGTTGATCGAGTGCGGCTATCACGGCGATCTTGCTGCCATTGACACGGCGCGCTTTGCGGTACAGCGCATACTGGCCCTAAGTGGGGTGATGAGTGCTGAGCACCTCCCCAAAGAATGGCTGGAACAGCCTCGAGAGCCTGCATCGAAGCCAAAGGTACTGACGGTCACTGAGCCTGTTGTGGCCAAGAGCATGGACTTTACGTTCACGCAGCCATGGCAAGGCATGGAGCTGATCGAAAAGCAAGGGACAGTCATCGGCTACAACAATGGGCATCCCGTCAGAACGCCATATGACCATTGCACACTGATCATGCCTTCATTAAGACAGCTGATCCCTGGCGTGACGGTGGTTCGATTTGCCCGCACCGAGCCTACGCCTGACTGCTGAACCACCAATCCGTTACCTCGTATGACAACACGATGAAAGCGCCAAACCCAAGCCCTGCTGCACTCATGATTAATGCCGATAGGTTATGGCGCAACATAGAAACCCTGTCCACATTCACCGATCCTGCTAATCCCTGGACTCGTCGGGCCTTCACGCCATTGCATCAGCAGGGGCGGCGCTGGCTTGAAGAACAGATGGAGCTTGCAGGACTAGTCGTAAGCATGGATGGGGCCGGCAATTTGATAGGTCGGCGCAATGGACGAAAGCCGAACCTGCATCCGTTGGTGACCGGGTCGCATACCGACACCGTCAATGCAGGCGGCCGTTTCGATGGCATTCTTGGCGTGCTGGCGGGCATAGAGGTCGCCCATTCACTCAACGAACATGAGCTTGAGTTGGATCATCCGCTGGAGGTCATAGATTTTATGTCGGAGGAGCCCAGCGACTACGGCATATCATGCGTTGGCAGCCGTGCTATGGCGGGAAAACTTGATGCAGTCATGCTGAGTTCGCCCGACCATACCGGTGAGACGCTTGCCCAGGGTCTGTCGCGCATAGGCGCGCAGCCATCGACGATAGCCAGCGCCAAGCGTGCCAATAAATCCACAGCGGCTTATCTCGAGTTGCACATCGAACAAGGGCCAGTCCTCGAGCAAAAAGACTTACCCATCGGCGTCGTGACTCACATCGTGGGCGGGCGAAGAATCGCTGTTACGATCTTGGGCACCGCAGGACACTCGGGCACCACGCCCATGCCGCTTAGGTCCGATGCGCTAGTCGCAGCGAGCCTGCTTGTTGCCGGCGCCTATCGCCAAGCTACGCGCCTGAATGGCTCAGAGCACTACGTGGTGGCGACGGTCGGCCGCCTTTTGGTGGAGCCCAATATGGCCAACGCCATACCGGGAAAAGTGGATTTGGTGTTGGAAGTGCGCAGCGATAGCAACAGCGTGCTGGATAGCTTTCCCGAGGATCTTCTATCTGTCATCGCCGCCGACATTGAGCCTTTGGATGTACAAATCTCAATGAAGGAACTGACGCGCTCCGATGTCACGAACTGCAGTTCGGAGCTGATACAGGTCATCGACGCGGTCGCATCGGAATTGGGCTATGGCACGATGCATTTACCCAGTGGGGCGGGCCACGACGGGGTATACATCAGTCAGACCGGCCCCATAGGAATGATTTTTGTACCCTGTCTGAACGGGAGAAGTCATTGCCCTGAAGAATGGGCTGCGCTGGAAGCGGTACAGGCCGGCACTCAAGTCCTCCTGCATTCGCTGTTAAAACTCGATCGCACGCTCAGTCAGCCGTAGCGAAAAAAAACATCCCTCAGACCTGCGGTTCTGTCCATTCCTCATTGCCTTCACGAGGCGTGACAAACAGAATATCGATATGAGGCGAGTGCAGTTGCGCGGAGTGGGAATAGCCCTGTGGAATCAGCAGGGCGTCTCCGGCCGATAGGTTGTGATCTTCAAGCGTGCCGTTGTTGCTGCGAACAGTCATAGTGAAACGGCCGTCCAGTACCACCAGCAGTTCGTCCCCCTTGAGATGGCGTTCCCATGAGCCGGCAGGGCGGTCGTTGTGGATGCGGATTACGCCGACCATAGCTCCGATTGTGCCGCGCAGGTCGCCGAGCAGCGAGAATGGTTTTTCGTCAGCGATGGTCCGAACGGCGGTGTTCAGGTTTATTGACGTAGCGATCATCAGGGCCTCAATACCAGTATTTGTTCAGGTACGAAAATTATGCGACCATTGCCTCAAATTGCCCACTCGCTTTCGGATTCCATTGATGGACACCCGCACGCACAAGACCCCGTAAATGGCCGCGCCAGGCACGCTCCCGAGCCACCGTGGAGGCGCTTCTGGAAGCTACGGCTCAGGTTTTGGTCAAGTACGATTACAAGAGCACCACCACGGGCCGCATCGCAGAGCGTGCCGGTGTCAGTATCGGCTCGCTGTATCAGTATTTCCCACACCGCAATGCGCTCATCGCTGCGTTGGTGGAACAGTACAGTAACAGTATCGTTGAATGCGTGAGCTCGGCACTTGATCAGGCTTCCGACCTGGAAATCGGGTTGCGAAATCTGGTTCATGCGGTGCTGGATACCCAACGCATTGATCCCTCTCTTCATAAAGTATTGATGGAGCAGATTTCTAACGTAGATCGACTGGCCGAAGTCATGGATACACACCGTTGCCTGACGGCGCAGATTGAGGCATTTCTCCGACAGCATTCCCATCGCCTTGCCCCGAATCGTTCGCCTGCTCTGGCAGCATTGCTTGTGGAGAGCGCGCTGGAATCGGCGGTCCATCGCGCCGTGCTGACGGACTCCCGGCTGCTTGGTGACAGCCGTTTTGGTGATGAGTTGTTTGATTTGCTGGTGGGATATGTGACTGGACGCTCCGAAAGTTTGGAGGCTGGCAAATAATCGGTGGGGAAAACAGTCGTCACGGCAAGGAGAAGCCCCAGCAGATATCGAGAAAGACCTCACAACGTCAGCTTATATCGAAGAAATATTTTCGACGGGGCACGACGCAGCAAACCGGACGGTATTCGCAAAGTTCGGAAAAGATGACGCTCGCATTGTTGGTATCGCGTTGCGAGACAGAAAGAAGCGCGTTGACAAGATCACTGCTGGCGCTCAGATGCACCCATAGCAATCAGGATCAGTCTTTCCTCTTGAGGTCAAGTTGCCTACGCGCGTTCGATTCCCTGGGAGTGGTCAATATAGCGCCGGTAACAAGGTTGAAAAGACGATCGGAGCGAGATGCGTGCGAGGGTTGCTCCCGAAGCCAAGCGAGCGCAGCAATGAGATCGAACAGTTCCGAACCATTAAGGTCGAGTCGTGCGTTGCCATCGGCTTGAGCGCGGGCAAGGAGCGCTGCGCCTGCGGCCCGCAGCGTGACGCACGAAGTATGAAGCGCAGAATCGGAATCTTCGATGGCGTTCACCATCGGCGCAATAATGCCACGATGTTCGTGGGTGAAGGCAATGATTTCCTGTAGCCACAACATCAAGCCATCGGCGGAGTCGCCCGTTGTCTGGAGCTCATCCGCTCTAGTCGCCAGAGCCTCAAAACTTGAACGCAACAAAGCTTCAAGCAGCGCCTCGCGGCTTGGGAAGTGGCGGTACAGAGTGCCTAGACCTACTTCTGCTTTGCGGGCTATATCGCGCAGCGACGCATCCGCACCTTGCTTGGTGAAGATATCTCGGGCAACAGAAAGTAGGCGGTCGTAGTTCTTTCGGGCATCTGCGCGCATGGGGTTCCTTGACAAACGGAACAGTGCTCCGTATATTCGTAGCACTGTTCCGGTAAAGATAGCTCATTTCAGCTCAAGGAGAAAGTCATGTCGAGAAAAACGATGAAAGCAGTGCAACAGCATGAGTTCGGGGGGCCGGAGATGCTGCGCTACGAAGACACCCCGATGCCCGAACTACAACCGGGCGAAGTGCTCGTGCGTGTGCATGCTGTTGGCCTCAATCCCCCCGACTGGTATTTGCGTGACGGGTACAGGATGCTGCCGCCGGAGTGGCAACCGCAGGTGTCCTTCCCCGTCATTCTGGGAACGGATATTTCCGGTGTCATCGAAGCTGTGGGCGATGGCGTCAAGAATTTCTCTGTGGGTGAGGAGGTGTATTCGATGGTTCGCTTTCCCAGCGGCCTAGCCGGTGGTAGCCGTGCCTATGCTGAGTACGTCAGCGTCCCGGCAACGGAAATTGCTCTCAAGCCCAAGGGAATCGACCACGCCCATGCCGCCGCTGCCCCCATGTCGCTGCTCACTGCGTGGCAATTCATGATTGAACAAGGGCATGACGTACAGAATCCGCTTCAGCCAACAAAGCACGAGCCGGTGCCGCTTGAGGGAAAACTCGTATTGGTCAACGGAGCGGCGGGCGGTGTCGGGCACTTCGCATTACAACTGGCGAAATGGAAAGGCGCACACGTTGTCGCAGTGGGATCGGATGGACATGAGGAGTTCCTGAGGAGCCTCGGTGCCGACGAGTTCATCGACTACACGAAATCCGCCGCCGAGGATATTGTCCGTGACGCTGATCTCGTTATTGACGCAGTGGGTGGCCCAACCACAGGGCGATTCTTGCGCACGCTCAAGCGTGGCGGTGCGCTGTTCCCGATATTTCCCCTTGGTTTTTCCGGAGTAGAAGAAGCCGAGAAACTGGGTGTCACCGTTTCGACGACGCAAGTTCGATCAAGCGGGGCGCAGCTTGCGCAACTCGCGAGTTTGCTCGATACCGGGGTGGTTCGTGTCGCCATCGACAGTGCATTTACCCTGGCAAATGCTCGGCAAGCGCATGAGCGCGCCGCTCATGGGCATATCCGCGGAAAGATTGTCCTTTCGGTCATCGATAAGGAATGACGTGGATGAACACAATTAAAGCTGCGATCGACGACCTGTTCAACAGCGAGCTGACAGCGGAGGATGCAGTCGAACGACACTTCGATCCGCTCTTCCGCCAACGTGTTAATGGAAACTGGTTAGATCGCCACACATTTCTCGCTCGAATAATTTCTCTTCGTGAGATTGTTGCTCGGGTGACGATTACAGTATTGGACGAATTTTCCGACGGGAACCGCTATTCAGAACGCCATGTGATCGACGTGATAAAGCGTGATGGTGAACGAGTTCTCCAAGAGGTGTATTTGTTCGCCGAGCGCTCTCAAGATGGACGTTTCAGTCGAATCCAAGAGGCAACAATAACTGTCGAATCGAGATGATTTTAGTCAGAGTTGTAAGCCAGCATTGTGAAGAAGCGATTCAGTTTCTGGATGTTGGTGATGCCATAGAGGCTGGGTTGCGCAGGCTCCTTCTCACTTATAGCGATAATCCCCGCAGATGGTGCTTCGCGGCCTCAATGAAAGCACGCACATTCGGGTGATGCTTGCGTCCACTCTGAAACAGCAATGAAATCGGAAGCGCCGGTGCGGTATCGTCGGCCAGCAGTCGCTCGAGTCGTCCCGCAGCCAGTTCATCGGCGACTTGATAAGACAGCGTCCTAATCACACCAAACCCTGAGACCGCAGCCGAAACGGCCGTCTCCACGTTATTGACCGACAATCTTGCGGAGCGACCGAAACGGCGGATCTCGTCCAATCCCCATCCGCGATGTGGGCCAGCCTCGTCCTCGATCCAGATCACATCATGAAGGCGTAGATCGGACAAGGAGGTCGGCCTGCCATGTGTTGCAAGATAGGCGGGGCTGGCAGTGAACACGCGCCTAACCTCTCCGACTCGTAGCATGTGAAGCGAACTGTCAGGCAGGTCAGCGATGCGGACAGCAACATCAATGCCCTCTTCAACAAGGTTAACGACACGATCAAGCAGCAGAAGCCGGATCTGTAGATCGGGATGCAGCCGCAACAGCTCAACGACAACGGGCTGAATATGCCGGCGACCGAACATAACTGGGGCGGTCACCGTCAGGGTACCATTTGGCGCCGACTGGTGTCCCCGGACGATATCGAACGCCTCGTCGATCTCGGCTATGCCTGTCCGGCATCGTTCCAGAAATAGCGCGCCTTCGTTGGTCAGTCGCACGCTGCGTGTCGTACGCCTTAACAGCTGCACACCGAGACTTGATTCGAGCGCGGCGATCGTCCGCGAAACGGTCGTCGGCGACAAATTCAGCCGCCGCGCCGCTTTGGCAAAGCTTTCATGCTCGGCCACACTGATGAAGGTTCTCAGCGTCCGCAATCTGTCCATTGCCTCCTGGCTCCTCTTGATTGATATCAATCCCCGCAATAGTGAAATGCCAATCTAACGGATTGTCTCATTCTTGGGCAGCAGACAGAATGAATGTATCGTTAACAAGGAGAACATTCGTCGTGAAACTCTACCATTACGCACTGTCGGGGCACGCGCATCGTGCTGCCCTTTTTCTCTCGATCGCTGGCGTTGCCCACGAGCTGATCGAAGTTGATTTGCCCGCTGGCGTCCATAAGCAACCGGCGTTTCTCGCATTGAATGCGTTCGGCGAAGTACCAGTGCTTGACGACGATGGCGTCATCATTGCGGATTCGCTAGCGATCCTCGTCTATATTGCGCGCAAGATAGGACCTTCACATTGGTTGCCGACCGAACCGGCGGATGAGGCACAAGTGCAGCGTTGGCTTTCGGTGGCAGCTGGAAAAATCGCCTATGGCGTTGGCGCCGCTCGGCTCATCACCGTGTTCGGTGCACCGTTCAACGCAGACGAAGTTATCGGGCGCGCCCACGCCACACTGGCCATCATGGAACAGTCCCTGGAGGACCAGCGCTGGCTCGCGAGCACAGAGCAACCCACTATCGCAGACATCGCGCTTTACAGCTATATCGAACGGGCGCCCGAAGGGAACGTGAGCCTGTCCAGCTATCCGCGAGTCCTGGCTTGGCTGCGTCAAATTGAGGCGCTGCCAGGGTTCATTCCCTTTCAACGTACGCGGGCCGGACTGGAAGCCTGATCTGCACTTTTCTATCGGAGTGATCAACATGAACTTTGACACATTACGTCTCGACCATATGGGTATCCGCGTTACGGATCTCGCGATAGCGGAGGCTTTTTACGCTAAGTTGGGATTCGTGCGCGACCCCGAGGAATATGCCCCAGCGGTTAAGGCCTGCGGGCTCGTGCATCCTACCGGCTTACGCATCCATTTAATTTATAACGGTGAGCCTGCAAGCGAAGGCAATGTGCTTCTTGATGCCCCGGTCAAACTTCCCGGCTACACGCACGCCGCGTTTATCGTCGACAGCATGGATGAGCTGGCGGCATGGTTCGCTCGCGAAAACATCCAGATCAGCGAAGGACCTGTCATGATGGGCCAGGGCCGCCGCAACGTCTGTTTTATCCGTGATCCAGACCTGAATGTACTGGAGTTCAATGAGATACTCATCCGCTAGAACGACGCCGTGACACCGGCGTTAACAGTTGGTGTCAGGGGGTGATCCACCCACGAAACAGGCCGTCAAGTTCGCTTGCTCTGCCAATTTGGGGCGATGGCGCGGTGCGCCAAGGCCTCATTGGTCCGCTGTCTACAAACCGTAAGACGATGCCCGAGAGCCGATCTCTCCTCACTGCTATCAGCGAGATTCATTGTCTGGTGTAGGCGTTTAAGCGCGACCAGCAGAGGGTAGGCCTGTGATTCCAATCTCAGTCAGCCGTCCAGCGTTTTACTTCTGGCTCAGACCATTCCAAACCAAGCCCGGGCCGCTCTGGTGGAGTCACGACACCATCGATGGCGGATAGCGGTTCGAGCAGCACAGCATCCGCCCAACTGACGTACTCTAACCAATGGGCATTCGGAGTAGCAGCCAATAGATGGACACTAATTTCCGGAAAAAGATGCGAAGAGACGGGGATGTCGTGAACCGCAGCGATGGCGGCCGCGCGCAGCCAGCCGCTGACACCGCCGATGCGCGCGACATCCAGCATCAGATAGTCTGTTGCGCTCTCCGCCAACACGCGATGCACCGACTCCGGACCATCCAGGTTTTCACCCAGTTGAATAGGCGTGGTTAGGCTGCGGGAAATCTGCGCGTAACCAGACACGTTGGAATGACAGATTTGTTCCTCTAACCAGTAAATATTCAGATCTGCTAGTTCGTGTCCACGTTGAATCGCCTCGGGTACCGTTAGTGCCTGGTTGTAATCGACCATGAGGTCGGTATGACTCCCGATCGCATCGCGCACTGCACGGGCTACCTCTATATCCTTGCGAGCTTCGCGATGGCCCAAGCGTAGTTTGATAGCGTGATAGCCAGGCTCGAGCAGCTTCTGTGCTTCGGACGCAGCCTCGTGAGCAGGCATCAGGCCCAACCCATCGCTGTTGTATGCTGGGATGGAACGTAATGGAGCCCCGAGAAATCTTGCTAAAGGCATATTGGCAGCGACCGCCAGAGCATCCCATAGAGCGATATCCAAGGCGGCCAGCGCCATGCGAACAATTCCCGTCACGCCCAGTAAGGCATAACGTCTGGAGAGCAGCTCACCTACTTCCAATGGCACTACGGCATGGCCACGGACTAGATCGACGGCTTCTTGCAACACGCCAGCGATTGCCTTTGCCCCGCTGTCACGATAGCAGAACAGGTAACTTCTGCCGATGATGCCTTCATGAGTTTGTAGGTCTACAAGTAACAATGGCGCTGCAGTTACCACTGCTGCGCTGGTGCCGAGCGGGAATCGCATCGGCGGCTTGACGAAACGGAGCTTGATGCCAGCAATATGGAGCCTTGGCATGGTGGAGGGAGATGGCGACCGTTGCATGCGAACCTCTGAAATGATTGGTATCTTTATGGTACTCCAATAAAACCAATTTGCCTATAACGGATATAATGGTTAGCCAATTTATGTATTCTGATGCGACTCAATTCCGGACGAGCGCCTCATGTATTCAATAGCCGATGCTTAGTAAGGGAGAAGGCATGATCAGCAACGATAATTTACGAACAGTGCGGCGATATTTACTGGATTTAAATGCTCAAGCGGGCGCGAAATTGCCAACCGAACGGGCACTGGCGCAGGTGCTGGAGCTGAGTCGCGGCGCAGTTCGGGAAGCGCTTTCTGTAATGGAGGCGGAAGGGTATGTCGTACGAAAAATAGGCAGCGGCACATATATGGCACCTAAAGGTGGTAGCGATTCTTCCGGGATAACCTCATCGCTGGACGCTACGCCACGCCAGATTATCGAAGCGCGTGTGGCCTTCGAGCCTAATATTGCAGGCCTTGCCGCGATGAATGGCCGTAAACAAGACATGGAGCGGCTAAAGGAGTGTGCCGAGGCCTATCATCGTGCCAACGACTTCGACTCTTATGAGATCGCTGACCGGGATTTTCATGCTGCCATTGCGGCAGCGACCCACAATCCGGTGCTGATCAGCGCTTATCAGGCGTTTACAGAGGCGTATGCTGCCGCTGAATGGGGCGGATTACGCCAGCGCTTTCTGACCAAAGAGCGTCGTGTTGAATCCCGTCGAGAACACGATCAAATTTTGAATGCAATTCGCAATCGTGACTCAGAAGGAGCGACAGCTGCGGCACGACAACATTTGCAATACGTCATAGCGGCTTTTCTCAAAGTTTCCTAGCGGCGACCCAAACCCTCATGTGTAACCGTCCGCCTGGAACCGGCCAAATGAACTCACTCATAAAAAATTGACAGCGCTACTTGGTCCTACCATAATATAACCATTTGTTAAAGTGGTTAACCATTTGGTGGAGGAAATCCATGAAAATTGCTGTTATTGGTTCCGGAGGTTTAGGAGGTTTTTACGGGTTCAAACTAGTACGTGCTGGGCACGACGTCACTTTCGTCGCCCGGGGCGCACATTTGGAAGCAATGCGGACATCGGGGCTGCATATCGAGAATGAGTCCGGTGTTGTGGAATCGCTGTCCAGCGTAAAAGTGACCGATGACATCCTCAGCCTGAAGCAACCGGATTTGATTCTGATTGCTGTGAAGATGTGGGATCTGGAGGCAATCGCGTCCCAAATTAAGAAGATTACGGGACCGGATACGGCGATCCTGTCTCTTCAGAATGGCGTGATCAAAGACATCCATCTTAAGCGAGCCTTCGGAGAAAGCGCCGTCATGGGTGGTGTGGCTTATGTGGCTACATCTATTGGTCGTCCGGGTGTCATCAAGCAGGTCGGCCCCTTGCAACGTATCCGGGTGGGTGAATACGGCGGACGTAGCACAAGACGCTCTCGAGAGCTTGTCAACGCTTTCGCTTCCACGGGGGTGGATGCCCTACTGGTCGATGATATCGAGCGCGTGCTTTGGGAAAAGTATGCCTTCCTCGTCGGCCTATCCTCTATGACTTGCCTGACGCATCTGACCATCGGTCCTGTGCGGGAACATGAAAATAGCCGCGCCCTTTTGCAAACCATTTTCAATGAGGTGGTCGCACTCGGTCGTGCACGTGGCGTAAGCCTTCCCGAGGATTACGCAAGGCAATGTATGCAATTGGCCGATGACGTCGATTATTCCATGACGTCATCTATGTATCACGATCTCGAAAAAGGTAACCGGCTGGAATTGCCATGGCTAAGCGGAGGTGTCGTTTCGTTGGCCCGAGAAAACAGTATCTCCGTTCCCGCTAATACCTTCGTCACTCAAGTTCTGGCGCCGTATGTAGACGGACGCAAGCCAGTTTAGAAGTCAAAAAGTTTTTTATCGAACATGTAGGACAGGATGTGTTTAGGAAATACCGCAGGGTCGACGATAGATGGCCGTGGCGGAAACTTAATGAATGCAAATCTAGACTTGGAGGTTCGTATGTATCAATTTCATAAACGGCTAGGAGCTCTTTTCTCCACTAGTCTTTTTCTATTTGCTCCCTTCGCGCAGTCTGCGGATTACCCTGAGCGCCCCATCACCATGATTGTTCCGTTTTCGGCGGGCGGGCCGAGTGACAATGCGGCGCGTTCACTTGCTGAGGCCTTGCGTCAAAATATGAGCCAGACAATCTTAGTCGAAAACAGAGGGGGCGCGGGAGGTACCATCGGCATCAGCTATGCCGCCAACGCTGCGCCAGATGGCTATACCATTTTGCAAATGCATGCTGGATTCACTACAGCGCCGTCTCTGTATAAAAAACCTGGTTACGATGCAAAAAATAGTTTTGATCCTATTGGGCTGGTGCTGGATGTCCCTATGACCCTGATTGCGCGATCCGACTTTCCGGCAAACAATATACAAGAGTTGGTCGATTATGTTAAAGCGCATCCGGATGACGTGACTATAGGTAATGCGGGAATTGGCTCGGCGGCGCACCTATGCGGCATCATGCTTTCCAGGGCCATCGGTGTCGATATTCTGAATATCCCTTACAAAGGAACTGGTCCAGCCATGAACGATTTGTTGGGTAAGCAGATCGATCTCATGTGCGATCAAACCACTAATACTACCCAGCATATTCTGGCCCATACAGTCAAGGCATATGCGGTGACCAGCCCGCAGCGAATGCCTGCCTTGCCAGAGCTGCCTACCATGACAGAAGCCGGTTTCAAGGATTTTGAAGTAGGTATTTGGGTTGGATTATGGGCACCTAAAGGCACTCCTGCTCCAATCTTGGATAAGCTGGTAGCGTCCTTACAGGCAGCAACAGTAGACACCGCATTTACTGAGCGAATGAAGAGCATGGGTGCAACAGTGCTGGTGGATGATGCAAATCCGGAGGCGTTAAGCGCCAAGGTCGACCAAGAGCTGGTCAAATGGGCGGAATTGTTTAGGAAGGCGGGCGTGGAGCCTCAATGATATCTGCTGCAGCTTAATTCTTGCCAACCGTCCTAATTGAATGACGTTGTTCTGCAGTATGACTGAGGCGGTGTGAAGAACGGCGTCATGAAACGCTCTGGGTTTTAATTGCACCTCGAAAGTTGGATAGGTACTCAGCTTTTGAGGTGTTTTTCTTGGACTGCGCAAGAAACCCAGCGACTACCGCGCGCAGTCCAAACCATCCGTGTTGCGACGCATGTGGCGAGCGTAGCGCTCGGCCCGCCATATATTGGTTCCGTCCGAGATTACAACCCTAGCTCGGATAGCCCTGGGTGGTCGTCGGGGCGTCGCCCCAAAGGCCAGTGAAACTTGCGCTCGGACTCTTTGATCGGCATGTCGTTGATAGATGCATAACGTCGGCACATTAATCCGTCGGCGCCGAATTCCCAATTCTCGTTGCCGTACGACCGGAACCAGTTGCCCGAATCATCGTGCCATTCATAGGCATAACGAACAGCTATGCGGTTACCGCCAAATGCCCAGAGCTCTTTGACGAGTCGGTAATCCAGTTCTTTGGCCCATTTGCGCTCGAGGAATGCCTGAGCCTCTTCCCGGTTGGTGGCGAACTCGGCCCGGTTGCGCCATCGGGTGTCCAGGCTGTAGGCCTTCGCTACTTTTGCAGGGTCGCGAGTATTCCAACCGTCCTCCGCCTGTCGAACTTTCTGTATGGCGGACGCTTCAGTAAACGGAGGTAGTGGCGGGCGAGTGTCGTTGGTTGGCGACATAGATCATTCCTTTGTTGTGAGAGGTGAATGTCCGGATTCGCGCAAAGATGTCTGCATGAGTTGGCAGGCTGCACTGTGCGCGGCTTGTGCGGCTTGCACACCGCTGAAAATCATCGCGTCAGCAATAGCGCCATTGATGAGCATTAAGAGTTGGCGCGCCAGCGAATCTGGGTCGCGATAGCCTCCTGCGCGTGTCAAGTCTTGCAGATATGTCAGTAGCCGCTCTTTATGCATGCGCGCGACTTGGCGTATCTCGTCGTCCGGATCGCCAATTTCACCTGCTGCGTTCAAGAAAGCGCAGCCATGGAAATCTGGCGTTCCAAACCATGACTCCAATGCCGGAAACATGGAGAGAATTCGCTCGTACGGATGCGCCGCCACGGAGGTGGCCGCCACGAACCATTCCATCCAACGTACATGGCGGCGGCGCAGTGTAGCAGCGACAAGTTTTTGCTTGGTCGAGTACCGGGTATAGATTATCTTGCGTGCCACGCCCGAGTGCTTGACGATGGCGTCCATCCCCGTAGCGTGGATACCATTCGCGTATATCAACTGTTCCGTGCTGTCCAGCAGCGCCGCTTCCATGTCTGAGAGCTTAGAGTTTGAGGCCATAATTTATTGAGAACGATCATTCTCAATATAGTACAGCCTACATACTGAAGCGTCAATCGCCGCCTCGTCGTTAACCAGATTCTCCGACAACGCGCACGCCAGCATGGATGCGCCGGCGTGCGCGAGCCTTCCTCTGCGGAAAGCGTTCAGGCATGGCTTCAGAACTGATAACGCAAGTTCGCCATGATATTGCGAGGCTCGCCCCATGTGTAGGTGCTGTACCAGCTGAATATGGTGTAGTACTTTTTGTCGAGTAGATTGGAGACCTTCAGCGTTCCAGACAACTGCTTGGTGAAGTCGTAGCGGGCCATCAGATCGACCAGCAGCAGATCGTCTACGGTGTGCTTGACGGACTGTCCGTCGGGGGCCGAAATCATGCCCCAGGTCTTGTCCTGCCAACGCGCGCCTGCGCCAAGTGTCAGGCCCGACAGTTGCCCGCCCAGCTTGTAGCTGGTGAACACGCTGAACTGGTTGGCCGGTGTCAAGGTGCTGACGCGATCACCCTCTTGGCGCGACACGTTGTGCGTATAGCCGGCGCTGACCTGCCACGCAGGCGTCAGCTGTCCCGACAGCTCGAGCTCAAAGCCTTTGGTCTTGACCCCTTGCGCCGCGCGATAGGCCACGCCCCCTGAGGGCGTAGTGCCGCCGCTCTCGATACCGAAATTATCCTGCTCGAGCTGAAAGATCGCGGCCGACGCATTCAGGCGTCCGTTGTAGAACGATGCCTTGATCCCCGCTTCGTAGTTGTTGCCTTCGAGCGGATCCAGCGTCTTGCCTTGCTCATCCTGTAACGATTGCGGGCTGAAGATGCTGGTGTAGCTGGCATACGCCGACCAGTTATCGTTCAGGTCGTAGATGATGCCCAGATAAGGCACGAACACGCCCGACTCGTTCATATTCTGAGCCCTGCTGCGATAGGTGGCCCAGCGCCCGCCAGTGATCAGTTTGAGGTCGTCGCGCAGATTCCAGCGCGCGGCGGCATACAAACCGCGCTCCCGTGTGGTTTCGTCGTCGGTGTAGTCGGGGCCGCCTGGCCACGCGGGCGCGGGTACGTTGCCCTGCCAGTTGTAGTAGTCCGTGACGCTGGTGTTGTAGCCAGGCGCATTCCAGTAACCGTCGTTCTTCCACCGGCTTTCAGAAATACTTGCGCCCACGACAAGCTCGTGCTCGCGTCCCGCAAGGCTGAACGGGCCGCTCAGATAAGTATCGAAGGCATTGCTCTTGGTCTCGCCGATGTATTGGCCTATCCACATCGAAGTGCCGGAGCCGTCGGCGGGATTGGGGAACCCGCTGGCTGCCGCGCCCAGGTTTGCGTCGTAACCGTTGATCTGGTGATTGAACTGGGCCTTGGCCACCCAGTCGTTGGCGAACGCATGTTCCAGCGTAACGAACGCGGTGCGGGTGTATTGATCCCAGTGACTGAAGTTGGCGCCGTTGTTGAACGAACGCGGCATGTCATTGAACTGGCTGTTCGCGTTCAACAGGGGGATGCCACCCCAGGTGGATGCCTTGGGCTTGTTGTCCTGATAATCGAAGCCCAGGGTCAGTAGTGTGTCCGGGGTGAGGTCGGCCTCGAGAATGCCATAGAACACCGATGTTTCGCGCCCGTACCGATCCAGATGAGAATTTTTGTCCTGATAAGCCACGACGCCCCGACCCCGTAAGGTACCGCTCTCGTTCAGCGGTCCGCCAACGTCGACCTCGCCCCGATAGTCGTCCCAGCGGCCCACGCCGGCCGAGACGTGGCCGCGGAAGTTGCGTGTGGGTTTCTTGCGGATCAGGTTGATGGTGGCGCCCGGCGTGCCGCTGCCTGTCAGCAGGCCGGTGGCGCCCTTGAGCACCTCGATGCGGTCGTAGATTGCCGTGTCGCTCAGGGTGTTGCCCGCCGAGTAGGCGGAATTGCGTGTCATGGGTATGCCGTCATACTGGAAGTTCTGGATGGCGAACCCCCGCGCATAGTATTCGGTGCGCTCGCTATCATAGGTAACGACACTGATGCCGGGTGTGTATTCCATGACATCGTCGATGGATGTCAGGTTGAAATCATCCATTTGCTGGCGCGTGATCACGCTGATGGACTGGGGTGTTTCGCGAGGGGTCAGCACCAGCCGAGTTGCCGTGGCGATGGCGCCGGGCGTGTATAAACCGCTGTCCTCGGTAATTTCGCCGAGTTGATTCGCGTTGATCACCACTGCATCCAGTTGCACTGCCTCGTCAGCGGGCTGTGTTCTGGTTTTCGGCTTGGCGCTCTGGGCCTGCGCCTGCTGGGGCGCTGCGACGAGCGCGAAAGCGATTGAAAGCACCAGCGTAGTCAATGCGCCCGACGGTAGGCGCCTTGCCACATAAGCTGTATTGGCTTTACGTGTATGTACAGTATGCTCGATCACTGAGACCTTCCCTTTCTCTATATTGTTTGTTCTGAGCGTTTATTCGGGCTTGGAAGTCCCAAAAATGTTCGAACGCAACGCCCTTCCCCTTCTTGTCGGAATTGGCGAGCAGACACAAAAATCCCGATCAAAAAGCCCTGGCGATTATAGAACGATAATGAGATTTATTATTATTGTTGTTC
The DNA here is from genome assembly GCF_004153455.1 of Allopusillimonas ginsengisoli. Taxonomy (GTDB): domain Bacteria; phylum Pseudomonadota; class Gammaproteobacteria; order Burkholderiales; family Burkholderiaceae_B; genus Allopusillimonas; species Allopusillimonas ginsengisoli. The sequence goes on along the minus strand of NZ_SDQE01000016.1, from coordinate 50,440 downwards.
TTGTTCATCCAGAAGGGGCGCATTACAACGATTTTTTGCTGAGGGAAGTGACGACTTGTTGTTTGTGGAGATGTGTGCCGCCAAGCGTTTCTATCCCGCAACGCTTGACGAGGCTGTGAATACACCAGAGTGGGCCAAGCCAGCGCTTGAGGTGGCTTTTGTGTTGGATCCAGGGGGCTAGCGCAAACCACGTGCTCCGCTCAAGTACCAGCGGCCTGCTCCAGTTTTCTCGACACTTCACGGAGCGTATCCGCAGCCGCTTCGTTGATCTCGCGCATGCCATATGACCAGAGTTCGAGCATGCGCATGGCCTGCGGCCCAAAGCCCGCATCTGGATTCTTCTGCTGGAACGCCACTACTTCTTGCGCTGTGTTCAGAAGCGCCTGGGTCATGCGTTTCTTGTACTTGGACTGATGGGCTGGCGAGATGCCGCATACGGCGCCCAGCCGCTTTAATTCCGCACCGTTGAGCCAGCGCTTGCTGCCGCGAAAAGTGAGAGCAAGCGTATCCATGGCATCGCCATGATCATGCCTCGGCGCATATGTGGACATAGACAACATGTCATAGACTGGGGCCAGAGCGGGCGGATGCTCGGGGCCATAGAGCAGTCCAAAGTTCTTCAAATGCGCATCACCGTTGCGTATGGTGTTGCACAACAAATACTGCGCATAAAACTGCTCGCAGCCTGCAAGCGCGAGCTGTCCCGGACAAAAGGCGTGTATGGTCTTGATGACGCGTTCGACCGAACCACTGAACTTGAGTCTTGCGGGCTGTCCTGTTAGCGCACACATGTCTTCAAATCCCAGGGGCTTGCCTGTCGGGTCGATATCGAAGCGTTCGATCAACAGCCTGTCAAAATCGGGGGACAGGTAAGTTTGCGGTACGGGCAAGCCCATCTTCCTGGCAGCCATCATGCCGAAGTGCTCGAGCAATACGATCGTAGGGCGATCCGGGTCGTTCAGTTTTATCACCCAGTTGCGAAGAGTGAGCGTGCGGCTTGCCCCTTCAACGGGTTCGGTAGGGCTATGGGCAAGAAATTTGAGGAAGCCGCCGGATATGCCGGGACCCTCATGGTCCGAGCCCAAGTAATGCGAGGTTATTTCCCTCAGGTCTTGAGAAAGCAGAGATGTCAATGACTGATGCATGCTTGTGTGGGTGGGCGTGACATCTTGAAGCACCGCCTGTACTTGACCAATAAGGCTCTGTCCGACGACGCTGAGCAATTCCATGTCGTCGAAGCGATCAAAGAACTTACTGAAGTTGCGTTCCAGAGCTTGGCGAAGCGTCCCTTCAGGTAGTGACACCTGGAATATCGGAAAGAGGAAGGGGCTCTCCCAACTTTTGGTGCGAACCGGCATGAGAAGCGACACCGCATGGTTTTGGGGGACGCCTGGCAGATAGGTGAAGATGAATGACGTAATGTCTATCTGTTCGAGTACGCCGACTTTCACCCCTTGAACATAGATATCCAGGATCATGGCTTTGGCCTCCTGTTCTTTGAGGCCATTCTGGCGGAGTTTTCCGCATAGACATCCTCTAGCGTGGGTGGGTTGTAGCTTGCGTCTTCGACCCGCAGATCCAGATCCAGGGCTTGCAGCAATCTGCGCAACGTGGATAGGGTGCAATCGCCCCCAGCCTCTATGCTCACGAGCGCGCGTCGGCTCACCCTGGCGAGCTCAGCCAACTGAGCCTGGGTAATTTTTCGTTCCTTGCGAGTGGAGACCAATTGCTCAAGGATTGGGTCTACGGTGTGATCAAATTCCATCATTTGTGAAGTATACCGCACAAAAATGGAAATCTAAACCTAATTGTGAGGTTAACTACACTATTACTGATCATGGAAAAATGCGCAGCGAGCAGCCTGAACATATCAATGTTCGCTAATTTCCTGACTAAAAACCTGAGCAACCCATTACAAGTCGGAAGATACAACGCCAGTCTGTACCGCTGAAGCACACGTTTTCAGGGGCCAATGAGGCTGGGCGAAACGGTTCAAAAAACGCGAATCCGAATGCGAATAGAAAACGTGACTAATTAATCGTATTCTTCTGTCTTAACGCGACTAATTAATCGTGTTTGTTTGGGTGCCGGTTCAAAGCGCCATTCTTCAGGAGATTCGCAATGCATGTTTTCGTTACTGGCGCCACCGGCTGGGTGGGTTCCGCCGTCGTTCAAGAGCTGCTCACCGCTGGCCATCAGGTGACAGGCATGGCCCGTGACGCCGCCAAGGCCACCGCACTGGGCAGGGGTCTACCGTCTGGACGCCGCGCGCGTCTATCGCCTGGCGCTTGAGCAAGGCGTCACTGAGTCGGTCTATCACGCCGTTGCGGACGAAACCGTGTCCTTCCGAGCAGTCGCCAAAGTGATCGGCAGACGCCTGGGCTTGCCGGTCGAGTCGCGTGCACGCGAGCATTTCGGCTGGCTTGGCAAAATGGTCGGGTCAGATATGTCTGTTTCCAGCGCGCGCACGCGCAAACTGCTGGGGTGGACGCCGCAAGGCCCGAGCCTGCTCGACGATATTGGCCAGCCTGGCTATTACCCATAGAGCCATTCCGTGCTGCATGGGCCTGTAAGCGTTGTCTATGTTGATCGCCGGCGGTCGGTTCAGTTTGCTATCTCGGTGCAAATCGTCTCACCAGACCTTGCTCGCACCGAGCCAATTCAACACATCGAACAATTCACACTTGAGTATGCATATAACACAAGAAAAAACCGGGGGCGCATCTGCTCCCGGTATAGCCCCGCCGCCCGTTCCGAATGTTTTCATGACCTTGCTGCCTATCACACTGGCGGTTTTCATTGGCTTTCTCACCATCGGGTTGCAGATGCCGGTTTTGCCACTGCACCTTCACGATACGCTGGGCATGGGAACGCTGGTGGTTGGCCTGATCATCGGTCTGCAGTTTGTCGTAGCGCTGCTGTCACGAGCCTGGGCGGGCAACTTTGCCGACTTGCGCGGCGCCAAGCTCGCCGTGACTGTTGGTTGCCTGTGCGCGGCCAGTTCCGGCCTGGTCTACATCGCATCACTGCTTTTTGTTTCCGCGCCGGTCGTCTCGGTATGGATTGTGGCGCTGGGCCGTGTCCTGCTGGCACTGGGTGAAAGCCTGATTGTCACAGGTGCTTTGGGCTGGGCGCTTGGCCTGGTCGGGCCGCAGAACGCGGGCAAGGTAATGGTCTGGATCGGCATCGCCATCTACGGGGCCTATGCACTGGGCGCGCCCCTGGGCGTCGTCGTGGATGAGCAATGGGGCTTTGGCGGGATCGCCGTCGCCGTGATTGTCATTCCCTTGCTGGCGCTGAGCGTGGTTTCGCGTGTCCGCGCTGTCGCGCCAACCGCTGCCAAACGCACGCCGTTTTACAAGGTGCTCGGCGCTGTGTTCTGGCCAGGCATGGGCCTGGCGTTGTCCAGCGTGGGCTTCGGCTTGATTACCGCGTTCATCGCGCTGCTGTTCGCTGCCAAGCAATGGGGAGATGCCTCGCTGGCGTTCACCGCATTCGGGTTGGCGTTTATCGCGGCGCGCATACTTTTTGGGCACCTGCCGGACAAATTGGGCGGCGCGAAGGTCGCGCTGGTGAGCGTGGCCATTGAAGCGGTCGGTCAGTTGCTGATCTGGCGCGCTGATATCGCACTCATCGCCTACCTGGGAGCAATACTGACCGGACTGGGTTACTCGCTGGCCTTTCCTGGATTCGGCGTCGAAGCGGTGCGGCGCGCTCCACCGCAAACCCGTAGCCTTGCCATGGGCGCTTACGTGGCATTCATGGATATTGCCCTGGGCACAACCAGCCCGCTGGCTGGCGCGCTGGCTGATGCGCAGGGGATCAGTGCTATCTATCTGGCGGGCGCCGTTGCCGTATCGCTGGCACTGATCGTTGCCTTGAAATTGCTTTTCGCCGGGCCGGCAACGACAAGCCAGGTTGGCGGAGATAGCACGAGTAAAGACGATGCGCGTGCAGCCGCGTAGCGCGATTGCGCGCTACGCGCGATCCACAAAACATTTGAAAGGGCATCATGAGCATCTTATCCGTCTTTGATAAACATACTTCGGGGCCTCGCGTTGAGCGCATCCGCCACGAATCGAAAGTTCGCACAGCGCAAGTGAGTCAGGTCGAGCGCCTGACGCCGGGCATGTTGCGCGTGACGTTTACCGGTGATGAACTCTCCGATTTCATCAGCCTGGCCGCAGACGATCACGTCAAGCTTTCCGTGCCCACCCGTATGGGCATGATCGCGCGGCGCGACTACACCCCGCGCCGTTATGATGCGCAGGCAAACTCGCTCGTGATCGACTTCGCTGTCCATGACGCGGGCCCGGCAACACAATGGGCGCTCAACGCCCGCCCCGGTGACAGACTGCAAATCGGCGGGCCGAAAGGTTCGATGGTTGTTGCCCCGGACGTCCGGCGCTGGCTGCTGATTGGCGACGAAACTGCACTGCCTGCAATTGGTCGCCGCATCGAAGAAGCAGTGAGTGGTACAGAGATCACCAGCATTGTTGCCGTATCTGGTTCATCTGAACACCAAACATTCGAAACGGCTGCGACCCTGGCAGCGCACTGGGCCCATCGTCCGCTTTCGGCTGCGGACGATCCCGGGGCATTGCTGGCCACCGCAGAAAGTATTGACCTTGCGCCGGAAACGTTCGTCTGGCTAGCCGCCGAAGCGCATGTCGCACGCGCGATCCGTTCCTGGCTCATCGAGGAAAAAGGCCATCCAAAAGGCTGGATCAAGGCAGGTGGTTACTGGGTGACCGGCAAGGCGAATGCGCACGAACGACTCATCACAAGCCACGCTCCTTGACGGAAAAGCTGCCCATTTCAGTGAAGCGAGTCAGCACAAAAAAGAACGTATTAAAGTGGTTTTGTATAGGAAAATACTACTTAAGTGCGCATTGTGTGTGATGAAGAGGATATATCCGGTGGGCTATATGCCATCTAGGTAAACTTGGCCGACACCCAAAGTGGTGGCGTCAGTGGTAAGGTAAATCTTTGATAGAAAACACCCGAACTTACCGTGACACCTTTTCCGCTGACCCAACTGCAGGCTCGATATATCTGGCTACGTGCTCAGCGGCTCGACACGGCTGAGCCATTCGGCGAAGGCGCAGCGGCTACGCCCAGGGCGGTCGAGCATCTTGGCTATGTGCAAATCGATACCATCAACGTCATTGAGCGTTGCCATCACCATATTCTCTGGACGCGAATTCCAACGTATCAACGTCATCACTTGCATCAGGCGCAGACGATAGACAAAAGCATTTTTGAATATTGGACTCACGCATTGTCGTACGTGCCCACGAGCGATCTGAAATTTTTCATCGCTGACATGGAGCGACATCGCAGATCACCAGCAAGTTGGTTCAACAGCGTGACGCCTGGCGACCTTCGCAGAATTATCACGCGCATTCGAGATCACGGCGCATTATCGATTCGTGATATCGATGATGATGTGCTGGTCGATAAAGACCATGCTTGGGCAAGCCGCAAGCCTTCGAAAAGGGCGCTTCAATTGGCCTTCTATATCGGGAAGCTGACGGTCAGCGAACGCGCCGGTATGTTGAAGACATACGAGCTTATGGATCGGCACTTTCAATGGAGTCGTCCGCCAAAGAAAGCGTCCGAGCAGCAAGTGGAGAACTATTTGCTCGACAGATCGCTACGTGCGCAAGGCCTGGTCAGCCTTGACTCCGTTTGTCATTTGAACCCAAAACGCAAACCCCTCATTCGCCAGCGAATCGAAACCAGAGTTCGGCAAAGGCGTCTGGTTCCTGTGGCAATCGAGGGAGCAGGTAAGTTGGAATACTGGGCGTGTCCGCAGACCCTGGCAGACATACCTGATGCGAGTTCTGGTACGCACGTTCTTTCTCCCTTCGACCCGCTGATCATTCAACGCAAAAGACTGCAGAAATTCTTCGATTACCAGCACCTGTTTGAAGCCTATGTGCCTAAAGAAAAGCGCATGTTTGGATACCTGGGGCTTCCGGTGATGGTCGACGGCGAGATAGTTGCCGTTGTTGATCTCAAGGCGGATCGCTTGCGACGGGAACTGTTGCTACAGCAGTGGACCTGGGTAGGGAAAGGCAGTCAATCTTTGCATAAAAGAAGCATCGAAGAAAAGCTCCATCAGTTCGAGCAGTTTCAGTTCGCGTCGTGAACGGGTTTGTAGGTTGTACGCGCTGTGTGCTTTCCATCGACCGATTGTGGAGCAATCCGGATGCTGCCTACCCAGGACTTCCTGTGACAGGCAATACAATGCCTGTCACATAACCTGAACAGACTGGCGACGCCAGGAAGACATACGCAGGCGACAACTCCTCTGGCTGTGCCGGCCGACCCATCGCAGTGTGCTTGCCGAATGATGTGATTTTGTCAGCTGGCTTGTCTGCTGGATTCAGCGGCGTCCAGACAGGCCCGGGCGCAATCGCATTGACTCGTATCCCTTGCTTGACCAGGTTGGCGGCCAGAGACATGGTAAATGCGTGAATGGCGCCCTTTGTGCTGGCGTAATCCAGCAAAGTCCCATGGCCTTTCAGGCCGGTTACGGAGCCGGTATTGATGATGCTGCTGCCTTCCTTCAGATGCGGTACAGCCGCGCGAGCCATATAGAAGTAGCCGTAGATGTTGGTCCGCATGGTCTGATCGAACCGCTCGTCGGTGATGTCCTCCAGCGTGTCGGCATGTTCCTGAAAGCCCGCGTTATTTACGAGCACGTCGAGCTTTCCGAATGCCTTCATGGTTTTCTTGACTGCGCGCTTGCAGAAGTCCGGGTTCTTCACGTCGCCAGGAATCAGCAGGCATTTTCGGCCTTCGGCCTTGACCGCCCGCTGAGTGTCCTTTGCGTCGGTATGTTCATCAAGGTAGATGATGGCGACATCGGCGCCTTCGCGCGCGAACAGAACGGCCACTGCGCGGCCTATGCCTGAATCGCCGCCCGTCACGATGGCGGAGAATCCCTCGAGCTTTCCGCTTCCTTTATAGTCGGGCGCCTGGAATTGCGGTTGGCGTTGCATGTCCTTTTCTGTGCCGGGCTTTTCCAGATGCTGGGCCGGCATGGGTGGCTCGGGATGCTTGCGTGCCCCGGCCTGAGTGGCCTTGTTGCGCGGGGGCTGCTTTTTTGCGCTGCTGGCGTCCTTCAGGTTTTGCTGTTTCTGAATTTTCCGGTGGGCGTTGGCTGTGCGCTCCGCTTCACTCTTATGGGCTTTTTTCGCTTTGGCCATTGCTGTGTCCTTTTATGGATGACGGATGGTTCGCTATAGGCTTGAGTGAACCCATTGCTGCGGTGCGACATCCTGGTTGTAGCGCGCATCTATCTGCACAGCGTCAAGATTGTCTTCACCGCTGCCGAGCCAGTCTGCGCGTACGGGCAGGTTCTGGTCAGACCGGCGCGCATCGTGTGGACTGATTCTTCAGCAAACCATATGCCCACCAGTGCTTTACACAGTGATTTGGGTGGCTTTGGCGTACAGCGTGCAACCATCTGAAACGCATTTAGCTTTCTCCTTTCGGTGTTGCTAAGATGGTCTTTCAGCTTGCTTGAAGGACGAAGGAGGTAATTATGGATACCGAAAAGTTCGCCGTAGCGCTGAATCATCGCATGAGAGATCAAGTTCTGGCGATAGACGAAAGTCACGATGCGTACGTGCTGTATTTGCGCAATAGCAGAAAAGTGTCAATCGACCTTAACGAACTCAGGGACGATCCTGAGGCAGTTATGCAGGAGGTCGAAGAGCGGATAGCGATGCGTCCAGTGATCCAGTAAGCGGGCCGCTCCGACACGAAACCGAACGAGCACCGGGTGCAATGTCCACCCGTGATTGCCGTTAGTCTTTACGCGCGACTGTGCGGCGGCGTGTGAGTTTCCCGATCCGCCTCCCAGTGCTGCGCCTTGTACGCCGCTGTCGGGATGGCTATGTGGGGTTTGCTGGACGAGACTGCGGCCGCGGCCGTGAGATTTTTAGTTCTGGCTGACGCAAAATTGGCGGAAGGGATATTATTGTTGGCACATTTCAGGGCAGAACCGGGGACAGCCGCGGTTCCGATTCGGAGAATATGCCATCTATAAAGCTTACGTACTGCTAGCGTTGACAACACTTTTCTGGGCGGGAAACTCTATTGCGGGAAAGCTGGCAGTAGGCCACGCGTCGCCTATGGTTCTCGCCACCATCCGCTGGGCCAGCGTAATGGTGGTGCTGTATTTGTTCAGCCGAAAACAGATTGCTGCCGACTGGCCTGCCATACGGTCGCGGCTATGCTATTTGTTGATTCTGGGAGCCCTTGGCTTCACAGTGTTCAGCGTGGCGCTCTATTATGCGCTTGTCTACACCACAGCAATCAATGCCAGTATTTTGCAAGGTGGCATGCCGCTTTTTGTGTTTGCAGCAAGCTTTATTCTTTTTTCCAGTCGTATAGGCGTGGAGCAGGCGGTTGGTTTTGTATTCTCTTTCATCGGTGTGCTCGTCATTGCAATGGGTGGCGAATTGTCCCGCCTGATAGATCTTGACGTTAATTTTGGTGATGCATTGATGCTTGTCGCCATTATTGCGTACGGTATCTATACTGCGGCACTGCGAAGCAAACCCTCGATACACTGGACTAGCCTGATGTTCACGTTGTGCGTGGGCGCTACCCTGGCGGCGCTGCCCATGCTGGGTTTTGAAGCGGCGCGGGGCGAGACGATTGTGCCTGATCTAAGGGGCTGGGCAGCGATCCTTTACATTGTCATCTTTCCATCCCTTATAGCCCAGGTTTTCTACATTAAAGCGGTGGAATTAATCGGGGCGAACCGGGCCGGCCTGTTTATTAATCTGCTGCCGTTGTGGGGAGCATTGCTGGCGGTGACCGCACTGGGAGAAGCCTTTCTTCTTTATCACGCCATCGCACTGGTGATGATCCTGGCTGGAATCAGCCTCGCCGAATTTGGTGGTCGCAAGTCAGGGCGACGAAAATGACGATTGGCGAAGAGCCAGCGCTCAAGGCCTCGACAATAGATAACCAAAATACCTCATTGATCTTTCAACGCACTGTCTCTTGACGTCGGCGGGAAAACTGATCTGCAGCGCCGCAAGTTTTTTCTGGGCCGTTTACTGAAGGGTTTTGCTGGCTTGCATCGCGGCTTGCTCAAGTTCTGGGACGCGGTTCAACGAGAACCGCGTCATTCTGTTTTGAGAATCAGGAACCGCTTGGTTTCTTGAAGACGGTTTCTCCCTCCACAATGGTTTCCATGACTTGAATAGTACGTATATTTTCAGGTGCCACGTCGAGCGGATTTGCTGAAAGAATCGCAAAGTCCGCATATTTTCCGATTTCGATCGAACCGCGTTCAGCCTCCTCAAAATTCTGATAAGCGGCGCTGTACGTGATGGCTCTCAACGCGTCTTTGACCGAAATCGTCTGGTCAAAACCAATGACCGCGCCGCTGGTCGAGATCCGATTCACCGCGGACCAGAGCATCAGAATGGGCTCCATCGGAACGATCGGTGTGTCAGCGTGCAGGGTGTAGGTCAGCCCACGAGACTGAGCCGACTGGGCCGGACTGATCCGGCTTGCACGGTCGGGGCCGATAAAGATATCGCGGTGCCGATCCCCCCAGTAATAGGTATGCAATTGAAAGAAAGAGGGGATTGCGTTCAGGCGCTTCATCTCGTCAAGTTGGTCCTCGCGCGCCATCTGTGCGTGGATCAGCACGTGCCGAGTGTCTGATCTAGGGGATGCCGCTTGTGCCTTGCTGTAGGCATCCAGCACATCATCGATTGCAGCATCTCCGTTGGCATGGATAAACAGCTGGTATCCCGCTTTGTGGGCTTCCATGACGCTTGCATCCAGAGATTCCTTACTGATGCGCGAAAAGCCCCGGTAACTGGCGTCTCCATGGTAAGGCGTGTAATACGGTTCGGACAGATAGCCGGTATACCCTTGTATGGAACCATCGTAGATCTGTTTGATACCACCGACCTTGACCTTGCCACTCGTTAGTTCAAGCTTATCAGCCGCCTCCTTGCTGAACTGACCGAACGGCCATGCCACCACTCGGATACCCAGGTCACCACTGTTAGCTGCGGTTTCAAGCGCCGTAATGCCTGGAGCGCCCGACCCGCCGTCATTGGCAGTAGTAACGCCCTGGGACGCATACATTTCAGAGGCTGCTTTAATGCCTGCCTGAATTTGCTCGGCGCTGAGCGCAGGCTTGCCTTTGATCAGAGAAACGGCAGTTTCCGTCAAAAAACCGTTGGGCTCGCCATCGGGTCCGTGGCCAATCTCTCCACCGTCCGGATTGGGCGTCGAGGCTGTGATGCCCGCCATATTCAGCGCGAAACTGTTGGCTACCGCCATATGGCCGGATACATGGCTAATGAGTATCGGCTGGGTCGTGGACACCTCGTCCAGCTCCTGCCTGGTCGGGTGACGATGCTCAGGCAGCAGGGTATCGTCATAGCCGAACCCAGTAATCCATGCGGTTTCGCCCACTTCGCTCTTCTTTTTCTTGAGCAGCTCGACAATGTCGGCAATGGATTCCACCGTGCTGATCGGTGGGCTGTTCAGATTGACCTCGAACTTGGCGTTGTTGCCCGCCATGGTGAAGTGGCTGTGAGCATCGTAAAAGCCCGGAACCATCGTCTTACCGGCAAGATCGATCACTTCGGTGCTCGAACCTACATATGCATTGACCTCTTCTTCAGTGCCGACGACGATGACTTTGCCATCACGCACTCCCACCGCCTGGGCGACGGAATCATTCTTGTCGACCGTTAGGATATCGCCGTTTTTGTAAACCACTTGAGCGGTTTCGGTCGAGGCGGTGTCATCGCTGCTGCCGCATGCAGAAAGCGTAGCTGCGGCAGCCAATGCACACGCCGAGAGGCGGAAAATTCTTGCCGAACCTCTGGCCAAACGTGGCCGGGCATGGATACTCATGCTGTTGTCTCCTCTTGTTAAAAATCCCCAATAAAGCCGTCTTATCACAACTGCGGATAGATAAAAAAATCAGGAGCAGCACTAGCCCAGCTTCGAGCTCACGCAGAGACGAAGCAAGCGTTTTTTCCAATAATGCTGGACTCAATTAATAGTGAGTACTGGGTCGTTCGTGTAAGTGTTGTCAGTACTCTTTCAGCTTGCTGAAGATACTAGCATCGGTGATCGGCCCCCAATAGAACCAGTTATGGGCAAACTATGAGTCCAGCGGGATACCCTCGGAGGGGAGGGGCGTTACTTACCAGGTTTCGATATGAATGCCTCTGTGGAAAAACAAGCCCAGCGGAATCGTAGCGATCTGGGTGACCGGCTGGCCCCCAGCGCTTATGCAAATCCGTTGCCATTCCTCCAAGCGTTTGGTTTGACACAAGGCCTAAACCTGACTTACATCAATGGCATGCTGCGTTCGACCAGGCGACAAAACACAGCGCTGCCTACGGGGATAACCGCATCATTGAAGTTGAACGCTGAGGTATGCAACAGGCAACCAGCTTCAGCGCCGCCTTGGCCGATACGGAAATACGTGCCGGGGCATTTTTCCAGCATCAGTGAAAAATCCTCCGACCCCATGGTTGGAGCCAGATCGGGCACGACGTTCTCCGCGCCCAGCAACTCGGTGGCGACGCTGCTCACGAACGCGGCGCACTCCCGATTGTTGACGGTCGGTGGAATACGGCAGTGATACTTAAGCGAGATCTTTGCATTGAACGTCGCCGCGAGGCCCGTCGTGACTTCCTTCATTCGCTGCATGATCCGCGCCTGCACGTCGCGGCTGAATGTCCGCACGGTGCCGGTAAGGTGTGCATCCTTGGGAATGACGTTCATGGCGGGGAGGCTTCCTGCCCGAACCGATGCTATCGTGACGACGGCCGAATCGAGCGCTGAAGTGTTGCGCGATACCAAAGTTTGAAACGCGCCAATCAAATGTCCAACGATGACGATCGGATCATTTGTATCGTTGGGTCGGGCGCCGTGTCCGCCTTGTCCTTCAATGTGAATCTCGAAGCTGTCCGCCGCAGCCATGGCTGGGCCGGGACATACGCCGATCACGCCAGCGGGCAAGCTGGGCCAGTTGTGCACGCCGTAAATGGCATCGCAGGGAAACCTTTCAAACAAGCCATCGTCAATCATGGCCTGCGCGCCGCCAAGGCCCTCTTCTGCCGGCTGGAAAATGAGCGCGACTTTGCCATCGAAGTTCCGCGTTTCGGCAAGATAGCGCGCGGCACCCAGCAACATGGTGGTGTGCCCGTCGTGCCCACAGGCATGCATGACGCCTGGACTGGTTGACGTGTACTCATGCTGCCCTGTTTCGACAATCGGCAGCGCATCCATGTCGGCGCGCAAGCCGATGCAGCGCCCACTCGTATTGCGTCGACCTTCAAGTACGCCCACAAGACCTGTTTTGCCCACTCCCCGGTGCACCTCATATCCCAACGCGGTCAGACTTCTGGCCACAAGATCGGACGTGCGCGTCTCCTGAAACCCCAGCTCCGGATGCGCGTGTATATCCCGCCGTATGGAGATCAGCTCATCATGAAATAGTTCGATTGACTCAATTACGCTCTTCGCATACATATCCTGATTTCCTTGTGAGTGAAATAACTGGTTTAAAGGTTAGGCGGGACAGAAGTTCTGAAAGTCCCAGTCGCGTCCTGGTGCGGCGCTAATCAGCGCACGTGTGTAATCCTGACGGGGTGAGGTCAGCACCTCTTCGGCAGGCCCCGCTTCCACGATCTGGCCGTACTGCATGACGACTATCGTGTCGCATATCTGTGCGGCGACGCGCAAATCGTGCGTGATAAACAGCACAGCGACACCTGTGCGTTTGCGAATATCGTCCAGCAATGCCAGTACTTGGGCTTGTACCGAGACATCGAGCGCCGAAACGGCTTCATCCGCCACCAGGATGTCTGGTTCCAGCGCAAGTGCGCGGGCTATGCATATGCGTTGGCGCTGACCACCGGAAAACTGATGCGGATACCGTTGCAGGGCGCCGTCATCCAGGCCAACCGTACTCAGCAGTTCGCTTGCTTTTTGCAGGGCTTGCGTGCGCGGTACGCCAAAATTTATCAATCCTTCGATAATGGAGTCGCCCACTTTGACACGCGGGTTCAGTGAACGATAGGGATCCTGGAAAACGATCTGTATACGTCGCCGCAGTGCATGCAATGGTTCGCCGGCCACCTGCGCAATATCCTCGCCATGGATACGAATGGCGCCAGATGTTGGATCGAGCAGCCTCACGACACAACGGGCCACGGTGGATTTTCCCGATCCGGACTCACCGACGATACCGACAATCTCGCCACGACGAACTGTCAGATTTATATCTTGCGCAGCCGGCACGGATCGACGCATGCCGAACATGGACTTGGTGATGTAGGTCTTATTCAATGCCGATACATCGAGCACCGACGCTTCCTGTATGGCGCGACTTTTTCGGGGGATAAGACTGGGCACCGACGATACCAGCATGCGCGTATACGCTTGAGCAGGGCGGGCCAGTATGTCATCCTTGGCGCCTACTTCGACGATCCGCCCGGAACGCATTACAGCGATACGATCTGCAATCTCCGCTACCACTCCAAAATCATGTGTGATAAACAACACCGCCGTGTTGTGCTGCTCCTGTAGCTCGCGGATCAGCAGCAGAATCTGCTTTTGCGTCGTGACATCCAGCGCTGTCGTTGGCTCGTCAGCAATCAACAGCCTGGGCTTGAGAATCAACGCCATCGCGATGACGATGCGCTGGCGCTGGCCACCGGATAGCTGATGCGGATAGGCATCGTACATACGCTCCACCTCGGGAAGGTGTGCCGAGCGCAGCATGTTTAATACCATCGTCCGGCGCTCGGCCTTGCTTTTTACCCCGTGAATACGCACTACCTCGTCTATCTGATCGCCTACGGTTTCCACGGGATTGAGCGCCGTCATGGGCTCCTGGAATACCATCGCCATGCGCGAGGCACGCAGTTGACGCAGGCGTGCAGGATTGGCGCGCAGCACGTCCTCCCCTTCCAATACGATTTGTCCACCCATGGCGGCGAGCCCGTCATTAGGAAGGAGCCCCATGACAGATAAGGATGTGACGGATTTTCCGGAGCCGGACTCTCCCACCAGGCACAGTGTTTCGCCTGCTCGCACCTCCAGATTCAGGTTCTGAATGACATGCCTGGACGTTGCATTTCCTACTACGCGCACAGACAGATCTTTGATCTGAAGAACTGGCGCATCATTATTCGCAGTGGCATAAGCGGTGTGACTGTTCATCGGCAAATTCTTCATGATTTCCGTGCCATCCTTGGATCGAGCACATCGCGCAGAACATCGCCCAGTACATTCACGCTCAAGAGCGTCAACGCGAGGAAGATGCCCGGGTACATGATCAGGCCAGGCACAAGTTGGAAGTACATTCTCCCCTCCGCCATCATGTTTCCCCACGACGGGATTTCAGGAGGCAAACCTACGCCCAGAAAGCTGAGTGTTGCTTCGGTAAGAATGGCTGACGCAAAGATATAGGTGCCCTGCACAATCAATGGCGCGATGGTGTTGGGAACCATATGGCGTATCAACAAGGTGAACACGCGCGTTCCCAGCGACACAGCGGCTTCTACATAAGGTTCTGTCCGTACGGATAGAATCACGCCGCGAACCAGACGGACGACGCGCGGGATTTCAGGGATGGTAATGGCCACCAGTACGGTGAGCAGGCTAGCTCCGGTAAGGGATACCAGCGCAATGGCCAGCAGAATACCTGGAATGGCCATAATGCCGTCCATCACCCGCATGATGATCGCATCGGCCATGCGGAAATAGCCGGAAAACACGCCAATCATCAGGCCCAGCGCCACACTCATTGTGGTCGCACCGATACCTACCAATAGCGACACGCGCGCCCCGTACATCACGCGCGAATATGTGTCGCGCCCGAAGGCGTCTGTTCCGAGCCAGTGAGTGAGTGAGGCAGTTCGAAGGCGAGACGCCGGGTCAATGGCCGCGGGATCAACCGTGCCAAGCAAGGGCGCGAGCACAGCAATCAGGACAATGACAGTGAGGATCAGAAATGCGACAAGCACCGGCCAGCTCTTTAGCATGCTTCTCAATTGGCCCACCAGAGACGGCTGGGCTGACCGGACGCCTTGGTCCTCGGCGGGGCTTTGCGCCATGGGATCCAACGATATTGGGTAGGAAGTATCGGGCATGATTTCTCTGTTTAGTATGTGATCCGCGGGTCAAACACGGAGTAGAGAATGTCGACAGCAAGGTTGATCAGGACATAAACAAGGGAAGACAACAGCACAAGCCCCTGGATGACGGGATAATCGCGCGCAAGCACTGCCTCAACCACCAGCCGTCCCAACCCCGGCAGGTTGAATACCGTTTCAATAACCACCACGCCGCTGATCAGCGATGCAATGCCAATTCCGATAACAGTAAGGATGGGGCTCGCCGCATTGCGCAGCGCATGGCGCATCAGAACAGCATTTTCGGTCGCTCCCTTGGCCCGCGCGGTCCGAATGAAGTCCTCGCCCATGACTTCGATGATGCTGCTGCGCGTAATCCGAGCAATCAGCGCAACATATATCGCACTGAGCGCCATGACGGGCAGTACCAAGCGTTGTGCAAATGACCAGACCCCTTCAGCCAAAGGCTTGTACCCCTGAACTGGAAGCCAGCCCATGTTGATGGAGAACAGGTAAATCAGGAGATAGGCAACGACAAATGCAGGAACGGAAAAGCCGAACACTGAGAACGTCATGATGGCGCGGTCCAGCAACTTCCCTTGCTTCCAGGCAGCCAGCATGCCCAGAGGAATGGCCACGGCGAGGGTAAGCGTGATTGTGCCCAACGCCAACGCCAGCGAGGGGCCCATACGATCCGAAATCATTCCTGACACGGTTGTTCCCGAAAGCAGCGACACGCCCAGATCGCCCTGCAGCAACTGCATTAACCATAGGGCGAACTGCACATATATGGGCTTGTCCAAGCCCATGCTGTGGCGCATCTGCTCCAGTTGCTCGGTGCTGGCATCGTCGCCAGCCATGATGGCGGCGGGATCCCCGGTAGTCAGGCGAAGCATGGCAAACACCACTACACCCACCATGACGATTACCGGAATGGTCGCCAGAATGCGCCGCGTAATATAAGCTAGCATTTCCCACTCACTTGACAGGCTTCTGGACGTTCCAGAATGTTGTAATGGGAGAGTGCAGCAGTCCGGTCAGCGTCTTGCTATACGCCGCAGCAGCTACGTATTGCCCCAAGGGGATAATCACCCCATTGTCGATGACCAGTTTTTGAACCTCTTCCGCAATTCGCTTGCGCTCTTCCGGATCGATGGCTCTGGCAAATTCGAGCTTCAAAGCTTCAATTTCAGGCACATCAGGCCAGCCGGCCCAAGCCTTCGCTCCGCTCCCAGCCACAGTGGCGCTGAATGGGTCGCTGCTTGCGACCAAGCTGCTGGCGCCGGGAATCACATTCCACCCGCCGTCTTCCACAGGCTTCTTGCTATTGCGTGCTACAGCAAAAGTTTGCCAGTCCATGGGCTTTAGCTTTACGTTGAATCCAGCCTTGCGCAGCCCGGCGGCTACAACGACGGGCAGTGCCGAAAGCACGGCGTTATCCGTCGGGTTCAGGATAACGACGGGCGTGCCATCGTAGCCGGCCTGCGCAAGCAGTTTCTTGGCCTTTTCCACATCTGGCGACACAACGATATCGCTTCCGTAGCTACTCGCGTAACGCGTTCCGCACCCAAATACTGCTGCGCAGGTTTCATAGTATTTGGAATTGCCCACAGCGGCCTTCATGGCGCTTTCCTGTCCTACCGCATACATTGCAGCTTGACGAATTTGCTTGTTGTTGAATGGGGGGTACAGGAAGTTGAACCGATATTGCGCCCACTGCCCCAGCTCATCCAATACTTCTACCTTGATGTCCTCATTGCTCTCGAGCATGGGAAGCAAGTCATAGGGCACCAACTCCATGTAGTCTATTTCGCCACTGAGTAAAGCGTTCACGGCAGTCATCTGGTCGGGCATGGAAACCCATACAACGCGGTCAACGTTGACCACTTTTCCGCCGGCTGTCCAGCTTGGCGGCTCACTGCGCGGAACATAATGTTCGTTTCGTTCAAAGACCACTTTCAGGCCTGGCTTGAACTCCGACGCCACAAACTTGAAGGGGCCCGAACCGATGGACGCCGAAATGGGTTCCGATGCTGGGGTTTCAGCAATATGTTTGGGCATCATGAAGCAAGGGCGAGAGCTGAGTTTCGATAGCCCTTCGAGCAGCAGTCCGGTTGGTTCTTTGAGTATGACCTCAAAGGTTTTGTCGTCCAGTATCCGAATCTCCTCGAGCATAGTCATCAGAACTTGCCCCGTCGTGTCCAGTTGCGCCCATCGTTTGATGGATGCCACACAGTCTTCCGCTGTAACCGAGGTTCCATCGCTCCATTTCAGGCCTCCCCGCAAGGTGAAAGTGTAGGTTTTCTTGTCCGCGGACTCCGTCCATTTCTCCACCATCTGCGGCTGGATTTTGTAGTCTGCATCGACGCTCAGCAGAGTGTCGTACACCATGTAGCCATAGTTGCGCGTCGTGTAGTTTGTCGTGAGGACCGGATCGAGAATGCGCAACCCTGTTTGCATGACTGCGGTAATGGTTTGCGCCTTTGACATGCTGGTGAACGTCATAGACAGCATGCAGAAGGCGATCGCCAAGACCAGCATCCGTCTCGCGTGCCGTAAAGTAAAAGTACAGGCCATGCTAAATCTCCTTGCGTTGAATATGCCGCCGATCACGCCTGCTCAAGATCTTGCTGACGTGGATGGCGGCTGCTGATCAGATCAGGCAGTCTGCGCCGCCTTTGTCTGTCCCTCCTGCAACTCACATCTGGCGCAGCGCGAAGCCACGCGGATTAGGAATCATCGACAATTTTTATACCTTATGGGAAACAAGGTATCCTATAAGAACATTGAGTGTCAACATAAATTCATCTCGAACAGCCTGAACGGGGCGGGAATCATAGATTTGCTATGATTAGCCGGGACGAAGGGGAGTAACAGATTCACACAGTCTCCATAGCAGCAGCGCCAAGTTAAAGAACGGGTAGGGGTACTACTGACCGAGGATATCTAGGAAACATGGACTCAATTCAATTACGATTGAAATACCTGCGCCGCTCAAAAAATCTAACAATCGATCAGTTGGCGCAGAAATCCGAACTCAGCAAGGGCTACATCTCGAAACTTGAGCGCGGCGTCTCAAGCCCTACGATTTCCACTGTTCTTAAACTTGCAAAAGCACTGGATCTGACCGTAGGCAAACTGCTCGGAGAGGAAGGCGAAGACGAACGGGTATGCCTGGTCCGCAAGAATGAGCGACATTACATGTCATCTCAGCTTGGGCAGGACGGCGCACATGCATTCGAAGCGTTGGCGGCGAACAGAACCGTCAAGCGCATGGAACCATTCATCGTGCGTCCCCAGATGGAGTTTTCAGTTCCCATCAATATGTCTCAACACACCGGTGATGAGTTTCTGCATGTGATCCGCGGAAAAGTGGAAGTCAAAATGCAGGACCGTACAATCATTCTGTCAGCCGGGGATAGCCTTTACTTCGATGCCAGCTTGCCACACAAAACCCGCTCACTAGGTAAACAGCCCGCTGAAATGTTGCTGATAACCGCTGAGTGAAATTGAGATTTCTGGGCATTCAAGGTCGGGCCGACGCTTGCATATCCGCTTTACAGAGCGAGGCTGAGTCCTAGCATGATCATGCGCGGTGCGCCTGGCGCATCCTGGGCATGAACACTTATCCAACGACATGTTCAGCATGGGTGTCATACATCCGTTGACAGGTCTTGACCATCTTTTTGCAATGTTTGCCGTCGGGCTGTGGGCTGCCCTCACTCACAGAAGTGTTCGAGAAGCGATATGGACGCCATTGAGCTTTCTTTGCTGGCTGCTGATAGGCGCCTTGTTGGGTGTCATGGGGGTCAGCCTTCCGGCGATTGAACCAATGATCCTGGCATCCCTGTTTGTTCTTGGCCTTCTTGTAATAAGCCGTATTTCCTTGCCGAGATGGGCGAGCGTGGTGCTGGTGGGGTTCTTTGCAGTGTTTCACGGGATTGCTCATGGCTCGGAGCTGCCTGTCGATGGCAGCGCAGCGGCGTTTTTCGGTGGCTTTATGCTCACGACTTTGATATTGCACGTGATTGGGCTAGCCACCGGTTTCAAGTTGAAGAATCACAATGTTTGGCAAGCGGACCAGACGAATATGCCCATGGCCAGGGTACTCATTGATAATTCTAGGTCATGCTGTATATTTGGGCCAATTGATCTATACTAATAGCTCATTTGGACTACACGTGTGGGGTACGCCTTGACTTCCTCTAGCGCAAAAACGACTTCATCGAGCCCGCGCTCAAAGGCAGCGGCGTTGGGTGAAAATGCTGCTTTGTTGCTCCTTGAGGGCGATGATGACGCCGCTCGGACAGCCTCCTACCTGAATATCTCGAGCCTGGACCCAGCCGATGAAATCCGTATGGTTCGCTTTGGCGTGCCGGCCCGGATGATCGATGCGTTGGCGGGCGACATGTGGGTGTCCAGGTCACGCCTGCTTGACTGGATCAAGATGCCCGAAGCGACGGCCAAGCGTAAGATCAAGAACGATGAGCTGCTCGATACATCGTGGAGCGAGCGCGTGCTGGCGCTGGCATCGCTCATCGGCCAGGTGCAGCACATGGTAGAAGAATCGGGCGACCCGAACGGCTTTGATGCACCCAATTGGGTTGGCCAATGGCTCTCAGAGCCCAACCCCGCCTTTGGGGGCGTTCCTCCTGGTACATACATGGATACCGAAAAGGGTAGCAACCTGGTCTCGCAAATGCTGCTCCAGATGCAAAGCGGGGCCTACGCATGAGCCATGCAGTCGTTCTGTGGAAGATCGGGACGGACACGGAAAGCTATGTTGCAGAAGATCCCAAAGGGGTTGGGTCCAAATTAAGTGGTGGGCGGTGGAATTATCCCGGCAAGCCCGTAGTGTATGTGGCTGCCACCCGGGCGCTGGCCTGCCTTGAAACGCTGGTTCACTTAAGCGGCCATACGCTGCCCTTTAACCGCTACCTGGTCAAAGTGACGGTGCCAGAGAGCCTCTGGAAAAAAGCCACGGTGTTGGACTATCAGCGCCTAGTGGGATGGGATGCACTGCCGCGGGGAAAAGTGTCAATGGACTGGGGCTCGAATTGGCTCGATAGTGGCAAGAGTGTACTGGCCCGAGTGCCGTCCATCATCGTTCCCGAAGAAGATTGCGTGCTCATCAATCCTTTGCATAAGGACTCTGCCCAGATTGCCTATGAAAAGGTGCGGCGCTGGAACTACGGCCCCAGGCTGCATGGGAGAAGCTGGTCGTAAATACACTCAAGGCGCCAGGGCGAGGTATGTACGCGGCGCTGGAGTTGAGTGAATGATTAGACATGAATATGGCGCCGAATTACTCGGGGGAACTCGTGAAGATGGGCTCACAACGGGCCTAAGCGAAGGAGACTCCTTAATCATGGCCTTGGTCGGCTTAGTAGCCATCTTGGGCACGGCCTTGAGCGGCTTGGAGTACACCTGCGCCGGGCAACACCGAGCCACTGGTCCAACTGGGCGATCGAGACGGTAGCGGACAGACACAGTCAGGATAGTTGTCCCATTTTCTGCTGGAGGCGTGGCGGATTTATTGGCGCGTACTGTAGCCGATCAGCTGTCCAAACAATGGTCGCAAACTGTGATTGTCGAAAGTCTACCCATGCAGGGGCGGGTTATTTGGATAACGAGACAGCAGGGCTTTGTTGGCTATCCAGTCAACATGAGTCATCTAAATCGGTTAAGCTTTTTTTATCTCTAATGCCTCCATGAAATGGATCCGCGAGTTTCAGGCACACAATGGATCCAGCAATCCGTTGCAGTAGAATTGAGCTGGTTGTGCGGCTTTTAATCGGGCTGGAATTGTTGGTTTAGGCTCAATAAGGCAAGCTACTTGGGTAGCGCGGTATTCGGCATTGATTGATCAAAAGCACTTGCGATGCTCAATGTGTACGAACTCTCTCTCCATGGTCATGACATTCAACCGTTCTCACCTCATTCGTCAAGTGGACTTGTTCACGCTCAAACTGTTTCTGTCTGCCGCAGAGGAGCAGCAAATCGGGCGCGCTGCGATTCGGGAAAACATTGCTGCATCCACTGCGACCAAGCGTATCCAGGATTTTGAGGAGATCGCTGGCATTCAATTGCTGGAGCGCACGCCAAAAGGCGTGGTTGCCACCGCGGCCGGCGAGGTGGTGCTTCGGTATATACGCAAGCTTTTTGCGGATCTAGACGACATGCGGGGAGAGATCGCCGCGTTTAGCGAAGGGTTGCGTGGCGAAGTGTTTGTTGCATCTGCGAGATCTATTTTCGTGCCATTTCTTTCACGTGAGCTGGGCGCTTTTATTCAGGATTTTCCCCAGGTGGATCTGGTGATACGCGAACTGGAAAATACCAGTATCGTGCAGACGGTTGCGAATGGCGACGCCGACATCGGGGTGTTTGCGGTGGCGCCAGGCCTGGATCTCAGCGGCGTTCATACTTCGCCCTATCGTACAGACCGACTGGTTGCGGTGGTGCCGGAAAAAAATAAACTGGCGGCGCGCTCCAGCATCTCGTTTCTGGATCTGATCTCTGAGGATCTAATCGTGGTTACGGCCATGCACGCGGCATTTTCAAACGCTGCGCGCCGGTTGCAACGAGAATACAAACCCAAGTACACGGTGCGCAGCACAGGCGCAGCCATCAGTTTGTCTCAGGCCGGCCTGGGAGTTACTGTTCAACCGGAGTGCGAAGTTAGCCTCGCAGCGCTTGACGGGGTAATCGCCGTGCCCATTACCGACTCCTGGGCGCAGCGCATTTTGCAGATAGCAACATCGCGCGAGCGAAATCTGGGGCCCGCCGCTTCCGCGCTAATGAAGCAATTGACAAGCCAGCCGGTGGGCCAGGAAGAAGACCATAAACTAGAACCTTGACGGCCCGCCCAAGTCTTGCATGAAGGGTGTGTTCTCCCAATCGGGTTCGGCTGGATGGCGATGGATGCAGCAATACCTTCGTAATTCGGCAATAGCGAACTGTCATTTCGAAATTCTCCAATTGGATTTGTGTCGCGCTCGCTTCAAGATGTACTTATAAAACCATTCTTGAATCCTTTTATAAGGCAGGAGACATCATTATGCGGACACGATCCAGAGTCCTTGGCGTTCTCTGCGCAATAGCTTGCTTCGCGATTTCACCGGCAGGCGCAGCCCAATCCTTCCAGGCACCCATTAGAATCGTTGTACCCTACGCGGCCGGTGGCGGTACGGATGTGGTGGCCCGTATCCTCGGGCAAGACTTGGCAAAGGAACTGGGCCAGGTCGTGGTTATCGAGAACAAAGCCGGTGCGAGCGGGCAAATTGGCACACAGTTTGTGCGCGATGCCGCGCCGAACGGGACGACATTGCTGTTCACGGTTGATCACTCGCTGATTATTGTGCCGTTGACAACCCCCGGCGCCCAATACGATGCGGAGAAGGACTTTACGGCGTTAGGGCAGGCGACGCGTACTTCCTGGACATTGAGCATTCCCGTCGACCGCAGTTATAGCGATTTTGTGGGATACGCGGAAGCGGTGAAAAAGGACGCGGCGTTACGCTTTTACGGTGTGCCATTTGTGGGCGGCGCACCAAAGGTGGTTGGCGACGCGATGGCCCACGAATGGGGGCTACCGATGGAGCCCGTGCCTTACAGTGGGTCAGCACCGGTAATTCAGAGTGTGATGGCTGGCCAGGTGCCGGCAGGCATTACAGGCATGCCGGAAGCCATGGCGGTGTACAGGTCAGGCAAGGCTAGGGTGATTGCGGTTTCAGGCGCCGAGCGTACGCCACTGCTGCCAGACGTGCCGACTTTCAGGGAATTGGGTGTTGATGGGCTCGAGTTCTACACTTTTATGGGTTTCTTTGCACCTAAAGATTTTCCCCAGGAGATGGCGCAAGAATTCAACGTAGCCTTGCGCAAGGTGCTGGCGAATCCAGTTGTGCTGGACAAGCTTCAGCAAATGTCGCTTCAGCCGGCTTCCACGACGCTGGACGAAGCCCGAGATGAAGTGGTGGATGCCAACCATTTCTGGAAACAAGCCATCAACGGCAAGCCTTGAGGTCTCGTTCTCGTGAAGCCCGCGCGTTGATTGTTTTCCCGGATCACGACAGATTTCGCGTCAACAATCTCTCTGCTTGTGGGTAACCATAGCCAATCCTCGGAGTCAAACATGGTCTCTCGTCGCTCATTTCTGATCCACCTGCCTATTGGGGCAATGTTGACAGCGAAAGTGGCACTTGCTCAAGGTCGTTACCCAGATCATCCGGTCAGATTCGTTACGCCAGTTGCTGCGGGGTCTGGTACCGATGTGATGGCGCGACAGGTTGCGGCGGCGCTGAATGCAGCGTGGGGAGTTGCCGTCGTCGTGGAGAACAAGCCGGGGGCCGGGGGGAGTATTGGCACTGCGCATGTGGCGAGCGCTGCGCCGGATGGCTATACGCTCCTGATTACATTCTCCACTCATTACACTACCCCTTGGCTGACGCAAACTTCTTACGATGCAGTGGCAGACTTCAAACCCGTGTCGCGGCTGGCGAGCACTACTTTGTTCATGGTCACGGGTAAAAGTTCACCCCTCAAAACGGTAGCCGATGTAATCACGGCATCCAAACGGGCGCCCGGCTCCATTAATTATGGTTCCGCGGGGCAGGGCACGCCTTCACACATGAGCGGCGCTTTGCTTGCATCCATGGCCGGCATCGAAATGACTCATGCGCCTTACCGGAATGGTTCACAGGCTCTGGTGGACACTGTCAATGGTCAGGTGCAGGTTGCTTTCTCAGGGCAAGCTGCTTTGCCCTTGGTAAGAAGTGGTGATCTTCGTTTGTTGGCCGTCACGGCGGGAAAACGCTCGGCGCATCTCCCCGATGTGCCGACGATTAATGAAGCAGCAGGGATTCAGGGTTACGATCTCGCTTCGCCTATCTGGGTAATGGCGCCCCAGGATACGCCGGATGCGGTTATAAACAAGCTCTCGGCAGCGTTTAGCGTGATCACCGCTACGCCAGAGTTCGCGGCATTCTGTGCCGCTCAGTTTCTGGAGCGGGATTATCAGCCTGCGGGCCAGGTAGAATCCACCGCCCGAGAAGAATCTGAGAAATGGCGTCGCCTGGTCGAGCTTACCAAGGCTTGAGGGATGTTTGCGCAGGGGTACCGGATGAGTGATGACAAGACGGCAGACGATGTGGCGAACGACAGCGACGTCACGCGTGAGGAACTGCACTGGCGGCGTATCGATCTGCATGGATTTCGACGTAGCGACGGCATGCTGGAGATTGAAGCACAACTTATCGATCGCAAGACGCATGACTTCGCACCGCCCAGCGGGATGCGCACGGTGCCTGCCGGCGAGTTCATCCACGACCATGGGTTGAGGGTAGTGCTCGACAAAGACTTGGTGATTCGCAAGATTGGCACCGCTATTCACGCATATCCCTATCGGGAATGCGCGGGTGGCGGGGACATCCTGCAAGCATTGGTGGGATTACGAATAGGTCCTGGCTGGAACAGTGAGCTGCGTAAACGTCTGCCTTCTGGCGAAACGTGTACGCATCTGAAAGAGCTGATGATTCCGTTGGCGAGCGCCGCCTATCAGACGCTCTACTCGCTGCAGACGAGCCAGGTCAGCGCCGTGGACGCGAGCGGAAAACCCACGAAAATAGACAGCTGTTACGCTTATGGTGCTTCGCGTGAGCTGGTCAGGATGCATTGGCCAGCGTTTCATAAGCCTACGTCCACGTCTGATAAATGAGCGTTGATCAGCCCCGTACGTTCTGCTTTCGGTAGCGGGGAGTTTCAACACGGATAACCACAAATCAAGGTATAGACCGTGATTCAGCTTTCCAAACTTGGCGGCGATTACGTACGTGACGCAGCAGGTATTGATATGACCGCGGAGCTCGCGGATTACATTGCTCTCGTGGCCAATGCACAACCCCGTGATGCCGATGTCGAGGCGCTGCGCCAACTGCTGCTGGATAACTTCATTGTGTCGATGTGGGGCGCGGCGCGTCCCTGGACGCGTGAGATTGCCCGGTGGGCTGAACGCTTCTCTGGCACAGGCGCGAGCCCGGTTTTATGCGAAGGCTGGCTGGCTGATCCGTCGATCGCTGCACTGGTGCATGGTACAGCCGCACACAGCATGGAACTGGACGATACGCACGACGAAACGTTGAGTCATCCGGGCTCGGTGATCATTCCTGCCGCGTTGGCTCAGGCTGCTGCGACTGATGCCCCTCAGGTAGATCTCTTTCGAGCGGTGATCGCTGGCTACGAAGCCATGGCTTTGCTCGGCAGTTCGGCGGGTGGCATGGAAACGGTGCATCGCGGCTTTCATCCTACTTCGGTCTTCGGCTCATTTGGAGCCGCCACCGCCTGCATCTGCTTGCATGCCTATCAGCGCGCACATGCCGTCACTCGAGAGATGCTGACGGCCGCCTGGGGGCATGCGCTGTCGCAAGCCTGCGGTGCAATGCAGTTTTCAGCCGAATCGAACGGCGGTGAGGTTAAGCGTGTTCACGCGGGTTTTGGCGCTCGAAATGGCGTGTTGGCGGCGGAATTTGCGCTTATGTCTTCGGTCACGTCGCCGCATCGCGTGGTCGAGGGCATGTATGGGTTGGCGGCGCTATTCGGGGGCCAGTTGCGCCACGTCACACCTGCCGCCCAATTGCAGATCCATAATATCAGCTTCAAGCCCTACGCCTGTTGCAGGCTGTTCCATTCCAGCATTGATGCGCTGCGAGAAGTCACCAGCGGTTTCAGTGTGCCCCTATCCACGATTGAGTCTATTACCATCAGCGGCCCTCAGCTTATCGCCGATCAGCACATGCTGAGGAATCCGCAATCCAGCATGGCCGCGCAGTACAGTTGCCCCTATATCGTCGGGGCAACGCTGGTTTACGGGCCTTATCGCTACGATGCTTACGGGGACGACTACCTGAACGACTCTGCGATTCTGGAGGTTGCACAGAAAGTGCATTTTGTGCTGAGTGAGGCAATTACACGCGAGTATTACCCAAATCATTTCGCTACGGGTGTACGCATACGCTTCACCGACGGCAACGAACAGTACAGCCTGGTGGTAGACAGCGTTGGTACGCCGCGCAAGCCACTTACCAAAGTGCAGATTGCCGAAAAAGGCCATGGCTTGCACAACGGTGAAAAGTTGGTCGCGCATCTTGGGGCAGCTCTTTGGGATGACAGCCAAGGCGGACGCGCATTGGCAGAGGTGTTGGCGCGCAGTTGCCGGTAAGCGCCAGCGGGTGGCTCGGCAAGGTCGTTGAACAAAGGCGCGTGGATTCGTTTCTACAGAAGACGTGATGCCCAGATTCATGCAGGCTGAGGGCGAGCGCATGCGCCTTTCTGTTTGAGTCATGCTTCGGGTTCCTCGAAGCTGTATTTCGAAATTTGCAACTTGGATTCATCGGCTGCTTTCCATAGTCTGTAGGTATCTGCAAACGGATGCATTTCCGAACGTACCTACTACACCAAGGAGTAACTGAATCATGGCAAATTTCCTCGATGAATCGGAACAGATGTGGCTCGATAGCGTGAACAAGTTCATGGATAACGAGATTACTTTGGAGTACATCCGAAAGTGTGATCAGAACCGTGACTATCCCTATGAAGCCTACGAGAAAATCGCCAAGCAGGGCTGGCTGGGATTGCTGTTCAGCGAAGAAGAGGGCGGGGCTGGAGGCAATATTTTTGACTATACCTTGATGGCCGAGGGTTTGGGCAAGTACGGTTTTGACTTCGCTGCCGCGATTCTCGTACCAACGTTTACGGCGATGAATATTGCTAAGTTCGGCACGCCTGAGCAGAAGCAGCGGTACATCCAACCCTTTATCGATGGAAAAATTCGTTTCTCGGTATCGATTTCCGAACCCGACGCTGGGTCAGATGCATCGAACACCAAGACCCGTGCACGCCGCGACGAGAATGGCGATTGGATAGTGAGTGGTCAGAAGTTGTGGTGCAGCGGTGCGGCCGCCCGGGATGTGGTGATCGCCATGCTGGTGCGCACCGACCCTCATGACAAACACGGGGGGCTGTCGATACTGCTGATTCCGAACGATACGCCTGGATTGATTATCAACAAACTGCCGACATTGTCTCGCCATGCCACAGGCACAACGGAAATATTCCTGGACAACGTACGCGTTCCTGGCGATGCCCTGTTGGGTGCAGAAGGCCAGGGTTGGAAGATCATTACTGAGCACCTGGAGCTGGAGCGATGCTCGGTTGCCGCCGCTTACGTGGGCAATGCGCAGACGGCTGTGTCCGCTGCGGTGCGCTACGCCCATGAACGGATTCAGTTCGGCAAGCAGCTGTGGGATTTTCAGGTGCTGAAGCACATGCTGGCCGATCGGCAGACTGAGGTCGATGCGGCGCGCCTGTTGTGTTATCGCGCAGCCAAACTGGCGGCAGACCACGTGCCGTGCAGCCGGGAAGTGTCAATGGCCAAGCTGTATGGTTCCGAGACGTTGAAGCAATGCGCGCTGACAGGTATGCAAGTGCTTGGCGGCTATGCCAATCTGCCTGAGGCGGATATGGAGCGCTATCTCCGTGAAAGCGTTCAGTCCACGATTGGTGGCGGCACTTCACAGATTCAGAAGACCATCATCGCAAAGTCGATGCGGCTTAACTGATACCGAATTCATGCATTGATAAGGAGACGGGCATGAGTGCCTTGATTAATAATCAGATAAACGAGACGTATGATGAGCTGGAGGTTGGCCAAACCTTCTGTTCTGGCGGACGCACGGTGACCGAGACTGACGTGGTCAACTATTGTGCGTTGACCGGAAACTGGATCGCTATTCATTCCAACGTTGTCTACTCGTCGAAAACCCGATTTGCCAAACGCCTAGTTCAGGGTGCGCTCACCTACTCCATTGCCACGGGCCTGATCCAGTTTGGTCTGGGCATCCAGGCCAACTATGGCATCGATAACATGCGTTTTCTAAAGCCCGTGTGCATCAACGACACCATCTATGCTGTTGCCGAGGTCATCGGCAAAAAGGATAAGGATGACAAGTATGGTGTCACCAGATTTCTGATCAAGGTGTTGAACCAGGACGGAGAGATCGTGCAGCAAGGCGAGTGGAGTCTGCTGATGTTGCGCAAACGTGAAGATCTGGATGCGCTGGTGGCTTCCTCCCTGCCTGCAGTGCAAAGTTGAGGAGTGCTCATGTCTTCCCAACCAGTCGCCGCGATCGTGGGGATGGGGGATGCTTATGCCTCCCGCAGCAACCGAAAAGACCCTTTGCAACTTGCCGTGGAGGCTACGCATAAAGCGCTGGCAGACGCGGGAATCAGCAAGGACCGGATTGACGCAGTCTTTACGGGTCGGTCGCCCTGGGCTGACAAGCGCTCGCAATGGAGCAATATCTTCGTGTCGCATATGCACATGCCGGTGACACTGAACACCGAGTTGACGATGCATGGCTCAGGGCTGACGGCATCTGTGGGGATGGCTTCTCAGATGATAGCGTCGGGAAGGGCGGACTACGTACTGTGCTTGCAAAGCGATGCGACCGAGCTGTTCGTTGATGCGGTCGCGATGGGTGCTGAAGCCGATGCCGATCCACAGTTCGAGATTCCTTACGGACCCATTATTCCAGCACTCTATGGGCAGGCAGCGCATCGATACTTCCATGAGTTCGGCATCACGGAGGCAGACCTGGCGGATGTGGCGATCGCCAACCAGCGCTGGGGCGTGCATCACCCCCATGCGGCCAAGGCCCGATTTGGCGAGATCGATCGCGACAAGGTGCTGTCATCGCCATATGTAGCGACCCCGTTGCGGCGCTGGATGTGTTCCACCTGGGGCGGAGGTACGGGAGGGGCATTGGTGGTGACATCGGTGGAGAAGGCGCGCGCCATCCCAGGTGCTATCTATGTGATGGGATATGGATCGGCATCCACGCATGAGTATCTGACTGATCGCATAAATATGCACCGTTGCAAGTTCCCGGGCTTGGGCACGTTTCCCAATCTGACATATACCGCCACGGCCGAAGCGGCCCGACAGGCTTACGCGCATTCAGGCCTTACGCCTGCCGACATAGATATGACGCAGATATCGGTGAACTTTGCGCATATGGGACCCATGATTCTGGAGGATCTCGGCTTCGCGCGAAAGGGCGAAGGAATCAACCTGTACCGCGATGGCCGTACAGGCGTGGATGGTGATTTACCGACCGACACCAACGGAGGTTGGCTATCCTTCGGCCAACCAGGCATCTCCTGCAACATGGACAGCTATGTCGAGGCCGTACGCCAGCTCCGCGGTGCAGGGTTGGGCATATCGCCGAACACGCGTCCTCGAACCGTGATGGTTCAAGGCGCGGGCGGCATGCTTGCCGCGGGCGGGGTAACGATTCTGGCCAGAGCCCAGTGAACTTCAAGTTTGAGCAGAGTATTCCATGAGTGAAATCAACTATATAGAGGGGTGGCCGCAGCCGTATCCGCTGCTGGATGCCGAGCCATATTGGTCGGCGCTCCAAGAGAGCCGACTGACCTATCAGGTTTGCGGCAGTTGCGAGCAGGCGGTATGGCCAGCGCATTCGTTTTGCCCCCATTGTGGAGTCCAGGCGCTTGAATGGAAAGAATCCTGCGGGCGCGGCACTGTGTACTCATTTAGCACCGTCATGCGCGGCCCTACGCAAACATGGGCGTCGATCGTACCGTATACCGTAGGCTTCATTCAGATGGAAGAGGGCTATTACCTGTTCAGCCAGATTAACGGTGCGCCAGAGGACATCGCCATCGGCAAGGCTGTACAGGTCGAGTTTCAGCTGCGCGGCAAGCAGAACCTTCCGGTGTTTGATCTGGCTGAGGGTATTGCCCGACCAGCAGGGACAGAAAGATAAAAGTGTTGTTCAAAATACTATTCAAGGAGACGAGTCATGGTAATGCAGTACGCACGGAATATTTACCCGCTGCGCCGCCGTTGGCTGAAGGTCAGTATGGCCGCGGCTGTCATAGGGATGAGCGGTATGGTGACGAGTGGAGATGTCCACGCAGACGAATGGCCCACGCAACCGGTGAAGATCGTTCTGGCTATTGGCCCGGGCTCTTCCGGCGACACCCTGGCGCGGCTACTGGGGCCCAAGTTGTCGGAAATCTGGAAGCAGCCTGTTATTGTCGAAAATCGGCCGGGCGCGGGCGGCGTAATTGGCACCGAGCATGTGGTGAATGCCCGAGACGGCTATACGCTGTTGTTGGGAACACAAAGCTCTATCCTGCCCAAGTTCACGCAGCGCAACCTGAGGTTTGATCCTCTTACTGACCTTGTGCCGGTGCGCAAGGTTCTCAACTACCAGCTCGTTATTGCAACGAACGAGGCAACAGCAAGAAAGGCCGGTACATTGAAGGCTCTGGTAGCCTTGAGTAAGGAAAGTGGAGAGGGTGTGTTCTTTTCTGGTACAGGGCCGACCTCCATCTTTAACCTATCGTTCTCCATATTGAACCAGCAGCTGGATATGAAGTATTCGCCAGTGGATTTCAGCAACATCAACGAAATGAACATGGCCGTCATTCGCGGTGATACACAGGTTGTCGTCAATAACCCGGCATCGCTCAAAGGTTATTTCGATAATGGAGCGGTTGTACCGTTGGCAGCCATCAGCCCGGATCGTTACCCGAATCTTTCTGAAGTTCCCACACTGAAAGAGGCTGTGGGATACGAGGGGTATATACCCCTGTTGTGGGCAGGATTTTTCGTGCCCAAGAATACACCGCCATCGATCGTGGACCGTATCAATCGCGATGTGGAAACAGTACTCGCGGATAAAGCGTTTCGCAAGCAGGTTGAAACAACGCTTACGGGGTCTGTCCCACAGTCTTCTCCCGAACGCTTCGTCAAGGAGATTCAGGAAGAAGTCGATATCTGGAAGCAGCTTTTCCAGACGATCAATCTAAAGCAGGGGTAATTGACATGTCCGGTCCTTTGACAGGAGTGCGCGTCCTTGATCTGACGTCCAATTTCATGGGCCCCTACGCATCTTTACTCTTGGCGGACATGGGCGCTGATATATGCAAGGTGGAGGCGCCGGACGGAGATCCAACGCGAGGCGTCGGGCCTTGCCGAAATCAGGGCATGAGCGCCATATTCCTGCATTTGAATCGCAATAAACGCAGCATCGTGCTGGATCTCAAGCATGCGCAAGGCCTGCACGTGCTCAAGCGGATGATCGTGTCGGCTGATGTATTGGTGCACAGCCTGCGTCCGAAGGCGATGGCCAAGCTCGGACTTTCATACGAAGATGTCAGGGCGATCAATCCGCGCGTGATCTATTGCGGCGCATTCGGCTTTGGCGCTGGCGGGCCTTATGCGGATCGCCCGGCCTACGACGATCTGATTCAGGCCGCGGTGGGTATGCCTGTGCTGCAAAGCAGAAAGGCCGGTCCTCCGGCCTATGTGGCTACGGCCATCGCTGATCGTGTTGTAGGCATGGCCACATGCAATGCCGTGGCCATGGCGCTGTATTACCGCGAGAAAACTGGCCGTGGCCAATCGGTCGCTGTTCCTATGTTTGAAACGTTCGCGCATTTTGTCATGGGTGACCACTTATATGGGTATACATTCGAACCGCCCATCGGAGATTGGGGCTATTCGCGCATGATGAGCCCCGAGCGCCGCCCCTATCAGACAAAGGATGGTTATATTGGTGTCAACATTTATACGGATCGTCATTGGCAGCGGTTCTTTATCGCTGTCGGGCGTGCAGATATGGCGGAAGATCCTCGCTACAGCACCATCTTTGGGCGCACTGAGAACATCGGTTACCTGTACGAATTTTTGGCCATAACCTTTGAAACCAAAACGACTCGAGCGTGGCTCGAGATTCTGCATGAGGCCGATATACCCATCATCGAAATGAATACGCCCGACACGTTGATACAGGATCCCCACATGAAAGTGGTGAATTTCTTTGAGTTGCAGCAGCATCCGACCGAGGGCACACTTAGAATGCTGGGTATTCCGCAGGAATGGAGTGAAAGCCAACCCGAACAGCGATATCCGGCGCCGCGCCACGGCGAGCATACGTTGCAATTGCTGGGGGAATATGGAATAACGCCGGAGCAGGCGAACGAGGTTCTGGCCTCGGGCGGAGCATTGCAGGCGCCGCAAGCCGGGTAACTGAAATGGGGGATCAGATGCAGGAAGACTTACCTTTAGCAGGTGTAACCGTGGTGGAGCTTGGAGACAGCGCGTCCGCGCCTTTTGCAGGCCATATTCTCGCGGGACTGGGCGCTGAAGTCTGGAAAATCGAGCGCGCGAGCGGAGATTCTTCGCGCAGTTGGGGCCCAAGCCAGTGGAAGGGATGTGGCGCGGCCTTTCATGCGCTCAATCGAGGCAAACGGTCCATCTCTCTGGACATCAAGAACCCCGTTCAACTGGCGACGCTGCATGATCTGATCGAGCGGCATGCCGATGTCTTTCTTCACAATCTGCGTCCAGGCAGTATTGGGCAATATGGCCTGGATGCAGAAAGCCTGCGTGAGCGCAAGCCGACGCTGGTCTACTGTGAAGTGGGCGCTTATGGGCATGTAGGCCCATTGAACACGCTGCCTGGTTATGACCCGCTCATGCAGGCATTTGCAGGCATTATGAGTCTGACCGGAGAAGAGGGGCAGGCGCCTGTGCGCGCGGGTGTGTCCATCGTCGACTTTGGCAGCGGTATGTGGGCGGTTATTGGCATAGTGTCCGCACTGTTGCGTCGCGAACGCGAGCGCGTTGGCGCCACGGTGAACGGATCGCTTTTGGAAACGGCCATTGCCTGGATGTCGATTGGGGTGGCCAACTACGCTGCGGATGGCAATCCCGGAGGGCGGCATGGTTCGGGCGTGGCATTTATCGTGCCGCACCGTGCTTATGCGGCGTCAGACGGCTATGTGATCATCAGCAGCGCCAATGACCGTTTGTTTGCCAAACTCTGCGAAGCCTTAGCGCATCCGGAATGGGCGGTCGACAAGCGGTTTTCGACCAACAGCGCACGCCTCGCGCATCGCATGGAGATAGACACATTGATTGGCGAACGGCTGGCGACACAGACGCGAGCACATTGGCAGCAGCACCTCGCTAAGCTGGGGCTGCCCTGTGCGCCGATCCAGACGACGGCGGAACTTTACCATCATGAGCAAACGCAAGCGCTGGGCATTTTGGGCAAGAGTGGTGAAGACGAGATAGCACTCGTCGGCATGCCGCTTTCCTTCGACAGGCGGCGTCCGCCTCCCATGCGCTCCGCACCGGAGATTGGGCAGGACAACGATCTCCTGCATTCCCTCCTGAAAGACTGACATACTGCGACTTGATCCAGACGGCGACAATGCCTAGGGAAAAAAACAAATGAGCACAGCGATGACGACGAAGGCTAATGGACCGCTGGCAGGCATCAGAATTGTGGAGATCGGCGGCATCGGTCCTGGACCGTTTTGCTGCATGCTGCTGGCGGATATGGGCGCTCAAGTGATTCGTATCGATCGCCCGCCCGGTCACGATGGAGGCGCGCCTATCGATGCGCGATTCGATCTGCTCAATCGGGGCCGTCGCAGCATACGGATGGATCTAAAAAAACCGGATGCTACGAAAGCCGTGCTGCGTCTCGTGAAGCAGGCTGATGTGTTGATCGAGGGCTTTCGTCCTGGCGTGATGGAGCGATTGGGGCTCGGGCCCGAGGTTTGCCTCAAGGCCAATCAGCGCCTGGTGTATGGCCGCATGACGGGATGGGGGCAGGACGGTCCCATGGCGCATGCGCCGGGACATGACATCAACTACATTTCGCTGACGGGGGTGTTGCATGCGGTGGGTCGGGCTGGAGAGGCGCCAGCCATACCTCTGAATCTGATAGGCGATTTTGGTGGAGGTTCGCTATATCTGGCTTTGGGTGTGGTCAGCGCGCTTCTGGAAAGTCGCACCTCGGGACACGGGCAGGTGGTGGACGCCGCGATGGTGGACGGATCAGCGTCACTGATGACGCTGCTGTATGGCTTTCTTGCCGCTGGCTACTGGAAAGATGAGCGTGGGGCAAATCGGCTCGACTCTGGGGCTCCTTGGTACAACGTCTACGAGACCGGGGATGGCAAGTATGTGAGCATAGCCGCCAATGAGGGTCGCTTCTATCGCGATGCGCTGGACGTGCTCGGTTTGGCCGGACAGGCGCTGCCTGAGCAGCACGACCAAGCTGGCTGGCCGCAGCTAAAAGAACGCTTCGCCAAGGCGTTCAAGACTCGTTCGCGGGATGAGTGGGTAGAGCTAGCAAAGGGGACGCAATCATGCATCACGCCGGTATTGTCCATGACCGAAGCGCCTCAGAATGCGCATATTAAGGATAGGGGCATTTTCACCCACATTGATGGCGTCATGCAGCCCGCGCCGGCGCCGCGCTTCAGCCGGACACCGGGCGCAATTCAGCACCCACCGCCAAAGCCTGGCCAACACAATGAAGAAGTGCTGCGTGACTGGGGATTTACGGTGGATGAGTTCGAAGCATTGCGCACAGCAGGCGCTGTGCTGTAGCGCTTAGTTTTGCCGTCATGCGACAGAGCGTCTGGATGTAATGCCACCATCTACCGTAATGATGGTGCCGGATGTGTAGCTCGAGTGTGGAGATGCGAGATAGACAAAAAGATCGGCTATTTCCGCCACTGATGCGGCACGCCCTAGCGGATAGCCTGCTAGCAATTCAGTGGAACGTTGTTCATCTCCAAGCAGGCGTGCCGCATGGTTTTTAAGTACTTTCTCGATGCGGTCGGTTGCGACGGGGCCAGGATTGACGCCGACCACGCGGATGCCATCTTCGAGGCTGCGTCCACCCAGGGCGCAGGTAAACGCCATCAATGCGGCATTGCCGCTGGATCCCGCAATGTAGTTGAAGTCGAAGTTTTGCCCGCCATTGCCGATGTTATTCAGTATGACGCCCTGCCGACGATGTTTCATTTCGGTATACATCGCGCGCGTGAGGTTGATGTAGCCGAACACCTTGAGTTCCCATCCTTTTCGCCATGCATCTTCGTCGACTTCCCACAAGGTGCCGCCGGGGATGGCGCCGGCATTGTTGACAAGAATATCGGACGATCCTGCAAACGCCATGATGTCGGCAATTGCGCCCTGTCGGGTCATATCGAGCGCCAGCACGTTCACTTGAACGCCATGTTCGGATTGCAATTCGCTCGCCAGCGCGCTGAGTTTTTCCGCGGAGCGTGCTACCAGTGATAATTCACATCCTTCTGTGGCAAAGGATTTTGCAAGACCTGCGCCAATGCCTTGAGAGGCGCCTGTAATCAGCACGCGTTTTCCCGCGAGTCCCATGTCCATAGTTCCTCCTTTCTGACGATAGTCACGATACTGGAATGTTGATGACTTGGTGATGCCAAGGCAGATGATTGTTCCGTAGTTCAGAATTGGCTCTCCTGGTTTTTAGGTGTAAACCCCAGTAGTGTGAAATCCTCGGAAACGTCAAACTAACTATCAATCGTTAGGTAGATTTCAAGATATAAATGGCCAGACTATTCACTAGCCCGAGGTAGGCATGACGACGCAGATGAAACCCATACGTTCTTTTCTTTTTGTTCCGGGCAATAAGCCAAGCTGGATTGAAAAGTCGATCAAGGCCAAGGCCGATGCGCTGATCCTGGATCTGGAGGATAGCGTTCCTCCTGACAACAAGGCGGAAGCCCGAGAGATTGTCAAATCAAAGCTGGCGTGGCTGGCCGAACAGGGGCAGCGGGTTTGGGTGCGCATTAATCGTAGCCCTCATTTGTACGACTTCGATGACATTCTGTCTGTGGTCAGCACTCACGTGGAGGGCATCGTAATCTCCAAGCCTTGCGGTCCGGAAGACATTCATACCGTTTCGTCGATGTTATCCGAGGCCGAGTATCGCAATGGTGTCGAACTGGGCCATACCAAGGTGATTCCACTGCTGGAGACAGCTCGCTCTCTGCAATTTGCCTACGAAATCGCGTCGTGCGAACGCGTGCCGGCCATTGTGGGTGCTACTGCCAAGAACGCCGACGTCGCTCGAGCCCTGAATACGGTCTGGTCGCTTGATGGTCGCGAAACGTTGTTCCTGAAGTCGCGCATCGTGATGGCTGCACGGGCTGCCGGAAAATTGCCCATCGGTGGTGTGTGGCAGCAGGTGCACGATCTTGAGGGGTTGAAGGTTTCGTCCGAAAAGGATCGCCAGTTGGGTATGAGCGGAGAACTGCTTCTACATCCTTCCAACGTCGAGATCGTAAACAAAATGTACAGCCCTTCAGACGAAGAGGTGGCATTTTACGAAGGAATGATTGTGGCGCTGGAGAATGCCCAGTCCGAAGGCAGGGCTTCTTGTATCTACGATGGCGAGCACATTGATATTGCGCACGTTAAGACTGCTCGCGAAATCATTGAGCTCGCGCGCACATTCAACAGCTAATTACTACGCGGGAGATAGACAAATGGCTGGCCTCTATTTTGAAGAGTTCAAACCTGGCATGGTGATCGAACACGCCATACGCCGAACCGTGACTGAAACTGACAATGTCTTGTTTTCAGCCATGACCTACAACTGTGCGCCGTTGCACATTGATGCGGAGTACAGCAAGAACACGTTCTACGGCCAGCGCTTGGTCAATAGCATGTTCCTGTTGGCGCTGGTTGCGGGCATCACGGTGTATGAAACGACGCTGGGCACGACGTTGGGCAATCTGGGGTTTGGTGAGATCGCCTTTCCCAAGCCTACCTTTCACGGCGACACCATTCGCGTCCAAACCGAGATCCTGGAAACGCGTCTTTCGAAGAGTCGCACGGATTCGGGGATCGTCACTTTCAAGCACGTCGCAAAGAACCAGCGTGACGAGATCGTCTGCACGGCCATGCGCACTGGTCTGATGATGCTGCGTCCGCAGCAGACGTAACCTGTTACCCGGAGAGACACCATGTCCGATGTACCCAACTACTTTGCCGTCTACTCGGCGCGCGAAGAGCAACTGAACGATGTCCGTCAGGCAGCGCGCACATTGGCTGACAAGTTCGACCTGGCCTACTGGCGAGAATGCGACAAGGAAAGCAAATATCCCTGGGATTTTGTGAATGCCTTTGCAGAAGCAGGATGGATGGGCATCATGATGCCCGAGGAGTATGGCGGCATGGGGTTGGGCCTGGCCGAAGCGGCGGTAATGCTGCGTGAAATAGGTGCATCCGGCGCCGGCATGAGTGGTGCCTCCGCAATGCACTTCTATGTTTTTCCACCTGCACCTATCCTGCGTCATGGCTCAGAAGATCTGAAACGACGTGCATTACCTGGCTTTGTGAACGGCACAACACTGATGGCCTTTG
Organism: Allopusillimonas ginsengisoli; assembly: GCF_004153455.1. Classification (GTDB taxonomy): domain Bacteria; phylum Pseudomonadota; class Gammaproteobacteria; order Burkholderiales; family Burkholderiaceae_B; genus Allopusillimonas; species Allopusillimonas ginsengisoli. Next base: position 12,997 of record NZ_SDQE01000016.1, on the reverse strand, counting down.
GTGTGACTGAGCCGACGGCCGGCGTGGACACTTCCCGGATCAAGACGCGTGCCGAAAAGAAGGGGGATCGCTGGATCATCAACGGCCAGAAGGTGTGGAGCACCAATGCGCAGAATGCAACCAAGTATCTGATACTGGCGCGCACCTCGCCGCGTGATGAGAAACGTCCTCTCGACGGGATGACGCTGTTCTACGCTGACCTGGATCGCAAGCACTGCGAGGTGCGCGTTATCGATAAGCTGGGTCGCGCAGCAGTGGACTCCAACGAGGTTTTCATCGATGGTTTGGAGGTTCCCGAAGAAAACGTTATCGGCGAGGTGGGCAAGGGTTTCAGTCATCTGCTGGACGGCCTAAACCCCGAACGTGTGGTGGTAGCGATGGAAGCAATCGGCATAGGCTATGCCGCGCTCGATATGGCGGTGCAATACGCCAATGAGCGTGTGGTATTCGATCGACCCATTGGTAAAAATCAGGCGGTGGCCAACCCGTTGGCTGAATGCTGGATGCGTCTGCAGGGTGCGGAAAGCGTTGCGCTTCACGCTGCCATGCTCTACGACAATCATCAGTCATGCGGCCCGCAGGCTAACACCGCCAAATTCTTGGGGGCGGATGCTGGCTATCAGGCTTGCGACCAGGCGATGCAAACTCATGGCGGGTTTGCGTATGCGAAGGAATATCACATTGAGCGGTTGTGGCGAGAAGTCCGCCTACTGCGCTTGGCGCCGGTTTCGCAGGAAATGGTATGTAATTTTGTAGCCCATAAAGTGCTCGGCTTGCCGAAATCATACTGAGCAACTGGCGCCACACCGGCCCGGCCGTCACGACGGGCTTGTGTCTGGTTGGCCGGCGTACGCAGGATAAGTGTGCCAGGCGCACTCATAAAACCAGTGACAAGCTGTCTACAGACCAGTCCTGATAGTTATTCAGGGCTAGTCTGTAGACGGGTTTCAGGAGACTAGCATGTCAGCGGCAAAGCCCTTGGAGGGCATTCGGGTACTCGATTTGACGGTAGCTCTGGCTGGCCCCTACGGGTCATTGCTACTCGGAGGGCTGGGAGCGGAGGTGATACGTGTTGAGTCTCCTGACGGGGGCGACATCGCCCGGAACAATCCTCCGTATGTCAATCAGGAGGGCATTCACTTTGGCGTACGCCACGAGGAAGATGTGTCGCTGTCTATCCTCAATCGTGCGCGCAACAAGAAAAGTATTACGCTGAATCTCAAATCCACGGAAGGCCGGCAGCTGTTCATGCGGCTGGCCAAAGAGTGCGACGTGCTGATCGAGAATGCCAGCGAAGGTGTTACGAGTCGGCTGGGCGTGGACTACAACAGCGTGTGCGCAGCCAACCCCAAGATCGTTTATGCCTCCATAAAGGCGTTTGGCGAGCCTAGCCTTTATCCTCAGCTTAAAGGCATGGACATCATCGTTCAGGCGCTGAGCGGCATCATGGATGTCACAGGCTTTCCCGACTGTCCACCCACGCGCCTGGGTTTGCCGATGGCAGACATGATTGCACCGCTCTTTGCGGTCAACGGTATTCTGTCGGCCTTGATTCATCGAGGCAAAACCGGGGTGGGCCAGCATGTGCAGGTGTCCATGCTCGATTGCCTGGCCTCGTTGATGGCCGAAGAGCACTTTGATGTTTACTTGAAGGAGGGCTACCCGAAACGCTCCGGGAACTTCATGGAGCGGTTGACTCCCTTCGGTGTGTATAAGACTCAGGATGGGTACGTGGCGCTCGTTGCCTTTCAGTCAGCGTGGTTCAAACGCCTCACCGAAGCCATGGCGCAACCGGAGCTAGCGCAAGATCCGCGCTTCTCTGCATTGGGGCCACGCACCAAACACTCAGGCGAAATTAACGTGATTATTCAGGACTGGTTGCTTCAACGTACCAGCGCCGAAGTAATCCGCGAGTTGCAAGAGAAACGAGGCGTACCCTGTGCCGAGGTGCGCACACCGCAGCAGGTCTTGAGCGATGCAGACTTGCAGGCACGCGGCGCTGTGGTGCCGTTGGAACATGCGGGCTTGGTTTCCAGTGGAGCCACGGCGATGGGCATGGGTCTGCCCATTCAGTTTTCCGAATCACCAGTACGGTTCGACCAGCCCGCGCAGGCGCTGGGCGCCTCCAATGAAGACGTGTATCGAGGATTGCTCAATCTGTCTGAGGCTGAACTACAGCGCTTGCAGGAGCAAGGGGTTATCTGAAATGTCTTCAACTCGGTCTCGCGCCGGTCCTCTGGCGGGCATAAAGGTAGTGGAAATTGCGGGTATTGGCCCGGGCCCATTGGCGGCGATGTTTCTGGCTGACCTGGGGGCGACAGTCATTCGCGTGGACCGCAAGGTGCCTTCAGGCTTGGGTGCGCCGCGCCCTTTGGTGCACGACTTGGGACTGCGCAATCGCAAATCCATCCGCGTGGATCTGAAAGAGCCCGATGCCAGAGAGTTGGTTCTGGATCTCGTCGCGCAGGCCGACGCGCTGATCGAGGGGTTTCGGCCTGGTGTCATGGAGCGCTTGGGTTTGGGTCCTGACGTATGCCTTGCCCGCAACCGGCGTCTGGTATATGGCCGGGTGACGGGCTGGGGCCAAGACGGTCCGATGGCGCATGTGGCAGGACATGATCTTAACTATATTGCTATTACCGGCGCACTGAATGCCATGGGCCGAGAAGGCCAGGCGCCCACTATGCCCCTCAATGTGCTTGGCGACTATGCTGGCGGTTCCTTGTATCTTGCATTCGGGTTGCTGGCAGGCATTCTGGAGGCAAGAAGCTCAGGGCAGGGGCAAGTAATCGATGCGGCCATGGTGGACGGTGTGGCGTCACTAATGACGGTAACCTTAGGCCTCCATGCGGCGGGCATGCTTACCAAGCAGCGTGGTACCAATCTCCTCGATTCTGGCGCACCGTTCTACGAAGTTTATGCGTGTGCCGATGGCAAGTACGTTTCGGTCGGCCCGATAGAAGGGAAGTTTTACCAGCAGTTGCTGGAAAAACTGCAGCTTCAGAACCATCCACTATTGCGTGAACAGATGAATCGAACGCAATGGCCACAGGCCAAGCAGGTGCTGGCCGCAAAGTTCAAAGAACGAACACGTGATGAATGGACCCGATTGTTAGGTAGTTTGGACGTCTGCATCGCGCCGGTACTGGATTTTGACGAGGCACCCTACCACCCGCATATTCAGGCGCGGGGCACTATCACCGAGATCGAAGGGGTTTTTCAACCGGCGCCCGGGCCGCGTTTTTCTCGCACACCCGCAGCGCGCCCGGAGCCGCCTTCAGCATTGAGCACGGATAACGCCATTGTGGCGTTGCAAGAATGGCTGCCGGCGACGCGAATTGAAGCATATCGAACGCGAAAAACATTCATCTAAGGAGGCTCACATGATATTCAGACGCGCATTTGTCAGTATTGCGACACATATATTCGTTGCCACGTGGGCGCTCGCTTTTGCCACAACGGCTTTGGCGGAGGCATTTCCCGGTGGCAAGCCCATTCATCTCGTCGTGGCCACCGGCGTTGGCTCGGGCTCCGATCTGACGGCGCGCCAGATTGCAGCGGGCATGTCCAAAGATATAGGCGCCCCTGTCATTGTTGAAAACAAGACTGGCGCTGGCGGTGTGATTGGCACCCATTTTGTGGCCAAGGCTCCGGCGGATGGGTACACATTGCTTGCCACCTATGCACAGCATTATACCAATCAGCTGGTGCGGAATACGCCTTATGACGCCGTACAGGATTTTGACCCTATCGCCCGAGTGGCGAATTCCGCCCTGGTCATTTCGGTCGCCACGGACTCGCCCTACAAGACCTTGGCTGACGTCGTTGAAGAGGCCAAGCAAAACCCGGGCATCATTACCTACGGTTCCTCTGGTAATGGCACTACCTCTCACATGGCTGCGGCCTTGTTTTCCAGCATGGCCGGCATTTCCATGAACCACATACCTTACAAAGCGCCAGGCCAGGTGGCGCTGGATGCGGCCTCGGGGCAGATTGACTTGAGTTTCAATGGCATGTCCTCGGTGCTGCCCTTGATCAAAGGCGGTCGCCTGCGGCCTCTGGCGGTGACAACCGCCACGCGCTCGCTCAGCCTGCCTGACGTACTCACTGTGGCAGAGCAAGGCTTTCCTGGCTATGAGGCGGCCTCGCCTGTATGGATTTTTGCGCCGCATGGCACGCCTCAGGCGGTTATCGATATGCTGTCGGAAGCTGTGACGCGTCAGGCTCAATCTACGGAATTCAAAGCATTGTGTCTGCAGCAAGGACTGGAAGTGGATGTCCAGGATGCCGCAACAGCCAAGGCTGCCGGCCCCGGCGAGTTGGAGAAGTGGCGCAAGCTGATGAGCGTTGCCGGTGTCAAAGCTGATTAAAGAGAGGGCAATGCGCCATGCAGATAACCAACAATATGCCTGATGGCCAGGCGGCTTTGGCTCAAGTGCTTGCCGACTGGAATTGTGCGGGAGAGACGTGGAACGCGGCTGCCATCGCCGCTGTCTACACAGAGGATGCCATGTTGTTCGGCGGGCGGCCTGGACACTCAGTGGGACGCGAGGCCATACAACGCTACTTCGCGTCATATGAGGGGGCGATTCACTTCGGCGCGATGACATTGTCGGACATCGTTTTGCGCATTCTTGGCAGCGACTGTGTGCTGGCGCAAGGCATGGCCGAATTTTCTTTCAAGCTGTCAGACGGCCAGTGCACGCGGTCGGCGTTGCGTGCCACGCTGGTGCTGAACCGGGCAGCGGGGCGTTGGCATATCTTGAATCATCACTTCTCCACTGTCCCCGCGGTGCCGCCGCTTGGAAAGGATTAACTCATGAAATCACAATGCGCCGACCTTTCCGCACTTGATCGTCTTACTGCTAGCCGCTATACCAGTCGTGCCTATCAGTCGAGGACGGTGGACCACGAGACGATCCGCAGTATCGTGAGTATGGCGAGTCGCTCCGCTTCGTGGTGCAATGTGCAGCCTTGGAAACTGGTCATCACCGCGAATGAGGAAAGCACAGCGCACTTCCGTCAAGCACTCGTGGATCATGCTGCTAACTCTTCGGCGATAGACTCCGACTTGCCTTTCCCTCCGGGATACCAGGGGGTGCATGCACAGCGTCGACGTAGCGCGGGCCTTGCTCTGTACACAGCACTGGGCATTACCCGTGAAGATACGGAGCGACGTGCGAGCCAAGCTTTTGAGAACTACCAACTGTTTGGCGCGCCCCATGTGGCGATAGTTACCGTGCCCGCTTGTCTCGGGTCGTATGCTTTAGTGGATGCCGGTGGGTTAGTTGCGTACTTCCTGCTTTCTGCCCAAGCACATGGCGTGGCTTCCACACCGCAAGCCGCATTGGCCCGCCATGCGCGCTTCGTACGTAGTTACTTCGACATCCCCGATACGGAGCATATGGTCTGCGGTATCTCGTTCGGCTATGCGGAAGATAGTCATCCTGTCAATCAGTTCCGCACCAGCCGCGCACCTATGGACGAGCTGGTGCGCTTTGTGTGAGCGCCCCGACGGCTGCGCTGACCGCTATACGAACCAGGGAACTGTCGGATTGAGTGTTTGAGAACGTGCAGGGAAATAATATGGCATCGCTTCTGATTGATAACCCCGCGCGAAATGTACGGCGCCTCACGCTTAATCGCCCGGAACGTATGAATGCGTTGGATGGGCCAACGTTGCAGGCGCTCTACGATGCAGTGAAGGATTGCGCAGTGGCGAGTGATATCAAGGTTCTCGTGATCCGTGGCAGCGGTCGAGCGTTCTGCGCTGGGAATGACCTGAAATGGCTTGCGAGCGGCATACTCGAAGATCGTGCGGCGCACATGCGCCACCAAGATCTGATGCAGGAAACCTTTGAGCGTTTGGAGTCCGCGCCACAGATTGTGCTGGCCTGTGTCAATGGCTTTGCAGTCGCGGGCGGTTTCGAGCTGGCGCTAGCTTGCGACCTGGTCATCGCGGACAAGGCGGCCCAACTGGGTGACGAACATATACGTCGCAATTTGCTGCCCAGCGGCGGCAGTTCTCAGCGATTGCCCCGCAAGCTCGGATTGCAGCGCGCCCTGTACTACCTTGTGACCGGGCGTCGCATGACGGGAAGCGAGGCGGTGGACATGGGGCTGGCTGCACAGGCAGTATCCGCCAATGAACTGGATGATGTAACGCTGCAGCTTGCACAGGAGATTGGCGCGGCGGATGCGACGGCCTTGGCCACCATGAAACTGATGGCGCGCCATGCAATGGAGCTGCCCTTGAGGGAAGGACTGCGCTACGAGCGTTGGATGCAGCATCGCTACCGTACGCAGTCGTCAGCGTTAGAGGAGGGCGTCCATGGATTTGCGAGCAAGAGGCATGCCACAGGCAACGATGCTTGACGATGTAATGAAGTTCAAACCTTTGGCCCACAGCATAGTGCTGATTGGGTGAACAGCACGGGTCATTGACCCATCTGCCTGGCCATTTACCTTAGAGCTGACCTACAGCTATTAAATGTTGGAGATACTAAAATGAAAATGTTTATGCGTCGCTTTTTTATTGCAGCTGCTGCCAGTGTGATGCTGCCCTTTGTCGCGCAGGCAGACACCTATCCGAATAAGCCTGTGCGTGTCATCGTCAGTAACGCGCCAGGCACCGGCACCGATATTACGGCGCGCTTTATCGCCAATCAAATGAGCGAGAAGTGGGGTGTGCCGATCGTCGTTGAAAACAAGGCCGGTGCAGGCGGAGCACTTGGTACGGACTATGTTGCGAAATCCTTTCCGGACGGCTATGAGATTCTGTTTACGACCGGTGCGCACTTTAGCTTTCCCGCGCTGTATGACAAGCTCGCCTTCAATGCGGAGACAGACTTCACGCCTGTGGCGTCGATCGCCCAGGCTCCTATTGTGATGTTTGTGCCAGCGGATTCACGCTTCCAAACGGTGCAAGATGTGATCGAGGCTGCTAAGAAAATGCCGGACGGAGTGAGCTATTCGTCGCCAGGAACCGGTACCTCCTCTCACTTGGCCGCAGTCATGATGAGCACGCAGGCCGATATCCGAATGCTGCATGTGCCCTATAAGTCGGCCTCGCAGGCGGCGCTGGAGGTGGCTTCAGGGCAAGCTCAGGTGGGTTTCAATGGCACAGGCGTGACGTTGCCTTTGCTGCACGCCGGCAAGATTCGGATTCTGGCGGTCACCAGTCTCGAGCGCTCAGCATCGCTTCCCGATGTACCCACAATGAATGAGTCGGGACTGGAAGGATACGACTTTGTTACGCCCATTCTGGCCTTGGTACGTGCTGGGACGGCTGCTTCCATCGTGGACGTCATCGGTGCCGCCATGACGGAAGCGGCGGCCACACCTGGATTCAAGAAACTATGTGAGGCTCAGGGCCTCGATGTTGCAATCCAGGGACCTGCTGATTTGAAGGTCTCCGCGCCTAAAGAGTTCGACAAGTGGGCGCGCCTGGTGGATCTGGCTGGTGTGAAAGCGCTACGTTAACACTGGAGAAGTAGAGCAGGTGCTCAACCGCTTTCCAGGCATTTTGAATTCGGCAGTCATAGGTCGGAAGGAAGCAGACGGTAATTATGCGGTGATTGCCTTTGTAGTGCAGGACCCTGCGCATCCGTCGGGTGAGGCTGCGTTGCAACGGTATCTGCGCGAACATCTAGCGCCTTATAAACTGCCAATGCGAATCATTGCCATCGCTGAGTTGCCTATGGGTGCCAACGGCAAGCTTATGCGGAACAGGCTAAGAGAGTGGCTGTGATCGATTAAAAATAGATGTTCCGGAAAATGGAAATGCAATAGGCAGGGGGAAGGGTGGATCGTGAATTTTCATATGCCGAGGTACGGAACAAACCATTGTGTCGCGTTGACCGGTAAGCCAGCGGGATTGCATTGTATGAACTATGCTTTCTATGGAAAAGAGAAAAGATGCAAGTACTTGAGGGAATCAAAGTTCTGGACTTTGGCCGTTTCATTGCAGGACCGTTATGCGCAGCATTATTGGCGGATTATGGCGCCGAAGTGATCCGCATTGATCGGGTCGGCGGGGGTGAGGATAGGTTCATCGTGCCAGTGACCGAGCAGGGGGAGGGAGCCCTATTCTTGCAGGTTAATCGAAACAAGCGCTCGATCACGCTGGATTTGGATAGTGCAGAAGGCCGTGCGATCGTGCGCAAACTTGTAGCGGACGCCGACGTGGTGATCGCCAATATGCCGCCACGTACCTTGCAGAGCCTGGGTCTGGATTACGAGAGCTTGCGGCAGATCCGTCCAGACATCATTCTGACAGCCTCCACCGCTTTTGGTGCCAACCCTGCGGTGCGCGACCGTGTTGGCTTTGACGGCGTAGGACAGGCGTTGAGTGGTGCCGTGCACATTGCCGGCACGCCCGACCAACCTCAGAAAGCCATGGTGCCCGTGGTGGACTTCGCAACCGCCTTCTCTTGCGCTTTAGGCACTATGCTCGCATTGTATGAACGTCAGCGCAGTGGATTGGGGCAGGAGGTGAGCGCTTCGCTGCTATCGACGGGGCTGAACATGGCCAGCGGCGCGCTGATCGAAGAGGCTGTGCTGGGACTGGATCGTCAGGCTATGCTCAACCGCAGCCCCAGCTATGGCCCTTCGGATATTTTCAAGACGCGAGACGGCTGGATTATTACGCAGGTTATCGGTCATCCGATGTTCAAGCGCTGGACGAAGTTGGTAGGCCACCCTGAGCTGCTGGATGATCCACGCTTCGCGGATGATACGTCGCGTGGTGAGCACGGAGAGGTGCTGTGTGAACGTATGTCGGAGTGGTGTAAAGACTTGTCGCAGAGCGAAGCCCTGGCGCTTCTGGAAAAGGCGAGAATTCCTGCCGGTCCGGTCAACTCGCCCCGCCAGGCGCTTCAAGATGAGACGATTAACGCCGCAGACGTTATTCACTGGATGGATCATCCAGGTGTGGCGCGGCAGATTCCGATTTTCACTTCGCCGGTCACCCTGTCGCGTACGCCACCGGAAATTAGGCAGCGACCACCGCTCACTGGCGAGCATACCGATGAAGTCTTGGCGGAAATCGGCTATGACGTTGCAGCCATTGCGAAGTTGCGGGAGCAACGCATTGTGTAGCTAGTGCGCGGTAAGCGCGTGAGCGTGGCGTACACCGATTGCCCGCGCGCAGGCGCTAAAGCGGTATCTTGCGTTTCGACGCGTAGCCTGGCGCTTGGCCGGCTACGCGTTGCCACTCAAAATCAGTGTCTAAGCGCGTTTGATCAACTCGGCGACATGTCGCCAGTGGGCGTCTTCTTCCGGCATGCCAGCCTGGAATTCACGATGCTCTACCAACTCTACGTACATGGATTGATTGTCGCAAAAGGCTTTGAACTCGGGTGAACGGGCGACCTTGGCAAGACCGTCCGATAGCAATGCGATCATGGCATCAGGCGTTTTGGCTGGTGCGAATGCGCCCATCCAGGATGCTACTTCGAAGTCTGGAATGCCGCTTTCTATGGCGGTGGGGACATCGGGCAATGCCTCCCAGCGCTTCCGGCTGGTCACGGCCAAGGCACGCAGTCTGTCAGCTTTGATCAACGGTAGAACACCGCCAGAGCCCTGGCAAGTGAAGGCCACAATGCCTGCCACCGTATCGGTGACGGCTTGCGTGTTTCCTTTATACGGAATATGTTTGGCGGTGGTGCCGGTCCGGTCATTCATGATGACCGTGCACAGATGCGAGGTGCTCCCCACGCCGCCTGAGCCATAGTTGATCTCGCCGGGGTTGGCTTTCATGGCTGCCAATAGGTCGGCAAAGGTTTTGTAAGGTGAGTTGGTTGGCACGACCACGGCCAGTGCGGCGCTGCATACACGGGCTATTCCCTTGAAGTCCGCCAGCGGGTCGTAGGTGGCTGCAGCTTCGCCCGAGTAGAGGGCGGCAAAGTGCGTCACACCGGTCATTAAAAGCGTGTGGCCGTCTGCCGGTGCCCTGGCGACCACGGCGCTGCCCAGTGCACCTCCGGCACCAGGGCGATTTTCGACCACGACAGGCACGCCAACTATGTTGGACAACGGTTCGGCGACGAACCGCGCTGCTGCGTCTACGGTTGTTCCGGCCGCTGCGGCGACCATCAGATGAATAGGCTTCTTCGCGATTGGCTTAGCCAGCGTCATGCCGGAGGCCAGCGCTGCAGGAAGCGCGGGTAGCGTGTGCAGGAAATGGCGGCGTGAAATCATGCGTTGCTCCTTTGGATGATGGCTATATAGTTATTGAGGCGGGGTGCACAGTGCCATGAGATCTCTCGTCGGCATATGTGGAGTCATGTTTCGCAGGGTCACCAGCAGAGTTTGAGCCTGGGCATTGCCAAGCACATCGGTGGTCAACTCCATGAACTTGGCATCCTGTTCGTCGTCAGACATAGGATTTTTGTCCGTGCCCAAGGGATCTTCGACGAATACGTGCTGTGATGTTCCATCCTTGAAGGTCAGGGTGACATCGGCAACGAACTTGCCAGGGTACTTTTGCTCCAGTTCAGGCACCTCGGTGATGTGGATTGCACGAGCCATCTCGATAATGGATGTCATGTCAACGTTGCCGTCCAGATAGTCGCGATGGATTCGGTAGCCATTCCCTTTGCCGAGCAACGCGAATGCAGCCTGAACAGGCAGGCTGAACTGCACATGCTCGATGTTTTCAGGTTCATAGGCGTTAGCGTTGGCGGTACCAACGACGACGTTGAAGTGAGGTGCTATCTTCAAGTGAATATTGGTGATGTCGCTGCGTCGTGTGGCGAAGGGGCGCAGCGCGTCGATATAGGCATGTGTGCAGTAGCAGGCGCAGTAGGCCTTGAGCCACACCGTGCCGATCTCAAAGGATTGGTCTTGCCCGAAGCGCTGCGCGGCGTCATTGCCTGGATCGCGCTGCAGAAAGGTATGGAAGAAGCCCTTGCTGCCCGTCAGGAATGCGCGCGGTCCGGTAATGCCAGCTTGAGCCATATCGGCTGCCACCATACCGTTGCGAGTGCCGATGCCGGCATGGATGCGTTTGATGGAGCCGCCGGTGGAGGTGTATTCCGTGGTGCCCGAGGCGTGGCTGAGTGCGATGGCAAGCGCATGTAGCGTAGTCTGTGTGTCGAACTTGCGCAACTTCGCTGCGACAGTTGCCGCGCCGAAGTTGGACAATACAGCATGTGGGTGGAAGCCCCGCCGCAGCAAATCAGGCGCTGCCAGCACCCCGATACGGGTATAGACTTCGTAGCCGGCGACCATCGCGGTAATGACTTCTTCCAGTGTGGACCCCAGTTCTTCGCCGATCGCTAACGCAGCGGGTATTACGCAACTGCCTGGGTGACTGAAGCTGGGGCCATGGGCATCGTCGTATTCAAAACCGTGACCATAAGAACCGTTGACGAAAGCGGCATCCGCGGCGCTCATGGTCTGGGTGTTGGCCGCGACGCGGCTAACGCCTACACGCTTCTGGGCGGTGGCGTATTTCAGCAGTTGCTTTGACCAGGGCATCTGTGAAATGCCAATCTGCAGCGCAAGTTGGTCGCGCATAAGGCGGCTGACGCCTGCATGTGCGGCTGCATCCAGATGCTGATACTTCAGTTCCTGGATGAATTGCACAGCCGCTGCCTCTAGCGACAGACTATTGGTGATTGTCATACTGTCTCCATACAGTGTCATTAGCTGACTTTATTGTTTTGTTTAAGGCTGTTAACTAACGTTTGTTTGTTAGGTTTCAATGATACAAAAAAACGCTCAGCATTCAAACTGAGGCAGTTGTAACTGGAACCCAATCAGCTCGGCCCATCGCGCCAATTGAACTCGCCAATTCGGGCCGCGACAACACTGATAAAGCACTTGTTCCGTACTTTGGTGTTTATACGTGTATGTGCTGAAAAGCGGTCGCTCTATCTGAGCATGCTTACTCGCTGGCCAATTTGGCGGAAGGAAAGTCGGGTGCGCGCTTGCCTCGCACAGCGTCTAAACCTTCGCGGGCATCGGGCCCAAGAAAGCCCAGCATCTCGAGCGCCAGCGAATTGTCGAAAATGGGTCCGGCGGCCCGTATCCAGTTGTTCAGCGATTTCTTGGTGGCCCGAATTGCAACCTGGCTGCCGCGTGCCAGTTGAGCAGCCACAGCCAAGGCTTTTTCCTGAACGTGTTCCTTGGGAACACTGAACGTGACCAAACCGAGACGCTCGGCCTCTTTCCCGTCTATGAAATCGGCTGTCATCAAATAGTACTTTGCCTTTGCAATGCCGCAGAGCAGCGGCCACACGATGGCGGCGTGATCTCCAGCCGCAACCCCCAGCCGAGCGTGGCCATCAGTCAGGCGCGCGGTTTCGGCCATGATGCTGACGTCGGCCAGCAAGGCAACGGCGAGGCCAGCACCCACCGCTGTGCCGTTGATGGCTGAAATGATGGGTTTATCGCAAGCCAGCATGTTGTAAACAATGTCACCCGCTTCTTTCATGACAGTGGCTACCACCTCGGGGTTGCCTACCATTTCCTCCACCCAGGCCAGATCCCCGCCTGCCGAAAAGGCGCGGTCGCCGGCACCCGTCACGATGACTACCTTGACAGCTGGATCGTCGTTCACGAGAGACCACAGCTTGGTTAGTTCCCAGTGCATGCGGGCGTTGGTGGCATTCATGACTTCGGGGCGGTTCAGCGTGACCAGAAGTACGCCGTCCGGATGGCGGTCGAAGCGTATAAATTGAAAATCTTCGTATTTCATGAGTGTCAGTACCGTAAATAGAGGATTGATGGGTTAGGGGGGGGCGTCAGCTTTCCAGCGTACCGTAGATCCAAGCAAAGCAGGCAGGACGAGGTCAAAGCTGGTCGGCCAACTCGGGAACGGCCGTGAACAGATCGGCGACCAGGCCGTAGTCGGCCACCCCGAAGATGGGCGCTTCGGCATCCTTGTTGATGGCCACGATGACCTTGGAGTCCTTCATGCCGGCCAGATGCTGGATGGCCCCGGAGATACCCACCGCCACATACAGCTGGGGCGCCACAATCTTGCCGGTTT
>NZ_SDQE01000015.1 GCF_004153455.1 Allopusillimonas ginsengisoli | reverse complement strand
TTACGCGTCTACCGACACAACCGGCCAGCCGCATTGGCGAACTCTTGCCGCACAACTGGGTGCCAACCGCTTAAGTAGCTAACGCCGTTAACTCAGCAAGATGAGTTCCCCGGACGCTTACACGACATCGGCGCGGCGTGGAAGAAAACCAGCGAGGCCGGACGCCCCTACGTGTCTGTGACCCTAGACGATCCTTCGTTCCCTGCAACGGTCTATGCCCGCTTGATCGAGAGCGAGGACGGCGCGCACGACCTGATCTGGTCGCGCAGCAAGCCCAAGGCGTAACCGCTGCAGCGCCCCGTCCATTGGTGCGGGGCGTGCTTCATAAACTAATAAATCTTCTCGTGATTCAGAAAGCTCTGAATCCGCCATCACAGAACCAGTCGCTTTCTGCAAACGCTTGGAACGCAGAGACACGCCAGCCATTTATGCGCGCGGCGGCTGCACTTTCAGCGCGACTGGATAATTCACTGCGAACTATCGCAGCTCCGCCTATGTCGTGGAGCGTTTGTAACTGATGCCGAATGTTCAGCAGTTCATCAGCACCTTGCGCAGCGTAGAGCGCCCCTAATCCTAGAGCCTCAAAATGGAGGAGCATCCGCGCTGCAAGCACAGCATCCCAGTGATTGGGAGGGATAACAAAAAATTTCAAGGATGCGGGCGTGGTTGTTTGTACGGATGCAAACAACCAACGATCACCATCAATGTCATCAAAATAAGGATGAAGAGTTTCTTCGGAAGCGTTTGTTGGGAGGCTCGCAAGCTTGGCCTTATTGCAGTCTTTACATGATGGGACCAAATTTAACGGTACAACAGATAATATTGGATAGTGAGCCTTTGGCAGGTGATGGTCGAGTGTAGATGCATCTCGCTGAGCGCATAATGGGCATTTCCCTGAGCGAGCCAAGCTCATTAGTTTGTCGTAAGCGGCTCGGCCAGGAGCGGTCTTTGGCACCATTCGCTGGTTATATACAGCGTCCATCTCGGCTGTCGTCACTACTCCGTTGACGACAGCCTCGCGCACAAACTCATAAAGCCTTACTTGTGCAGCAAGGTCTGCGAAGGTTTCGGATGCTTGAGAAACATCCGCCTCTATTGATTCCAGACGCGTCTTGAGTTCCTTGTTTCGAACACGGCTTATGCATTGTTTAAAAACATCGCCAGCGTCAAGATCTGGATGTTCCAATTTAATCATTGGTCACCTTCACGATTAACCATAATGGCGCGAATTAATGCTCTTGCCTCACCTCCCAGCTTATGGTCAAACTTGGCGATGACATCCTCAAAATCATCTTCGTCGCGCGCGGCATCTCGTAGTAATTGATGGAAGCCGGCATCTGTTACTTCAAGACCAAATACCTCGCGGGTTAGCACTCCAACATTTTCACCGAATGTCTCGATAGTCGGACGTTCAGCTTGAACGATTCGGCCATTTCTCCAAATCTTCCAGACACATTGATTTGGCACCTCTTGAAGAATGACTGGCGAGTGCGTTGCAACGATCGCAACTCCATTGCGATTCACTAGAAGATCTGAAAGTGCGCGCACAAAGGCAGATAGCAGGGGGGGATGGAGATGCGCCTCTGGTTCATCCAATAAGACCAACGTCCGCTCTTCCACTGTTTCGACTAGGCGAGTAATAGTCAGGAGAACAATTTTGTGGCCAGAGCTAAGGTTACTAAATATTTTACGGGCGCTAGCCTTGAGTTCATCTGTTAATTCTTCATCTGCCAGCGAGGCCACGTCCGCAGCCTTGAAAATAGGATCTGCTTCTAGCATTAGCAGAGCTCGGCGCCAACGGCTTAGGCGGGCACTCTGACTACGGCAGACTAGGACGCTTGCACCGAATTCGCGCGATAAACTGTCCGGAGATTTGGGAGCCAAGGGTTTCCCCTCTGTTGTTACTCCTGAACGTTTAAGTCCCACGTAGGCACATGGAAGGCCCTCAGATCGGTCACGACGATTAGGCAAAGGGTCGAACGGATCAAATGCGCTGAAGGTCACTGACACCAAGTTGGCGAACAGGTCTTGGCCTTCATCTTCCTCTCCGGCCTCGAAGGCTCCTACGTCTTGGGGATTCGATCGTTGATCCACAAGTGAGCGCGACATGTTATTCAATAAGTGTGTCTTACCAACACCATTCCTACCGATCAGGACGTGGATATTAGTGGGTGGCATCGACTCAGGTTCGACAACAAAATTTAATTCAATCGGTGGTATTTTCGAACGGAGCTTTTGCGGACCTGTATAGGAGAAATTATAGCGAGACAGCCGAGCCCCTCCTTGAGCGAGCCTGGCATATTGACCCTGCACTGTGGCACGCGTAACTGATCGGAGCAGCGACACGCCAGTGACCTTTTCCTTGAGTGCAGTTTCGAGGCGCTGCGGATTGAATGCCATGTCGCGCAATCCTGTAAGCACGCGATCTCGTAAGTCCACACCTAAATCGTTTAGGGTTTCGTAGTAGGTGTCGTCTTGCCCAATAGAGAAAAAGTCATCGCCAAGAGTATCAAACGACGGCTCAAGATCAGGTCTGCGCTGATCCGGCCGCATGCCAGCCTGGCCTATCTTGACGCTCCCAATGCGATGAATTTCGCCTTTCGAATCTCTTATGTTTAGCGTATACATCGTGCTGAAAGTAAACCAGTCATCCCAGTTATCTGTCAGCAAATATGCCGCTTCCCTGTCTGTTCTTGGCAAGGAATGGCCGACAGGAAGCACAGTAAAGAATTTTTCCATTTGCCTTCTCGCCAAAATAAATTATGAAACAACTTAATTGTTGCTTTTGATTGTTTTTATAAAATAAAAATTGACATTTCTCACCCACCAATTGAGTGAAAGGTGTCAGTGATTTCCTTTAGCTCGTTCTGGACCTGCGCCAAAATATTATGGAAATTTTGTGCGTCGCCGTCTGAATAGGCCAAGGTCAATAGCGTGATCGGGTGGATTTTCATAACCTCACACAATTCAGTGAGTTTGGTTATGGTCGGACTTTTCAGACCGCGCTCTAGCGAACTAAGGTAGGTGCGGCTGGACACGTCCGAGAACGCCTCTTGGCTCAGGCCGCGTGCTTTCCTGATCTTTCGCAACGCATCGGGTAGCGATGGCTTGAGCGTTGTCATTCTGGACTTTCCCAAAAATCCAGAATGACAACTCATTGCGCCCTATAGGACTACAATCTATAGTGTTCATTTGTTCTATTTTGCCGTATTTTTGCCTTTACTGAAATCCGCATTGGCGGTTTTCTTCAAAAGCGGAGAGCCTGATCCGTGTCTTTCCTGACTTCCGTGCATGTGCCTTCGTGCTTCTACGCTTCTGCGGATGCGTGGGCTTGCGCATTGGTGCTTTCGTTGGAAGACGTGAAAGCGCCTCTGATGCTCCGCACATCGGTGGGAATACAGCCATGACCCCGCTCATCACCGCCGACGAGCGCACGCGCCTGCTGTCCAACGGCCAGGCCCGCGCTGCCGGGCAGGACACCGACCCGCTGCCCGTGGTGCGCCTGTTCACGCCAGATGCGCATGCCACTTGGCTGCTGGCTTCGCTCGACCCCGCCGATGGCGATACCGCCCACGGCCTGATCGACTTGGGGATTGGCATGCCTGCATTGGGAACGGTGAAGCTATCCGACCTGGCCGCCATCGTCGGGCCGCGCCAGCAGCCGGTGATGCGGGATCGCTACTTCCAGCCGGTGCGGCGGCTGTCGGAATACCTGCGACTGGCCGAAGACAGCGGCTCAATCACCGATTGAGGGCCACCGCCAAGCGAGGCGCACTGTGTCTATTTCGGTCTGGTCTGTGACCGGTTCGATCTGAATCGCCAGTGTTGCACCGCAGTGGTGCGTGCCTGATCGAAACGGTCATGATGCCTGGCGCGGGCTGCGGCAAGCTGACCGACGCGGCATGCCATTGGAGTGCGTTGCCGCCGTCGCACTCGGACGATTTCAGCAACGCATCGGAGTTCATCGGTCTTGACACTGCCAGTTTACGCTTCACCCATGACGTTTTGACGATGGTCTCGTAGCACGCCGTTTCGCCGTGGCGACGTATTCCCAGCACAGGGAGGTTGCCTCATGGCCGATCGCAGTGCCGAGCCGTGGTATGCCACGGCGGCCTATCTCTACGTTCTACATCTAGATAGCCCGGCGCTGGCCTGGGAGTACCTGCGCCGTCATCCAGACTATCGGCGCGACTGGCTGCGCCGTCGTCGCCAACCGGATGCTGCCGGGCATTGGGGGCTGCGCCTGCTGGAAGATCCCGCTCTGGATGCGCGGGACGCGCACCCGGCCTGGTTCCCCGATCACGATGCCGTGGTGCAGCTCTACCCGGATGCCGATCCACCGCCCGATGCCCTGTGCTTTGAGTTCTGGAAGCTGCCGGGCCACAAACACCTGATCCATGACGGCAAGCGCCTGGTGCTGGTGGCGCGCTGGCCTGGGTGCTGCCTGCGTTTCGTGCTCGCGCCAGGCTTGGCCGATGGCATGGCTTACGCCTATGCCATTCGAGCCTGCGCCGCGCCTTGCGAACGCTATGCGGCCCTGGCGAGCGAATTGAACAAGATCGCAGTAGCCGCCGGTGCCGCACCTGCGGCGACCGTCCGGCCACGCCCGCCGCTGTCCGCATTGCTGGAAATGCACACGCTGCAGGCGCTGGACGCGACCCTGGCGGGTGCGTCCTTGCGGGAGGTGGCCGAAGGGCTGTTTGGTGCGGATGCCGTTGCCGCCGACTGGCACGCCGACAGCGCTCTGCGCGCCCGCGTGCGGCGGCTGGTGCGCCGGGGCGATTGGCTGATGCGCGGCGGTTATCGCCGTCTGGCGCAACTTCCCCCCCGTTCCGCCGCATGAGGGGGGACGTTTCGCATCCCCTGCAGAACGTCCCTGAGCAAGAACCCCAAGTTTCTTGAGACTGCCTCTATCCGGTCGCGCTGTGTGGCCGGGCTTGATGGAGGTACATCCCATGCGACCCGCTCCCTTGCGGCCTGCCGCCGCTCCCGTTGCCACACCCGCACAACCCCAGCGCTATCTCACCAACGACGAAGCCGCCGACTACCTGCGCCTGTCACCGCGCACGCTGGAGAAACAGCGCGTCATCGGTGGTGGCCCGAAGTTTCGCAAGTTCGGCCGCCGCGTCATGTACGCCGTGGCCGACCTCGATGCCTGGGCGGAAACGCGCAGCTTCGAGACCACTTCCGACCCCGAATATGCCGAGCACCACTCGGCTGACAGCCGTGCGCGCTGATCGGCGCATCGCCGGTGGCCATCGCCATGTCCCGCCCACCAGGGCACACCTTGCAACAGCGCGAACAGCTCGACCTGTTCCGCGCTCTGCCGGGCGAGGACATGGCACCGCGCGATGCCCAGGACTTGATGGCTTATCCGTTTTTCTCGCTGGCGAAGTCGCGGCGCACCGCGCCGATCGACTTTCGCAGCGGCAACATCACCATCCGCGTGGAAGGCACGCAGGAGCATGGTATTGCCACCATCTGGGATGCCGACATCCTGATCTGGGCGGCCAGCCAGATCGTCGAAGCCAAGGACGCAGGCATCCAGCCGTCCCGGCGGATGCAGGCCACGCCCTACGAAATCCTACGCTTCATCGGGCGCGGCAAGTCGCTGCGCGACTACCAGCGTCTCAAGGCCGCGCTCGACCGGCTGCAATCGACCACAGTGGCCACGTCCATCCGCGAAACCACGGGAAGGCGATTGCATCGCTTCTCGTGGATAAACGAATGGAAAGAACTGGCCGATGCCAACGGCACGCCGCTGGGCATCGAGTTGATCCTGCCGGACTGGTTCTATGCGGGCGTGCTGGATGCTGCTCTGGTGCTGACCATCGACCCGACGTACTTCCGACTCACGGGTGGCATCGAGCGCTGGCTGTACCGCCTGGTGCGCAAGCATGGCGGCCGGCAGGAATACGGCTGGCAGTTCGACTTCCGGCATCTGCACCGCAAGTCGGGCAGCAGCACGCGGTTTTCGGATTTCGCCTACGACCTGCGGGCGCTGGTCGCCCGGCAATCGCTGCCGGGGTACGAGCTGGGCATCGTGCGGATTCCCGAGGACGACATGGAATTGCTGACCTTCCGGCCCGTGCCGCAGACGGCACGGGGATAACAGCGGGACAAGCTGTGGATGGGGTCGTGCTATCAGGAGTAAGAGGTGTCGTGCTATCAGGAGTACGCCTATCGTGCTATCAGGAGTACGAAAACGCCGGAAAGCCAGTAACGGCGAGGGTTTGCGATCCCTCTAACATTACTAACTTAAATTCTCTAACTATTGGTAGAGAAGCAGCATTGCGGTGGACAACTGCCGCAGGCCGAAAAGCCCGCCAGGAAAAGCCGAAAAAAACACCCCGTTCGGCACGGCAGAAACAGGCCGGTCTTCCAAGCTGGAGGGCCGCGCCATGATCGTCGCCTTGCTCAATCAGAAAGGCGGCGTCGGCAAGACCACGCTCGCCACGCACATCGCGGGCGAACTGGCCCTGCGCGGCCAGCACGTCGTCCTGCTGGATGCCGACCCGCAGGGTTCCTCGCTCGACTGGACGCAGCGCAGAAGCCAGCAAGGCTTGCCACGGCTGTTCAGCGCCGTGGGCCTGGCACGCGAGACACTGCACCAGGAAGCCCCAGAACTCGCCAGGCGGGCCGATCACGTCATCATCGACGGGCCACCCCGGATCGCCGCCTTGGCGCGCTCTGCGCTGCTGGCGGCCGAACGGGTGCTGATTCCGGTACAGCCCAGCCCCTATGACCTGTGGGCCAGCGCCGAGATGGTGGCGCTGATTCGTGAGGCTCAGGTGTTCCGGCCTGCGCTACGCGCGGCCTTCGTCATCAACCGGCGCGTCAGCACCACGGTGATCGGGCGCGAAGCGCGACAAGCCTTGGCGGAACAGCCGTTGCCAGCGCTGCGCAGCGAGGTGCGCCAGCGCATCGTCTTCGCCGACAGCGTGGCTGCCGGTCGATTGGCGCGGGAGACAGCCCCCGATAGTGCGGCGGCGCAGGAAATCACCGCGCTGGTCGATGAGCTGCTGCGGTGGCCGTCATGAGCGACAACAGCAACCCACCCAACAGCAAACGCCCGGCCAAGCGGGTCGGCATCGGCGCGCGTCCGCCCGCCAATCCACACGCCGAGGCCTGGATTCGCCAGGGCGACGCGGATGCGCTCAACAAGGGCGACCTCTACACCGCTCGCCTGACCCTGGACATCACGCCCGCCATGCGGGCACGCATCAAGGTGTCGGCCTTCACGCAAGGCGTGACCGTGGCCGACCTGCTGCGCGGTTTGCTGGAGCGCGAGTTTCCAGAACACCGCAGGGAGAGCACACTGTGACCACATCCGCATTGCCTGCTGCCGCGCCTGTTGCCATCGCGATCACGGCTGCACACGCAGCACCTTCCGGCCTGCCTGCCAGTGCACCGCTGACGCGCGTATCGCTCGCCTACATCGAACCACGTTTCAAACTCTACCTGCGCTTCGGCGAACCAGCGCGCACGCTCCAACTCGACCGCTGGCGGCGCTGCGCCATGTTCATGCCGGGTGTGATGTTCTGCCGCGTTCGTTGGCAGGCCAACGACTACGGAACGATCCGCTGGCAGCTCATGGTAATGCAGGCTGCTACACCGCTTGATGCCGTACAGCGCATCCCAGGCGTGCAGCCGGGCGCGTGCCTTCTGCTGCATGCCGAAGGTGATGCCAATGTGCGCGCTGTGCTGGAACGCATCGACGGTATCGAGGCGCTGGGGATCGCTGCCATCGACGTGTCGCCCGCGTACTGGCGCACGCTCGCTAACCGGCTCGCCGCGCATTTGCCGCTGCCCGAATACACCGCCGAGCGGCACGCCGCCTGGCTGGCCGGGAGGGCGCTGCCATGACGGCCCATCCCACTGCCGCACGCACACAAGCCGCGCCGCTTCCTCGCTCGCGCCTTCGCGCTCGCTTCGTGCTGGCGGGCTTCGCCGCTGTCGGCCTCGCTGCGCTGGCCTGGGCGGCTTTCGTGCAGCCGCTGCCGCGCCTGACCTACAACCCGTCCGATAGCGTGGCGGTCGGCTGGTATCGCATCGAACCGTTCGACCTGCGCGCCGCCTCGCTGCCACGTCCGTTGCCCGTGGACAGCATCGTGCTGGTGCCGCTGCCCGACAGGGCCGCCACGCTGGCTGCGCAGCGCGGCTACCTGCCGACGCGCGTGCCGCTGCTCAAACGTGTGGGCGCCGTCGCGCCACAACACGTTTGCATCGTCGCCGGGCAGGTACGCATCGACGGCGTGCCTTCGGCCGCCGTGCTGCCTGCCGACCGGCTGGGCCGCCCGCTGCCATCCTTGCAGCTTTGCCGCCGCCTCGAACCGGGCGAGCTGTTCCTGTTGAGCGTGACCAACCCAGCGTCGTTCGACAGCCGCTATTTCGGCCCGGTCAGCGCATCCGCAGTGATCGGCGTTGCGCATCCGGTCTGGCTGGAGACACGTCCATGATAGCCGCCAATTCGCTGCGCTCCGGCGTGCCATCGGGCATGTCGTTCTACTGTTCGTCGCCGTGTCGTCGCGCGTGCAGTGCGGGTGCCAATCCTACGCATTGGGCACCGCACTTCGCGCTGCCTTCGGCGCAGCCGTCCAACGTGCAGGCGTCTTGCCTCGAACGCGCCCGGCCTGCGGCCTTCATGGCGTCAGTTCGCGCGTTCGCCGGCGGGCTGGCTGCAAGCAGCGCAGCGCCGCCGGGCCGCCGAGGCCCGGAGCGACAGCGAAGGGCAAAGGCGGAAGGCAAGACAAAAGGACGCGGCACCGGGCCGCGTCGAAAGCCAGTCTGCACATGGGGGTGGCGCGGCACGCAGCGGCTTCGCCGCCGTGCCGCGTGGGGCGCGAGACCCGCGCCAATGAAGGCATATCCGCGTGCTTTGTACGACCGGACACGCCAGAGCTTGCAGAGGGCACAACCATGAACGACCGCCGCGACGACGATTTCCGCGTGCGCCCCAGCGCCCCCAAGAACCGGGGCAAGGGCCAGGGGCAGAGCTTCGTTTCCAAGGTGCTCAAGCAAGCGGGCAAAGCCAGCAGCGGCAAGCCGGCCGTGCGCCGTCCTGCCACTGGCGGCAACGGCCAGCGCGCCGGCCAGCGGCCCGGTTCACGCCTGGGGCGCGGCCACACGGCGGCGCGTTTCGCGGGCGCGAAGCTCACGCCCATGTCGCGGCGCGTGACCATCAAGACCCTGCTGGTCAACCAGCGCAACGCCAGCCCGCAGTCGCTCGCCAAGCACCTGCGCTACATCGAGCGCGACGGCGCGGGCCGCGATGGCGAACCGGGCCGGGCCTACGGGCCGCAGGCCGACGAAGCCGGCCTCGACGCCTTCAAGGAACGCTGCCAGGACGACCGGCACCATTTCCGTTTCATCGTCTCGCCGGAGGACGGGGCCGAACTGGACGACCTGCACACCTACACCCGGCACCTGATGAACCGCATGGAAGCCGACCTGGGGACGCGGCTGGATTGGGTGGCGGTGGATCACTGGAACACCGACAACCCGCACACCCACCTGATCGTGCGCGGACGCGACGACACCGGCAAAGACCTCATCATCGCCGGCGACTACATCGCCCACGGCTTCCGCCATCGCGCCGCCGAGCTGGAGACGGAATGGCTGGGGCCGCGCACCGAACTGGAGATCCAGCAGACCTTGCAGCGCGAGGTGGAGCAAGAGCGGTGGACGAGCCTCGACCGCACGTTGCAGCGCGAGGCCGGCGAGGATGGCTGGGTGCAGATCGAACGCTTCAACGAACCCGGGCTACAACGCCAGCGCCTGCTGCTGATCGGCCGCCTGCAACGCTTGCAGCGCCTGGGCCTAGCCGACGAGACGCAGCCCGGCACCTGGGCCGTCCATGCGGACGCCGAGAAGACCTTGCGCGCCCTGGGCGAGCGTGGCGACATCATCCGCACCATGCAGCGCGCCATGAGCGGTCAGCCCCGCGAGCTGGCGGTGTTTGAGCCGGCCGACGATGGCCGTACCGTCATCGGTCGCGTGGCCGCGAAGGGGCTGGCCGACGAACTGCACGACCGTGGCTATCTGGTCATCGACGGCGTGGACGGCAAGGCCCACTATGTCGCCTTGAACACCCGCGACGAGCTGGTGAACTATCCCACCGGAGCCGTGGTGGAGGTACGCGGTGCCGCCGAGGTGCGGTCAGCCGACAAGAACATCGTCGCGCTGGCGAGCGATGGCCTGTACCGCACCGATCATCACCTGGCGATCGAGCAAGGCCGAGCCAAGCCCGGCCGCGACCCGCAGGAGGTCGTCGCGGCCCACGTTCGCCGGCTGGAAGCCTTGCGCCGGGCCGGCATTGTGGAACGTGTGGCGGACGGACTATGGAAGGTGCCGGACGACCTGGCCGAGCGTGGCCGCCAGTACGACGCGCAACGGCTGGGCGGCGTGGCGGTGGAACTGAAATCGCACCTGCCAATCGAGCGGCAGGCCCGCGTGATTGGGGCCACCTGGCTGGATCAGCAGTTGATCGGTGGCGGTAAGGGGCTGGGCGACCTGGGCTTTGGCGGCGATACCAAGCAAGCCTTGCAGCAGCGCGCCGACTTCCTGGCCGAACAGGGGTTGGCCGAGCGGCGGGGACAGCGTGTGATCCTCGCCCGGAACCTGCTGGGCACGCTGCGCAATCGGGAACTGGCGCAGGTCGCCAAGGACATTGCCGCCGACACCGGACTACAGCATCGGCCCGTCACCGACGGGCAGCGCGTGACCGGCATCTACCGGCGCTCGGTCATGCTCGCCAGCGGGCGTTACGCCATGCTCGACAACGGCAAGGGGTTCAGCCTCGTGCCGTGGAAGCCGGTGATCGAACAGCGGCTGGGGCAGCAGCTCGCTGCGACAGTACGCGGCGGCGGGGTGTCGTGGGAGATTGGACGGCAGCGTGGGCCAACGATTGGATAACGCTATCGACTCATCATTCACCGTCAGCGGTTTTGAGCTGCTGCGCATACACCACCAACCGTAGGTGCCGGTCTTCGTCAACCGTCAATGATGTGTGCTCAAACGGTTCGGCCTGACCGTTGATGACCATTTTGCGCATGCCGTTGCAGGACGCATGCACATCATGCGTCCGCCACCACGCCTTGAACTCCGGCGACACCCGTTCCAGCTCATCCACCAGTTCATGAATGTCCGCTTCCTGCGTGGCGCGGGCGAAGTCACGGCGGAAGCTGGAGAGCATCAGCGGGGCTTGTGCTTCCCATTCGTGGAAACGGGCATGCAGGGCCGGATCGGTGAACAGCAGCCAGAGCAGATTGCGCCGCTCGGGCGTGTGCTTGCCGAAACCGAAAAGTGCATCAGCCGGTGCATTGAAGCCCAATACGTCCCATCGCAGATTGAGCACGAAGGCCGGGTGCGGTAAATCGTGCATCAGGCGGCGCACCATCGGCGGCAGCACGCACCAGGTCTTGCCCGGTTCGGCGGGCGGCCGTTCGTGGGCCAGCAGGAACAGGTGGCGGCGTTCGGCAGCATCCAGTTTTAGCACCCGCGCCAGGTTATCCAAAAAGGTGGCCGACACGCCAATGTCGCGCCCCTGTTCCAGCCATGTGTACCAGGTCAGACCAACACCGGCGAGCGCGGCGACTTCCTCGCGCCGCAGTCCTGGCGTGCGGCGGCGGCCACCGCTGGGCAAGCCCACGTCGGCAGGCGAAAGGCGTTCGCGGTGCGCCCGCAGGAAAGCCGCCAGATCGGAGCGGGTTCGTTCCAGAGTTCGCATCATTTATCTCGTTGTTTTAAGTAATAGCATAAATAGTTAAATTGTAATTGTTTAAAAAGAGTTTGAGAATGATCGCGTCTTTACCCTGGATACGCAAGATGAACTCGAATTCCTGCCTCTCGACGCCGCCTGCGCGCGCCGTCAGCGGCCCGCCGTGGCTCGGTTTATCCGTGCTGCTGCTGGCCGGTTTCGTCACGATCTTTGACCTGTTCGTGGTCAATGTCGCCATTCCCAGCATGCAGGCCGATCTGGACGCGAACTTCGCGCAGATCGGCTTCATCGTGGCTGGCTATGAACTGGCCTTCGGCGTGCTGCTGATTACCGGCGGGCGGCTGGGCGACCTGTTCGGGCGACGGCGCCTGTTCGTCGTCGGCATGGCCGGCTTCACGCTGGCCTCGGCCTTGTGCGGGCTGGCGCCCAGCGCCGGCTTCCTGATCGGCGCGCGGGTGTTGCAAGGGCTGGCGGCTGCCTTGCTGTTCCCCCAAGTCTATGCGTCCATCCGCGTCAACTTCGACGGCGACGACAGCCGCCGCGCCTTCGGCCTGCTGGGCATGACGCTGGGCCTGGCCGCCATCGCCGGGCAGGTGCTGGGCGGCTGGCTGGTGCATGCTGACCTGTTCGGGCTGGGCTGGCGCAGCATCTTTCTCATCAACGTGCCCATCGGCCTGTTCGCCATCGCTGCGGCGCGGTGCATTCCAGAATCCCGCGCGCCGCAGCGCCCGGCACTGGACTGGACGGGCGTGGCACTGGTCAGCGCCGGGCTGGCGTTGCTGCTGGTGCCGCTGATCGAGGGGCCGGGCCAAGGCTGGCCGGCCTGGAGCGTGGGGGCGCTGGGCGTGGCGGCGATGCTGCTTGTGCTGTTCTACCGGCAGCAGGAGCAGCGGCGGATTGCCGGTCGTTTGCCGTTGGTGGATATGCGCCTGATGGCCCAGCGCCGCTTCGCGCTGGGCGCGGTGCTGGTGCTGCTGGTCTATTCCACGTCTAGTTCCTTCTTCCTGTGCTTCGCCTTGCTGGTGCAGACCGGACTGGGACTTGACCCTTTCATGGCGGGCAGCATCTTCGCGCCGTGCAGCGTGGGCTTCGTGCTGGCATCCTTGGCCGCGCCACGTTTGGTCGCGCGCTGGGGGACGCGGGCCATCGTGGCGGGTGCGATGGTCTATGCGATGTCCATCGGGCTGCTGATCGCACAGGTGTGGATGGCTGGCGCGGAACTGGTGCCCGCGCGGCTGATCCCCGTGCTGGTCGTGGTTGGCGCTGGCCAAGGGTTCATCATGACGCCGCTGCTGAATCTGGTGCTGGGCTTTGTCGATGAAGCGCAGGCCGGCATGGCGTCGGGCGTGATCTCGACCGTGCAGCAGGTCGGTGCGGCGTTGGGGGTTGCTGTCGTCGGCATCTTGTTCAGTTCTGCACTCGTTGTAGGCGATGGGGCAGCGCAAGCAGGCCAGTATGCCTCGGCCTTTGTCGCAGGGATGTTCTACAACTTGGGTGCAGCCCTACTGGTGTGCATACTTTTGCTGATACTGGCGAGAATGCAGCGGTCAGCGGACTGACAGAGGAAGATGCACGATGGAACTCCGCCATCTTCGCTGCTTTCTGGCCGTTGCCGAAGAGCTCCACTTCGCCCGCGCGGTAGAGCGGTTGCAAATCGAGCAATCTCGGCTGTCACGCACTATCAAAGAGCTGGAAGAAGACCTGGGCGAACAGTTCTTCGTCCGAACCAGCCGCAGAACGCTGCTGACCCGTCCGGGCAAGCTGTTCCTTGGGCATGTGCCACGCATCTTTACCGCCTTGCAGCAGGCCCAACGCTACGGCCAATGGTTTTCATGAGAGTTGCGCATCGCGCTATCCGATGGCCTCACGCTCTCACTCCTGCTGTCCTTGCTGGCGCCGTGTCGGGAGGAAGAACCCGAAGTCGAAGTATCTAGCGTTCGGGCAGCGGAGTGTCGTGAGAGATCGGCCAGCAGCATGGCTTGCTATTTTCTATCTAAAGAGATGGCCAGCAACCGCCGTCTGAGGATGAGGGCCAATGTGATGATTACGGATGTGGCAAGAGCTATTCCGAGCGCTATGCTGGGTGTCCAATGCGGGATTGCAATGGTTAGTGCAATGCAGAATCCCGCCAGGCTCGCGGTACCTAGCAATGCAGAATACAGCGTGGCGACGACACTGGCACTCCCGAATGTATGGTGAATTGTCACCGCCACCACGGTATAGCCAATTGGGAATGCCAGAAGCAGTCCAGCCCCCGTAGAGCCTAGCCAATGGCTTGCGGTTGTCACTGCAGCGACCAGCGCACCAGCTAGAGAGCCTCGCACGGCGAGAAGGCCGAACCCCGCTCGACCTTTGGTTGGGGAGCCATCCATCACGAATCGTTGGCCGAGGCGCAAGCAAATACTGGTAGCCACGATGAATCCCACGGCACCAACTATCGGCCATGCAGGCAGTAACTGAAGCAAGAGCGCGACAAACATCCAAGTGCCAATGGCGCAGGCCAGGGCAATCCAAGGCCGTAAGGTTCCTGCAGTAGTGATGTAGGCCAACAAAAAGAACTGTGTGGCACACAACGAGAGCAACGCATACGACGCTGCCTGTGCGACGAACGCGGCGGGTGCTTGCTTCGCCAGGAAATAAAAGCCCGGCCCGAGGATGATTGGAAGCCCGGCCAAAGCGCCGCCGATGATCGGCCCGAATATGCCAACGGCCCAGGAGATGGTCATCACCACAAATGCGGTTGTCAGTATTCTTATGGTTAGGACGTCCAGTGGAATGTCGGAAAGGAGAGGTACCAGCGTTGTCATGCCTTCTATCCATGAGACCGCAAGTTCGCAATGCGGCGTTCGTCCGCCTCGCAATGAGGCGTGGGTGCTTCGATGCACCAGCGTATTCCACAACGAGACCATGATCATCGATCCGAGTGTTCTTGACGCTCCAGAGGCTTCATAGTACATTAACTGGAACGATCATTCCAGATTGGTGATATCTTATGCGTACCAAAGAATTTGAGCCAGAGGAGGTTGCTGACGCCGCGATGCGTGTGTTTTGGCAGCGCGGCTACGCTGCGACGTCGATTCAGAACCTAGTTGAAGGTACAGGTTTGTCGCGTAGCAGCCTTTACAGCACGTTCGAGAGTAAGCAGGGACTGTTTCAGCAGGCATTGCGCCGCTACGAAGCTGTGACAACCAACAATGTGGCGCTACTGTCTGGGCCAGGGGCATCCAAGACTTTGATCCGAGAGCTACTCATGCGAATTGCCGAGGACGAACTGAGCGACCCACAACGGCGTGGTTGTTTGGTTGCAAACGCTGCGCTGGAGTTGGCCGGGCAGGACGAGGGGGCTGCCAAATTGGTCGCGCATAACTTCCAGCGCTTGCAAAAGGCGCTGGAGAAGCTGATCCAGCGCGGCCAACAATCCGGCGAGGTCGCTGCCGAGAAGAACCCGCAGGCGTTGGCGCGCTTCTTCGTCAACACCATGCAAGGCATGCGCGTGTTGAGCAAGGGCAGTATGCCGTCACAGCGCCGCCAGAGCCTGCTGGATGTGATCGACGTGGCGCTGGGCACACTGTAGTCGCCGACCCGCAGCGCTTGTTCACTACAAGGGCTTCGGGTTTTTATTTGACCTAAATTGGAACGATCATTCCGTTTTGGGTTTTTGTTTTTATTTCACCTGAAGGAGTTTTCATGAGCACTCACACCCAAGCGACCATCGCTGTACTTGGTACCGGCCTGATGGGCGCCCCTATCGCACGCAATCTTCGCAAGCGCGGATTTGCTGTTCATGCCTGGAATCGCACCGCAGCCAAGGCGCAGGCGCTGGTCAACGATGGCGTCGAAGTGTTCGACAAACCGGCCGATGCGGTTCGCGGGGCCGACATCATTGTGACCATGCTCAAGGATGGCCTGAGCGTCAGGGAAGCGCTACAAGCCGCCGCACCGGACTTGCGCAAAGGTGCCATCTGGCTGCAACTCAGTACAGTGGGCATCGAAGCCATCACAGAGCTGGCAACCTTGGCCGAGCAGTACGGACTCGTGTTCTACGACGCTCCGGTGCAAGGCACCCGGCAGCCGGCGGAACTGGCACAACTCGTCATTCTGGCGTCCGGCCCTGCCGCACAGCGCGAGACGGTGCAGCCCGTTTTCGATGCCATCGGCAAGCGCACCTTGTGGGTGGCGGAGCAGCCTGGTGCCAGCAGCCGCCTGAAGCTCGCGCTCAACAACTGGGCATTTGCCCTGACCCACGGGCTGGCCGAAAGCCTGGCCCTGGCCACAGGACTGGGCGTCGATCCGGCTCTGGTGGTGGATGTGGTCACTGGCGGCCCGATGGACAGCGGCTACTTCCAAGCGAAGACCGCCGCCATCCTGGCGGGCAACTATGCCGCCAGTTTTTCCATCGCCAACGCGGTGAAGGACGCTCAGCTGGTGGTCGATGCCGCCGCTCAGGTCGGTGTTCAGGTGGATGCAGCACAAGCGGGTCTCTGGCGTTTTGAGAGGGCGCTTGAGGCGGGGCACGGCGACAAGGACATGGCGGCATCCTATCTCGCCTGAGCCGCATGGGAGCGACAATCATATGAGCATTAAAGAAGTATCTAGCGTAGCACCTGCGTCTACGATCCAGGCCAAGGGCCTGCCCGTCTGGAAGCTGCTGGCTTTCACGATGGCGGGCTTCCTCGCCATCATGACCGAGACCATGCCTGCCGGCCTGCTGTCGCAGATCGGTCAGGGCCTGGGGGTATCTGAAGCCCTGGCGGGGCAATTAGTGACTCTATACGCCCTGGGGTCGGTGCTGGCCGCCATCCCGGTCATTGCAGCCACACGTAGTTGGAACCGTCGGCCGTTGTTTCTGGTGGCCATTGGTGGCCTGTTGGTATTCAACAGCATCACCGCGCTATCTTCTCACTATGGACTGACGCTGGCTGCGCGCTTTGTCGCGGGGATGTCGGCCGGTGTGATCTGGGGGCTGCTTGCCGGTTATGCACGGCGCCTGGTGCCACCTCCCTTACAAGGGAGGGCACTGGCTGTCGCCGGGGTAGGTCAGCCGATCGCGCTGGCCATCGGCGTACCGCTGGGGACGTGGCTGGGCATGCTGTTCGACTGGCGTGGAGTGTTCTGGATTATGTCAGTGCTGGCGCTTCTGCTGTTTGCCTGGGTGCGGCTGGGGGTGCCGGACTTTGTCGGCCAGTCGGCGAAGCAGCGCCTGCCGGTCCGCCGGATCGTTGCTTTGCCGGGCATCCGTCCGGTGCTGCTGGCGTTGTTCGCCTGGATACTGGGACACAATATCCTCTATACCTACATCGCTCCTTTTCTGACTTCCGTGGGGCTTGGACAGCGCGTCGATGTGGTACTGCTGCTGTTCGGCGTGGCGTCCATCTTGGGCATCTGGATCACAGGTCTGCGAGTGGATCGTTGGTTGCGCATACTGACTTTGTTGAGCCTGGCCGTGTTCGCCTTAGCCGCCTTGCTGCTCGGGCTTGCCGGAGGCTCGCCCGCCGTCGTTCTTATCGGTATCGCAGCCTGGGGGCTGACCTTTGGCGGGGCACCGACACTGCTGCAAACCTCGCTAGCGGACACTGCCGGCGACGCAGCGGATGTGGCGCAGTCCATGTTGGTGACAGTCTTCAACCTAGCCGTTGCAGGCGGTGGCATGGCGGGAGGGCTGTTGCTAGAGCGCCTGGGACCGGCTTCACTGCCCTGGGCCTTAGTGACGCTGGCGTTGCTGGCGTTGGCTGTGGTGTGGTCGGCTAAGGCGCATGGCTTCCGACCCGGCCACAGGCTAGCAGCGGCCTGAGTGGGGCAGGCATGACCCAGGCTACGACGCACTCCTGGCCCGACGTGATGTTAACCGCGCTGGCGCCTGCAATTTGGGGTTCGACCTATTTGGTGACATCGCAATGGTTGCCGCCGGATCGACCTTTCACGGCGGCGCTGTGGCGCGTGCTGCCGGCCGGCGTACTACTGCTTCTGCTAACCCGGCACCTGCCCGCACCCGACTATCGCTTGCGATTGACTGTTCTGGCGGCATTGAACATCGGCGTGTTCCAGGCATTGCTATTCGTGGCGGCATACCGCTTGCCGGGCGGTCTGGCGGCGGTGCTGGGCACCATACAGCCGTTGCTGGTCATGCTGCTCGCATGGGCAGTGGATCGTCGTTCTCCATCGCTCATCACGTTGGCTGCCTGCGTGTTTAGCGTGGCGGGAATGGCCATTCTGCTGCTTTCACCACAGACCGTCTGGGAACCGGTTGGCATAGGTGCGGCCCTAATCGGAGCGGCCTGCATGGCTGCCGGCACCTGGCTAGGCCGCCGCTGGCGAATGGACATGCCGGTGCTGGCCTTGACGGGATGGCAGTTGTTGATCGGTGGACTGATGCTCGCGCCGATTGCATGGTTGGTTGATGAACCGCTCCCAAAACTGACCGTACAGCAAATGTCTGCCTACGCCTATCTCTCACTGGCTGGCGCTTTGCTGGCTTATGCCCTGTGGTTTCGTGGTGTTGGACGTCTCCAGCCGATAGCTGTGGCGTCACTGGGCCTGGTGAGTCCCTTGACAGCCGTATTCCTAGGCTGGGTCGTGCTTGACCAAAACATCACTGGAACTGCAATGGTCGGTATGGTTCTCGTGCTACTCAGCGTACTTGTCGTGCAGTGGTTGGCAGTCATGGGGCGCTAGCTATCG
This sequence comes from Allopusillimonas ginsengisoli, assembly GCF_004153455.1. Classification (GTDB taxonomy): domain Bacteria; phylum Pseudomonadota; class Gammaproteobacteria; order Burkholderiales; family Burkholderiaceae_B; genus Allopusillimonas; species Allopusillimonas ginsengisoli. Next base: position 70,394 of record NZ_SDQE01000015.1, on the reverse strand, counting down.
CATTTCTTTTGAATTTATTTTCTCACTGGACCTTCACATGACAAATTCTATTCACAACGTTGTTGAATCTCGTGCATCAATCAATCACTTTCAGCCGAATCGTCCTTTGGGTGGCGATGTGATTGCCGCTTTGGTCAATCATGCGACCAAAGCACCATCGGCATATAACATGCAGAACTGGCGATTCATCGCTGTGCAGTCCGAGGCTGCTAAAGAGCGCCTGAAAGCTGCTGCTTTTGAACAGCAAAAAGTCGTAGATGCGTCTGTCGCCTTCATCGTCTGTGGCAAGCTGGCAGCGCATACGCAGTTGGCCGCAGCTCTGAAACCTAGTGTGGACGCAAAAATTATGGAGCAGAAGATGGTTGATGGGTGGGTGGCTCAGGCCAGCATATCCCATACTGCGGATCCCGCCTTGCAGCGTGACGAGGCAGTCCGCTCAGCTTCCCTGGCGTCCATGACGCTCATGTTGGCCGCTCAGGCAATGGGCCTGGGCTCATGCGCCATGAGCGGATTCGATGCAACGAAAGTAACTCTTGAGTTTGGGATTTCCGCCAACGAATTGCCGGTGATGATTGTCGCTGTCGGCCATCCCGCAGCAGGAAATTGGCCGCAAAAACCTCGCAAGGCACTATCGGAAGTGCTGTCCGTTGTGTGAGCCACCACTATGGAACTTCGGCACCTGCGTTGCTTCCTGGCCGTGGCCGAAGAACTCCACTTCGCCCGCGCGGCAGAGCGGCTGCATATCGAGCAATCCCCGCTGTCACGCACCATCAAGGAGCTGGAAGAAGACCTGGGGGAACAACTTTTCGTCCGCACCAGCCGAAGCACGCGGCTGACGCGGGCGGGCAAGCTGTTCCTTGCGCATGTGCCGCGCATCTTCACCGCCTTGCAGCAGGCGCGGGATAGCGTGAATGCAGCCACCAACGGCTTCCACGGTCAGTTGCGTATCGCACTGTCCGACGGCATCACGCCGTCGCGCCTGCCGTCCTTGCTGGCGCTGTGTCGGCAGGAAGAACCCGAAGTCGAGATTCGCCTGTTCGAGGTGCCCTTGTCGCAGCAGATCAAGGGACTGCATGACGACCTGTACGACGTGGGCTTTGCCCAGTCCGATGAAGTTGGAGAGGGCATCACTGCCGAAGCCGTTTGGAGCGATGTGCTGATGGTGGCGGTGCCTGCGCGCCATCCGCTACTCAAGCACAAGCGCATCCCGTTGGAAGAAGTGCTGCGCTACCCACTGGTGTTGTGCGACCTGCAAGTGTGCGAAGGCCATGCGCGTCAGGTCGAGCGCGTGCTGCGACGGGTGGATATGGAGCCGCTGGTTGCCGAGCGCGTGGCCTCGTGTGATTTGATGATGGCGCTGGTGTCGGCGGGCTTTGCGCTGGGGCTGACTGGAGCGCCATACATCATGGCCAGCCGAGAGTCGGGTGTGGTCGCCCGTCCCTTGGCAGGCCGTTCCCCTTTGCTGACGACCTACGTACTGCACCGAGAAGGCGAATTCTCGGACGTGCTGTCACGCTTTATCGAGCGCGTACAGGCGATCGAATCGCCGGACGGCATCAGAGCCACGCCACCCCTTGAACCCGATCCCCAAGAGGAGGTCGAGTCATGACCATGAAGCAGATCGCCCCATTCCTGTTGGTCGCCGCGCTGTCCGCTTGCGGCCAGTCCGAAACACCGAAACAGGCAGCCAATGTACCGACCGTGGAAGAGCTGGCCGCCGATCCCGAGCGGTTGAAGGATCTGCGCCGCCAGTGCAAGACCGAGCGTCTCACGATGAGCGACGTGCTGTGCAATCGGGTGGCCGAGGCGACGAACAAGCGCTTCTTCGGCAACGGCAAGGTGCCTTACACACCACCGGAGACGCCGCCCAGGTTCTGACTGTTGGCGGCTTGCCTCACATCCTATTTTTCTTTCTCGACACGCCGCAGCGCGCTTACGCCTGCGGCCTTTTTATTGGCTTCGTCCCTGCATGAAACCATGCTTTTTGCATCACCTTGCTGCCGATAACGGTCTTTGACCGGCACTGAATCGGCACCGATCCTGACGCATGCGGCACGCCTTTGTGCCGCGCTTTCCACGGGGAAGCAGCGCAGGAGAAATTGGAGGCCAAGGTATGCAGGCTCAGGGTGTGTTGTTCGGGCAGATCGCCGCCGTGTTCGGCATCGTGATCGCCGGTGTGTGGGGTGCCACGCAATGGACTGCCGCCGCCTTGGGCTACCAGCTACGCCTGGGCTCGCCCTGGTTCGACTTCCACGGTACGCCGGTCTATTACCCGTGGAAGCTGTTCGAGTGGTGGTTCTTCTTCGATGCCTACGCGCCTCAGGTGTTCGACACCGGCGGCATGATCGCGGCGGGAAGCGGCCTGTTTGCCGTGGTGGTCGCCATCGCCATGTCGGTGTGGCGCTCGCGCCAGGCGCGCAAGGTGACGACCTATGGCTCGGCCCGCTGGGCCGATGCCGCCGACATTCGCAAGGCCAGGCTGACGCAGCCCGCCGGCGTCTTTCTTGGTCAGCATGACGGCCACTACCTGCGGCACGAAGGGCCGGAACACGTCCTGACCTTTGCGCCGACGCGCTCCGGCAAGGGCGTGGGCCTGGTGGTGCCGACGCTGCTGTCCTGGCCCGCGTCCGCCGTCATCCACGACATCAAGGGCGAGAACTGGCAAATCACCGCTGGCTGGCGCAGTCGGTTCAGCCACTGCCTGCTGTTCAACCCGACCGATGCCGGTTCGGCGGCCTACAACCCGCTGCTCGAAGTGCGGCGCGGCGCGCATGAGGTGCGCGACGTGCAGAACATCGCCGACATCTTGGTCGATCCCGAAGGTGCGCTGGAGAAACGCAACCACTGGGAGAAGACCAGTCACGCGCTGCTAGTCGGCGCCATCCTGCATGTGCTTTATGCGGGCGAAGACAAGACGCTGCGCGGCGTCGCCAACTTCCTGTCCGACCCGGCCAGTCCGTTCGAGCTGACTTTGCACCGGATGATGACGACCAAACACCTGGGCGATGCCCAGCATCCCGTCGTTGCATCCGCTGCCCGCGAAGTGCTCAACAAAAGCGACAACGAGCGCTCGGGCGTGCTCTCCACTGCTATGTCGTTCCTCGGCCTGTACCGCGATCCGACCGTGGCCGAAGTCACTTCGCGCTGTGACTGGCGCATTGCCGACTTGATCGCTGCGGAACATCCTGTGTCGCTGTACCTGGTGGTGCCGCCGTCGGACATTTCGCGCACCAAACCGCTGATCCGGCTGATCCTCAACCAGATCGGCCGGCGGCTCACCGAATCGCTGGATGGCAGTGATGGGATCGAACGCCGCCACAAGCTGCTGCTGATGCTCGACGAGTTTCCGGCATTGGGTCGGCTCGATTTCTTCGAGACGGCGCTGGCGTTCATGGCGGGCTATGGCATCCGCAGCTTCCTGATCGCGCAGTCGCTCAACCAGATCGACAAAGCCTACGGCCAGAACCATTCGATTCTGGACAACTGCCATGTGCGCGTGACCTTCGCCACCAACGACGAAAGGACGGCCAAACGCATTTCCGAAACATTGGGCACGGCCACTGAGTTACGCGCCCAGCGCAACTACGCAGGCCACCGGCTTGCGCCGTGGCTGGGGCATCTGATGGTGTCGCGGCAGGAGACGGCACGGCCACTGCTGACGCCGGGCGAAGTGATGCAACTGCCGACCGATGAAGCGGTGGTGATGGTGTCCAGCGTCGCGCCGATCAAGGCGAAGAAGCTGCGCTATTTCGCCGACGCCAATTTCAAGCAACGGGTATTTCCGCCGCCTGCGGTGACGGCAGGTCGCTATGCCGATGTGCCGCCTGCACGACCTGACGACTGGAGAGGCCTGGCAATACCTGCGGTTCCTGCGCCACCGGCCACGGCATCCAGCGATGACCTGGAGGCCTTGGGTTCGACCGACGACGGCGGCCCACGCCGCCAGCCGGAACTGTCCGAAGCCATCGCCTATATCCCCGCGATGGATGCCCCGACCAGCGACCTGTCGCTGCTCGATGACGACGACATGCCCCCGGTGCTTCCCGGCCAGCTCGACCCCGCCCTGCAACGCACGGCGCGGCTGGCGTCCCTCGACCCCAACGACGGAATCGACCTATGAGCCAATACCGATTGAACCTGTTCATCCAGCACGAGCACGCCAAACGCTTGGACGAGCTGGCCGCCAAGAAAGGCGTATCCAAGTCCAGCATCGTCGCCGCTGCCTTGGCGTCCTGGCTGTCGCCCGATGCCGGCGACCAGCGCGAGGCCGCCATTGCCAAGCGTCTGGATCGCCTGTCGCGGCAAGCCGAGCGCCTGGAGCGCGACCAGAACATCCAGATCGAAACGCTGGCGCTGTTCATCCGCTACTACCTGACCGTCAGTACGCCGGTACCCGAAGCCCATCAGGATGCGGCTCGCGCTCAGGGCAAGGCGCGTTTCGAGCAGTTCGTCGAACAGTTGGGCCGTCACCTGCTGCGTGGCCGCAGCCTGGTGCGCGACGTGGTGGAAGAGCTGCACCCCGACCCCATGCGCATGGGTGACTCGGCGGCGATGGCAGCCGCCCATGAACGCACTGCGGAGCGTGCGTCATGAGTGCCGTTCCACAGATCCCGCCCGATCCACGCTCATCCGCTGCGGCGTCCCAGGATCGCCGCATCCAGATGCTGCGCACGGCGATGGGGCCGGTGATCGCTGCTGCGCTGGAAGACCCGGACGTGGTGGAAGTGATGCTCAACCCCGACCGGACATTGTGGGTGGATCGGCTGTCCTCTGGCCGTGCGCCGCTTGGAGTCGAACTGCCCGAAGCCGATGGCGAACGCATCATCCGACTGGTCGCCGCCCATGTTGGAGCGGAGGTGCATCGCGGCCAACCGCTATTGACCGCCGAACTGCCAGAAACCGGTGAGCGCTTTGAGGGCATCTTGCCGCCCGCCGCACCCGGCCCAGCCTTTGCGCTACGCAAGCGTGCCATGAGCATCATCGGTCTGGATCGCTATGTGGCCGATGGCATCCTGACCGCTGGGCAGGCCGAGTTCCTGTGTCATGCCGTGCGCGAGCGGCAGAACATCCTGATCGCCGGAGGCACCAGTACCGGCAAGACCACACTGGCCAATGCCTTGCTGGCCGAGATCGCCGCCACCGGCGACCGCGTGCTGGTGCTCGAAGACACCATCGAACTGCAATGCGCGGCCCGTGACCACGTACCCCTGCGCACCCGCGCGGGCGTGGTGTCGATGCAGGAGTTGGTGCGCGCCACGATGCGGCTACGCCCGGATCGCGTGATCGTCGGCGAAGTGCGCGGCGGCGAAGCGCTGGATCTGGTGAAGGTCTGGGGCACGGGCCACCCCGGTGGCATCGCCACCATTCATGCCGGCTCCGCGTTGGGCGCGCTGCTGCGCCTAGAGCAACTGATCCTGGAAGTCGCGGTGAATCCGCCCCGCGCCCTGATCGCCGAGGCGGTCAACGTCGTCATCCACATCGCAGGCCGTGGTCGCAAGCGCCATGTCGAAACCATTTCTCGTGTCGTCGGTTTCGACGGCGCGGGCTACCGCCTGGCGGATGCGCTGGAAGCACCGTTTCCCGAGCTGCCGCCTGTTCCTTCCCCGTCCCCCGACCAATCCTCTGGAGAACTGCCATGACGCACGTTGATGCTTTCCGTTTTTCTGACAATCCGCTTTCCCCGCTGCCCATGCTGGCGCGTTTGCACCGCCTGGCCCGCCCCGCAGGACAAGGGCTGCTGCTCGCGGTATTGATGCTGTTGCTGGCGGGAACGGCGCAGGCCGCCGGTTCCTCGATGCCCTGGGAAGGCCCGCTGCAATCCATCCTCGAATCCATCCAGGGGCCGGTGGCCCGCATCGTCGCGGTCATCATCATTATTGCGACGGGCCTGGCGCTGGCCTTCGGCGACACGTCGGGGGGCTTTCGCAAGCTGATCCAGATCGTCTTCGGCCTGTCCATCGCCTTCGCGGCTTCGAGCTTCTTCCTGTCGTTCTTCAGCTTCTCCGGCGGGGCCGTCGTATGAGCACGGCCACCGATCTTCCGGGCTTTGAAGTGCCGCTGCATCGCTCGCTAACCGAGCCGATTCTGCTAGGCGGTGCTCCGCGCACCGTGGCGATCGCCAACGGCACGCTGGCTGCCGCCGTCGGGTTGGGCCTGCAACTGTGGATTCCCGGCGTGGTGCTGTGGATCGCCGGCCATTCGCTGGCGGTCTGGGGCGCGCGTGTCGATCCGCAGTTCATGCAGGTCTTCGCCCGGCACATCAAGCACAAGCCGCTGCTGGACGCATAGGGGAGTGCCGACATGCTGAACCTTGCCGAATACCGCCAGCGGCCCGCACTGCTGGCCGACTGGCTACCCTGGGCCGGACTGATCGCGCCGGGTGTCGTCTTGAACAAGGATGGCAGTTTCCAGCGCACGGCGCGCTTTCGTGGGCCGGATCTGGACAGCGCCACGCAAGGCGAGCTGATCGCCACGTCGGCGCGGCTCAACAACGCACTGCGCCGCCTGGGATCGGGCTGGGCCTTGTTTATCGAGGCCGAGCGCCGCGCAGCGGCAGGCTATCCACGTTCCGACTTCCCCGAGCCGTTGTCCTGGCTTGTGGAGGAAGAACGCCGCTCGGCCTTCGAGGAATCCGGCCATCACTACGAGAGCGCCTATCACCTCACGCTGGCTTATCTGCCACCAGAAGAATCCCGCGCCCGCGCCGCCAAGATGCTCTATGAGAACGCGCCGGGCGACGGTGTGGACTGGCAAGGTCGGCTTGAAGCCTTCGTGGCAGAAACCGATCGTGTGTTCGACCTGCTCGACGGCGTGATGCCGGAAATTGCCTGGCTGGATGACAGCCAGACACTGACTTACCTGCACACCACGGTGTCCACGCGGCGCTATCGCGTCGGTGTGCCCGACGTGCCGTTCCATATCGACGCACTGTTGGCCGACTCCGCCCTGGTCGGTGGTCTGGCGCCCATGCTGGGCGACCAGCACCTGCGCGTGGTGTCGGTGCGGGGCTTTCCGACCTCGACCTGGCCGGGGATTCTGGACGACCTCAACCGCCTGGGTTTTGGCTATCGTTGGGCAACCCGGTTCCTTTGCCTCGACAAAGCTGAGGCGGAAAAAGAGCTGGGCCGCCTGCGCCGCCAGTGGTTCGCCAAGCGCAAGAACGTCGTCGCGCTGCTGCGCGAAACCATCTTCCAGCAGGAAAGCCCGCTGGTCGATACCGACGCCAACAACAAGGCCGCCGATGCCGATGCCGCCTTGCAGGAGTTGGGAAGCGATCAGGTGGCTTTCGGCTATCTCACCGCCACGGTGACGGTGCTCGACGCCGACCCGGCCGTGGCCGACGAGAAGCTGCGCATGGTGGAGCGCGTCATCCAGGGCCGGGGCTTCGTGACCATTCCCGAAACGCTCAACGCAGTGGATGCCTGGCTGTCCTCGATTCCCGGCAACGCCTATGCGAACGTGCGCCAGCCCATCGTTTCCACGTTGAACCTGGCGCACATGATGCCGCTGTCGGCGGTGTGGGCCGGGCCAGAGAAGAACGCGCATCTGGATGGCCCGCCGCTGATCGTCACCCGCACCGATGGCGCGACACCGTTCCGGCTGGTGACGCATATCGGCGACGTGGGCCACACGCTGGTCGCGGGGCCGACCGGCATGGGCAAGTCGGTGCTGCTGGCCACGCTGGCGATGCAGTTCCGCCGCTATCCCGGCTCGCGCATCTTCGCCTTCGATATGGGGCGCTCGATGCGCGCCACCATCCTTGGGCTGGGCGGCGAGCATTACGACCTCGGCAATGACGGGGCGATTGCGTTTCAGCCATTGGCCCGCATCGACCAGGAAGGCTACCGCACCTGGGCCGCCGAATGGGTGGAAGGCCGCCTGCTGCATGAAGGTGTCGCCATCGGCCCGGACGAGAAGGCCGCGATCTGGTCGGCACTCGGCAGCCTCGCAGGTGCGCCAGCAGAGCAGCGCACGCTGACGGGCCTGTCGGTGCTGCTGCAATCGAACGCACTGCGCCAGGCGCTCGCTCCTTATGTGCTGGGTGGGGCGCACGGAAAGTTGCTGGACGCCGATGCTGACCGGCTGGGTTCCGGCAGCGTGCAGGGCTTTGAGATGGAGGAACTGATGCACAGCAAGGCAGCGGTGCTGGCCGTGCTGGGCTACCTGTTCGCCCGTTTCGACGAGCGCTTCGACGGCGCGCCCACGCTGTTGATCCTCGATGAAGCCTGGTTGTTCCTCGATGACCCGGTGTTCGCCGCCCGCATCCGCCAGTGGCTCAAGACGCTGCGCAAGAAGAATGTCAGCGTCATCTTCGCCACGCAGTCGCTGGCCGACATCAAGGATTCGAGCATTGCCCCGGCAGTGATCGAAAGCTGCGCCAGCCGGATTTTTCTCCCTAACCCACAGGCCACCGAGCCGCAGATCCGCGTGATCTACCAAGGCTTCGGGCTCAACTCGCGCCAGATCGAGATCGTGGCGAGCGCGCAGCCCAAGCGTGACTACTACTACCAATCGCGCCTGGGCAATCGCCTGTTCGACCTCGACCTGGGGCCAGCCACGCTGGCCTTCGCCGGGGCTTCCACCCCGCAAGACCAACGCGACATGGATCGTGTGCTGTTGGACGCAGGCACACCGGGCTTCGCCGGTGCCTGGTTGCGGCATCGCGGCCTCGATTGGGCCGCAGACCTGTTGCCGTCCTCACCGGCGGCGGCTTCTTTCCTGTCCCAACCGTCGGAGAACCAGCCATGAAAAAGCGTCTTCTCGCCGCCACCGTCGCGGCCATGCTCTGCACCGTCTCCACCGTCCAGGCGCAATGGGTGGTGGTCGATCCCACCAACCTCGTGCAGAACACGCTGACGGCCATCCGCACGATGGAGCAGATCAACAACCAGATTCAGCAGCTCCAGAACGAAGCGGAAATGCTCATCAACCAGGCACGCAACCTGGCGAATCTGGACTTCAACATCGTCAATCGCCTGCGCTCGACGCTGGCCACGACCGAACGCCTGATCGCCGAGGCGCAAGGGCTGGCCTACGACGTGCAGAACCTCGACCGGGATTTCGCGCGGCTGTACCCGGAGCAGTACGCCGCCACCATCAGCGGCGACCAGATGTTCCGCGATGCCCGCGAGCGCTGGAAGAACACGCTCGATGGCCTGCATACCGCGATGCGGATGCAGGCGCAGGTGTCGCAGAACCTGGCGCAAGACGAAAGCGCGCTGTCCGATCTGGTCAGCCAGAGTCAGTCCGCCACCGGCGCGCTGCAAGCCATGCAGGCGACCAACCAGCTTCTGGCCTTGCAGGCTAAGCAGTCCATCCAGGCGCAGCAACTCCAGATCACGCAGGAACGCGCCGCCGCACTGGAACTGGCACGCCAAGCGGCGGCTGTCGAACGTGGCCGTGAAGTGACGCGCCGCTTTCTGGGTGATGGCACGCCCTACACGCCGCAGCGCGTGGATTTCTACGGCAACTGACAGGAGACGGCCATGCGATGCGTTTCCTTGCTGCTTCCCGTGCTGCTGGTCGCTTGCAGTCAGCAGCCGACCGAAGACCTGGCCGCTGCCCTGGCCGTCGATCCCGTGCGGCTCAAGGCTTTGCGTGAGCAGTGTGCCGCCGATAGGACGGCCGCAGGCGAAGACGCCTGCCTGGCCGCGGCCGACGCTTTCCGGCGGCGCTTTTTCGCCGGTGAAACCGGGCCTGACGAGTTCCGCACGCTGGCCGATCTGCCGCCGATCCCGCCGAGCTTCGACACACCCATCAGTGACCAGGACGCCATGCCCTTCGAGGGGGACGTGCCATGAATGACGTGACAGTGATCGACCGCTTTCTTGCCACCTTCTCGCGCTACGTCGACTCGGGCTTTGGGCTGCTGCAGGGCGAAGTCGCGTTCCTCACCGCCACGCTGATCGTCATCGACATGACCATCGCTGGGCTGTACTGGGCGATGAGCCACGCCACCGGCCAGGGCGACGACGTGATCGCCAAGCTGCTGCGCAAGGTGCTCTACGTCGGCGCCTTCGCCTACATCATCAACAACTTCAACTGGCTGGCCAGCATCGTCTTCCGTTCGTTCGCGGGCCTGGGCCTGACGGCCAGCGGCTCGACGATGAGCATGGGCGAATTCCTGCAACCGGGACGCTTGGCCAAGACCGGCATCGACGCGGCAGCGCCGATCCTTGAGCAGATCAGTGACATGGCGGGCTTCCCCGAAGTGTTCGTGAACATGACGCCCATCGTGGTCATGTTCCTGGCCTGGGCGGTGGTGATCCTGTGCTTCTTCGTGTTGGCGATCCAGCTTTTCATCACGCTGATCGAGTTCAAGCTGACCACGCTCGCGGGCTTCGTACTGGTGCCGTTCGCGCTGTGGAACAAGACCAGCTTCCTCGCCGAGAAGGTGCTGGGCAACGTGGTGTCCTCGGGCATCAAGGTGCTGGTGCTGGCCGTTATCGTCGGCATCGGCTCGGGCCTGTTCGCCGAGTTCCAGGTACATCCCGCCGAGCCGTCCATCGACCATGCGGTGGTCATCATGCTGGCCTCGCTCACGCTGCTGGCCTTGGGGATCTTCGGCCCTGGCATTGCCACCGGGCTGGTATCCGGTGCACCGCAGCTTGGCGCAGGCGCGATGGCCGGTGCTGCTGTGGCTGCAGCAGGCGCGGCGGTGGCCGTAGGTGCTGCGGCAACTGGCGTGGGCGGTGCCGTGATGGCCGGGGCTCGCATGGCACCGGCTGCCGCCAAGCTCGCCGGGGCTGGCGCGCGGTCCGCGACCTCGGCGGCTGGCAGCGCGAAGTCGGCTTTCCAGGCCGGTTCTACCGCTGCGGGCGGCGGGGCCAAGGGTGCAGTGGCAGGGCTAGGCAATGTCGCCAAGGGCGGCGCACAGGCGGCAGGCCAACGCGCAGGTGCTGGTATCAAGGCAGCGGCGGCCAAGGCTGCCGCGCCATTCAAAGCAGGCTGGCAAGGCTCCGGCACCGATGGCGGTTCAGGCAGTGGTGCCGCCAGTTCCGGGCAGGCCACCACAGGCGATGCCGATGGTGACACGGCCAACGCGCAGAAGCAGGAACAACCCGGCTGGGCCAAGCGCCTGCAACGCCGCCAACAACTCACCCAGGCCACCACCACGGCCGCGCACACGCTGCGCGGTGGCGATGGCGGCGGCTCGGGCCAAGGCCCGAGCCTGCGGGATTCCGATAACTGACTTTCAAGGAGAACTCCATGCGATTCAAACGACCGCAGATGCGCTATGCCGATACGCCGCAGCCTGCCACCCCGTATCAAGCCGCTGCCCAGGTCTGGGACGAGCGCATCGGCTCGGCCCGCGTGCAGGCCAAGAACTGGCGGCTGATGGCCTTCGGCTGCCTGGCGCTCGCGCTGCTGATGGCCGGTGGCCTGGTGTGGCGCTCGGCCCAGTCCATCGTCACGCCCTATGTCATCGAGGTGGATCAGTCCGGCCAGGTGCGCACCGTGGGCGAAGCGGCCACGCCGTACCGGCCCACCGATGCGCAGACGGCGCACCACATCGCGCGCTTCGTGACGCTGGTGCGCTCGCTGTCCATCGACCCCATCGTCGTGCGCCAGAACTGGCTCGATGCCTATGACTACACCACCGACCGGGGCGCGGCGGTGCTCAACGACTACGCGCGGGTGAATGACCCGTTCGCCCGCATCGGCAAGGAGTCGGTGACGGTGCAGATCACCAGTGTGGTTCGCGCCAGCGATGCGTCGTTCAACGTGCGCTGGACGGAACGCCGTTACGTCAATGGTGCGGCTGCCGGGCTGGAGCGATGGACGGCGGTGGTGTCCATCGTGCAGCAGACCCCGCGCACCGAAGAACGCCTGCGCCGCAACCCGCTGGGCATCTACGTCAATGGCCTGTCGTGGAGCCGTGAACTGGATTCTTCTGAAGGAGCCAAACCATGAATGCACGTTTCCGTAGAACCGTATTGCCGGAGATCCTGCTGGCATCGACTGTCCTGTTTGCGGGCTGCGCCACGCAGGGCAAACCGCCGCCGGTGATCTCGCTCGATGAGCCGGTGCAGGCGCAGCCATTGCCCGAGCCGCCCAAGCCCATCGAAGTCGTGGCTGTGCCCGAACCGTTGGCATTGCCCGCGCAGTTGAAGCCGCTGCCGGACGTTGATGCGGCCCCGGTGGCACCGGAGCCCGCCGACGAGAAGGTGCGCGTCTCCCGCGCCAATGCCGAAGCACGCATCGCACCAACCCGCGAAGGCTACGTCAATGCGATCCAGGTCTGGCCCTTCACGGATGGCGCGCTCTACCAGGTCTATGCGGCCGTGGGCCGCGTGACGGTGATCGCGCTCCAGCCCGGCGAGGAACTGGTGACGGTCGCTGCCGGCGACACGGTGCGCTGGATCGTGGGCGACACCTCCAGCGGTAGCGGTACCGATCTGCGCGTCAATGTGCTGGTAAAGCCTATTCGTTCCAGCTTGAAGACCAATCTGGTCATCACCACCAGCCGCAGGACGTACCTGCTGGAACTGACGTCGACCGACAAGGCATGGATGGCGTCGGTGTCCTGGGACTATCCCAAAGATCGGATGCTGGCCTTGCAGCGCCAGGCGCAGGCCGCCAGCGCTGCCGCGCCGGTCGATGCGGGCCTGTCTCTGGAGAACATCCGCTTTAGCTATGCAATCAGCGGCAGCAATCCGCCGTGGAAGCCGCTGCGCGCCTTCGATGACGGCGAGAAGGTATATATCCAGTTCCCGGCAGGCATCGCCCAGGGCGAGTTGCCGCCGCTGTTTGTCATCGGCACGCAGGGCGACGGGCAACTGGTGAACTATCGCTTCCGCTCGCCGTACTACATCGTGGATCGGCTGTTCGGCGCGGCCGAACTGCGCCTGGGGGCCGACAAGGGCGACGCGGTGCGCATCGAGCGCACGGATGGCATCGCCGGGAGGAACTGAACATGAGCCAGGACGATACTCCCGACCTTGCCACGCCGCAGGCGGACAAGGAGGCACCCGAGGCGGTGGCGCTGCGCGCCCAACCGCGCCCGGTCACGCGCCTGAACCGGCGCACGCTGGCCATCCTCGCCGGAGGCTTGTCGGTCGGCGTGATGGGCGCACTGATCTGGTCGCTGCAACCGCAGCAACGCGGCGCGGGCGAATCCACCGAGTTGTACAACGTGGATCGTGTCTCGAAGTCGGAAGGGCTGGATGCGCTGCCGACGGACTATTCCAAGCTGCCAGCGCTGCCGCCTGACGTGCCGGAGCTGGGGCCTCCTTTGCCCGGCGACCTGGGGCCAGCCATCGTCAATTCGCAGCAGCCGGTCGCCGCCACCTATGCCGCGCCGGGTTACGACCCCAACGATGCGCTGCGCAAGGAGGAAGAAGCGGCGGCAGCTTCATCGGTGTTCTTCCGCACCGGCTCCCCACAGGCTGCGCCCGTGGCGCAGTCGCAGGTCGCTGCCGCGCCAGGCTTCGCTGCCAATGCCGCCTTCGATCCACTGGCCGCTGGCCCGGCCTCCACGGCGGCCCAGCCTGCTGATCCGACTGCCGTGCAGAACCGGCAAGACCAGAAAGAGGCGTTCCTGACAGGCGGCTCTACGGAAACCCGCAATTCCGGCAACCTGCAAATGCCCACCTCGCCGTATCAGGTGATGGCCGGAACGGTCATTGCCGGGGCGCTGGTTACGGGCATCAAGTCCGACCTGCCGGGCGATGTGATCGCCACGGTGACGGAACCGATCTACGACACGGCCACTGGCAAGTTCCTGCTGATCCCGCAGGGTTCGCGCATCCTGGGCAAGTACAACAGCCAGGTCAGCTACGGCCAGAGCCGCGTGCAGGTGGTGTGGAACCGCATCATCCTGCCGGACACGTCTTCGCTCACGCTCGACAACCTGATCGGCACCGACCCGGCAGGCTATGCCGGTCTGGAAGACGACGTGGACTGGCACTGGGATCGGATTTTTGCCGGTGCGGTGCTGACCACGCTGCTGGGCGTCGGTGCCGAACTGGCCGCGCCCGAGAACCGCCAGGACGGTGATCGCGTCATCATCGCCGGGCGCGACAGCCTGCAGGACACTGTGAACCAAGTCGGCCAGGAAGTGACCCGGCGCAACCTCTACATCCAGCCCACGCTGACCAGCCGCCCGGGCTTGCCGGTGCGCATCATCGTGAACCGTGATCTGGTGTTGCGGCCTTATCAGCCGCTTTTCTTCAACAAGGGGACTTCACGATGAGCACGACCAGGAAACTGCGGCTGGGTCCGCTGCCCAAGACCGAGAGCATCAAGCTGACCTTCGCTTGCCCGGCCAGCCTGAAAGCCGACCTCGACCGCTACGCCTCGCTGCACGCGCAGGCGTATGGCGAGGCGGTCGATGCGGCGACACTGATCCCGTACATGCTGGGGGCGTTCATGGCGGGAGATCGGGGATTCAGAAAAAGATAAACTAAACAGGAGGTAACAAAATACAAACTAAATTTTATAATGCCTGGAGTGGACCAACTCAACGCATCGTCATGACAGCATCTGTTGTGCCCTAGAAGCACTGCGGCGCGCCACATTTTGCGTTGAATTTGCCTAATGCGCAGCGCAGGTATTGCAATCCATGCTGCAGATTGATCCTAACCTGATGGGCTTTAGTTTGACTTCGTATGCTGTCAGGTGTTCGGGGCGCGTGCGCAACAAGAACAAGGGGAATGAGTGTCTATTATCAAAGAAGAGTATCGAGATCTTCCGCCAAAAGGCGATAAGCTCTGTGATGTGGTTGTCCTCGCACAAGCATGGAAGAAGTCGCATACCTACATCCGCCGCCATAACTGGTATGCGGATGTTTTGGAGTTAGATGCTTCAACTATCGACCTGGAAAATCAGCTAAAGCATTGGGCAGCTCAAGTTTGCCAAGCCGATTTCCGACCGAAGGATTTGCAGCTCGTTCCCGCGCCCAAGAACGCTCATTGGTGGTTTCGCCCGATACCCACGATTACTTCCGAACAATTGTTGGAGCTTAACGTCGATGACCTAGGCAGTGAGCCGACGTTTGACGATTGGACGCCCAGCGAGCCAAGTCTGGGAGAAAATCCTGGTGTGCAGACAGAACAAGAACAGCCACGCCTGAAGCTGCGACCACTGGCCCACTTGTCTATTCGTGACCAAACCTTGGCGACGGCGGTAATGATGTGCTTGGCGGAGGCTGTTGAGTCTGCGCAGGGCGATACGACGGGCGCAGATATAGGGGCAATGCGCGCCAGTGGGGTGGTGAGCTATGGCAATCGGCTGCACTGCACATGGGTAGTCAATGCTGGCGTCCGGCCCCGCGCCAAATTTTCCTGGGGAAACAGCAGAACATATCGCCAGTACTTCCAAGATTACCGGGCGTTCCTCGCACGCCCTCGACGGGTCTGTGCGGATTTGGCGCATCGACTGCGGCCACGACGAGAGCTGTTCGTGGTGTCTTTGGATATCAAGTCGTTCTTTGATCATGTCGATCGCGATGCCTTGCTCGCAGAGTTGAAGGTCTTCGAGGAGGAGCATCAGGCGGAACACGGGTTGCCTGACTGGGCGGCGGCAGACGCACAATTCTGGGAGCGAGTTGCGCGAATCTTCTCTTGGCAGTGGCGCGCTGATGATCAGCAAGAGGCCGCACTGATTCGCGGCGAAGAGCATCAAGAGCTTGAGCTCGGGTTGCCCCAAGGGCTCGTCGCCTCGGGCTTTCTGGCAAACGCGTATTTGATTCGTTTCGACCGCGACATGCAAAAGTCTGTAGCCGATGGGACCATGGTCGGCGACGACGTCAAGCTGCTGGACTACTGCAGATATGTCGATGACATGCGTCTCGTTTTCGAGGCCAAGAGTGGGGCTGGCGGGCTTGGGCAGGCTGCGTTGTTGGAACATGTCAAAAGTTATGTGACCTCAGTTCTGAAGGCACATTGCGAGCGCATGGGTGCGCGGAGATCACTTGAACTGTCGTTAGATAAGTGTGTGGCCACCTCATACCGAGCGATCTCGGCGCAGAGTCACGTGTCCGCTTTGATGGAGATGCTTAACGCAGAGTTGAGTGGGACCTTTGACCTAGAGTCTCTGGCACAGGCGGCGGGCGGCCTTGATGGGCTATTGTGGGTATCTGAGCAGATTGAAAGCGTCGCCGATCCCGCGCCATCTCGATTGGGCTTGGCTACGGTTGCTGTGCCCAACACTGACGTGAGAGACGACACCGTGAAGCGGTTCGTCGCGACGCGAATTGCCCAGTTGATGCGGCATCGGTTGGCGATGACGGATCTCGAAAGTCCGGCTGGCTCATCCGAGACTATTAGTGACCACGTGACACAGGGAGTGGTGCTGTCTCATGAGTTCGAATCGACGGCACGCAAGCTCATCAAATGCTGGGCCGAGAATCCTGCGCTGGTCTTGCTGCTGCGGTGTGGCTTGGACCTGTTCCCTCACCCCCGCCTGTTGAGTCCCGTGACCGAGGCACTCAGCATCAAGCTTTTCGACGTGGCGGCGGGTCTGGACGCAGCAAAGCGCAGGCAAGTGCGCGTAGCAGAGTATGTTCTGGCGGATCTTTTGCGAGCGGGTGCGGTGGAGACTGGCTTCCGTGAGCCGGAGGATTACCCGGAGGGCGTTGATATTCAAGGTTACCGCGAGGATCTCGGCGGAATAGCGCGTCGCATTTTGACTGAACGGACTTCATCGCCTTGGTATCTCCGCCAGCAGGCCCGCCTGTATCTGGCTTCTATCGGTGATGCGTCACTCGCTATGGTGGTCGAAGTTGCCCCCGAGGTACAGGCGTACGCCGCATTGCAACGCGCGGCTCTGTTTGAGCCCGTGCGAGGTGAAGCGCTGAGAGATGTCATACCCTTAGCGATCGTGGCGCAGCAATTGCAGCCGAATGTACGGCGCTTCGGTGTGTGGTTGTCGGAAGGGTTGCGGCGCACAGATGAAGAAGGGATTCGGGAGGATGTTGTGCAATCCGTGGCGCTGAGTCGTCCGGATTTGTTGATGGCAGCGCTGAATGGGCGACGGGCCGCAAACTGGCGCCAGTTTGTGCCAGCCGCTTTGGTCCAAGCCACCAAGCGGCAAAGCAACTCTCGGAGGCATCCGGCTAAGTTGAAGGGTGTTCAGTCCCTCCTGCAAATCATCAGCGAGCCTAACAACCTTTTCGACCAAGAAAATTCTCTGCTCATGCTCGCTGATGCGTTACTTCGATACCAGGGCGTGGAAGAGCAGTTGTCTGCGGGGAAGAGCGCCGTTGACATCATGCTTCGGTGCGAGGATTGGCAAAAGCTATCGGAAATGCCTGAGCAGCCGGGCTTCTTGCATGTGGAGTCAATTGAAGGAGGAGATGCGACAAACCCACTGTACGACAGTCCTCCTTGGGTGGCACCCGAAAAGGCTTGGCTCTACGGACTGGGGCGTATCCTGCGCTCGGCCCTTACCGGAGAGTTTGACTTCACGAGCCGTCGCTACCTTGTCACCGAGGAGGTGGGCCGATACAGTGGCCTGCGCAGCACTTGGTTCAAACGTCGTTTCGGCCTTTTGAACTCCGGACGTGGGTTGCTGGACGAGCCTGGGCCAGTGTCGCCGTGGCTCTCCAGCCTGCTTTCGACGCTCCTGCAATGGCCAGGAGTTGAGTTTCGCGCAAACGCAGCGTCGGCAGCGGGCGATGTCCGGACCGCAGCCGAACTGCTTGCGCTCGTTCAAGAGCGCATCGTGGCCCAGCGCACACTGTTTGGCCACCGAAGCAATACACCGATGTACGTGGTGCCTGTGGATGATCATGAGCCCTTGCAGGATCGGCCATTGCGCGTGGCCATCGTTCAGCCGATGCGCCCGCGGCGAGAAGAGTTTGATGACAAAGACCCGACGCATTGGACGCCGGGAACTTTGGCAGAACATCGCCGCCATCTGGCTGAGGTTTGCAGGCTGACTTATCAGAAGCTCAAGACCTGGTCATCGGCAAGCTATGCAACTACATCCAACAAGAGCGATGAGCCGGTAGTCGATGTCATTCTGTTCCCGGAGTTGGCCGTGCATCCGGAGCACGTCTTTTTGCTGAGGCGACTTTCAGACAAGATCCGAGCCAACATTTTTACCGGCTTGACATTCCTTCATTCGCGCAAGGCTGGCGGCATCGTCAATCAAGGCCTGTGGCTGATTCGAACTGAGTCTGCAGGCCACGGGCGGGCATTCCAGTACGCTTGGCAAGGCAAGCAGCATCCGATGAAGGACGAGGTGAGGATGGGTGTGAAGGGCCACCGGCCACATGTGACGCTGGTCGAGTTGCCGATTGGCGCCAAGACCCGCACACGCATTGCAGCGGCCATTTGCTACGACGCGACGGACTTGGACCTTGTGGCCGACCTTCGTGACAGATCGGACATGTTCTTGGTCGCAGCGCTGAATCAAGATGTGCAGACGTTCGACAATATGGTGGCTGCGTTGCATTTCCACATGTACCAACCGGTTGTCCTCGCCAACTCAGGCGAGTTTGGCGGATCGACGGCACAGGTGCCGCTGCCCAAGCACGAGCGTCTCATCGCACATGTGCATGGAAATCAGCAGGTCGCTGTCAGCGTGTTTGAAGTTGACCCTTCTATCTTCAAATCCACGGCAGCAGCCAAGGCTCCGAAAGCTCTAAAGGCACCGCCGGCTGGATACAAGGGGCGGCCCCGATGACGGGACGAAATCAAGAAAGTGAAGTCAGAAGCAGTAAGGACCCTATGAGCGATAAGCCCGATCAGCTTGCGAAACGATAGGCGAGATTGAGAAACCAGTCCGTTGCCACTTTGATATTCGGCTCGCCACAGCGCGCTTCGGCTTGCTTTCCCCAGGCACTCATGTGGCTCCCAGCCCACAACGCCGCATCCCCTGCAAGCGGCACGAAACAGAGCTAACCTATTGCCCCATATATGGTTTCAAGCCCCATGTGTTTTCCATGAAGGGCTTGACACCGGCCCTTTTTTGAAAGCGCTCCGGCATACCAGGCGATACACGGGCAATCAACACCCGGATCCTCGCCAGTCAGAACAACTCATCGCCGATGCGCTTGCCGCTGTCGGGATCGAACCAATGCAATGCGTGCTGGCCATCGGTGCCAATCTGCACTGCCTCGCCTATTGCCAGCGGATCGTCTTTGGTCAGGCCGATCGGGCTGCGCAGCACGATGGGTGTATCGCCGTGCCGCCCGTGTATCAATTGCTCAGAGCCCAGGATTTCGATCATTTCGATTTGAACGGGTATCCCCTGTGCGTGCAACTTGATGTGCTCTGGGCGCATTCCCATGATGACCTTGCGATTGGCGAGCATCGCCGGTACAAGTGCAGGATCAAACGCCAGCACGGCTCCATTTTCATCACAGACGCGGCACTGGTCATCAATCTGGACCGGAATCAGATTCATGGGCGGCGAACCAATGAAGCTCGCCACGAAAATGGAAGCGGGTTTCTCGAATACCTCGACGGGCGTGCCTATTTGTTCCGGAATGCCTTTGTTCATCACCACCATGCGCTGAGCCAGCGTCATGGCTTCGACCTGGTCGTGCGTGACGTAAAGGCTGGTGGTGCCCAGACGCCGATGCAGCTTCTGGATTTCAAGACGCATCTGTACGCGTAGTTTTGCATCCAGGTTGGACAAGGGTTCGTCGAACAGAAACACCTTGGGGTCGCGCACGATGGCCCGTCCCATGGCGACGCGTTGGCGCTGGCCGCCCGATAGCTGACCCGGCCGACGATCCAGCAAATGCGTGAGTTCGAGGATGCGTGCGGCATCCTGCACCTTTTCACGGATTTGCGTCTTGGTGAATTTGCGTATTTTCAGGCCATAAGCCATGTTGTCGAATACGCTCATGTGGGGATACAAGGCATAGTTCTGAAAGACCATGGCGATGTCCCGCTCGGCCGGTTCCAGGGTGTTGACGACCTTGCCGTCTATCGCGATGTCGCCACCGGTGATGCCTTCCAGCCCGGCGACCATGCGCATCAGCGTGGATTTTCCACAGCCTGACGGGCCCACAATGACGATGAACTCTCCATCGGAGACTTCCATATTGATGCCGTGTATAACGGGGACACCATTCGAGTATGTCTTGGTTACGTTGCGAAAACTGAGCGTTGCCATGATGGGATTCCAGATTCTGTTCGGTGTCGTCCAGCGTTGAGGAAGCAGGGCGTTTTTATTTTTCGGCGTCCACAAGGCCTTTGACGAACCATTTTTGCATGAAGACGACCACTGCCACGGGTGGAATCATGGCAAGCAATGCGGTCGCCATCACCAGGTTCCATTCCGTGACGCTATCGCCGCCCGCGATCATGCGCTTGATGCCAATCACTACGGGATACATGTTTTCCTGAGTGGTAATAATCAGCGGCCACAGGTATTGATTCCATCCGTAGATGAATTGAATGACGAATAGCGCTGCAATACTGGTGCGTGACAGCGGCAGCAGAACATCCCAAAAGAACCGCATGGGCCCCGCGCCGTCGATGCGGGCGGCCTCGATGAGCTCATCGGGTATGGTCAGGAAAAACTGGCGAAAGAGAAAGGTGGCCGTTGCCGACGCGATAAGTGGCAGTGTGAGGCCGGCGTAACTGTTGAGCATGCCCAGATCGGCGACGACTTTATAGGTTGGGGCAATGCGTACTTCGACCGGCAGCATCAGGGTGACAAAAATCATCCAGAAAAAGAACATGCGAAAGCGAAAGCGGAAATAGACCACCGCAAACGCGGACAGCATTGAAATGGTGATTTTGCCGATGGCGATGACCAGCGCCATGACCGTGCTGATCCACATCATGCGCGCAACCGGCGGCGTGTTGGCGGCGCCGCCGGCCAGCACGGTCCAGTAGTTCTCCAGGAAGTGCGAGCCGGGCAGCAAGGACATCGGCGCGCGAGCCACTTCTTGGGCTGTCTGTGTGGAGGCCACGAAGGTGACATAAATTGGAAAGGCGATAATTGCCACCCCGATCAGCAGAATGATATGGGTGACAACATCCAGTACGGGGCGGCGTTCGATCATGTCGGCGTGAGCGTAATAGCGGATAGTGGACGCGGAGCGTCAGTAATTGACCTTGCGGTCTATATAGCGGAATTGGACGATAGTCAGCGCTATCACGATAAGCATCAGTATCACCGACTGCGCGGCCGATGAACCAAGATCCAGGCCCTTGAATCCTGTGTTGTAGACGTTGTAGACGAGAATCGATGTGCTGGAGCCTGGCCCGCCCTGCGTGATGATGTCAATAATGGCGAACGTGTCGAAGAACGCGTAGATGACATTGATGATGAGCAGGAAGAACGTTGTTGGGGACAGCAAAGGGAATACGATGGTCCAGAAACGCCGCACGGGGCTGGCGCCGTCGATGGCGGCTGCTTCAATCAGCGAGCGGGGAATGGACTGCAGCCCTGCGAGAAAAAACAGGAAGTTATAGGAGATCTGTTTCCAGACGGAGGCCAGCACCACCAGCGTCATGGCGTCGTTGCCATTCAGGCGAGGGTTCCAGCCTATGTTCAGCTTGGTGAGAAATACGGCGAGAATCCCGACGGATGGCGAAAACAGAAATAGCCAGAGTACGCCAGCGACTGCGGTGGCTACAGCGTAGGGCCAGATCAGCAGTGTTTTGTAGACCCCCGCACCCTTGATGACGCGGTCTGCCATCACGGCAAGCAGGAGGGAAATGGCCAGGCCCGCGCCTGCCACGAGCAGAGAGAACAGGGCGGTTATCTTGAAGGAATTGATGTATTCGTCGCTGGAAAAAAGCTCGGCGAAGTTGGAGAACCCCACGAACTGCGAGGACAGCCCGAAAGGATCCTCCAGACGGAACGATTGCCACATGGCCTGCCCGGCGGGCAGGAAGAAGAACACTACCGTAATGGCCAGCTGCGGCAGAAGCAGCAGATAGGGAAGTGTCTTGTGTGTAAAGACGACGCGTTTTTCCATGTGGCGATTTTAATACACTGTGTTACTTGACGCTTTTCTCGAACCGTTCGAGCAGTTCGTTTCCGCGCTTATTCATATTGGCCACGCCTTGCTCCGCGGTTTCCTTGCCGGAGAAGATGCTTTCCATTTCTCCTTCCTCGATTTCGCGGATCTGGGGCAGGTAGCCAAGACGGATGCCGCGCGAGTTTTCGGTCGTGGTGGCATCCAGCTGCTTGACGGGGATGTCGGTGCCAGGGTTTTTCTCGTAAAAGCCTGATTCCTTGGTGACTTCGTAGCCCGCTTTAGTCACAGGGACGTAACCGGTAGCCTGGTGCCACTGGGCTGCCTTTTCGGGGCTGGACAAAAACTTGAAGAACTTGGTCACGCCCTTGTAGACTTCGGGCGACTTTTTGCTGAACACCCACAGCGAGGCGCCACCGATGATGGAGTTCTGGGGCGCCCCTTTGACGTCGTCGTAGTACGGCAGGAACGAGGTGCCGAAGTCGAAGTTGCCGGTCTTGATGATATTGGCACGGTTGCCGCTGGAGCCGGTAAACATGCCGCATTTGCCCGAGGTGAACAAGGCATTGGGCGCGTCGCCCCGGCCGCCATAGGTAAAGGTGCCTTCCTTGGACATCTTGGCCAGATTGGTCAGGTGGCGTACGAACAGCGGGTTGTCGAGTTCCAGGCGCGCTTCGGGGCCATCAAACCCGTTGTTCTGCGATGCGTAAGGAATGTTATGCCAGGCGGCAAAGGTTTCCAGTTGAATCCAGGACGGCCAGGAGGTGGTGTAACCGCACTCCATGCCCGCTGCGCGCAGCTTCTTGCCCGCTTCTTCGACTTCTTGCCAGGTTTTGGGTGGGTTTTCGGTATCAAGTCCTGCCTTCTTGAAGGCATCCTTGTTGTAGTAAAACACCGGTGTGGAGCTGTTGAAAGGCATGGAAATCAGCTTGCCTTCGCTGGACGAGTAGTAACCCGCCACGGCACCCAGGAAGTCATCGGGGTTGATGGGATCGCCAGCCTTTTCGGACATTTCCTGGACAGGCATGATGGCGCCTTTGGCATGCATCATCGTGGCGGTGCCAACCTCGAATACCTGGAGCACATCCGGCGCATTGCCGGCACGAAATGCCGCGATACCGGCATTCATGGACTCGCCGTACGAGCCTTTGTAAATCGCATGCACAACGTAGTCGGACTGGCTTTTATTGAAATCATCGACCAGCTCATTGACGCGCTCTCCGAGCGCGCCCTGCATGGAGTGCCAGAAATTGATGTCGGTGGCCGCATGCGCTGTTCCCATGCTGGCGATCACGCCGGCAAGCGACAACGCAAAAAGTTTTGTTCGCATAGATATTCTCCTGGTAAGGGCCCTGCCTGTGCGACATGGCGGGCCACATTTTGAAGTTTATGACTCGTATGTGACACGGCGGTGACTGTAACGACAATCCCTGGGCCCGGTCAATCAAAACATTGAACCGCAAGCAGTTATCTTGGCACTCCCCTTACAATAGCGCTATTCATTTATTACAAACGAATCATTACAGATCCCATGTCTAAAGAACTCAAGCTCGCATTCATTGGTGGCGGCAATATGGCGAGCGCCCTGGCGGCCGGTCTTATCGGCAAGCGCTGCGGTGCGCACGATGTGCATATCATCGATCCCAACGAACAGGTACGTGGCCAGTGGACAGCGCAGGGGGCTACGGCCGCTGCGCAGGCCGATCAAACGCTGAGCGGGCAGCATGTGTGGATTTTTGCAGTCAAGCCACAATATCTGAAGCAGGCAGTGGAAAGCTGCCGCCCCTATCTGGCTGTCGACACGCTGGTTATCAGTGTCGCGGCCGGCATCTCCACGGGCACGCTCGCGCAATGGTTGGGCACCGCAGATCAGCCCTGGACCCGGCTGATACGCTGTATGCCCAATACCCCCGCTTTGATTGGCGCGGGGGCAACAGGGTTGCTTGCGCTGGACGGCGTCTCCGAAGACGACCGCGCCATTGCACAGCAGATGCTGCGCGCGGTGGGGGAGGTGGTCTGGGTGGATGACGACGCCGGGATTGATGCCGTGACCGCACTCTCGGGCAGTGGGCCGGCTTACGTCTTTCTGTTTCTGGAGTCCCTGATCCAGGGCGGCGTGGAGCAGGGGCTGGCGCCAGACGTGGCGCGCAAACTGGCGCTGGCGACGGTTACAGGCGCCACCCAGCTTGCCGGCCTGTCGTCCGAAGATCTCGTGACGCTACGTGAACGCGTGACCTCAAAAGGGGGTACTACCGCCGCTGCGCTTGACGTCTTCAATCAAGAGGGCTTTGGCGCCATTGTCCGGCAAGCCATGAAGGCTGCCCGCGAACGCGCCGCCGAGCTGTCGACCGAGTTTTCAGGATAAACGGAACTCCCGGCGCCTGTGCTGCGATGTCGCTGTGCCGGCTGCTGGCTGCCAGTTTTGACATAAGGCGAATCTGAACAAAAAAAATTAAACTGTCGTAAGGGCTTATCCGTAGTGACAGGGGCGTTACATATCGTCAGAATACGCTTGCCGTTTCAGGCGGAAGCTAACAACATGGCTTGCCGTATTCGATACGCGGGCCCGTAACATGGGCGTGCATTACGGCAAGCTCAACAGGAGATCTACGGGCATGAGGTTCATCAAGAAAATATCGCCTTTGCTTTTGGCGCTGGGCGCAGCAGCGATAGTCGGCAATGTTTATGCCGCCGACAACATCAAAATCGGCATTCCACAACCCATGACCGGGCCCGCAACCCAGTACGGCGATCAGATCCAGGCTGGCGCGCTTACGGCCATTGATGCGATTAACGCAGCAGGCGGCGTCAAGGGCCGCAAGCTTCAACCACTGCTTATCGACGACGGCTGCGAGCCCAAGCAGGCCGTCCCAGCTGCCAACCGCGTCATCAACGAGGGCGCCAAGTTTGCGGTGGCCCACGCGTGTTCGGGCACCACTGTGCCGGCAGTCAACGTCTATGAGCAAGAAGGCATCGTCGCGATCACCCCGGGCGCCACCTCGCCGCTGGTTACCGACACCATCAAGCCGCATTTCTTTTTCCGCACGATAGGCCGCGACGACCAGCAAGGGCCCTTTGCGGCAGACTATATCCTGAAGCAACTCAAGCCCAAGTCGATTGCCATTCTGCATGACAAGCAAACCTATGGATCGGGTGTCGCAAATCAGGTTCGAGACAATCTTACGAAGGCCGGCGCGAATATCGCATTGTTCGAGGGCATCAACGTTGGCGACAGTGATTATTCCGCTGTGATCACCAAGCTGAAGTCGCAGGATCCAGATCTTATCTATTTTGGCGGCTATCATGCCGAACTCGGCTTATTGCTGCGCCAGGCGCGCGAGCAAGGCTTGAAGACGCAATTCATGGGCCCTGAAGGCGTTGCCAACAAAGACCTCGTGGCCATTGCCGGACCGGCTGTCGAAGGGCTGCTGGTCACACTGCCGGCAGACTTTACCAAGCTGCCCAGCAACAAGGACGTGCTGGAACACTTCACCACTTACAAGCGCAGCCCGGATGGGGCGTTTACCTTTCCGGCCTATGCCGCCGTGCAGATACTGGCCGACAGTATCAATGCCGTCGGCGATGACCCCGAGAAAGTCGCCGATTACATGCACAGCAATACCTTTGATACGGCAATCGGCAAGGTCGAGTACGACGAAAAGGGCGATCTGAAGCACTTTGAGTTTGCGGTCTTCAAGTGGGATGGCCAGGGCAATCTTGAACAGATGAAGTTCTAGTATTGGCAAGCCGCCCCGGCCGGTCGGCCGGGGCGGGTGTATCATTCTCCCGCGCCTGCCACAGTGCATTCGCCAGGCTGCCTACCGGAATATCTGTTTTATGTCTGAACTCATCCCCCAGCTCACGCAACAATTGTTCAATGGGCTGTCACTCGGCGCCATCTATGCGCTGATCGCCATCGGCTATACGATGGTCTATGGCATCATCGGCATGATCAACTTTGCCCATGGCGAGATCTATATGATCGGCGCTTATGTGGGCCTTGTCACATTGTCCGCCATCGGCGTGAACAGCGGCCTGCCATTGCCGTTCATCATTCTTGCAATGATTGCTGTTGCGGTATTTGTGACCGCGGTCTATGGCTACGCCATCGAAAAAGTGGCCTACGCGCCGCTACGCGGCGGCCCGCGTCTTGTGCCGCTGATTTCGGCCATTGGCATGTCGATTTTCCTGCAGAACTGGGTAGCCATCGGTCAGGGCGCGCGCGACATGGCGGTACCTGCCCTGGTGACGGGCTCGGTCCAGTTTCAGCTCGGCAGTGAATTTGTCATCACAGCGCCGTATTCGCGCATCATGATTATCGTGGTCACCGTCTTGCTGATGATCGCTTTGTCGCTCTTCATCAAGTATTCCCGCATCGGCCGCGCTTCGCGCGCCTGCTCGCAAGATCTGCGGATGGCCAACCTGCTGGGCATAGACACGAATCGCATCATCTCCTTCACCTTCGTGATCGGCGCAATGCTCGCCGCCGTGGGAGGTGTGCTGATCGCGCTGGCCATAGGCAAGCTCAATCCCTTCATCGGTTTTCTGGCAGGCATCAAGGCCTTTACGGCCGCCGTGCTGGGCGGTATAGGCAGCATACCGGGCGCCATGCTGGGCGGTGTACTGCTGGGGCTGGCGGAAACCTTTGCCGCCGCATATATATCCTCCCAGTATAAGGATATTGTCGCCTTCGGACTGCTGGTATTTATTTTGCTCTTCCGGCCCACGGGGCTGCTGGGCAAACCCGAAGTGGAAAAAGTGTAATGGTCAAGAATTTCAAGAATGCGTTTTTCGCGGCCATTATGGCCGGCATTATTATTGCGCCCATTTTTGGCGTCAATATTGTGCGCGCCGGGATGCAGAGCACCTTGCAGCCTGAGTGGCGCACATTGTTTTCAGGAATGGGCATTGTCTTTGTCTTCCAATGGTTGATCCGGCCCGCGCTGGCCAAATTTTTCGGGCGCAAAATCACCAGGCGCGCTTTGCCGGTCATGTCCGAAACGGTGCGCCGCGGGCTGATTGTCCTGATGATTGCGATCGCGCTGATCTGGCCGATGTTTACAGGCCGGGCCCAGGTGGATATCGCAACACTGGTTCTGATTTACATCATGCTCGGCCTGGGCCTGAACATTGTCGTTGGTTTCGCAGGGCTGCTGGATCTGGGTTTCGTCGGCTTTTACGCCGTGGGCGCATATACGTATGCTTTGCTTTACCACTGGGCCGGCTGGGGGTTCTGGCAGGCATTGCCGCTCGCTGGCGCGATGTCTGCGCTTTTCGGCTTCGTGCTGGGCTTTCCGGTGTTGCGCTTGCGGGGCGACTATCTCGCCATTGTCACGCTGGGGTTCGGCGAAATTATCCGCCTGCTGCTCATCAACCTGTATAGCTTTACCGGAGGGCCCGACGGCATTTCGGGTATTCCCAAGCCATCGGTTTTCGGTTTTCCCATGTTGCGCCGCGCACCGGAGGGTGTCACGACGTTTCATGAGCTGGTCGGCTGGACCTACAGCACCCAGGATGTCATCGTGTTCCTGTACCTGATGGCGCTGTGTCTTGCATTGATTACCTTGTTTGTATCGAACCGTGTGATACGCATGCCTATCGGTCGCGCCTGGGAAGCATTGCGAGAAGATGAGATTGCCTGCCGGTCACTTGGCCTCAATCCCACGCGCATCAAGCTTTCGGCATTCACCATGGGCGCGATGTTTGCGGGCTTTGGCGGCGCGTTCTTTGCCGCGCGCCAGGGCCTGGTCAATCCGGAGTCCTTTACCTTTATCGAATCGGCGTTGATCCTGGCCATTGTGGTGCTTGGTGGCATGGGTTCGCAGGTGGGTGTCATTCTCGCGGCCATTGTGCTCACCGTGGTACCCGAAGTGGCGCGAGAGTTTGCCGAATACCGGATGCTGATATTCGGCTTGGTGATGGTGTTGATGATGATGTGGCGGCCACAAGGCCTGCTGCCGGTCAAGCGCCCGCATGTGGAGCTCAAGACATGAGCGTCGTTCAGGACATCAGCGTTGATCAGAGCATGGATACAAATACAAACACGGGCAGCACGCTACTCGAGGTAGCGGGGCTGACCATGCGGTTCGGGGGGCTGTTGGCGGTTGACCAGGTCGCTTTTAATGTAAAAAGCGACGAGGTTTTCGCGATTATTGGTCCGAACGGGGCAGGCAAGACCACCGTGTTCAACTGTGTGGGCGGATTCTACAAACCCACCACGGGCACCATCCTCATGGATGGCAAGAACATCACCGGCTTGCCCAGCCATAAGGTGGCCCTGCAGGGACTGGTGCGCACCTTTCAGAATGTGCGGCTCTTCAAGCATCTCACCGTGCTTGAGAATCTGCTGGTTGCGCAGCATGCACAGATGGAGACCAGTTTGCTCCGAGGGTTGCTCAAGTTGCCTGGCTATCGCGCCTCCGAGCGCGATGCGCAGCGTAGAGCGGTGGAATGGCTCGATTTCATGGGCATACGCGCTTATGCAAACCGCGAGGCCGGCAATTTGGCGTATGGGCACCAGCGCCGTCTTGAAATCGCGCGCTGCATGATTACCAAGCCGCGGCTTTTAATGCTGGATGAACCCGCCGCGGGCCTGAATCCTCAGGAAAAACGCGAGCTCCAGCAGTTGATCGATCAACTGCGCAGGGAATTCGACGTTGCGGTGCTGCTGATCGAACACGACATGAGCTTGGTGATGGGCGTATCAGACCGCATCATGGTCATGGAGCAGGGCAAGCCCATCATGACAGGGCTGCCGGCCGAAGTACGCACAGACCCACGCGTCATCAAAGCTTATCTGGGGGAAGAGTAGTGCTAAAGCTGGAGAATGTGCACACGTACTACGGCGCGATCCAGGCGTTGGATGGCGTGTCGGTCGAGGTCCATCAAGGCGAGATTGTTACGCTGATCGGCGCCAATGGCGCCGGCAAAACAACGCTGCTGATGACGGTATGCGGCACGCCGCGTGCCAGCAGCGGCACGGTGAGCTTTCTGGGCGAAGACATTACGCAATGCGATACCCATACCATCATGCGTCGTGGCATCGCCATTTCCCCGGAAGGAAGGCGCGTGTTCCCGGACCTTACCGTCACGGAAAATCTGCAAATGGGTGGTTTCTTTCTCAAGAAGGCAGACATTGCCGCAGGTCTGGATCACGTTTTCGAATTGTTTCCACGCTTGAAGGAAAGGGCGGCGCAGCGGGCCGGAACCATGTCGGGCGGTGAGCAGCAGATGCTGGCCATTGGCCGAGCGTTAATGACCCGGCCCAAATTGCTGCTGCTCGACGAACCTACGCTGGGGCTGGCGCCACTGATCATCGCCCAGATTTTCGATATCATCCGCACCATACGCGACGAAGGCGTCACCGTTTTCCTGGTCGAACAGAACGCCAGCAAAGCGCTCCAGGTTGCCGACCGGGGTTATGTGCTCGAAACCGGCAAGGTCGTGCTTGCCGACACCGGCGCCAACTTGCTGGTCAATGACGAGGTGCGCAAGGCTTATCTTGGCGGTTAACTGGCTCAGGCAATGCCCTGGGCCTTGAGGGCTGCCTGCACACCCGGATCGGCCTCCATTCGCTCGTAAAAAGCGTGGAGGTTTTTCAGGTGAGATATCTTTATTTCCTTGGCCTTGGCCCAGCGCATCAGTGTGTACAGGTAAGGGTCCACAATGCTGCGTGAGCCAGTAACCCAGTCTTTGCCATCCAGTTGCTTATCGACAACCTCAAAGAGCGCGACGATTTTTGCGCTGGCGTTGGCGATCAGCTCCGCCTGGGCTTTTTCGTCGGTAACCAGGCCTTGCGCTCCAAAGATATTGCCGAACGTGCGATGGATGTCGGCATTGCAGATGCCCAGCCAGCGGCGCATTTCTGCCCGGTCTCGCGGGTTGTCCGGTATCAGCGCCGACTGTGGGTTGAGTTCGGCCAGGTATTCCAGGATGGCTGCGCTCTGGGTAAGGGTAAAGTCGCCGTCGGTCAGTACAGGCACGGCCCCGATCGGGTTCATGGCCAGGTAAGGCGGCTGCTTGATTTCGTCGCGGCTCACTTGTTGTGTTTCGTAAGGCTTGCCTATCCACTCGAGCGCAATATGAGAAGCCAGAGGGCAGGCGCCCGGAAAAAAGTAGAGTTTCATTCGTCGATCTCCTGTTGCCAAGTATGATTAAGCTCGCAAGTGCTGGGCAAGAAAGGCTTCCATTCGCTCATAGAACTCGAACTTGTTCTCGTCGTTGTGAAAACCATGGCCCTCGTTGTCTTTGACCATGTATTCCACTTCGACGCCGCGCGCACGCAAGGCGGCCACCATCTGGTCGCTTTCGTTCTTGTTGACACGCGGGTCATGGGCGCCTTGGGCAATGAACAACGGGGTGCGTATCCTGTCGGCATTGAGGGCGGGCGAGGTGGCCTCCAGGCGCTCGCGATCCGTTTCTGGATTACCCACCATGCTGTGCATCTTGGTCAACATGGGTTTCCAGTAAGGGGGAATCGTGCTCATGAAGGTAAGCAGGTTCGAAACGCCAACATAGTCAACAGCCGCTGCGTAGAGGTCTGGCGTACCCACGATACCCGCCAGCGTGGCATACCCGCCGTAACTGCCGCCATAAATGGCAATGCGGGCGGGGTCGGCAATGCCTTGCTCCACCAGCCAGTGCACGCCATCGGTAATGTCGTCCTGCATCCGCAGCCCCCATTGCCCGAAGCTGGCTTCCCAGAAACTGCGCCCGTAGCCTGTCGACCCGCGGTAATTCATTTGCAGCACGCAATAGCCGCGATTGGCCAGGAACTGGGCCTCGGGATTGAAGCCCCAGCTGTCTCTGACCCACGGTCCGCCATGCGGGTTGACGACGCAGGGAAGGTCGCGCGCTTCTTTGCCCACCGGCAAAGTCAGATAGCCGTGTATGGTCAGCCCGTCGCGCGAGGTGTACAGGATGGGCTTGACGACAGCCATATCCGTTTCGGGCAAGGCGGGATTGATGTCGCCCAGTTTGTCGAGCGTGTTCGCCTGCGCATCATAGATATAACGGCTGCCTGGCGTACGGTCGTTGTAGGCGGCAACGATAAATTTGTTTTCGTCGCGCGTGGCGCTTTGCAGTGCAACCTCGTAGCCCGAGAGTTTTTCTGAAAGACGGGTATGGCGAAGCGCCGTGACTTCGTCGAAAAAATGGTACTTGGGCTTGTCTGTCTGGTAAACGGCGGCTGTCAGCACATGGCGCAATCGCGAATAGGCGGCGCCGTTCAGATCGTAGCCGGCCACCTCGAAGACCATCTGCTCGTCGTCGGGCCTGGAAGGATCGATAATGACAAGTGCGAGACAATCGCGCCCCCGATTGCTCAGCGCGTAAAGACGGCGGTTGTCAAAGGTGAAAAACTGCGGGCTGACGGTGGTGCGAAAATCGGTGTTGATGATGGGGCGGAACGCGTCTTCTTCGCTGTCCCGATACAGCAGCACACTGTCCAGGCCATCGCTGGCGATGGCGGCGCGCACCAGGCCATGGTGGTCGGTTTGCCAGCCGACAATGTTGCCCGGGTTCTCGGCGACCAGTTCAAGGTCCCCGCTATGAATATTCGCGCGGTATACATCAAAGACTTCCGGATTGCGGCCATTGTGGCTGATGAGGATGTGGTCGGAATCATCTTCGAGATCGTCTTCGATGCCCGCCCGTACACCGGGAAAGGGCGTCAGGTCGCTGACATCGCCACGCTCGATGTTCACGGCCAGCACATGGAAGTTTTCATCACCGTTGAAGTCCTTTTCGTAGATGATGGTATCCGACCCCTTCCAGAAAAACTGCGCGATATCGCGTTCTGTTTCAGATGTAAGCCGGCGGGCCTCGCCAACGGGCGTGCTGCCTTGCAGGGATTGAACGAATATATTCATGCGCGCTGGCTGACCGTCTATGCTGACCGGTTCCATGAAACCCAGCGAGGCGCCATTGTCCGAGATTCGGAAGAAAGCGCGTTGAGGGTTGCGGAAAAAATCCTGTACGGCGTATTGGCGTGGCGACATTTTGTGCGAATCCTGTGTTGCATGGCACGCGGGGAGCATTTGAGTCCCGCGTGAATCCCGTTACTATATCGGATCGTTGCGCAAGCTGTGCGCTTATCCTTTTTCGAGGCTATGTTATGTCCGACCGCGTGCAAGTCGTGTTCCTGGATCGCGAAACCATTTCTCCGAATACCGTGCTGCGTCCCCTGAATTTCGACCATGATCTGAGCGTTTATGGGCGCACGGCCGCCAGCGAGGTCAAGCAGCGCATCGCCAACGCAGACATTGTGATCACGAACAAGGTACGCCTGGAACGCGATGCCATCATCGCGGCGCCCAGGCTCAAGCTTGTTGCCATGGCGGCAACAGGCACTGATAACGTGGACCTGCAGGCCTGTAAAGAAAAGAATATTGTCGTTTCCAATATTCGGGGTTATGCGCAGCACACATTGCCCGAACATACTTTTGCGCTCATTTTTGCGCTGCGACGCAGCATTGTCGCGTATCGCGAGTCCGTCAAGGCTGGGCGCTGGCACGAAGCGCAGCAGTTCTGCTATTTCGATTATCCCATCAAGGATCTGGCCGGCTCGACGCTGGGCATCATCGGAGAAGGCGCCCTGGGCCAGGCCGTCGCTGCGATCGGGCGGGCGCTGGGCATGCGCATACAGTTTGCGTCGCGCAAGGGCGGGGCTCGGCAGGGCAGCCTTTATACACCGTTCGAGCAGATGCTGGAAGAAAGCGACATCATTACCCTGCATTGTCCGCTGAACGCGCAGACGCGAGGACTGATCGGCGCGCCGGAGTTCGCGCGCATGAAACGCAAGCCCTTGCTTATCAACACGGCGCGGGGCGGTCTGGTTGACGAAGCTGCGCTGGCCGAGGCATTGCACACTGGGCAAATAGGTGGTGCGGGTTTTGACGTCACCTCGCCGGAACCGCCACCGAATGACCATCTTTTGGTCCAGTTGCTGGAACTGCCAAATTTCATTCTTACCCCGCACGTGGCCTGGGCCAGCGAAGAGGCTATCCAGGCACTTGCCGACCAGCTGATCGACAATATAGAAGCCTTTCACAACGGCGCACCGCGCAATGTCGTGGGGAACTAAGATGCGTGTCGTGATTGCGCCGGATTCATTCAAGGAAAGTCTCAGCGCCGCCGAGGTGGCACAGGCGATTGCGCAGGGAGTACGAGATGTGATTCCGGATGCCGATATTGTTTGTGTTCCCATGGCAGACGGCGGCGAAGGATCGCTGGATGCCGTGCTGGCCGCAACCGGCGGGCAGCGACGTACCGCATCTGTTCTCGACGCCAACGGCCAACCCTGCGAAGCGAGCTGGGGCTGGCTGGGAGACGGCAAGGCATTCATTGAAATGGCGGCAGCTGCAGGGCTGGAGCGAATTCCCGTGTCGGAGCGCAAACCGCTGCAAGCCTCCAGCTACGGCGTAGGACAATTGATACGCGAAGCGCTTGACGCGGGAGCAAACCAGATCGTGCTTGGGCTCGGCGGCAGCGCCACCAACGACGCAGGCGCGGGCCTGCTGCAGGCGCTGGGCGCCCGCCTGCTGGATGCGCAAGGTCATGAGCTTCCGGCAGGTGGCCTTGCGCTCTCCAAGCTGGACAGCATACAGCTCGACGATCTCGACCCCAGGCTAGGGGACGCATGTTTTGAGATTGCCGTCGATGTGGATAATCCCTTGTGTGGACCGCGGGGCGCCTCTGCGATCTTTGGTCCGCAAAAAGGCGCCAGCGAGCAGGATGTGCAGGCGCTGGACAAAGCGCTGGCGCACTTTGCCGATGTATGCGCCCGTCATAACGGAAATGATCAGCGCAATGAGCCAGGGATGGGTGCGGCGGGTGGCTTGGGGTTTGCCGTCAAATCATTCTTTCAGGCGCGATTCCGGCCTGGCGTGGAACTGGTCGCTGAGCTATCTGGATTGGATGCGGCGCTGCGGGATGCGCAATGGGTCTTTACAGGAGAAGGGCGTATGGATGCCCAGACCCTGCTGGGAAAGACGCCAGTCGGTGTAGCCCGCTACGCGAAGCGCCGGAACATCCCGGTGGTGGCGATTGTCGGTGCATTGGGTGAAGGCTACGAAGCTGTCTACGAGGCTGGCATCACGGCTGCCTTCAGCCTGGTATCAGGCCCGCTTGCGCTGGAGCAGGCCTGTTCACAAGCTGCCGGTTTTTTGCGTCAGCGGGCGGGCGACTGCACACGGCTTATGCTCGCGGGCACACGGTTGCCGGCGTCCGATGCCGAGCGCCCCGCTTGAACTCCGTCATTCCACACTGTACATCTTCATTTCGGCCTTGAGATAATCGACCAGTGTGCGTACCGCGCGGGGCACATAGATGCTGTATGGCCGGATTGCATAAATGGCATCCCCGAACGCGCCGACAGGCGTCCATTGGGTTAGCAGAGGCGTCAGGCGGCCCGCCTTGATGTCATCCACCGCTGAAAAGTCCGGCAAAAGAGCGATACCTTGCCCATCCAGCGCGACTTGCCGCAAGGCTTCGCTGTTGTTGGCGCTGAAATTGCCGCTGATCGGGACACTGTGCCGTTCCCGTGGACGCCGCAAGGGCGTAAAGCTCCAGGCGGGTGCACCCCCGGCGCGTAGATAGTACAGGCAGTTGTGCCGTGACAGGTCGTCGGGGTGCCGTGGCGTGCCATGGGCTTGAAGGTAGTCGGGCGCAGCCGTCAGGATGCTGCTGCTGGTACACAATAGCCAGGCGACATGCGTTTCGGGCACCGTACTGGCATGGCGAATGGCCAGGTCGAAACCCTCTTGGGCAAGTGAACTCAAGTGATCGAAGAGTTCGATTTCTATGCGCACCTGGGGATGAGCTTTCAGAAAAGGAGCCATCAGTGGCAGGATGCGCTGCCTGCCCAAAGCTACCGGCGCAGTGACGCGCACCACGCCACGCGCATGTTCAGACAGATCGCGAACGCTGTCGAAGCCTTGCTCAATCTGTTCAAAGCCCTGCCGGGTGCCGCTGACCAGCGCACGGCCGGCTTCTGTCAGGCGCACGCTGCGCGTGGTGCGCTGCACCAGCGTAATGCCTGAGGCTTGTTCCAGTTCTGTAATGCGCAAACTGACGGCCGCCTTGCTGACACCCAGGCGTTTGGCCGCCGCGGTATAGCTGCCGGCATCGTCAAGCATGCCCAGCCAGTAGATATGCGACCAAAGCAGTTCTTTTTTGTAGTCATTCATCTCGAGAGATTTTCCGCAACGGAGACAGGTGCAACATTGAAAACATCTATTGTTTAGTTTATTAAACAATATTTCAAGCGAAACGGCATTGTGAGGTCTCCGCAAGCTGCCTATACTTTTCGCTATATTCCCCTACATTCAAACAAGGAGTGGCAATGAAAGACCAGAATCCGGCAGATGGCACACTCGCCGCACAAGCGCCTTACACCGACACCAGCGATGTCGGCAATTACATCAATGGCAAGGTGAGCGTGAGCACCGACGGACGCCGGCAGGATGTCTATAACCCTTCGCTGGGGAAGGTCGCGCGCCAACTGGTGCTGTCAACCGCTCAGGATGTCGATGCTGCGGTGGCATCAGCCCGTGCCGCTGCACCTGGCTGGGCCAACACCACGCCCTTGCGACGGGCACGCGTACTGAACAAGTTTCTGCGTTTGATGGAAGACCATGTCGACGAGCTGGCTGCGATGATCACTGCTGAGCACGGCAAGGTGTTTACGGATGCCCAGGGCGAAGTGGCGCGCGGCATTGATGTGATCGAGTTTGCCTGCGGGATTCCCCAATTGCTCAAGGGAGACTACACCGAGCAGGTCTCCAATGGCATCGACAACTGGACCATGCGTCAGCCATTGGGCGTGGTCGCGGGTGTTACGCCTTTCAATTTTCCCTGCATGGTGCCGTGCTGGATGTTTCCGGTTGCATTGGCCGCCGGCAACGCCTTTATTCTAAAGCCCAGCGAGCGCGACCCCAGTGTCTCGCTGTTGATGGCCCGGCTGCTCAAGGAAGCAGGCTTGCCCGATGGTGTTTTCAATGTTGTCCAGGGCGACAAGGTCGTGGTGGATGCGTTGCTTGAACATCCCGATGTTGCGGCAATCAGCTTTGTTGGCTCCACGCCGATCGCTCAGTATATCTACGAGCGTGGCGCTCATTTCGGCAAGCGCGTGCAGGCGCTTGGCGGGGCAAAGAATCACATGATCATCATGCCGGATGCTGATATTGAGCGTACCGTCGATGCCCTGGTCGGCGCCGCGTACGGCTCGGCGGGCGAGCGGTGCATGGCGATATCGGTGGCGGTCCTGGTGGGTTCGGCAGGCGAAAAAATCCTGCCCGCGCTCAAGGCGCGCGCGGCGTCGCTCAAGATCAAGGACGGCATGCATCTGGATGCCGAGATGGGGCCGGTCGTCACGCGCGAGGCACTGCAGCGCATCGAAGGCTATATACAGACGGGCGTGGAGCAGGGTGCAGACCTGCTGGTCGATGGTCGCCAGCTGAAAATCGAAGGTCACGAAGAAGGGTTTTATATCGGGGGAACGCTGTTTGACAACGTCACACCCGACATGCGCATTTACAAAGAAGAGATCTTTGGCCCCGTATTGGCCTGCGTGCATGTGGACGACCTCGGTGCGGCGGTTGACCTGATCAACGCGCACGAGTTTGCAAATGGTGTTTCGTGCTTTACCAGCGATGGGCACACGGCGCGCGAGTTCGCGCGACGTATCCAGGTTGGCATGGTCGGCGTCAACGTACCCATTCCCGTACCGATGGCGTGGCATGGCTTCGGTGGCTGGAAACGCAGCCTGTTCGGCGATATGCATGCGTATGGTGAAGAGGGTGTACGGTTTTATACCAAGCAGAAATCGGTTATGCAGCGCTGGCCCGAGGACATCAGCAAGGGCAACGCGTTTGTCATGCCTACGATGTAATGGCATGGATGGCGGCCGGACTATTCGGCTGCCACGCGGGCCAGTTGATGAGCGCGGTCGGTTTCTTCCGTCTCCGGTTCGGCATGGAGTGCGGTCTTGCTGCGGGCAGACATAAAGGCCAGCAGCAGCGCAAGGAAAAAGCCGGCACCCATCAAGGCATTTGCCCATGGCAAAGCCTGCGTCCAGTCTGGCTGTGCATGCAACACCAGGCCAATAATCGCAATGCCCACCAGCACACCCGTCTGACGATTGGCATTAAGGGCTGCGGCGGCGATGTTCGCATAAGCCTGTCCAGCCAGGCCCATCATGGTTGTTGTCATGGCTGGCACTGACATCCCAACGCCCAGGTACGAGACGCAAGTCAAGATAGCCAGCGGCAGATAGTCCAGATCGCCACCCAGAATGACGAGTACGCAGGACATCGACGTGGACACCGACAGACCGGCCAGCAGGGTGACGCGTGCCGAGTAGCGATTGCTGATGCGCGCAGACAATAGGCTCGACAGCGTGATCGCAACCATGAGAGGCAACAGGCCCAGCCCAGTGTGCCAGGCGTTCATATGCAATGCCTGTTGCAGATATAAACTCACAAGAAAGAACTGGCCATAGCCAGCCAGATTCAACAGCAGCCCGATGCCGTTGGTGGAAATAAAGCCGGCTGTGCGTCGCAACGCGACGGGGATCACAGGTGTTGCAGCTCTATTTTCGTGCCAGAGAAAACCTGCACTGCCGGCCAGCGCCACGCTGGCAGCGAAGAGGGTAGGCCTTGATAGCCAACCCGAATGACCGCCATTGATCAGGACAAAGGCTGTCCCGCTCAATGCCAGAACAGCCATCAGATGGCCCATCAGGCTGCGGGGCTGCTTGCCTGTGGGCGAGGCGTCAATGTGGCGCAACGTCAGCCATATGCCCAGTATTCCCATCGGTAGATTTACCCAGAAAATGCTGCGCCAGCCCAGATGGGCGACCAGCGCGCCGCCCACGAAAGGGCCTATGGCACCCGCGGCGGCCACCGTTGCGGCCCAAATACTGAGGGCTCTCGTACGTAATTTTTCGTCCTGATAGGCCTGAGCCAACAGGCTCAGCGACGCGGGCATGAAAAGCGCCGCGCCTACGCCTTGAAGCAGGCGGGCGACCACCAGTTGAGCGGTAGTGGCTGCCAGTCCACAGGAGACAGACGCTATGATGAAAATCATAAGCCCGCTCAGGTACAACCGCCGCGCACCATAGCGGTTCGCCAAGCCTCCGCCGGCAAGCAATAGCGCAGCAAAAGTCAGCGTGTAGCCATCGACTACCCACATTAAGCCCGTCAGGCCCATGGCCAGGCCGGACTGGATATGCGTGGCGGCAACGTTCACGATGGTGACATCCAGCAAGGCCATCACAAATCCCATGGCAACCGCCATCAGAGGGCCGGCCGTCAGCCTTTCTGGCCTGTGCAACGATGAAGGGCTGCACGCGCGTGATCCAGATTCAGCCATCTTTCCCGTTGTCGGGGTTCGATTCAATTCTTTCTTCATGATGCGGTCCGGTTGATGCGGTGATGATGGAAAACAGATACCATCGTATTGCGCTGCAGCGCTTCAAAAAAGCCGAGAATATGCGGCGCACCAATGCAAAAATGCATCACGAACAAGGTCATTCACATGGATTGGGACAACACCCGCATATTCCTGGCGATTTATCGGCAAGGCACGCTTCGGGGGGCTGCCGCTGCGCTCTGCATAGACCAGGCCACGGTGGGCCGGCGCTTGGCGAGCCTGGAAAAATCCCTTCAGGCCAGACTCTTCCTGCGCACGCCATCCGGTTATGTGCCGACACCCGCCGGCGAGCTGGCATTCCAGGCCGCTGAGCGCATGGAGGCCGCAGCGCTGCAATTGCAGCGGCAGATGCAAGGCATTGACGAACAGTTGTCAGGCACCGTTCGGGTGGCGTGCACTGATACGACCAGCCGTTACGCATTGATGGACGCCATACAGCAGGTACACCTCCAACACCCTGATATCCGCGTGGTGTTGAGCGTTTCTACCCAATTGAGCAGCTTGACCCGCCGCGATGCCGATATCGCCGTCAGACCGGTGCGGCCTGAGGACCCCGACCTGATCACTCGCCATCTGGGTCGCCTTCAAGTGGGCGTCTATGCATCTCGTACCTATCTGGCGCAGCGCGGCCAGCCAGAGCGCGGCACAGCGCTGGCCGGGCATGATGTGGTGATCTATCAACGCAATATCATGCGGCGCCCGCAGTTTGCACTCGGTGACGAGTCCCTGGCCAACGCACGCGTTGTACTTGAAGTCAATTCAGGCATGGTGCTATTGCACGCACTGCAGTCTGGCCTGGGATTGGGCGAGGCCATAACGATACTGGCGGACCAGTGCCCAGATCTTGTACGTATCTGGCCCAATATCGCCGAGCATTACGATATGTGGCTGGTGCTTCACAGCGATCTGAACCGGACGGCCCGGGTGCGGGCCGTGGCCGACGCGATCATCGCGGTATTTGGACGTCTGTCGGGCACGGGAACTTGACGCATGTGGACCGGTGTGGTGCCGTTCGGCCCCCCGCACAGCACACGGCGACTTGAGGCGGCTATATAAAGTAGTACAGTAATACTATCCGCATTTTCCCGCATCGAGAACTCCACATGAATCGTCCTTTACGCTTGGCAATCAATGGTTATGGCCGCATCGGCCGCTGTGTTCTTCGCGCGCTGCACGAGGCGCCGGACAGGCGCGGGCTGGAGGTTGTCGCCATCAACGAGCCCGCGGCAGATATCGATACGATGTCCTATCTTACGCAGTTTGATTCCACGCACGGCGTGTTTCCAGGGGTAGTCGAAAAAGGGCAGGGAACGCTCATCGTCAATGGCGCGTCGATCCAGGTCAGTCATGCCGCCACGCCTCAAGCGGTGAACTGGCGCGATCTGGATATTGATTTGTTGCTGGAATGCTCCGGCCGTTTCAGTTCGCGGGCGCAATTGGAGACTTTTCTGGACGCTGGGTGCGAGCGGGTACTGGTGTCTCAGCCTGGCAATAGCGCACGGGATGTGGATTACACCGTTGTGCATGGCATCAATGACGGCGGCCTGACAGGCAAGGAGCGCATCGTTTCCAACGCCTCTTGCACCACCAATGCCATTGTGCCGGTGTTGCATGAGCTGCAGCAGGCCTTTGGCGTCGATCATGCTTTTCTCACGACATTGCACTCGGTCATGAACGACCAGCCCATGATAGATGGCTATCATCATTCAGATCTGCGCCGCACACGTTCAGCCATGCAATCCATCATCCCTGTCGCCACCGGCCTGGCCCAGGGTGTGGAGCGCCTGTTGCCAGCGTTGACAGGCAAGGTTCAGGCAAAAGCGATACGGGTGCCCATCCTGAATGTCTCGGCGATTGATCTGATGGTCAAGCTCGGGCGGGATGTCACGGTCGAGGAACTGAACGCCTTGATGAAAAAAGCGACGTGCCGTTATCCGGGCCTGATCGCCTATTCCAATCACCCGCACGCCTCCGTTGACTTCAATCACAATCCGCACTCGGCCATCATTGATGGCAGCCAGACTCGCAGCAATGGCGACGGATTCGCCAATCTGTTCATCTGGTTCGACAACGAGTGGGGATTTGCCAACCGCATGCTGGATGTGGCCTGTATGTGGGCCGAACGTATCCAGTCCGCGCCTGTGCCGCAGGCGAAGCAGGCTGGTCAGGCCCTTGTTTAACGCACAAATCCGATAGCAGGAGAAACACTATGGCGGATAACCGCATCGAAACCGACTCCATGGGGGAGATCGACGTTCCGGCAAAGCATTATTGGGGTGCGCAAACGCAGCGTTCCATCCAGAATTTCCCGATCGGCGTCAGCCGTTTTCAGTGGCAGCCTCCTGTTATTGCGGCGCTGGGTATTCTGAAGAAAGCGGCAGCCCAGGCAAACGCCGAACTTGATCAGCTCCCCGGCGAGATTGCCGACCTGATCGTCTGGGCGGCGGACGAGGTGATCGAAGGCAAGCTGAACGATGAGTTTCCGCTCGTGGTATTCCAGACGGGGTCGGGCACCCAGTCCAATATGAATGCCAACGAAGTCATCTCCAATCGCGCCATTGAGCTGGCAGGCGGCGTCAAGGGCAGCAAGAAACCTGTGCATCCCAACGATCACGTTAATCGTGGACAGTCTTCCAATGATACGTTTCCAACCGCCATGCACATTGCGGTTGCGCGGCTGCTGGCAGACAAATTCTTTCCCTCTGTCGGCCAACTGCGCAACACGCTCGAGGCCAAGTCTCGGGAATACGCCGACGTAGTCAAAACCGGCCGCACCCATCTACAGGATGCCACGCCGATCACGCTAGGCCAGGAAATCGGCGCCTGGGTCGCGCAAATCGATTTCGCGCTTGACGCCGTCCAGGCCGATCTGCCGGGGATTTACGATCTCGCTATCGGTGGTACGGCCGTTGGCACAGGTCTGAATGCGCATCCGAAGTTCGGTGAAACGGCAGCCAGATACATCGCCGAGATCACTGGGTTGCCGTTCCGCAGTGCGGAGAACAAGTTTTTTGCGCTCTCGGCCCACGATGCCCTGGTCAACCTGTCTGCGTCGTTGCGCACGCTGGCAGGCGCGCTGATGAAAATGGCAAATGATGTCCGCTGGCTGGCCAGCGGTCCGCGCTGCGGTATTGGTGAGCTTGTCATTCCCGACAATGAGCCGGGCTCGTCCATCATGCCTGGCAAGGTCAATCCTACGCAGTGCGAAGCCATGACCATGGTGTGCGCGCAAGTTTTCGGCAATGATGCGACGGTGGCGTTTGCCGGCAGCCAGGGAAATTTCCAGCTCAATGTGTACAAGCCAGTCATGGTGCACAACGTACTGGAAAGCATCGAACTGCTCAGCGACGCCTGCCTGGCCTTCAATGATCATTGCGCTGTCGGCATCGCGCCCAACCGCGAGGTCATTCAGTCCAATCTGGACAAGAATCTGATGCTGGTTACTGCGCTGAATCGGCACATTGGCTACGACAAGGCAGCGGCTATCGCCAAAAAAGCCCAAAAAGAGAAAACCACGCTACGCGCGGCAGCGCTGGCGCTGGGCTATCTGACTGACGAGCAGTATGACGCCTGGATCAATCCCATCGACATGACGCATCCCAGCGAATAGGTCTCCAGGGTGAAGTCCGGGCGTGCCTGCCCGGGCCGCCGGGAGGGTTGCAGGAGATTTCAATGACAGAAAAGGTGAAGATAAAGCGCGTATACGATGCAGCGGAACGAAGCGATGGCGTGCGAATACTGGTGGATAGGCTTTGGCCACGCGGCGTGTCCAAAGAAGATCTCAAGTACGATATCTGGAACAAGGATCTCGCGCCAAGTCCGGCACTGCGCAAGTGGTTTGGCCACAAGGTCGAACACTGGAAGCAGTTTCGCGACAGTTATCAGTCTGAATTGCGCGCGCCCGAGCAAGTTGAACGTATGCGCGCCGTGATTCATGAGGCCAAGGGTCGGAACATAACGCTGGTGTACGCAGCAAAGGACCCAGACCACAATCATGCATTGATTCTGGCGCAGGAATTTAACCGTCTATACTGACTACTGATGTCATCTTCGGCCGCGATGAATAGTCGGGGTTACGCCTACATCCTTTATGCCAAGGAGGGCAGCGATGCGCAAGTCGCGAATGTTCTGGTTTATCTGCTGCATCCTGTTGGGCGCAGTGATGCTGGCCGGCTTGCCGGGTCAGGAACAAAGCCATGCCCAGGCGGCACAGGAACAGGCATCTCAGAATACAAGCGCCACACCGTCTGATTCCCCGACGCCTCGGCCTGACGCCGGCGGCGCTGATGCCACCGCGTCGCCGGATGGCAGTGCGACAACGCCAGCGACCCGTGGCGGCACGCCTACGGTCACTGTCCTGAACGTACAAGGCATCATCAGTCCCGCAACGTCAGATTTTGTTACTCGGGGCATACGCGATGCCGCGGAACAGCGCGCCATGCTGATTATCCTGCAGATGGATACTCCGGGGGGCCTTGATACCTCCATGCGATCCATCATCCGCCAGATTCTGGCATCGCCCGTACCCGTGGCAACCTTCGTCAGTCCGGGCGGCGCCAGAGCTGCCAGTGCCGGTGCATTCATTCTTTACGCCAGTCATATCGCGGCGATGACACCAGCCAGCAATCTGGGCGCGGCCTCGCCGGTATCGATCGGCGGCGCCGCGCCATCTGGCGATCAGCCCGATACCAAGCCCGCGGGCAAGACAGCCCAGAATCCGTCAGGCGATACCGGCCAAGCAGACAAGGCCAATCAAGGGAAAACAGAGGGCGATGCCGCCCGCGACAGCGATTCGCAGCGGGGCGCGCCCATCGAGGGCAGCACCAGCACAGACACCATGACGCGCAAGGTCACCAACGACGCGGCGGCCTACTTGCGGAGTCTCGCGCAACTGCGCGGGCGAAATGCCGAGTTCGCCCAGGAGGCCGTGCTGCAGGCGCGTAGTCTGTCTTCAAGCGAGGCGCTGGAAGCCAAGGTGATCGACCTCGTTGCCAAAGACGTACCCGACCTGCTGCACCAACTGAACGGGCGGGAGATAACGCTGGATGACGGGCGCCTGGTTACCCTGCATACGGAGCACGCCGACGTTGTCTACGAGGAGCCCGACTGGCGCACCAATGTCCTGGCGTTAATCGCCAATCCGCAGGTAGCGCTTGTATTGATGATGATAGGTGTCTACGGCCTGTTCTTTGAGCTGACCAGCCCCGGGCTCGGGGTGCCGGGGATAGCCGGGCTTATCAGCCTCCTGCTGGGTCTTTACGCCTTTCAACTGTTGCCCGTCAACTGGGCGGGGCTGGGCCTGGCGGTGGCAGGGCTGGCCATGATGATAGGAGAGGTGTTCCTGCCTAGTTTTGGCGCGCTTGGCATAGGTGGCATCATTGCGTTCGTCTTTGGCGGGCTGATGCTGATGGATACGGGTATCCCGGCCTATGACCTGTCTATTCCTTTCTTGATTGGACTGGCGATCGTCACAGCGATGTTCATTATTTTGACAGGCTTGATGGCCAGAAGAGCGCATCAGCAGGCCGTCGTCAGCGGGCGGGAAGGCATGTTGGGACGCAAGGGCGTTGTTACATCCATCGCCAACAATACGGTATATGCCGAGGTGGATGGAGAAAGCTGGCGCGTACGCGCCGATCAGCGCCTGAGTCCTGGCGATGAGGTGGAAGTAGTCAGCATGGATGGTTTGACGCTGCAGGTAGTATTGCGGCCGTCAAGCGCCATGAAACGTGAACCAACCGAGGGATCCTGATCATGTTCTACAGTATTAATATCGGATTATCCGCGATCGCTATTGTCCTCTTGCTGGTGATTATCAACGCCATCAAGATCTTGCGGGAATATCAACGCGGCGTGGTGTTCACGCTGGGTCGTTTCACAGGCGTCAAAGGCCCTGGACTGGTCTTTGTGATCCCCGTTCTGCAGCAAATGGTGCGCGTGGATCTGCGCGTCGTGACCATGGACGTACCCAGCCAGGATGTGATTTCTCGTGACAACGTGTCCGTGAAGGTCAACGCCGTGGTGTATTTCAGGGTGGTTGCCCCCGACAAGGCCATCATCCAGGTCGAACGTTACCTGGATGCCACCAGTCAATTGGCTCAGACGACTTTGCGCGCTGTGCTGGGTAAGCATGAACTGGACGAGATGCTCTCCGAACGCGAGAAACTGAATTTCGACGTCCAGCAGATTCTTGACGCTCAGACGGATTCGTGGGGCATCAAGGTAACCAACGTAGAGATCAAACATATCGACTTGAACGAAAACATGGTACGCGCCATTGCCAGACAGGCTGAGGCCGAGCGTGAACGGCGCGCCAAGGTCATCCATGCGGAGGGCGAAAAACAGGCCGCTCAGGCGCTTATGGAAGCCGCAGAAATTCTTGCCGCCCAACCATCGGCTCTGCAGCTCCGTTACTTGCAAACGCTCACGCAGGTTGCCGGCGACAAGTCTTCAACAATCGTCTTTCCCATTCCTGTCGATTTGCTGACATCATTCCTCAGCAAGAAATCGGAATAGGGGTCATTATCTGGAGAAAAATAAATGCAAATAGGTATGGTCGGGCTGGGCCGCATGGGTAGCAATATGGTGCGGCGGCTATTGCGCAACGGTCAGGAATGCGTGGTCTACGACTCGCATCCTGATGCTGTGCGTGCGCTGGCCAGTCATGGC
The DNA here is from genome assembly GCF_004153455.1 of Allopusillimonas ginsengisoli. GTDB lineage: Bacteria > Pseudomonadota > Gammaproteobacteria > Burkholderiales > Burkholderiaceae_B > Allopusillimonas > Allopusillimonas ginsengisoli. Next base: position 25,405 of record NZ_SDQE01000015.1, on the reverse strand, counting down.
GCCATTGGCTGCGATACCCTGAACGACATGGTGTCTGCCTTGCAGACACCGCGCGCGATCTGGCTGATGGTGCCAGCCGCTGTGGTTGATCAGGTGCTTGAGCGTCTGGTGCCTATGCTGGATTCCGAGGATATTGTCATAGACGGCGGCAACTCTTCATATCACGATGACATTCGCCGTGCGGGACAATTGCGCGATGCCGGCCTGCACTATATGGATGTGGGCACCAGCGGCGGCGTGTATGGTCTCGATCGGGGCTACTGCCTGATGATCGGCGGCGACGATGCGGCGTTCCAGCGCATGGAGCCTGTCTTTGCGGCCCTGGCGCCGGGCAAGGATAGCGTGGTCCCAACGCCCGGGCGGCCAGAGGGCGGGTCTGCGGACCTGGGCTATCTGCATTGCGGCGCACACGGTGCAGGCCATTTTGTGAAAATGGTTCATAACGGCATCGAGTACGGCATCATGGCAGCCTACGCCGAAGGGCTCAATATTTTGCATCGTGCGGGCATCGGTGCCCATCAGCGCGAAATGGACGCTGAAACCACGCCGCTACGCCATCCTGAGCATTATCAGTACAACTTTGACCTGCCCGAAATTACCGAACTCTGGCGCCGAGGCAGTGTCATAGGTTCATGGCTGCTGGATTTGACTGCTCAGGCCCTTCAGGGAAACGCCACGCTGGACAACTATTCCGGCCATGTATCGGATTCCGGAGAAGGCCGTTGGGCGCTCTCCGCAGCCATCGACGAGGGCGTTCCTACGCCTGTCCTGAGTGCCGCGTTGTTTTCACGATTCGAATCCCGTGGCAACGCCGATTTTGCCAACAAAGTGTTGTCTGCCATGCGTCACCAATTTGGCGGCCACATCGAAAAATCGCCAGGAGGCAAGCACGAATGAGCAAACAGTCAAGCGCGAACAGGCCTGATGAATTGCTGGCGCAGGCCGACGCGCTGGTGCTGTTTGGGATGACAGGAGATTTGGCCTACAAGAAGATCTTTCCTGCGCTGTATTTCATGGCACAGCAAGGCCGCCTGAACGTACCGATTGTTGGGGTCGCCAGTTCGAGCATGAATCGGGCGCAGCTGACAAAACGCATTCGGGAGAGCGTAAAAGCGCTTAATCGCCGCATCGACAGGCAAGCCTTCGATCACCTGATTTCCCAAGTCAGCTATATAGATGGCGACTATCGCGCGCCAGAAACATTCGACAAACTCAGGCAGGCGCTCCGCGGCGCGCAAAGGCCGGCTCATTATCTGGCCATACCGCCGTCCCTGTTTTCGACCGTGATCGAAGGGCTGGACCGCAGCGGGCTGGCGAAAGATGCGCGCGTCATAGTCGAAAAGCCGTTTGGCCGCGATCTTGCCTCAGCACGCGAACTCAATCGCCTGGCCTCTTCCGTGTTCCCCAAAGAAGCCATTTTTCGCATTGATCACTTCCTGGGCAAAGAGGCGATCATGAACATTCTGTACTTTCGATTTGCCAACGCGTTTCTGGAACCGTTCTGGAACCGAAACCATGTAGAAAGCGTGCAGATCACGTTGGCGGAGAGCTTCGGCGTTGGAAGCCGGGGCGCTTTTTACGAAAGTGCGGGCTGCTTGCGCGATGTAATCCAGAATCATTTATTTCAGATCATGGCGCTGCTCGCCATGGAACCGCCTGCGGCCAAAGGCTACGCCGCCGTACATGCTGAAAAGGCCAAAGTGTTCAAGGCCTTGCGCCCCATGAGGCAAGAAGATCTGGTGCGCGGGCAATATCGCGGCTATCGCAAAGAATCGCATGTGGACAGGCGCTCGGACGTCGAAACGTATTGCGCAGTGCGATTGTTTATTGATTCATGGCGCTGGTCGGGCGTCCCATGGTTCTTGCGCTCGGGGAAGTGTCTGGCAACCAATGCCGCGGAGGTTGTGGTGCGCCTGAAGCCGCCTCCTCAGTCACTGTTCGATGATGCTCAGGCCAACTTGGGAACGCCCAATTATCTGCGGTTTCGATTGGCCCCCCGCTCGGCGGTCGCGCTTGCTGCGCGGGTGAAAAAACCTGGTAAGGAGTTCACCGGCGCGCAGCACGAACTCTATTTGCTCGACGCCGATACCCGCGAAGAGCCACCCTATGCACGCTTGCTCTCGGATGCGCTGTCGGGTGATCGGGCGCTATTCACCAGCGAAAGCGCCATTGAAGCCGCGTGGGCGGCAGTGGAACCCGTTCTGAACCACCACGATAAAGCACTGCCATATGCCCAGGGCAGTTGGGGCCCGAGACAGGCAGAGGCGCTGGTGGCTGACCATGGTGGCTGGCATAACCCAGAACCCGAGTCATCACCCTGCGATAATGGCACGACGCGCGCGGCGATCTAGGGTGGCGCGAGAACTCGGGCCTTGAGTGCTTATTTCACCAGGGTAACCGGTACCTTTGAGAGGCTGATGACTTTGGTGGAAACAGATCCCAGCACCAAGCCCGTGACCAGCCCTTTGCCCCGCGTACCCATGATTATCTGGTCACAGTCGTGCTTGCTCGCGTAATCAGCAATAGAAATTCCGACCGGGCCAACGACCACCTCTACCGTGTGTGACAGACCCGATTTGTCAAGAACAGTCTGAGCAGGCGCGAGGGCATTGCGACCTTCTTCCTCGTAGTAGGCATGGATCGCCTCTGCCGAAAAGAAACGGGTGACATTGCCCGATACGATGGGCGGCTGGACGGTAATAACGTGCAAGTTCGCACCCTCAACAGACATGGCCATTTTGATGGCGGTCTGAAGCGCGCGTATCGACGATTCCGAACCATCAACGGGTATGAGAAAGTTTTTCATGAGAGCCTCTTGATATCGTTATTTCGGGTGTCGGCATGATGTTTAAATTTGGTGCATACCGGCCGACTGCTTTATATTAAAAGATGAAGTCACCAATCGTGGCATGATTTACATCAAACATGCAGGAGGACTATGACTGCCCGAATCGAAGACTACGCATTGCTGGGTAATTGCCGCACCGCCGCGCTGGTATCGAAAACCGGTTCTATTGACTGGCTATGCTTTCCGAGATTCGACGGGGCAGCTTGCTTTGCCGCTTTGTTGGGCACGTCTGAAAATGGCCGTTGGCAAATCGCTCCTTCAGCACCAGTGCTCGCGGTTCGGCGCAGCTATCAAGATGGCACGCTCATACTTGAAACCACGTTTGTGACGGAGCAAGGCGAGGCCAAGCTGATTGATTTCATGCCCTCTACCTTCCGTCACTCCAGCGTCGCACGGATTGTGGTCGGCGTCAAAGGTTCTGTGGCTTTCAATATGGACTTGGCCATGCGTTTTGACTATGGCCATACCGTGCCATGGGTCGAACGCTATGAAGCGCAGACGCTAACGGCGGTTGCAGGGCCAGATATGCTTGTGCTGCGCACGCCAGCAGTCCTGAAGCCCCGGGCAAAGCACACAACCAGCCAGTTCACTGTCTCGGCGGGAGAACGCGTCCATTTCACGCTTACCCACCAGCCCTCGCACGAACCCGTAACAGCCGCGTTCGATGTGGATACCGCACTCACCAAGACAGATTACTTCTGGCGTGAGTTCTCCAGCCGGTGTCCGGATGTCGGTCCCTGGACGGATTTGGTCAAGCGATCACTGATCACGCTCAAGGCGCTTACCTATCTGCCTACGGGAGGGATTGTGGCCGCTGCCACGACCTCGCTCCCGGAACAACTTGGCGGGCAACGTAACTGGGACTATCGCTATTGCTGGCTGCGGGATGCCACCATTACGCTGATGGCATTTATGAAACTGGGTTATTTCGACGAGGCTCATGCGTGGCGGGAGTGGCTGGCGCGTTCCGTGGCCGGGCGGCCTGATCAGATGCAGATCATGTATGGCCTGGCAGGTGAGCGTCGTCTTCCTGAACTGGAGATCCCCTGGCTGGCAGGCTACGAAGGCGCCTCGCCCGTGCGAATAGGCAATGCTGCCGCAACGCAGCGCCAGCTTGATGTTTTCGGCGAAGTGGCAGACGCCATGGAGCAAGCGATCAAGGGGCATCTGCCCCAGCATCCCCGCATAGAGGCCATCGCCCAGGTCATCGTGCCATTTTTGGAGAAAGCCTGGCGACAGCCCGACGAGGGCATATGGGAGATTCGCGCCCAGCGGCAACATTTCACGCACTCCAAGGTCATGGCCTGGGTGGCGTTTGATCGAATTTCCACCGTAGCGCATGGCATCGAGAATGGTCAGGAGTTTGCGGCAAACTGTCGCCGCATTGCGAACGAGATCCATGAACAGGTGTGCAAGGAAGCCTACGACGAAGAGCTTGGGAGCTTCGTGCAGTATTACGGATGCAAATGCCTGGACTCCAGCCTGTTGCAGATCCCCTTGACCGGTTTCCTGCCGCCGGACGATCCGCGCGTTGTCGGCACCGTCGCCGCCATCGAGAACCGTCTGATGCGTGATGGCTTGCTGATGCGCTACGAATCCGAATCCGGCGTTGATGGCTTGCCGCCGGGTGAGGGGGCTTTTCTGGTGTGTTCCTTTTGGCTGGCAGACGTCTATGTATTGCAGGGCCGGCATGATGATGCCCAGACCTTGTACGAACATCTTGCCGCCCTATGCAATGATGTCGGTTTGCTCGCCGAGCAATACGACACGACGGACAAACGCATGTTGGGGAATTTCCCGCAGGCTTTCAGCCATGTTGGTATCATCAACACCGCGCTGAACCTGCATCGCATTCAAGGCCCAGCCCAGGAAAGGGCGCAGGGCTGATATTCAGACATACTGCATCCACACGCAACATGAAGAAGCTGTCCAATGATCACAATATTGAAACCATTGTTGCCCGCGTCAGCGGCCATGTGCAAGGAGTGGGATTTCGCGCAGCCACTGTACGCCAGGCACATTTATTGAGCGTGCGCGGATGGGTACGCAATCTTGATGACGGCGCTGTGGAGGTTCTGATGCAGGCCACGCCCGACAGAGTGGACCGCCTGCTGTCATGGCTCCATACAGGCCCTCCCGCTGCCCGCGTTCGAGAGGTAACGCATGAGGTGTCGCACACCGAAAGACGCCACGATCGTTTCGAACAGATATAAAACAAACGCGGTGCTGAATCAGGGCTCAATGGACGGCAACTGATCAGGAAAATCACGCTTTTTCTGTATCGCTGGCACAGCCCGCCCTTTGAGCAGAAGATGCCAGTAAAAATAGGGTAGCCAGGTTTTCTTGAGTGACCAATACAGGCGGCGTGGTTGGCGTGGATCCAGGGGCAGGCTGGGGGTGACCACGCCACCGTAGCTGAACTCCGCGAGCAGTACCTTGCCTGCCGAGGTGGTGAGCGGACAGGCGGCATAGCCATCGTAGCGCGCCTGCAACGGGGCTGCCTTCAAATGAGACAGCACATTCTTCACCACGACCGGAACTTGCGCCTTGACCGCAGCGGCTGTCTTGCTGTTCGGCGCGGAAGTGCAATCGCCAATACCGAAAATGTTTGCATGGCGTACGTGCTGTAGCGTGGCGGCATCCACCTCCAGCCAACCGGCCTCGTTCGCCAATGTGCTGGACCGAATGAAGTCGGGCGCGCCTTGGGGCGGGACCACATGCAGCAAATCAAACCTGACGTGCTCGCGTTGTGTTTCGCCATCCACCTTGTGTTCGAATGTCGCGGTTTTGTTCGGGCCATCAACAGCGACCAGCTCGCGGTTGAATACCGTATTGGCGCCATAGGCTGCCATGACCTCGTCCAGCGCTTTGGCGTAGAAGGGTACGCCAAATACCGCGCCGGCGGCGGAGTAAAAATACAGCTCGGCCTTGATACCTTGTCGGCGGAAGTAATCCGCCGACAGGTAAAGCGCTTTCTGGGGCGCGCCAGCGCATTTGATCGGCGTGCCAGGCTGCGTGAAAATGGCCGTGCCGCCCTTGAATTCGTTTACACAGCGCCAGGTATAGGGTGCAAGATCGCGGCGATAGTTGCTGGTTACGCCATTGTGTCCAAGCGTTTCGCTCAGGCCTTCTATGGCGTTCCAGTTCAGCTGTATCCCAGCCGCAACAATCAGCACCTCGTAGGCAATGCGCCGGCCATCCTGCAATCCGACCAGTTTGTTTTCCGGCATGAAACTTGTTGCCTGCCCGTTGATCAACACGGTGGAGGGGGGCAGCAGGCTGGCTGTGTCGCGGCGCGTTGCGTTGATGTTGTACTGCCCGCCGCCCACCAGCGTCCAGCCCGGTTGGTAATAGTGGGAGTCCGAAGGCTCGATCAGCGCGATTTCGAGGCCTGGGTTGGCCCGGCGCAATGAAGCAGCGACGGCGATTCCTCCCGTGCCTGCTCCGATGATGACGACGGTATAACGTGCTGTTTGCTCACGGTCTGTATTCATCTGCATGCCTATATGCTTATCGATAACCACTATCACGGCCACCATGGGGATACTTGATTCAGGATAACGGCAGATATCTGTTTCCTGCAATAGCAAGCCCCCAAATATCCGGGTTTGTATCCTGATATTTGGGGGCCAGGCGAGCATGGTTGCAGGTTTATGTTGCAAACCTGCGATGAATTAGTCTTCTTCGACGAAAGCCTCTTCGCGTTTTTTCTTGACCGATGGCAGCGCCACGATAACGACGAGCGCAAACGCAACGATCAGCAACGACAGTGAGAGCGGCCGTGTAACAAAAGTGGTGTAATCGCCGCGGGCCAGCAGCAGCGCCCGGCGGAAGTTTTCTTCCATCATGGGGCCAAGCACCAGGCCGAGCAGCAATGGCGCACCTTCACACTTGAGCTTGGCCCAGGTGTAGCCGATCAGGCCAAATGCCGCGGTCATCCAGATATCGAAGACGTTGTAGTTCAGCGAATATACACCTATCGTGCAGAAGACCAGTATGGCTGGAAACAGGATTCGATACGGCACTTTCAGGAGCTTGACCCACAGGCCCACCAAGGGCAGGTTCAGGACAATCAGCATCAAGTTGCCTATCCACATCGAGACGATCAGGCCCCAGAACAAATCCGGGTGGCTGGTCATCACCTGGGGGCCAGGCTGGATGTTGTGGATGGTCATCGCGCCTATCATCAAGGCCGTCACAGCGTTGCCAGGAATACCCAGTGTAAGCAACGGGATGAAAGACGTCTGCGCCGCAGCATTGTTGGCGGACTCAGGGCCGGCCAGGCCGGCAGGGTGACCTTTGCCAAAACGCTCAGGATTCTTGGAGATTTTTTTCTCCAGCGTATACGAGGCAAAGGAAGACAGCACGGCGCCGCCGCCTGGCAGAATTCCGAGACAAGATCCCAATGCCGTTCCGCGCACGCAGGCGGGCCACGCTTCCTTGAACTCTTGCCTGTTGGGATAGAGAGAGCCGACTTTGTCCGTGATATCGACACGCTGATCGCGCAGCTCCAGGTTCGTCATGATTTCGGCGAAACCGAACACGCCCATCGCAACCACGGCAAAGTCAATACCATCCTGTAGTTCGGGGATGCCGAAATCGTAGCGGGCGACGCCGGAGTTCACATCCGTGCCGATCATGCCCAGCAGCAGGCCCAGCAGGATCATGCAGATCGCTTTGGGCAAGGAGCCCGAGGCGAGCACGACGGCGCCGATCAAGCCCAAGACCATCAGCGAGAAGTATTCGGCGGGGCCGAACTTGAAGGCAACCTCAGCCAGGGGAGGCGCAAAGCCAGCCAGCAGCACGGTTGCAAAACAACCAGCGAAGAATGAGCCGATGGCGGCGATGGCCAGCGCTGCGCCGGCGCGCCCGTTGCGCGCCATCTGGTGGCCATCGAGCACCGTGACCACCGCAGAGGTTTCACCGGGTAGCGCCACGAGAATGGCTGTCGTTGATCCTCCGTACTGCGCGCCGTAGTATATGCCTGCCAGCATGATCAGGCCTGCCACCGGCGGAAGCACATAAGTAATGGGCAACAGCATGGCGATGGTAGGCACCGGACCGATACCGGGCAGAACGCCGATCAAGGTACCCAGCAGACAGCCCAACAGGCAATAGGCGACGTTCTCCATCGTCAATGCCACGGAAAAACCCAGGCTCAAATGTTCAAGCAATTCCATTTCTTATATCCCCTAGGTTCCGAGAAAGGTGGGCCACAGCGGGAAAATCAGCCCTAAACCCTTGATGAAGGCCAGCCATACGAACAGCGTCATGAAAATGCCGTTAATGGCGGCAATCTTCCAACTGAACACGTGACTGGCGAAGCTGCTGAGAAACACCAACAGGAAAACCGAGATGTAAACACCCAGGAAATTCATGATGACGCCGGTAAAGGCGACCGAGCCGATAATGATGAAGGCAATGCTGAAGTCGAATCGCTCCAGCGAGAGCTTTTCGGCCTTGGATGACAAGGCGCTCAAGCCGACGACCGACCCGAGTATGGCCAGACATAACCCCAGCCAGAAGGGAAAATAGCCTGGCCCCATGCGCGCTGCGGTACCCATGGAGTACCGGGTTGCGCCAATGGCGAATCCCAGGCCGATGACGACGAACATGACGCCGGCCCAGAAATCCTGTTTATTTCTGATCTTCATTTTTGTTGATCCTCTCTCCACACCCTGTGATAACGGAACACACCGTAAATCGTCGAACACACGCCACAAGAACTGTCGCGCAAGCCCGTTAACTGCCGGAATGAAACGAACGTGAAATCATAGGAGAGATAGGGTGGGGCTGGCGCAAAAAGAGGATTACCACAACATTACCGAACGGTAATGGGGGGCTGGTGACGTTTGCATGGACGCGGGCGAGAGGCCCTGCTAGTGCTCCGCCAGTGGAAGCTGAATGCGTACGCGAAAACCAGGTTGTGCGTCCTCGAACCACACCTGGCCTTCATGCAGGGAGATGATGGCTCTGACTGACGCCAGGCCCAGCCCATAACCCGGCGCATCGGGGCGCAGGCGATAAAAGCGCGTGCCAACATGCTCCATGAACTGGGCTTCAACACCGGGGCCATCGTCGTCAATCGTCAAGATGGCGAATCGGCCTTCCCGGCTTGTGTCGATCACAATATTGGTGCCGTCGCCGGCGTATTTCAGTGAGTTTTCGATGATGTTCACGAAGACGCCAGCCAGAAGGTCGGCGTCCGCCCATACGCGCGGGTCGGCCCCGCAGCGCAGGTGTAGGGTAATGTGCTTTTCCGCGGCTAGGGGTTCAAACAGATCGACGACATCCTCCAGAATGCCGCTTAGGCACAGTTTCTGGAAGGATTGGCGGCGCACGCCTGATTCCGCCTCGGCAATCAGAAGCAGCTTCTCCGTGACGGTAATGAGATCCATGATCTCGCGCCGCGCCTCGTCGATGGCCGCTTCCTGTGCGGGGCCGTCCAGTCGTCGGTGCTGGGCTGCGTGCAGGTTGGCCAGAACTCGGGCCAGAGGCGTGCGTAGATTATGCGCGATTGAGTCCGACACGTTGCGCACGCCGCTCATGAGTGCCTCAATGCGATCAAGCATATGGTTGATGTCGTTACGCAGCCCTGCAAATTCGTCTTCTTCCTGCGCATCCGGTACTCGCCGCGTCAATTCGCCTGTACCCACATGCCTTACCGTATCGCGGATATCCTGCACCCGCCATGTCAGCGCCAGGCGGAACACATAAGTGCCAGCCGCCACCAGCAACATGGCAATGAACGTCGTCAACAGCATCGCCTGGCTGATCAGATGCTTGATCTCCTGCAGGTCGCGTACATCATGGCCCACCACCAATAGCCATCCATTGTCCAGGCGTTGCAGGCGCAAAAAACCTTCTCTTGGGATGCCGTCGCGCAGTACCGCTTCTGAAGTGGTGCTGGACAGCTCATGATCGCCAGGCCCGATATCCATGGGATCGAGATTGCCGGCCAGCTTTACGCCCTGCGCATCCAGCAACAGATACATTTCCGAATCGACATCCGTTTGGTCCGACAACAGGGTGGTGATGGCTGAGGACAGGGCGTGCGCACCCTCATTTTCGTACAGGGCAACCAGTCTGTGCGCCGCCAGTGATATCTGGCGGGAGAACTGCATCTGCAGCAGATTCACTAGCTGCAGGTAGACAAACAGCAGTACGACGATGGTCGTGCCGGCGGCGAGCAGGCTGTAATTGAACGTGAGGCGAAAAGAGACAGACCCCCACAATCGACGCCAGGCTTGTCCTATCTGGCCGATGGTCATGAGTCGTTGCGTGTGTTGCCCGACGGATGATCTCGTTCGGCGAGCATGTAGCCGGCGCCTCTGACGGTATGAATCAGCCACGGTGGTGCATAGGCGCCGTCGATTTTTTGCCGCAAACGGCTGATGGCGGCATCGATGACATTGGTTTGAGGATTGAACTGGTATCCCCATACCGACCCCAGAAGCATGGCGCGCGTGAGGGTTTGCTCTGGATGCATCATCATGTAAGAAAGCAACCGGTATTCACGAGGTTGAAGTGCAATGACCTTGCCGCCACGTGTTACGCGCGGCACGGTCAGGTCCATGCGCAAGTCGGCATACTCGAGCAGCAGGTCGCTCTGGTCGTTCTTTGATCGCCGTATCAGCGCTTCTGTGCGGGCCAGAAGCTCCATCAATGCAAAAGGCTTGACGAGATAGTCGTCGCCGCCGGATTTGAGCCCACGGACGCGCTCGTCGAGCGTCGTCAGCGCACTGAGCACCAGGACGGGCACTTTTTTGCCCAGGCTACGCAAGGTGGTGAGAATCGCCAGCCCATCGATCTGGTTGGGCAGCATACGGTCGAGGATAATGACATCCCATTGCTCGGTCGTCGCCCGCCGCAGGCCCTCGACGCCGTCGTAACAGACCACGGGATGATGCCCCAGCTCACGAAAGCCTTCCGCTACGTAGTGGGCATTGTCCCTGTCGTCTTCGATTATCAGGCATTTCCACATGGACAAATCCTCCGCCGCGCTGTCGCCCGAGTTGGCGCATCAGCCGGCCGCCTGAATTTTAACCGCTATGTAGAATAAGGCTGGAAACCTGCCGGCGCTTACCGGCAAGCCCGCATTATTGCTGGCAAATACCTACCGTTCTGCCAAGATCTGGAGAACTTCTTCGTCGGATGTCTGGGGAAATGATCGATACCATAATCCAACAGCGCGAAATATCTGCGGAATGGACAGACAGACAATATCTGCAACGCCAAGCCGCAAGGACTCCCAGGCTTCTTCAGAGGAAACCGGGGCGGCAACAACGATTTCTGCCGGGTCATGACTGTGGATGGCCGCTACCGCAGCGCGCATGGTACAGCCCGTTGCCAGCCCATCATCGACCACGATCACAATCTTGCCGGCCAGATTCAGCGGCGCGCGGCCGGCGCGGTAGAGCTGTTCGCGGCGACGCAGCTCGGCTTGCTCGAGCACCTTGGCGGTGTCGATCGCGGCCCGATCAACGCGCATGGCCTGCAGTACGTTCTCGTCCAGCACCATGACGTCGCCCGTGGCGATCGCACCCATGGCGTATTCCTTGTGCCCGGGCAGGCCAAGCTTGCGTACAGGCAGCACATCCAGCTTTGCATGCAGCGCCCGAGCAATCTCGGCAGCAACCGGCACACCACCGCGGGGCAAACCCAGTACGATGACATCGCCTCGCCCAGCGTAGGCGTCGGACAATGCGGCGGCGAGCTGGCGACCGGCGTCGCGTCTGTCTTCAAAAAGTGCGTCCATAGGGACTCCGTGTTATTCCTTGGCGGGTGCTACGACGACGGGCAGGGCAGGCGGAGTGATTCGCGTGACCAATACCTGGTCGACACGATAGGTATCGACGTCCATGACCTCAAACTTGTAATCGCCCAGCCTGACCGTATCTGTGCGGCGAGGAACCCGGCGAAGCATATCCATCAGAAACCCTGCCAAGGTTTCATATTCGTCGTCGTGCAGCAATTCTTCCAGCGACAGCGCCCTGCGCACATCCTGGATGGGCGTGGCGCCATCGATCAGCCAGGAGCTTTCATCGCGCTGGATGATCTGGTCTTCATCCCAGGGCGATACCAGATCGCCCATGACGGTGCTCATGACGTCGTTCAACGTGACCACGCCCACGACCAGACTGTATTCATTGACGATGATAGCGAAATCCTCACCCACCTGCCGGAACTGTTCCAGTACTTCGGCCAGTGTCAGGCGATCGGGAACGACCAGGGCTTTATGAATGAGCTGGCCGTCAGCCAGGGAAATCGGCTGGTTGTTCAACACGCGCTGAAACAGGTCGCGCGCCTCGACATAGCCAACCACATGATCGATGTCGCCCTGACAAACGGGATAGGTGGAGTAGGGCTCCTCGGAAATCCGGGCTCGAATAATGTCATCCGGATCATCGAGATGAAAATAGGCGATTCGGTCTCGCTGGGTCATGGCGCTGGGTACTGTGCGCGTGTCGAGCTCGAAAATATTCTCGATGATCTGCTGCTCACCCCTGGCCAGCAGGCCTGAGCGTGCGCCCGCTTCTGTGAGGGCAAGAATGTCATCGGAGGTTACACGGTCATCGCGGCGCATGGGCAGCCCCAGCAAGCGCATCAAGCCGTCGGCGATATGGCTGTAAATCCATACCAGTGGCTTGAACAGTTTCGCCAGAAAAAGCATGAGACCAATCACACGCACGGCAAACCGTTCCGGCTCGGCCATCCCGGCCTGCTTGGGAATGAGGTCCGTAAGCACAATAAACAGCGATGTCACGAGAATAAAGGACACCAGAAACCCCAGGCTGGCAGACAATTCGGGAGCAAGCCACTGTTCCAGCAACCGCGCCGCATAGGGGCTGAACAGGCCTTCGCCGACAATGCCTCCGAGGATGGCCAGGGCATTCACGCCGATCTGGATAACAGTAAAATAATGGCCGGGCTGTTGCTGAACCCGCATGACCTTATCGGCACGGGCATCGCCGTCTTCCGCCATGCGGCGCAGGCGCAACCGTCTTGACGCCGCCAGAGATATCTCGGCGAGAGAGAAAAAGGCAGCAGCGATAACGAGCGCCGCCAACAGCAGCAGATTTTGACCCAGCGACATCAAAGCATGGTGGAAACGCCGGGAGCGCTCCACGGATATTGAAGATTTTCCGAGTTTACCGGAGTTGCCGGCCGAGGATACTTCTATATGCTTTTTAGCGAGATTCGACAACAAAGAAGGATGGCGCGCATCCACGGTGCCCGCTATCGCGCGCTATCGGGCGGGCTGCCGACGCTGGCTATAATAATGGATTCGGCCACTTCGAGCCGCTACTACATCCCATCCATTACCGTGCCCCTGGCACTGCCAACATGAAAAAACTGATTGCTGTATGTATGTTCTCCGCAACGGCGCTGCTTGCCGCTTGCGGTCAAAGCGACGACGCCCCTCAGGCCAGCGCACCGGCCGAAACCCGGAAAATCGTTGTCGGCCTGGACGACAATTTCCCGCCCATGGGCTTTCGGGATGAAAGCAACCAATTGGTCGGCTTTGATATCGATATGGCCCGCGAGGCCGCAAAACGTCTTGGTGTCGACGTCGAATTCAAGCCCATAGACTGGGGCGGCAAGGAAGCGGAGCTCAACGGCAAGCGTGTGGATGTGCTCTGGAACGGCCTGACGATTACCGAAGAGCGCAAGAAAAACATCGCATTCACCGCGCCGTATATGGTGAACCATCAGATTATCGTCGTCTCCGGCAAGTCTTCCATTCAGGACAAGGCAGATCTGGCAGGAAAAATCGTTGGCGCGCAGGAAGGCAGCAGCGCGGTGGATGCCATCAAGAAGGAGCCTGACGTCGCCGGCAGCCTGAAAGAGCTCAAGACCTTTGCCGACAACGTTTCTGCCCTGATGGACTTGTCAACCGGGCGTTTGGATGCCGTCGTGGTGGATGAGGTGGTTGGCCGTTATCTGTCCAGCAAGCGCGAGGGCGAATACCGTATCCTCGACGAAAACTTTGGCACTGAAGACTACGGGGTAGGTGTTCGCAAGGACGACACCGAACTGCTTGGCAAGCTGGATGAAGCCCTGGTCGCCATGAAAGAGGATGGCACTTCCGGCCGCATTGCCAACCAATGGTTTGGCGCGGACATCATCAAATAACAGGCTGGCACGAGATGGCTCGGAGAGCCTGATAAATGGAATACATTATTTCCCTCTTGGAGCCATTGGCCCAGGGCGCGAAGGTCACCCTGGCGCTGTTCTTCATAACGTTCGCGTTGTCCGTACCGCTGGGGCTGGTGCTGGCCCTGGCCCGGATATCCAGATGGCGTACGCTTAGTCGGCTGGTGAACGGCTATATCTGGCTCATGCGCGGCACGCCGCTGATGCTGCAGATGCTGTTCATTTACTATGCCTTGCCGTTCGTGCCGGTGATCGGCATACGGTTGCCGGATTTTCCGGCAGCCGTCGTGGCCTTTGCGCTGAATTACGCCGCCTATTTTGCGGAAATATTCAGGGCCGGCATTCTGGCGGTCGACCGAGGGCAGTACGAGGGCAGCAAAGTGCTGGGCATGAGCTATCTGCAGACCTTGCGGCGCATTGTGCTTCCGCAGATGGTCCAGCGTGTATTGCCGCCCATGAGCAACGAAACCATCACACTGGTCAAAGATACCTCGTTAATCTATGTGCTGGCGCTCAACGATATCCTGCGAGCGGCCCGGGGAATCGTGCAGCGTGATTTCACCACGACGCCCTTTCTGGTGGCGGCTGTTTTCTACTTGCTGATGACGTTGTTGCTGACCTGGATGTTCCAGTACATGGAAAAACGCTATGACAAATACGACCAATAATCCGCCGCTCGATCAGACGGGCACGGATGCGCGTCCTGTCATGATCGCCGCTCGCAATATCGTCAAATCCTACGGCGACAACCGGGTGTTGGACAATGTGTCCTTGACCTTGCGAAAAGGCGAAGTCGTTGCCGTCATCGGCCCATCGGGTTCGGGCAAAAGCACTTTTTTGCGTTGTTTGATCAACCTCGAAACCATAGATCAGGGTAGCATAGCAGTCGAAGGCCAGGCGCTGGCAACGTCGGAAGAGGGCGGCAGCAGCCGATACGTCAGCGATGCAGAAGTACGCAGATTGTGCCGAAAGATGAGCATGGTGTTTCAGTCCTTCAATCTCTTCCCGCACATGACCGTGCTGCAGAATATTATCGAAGCGCCGCTGACGGTCAAAGGCATGTCCAGGGACGCCATCATTCCCAAGGCTGAGGAACTGCTAAGGAAAGTAGGGTTGCTGAACAAAAGGGACAACTATCCCAACCGGCTTTCAGGCGGCCAGAAACAGCGTGTCGCGATAGCACGCGCCCTGGCGATGGAACCCGACATCATGCTGTTCGACGAGCCAACGTCAGCGCTGGACCCCGAGCTCACCGGCGAAGTCTTGCGCGCCATGCGCCAGCTGGCCGACGAACACATGACCATGCTGGTCGTCACCCACGAAATGGGATTCGCCCGCGAAGCCGCGCATCGCGTGATTTTCATGGATCAAGGAAAAATCGTCGAGGAAGCCCCATCTCACGCCTTTTTCACGGCGCCGCAGCATGAGCGCAGCAGGATGTTTCTGGGTCAGATGCTATAGGCGACACTCGCTCTACAATGGGTTCCGGTCATGGTTTTGATCATTCACCCTTCGGAGGCTGGCATGTCGTCAACAGTAAAAGAAAAACGCGCAGCATTCAAAGCCCTGCACGAGCAGGGCTGTTTTGTCATTCCCAACCCCTGGGATGTTGGCAGCGCAAAAATGCTGCAAGGGCTCGGTTTCAAGGCATTGGCCAGCACCAGCTCGGGCTATGCATGGTCTTCAGGCTGCGCAGATGGCGCAATGTCGCGGGATAGCGTGCTGGCGCATTTGCGCACCCTGGTCGCTGCCACCGATTTGCCTGTGAATGCTGATTTTGAAAGCGGCTACGCAGCGGATCCGGAAGGCGTAGCCATCAGTGTTCGAATGGCCATAGATACCGGAGTTGCCGGGCTTTCCATTGAAGACGCCTCGGGCGATCCTGCCATGCCTGTGCGCGATATCAGCGACGCCGTCGACAGACTGCGCGCAGCCCGCAGGGCCATCGACGACGCGGGCGGTGATACCTTGCTGGTGGGCCGGGCAGAAAATTTTCTGTTGGGGCGGCCCGATCTGACCGACACCATTGCCAGGCTTAAAGCCTATGCGCAAGCGGGTGCTGATTGCCTGTATGCCCCTGGCCTGCACACCCGGGAACAGATTCTGGCTGTCGTGGCCGCTGTTGCGCCAAAACCCGTCAACCTCCTGATTGGCGGTGCCACGGCATTCAATGTTCAGGACGTCGCGGCGATGGGCGTAAGACGCATCAGCGTAGGGGGTGCCTTGGCGCGCACTGCCTGGGCAGGGTTCCTGCAGGCCGCGCAAGAGATCGCTGAACAGGGCGAGTTCAAGGCCTTTGCCCATGCTGCATCAGGCCAGACGCTCAATCAGTTTTTTCAGAAAAAGGGCTGAGCTCGTCCACGAGAATCTGCACGTTTTCGTCCCAATCCCTATCCCGGGCGTACCATTGGAGCTGACGTGCGGCATCAATGCCAAAGGGCGCCAGCGTGTCTGTCAGCGCGGCAGCGTGTCGGGCCAGCGTCTGATCATCAGGTAGGTCGGCACGCGTGGCGATGATTACGCGATTGGCAGTGATAAAACGATGCTCGGCGCGCAAATTGAAGAAATCGCCAAATACCGCCGCATACGTGGCTGATTCCCGATCGTACATGTGGCTGGTGGTGAAAGAGTTGGCGGCCAGAACCCCATCGGGCGAGAGCAGGTCACGCACGAGCGTGAGAAATTCCCGGGTGAGCAAATGCGCGGGAATGTAGTCGACATCGAACGCATCCAGCATCACCATATCGTAGTGCCGGTGTGCCTGAACAGCGCGTTCTACAAATGCACGGCCATCCTCGACGAACACGCGCTGCCTGGGGCCCGGTCGATAGCCAAAAAAGCGTTCCGCAACCCGTACGACCGCCGGATCGATCTCCACGCTATCGATGACGGCATTGGGCAGAATCTTTTCCAGCGCCTTGGGCAGCGTGGCGCCGCCCAGACCCACCACGAGCACGTTGCGTGGCGAAGGATTGACAAAGAGGGCGCTTGTCATCATCCGGGTGTAATTGAAGACCATTTCGTCCGGATTTTCCAGACTCATGCAGGTATGCCGCCCGTCGTCCTCGATTGTGTTGAAGTTCATGCAGCGTTGCCCGTACTCTTCAAAAACCAAAATCGGGGCAAAGTCTGAAGGCTCTGTGTGAAGCAATCGCACCGACGGCGCCGACACAAGTGCGGAAATACCAAACGCCGCGCATGTAAGCAGCACCGCGGCCGCAATTCCGATCAGCAGACGATGACGGCTCAGTTTCATGGTGAATGGCTATCCCTTTAGTGGTCATCATCACGCGCTACTCTGCGCGGATGAAGTTTGGGGCAGGGTAGGCGCGCAGTGTGGCCCTGTGAGCGATCAGTATCGCACAGGTAGTGATGACCTCAAGAGGTAGCGGCGGTTTTGCCAGCACCGGCCAGCTAGTCTCTTCAATTGATGTTTCCGCTAGGAAACAAAAATAAAATTCTTGCGTACGGTTTCCACTACCTCCCAGGTTCCTTTCGTGCCCGGCTCAATCGTGAAAATATCTCCCGCTTTCAGGTGAATTGCGTCGCTACCCTCAGGAGTAATGATGCTGTGACCCTCATGGAAATGGCAGTACTCCCAGCGGTCATAATCAATTTCCCATTTTCCTGGAGTACAAATCCATACACCGGTAATCTTGCGACCATCAGGAGATTGGGAAGAGACCATTGTGATGGTCTGTGGATTCGTTCCTTCAATCCTTTTCCAAGGTGTTGCATTAAGCAGTGGCTCGGGGTTTGCTTCACGCATGAGTGTGACAGGTTTATTCATTTCTAGTTCTCGCGAATTGTTTGAGAATAACGCAGCCATCCCCGTTCTTGCGTCCAGGCGGCTAGCTGACGCAGAAACAAGCAAGGGTCTCCGTCGATAGCGCAGCACCCCTTTTTGATGGCGCGCAGCCGACTAGGGCGCGAGCTTGTCCGGTTAACGGCAGGAGCGTTTGCGTTATCCGTTTTCGCTATCAGATTAAGTTTGGCGTTATCAGACTCTTGGGCTGAGAGGCTGCTGGCCAATGCCTTCGCGCGCAGATGGACCTGTCCTTCAAATACAGTGCCAGACACCCTTACGTCCTTTAGACGCTTGACCCCCAGCTCAAACGGGTCGTCTTCCAATATTGTGAAATCCGCCTTCTTGCCAGCGCAGATCGAGCCTATTTCGTGATCGAGATGTAGGGCGAAGGCTGCGTCGATAGTAATCCCCCGTAATGCTTGTTCAAGCGTCAATTGCTCTTGGGGGCACACCTCACGCCCGGACTTTGTTGTGCGTGTCGCTGCGCACCAGGCCAGGAAAAGAGGTTCTGTGGGTGCCATCATAAAATCAGAATGAAATGACACCCGCATCCCGCTTCGAATCAACGAGCCCGCGCGCACAATCTGAGAAGCGCGTTCCGGGCCAAGTCCCAGCAGAGAATAATCATCTGCCAACGCGTGGATAAAATAGGGGTTAACTGAAGCATGTGCCCCCAGTACAGACATTTTTCTAGACTGAGCATTGGAATGAAAGCCGACGTGATGCATCATGAACCGATGATCGAAGCGTGGCTTTTCTTCCTGCGCAGCCGCCAGGGCGGACAATACTGCGTCCATGCCACCGTCCCCATTCACATGCACATGGAGCTGGTAACCGGCATTCCAGAATACCTTTACACCCTCGGCTAGTACCTCTGGTGACATGAGCCATTCACCGTGGTGGCCGTCAATATATCCTGGGTGGTTCATTTGCATTAATTGGGAGAACATCGCGCCGTCCGCAAACAGTTTGACGGACTTTGAGAAACGAATCCGCTTGGTAGAACGCGACTGAATGTCGTCAATTGCTTTAAGGCCTTCCACGAATTCAGGACACTGCGTTGGCGCACCCATCACTTTTTGTCCTACAGCACGATTTGAGAATCCGCGAGCATCACAGACATTAACGATACGTAATGGTCGATTGGGTTTCTCGATACACGCTTCCAATGCGGCGAGTTCAAAGTCGGGATCAACGGCGCCAAATACCAAATCAGCGGCCGTTGTAATTCCGCCTTGCTGCATAAGGTCTGCGGTAATATTCAGACCGCGGTTATACCACTCAGGCCGCATCAGGTAGGGCAGCAGCCTCGCGACGACAAGCTTGTTGCCGGTTTCGAAAAAATGCCCACGGTCGAGCTTTACCTGTGGGTGATCGCCGACTACGTCTGGTGTGATACCCAGTTTTTCCAGTGCGGCACTATTCAGATAGGTTTCATGAAAGGAGCGGTGCCAAAGAATTACAGGACGAGTCGGGCACAACGAATCCAGCTCTTTTCGTGTCCATTTTCCATGCATGGCAGGCTGATATCCGAAAGAGATGAACCAATCATCCTTGTCCGTTTGGGCGGCTAAACGCTCCATGAGACGTTCGCGATAGCTCTCGGGCGAGGTAGCTGCCTGGGCCATTTCCCCACCCTCCATTCGCCATGCCTCAGGAGCAATTATCTCCATGGGAGTCAAGATAGCACCAAGATAGGGGTGCAAATGATTGTCAATGAAACCAGGCATCAAAATTTTGTCAGCCAACCGGTTATCAATGATGGTCTTTCTACCTTCCCGCCATGGCGCCATGGACTCAAGATCCCCTACAGCGACAATTCGATCCCCAATCACGCCCACAGCTGTCGCGTGCGGAAGTGATTCATCCATGGTGTAAATGAATTTTGCGATGAATATAGTGAGGGTTTCTGATGTCGGGCTTGCAGTGCTGGCCAGCGTTGTCATTAAATACTCCGAAACTATTGGTTCGCTTAATTAACCCTGATGTTTGTCGTCTTAACGAAATCGGCGTATATCTTTGAGTCCTTTGCGAGACTTTCCCTGGACTCAGCGGGAGTCGTGTCCATCCGCTCATAACCCAGGTCATTAAGGAAGGCAACGAAATCTGGCTCGGCGGTAATTTTCCTCACTACTTCATATATGTCGTTGATAATGCTGGGTGGCGTACCAGTTTTCACCGCCAGGACATGTTGGCCGAAGACCAGTAAACCGCCTTTATCTACCGGGGGTGACGCTGGAACGTCAGGTAGGCTTTCGATGGGTGTTTCCTGCAACAACAGTAAAGCTTTGGCTTTCTCTGCCTTGACAAACTGTAAAGAGGAACCAACTACATCTACGTGTGCGGTCGTTGAGCCGCCAAGCAGGTCAATCATGGCTGCCGAAGAACCCCGGTAAGGCACGACAATAATGTCAAGATTATTGGTTTTCGCCCAGCTTGCGAGAGCCAGGTGAGCAGAGCCACCGACTTGGTTGACACTAATGCTGACGGTGCCGGGGTTCTTGCGAATATAGTCGACAAATTCCTCAAACGTCTTTTCTGGCCTGTCTGCTCTTACAACGATCCAATGAGGCAAGGTGTTAATCAAGGTGACCGGTGTCAAGTCATTTTCTGGATCAATCGGAAGGTTTGAGTTGGTGTGTTTCATCACAGTGATCGAGCCTGACCCTGTAAATACCATGCTGTTGCCATCGGTTGCGCCTCCGATCACTTGTCTCATACCTACGATCGATCCGCCGCCGGTAATATTTTCGACCACCACCGACTGCTTGGTGATGAGCTCCATCTTGTTGGCAAGATATCTGCCAACGGCATCTGTTGAGCCGCCCGGACTGAATGGCACGACTATTCTGACAGGCTTAGTGGGCCAGTCTTGTGCGAATGCGAAGGAACTTCCTAAAGCGAGAACCGCAATAAGTACGAGTTGAAAAGCTTTTTTAAAATTCAGCATATTTGTCTCCGTTATAAGGCACAGGTCATTGCGAAAATAAACATTTCGCTTTGGCGCTGTTTCTGTAAAATTTATTTTGCTTCTATGGTTGGTGAAAAAACGTTGTGAAATATAAGTTCCAATGCTCCGCTGCGGAACGGTCCTGTGTTGAACGCTGTTTGTGGATATGGATCTAATATGGTCAGGGTGAGTCCTGGATTGAAAGCAGCGTATATTTTTCTATGGCCTGTTTCGATTGGACGACGGCGCATTCTTGGCGGCACCTTTAATCAGGTCGATCATCCGGCGCGCCGCGGGCGATGCGGTACGGTCTTTCAGCTGAATGATCGCAAAGTCCAGTTTCATGGCTTTTTGGGGTAAGGCCGGGCGTAGTTTCTGGCCCAAGTCAATGATGGTGCCGGCCGCAACATCGGCTTGCAGCCATGAGTCCCAGGTAAAAAGGAGCATGTCACTGCTCAGCGTGGCCTCACGCAGCAAGGACAGATTATTACTGGTCAGCGCCAGGGGCAGGGGAGAGTTGGCGGACATGCCAAACAGTGCCTGCATGCGCTTTGCGGCCGCATCGCGCAACTGAACGGTTGCCCAGCGATAATTGGGCAGATCTCGCGGGCTTGGTTGCGCGTCAGCACTGAGCAGTGGGTGGCCAGGGCGGCAGAAGACCGACGACGGTATCGCCGGCAGTGATGTAACCGTGAAGTCACTGTTATCCAATAATGAACCTGGGTAGCTGACGAAGAACTCGATGCGTTCTTGTTCAAGATGTTGTTGCAATTGTCTCCAATGGTTCACTTCAACATTGACAGTGAGCCGCGGGCTTTGACGCATGAGTTCGGGCAGCAGTCCGTTGAGTACGCCGTCAACGGCCATCAGGCTGGCTCCGAACGACAGTTCACCACCGTCTGCGTTGGCAATGCCTTCCACATCGAGGACGAGGTTGCGTGCCTGCTCCAGCAACTGACGCGCCTTCGCGACCAACTGTTGACCAGCGGCAGTAAGATGTACCGAGCGCGTTCCTCGATCAAAGACTCTGACATTCAGACGCTCTTCCAAAGCCAGAATACTGCGGCTGAATGCAGTCTGAGACAGGTTTGCGCGTTCTGCCGCCCGGGTGAAATTACGCTCTTCGGCCAAGAGGACAAAGTGCCGCAGGCGTTTTAACTCAATGTCTGTGTTCATAGTGTTATTTACACTCCACGCAGGGGATGCGATCAACCTCGATCCGCATCGTCAATATGTCAGCTTGATAGCGCCGTTGCGTCACATGCATGCGCCACACAGGCCTGTAGCCCGGTCTCCAGCCGCGTTGCCTTTAGTGCACCGCTCGCACCGATGAGTACCAACTCGCTTGCTGATACGCCACTCCCATGCTGCCCGAGCTCGATAGATGTACGCTTTCCTACCATCTGGAATATCGCTGCGCAGTCGGGATGTTCTGCCAGTCTTAGAATGCCTTTGGCCCGATATATCTCCTTGGGCAATTCATCGACCCATCGCATGAAGGCGGCCAGCGTCAGAGGCTTAGGCTCAATCCAGCTCCACGTTTCGAATCGTTCGTTGTGCTGATGATGATGCTCTTGCCCGTGTCCATCCGCGCTGAGTAATCGTTGCGGAGTCCTTGCGTGGCCCACTGTCGCAGTTGTGTGCTGCCCGAATAGCACGCTCATGGGCAGACACGCCTGCACCGTCTTAATCATCCGGGCCTGGGGAGCAGCCAAGCGAAGATCCGACTGCAGTTGCGTTACATCAGATAGCCGGGCGATATCCACCTTATTAAGTAAGATCAGATCCGCGATAGCCGCTTGGCGCAGCACCATCTCCGTATTCTGAAAGTCTTGCTCGGGGTAGGCTGCGGCATCACATACGGTTACCAGGGCATCGATACTCACAAAAGGTTCCAACTCGGGCTGAAATAGCGTTTCCGCAATGCCCAAAGGGTCGGAGATGCCACTGGCCTCAATTACCACATGCTCGGGTGCCGGATCGTGCGCCAGCAGTTTGAGCAAGGCCGAAACCAGATCGTCACGGATCGTGCAACAAATACATCCATTGGACAATGCGATTCTGTCATCTTCTACTGACACAACCAGGCGAGCGTCAATATTGATCTGACCGAAGTCATTGACCAACACTGCCATACGCCGGCCTTCAACATTCGAGAGGATGTGGTTGAGCAGTGTGGTTTTGCCTGCGCCCAGAAAGCCTGTCAGCACGGTGACCGGAACCGGTGGACGCGTGGTCGTGCCGGGTGCGGCCGTACTCATGATTCAGCACCCCATATTTGACGCCCATCCATCCATGTACCGTTGACCTTGATGGAGGCAAGTGTTTCGGGTGGCACCCGTCGTGGGTCGTTGTCGAGAATCACGAAATCGGCGCGCTTTCCCACCTCAAGGCTGCCTATTTCGTGCTCCATACCAATATGGTACGCCGCATCGATGGTCACAGCCCGCAACGCGTCATCGATTGATACCTGCTGATTGTGTCCGAGCACCACGCCCGCTGCAGTAAGACGCGTAACAGCAGTCTGGATAGACAAAAGCGGATCAGGCTCAGTCATCGGCGCATCGCTGTGATAGGAGATACGCATGCCTGCCCGCGTGGCAGAGCCGATGGGCATATAATTTTGGGCCCGCTCCGGACCCAACAGGGCGTCGCGAATCGGATCGCCCCAATGGTAGACATGCGCCACGAAGAAGCTGCACACAACACCCATAGCCTGAGCACGCAAGATCTGATCATCGCGCATCGTGCCGCAGTGCTCCAGCCGGAAAGGGCTGCCGGTATAGTTGTACTTTTCCAGGACTTTTTCGTAGATGTCGAGTACAGCATCTATCGTCTTGTCGCCTTGTGCATGGGTCGCAATCTGCCAGCCTTGGCTGGCATGTCGGTCAATCAAATCATGCAACTGCTCAAATTGATAGTTCATGTGCCCGACATAATCCTCGCTCAGCGATAGGCCTTTGAGGGTAACTTCAGAATTCAGGTAAGGGCGGGAGAGCCAGGCCGTACCGACAAATGGCGAGCCATCCGCCCAAACCTTAACGCCGATCGTTTGGACGTCGTCGCCACCCCAATCCAGGGCCTGGGCCGAAGGACCGTCGAATGCCACCCTGGCATATAAGCGCAGGCGGATCGGCATACCCTCTTGCTCCAGCAGTTGCTTGTATGCAGGAATCGCGCCTTCATGAGGTCCGGCGTCGGCGACTGTGGTAATGCCATCTTTAGCGAATTTCCATAACCCACCTGACAGTTCACGCAAGCCTCGGTCACTGCCAAACTGCTCACACACACGCGCGAAAGCCTGAAAGGCCGCGTGCTCAATCATCTTCCCGGTCAACTGACCTTGGCTGTCACGCTCATAGCGACCACCTGGCATGTCAGGAGTTGACGCGTCCAATCCCAACAAAGCCATCATCTGACTGTTGACGAAAAGTGAGTGGAAATTGAATGTGTAGATGGCCAACGGGTTGGCGGGTGCATAGGCATCCAGTTCCGCCAGTGTGGGCTCACGCATACCCTCGTGCCGCAGCGCATCCAGCCCGACGAAGGCTAGCACTTCACCAGGCGTTGCTTTGGCGACCCGGCGCTTTATGGTGGCAATCACAGCTTCGTAAGAGGGGATATGGGAAGCACGGATATTGACGAGCGGTTCCCCCCAGATTCGGCCATACCCAAACGGGTGGGCATGTGCCTCGACAAAGCCAGGCAGCAAGGTTTGACCATTCAGGTCAATCTGTGCAGTGTCGGAACCCACTAATGTACGCAGCTCGTCCTTGGTGCCCCGCGCCAGAACTCGGCCATCGCGTATGGCCAAGGCCCCAACCTGAGGGCACTCGGCGTCAATCGTCAGGATGGTGCCACCGGAAAACAAGGTATCTGCTAGTGCTTTCATAATCACTCTCGTAGCGTTAACGAGATTATTTAGCGCGGTAACTGAATGCCGGGAGCTTCTAACATTCAGCGAGCCGATTTAACTGGCCAATTAGATGTTGCCGCCGCTAGTTAACCCAAGAAATGTAATCATCCAACAAGGGAGAACGTATGTCTAATGCATTATTAATCATCTATTAATGCAATAAACGCAGGTATGAGATCGCGGTCATTTCCTGCTCGCTCTCTTAGGGTGGCATTTCAGACGGGCAGATTCAGTGGGTCCGTTTTTGCATCAATACAAAGGTAACTATGCATTGGACATCCATTTGCCATTCAACGAAGATTTAGTTCCGGTTCGCGCTTCTGGCAGGGGAATGGTTGGCAGTTGGCCCGCCGAGTTAGCATGCTTGATCGTTACCCATCCCGCAGGGCGCAGAGATGTATAAGCGCGTTTTGGCTGTCTTGATGTGAAAGCATCCTGGACAGAGATTTTGCTGCGCCCGTTTTGATTGCCAGGTTGCCATGTGCTTATGCAAAGCAGAAGGACGGTCATAGCGAGGCTGGTTCTAATATTCTATCTATATGAGTTTTGCGTCTTAAATGAAAACCAAAGCTGCTATTGCCTGGAAAGCAGGCGCGCCCCTCACTATCGAAGATGTCGAGCTGTCCGGCCCCAAGGCGGGCGAAGTACTGGTCGAGATCAAGGCCACGGGCATTTGCCACACCGACTATTACACGCTGTCGGGCGCTGATCCCGAGGGTATATTCC
>NZ_SDQE01000014.1 GCF_004153455.1 Allopusillimonas ginsengisoli | reverse complement strand
CCACGCAGCCGCCGCCGCGTTGTTCGACGTCTCGAATCTTGACTTGGCGACCAAACAATGGATGCCAACGATAATGGACTTCAACTTCTTGCCCGATATGGGCAGAATGAATGCGAACTTGCCCTAGGCAGGAAAAACTACCTGTTCCTTGGTTCGGATGCGGGGGGCGAACGTGCGGCCACCATGTATAGCCTGTTGGGCACCGCCAAATTAAACGACATCAATCCGCAGGCGTACCTGCGCCATGTCTTGACCGTGATTGCCGATCATCCGGTAAACCGGATTGATGAACTGTTGCCGTGGAACGTTGGCAAGCACGCGCTGTCGCTGGATAGAGCGGCATAATGGTCGCCAAGGTCGTCGCGCTGCAAGGGCAAGCGATGGTATTGCGTATCGAACTGCGCTACGTTCAGCCGACGGTCTACCGCACCATTGTGGTTCCCAGTCGCATCACCCTGCCCAAGCTGCACGTCACCATCCAGCAAGCCATGGGCTGGCTCGGCGGCCATCTGCACGAGTTCATCATCGACGATACGCATTACGGTGAGCTTGACCCCGATTACCCCGAGCCTGATCTGAGAAGCGAGAAGCGCGTGCGCCTGGACAAGGCGCTGGGCGTACGGCGTCAACTCGATTACATCTACGACTACGGGGATAACTGGGCCCATCGGATTCGGCTGATCGAGGTGACGCCCTTTAGCGGCCCGCTGGATTCCCCTTGGTGCCTGGACGGCGCCAATGCCTGCCCGCCCGAAGATGTGGGTGGGGAGCCGGGCTATATGGAGTTCTTGGAGGCCATGGCCAATCCCGCGCATCCTGAACACGAACAGATGATGCAATGGCATGGCGGCCCATTCGATCCAGCTGCCTTCGACCTTCAAGAGGTCAACGAGCGGCTGATGCAGATTCGGATTTAACGCAACACGGTGCTGGCCGGGCCGTTACGATTAAGGCTGTAAGCGGCTGTCTATACGCAGCTGTTGAGCGGAAACTGTGCCGCAAAGTGGCTACACAGGGATCGCCAAGGTCTATATCCGAGTCACAGCTCTGACCGGTGACGCGTGGAACCTGCTCTGGCCGAGCCATCGCATTCAAGACGGACTATTCGGCTTGCAGTGTTGCAGGCGCAGCACTGAGGGCCGGGCCGTTGCGCAATCGATCGAGTACCGCCTGAAGTCGCGCCAGTAGGTCGTCATAGGTGATGATATCGACGATACCCTTGGAATCGCGGCGAAGCACTTCAAACTCACGCCTTTGCGCCTCGGATAGCGTGTTACATGTCAACGCCCCATGATCACAATGCCTAGTGGGTTGATTATCCGGATCCTGAAGCCCGCAGGCAGATCAGCACTCAACAGTTTGGTCAAGTAGTCCTCGCCAGGCAGTCCCCACCGGTTCAAATGCCTCAGGTAATGAGTGGCCTGACCCATCGCGCCGACCAAGTCGCGCATTGGCAGGTGGTGGTCGCGGTAGCGCGCAGGTAGCATGATGGGCTTGCCCATCGGTTTCTTGATCTCGATGACGTCAACGTTGCCAGATGCATCTACCTATCGACACGCCGACGGGTGCGCTCGTCATGAGCGATCAGCCTTGGAACCCGGGACTATCTCTAACGTATGTCGGTCATACCGTGCTTCGCACGATGGAGTTGCACAAATCGCACCTATTTATCGATCGGGGCGCCTACCTGGGCACGCCTGAAACGCAATTGTTGGTGCTCGAACATAAGGATGTCCTCGGGTGGCTCGTGCGTGGGCCTGGCTAACATCCCAGACTATGCATGAAATCTGGGCACAAGTGGCGTCGTCACGCCGCGGTTATCCATCCAGCAAAGAAGCGATGCACTGACCGTTCAAGATAGAGCATTTATTGATGGCGAAATCACGCAGCTGAAAGAAGAAATCAATCGTATCGGCAGCTCCACAGCTTATAACGGCATCCAATTGTTTGGCGCTGGACAAGCATTGAACTTGCAGGTCGGGTCGTCCGCCGCCGTGATCTGTTTGAGCACATGGCGAAATCGTCTAGCCAAGCGACCATCACAAAAGTCTGCCGCAGCATCCTCATGGTTGGCCCATGCGTCAGTACTGGCTACTGGTGTTGGAGTGTTTCCCATTGGAAGCACCTTCTGAACTTTGAGGCTAGACGATAGGGTTAATCCTACTGAGTGATAGTCCATCGCTGTTATGCGAGTAAACCCTAGTTTCAGTTCATAGACGACTGGTCTAATATTGCGCTATGAAAATTAGATCTATCAAGTCGGATTCAGTCGGCGATCCATTACCCAAGCGCATACGGGGTAGCAGGCGGTCAAGCAACACGGCCACCCGCATGGCGTTAGTGCGATGCGGAACTGAAATCTTGACAGAACGAGGTTTTCACGCGACCGGCATTGAGGAGGTGCTGGCGCGCGTTAAGGTGCCTAAAGGTTCGTTCTACCATTATTTTGAGAGCAAGCAGGCCTTTGGCCAGGTCGTTATTGATAACTATGCGGAATATTTTGCCAAGAAACTTGATCAGTTATTCAGCAATACTTCGCATTCTCCTGTAGAGAGGTTGAAGGCCTTTGTTGCCGATGCGACGCGTGCTATGGAACGTTATGAGTTCCAGCGTGGGTGTTTGATTGGCAATATGGGGCAGGAGTTGGGGGGGTTGAACGATGCGTTTCGCCAAAAGCTCGAAGCGGTACTCCAGTCATGGCAGGTGCGTGTGGCGGCGGTACTGAACGAGGCGAAGATCGTGGGGGAGTTGGCCGAGGATGCAGATACCAAAGCCATTGCAGAGTTTTTCTGGATCGGCTGGGAAGGTGCAATTTTGCGTTCTAAGCTGACGCGTAGCGTTGTCCCGTTAGACCGGTTTGCTCACATGTTCTTTACGCATATCGTGGTGCCGGGGTACCGAAAGTAGAGTCTTGACTAGCTGTCTGAGAGAATATCTCATGGTAGAGGGGCATAGGGAAACATTTTTCTTTTATAGCCGACTGGTCTATTATTTGGAGGATATGATGCATCAAGCACTTTGGCTCGACAAGGATGAAAAGGGTACGAAGGCTTCTTTTCGCGATCTCGACGACGCATTGCTAGGGGAAGGAGAGGTCGTCGTTGCCGTGGAATGGTCCACGCTGAACTACAAGGACGCCCTGGCGATCCTCGGTCGTTCTTCGGTGGTGAGAAAGTTTCCGATGATCCCTGGGATTGATCTTGCGGGTACAGTAGAAAGCAGTGACCATCCCGATTTCCTGCCGGGCCAGCGTGTTGTTCTGAACGGCTGGGGTCATGGCGAATCGTTGTTTGGTGGCCTAACTAGTAAGGTGCGGGTACCTGCCGCCCACCTGATCTCCCTGCCGGACGCGGTTAGCACGCGTACCGCCATGGCCATCGGCACGGCGGGATATACAGCAATGCTTTGTGTGCTGGCGCTCGAGCGACACGGTGTCGAGGCGAAACAAGGAGAGATTCTGGTGACAGGCGCAAGCGGAGGTGTTGGCGGGTTTGCCACGGCGCTGTTGGCACGGAGCGAATACCAGGTCGTGGCGTCGACGGGGCGCATGACGGAGGAGGCGCGACTCAGGCGCTTGGGGGCAGTAAGGGTAGAGCATCGCGATGAGATCGCCAAACCCGGCAAACCGCTGCAGAAGGAAAGATGGGCAGGAGCAATCGACTCTGTAGGCTCGCATACGCTGGCCAATGTCTGCGCACAGATACGCTATCGAGGAACTGTAGCTGCCTGCGGATTGGCCCAAGGCATGGATTTCCCTACCACTGTCGCGCCATTCATCTTGCGCGGTGTCACTCTCGCCGGGATCGATAGCGTGAAGGCACCCCATTCCGAGCGGCTCGCCGCGTGGAGTCGTCTCGCTTCTGATCTGTCCCTAGACATCATTGAAGATATGGTGAATGAAATCTCTCTGTCGAGTGTCGTCGATGGGGCTCGAGAGTTGTTAGAAGGACGCGTAGCGGGCCGATTACTCGTGCGCATCGGATGAGGTCACACGTCTTCAGACGAAAAAGCGTTCTCCCTTTATTCAGCTTTTTTAATTGCTCTTTTGACACTGATTATTTCCTCACCAAAAATCATCCACTTTCGCCATAGGCTAAGAATGAAGCATATGACATTCAGTGTGGAGGTCGCAAATTTTGGGGTGACGTTGATATCAGTATATTTGTGTGACAAATATTATATTGATCCCAGGATCCCTACAGACAATCGATGGATGGAGTTATGACAGAAATCATGTACCAACGGCGTACACCTTTGACGCAAGGGTTAAATCGCGCCGATACGTCTGCGGCTCAAAATGTATCTAAACTATTACGGCCTAAATCCATAGCGATCGTAGGTGCATCCCAAAACGACTCTTCTTTCGGTTACCGCTTGATGTCAGTGCTTGCTTTACAAGGATATCAAGGCACTTTGGTAGGGATCAATGCTAAGTATGATGAGGTAGCAGGTTTACCCTGCTATCCCAGTTTAGGCGCGATGCCCTTTACTCCCGATTGCGTGGCGTTTGCTATCAGCGACGAGAAGATCATGGCTGCTATGGAGGATGCGGCTGCAGTTGGTGTACCTGCAGCGGTGATGTTCGGTCGTCTTTTTGACACGCGTACAGGAGTCGAAAGCCTGCCAGAGCGTGTAGCGTCGTTAGCTGCTGAGGCTGGTATCCGAATTTGTGGCGCAAATTGCATGGGGTACATGAATTTCTCCGAACGTATCGTTATGTCGGCGAACCCACCACCTTTAATCGATCACCCGGGTAATATAGGATTACTCTCCCATAGTGGCTCTAGTTGGTCTGGGTTAGTAGGCAACCAAAGACAGTTAGGCTTCAACTACGCAGTGTCGATGGGACAAGAGTTAACAACAGGTATAGCTGATTACATCGAGTTTTTATTAGCACAACCGACCACGCGTGTCATCGGATGTGTCTTAGAGACAGTTCGCGATCCTGATCGTTTTTTGATGGCTCTTGAGGCGGCTGAACAAGCCGCAATACCTATTGTCGTGTTGAAGCTGGGTCGATCGGAACAAGGAAAGCGTTTCGCTCTTGCGCACAGCGGCGCTTTAGCAGGATCAGATTCTGTATTTAATGCAGTATGTGAACGGCACAATGTAATACGTACACGTACTCTTGATGAATTGGCAGATACATTAGAGTTGTTGGCTAGCGCACGCCGGCCGCAACCAGGTGCTTTAGGGGCTGTAACGGATTCAGGTGGGGAGCGGCAGCTAATAGTCGACATAGGGGCAGATCTCGGGGTTCCGTTGGCGACCTTGTCTCCAAAAACACATGAGCAGTTAGAGAATGTGTTAGATCCTGGCATGTCACCTGAGAATCCGGTTGATTCTTTCGGTGATGGCCGGAATCTCATGTATGAATGCTTGAAATACGTTTCAGGAGATCATGCTGTCTCTATAGCCGCATTAGCGACAAATCTGGTCTATGGGCGTGACAGATATTTAGAAGCTAGCACGCAAGCGGCTATACGTGTGCATCAATCTACCGACAAACCAGTAGTCGTTATATCTAACTTACATAGCTCCGTCAGTAGGCCCCATGCATCAAGGTTACGGGCCCAGGGCATTCCAGTACTGATGGGAACTGTTACTGCGTTGTTAGCGATAAAGCACGCGATTAAATGGCAGGAGGCGGCAAACGTTGTAAAACAACAGCCAAATACGAAGCCGCTCGAGCTATCAAGGGAATTGCTAGAAGAAATTCAAGAGAATGAAGACCGAGCGTTGAGTTCAAAGACTTCCTGGAATTTACTGCAAGAGGTTGGCCTACCGTTCGCAAATAGCAAGTTCGTGGAATCAAAAGAAGAGGCTCTAGAGGCCGCAGTCCAGGTAGGCCTTCCGATAGTGCTCAAAACGGCAGAGCCTCATGTACTTCACAAGACCGATGCGGGCGGCGTAGCGTTAAATCTGAAAACTAGAGAAGAGGTTCTTGAGGCCTACGAAGCTATAGCTGAGCGTTGTGGTCCCCGGATTCAAGTGCAGAAGCAAATAATGCCTGGTGTTGAAATTCTTCTAGGAATGACGAGGGATCCTCAGTTCGGCCCGGCTATAACGCTTGCTATGGGTGGCATATTTACCGAAATTCTGCGAGATTCGATCACATTTTTGCCTCCTGTTTCGTCGGAACGAGTGAGAAGTTACCTTACACAATTAAAAGGTTATCCAGTACTCAATGGAGTAAGGGGTGGCGAGCGTTCCAACATCGAAGCGTTATGCAATCTCGTATCAACGTTTAGTCAGATGTGCGTTCTTGACGAGCTCGCCTTTAAAGAAATAGATCTAAATCCAATAATTCTTGGACCTGTCGACGTTACCATTGTGGATTCACTTTTTATATTGAATGGCTGATGGTAGTTGCCGATCCAATCTTTGCAATGATTTGTAAGAGACGGAGTAGTTTATTCTAAATATAAGGAGCGAGTAATGGATAGAAATTCAACAAAAAATGATTTAATGCTAGGACGCCGACGACTTTTGATTGGAGCTGCATCCGCTATAGCAGCTCCAAGTATCCTTCATGCTCGAAATATCGATACCAAACAATTGGTGTATGTTAGCTATGGCGGTACTACTCAGGAAGCGCAGGAAAAAACAATTCATAAGTCTTTTGAGGCTAATACTGGTATTAAAATCCTTAGCACTACTGGTCCCGATATTGCAAAATTAAAAGCACAGGTTATGACTGGAAACGTCGAATGGGACGTTGTTTCGTTTATTGGCTCTCAAGCTCTAGCAGCTCAGAAAGCGGGGCTGCTTGAAAAATTAGACTATCAGATTATTAATACATCAGGACTGGCAATAGGGAAGGAAGAATACTGCGTCCCTTGGTATGTATACGGAGGTGGGATGGCATACGATCCTAAGCGAACGCCCCCAGAGCATGCGCCTAAAAACTGGGTGGAATTTTGGGACTCCGATAATTTTCCAGGGCGGCGCGGCCTTCGATCACGTCCCGATGAGAATCTTGAGTTGGCCCTCGTAGCAGATGGTGTCGACCCGAAAAGCTTATATCCCCTTGATGTGAATAGGGCGTTTAAATCATTGGATAGAATTAAGCCACATGTCGCCAAATGGATAGCCGAAACGCCACAAACCATTTCATTGCTCCAGACTAATGAAATTGACTTTGTATTCACTTATAGCAGTCGTGCGGAGCAAGCACAAGCCAATGGTAATTCGATAGCATATATCTACAAGCATAATATCGTAACTCCGTCTTACTTGTGTATCCCTAAGGGTAGTAGAAATAAAAAATCAGCCATGGAATTAATCAATTTTTATCTTCAAAAGGATCAGCAGGCTGATTTTGTGAATATTACACACTATACGCCTGTAAATTCCGCAGCGCGTATCTTGTTGACACCGGAGGCAAAGGCTTCGCAAATCGATCTGACTGATAATGAAACAATTATTACTAATGTTGAATGGTGGGCGGATAATTTTGCGGAGGTTAATCATCGGTTTTCAGAATGGCGTATTAGCTAACGACATAGACCAAATTAAAGGAGTTGAAGTATGAAATTCGAAACAATTCAAGTCGCTTCCAACGCCCGGATCGGAACCATCACGTTCAATCGTCCGGACAAGCTTAATGCTATCAACCGCACTTTAATGGCAGAAGTTACGCAAGCATTGAGTGCTTTTAACGACGACTCTGAAATACTCGCGATTGTTGTTAATGGAAATGGCCGGGCTTTTTCTGCCGGATTTGACATGAAAGAATCAAGCGAGCGTGGCACTCCAGATTTGGCGCAGTGGGGCAATATCTTGAAGGCGGATTTTGACTTCATAATGCAGTTCTGGGACAGCCCCAAGCCAACAATTGCTGCAGTACATGGATATTGCCTTGCTGGAGCCTTTGAATTGGCGTTGGCGTGTGATGTAACTATTGCTGCGCAGGGCACGCGCTTCGGAGAGCCGGAAGTAAGGTTTGGTTCCGGCATTATTGCGATGCTTCTGCCGTGGGTTGCGGGGCCGAAGGCAGCAAAGGAACTGTTGCTTACCGGAACAGATGACGTCGATGCAGAGCGCGCCTTAGCCTTGGGAATAGTTAATAACGTGGTGGAGTCGGGTAAGCAACTGGAGGAAGCGTATCGTATAGCCGGTGCGATGGCAGCAGCGGCGCCCCTATCTGTGCAAATGACTAAGCGGGCTATTAACCGTTCTTACGATGTGATGGGGTTAAGATCAGCTCTTTTTGAAGGGCTGAATACTGATATTTTGATTGAAGCAACGGGAGGGCCAGAGCGAGCTGAATTTAATCACATTCGTAAGGAGCAAGGGCTAAAAGCTGCACTTAAATGGCGTGATGAGCGATTTGCTTAACCGTACAAGAATATGTTGAATACATATATAAGGACCTAGTATGGGGATTTTTCTACTTCCGATTGGCTTATTCCTTCTGGGATTATTTATCCTACCGCTTGGATATGTAGTCTATGCTAGTTTTGCTGATCCACAGCTAGGTATAGGAAACTATATAGAGATATTTACTCGGCCTTTGTATATAAAAGTGCTTGCTAATACCTTGGAGATTAGCTTGCTAGCAACATGCCTTACTCTAATCATTGGATATGTCATCGCATATCATTTGGCTCGCTGTGCTCCTCGCACGCGAGCCATATTATTAACGTTGGTTTTACTTCCGTTTTGGACCAGCATACTAGTTAAAAGCTATGCGTTCACCATAATTTTAGGCCATGATGGAATAATTAATACACTGATACGTGGTGTTTTGAATAATGACTCAAGCCTGAAATTGCTATTCAATCGACCGGGTGTGATTATTGGCATGACGCATTATTTACTTCCGTTTATGATTTTTATTCTACTCAATAATCTTCAGGCACAAGACCCTGCCCTACGGCAGGCGGCAAGAATTATGGCTGCCAGCAGTTGGCGAATATTTTGGCGTATTACAGTACCACTAAGCTTGCCAAGCGTTATGGCAGGCTCGCTCATTTGCGTAATCCTATCTCTCGGCATGTTTATTACTCCTGAGCTTCTTGGTGGTAAAGACGATTTAATGATATCTAGCCTGGTGGATTTCAACGTGCGACAGACGTTGAATTGGGGTGTTGCTTCAGCGTTGGCGGTCGTTTTAGTGCTGCTAGCTGGGCTATTGACGCTATTGCTCTCTAGAGTTCGTGATGGGCAATTAATCGCGGATGTGGATTGACGGAGAATACATGAATATTTCCACAAGACGTCCTTCAGCAGTGAACTTAATAAGTCGAAGTGCCGATGGTGGTGTCGCATGGCTTGGCTATTTATTTTTAATTATTCCAAGCTTGATAGTGATTCCGATGTCCTTCAGCGCAGGAGATGAATTAACGTTTCCACCAAAAAGTTATTCATTACATCTGTATGAGCAATACTTCACCACCTCCACCTGGATGGAGGCTACATGGGTAAGCTTTAAAGTTGCCATTTTTGCAATGTTATTTTCATTAATCTTTGGCGTGCTAGGAGCATACGGAATAAATCGTAGTAGTTTTCGCGGCAGAAAGTTTTTGGCGGTAACGCTGCTTTCACCTATGTTTGTGCCAAATATTGTTGTTGCTTTAGCACTATATCTATATTTTTCTCGATTTGGATTGACTGGTACAACATTAGGACTAATTCTGGCTCATATAATAATTACCATTCCGTTTGTAATGGTAACTTGTTTTGCTGGATTAAAGCAGATTGATATTAATGTTGAAAAAGCATCGGCAATAATGGGGGCCGGACGCTTATATACCTTGATACACGTTACTTTGCCTATTCTTCGTCCTTCGATTATATCTGCCGGCCTTTTTTCATTTTTGATCTCTTTCGATGAAGTGGTAATTTCATATTTTCTATCAGGCGTGTTAACGCAAACCTTGCCTGTGAAAATGTATAGCAGCATACATTGGGAGATATCACCGGTGCTGGCAGCAGTCTCAACGTTGCTAACTTTGATCTCCTCTGCCATATGTCTGATTGTTGCAGTAACAAAAGGAATTTCTAAATGACAGCCCCCGATATGGAGATGGTTAGACTTGCGTCGCTGGAAAAATCATACAAAGAGGTGAAAGCGCTAGCTCCAACCAACTTGTCTATAGCCAAAGGCGAATTTTTAACATTATTGGGACCTAGTGGTTCCGGTAAAACCACAATACTTAATTTGATAGCGGGATCGTTGGCGCCCTCTGGTGGACATATTTATATAAATGGCCGTGATGTAACTAATTTACCTGCTAAGGACCGTAGCTTAGGGATGGTTTTTCAAAGTTATGCATTAATGCCTCATATGACCATATTTGACAATATTGCCTTCCCTCTACGCGTACGCAAGCTTCCTCATAAAGAAATTAATGAGAGGGTAACACGCGCAATGGAGCTAGTACGGTTGCCTAATGTGGGTAAACGCAAGCCACGTGAACTATCGGGAGGTCAACAGCAACGTGTATCGATTGCGAGATGCCTCGTGTATCGTCCTGATTTGATTTTGATGGATGAGCCACTTGGAGCGTTAGATAAAAAACTGCGTGATCAACTGCAACGAGAAATAAAACATATTCATCGAGATACTGGGGTGACACTGATGTATGTAACCCATGATCAGAGTGAAGCGTTAGCTTTGTCGGATCGGATATGTTTGTTGAATAATGGAAATATCGAACAGCTTGGTCGCCCGCACGAGCTCTACTTTCAGCCCAGGACGATTTTCGCGGCAGATTTTCTCGGAGAATCTAATTTACTTGATGCTCAAGTTGTTGGAAATGGCCGGGATGCTGAAGTTTTGATTGAGGGCATCGGGTCAGTACATGGGTTGGATCTTTTTCGTCAAACTCTCCCTACAGGACGCTTAAAAGTGATGTTACGCCCAGAGTGTTTAGCGCTTGGCCCTGCTACTAATTGCCGCCCGTACGCGTTAACAGCCACTGTAACTGAGCGTACGTTGGTTGGAGAGCTGACCGAGCTCAATCTGTGTACAGAATCGGGGGTTTCTTTGTGCGCTAGGACGCTAACTGAGGCTCGCGTATTAGAGTTTCAAATCGGAGATAGTGTTCAGTTATGTTTCCGTGCGTCAGACATGGTAGCTCTCGAAAGCTAGATGCCTTTCATATTAAGAACCATTAAATAGCGAAGAATTTTGATATTATGGATAATCAAAATAATGGAAATGTAGTTATAGTTGGATCTGGAATTATTGGTTTATATACTGCATATTTTTTGTCTCTCACGGGACGTCATGTTGAACTTATAGATCCCCATGATCCTGGGAGTCAGTGTTCATATGGTAATGCAGGGTCTATCAGTACTTCATCAGTTGCTCCTTTTGGCATGCCGAATATTTTACGGCAGATCCCCAAGATGTTACTCGACCCCACTGGACCAGTATCTGTCCCTGTATCTTATTGGTGGAAGGCTTTGCCATGGTTCTCGCAATTTATTCTCGCATCACGTATGCACCGTGTGAATATCATTTCTAAGGCTTTGCATAGTATTGTATACCCCGCTCTGGAGTATCATAAAAAGGTAATGCAAGATGTCGGGGGACTGGATCTTATACAGACCACAGGGCAACTACATTTATATCCAAATGACGACGCTTTAGCCAAAGATGACGCAACATGGGCCTTGCGTTTGCAACTCGGTGCCATTTTGGAAAAAGTTGATAGAGATCGCATTCAGCATTTAGAGCCGAAAGTTGGGGAGCTTTATCAAACTGGCTATTATTTGCCGGATCAAAGCATGGTCGTAAATCCTCTTCGCCAAGCTCAGCTCATAGCTGTAGCATTAGAAAAAAGAGGCGTAAGATTCTTGCGAGACCGGGTAATTAGAATAGATGTAGAGGGCGCACGAGTTACTGGCGTCTCCGGTCAAAAGACCAACTATACCGCAGATGATGTAGTGATTTGTGCCGGAGCTTGGTCCGGCCGCTTGCTTTCTGCTCTTGGATATAGTGTTCCTTTAGAGGCGCAGCGGGGCTATCATGTCTCAGTACCAAATGGAGGAGTTGATTTAACTAGAATAGTTTGTGCGGCAGACAGGAAGATTTTTTATACGCCTACGGAGGCCGGCTTGCGTATCGCTGGTACGGTCGAGTTCGGCGGCTTGGAACGAGCCCCAAATAAGCGAAGAGCGGAGCTTTTATTAAGGCATAGTCGGCTTATGTTTCCAAGTTTAAATTTGAACGTTCCTACATCAGACTGGATGGGGCATAGGCCCTGCTTACCGGACTCCTTGCCGGTAATAGGCCCAGCTCCCAAGCACCGAGGATTGTGGCTTAATTTTGGACACGGTCATTTAGGTCTGACTATGTCAGCTATAAGCGGCAGCTTATTATCCGAAACCATGGGTGGAGTGGATCCGAAGGTTGATATGGAGCCCTTCTGCTTAGGGAGATTCAATGGCTGAGCGCGGCCTGAGATTTGTGCACATTGTTATGCACACAGGAAAATAGATTAGCCGTAAGCGCGCTGTCCTGTTCCGCGGTACAGTGAGAAATGCGGCCTGCCGCTTCCCCAAAAACGCAAACGTGGCCGCAACTGTGGCACTTGCCCCCCTGGGCCTGGATCAGGTTGAAGTCGAACTGATCGCCGATCCCAGTGTCGCCAACAACATCCATGAAATCGAGGCCCGAGGTCGCACTGGGCATATGGCATTGAGTTTCGAATCCAGACCTGCCACGGACAATCGTAAGCGTTCGGCCATCCCATATTGACACGCCCGCATAAAGCGGGCGTTGTCGTTAGTGCGTGAGCGGTTGCCAGTTATGCGGCAGCAGTTCGTCGATCCGGCTGGCCGGCTGCGTGGGCAGGCGCGTGAGTATGTCCTTCAGATAGGCATACGGGTCGTGGCCATTGAGCTTGGCCGACTGGATCAAGGTCATGACGGCGGCGGCCCGTTTTCCGGCACGCAAGGAGCCGGCGAACAGCCAGTTATTACGCTTATGTGAAGCTTTGCATAAGCGTAAAAATTACCTATTTCTGGGCTCAGATGCGGGCGGCGAACGCGCCGCCACCATGTATAGCCTGCTTGGCACGGCCAAGTTAAACGGAATCAATCCTGAGGCATATCTTCGCCACGTGTTGACCGTGATCGCCGATCACCCAGTGAATCGGATTGATGAACTATTGCCCTGGAACGTCACGCTTTAAACACAAGTGCGCGTCGGTAAAGCCGTCAAGACGGCCCAGACCGGATGCTTACCTTGGAACGTAGCGACAGTGCCCGTGAACTCCCTGAACGGTAAGCTCACCCTCGCAATCGGAAAATCCCCCGCCAATGCCACGTACCCGCCCAGCGCAGGCAGCGCTTGTATCTGCGCAGCCGTCACCACGTCTTCCGTCGTCCGATCCATGTTGTGCGATGTATTCCGGTGATCCACGCTCCGGCTAATGCTGTACTTGGGCCGTTCAACCTCATGCTTGCCCAAACTTTCACTCATATCCTTCGCCGTCTGCGGGTCGGTGCGGGAGCCGCCTAGCACCGCCAGGTTGCGAAAGCTCGCCCGGATGGTAGTGGCCATGGTACGCCCGTAGATGTGTTCCAGCTGCGACGTACTCTGCAATCCCGCCACGATACGTAGACCATTTTTCCGGCCCTTAGTCAGGCCCGCTTCCAGTGACGGCAGAGCTTCCAGACTAGCCAGCTCATCAATGAACAGCCACCAGCGCCGGTGTGTGCTTTCCGGCATGGACAGAATCGACGTGATGAACACGTCGACCCATGACGACACCAGCGGCTTCATGGAGATCATCATGTCTTCGCGCCAGTTGATGTATAGGTTGCCACCGTTCGGCTTGCTCAGCCAGTCCCGGATGGAGAAACGTCCGGGCTTCATGCCGGTGTGCTCGGACAGCTTGTTCGACAGTACGAAGCGGGCGGAAGACAGCGCCTTGCTGGCTTCGCTGGAGCCAACAAACAGGGATTCGGCCAGGGTGCCTTCCAGGAATTGCTTCAAGACCTTGGGGTCTTCGATGGTGCATAGACGAAACAAGTCCATGATGCTGGCTTCTTCGCCTTGCAGCTGATGCAGTTTCTTGGCAGTCTCGCGCAGCAGCAGGCGACCGAAGTCGTTCCATTCTTCAGCGTTCTTATCCTGGCTCATGGGAACCATAGAGTGGGCCAGCCGCTTCCAGTCGTAGTCGGCGCGAACTTCATTGAAGAATGCCCAACCCTGGCTGCGGGCATCATAGGGGTTCAGGATTACGTCGCCCGGTTGCCAGAATTTGCTGAGTAGGTCTCCATTGGGGTCAATCACGATCATCCGGTCGTTGCGCTCCGGCGTTTGGCCGGGCAAAAGGTTGTTCATGTCGTGCTGTGAACGCTTGAGTACCGAAGCGGCCATGTTGCGCAACAACACCGATTTACCGGAGCCTGTAGCGCCGCTGATGAGCAAATGCAGGTTCTCGTTGATGGTCGGCATGGGGATACCACCCACGTCAATTTGCTGTTTGCCGCTTTCTTCGCACTGGCGAGCCAGGCTTTTTGCCGAGGCGGTGCGCGTGCCACGTACAAAGTGTTTGTAGGCAGCGCCCTCAAACCCTTCGGTTCTGGCGGTGCGCCCGACAAGCAGGATAAGCACTAAGGCGAGAACCAGACCGATGCCCAGTGAGCTGTAGAGCACTGGGTACTGCGGCGTCAGCATCACAAAATGCCAGAACGTTTTGGCGTTCCAGTCTCGCCAGTGCATATGGCTGCCCCAGGTGGCGGTAGCCATCCAGGCACCAGTCGGGAAGAGGGCTAAAGAAAAGGCGGCAATGCGCCGCCGGGTAATGGGTGAGATTAAGGTGGACATAAGTGCCGGTCCTCAAGAGATCAGGATCT
Organism: Allopusillimonas ginsengisoli; assembly: GCF_004153455.1. GTDB lineage: Bacteria > Pseudomonadota > Gammaproteobacteria > Burkholderiales > Burkholderiaceae_B > Allopusillimonas > Allopusillimonas ginsengisoli. The sequence continues at coordinate 81,148 of NZ_SDQE01000014.1, read as the reverse complement.
GACCCAGGGCCAAGCCTGCCAGCAAGCCACCCAGAATGCCTGCTATACCGCCTACGACCAGGGCGACGATTGCCATACGTCGTGCGGATCGGTGGGCGATGCTGGCGTACTGGGCGGCATCCCGGGACAACTGATCCAGCTGGTTGCTGGTGCGATCCAGCATGGTTTGGATGGCGTGTTGAGCCTGCTGATTGATGGGTTTGGCTGCCGCTTCCATCGTGGCGGTCAGATGGCGGCTGAGTTGTTCAGGCAAGACTTGCTGCGCTTCGCCCATGGATTGCATCTGCTTTTGCACTGCATCCAGGCTTTGGGTGGCGCTTTCCAGTCTGTTCACCAGGCCAGCGACTTCACCCAATACTTCGTGGTACAGCAAATCCAGCTTGGTACGAGCGCCACTGAAATTCGAGTGTGATTCCATGGTGGCCAGCTCAGGAAAACAGCGCGGTAAAAGCCGCGTTCATTTGCCTATCCACCGGTTTGGCCAGGGCGCGCAGGGCGTGCCGGTTGCTTAGCTGTGAAATTCGGAAGTGGTCATCAGGTTCGGCAGCGCGAAGCAGGGCGCGGTAGTCAGTCTGGTCAGCCAGCACATCGGCAATCGTGGTGCGTTGGTCGGCCAGCAACTCGAAGACTTCGTTTTCGTAAATGGCAGCCTGAGGGTTGGCCTGCACTTCGCCTGTTTTGGCGGCATAGGCCAGGATTGAGGGAAACTCGTCGTGCACGCTGCTATCGACACGATTGAAAAGAATCCTTACCCGCTCTGGGTCAACCCCCAGTTCTGCCAGGGCCGCCACCGTCTTGATGGTTTCGCGCTGGGCCTTGCCGGTATTGATGACAGGCAGTACGAAGTAGTTCATTTCCTCGTGCGCGCCTTCGTAGCGCATCATGTGCGTCAGAAAATCCTCGATGTTGCTGGCACCCACATCGACAATCGCATCTTCGCGGGTGAGTAGTTCGCGGAACAGTCGGCCAAAGTGCTCGCCGCGTAGCTGATCGACATTCAGGCCCAGGTCAGCGCCCGTTTCGTTGGTGGATTCCACTGCGAAAATCTGGGCACTATTCATGCGCGGTGCCAGCAGATGAGAGGCAGCGACTGTCTTGCCAACGGAGCCGGTGTAGTTCAGGACGGCGACTTTCATGGTTCATTCCTTTTTGTGGGGGTGTTGTCAGCTGATTGAGTGCGATTGGCCAGGCCTTCACGGCGCAAGGCCTCCAGGTCTACCCGCATGTCGCGGATCTTGCGTAGATCGCCGGGTGTCTGGATGCTGCGTGGTCGGCCTTGAATGGCATCGGGTGTGGGAGATGGTGGATGGGGGTTGCTCGCATGCGTTGGCTGACTGGGCATGTCATCGACAGAGGCCGCTGCATTCAGGCGTTTTCTGGTTGCGGATCGTTGGGCTTTGCGCCATCGGTACAGCGTGATGGCGAAGGTGCTGCGCTGTACCGTCAGACCTGCGGCAGCCAGATCGTCCAGCACGGCGGCATGTGGCACACCAGCAGCCATTTCAACCTCGATCAGGGGAAACAGCGCTCGTAGCTGGGCTGAGAGGCTGATGCGAGGGTCCAGGGCCGCAAGGACAGTGCGGTAGCGTGTTACAGGTGCAGATTCACTCATAGGTTTCCTGAAGTTGGAGTAATCACGGTTTCGCTCAGTGCGATAGGGCTGGAAAGGCCTCCGTCTGCTTGCCTCGTGCAGAGAATTGCCCACCGTCGACCTCCTGACCATCATCCAGCAAGCGCAGGGTGTAGCCGCCAGCGTCGGACGGGTGGGGGATGATTTCGAAGGAGTACCGAAGTCGGGTTTGAGTCGCTTCGGTGTGAAATTGCCGGGCCACGGTGCAGAGGCGAGCGGCCCAGTGCGGGCCGATGCGATCCAGGGCTTCGGCGATGCTGTAGCCGCGATCATGCAGCCAGTCGCTGCGATCTAGCACCAGAGCTGCAGTCAGGGCTTCGCCCAAACTCATGGTGCCAATGCCATCGTGAGCGGCTTGTTGAACGATGTCGAGCATGTGGGTGTCGATGGTTGTGTGCATGGGATCTCCTTTGCCTTGCGGCTTGAAGGGAAGTGATGGCGGATGAGAGAAGGTGGTGCCCGGAAGGGCGGGTGTAGTCTGCTGCAGACCGATGCAGCCGCTGCGCGGCTGCTCAGCGTGACAATGCAAGATAGCCTGACTTATCCACAGGCCTTGCTGGTAGTAACAAGGTAGAAATAAGGTAGAAGGCGCTGCGATGGCTGGAATGAACCTGTTCATGCGGGTTTCCAGAAATCGTACGCGATGTTATTACGATAAAGCGCGATGCTATTACGATAATCCGCGATGTTATTACGACGAAGGCGCGATGCTATTACGATGGATAAGACGAGTTATCCACAGCCTAAAAATACCGTTCGATTGCTGCTTTATTTATCGACTTAAACGTATCCAGACTGCCTGTAGTTGGTTTTTGCTGCTGATCTCTATGCGAGGTTTGGCGATAATTTCCAACCGCTCAAGCTCCAGAAGTGAGCGTTCCAAAGAGGGTCTGAAATCTCGTACACGCCCGGTGTATTGCGCTCTTTCTTTCAGAATATCCAAGCTGTATTTTTGAATCTCATCGGCGGAGGTTCCAACAAGCCGTTGTAGGCTTTTGGACAAATCGTGACGCATTTTTAGACGCTTTTCCCAATCCACTAATGCATACTCGCGATTGCTGAAAATCTGTGCCCAGCGTGGGTCTATGTGTAGCGTGTAGATGCCAGTGGGTTCGTCATAATCAAAGCCTCCTATCATTGGCAGCACTCGAGTTGAAGGGTGATTGCCATAGCTGTACTTGACGGTGCCGTTCCGTTTTTTTGCTTCGATGCATATTACGAACTTGGCGAGGTCTTTCATGCTTTGGTGCAGCCATTCGTAACTGGCTCCGCTGGTATTCCTACCCATTCCGCGTAAGAAATCTGCACGATTGATGACAGGTTGATCGCCTGGCAGAGCCGTGGTTTGTAGGTATATGGCGTGCATCCAGATGTCGGCGTGGTCTTCGCTCAACTGTTTGCCGGATCCTTTGAGCAGGATGTTGCTGCCTTCCAGAAACACGGTGTCATCGTGTAGGATGCGCCAACCCCGGCGAACCGGTGCGAAGATAGCACTACGGGCGATGTAATTCGGAATGGCGCGTGCTGTTTCATTGATACCGGGCAGTATGAATGGTGTAGGGGTTGAGGCCTGCTTTTGTGCTGCGGCGGCCAGTGCCTGGGTGGCTTTTTGCTGAGCACGTTGCATGGCTGCTGACAGGCGCAGGAGGTTCTTGTCCTTGTGAAAGGGCAGGCGGGTGGATGAGGTCATAGGTAAAAGCTCCAGGCGAGCCCATACAAGGCCTGCCCGGAACGTGTGCAGCGCCTCACACGGGTTCAGGGGTAGATGCGGGCAGGCAGCGATGCCAGTCCGCAAGGATGGAAACGGGTGCCTCTCAGGGCGTGGGTGCCTCAGGTGTTGATCTGCCGCCTGGGCTCAAACCAGAGCTCTTTCAGCCGAAACCGCTCGAAATGCAGCACGATGTCTACGGTCTGGCGCAGAAAGGCCTGAATGGTGGGCAGATCAAGGCTGCCGCCCGTGGGCGATTGCTTGATGAGCATCGCCAGCCGGTCAAAGGCATCGGCGGCCCCATTGGCGTGGGTGGTGGTGACTGATCCTGGATGGCCAGTATTCAAGGCCGCCAGGTAATCCCAGGTTTCAGGGCCGCGCAGCTCGGCAAGGAATATCCGGTCTGGCGATAAGCGCATGCAGGCGGCCAAGCTTTCGGTGGCCGAAACCCGACCGCGTGTGCCGCCATACATCAGATGAATGCGGTTTCTGTGCCGGGGCAGAATGAGCTCATGCACGTCTTCGATGGTGACCAGGCGTTCATCGACGGGCACACGGTCGATTAGCGATCTTGCAAAGGTGGTTTTGCCCGAACCTGTCGCGCCGGAAATGACCAGGTTCTTGCGGGCCTGAATGGCAGCGAGCAGGAATCCGGGAATATCACCAGCATCCTTCAGCGCCATCAGTTCTTGATCGGCTCTCGAAATACCGTCTGGCGTGTATTGGGCGGCGGCGTCGTGGGTGGTCTCAAACGCGCCTTGCGCGTGCAGTTCCTCCAGGGAGAGCGCCACTTGGGCGTGCTTGCGGATATTGATGGCCAAAGTGCCGTCAATGCAGGCCGGAGGCAGCACGATCTGGCCGCGCTCGCCATCGGGCAGGACGACAGATTGAATGGGGCTGCGTGCCATGTGGTTGTACGCGGCCAGCGCCGTGGCCAGGGCCTCCAGGTGGGGGTAGGAAAGCTGGGGGCACTCGTGAAGCTGCCAGGCGCCGCGTGTGCGGGTGTAAAGCTCACCGGCTCGCACGATGGCAATTTCAGTGACATTGGGATCCTCCTGATGTTTGGACAAAGGTCGCAGAAAGGTGCGAACCGCAATGGATCGATCAAAGGGGATCGCTTCAGTGGATGGGTTCAAGCTCATAGACGTGGCTGAAATCCAGATCACGGGCGACCATGATGCCGATACGCTCGCCCTGGTTCTTGTAAAGGGTGGGGGGAATGTCCAGGGACTTCTCCAGAATCTTTGCGACCGCTTCCTGACCTCCTTCGGCGGTGTTGTCAAAGCGGATGTTGTTGCTGCCCGATTGCCCTTGATTGGATGCCCAGTTACCGAAGTCGCCCACCAGAGAAAGAAGGATGGCGTTGCCAAAGCGTTCCCAGAAGTGGTTGTCGATATGTCCGCCCAATCCCGCTTCGCCCAGCGGGCCTGTGCCGGGCGAACTCAAGTTCACGATGACACCGGTAGGTGTTTCCAGTCGGTACCAGGTCACAAAGGCGCCGGCCTGGCCCTGCTGTATGCCCCCAGACTGATAGCCCGTGAATTTGGTGCCGGCATCAATAAGCTTGACCTTGCCGTTGGCGCTCATGACATCGTGTGTGGCCAGACACGTCAGAAGCCCGGACTGGGTGCTGACCAGTTTTGTCTGCAGAGTGCAGTCGATCATGGTGCCTTGCGTGAGCAGGAAGTTGCGGTCACCCAGTTGCCCGGCCACTGATGGGGCCAGCTCCAGCGGTCGCAGCTTGTCGGCCAGAGGGCCAGCATCGCTATAAGGGCCTTGAGGGCCATTTGATTGGCTTGGGGTTGTGCCGCTTGCGTCTGCACCACCGGCCTGTAGCGGACTAGCCAGCCGACGCTGGGTAAGTTCGTCGACAGGAGGCGGGGCTGCGGGCATGGGTGGCGGGACGTTGTAGCTGGGCACCACCGTTGGCTCGGGCGTCGGAGGCGGCAGTGCTGGAGGTGGTGTTGGGCGTTCTACCTTGGGGGCTTTGAGGCGATTGGTAATGCCGCTTTGATCGGCTTCCAGGCCGTTATCGGCTTTTGCCTCTGGTTCGCGGCTCCAGACCTTCATGAGCACGCCGACAGCCACTGCTACAGCGATCAGAATGGTGAGCCACAGAAATGCGCGGGCACCGCGTGGGGCGCTGCGCCCGGTTGCTTCCAGATTCAGTGTTTCCCGCTCCAGGTTAGCGTCTTTAGGATTCCCCTCTTGTGAGGCTTGTGCTTGTGCCTGGTCTTGTTCCTTTTCCGTCATGGGGAATTCCTTTCTTGCGTGGCTTCGCGTATGCGGATGGTGGGCACAGGTGCCGCAGTGGACGATTGTGGGCTCGCACTACCCTTGATGCTGCGTCTGACTGCGGGTGACGCTGTCCCGGTATGTGCTGGTACGAGTGTGGTGCCGTAGGCGCCGTTGTGAATCGCCAGCACTTGGTCGCCCAGGCGCAGATGCCATAAGGCAGACGTGCGATGAAGCACCATCGTCCGCTCATCTGCCATGTGGTGATTGGTGATGACTTCCTGGCCATCTGGTGTGACGCGGTACACGGTCGGGATGTCGGCTTGCGGTGCAAACTGCAGCCAGGTCTGGCGGCCATCATCCCAGGCGTGTACCGGTGCGATGGCTGCGTCGCCGCTGCGGGTGTAGGCTTGCCAGTTCATGTCAGCGCTGACGGCTTGTAAGGATCGCTCAATCGCAGCCTTTTGTGCGGCCTGGGTTCGTTGCCTGGCTTGAACCTCTGGATAACGGACCACGAGTTTGTACAGGGCGGCTGAGTTGCGGTTGTCGCTGTACGAGAGCCTGAAGCTATAGTCGCGCCTGTCAGTGACGACGATAAGGTTGGTGTTGGCGTCTTCTGCCGTGGGTTTGAAGAACAGATGATTGTTCTTGTAGGTAAACGCGTAGGCTTGGCTATCGCCAAAGACGTGGTAGACGTATTTTTCGCCGGGCTCCAGCACGATATGGGTGGCCACGCCGATCACGGCATTGAGCTGGATGACATTGGCGTCGTTGTAATTGACATAGCGCACGCGGTGGTCGAGTCGCGAGGAACGAGGGGTCTCCAGCGCCAGGGCGCTGGCAGGGATGGCTAGGCAAAGAAACAACGCCAGCGCCTGCCGACTGGGGAAATGTTTAAACATAAGAATTCCTTCAGATCCTTGTCGATGTCAGCGCGACAGGTCGGCAGCCAGGTCATAGCGCATGACCTGAAAGCCCAGCGGGTTCAGGCGGGCGACCTCTTCGGTGAGTGGCACGTCGGTGTATTGGTAAGCCATGGTGGCAATCAGGTGCTGAGCCCTGGTGATGTTGCCCGTGGTGACTTCCCGCTCCGTCTTGGTAAAGCGCACGATGGCGGCCTGGTTGGCACCCAAGGTGATCGAATGAATCTGCACATCGACTGTGCCCTGGGTACCGAGGCGTGTCGTGACAGCGTCCTGCCCTTCGAATCGTTTGCCGTACTGCGTCTGGATGGGTGCAGAGGACAGCAGGGCGCACGTGTCGAATTGTTCCTGTATCGTCTGCCAGCTGTAGCCCTCGCAGTTAAGCACGTAAGTGTTCAGAAAATACTTGGCGATGCGCTGGCCGTAGTCTTCGAGCGGCTGGCCCAGGCTGCTGACATGTTCGATGGAGCCGGTGGCGCTATCGACGCGGACCACATACATTTCGGGCGGCTGTTTCAAAGGGGTGAGGCCCGCAACAGCAGCGATGGAGGCCAGGGCGATCAGGCCAGCTCCGATGGCCACCTGCCAGGCGCGTTTACGGCTGCTGACGAGCTCGCCGAGATGATCGCGTTCCAGGCCGCGCGACTGCTCCAGGTAGGCGGCAACGTCTTCGGATTTGAGAGATGCGGACACGAGTCAAACTCCTTTGAAAAGAGGCGGCGTGGCATTGACCGGCACGCGTGGCGTATCGGCCGGTTGCGGCGGCTGGGGCGCATGAAAGGCGCAGCCAGCCAACAGCCCGGCCAGCGCGAGGGCGGCAAAAAGGTTTTTCATAGAAAGGGTCCTATCCTGCCGGACCGGCAGAAGGATTGGGGAATAGAAAGTCAGTTGATTGGCCCGGCTAGGGCCGACAGGCGGATTGCCTATTTGGCGCGCAGGCGCAGCATGCTACGCAGTCGTAGCATTGAGAATGCTCCTTTGGCCGCGGTACCCACACCGAGCTGAGCGCCAAAGCCGTTGGAGAGACCGGCTGCGAGGCCTGGAATCATGACCATGATGACAAGGCTGGCGATGCCGACAAGCAGCTGGGCACCGAAAAGCCCGATAATATCCTTGGCACCGCCATTGATCTGATCGGCAATCATACGGATGAGCTGGATGTTCATCTGCAGCAATAGTCCGAAAATCAGGCCGGCCAATAGCGCCAGAAATATGAAATTCAGTGCTTGTGAAACCCAACTATTGAAGAGTGGTTTAGTGGGTTCAAACAGAGTAGCTGCAATGAAAATGGGACCCGTGGCGACGACGAGCGCCATGCCGACCTTGCAGACCACAACTATCACCATGATGATGCTGCCTACCACGGCAGCATTGACTCGTACCATCGTGGCAAGAAGGCTGACCAAGACTTCTTTGGTAGATGGTAGAAAGTTGAACCAGGCATCTTGGCCCTTGCCCATCATGGCGTTTGATGCCTTGCCGGTTTCGTTCTGCAGTTTGTCCACCTCTTGGGCCACGCTGCCGGTACTCAGGGCGATTTGCGTAACATCGTCGGGCAGCGCAATCATGGTTTCGGCGATATCGTTCTGGTACAAACCTCCCGTGCCAAAAATCATTGCGACAATGGCTACAAGAATGGCCTTGCGAAAGAACTCTGTGACGGTCATGCTGCTCTGGCCCTGCATCAGTGCAAACGCGTAAACCACAAATTGAATCGTAAGCCCTACCGTGATGACCGGCATTAGGGCTTCAAATAGCGCTTGCATTGGGCCGTTAACCGCATCGCTCAATGTATTTTCGGTTTGAGTCATCACCCATTGGGCAATGTCGCTAGGAGCTGAAGGTGGGGTTACGGAAGGAGTGAGGCCAGACATGGTACCGCCTTACTCTTTGGATCCGGCATCTACGCCAGCAGTATCGTTATCCCCAAACCAGCCACCATATACCCGTTCTGCTCTGGCCTGTAACAGGTGACGCTCTGCCTCCAGTTGTTGAGAGGCTAGCTGAATGCGAGTTTGCTCGGCCAGGATATTGGCCTGCTCAATTTGGATTCGAGCCTGTAGCTCGGATATCTCTTTGGGGTTGGTCGTCTGATTGATCTTGTCTTGCAGTGCGTCCACATTGGCCAGACGCTGGGTCATGGAGTCATAGGCTCGTTGACTCATGGCCTTGGCTGTCGCTTCGATGTTCAACGCCTTCTTTGAAAGTTCTGCACGATCCGCTTCAAAATTTACCGGAGCCATCACCGAGTCGGTAACACGGCCAACGTCGCCATCCAGGCTTGAGCCGTTTGAGCGATCAAGTAGCCCCTGGGAATTTGAAGGCAGAGCTGAACGCAACTGGTCACGGATGTCGGGACTGCCGACTACATTTCCGAAACCACTGGACTGTGTAAACGCAGCAAGTTGGCTTTTGGCGGTAGCCAGCTGTTCGGTCAGGTTCTTCAGTTGGTCCCTTGCGGTGAGCAATTGCTCTTGTAACTGCGCAATGGTGGCAGCATCGACTGTAGGGATGCCGCTGGCTTGGGCGGTGTTAAGGAAAATAGCGGACAGGGCGATGCCCGCCGCAAATGACTTGCAGCGTGTCATGAGAAATACTCCGGGGAATGCGCCTTCAGGCGCGAAGGTCAGGGTTTGGTACTGGCCTGCTTCGCAATGGCTTGGTAATCGGCTTCGGTCGTGCGATGCGCTTTCATCTGGCCCGACACGATGAGGTCAGCGCTTTCATCGTAGGCAACGCGTTTGTCACCTACAGCCAGAATGTTGTCTGAATCGTCCAGCTTGCCGGGTAGCTTGTGGGTTTGGTAGCCGCCACCAAAAGGGTTCTTGGTGACGAGCGTGAAGAGGAAGCTGTCGCCGTTTCGGGTGATGTGGATGGCATCAGGGTCATACTTGCTATCTGATTTCCAGTACCCAAGAAACTTTTCACCACCTGGTTCAGTCTTGCATCCGGCTGCGATGGTCAGTAGCGCAGCGGCGCTAACAGTAGTGATGAAATGTCGTCGATTCATTGGGTTTCCTATGGTGAACGGTTGTTGGGGTGGGCCGGACTGCGTTTGAATGCTGCCCGGGCGTCGGTCACGCTGCAAACGTGTCCGGTCTTTGTAAGCCAGTAGGACCTTTGTTTATGTTTCAGAATGTTCCGCCAGACCGTGCCCATGGTGTCATCGAAAGTAGAGTCGCGGTGCGGACTGGATGGGATCATAGGCATAGATCTGGATCCTCCTGTTCATGCCGCTCCGGGCGGTGATCGAAACGTACGCTGATCAGGTCAGCTACCTGTTGATAATTGTCGGAAGCAGGCGGGCGACCGTTCATTTCGTGAATAAGCAGGCTGTAATATTTGTGTACCCCTTGTTCAAAATAGGCACGATCTTCGGGTGGAAAAGTGGAGCGAAAGCAAGCTTGTGGTGACATGTCGGGATGGCTGCAGGGTGTCTCGGTGATTCCGTATTGCTCGACATGCTGCGCCAGGGCGTCGGCATCGACAGTGACATGGTCCAGCTCGGTTTCGTACGTACTGGCTTGACCAACTTCCCGATCTTGATGCGTCCAATGGTCGCAATAGATGGAAATGACAAAAGCATCATCCGGGGTGTCCGCTTGCGCTTCCGGGCCGGAAAGTCCCAGACGCGTATAGAAGTCCTGACCTTTCGTTGCCTGTGGGTCGTCGCGGGCCTGTGTTTGGCGCTGGTTATGTTCAAGCGCTGCTAGCTGCTTTTCCCGATCATGAGGGTCTGGTTTCATAGGCTACCTTCTTATGAGATGGCGGTTAACTGGCGGCTTTGTTTGACGGTGTCCAGGTACACGGGTAGCCAGGCGGCCGGATCATGCCCGGCCTGGGCCACGGCCTGTTCGGCTATCTCAGCCATGTCGGGGCTGCCAGAGAACACCAACAGTTCGTCTTCGCAGCCGGACAAGTCCAGTTGCGCGACCGTGACGCTTGAACCTTGCTTGACGAGAAATTTTCGGCTGGCCTCGCCCAAAGACTTCAATAACTCGAACTCAGTGGGTGACAGGCCAAAGCCCTCGATGTAGTCGCGGGCCTTGGCTCTGGGGTTGGGCAGCAGAATCAAGGTGGCTGTCTGCTGAACCAGGGAGGGGCCGACCGGGTTGTCCGTGATGGCCCCCGGCTCCTGGGTGGCGAAGGCCAGCACGCCGTTTTTCTTGCGGATGGTGCGGCTGGCATCCTGCATGTCTTCCTGAAAATGCCTGTCCTTTAATGGGTGCTGGCACTCGTCGTACAGGTTGATGATGCGCCGGCCATCGTGCAGGGCATCAATACGGTGCTTCAGATACATCGTGGCTGCACCTCGCACCGCTTCATCATCGAGTAGTTCGGTCAGATCAAATCCGAAGATGGCGGGTTGGCCTGTGTCGGTGGCTAGGCTCAGTTCATCGGCAGGATTATCGAACACCCAGCCGTATTCACCGCCCTGGCACCACGGGGCCAAGCGAGCATGAATGGTGCTTGTAGTGTCATCGTCGCTGTACGGGTTGGGCAGCAAGGTATTCAGGGTCGATAGCGTGCGGGCCTCCCGGTCGATCAGCGTGGTTAGCTGCTGCACTGCCTGGGTTATCTCGGACTGCTGTCGTGTGGTGACCGCTTCGCCACGGCGCTCGGCCAGAAATACGACCAGGCGCACCATGAAGGCGACGTTGCCTTTGGTGGGCTCCATCTGGAACGGATTCCAGCCTGTTGCTTCACCCAGGCGGATGTTGAAGTAGCGGCCCCCCAGCGCCATGATGAGCACCTGCATGCCCTGATCCTTGTCCCAGACCACACACGTTGCGCCAAACTTCTGCGCCTGGGTAAGCAGCATTCCCTGCAGCACGGTTTTACCCGTGCCGGTCATCCCAATGATCATGGTGTTGCCCGGACGACGTTTTCCGGTTTCGTCTAAGTCCTCGGTAGAGGCATGGAAGTTAAAGAAGAACGGGCTACCGGTCTGAGTTTTGAGCAGCGTGACCGCTGGTCCCCAGGGGTTGCCGACCGGTTTGCCGGTCAACTGGTTATGCAGGCTGGAAAAGCACAGGAAGTTGAGCGATGTGATGGGCACTGGGCGTGGCCGCCAATGCCAATTACCGGGCAGTTGCGCCCAGAACCCGGCTTCCAGCGCTCGATCCAGTGGCCGGAAACCGACCGCTTCTTCGGCCAGCGCCGTGGCGGTCTGGGCCAAGGCCTGGCGCACCCCTTCAGCCGTGTCGCCATAAATCAGCATCGTGGCGTGATGATCGCCCAGACCCAAGCGAGCTGACGTCAGGTCGTCCATGGCCTCAGTCAGTTGGGTGACCTGGCTGATCGAATCGTCGCCGGAATCGACCAGCAGCTTGTGATGCTTCTTGACCAGCTTCTTAGCTGCGGCCCCAGTATGGCTACCCCACGATTGAGTGAGCACGAATTCGTGCGGCAGGCCCAGCAGCCGATCCAGGTGTCCAGGTTTTGTGGCTTCCGGGTAGTCGCGCAGCTCCATCATGCCGAAGATGCGAGAGCTGGCGACCGTCCTCAGTTCCCCCAACTCTCCATGACGGCCAAATATCGGTCTGGCGTAGGGCAGGGTGTCACGCAAGCGTTCCCGGCTGATCGGTACGGGCCGGTGCGTACCGGAAAGCAGAAATCCCAGGAACTCGGCGGCTTCGCTAAAAGCAAAGCCCTTGCGATTTACGATGCCCAGGGGTTGTGGATCGTAGCGGTACAGGCCAGCGCTCAAGGCACGTATGATGCCGTTCAGGCGTTCGATGGATTCGGCTTGCCAGTGCGCAATGCGTTGCGCGTCGGCTTTTTCCAGACTGGCGAATGTACCCAGTATTGGATCTTGTACTGGGTGAATAAGCACCGTCAGGTATAGATCGTTAATCATGAGGCCCGAGGCATCGAACGTGGCACGGTAGGCGGCATCGAATCGGGAGGCAAAGGGCTGGTTAAAGGTGCTGTCGGGATATTCCGTGACACGGCGGCGCACGATGTGGGAGTACAAGCCAAGCGATCCCATGGGTAGGCCGCGCAGTACGTTATGCAGCGCTTCGATCCAATCTTTCAGCTCATCTTGTGCATAGGCGTCCGGCGCGCGTCCTGTTACTTTGATGACCGCCAGGTATTCATAGTTGTCGCAGGCAATGATCTGGTCGGTGACATGGTGGGAGTAGGGCAGATAGCGCGAAACACGCCGTTCGTCCACGGCCAGGGTGGTGGCAGCAGTCATGAAAACATCCTTTATTTGATGAGTGCGCGCCAGGGCCGACGCCGGTGATAGCCTTGCAGGGCGTAACTGGAGCCCTGCCAGAAGCGCTGATTGCGATTGCGCCGTCGCGTTTTCAATTCGAGCCACAGCACATCCAACGCTTTATCGTCATCGCGGGTGAGAATAGCGAGCGTGGGTATGACAATGAACAGCAAGCCCCACCAAGCCAGGCCTGCCGTCATGGCCACTATGGCTACGCAGGTAAAGGCGCCCAGTAATAGCTTGGTGGGAACGCCCATGAAGGTGGCCTTGCGGCCCAGTCCCCTAAAGACCGGATACGTGTTGGTTGCCATGGCTTACTTCCAAAGCAACACAACCAGTTCGGCAACAGATCCGGCCAGCAGCACGCCAATGCCCCAACGGATGGCATCGTCTTTACGCATGACCTCTGCCGAATACAGTACAAAAATGATGACGCCGATGATGATGGCTGCAATGGGCAGAATGACATCCAGATTGTCTCGGAGCGTCTGCAATGTGGTTTGCGCTCGGGAAAGCCCGCCAATGGATTGGGCAAATGCAGCGTGATGGATGCCAAGCAGCAGTGCGGCTGTGGTCGGTTTGTTGCTGGTCCGTAGGAAGGACATAGCGTTCTTGAAGCGTTTCAGTTGAGACATGAAAAAGACTCCTGCCCCTGGGCACCAAAGGGCGCAGGGGTGGTGGGTAAGAAAAGAAATGGACTTGGCCAGTCCGCCAGGGGTGCGTCAGGCGTCGGAATTAGGGCTGCTGTCTGGCTCGCCGTCACGCGTTTGTGAAAAGCCGTCGGTTGCCGGGTTGGCGCTGAAGCCGTCTGGTGCACCCTCAGGTTGAGCTGGTGGTTCTTGATCGGGTTTTTGCGCCGATTCTGCCGGCGTGGCCTTTTCCTCAAACCCGGTCGTTTCGTTTTTCAGCGGTGCCAAGGCCGGAACCTTGATCTTCGCTTGGGCCAGCACTTTGCCTACATAGCCATTGGTGAAACCGCGCTTGAAATTACCGGTGTTGTAGCAGGACAGTGCGGCGCGTAAGGCATGCTGCGGATCTGTCTGTTGGGGTAATGCTCTGGCATAGCACTCTGCCAGTACCGTCTGGGCGGCGGCCAGATTGCGGCAGGGATCAAAGACGGACTTGCTATCCAGATTCAACCACGCCCAGTTGCGAACATTGATCTGCCCCAGCCCGGCATCGAAGTCGATACCCTGGTCAATGAGGCGGTCAGCAGCTGCGCTCGCTTCGACCAAGGTTTGAGGTTGCCGTCGAAGGTGCTGGCCCTTGCGGTTGACACCGATGGCGTACTGCTGGACTCGGGATTCATGACGAATCAGTGCATGTAGCGTGACTGGGTGGATGTTGGGCGCGCAGGTGACGGCCAAGGCTGCTATTTCTGCGATCATGCCTGGCTCCTTCAGCGTCCACGCCGGTGTCTGGGATCCGTCAGGGAAAAATTCCAGCCTTTCGCCCATAACCCGCTATGGTCGGCATCCCATTTGGCTTGTGCCGCCTCGAATTCTTCGGTTTTGACCCAATGCCCGCCCATGGTTGGCCTGCCGACGTAGCGTACAGACAGCTCATACGTCCAGGCGTGATCGTTGTAAACGACACAATAGGTGGGTAGCTGGTCGAGTGTGACTGTAGGTAGGGGATGGACTTCGTAGACGGTTTGCCCGCTGTCACCGCCGTATTCACGCTTGCGCCATTTGTACGCCGTATCAGCATAGGTTTGGTTCAAGAATTCCGCGTCGCATTTGCCAGCACCGCGTGATATGGCATCAATGCGCTCTGACATGCCCGAGTCGCCGGACGCCGGGCACTGGGATAGAAAGGAACGTCTCGCTGAGACGGTAGCAGACCAGTCCAGGCCGTGCTTGTTGTACTTCCTGATGTCGAAGTAGTGGTCCAGGGATGGACTGCATTCGCCAGGTCGCAGGCTGGATGACAGGCAGAGCGTTGCTTCGCAGGCGAGACGTGGGATACCCGTGAGCAGGTTAGCCGTGTCGGCGGCATGAGCGACAGGAGCCAGGACGCAGGCGAGCGCCAGCGCCCCAGCCCGCAGGGCGGGAAGGGATTGCATGAAGGTGTCTCCGGGGAAGGGGTACGGCAGGTGGCCTTGGAACAGGCCGAAGAGAGGTTAGCGTTGACGCTGCAGATTCTGTTGGGCGATGGCGATCTGTTCAGGCTTGGCCATGGCCCGCACGAGATAAGCGGTTTCGACGGCAGCCAAGCGAGTTTCTTGCAGATGGTCCAGGTCGGCCACGATCTGGCGCAGCAGCGTCAGTTCTTCCTGCAGCGTGTCGTCGGCGGACAGCCGTCGCCTTATGTAGTTGGAGAGGGAAAGCCCGGAAAGGGCGGCAGCCTCGCTCAGACGAGCAGCGTGAGACGGAGTCACCCGGATACGGATGACCTCAGACAAAGGTTCGTTCATGGAGCACCTATAGATGGTGACCTAGTGGTCTTGTGTCGGTACAGTGTTTGTTGTCTAAAACCCTGTTGATGTTGATACGATTTGACACACTGTGTCAGTCTAGTTACTGTGCTAGCAACATCGACTGCCGGCCCAGGGGCGGACAGTCTGCCGATTTGAAAATTGTCATGGAATGGAGCGATGTGCGGGAGCTAGCAAACAACTTGGTCGAAAAAGGCACGGAACGCCTTTTGAATGGCGCTGATTTCCAACGTTATGTTTGGTGCTGAGGAGCGCCTATGACAATCGTATTCGAGCTATTTCGTTATCAACTGCTGCCCGTAGACAGACAACTACAACTCGACTTTATCAACGACATCCAGACGATTGATGAACTAATTGAGCGCAAGAATGACATCTTCGCACAAGCGCTTCGGGAGGTTCATCAGTTCAATCATCCTCGTACGGACGTCATTGCCAAGCTACTGTATACAGAACAAGATTTCTTTCTTTATAGAATTGCGGCCAATCGGTCTATTCATCGGGAAACCAAGGAGTTCTCCGATGAGTACATTGATAATTGGCCATCTGTCCTTGTAGCGGTATGGAATCATCCAGAGATTCAGCTGATTGCTGTTCAAAGAAGAAGCACAGCATTTCAACATGCAAAGTCAGTAGTGCAAATGATCCTAGAAGCGGTGGCGCCGAAACTAGGCTCCGCTCATTTGAGCTCGCACTTTGAGCCCTTGTTCGAAGTCGAGGGGTTCTGGACGCTCGTGCATAAATTTGAGGGCCGAATACAAAGCATCGATTTTGAGTTCATTACCCCAAATATGGCGAACATCTCGCGGAGTTTATCGCAGGATCTTCGACAGTTCGCGAAAGAAATGAACTCCGTCAATAACAATCTGCGTCTTGCTGCCGATCCAGAGTCCGCAATCCATGTCGATGAGTCAAATCCAACTCTCGCAGGATTGGTTGAATACAGTTCTGAGGGGGGCGGCAATATCACCATGAAGATCTCTGGCCTCAGGAAAAAGTATCAGACATCAAAGAACACCAAAACCGTATCAGTTGACGAGCTTGACATTAGCGGTCCCGTCGCAGAGGTTGCTGCAGCCCTCAAACAATTAATGGCTTAGCATGAGCTCGATTCGTACTGCCCTAATCGCTCTTGCCTTGGGGTTCTTATCTCAATTGGCCCAACACGCCCTTGAGACAGACTACCTGAACGCTTTCCTGCGTAACAACTTACTCACCATTCTGATAGCACTACTCGCGATTAATTCCGCAACGACAGGTATCGTCCTCACAAAGATTCGCGGGCTTATGGAGATGGGCGGCAACGGATCAACTTTTAAGTCAACTAGAGAACAGATGGTGTTGGCGGTTAGAGAGCAGGTTGCGCTTATCGTTGTTGCGATCGCAGCTCTCACAGTCGCTAGTTCACCGATTCTTCCACAGAGCGGCATTGTGGAGCTCTTTTTCGAGTCGCTGGTTGTTGGCGTGTTTGCCTACAGTTTGTTCGTGCTTTACGACACGGCCGTCGGAGTTCTTATTATCATTGACTTCGATCCTAGTGCAGAAAGCTGATAAATCATCCTATCTGATGCAGTTCAACTATGCAGCTTGTCCAACCTTCCCACCAAGTCCTCAGCCCTCAAATGCGTATACCGCCTCAGCATCTGCATAGACTTATGCCCACTAATTGCAGCCACTTCCTGATCTGATAGTCCTGCCTCCACCAGTCGGCTAACTGCCTCATGCCTCAAATCGTGAAACCGAAAATCAGTCAGCCCAGCCACTTTCTTGGCGTCCGTCCAGGCTTTATCAAACAGATAAGGTCGTCGCACCCCATCCCGGCCAGGCTCACCAAAGAACACCAGATCAGTCTCAGGTGGCCGAATCGGATTGTCCATCGCAGCCTGAAACGCAGCAGTAGCCGCTTTCGTTAGTGGCACAGTCCTCGGCGATGAGTTCTTCGTAATATCGAGCCGTACAACCCGCTTCTGCAAATCGACCTGGCTAAGCCGTAAGCCCCCAATCTCTGAAAGCCGCATCCCTGTCTCCAGGGCTATCCGCACAATCCAGCTGAACATAGGATTCGAGTAGGCATCTACAGCAATCAGCAGCCGCTTGGTCTCTATCGGTGTCAATCGGCGGTTCCGCCCAGCGCCAGGAGCAGGGCGGCGGATTTGGGACACAGGATTGAAGGGCAATCCTATACCCCACTCCTTGATGGCCACAGTAAACAGGTGGCTGAGCAGCGCCAGCTCCAGCCGGACGGTATTGTTGCTGCGCGGCACCAGCTTGCCATTTTCACCAGGGTCGCCAGCCAAACGCATGTCGCGGTACTGTGCAACGGTATCGGCGCTCAGGGCGGCCAATGAATACTTCCCGAGGTGTCGCAGCAGTGGCTGCGCCTTTTTGTACTCTGATACTCGGGTGGATTCTCGTTTGGTAGGTGTCACTTCCCGTAAATATCGCTTGAGTGCCGCCTCAATGGACATCCGCTCACCAGGTGCCCGCTGTATATATACCCCGCGTACCATGTCATCTTCGGTACGCCGGGCCCAATCCTCAGCATCACGTTTGGTTCTGAAGGTCTTGGACGCAGTCGGCCAGCCCGTCTTTCGAATGACGGCTTTCCAGGTGCCAGAAGGGGTCTTAACGATAGTAGCCATGCGAGTCAAAGTTCCGAAAAGTACACTCGGCGCTTCACCACTGTACCGAAACTGTACCTGGCTCGCAAACTTTGAAAATCCCCCAACTGTAGGGCAAGAACTGAAACCACTCTAAATGGTTGTATTCATTGGGATTTTTAGAGTGGTGCCCGGGGCCGGAATCGAACCGGCACGCCTTGCGGCGGGGGATTTTGAGTCCCCTGCGTCTACCAATTTCACCACCCGGGCACATAAGGAAGGTCGCGCAGCCAGAACACTGCGCGTGGCACGAAGGCGAAATTATACGCAATCTTTTGCTCGGCTGCACGGGGGCATGTCCAATTCAAAGCCGTATCGTTTCATCTGACTGAGGCCCCGCGCCAACCTGCCCTCAATTAACCCGATACTTCGCGATGATCTGCTCGTCCAGCTTCAGCCCCCAACCGGGGCCCTCGGGTACTTTGTAGACACCATTGACGAAGGGATTGCGGTTTTCCACGAGGTTGTAGAAGAGGGGGTCGCGGTCGGGGTGAAAGACTTCAAGATAGGTGCCGTGCGGGATGGATGCGAGCAGGTGGGCCGATACCTGGGGTTCTTCGTGATGTGCCATTTGTACTTCGAAGGACAAGGCCATGGCAGCAACACGCCGCCATTCGGTGGGGCCACCGCTCCAACTTGCGTCGAAGTTGCAGACATCAATGGATCGGTCGACCATCAGGTCGCGGCAGCCGCCCCGATGGTATTCGCTTTGGCCGGCGGCCACGGGTATGCCGGTGACCTGGCGCACGAGCGCCATGGAGGAGCGATCGTTGTACCAGCGGCACGGTTCTTCAAACCAGCGGATATTGCAGTCCTGGACCAGCAGGCCGAACTTGATGGCGTCGCGTTGGGTATAGCCCTGGTTGGCGTCGACGGAAAGAATGAAATCGTCGCCAACCGCGGAGCGTGCCGCCTTGACGCGAGCGGCATCTTCTTCAGGTGTTCTGCCGCCAACCTTGAATTTGCAGCCTGCCAGGCCTGCTTTGCGCAAGGCTTCCATCTCGGTGCCGAAATCGGCGAGTTGCTTGCCTTCTTCGTAGTAACCGGCAATGGCGATGACCTGCAGGCTGTCGCGATAGCCGCCCCAGAGCTTGTACAGGGGCTGGTTCAGGGCTTTGCCCCAGGCGTCCAGGACAGCGCTGTCCACGCAGGCCTGGGCATTGGTCGCCAGTTTTCGATCACGCAATATGTTGTAGGTGGGCGAGAGGGCTGCTTGCCAGACTTGCTCGCTGGCGAATACGTCCAGGCCGATGACCTTGGGTTTGATTTCCTCGTGGATAATCTTGAGGATTTCGGCCTGAGTCTCATACTCGTCGCCGTTGTAGCATTCGCCGATGATGCCCTCATCGGTATACACGCGTGTGATGATGGTGCAGCGATGCGTCATATAGTAATAGCTGCCCTTGAAGGTTTTTGGCAGCGGCATCTCTAGCGCAATCGTCTCAATATCTGTGATCTTCACTGTAAGTCCTTAGTGGGTGGTGAATACGGTCAGGCATTCAAGGGGAAATTCGATAAGCACTTCCTGGCCCTCGGAGAACCGGGGAACGGTGCCCAGCTCTACGATGTCAATGGTTTGTCCATGGAAACTCAGGGAATAGAGCGTTTGGGTCCCCAGGTACTGCCGGCTGCTGATGCGTGCCGGGTGCTGGTCGTGGCGTGGTGACGCCGCAAGCGCATGCAGCCGCACATTCTCGGGGCGGATGGCGATCTGGGCGGGGCCGGGTTGTGCGGCGACCTCGAGCGGCAGGCTCATGAGCTGTGTGTCGCAACCGTCGATGAAGGCGCCTAATGCGTTGTTTTCAGCCTTGCGCAACTGCACGTTCAGGACTGTTGCCGCGCCGGTGAAGTTGGCAACGAAGAGATCGCGGGGATGGTTGTACAGTGCCGCTGGCGCGTCATGCTGCAGCAACTGGCCGTCTTTCATGACGCCGATGCGATCACCGATGACGACGGCTTCGGCCTGGTCATGGGTCACATACAGCGCGGTGACGCCCGCGTCTTTGATGATCTTCCTGAGATCATCCCTTAAACGGATGCGCAATTTGGCATCAAGGTTGGACAAGGGTTCGTCGAGCAGCAATAGGGAAGGCCGGTATGACAGGCTGCGTGCAAGCGCGACGCGCTGCATCTGGCCACCGCTCAGGGCTACAACAGGCCTGTCCGCATATTCCTCCAGGCCGACCAGTTCCAGAGCCTGGGCTGCCTTCAAATGAATTTCCTTTCGAGACAGCTTCTTGTTTTTCAGGGGATATTCGACGTTTTCCCGCACAGACATATGCGGCCAGACCGCGTATGACTGGAAAACCATGCCCAGGTTTCGGTGCTGTGGGGGAACAAACAGGCCGTTTGCCGGATCGGCCACGAGACGACCGCCGATGCTGATCGTGCCGCCGGTAGGGTGGTCCAGGCCGGCCACGGAGCGCAATGTCGTGGTTTTTCCGCACCCGGATGGGCCCAGCAAGGCCAGGATATTTCCCGCTTCGATCGTGATGGTCACATCATTGACTGCAGGCTTGGCGCCTGCAGCGTAATGCTTCATCAGATGCTTGATGACAAGTTCAGAAGACATGTGTTGACCTTAGTGAACCCCGAAAATCTTGTTCCATTGCGCAAGCCAGTCGTTACGCAAAGTGGTGTATTCCTTGCTGTCTGGTATCCAGATACGGGTCGAGGAGTCCGCCCCTTCTGGCAGGGGTGCGCCTTCCATGACGGAGAATCCCCCACCGTTCTTGACCCAGGCCGACTGGCCTTTTTCAGACAAGGCCCAGTTCATGAAAAGCCGTGCAGCATTGGGGTGCTTGCTATCCTTCACAATGCCCGCGACCGATGCCGTGACGGGAATGCCTTCTTTCGGATAAACGACCTTGATGGGAGCGCCTTCCCGGACCATGGGAATGACCGAATTGGACTGCACGCCGCCGACCAATGCTTCGCCTCGCACGATGCCGCTCGCAGCGGGGGCGCCGCTGGGATACAGCACAGGTTTGTTGGCGGCGAGTTTTTCCCAGTAGTCGTCGCTGACAACCTTGCGTTCAAAGAGCGCGCGCGTCCAGGTGGAACCACCGGAGTTGGCGACTACCGTCGCGACTTTGCCGTGATATTTCTGCTTGGTGAGGTCTGCCCAACTGGTGGGTGGTTCAACGCCTGATGCAGCGTTATAGGCAATGACAAAGCCCCAAACGGTCTTGGGCCAGACGTTAGGAATATCCTTCAGCGAATCGGGGTATTTGTCGGCGTTGGGCGGCGAGTAGTCCGCAAAAACCTGTTTGAAACCTTCGACCAGTCCGCGATCTGACATATCGATGACATCGGCGCCCAGCTTTCCGGCGGCCACCTCGGTTTCGATGCGGGTGGCCAGTCGGCCACCGGGAGCACGTACGATTTCAACCTTGATGTTCGGGTATTCCTTGTTGAATTGGGCGACCAGGTCCTGTTCGGACTCAAGTTGGTTGGCCGTGTAGACGACCAGTTGGCCTTCCTTCTCGGCGGCTTGTTGCAGCATCTTGTCGCCGCTGGCATGGCTGCCTGTTGCGGCAAAGACGCTGGCCAGGATGGCCAGCATGACGCCGTGGCGGATTTTGATAGTTGTTGTATTCATCTCCATTCTCCTTTTCCTTTATTTGGCGATACTCATTGTTCTGCCCAGCCATGTGGTGAACAGGACCACAACGACGAGTATTGCGGTTTGGACTACGCTGAATGCTGCGGTGACACCGAAATCTCCTCCTTCGTATAGATTGACAAGCAGGACTGACATGGGAAGGCTCTTGCTCGAGTACAGGAACAGGGAAGAGCCCAGTTCTCGTATGGCCAGGATGAACAGCAGGCTCATGGACGATATGAGCCCGGGGGCGATGAGCGGCAGGATGATTTTCTTGATGGTGTAGAGGCGGCCGCGGCCGCAGATCAACGAGGCTTCCTCAAGTTCGCTATGCACCTGCAGCAATGATGTGGAGAGCGATTTGACGGTATCGGGTATGAATCGCGCGACAAATGCCAGGGATAGTATCCAGATGGAGCCATAGATTCCGCCCGGCAGGGATATCCATGCCCAGATATAAGCCACGCCGATGACGAGCCCCGGTATGGCGATGGGCAGCGTTGAAATGATGTCGATCAGCCGTCGGAAAGGCAGGCGGGTGCGGTAGATCGTATAGGCCAGCGCAAAGGACAGGAAGCCGCCCGCAATGGCTGTGGTCACGCCTATTTTCAAGGTATTGACCAGTGACAGGGTGGTCAGGCTGTTTGAGAATAGCCGCTGGAAATGTCCCAGGGAGTAGGCCGACATGTCAAACACAGCGGCCGCGTTGGGCAGATAGAGGAACTTTCGCAAGGAACCGATAAGGAGGGCGCCCATGGGCAGCACGACGGCGATGAACAGATAGATGACGGCCACGATAAAGGTGACATATCGCCATCCGCCCAGATCAATGCGGCGGGGCTTGAACGCTTTTCCCGCAACGGTGACGAAGGATTTCCCTTTCAGTACCTGTTGCTGGGCGATGACTGCCAACGCAGTGACCAGGATGAGAATCAGGGAGGTGGCTGCTGCGCGGTTGTAGTCTGCCGGGGCGCTCGAGAGCAGTTCGTAGATATAGGTCGTCAGGACTGTATAGCGTTCCGGCGTTCCGAGTGTTGCAGGTATACCATATATGCCTAGCATCACGACGAAAGACAGCATGGAGCCGGCGATAATGGCGGGCAGAATGAGCGGCAGCGTGATCTGAAAAATCGTCTTGAATGTGGATACGCCCGAAATTGCCGCCGCTTCCTCGAGCGAGGGGTCCATGTTCTTCATGGCCGAGGCGGTGAACATGTACACGTAAGGGGCGTAATAAATCCCGAAAATAATAATGATGCCGGTCGGGGTGTAAAAATTGAATTTAGCGTCTACCCCAAGTCCGGAGAGCAGGACATTGAGCAGTCCAGTCTGCGGCGACCCCAATATGGACCACGCGACCCCGGCCACGAGTGGCGGGATAAGCAGCGGCATGATGCTGACCGCTTCAATGACCTTGGCAAAAGGGGTATTGGTGCGCGCAGTAACCCAGGAAAAGAACAGGCCGACTATGACGGCAATAATAGTTCCTCCGGCGCAGACAACAAGGGTATTCCATGTCACGCGCAGCACGTTGGGGTCGTGAACGACCTGCAAGAAGGCGTTAAAGCTGATTTGTCCTTCCGAAGCGGTGGGGCCGCCAGTGGAAACGGCGCCCACGCCCAGCATGAAGATCGGGTAAATAATCAGGAATCCCAGTATGGACAATAGCAATAGCGTCCATATAACCCGATAAGCTGATAGTCGAGTGCTGTGGTTATACATTCAGTGCCTTAGTCGTATTTCGGTATACGTGGCCGTAGGAAGGCCATACATTTTTCAACGAGAGTTTCCAGGCGGGCGGCGGGGAGGCCGCCGCTGCGTCTCAGGAGGCTTACTGATCGACGGGTGAACCGTCTTTGTGCATGCGCATCAGCACGGGCTTGCTCAGTGGCGGGCGCACGGAAACTGGATCCTCGATAAGATCAATGCCAATGCCTGGCGTGGATGGAATCTGCACAAAGCCATTCTCGGGAAGCGGAACGTGGTCCACGACATCGCTTCCCAGATGCTGTGTCTGAGAGACCATCACATTGGCTTCGAAGCCGGTTGAATATTCCTGCAACGCAAAGTTCGGAATGGCCGCGTCTAGCTGCAGGCATGCGGCCAGGCCTATGGGGGACAAGGGGTTGTGGGGTACCACCATCACGTTATGTGCCTCAGCCATGGCAGCTACTTTGCGGCCACCAGTGATGCCGCCGCATAGGCACAGGTCAACGCGGGCATATTCAACGGCATTGCGGCTGAGCAGTGCCTGAAATTCATAGATATTCGTGAAGCGTTCGCCGGTCGCAATCGGAATGCGGATTTTGTCTGCAATGCGCGCCATGGAGGCAGCATCTTCATACCGCATCGGATCTTCGATGAACATTGGATGAAACTGTTCGATGCCCTGGGCAAAGACGATAGCCTCGGCCGGGGTCAGGCGGCGATGGATTTCAATGCAAAGATCCATTTTGTGGCCGGCAGCCTCGCGCATGCGACCGACGTTGTCGATGGCATCGCGCATTTTTGCGATGTGCGGCTTGAAGTAAACCTGATCTTCACCCTCATCGAGAAAAGGATTGATGTGTCCGACTGCGGTGAATCCCTGTTCTTTCCGGGTTTTGAGTTCGCGGATTACGCCTTCGATGGTTTTTTCGTAGACATGGCCATAGACGCGGGCGCTTTTTCGCGTGGCACCGCCCAGCAGTTCATATACGGGTACATTGAGCGCCTTGCCCTTGATGTCCCACAAGGCGATATCAATAGCGGCAATGGCGCCGTTGATGGCATGTCCCTGAAAATAGGAGTACCGATGCATCACATTCCAGTGGTGCTCGATCGGGAAGGGGTCTTTTCCAACGAGGTAGGTAGCAAATTTTTCGACGGCAGTCTTCGATGCTTCGATATGCCCCCAGGCTCCTGCTTCCCCAACGCCATGAATACCGGAGTCGGTTTCGACTCTGACGAATAAAAACTGGCCAGCGTGGATCGCATCGACCTTCGTGATCTTCATGTTGTCTCCTGTTGTTCGTCTGAGCGAAGTTCTTTGTTAAAATGTTATCGTTAACATTAACAGACGAAAAACAAGAATGTCAATGCATAATAGCATGATTCGAAAACAGGTCAGGCAGGTATCATGGCAAATATACGAACCACCATTGAGCTAAGAACAATATGAGGGAGCATAGACGCTGGGTCACGATGGCCGAGGTTGCCCAGGAAGCGCGAGTATCCACCATCACTGTTTCCCGTGTCATTCGCACGCCCGAGAAAGTCGCGGCCGAAACAAGGGCGAAAATCCAGGCGGTTATCGACCGGTTGGGATATGTACCGAATGAAGGCGCAGGTGACTTATCATCGCGGCAAAATCGGTCCGTGGCAGCGCTTATTCCCACCTTGACCGGCTCAGCTTTCACGTCCACCATCGATGGCCTGTCCACGAGGTTGCGGGCGGCGAATCACCAGCTTTTGTTTGCATGCACGGATTATTCGAGCGGGAAGGAAGAGGACTTCATCGCCACCATGCTTAGACGCAGACCGGCTGGGCTGGTGCTGACCAGTACTCACCATACCCGCGAAGCAGACGCTTTATTGCAAGGCTGCGGCATACCCGTAGTCGAGGTTTGGGAGTTGCCAAAGGTTGCGCAGCATCATGCGGTCGGGTTTTCGAATCATGACGCGGGCTTCGCGATGGTGCGTTTTTTGCACGAGCTGTCGTATCGGCGCGTGGGGTTTGTTGGAAACTCCAAGACCAGTATTCGCTCGCGGCAGCGATTCATCGGCTATCAGGCAGCATGCCGCGAGTTTGGCAGTGGTGTTTTTCGCAAAATTGCAGACACAAAGAAGGGGCCGAATAATTCGGAGCGCGGTGCCCAGGAATTCGCAGCACTGATCGAGCAGTGGCCGGATACCGATGCGGTATTTTGCGCAAGCGATACATTGGCACTTGGGGCGCTCAGCGAGGCGCAGCGCAGAGGCTTGAAGGTGCCGGACGACATTGCCATCGCAGGCTTCGGTGATTTTGAGTTTGCCAATGAATTCGGTGTAGGTTTGACGACGGTTCGAATCCCCGGGTTCGAGATCGGTGAGCTGGCAGCCCAGCTTATTCTGAACCACGACGACTATGATCAGAAAGAAATGCAGAAGATAGATGTGGGTTACGAGATAATACGACGCCGCACAGCATGATATGCTCAGCGCCGTCTGGCGTCTTGACGCGCATATTCGGTAATATCCGGGATGTCTGACATCAACATGACAGGAGACATCCCATGGCTATTCCCAAGACAATTCCGCTCACCCTCCTCACCCTGACCCTTTCGGCCCTGGCAGGTCCCGCGCTGGCCGCGACGTTTCCGACAGAGCCCGTCAAGTTTATTGTCCCCTACGCCCCAGGCGGGACAACGGATCTGGTGGCCCGCACCGTGGGCAAGAAGGTGTCAGAGGAATTGGGCCAGCCGGTCATTGTGCAGAACAAGCCCGGTGCGGGCGGCAACATCGGGATGGCTGAAGTGGCGCAGGCCAAGCCGGATGGCTACACGGTAGGGATGGGGGCGATCTCGACGAATGCGGTGAATCCACATCTGTATAAGGAGATGAAGTTCGATCCTACCAAGGACTTCACGCCGATTGTGATGCTGGGTACGTCAACGATTGTGCTGGAGGTGAATCCTTCCGTGCCGGTCAATAACGTGCAGGAGTTTGTGGCGTATGCCAAGCAGCATCCCGGCTTGATCTACGGCGCGGCGGGTACAGGCACTTCCATGCATCTGGCGGGCGTGCTGTTTGGGCAGATGACGGGTACGAATCTGGAGCATGTCGCCTACAAAGGTAGCGCGCCAGCGCTGACAGACATGATGGGCGGGCAGATTCAGGTGATGTTCGATAATCTGCCTGCGTCGCTGCCTCATATCAAGGCGGGCAAGCTGAAGGCGCTGGCGGTAGCGGGCGCCAAGCGCAATCCTCAGCTTCCCGATGTGCCGACGATCGCCGAGGCGGGCGTGCAGGGGTATGCGGTGGATCCGTGGTTTGCTTTATACGGGCCGGCGGGTATGTCTGCCGATGCCGTGAGCAAGCTCAACCAGGCATTCGGCGAGGCCTTGGCCTCGGATGAGGTGAAAACGGTGCTGGAGAATGCCGGCTTCAGTCCAGAGGGCTCGACGTCGGAAGCGCTTGGGCAGTTGTCCGCATCCGAATACCAGCGTTGGGGCGAGATTGTTAAGGCGGCCAACTTACAGATGTAAGCCAATCGCGTGCGTTCGCGAGACTAAAAAGCTTGTTCCCAGGCGAAAGCTCGGCGGAAAGGGCCGACTGGCACCGGGTGCGTGGGTCATCAGGCTAAAAAAAGACTGCCCCCGCACTTCTACCGCTTGAAATCGCCGGCAGGTGGCCCCATGTAGCAGGATAGTCGTCCGCGGCAATGGTCGCGGTAGCATCGGCCCAACCTCAGGGCCGATGTCTTTTCCTTTTTGTCTTGTTTATTTCGGACTGCCACATGACTCAAACCGATACACAATCTGCCTCAGAAACGTTGGGCTTCCAGGCGGAAGTCAAGCAATTGCTGCACCTGATGATTCACTCGCTGTACAGCAACAAGGAGATTTTCCTGCGCGAGCTGGTGTCGAATGCGTCGGATGCCTGCGACAAGCTTCGCTTCGAAGCGATTGATAATCCGGATCTTTTTCAGGGTGATACGGATCTCCGCATTCGGGTGGAGTTCGACAAGGATCAGCGTACGGTAACGATTTCGGACAACGGCATCGGGATGTCGCGCGAAGAGGCGGTGGCCAATCTGGGTACGATTGCGCGCTCGGGCACCAAGGAATTCTTTTCTCAGCTCACCGGCGACAAGCAGAAGGATGCGCAGCTGATTGGCCAGTTCGGGGTGGGCTTTTATTCGTCGTTCATTGTTGCCAAGAAAGTGTCGGTGTTGAGCCGCAGAGCCGGGGTGGCGGAAACAGACGCCATCTTGTGGGAATCGGACGGCGAAGGCGAATTCTCCGTCACCACGGTCGAGAAGGCGGATCGAGGCACCTCGGTTACGCTGTATCTGCGTGACGGCGAGGATGATTTCCTGGATGGCTGGCGCCTGCGCGAGGTGCTGCGTCGCTATTCAGACCATATTTCTCTGCCTATTCAGATGCGCAAAGAAGAATGGGACAGCGAAAAATCGCAGCAGATCAAGACGAATGAGTGGGAAACCGTCAACCAGGCCAATGCCTTGTGGACGCGTTCCAAGTCTGACATTACCGATGAGCAGTACAAGGAGTTCTACAAGCACGTCGCGCACGATTTCGACGATCCGCTGGTGTGGACGCACAATCGGGTCGAGGGCCGCAGCGAGTACACGCAACTGTTGTACATTCCCAAGCGCGCGCCCATGGATCTGTGGGATCGCGAGGGTCGCCGTGGCGTCAAGCTTTACGTAAAGCGCGTTTTCATCATGGACGATGCAGAGCAGTTGCTGCCGATGTATCTGCGTTTTGTGCGCGGAGTCATTGATTCCGCAGACTTGCCGCTGAACGTTTCCCGTGAAATTCTTCAAGAAAGCCGCGATGTGCGTGCGATTCGCGAGGGTTCGGCCAAGCGGGTGCTGTCGTTGCTGGAAGACATGGCCGAGAACAAAGCCGAGGACTACGCTGCGTTCTGGGATCAGTTTGGTCAGGTGATCAAGGAAGGCGTGGGCGAGGATGCGGCCAACAAGGAGCGTATTGCCAAGCTGCTGCGGTTTGCCTCGACACAGGGCGAGGGCTCCGCTCAAACGGTGTCGCTGGCTGATTATGTGTCCCGCATGAAAGAAGGGCAAGACAAGATCTACTATGTGAGCGCGGATTCGTTCGCGGCGGCCAGCAATAGCCCGCATCTGGAGATTTTCCGCAAGAAGGGGCTGGAGGTTCTGCTGTTGTCTGATCGCGTCGACGAGTGGATGCTGTCGTATTTGCGCGATTTTGACGGCAAGTCGCTGGTGTCGATTGCCAAGGGCGGGCTGGATCTGGACACACTGTCTGATGAGGAAGAAAAAAAGCATCAGGCCGAAGTCGCAGAGCATTTCAAGCCGCTGGTCGAGCGCTTGAAGGCATCCTTGGGCGATAAGGTGAAAGAGGTTCGCGTGACGGGCCGTCTGGTGGATTCGCCGGCTTGCGTGGTGGTGGACGAGCATGAGCTCAGCCCGCACTTGCTGCGCATGCTGCAGGCGGCTGGCCAGGAGGCGCCGGAAGTCAAACCCATCCTGGAAATCAATCCGGAGCATGCGCTGTTGGCGCGTATCAAGGATGCAGACGATGCTGAGTTTGGCGAGTGGTCGCTATTGTTGCTGGATCAGGCGATGCTGGCAGAAGGCGCAAGCCTGGCGGATCCGGCGAGTTTTGTGAAGCGGGTCAATGCGCTGCTGCTCAAACAGGCCTGATGTGCTTAATTGATTGAATTGATCCCCACCCAGCCATGTGCTGCGTGGGGATCGCTGTTTTTTGCGACCTACGTTATCGAGGCCTGCGTCATGCCCGCCTTGGCGGGGTGCGCGAACACAGCAGGGCGCTACCTCGCTCAATAGGCTGGCATCAGTCGCCTGGCCCAGCCTGTGTCGCGGCCGAATCGGTGCCAGTCAAAGGCAGGGCCGGGATCGGTTTTGCGGCCTGGGGCAATATGCTCGTGGCCGCGCACAGCACGCAGAGGGTGGCGGGCGCGCAGCGCGGGCGCCAGGATGGCCAGGGTGTCGTACTGGTCGTTCGTATAGGGTAGCGTGTCGGTGCCCTCTAGCTCGATGCCGATGGAAAAATCATTGCAGCGCTCGCGGCCCTCAAAGCAGGACACACCCGCGTGCCAGGCGCGCAGGGTAGTGGGCACGAATTGAATGATGCTGCCATCACGGCGCACGAAAAAATGCGCGGAAACACGAAGCCCGCGCAGGCGTTCGAGCCAGGGGTGGCGGCTGTAGTCGAGCCGGTTGGTGAAGAGGTCCGCGACTTCGGTGCCGCCGAAGATGCCCGGTGGCAGGCTGATGTTGTGCAGAACGAGAAGGGTGGGCTCATCGCCAGGCGGTCGGGCATCGTGGTTGGGGGAGGGCTGATGCGTGACGCGGCGGCGGGGTTTGAGCCAGCCGTGCTGGTCGAGCGTGAGTGTATTCAATGCCTGACGCCCAGGCGCGCATGTTCCTGGCTACACCAGGTGCGGCCGCCTATCATCACGGCCTCGGAGCGCGGCAGGTGGATGCCACAGTGCTCGCATTGCACCATGGATTCTCCCTGTTGAGATTTGGGGAAGGCGCGGGTTGGGGGCGGTGTTTGTTCGGCAGCGCGGTTGGCCTTGCTGTGGGCGAGAATGCGGGCGAGCAGCAGGCCACCGATGATGACAACAGCCCAAAAAAGAAGTTTTCCCACCTTATCCTCGTTGCAAGATGACGTCTAGTACAAAGCGGCTGCCGGTATAGGACAGCAGCAAGAAGGCAAAGCCGACCAGCGTCCAGCGTAGGGCAACTGGCCCGCGCCAGCCGCGGGTGTAGCGGCCCAGAAGCAGGCCGCCAAAAGTGAACCAGGACAGCAGGGTGAAGAGCGTTTTGTGATCCATGGGCATGAAGCTGCCTGACAGCCGCATGGACACCGCAGTGCCTGTGATGATGGTAAGCGTAAGAATGGCAAAGCCTATCCAGATCAGCCTGAACAGCAGGACTTCTTGGATGAGCAGCGGCGGCATGGAGTCGAGCGCGCGATCCAGGATGCCGCGGGAGGCTTCGGGCTGTACGGGACGGTGGAGCTGGCGATCCAGCGCGGCCATGAGCATGGCCTGCAGCGCGGCGACGGTGATCAGGCCGTAGGCCATCAGGGCGATAAGCAGGTGGATGCGCAGCCATTCGTTATTGGCGTGATCGACCAGATGACCGCCGGGAAAGGCGCCGGCCAGCAGGCAGGTGGCTGTGGCGGCGGGGAGTAAAATGAGCAACAGGCCGTCGATGCGCATGACCAGGCTTTCTAGCCAGAACACGATGAGGCCCAGCCAGACAGCAGCGGACAAGGCAAGCGCCCAGCCGAGAAACAGGCTATGGTTGGGAACGACGGATTCTGCGAGCCCGACGCCATGCAGTACGATGGCGCCGCCCAGGCATACGCGGCGTATAGTGCCAGCCTTGACCTGGGCGTTGCTGTGGGGCTGGGTTAATGGCCGCCAAAGCGCAAACGCCAGGATGGCGTACGCCAGTGCGGCCAGCAAGTGAAATACAATGCCTGCAGACATAGTCCTCTGGGTTTTGGTTATACAGCTGGGGGGCTAGCCCCAGGCCGGATCATTTTAGTCTGGTTTACAGACGATAAACACCAGTTTAAGCGAAACATTCTTATGCTCGATAATCTGACTCAACGCTTGTCGCGGGTCGTCAAGACCATGCGAGGCGAAGCGCGCCTCACCGAGGCCAATACGCAGGAGATGCTGCGTGAAGTGCGCATGGCCCTGCTGGAGGCCGATGTCTCGCTGCCGGTAGTGCGCGATTTTGTGGCGCGCGTGAAGGAACGCGCGCTTGGCCAGGACGTGGTGGGCAGCCTGAATCCTGGCCAGGCCCTGGTGGGCGTGGTGCACAAAGAGCTGACCGCGCTGATGGGCGGCGACCTGGGTGCGGAGGCCAGCGAACTGTCCCTGGCGTCGCAGCCACCCGCGGTGATCCTGATGGCGGGCCTGCAAGGGGCGGGTAAAACCACGACTACGGGTAAGCTGGCCAAATGGCTGATTGACGGCCATCATGTGCACAATGGCCGCAAGACCAGTAAAAAGAAAGTGCTGGTGGTCAGTGCCGACGTATATCGTCCGGCCGCTATCGAGCAGTTGAAGACGGTGGCGGGCCAGGTGAATGCGGATTTTCTGCCGTCGGACACCTCGCAAAAACCCGAGGACATCGCACGCGCTGCGCTTGATCACGCCAAGCGCCATCACTATGACGTGCTGATTGTCGATACGGCCGGCCGGCTTGGTATCGACGAAGCCATGATGCGCGAGATCCGCGCCTTGCATGATTTGCTGCATCCGATCGAGACGCTGTTCGTGGTCGATGCCATGCAGGGTCAGGATGCGGTGAACGTGGCGCGTGCCTTTGCCGACGCCTTGCCATTGACCGGCGTGGTGCTGACCAAGCTGGATGGCGACGCGCGCGGGGGGGCGGCGCTGTCGGTGCGGCATGTCACCGGCAAGCCACTGAAATTTGTGGGGATGTCCGAAAAGCTGGATGGCCTTGAGCCTTTCCATCCCGAGCGGATGGCGCAACGCGTGCTGGGCATGGGCGATATCGTGTCGCTGGTCGAGCAGGCGCAAAAGAATATCGATGTGGCCGAGGCGCAAAAGCTGGCGGCCAAGATGAAGTCAGGCTCGCGTTTCGACCTGAATGATTTTCGCGACCAATTGCAGCAGGTGCGCAAGATGGGCGATATGGGGTCGTTGCTTGAAAAGCTGCCTGCCCAGTTCGCGCAGGCAGCGGGGCAGTTGCAAAGCGGCCAGGCAGAGAAGCAGTTGCGTCGCCAGGAAGGCATTCTGAACTCCATGACGCCTGCTGAACGCGCCAAGCCCGAACTGCTCAAAGCCTCGCGCAAGCGCCGAATCGCGGCGGGGGCGGGCGTGCCCGTGCAGGATGTGAATCGTCTGCTGTCGCAATTCGATCAGATGCAGGGCATGATGAAGCAGATGAAAAAAGGTGGCATGGCCAAGATGATGCGGTCCATGGGCGGCATGAAAGGGCTCAAGGGCCTGGGCAAGGGGTTTGGCGGGTTCAAGCCCTGATTCTGTTCTGCATGCGCGGGTTGTTCCGAACGCTAACGCTGCAGTGCATCCACGGAGCCTATGGCCCGGTGACGTTGTGCTCATGAAAATGGGGCCAGTGTTGAGCTGGCCCCATTGTACGTGCAGTGGGTTTGGCGCGGGCGGGATGCTCGGACTCGCGCTATCCGTTGTGCACGGCCTTGCTGTTAGGTGAGCGCAGGGATACGCAGCACTTGACCCGGATAGATTTTATCTGGATCGGACAGCATGGGCTTGTTGGCTTCGAAGATCTGGGTGTATTTGGCGCCCTGGCCCTTGCCGTATTGTTCTTCGGCGATTTTCCATAGGGTGTCGCCCTTCTTGACGGTGTACATATTGGCTTCAGCCGCGGGCTGGGCAACCTGCAATTGATTGTCCACGCTGGATACGCCCAGGGTGTTGCCCAGGGCCAGCGAGATTTTCTCGGCCTCTTCGGTGGTCTGAGCTTGGCCGCTGACCGTTACCTTGTCGCCATCCACCTTGATGTCCAGGCCGTCAGCCGACAGGTTGTGCTTGTCCAGTTCCTTTTTGAGTTCGTCCGCCGTGGCTGCCTTGGCTTCGTCCGCGCCAAAGAGCTTCTCACCCACATCTTTCAGAAAACTAAGTACGCTCATTGTGTATTTTCCTTGTTCTCGAGGTCATCGAATCGGGCTGCCGGGCAGCCCTGAGAGAGACGGCGCTCTGCCGTGCCATTCCATTATGGCCAGAAAACATGACACGGATGCGGCGCAAACGTTAGGAATTGTATAGAGGCGTTTCCTACGAAACGGACGTGGGCTCGCTGAACTTATCCGTTGCAGCCAGCAGCCGGGT
Source organism: Allopusillimonas ginsengisoli (assembly GCF_004153455.1). Classification (GTDB taxonomy): domain Bacteria; phylum Pseudomonadota; class Gammaproteobacteria; order Burkholderiales; family Burkholderiaceae_B; genus Allopusillimonas; species Allopusillimonas ginsengisoli. Next base: position 48,163 of record NZ_SDQE01000014.1, on the reverse strand, counting down.
CAGAATGCCAGGTTCGTCGAAGGCATGGCCAGCATCGGGCACCAGGTGGAACTCGGCTTGCGGCCAGGCACGGTGCAAATCCCAGGCCGTGCGCGCGGGTGTGCAGGCGTCGTACCTTCCCTGGATAATGACGCCGGGGATGTCGCGGAGTTTGTACGCATCGCGCAGGAGCTGGCCATCTTCCATGAATCCGCCGTTGACGACGTAGTGGTTTTCGATGCGGGCAAAGGACAGCGCTTGCGCGTCGGCGGAATGGGCTTTTTCGTGGTGGGTACTGGGCAGCAGGGTGATTGTGCGGCTCTCCCATTGTGTCCAGGCGTGTGCGGCCTTGAGCTGGGCGTCGCGGTCGTCGCCGGTAAGGCGGCGATGATAGGCGCCGATCAGGTCATCCCTTTCTGACTGGGGAATGGGGGCGAGATAATCTTCCCAGTAGTCGGGAAAGAGCGCAGAAGCGCCATTCTGGTAAAACCAGTGCACCTCGGATTGTCGCACGGTGAAGATACCTCGCACGATCAGCTCGCTGACGTGGTCTGGATGTGTTTGCGCATAGGCCAGGCTGAGCGTTGATCCCCAGGATCCGCCAAAGACCAGCATTTGGTCTGCTTTGAGCACCTCGGCGCGCAGGCGCTCCATGTCGTCGACCAGATGCCAGGTGGTGTTGTTCTCCAGGCTGGAGTGCGGGGTCGAACGGCCGCAGCCGCGCTGATCGAACAGTAGAACGTTGTATCTGTCCGGATTGAATAGCCGACGGTGTACAGGAGAGCACCCACTGCCGGGGCCGCCATGCAGGAAAATGGCCGGTTTGCCATCCGGGTTGCCGCAAAGCTCCCAATACACATGGTGCCCATCGTTGGTGTCAAGATAGCCATGGGCATACGGCTGTATTTCTGGGTACACGTCTCTTCCTCACGTTTGCGCCCGCGCACCGGCGCGGATTGAACACAGGCCGAATGCTGCCTGTCTTAGGCAGTATGGGCCGACCGGACAAGTATATCGGTTCGGGCCGAAGCCGGCTTTGCGCAGGGAAGACTCCGCTTGACCAGGGCGGCGTGGCGCCTTGCTATGGACCAAGCAAGGCCCAGGCCTGGCGGGAATTAGCGGCGCTTGAAGATGAGATCCCAAACCCCATGCCCGAGTTTCAGCCCACGGGTTTCGAATTTGGTTTGCGGGCGGAAATCAGGCCGGGGTGCGTAGCCGTCTGCGCTGTTGACCAGATGGGGGTTGCCACCGAGCACCTCCAGCATTTGCTCAGCGTAGTTCTCCCAGTCTGTGGCGCAGTGTATATAGCCACCCGGCGCAATGCGGCTGGCCAGCAGCGCCACGAACTCAGGCTGGATCAGCCTGCGTTTGTGGTGCCGCTTCTTGGGCCAGGGGTCTGGAAAATACACATGTACGCCAGCGAGGGAGTCAGGCGCGATCATGTCGCGCACGACTTCCACGGCATCATGCTGGATGATGCGGATGTTTTGCAGGCCGGTTTCATTGATGCGCTTGAGAAGGGCGCCTACGCCGGCGTTGAAGACTTCCACGCCCAGGAAGTTGTCTTCGGGACGGGCTTCGGCGATCTTTTGGGTAGTTTCGCCCATGCCGAAACCGATCTCCAGCACCGTAGGCGCAGCGCGGCCAAAGGCCTTTTCCATGTCCAGCGTCGTTGGGCGGTAAGGGATGGACCACTGCGGCAGCAGGCGGTCGAGCGCTTCTTTTTGACCGGGCGTGATGTGGGCGCGCCGATGCACGAAGCTGCGGATATGGCCGGTACCCGACGGGGCCGTGGACGTTTCCACGAAATCCGGTTTTTGTTCTTGCGGTGTTGAGTTCATATCGCGATTATAAAGGCGCTATAATGCAAACCCTCGCGAACGCGGCGGCGGCTCAAAACACTGGCCAAAAGCACGCTCTGCCCGTCCTGTCGGTCGCGTTGTCTTGCTCAGCAATGCGGGTGTAGTTCAATGGTAGAACGGCAGCTTCCCAAGCTGCATACGAGGGTTCGATTCCCTTCACCCGCTCCAAGTAGCGCTCCATACCCGGTTTGTCACACTTTGGGAAGTGATTCCAAGTGATTGAATCTTAATGAGATTTTTCATCCCTAATGCTGTTGGGATCGGAAAAACGCCTCCCCAGCGCCCCCCATTTCGGTACATTTTTTGGCCTATCAATACGGGGGCCGGCATGTCGCATTGCGTCAGACAAGCCCACATCAACGCACCACTTCTTGAGATCGCGAGCCTGATTGGCTGCGTTGCGGTTTGAAAGCGTCGTCCCTTCGATGAGGGATGTTATCGCTTCCGAAAGACTGTCCTTAAATACCGCGTTCGTGACGAAGATAAACGATGTCTTCGTGTCGACTTCGGCAGCTGAGAAGGTCCTGTCATAACCGATAATCGTGCTGGAGAACTTTTCGATCGTCTTTTTCAGATAAGACGCTGTAACTGCCTCTTCGCGAAGCTTGTACTTGAACTGGACGGTTTCCATCCGCTCGCAGGTCTGAAAATTGTCTCCCCCACCGTAGTAAAGAACGCGGTCAGCAACATCTTCGTCCCATGTTCCGGGACTAGTAGTCTCCGTCGACGAAATCCCCTCCACGGCGATCGCGGACAGATCGTCATTCGGAAAGACCAGCTGCAATGCCCGCCTGGCAGCCCATCTCTCGTGGAAGGTGTGTCCCGCACGAGATGCCCGGACAGTATCGATACCTTCGTTAGCGTTTGGCATGCTGGTGCTGTGCCTTCTCCAATGCGGCGATCATTCGTTGGGCGTGACTCAAGCTCGCAGTGACATGGCGCGCAGCAGCGCGTCGATCTGCCCGAACGCATCCTGCTGCCACTGTTCGGGCGCGCGATTACCCAGCGCATGCGTGGCTTCGACGAAGCGCCTCACGCAGGTAGGTCCGTGCCCCTCGAAGGCGTCGAACTTGTCGGCGATGTGCCGGAAACCGCGCTCGCCGCTTGCGTGCCCCAGGAGAGGGAGACATTCCTGCGCCAGCGCCTCGATGCCATCAGGGTAGTTCCGCACGCAGTAGTATATGTCGTAGGCATCCTTCTGCTTGTAGCGGCCCGCCAGCGCATGGCCTTTCATTGCCAGCAGCGCAGGGATGGAGCACACTGCGATCTCCACGCGATTGGTCCCTCCGTCCGGCATTGGCCCCGCCACCGCCACCAGTTGATAGAACCGCATCGCCAAGTCAGCGCCGTCGGCCCGTTGTACGGCAAAGTCGCTGATCAGGGGAGGGGTGTTCTTGACGACCTCCGCGTCGCGCGGCATCAGGAAATCGACCACGATGTCGATCGCTTCCCCGCCATCTCGCACGGGAACCTGGCGAACCAGTTGGAAGCGCCGAAGCCCGTTGCGTTGGGCGTATCCATGGCTTTGGAGCGCACCGATCAAGGTTGCGTACTCGCCGTCGCCGAGTGCTTCCGCGTCCAGACCGACGTCCACATCGAGTGTGCCGACGTGGGGCATATCCTCATTGGCCAGCAGCAGCCAGGGTACCGCACCGCCGATGATGGCGAACTTGCCTCTGAAGCTGCCAAGTATCTGGCCGATCTCGATCAGCACGGATTTCACTGCCGCGGTCGTGCGGTCGTCATATTCGGAGGCCGACTGTGGTTCCTGGGGCGGTGTCATTGGGGCCATGAAAGCTTTTCCTTGCGCAGGTGGTCGGCGGCCTCGGCGCCGCGTTCGCCGGCAATGGTGAGATCGAGGTAGGTCTGAACCGGGCTCGTGCAGACTGCGCCCGGCGCAGGTTCAATGGTGTCGGCGAACAATCCTGTGTCTTTCGGCACGGTGATGACCACGTTCTCGCCCTTCGCGGCAGGCGCGAGCTTCAGCGCTGCTTGAAGCTTGCGCAGACCATCCTCGTCAGCGAAGAAGTAGTGCGTGCCGGTGCGGCCGTAGGGCGAAAGCCATTGCGCTGCCGAGAACGATGCGAAAACGGCACGTCTGGGAGCCTCGTCAGCGCGCAACGCGGTACGGGCCGCGTCTTCGAACGTGCTGCCGTGCAGAGGTGTGTAGAACCGCAGACGTTCACCCGGCGGTGCGGTGTAGCTGTCCCGCCATGCGTCCAACAGTGCATCGGGTTCTGAGAGGACGAGACCGTCTTTCGAGGCGCGTGCCCATTCCCGATTAATTAAACCGGTGCGCACATTGCTGACGTGTCCCAGGCTGACTCCGGAAATTTCCGACAACTCGGTGACGCGCCATGCACGGCCGGGCTCGCGCAGCATGACGCGCAGAACCTGAGCCGACTTTGGCCTAAACAGCGACTTGAGTTCGCGTTGTTCGGCCACCGGTTTGTCCGCCACCATGCGCTCGATGAACACGCCGCCAAAAGCGATCCGGGCGTTGCCCTCTAGGTCGAGATAGCTGACGCCCTTCTCTTCGCACAACTGCCTTACCGCGGGTGAGATGTAAGGAGCGATGAAGACGGGCGTCGCCTCGGGAGCTCGCTGCGCAATGTAGTTCCGTAGTTCCAATAACGCGGACCGGGCGTACCGCGGTTGCCCGTTCGACTTGTACTCGCAGATGAGTAGGTGCCGCCGGTCATCCACGAGCAGCCGAGCGGTCAAGTCCGGTTCCCAATCGCCGGACACGGCTTCGACTTCGATGCCTTCAATCTGAAGGATCGGTATCTTTTCAAGCAACTGACGGAGCGCCTCACCGGCCCGCGCCTCTGTCTCTTTCATTGGATTGGCATTTTTCACCATACGCTGAAAATACCATATTTTTGAAAATCGTCGCTAAGTTTTCACTTCTAAGCCACATTTCAACATCTGCTGAAACCGTTCCATAGAATGAAGGTGCCTGTGGACGAAAGGAGCAATGGTCGGGATCCATGGACCGGAAGCCGCATGGCGTCTGTTGGAGCAGCAGCTTGCCAGTGTGCGTAGAACTGGTACAAAATGCGGCACATCCTCGTTTTTCGAATGGGGTTAGTCCTTTATAAATCAATGAGTTGGATGCTAAATTCTGTTCCCCTCACCCGCTCATTCCAAGGACGGCCAGGGAAAACCATGGCCATCCACCGAGTGATTAATTTTTTGATCTAAAAGACAAATTCCCTTCTGAGGGATGTCCACTGACATCCAGGGGAATCCACCTACAGCCATTCCAAAATGTGCATTTTTTGATCCATCAATAAGGTGGGCTGGCGCGCTGCATACCGAGTTCTATCAACCGGTGGAGCTGGTTCCGGATGATTGCTTTTACATCGATAGGCGCATGCGGTATCGTGTATCAATACTGGGGATGCGGATGCTGCGCCGGACTGAGCGGGAATGCATATTGGCTTCCAAAGAGTCGCGCTAATAATTGGTAAAATACGGATTAATGCAAAAACACCTTATTAGTTGATGGCAATGGTCTTCGCTCCTAACACTCAATCTGACCAAGAAGACAATCCCGAGGAGCACCTTCATTTGCGTAATTTAGGCGCTAAACTGCGTAGCCATCGGAAAGCGGCGGGTTTGACGCTAACCGAGCTGGCCGCTCGGGTAGATCTGGATAAAGGCTATTTATCCCGGATCGAGAATGGCAAAAAGGTGCCGCCCTTGGCGACGTTATCGCGCCTTGCCAATGCCTTGGATATCGAGGCTGGCTCACTGATCGGATATTCCGTGTCGACACCCGGAACCTGGCGCGGTGTCAGCGTGGTGCGGCACGACGAGCAGCGCCCGACGGTAATGGGGGGCACGACATTCGGCTACGATTATTTTGCCCTGAGCAAAGCCAAGCCAAATCACGCCTTGCAGCCGTTTTTGTTTTCGTTCCCTGAACAGATCGATAAATACGTGTTCTTTCAACACGACGGCGAGGAATTATTATATGTGTTGAGCGGGAAAATAGAATGGCAAGTAGGCAGCCAGAAATATGTATTGAAGGCCGGCGATACCATTCATTTTGATTCCCAAATACCCCATCGGGGCCGCAGCTTGTCCGGGCAGGCCACTGCATTGGTCGTCATGTTTTCGCCAGCGGGCTTTGATGAAAATCTGGCATAAAAAAATGCGGGCCCTTGCGGCCCGCGTTTTTTATTTCCTCTTTTAGAGGCTCGGTTTGATGGCGTGCGGCAGGGCCCCGCCAGCCGATGCTTTTTTCTTGAGCGCCACCGGGGCGGTTTCCTTGCTCCAATACACCGCCAGGATGGTTAACAAGGCAATTCCGATCATGAGCAACGAGACGGGCCAGGTTGCCCCGTGGGTGACGCCCACGGCCGCGGTCGCAAGCACCGGTACAATGCCGCCCCCCAGCGGTGCCGCGAGTTGGTAGCCCAGGGACGAGCCGCTATATCGCACATTCGCCGGGAACATTTCGCTCAGGAAGCTGGCTTGGACGCCATACATGACACCGTGGCCGATTGCCATTCCCACCACAAAGGAAATAATCACAATGGTTGGGTCTTTGGTTTGGATGCCCCAAAAGATCGGGAAAGCCAGCACGATGGCGGCGATACAGCCCATCATATACACCGGCCGCCTGCCGATGCGATCAGACAGTGCGCCAAACAGGGGGATGGTGATCAATTCGGCGACGCAGCCGATTGCGATGGCGCCCAGGATCAACGTGCGGGACAAGCCGAGTGTCGTGACAGCATAGCTGAGACCGAAAATCGTCAGTACATAGATCCAGGATATTTCGGTAATGCGGGCGCCCAGTCCGATGAGCAGGCTTTTGGGGTGCTTCGTGATCGCCTTCCAGACGGGGAAGCGTTCGACGTTCCCTTGCTTGCGGGTTTGCTCGAAATCAGGGGTTTCCTCGATATGCAAGCGGATGAAGGTACCCACCATAACCAGGGCTGCGCTGGCCAGGAACGGAATTCTCCAACCCCACGACATAAAGGCTTCTTCGTCAAGAAAGGCCAGCCCGAAAAAGGACAGGGTGCCTAGGGCCATGCCCAGTGGAAAGCCGACCTGCACGATGCTGCCATACAGGCCCCGGTGTTCTTCGGGAGAGTGCTCGATGGCCATCAGCACAGCGCCGCCCCATTCACCGCCAACTGCGAGCCCTTGGAACAGGCGGCAGATCACCAGCAGGATCGGTGCGGCGATTCCTATGGTTGCGTATGTGGGGAGCAGGCCAATGACGGTGGTGGCTGCACCCATAGATACCAGTGTGATGATGAGCAGGGACTTGCGACCAACACGATCTCCGTAGTGGCTCAGGATAACCGCCCCCAGCGGCCTTGCGAAGAAACCCACCCCGATGGTGCTGATGGATAGGAGCTTGCTTATCAAGGGGTCCCCGGAAGGGAAGAATAGTGTGTTGAAAACAATGGATGCGGCGGTCGCGTAGATCAGAAAATCGTACCACTCTATAGTCGTGCCAATGGCGCTCGCCATTGCGACGGTTCGTATAGAAACAGGCTTTCCATCCACCTGGCCTACTTTTGTGTTAGCCATTTATCTCTCCTGTTTGGTTAGAGAATTTCGTTTTTTTTATTAGGGGGAACTTGATGAAAGTTGATCCACAGACAAAGAAATTGTAGTATTGAGTTGTCTACTGTGCAACAAAGGGTTTGTACGGATATGGCAGGTTTTCAGAAAAACGGAGGAGAAATGCGATTAACGTACTTGTTATATCCCGGCATCGAGCCGATCGATCTGGCGCCCCTGGGGGTGTTTTCAATGGGGCGGCGCGTCGTACCGGAACTTGAATATGAACTGGTGGCCCCCGACCGATCACCGGTGGAGCTGACCAATGGCCTCACGGTGTTGCCATCGCGGACGTTCGGTGAAGTCGAGAAGGTGGACGTTCTCCTGGTGCCGGGGGGCGGAGGATGGCGCGAGGCGGCGCGCAACGACGCTATTTTGGCGTTCATTAGACATTGGGCCGCCCTGGATGCGACCTTGATGTCGATTTGCACGGGGTCGTTGATTCTAGCCGCGTCGGGTGTTCTCGATGGCCTGAGCGCAACTACTAAATCCCGCGTGGTGCCGCCCGAATCGCCACCAATCGACGACTTGGGCCGGTGCGCGGGAGTAACCGTCGAATCGGGTGCCCTGTTGGTGGATAACGGGCGCGTCATCACAGGCGGGGGCGTGAGTCTGTGCATCGATGCCACGTTCTATCTTCTTGCGAGTCGGTATGGCGAGGAAGCCGCCGCTCAAATCGCGCACATCATGGAGTACGACGCCGCTCGCGCGGCGAATCTGGCGCGCCTGCCTGTGGTGCGGCCGGCGACCGCCCAGCCTGTGGGTTCCTGACGTCCTAGGGAAAACCTTTAATGAATTTATATTGTCTATTGGGCAATGCAGCCGGTATAGTGGAATATAGATGGCCATCCTTGGACGGGTCGTTCTAACGGTTTGAATAGTTGCTGCAAAATAATCTAAAGGAGTTGATGATGCCCGAAGTGGAAAATCATTTTTCAGAAAGATTGGTGGGAAATCTGGAGCCCACGAAAAACGGATCGGTGTATGTCAAGCCGCAGGACATGGAATGGAAGCAGTCTCAGTTCGAGGGTATTGAAATCAAGGTCTTGTATGAAAACAAGGAGGCGGGCGAATTGACGTGCCTGCTGCGTTGGGCGCCCGGAACGACATTGCCATTCCATAAGCATCCGGAAATAGAACAAAGCTATGTGATTTCGGGCTCCTTCTCGGATCACGACGGTATTTGCCGCGCTGGAGAATATGTCTATCGCATTCCTGGCTCGCTTCACGAAACCCATAGTGAAGAGGGTTGCACCATATTGGCAATCTACCGGAAGCCAAATATCTTCAAGAACAGCGCCGGCTATGGTGTGGAAAACAAAAAGCAGATCCGTACCCAGCATAAGCCTAAGACCTTCGAGCCGGGCTGAGTTCTGTTGCCGCGCAGCGTCGCCCGGATGGTTGTCCGAATAATGACGGCTGGCGGGCGGCCTTGAATGTATTAAGTGCTCCTGCATTATTGAGTGTCGAACCATGCTGGACTGGACTAGCCGATTATTGGAGGTGGAGTGGCTGGCGCTGGACGCCGTTCGAGTGCATTTCGAACGGCCTGATGCATTCTCATTCATGCCGGGTCAGACTATCAGTCTGCTCTTGCCAACGGATCATGCGTCATCGCCCCCGTTGCGCCATATCTTTTCTTTGGCGGGCGCGCCGCACGAGCCGGCGCTGAGCATCGCCACGCGCGTCCGGGAGCACTCCGCTTTCAAACAGAAGCTTATTGGCCTGAAGGAAGGTGCGACGCTCCATTTCACTGGTCCCTTCGGCTATTTTTCTCCACCGAGAGGCGATGCAAGGCCTATTGTGTTGATCGCGGGAGGAATCGGGATTGCACCGTGTTTCTCCATTGCCAAACATTTGGCTCACACGCATGACCCGCGTGACTGCTTGTTGCTGTATTCTTGCCGTGACCCGGAAAGTGCGGCGCTTTTGACCGAACTCGAGGATTGCGCTTCGAGAAATCCGCAGATGCGTTTGCATGTGACAATGACTTCGGCGACGGTGACGGCGTCGGCCTGGCGGGGGCTCCGGGGGCGGTTTGGTCAAAATCTTCTGGGTGTTCTGCTTGACGGCGCGCTGGACGCTGATTACTACGTGGCAGGCCCGGCGGCAATGGTGGATTCCGTGTCGAAGGCGCTCGCGGCGCTGGGCGTGGATGGGGCACGCATCGCTCACGAGCGGTTTTTCGCCTACGGCGACGTCGCTTACGGCAGCGCTGTAATCCATGGCGTGCCTCGTTGAGGCACGATCGATCTCTTCTCTTATCGACCTGCTCGAGGTTGGCAATCAGATGGGCGTCGAGCACCTCCGTACGTTAAGCGCGGTTGAACCATTCGATAAAGAGCCTCCGGATGGATGCATCGCTCTCATTCTTGTGTACTGTGCGTCATCGCTCAGGGAAAGCCGGTAACGGCGCGATGGGCCGCGTTCCAGGCTTGGCTACACCGGGATCGATGAGTCTGGCAGTCGTTGACCTTTCCCAGAAATAGCAGGACTGAATAAGTTAAACCATTTGGTTGACAATGGCGCCATTACGTCAGATACTAAACCCTATGGTTGAAAAACGACTCGATACGACGTTCACGGCGCTTGCTGATCCGACCCGGCGCGCGATGCTGGCGGATCTGATGCTGGGCGAAAAGTCGATCGGTGAACTCGCCGCGCCTTATCGGATGAGCTTTGCGGGGGCCGCCAAACACGTTGCCGTGCTCGCACGCGCGGGCCTGATTGAGCGGCGCAAGGTAGGGCGGCAGCAGTTGTGCAGGCTCAATCCCAGCCAATTGAAGGACGCCAGCGATTGGCTCAGGCAATGGGAGCGATTCTGGACTGATCGCCTCGATGCGCTGGAAGTTGCATTGAAGCAAGACCCCGAATAATCGCCACGCCAAGCTCAGGCGGCAACGCATATCAAGGTATCTGATGACGATAGCCAGGCCATTTTTCATGTTTCAGGACGGCGGCGCGCAGGCTGCGCTGGGTCTGCAATTGAATCTTGCGAATGAAGGGAGTGCCTAGATGACAGACTCCATTACCCCTGACGCTTTGCGCTTCGAGCGCTTGCTGGACGCTCCTTTGGAAAAGGTCTGGCGATATCTGGTTGATCCCGAGCTGCGTGCGCGGTGGTTCATGGCTGGACCCTCCGAGCTGAAAGTTGGCGGGCGTTTCGGCCTGACGATGGACCACGACAATTTGTCAGACGACGATGTGGACACACCGGAAAAATACCGTCCCTATCTCGGTCACAGCTGGGCGGAAAACATCACACGGTACGAGCCGCCGCATTTGCTTGCAATCACCTGGGATGGCGGCGATGGCGGTGAGGTCACGTTTGCATTGACCGCCGAAGGCGACAAAACCCGGTTTGTGTTGACGCACACAGGTTTGCGCGGCCGCGACGATGCTGTCAATTTCGGTGGTGGCTGGCATTCGCATCTTGCTGCGCTGGAGAGGCGTATCAAGGGTGAGGCCGTTCCCAACTTCTGGGCACTCCATGCGCAGGCCGAGGAGATGGTCGAGAAAACGCTGGGGCAGCCCCGCGCATGATGACTGGCTTGCAGCGATTACGGTCGCATGAAAGCCCGTTGGGTTGAAAGTGATCAGTCGGGAAAGGCCGGCCCGACGCAAGCAGTGTGATCGCAGCCTGCTCGGCTCAGTCGTGCCGATCGGCGGAGAACGCCACCTTTTTCTGCGCCTCCAGCAGGTTTCTCCGATTCGTCAGTGCCTCGCTGATCGACGCGTACGCCGTGCTGCCCAGGGCTAGACGCAAGGGCGGGTGCGCCGCATCGGCTGCCGCAATCATGGCATCGACTGTTCTGGCGGCATCGCCCCGGATGGCAAAGGCACCTGATGCGATAGCGCGCCGTACTTCTCCCGCCGGGGTATCGTCATAACAGGCCATAGGCTGCGCGCGATCCAGTCCTTCAACGAAGTTGGTACCGGTCGGGCCAGGCTCGACAATCAGAAAGTCTATGCCGAACGGCGCAACCTCCTGAGCCACTGATTCGACAAAGCCTTCGATGCCCCATTTGGTGGCGTGGTAGAGGCTGAAGTTCGGATAAGCGATCTGTCCGCCCTCCGAGGAGACCTGAACGATGCGACCACCTTTTTGCGCGCGCAAGTGAGGCAAGACCGCCCGAATGAGTTGAATGGAACCGACCAAATTCGTCGCGATCTGCCGCTCGATCTGCGCGTCGCTCGCTTCTTCAGCTGCGCCGAAGAGTGCATATCCCGCATTGCTGACCACTACGTCGATATGTCCGACACGTTGGAAAGCATCCGCAACCACGGCTTTCGTGGCTTGCGTGTCAGTGACGTCCAGCGTGAGCGCATGAAGTTGATCGCCATACTGTGCCGCCAACGCTTTCAGCATGTCGGGCCGGCGAAGCGTTGCGACCACGTGATCGCCGCGCGCCAACAATCGCTCAGTAAGGAGGCGGCCCAGGCCGGTTGAGGTTCCGGTAATAAACCATGTCTTGGTCATGTTGCAAATCCTGAGAGAAAAATGAACGACTGAATGAATGAAATGAACGACTGAATGAATGAAATGGACGACTGAATGAATGGTATGGGATTACTATTGTTATTGGAATAACCAATAAATTGCATGAAGAGGTGAAATGAAATCACCAATAGAACCGCCCTCACTGAAGGATTTGCGCGCGTTCAAGGCCGTCGCTGAACACCGCAGTTTCCGACGTGCCGCTGAATTGCTGGGCGTAACACGTTCGTCACTCAGCCATACCGTGCGGGGTCTGGAAGACAGGCTCTGCACTCGCCTATTGCACCGAACAACGCGCAGCGTGTCGCTGACCCAAGCCGGCGAGCAGTTTCTTGCCCGTCTTGATCCTTTGCTGGGGGATTTGAATCAACTTCTGGAGGACGTCGCGGGCGCACATGGGCGACCGACGGGCACGTTGAAAATCAATGGCAGCGAGGCGGCCATCCGCTTGCTTTTAACTCTAGTGCCGGAGTTTTTGGCGCGCTATCCCGGCGTAGAACTCGACCTGGTCGCGCAAGGGCAACTGGTGGATATCGTCGAGCAGGGATTTGATGCGGGCGTGAGGCTGGGCGAAGCGGTGCCCAAGGATATGGTGGCGGTACGGCTCGGTCCCGATATGCGTTTCTTGGCCGTTGCATCGCCGGCCTACCTGGCGGTTCATCAGGCTCCGCAAACGCCCGATGAGCTTGCCGGACATCGATGCATTCGGCAACGCCTTACCAGTGGCAAACGTTATCGCTGGGAATTCTGCAGGCGAGGACAAGAATTGGCGCTCGATGTGCCGGGTGTGCTAACGCTGGACAACAGTCAGTTAATGGCTGAGGCTGCGGCGGCCGGCGTGGGCATCGCCTATATTCCAGAGGCATATGCCCGCCCACTCATGGACGAGGGTGGGTTGGTGGCCGTGCTGGAAGACTGGTGCCCGTACATCCCAGGCCTGCATCTTTACTTTCCCAGTAATCGGCATGTGCCAGTGAGCCTGAGAGCATTGATCAACATGATGCGGGAGGGAGGGGGAGTGAATCTCCTCGGTTGAGCAACCCCGGTCGCTGCCCCCGGAATTTACTTGCCTACAGCGAGTCGCCCGCAATCGCGATCAACACGCGAGCGATCTTGGTGCCTTCCGCGCATAAGCTGTGGGACAAATAGCCCGGAAAGCTCACGCTGTCGTATTTGCCAAGCACAACGCCATGCTGGTCGAATTGAACCCGCACTCGGCCTTCGAGCACGAAGATTACTTCTTCGCCGCCATGCACTGCGGTTTCTTTGAGGCCTTGCTTGCTGACCTGAACCATCATCATCGACAGCGGGCTGTCCATCCCTCCGGCCAGCAGGGTTTTGTAATGCCCTTCATTAGCTAACGCCTTGGTATCTGCTGCCGGTTGACGCTCTTCTGCCCGGTTAACGCGAATTTCATCCTTTGGATTGCTTTCGCCCAACAGAAGCGAGAGGCTGGTATCCAGTGCAACGGATAACATGTGTAGCGTGCCGAGCGATGCGGTCTTTTCCCCGCGTTCGATACGCGACAGATGGGCTTTGTCTATGCCGGCGCGGGCTGCTACGTGGGCCTGCGTCAGTTTTTTCCGTCGACGTGCGGAGCGAATCCTGAACCCTATCTGGCGTATATCGGGAAGGCCGATATGGATGGGGGGGCTTTTCAACATGAATGACATCTTCAATTCAACAATCGGAACTGTATGTTACCCGGTCAAAACGGATTAGCCGATCGCGGGTGTCGCAGCGTCGCCCCACGCCTCTTGCAACATAGCGGCAATGTTCGCTGACATTGCTCGCGTGCATTGGCAGTCGGGTATAGGGATAAACCCAATATTGTCCTGACCTTCGATGCGTTATTGTTTGGACAACCTGTTGACCTATAGACACTAGGTGTCAAGTTTCATATTTGTCAGGAATTAAAGCAATGCAGACATACGCCCCTCAAGAAAAAAGCGCTTTGCGAGAGCGTGTCGATCGTGAAATTGACCAACGCGCTGCGCCGACAGCGCAGTGGAATGCCGCACAGAAAATGACATTGGCGTGCCGCATGTTGGCGGCCCAAGGACACTGGCACAGCGGGCTTGCCGGTCAGTTCACCGCCCGGAGCGAACAGCCTGGCACGTTCTGGACCTTGCCGTTCGGCACGGGCGCAGACGAAGCACTGGCGCGGGAATTGATATTGATTGATGAGGATCTCAACCCGCTCGATGGCACGTCTTTGGCGAATCCAGCGAACCGCTTTCATATCTGGGTGTACCGCCATCGTCCCGATGTTCAGTGCATCGTGCATACCCATCCGCCTGCCACATCGGCGCTGTCCATGGTTGGCGAGCCGTTGGTTGTGGCGCACATGGATGCGACGCCTTTCTTCGAGGATTGTGCCTACTTGCCGGAATGGCCTGGCTTGCCGATTGGCGACGACGAAGGCCAGATCATTTCAGAGGCCTTGGGCGACAAGCGCGCGATCCTGCTGGCCAATCATGGGCTGCTGACCGTTGGGAAATCGATTGAAGAGGCCACCGTGATGGCGCTTTGGCTGGAACAGGTTGCGGCCTTGCAGCTAAAGGCTCGTGCGCTTGGCCCTGTCAAGCCGGTGCCCGCCGACCGTGCGCGTGAATCGCACGATTTCTTGGTCAAGCCGCGGATTCTGGAATTGACATTCGCCTATTTTGCGCGCCGTGTGCTGCGTGAAACGCCTGACTGTCTGGACTAAAAGGAGCGTTCAATGCAACGTCGCAAATTTTTGGCTTTTGCCGCTGGCACGGCAGGCGCTACGATCGCCGCCCCGGCGATCGCGCAAGATGCGCCCACAATCAGCTGGCGTATGCCCAGCAGTTTCCCGCGATCACTGGACACGGTTTGGGGTTCTGCCGAAGTCATTGCAGAGCAGGTGTCCATGCTGACCGACGGTAAATTTACGATTCGCCCCTTTTCGGCGGGCGAACTGGTACCGCCTTTACAAGTTCTGGACGCCGTGCAGAATGGCACGACCGAATGCGGACATACTGCCGGTTTTTATTATCTGGGCAAAGAGCCGGCGCTTGTTTTTGACACCGGCGTGCCGTTTGGCCTCACGCCGCGTCAACAGTCAGCCTGGCTTGCCTATGGCGGCGGTAAAGAGCTCATGGACGAGCTCTATAGTAAATTCAACGCCATCGTCATACCGTGTGGTAATACCGGTGCGCAAATGGGTGGCTGGTTTCGCAAGGAAATCACCAAGCCGGAAGACTTTAACGGTTTACGCATTCGTACGCCAGGCTTGCTGAGTATGGTGTACGAAAAACTGGGGGCGATTCCTCAGCAGATCGCTGGCAGCGATATTTACCCGGCGTTGGAAAAAGGCTCCCTGGATGCCGTCGAGTGGGTCGGCCCCTACGATGACGAAAAACTCGGCTTTGCCAAGGTGGCAAAATACTATTACGGCCCCGGTGTGATGGAGTTGGGCGCGAACCTGGCGTTCAATGTGAATCGCGACAGTTGGGCCAAGCTGCCGTCTCATTACCAGGCGGCGCTTCGCGCAGCGTGCGCTATTGCCGCTAACGATCTGTTGGCCAAATATGATGCCAAAAACATTCGCGCACTCAAGATGCTGGTGGGTGAAGGTGTGAAGCTCAAGTCCTGGCCACGCGAAGTGATGGATGCGATGCAGCGTGCGACCAAAGAGGTGCTGGAAGACTACGGTGCAAAGAACGAAAGTTTTGGCAAGGTATTGAGCTCATGGCGGGCCTTCCGGGACGATCAGCTTTTGTGGGCCAGTGTCAACGACGGTGCCGCAGAAAGTTATTTGATGGCCACGCGCAAGCAAGGCTTGTGAACAGGATATGGCCTTGATGCTGCCCAAGTGCTCTTGCTGTCTGGCGCGCCTGCTGCATGTTAAGCGCAGCAGGGCCTGCTTCTTGCACGTTCCTCCATCATGAAAGCTTTGCTTGTCTTGTCGCGGTGGATTGACGCGGTCAATATTGTTATTGGGCGTGCGGTCACATGGCTAATACTTGTCGCGGTCATTGTCAGTGCCGGCAATGCCTTGATTCGTAAGCTGTTCAGTATGAGTTCCAATGCCTGGCTGGAACTGCAGTGGTATCTGTTTGGTGCCGTATTTCTCTTAACGGCGGGCTACACACTACTCAAGAACGAGCATGTGCGCGTCGATGTGCTGTCTCAGCGTTTTTCGCCGCGTACACGTGTAAAAGTTGAAATATTCGGCATATTGCTGTTCATTCTGCCTGCATCGCTGGTCATCATGTGGTTGTCGTGGCCCGTCTTTGTGGACGCGTTTGTCCATAACGAGCAGTCTTCAAACTCCGGTGGGCTGATCCGATGGCCTGCCAAGCTATTGATCCCGGTCGGCTTTGCGCTGTTGGTCGCCGCCGCGATTTCGCATCTGATCAAGTGCATTGCTTATCTGCGGGGCCTATGCGCAGATCCAACGCAGGCTGCCAATAGCGGATCCAGCGAGCAGCAATTGGCCGAGGAAATCGGCCGTGCTGCTGCGGAACGCGAACAGGCGCTGCAGCACAGGAATCTCTGAACATGGAAGCTATTTTTCTGGCGAATATTGCGCCGATCATGTTCTGCACGCTGGTCATGTTGCTATTGGTAGGCTTGCCCGTTGCGTTCTCGCTGGCCGCCAATGGCATGCTGTTTGGTCTGATTGGCATCGAGATGGGCATCATACCCGTGGCGCTTTTCCAGGCGCTTCCGCAGCGTGTGTTCGGTGTCATGGCAAACGATACCTTGCTGGCCGTGCCTTTCTTTACCTTCATGGGCTTGATCCTGGAACGCTCAGGCATGGCCGAAGACCTGCTTGAAACTGTGGGGCAATTGTTCGGACCCTTACGTGGTGGTCTGGCGATTGCTGTGGTGCTTGTGGGTGCGCTGCTGGCGGCGACCACCGGTGTGGTCTCAGCGTCAGTCATCTCAATGGGGCTTATTTCTTTACCCATCATGTTGCGCTACGGCTATGACCGCCGTTTGGCGACGGGCGTTATCGCCGCATCGGGAACGCTTTCTCAGATTATTCCGCCGTCAATCGTGCTGATTGTTCTTGCTGATCAATTGGGGCGTTCGGTCGGCGATATGTACAAAGGCGCGTTTATCCCGGGCGCGCTACTCACCGGTTTATACATTCTTTATGTAGCTGCTGTTGCGCTAGTGCGGCCCAAGGCTGCGCCAGCCATCCCGCCCGAGGACCGAACCTTCGTCGAACCCCGCGGCGGCCACGGTGTTCCGTCTTTACTTGTTCTGATGGCGATAGCGGTAGTTGCCGCGGTGATGGGTGCAAATTGGCTCTTGCCGGAAACTGCGCACGTTGACGAGCTTATCGTCAGTAGTGTGCTGATTTGGGGCTTGACCGCTTTTGTATGTGCGTTGCTGAACAAGTATCTGCGGTTGGGCTTATTGTCGCAAATTGCCGAGCGGGTGACGTTTGTCATGATCCCGCCGCTGGCATTGATCTTCCTGGTGCTGGGGACCATTTTCATCGGCGTTGCAACGCCGACTGAAGGCGGCGCCATGGGCGCGGTAGGTGCGCTGATCATGGCGGTTTTCCGGCGGCGTTTAAGCTGGCCATTGCTGGGACAAGCTGTCGACAAAACCGCCACGCTGACGTGTTTTGTTGTCTTTATATTGATTGGCTCATCTGTTTTCAGCCTGTCGTTCCGCGCCGTTAACGGCGATCTGTGGGTGGAGGATCTGCTCATCGCCTTGCCAGGCGGTGAAATGGGTTTTTTAATTGCAATCAGTATTCTGACATTCGTCCTGGCGTTTTTTCTGGATTTCTTCGAACTCGCATTCATTGTTGTGCCGCTGATCGGTCCTGTTGCGGACAAGATGGGGATCGACCTGATCTGGCTGGGCGTGCTGCTGGCGGTGAATATGCAGACGTCATTCATGCATCCACCATTTGGTTTCGCATTATTCTATTTGCGCTCGGTCGCACCAAAAGAAGACTACAAGGATAGAGTCAGCGGGCGAAACATTAAGAAAGTGACAACCGGCGAGATTTATTGGGGGTCGATACCCTTTATCGTGCTGCAAATTATCATGGTGGTGGCCGTCCTGGCCTTCCCCGGCATGGTGACCCATTACAAGGCAGGTCGCACTGTGGTGGATGTTGACAGCGTTGAAATTGATACGTCTTCGTTTGGCAACTTTAGCGATATCGGGTCTGACGATTTTGGGAGCGAGCCGTTGCCGGATTCATCGCCGCCATCAGACTTGAATGCGTTGTTTGACTAGGGGCTGAGAAATATCGAGACGCCCTGTGCGTTATAGCTAAATGGCAGGCCCGTCGTCACGGTGACTGCGTCTAGCAGAGCTCCATCTTCTTCTCATATTTTCATGCAATCTCCTTCTCTGATTAAGGCCTTGAGCAATCTCCCGGCCTTTCAGCATGCTGACCCCAACAGCCTTAAGGCGCTGGCCGAACGCGCGCGGCGTATCTGCCTGCCGTCCAAGCAGCATTTATTCCACGCGGGCCAGGCCGCAGACTACTTCTATTGGATTGAGCGCGGCGGTATCACGTTGTACCTGCCCAGTTACAACGGCGATGAAAAAATCGTGCAAACGCTGGAACAGGGCTGTCTGCTCGGTGCCACCGTGATGTTTTCGGAGAGTGGTCATTACCCTTTGTCCGCACAAGCCAGTGAGTACTCCGTACTCTATCGGCTGGATCGCGAACTGTTATTGGACATGACGCGGCATTCCCCGGAAGTTGCCTATACGCTACTGCAGATTGTTTCCAATCATCTGGTGCAAGCCATTAATCGTATCGATCTGCTGACCATCACCAATGCCACGCAAAGACTGATCACTTATTTGCTGGATATATATCGGGAGCGCGGCAGCGCCTGGATCACTTTGCCTGCCAGTCATGCGGTGCTGGCCCGGCAGTTGAACATGACGCCCGAAAACCTGTCGCGTACGCTGGCTGCGTTTCGGCGTGCCGGCCTGATAGGCGGGCGGGCTCGCGAACTGGTGTTGCTTGATGTTGACGCGATATGCCGACAAGCCCGCCTGCCGCCGCCTGTGCCAAAGCCTGCCAAACGCGAAGCCGTATCTGCTGAGGACAAGGCACTGTTTCGCTGTTGTTCGCCGCACTAGGTGGCTCCCGTTTCAGCAGTGTGAAGACGATCCCGAGAAAGGGCTGCACTGCTTGCCCAGCGGCTCCGCGCAGCCTTCCTGGTCATCCGTACGTGGTTCGCAGCGCGCGGGCCACGCATTCCAAAGGTAGATGGCGAACACGCCCGCCCACGCCAGCGTAGATCCCAGTAGCAGCCACGAAGCCCACGCGCCCAGCGCTGGTGTACCCGTTGCAGCGCGCACCAACGCCGCGAACATCAGGCCGCTCTCCCACGGCAGCTACGGATATGTTCATTGCAGTCAGGGCAGTGATGGCCCGCGAGCTTTATTCCGTGAGTATCCACATGCCGCAAGCCCCTCCGTAATGATAATTATCATTATTGTCTGCATTGTTGAACCCACATAATCGCTCCATTGCGCAGCCCTTTGCGCTGGGGCCACGCAGTTTTCCCTCCTACTCATCACAGCGCAGAGGAAACGCCGGGAGCGACACGCACATGCAACACCGATTCACCGTCAGGGCACTGCCCCTCCTGCTCGCCGCCCTGTGGTCGGCAAACGCTCATGCGCAGGCGAACCGATCTCCTGATTTGAGTAGCCCGCCTCGCGAAGCGCGAGGCGACAGCGCCACGGAACGTGCGCGGCAGGCATCTGATAGCGAGGCGCGGAGTGCGGGCCGGTCTCAGAATGTGCGCAGGCTGGAAGAAGTGGTCGTCAGTGGCAAGCGCACGCAGGATGAGGTCGGACACGACAACGTCTACGACAAGGACATTTCCAATCTGTACGTGGATCGTCAATACATGGAGCGCTACCAGGGCGTTTCGGTGGGCGACGTGTTTGCCGGCATGAATGGCGTATACAACGCGGACAACCGAAATGGCTCCGCGCTGTTTCCCAATATACGCGGCTTGTCTGGTAACGGCCGTATTCCGGTGACGGTGGATGGCACCATGCAGTCTCTGGACGTCTGGATGGCGTTGCGCGGTATCAATAATCGGAACTATGTGGACCCTAATCTGTTCCGCAGCATCGAAGTGGAAAAGGGCCCATCAATGACGCGCGGCATCAAGAGCGGGATAGGCGGTGCTGTGGCGATCCGCACCATCGAAGCGGACGATATTGTTGCGCCTGGTCGCAACTGGGGCCTTGAGCTCAAGGCCAACACTGCCAGCAACTCCGTCAAGGATGCATCCGATCCGTTCGCCCTCGTAGGAAAGGATTATCGCGATATCCCCGGCGCGTTTACCGCCACGCCCTGGGACAATCCTGGTCTGGCCTTTTGGGTACCGCAGGTGGATATGCGATCGCGCGACGATGTGCGGCGCTTCAATCTGGACGACCGCAAGGTCTTTGTCAGCGGCGCGCACAAGCACGAGATGTTCGACGTCATGCTGGCTTATAGCGACGCCCAGCGCGGCAACTATTTTGCCGGCACCAAGGGCGCCGACAAGTACACCTCGAATATGCTGTCTGACAATAGCTTCGTGCCCCAAAACCTGTATCCCAGCCTGGCCCGCGTCTACGCACCAGGCTACGAAGTGCCCTACACCAGCACGTCGGCTGAAAGCCTGCTGGCTAAAAATAATTGGTATTTGCCTCATAACCAGAAAATCAGCCTGGCTTTTACCCGTAACCGACTGGCTTTTGGCGAGATGCCTGCCATGGCCTCAGAGCTGCTGATCAATATGGTCGATACCGATGAGAACTTGAGCTTCGCACGCACGAACTTCCAGTATCCATTTCCCGTCACGCGCGTGGACCAGCACGTCTACCGCCTGGGTTACGAAGTCAAGCCCGAAGGCTCGCGCTGGTTGGATCTCGACATGGCGCTATGGCGCAATGTCAATGAAAGTACGCGCTATCAGAATGGCGATATCACCTATCAGGTTAAAGACGGAGATCAATCCTGGGATCACTGGGTTCAGTGTAAATACAACGCCCTCGACCCGTACTGCAAAATTCGGATTGACTACGGGATGATAGACCTCGACAACCCGCCCGCAAGGCAGCCCAATATCGATGGCATTTATGACGTCATCATCGGCAATCAGCAGGATACCCATTCGACCCGCACGGGCATGGATCTGAACAATCGCTTTCGCCTGAGGAATAATCTCGCGTTGACGGTGTCGGCCGACTGGCAATACGAGCGCAAGACCGACTACGTGTTCGTCGATACACCCGTGGTGGGCGGTGGCCTCACGTCGGTGGCATTCGGCCCGGCCTCGGGTCGGCGAGAAGAGTACGGCGCGAGCTTGGGCCTGGACTGGCAAGCCACTAAAAAGCTGCACGTCAGCGCGGGAGCGCGGTATGGCGGATATAGGGGCTTCGATGACGAAACCGATCGCCGCCGGGCCGAGCGGGATGAATCCTGGGCCCGTACCAGAATTAATACGCATCAGATCATCGGGTATGGCCGCCTCGCGACGGACGAGGAGTTGGCCATGCGCAAACGCGTGTGGGCGGACCCGGCACAAGCAATGGAGGAATGGGAGGCATACCGGATTGCCAATCACATAACCAGTTTTGAGCTAGACAGAGACCTATCTACCGGCCTTAGTTACTGGGAAATAGCCTATCCCGTCACACTGAGAAACGGCAAAGCCGATCGCAGCGAAAACCCTTTCTACAACGGTCAGATCAATCCGACCGAAACGGTCTATGCGCAGGGCGGCACCCATCCAAAGTACAAATTGCGAAACTTAGAAAGCTTTGCCTCTCATCGCGCGGCCGATCCCTGGCAGCGCCCGGACAAGCAGCGTAGCCTAGCCTGGTCCTCTCAACTGGTGGCGTCTTATCAGTTGGACGACCGTGCCCGGGTCTACGGCCGGCTGAGCAGCATGGCGCGTTTTCCCAGCATCATGGAGTTTTCCAACCGTCACGGCATACGCGGCGAATTCCCCATCACGATGAAGCCCGAACGCAACCAGGCCTGGGAGATCGGCCTGACTTACAACTTGCGCGATCTGCTGCAAAGCGTACGACAGGCCGACGTCAAGCTCAGCTATTACCACAACACCATCCGGGATTTTTACGACCGCACCGGACACATGAACACCCTTCAGTTCGACCGCAAGATCATGAGTGGTCTTGAACTGCAAAGCCGTGTGGACACGGGTCTTTTTTACGGGGGGCTGGGCGCGACGCTGCGGCTGCGCCAGGAGATGTGCGACGCCGATTACGCCGTGCAACTGGACCCTACCTTTAACCGCTGGCCCCAATGTATGCCTGGCGGATTCCCCGGCGCCATGACGTTCTACAGCCTGCAGCCCAAGTATTCAATCAACCTGGATCTGGGTGCGCGCCTGATGGCGCGCAGCCTGAACCTGGGCATGCGTATGCGCTATCACAGCCGGACCGAAAACAAAAAGCTCGAACGTATCGTGGCCAAGAATAAGGGATTGCTGCAAATTCGCCCGTACTACTGGGAGCCTGTCATGTTGTTCGACCTGTTTGCCGAATATAACTTCAGCCGGCAGGCCAGCGCACGCTTTTCCGTGGACAACCTGACTGACCGTTACTACCTGGACCCCCTGGCTAAAATTGCCACACCAGGGCCGGGCCGCACAATGAGGCTGGACGTGGCATTGCGCTACTGAGTCAATTTTGTCGTCTCGATTTTTTAAGGAAAATTTTGTATTTTTTCTCTTCCTTTCCTTGGAGATGTTGTATGAAGAAATCTGTTCTCACCATGGTAGCCTTGGCCCTGTTCAGCTCGACCGCCGTGTATGCGCAAGCGGTCAACCTGCAAGGCAGTTCCTCGAGTGACAACGTCACCGTTGCCGCGTCCAACTTCCCACCCCTTGTCAGGCCCCTGGGTTATGCCGGGCTCGAAATGCTCCGCGCGGACGGCACGGCCCGGTCCGGTAGCGTGGATATTTTTGGCGGTCCGGTTAAGCAGGTGACGGACAACGCTGCGGCCAACAGTGCCGAGGCACACTATGCTCCTTTTCCGTTGATCCGAAGCATCAAAATCGCCCAGGTTTGGCGCAACGACCAGCATAACGCTGCCAATGTCTATAGCGTGCGCCAGATCACGACCCTTCCGCTGGAGACTTGGCCGCAGTTCGGCGGCCTGGTCATCGGCCAGGTCAAGGAGACTGCCCGCGGCAACGGTGTGTATTTTGGAGAATGGTCCAAGGCCGTTGGTTCACCCAGCTCCGGTGACAGCACGGATCTGAACATGGCAGACGCCAGCCGCACCGTGTGGTATGCGGGTGACAATGCGGTGGCCAGCATGCCTACATTGGTTGCCGCCAACTATGATGTGGTCGGCATTCGCCAGACTGGCGTAGACGGCAACCTGCCGCATGCGCCTAATCTGTACAGCGGTATGCTTACCGCCAACTACAGCGGCGGCAATGGTTCGATCTCGGGTTCGATCACGCGTGGCACCGACGCCGTTGACTTCGCAGGCACGCGCATTTTCTCCAACGGAGAATTCTCTAACGACAGCACCATCAGTGGCCGCTTTTATAACGATGCGGCTGCGCTTGCCGGTATCTACAAAGGTGCTGCCGCCGCCGACCATGTGGCGTTCGGAGGCAAGCGGCTATAAGCAGCCTCGCATGCTTCTGACGTAAACCGCTCCTTATGAAGGCCGGTTCGCCGGCCTTCATATTCTGTGCCTTTTCTACACTATCTCGAGTCTCTCATCCATGCTGCACCGTGGCACTGTTGCGCTGTGCCTGTTGCTGGTTTGCCAGCCCTTGCTTGCTGTCGCGACCAACGATGACCACACATTTTTTTTGCGGGAGCAGACGCAGCGCGCCGTCGAGCGCCGCGCCTTGCCGCCTGACAGCCTGATCGCACCACCCGGGGCGGTCGTGCACGACAACACCATCTACGAAGTCCAGACCACGCTCGAAAGCCTTGAGCCCGCCATTTATATCGCGCTGAACACAGGGCAGTGGGATCGCTTGCTCGAGTTCATCAGCCGTTACCGCCTGCTGCGTGATCACCGGGCCGCCTTGGTTGATATGGCTTTAGGCTTGCTGGCACGCCAGCAAGGTGACCATGCTCGGGCGCTACACCGTATGCAGGCCGCTCATACTGCTGCCCCCGAAGACATCCGCATCAGGTTGGAACTGGCCCGCCTGCAGTTTGAAGACAACCGCGATGCCGAGGCTCGTGCCAACTTCGAGTCGGCCAGGCGTGGAGAACTGCCTGACTACGGCCGGCGCTTGGCACAACAATACCTGGCCGCGCTGGATGCGCGAGCCCGCTGGCATGGCAGCCTCGCCGTCGGCATGGGCTATAACAGCAACATCAATCATGCCAATGGCGATCGCAGCTGCCTGGCGGTGTTCATGGACATATGCGTGGTCGAGCGCAACATGGCCGACCCCATCAGTTCGGCCTTGATGGGTTACGAGGCCGTGCTGGAGCGCCGTTATAACCTGACCGGCAATCACAATTTGCTGGTTCAGCCGATCAGCTACGGCAGCTATTACCGGCGTAACGGGTTGGTAGGGATCACGGACGTCAGGAACTACAGCGGAGCAAGCTCGATGCTGTATCTGGGCTACCAGTATCTGAGCGCGCGCACTAGCGTGAGCCTCTTGCCTTACGCTGAACATTACTACCGCGACGGCCGCAGCAATTATCTATCGGGTGGCATGCAGATGGAATGGCGGCGCATGATCGCCGCCAAATGGCACGCAGGCGCATCGCTGGACGCGCGCCGCTACCATCACAAACAAGCGGCGAGGGGGATCGCCAGTGATTACAGCCAGTATCGGAGCAGTCTCTTTGCCAGCTACGTACCGCGACGCGCTACGTCGATCTACGGCGGGCTGGATCTTGTCCGCAAAAAGTATGAAGTCGAGCAAGCCAGCAGCAGGGATCTGGCCATGCGTATGGGCATCTCGCATGCGTTCGAAACCAGTGCGGGCTTGTATTTGAACGCAATGGGGATTTTTCGCCTGAGCCAAAACGACGCTTATGATGGTTTTTTGGGTGGGCGCCGACGGGACAAGCAGCAGGTTTATATCGTGAGCCTGTGCGCTAAGGGTTGGAACATTGCTGGCCTGACCCCTGAACTGCGTGTGCGGCACAGTGCCAACCGCAGCAATCTGGGCTGGGCGTTTGATTTCAGGCAGAACGAAATGACCTTGCTGCTGCGTCGAACCTTCTGAGCGCTGATACCTGCCCTCGCCGCGACGTCGCGCCGCAGCCTTCGGCTGGGCATGGTCGCCATGGCAGGAATCAGTGCGAGCAGGGTGCGCTTGCCGTGCGAGATACTACGGTTTCGGACGACGGTCGGGTCGGTTGTGCCGTTTTCATACGGTATGAACTCTTTCTTCATGGCGTGGATGATGCCAGCAAGCGCCGGACCGCACTAGTGTCGGGCGCGCCCGCCTGGGCCAGATCCTGAGCGGCGGCCAGTTCAAACTCGCTGAACTCGAAGCCGGGGGCGACGGTACACCCGACCAGGCTGTAAAGCGTTCCTGTATTCAGGGCTTCGGTTTGTGGAGCGAGTTCGGCGGCGAACCATGCGCCTGCAGGCACGACGTGCTGGAATACGGCGTCTGGTGCTGCAGCGGGATGCCCCAGGCGTTGTGTGGTCATGGTTCCCTGGTGCACGATATGGATGTCCAGGGGCAGGCCGGCGTAAAAGTGCCAGAGCTCATCCGAGGCAATGCGGTGCCATGCGGAATACTGCCCAGGCTCCAGCAAATAGTAGATGGCTGTGCAGGCGCTTCGCGCAGCGCCATCTGCTCGCGTGACGTTTTGGGTGCAGCGATAGGTTTCACGGTAATGCCCGCCCTCCGGGTGAGGGGAGAGTGCCAGGGTGTGGATAAGGTCTGCGGCGGTGGTCATGGCGGGCTCCGGCAACGTGAAGAGACTTGGGCCGGGGCCGGTGTGGCAGGGATCTGATATGGGGCTTATCCGGCTTTTCCAGATTATAGGCAGTGGTGGGCAAGTGGCAGGCGATGGGGGATAATCTCGGCAACAAATTATGTCGAGGCCCGCCGCGCCCCGCCTCCGAAAGGGCCAAGGTGGCGCTGGGCCATCGGCTATTCACGAGGCTTTGGTCACGGCCAGTGGCCAAAGCGTAAGTCGGGGAGGATCGGTGATGGGTTGGGGTTTGTCGGGTGGGGCGCAGCGGCGGTTGGTTGTGTGGACGTTGGGTGTGTTGGGATATGGCATGTTGTCGATGGCGCATGCCGGTTCGCAGCCGCCGGGCCTGCAGGAGGCCCCTGCCGGTCGTGAGATTGCTCCGGCGGCTGCGCACACGTCTGGCTATCTCGACGCTATGCCGCGGATTGCCATCGTGTCTGCCTTTGCCCCCGAGCTGTCCTTGCTGCGCGAGGCACTGGATGCGTCGCAGGAATACCAGATCAATGGCGTTACGTTTACCACGGGCATATTGCGAGGGCGTCCGGTGCTGCTGTTTCTCAGCGGCATTAGCATGGTCAATGCAGCCATGAATACTCAATTGGCGTTTGACCGCTTTGCGGTGTCGCACGTGTTGTTCAGTGGCATTGCGGGGGGCGTGAATCCTGATCTGCACTTGGGCGATGTGAACGTGCCCGAGCGCTGGGGGTCGCATCTGGAGGTCTTGATGGCACGCGAGGTCAGCCCTGGCACGTATGCG
Source organism: Allopusillimonas ginsengisoli (assembly GCF_004153455.1). Taxonomy (GTDB): domain Bacteria; phylum Pseudomonadota; class Gammaproteobacteria; order Burkholderiales; family Burkholderiaceae_B; genus Allopusillimonas; species Allopusillimonas ginsengisoli. Next base: position 21,561 of record NZ_SDQE01000014.1, on the reverse strand, counting down.
TTTCCACCGGACAAGCAGAACCTGGGCGTGCCCGAGTTTGGCATGTTGTTTCACCGCGCGGTGCGGGTGATCTCGGATGATCATCCTGACCCGCGTCCACAATTCTGGTTCGATGTGGACGAGCAGTTGCTGGATATCGCCCGGAGCATGCAAGGCGTCGCCCTGCAGTCCTGCGACGCGGATAAGGTTTGTCTGCGCGAAGCCCCGCGCCTTGTCGTTGGGGGGAACGGCTTGTCCGGCACTGCCTTTGTCGACAATGCGCAGTATCGCGAGCATCTATATCAGGTCTTTCAGGCTAATGTAGTTGATATGGAAAGCGCTGCCTGCGCCATGGTGGCGCAGGCCAACCGCATTCCTTTCCTGGCTTTCCGTTCGGTCAGCGATCTGGCCGGGGGCGGGCCGGACGCCAACGAAATGCACGTTTTCATGAACATTGCCGCGGAAAATTCCGCGCGGGTGCTGATGGCCTTTCTTCAGCGATGGGAGACGGCCACGGGTTCAACCGTTGCGGCGGGCCGGCCTGGGCGGTAAACCATCAGCGGTATGGCTGGCCGGGTGTACCTTGGGTGAGCGTGTTCCGCGGGTGCTTCGCCCCTTGTGCCAGCTTCGCATGATGTCGATCAGGTTTTCGACCGCGCCGTTACCGCCCTCAGGCGACCGTGCCAGCAGAAGTTCAGCATGAATATTGCCGCAGCCGTGTAGCGGTAGATAAGTGATAGTGTCTGCGCGCGCGCGGCCAAGATTGGCTGGCACGATGGCTGCGCCGACCCCTGCTTCGATCAGCGCCAGCACCGTCGGGATCATGCTTTCGTGAACGATGTTGGGCGCTATACCGGCGTGCATGCCCAGGCGCTGAAGCACTTCGTGAAAATAGCGGGATGAATGCCGTGCATAGCCGATCAACTCGCACTGGAGCGCATCGGCAAGGCGGATGCGCTTGGCGGCCGTCTGCGCCACGGGATGGTCTTTGCGAACCGCCAACATCAGTGGTTCAGCAAGAATGCGTTCCGGCGAAAGGTCTCGGTCAGCGAAGGGCGGCCGCATCAAGGCCATATCAAGACGGCCATGACGCAAAGCGTCGGGCATCTCGCTGGAGTTCATCTCGATCAGCTCTACCGTTACGTCGGGGTAGGTTTGCCGGAAGGCGTGCAGGCATTGGGGAAAGGTTGAGTAGGCTGCGCTCGGCGTCAGCGCGATCCGGAGTCGTCCCTTTTCACCGAAGTGGATTTCCCGGACAGCCCGTATCGTCTGGGCCATTTCTTTTTCCAATGCCGTGATGCGACGCTTGAGTAATTCGCCTGCGGGCGTGAGCCGCACAGAGCGGGTACTACGCACCAGCAATTGAACCTGTAATTGCGCTTCGAGCTTGCGGATGTTCTGGCTCAGGGGAGGCTGTGTCATGAACAGGCGTTTGGCGGCGCGGCCAAAGTGCAGTTCCTCGGCAACAACAGCGAAACATTTGAGCAGACGGGTGTCGAGCATGGCGGGGTAGTGTGCACCTGGTCAGAGGGTTGTGATCAGTGCGGTTCTATTAGGTTTTAAATCCACCTAATTATGACATTAAATAGAATTAGACAGAATAATAGGGCTTTCCTATGATCCAGAGGATATCTGTCGGGCCGGGCATTTTCCGCAGTGCTGCGTCCCCGACCTACCAGGTCGAGTTAAGGAGGAGGCAAAATGAATCGGATCAATAAGAAAAGTCTGTTGGCCGCAATGATCGGCGTGGCGTGCCTTGCACCGCTTTCCAATGTATCGGCGCAGGCTTATCCATCGCAGCCCATCACGTTTATCGTGCCGTATTCTGCGGGAGGCAGCTCTGATACGCGTTCGCGTCAACTGGCCCAGCATATGTCCGAGTCGCTGAACGTGCCCGTTGTGGTTGAAAACCGCCCTGGTGCGAGCGGCAATATTGGCACCGCGCAAGTTGCGCGCGCCAAACCTGATGGCTATACGATAGGTTTGGGCAACTTTGCACCCATGGCGGTCAACAAGGCTTTGTATGGGGATACCTTGCCGTTTGATCCGGAAAAAGACATACAACCTATCGCGCTGATTGAAGTGGGCGCCATGGTATTGGCCGTCAATGCAGCCGCACCCTACAAGAATGCCGGCGAACTGGTGGCGGATGCCAAACGTAACCCTGACAAGCTGAACTACGCTTCTACGGGTGCCGGAGGCGCATCGCATTTGTCGAGTGAACTGCTCAAGCAGCGCGCGGGGATGGGTGCAACACACGTTCCTTATCGTGGTGGTGCGCCTGCTGTCAACGACTTGATCGGTGGTAGCGTTGACATGTATCTGGAACTGGCAAGCCTGTTCATCCCTCATCTGTCTGCTGACGAACCCCGAATTCGTGCCCTGGGGGTTGCTGCGGAAAATAGACTAAAGGCCTTGCCTGATTTGCCGACCTTCAAAGAGCAGGGCGTTGATGTGGTGGCCTCCAACTGGTTCGGCGTCATTGGCCCGGCGGGCTTGCCGGACGATGTTCTGGCTCAGTTGAACCAGGCTGTGAACAAGGCGCTGCAGGATCCTGATTACCGCAAAGTCGTGGAGTCGCAAGGCGCCGAGGTGGCGGGTGGCACGCCTGAGGAATTCAGAACGTTCATTCAAAGTGAATCGGCGCTTTGGGGCAACTTGATCCGCGAGCAGAATTTGAACGTGCAGTAAGCGGATGGGAAGCGATGAAACAACCTGCGCTCAATGAAATACGACAGTTGGATACTGACGTTCGTGCCTGGGTGTTTCTTCCAGAGGAAGAAACACCATCTATCACAGAGCGTGGACTATTGAGCGGCCTGGCCTTTGGCGTCAAGGACGTCATGGACGTTCGTGGCATGCCCACATGTCATGGCGCGACCTTGCCCGGCATGCCGCCAGCCCGATTCGACGCGGCATGCGTGGCCATGCTCAGAGCGGCGGGCGCTCGCCCCGTGGGTAAAACGGTTACCGCCGAATTTGCTTTCGCCGCGCCTGGGCCCACCCGCAACCCGCGCCACTTGGCCCATACGCCAGGCGGGTCGTCCAGCGGGTCTGCGGCGGCTGTGGCGGCAGGGATGGTGTCTTTCGCCCTGGGCACACAAACGGGTGGGTCCATCGTAAGGCCGGCGGCGTATACCGGTGTAGTTGGCTTCAAACCGGGTTTTGGCCGCATTCCACGTTCAGGCATGCTGGTTCTGTGCGATTCGTTGGACACCATTGGCTGGTTTACGCAAGATGTTGGCCTGAGCCTGAAGCTGGCCAGTGTATTTATGGCGGAACATGGTGCGCCGCGTCCGGTAGAGGCCTTGTCGTTGGCTGTTCTGCCTTGCCCTCAGGCCGGAAAATTGAGTGAAGAGGCGCGGTCGTGCCTGCAACAGGCAGCGGATGATTTGCGCGCGCGTGGCGCGCAAGTGCAGTGGCTCGATGCAGGGACGTTGGTGACGGAGACCTTGGAAGTGCACGACGGGATCATGGCTTACGAACTGTCCCGAAGCCTGTTGCCCGTGCGTCAGGCCGAGCCCGAAGCCTTGCGGGCGCAGACGAACGCGGTGATCGACAAGGGGCTGGCGATCACCCTTGCGGATTACAGCAATCTTGCGCAAAGGCGGAAAGCGCTGAGCGACGCTTGGTCAGATCTTTTGTCTCGTTATGATGCTGTCCTGACGCCGAGTGCACCGGGCGCAGCGCTCGCGGGGCTTGATCGAACTGGTACGTCGGCGTTCAACAGGGTTTGGTCGCTCTTGGGATGGCCGGCACTGCATTTGCCTGCGTGTGAGAACCCGCAAGGCCTTCCCTTGGGGGTGCAGTGTGTCGCTTTGCCCGGCCGTGACATGGCGTTGCTGAAGATGGCCGACGGCGTCCATCGCGTCATCGACCGGCGGCTCACCAGCGCCGTTGCGCAACTGTCGTCACCGACAGCAAGCGCGCGATGATGTCGACGCTGGTGATGGTTGTCCGAATTTACGTTCAGACAGCCACTGCCTTTTTCGTACGCTGGTTGGACAGATAGACATTGTCAGGCGCAAGCGCGTGGCCTTTGTTCACGGCGCTGATCCAGTCTTCTGTTGTGCAGACCGCTGCAAAGTTGGAGTGGAATACAGTGCTGAACACGCGGTGTATTTCCTCGGCGCTGGCTCTGCCGGCGGCGTTCTCGTACGAGGGAGAACCAGACGCATCAGCCAGGAACTCCACATTCAGCTCATCGTGCGATGCATGAAAGATGGTCGACGCATCACAGTTATGCGTCATGTAGCCCACGATCGTGAGCGTGTCGACGCCTTTGTCGGCCAACCATTGGGCCAGGTCTGTGCCGGTGAAGGCGCTGGCCATATGTTTGTTGATGCGGTGGTCGGCAGGGCGTTCTGCGATCAGGGGATGGAGCTCCCATTCCTGAGACCCTTTTGCGAACAAGGGGGAGTCTTCCGGCGCGTCGTGCTGGGCGACGATCACGGGGATGCCGCTGGCCCGGGCAGTGTCCATGGCAAGTGCAATGTTTTTCAGGGATGTTTCGATAGGTGGGTATTCGATGAGCAGGTTACCTGTGACATATTCGTTTTGTACATCGATCACCAGTAATGCCCGGCGGGGGGATGCTGACATCATGTTCTCCTGAGACGAAGGGGTGGTTTTTGGCCGGTGTTTAATCCGGGTTTGCCCAGGCTGGAGGGCAACAAGCCGGCGTTCCGCTGCTTGATGAAGGGTATTGTCTGCGTGATTGGCCTCATCCAACATTGGCCCAAAGGCTGATCTACGATAGAATTGGGCCATGCCGATAAAAACACATTCTCCTCACTACAGCGTCGTCGTCATCGCGTTTGACGGGATCACGCCGTTTCATCTTTCAGTGCCTTGTCTGGTATTCGGATCTCGGTGCGTGGGTGCGACCGCGCCCGTATTTGATGTGCGCGTTTGCGCCAGCGCGGGCGCCGGTACGTCGCTGGGTACCGCGTCGGGGTTCGATATTGTGGCCAAGCATGATCTGTCGGCTGTGGATTCAGCCGATATGGTCGTCATGCCCAGCTGGCATGATGATTGTCGCGATGCGCCGGTAGATCTGCTGCAGGCGCTGCGGCGTGCCCATGCGCGTGGCGCCCGGGTGATGGGCTTGTGTCTTGGGGCGTTTCCGTTGGCGCAGGCAGGCTTGCTGGATGGCAAATCCGCCGCGACCCACTGGGCGTACGCCGAAGCCCTGGAGGAGCGCTACCCCTCGGTCAAAGTGGATCGTGACGTGCTCTATGTGGATGAAGGAGATGTGCTTACTTCTGCCGGCGTTGCAGCGGGTCTGGATTGTTGCCTGCATGTGCTGCGCCAGTTGTGTGGTGCAGACAGCGCCAACCGGGTGGCGCGGCAACTTATCATCGCACCGCATCGGCAAGGCGGGCAGGCACAGTTTATCGAGCGTCCGCTACCGGTATCCAGTACCGATAACCGCATTGCCCAGGTGCTTGAATGGGTGGCGGATCGCCCTGAGCAGGATCACACCATCGATGCGCTTGCGCAGCGCGCGGCGATGAGCCGGCGCAACTTTACCCGCCATTTTCGCCAGGCTACGGGCGTATCGTTCAAGCAATGGTTGCTTAACCAGCGGTTGGCACATGCGCAGCACATGCTCGAAGCCAGCGACGCCTCGGTCGAGATCGTGGCGCAACAGGCGGGTTTTGGCTCGGCGCTGTCGCTTCGGCAGCATTTCAAGGCTACGTTCCAGACATCGCCTGTCACTTACCGAAAACAATTCCGCGCAGCGCCTACCCCGCAAACCCCTTGAAGCATTAACGCAGGTATCGCTCGAACCATTCCAGCGTTCGGTCCCAGGCCAGTTCAGCCGCGTCTTTGTCATAGCGCGGGGTCGTATCGTTGTGGAACCCATGATTTGTGCCTGGGTAGATGTGGGCCTGGTATGTTTTGCCGTGCTCTTTCAATGCGGCTTCGTAGGCGGGCCAGCCCTGATTAACGCCGGCATCGTTCTCTGCGTAATGCAGCAATAAGGGCGCCTGGATTCTGGGTACGTCCTCCACGCTGGCCTGGCGTCCATAAAAGGGAACGGCGGCCGCCAGCTCGGGGTAGGCCACCGCCGCGGCATTGGAGACGCCGCCGCCATAACAGAATCCGACAATGCCCACTTTGCCTGTTGAGCGCTCATGAGCGGTCATGTATTCGACGGCCGCGAAAAAATCGTTCATCAGTTTCTGGGGATCCACCTGTTGTTGCAGTTCGCGCCCCTTGTCATCATCACCAGGATAGCCGCCCTTGGAACTGAGGCCATCAGGCGCCAGCGTCAGGTAGCCTGCTTTTGCAAGGCGGCGCGCCACGTCTTCGATATAGGGGTTGAGCCCGCGGTTTTCGTGGACAACCACGACGGCGGGTAATTTGCCTTCACGCTTGGCCGGCGTAACAAGATATCCTCGCACATCGCCATGGCCTTGTGGCGAAGGGTAGGTCAGGTATTCGGTGGTGATGTCGGGGTCGGTGAGGGGCACCTGCTGGGCGAGCGCATAGTTGGGTGTCAACGCGGCCAGGAGTGCGGTGCCGGTGAGCCCGGCGACCGCAAAACCCGCGGATCGCTGCAAGAACTCGCGCTTGCTGATCCGCCCATGCGCGTAGAAATCGTAAAGCTCCAGCAGTTCGGGGGAAAAATGTTGAGCAGTGAGTCTGGACATGGTGTCTCTCCAAAGGGGTGGGCCGTGTTCAGGCAGGCTGAGACAAGCAAACTGCGTTGTCAGTGTAGATCAACTTTTCCGTGGCGTACGATAATTGAAACAACAATTAAGGCCTTGCCAGGCGAGGCTGGCGCAGGCCATCGCCGAGCCGCTGGCCTTTGGATTAATGTGTCTGCGAGGATCCGTCGTTCAAGGGTCGTTTTACTGGATCAAAGTGCGTCATGACGTCCAGCACGGGCTCTTTCTCCATCACGCGGTCGCGGGCCGCGACGGCGATCGCGTGGCCCTCGGTGATGGTCAGGTCGCCGTCCATTTCGATATCGACCTCTACCCAAATCATGTCGCCCATTTTGCGGGTCTTGAGCGCATGAATGCCGAGTACGCCGGGTGTGTCGAGGATATGCTGGCGGATACGGCCTTCGGTTTCGTCATCCACGGCGGCGTCCATGAGGTCGTTGAAGGCGGCGTAGAAGAACTTCCAGCCCATGCGGATGATCATGAGTCCGACCACCAGGGCGGCGAGCGGATCGGCCAGGTGTAGGCCGCTCAGATTGGCCAGAATGCCCAGGGCGACAACCAGAGACGACGCCGCGTCGGACCGGGCATGCCAGGCGTTGGCGACCAACATGGAGGATCGTACGCGCCGGGCGACACGCAGCATATAGCGGAACAGCAGTTCTTTGGATGCCAGCGCGAGCAGGGCGATGACGAGCGCCGCAGCATGGACTTCCGGGATGGCGGCTGGCGTCTGCAGAACGTTGAAGCTGCGCGCCAGCATGCCGATGCCCACGGCGAGCAGCAGTGCCCCAATTGCCATGGACGCGGCAGTTTCGAAGCGCCGGTGGCCGTAGGGGTGTTCGGCGTCAGGCGCCTTGTGGCTGTGCTTGTTGGCCACCAGCACTACGCCATCCGAGACCAGGTCGGACAGGGAGTGGATGGCGTCGGCGACCAGCGCCTGCGAATGGGCGAGCACCCCGACCACCATCTGGAGGGTGGTCAGGACGATATTGACGGCCACACTGACCAGGGTGCTCCGGCGACCCGCAGCCTGGCGCTGGGTATCAGTCGGGGCCGGCATGGTGCGCTAGCTGATGCGCATGCCCGGCTGCGCGCCGGGCCAGGCTTGCAGCACGTACAGCCCGGCATCGGCGTCCTTGTCGGCGTGGCTGGCGGACAGCACCATGCCTTCGGAGACGCCAAAGCGCATTTTGCGGGGCGCCAGATTGGCCACCACGACGGTGAGCTGGCCCTTGAGATCCTCTGGTTTGTAAGCCGACTTGATGCCTGAAAATACCTGGCGCAGGCGACCCTCGCCGACGTCCAGCATGAGACGCAGCAGTTTGTCCGAGCCCTCGACCTCGCTGCATTCGACGATGCGGGCGATGCGCAGATCCAGTTTGCCGAAATCCTTGATATCGATGGCGTCTGCGATGGGCTGGCCGCCGGGCGTTGGCAGGGCTTGTGCCGGCGGCTCGAAAAGGTCGTCCAGCATGGTCGGCTCGACGCGCTGCATGAGATGCTTGAAAGGGGCGATCTGGGTAGGCAGTACGCCGGCGTCGGCCCAGAGATAATTGCGTGTTTCGCCAAAGAGTTCGTGGGCCACGCGGTGAGCCAGGGCGGGCAGCACGGGGGCGAGCATCACGGTCAATGCCTTGAAGCCAGCCAGGGCGCGCGAGCAAACGTTCTGCAGGCCGGCTTTCTGTTCGTCGCTGGCGCTGGAGATGCCCTTGGCCATGATCCAGGGCTGGGCGGCGTCAAAGGCCTGATTGATTTGATCCGCATGGGCCATGAGGCGTCGCACGGCACGGCCATATTCGCGAAGCTCGAAATCGCTGCGTACCTCTTGCGCCACCTGTTCAAGTTCCTGCTGCAGGGCTTGCGGATCGCCAAGATAGGCGAGCTGGCCGTCGAAGTGCTTGCTGATGAAGCTGGCGGCGCGGCTGGCGATGTTGACGTATTTACCGATAAGGTCGCTGTTGACGCGGGCGATGAAGTCGTCTGGATTGAAATCCAGGTCTTCGACGCGGCTATTGAGTTTGGCGGCAATGTAGTAGCGCATCCATTCGGCGTTCATGCCGAGATCCAGGTAGCGGATAGGCGAGATGCCCGTGCCGCGACTCTTGGACATTTTTTCGCCGCTGACGGTGATAAAGCCATGGACATGCAGGTTGTCCGGCGTTTTGCGGCCCGAAAACTTGAGCATGGCGGGCCAGAACAGGGCGTGAAAGTACACGATGTCCTTGCCGATGAAGTGCACCTGCTCGGTATCGCCGGCTGGATCCAGCAGGGCGTCGAAATCGATGCCCTGCTTGTTGCAGTAGGCCTTGAGCGACGCCAGATAGCCGACAGGCGCGTCCAGCCAGACATAAAAATACTTGCCGGGCGCATCGGGAATAGGGATGCCAAAATAAGGCTCGTCGCGGGAGATGTCCCAGTCGGCAAGATTGGCGTCGCTGTCTGCGTTGCCGGTGCCCAGCCATTCGCGGGTCTTGGCCAGCACCTCAGCCTGCAGGTGCTGGTTGCCTTGCGCGTTGGTGCCCGTGGTCCACGCTTGCAGAAAAGCGACGCAGCGAGGGTCGGACAGGCGAAAAAAGAAGTGTTCCGACGTCTTCAGAACAGGCCGGGCCTTGGTAAGCGTGGAATAGGGTTCGATCAGTTCGGTGGGCGAATAGACCGCGCCGCAGGATTCACACGAATCGCCGTATTGGTCTTTGGTGTGGCAACGGGGGCATTCGCCTTTTATATAGCGGTCGGGCAGGAACATGCCCTTGACGGGGTCGTAGAACTGTTCGATATCGCGGCTGTAGATAAAGTCTGCCGCCTTGAGCTTGCGGTAGATATCGTGTGACAGCTCGATGTTTTCGGCCGAATCGGTGGAGTGCCAGTGGTCGAATTCGATATGAAAGCCGTTCAGGTAACGCGGGCGTTCGGCCGCATACCGGGCAACCAGTTCGTGCGGGGTGATTTTCTCGCTTTCGGCCTTGAGCATGATGGGTGCGCCGTGTACGTCGTCGGCGCCCACGAAATGCACCGTATGGCCCGACATTCGCATCGAACGAACCCAGATATCGGCCTGGATGTATTCCATGATGTGGCCGATGTGGAAGGAACCGTTGGCGTAGGGCAGTGCGGTGGTGACGAAAATCGTGCGCGGCATGTTCAGGAGGCTTGAGTAAGAAAATCGAGGGTGGTGCGCCGGGCGGCGCAAAAGATCGATTTTAGGGCTTTCGCCGCGAACCTGCTTGGCCAGTGATTAAAGCGCGTTGTGATTGTCGTTGGCTGAGGTGCTGCGGGGGTTGGCAGCGGGCAGGGCCAAACGCGAGGACTTGGCCGGCAATGTTGTAAAAGTGCCGACGCAATATGGTGAACAATTGTTAATTGTGCAAGATGCAATGAAACAGCCGCCGCGCTGTTTTACAGGGCTCGCGGCCGATACGGCGTTGGCATCCCGCAGATGAAATCAGGGGATTTCGCGCATCTCGACATCGGTGACATCTTTGGCGCGGAACATGCGCTCAGACCGCTTTGGCGCGGCCTGGCGGCGTTGTTCCCAATAGGCGCGGGCGCCGAAGGGCCGGCCTTTGATGCGGGCGACGATATACAGGATGCCGACGGCGATCGCCGTGGACACCATGAAAACGAAGGCCGCAACCATGCCGAAGATGGCCAATACGAAAAACAGGATGCCGCGGATGATTTGATTAAATGTATTCATGTGCCTTGATAGACCGCGTTCCGGGAAAAAAATTCCCGCGATCCGCTATTCTTGAGTCTTCAGTGTATTCTTCCTGTGTCTGGCTGTCGACTTGAGGTCTAATGCCGACACGGATTACTAACCGTCACTGTACCCTTAGCGTATCCCTCGCACAACGGCGCGTGGCCGTTGGCGAAACGTATTGAAACTGCTTTGGCGCCACCCTGGCGCCGGGCGGAAGGATCTGAACACATGCAGATTGTCAGCCATGCCGTGCAGCCGGGGCTCAAGCCCATGGCCAATGTACGCAACATCATTGCCGTCGCGTCGGGCAAGGGCGGCGTCGGCAAAAGCACGACTGCCGTCAACCTTGCCCTGGCGCTGTCGCGCCAGGGGGCGCGTACCGGCCTGCTGGATGCCGATATCTATGGGCCCAGCGTGCCTATTATGCTGGGGCTTTCCGGCAAACCCAAGAGCCTGGATGGCAAGACCATGGAGCCGCTCGAAAAACATGGTCTGCAGGCCAATTCCATTGGTTTTCTCATCAATGACGATGCGCCTGCCATCTGGCGAGGGCCGATGGTCACGCAGGCTTTGCAGCAATTGCTCACGCAAACCAATTGGCACGATCTGGATTATCTGATCGTCGACATGCCGCCCGGCACCGGCGATATTGCCCTGACGATGGCGCAGAAAGTGCCGCTCACGGGCGCGATTATCGTCACCACGCCCCAGGATCTCGCGCTGGCTGATGCCCGCAAGGGCCTGCGCATGTTCCAGAAAGTGAATGTGCCGGTGCTGGGGGTGGTCGAAAATATGTCGGTGCACATTTGCAGTCATTGCGGTCACGCCGAGCCGATTTTCGGAGAGCATGGCGGGCGCGACATGGCGGCCGAATACAACCTGTCGTGGTTGGGAGCCCTGCCCTTGCAGATGCGGATACGGGAGCAGACCGATTCGGGCATGCCCAGTGTCGTGGCCGAACCAGACGGCGAGGCGGCCCGCGCTTACATCGAGATAGCGACCAAGCTGGCGGCCAATGTCGCGGCGCTGCCGCCGGATATGTCGAGCAGCCGCCCCTCGGTCGTCGCTCGGAAGCCCTGACTGCATGCGTGGGGTCGTTGTCGTCGGGTTGTTGCTGGTGGCGGGTTTCGTCCACGAGGCGCGCGCGGATCGCCCAGAGGTGGTGATCGATCCTGGGGGCGTGCCGCCAGAGGCGCTGCAGGCCATCAATGGTGCGGTCGAGGCCATTACCCGCCTGGCCGAAGATCAGGACGGCGGCGAAGTCTCGCGCTTGCGACGCCGCGCGCACGACGCCACGGTGTCGGCGCTTGAAACGCAGGGATTTTTTTCGCCGGTGGTCACGCTCGAGGTGGGCGAGGATGTTGCTGGCGAAACCTGGGATATCGTGATCGAACCGGGCGAGCGCACGCATGTGGATGGCGTCGATATTCAGTTTTCGGGCCAGATCGAGCGTCCGCAGTTCGAAACCCGGCTGATCGGCTTGCGGCGCGACTGGCCGCTGACCGAGGGCATGCCGTTTATCAGCAAGTCCTGGCGAGAAGCCAAGGAATCGCTGCTCGATGGTGTCAGCCGCAAGGATTTCTATTTTGCCCGCTATGAGAGTACGCAGGCGACCGTAGACGCCGAAACCGCCAAGGCTGATCTGTTCGTCAAGGTGGACAGCGGCCCCCGCGTAGTGATGGGGCCATTGACGGTATCGGGCCTCAAGCGCGTGCCCGAATCGTTGATTGATCGCTATGTTCACTATGCGCAGGGGGATCCCTACGATCAGGACAAGCTGGATGACTGGCAGCAGGCGCTGCAGTCCACCTCGTTTTTTCGCGGGGCGTTTGTTACGCTGAATCAGGACGAGTCCGCGCAGAAAGTCCTGGAGGATGGCTCGGTCGAACTGCCTGTTCGTGTGGATGTCTCTGAAGCACCAGCGCGGCGGGTCACCACTTCGATCGGGGTGGACAGTGATCACGGCTTGCGGGTCGAGGGCCTGTACAGACAGAACGTGGTGTTCGGCAAGCCTGTCTGGATCGAAACGGGCGCCGGGCTGGACAAAGATCGTCAACGCCTGTTCTTCGACGTGCATTTGCCCCCTACGCGCAGTGGCCATCAGGACAGCGTAGGGGTGCTCTACGAGCATTCGGACATCGAGGGGCTGGAAAACAGCCGCTTGGGCCTGGGCGCCAAGCGCCTCAAGGCCTGGGAAGCCGGCGGTGACAGCCGTGTCGATTACGAGTCGGAGTGGGGGCTGGTGGCTGCCTACGACAAAACGCGCATCAGCGGCGCCCCGGGTTACGAGGTGCCCACCTTGACGGGCACCTATCGCTTCTTGCGGCGCGATGTGGATAAAAAATACGATCCCCGCGAAGGCAATCTGATCGAGATCGGGTTGGGTACTGGCGTGACGCTGGACGAAGGCCAGAGTTTTTCGCGGGCGGGGGTCAGGGCTCAAAAGTGGTGGCCCGTGGGGCGCCGCGATGTGGTGACGGCGCGCGCGGAAGTTGGCAAGGTCTGGACGCAAACCGACCGCCTGCCTGCAGACTTCGGCTATCGTACCGGTGGCGCGCGTACGATACGCGGCTATCGCTTCCAGAGCATAGGCCAGCCGCGCGGCGATGCCATCATTGGCGCCTACGCGTTGGCGGTGGCCAGCGTGGAGTACACACACTATTTCACTGAATCGCTTGGCATGAATGTATTTGTCGACGCTGGCGATGCCGCCCGGACATTCGGGGATATGGATTGGCATGTCGGCTATGGCACGGGCCTTGCTGTCCGGACACCGGCAGGGCCGTTTTTCGTCGATCTGGCCTATGGCCAGCGCGACAAGAAGTTGCGTCTGCATTTTTCCCTGGGTATTGCGTTTTGAGTCGTACAAGCCGCTGGTTGCGATCAGCCTTCATCTGGATAGGTCCGATAGTTGTACTGCTGCTGGTAGTGGTATGCGGTTTTTGCTATTGGGTGCTGGCCACGCCTTCGGGCACGCGCTGGGCGCTGGTGACAGGTGCGCGGCAGGTCGATGCGCAGGTCAGCGGGATATCGGGGTCGGTGTGGGATGGCCTGCGGGTCGGCGAATTTGATATGCCGCTGCCCGATGAAGGGCGTGTCCAGCTCGAGAATCTGCAGTTGCGGGTGGAGTGGCGTGAGCTGCTGGAGCGGCGTCTGCATATTCTCGATTTGTCTGCGGGCGCGGTGGAGGTCGACCTGCCGGTGCCTGCCGAACAAGCGCCGCCCTCCGAGCCGTTCTCCATGCCGTCCTTGCCCGTCAGTCTGGCGGTGGATCGCTTTGCCGTGGACACGATTGTGGTGCGTCAGGGCGGTGAGCCTATCCCGGTCGACATTGCCGGCGTTGATGCGTCTTTGTATGTGGATAACGCGGGTGGGCAGCTTGCGTTGCGCAACCTGGAAGTCGGCAATGAGCAGGTGAGCGCGACCTTGAGCGGGGATGCGAACCTGGCTTCGCTGCAAGACCCCTGGCCTGCAGACATCAAACTGACCACCGTGGCCAAAGGGTTGACACCGGCCTCGCCGCTGTGCGCTCGAAATTATCTGGAAACCCTTCCTGCCGATGCGCAGGATGAAGACTGCACCCTGGCGCTGGACACCACGGTGCGAGGCAATCTGGATCAGTTGACGCTGAACGTGGACGGCACCGGGCAGGGCATGGCCGCGGACGTGCAGGCGACGCTCACGCCAAGAGCGGTGTTTCCGCTCAAGGACGCCAAGGCGGATGTCACGCTGGCGGATGGTTCGTCGCTGCAGGCAGCAGTGGACTGGCAGTCGGAGCAGGTTGGCGAAGCGGTCAAGGACCGCCTGGTTGGCGAACTCAAGGCCGACAAACTGAATATCGGCCAGTTGGTGGGCGATGTCATTCCGCCGGCGGTACTGAGTCTCGCGGCGGATTTTGATCTGCAGCTGCTTGATCGCAGTGTGGTCGAATCCGCAGAGGTGTCGCTGGTGTTCGGTGAAGGCTCTTCCTGGAACAAGCAGGCGCTGGCCGGACACTTGAAGACACAGGTGGTGAATAATCCGCCCAAGCATACCGTGGCAGATGTACCGCCAGCAGACGGCACGCCGCCTGCGACAGAACCCGCCGAGGCTGTATCGCCCGAGGAACAAGCCACTGAGCCCGCGGCGCCTATCGTTCCTCCCCTTCTCAAGCATCTTGCGCTGGCGGCGATCGACATGGATCTTACGCTGGGGCCCAATCATCTGCAGGCCAAGGGTTCGCTGGGGTCAACCGACAGCCATGTCAAGCTGGACATGAAGGCGCCCGTGCTGGCGGCCTTTTGGCCGGACGTGCCGGGCGGCGCGGCGCTGGCTGGCGATCTGGCCGGCACCCTGGATCAGCACAAAACCGATCTGATTGCGCAATACACGCCCGATCATGCGGTCGCCGGCAAGGTGGGCGAGGCGCCGATTGACGCACATGTGGTGCTGGAAGGCGGCTGGGGCAATGGGCCGGATGGCAGGCAGGCCGAGGGCTGGCGCGGCACGCTGCGCTCGATCGATGGCGATCATGCCGGGTTTTCGCTGAAGTCGGACAGCCCGACGACGGTCAGTTTCATCCCGGGCGCGCAGGCGCCTGCCTGGCAGTGGGAAATAGGGCGCAGCCGCATCGATCTGCTGATGGATTCCCGCCCGTTGGTGACGCTCGCGCATGCGGGGTCACGAGGCGGCGCGGGGCGCTGGGAAACGCAAGGCGCAATTGATCAACTGGTGGTGTCCGAGCGCCGCATCGACGCATTGCGCAAAAAACTCGGTATGGCTACCGAAGAAAGCGAAAAGCAGGGCGGCGTAAAAATACGCGGGCAGGCGGACAAAAAAGACGATGAGATCGCATTGGGCCTGGACTGGGATTTTAAATTTGCCGGCGTGCTCGAAGGGTCGGCACATATCAAGCACTTGTCGGGCGATATCACCGTGCCGGCCGAACCGCCTTTTCCGCTGGGTTTGCAGACGCTGACCCTGGATCTGCAGGCAAAGCGGGCCAGCAATACGGCCAGCACGCTGACGGCCAACCTGAATGTCGTCACCAAGGATATGGGCCGGATCACAGCCCAGGGGAGCACATTGCTGCACGCCCGGGACGGCAGTCTGTACCTGGAGCCCAAAGATCGCAAGACTGTGAGGCTGGATGCCGATGTAGACGACTTGAGCTGGCTGAGCCTGTTTACGGGCGATGCGATGGAGTTTGGCGGCTCCTTGCGCGCACAGATCGATGTTGAAAGCCAGTCCGATGGCAGCTGGGGCAGCAACGGCACGATCAATGGCGAAAAATTGAGAATTGTGCGTATCGACGATGGCATTCGCCTGTTGGATGGCACGCTCACCGCGCATATCGACAATAATCGGTTGATACTGGACAAGTTGAGTTTTCCGGCGCGGCTGCGCGCCAAGCCCAAGGAGTGGCGTACGGCGGAGTGGGTGAGCAGCAATCCGGATGCGCAGAACGGCAGTCTCACACTCACAGGCGAGTGGGATATCTTTGAGTCCATCGGCACGGTGGATATTGATCTCTATCGATATCCGCTGCTGCAGCGTGCCGACCGCTATGCCATGCTGACGGGCAAGCTGCGTCTGGCCGCCGAGCTGCCCAAGGTCGCCATCAAGGGTGCGATCACCGCCGATGCGGGCTGGTTCGATCTGGATATGCTGGGTGGCATCCCCACGGTGGACAGCGACGTGGTGGTGATACGCCCTGGCCAGCAGGCCAAGGAGGCCAGCGTGCCCATGGATATGTCTCTGGAGCTCGACGTGGATCTGGGGCCGCGTTTTTACCTGACGGGCTACGGCGTGAACTCTGGGCTGGTGGGCAAGTTGCATATCACCATGATCGGCGACAAGCTCACCGCCATGGGGGCGCTGCGTACGCGCGGCGGCGCCATCGAAACCTATGGCCAGCGGCTGCAGCTGCGCCGGGGCACCATTACCTTTCAGGGTGACATCACCAGCCCGATTCTCGATATCGAGGCCTTGCGCACCGGGCTGGCAGTCGAGGCCGGGGTGCGGGTGGCCGGTACGGCCAAGCGGCCACGCATTGATTTGATTTCGTATCCTGCGGTCAGCGAGATCGAAAAGCTGTCCTGGCTGTTGCTCGGGCATGGGCCGGACGATTCCGGTGGCGACGTGGCGTTGCTGTTCTCGGTAGGCACCTCCTTTCTGGGCGATGGCGAGCCGTTCTACCGCAAGTTTGGCATCGACGAGGTCAGCATGCGTTCGGGCGAACTGGGCGGGGCGGGCAGTATTCTTCCGGCGGAAAGTGTTGTCCGGGGGCTGGATGACGGGGCCAGCGATATCGAGCGCCGTTTCATTATTGTCAGTAAAGGTCTGGCCAATGGCGTGACATTCAGCCTGAGACAGGCCTTGTCGGATACGGGCACCGTGGCGCATGCCAGCTACCGATTGGCCCGCGGCCTGACCGCCGAGTTGAGCGTGGGTACCGTGAGCGGCCTGGCACTGGTTTACCGCTGGTTCTCGCGAGACTGACGGGACGCTGGGCCGTGGTTTTGACGCAACAAGCAATCTGTTTTTTGTCTGTCCCGCAGTCGTAGCCTGCAGGGGCTAAAATACGCGCCAATGTTATAAGGGTAGGGTTATGAGCATCAAAAACGATCGCTGGATCCGGCGCGCCGCCGAGAATGGGATGATAGAGCCGTTCGAGCCGGGTCAGGTGCGTTCGATTAACGGCAACCGCATTGTCAGCTATGGCACCAGCAGCTATGGCTACGATGTTCGGTGCGCGGACGAGTTCAAGATATTTACCAATATCAACTCGACCATTGTGGACCCCAAGGCCTTCGACGAAAAATCATTTGTCGATTTTAAAGGCGATGTCTGCATTATCCCGCCCAATTCGTTTGCATTGGCGCGTACAGTAGAGTTCTTCCGTATCCCGCGCACGGTGCTGACCGTATGCCTCGGGAAAAGCACTTACGCGCGCTGCGGCATCATCGTCAACGTCACGCCGCTGGAGCCCGAATGGGAAGGCCACGTGACGCTGGAGTTCTCCAACACCACACCTCTGCCGGCCAAGATCTACGCAGGCGAGGGTTGCGCACAAATGTTGTTTCTGGAAAGCGACGAGGTCTGCGAAACATCTTATCGCGATCGCGGCGGCAAATATCAGGGACAGACTGGGGTTACCCTGCCTCGCACCTAGCAGGAGCTATTGATGAAATTTCGTTTCCCCATCGTCATTATCGATGAAGACTACCGCTCGGAAAATGCCTCGGGTTTTGGCATCCGCGCGCTCGCCTCGGCGATTGAAGCCGAAGGCGTCGAGGTGCTGGGCGTGACCAGTTACGGCGACCTCAGTTCGTTTGCGCAGCAGCAGAGCCGCGCCAGCGCCTTCATCCTGTCGATCGATGATGAGGAGTTCGTGGTCGCCTCGCCCGAGGACGTGGCCAACGCCATCAAGAATCTGCGCTCCTTCATCGGCGAGCTGCGTTTTCGCAACGCTGACATCCCTATCTATCTGTATGGCGAAACGCGCACGTCGCAGCATATCCCCAACGATATCCTGCGCGAACTGCATGGCTTTATTCATATGTTCGAGGACACGCCCGAGTTCGTGGCCAGACATATTATCCGCGAGGCGCGAGCCTATCTGGACGGCCTTGCGCCGCCGTTCTTTCGCGAGCTGGTCAAGTATGCATCGGATGGCTCATATTCCTGGCATTGTCCGGGGCACTCGGGCGGTGTGGCGTTTCTCAAGAGCCCGGTGGGGCAGATGTTCCATCAATTCTTTGGCGAGAACATGTTGCGCGCCGATGTCTGCAATGCGGTCGACGAGCTTGGCCAATTGCTGGATCACACTGGCCCTATTGCAGAATCCGAACTGAACGCGGCCCGCATTTTCCATGCGGACCACTGTTTTTTCGTGACCAATGGCACCTCTACGTCCAACAAAATCGTTTGGCACGCCAATGTGGCGTCCGACGACGTTGTGGTTGTTGATCGCAACTGCCACAAATCCATTTTGCACGCCATCACCATGACGGGCGCGATCCCGGTGTTTCTGCGCCCAACGCGCAATCACCTGGGCATTATCGGGCCTATTCCCCTGGATGAATTCGATCCAGAAAATATCCAGAAGAAAATCGAGGCCAACCCTTTCGCGCGCAATGCCCGCAACAAGCAGCCACGCATTCTGACGCTGACGCAAAGCACTTACGATGGTGTTATCTACAACGTCGAGATGATCAAGGAAAAGCTGGGCTCTTACATCGACACACTGCATTTCGACGAAGCCTGGCTGCCTCACGCCGCCTTCCATGAGTTCTATCAGGATATGCACGCCATTGGCGAGAATCGGCCGCGCTCCAAGGACGCCATGATTTTTGCCACGCACTCCACGCACAAATTGCTGGCGGGCCTGTCGCAGGCATCGCAGATTACGGTGCAGGATTCCGAGACCCGCCAGTTGGACCGCAATGTGTTCAACGAGGCCTACCTGATGCACACCTCCACCTCGCCCCAGTACGCGATTATTGCGTCCTGCGATGTGGCGGCGGCGATGATGGAGCCGCCGGGCGGCACCGCGCTCGTCGAGGAAAGCATTTCCGAAGCCCTGGACTTCCGGCGCGCCATGCGCAAGGTGGAGTCCGAGTTCGGCAAGAACGACTGGTGGTTCAAGGTATGGGGGCCCAATCGCCTGGTGTCCGATGGCATAGGCGAACGCGACGATTGGCTGCTGCAGTCGGGCGATAAATGGCATGGCTTTGGCGATCTGGCCGAAGGCTTCAATATGCTGGACCCGATCAAGGCCACGATTGTTACGCCCGGGCTGGATATCGAAGGCACGTTTGCCGAAACCGGCATTCCCGCGGCGCTGGTGTCCAAATACCTGGCCGAGCATGGTGTGGTGATCGAAAAAACAGGGCTTTATTCCTTTTTTATCCTGTTCACCATCGGCATTACCAAGGGCCGCTGGAATACCCTGCTTACTGCCCTGCAGCAGTTCAAGGACGATTACGACCGCAACCAGCCGATGTGGCGCATCCTGCCGGACTTCTGCAAGGAACATCGCCGCTACGAAAAAATGGGCTTGCGCGATCTTTGCCAGCAGATTCACGAGGCCTACCGCAAATATGACCTTGCCCGCCTCACCACCGAAGTCTACCTGAGCGATATGGTGCCGGCCATGAAACCGTCGGATGCCTATGCCAAGATGGCGCACCGCGACGCCGAACGCGTCTCGATCGACGATCTCGAAGGCCGTGTAACGGGTGTGTTGCTTACCCCTTATCCGCCCGGCATTCCGCTGCTGATTCCGGGAGAACGCTTCAATCAGCGCATCGTCAACTATCTCGAATTCGCACGTGAATTCAATGCGAACTTCCCTGGCTTTGAAACCTATGTGCACGGGCTGGCGCGCGATATCGGGCCAGATGGCAAGGAACGCTACTACGTAGACTGCATCAAGGAAGTCTGAGGCGCGTGAGTAGCGGTGTCTACGATGTTGCGGTGATCGGGGCCGGCGCAGCCGGCATGATGGCCGCTGCAGTGGCCGGCCAACGCGGACTGCGTGTGGTGCTGATCGACCACGCCAGTCGACTGGCGGAGAAAATCCGCATTTCGGGCGGGGGCCGCTGCAATTTCACGAATATTGGGGCAGGCCCAGCGAACTTCATTTCGCAGAACCCCAATTTCTGCCGCTCGGCGCTGGCGGGCTATACGCCGCGTGATTTTATCGATCTGGTCAAGCGCCATGGCATTGCCTGGCACGAAAAGCACAAAGGACAGCTGTTCTGCGACGAGTCCAGCGAACAAATTATCGCGATGCTGCAGGCAGAATGCGATGCCGGGCGGGTAAAGTGGAAAATGCCCTGTACGGTGCAGTCCATCTCCCGCGCGTCCGACCATACCAAACCGCCTGCTGCCGATGCTTTGTCCGGCGCCAACGCGCCGTTCGTGCTGGACACCAGCCAGGGTGAGATCGCCGCGCATCAACTCGTACTGGCCACAGGCGGGATGGCGATTCCGCAATTGGGCGCAACGGATTTCGCCTTGGGTATCGCGCGGCAGTTCGGGCTCAAGGTGGTCGAGCCACGGCCCGCGCTGGTGCCGCTGACATTCGACACAGAGGCCTGGAAGCCGTTTGCAACGCTCAGTGGCGTTGCACTCGACGCTGAGGTGTCCGTGAGGCACCAGACAGAAGGCAAAAAGAAAGCCGCCACCACGTTTTACGAAGACCTCCTGTTCACGCACCGAGGCCTGTCGGGCCCTGCCATCCTGCAGATATCAACCTTCTGGAATCCCGGCCAACCCTTGCAGCTGAACCTGGCACCAGGGCAAGACATGGAGCAGCTCTTGCTGCAGGCCAAATCGGGCAACCGCCAGCAACTGGGCACGGTGCTGTCGGGCCTGTGGCCCAAACGGCTGGCCGAGCAATGGCTGCAAAACGCCCCGAACCAAGGCCAGCAGCTCGACACAGTACGCATGGCCGATGCCCCAGACAAGCTGCTGCGCTCACTCGCCCACGCGATTCACAACTGGACACTCACGCCATCTGGGACAGCGGGCTATAAAAAGGCAGAAGTCATGCGGGGTGGGGTGGACACACGTAGCCTGAACCAGAAGACTATGGAAGTCAAAACAGTGCCTGGCCTTTACTTCATCGGCGAAGCCGTTGATGTAACGGGCTGGCTGGGCGGATACAACTTCCAGTGGGCCTGGGCCTCCGGCGCAGCATGCGGGCGGGCCCTCCAGCAGCACTGACAAGCGTCTTACGAAAGCCGCGCCCAGACCACCAGCACTGGAAAGCACTCAACCTCGACCGGCAACACTGAAAGGCGTTCAACCTCCACCATCAGCATCGGCAGGAATTCAACATCCACCACCAGCATTGATCGAACTCAACCTCGAACGGCAGCACTGTACTGAGCGTGTGTGGTGTAGCGCTTCGTCCGGGCAGGTTGTGCAGGCGCCACGTTTTGTCATGGGGCGGGGAGGCAAGGCCGCAGCTGCTCGAGCGCGACGCTTGTCCACAGTCCGGTGGACTGTGGACCGCGCGAGTTTTGCGGCCGCCCCGATCCATGACAAAACGTGGGTAGTCCCGGCAGGGACCGCCGGAACATGCCTGGGCGAAGGAGAGTGTCCGTAATTTTGTGTTCGGTCCTATGATTATCTTCAAGGAGATGAACCATGGCACAAGAACCAAAGAAGGAACCTAAAGGCATTCCCAAGGGTGCGTTACCGGCCAGCGCCCAG
>NZ_SDQE01000013.1 GCF_004153455.1 Allopusillimonas ginsengisoli | reverse complement strand
AGTTGCAGTCCCTCCAGGCTATAGAGTCGATAAACGCGTTTCTTGCCCACTTTCCAGCCCTCGCGATGCAGCATCACCAGCACCCGTCGGTAGCCAAACCGCGGGCGACTCATCGCGATGTCCCGAATGCGTTGGCCCAGCGCACTTTGATCTCGCGCATGGCTCTTGGCGTACCACGTCGAGCGCTGTAACAACGCCAGCGCGCAGGAGCGCTGCACGCTTATCTGGAAACGCTCTTGCATCCAGGCCGCCAGCTCGCGCCGTTTGGCAGCCTTCAGACTTTTTTTCGCACCACCTCCTGTAGGATCTGCTTATCCAGCGTCAGGTCGGCAACGATACGTCGCAGGCGTGCGTTTTCGTCTTCGAGCTGCTTGAGCTTGCGCAACTCGCTTACGCCAAAATCGGCGTACTTCTTCTTCCATGTGTAGAAGGTTGCCTCCGACACGCCAAGCTGCCGACACACGTCGACCACCGCCGTACCGCTCTCGGCCAATCGCAGCGCATAGGCAATCTGCTCTTCGGTAAATCTTGACCGTTTCATGGCTACTCCTCGCCCCATTCGGGGCGCTGAGAAGCAACTTTACCTCTAGTTTTGATCTGTACGGATATTCCGGGGGCAGGTCACAATCATCAAATTGCGTCGAGAGTGTGAAGCCTCATCCATTTTTGATCTCAGCGTATTTAGTTGTTATATATTACATATAGTAACATTAATGAGAGTAAGGACAGGCCTCGAGCGGCCCTATTTCTGGGAGGTCGTGCGGTATTCTCCATCTGATACTGAGAAGTATCGATCAGCATCTTCGAGTCATCCCCACTCCGCATCCCGGCCGGCGCTGATGCCCAGGCATGGGCCGCTGAGGTTCGCTGACCGGGCGGCAGATGCATCTCCGAAGAAGCCATTCAGGTCGTGCGAATGTATGTGTGGTTCAGTGCGTGGATGCGATACCTGCTAACTGAGCCGCCGGCAACAAGGCGAAGGCGGTTTTCATTTCGCGTGCCTCTTCTCCGGGGCTACGCCCGAAAGTACGTTTGAATTCCCTGTTGAACTGGGATGGGCTTTCATAGCCGACTCTCGCCGCAGCGGCTGCCGCTGTGAGGTTATCGCGAATCATGAGCAGACGAGCCTGGTGCAGGCGGACAGACTTTATGTACTGGATCGGAGAGGTCCCGGTTACCACTTTAAAGTGGGCATGGAACGTAGGAATACCCATTCCTGCTTCGCGTGCCAGCGAGCCTACGTCCAGAGTCTGTGAGTAATCGTCGTGAATGCGCTTAAGCGTACGGGCGATCCGCCCAAAGCTGCCGTGACTGGCTAAGGCGGCACGTATCGCTCCTCCCTGGCCACCTTTAAGTACGCGAAAACAAAGCTCCCTGACAATACCCGGCCCCAGTATTTTGGCTTCGATGGGAGAGATGAGTACTTTCAACAGGCGCAAGGCCGTATCAGAGAGTGCGCTGTCCAGTGGGGTTGAAACTATGCCAAGTGGCTCTGACATAATGGGGCTGCTTGCCTGCTGATCTACCTCGATTATCAGGTCGGCTATCGCTGTCATATCCAGCCGCACCGAAATTGCCAGCATCGGCTCTTCTGGACTTGCATGGGTTTCAGTCGAGAAGGGCAACGGTACCGAAAGCACCAGATAATGCTGCGCATCATAGCGGTAAACCTTGTCGTTCAGGTAACCACGCTTACTGCCCTGGCAGACAATCACAATGCTTGGCTCATACAGCACCGGGGTTCGCCCCAAAGGCTGATTCGCGCGCATCAGGCGAACACCATCCAGCAGTGTGCTGGTATGTCCTTCAAGGGGAGCCAGTTGTTTAATCAGGCGTATCATTTCTGCCTGCTGGTCGGGCGCTGAAACATACATGGCTAACCGAATTTTTCATTAGATAAACATGCAGTGATTATCACACTCAGAACGCTAAAAAAATGTTTATCGATAGGAATAGGCAATGATGAAATAGATATCGACCTAGTCTCGCCCGCCTGACCGGCCTAAGCTTTCACTCTGTTCAATCCATTCAATACGGTAACTGGCATGGAAGCTACGGAGGATCTGCCCGTGAAGTCTTGTAACTTAAATTTCTCCAAAGTCATTTTGCTGACCGGCGCCAGCAGCGGTATTGGCGAGGCTACTGCCCGACATTTGTCACTATTGGGACATCGTCTGATTATTGGGGCACGCCGTACTGAGCGCCTCTCAAAGCTGTGTAGTGAGCTGCGAGAGCAGAATGCCGCGGTAGATGCCCTTGCGTTGGACGTAACCCAACTGCAGGATTTTCAGCGAATGGTCGATTTCGCCTTGGAGAAATACGGGAGAATCGACGTGTTGATAAACAATGCTGGCGTCATGCCACTTTCCCCTCTTGCGGCGCTGAAAATTGAAGAATGGAATCAAACAATTGATGTAAACATAAAGGGCGTACTACATGGTATTGCTTCGGTGTTGCCAGTGATGCAGACGCAGGAATACGGTCAGATCATCAATATCGCCTCCATCGGCGCGCATGCGGTTTCTCCGACGGCTTCGGTTTACTGTGCCAGCAAATATGCAGTACGGGCTATATCTGACGGACTGCGGCAGGAAACAGATTGTATTCGCGTGACAGTCATCAGTCCGGGAGTGGTCGAGTCGGAGCTCGCCGATCACATCACTGACGAAACGGCCCGTGATTCCATGCGTGAATTTCGCCGTATTGCACTGCAGCCACAGGCAATCGCGCAGGCTATTGCCTATGCCATTGACCAACAGAACAGCGTGGATGTCAGCGAAATCATTGTGCGTCCTACAGCCAGCCCTTACTGAACATCCAGCTAAGCCAGCTATATGGTCGTTGCCGTAGGCATGGCCGATCGCTGCGTGGGCCTTGCTGTTGAGTAGATCAAATAACCTAGAGGAATATCATCCCATGCAACAACACACCAAAACTGAAAATGTCTGGTTCATCACAGGTGCCGCTCGTGGCAGGTTTTCTGTTCAAGGACAGTCTTGTGGTTGCCCAACGGTCAATTGCGGATTACGTGGATGCACAAGCCTCTCTGGATCTTCATCTTAACGAGCTGGATGGCAAGCAGGCTGGTGACCCTGAAAAGGTGGCCGAATTAATACTTCAAGCGGCAGCCGCTGTAAAGGCCCCTGTCCATCTGTTTGCCGGGAAAATCGCCAATGCGCTTGCCGAGCAGAAGATGCAGGAGGTGCGTAAGGATCTGGATATCTGGCGTGCGGCTTCCGAGGCGACTGATTTCCCAGTTTGACGGGGGGCCAAACATTTCATTGTTTATGATGCAGAATTCGGCTTATCCCCGGCACACGGGACACGACATTTAAGGACTCATGCCAAGCAAGGAGGCGAGGAATGCAGCCGAGGATTACTGTGATCACCATCGGCGTTGATGACCTCGACAGATCGCTGAGCTTCTACCGGGATGGCCTTGGTTTCAAAACCGAAGGAATTATCGGCAAAGAGTTTGAACACGGCGCCGTGGCCTTCATCGATATGCAGCCGGATCTGCGCTTGGCGCTATGGCCGCGTTCAAGCATTGCACACGACACTGGGCTGCCGCTTAATTCTCCGAGCGCAACCGAAATGACGTTCGGGCATAACGTATCTTCAAAGGTTGAAGTCGATGAGATCATGCACTTGGCGGAAAACGCCGGAGCGGCGATCATCAAGCCAGCGCATGAAACCTTCTGGGGCGGGTATGCCGGTTATTTTCAGGATCCTGACGGCCATGTGTGGGAAGCGGTATGGAATCCTGCCTGGGAAGAATAGGGGGACGGTTCATCTTCACCAGATGGCTTAAAGTGCGGCGCGCTGACTGTGGCTGGTATTGTCCATGTCAATAGACTGGTTGTTCGCCTGGACTACACACCACAGTGCTATAAGGTTGTAATGATTCTCATTTATTAATTTGATACTATTGGCGGCACATGCAATATATAGCCTCCAGTAGGCACTCAATAGCGAGGTAGGCGCCCCATGGTCATGACATCCGGTGATGAGAACAGCCTGTGCCGTGAGCATCAGGTGCTGTTGGCAGAGTATGGACGGGTGCAGCAGCGATGCAGTCAGGCGTTGGCTAAGCAGGTTGCTCACATTAACGCACTCGAAACCCAAGTCATGCAGTTGCGTGCGGAAGTGATGCTTCGTGATACGGCACTGGCTTGGCAGCGCGAGGATCACGCCCGTCTGATGGATGCCCACCCAGACCTGCCCAAGCGTTTTGTGCTGGCAAGGCATATCGAACAGCTTGCCGCGCGCATACAGGCCCTGTTGCGCGAGCGCAATGCATTGTTATGGCCCCAGATGCCGGTCGTTGCCCGGCGCAGTATTCCGGCGGCCAAGCCTTCCGTTGTGCCAGTGAACAAAGCGCGGGCTGTTTTATGCGTGGGAGGAGATCAAGCCGCGACAGGCGCAGCCCGTGCGGCGATAGAAACAGTGGGCGGGCGTTTTATGCAGCACGATGGCACTGACCAGGCTGTGCTTGAAGCCAGTCTGGCGGTGGCTGATTTGGTCATTTGCCAAACGGGTTGCGTCAGCCATGATGCTTTCTGGCGGGTGCGCGATCACTGCAAGCGGACAGGTAAGCAGTGTGTATTGGTAGATCACCCAGACGCGTTGGACGCAGTGCGGGCCGCCCAGCACCCCTTGTAATGCCAGCAGTTATAGGCTGGCCGCCGGTTTTATTTTTATGCTGCTGGCAGCTCGTTGCGCGCGCGCTCTGGCTGCGTCAACCGTATCGTCGTAGGCTAGCGCGACGCCCATTCGGCGGCGTACATAGCTTTCGGGTTTGCCAAACAAACGCAGTTCAGTTTGAGGCACACCCAGCGCATCCCCTACACCCTCGAAAACGACGTCCTTGGCATCGACGCCACCGTAAATCACCGCACTGGCGCCGGCAGCCCGCAAGGCAGTGCTGACAGGTAGGCCCAAGATGGCACGCGCGTGCAGTTCAAATTCACTTTGCCACTGACTGATCATGGTTACCAGGCCAGTATCATGCGGGCGCGGGCTTACCTCGCTGAACCAAACCTCCTCGCCCCTGATGAAGAACTCTACGCCAAATACACCCAGCCCACCCAAATCCTGAGTGACGGCTTGTGCGATGTGTTGCGCCTTGCGCAGGGCTTCCGGGTTCATTGCTTGGGGTTGCCAGCTTTCTACATAATCTCCCGCGACTTGAGCGTGTCCGATAGGCTCGCAAAAATGGGTCTGGGCATTGCCATCGGCGTCAAGGGCTCGCACGGTAAGGAGTGTAATTTCATAGTCAAAATCGACAAAGCCTTCGACAATTACTCTTCCATGGCTTACCCGGCCACCTGCCATCGCGTAATCCCAGGCCTGTTGCAGGTCTTCAGGGCCATTGAGTTTGCTTTGACCCTTGCCCGAGCTGCTCATGACTGGTTTGATAATGCAAGGGTAGCCTATGCCATCATCGATTGCGCTGCGTAATGCGTCCGGCGACTCGCAGAAGCAATAGGGGCTTGTAGGCACGCCAAGGGTTTCGGCCGCCAGTCTGCGTATGCCTTCGCGATCCATGGTCAGTCTGGCTGCGCGGGCAGTAGGAATAACGCGCACAAGGCCTTGGGCCTCCAGGCTTTCCAGCGTAGCCGTGGCGATGGCTTCGATCTCGGGTACGACAATGTCGGGCCTTTCGGATTCGATCAGCGCGCGCAACTGCTCAGGGTCGCTCATGTCGATCGTGTGGGCATGGTGGGCGACCTGATGGCCCGGCGCGTGATCGTAGCGGTCGACGGCGATTGTTTCCACGCCGAGGCGCTGTAGGGCAATCATGACTTCTTTGCCGAGTTCGCCCGAGCCCAGCAGCATGACACGGGTCGCTGAAGGGGAGAGTGGAGTTCCGATAATAGGCATATTGATATCCGGCATCGTGAATGCACACATTGTACGTATTTAAACCGCGCTGGCGCGCGTCTGGCACTGTGAATCTGGAGTGCTAGTCCTGAATCGGGACGGTTCGATCTGAGTAACTGCCGGCGGCTGTGAACAGTACATCGGTGGATGAGTTGAGCGCGGTTTCAGTGGAGTCTTGCAGTACGCCAATGATAAAGCCCACGCCCACCACCTGCATCGCCAGACTGTCCGGGATGCCGAACAAACTGCAGGCGAGCGGGATCAGTAGCAGAGAGCCGCCCGCGACGCCTGATGCGCCGCAGGCGCATACTGATGCAAGTAGACTGAGCAATAGTGCCGTTGGCACATCGACTTGTATGCCCAGTGTGTTGACTGCCGCGAGCGTGAGAACGGTGATGGTGACGGCGGCGCCTGCCATATTGATGGTGGCGCCCAAGGGAATGGATACCGAATAAGTGTCTTCAGGCAGCCCAAGCTTTTTACACAGCGCGAGATTCACGGGAATGTTGGCAGCTGAACTGCGCGTGAAAAACGCGGTAATGCCGCTTTCGCGCAAGCAGGTAAACACCAGAGGATACGGATTGTGGCGGATTTTGACGAAAACAATGAGGGGGTTGACGACCAGCGCGACGAACAGCATGCTGCCGAGCAACACTGCCAGAAGATGGGCGTAGCCGAGTAGAGCATCGAAGCCGGTTTCCGCGACGGTGGCTGCGACCAACCCGAAAATGCCCAATGGGGCCAGGCGTATGACGGCCCGAACAATCAGCGAGAGTGCTTGAGAGATATCTCCCATGAATGTCTTGGATGCGCCGTGAGCATGGCGCAGGGCGAGTCCCAGCCCAACCGCCCAGGCGAGGATGCCCATGTAGTTCGCGTTGCCCAAAGCGGTGATAGGGTTGTCGACAATATTGCCTAGCAAGGTGCTGAGTACCTCTGCCACGCCACCGGGTGGATTCAGGGTTTCCGACGTTTGCTTTAGCGTAATGGTGAGCGGAAACGCGAAACTGGCGATCACCGCCACTAGGGCAGCCAGGAAGGTGCCAATAAGGTACAGAAACAAGATAGCGCCCATCCTGGTTTTCTGCCCCCGCTTGTGATTGGCAATTGACGCGGTTACCAGTACAAATACCAGTATGGGGGCGACTGATTTGAGCGCGCCGATAAAGAGGTCGCCCAGAAGTGCGACGTTGGTCGCCAGGCCAGGAAACAGGACAGCAACGAGCGTACCGGCGATCAGGCCGATCAGTATCTGCAGCACAAGGCTGCCGTGTTTGATGAACTGGATGACAGGGTTTTGCGTACCTGTTTGATGCATTGAGAACTCCGGCTGCGGGCGTGTGCCTTGCGTGAAAAAATATCTCTCTGCTCCCCCAACGATGGGGAAATTTACAAGCCAGGGGGAGCGTTGCAGGCCTTTGCGAAGGCGCGGGACAGTCTGTGCTTTGGCCGCAGGCAAGAGACAGCCGGGGATTTTATCACCCCGCTTACCTTTATTTTGATGGGAGGCTGGGTCAGGACACGCTTTTGCGGCAAGGGCCGAAAACGGCAGCAACGAGCAGGAGCAGGCCGCTGGTGGCAGCGATCATGCCTGCAGCGCTGACGCTGAAGTTTTGCCCCAGCCAGTGAGGGCCGCAGGCGGCAAGGGTGTAGCCCCCCGTGGTGGCGATCGCGCTGAGCGCCAGGCTCCAGGCAACTTGGGCGGCAAGCCGGTTGGTGATCAGCCTTGCCGTTGCGGCTGGGCAGATGAGCATGGCAACCACAATGATGGCGCCGACAGCCAAAAAGGCTGATACCGTGGCGATCGCGACGACAGCCAACAGGCCTGTACTGACCAGCCGTGGCCTGGCGCCAGTGCTGGCTGCAAACCCAGGGTCGAAGGTGCTGGCTGCCAGTGGACGCCAGAACAGGACGGCGAGCGTCGCGATCGTTGTGGTGGCCCACGCCAGCCTATGCACTGCGGGCGGCAGCTTGCTCAAGGCAGCTGGATCAAGCAGCGAAGCCCAGCCGGTGGCATCCAGCCAGAGCAGGCTTTCCAGATTGCCGAACAGGACATGCTCTACGTCAAGATGCACGGAGCTACTGTGAGATTGCTCCAACCAGAGGACCGCCAGCGCGAACATGGCGGTAAAGACAACGCCCATGGCCGCTCCGGGTTCGATTCGGCCAAGTCGCTGTATGGCTTCGATCAACCCCACGGCGAGCAGGGCCGAGCAGGCCGCGCCCGCCAGCATGGGCCCGTTGGCCAATGAACCCGTTATTACAAATGCGCCAACCACACCCAGCAGCACGACATGGCTGATGGCATCGCCAATCAGGCTCTGGCGCCTGAGTACGAGGAAGTTGCCCGGAAGAGCGCAGGCCAGGCCAGCAAGCAAGGCAATGATTAGCGGAGCCAGACTAATTTGAATGAATTCAGTGGTCATGTTGCGGCGCCCAATGATTTTGGAGAAGAGTCCTGCAGCGTGCGCTCGAGCTCTGCGAGCGCATCGGGCGAAAGAACTTTCGATATGGGCATGACACGATGATGTTCAAGCGCTGCAGCATCACCAGGGTAATGTGACAGATACAGGTTCCAGAGCGCTTCTTCTTGCCATGCTGCGTGAGCCGCCTCGTAGCCGGCAGGTGTCGGAACCGCATCGCGTCTTATCCAGCCTGCCCGGCGCATCAAGCGTAGCGTGAGGCCATCGTAAACAGGTTCGCCATGAAACAGGGCGAGCAGGCCCTGACGCTTGTGAACGCGGCGGCGGTAGGCCTGATGGCGCAGGGCCGTTGCCAACAACCCACGCGCGGGCGCAAGCAGCAGTGACAGCAGGAACAGCATAAACAGGACGAGCACGATGACCGCGCCAGTGGGCAGTTGGGGCGTGATGGCCGAGATGGCCGCGCCGGTGTAGCCGCCTGCCGCGCCGATAATTGCGGCGATGGGCACCATGACGTGTAAGCGATTGGTCCAGAAGCGGGCTGATACGGCGGGAGTGATGCCCAGGGCAACGCTTAGGACCAGGCCCACAATCTTGAGACTGGTGACGACGAGCGTGAGCAGCAGAGCGGTCAGGATGAACTCGAGCAGGCCTACAGGTAAACCTTGCATGTGAGCAAATGTTTTATCGAAACTGAGCGTGGTCAATGCACGATGCAAGATGCACACGACGACGGCCGTGGACAATGCAAGCGCGGCAATGAGTTCAGCTTCGTGGCGCAGCATTCCGGCTGCTGACCCGAGTAAATAGTTGCTGAGTCCGGCTTGCCGGCCTGTTTGCAGGTTTTGAACGATGGTGAGCAGTACGGCGCCTGCACCGAAAAAAACGGACAGGACGGTGCCGATCGCAGTATCTTCGTGTAACCGGGTACGGCTAGAGAGAGCATGAATGCACATCAGGCCGAGGCCGGCGCTGATGGCCCCGCCCGTCATGAGCGCGGGCAGTGAGCGCCCGTCTCCCGAAGTGAGCGCCATGAAGATGAACGCTAGCGCGAGCCCTGGCAAGGTGGCATGACCGGCGGCGTCGGTGGCAAGCGAACGGTGGCGAAGCAGGATGAAGCTGCCGATTATCCCCGCCGCTGCGCCCAGCATTGCGGCGCCAGCACACACAACGGCGGTGTTGTAGCCGGCTCGCAAGAGTATGGCATCTAGCAGAACGCTCATGACGAAGAGGAGGGAGGGGAGGCAATGCGAGACGGGCCGGCGGCCAAAGCGCTGGTCAGGCTATCCAATTGTGCAGCGGCCAGCCTGCCGCCATAGGTTTGCTGCAGGTGATCCGGCGTAAAGACTTCGTGCACCGGGCCTGCGGCGATGCGGCGTACATTCAGTAGCAGGACGTGCTGGAAGTAGTCTGGAACCGTGGCGAGGTCGTGATGAACGCAGAGTATTGTTTTGCCGTCGCGTGCCAGGGATTGTAGAACGTGCACAATCGTGCGCTCGGTGGCTGCATCCACACCCGCGAAGGGTTCGTCCAGTACATAGAGGTCAGCTTGTTGCGCCAGGGCTCGCGCCATGAACACGCGTTGCTGTTGGCCGCCAGACAGTTGTCCTATTTGCTGCGTGGCAAAGTGTTGCATGCCCACACGATCCAGGCAGTGCAGAACGACGTCGCGAGGCATGCGGCGCCACCAACGAAGCCAGCCAGCTTGTCGATATAGCCCCATACGCACGACGTCTGCCGCGGTGGCGGGGAAATCCCAGTCTACGCTGGCTCGCTGAGGCACGTAGGCAATGCGGTGCAAGGCGCCGGACACAGGTTGGCCGAATACCCGCACATCCCCGCTTATGCGGGGCACAATGCCTAGCGCCGCCTTGACGAGCGTGGATTTGCCCGCACCATTAGGACCGACGATGGCGCCCATGGTGCCGGCAGGAACGGAGAAATCCACGGAGAATAGGGCTGGTGCATTGCCATAGCTGACCGTTAATCCCTTGATGACCAGCGCATTGGCGTGGGCTCCTGGGTCAGCGGCTTGTCCGATAAGGGCATGCGCCGCGGGAACAGGTAGCGCGGCTTGTTGGGCGTGTTCGGACCAATGCCGCGCGAGCAGGCGCAAGAGCATACTCATGATCTGGACAGCGCCTGCGAGATGGTGCGTGCGTTATGTTCGATCATGCCGATATAGGTGCCTTCTGGCGTGCCTGGGCGGCCCATTGCATCGGAATAGAGTTCCCCGCCGATGATCAGGTGATGATGCCGCGCCCTGGCGCCTTCGGTGAGTGCGCGCACATGCTGTTCGGGCACGGAGGACTCAACGAAAACAGCTGGGATGCGTCGCTGGACCAGGGTGTCCACGAGCTGCTCGATCTGGTGCAGGCTGGCTTCGCTTTCGGTAGAAATACCTTGTATGGATAGCACTTCATAGCCATATGCCCGGCCAAAGTAGCGGAAAGCGTCATGCGCAGTGACCAACACGCGATCTGGTGCAGGTATCGAATGCAGCAGGGTTGTGATGCGTGTGTTGGCTGTGTTGATTTCGTTGATGTAGGTGGCTGCCCGCGCAGTATAGACCTGCCTTCCGGCAGGATCCTGGTCGATCAGTGTGTCTCGCGCTGCCAGAACCACTTCTTGCCATAACGAAGGATCCATCCAGACATGGGGGTCGTAGAACTCGGGGTGGTCTTCGTCTGCGAGCAGGGCCTGCCTGGGGAGTGCCTCGGCCAGGGCGACGACTGGCTTGTGGCGGGCGAGGTCTTGCATCAGCGAGGCCAGCTGGGCTTCAAGATGCAGGCCGTGATAAATAACGAGATCGGCGCGTTTGAGACGAGTGACATCCGCGTGCGTCTGGCGGTAGAGGTGAGGATCGACACCAGCGCCCATGAGCGCGGTGACCTCGACCCGGGCGCCTCCGACATGTTGAACGGCATCGGCCAGCATGGCGGTTGTTGTGACGACTTTGAGCGGCTTGCTTAGTGGCGTGCCGCCGGAGGCAGGAAGATGAGTGGTGACGAGCAGGAACGCCAGGGCGGCACCGGAAAAATACTGGAGGAAGTGTCGGCGGACCGTGTTCATGGTGATACATCCATTAAGAAAAACAGTAATGAGACGCATTATCATATATAAATATTTGGCGCGCAATATCTCCGCCTTCAGGGCGCGGCGCACTTCGCTGTGACAGCAGGTTTCGCTTGTCTAACCTGGTTGCACAGTGACCGAAAAAGCTTCTGTGTTCTGCTTGGCAAGTGATTGAATGATGTGGCAAGCTTGGGTTTCCTGGTTTCACTGTTCAACGCATGACGCGTTTTTTCAAGACTTGCTCCCTTTTCATTCTTTTGCCGCTGCTTCTGCTGGGCCTGAACGGTCCGATGGCTTGGGCGCAGGCACAGGAACAGCCCCGCGCCCAGGTTCAAGCGGCGCCTCGCGCGATCGAGAACGTGGATGGCGTGCTCGACAAGACCCAGAAGGCCGTCAAGCAGATTCAGGACAAGCTCCAGGACAAGACGCAGAATGTTGACGATGTCGCCCTGGCGCGCATGCGCGACGCGTTGCAGGACGCCCAATCCACCGCCGACGATATTGTTGCGCAGCAGGAACCTGAGCTGGCCAGTGTGCAGGCCAGGCTCAAACAATTGGGTACGCCCACAACTGATGCGCCCGAACCGCCAGATATTGCGCAGCAGCGCGCGCAGCTTACCAAGCGCCAAACGGCGCTGGATGCGCAGATAAAATTGGCGCGCCTGTTGGGCGTCGAGGCCAGGCAGGGCCAGGATAATGTCTCACAGCTGCGGCGGATGCGGTTCCAGGCTGAACTGGGCCAGCGCTCGCAATCCATACTGACGGACGCTTTCTGGCGTGATACGCGGCGCGACGCGCCGCGGGACATCGAACGGTTGTCGGGTCTGCTGGGCCAGCTCACCGAGCAGTTGCATCAAGTGCCGCCGCGGATATGGTCTCTGGCGATTCTGCTGGCATTGGCGCTGTTGGTCAGCGCGGAAACAGCACGAAGAGGGCTTGCCGCATTCACTATAAGCCATACAAAACCCACACGTTTGCGGCGTTCCATCTTTGCGGTGCTGACGGTTATTCTGTATACGCTGGTGCCGGGCCTGCTGGCTTCGATCGCGCTCTACATATTGCGCTGGAACGACAAAATCGAAGGGCCGCTTCAAACCTTTCTTGTGCAATGCATGGCGGCCTTCTACCTCGCGGGCTTTGTGGCAGGATTGGGAACGGTTTTGCTCTCGCCGCGACGGCCCAGCTGGCGGCTGCCACAAATAACAGACAGGCTGGCCAAGAAGCTGGCATGGCTGCCTGCGCTGTTCGCCGTCACCATCGCCATGGCCTGGGTTGTCCAGCGCTTGCTTGAGCTCGTCAACGCCACGCTGAGCACGACCGTTCTGGTGAACGGGTTGATGACCTTGACACTGAATATTCTGATCGGCTTTGCAGCGTGGAAGCTGCGATCCAGCGTGCGCAAGCTGGCGCGCCTGGCTGCCCAGGAGGGCGAGGCTGGCGTGGCCGCGCCGGTATCCCCCTGGGCGCGCAGCGCTCCTTCTGTGCTGGTGGCGGTCATCGCGGTAAGTCTTGCCGCTTTTCTCCTGGGTTTTGTCGCCTTCAGCAGTCTTGTCGCACAGGAGATTATCTGGTTGGGCATGGTGGGGTGCACCACGTATTTGTTGGTGGTGCTGGTTACCGATATCTTTGACAGCCTGGTGGCCAGAGTCAGGGATGATCTGGCGGCTGAGCACCTCAATGCACAGCAGGCCAGAATTCGCAGTCAATTGCTGGTGTTGGTTTCAGGCACCCTGCGTCTGGCGCTTATTTTGTTCGCGATCACGCTGCTTCTGTTGCCTTTCGGCGAAGCACCTGACGATTGGCTGCAGCGCCGTCTGGCGTTCCTGACTGCTGGTTTCCAGGTGGGAGAAGTGTCCATCAAGCCCACTTCCATTCTGCTCACCATGACGGTCCTGTTGGTCGGCGCGTATACCGTCAGGATATTGAGAGCGTGGGTGACGGACCAGTTTCTGCCTGTTACGCGGCTGGATGAAAGCATGCGTACGCCTACAGCGAATCTGCTGGGGTATCTGGCTTACTTTGCAGTGGTCGTGATCGCCGTTTCGTCGTTGGGTATAGGCTTGGAGCGCATGGCCTGGATTGTCAGCGCGTTGTCGGTGGGTATCGGTTTTGGCTTGCAGGCGGTTGTGCAGAATTTCGTGTCGGGTGTCATTCTGGTGGCTGAAAGGCCCATCAAGGTCGGTGACTGGGTTAGCCTTGATGGCGTCGAAGGTAATGTGCGCAAAATCAGTGCCCGTGCGACCGAAATAGAAATGTTCGATCGGTCCACCATGATTGTCCCGAATTCTGAGTTCATCACCAAGAAGGTACGCAACGTAACCATGGCCAATCCGCTTGGGGTAGTGGCCCTGAAGTTCAATATGGATGTCGGCGTGAATGCGGATGCGGTGCGCGACATCATGATGGATGCCATGGTGCAGCAGCGCGAGGTACTGGAAAAGCCGGCGCCCTCTGTAACACTGGATGGATTCAACGAAACCAGTCTGGCGTTTTCTGCCTCGTGTTACGTGAGTTCGCCGCGCAGCGCATCCCGCGTACGTAGTGCATTGATGTTTGAGATTTTGGGCCGTTTGCGGCGAGCCGATCTGGCTTTGCATGCGACGCAACCTGTTACCGTGGCAGCGCCAACCAATCCGCAGACGGGCACGGCATCGGGCGAGTCGGTCCAGGATCCACCCTTGACGTGAAGGAGAGGGCTCGGTCACACAGGCGCGACCCCGGCCGGGCAGGCAGGCCCGGCCTTTCTCGTCCTCGCGCGATGCGCGCAGGCGCATCGCTTCCTGGGCCAAATGAAAAATGGCTGTCTTGCGACAGCCATTTTTTGTATCGGGTGGTGCCCAGGAGAGGACTCGGTCACACAGGCGCGACCCCGGCCGGGCAGGCAGGCCCGGCCTTTCTCGTCCTCACGCGATGCGCGCAGGCGCATCGCTTCCCGGGCCAAATGAAAAATGGCTGTCTTGCGACAGCCATTTTTTGTATCGGGTGGTGCCCAGGAGAGGACTCGAACCTCCACACCTTGCGGCACATGGACCTGAACCATGCGCGTCTACCAATTCCGCCACCTGGGCATAAAGTGTATGCTAACGCTTTACCGATTACTGTTGCGTATTGCGCCTACAACTTTAAGAGGCGCAAAGTATAAACTAAATTTTTAAAGAATGGAAATCACTTTTGGTTAAAAAATCGAAAACAGAGTCCGACAATATTGATGCCGAAACTAGTCAGCTGGACTTGCCGCCGGATTTCGATCCTGAAGTTCCCACCCGGGAAGCCATTCTTCAGCAACTGCGTTCTTCCGACAAGCCTATCGCGCCCAAGGCATTGGCCAAGGCATTGGGCACCACGCTACCTTCTGTGGGGTTTGAGCGCCGGCTTAACGCGATGGAACGCGACGGCCAGGTGCTTTTTAATGCCAAAGGGCAAGTACTGCCGAACGCGCAGCTGAATTTCATCGCAGGCAAAGTTCAGGGTCATCGTGATGGCTTTGGATTTTTGCTGCGTGAAGATGGCGGTCCGGACCTGTTTCTGTCGCCTCGTGAAATGCTCAAGGTATTGCACGGCGATCGTGTGTTGGCCAAGCCTGATGGTGAGTACCGGGGCAAGCCGGAAGCCACTATTGTCGAGGTCGTCGAACGGCGTACCAACCGGCTGGTCGGGCGTTTTCTCAAGGAGCGGGGCGCCTATCTTGTGGTGCCCGAGGATCAGCGCATCAAGCACGACATCCTGATCCCCAGCTCGGATACCGGGGATGCCGAGAATGGCCAGGTTGTAACCGTCGAGATCGTGCGTCAGCCGGGGCGGCACATCCAGCCGCTGGGCAAGGTGGTCGAGGTGTTGGGCGAGATCGACGATCCGGGCATGGAGATCGAGATCGCAGTGCGCAAGTTCGATGTGCCGCACGAATTCTCCGATGAAACCCGAAAGCAGGCTGCGGACTTGCCTTCGGTTGTGACGCCGGGGGAAATCATAGGGCGTGTCGACCTTCGCGACGTCCCCTTTATTACAATCGATGGCGAAGACGCACGCGATTTCGACGATGCGGTTTTCTGCATGCCAGTCGAGCTGGGCACGGAGAAGCGTCGGCGGCGTGGTTGGCGCCTGCTCGTCGCCATTGCAGATGTCAGCCATTATGTGAAACCCGGCGATGCGCTGGACGAAGATGCCTTTGATCGCGGCACCAGCGTCTACTTCCCGAGGCGTGTCATTCCTATGCTGCCCGAGTCGCTGTCCAACGGCATCTGTTCGCTTAATCCCGACGTGGATAGGCTGGTGCTGGTATGTGACATGGTGGTCACCGCCACAGGCACCAAGAGCGGCAGTATCTCTGCGTATCAGTTTTATGAAGCGGTCATTCATTCGCACGCCCGGACCACTTACACTGACGTGTGGGCGGCGCTGCAGCAGCCTTCGGGGCCGGCTGCCCAGACCTTGAACGACGTCATCCCTCAGATCCGGGATTTGTACGAGCTGTACCAACTCTTCGCAGAAGCTCGACTCAAGCGTGGCGCCATCGACTTCGACACGGTCGAAACGCGTATCGTCTGCAATCCGCTGGGCAAGATCGAACGCATCGAGGCCTATACCCGCAACGATGCCCACAAGCTGATCGAAGAGTGCATGTTGGCCGCCAATACGTGTGCGGCCGAGTTCATGAAGCGAAACAAGCGGTTGGGTCTGTACCGCGTACACGAAGGTCCCACCCCGGAGAAACTGAAATCACTGCGCGACTATCTGCGCAATCTCGGACTCTCGCTCGCCGGGGGGGATGACCCCAATACCGAGGATTATGCCCAACTGCTCAAATCGGCGCGCAACAGGCCCGATTATGAGATTATCCAGACCATGTGCCTGCGTTCATTCCAGCAGGCGATATATAGTCCGGAGCAGGTTGGGCACTTTGGCCTGTCCTATGAGCATTATGCGCATTTCACTTCTCCGATCCGGCGCTATCCCGACTTGCTCACGCATCGGGTGATCAAGGGGGTGTTGGCCAAACGCAGATATGTCCCCGAGCTGGATGATGTCAGCGGCATGGCCGCATTGCCCAGCGGCGAGCGCGAGCATGCCTTGTGGGAAAAACTCGGGTTGTTGCTGTCCGCGCGGGAGCGTCGCGCCGACGATGCATCGCGCGATGTCGAAGCGTGGCTCAAATGCTGGTTCGTCAAAGAGAAAGTGGGCGAGGTCTTCAGCGGTCGGGTCACTGGTGTGGCAAGCTTCGGCATATTCATTACCCTGGATACGCTGTTTGTTGAAGGCATGGTGCACGTGTCTGAGCTCGGATCGGACTACTTCCAGTACAACGAGTCCATGAATGAACTACGCGGTGAGCGTACAGGGATGCGCTACCGACTGACTGATGCCGTACAGGTTCAGGTGTCTCGTGTGGATCTCGAAGCCCGACGCATCGAGTTCAGACTGGTCAAGGGTACGGGGTTCAAGGTGCTCAAGGCAGCGCTGGAGTCGGAATCCTCGCCTGCGCCGCCGCGCAAGGTCAAGCGTGCTGCGCCCACCAAGCCGGCAGAGCTCAAGGGTACCTCGCGCCAGCGCAGGGCGGATGCGAAGCGCAGCGCCAAGGCCGAGACGGCACCACGCAAATCAGGAAGAGGGCGTACTCGTCGTTAATGCTCAAGACGAGCTCGTCGATTGCTCAGAAGCGGCCAAAGGCGACAACGCGTTCAGGCGGTTGTGTATGGCATTGGACGAGCTGTTCCGGCGTGCTCGCTCATTGGGCAGCCTCGCGCAGGATTACAATGCCATCCTGAGCTATTTATAAGGAACAGCATGTCTTCCCTTCAAGTCCTGGCGGGCTTTCACGCTGTGGTCGCCCGTTTGCGCCACGCGCCCGATTCCATCAAGGAGCTTTATGTAGAAGCGTCGCGGCGCGACAAGCGCATGCAAGGCTTCATTCAGCAGGCCCAGGCGGCGAACCTGCGTCCGCGGCCTGTCCCTGCGGAGCGGCTGGACGGACTGGCGCGAGGTACACGCCACCAGGGCGTTGTCGCACTGGCTGAGTCCCGTTCGCTGGCGGTTGATGTGGACGAAGTGCTGGACACGCTTGAAGACAAAGGTCACGCGCCCTTGTTGTTGATTCTCGATGGGGTGACCGATCCACACAACTTGGGGGCGTGCCTGCGGACAGCGGATGCCGCCGGAGTACATGCCGTGATCGCGCCCCGTGACCGGGCGGTCGGCCTGAACCAGACCGTGCAGCGAGTGGCTTGTGGCGCGGCTGAAACGGTTCCGTACATCATGGTTACGAATCTTGCTCGCACGATGCGCGATTTGAAAGAGCGCGATGTCTGGCTGGTGGGTACAGACGATGAGGCCACTGAAGGTATACACCAGACCGATGCGCGGCGTGCGATGGCTTGGGTCATGGGCGCGGAAGGCGAGGGCATGCGTCGCCTGACACGCGAAACCTGCGACGAGCTGGTGCATATTCCCATGCTTGGCTCGGTCGAAAGCCTTAATGTCAGTGTCGCCAGCGCGGTATGCCTGTATGAAACGGTACGGCAACGCCAGGCCTTTTCTGCCGGCGGCAAATAAAACAAATTACGCTTATTTAGTTCTCTTTTTTCTGGCCCACTAATATGCCTAAGAACGGCTTTACCACTACCATCATCCACTCAGACCGGCGTTCAAATGATGAATACGGCGCCATTCATGTGCCCATGCATACTTCGGTGGAGTATGCGTTTTCGGATTCACGCGAACTTGCCGCGGTATTCCAGGGCAAGCCAGGGTTTACCTATGCGCGCCAGGGAACCCCCACGACGGCGGCGCTTGAGGCCAAGCTGACACAGATGGAGGAGGGGGCCGGAACCGTCACTTTTGCCACCGGTATGGCAGCGCTGACCGCCACGTTCTTTTCTCTACTGAAAATGGGCGATCATCTTATTTGCAGCCAGCATATTTTCGGCAACACCAACAGCCTGTTGGGCACGCTAGCCGGCCTGGGCGTGGACATCAGCTTTGTTGATGCCACCGACGCGGCCAACGTGCGCAATGCGTGGCGACCCCAAACACGCATGGTGTTTACCGAGACACTGGCCAATCCTGGCACCCAGGTCGCCGACCTGCAAGGTATAGGCGATTTCTGTGGTGAGAAGAACCTGGTCTATGTCATTGATGGCACCCTTACATCGCCTATCTTGTTCAAGGGCCGCAACGTCGGCGCTTCGCTCGTGGTCAATGCCTTGTCCAAGCACGTGGGTGGCCATGGCAATGCGCTGGGCGGCGCCGTTACGGATACCGGTTTGTATGACTGGGCTGACTATCCGAATATCGCTGAGCCCTATCGCAAAGGCAAGTCAACCAGTTGGGGCTTGACGCAGATCAAGAAGAAAGGGCTCAGGGACATGGGGGGCACGCTGTCTTCGGATGCGGCGCATCGCCACGCCACGGGCGCTGAAACATTGGCGCTGCGCATGCATCGGATTTGTGACAACGCCTTATCGCTGGCCGATCATTTGTCGGCGCTTCCCAAGGTGGCCAAGGTGTATTACCCGGGCTTGGACAGCCATGCGCAGCATGAGCGGGCTACGTCGTTGTTTGGTGGTCGCTACGGCGGGCTCATGGGGATAGAGCTGGCGGGCGATATTGATGTGTTCGAGTTTCTGAATCGCTTGCAGGTGCTTGTATTGGCTACGCATTTGGGCGACAACCGCACGTTGGTGCTGCCCGTCGCACATACCATCTACTACGAGATGGGGCCGGAGCGGCGGGCACAGATGGGAATCTCAGATAACCTGCTGCGGGTGTCCGTAGGCATAGAGGATATCGAGGATTTGATTGAAGATTTCAATCAGGCATTGGCACACAGCTAACGCTAGCACAACAGAACCTTTATCAACATAGCCAGATGGTAAAGTTTCGAAAAAATTTATTCTGGTGTTGTAGAAGTTCAGAAAAGTGAGTAAATATGCGGGTTTTCAGCAGTTTGCCTCTTGACACGCGTTTTATTCAAAGGCTTAATACGCGTTAGCCAACCGGCGCGGAAACGCAAGCTGGTTGCGCCCACATTGTCGTTTGTGGGTACTACTTGATGTACACATCGTGGGCAGTATTTCTCAATCAAGAAGCCAAGTCCGTCTCCGGATGGCTTTGGTTAAAACAAACTTCTAGGGGTAATCCTTAAATGAATAAAACAGAGCTTATCGAACATATCTCTACCAAAGCCGATCTGTCGAAGGCCGACGCCGGCCGCGCGCTCGAGGCTTTTATCGGCGCCGTGAAAACGACGCTTAAAAAGAAAGGTACGGTAACGCTCGTTGGCTTCGGCACCTTCGCCGTTTCCGAACGCGCAGCTCGCTCGGGCCGTAACCCCCGTACCGGCGAAACCATCAAGATCAAGAAGGCTCGTGTGCCAAAATTCCGCCCAGGCAAGGCACTGAAAGACGCCGTCAACTAACAAGACAGGCCTCGGCAGCTGGTAGGTTGTGCAGGCACGCCGGCGCCAGCTGCCGAAAGGGCGAGAGCCGCGAAATTGCGCAATTTCTCACAATAAGATATAATTTTGCCCTTATCTCGTTGCGCAGCAATAGTGGCCGGCAGGGTTTAATATCCGTCGGGTGCTTAGCTCAGCTGGTAGAGCGGCGCCCTTACAAGGCGTAGGTCAGCGGTTCGAACCCGTTAGCACCCACCACAACACTGCGTAATAGAAAAGCACTTGAATTGATTCAAGTGCTTTTTTTTCGCCCGCTGAATCCAGGCGCGTTGATGCGTCTTTGGGCCAACGCGGCTTGTTACTGCCGATTCAAGCAGGATAGGCATGCAAGGAGGTGACCGCGAGCCCATTGCCACCTGCGGCGGCGCCCTTTATGATCTAAACGTGTGTGCGCCAAGGAGTCGCGGCAGAATGAAATTTTCTTACCTCTCTTTCTCTTCCAGACGACGGCCGCATTGGCGATCCGGCGCTGGCGCGCCCCTTATCGTCATGAGCATAGCGCTAGCCGGGGGCGGGTTGCCCTGGGTGGCCATGCCATCCGTGGCACAGGCGGCAGCGCCATCCGTCGGTCAACAGGAGGTCGTGGTCAGCGAGCTATTGACTGGCCTTGATCATCCCTGGTCCTTGGCGTTTTTGCCGGATGCTGCCGGCGCACTCATTACAGAGAAGCCCGGCAACTTGCGCTGGTGGCAGCCTGCAGCCGGCCTGTCGGATCCCATACAAGGCGTGCCCGATGTCTATGCGCGCTCGCAGGGCGGTTTGCTTGACGTGGCGCTTGCGCCCGACTTCAAAGAAAGCCGACGCGTTTACTTATCCTATGCGGAGCAGGGCGATGACGGGAAGGCGGGGACTGCTGTGGGCTATGGCGTCCTCTCCAGCGATCATCGAACTTTGAAGGACTTTACCGTCATATTCCGCCAGCTTCCCAAGTTGTCGACGGGGTCGCATTTTGGCTCGCGTCTGGTGTTCGACAACAAGGGGTATTTGTTCATCGCCCTGGGCGAAAACAACCAGCGCGAAACGGCCCAGGATCTCGATAAACACCAGGGCAAGGTGGTTCGTATTTATCCAGATGGTCGTGTTCCCGAAGACAATCCATTTGTCGGAAACAGTAAGGCACGGCCTGAAATATGGTCTTATGGTCACCGCAATCAGCAGGGGGCAGCGCTCAATCCGTGGCTCGACCAGCTTTGGACCAATGAGCACGGGCCGCGCGGAGGCGACGAGTTGAATATTCCGGCCGCAGGCAAGAACTACGGCTGGCCGCTGGCGACCCACGGTATCAATTACTCGGGCCTGCGCATTCCTGAAGCGAAGGGTACCGAGGTTACTGGCACGGAGCAGCCGGTGTATTACTGGAAGGTATCGCCAGCGATATCAGGCATGGCATTTTATGATGCAGATCGTTTTCCGGCCTGGCAGCATTCCGTGTTTATTGGGGCGCTGAAAGAGCAGGCGCTCATAAGGCTTACGCTCGATGGTGTACGGGTGGTCAATGAAGAGCGTTTGCTAGAGGATCGCGACGAACGTATCCGGGATGTGCGTGTTGGCCCGGATGGCTATGTCTACGCGCTGACCGACGCATCGGCAGGCAAGCTATTGAAGATCGGATTGAAAGAATAGCCACGCCGGAGATTATCGGCAGCGCTTGAGCTGTGGTGATGTCGGTCAGTTCGTAACGCCGGCAGTT
This sequence comes from Allopusillimonas ginsengisoli, assembly GCF_004153455.1. GTDB lineage: Bacteria > Pseudomonadota > Gammaproteobacteria > Burkholderiales > Burkholderiaceae_B > Allopusillimonas > Allopusillimonas ginsengisoli. The sequence continues at coordinate 98,477 of NZ_SDQE01000013.1, read as the reverse complement.
GGGCCGAGCCAACCGGGGAGGCGGTGTCAGCGGCTTTGCGCGCCCGCGTGTAACAGGATTGCCTCTATATCGCCATAGCCGCGTTGCCGGGCATGTTGCAGGGGTGTGACGCCTTGTCCGTCTGCCAGATTGGCGTCCGCACCGGCGTCCACCAGAAGCTGTACGATTTCAACGTGTCTCGGTCCGCCATCGCCCAGGATGATGGCTTCCAGTAAGGCTGTCCAGCCCAGATTATTTACATGATTGACGTTGACGCCAGCCTGGATCAGCGTGCGCACCGTTTCCACATGTCCGCGTTCAGCAGCAGGGATCAATGCAGTGCCGCCATATCGGTTTGTGCTTTCAAGATCAGCGCCATGCGCCAGCGTCATTGCCAGTATCTCGTTGTGGCCTCGCGCGCCAGCGTAGAGGTAAGGGCTATCCTGGATGGTGTTTTTGGCGTTGACATCTGCGCCTGCCTCAATCAGAACGCTTGCGGCGCCTACTTCGTTGTGGAGAGTCGCGATGAGTAGCGGCGTGCTTCCGTTGGCGTCACGCGCTTCGACGTTTGCGCCGTTGTTGATCAGCAGCGGTATTTTTTTTGCGTGACCATGTTGCGCGGCTTCTTGTAACGCCTTATCCAGCGCGTTATCGCTGGCTGCCGTGGCCGTGCAGGCCAGGGCGGCTGTGCCGAACATGAGATAAATGGATAGGCGTCTGAGTAACATGGTAAAACCCTCCTAATACATTTAAAAGATAACTATCCAGATGGTAGTCAGTGTAAAACTGAATAGGGCTCTGTTCGATCTTGATTTGCTGAGAGCCGTTGTCATGGTCGCGGATTGCTGTAGCTTCACAGCGGCTGCAACCAGGCTGCATTCGACACAATCAACCATTAGCCAGAAAGTGCAGCGACTTGAGGAGATTGCCGGACACAGGCTATTGGTTCGCGGCAACCGGAATATTCAGCCTACCGATGCGGGAGAGATCTTGCTCGGCTATGCCCGTCGGATGCTGGCCCTCAACGATGAGATGCAGGAAGCCTTGTCCGGCGCTGCCGTGGCTGTCACCGTGCGCCTTGGCGTTCCCGAAGACTTTGCGGCGGGCCCGACGACAGACATGCTGGCTGCGTTCAATCGCCAACATCCGGAGGTGAAACTTGAGGTGACCAGCGGGCTGAGCCGAGACGTCAGCGACAAGTATGACAATGGCGAATTGGACCTGGTGCTGGTGAAGCAGCGCCGCAATAGCCGCGAGACAGTGGCATCCTGGCCTGAGAAGTTGCGTTGGATCGATAGCGCCCGCAATCCCTCGATTGATCAGGATCCTATTCCGTTGGTGGTATTTCCACCGCGCGGCTTATACCGGGATGACATGATCCACGCCATGGAGCGGCTTGGGCGTCGCTGGCGGATAAGCTTTACCACGTCCAGTCTCAGCGGCGTACAGGCTGCGGTAGCGGATGGCCTGGGAATCAGCATTCTGCCGGCCAGGGCGGTTACGCTGGAGCATGTGGTGCTGAGCGACAGGCAAGGATTTGCGCCTATCGATACGATGGATATTGCGCTGATACACCGCCCCACGGCCGACCCGCTGGTCAAGGATTTGACGGCGGCCTTCTCTGCAATGCTGGAGAAGGAGCGCCTTTGATCCCGGACAACGCGTGTTGCAGGCCAGTTGCCGGCGTGTATTAACGCGGGCTGTTCAGCAGCAGATTCATGTGGCGGTTCACGTCCTTGTACAGCAGGTAGCGGAAGCGATCCGGGCCGCCTGCGTAACAGGCTTGCGGGCAGAAAGCACGAAGCCACATGAAGTCGCCCGCCTCAACCTCGACCCAATCCTGATTCAGGCGATAAACGGCCTTGCCTTCGAGCACGTAGAGGCCATGTTCCATGACGTGCGTTTCGGCGAAGGGAATGACGCCGCCCGGTTCGAAGGTTACGATATTCACATGCATGTCGTGACGGACATCGCTCGGATCCACGAAACGAGAGGTTGCCCACCGTCCTTCGGTGCCTGGCATCGGCACCGCTTCAACATCCTGCTCATTGGTGACGAAAGCTTCGGGATGGGGGATCCCGTCCACGGCCTGATAATGTTTGCGTATCCAGTGGAAACGGGCTGCTTCCCCGCTGGTGTTGCGCAGCGTCCAGGAGGATGCGGGTGGAATGAATGCATAGCCGCCTGGCTTGAGCGTATGGGCGGTACCTTGCAGCGTCAGGGTGATGTCTCCCTCGACAACGAACAGTACGCCTTCGGCGTTGGGGTCCAGTTCGGGCTTGTCGCTGCCCCCGCCCGGACTTACCTCGACAATATATTGGGAGAATGTTTCCGCAAAGCCAGACAGCGGGCGGGCGAGCACCCAAAGGCGAGTGTTGTCCCAGAATGGCAGATTGCTGGTGACGATATCGCGGTACACGCCTTTCGGAATGACTGCATAGGCTTCTGTAAACATAGCCCGATCTGTCAGCAGCTCAGTTTGAGCGGGATGCCCACCATGAGGGGCGTAGTAGTTGGTCATGGCATGAGCCCTTGTTGTTGAATGTTGGTCTGGCTAGACGGCAAGCGCACCTGATGCGCTGCGTTGCCGTTCGCCTTGGCACGCACATAAGATATAGAACATCAATGATATCCACAAATTAAATGTTTGGATGTATTGCATTTGATTTTTCGATTCATGGGTCATATATATCACTTAATTGACATGAATGTATCAGGGCGATATGATCGAAACAAACAATAACAAAGCGGACAGTATCGAGGAGATAAACGCAGCAAACTAAAAAAGGAAGGAGACAATCATGAAATTCATCATGCGCAAGAGCCGCTATGCGTGCTCATTTGCAGCGGCATTGCTCTTTGTGCCGGCATCCGCCTTTGCGGAGTTTCCGGAGCATACAATCAACTACATCATCCCTTTTGGCCCGGGAGGTGAATCCGATGTTTCGGCCCGGCTTCAAGAACCGTTTTTCAAGAAATATAGCGGGCAATCTATTGCCATTCAGTACAAGGCGGGCGCTGGCGGTGCGGCTGGCTGGTCGCAACTGAACAACATGGCGGGCGACGGCTACACCATGATGGGTACCAACTTGCCCCATATCATTCTGCAGCCCATGGACAAGAATGTGGGCTACAAAACGGACGACCTTCAGCTTATCTACTGGTTTCACTACACGCCCGACGCGCTGCTTGTGCCGGCGGCGAGTAAGTACAAGACGCTGGAGGAGTTTGTCAATGCGGCCAAAGCGAGCCCTGGCAGCATTACCGTTGGTGGTACTGGCACGAAAACCGGCAATGAGCTGGCCAAGGCGCGTTTCGATCGGATGGCAGATATCAAGACGGCCTATATTCCCTTCAAGGGTACAGGCGCGGTCAATACAGCGCTATTGGGAAGTCAGGTGAATGCCTCTTGGGGCTACACCACCGTCAAGCTTCAGCTGGGCGATCAGGTGAGGTGTCTTGCGGTCGCGCTGGAGGAACGGCACCCGGCCATTCCGGATTGCCCTACCTTCAAGGAGCTGGGCTATGACCTGATCGGTGGCGTCTATCGCGGCCTTGCCGTCCCCAAGTCCACGCCGGAAGACAAGCAGGCGGCGCTGGCTGACATCATCAGAAAGATCAATGCCGATCCTGAGTTCATCAAGAAGATGGAAAACAGCGGTTTCACCATGGTCGATATTGGCCCGGACGAGATGAAATCGTTTATGGATAAAACCAAGGCCGAATTGCAGGCCGCGGCCCAGGATCTCGGAATAAAGCCGCATTGAGCGACGACAACCTGACAGCGATGGCTTCAACAACGCATGGATAGGGAGGAGCATGTCTGGCTTTGAATTCGTGATTGAGGTACTGTCGCCAGCCAATTTTCTGATTGCCTTGGCTGGGGTTAGCGCAGGTATTGTTATTGGCGCCATGCCCGGACTGACGGCGACAATGGCGGTCGCCGTACTGGTTCCCTTTACGTTCGGCGCTCCTCCCGCGACCGCGTTGATTGCGCTGGGTGCGATATACACCGGCGCGATTTATGGCGGTGCGTACGCAGCCATTCTGCTTAATACGCCAGGCACACCGTCGGCAATTGCAACGACCTTTGATGGCTATCCCATGGCCAAGAAGGGCGATGGCGACCTTGCGCTGACGCTGGCTTGTGTCGCGTCGGTGTTCGGCGGGCTGGTTGGCGCAGCATTTCTTATTCTTCTGGCGCCGCCGCTGGCCACATTTGCCTTGCGGTTCGGTCCGGTCGAGTATTTCTGGCTCGCCATGTTTGGCCTTACGCTCATATCATCCCTGGCGGCGGGAAGTCTGATAAAGGCTGCCATTGGAGGCTGTATTGGCTTGCTCTTGTCGATGATAGGGTTGGCCGAAGTCGGTGGCGACGTACGATTCACGGGTGGGTCCCAGACATTGCTGGGCGGGCTGGATATTGTGTCAGCCTTGATTGGGCTTTATTGCGTGCCTGTGTTGATCGATTTGGTCGCAACGCCAAACCCTCATATGAAGATGGGGAAGCACGGCGCCGGCTATCGATTGGCCGAAGCGCTCAGCGTATGCTGGAAGGGGCGCATCAATCTGATTAGAAGCTCCGTTATCGGCACGGTCGTAGGAATTTTGCCAGGTGCGGGGGGGTCTATCGCCGCTCTGGTTTCGTATTCTGAATCGCGGCGGTCGTCCAAAACGCCCGAACTTTACGGAACGGGTGTGCCTGATGCCGTGGTCGCCACGGAGTCTGCCAATAACGCTACAGTAGGGGGCGGGTTTGTGCCTACGCTGGTGCTCGGTATACCTGGCACCCCTCCGGATGCGGTGATACTGGGTGCGCTGCTGGTGCAAGGCATCAGGGTTGGTCCGCAGTTGTTCACAGAGCAAAGCGAAATCGTCTTTACGTTTATGTATGGATTGATACTTGCGACTGTGCTGATGCTTCCGGTCGGGTTGTTTTTCGGACGCTATGCCTTTCGTCTGCTGGTTGCGGTTCCCAAGGCTGTGCTGGCGCCTTCGGTTGCCTTTCTGACGGTGCTGGGAAGTTATGCGGTAAATAACAATGCCAACGACGTGATTCTGATGGTCGTTCTGGGCGGCATAGGCTGGTGGCTTGCACGCTTCGGTTTTTCCCAATCGCCCATTGTGCTGGGACTTATCCTGGGTAGCATTGCGGAGTCTGGATTTGTTCAGGGTTATCTGATTGGCAATGCCCGCGGCAATGTGCTTGCAGAGTTCTTTACTCGGCCGCTCAGCATCGGGATCATCATGTTGGTGCTCGTAACGCTTATGTATCCGCTGCTGCGGCAACGGCTCAAAAAGAAAAAAGGAGTGCAATCATGACGCAAGAAACCCGCCCGCATGAGCGGGACGTCAGGGGGATGATTGCCTGCCTGTTGTTTTTGTTGCTGGGGGCTGGGATTTTGTGGGCAGCTGGGAATTATTCACCGCTTGGTGCGGTGTTCCCCCGCACGATCGCTACGCTGATGATGCTGCTATCGCTTGTGTATTTGATTCAGTGTGTGCGCAAGCCAAGGCGTGTCGAGCATGAAACCGGCGGATCTGGAATAAGGCGCCTGTTGATGTTCCTGATCATGCTGATTTGGGCATTTTCATTCGAGCATATAGGCTTCCTCACTACCAGTGTCGTGTGTTTTGCGTTGGCGCTGCTTGTTGGCAACTACGATAAATGGACGCCTCGCACAATGCTTGTTTATTCTGCGAGCGGGTTGCTGGTGATAGGCGTGTTGTATGTGCTGTTCAAAGAGATACTGCAGGTTCCTTTGCCGGTCGGACTGCTGTTGTAATGCAGCGCTTTGCGCTTGCCGGATAGCTTGCTCAGGCTGCAGCACCCGAAGGCGTCGCGCCCGGAAAGGGATCGTCGTTGGATGCGGGTGACGCCACAATGGTATCCAGCAGCAGGCTGTCGGTGCGGAACCAGCCCGTCAGGCTCCAACGAGGCCGGTTGCAGGGCAGAACGGCATGGGGAATGAGATCGCTCCGGAACAGAACCACGCGCCCGAACTGAGGAAGGATGCGGCGTATTTCCCGGGTTTTATCGCCTGGCGCATAGAGGCACAGTTCGCCGCCATCCGGCTGGTGCCATGTCCGGTTCAGATAAAGTACCAGTGAAATCTTGCGGTGTGGCTGGCCGCGATGCTGATCCATATGTTGCCGATAGCCCAGGCCCTTGTCATACCGTGCGAAGTGGAACTCTGATCGGCGCAATCCCAGGAAAAAATGCCTGTTCATGAGCAGCTGAAGGTTGTCAGCCCATCTCTGGAAGGCCACGCAGCCTTGGATGGCATTGTTCTGATCCAGCCAGTGTATCGTGTCGCCGCGTATCGACAGGTTTCTGATGGGATGATCGGGCGAGCCGATTTGCGCTTCGTGAAAGAAGCCTTGACGCCAAGCGTATCTGCTCGCAAGGTAAAGTTGCATGACTACCGGTGCGGGCAAGAGCTGGTCTTGCACGGCCCAGCCATGTGTTTCAAGGCCATGAAACAGGGGCTCGTAAGCGTCCGCCATAAGTTTTTCCAGTTAGGGCGGACAATTTTACGGGAAATTGCAATATCGGCGAAGAAGCAATATCTTCAGTTGAATTTTCCGGTGATGCCACCATCGACAACAAGCTCAGTCCCTGTAATATACGACGCGCCGTCTGAAGCCAGGAAGGCAATGGCATTTGCCACCTCCCAGGCTGAACCCATGCGCCTCATGGGAACCTGTTGATTGCGTGCGGCTCGCATGGCGTCTGCGCTTGCGCTTTCGGAATAGGCCCGCGCGACATTAGCCTGGATTCTGGGCGTGTCGATCAGCCCGGGTACGACGGTATTCGCGCGAATACCCTGTTCTGCGTATTCCTGGGCCAGCATGCGAGTGAAATGAATGACCGCAGCCTTGGTGACGCTGTATGCCAGGTGAGGATAGCCTACGTAGCGTATGCCGGCTATGGAGGAAACCGTGACAATCGAACCTCCCCCGCGCTTCAGCATGGCAGGAATAATCAGTTTGCTGCCAATCAGCAGGCTTTGTACGTTGACCTGGTGGATGTGATGCAAGTCGGTGGGATCAGTTTCAGCCACACCGCCCATTTTTCCGATGCCGGCATTGGCGATGTACACATCGATGCCGCCGTACTTTCTTGTCGCTTGCGCCACGGCTCCGGCCATGGCGGATGCGTCGGCGACATCGGCTTGTAAAGGCAAGGCAGTGCCGCCCGCCTTGCGTACCTCTCGCGCAGCATCCTCGGCGGCGTCCAGGCTGCGGTCTACGGCGACGATACGCGCGCCCAGACGCGCCAGCACTACGCAGCTCGCTTTGCCTATGCTCCAGCCTGGGGCACTGCTGCCAGCGCCGCCCACGAAGATCGTCTTATCGTTGAACTGCATGACTCAGCGCTCGGTGCTGTTTTTGACGTAAGGGATGGCTTGATCGATGTTTTCCCAGATATAGCGACCGCTGGGGGTGCGCTGCTCTTCTGCGATATGGGAAACAAGTCCGGCTGCACGCGAAATGACCGCAAATCCACGCATCAGTTTCGTGGGGATGCCTATCTCTCCCAGCAGCGCAGCGACAGCCCCTGTCGCATTGATGGTGATGTGTTTGCCATACACGCCGTCAATCGCGTGGTTCAGGGTGAGCAGCGCGTTCACATGCTGCTGTGGCAGCTCGGATTCGCGCTGTGCGAGTGCGATGAGTTTCAGTGACCGAGGGTCGTCGGGCTTGTGCAGATGGTGGCCGAACCCGGGCAAGTGTGCCTTGGTCTCCTTGAATGACACAGCGATGGCGCGAGCTTCCTGCTCTGGGTGGCTCGAGGCCAGGATGCGTTCGAGCAGGGCGGCGCAGTTTTCCATGGTGCCGACAAACTGGCTTCCTACGGCCAGAATGCCAGCAGAAACCGCTCCCTGCAGATTCTCCGGGGCGCTCATATAGATCAAGCGGGTCGCGATGGCGCTGGGGGTCAGACCGTGTTCCATCAGCGTAATCAGCACCGCGTCGACGATGCGTAGATCGACCGGGCGCGGCCGACGGCCCATGATCTGGGTGAACATGACATCGGTAAAAGTGCGCTCGCCGATCAATTCATTGACCAGGTCTTTGTCCCGATAATTCATGCCGGTCAGCGTGTGGGCGCAAAGCTCCGTGGTTGGCGTAGGTTGCTTCATAAGTAGCGTCTCCTGAATGTATGTGGCTCAGCGGCTTTCGGAGTGCGTCGAGGCAGCTAAGGCTTGTTCCTTGATCACGGTTTTCAGCACCTTGCCAACGGACGAGCGTGGCAGGCTTTGGTAGAAGTGAATATGCTTGGGGGTTTGCACCGGACCCAGCTTTTCTCGTACGAATGCCCTGAGCTGGTCTTCTGTGATGGCGTGGCCAGGCTTGAGTTCGACCGCCGCATTGACGGTTTCGCCCCATTTGTCGTCCGCCATTCCGAATACGGCGGCTTCATGCACGGCTGGGTGCTGCGACAAAGCGCCTTCTACGTCGATAGGGTAGACATTGAAACCGCCTGTGATGATGACGTCGCGCAGTCTGTCCTTAATGTACAGAAATCCGCGCTCATCGAGATAACCGACATCGCCGGTGTGCAGACGATTGTTCTTGATGGTCTCTGCGGTTTTTTCCGGTAATTTCCAGTATCCCGTCATGACAAGCTCACCCTGTATCGTGATTTCGCCTGTCTCGCCTGGCGCCAGCGTGCGCCCATCAGAATCCACGATGGCGATGTCCGTATACCACGTGGCTCGGCCAGCGGAGGCTTGGTTGTCGGGGTCCATCAGTTCATGGGGTCGCAACAGCGTAGCGATTTGAGGGGCTTCTGTTTGGCCATAGGTCGTCGCAATGACGGGCCCAAAGAACGCTTGGGCCATGGCGATTTTTTCAACGGGCATCGGTGCGCCCCCATAAATCATCAGGCGCAGATTCGGAAAGTTTTCTCTTCGTGCGCCCGGTGTCGCCATCAGTTTGTAGATGAGCGTGGGCGGCATGAAAGTGATGGTGCCGCCCAGCGTTTCGAATGCATGCAGAATGTCGGCAGCATTGTTGGATGGGCAGAGCACCAGCGTGGCGCCCTGCGCCAGAAATGGCAGTACATAGGTGCCGGTGCCATGGCTGATGGGCGCGCAGATAACGAACTTGTCGTCTGCCGTGATATCCCATCCGCCGATCTGGTTGATGATGTTCGCCATCCAGGCCCTGCACGGTTGCATAACGCCTTTGGGCAAGCCGGTGGTTCCTCCAGTGAATTTGATTGCCTGCGTATCGTTGCGGTCTCGAACATGGGCGACCGGCTGCTGATCGCGATAAGCGCCCGCTAACGCCCGGAATTCGGAGAAATTTATTTTTTGACCCTTGCCGTCAGGAATCAGCGTGCTTCCCGCAACATCGACCAGTATGGAGATCGGCGCAGTAACGTCCAGAATCCGCGCCAGTTCGGGTGTCGTACTGCGATAGTTCAAGGGCACCCATACCTTCCCGGCCGCCAGTATCGCCATCATTCCCACGATGTATTCCGGAGCGTTTGCGGCACACATCGCGACGCGTGATCCAGGCTCGGGGTCGACGGCTTGCAGAGCACATGCCAGCGCGCGCACCGCGACGCCTAGTTCCCGATAAGTCATCTGCCCCGTAGCGCTTTCGATGGCAATATTGTCGGGATACAGCAGTACTGCTCGGTGCAGGAAATCGATAGGTAGCATATGCAACTCTGGGTGACGTGATGATGATGACGGCGGCGGTATCAGTGAGCGGAAAGATTGGCTTTCTTGACGACGTCGGCCCACTTATCGATCTCCGACTGCGTAAATGCTTTCAGCGTTTCCGGTGTATTGGGTTGTTCGGGTGCGGTGAAGCCGCTCTTCTCGAACGTTGATACCACATCGGGCGATTGCAGGGCCTTGTTCAGTGCGACGTTGAGTGTCGAGATGACATCGGCAGGCGTGCCTGCAGGCACCGAGAGTCCAAACCATGAATGCACAAAAAAATCTTTGATGCCCGATTCGTCAAAGGTTGGCGTATCGGGAAGAGCGGTCACGCGCTCCTTGGTCGTTACAGCCAGCGGACGTAGCGACTTCGCCTTGATGTGAGCGATGGACGATGGCAAATTGTCGAACATGGAGTCGACCTGTCCGCCCAGCAGGTCGGCGACTGCGGGGCCGCTGCCGCGATAGGGAACATGCAATATGTCCGTACCCGTCTGGATCTTGAAGAGTTCGCAGGACATGTGGATGGACGAACCGATGCCCGATGACGCGCAGGTAAGTTTGCCGGGATTTTTCTTGGCATAGTCGATATATTCGCCCACAGTGTTGATGGGTATTTTCGGGTTGACCACCAATACGTTGGGAATCGTCGCCATCAACCCGACGGGTTCGAAGTCCTTCAGATAATCGTAGTTGAGGTTGTCGTAGAGCGAGCGGTTGATCGTGTTGGCGATGGTGCCTACATAAACGGTGTAGCCGTCGCTTTTGCTGCGGGCGACATATTCTGCGCCGATATTGCTGTTGGCGCCTGCCTTGTTTTCAACGATAACGGATTGGCCCAGCTCGTTAGCCAAAGCGTTGGCGACGACACGCGCCAGGATATCTGTTGCGCCACCGGCGGCGTAGCCGACCACAATGGTGACTGGTTTTTCGGGATATGCCGCTACGGCCTGGAGAGGCAATGTCCAGGCAAGGGCAGCGCACAGCGTGGCGACGCCCAGTTTTATGGGGGCGATGCCGCGTATGAAGGCGAGAGGGCTCATGGTGTCTCCTTTGTCTATAATATGAACAATATGGATCTTGTTTCACCAGGATGCTAGCAACATATATGCGATAGGAATATGATCAATGTCTATAATTTGGACAAACAGGATGGGCGATGGCCACACAGGAAGCTGACACGACAGGACCCAAGACCTTTGCACGGGGCTTGCTTATCATGGATGTAATGCATCGTGCAGGTGGCGATGGTCTTAAGGTCGCGGAGATTGCCAGGCAGACAGGCGTTCAGCGCACGACGGTTTATCGGTTTCTCGATGTCCTTGTTGAGCAGGGCTATTTGCTTGAGCCAGATGCGCAGCGCCGTTATGTGTTTAACTACGCGCGCTTTGCGGCGTCATCAACGCTTGCCGGCACAATCGAGCAGTTAAAGCCAGTCTTGCAGCGTATCAGCGCGCAGACGGGCGATTCATCCTTTCTCATCCGGCGGGAGGACGGCGATTCCTTGTGCGTTCATCGCGAACTGGGTTCATATCCCGTCCAGGTGCTTACTGTCACCATCGGCTATCGCCAGCCGTTGGGGGTAGGGGCGGCTGGCCTGGCGCTGTTGTCCAATTTGGCAGATGACGACATTGAATTGGTATTGGCAGCGAATGATAAAAAACTTGTCCGTTTTGGCGGCATGACAGCCAGCCAGATGCGAAGGCTCATCCAGAACACCAGGGAACGCGGCTGGTCTGCAGTGGGTAACGCCGCTGTGCCTGGTGTGATGGGGGTGGGCGTGCCGATTCTCCGCCATTCTGGCGCACCGATTTTTGCCGTAAGTGTCTCCAGCGTCATGAATAGAATGCCGCTGAAACGCCAGAGGTTTATTATTGACGTAATCAGGAGGGAGCTGGAAGCGGTCTCCACCTAGCGGCATTCAGTGGCAAACGCCGCCTCGCTCCTGTTCATCATCCGAGGAGCGATTTATGTCTTTTGAGGGAAGTTGTCATTGCGGAGCTGTCCAGTTTAAGGTCGATGCACCGCCTCCCACCACCGCAATCAGTTGCAACTGTTCACATTGTCGGCGCAGGGGGGCATTGCTCTCGTTCTTTCCAGCGAGTCAATTCGAGGTGACGCAAGGCAGCGAGGCGTTGCGGTCCTATAAGTTCAACACGCACAAAATAGACCATCAATTTTGCCAGGCCTGTGGGATTGAAGCGTTTGCACGTGGCGCCAAGCCTGATGGCTCGCCTATATGCGCGGTGAACCTGCGTTGTGTTCCTGCCATCGATCTCGATGCCCTGGATGTACAGACGTACGACGGCGCGAAAGCCTGAAGGGTATTTGCCAGGCACTTAACGACGCACTCGCCGCGACATCAGGCGTCATGTGCATTTCGGGTCAACGCAGCATGAACGACATTGCCGACAGGCTGTTAAGCATCCGTACAAGGGCTTCCATGCTGTTTGCCTCAAAGCTGAGCGCTGTGGCATTCACGCGCTCGAGCATGGGCAATTGACAGAACAAGTCCGCCTGGCCGGTCGTTTGCGTGGCCAGTTCGCAATGAAAGCCTGGGCCGGGTAGGCGATATGGATGGAGAGAAGGCACCTGCGAAATGGCCTCCACCGCTGCCTGGTGAATCAGACTGCAGGCGTGCGCGGGCGAGAGCGAAATACAACTGGCATGCCCTTGGGCTTGCTTGGTCTGCACGGTAAGCGCGTTGGGAAAACGCGGCTGCGTTTCGGCCAGAAATACGTCATCGCCTGTCATGAGCGCGACGGGAACGCCAAGCTCGCCGGCAAGCGCCCCATACAGACCCGCCTCATTGAGTTCGACGCCATTGATGGCCACGCGACGGAAGGCGAAACTATTGATGGTATGCGCAAGCACGCCAGGCGTGCCGGCGCCTGAGTGGTAGCCGATCAGAAATACGGCATCGCAGCCTTGTTCCGCGCCTGCCATCATGCCCAGATAGCGAGGCTTGCCCGTTACCATCTGCACCCGTTCATCCATACGATCGAGAAGCAGATTTCGAAAACCGCCGTGCGAGTCATTGACCAGCACTTCGGTTGCGCCACCGTCAAAAGCGCCGCGGATGGCGGCGTCGGCCTCGGCGGTCATCCAGGCGCGTGCACGTTCGTACTCCGGGTTACCGCTGCGTGTCTGTTCTGTGTGCGTCACACCGGCAACGCCTTCGATATCTACGGAAATCAGTATTTTCATTGGGAACTCCCAAGGGTCAGGCGCTCGCGCCATTGAGGTAATAGTTCATGGATCGCCGTTCGCGTATGGCCATCCCGGCCCTTTATCGTGGTTGCGGCCCACAACGCATTGACAATGGCCTGCTCAGTGGCTTCGGCCGCCGCTTCAAACAAGGGGTCCAGGCTCGTTTCATGCAGAAAGCGCAGGCTGGGCATGGGTGCGTGCGCCAGCGCGGGAATGCGATAGGCTGTACTCAGGGCGATCGCGATGTCGCCGCTGCCATGGCCATAGACGGAGCCCGTACGTGCCAGGCCCGCGGCGGCCCGCCTGGATAGCCGCCCTAGTTGCCGCGTGTCGAGCGGTGCATTGGTGGCCAGTACAATGATGATGGATCCCTTGTCCTGTTCCAGCAGAGTCTCCGGCGCGCCAGCGGCTGGGTGTTTTGCCAGTTCGCGTCCCAGCGGCTGGCCAGCCACGATCAGATTGGGCAGGCGGCCAAAATTGGACAGCACGAATGCGCCAACGGTGTAATGGCCTGCTGCACACTGCGCGATGCGCGATGCAGACCCTATTCCCCCTTTAAGATGAAAGGATGACATCCCGCGGCCCGCACCCACCGACCCTTGTGCGAAATCGGCTGACGCCCTCTCGCAGGCCTGCGTGTAGTGTGTTTCCTGGATGGCGAAAGCCTGGATGTCATTCAGATAGCCGTCGTGGCATTCGAGTACCAGTGGATTGACCGTTGGCCACTCGCGGCCAATCTCCACGTGCCTGGAAATGGACTGCCGCAACTGTGCCGTGGCCACTTGGCCAACTGAAAACGTATTCGTGAGCGCGATGGGCGTCTCGATGACGCCAAGTTCCTGCAACTGAATCAGCCCCAGGCTTTTGCCGAAACCATTGATGACGGTTGCCGCCGCAGGGGTTTTCTCGAGAAACAGGTCACCCTCATGCGGGAAAATGACGGTGACACCGGTTTGTAGGGCCTCTTTTGCCAGCGTTGCGTGGCCTACCGTTATGCCTGGCACATCGCTGAGGCGGTCATGGGGCCCCGATTGAAGCGATCCGATACGGGGCGATGCAAAAAAATGGGTATCCGGCATGAGAAAAATGACTTGCTAAAAGAATGGCGGTAGCGCCATAACGACTGTTGGCGGGTTGGGGGCGGTGTCCCGACCACAGCCGGGCGGAAGGCTGCCTTGTGTTAGCGGTCTATCTTGGGATCCAGCGCGTCGCGCAGGCCGTCGCCCAGCAGATTGAAGGCCAGCACGGTCAGGAAAATAGCCAGCGCGGGAAAGAGCGCCACGTGCGGCGCCAGCAGCATGTCGGAACGCGCCTCATTGAGCATGGCGCCCCATTCTGGGGTAGGCGGTTGCGCGCCCATGCCCAGGAAGGAGAGGCTGGCTGCGGTGATGATGGAAGTGCCGATACGCATTGTCCCGTACACCACAATGGGCGATATGGTGCCCGGCAGGATATGGCGGAATATGATGACCGCATCCGATGCGCCGATGCTGCGCATGGCCTCGATGTATGTCATGTTCTTGATGGCCAGGGTACTGCCGCGCACAAGGCGCGCGAATGCGGGAACACTGAATACCGCTACCGCGATGATCACGTTCACCATACTGGAACCCAATACCGCCACGACACCGATGGCAAGCAGGATGCCGGGAAATGCCAGCAGCACGTCGGAGATGCGCATTACAATTCGATCCCACCAGCCCTCGTAGTAGCCAGCCAGCAGCCCGAGTACGGTGCCCACCAGCGCTCCCAGCGCAACGGAAACAAACCCTGCCGCCAGAGAGATACGTGAACCCATCAGAACGCGGCTGAAGATGTCTCGCCCGAGGGAGTCAACGCCCATCCAGTGAATCCAGGACGGTGGGTTGTTCAAGGCGTCGTAATCGAAGTAGTTCTCTGCATCAAATGGGCTGATCCACGGTGCCAGAATAGCCAGCAATACGAGCAGCACAACAAACACGCCGGCCCACATGGCCAGTCTCTGCTTGCGAAACTTGCGCCAGAATTCGCGCATGGGGGTCCGTATGGGGGCATCCGCCTGCGGGAGCGCCGGACTGATGGAAGTAGCTTGGGTCATGGCGGTCACTTATTTGTAGCGTATGGTAGGGTTGATCATGCCGTACAACACATCGACGATCAGGTTGATGACGATGAATTCCAGCGAAAACAGCAGGATCAGGCCTTGTATCACCGGATAGTCTCGCTGGTTGACCGCATCAACCAGCAGGCTGCCCATACCTGGCCAGGCGAACACGGCTTCGACGACGATGGAGCCGCCGAGCAGAAAGCCGAACTGCAGGCCCATCATGGTAACGACGGGAATAAGCGCGTTGCGAAAGGTGTGCTTGACGATGACGATGCGTTCGGCAAGGCCCTTGGCGCGTGCCGTGCGCACATAGTCTTCCTGCATCACCTCGATAAAGGCTGCGCGGGTAAAACGCGCCATCACGGCAGCGACGCCGGCACCCAGCGTGATCGAAGGTAGGACATAGTGCTGCCAGGTTCCCGCACCGACGGTGGGAAACCACCCCAGCTGCACCGAGAAAATCTGCATCAAGACCATTCCCAGGGCAAATGCCGGGAACGAAATGCCGGATACGGCCGCCGTCATGCCGACACGGTCCGGCAGGCGATTACGCCATACGGCGGAAACCACACCAATGACCAGACCGAATACGACCGACCAGATCATGCTGGTGAGGGTCAGCAGGAGCGTAGGCATAAAGCGCTCGGCGATCTCGGTGGATACCGGGCGGCGTGTGCGGAGTGAATTCCCCAAGTCACCCTGCATCATATGCGTGACATAGCGAACAAATTGTTGAGGTAAAGGCAGATCGAGGCCGAGCTTGTGGCGCACAACCTCTATGGTTGCCTGATCGGCCTCAGGGCCGGCGGCAAGTCTTGCGGGATCGCCTGGCAGGGCGTGTACGAACAGGAAAACCACGACGGCAACGAGCAGTAGCGTGGGAATCATGCCGAATAATCGTTTGACGATATATGTGAACATGGCAGCAAGATACACGGCGGCCGGCTGTCAAGCGCAGCCGCCGCAGAGTTCCCTAATCAGGGTTGGAGGTCGACATCTTTGAACTGGAAGGAGCCATCGGGCATGACGTTGAAGCCGGTCAGCTTCTTGTTATGCACCGACAACAGCTTGATGGTCGTCAGAAACGCCCATGGCGCATCTTTCCAGATCTGTTCCTGTGCATCCGCGTAGAGCTCGGTTTTCTTGGCGTCATCGGTCGTCAGCAAGGCGTCTTTGATGTCCTCGTCAACCTTGGCGTTGGAGTAGTAGGCGGTATTGTTGAAGACAGGTGGCCAGCCACTGGTTGCCAACAAGGGGCGCAGCGCCCAGTCGGCTTCGCCTGTCGAGGCCGACCAGCCTGCGTAGTACATGCGTACAGGCGCTGTCTTGGGATCCTGGGCGGACTGCACGCGTTGTACGCGCTGCCCTGATTCAAGCAGTTCCACGGAAACCTTGATGCCTACTTGCCCGAGCTGCTGCTGCAGGAACTGCACGACCTTGGCGGATGTGCCGTCGTTATAGGCGGACCAGAGTATGCTTTTGAAGCCGTCTGGGTAGCCTGCTTCTTTCAGCAGTTCCCTGGCTTTCTTGGGGTCGTAGGGCCAGGGATCCATCTTCTTGGCATAGGCAACACCCTGAGGAACCACACCCTGCGAGGGAAAGGCATAGCCGGCAAAGGCAACCTTGGCCAGTGCTTCCTTGTTGATGGCGTAGTTCACCGCCTGGCGCACGCGTGCATCATCGAAGGGCTTGTGCTGCATGTTCATCGAGATGTAGCGCGCGATGATGGAGGGCGCGGCGACGACTTCCAGTTTGTCGTTCTTTTCCAGCAGCTTGGCTTGTTCAAAAGGCAATGGGTAGGCAAACTGGGCTTCGCCCGTCTGTACCATGGCGGCGCGCGTGTTGTTGTCGGTCACGGTACGGAACGTCAGGGTATCGATCTTGGGATAGCCCTTGTTCCAATAGCCGTCGAACTTCTTGACCTTCAGGTACTCGGCAGGCTTCCAGTCGACAAACTCAAAAGGTCCGGTGCCAACGGGATGAAAGGTAATGTCCTTGCCCCATTTTTTGAGCGCCGCGGGAGAAATCATCATGGCCGACGGATGAGCCAGCGAGTTGATGAAGGCGGAGAAGGGCTCGTTCAACGTAATCTTGACGGTGAGCGGATCCACGGCGTCCACGCTTTTGATGCGGCTGAACTGGTTGTAGCGCGCCAGGCCATTGGACTTGTCCAGCACGCGCTCAAGGTTGACCTTGACGGCTTCCGCATTGAAGTCTGTGCCATCCTGGAACTTGATGCCGTCCCGCAGTTTGATGGTGTAGCTTAGCCCGTCTTCGCTGGGTTCAGAGCTTTCGGCCAGCAGCGGTTGAACCTTAAGGTCTTTATCAAACTGGAACAGGCCTTCGTAGTAGCTTTTTCCCACCGCCTGGGAAAGCGTGGAGTTGGTGTTGTAGGGGTCGAGCGAATCCAGGGCGATCTCGACTGCGACAGTCACGTCTTCGCTGGCCATGGCTGGCAGACCTGCGAACAGGCCCGTAGCCAGTGTCATTGCCAGCACGGTATTCTTGATCTTGAAGCTTTTCATGCTTTGTCCTCCAGACGACTAAAAAGAAGCATCAGGTTGATGGTGTGCTACATAATGGCCAGCCGCCACCTCGATGAGAGGTTGGACGATAGGCTCATCGCCTACACGCCGTATGGGGCTGGGAATTTCGCCGACCAATAGCTTGCGGTCGAGATGCCGGCGCGCCGGATCCGCAATCGGAACGGCCGCCATCAGTTTTTTGGTGTAGGGGTGTTGAGGGTTCTCAAAAATGGCGCGCCGCGGGCCCATTTCGACGATCTGGCCCAGATACATCACCGCTACCCGGTGGCTGACACGCTCCACGACAGCCATGTCGTGCGAGATGAACAAAAAGGCAATCCCCATTTCTTGCTGTAGATCGATGAGCAGGTTCACAATCTGCGCCTGAATGGATACATCGAGCGCGGAGACGGACTCGTCCGCGATCACTACCTTGGGGCTGAGCGAGAGCGCGCGGGCAATACAGATGCGTTGCCGCTGTCCGCCGGAAAACTCATGCGGATAACGCTGGGCCGCGTCACGCGGCAAGCCTACCTTGTCCAGCAGCCAGATCATCCGTTTTTCTGCGTCGCGCTGCGACATCACCTTGTGTATCAGCAGCGGTTCGATGATGGAATAGCCTACGGTGACGCGTGGATCCAATGAGGCGAATGGGTCCTGGAAAATGAACTGAATGTTGCGACGCAGGGCCTGAAGTGCAGGGCCGTGCAGACTTGCGATTTGCTGCCCCTGGAAGGTGATCTCGCCGCCCTGGCTTTCGACCAGCCTGAGCAATGAGCGTCCGGTCGTGGATTTGCCGCAGCCGGATTCTCCTACCAGCGCCAGTGTTTCGCCAGGAAACAGATCAAAGCTGACCTTTTCCACCGCATGCACGCGCCGCGTTACGCGACTGAAAATACCGGTGCGGATGTCGAAGCGCGTACACAGATCGCGCACGCTGAGAATCGGTTCACCCTGCTGTACGGTACTGGCAGGTGCGATGGCGGCAGAACGGGCGGCCGCGGCATCTGTATTGTTGTTGGCGCCGTGTTCGGTGTGATCCTGGCGCGCGGTGTGTTCCTCAAGCCGCGCAGATGCAAAGGCGGCTGCGTCGGCGGCACTGGCGGTGGCCGACAGCACGGGAAAATGTTCGGGCAGGTCAGTGCCGCGCATGGAGCCCAGCCGCGGTACCGCCGCCAGCAGCGCACGGGTATAAGGGTGTTCGGGCTGATCGAATATCTGCTGGGCGGGGCCAGATTCAACCTTGTCGCCGCGCAGCATGACAAGCACACGGTCAGAAACCTCTGCTACCACACCCATATCATGCGTAATGAAGATGACGCCCATGTTCATTTCGCGCTGAAGCTCTCGGATCAACTGAAGTATTTGAGCCTGTATCGTTACGTCCAGCGCGGTGGTCGGTTCATCCGCGATCAGCAAGGCAGGTTTGCAGGCCAGCGCCATGGCAATCATCACGCGCTGGCGCATGCCTCCTGAAAGCTGATGTGGGTAGCGGCCCAGTACATTCTTTGCATCGGGAATCCGCACCTGATCCAGCATGTGCAGCGCCTCGGCAAGCGCCTGCCGTTCACTCATGCCTTGATGCAGACACAGGGTTTCGGCGATCTGGTCACCCACCGAAAAGATCGGGTTGAGCGATGTCATCGGCTCCTGGAAAATCATCGCCATGTCGGCGCCTCGCACGGAACGCAATTGCGCGCCGGTGGCTGTGGCCAGATCCAGTATTTGGCCATTACGTCTTCGCAACAGCATTTGCCCATTGATCACGCGGCCGCCGCCGTAATGGACCAGACGCATTAACGCCAGCGATGTGACCGACTTCCCCGAGCCTGATTCGCCAACGATTGCCAGTGTCTCGCCCCTGTCGACATGAAATGAAAGATGCTTGACGGCATCTATGGTTCGTTCGGCGCCCTTGAACTGTACGCTCAGGTCGTCGACCTGCAGTACACGGTTTTCGGAAAGCAATTGGGAAGGAGTTTGCTGTGCCTTCATCAGGTCGGTGTATCCATAAAAAATAATGAGCAGCGTTCAGGATGTCGCACCATTGACATGCCGTCGCCATCCAGGCCGGCGCCTTCGCAACGTCGCGGCCCGCTGTCTATCGATGTATTGCGACAATAGGCGCATCGCCTTGAATGATGTAGCCGCGGTACATGCCTTCTGTATTGAAGGGCATGACGACATTCCCCTGAGCATCGATGGCGATCAGTCCGCCTGCGCCATCGATGGCGGGCAGCTTGTTGTGTATGAGGTCATGAGTGGCTTGTTGGAGCGAGCGACCGGCGTATTCCATTTGGGCGGAAACGTCATAAGCAGCGACGGCGCGGATGAACGCCTCACCTTTACCGGTGGTGGATACGGCGCAGGTAGCATTGTTGGCGTAGCATCCTGCGCCGATGATGGGACTGTCGCCGATGCGTCCTGGCCATTTGTTGGTCATGCCACCGGTGGAGGTCGCTGCGGCAAGGTTCCCGTGGCAGTCGATGGCCACGGCGCCCACCGTCCCCATTTTGTCGCGCTCATCCAGTGGGGCCGTGGCAGCCGCTGCATCATGGTCCAGCACAATGCTTTCGCTACCCGAACGCTGAGCTGACGCCAGCTGCTCGCGCCGTGCAGGCGTGGAAAAATACGAAGGTTCCACGCGTTCCAGGCCTTGTTCATGCGCAAAGGCTTCTGCGCTTTGCCCTACAAAAAATACATGAGGGCTGTGCTCCATCACCGCCCGCGCAGCCAGAATGGGGTTGCGCACGGTCCTGACGTTCGCAACCGAGCCACAGTTGCGTGTTCGCCCGTCCATGATGGCGGCGTCCAGCTCGTGCTCTGCTGTCTTGGTGAACACAGCGCCATACCCTGCATTGAACAGCGGGCATTCTTCCAGCAGGCGTACTGCCTCAGTGACGGCATCCAAAGCCAATCCACCCTGAGCCAATACGCGCTCGCCGCCAGCCAGTATGGCGCGCAGTGCGTCTTCATATTGCTGGCGGACGGCGGGCGTAGTCTGGGCGCGGGCTATTGCGCCAGCGCCACCGTGTATCGCCAGAACAGGCTTAATCATTGTGTTGTTCCCCATGTATCAGCCAAGGCATCACCGATTCAGTGAGCAGGGCGGCTGTCGTAACAGAATGCTTGGATTGATGCGCGACGGCGGCCGACAAGGCTTCTATCATGCCCAGCGCGGCCGTCTCGGAATTGGAAAGCAATTGGCGCTGGCTATGCGCGTACAAACTGATGTCGGCCAGCGGAGCCAGCGGCGAGCTGGGCTTATCTGTCAGCGCAAGTACCGTAACGCTTCGTGCCTTGGCGGCCTTGGTCAATGTGATGGTGTCGGCCAGATAACGCGGAAACGCGATCGCGATGACCAGGTCGTCGGGCGTGATACGCGAAAGCTCTCGTGCTGCATGAGAGACGCCGCCCGGGCCGGCCAGCGATTCCACCATGGCGCAATGCAGGCTCAGGCCACGCTGCAGCAAACCTGCGAGAAATCCGCTGGAACCAAAACCAATGATGAACACGCGATGCGCTGTGAGCACGGCCTGAACGGCGCGTTCGCATTGTTCGGCGCTCAGTGACATACGTGTCAATTCAAAATTGCGCTGATCTTCGTAAAGTGAGGCAGCGATGATGTCGGCAGCACTGGCGGATTTGCCTCGCTCCAGGCGCAGCCGTTCGATGGGTTCCAGCGTTTCCTCGAAACCACGGGCCAGTTCCGCGCGAAACTGTGGATAGCCGGGCAGCCCAAGCGCCCGGGCGAACCGGTTCGCGGTGGCGATGGATACCTCGCATTCTTGCGCGAACTCATCGATGGACATCATGGCGACTTTGAACGGATGGGCCAGTACGTAGTCCGCCATGCGCCGGTGTGAAGCGCTCAGGGTGGACATGGTGTTGGCGATTCTGCCAGCGATGGAAGAGGCCGTTGTGTCGACGGAAGGTTTTTGTTTGCTCACTATAAGGGTGGCCCATAAAGCCAATTCGCGTGAGTAATTGGCAGGTAGTACAGAAAGATAGTAAATTTACATGATTATCTGCTTGATGAAAGATAATTTTCATACGGGATTACCCGTATAGGATTTCGTTAATACAGAAACGCTCTCAGGGTGGTGCGCTGTCGGGTTCAGCGTTGTGTGGGAGCGGCGAGGAGAGCAAGGCTGATCACACCAGCGCCCGCTCCACGCGCGAGGTAAAAGTCTGTTATTATTTCGCGTCTCTGTTGAAGAGATTGCCGTGCACGCGAAGCATTAGCCGTGCAGCATGTGCCCAGGTGGCGGAATTGGTAGACGCGCATGGTTCAGGTCCATGTGCCGCAAGGTGTGGAGGTTCGAGTCCTCTCCTGGGCACCACCCGATACAAAAAATGGCTGTCGCAAGACAGCCATTTTTCATTTGGCCCAGGAAGCGATGCGCCTGCGCGCATCGCGTGAGGACGAGAAAGGCCGGGCCTGCCAGCCCGGCCGGGGTCGCGCCAGTGTGACCGAGTCCTCTCCTGGGCACCACCCGATACAAAAAATGGCTGTCGCAAGACAGCCATTTTTCATTTGGCCCAGGAAGCGATGCGCCTGCGCGCATCGCGCGAGGACGAGAAAGGCCGGGCCAGCCCGGCCGGGGTTGCCCCCGCGCCGTGGTGAGGGGCGCTGCATACCGCGCGAGGATAAGAATGTCAGCCTGCGGATGACTTGCACAGCACTACATGCGTATTAGCCAGAGTTGACATGTTATTTGTTTACATTTTGGCCACTTATTCAATTGCGAATGGTTCGCATTAATGCTATTATTCGGCACTTAGCATACAGCGGATTGTGCGGTTTACACTCGCTGTGCAATCACTTTTCACCGCTGGATTCATGTCGCGTTTTCGTGTTCAAGCAAATCAACGCCTGGTCATCACCAAGGTTGCCGGCGCCCTGGGCGCGCTCGGCCTGCATTTAGCTGTCTTGGCAGCTATCATTGCATCGCCTCCCGAGCCAGAAATAGAACTTCCCGAATCTGTTGAAGTACGCTTTGTAGAGATCGCCGACGAAGTCGTGGACGCAGCCCCAGTCGAGGAACCCGCGGAAGAAATCGCACAACCGGAGCCAGAGGTCATCGAGCCGCCCGAGCCCGTTGTCGAACCGGAGCCCGAGCCGGAACCTGTCGTCGAGCCTGAACCCGAACCCGTGATTGAGCCCGAACCCGAGCCCGAACCAGTTGTTGAAGAGCCCGAACCCGAGGCGATCACACCTCCGCCACCGCCTCCAAAGCCCGAGCCCAAGCCTGAACCAAAACCCAAACCCAAGCCCAAGCCAAAACCTAAGCCACAGCCCAAGCCCGTTGAGAAGCCTGCGCCTGTTATCAAGGAAGCTGCGCCGTCGGGCCAGGCCGCGGCGCCTGCTGCACCTAAGGCGCCTGCCAAGCCTGTCGATCCGAATCGTCCGAGAATGATCGGCAAGGTCGACTATCTTGGCCGCCGTCCTGCGCCTGTCTATCCGCGCGCATCCGAACGGCGAGGAGAGCAGGGGCGTGTGGTCATCCGCGTACTTATTTCGCCCGAGGGCTCTGTCTTGAATGCTTCGGTGCAGTCCACGTCCGGCTACGAGAGGTTGGACGAGTCCGCTCTGAAGGCAGCCAGATCCGCGCGCTTCAAGCCTTATACAGAAAACGGCATTGCCTACAGGGCGATGGCCGATATCCCATTTGACTTTGTTTTATAGGACCGACGAATGTTCGATTTACTCAATAGCGCGATGCATGTGCTGGCCCAGGTAGGCGACGCGGCGCCAGCGGCCGCCGAGGCAGCATCCGTCGCAGCAGATACCAAGGTGACTGCAACCGGCATGCTGCATTTCATCTCCCAAAGCGACCTGGTTGGCAAATCCTTGTTCGGTATTCTGGTGCTCATGTCGCTGATCAGCTGGTATCTGATCTTCGTAAAATCATTCACCAACTGGCGTACGCGCAGCCGGTCCAACAAGTTCCTGCGCGAATTCTGGGCTGCCAGCTCGCTCGATCAGGTCGAGAACGAAATTCGCACGCATGGCGCCAGCGAGCCCTTTGCACACCTGGCCAGTCACGCCATTCACGCGCAGAATCACCATGCCAAGTACGGCGCGCTCAAACTCGAAGAAAAAGGCTCTACCGGTGCCTTCGTGACACGCACCATCCGCAAGGTCATTGATGAGGAAACCGCAAAGTTCGAGAATGGTCTTACAGTTCTCGCCTCCATCGGCTCCACGGCGCCTTTCGTAGGGTTGTTCGGTACGGTGTGGGGCGTTTATCACGCATTGGTCGGAATCGGCATGTCTACTGATGGTGTCACCATCAACCGCATCGCAGGCCCCGTCGGCGAAGCGCTCATCATGACAGGCCTGGGTCTGGCTGTCGCGATTCCGGCGGTGCTTGCCTATAACGGTTTCGTGCGGGGCAATCGTGTTTATCTGGCTCGCCTGGATGCGTTTGCCCATGATCTGTTCACCTTCCTGTCCACGGGCCAACAAGCCTTCGAGTGGAATGGAAAAGGGCGTCGCGTGACGCTTGCAGCCTCCAAAGGAAACTAAATGGCTTTCGGAAGCTTTAACAGCAAGGCGGGCAGCCACACCGTCAACGAAATCAACATGGTGCCGCTTATCGACGTCATGCTGGTTTTGCTTGTGATCTTCATCATCACCGCACCGCTGCTTAGCCATTCGATCAAGATTAACGTCCCTCAGGCTAGCGCGCAGCCGGTCGAACAGGAGCCCAAGGCTATCGATCTTGCGGTAGACGCCGATGGCGCCATGTTCTGGAACGAGACGCCGATCAGTCCCGAAGCACTCAAGCTACAGTTTGCCACAGAGGCCAAGCAGGATCCTCAGCCCGAACTACGTATTCGCGCGGACCTGAACACTCGCTATGAAGTGCTGGCACGCATTATGAGCGAGGCCAAGGGCGCTGGGCTAAAGCGGCTCGGCTTCATCACCCGGCCTGGTACCGATATGTCTGCACCAGGTTCGCTACCCGGCTCGCCAGCCGCCACCCCGGCGGCCGCAGAAGCAGGGGCTGGTGCTGTGCCAACTGCAACCGTTACGGGCCAACCCTAGGAGGGTCCGTTTCAGGCATACAAATCGGCGGCCCAAAGGGCCGCCGATTTGCTTTCTCACGCCGGCGTTATTTAGCTGCTGTTCAGTTTTGTAACGGTTGGGCGCGTGCTTTCGTCAAATCTGCCGTTTTGTTCCAGTTCGATATAGAATCTTCCCATGAGAGTCCTAGTTATTGAAGACGACACCACGTTGGGCCATGCGTTGCAGGAGTTCCTGATGGAACAAGGCTACGCTGTGGATTGGCTCACCGATGGTGAACAGGTAGTTGGCGCTGTTGCCGGGCAAAGTTACGACCTGCTATTGCTTGATCTCAACTTGCCAGGCGAAAGCGGATTGGAAATATTGCGCAAGCTCAGGGCCAACAACGAGCAGGTTCCCGTGCTCATTCTTACAGCGCGCGATGGCGTCGAAGATCGCGTTGCAGGATTGGACGCAGGCGCCGACGATTATGTCACCAAGCCATTCGAGCTCGCAGAGCTTGCTGCGCGCGTGCGTGCATTTGGACGCAGACGCGCGGGGCAGGCACAACCCACCATCGAAGCGGGTCCGCTGGTGTTCGATTCCGTCGGGCGCGAAGTGCGCGTAAATGGCGAACGGCTTGCCCTGTCGGTGCGTGAACTTTCTGTGCTGGAAATGCTCATGGCGCGTGCTGGCCGCGTGGTCACCAAGCGGCAGATCGTCAATTCACTGTCGGCATGGGATGCTGATTTCAGCGAGAATGCGGTCGAGGTCTATGTGTACCGACTGCGTAAACGGCTAGAAGGTACCGGGGCCGGCATCCAAACGGTGCGCGGCTTTGGCTACCTTCTCGATGTGGAAAGTGCCGCCGGTTAATTTCTGGCGGGTGCTTATGCCGCCGGGCTCTCTTGCGCGCCACCTTGTGCTGCGCTTGTTCCCAGCAGTTGTGCTGCTGGTGATGATAGACCTCACGGTCACTTGGATCATGACGCGCAAGATGACGCTGGAGGCCTGGCTCCTGCGCGATATCTTCTGGACCATGGTCATTGGTCAGATCTTCCTGGTATCTGCATTTGCCTGGATACTCATTTCCGGCGTCCGTTCGGGGCTCGCGTCCATTAACCGCCTTTCTCGCGAAATCAATCAACGCTCCATTGACGATTTACAGCCTCTCGGTGAGGCTGGGTTGCCAACAGAGGTTGCGCCCCTTGTCACACATTTCAATGATCTGCTCCTGCGGCTAGACGATTCCATGCAAGCGCAAAAGCGCTTTATCGGGCATGCCGCACATCAATTGCGTACCCCGCTCACCGGGTTGAAACTTGAATCGGAGCTCATGCTCACCCACACCTTGCCCGACGATGTACGCGAGCGGGCAGAGCGTATCAAGAATGTCACTGATCGCATGATACGGTTGGGGCAACAATTACTGGTGCTGGCCCGGGCAGATTCTTCAACACGTCCTCAAGACAGTTTTGTGCGCACTGACTTGTCCGAATGGGTGCGCGAGAGTGCGGCGGAATGGATTCCCTCTGCGCGTGCCCGTCATCTTGATATACAGATGGAAGCGCCGGCTGAACCCGTATGGGTTGATGTGGATTCTCTGCTGTTGGAAGAGTTGTTGAGCAATTTGATTGACAACGCACTGCGTTACGCCGAGGGCGCCACGTCCGTCAAGCTCAAAGTGGGGGCGAACCCTCCGTCACTGAGCGTCGAAGACGACGGAAAGGGTATAGGCGCACAAGATGCAGAACGGGTTTTCGAGGCATTCTACCGATCGCCTCAGGCCGGGGCTGAAGGCTCGGGCCTCGGGCTCGCCATCGTACGCGAAATAGCTCGCGCTCATGGCGCCTGGTGGAATCTCACAAGCCGCCCCGAGTTTCCGGGCACCCGGATTACCTTGGTTTTTCCGGGGCCACGGATTGGCGCCAAACTGACTCGCCAGGAATAATTTCGCTTGTAGCTTACTGCGTAACCCCTGTGCCGGGAGCTGGTGTGGCAGGCGCGGCTGGCATGGCTGGTGTGGCAGGCTCACTCGACGCGCCAGGCATGGTCGGAGACGCGCCTGTGGAAGGCACTGTTGAGGCATCAGGCATAGCCGGCGTGCTTGTAGAAGGCACTGCCGGGGCATCGGGCATCGCCGAGCCAGCCGGCGGCGTAGTCGTGGTGGAGCCCGGTGTGCCTGGCGGGACGGTGATTGTGGTTTCGCGTAATACGCCGCCACCGCTCACGCTGCCCGCTGTGGTGGTATTGGTTCCCGACATTTGCTGCAAGCAGTCACTGCGTTCTGCGACAGGCAGACTGTTGCATCGATTTACCTGGTTTTGATCAAAATTCGAATTCTTGTCGGTCAACCGGTTGCGCTTGGTTTCTTCGAGCGCTGCGCCAGCTTCTTGAATGCACGTCGCTTCATCCTGGTTTGTCTGTCCGGCTTTGCAGCGAGCTACATCGGCCTCGTAGCGAGCTTGCGCATCGGCCTCGCTCACAGTGCCTGTTGCGCCAGCAGCAGCACAAGCACCGAGTGTGAACGTGCACAGAAGAAGTCGAGAGAATAGGGTGCGTGTAAGTGTCATGAGCCTGCTCCTTGTCAGAATCAGTCTCCCGGATGGGAAGCCTCATTTTGTACAGTATATAGAGCCTGTAGGCGGCATACGTAACTAAACATATCGTGGCGGGCGCCAGCCCTCGTCAGGAGGGTTGATCTGACTCTGGCGTTTTCACGGGTGCCGGCTCAGCTGCCGGCGTGTCGCTGGGACCCTGGGCAATCACGACCTCGTCATTTTCTTGCAGTTCTTCTGCTTTGCGGCGAATGGCCGCGCGCATGAGCAACATGGCAGTGACTGGCGACGTAATGAACAGGAAAATCGTGATGAGTATCGGGTGTACAACCAGATGTCGTTCATGCGTCGAGGCAAGCAAAATGGTGGCAACCAATACGCAGAACACGCCCAGGGTGTTGCCCAGCGTGGGGGCATGAATGCGTTTGAAAAAGGTCGACATGCGCAGTAAACCAAGCGAGCCCGTTAGTGTGAGCACGCCAGCAGCAACGAGCAGCAGGGCAACAGGTATGCCCACAAGATAATCCATCATGGTTCGATGACCTCACCTCGCAACAGGAACTTGGCCATGGCCACAGAACCGACGAAACCGGACATGCTTATCAGCAAAGCGATGTCGAAATAGAGTTCCGAGCTGAAATGCAGCCCAAGCACCAGAAGGATAAGCATGCCATTGATGTACATGGTATCCAGTGCCAGGGCTCGGTCTGCCGCCGTGGGCCCCCGCAGCATCCGCATTGCCGCGAGGACAAGCGCCAGCGCAAAGCATCCCAACGCGAAATTGGCTGCCCAGTACACAAGAATGTTCATGGCAGAGTCGTTCATTCGAAAATCTCCAGTAAAGGACTTTCATAGCGCAGTTGGATAGTATCCAGCCAGGCCTGTTCGTCTTTCAGGTCGAGCACGTGCAGCGTGAGTATGCCGTCTTTGTCGGAATATTCTGCCCATACAGTGCCTGGCGTATAGGTGACGATGCATGCCAGGGCGGCCAGGCCATGGGGGTCTCGTATGCGCAAGGGAATCTTGATAAAGCCAGGCGTGGCGTCAGATTTCTTTCCTTGCAAAATAATGCGGGCAACCGCGATATTCGATTTGGCGATATCCCAGGAAACTTGCCCGATCAACTTGAGGGCGATCAGTGGATGACGTGGCGAGGCGCGCAGGGGGCGCAGACGCGATGCGGCCAGCGCAACAGCCAGGATGGCAGCCAGAAGCAAACCTAGCGCTATTTGGCCAATGGAAAGGCTGTCGTTCAGCAGCAGCCACAGAGCGAGCAGCATGGCGGGCAGTACGAGGGGGTCCAGCAGCCGCTTCATTGCGTGCCTCCTGGCGTGACATTGCGGATGGAGCTTTGAGAGATAACGGCGTCAATATAAGACTCCGGCCTGTCCAGATAATTGGCCGTGGCGTCCAGGTAATGCATGACAGGTGCTGCCCACAGGGCAAGACCAACGCAGGCCAGTACGAGAACGCCGACCGGGCCGGCTTCGCTGAGACGCAGGCGCGGTGTAATCGTTTCTTCGGAACTCCAGAACAACCGAATCCCGGTGCGGCTGAATGCGATGATGCCGGCCAACCCAGAGAGCAGCATGCCGGCAACCAGCGACCAGGCCGCAACCGAAGGAGAGTCGGTGGAGGAGGTTTCCAGCGCGGCGATCAGCAGCGAGAACTTGGCGACAAATCCCGATAGGGGCGGCAGGCCAGTGACCAGCAGCGCGCAGGCGATGAAGGACAGGCCGAGAAAAGCCATCGCGGCAGGGATGGCAACGCCTACGACGTCGTCTGAACTGTCTGAAGTTTCGGGGTCTTCGAGATCGAAGGCTTCCAGGCTGACGGCCAGCATGTCTGCCCCAAAAGACTGGGTGCGCTCGATCAGCTCGAGCAGCATGAACAGCGCGCCCAACGTCAGGACCGAGGTGATAAGGTAAAACAGGGCGGGGCCGGTCAGTGTCACCCCGGGCATGCCGAGCGCGGCCAGCAGCGTGCCTGAGGACATAATGATGCAATAACCCGCCTGGCGCTCGACCTGTGGGGCGGCCAGCAGCCCGATAGCGCCAAACGCGAGCGTTGCCATGCCCAGCGGAAACATCCATTCGCCACCGAAGGCGGCAGGTGCGCCGGTAGGCAGCAGCAGCGAGCCGATGCGCAGCAGCGAGTAGATGCCGACTTTGGTCATGATGGCAAAGACGGCGCCTACGGGCGGGCAGGCATTGGCGTAAGTGGCAGGCAGCCAGAAGTTCAGTGGCCACGCCGCGGCTTTGATGAGAAAAGCGATACCCAGAATGGCCGCGCCGGCCTCGAAGAGCTGGCGATCTCCGCCATCGAGCAGGCCAGCGTGCAGCGCCAGATCCGCCATGTTCAGCGTGCCGGTGATGCCGTAGATGATGGCCATGGCAATCAGCAGCAGGAAGGACGCCACCAGATTGACCACGACATAATGCAGGCCCGCGGCGACGCGCACCCGGCCTGATCCGTGCAGCATCAGGCCGTAGGATGCGGCAAGCAGCACCTCGAAGAACACAAAGAGATTGAACAAGTCGCCGGTGAGGAAGGCGCCGTTCAGGCCCATTAGCAGAAACTGGAACAGGGGATGAAAGTGCACGCCGGAACGATCCCAGCGCGCTGTGGAATAGAGCCAGGTGGCCGCGCCCAGAATGGCTGTGAGCAGCAGCATGATGGAAGACAGTCTGTCCACGACTGCGACAATGCCGAACGGCGCTGGCCAGTCGCCCAGCAGATAGACGCCTACGCCATCGGGCCAATCGCTGGCAATATAGCCAGAGGACAGGCAGAGCAGGATGACGGCAAGTACAAGCTGAATGACGATGGCGCTGGCGCCCAACGTCAACCTGACTTTGCGCCGGGTGTCGCCGACGAGCAGCATTGCAGCGCCCACCATGAGCGGCACGGCAACGGGGAGAATGGGCGCATGATGCATCCAGCTGTTCATGAGCGATTCTCCCGGCCGTCGACGTGGTCGGTGCCCGATAGCCCGCGCGAGGCAAGCAGCACAACCAGAAACAGGGCAGTTGTCGCGAAACCGATCACGATGGCGGTAAGCACCAGCGCCTGAGGTACCGGATCAGCATAAAGGCTTGGGTCTGCGCCCAGATCGGCGTTGATCACCGGCGGCGCGTCGACGGTGATTCTTCCCATGGCGAAGATGAACAGGTTCACGGCATAGGAAATGAGCGTCAGGCCCATGATGACCTGGAATGTGCGCGGACGCAGTAGCAGCCAGATTCCGGATCCGGCCAGGACGCCTATGGCAAGAGCGAGGACCATTTCCATCAGTTGATTCCTTTGTCGGCGGTGGCGGAAGGTTTACGGTAGAGACGCAACGATTGGTGTGCCAAGGCCACCAGCATGAGTACGGTAGCGCCGACCACCAGCATGTAGACCCCTGCATCAAACAGCAATACGCTGGACAAATGTATATGCCCGATCACCGGAAGGACGAGATCCCAACTGATTGCAGAAAGAAAAGGCTTGTCGACCCACCATACCGCCAGTGCCGCGGTGCCTGCAGCAAGGAGGCCGACCGCTATCCACTGCTGAGGATGTATGCGCGGCCTGGCTTCCACCCAGATAATGCCGCCGACCATGTATTGCAGAATAATCGCGGTGGCCATGATGAGGCCGCCCACAAACCCTCCGCCCGGCAGATTGTGGCCGCGCAGCAGGAAATACAGTGAAATCAGGACCGACAGTGGCAGGAGCAGTCGCACCAATACAGCCGGCACTCTCATGACACCCACGGGGACGTCCGTCTTGGGATCAGGCTCGGCGAAGGTGGACAGCAGACGGGTGTTTGTCAGGGATTTGCGACGCGCCTTGGGAAGGTCCATGCTCTCGGGTGGTGGCCTGAATCTGCGCAGCAGCGCGTAGACGGTCAGCGCCACGATGGCCAGCACGGTGATTTCCCCAAAGGTATCGAAGCCGCGGAAGTCCACCAGGATGACGTTGACGACATTGGCGCCTCCGCCGAGCGGCACAGCCTGCTCGACGAAGAATGAGGATATGCCTTGAGGGTGTGGCCTGGACAGTACGGCGTAGGCAATGGCGGCGATGCCGGCGCCGCCGATGATGGCGATCACGAGATCCCGGAAGCGCCGTACCATGGCCCGAGCGAAACTGACCAGAGGCGGGGGTTCGTCATCGCCTTGTACACGCGGAGGCAACCAGCGCAGGCCCAGCAGGATGAGCACCATGGTGACGACCTCGACCGCGAGCTGGGTGAGCGCCAGATCGGGCGCGGACAGCCATGCGAAGGTCAGCGCGGTGACCAGGCCAGCGCCTCCTGCCAGCAGGAGGGAAACCGCACGGTGATATTTGGCCTGGCGGGCCGCACCAATGGCGCAAGCGCCTCCGGCCAGCCACATGATCGCAAAGAACGGATCAAGTTCGGTGAACACCTGAGGCGCCATCCAGCCGCCGGGCAGCAATGGCAGCATGGCGACGCCGAAAGAAACGACGACAACAAGCAGCAACTGCGGCTGCAGCCGGGACGAGCGCATCCAGTCGAGTACCAGAGAGGCCAGGGTGTCCAGCCCTTCGAGCATGGTTTCGAACGTGCGGCGGCCATCAAACCGGTAGATGAAGGGCGTGCGGCCAGGGTGGGCGTGATGCCAGCTGCGCAAGAGCCAGAGCAGCAGCATGCCGCCCAGCAGCGCAACGAAACTCATGGCCAGCGGTAGATTGAATCCATGCCAGACACGCAGGTCGTAGGCTGGCATGTCTGTGCCGAGGATGGAGATCAAGGCATTGTTCAGAAATGGGCCGACGGTCACGCTGGGCAGAATGCCGACCACCAGGCAGACCAGAACGAGTATGGCACTGGGGATAAGCATGCGCAGCGGAGGCTCGTGCGGCGCACGCGGAAGATCCTTGGGCGGCGGCCCGAAAAATACCTGCAGGATGAAGCGCAGCGAGTATGCAACGCTGAATGCGCCAGCAATGACGGCTGCCGCTGGCAGGCCGACACGGCTGTACCAGTTGTCGCCAACAAAGACGGTTTCGGCGAAGAACATCTCTTTGGATATAAAGCCGTTCAAGAGGGGTACTCCAGCCATGGAGGCTGCGGCAACCACCGCCAGCGTGGCGGTGATGGGCATGCTTCTGTACAGGCCAGACAGGCGGTTGAGGTCGCGCGTGCCGGTTTCGTGGTCGACGATACCGGCGGCCATGAACAGCGATGCCTTGAAGGTGGCATGATTGACCATGTGGAAGACTGCGGCGACCAACGCAAGCTCGCTGTTCAGCCCCAGCAGCAGGGTGATCAGGCCAAGGTGACTAATGGTGGAATAGGCCAGAACGCCTTTCATATCCATCTGGAAGGTGGCGGCGTAGGCGCCCAGCGTAAGGGACAGCAGCCCCGCGGTACCGATGATCCAGGCC
Source organism: Allopusillimonas ginsengisoli (assembly GCF_004153455.1). Taxonomy (GTDB): domain Bacteria; phylum Pseudomonadota; class Gammaproteobacteria; order Burkholderiales; family Burkholderiaceae_B; genus Allopusillimonas; species Allopusillimonas ginsengisoli. The sequence goes on along the minus strand of NZ_SDQE01000013.1, from coordinate 66,030 downwards.
CATTCTTCGGTGCCGGCCAGCACGGGCCAGAGTCGGGCCAGCAGGAATACGCCGGCCTTGACCATGGTTGCCGAATGCAGATATGCGGAGACAGGTGTGGGGGCAGCCATCGCATTGGGCAGCCATACATGCAGTGGGAATTGGGCGCTTTTGCTGAGCGCGCCCAGCGCTATCAGGATCAATATCGTGGAATACCAGGGGTGGGCGCGAATCAGATCGCCGGAAGCCAGTACCTGGTCGAGGTCGTAGCTGCCTACGACATGCCCGAGCATCAGCATGCCCGCGAGCAGGCACAGCCCACCCATGCCTGTAATCACCAGCGACATGCGGGCTCCACGTCGGGCGTCCAGACGGTGATACCAGTAGCCGATCAGCATGAATGACGACAAACTGGTGAGCTCCCAGAATACGACCAACTGGATGAGGTTGCCAGAGAGCACCACGCCCAGCATCGATCCCATAAACGCCTGAAAAAACGAGAAAAACCGCGGGACGGGATCCTGGGGCGAGAGATAGTAGCGCGCGTAGAGCACGATCAGCGCGCCCATGCTGGCGACGATCATGGCGAACAGCCAGGCGTAGCCATCCATGCGCAGGGAAAAATCCAGCCCCAGCGCCGGTATCCAGGAGACGGTTAACTTATGTACTTGCCCATTGAGGACGGCCGGAAGCTGAAAGGCAATGAGCAGCGTGCAGATGACCGCAACGGCGCCTGCCAGCCACGCTTCGATCTTCTGGGCGTTCGAAGGCAGCAGCGCAGCAATGATGCTGCCTACGAAGGGCAAGGCAATAATGAGAACAAGCGACATCGGCGAAGGATAGAAGGTGTGTGAAAGAAACTGGCCTCAATAATACAATGTGTTGTGTTCAGCTATTTGACAGGTAGTCGTTTTTCGTCATTTTGAGTTCCTGGGCGAATGTGTTTTTTATTTGACCTGAGTCAAATAAGGAATATCTGGCGCACGAGACAATGCCTCCGAAGCAGTTTGTGCATGGCGCGCAAGCCATGGCATGGGTACGGGTATCGTGCCCCGAATCGGAGTTAGGCAATGGATGCCCTGAGCGCGGCTTCTGGTCGCAATACAATAAGTTTCCCTGATATCGAGATTTCCGAAGATCTGGTGCGTCGATTCGATGCTTCGGGCCCTCGTTATACCTCCTATCCAACGGCGGACTGCTTCCATAGCGAGTTTACCGAACGGACTTACATTAGCCATCTGGCCAGGCGTGCAAAAAATTGCGCCAATGCGCCATTATCAGTTTATGTTCACCTGCCGTTCTGTGAGTCACTCTGCGATTTCTGCGCCTGTAACAAGATTATCACCCATGATCACAGCAGATCAGTGAAATATCTGAAGTATCTGGATATTGCAACTGAGCGTTGAGATCGACTCACGTACCGTCAACGCGGATGTGCTGGGGATGCTGGCGGAACTCGGATTTAACCGGACCAGTTTTGGCCTGCAGGATGTCGAGCCGGCTGTCCACCATACAGTTCGAGGGGTATTTCGCGTCCGAGCTCGAAAAGCTGGCATTATTCTTTGAGGCAGGCCTGCTCAGGCAGGACAATCGTAAGCTCAGCGTCAACCCTAAAAGGCGGCTGTTTGTGCGGGGTGCGGGCATGATATTCGACCGGTTCCTCGCGCAACCCGCCATCTCCACTTATTCCAGGCTGATCTAGTGGGGCATCGGCATCAGGCGATCATCATTATGACTAAAAGCAAAATTCGCATTCAGGATTTCCTTGCCCGGATGCCGCTGTTCAGCGAGCTGACCGAGCGGGAGCTGGACCACCTGGCATTGGGTACGACTGAAGTCAATGTTGCGCGCGGCGAGATGGTGTTTCGGCGCGGGGATGCTTGCATGGGCTTTCATTCAGTGGTTTATGGGCAGATCAAGCTACTGCTGGTGTCGCCAGCGGGCGGCGAAAAAGTTGTGCGCCTGATTGGGCCGGGCGGCAGTTTTGGCGAGGCGCTGATGTTTCTCGACAAGGACTACGTTGTTTCCGCACAGGCCCTGGCCGATACTTTGCTGCTGCATGTGGGCAAGGAGGTGGTGCTGAACGAGCTTGAGCGGCATCCGGGATTCGCCCGCAAGATGCTTGCAAGCCTGAGCCAGCGATTGCACAGCCTGATGGCGGACGTTGAAGCATACTCCCTGCGTTCAGGCACCGAGCGGGTAGTGGCCTATCTACTGCAAGGAGCGCGGCAGTCCGGCGCAACGCATTCCTTTCGGCTGGAGACAAGCAAAACGGTCATTGCATCTCGGCTGAACCTTACGCCAGAGCATTTTTCCCGAATTCTGCACGACTTGTGCGCCCGGATGCTGATCAGCGTCAAGGGGCGTGAGATCACGATTCTGGATCCGGTCAATTTAAGACACTATCAGGGTTAAGCGTTAGGCGCGCCTTTTTTCTGATTTGCCAGAGAATACGGAGTGCGCCTGCCATCAGGCGCACGCGTCAATGCGCCGACAGTTGGTTGGCGTTTGCGTTGACACGCCAGTCAGTCTGGTCCGGATACTGATTGACCGACGACGGGGCATTTACATGAGGCATGGCCTGGAGGCGTTATTTCGCTATATATTGTGGGTTGAAATGGGTTTATGCACTATATATGGGGTAGACAAGGGGGGTGGGCCCATTTCATGTTTTGTATGATCTTGCTTAATTTGGAATGTCTGCGTCTTGTGGCAAGTCAACAGTCTGTGAGAATATAGGTATAAGTACTAAAACAAACGAGCGCTCCCGCGGGAGCGCTTTTGGCAAGAGAGGTTTTTCGGTGATTGGGCAAAGTGCGATGGACAATCCATGTGGCGCACGGCATTGTCCGAAAGGCTGCTAACGGGGGAGAGGGCGCCAGGTCAGGCGAGATTTGAACTACGGGACTTTGCTTTCGTTGACAGTATGTTTTGCCAGTGGGACATAAAATCCCGCTGATTCAAAACAACTCTGGAGACTATCGTGATCCCGCTCTCAAAACGCTGTGCCGCCGAGCTGTTTGGCACGTTCTGGTTGGTGCTGGGAGGCTGCGGCAGTGCCGTGCTTGCCGCAGCCTATCCAGATCTAGGTATTGGATTTGCTGGTGTTGCCCTGGCTTTTGGCCTGACCTTGTTGACCATGTGCTATGCAATCGGCAACATTTCGGGCTGCCACATCAACCCGGCTGTGACATTCGGTTTGGTTGCAGGAGGCCGGTTTCCGGTCAAGGAGTTGATACCGTATGTAGTATCCCAAGTAGTCGGCGGTATTCTTGCAGGTGCAGTGCTGTATATGATTGCCAGTGGCAAGGCGGGGTTTGATGCGACGGCCAGTGGTTTTGCATCGAATGGGTTTGGCGAGCATTCTCCGGATGGCTATTCCTTCAGTGCTGCCATGGTGTGTGAGCTTGTCATGACAGGCTTTTTTCTGTTCATCATTATGGGGGCGACGCACGGGCGCGCACCCGCGGGTTTTGCAGGGATTGCGATCGGGTTCGCGTTGACGCTTATCCACCTGATCAGCATTCCAGTGACTAACACGTCCGTCAATCCGGCGCGATCGACCGGCGTGGCGTTGTTTCAGGGTGGCTGGGCTGTAGATCAACTTTGGTTTTTCTGGATTGTGCCAATTGTTGGCGGTGTAATTGGTGCGCTGGTTTATCGTTTTGCCTGCGCACCCTCGGAGTAAGTCGCCTCAACACGTTTTTTCGTTCGCCCTGCTAGTCGCGCGTCTCCCCGCCGAAAGCAGTTTGGTTGTAACGAAACACCCGTGCTTTTGTACGGGTGTTTTTTTTGATGCGTTGCATGCGTTGCGAGATCAATCCAGTTGCCACCAGCGTGGCAGTAGCGACTTTATGCGTGGCTGGGCATAGCGATCGTCGATGAGATGCACCACACCGCTATCGGCATCGCCGCGTATCACACGTCCCGCTGCCTGCACAACTTTTTGCAGGCCTGGAAAGAGATAGGCATAGTCGTAGCCACGGTGCTGGCCAAATACCTCGGCCATGCGCTGTTTGCGTTGTTCATTGATCTCGTTGAATTGCGGCAGGCCCAAGGTGGAAATAAAGGCGCCTATGAGACGCTCGCCGGGCAGATCAATGCCTTCTGCGAAGACGCCTCCCAGCACCGCGAATCCTATGCCCGTGCCCGACGGCACAAAACGCTGCAAGAAAAGCTCGCGATCGGCTTCTTGCATGCCGCGTGATTGCGTCCAGATTGGAATATCGGGGAACTGAGCGCTGAAGCATGCGGCAACCTGGTCGAGATAGGCAAAACTGCTGAAATAGCTCAAGTAGTTTCCGGGCCGATTGCGATACTGGTCGTGCATAAGCCGCACGATAGGGAGGATGGACTGATTGCGATCGCGATAGCGAGTTGAAATGCCGCGAGCGATCCTGACGTCCAGCTGGCTGGACTGGAAAGGAGTGTCCACGTCTATCCAGGCAGTGTCTTCTGGCAGGCCCAGCGTGTCGCGATAAAAATCCCAGGGTGCCAGCGTTGCGGAAAACAGCACTGCGCTCTGGCTCAAGGCCAGGCTGGGTTGAAGAAAGGGTGCAGGCACCAGATTGCGTAAAGTCAGTATCGTGCTCACGCCAGCGGCCGCAGGCGGTTGTGCGACGTGGGCGCGGCCCGCAATGGTGACATCGAACACCGAATGCGTGCCGAAGCTGTCGGCCAAGCCCAGAAAATGCAGTAGGCCAAAATGGAGCTGCAACAGAGGAGGGTCGGCCGCTTCCTGGGGCTGCAGGTTGATGTAGTCTGCCAGCGCAGCGCTGGCCTTGAGCAGCGCGCCATGGAGTTTTGAAGGAATGGCCTGGTAGGCCTGGTACTCGCCTGCTTGTTCTTGCAGTGTATTGTTGCAAGCCCGCAGCACGGCGGCCAGTGGCTTGTTGAGCTCGGGTGGCGCCATCTTGCGGGCTGCGTGTAGCGCTTGGGTATGGATTTCTGCGCTGTACATCTTGCGTGCTCGTTCGAGCAGGTTGTGCGCCTCGTCGACCAGCAGGCCCACACGCCATTGCCTGCTGACCGCCAGCCCACGCAAGAGCGCATTGACGTCAAAGTAGTAGTTGTAGTCACCCACAATGATGTCCACCCATTGTGCCAGTTCGTGGCCTAGCCAATAGGGGCAGATCTGGTGCTGTAAGGCAATATCGCGTAATGCAGGGCGGTCCAGCCAGCCGTGCTCGACGGCTTGTAGGCGAGCAGGGGGGAGTTTGTCGTAAAACCCTTGGGCGAGCGGGCATGACGCGCCATGACAGGCCTTGTCAGGATGCTCGCAAACCTTTTCACGCGCACCAAGCTCCAATATGCGAAGCGAGGGACGGGAACACGACGGAAACAGCAAACGCAAGCTGTCCAGCGCCATGCGGCGGCCAGATGTTTTGGCCGTAAGGAAATAGATTTTGTCCAGTTCGCCATGCGGTACTGCCTTGAGCATCGGAAAGAGCGTACCCAGCGTTTTGCCTATCCCAGTAGGCGCTTGGGCAAGCAGGCAGCGGCCGTGCAGCGTGGCTTTGTAGACGGTTTCCGCGAGCTTGCGCTGCCCGTCACGCAGCGCCGGGAAAGGAAAAGCGAGGGTTGTGAGTGCCTGGTCCCGGTTTGCGCGGTGTTGTGTTTCGCGGATTGCCCAACTGGCAAACTGTTCACATAAATCGGCGAACCCCGCTGCCAGCGTTATCGCAGTGCAGTCTTCGGTGAAGACGGTTTCGGTGCCTTCGTCGATATGGTAGTAGACAAGCGCTACACGAAGCTCGTCCAGCTTGAGCTCCTGGCATAACAGATGGGCATAAACCTTGGCCTGTGCCCAGTGCAGCGCGCGATGGTTTTCAGGTATGGATTCCAGCCTGCCGCGATAGGTTTTTATTTCTTCGACTTGCCGTTGCTGGGGATCGTAGCCATCGGCGCGCCCGCGCACAATCAGCGCGTTTTCGCCATCGGGTAGTGCCACCGTGATGCTCAGCGCCACTTCTTTTTGGTATGCGGCGTTGCGCCTGGCACGCACAATTGCGTGGCCTTCGATTCCTTGTTGGGCAGACGGCACGGGTGTAAAGCGCAAATCCAGATCGCCGCGCCGGGCGGCGAATTCGCACAATGTACGGACCGGGATGGTGTAGTTCATGTTGACGCAGGGCGCTTGACATGGCACACCAGCGTGTCGATGCCATGCGCCTCACAGAAGGTGAGCCAGCGTACCTGGTTGTCTTGCAGCCGGTCTCCTGGGCCCTTGACTTCGATGAGACGGTAGCGGCGGTCCGCGGGCCAGAACTGAACCAAATCAGGCAGGCCTGAGCGGTTTTCGCGAATGTCGTCCAGCAGGCGGGAGAACATGACGCGCAAATGGTTCGCCGGAATACAGCACAGCGCCAGCCCCAGAAGCTCGGGGCTGAGCATGTTCCAGGAGACAAACGGTGATTGCATGCCTTGCTTTGTATTGAAGTTGCGCATAATCGTTTGCCGATAGTCGCCATGGGTCAATTGAGCCAGGCAATCGCTGAACAGCGCTCGGCGACGTTCGCGGAAGTTGCTGTGCAGCAAGTCTGCGGGGCCATGCTGAAAGGGGTGAAAGAATGCGCCTGGGATGCTGGCGAAGATAGCGTTCCAGCACAACAGGCCGAACAGCGAGTTGAGCAAGGTATTTTCTACGTAGTAAGCAGGTGCATCCGGCTGGTATAAGTGATTGCAGACTTGTTCTTCCACGCGCGTGGGGATTGCCGGGACATGCAGGTTGAGGTGCAGAAGACGGGCAGGACATCTGGCGGGTTTAAGCGAAGCAGGGTGGCCGCAGCGTTTTTGCAACCGCGGCAGCATGCGCAGCACTGCCTGGTGTTCAGCTTCGGATGTGGGATGCTGCAACACGGCCTGGGTCAGGTCCAGGGCTTGCGGATACTGATGCTGGCGTTCCAGCATGCGGATATGCCGGGCCCTGGCATTGCGTTCGGTGCTTGCTGCATAGCAGTCGAGCGCCCGGGGCCAGTTTTGTCGGCGCTCGCAGTGCTGGCCTGCACGGTACCACAGCCTGGCGCGCCTGCTTTCCAGCCAATCCGACGTGTAGGGCCGAACGGGTATGGCCGCCAGTGCCTCCGCGAATGCGACGTCGTCCTGCGCCAGTTCGAGGGCTTCGCGACATTGATGCAGGTGCAGGTAGTCGTTGACTTCTTCTCGTGAAACAAAAGCTCTGGCCTCGGCGGAAAAGTCGACGCGCTCATAGGTGTACAGGCCAAGATCGGCAAGGACGAATTCGCTCCAGTCTTGCCTGAGATTGCCGAAGAACATGAGACGCAGGCGGTCGCACAGCGCGAGGACGTCGACGTGGTAGATGCTGTCTTGCGATAGTGTGTCTGGCAGTGCCGGGATGCGTGCCGATTCTGTGTGAGACGCGTCTGGCGAAACTGCGGCCAACTCCAGCCAGTGGGCCAGGCTGCGCGGCGCAGGCGCTCCCGCCAGGAGGTGTTCGAGCTGCGCGCCCTTGGTGGCGGTCTTGAGGTCGGCGGATGCCAGCAAAGGCTCAAATAATTGTGCAATTTCAGTGCGGGTCAGCAGTCGGAAGAGGTCTTGAAGCGAGATATTCGGTTGGTCGAGGACCCAGCCTAAATCCAAGAGTGGCGCCATGGCGCAGCGAGTTTGGCCGATTTCAGCGTAGTTCAGTTTGCTGGCGCGGAACAGCGACCCCTTGCGCATGACCATGCGCACCAGCAGGGCACGCGACGAGCGCTCGAGCCCGATGAAATCATCGATAAAACCGCGCTCTGTCTCGTTGAGCAAGTCGGAATAACGCTGCGCAACCCAGGCAAGCACAAATTCGAAGTTATCCAGGTAATACCAGGGATTGGGTAGCGGGGTAGCGGACATGGGAGCGATTGGAAGGAGGCGACGGCGAACACGTTAACTGGGTTTATATACAGTTTAGCAGTGATGGGCGCGGTTGCGCGACCTCCCGGTGGCGGGTCTGGCGCGGGTGTTACCAGGGTGGGAGTTTGTTAAGAAGATGTAGCCGTACCGACGTGGTTGCGTGTCCATGTTACGTATGGACAGGTTTGACCTTGACCCTTATGCGGACCAGCGTCTAGGGTAGAGACATTGTGTGGCGGCCTTGCCTGCCGCTGGAAAATACCAGGTATTCCAGCCAGTGCTGCCTGACTTTAAAAAGTCAGGTTGTTGGGCTCACAACTCTGTAGAGTTGTGAGCCTTTTTTTACGTTATTTGGGCATGAGCGCACGATAAAAATTGGGTAATGCAAATAGCGCGCCGTGCAGCTCGGCGTTGTAGTACTGCAGTTCGTTGATATGTCGGTCGTCAAGCCGCTGCTGTATTGCTTTTGCATCGACGCTGCGTGGATCAAGCGTATCGGAGGCGATGGCGAGCGCCCAGTAGGTGCCGTAGAGGGGAATGTGCAAACCATAGGCGTGTACGCCCGCGAACACGCCCGATAGCTTGGCGGCAAGTTCGCGCACCTGTTCGGGTTCATGAAAGGGCGTGCCCAGATGCAGCACAAGCGCTCCACCGGGTGCCAGCGCTTTCTGGCACTGCAGGAAGAATGCGCGGGTGTATAACGGGCCAGCCGGTGTTTCAGGGTCGGTGAGATCAAGAAAAACCAGATCGTAGGTGTTGTCGGTATCCGCCAGAAACTGTGCGCCGTCCTGGACATGTATCGCGACGCGCGGGTCGTCGAACGCATTGCGGTGGATGGACTGAAGGTATTCGCGCGACACATCGATCACGGCGCCATCAAGCTCAACCAGCGTGACGGCCGATAGCGTGGGGTGCTTGAGCAGTTCCTCCAGCGCACCGCCGTCGCCGCCGCCGATGATCAGCGCCTTTTCCGGCGAGGGGTGTGCCAGGGCGGCGGGATGTATCAACGCCTCGTGATAGAAATATTCGTCTGCCTCGGACGTCATGAAGTGATCGTCGAGCTTGAGCGTGCGGCCAAGCTCGTCGGATTCAAGCAGTTCAAGCTGCTGGTAAGGCGTGGTGCGGGACAGAATGCGTCGAGGAAAGCGAAAGCCATATACGCTGCCAGGCCCGGTGGACTCGAGCACGAGCTCGCCAGAGGCCCCCGGGCCGTGCTCGTCGCCGCGAACCAGGCGTTCGCGCTGCGCCTTGCCCGGCTGGAAGGCTTCAAGCAGGTCTTCGAGCAGCTTTTCGGCCTTGGCGGAGTTGTCGCCCATAAAGTTGCAGACGTAGACGTCGAGTGTGACGCCGCCGCGTTCCGGCCAGGTATGCAGGGCCAGATGGGATTCGGCCAGCAACAGCATGCCGGTCACGCCGCCAGGCTCGCCCTGGAAGTCCGGAAAGGTATGCCATTTCTCGGCGACAAGTGTCAGGCCGGCCTCCAGCGTACGCTGGCGGCAAAGTTCGGCCAAAGGCGCTGCTTGCGTGAGCAGCGCGGGATTGCATTTGCAAAGGTATAGATCTGCGGTAAGGTGCAGGCCATGCATGGTTTGGATGCTCCTTGGTGAAAAACGTCTGCGCCAAGGCGAGGCACACGGAAACCCCAAAGGACAAACGCCCTAGTGGGCATTCGTTAGTGGCAAAACATATAAGTATATAGGCTTGCGCTTGATTTTACCTATAGCGCAGCCTGCGCCGCCGCCAAAGGGCGCTGTTGCGGCGCTTCGCAGCGCGGGCTGTCGGTGGCGCTTCCCCCCTCTGGGAGAGGCGCCGCGGCGATCAGTCGTCCAGGCTGCGAACGGTGCGGCCCAGCATGCCAAAGTCGAACTGGACTTGGGAGCGCTGTATGCGCAATAGCAGGGCAATCACGACCGCGGGCACCAGTGCCGCCAGCAGAAACGACTCGAGCAGGTATTCAGGTTTGGCGCCAGGCGCAGGAAAGAACCACAAGCCCACGATCAGGCCGCAAATTGTCGCAACGACCGCCACGGGACCGTTGTGCCGCCGATTGAACAAACCAAAGAACACCGGGAAGGCGGCCGCCGAGCAAAGCAGGTCGGCCAGCAGGAAGAGATACAGGACGCTATAGCCTTGCGCCGATACGATCATCACCGGAATGGCGAGCAGGAAAATCAGCCAGCGCGATAGTGCCATGAGGGTACTGCGCTGCATTCCGGGGGCCAGCCTGCGCGCATCCACCGCAATGATGCTGGAAACGGCGCTGATTGCAGTATCGGCAGTGCTCATTACCAGTGCCAGGCCAAGCGGGATCAGGGCAACGGCAAACCAGGTGGGTACGGCAGGCATGAGCACACTGAATAGTGCAATCGAACTGTCGGTACCGCGCTCGAGGCCGACAAAGGCCAGCCCGAACAGTCCCATGATGAAGATGACTGGCGCCACCAGCAGGCCGCCTGTCAGGAAGCCTCGTCGCATGTTGCGTGTATTGTTGGCCGAATAAACGCGTTGCCAGTTGCCTTGGTGGAAGAGTCCTGTGAGCAGGATGGCGACAAAGAAGGTGAGCCCTGCCTTGATGCCGACCGGATCGCCCAGGTTAAGCAACGCCGGCGCTTGTTCTTGCAAACCCTGGATCACCGGCGCGATGCCACCCGTGGCTTTCCAGCCGATGGCAATGAGCACGCCCAGGAGGGGAATAATGACGGCCATTTGCACTTTGTCGGTGAAGATCGAAGCGCGCAAGCCACCATAAGATGTATACAGCAGCGTGGAACCCATGACGATTGCGGCGGTTACCCAAAGAGGAACGGGGGCAAGCATGGCGACCAGTTTGGAAATGGCCGTGATTTCTGCCGTTAGCGAGATGAACATATAGAACATCATGATGAGCAGCGTCAGGGCATACATGGGTTTGCCGAAGCGCAGAACGACGAACTCCGTCAGTGTGTGGCCCTGCGGAATGAGCTCTCGCATGCGACGTCCCAGCGGAATCATCACCAGCCGGGGGGACATCGACCCAAGGGCGTAGCCAATAATGGCTGCCAGGCCGCCCCAGGTGGCTGCCTGGGCGGGAGAGAAAAGAATCCATGCCCCCATGGAAGAGGCCAGCAGCGTCAGCATGGTGGCGGTGGCGCCCTGGCTGTTGCGGGCGATCACGTAGTCTTCGAGGCTGCCCCGATCGCGGCGCGAATACCACATTCCCGACAGGGCAAACGCGCCGGAAAACATCACTAACCACAGTATTGCTGAACTCGCGTGCATGGACTGCTTACCCCATATTGACGGCAGGCGCGCGGGCGTGCGCAGCCAGATGCGTTAAATGCCGGGGGATGCTTGGAAAAGGGAAAAGGCGGGATGCAAGGATGCAGATGGCTTTCTTCCCTTCGCCGGCATGACCCGGATCAGGTTCGAAGGGTTACCGCAGACGATGCGGAATCTCAGCCCGACAGGACTCCCCCAGAAACACAGACGCAAGCTTACGGGGCCCGCCATGGCTTTGTCAATCGCGCGGGGGAGGCTACCGTAAGTTGGCCCGGTATGGTAATGTGTGCGGCACGACACGGGGTGCCGGCGGCAACAACCGCAGGCTGAGATAAAACCCGTCGAACCTGCTCCAGCTAATACTGGCGAAGGGATGTCTGCCTGATGGCCGGCGGTAGCGCCGCAAAGGCATGCCTGAGCCTCCTATCCCCCAAAGGCATGTCCATGAAAGACCACCCCATACTCCCTCTTGATCAGCAGGTCGTGCTGGTGACCGGCGGCGCGCGCGGCCTGGGCGCCAGCCTGACGACGGCATTTTTGCGCGAGGGCGCGCGGGTGGTCATCAATTATTTGTCCAGCTCGCAACGCGCCCAGGAACTGGCAGCCAGCGCGCCGGGCAGAGCCATTGCGGTGCAGGCCGATGTAACCCGGCCGGACCAGGTGGCAGCCATGCTGGCGCAGGCCCAACAGGCGTTTGGCGCTCCCGTCACCACTGTAGTCAATAATGCATTGCCGGCATTTACCTTTAATGGCGATGCCCGACCGCACGCCGATACCCTTACGTGGGTCAACATGACACAGCAGCTCGAAGGCGTGGTATGCGGCGCTCTCAATACCATTCAGGCGGCCATGCCCGGCATGGAGCAGGGCGGTTTTGGCCGCATCATCAATGTGGGCACCAACCTGTTCCAGAACCCTGTTGTGCCTTATCACGACTATACCGCCGCCAAGGCCGCCTTGTTGTCGCTGACGCGCACGCTGTCCCACGATCTCGGGCCCAAGGGCATTACGGTAAACATGGTGTCTGGAGGCCTGCTGCGTACGACCGATGCCTCGGCCGCGACACCGGAAGAGGTCTTCGATCTCGTCGCCGCGGGTACGCCATTGCGTCGCGTCACCACGCCCGACGAATTCGCCGATGCCATCCTGTTTTTTGCGTCTCCCTGGTCGCGCTCGGTCACTGGCCAGAACCTGGTCGTGGACGGCGGTCTGGTCAAGAATTAAGGCTGCGTGATGGATACCTCTACCGGACTACACGCCGATGTCGGCGGACAGCGCATGCTGCATCTGAATTTATTCATCTTTGGCTGTGGACACCATCGCGCCGCATGGCGGCATCCGCATTCCAGCGTCGAAAGGCTCGGCGATATTGCTTATTATGAGGAGCTGGCGCGAGTAGCCGAGCGCGGCAAGCTGGATGCTGTTTTCTTTGCCGATGGCCATTCTTGCGACAATCTTGCGGACGGCCCCAGATGGTTTCTGGAACCCCTCACTGCCATGGCGGCCATGAGCCGAGCCACAGAACACATAGGGCTGATCAGCACGGTTTCCAGCACATTTTTCACGCCATTTCACGCGGCGCGCATGATGGCCTCGCTGGACCATATTTCGCATGGTCGCATGGGGTGGAATGTCGTCACCTCCATGTTTGATTCCGAGGCCCGCAACCACGGCTATGAAGCCATGCCTGACCATGCATGGCGTTATGGGCGGGCGGAAGAATTCATTGATGCAGCCTTGCGGTTGTGGGATTCGTGGCGCGACGATGCGTTGGTCGTTGATCGTGCGGGCGCCTACGTGGCGCCTGGCTCGGTCGCTGCCATCCATCACCGGGGCGAACACTTCCTGGTTGACGGGCCGTTGACTGTACCGCGGCCGCCACAAGGCCATCCCGTGCTGTTCCAGGCGGGTGCGTCCGAACAGGGCAGGGATCTTGCCGCACGCCGCGCCGAAGCCATTTATGCCGTCGCCTATGATTTGCAGGCGGCGCAGGAATACTATCGCGATGTCAAACGACGCGTGCGTGAGGCGGGGCGAAGCGATCCTGTGCCCATCATGCCGGGGCTGGTCACCTACGTTGCCTCGACGGAGGCCGAGGCACGTGCCAAGCAACGGGAGCTGGATGAGTTGCTGCCGTCGCAGGATGCGCTGCGCCAGTTGGGCATGTATGTGGGCCAGGATTGCACGGGCTGGGATCTGGACGGCCCGGTTCCAGCATTGCCGCCGCTCGAGGCATTCACCGGGCCCAAGGGGCGCTATGCCACGGTGCTGCGCATTATCGAGACCGAGCAGCCGACGGTGCGAGGCCTGCTCGGGCGCCTGGCAGCAGGGGGCGGGCATTGCACCATGGTGGGCACGCCCGAAGGCATCGCAGATGAGATGGCGCGCTGGCTGCAGCATGAAGGCGCCGATGGGTTCAACCTGATGCCGCCCGCGCTGCCGGGCGGCATAGCGGATTTTGTCGAGCAAGTCGTGCCGGTATTGCAGCAGCGTGGCCTGTTCCGCAAAGAATACACGTCGTCCACCTTGCGAGGGCACCTGGGGTTGACGCGGCCCGCCTCAGTCTGAGGTTTCCCCGATATCCTCGTTCCAGAGCTCGGGTTTGCTGGCAATGAAGTCGCGCATCATGGCGATGCAGGTTTCGTCTTGCAGGACCTCTACCTGGACGCCATTGGCCCGCAGCAGGTCTTCGCCGCCCATGAAGGTCTGGTTCTCGCCGACGATCACGCGGGGGATGCCATAAAGCAGAATGGCGCCCGTGCACATGGAACAAGGCGACAGCGTGGTGTAGAGCACCGACTCGCGGTATACCTGCGCAGGCTGCCGCCCTGCGTTTTCGAAAGCGTCCATCTCGCCGTGCAGGATGGCGCTGCCTTGCTGCACGCGGCGGTTATGGCCTCTGCCGATGATGCGTCCGTTGTGCACGATGACCGATCCAATGGGGATGCCTCCTTCGTTCAGGCCGGCTTGTGCTTCGTCCAGCGCGGCTTGCATGAATGCGTCCATCAGAGTCTCCTGGTTTGTGAGTGAAATGTATGGGTTGCGGCTGTGTTCGGTGGCAGGGCCGCCGCGGCGTTATTCGCCGCTGATGGCAGCGGGTGTTTTCGCGGCGCGCAAACGGTTAATCAGCACGTAGGCGAAAAATCCCCCCAGTACAGCATTGAGCGGCACGACGCCGGGGATCCAGTGGCCACACGCAATGCCACAGGCCACTGCAGCGATGGCGGCCCAGTTGATGTGGATGAAATCCATGGCGGGAAAGCGATTGTATCGGTCACGTCGCGTGAGGTAGTCCGCGATAATGACGCCTCCCACGGGAGGGATGGCCGCCGAAAGAAAGATGAGCCACCCCACAAAATGGTTGTACAGCCACAGGGAGCTCAGCGTGCCGATTGCGCCATTGATCATCGAGAGTGTTCGGCTGGGAAGCCCTGTAATGTTGGAGAAACCCAGGCCGGATGCGTACAGGGCATTGTCGTTCGTTGTCCAGATATTCAGGCCGAGCACGACGATAGCCGGGATGAGCAGCCCTTGCGCAATCATGACATCGCTGATGTCTGCCTGGCCCACAGCGGCCGCGCCGGCTGCGCCGAACACAAACATCAAGGAGTTGCCCAGAAAGAAGGCTACCATGCTGATCAGCACGGCCAGGCGGGCACTGCGACCGAACCGTACAAAATCCGCAGTGAGCGTGCCCGCACTGATGAAAGAGCCAACGACAAGTGCGACCGCACTGGCGAAGGGCAGGGGATCGGCGGGAACCAATTGCCGCAGGGCGGATATTCCACCGGCGTCTCCGACGGCCAGCCAGACAGAATAGCTGCCCAGGCCTATGATCGCGGGGACGGCCACCGCAGACAGCAGCGTCAGGCCGGCAATGCCAAAATACACAGTGATGGTCATCAAAAAGCCCGAGACAGCAATCAGCACATTGGTGTCCCATCCTGTTGCCTTGGCGACAGGAATGGCGAACATGGCCACACCCACGCCAAACCATCCCACCTGCGTCCCGCCCAACAAAGCGGATGGAAGCCAGGAACCCTTGACGCCAAAGGAATAGCGGGCAAGCAAATGGGTGGATAAGCCGGTTCGTGCGCCGATATAGCCCAGGGCGGAGGTATATAGGCCCAGCATCAGATTGCCCGCCAGTACGGCGAGAAAGAAATCATTGAAGCCCAGGCCAGTGCCCAACGCGCCGCCGGTCCACATGCTGGCCGAGAAAAATGTCAGGCCAAGCATGACAGCACTGAGCGCCAATGCGCTCTTGCGGGCGGAGGCGGGCACGGGCTGCTGGCTGTAATTGGCGTCTTCTTGCATATGCGGAATCCGTAGCGAAGGACAAGCCTGGCATTATAGGGTGCCGCGCGTGGATGACTGAGGAGGTATCGCCGCCGCCGATACGGCGCAAAGCCGGCGTCAGGCTATTCCAGCCTGGCCCGCGCCGTTGAGCAGCCCCAGGCGCTCTCTTCTTGCCCAGCGTTGCATCATCAGCACGGCCACTACCGACAGGCCAATCGCCAGGCCGCTCCAGATGCCCACGCTGCGCCAGTCGGCCCAGAAAGCCAGCGCCGCGCCGCTGGGTAGCCCAACACCCCAATATCCCAGCCCAGCGTAGAGCATGGGTATGCGTGTGTCGTGCAGGCCCCGCAGCATGCCTGCGCCCAGCACCTGGCCACCGTCAACGAGCTGAAAGATGGCGGCTACGGCCAATAGCGATACGGCAATCGAAATGACCTGTGCGTTGACCGGATCGTGCAGGTTCAGGAAGGCGGCAATCAGTGTGTGCGGTATGGTGATCATGGCGATGGCGGCAAGACCCATTGCGGCCATTCCCAGCGCGAACGCCATCCAGCCGGCCCGGGTGACTTCGTCCGTCTTGCCTGCGCCATAGGCGTGGCCGACGCGCACCGTTGCTGCCTGTGCGATTCCGTAGGGCACCATGAAGCTCAGGCTGGCGATCTGGATCGCAATGGCATGGGCCGCCAGATCGGCAGAGCCGAGCCAGCCGATCAGGAACGCTGCCGCGTTGAAAATCGTGACTTCGAATGCCGTCGCGATGGCAATCGGGATGCCGAGTATCCACAAGGCCTTGAATCGTGGCCAGTCGGCACGCCACCAATTTTGAAATAGTTGGTAACGCCTGAAGCCAGGGTCCAGCAAGATAACGGCAACCATGGCCATGAACAGGAACAGGCTGGCCAGTGCGCTGGCGATGCCTGCTCCAATCAGCCCCAGCGCGGGAAATCCAAGGTTGCCGAAAATCAGCACCCAATTGGCCAGCACATTGAACGCAATAGCCCCCAGGGCGGCGATAAGCGCCGCCCTGGGGCGCTGCAAAGCCGCCACAAATGACCGGAGCACGAGATAGCCAAGAAAGCCAGGCATGGCCCAGAGCAGGGCTCGCAGGTACTCGGCCGCCATGGCCGCCAGTTGCGGCGGTTGCCGCAGAAAAAGCAAGATGGCCTCGCCATGCCACAGTGCCAGACACCCTGGAATCGATATGGCTACCGCGCTCCAGAAACCCTGACGTACCGTGCGCTGCACATCCAGCCGGGAGTCTGGACGCGCGCCCAACTCGCGGGCCACCATGGGCGCCGTGGCGGTGACCAGGCCAAGTGCGAACAGTGCGATGGCGGTATACAGATTGGCGCCCAGCGCGCTGGCGGCCAGTGCCTCAGGGCCCAGGCGGCCGATGAAGATGACGTCTGTGGTGGTCATTGCCATCTGAGCCAGATTGGTAAGCACCAGGGGCAGACTAAGTGCGAATGTGGCAAAGAGTTCGCGCTTCCAGGCGGCGCGCAGGCTCGGCGACATAAAAATTCCTTGTTGACGAACCCGTGATGATACGCGTTGAAGCACTTGGTACAACGTTTTTTTTATCCTGCCGTTATGATGGGAAAGGCAGAATTGCTGTGTCTGCGCTGGCCAGGGCCAGGAACGTCCTTTCAGGGCGGAACTTCGTCAATAAAATTTATGGATAGGGAGGCACAATGGACCGTCAGGACGGCGCTACCGCCGCAGCGCAGGCAGTTCCGGCATATGTCCGGCACAAAAAGCTGACAGACTGGGTAAATAGCATGGCGCAGCTGTTGCAGCCAGATGCAGTCGTGTGGTGCGATGGTTCGCAGGCAGAGTACGACAGGCTGTGCGAGCAAATGGTGGCTGCTGGAACGCTTCAGCGACTCAATCCCGAGAAGCGCCCCAACTCTTATCTTGCGTGGTCGGATCCTTCCGATGTGGCACGGGTCGAAGATCGTACATTTATCTGCTCCGAGTACAAAGAAGACGCCGGCCCGACCAACAACTGGGCTGATCCGCAGGAAATGCGCCGTACGCTCGAAGGCCTCTTCCAGGGCGCGATGCGCGGCCGTACCCTTTACGTGGTGCCGTTTTCCATGGGGCCGCTGGGTTCGCCTATCTCGCATATTGGTATCGAACTGACTGACAGTCCGTATGTGGTCGTCAATATGCGCATCATGACGCGAATGGGCAGCAAGGTGTATGACATGCTTGGCGAAGATGGCGCCTTTGTCCCCTGCGTGCATTCTGTCGGCAAGCCGCTGGCGCCAGGCGAGGCCGATGTTGCCTGGCCGTGTAACGACACCAAATACATTGTGCATTATCCAGAGTCGCGCGAAATCTGGAGCTTCGGCTCCGGCTATGGCGGCAATGCGCTGCTGGGCAAGAAGTGCTTTGCGCTGCGGATCGCTTCTACGATGGGCCGTGACGAAGGCTGGCTGGCCGAGCATATGCTCATCCTGGGAGTGACCTCGCCCGAGGGCCGCAAGCGCCATGTGGCGGCGGCTTTTCCGTCGGCCTGTGGCAAGACCAATTTTGCCATGCTGATTCCGCCTTCTGGGCTGGCAGGCTGGAACGTCACCACGATAGGCGACGATATCGCCTGGATCAAGCCGGGCAAGGATGGCCGCCTGCATGCTATCAACCCCGAGGCAGGCTATTTTGGCGTGGCGCCCGGCACCAGCGAGCAGACGAACTTTAACGCCATGGCGACGCTCAGAGCCAATGTGATCTTTACCAACGTGGCGCTGACAGATGACGGGGATGTCTGGTGGGAAGGCATGACGCAAACCCCGCCGGATCATCTTGTTGACTGGCAAGGGCAGGATTGGACGCCTGCGATTGCGGCGCAAACGGGCCGCAAGGCCGCTCACCCCAACGCCCGCTTCACGGCGCCAGCCTCGCAATGCCCTTCCATCGATCCGGAATGGGAAAATCCCGATGGGGTCGTGATTGATGCCTTTATTTTTGGGGGGCGCCGCTCCGATACCGTGCCGCTGGTCACCGAGGCGCGCAACTGGGCTGAAGGCGTCTATATGGCGGCGACGATGGGATCCGAAACCACCGCCGCCGCCGCGGGCAAGCAGGGCGTCGTGCGTCGGGATCCTTTCGCCATGCTGCCGTTTTGCGGCTACAACATGGGTGATTATTTTTCACATTGGCTCAGGCTGGGCGAAACGCTGCAGGCGTCGGGCGCCACCTTGCCGCGCATCTATTGCGTGAACTGGTTCCGAAAGGGCCCGGACGGAAAATTCGTGTGGCCGGGATTCGGCGACAATATGCGTGTACTCAAATGGATGCTGGCACGCCTGGAGGGCCAGGCAGGAGGGGAAAACCATGTCTTCGGTATTTCGCCCCGCTACGAAGACCTGGATTGGGAAGGCATGGCCTTTGATCCGGAACGTTTCGAGCAGGTGATGGCCTCGGACACCCGGGCCTGGCGAGAAGAGCTGACCTTGCACGAAGAGCTGTTCACGCGACTGCAGGGCCGGCTGCCGCAGGAGTTGCCGCGCATTCGCAGCGACTGGGCCGGTAGCCTGTAGCCTGTAGCTGGTTAGGCGGGTGGCGCCGCCGCCGCGCCCCCCCGCTTATCTATCGGTACCGCAGCCTGACACTGCGTGCTATCGCTGCAGGGTCAGGGCGGACCACAGTCTCAGGTTCCGATTACCCCGCCGTCATCCTTGGTGATGATCAGCGTGGCCGAACGGGGGATCGCGCTGCCGCCGTCGGGCCAGTGACTGTCGCCTTCTTCACCGGGATGCTGGATGTTGATGAACATTGTCCTGCTGTCGGGCGTAAACGTGATGCCCGTCACCTCGCACTCTTTGGGGCCGACCAGAAAGCGGCGGATTTCCTTGCTGACGGGGTCGGCGCATAGCATTTGGTTATTGCCTTGGCCTTCGTACTCGCCCGAGTTGCTGTACTTGCCGTCTGTTTGAATCCACAGTCTTCCGTCTTTGTCGAAGGCCAGCCCATCAGGGCTGTTGAACATGTTTTCAGTGGTGATGTTCTCCGAACCTGATTTCGGATTCTTGCGGTCCGCATACTTGAGCGGATTCCCGGCCAGCACGAACAAATCCCATTCGAATGACAGGGCGGCGGCATCGCCGCCCGTTTCACGCCAGCGTATGATTTGGCCGTATAGATTGGCCTGGCGCGGATTGGCGGCATTGGTCTGCTGTCGGCCGCTGTTGTTGGTGAGCGTGACATACACCTCGCCGTTGTCGGGATGCGTACTGATCCACTCTGGCCGATCCATCTTGGTTGCACCGAGCGCGTCCGCAGCCAGGCGGGTATGGATCAATACCTCGGCCTGGCTGGCAAACCGGTTGTCCGCCTTGAGGATAGGGTTGGCTTCCTTGTCCAGCAGCAGCCACTCCCCTTTGCCCATGAAGTCGCCAGTTGTATCGCCGTCGTCGAAACGCGCCACGTATAGCTTGCCGGCGTCTAGCAGATCCGGGTTGTAGCCATCGGCGCGATAAGCGCTTTCGGAGACAAACTTGTAGATGTATTCGTCGGCCTGATCATCGCCCATATACACCACAACTCGCTGATCGGCTGCCAGCGTGCACGCTGCATTTTCGTGCTTGATCCGGCCCAGCGCGGTGCGTTTGCGCGGCACGGCGGTGGGATCAAAAGGATCTATCTCCACAATCCAGCCAAAGCGATGCGATTCATTCGGTTCACGCGCGTAGTCAAATCGCTCGGCATAGTCCTCCCAGCGGTATTCTGTCGCGCCCGCCGACAAGCCGTATCGTTTCTGTGCGGTGTTGCGTGTATCGGTGCCTGATAGCGTGCCGAAGTAGTTATTGAAGTTCTCTTCACATGCCAGATAGGTATTCCACGGCGTCCACCCATTGCCGCAGTTGTTGAAAGTGCCGAGCACCCGGGTGCCACTGACATCCGCGCGGGTCTTGAGCAGCATGTGACCGGCAGCCGGTCCGGTCAGCATCATTTCTGTGGATGCTGTGATGCGACGGTTGTAGGGTGAGGTTTTATTCATCTCCCACTTGCCGCCTTTGCGCACAACATGCATGACGGATACGCCGTGGGCGTTCATAGCCTTGGCCACCTTGGCCGCACTCCACGGCTCGGTGCCGTCTGCACCAAAGAGCCAGGTGTAACCCTTGTCGCCTACGGTGGTGTATTCATGATTGATAACCAGCAAGCCTTCTTCGCTGCTGCCCTCCAACGCAAAGAAGTGAATGCCGTCGTGGTTGTCGCCCACTTGCTTTGCCTGGGCGGCCGCATCGTCGCTGGCGTCCGTCTTCCAGTCGCCCGTTTCCGCAAACAGGGGCGTGCCCCAGGGAGCAAAAACGGTTGCGGTATATCCACGTGCGATGCTGACGGCATCGCTGGTGCTTGTCGGAATCGCTTCAAATCCCAGCAGCGTGCCGACGTTTTCCGACTGGGCTTTGCTGCGGTGTCCACAGGCTGCCAGCGGGCCAGCCAGAAAGAGGGCCGCAGACAGTCCTGCGCCACGCTTCAGGAAACCACGTCGGCTCCATGCGCGCTGAACGACGGTCTGGAAATGTTCATTGGCGGAATCGTTGGTCGGAATGTCTTCGCTGTCTGGCGAACGGGGTTTGAACATGTCGATACTCGGACGTTACAGAAAGAACGCAGTATCGGAGAGGCATGTTGCAAGGATATTAAGCAGCGTGTTTTGAGGAATGAAAGGCATTGCCCGAACTCAAACTGGACGAATACCTTGTCGCCGTTAAAATTCCAGAGTCCAGACTCATTATTCTGTTTTTCATCATGCCAAGTATTTGTATCCGTCCCGCACAGCGCAGCGACGCGCCAGCCATCCATCAGTTCATTGTTGAGCTGGCCATTTACGAAAAAGCCGCCCACGAGGTCGAGTCGTCAGTCGCCGATATCGAGCGCAGCCTGTTCGATCAGCCCATGTCTTCTGCTGCGCTGATGTGCGAAGTGGATGGCCAGATCGCTGGCTTTGCGGTTTACTTCGCCAACTACTCTACCTGGCTCGGTCATCACGGCATTTACCTTGAGGATCTTTACGTATCGCCAGTGTTTCGTGGGCTGGGTGCGGGCCGGGCCTTGTTGCACGAAGTGGCAAAGATTGCCGTATCGCAGGGTTGCCGTCGCATGGAATGGAGCGTGCTCAACTGGAATACGCCCGCCATTCGCGTGTACGACGCGATCGGCGGCGTGCCGCAGTCCGAATGGACACGCTATCGGTTGGCGGGCGATGCATTGCTGGCGTTTGCCGAGTCAGGAAAGACCATCTCTGTATAAGCCACGATGCGGCTTTTTCTGGCCAGGCGATAGCCCAGCCAGATCAGCAGAAACAGGGGCAGCCCGATATATGTGGCAATCACCCCATTCCAGTCTATGGCGTCCTGAAGAAACGCCTGATAGTTTTGCCCCAGGGTAATGATCAGGCACAACACAAAAGCGAATATCGGGCCAAAGGGAAACAGCCGCGACAAATAGGGTAGCTCGGACAGGCTGCGACCCTGGGCCACATAGCCGCGCCGAAATCGATAATGACTGATGGCTATCCCCAGCCAGGCAATGAAGCCCGTCATGCCCGAGGTGTTCAACAGCCATATGTAGACTGAGGTTGGGCTAAAGACAGACGTCAGAAAGCACAGGGCGGCAACAACCGTGGTGGCGATCAGTGCATAGCGGGGCACGCCGTTACGCGAAAGCCGCGCAAAGATTCTTGGCGCTTTGCCTTCGCGCGCAAGATTGAACAGCATGCGGGTTGAGGCGTACATTCCCGAGTTGCCGGCGGACAGCACTGATGTCAATACCACGGCATTCATCACCGCCGCGGCCGAGAGCAGGCCTGCTCTTTCGAACACCAGCGTGAAGGGGCTGACGCTGATATCCGTGACGTCGTTGCGCAGCAATTGCGGGTCTGTGTAGGGAACCAGCAGACCGATGATGAGGATGGCAAAAATATAGAAGAGCAGAATGCGCCAGAATATTTGCCGAATGGCACGCGGGATATTGCGCGCGGGATTTTCGGATTCGCCTGCGGCAATCCCGATCAGTTCTGTGCCCTGGAATGAAAACCCCACAATCATGGCGACGCCTATCATGGCGGCAAATCCGCCGGGGAAAGGCGCATCGCCTGTTGTCCAATTCTCCAGGCCACCCTGTTCGCCGCCCTGGAGTATGCCGACTATCATCAGAAGACCCGTGCCGATAAAAACCAGCACAGTGATCACCTTGATGGCTGCGAACCAGTATTCGGCTTCGCCAAAACCTTTTACAGATATGGAGTTCAGCAGAAACATCAGAAGCAGGAACAGCGCGCTCCAGACCAGCCCTGGCACGCCCGGCAGCCAGTACGTCATGACCAACTGCGCAGCGACCAGGTCAACCGCAATGGTAACGGCCCAGTTATACCAATAGTTCCAGCCCAGCGCGAAACCAAAGCCTTCGTCGACATAACGCGCGCCGTAGGTCGCGAAGGAGCCCGATACTGGCATGTAGGCGGCGAGTTCTCCGAGACTGGTCATCAAGAAGTACACCATCAGGCCAATCAGCATATAGGACAGCAGCGCACCGCCAGGCCCAGCCTGGGAAATGGTGGCGCCCGAGGCGACGAACAGGCCGGTGCCGATGGAACCGCCGATCGCAATCATGGAAAGATGGCGCGCTTTGAGCTCGCGCCGCAGCTCTTGCGGCTTGGCCGCGGTGGGTCTGGGAGCGTTGTGGCTTGTTGTCATGAAGGTGTTCTATTTGAATATCGGCAGTAATGTAACCTGTCCGGCGCGGTATTTTTAAATCACAAATGACATATTTGAGTCCTGTGACGAGTCTGAGGCAGGTTGGCATGGAAAAGCATCCGCGAGCGGTCTATGCTGGGTGCCGTGTGTCGATTGTTTTTGAGACGATGGGAACGGATCGGACGGTGGCTTCGTCTAATAGCGTTGTTCCTGGTGGAATCAACGCTACACTGTACGAACGAAGACGAACAAGAGAGCGTCATGGATATATCTATTGCAGAGCAAGCGCCCGGCTCTGGTGATCAGGCGCTCGTCGCTGGTGTCGCGGCAGGCGATCCCAGCGCATTCGAGGCCATGATGAGGCGGTACAACAGTCGCCTGTACCGCGTTGCCCGCAGCATCCTGAAAGATGACGCAGAAGCGGAAGATGCCCTGCAGGAGGCTTACTGGAAGGCCTATCAGAAGATGGGGAGCTTTCGGGAGGATGCCCAGCTTTCGACTTGGCTCACGCGCATTGTCATCAATCAATCGATTGCAAAGCTGCGCAGCAACAAGCGTCGCACCATGTTCATAGCTTCGGCAGAAGACTTGTCTACAGACAGGAAGGTTGTCCATATGGAAACGACTACCCATGCAGACACACGTCCGGATTCCATCGCGTGGCGCGCCGAAATCCGGACATTGATCGAACATAAGCTGGACAAGTTGCCAGACCAGTACCGTACGGTTTTCATATTGCGTGCGGTTGAAGAGATGCCTGCTATTGAGGTTGCGGCCGTGCTGGATATTCCGGAAGCAACTGTGCGCAGTCGATTCTTCAGGGCACGCCAGATGATGCGCGATTCGTTGGCCAACGAGATCGATGTCCACGCCAGAGAAGCGTTTTCCTTTGCAGGCCATCGCTGCGATCGCATCGTGGCGACCGTTCTCGCTCGGCTTGAGCGCGAGGCGCTCAAGCGCTAGGTCAGTGATCGCCGCGTGCGGTGCCAGTAGAAGGCATCACCACAAGGCAGCGCTTGCGGGCGCCGCGTAAAAGTGCGTTGCAGCTTGCTTTAATCAACAATGCCTTGCTTCATGATCAGTTCCACGGAAGGGAAAGCCTGTAGCGCCACTGCCGGGAGGCCGTTTTGGGCGTCCTCCCTGGTCTGCCACCCCCGGGGTTCCGGCTGGCCAACAATAATGCGTCCTACCATGCCTGCATGCTCATGGGGCAGGCAGTAATAGTCGTAGATTCCGGGGGTGGTCAATATGACCGAAAAGGACTCGCCGGGTAGCAGAAATCCTGAGTCCCAGGGTTGAGCGTGATCCGGAATGCGTTGCGCCTTGCCAAACAGCGATGGGTGATACGCAGTTGCCGTATGTGAGTTGCCGGGGTCCTGGTTAATCCAGCGCACTGTCTGACCTGGCTGAATAAGCAGGCCCTTGGGGCGAAACCAGACACGGGCGCCGCCGGGCGTGCCCTTCATGACAATGTCAATGACGTCTGCGGCCCGGCTGGGCCGCACCCACGGTATGCTGGTCAGGCCTGCTCCCAGCACGCAGCCGCTACGCAAAAGAAAACGGCGCCGTTGCGTGTTCATTTCGCGACACGTGCTTCATCGGCGGCTGAAACATGCCAGAGCACGATATGAATATGTGGCTCGGCGACCCCCGGATGCCCCGCGTTGTACATGATGTCGACATGATCAACCTTGCCGCCCGGAGACAGCAGGTTATCGATATGCATGTCAGGCTTCATCTGAGCCAGAGGAATCATGTAGATAGTGCTGACAAGCTTGCCATCATGGTCGAAAGCCAGGAAGGGACCCGCTGGAAGCGTGGTGGGGTCGACGTATAACTGGCCCATGCCAGGAATGAAATCCGGTAATTTCACCAGTGAGCTAACGGCTTGATAGGGTGCGGGTGGTGGCGCTGTGACGGCGGGCTCGGAACTGTGCGCCCAGCCGGGGTTGGCACCCAGCAGGAGGGCAGCTGCAATCAAGGGCATGAATACTCTTTTCACGTGACGATCTCCGTAAGTGATCGATGCCGCCACAATGGCGGGCATCGAGTCATTAGATGAGACGTATCGTGCTGGCGTTCCGCCTGACGCTAGGGTTGGCTTCGGTAATAGTGTCGAAGCCTGCTGCGCCATCGCGTGCAGCGATGAAACGCTTTACTCAATCGGTAACAGGTTTGCAGACGTAGCTGTTCTTTGGGCGTGAGTAGATGCGGCGCATGGTTGTCGATCAGCCGCAAAAGATGAAACTGCGTCACCTTGCGGGCCACCCACCAGATTGGGCTAAAACGCCAGTGTTGCAATGTACATCGTTCAAAATCCACCACACCGGCGGTGCCATCGGGTCGCACGATGACGTCCCGCGCAGGCAGAGAATGCCGAGCCACTCCGCAACGCAGCATGTTCTCCACGACAACGCGCAAATTGGTGAAAAGCTTGTCTGGCGCTGCCGGGTTTTCCGGGAGCGGCGTGCCGGGAATAAGGTCTATTGCCAGCCAGCGTTCGGCCGGTGAATAAGCGAGCAGGGCTGGAACGCCATCGATGCCGGAAAGTCGTCGCAGCGCCTTGATTTCCCGCGAAAACCTGAGGTCTTTGCGATGGCCTTGTGTAAAGTTCTTCACGACCCGATCCTTGTTTATCTGGACGTGGTTTTTTTTAATGGCATCAACATCTGCGACGCGCATGGGGATTTCCTGTCTAAGTCGACAGATCAGCGGGCATTTCGTGGTCGTTGTTTCAGCGCCTTGGCGTCGCCCCAAACGCATGCGTGGCATTTGCATGCAAGAATTTGCAAATAATAATGCCGCATAAAGCGGCGTTGCCATGGAGAGAGGGCGGAAGCGGATCTGCTCGGTTTGTTTAGCAATGTCTATCGCTAAGTGTATCCAGCTAATCGTTGATGCAACATTACGGTTTGGCAACCTTCTGGCACTCATCCGATCAGCCTAGGCGGATTGGCTAAATCAACGTACCCTTGCCGAGTTCGTATTGATTTTCAGTTGTCGTTAAATAGCGCTGGATTTGACGGCATGATCTGCTGCGAGGCTGCATCAAGCGTATGGGCTGCCGCCGCTGGTTTGCGTGCGATGCCCCTGGTGTTCAGGCGCCATGATGCAGATCTCGGGGCCCCGTGACTGCCGGCCCGGCGGTACTCGAAGCGGCCATACGCATCCATGCCAATCGTGCGCCTGCGACAATCGAAAGGGCGGCAATCATGGAACTGTAGGCCAGGGTGGACATGCCCGTGAGCCCCTGCCCAATCGAGCAGCCTGTAGCCAGTGAGCCGCCAACGCCCATCAATACCGCGCCGAAAATATACCTGGACATCTGGCGGGGCGAGTCGAATCCTTCGAGGCGGCACTTGCCGCGTAACGCAGCAGCGATAAATGAACCGGCCACCGTGCCCAATACCACCACCACTCCAAAGCGCAGCGTCATGCCGGTGGCAATCATCGAATATTGGATGGTTTCGCCGATAGGGGCGACAAAAGTCAGCGATGCGACAGGCGTGGGTTCGAACTCGTCGGCGCCCAGCCATCCTGTGATAAGCCATCCCGCAACCACCAGCAGGCCCATCGTGGCGCCGCCGGTCAGATCCAGCCCGCGCGTTCCGGATGCGCGCGGCCGCAAAGCGAAGACCAGCAGCCCAGCCACGGCCAACCACACTGTCAGGGCGCGCAGCGTGTCTGCACGCACGGTCACTGACGCTGGCGTTAACGTGGTGACCGCCGAGATCAGCATCCGCAGCGGCGCGCCAACGCCTGTCAACGTTATGTAGGCCGAAATCCCGATACAGAGGAGCACGACGAAAGATCTGAGATTGCCCTGGCCCAGCAGGACTACCGCGCGGGCCCCGCAACCATTTGTCAGGCACATGCCATAACCGAACATCAACCCGCCGAATGGCAGCAGCAGCCACGAAAAGGAAGGCATCATGTACAGTGACTGGCCAATGTCCACGAGGCCCATCGATGCCACGATGTGGGTGCCGCCCAGGGCAACCGCCAAAGCCACGGCAAAGCCATGCAGCTTATAACCATGACGGCCAGACCAGTATTCTTTCAGGCCGCGCTGCAGACAGAATCCACTTATCTGGCCGCAGGCGCCAAAAGCCAAGCCCAAAGCCAAGCCAGCCCAGAGGACAAGTTCAAGTTGTGACATACGTAAGGCAAATGAATTGAGCGCACATACCCCATGTTTTGCGCATTATTGCGTTGTAACATGCTTAACTACGCGCCACACGGGTTGGTCGGGGCGGCTTGAATCGTGTTACGCGATCGGCGTGGTACTGGCATGCACACAGCAAGGTTCTGATGAGACGCGGAGCGAAATTTGCGTATATCAGCGATTAGTTATCTTACAAACACCTTAACGTGTCAAAATAGAAACAATTTATAAGGAATACGGCATGTGGGTTTGGTTTGGCATGGCCGCACTGTTTCTCCTGTTGGAGATGACGACGGGCACCTTTTATTTGCTGCTGATTGCCCTGGGCCTGACGGCCTCCGGCATGGCGGCCTATGCGGGCCTGTCTCTGGTGTGGCAAATCATTAGTGGTCTGATCATCTCGCTGATCGGACTGGCAGCCGTGCATCGTTACCGTCGGTCCAAAGGCCATCTGGCTACTCACTCTGACCCCAATGTGGTGCAAGACATAGGCCAGCACATCACCGTGAGCGCTTGGGACGAAAACGGCCAAGCCACGGTGTTTTATCGGGGAGCCAACTGGAGCGCCCGCATCGATGACGGCCAGCCCGCACAGCCTGGCGAACATTATATTCAAGCAGTGCAAGGCCTGACGCTGGTATTGCGTCCTGGCCGGTATCCCGCCCCGGATACTCAACATTAGGCGTTTGGGCTCCCAAACGTCTTCATCTTTTTTATGGAGTCCCTTATGGACGCTTATGTAATGACGCTCGCCTTCTGGATCATTGCGGCGCTGGTCGTGGTTGTGGTAATCAAATCCACGATTCAGATTGTGCCGCAGCAGCACGCTTTTGTGGTTGAGCGTTTGGGTAAATACGACAGGACGCTGTCGCCCGGGTTAGGGTTTACTGTTCCTTTTCTGGAAAAAGTAGCCTACCGCCATTCGCTTAAAGAAATGGTGCTGGATGTCGCCAGTCAGGTTTGCATTACCAAAGACAACACCCAGTTGAAGGTCGATGGAGTGCTTTATTATCAGGTCACTGATCCACGGCAAGCCTCCTATGGTTCCACCAATTTTGTGCTGGCAATTTCCAATCTGGCCCAGACCTCGCTGCGCTCGGTGATCGGTAAGCTGGAAATGGATGAAACCTTCGAGAAACGCGACCTGATCAACCTGGCTGTGGTCAAAGCGCTGGACGAAGCAGCCACCAATTGGGGCGTCAAGGTGCTGCGCTACGAGATCAGCGATTTGACACCTCCAGAAGAAATTCTGCGCGCCATGCAGTTGCAAATTACCGCCGAACGCACCAAACGGGCGCTGGTGACCGAATCCGAAGGTAAAAAGCAGGAAGACATCAATATTGCCCAGGGTAATCGCCAGGCTGCCATCCTCAAGTCTGAGGGCGAGCAGCAATCGATGATCAATTACGCTCAGGGCGAAGCTCAGGCGTTGCTGACCATCGCGCAGGCCACTGCCGAGTCGCTGGAACGGGTCGCGCGGGCAACCCAGACGCCTGGCGGCATGGACGCAGTGAACCTGAGCGTGGCCGAACGTTATGTGGACGCGTTCAAGGAAGTAGCCCAGAAGAACAATACCTTGATACTGCCCGCCAACATGGGTGATATGGGCAGCATGATCGCCGCGGCGATGACCGTGGTCAAGGCTGCGAAGCCTGCGGGCTAGAGGCGGCTGGCCTGGGCGGCAGCCCCGATGCACGTTGATCTGTGCGGATCCATCAAAACAAAACGCCCGACTGAGAACAGTCGGGCGCGGATTCTGGTGGAGAAGAGGAGGATCGAACTCCCGACCTCTGCATTGCGAACGCAGCGCTCTCCCAGCTGAGCTACTCCCCCAAGCAAGAATATTAGTTTAGCAAAACGCGCTGTGTTCTGCATATTTTTGCCGCCTCACGTTGGCTGAATAGACTGGCCTGATCGCCTGCGGGCCGTGATGTCTCGGTCACGCTGACCCACCGGCACCGCACAGCCATGCCGGCTGGCTGGGTACGCCACGGAATTTGGCGCCGAAAGGGGCGGGGATATAATGTCGGGTTACCTGTTTATTGAATTCTTTCGCAAGGCCTTAGACCACCCATGAGCACCATACTCGAAGACGTTCCCGTCGGCCAGAAGGTCGGCATAGCTTTTTCCGGCGGCCTGGACACTAGCGCGGCCCTGCTGTGGATGCGCAACAAGGGCGCCATCCCCTATGCTTATACCGCCAACCTTGGCCAACCCGACGAAACCGACTACGACAGCATTCCTCGCAAGGCCACGGAATATGGTGCCGAGGGCGCGCGTCTGGTGGATTGCCGGGCGCAGCTGGTGGCAGAGGGCATTGCTGCGTTGCAGTGCGGTGCATTCCACGTCTCGACCGGCGGGGTCACTTATTTCAACACCACGCCCATTGGCCGTGCGGTCACCGGCACCATGCTGGTCGCCGCCATGAAGGAAGATGATGTCAACATCTGGGGCGACGGCAGCACCTACAAAGGCAATGATATTGAGCGCTTCTATCGATATGGATTGCTGACCAATCCAGAACTCAAGATCTACAAGCCTTGGCTCGACCAAGTGTTTATCGACGAGCTCGGTGGCCGTTCTGAAATGTCGGAATACATGCGTGCCGCAGGCTTCGATTACAAGATGTCCGCCGAAAAGGCCTATTCAACCGATTCCAATATGCTGGGCGCCACGCACGAAGCCAAGGATCTGGAGTTCCTGAATTCCGGCATCAAAATTGTGCAGCCCATCATGGGGGTGGCGTTCTGGCGCGACGATGTTGCCGTCAAGGCTGAGGAAGTGCGCGTGCGCTTCGAAGAAGGGCGCCCCGTGGCGCTCAACGGTGTTGAGTACAGCGACATGGTCGAGCTGATGCTTGAAGCCAATCGCATTGGCGGGCGTCATGGGCTGGGTATGAGCGACCAGATCGAAAACCGCATCATCGAAGCCAAGAGCCGTGGCATTTATGAAGCACCGGGGATGGCATTGCTGCATATTGCCTACGAGCGTCTGGTCACCGGTATTCACAACGAAGACACCATTGAGCAATATCGCATCAACGGTCTGAAACTTGGCCGTTTGCTGTATCAGGGCCGCTGGTTCGATCCTCAATCCATCATGCTGCGTGAAACCGCCCAACGCTGGGTGGCCGGCGCCATCACGGGCGAGGTCACGCTGGAACTGCGTCGCGGCAACGATTATTCGCTGCTCAACACGGAGTCGCCCAACCTGACCTACAAGCCGGAGCGCCTTACCATGGAAAAAGGCGACTCGATGTTCTCGCCGCGCGACCGCATTGGGCAACTCACCATGCGCAATCTGGACATTGTTGATACGCGGGAAAAGCTGTTCACCTACAGCAAGGCAGGCCTGCTGTCGCCGGCGTCGGGTTCGGCATTGCCGCAGCTCAAGGACAAGTCCGACGCCTAGCAACAGGCCATTGCGGTACCCTGCGGTGATATCCACGATGCTGGATATGCCGCCCGGCCGCATCCATCAACATCGTCGCGTTGTCGATCAACCAGGCAGGAAAGACATGCAATATCGATCATTTGGAAGCACCGGACGGCAAGTGTCCGTCATCGGCCAAGGCACTTGGTATATCGATGACGGCCATCGGGGTAGGGCGATCGAAGCCCTGAAGGCCGGCCTTGACGCAGGCATGACACATATCGACACCGCGGAGATGTACGGTTCGGGCGCGGCGGAGGCGGTGGTCGGAGAGGCCATCCGGGGGCGACGCGATGAGGTTTTTCTGGTTTCCAAGGTATTGCCGGGTAATGCCTCGCGGCGTGGCGTGCGCGAGGCATGTGAGCGTTCGCTCAAGGCGCTGGGCACCGATTATCTGGACTGCTATCTGTTGCACTGGCGTGGCTCGATTCCGCTGAGTGAAACCTTCGAAGCATTCAGTGATCTGGTTCAGGCCGGCAAGATTCGCGCATTTGGCGTAAGCAATTTCGATGTCGATGATCTGGAAGAAGCCTATGCGCTGGTCGGACCAGGCAAACTCGCCTGCAATCAGGTGCTGTATCACCTGAAGGAGCGGGCCATCGAGCATGCGGTCATTCCCTGGTGCCGGCGGCATGATGTCGCTGTGGTGGCCTACAGCCCTTTTGGGCATGATGATTTCCCTGAGCCAGGCACAGAGGGAGGGGATGTGCTCGAGGCGATCGCGGCATCCCATCAGGCCACACCGCGGCAGGTGGCGCTGGCTTTTCTTACGCGTGCCGAGGGCATCTTTGCCATTCCAAAGGCCTCGTCGGCCAAGCATGCGTCAAGCAATGCGGGCGGAGGAGCGATGACGCTTGGCGACCACGAAATTGCGCGCCTGGAGGCGGCCTTTCCGTTGGGTTCGCAGCCGGATTATCTGCCGATGATTTGATGCCGGATCGCCGGCCTGAGGGCAGATGCCTGCGTGCCGGGCGATCGGGATACAGAAGGCTTAGTCGCTGACCTGACCCAGCAGCAGGAACTCCATCAGCGCTTTCTGGGCATGCAGGCGGTTTTCCGCTTCGTCCCAGACCACGCTTTGCGGGCCGTCGATCACATCGCCGGTGACTTCTTCGCCTCGATGAGCAGGCAAGCAGTGCATGAAGACGGCTGAAGGATCCGCGACGCCCATCATGTCGGCATCCACACACCAGTCTGCAAACGCCTTGCGGCGCTCCTCGTTTTCGTCTTCGTAGCCCATGCTGGTCCAGACATCGGTCGTGACCAGGTGCGCGCCGCGGCAGGCTTCCATAGGATCTGAGAATTCACGCAGTACATCTGCGCCGGGTTTGCCGATGCGGGCGGCCTCGAGGCGATATCCGCTGGGCGTGGAAACATGCAGGCGGAAACCCAGCAGTTCGGCTGCTTGCAGCCAGGTGTAGGCCATGTTGTTGGCATCACCTATCCAAGCTACCGTCTTGCCCTCAATAGAGCCGCGATGTTCAATAAAAGTGAAAATATCGGCCAGAATCTGGCAGGGGTGAAATTCGTTGGTCAGCCCATTGATGACGGGAACGCGGGAGTGCGAGGCAAAGCGTTCGATGCGGGTTTGCTCAAAGGTGCGGATCATGACAAGGTCAACCATGCGCGAGATCACGCGCGCGGTGTCCTCGATAGGTTCCGAGCGGCCCAGTTGCGAGTCGCCAGTGGTAAGGTGTATGACGGAACCCCCCAACTGGTACATGCCCGCCTCGAACGAAACACGTGTGCGTGTGCTGGCTTTTTCGAAGACCATTGCCAGATTGCGGTCGTGCAGGGTGTGATGAGGCTCGTAGCGCTTGAACTTGTTCTTGATGAGCCGGGCGCGGTCTAGAACGTACTGGATTTCGGTTTTAGACAGATCGCGAAATTGCAGGAAATGCCGTAATGGGCCAGTTTGCGTCGAGGCGGACATAGAAAGCCTTGAGTAAAAGAACTATCTTACCTTATCGGATACAATTCTGGCCGCAGGGATGGATTTGGTCCGCCTCAAAAGGGCGGTTAATTGTCCGTGGAAGTTTATGACACAACGTGTGCAGCAATTGGTTATTCACGGCCTTACAACCGAAGGCCAACGGTTTCGCCCCAGCGACTGGGCTGAGCGCCTCGCCGGCGTCATGTCGCAGTTCAGGCCTGCAGGTTCGGTAGGCGGCCATCTTACTTATTCCCCGTACGTCGTCCCGGTTGTGCTTGAGGGCGTGCGTTGCGTTGTCGTGGATCATCGCCTGCGCGATCTCGAGCCGCTGGCCTGGAAGTTCGTCTGTGGGTTCGCCGAAGACAACAAGTTGCAGACTTCCGAGCAGGAAATCGAGACCCCGCCACGCCCCTAGCGGGCTTTTTTTATTTCAGCACGGCGCTACGGCCTGAGCCTACCATTGCTTTCGCACTTCCGCATTTTCGGGTGGCAGTGCGGTACCGTCACTGGCGTGTGGCGCCATCAATGGTATTGCCTTGCCGGTGCGCTTGTCGACCAGCTCTGAATGCCGTTCTCCACGCACGAACAAGTGCTGTTCCCCCCACTGCCTTAGTGCCACCACGATCGGAAACAGGCTTTCCCCCTTGGCCGTTAGCACGTACTCCTGATAGGCAGTGCCGTCTGAGGCGGCCTGGTTTTCCAGAATGCCTGCATCCACCAGTTTGCGCAGACGGTCTGACAAAATGTTGCGCGCCACGCCCAGGCTGCGCTGGAAATCACTGAAGCGGCGCAAGCCATCGAATGCATCGCGCACGATAAGCAGCGACCACCGATCCCCGACGATATCGACCGAGCGTGCAACGGGACACGACTCGTGGTTGAAGGATTTTCTGCGCAGCATGGCGTCTCCTGACGGGTAATAGACGATGTTATTGGTTGCATTTTAAAACCACATACTCTAGCATTCAATTGGTTTTGTTTTAAAACCAGATTGAATGGATAACAGATCATGGAAACTCCTCTCAATTCAACCGCAGCGTCGTACCCAGACATTGGCACAGCGTCGCCAACACAAATGCCACATAGCCTGGTGCTGCTGTTCGCTGTAGCCAGCGGTTTGAGCGTGGCGAACGTGTATTACGCGCAGCCGTTGCTCGATGCCCTCGCGCTGGACTTTGGTATCAGCTATGCGGCAGTCGGGGGTGTGATCACGGCGACGCAGATCGGTTGCGCGCTGGCGTTGCTGTTGGTGGTGCCGCTGGGTGATAGCGTGGATCGCCGCCGGTTGATGGCGTTGCAACTGTTGGGGCTGGTGGCGGCATTGGCGGTGGTGGGCACGGCGCAATCAGCCACGATGTTGCTGGTTGGTATGCTCGCCGTCGGCATGTTGGGCACGGCTATGGCGCAAGGGCTGATTGCCTATGCAGCAAGCGCTGCTGCGCCAGACGACCAAGGCCGCGTTGTGGGCGTTGCGCAAGGTGGTGTGTTTATAGGGCTGCTGATGGCCCGTGTGTTCGCTGGCGGCGTGAGCGACTTGGCTGGTTGGCGCTGGGTATACCTCTGCGCTGCCGCATTGATGCTCGCGGTTGCGCTACCGCTATGGCGACGGCTGCCGTCTTTGATCAGGCAGCCCGGCGCCATGCGTTACCCGAGCCTCATCGCGTCTATGTTCACGCTATTGTGGCAGGAACGAGTGCTGCAGATCCGGGGCGTGCTGGCACTCCTGATGTTTGCGGCATTCAACATTTTCTGGAGTGCGCTTGTGCTGCCTTTGAGTGCCCCGCCTTTTTCATTTTCACACACTGCCATTGGAGCCTTCGGGCTGGTGGGCGTGGCGGGCGCATTGGCGGCTGCGCGCGCGGGGCAATGGGCGGACAAGGGGCTCGGTCAACGTATCAGCGCGGCAGCGCTGGTCTTGCTGGTGCTTGCGTGGTGGCCGCTGTCGCTGATGACCTGGTCGCTCTGGGCGTTGGTGGTCGGGATCGTGCTGCTGGATTTGGGCGGGCAGGCGCTGCATGTCACCAACCAGAGCCTGATCTTCCGCACCCGGCCCGAAGCGCATAGTCGTCTGGTTGGTCTCTACATGCTGTTTTATGCGGCTGGCAGTGGATTGGGCGCTATCAGTACCACGGCGACCTATGCTTATGCAGGCTGGCAAGGGGTCTGTATCCTGGGAGCCGCTGTCAGCTTTCTCGCACTGGTGTTCTGGTGGGCAACTTGGAATGTAAGGCCATCGTGATATACCTTACAATATAGCGCTTTCGGCAACTGATGCCGGGGCCGTGTCCTTGCGTGTCAGCTTGAATCAGAGAACCTTTACCTACACGATGCCGTATGACGATCGAGAGTTTTGACTTTGCAGAAAGCTATCGCGAACGCTATCGCCAGTCTACCCGCCGCCCAAAAACACCCCAGGACTGGGACGCTAGGGCGCGCAAGATGTCGCGTGACTGTGTCGGCCCGGACAGTCCCTATGTTCAGGCTTTTATCTCGCACATGGATTTGCGCGGTGTGGAAAGCCTGCTGGATGTCGGTTGCGGCACGGGCGCAATCTGTCTGCCCGTCGCCAGAAGGCTCAAACAGGTTTATGCGCTGGATTTCAGCCCAGGGATGCTTGAGGTGCTCAAGATCAGTATCAGAACGTTGGTGATGAACAACGTGCGCTGCATCGAGCGTGCCTGGGATGATGAGTGGGATGATGTGCCAGCCTGCGACATTGTCGTGGCATCGCGGTCGATGGCACTCGCTGATCTCGACAAGGGCTTGCGCAAGCTGAGCGCCAAGGCCAAAAAACGCGTCTACACCACTCATATGGTTTCGGATCATTTTGTGTCCGATGAAGCCTTTCATCAAATTGGCCGCAAGAGTCCTGTGTTTCCCGATTACATCTATGCCTTGAACCTGCTTTATCAACAGGGCTACCGGGCTTCGGTCGATTTCATCAAGCCTCCCGTCAGTCATGTTGGCGCCGATCAGTTGGAGGAAAACGAGTTTATCGAGGCTGTCCGTTGGTCCGCAGGCGAATTGTCCCGAGAGGATAAGAAAAAGCTCAAGGCGTATTACCGGAAAAATGCGCCACAAGGGCTGATTGGAATGCCACAGGATAAGACCTGGGCATTCATTTCATGGGAGACTTGCTGAGTTCAGAATAGTTTCAGCCCCTTGCCCATGATCAGCAGGATCAGAATGGGCGAGATATATCGCAGCAGTATGAAAATGGCATTGGCAAGCTGCTGGTTGGCGAGCAGGCCATCGTTCGACAAGGCGGCCCGAAAGTTGTTTCTTCCCCAGACCCACCCCACAAACAGGGCGATGAAAATGCCGCCGACCGGCAGCACAATATTGGACGACAGAAAGTCAAATAGCTCGAACAAATTCAGTCCGGCGATTCGTGTGTTGGCCAGCAGGCTCTGGCTTAATGCGGCGCCGGCAGAGGGGAGTGCCAGTAGCGTTAGCGTCAGCGCTGTTGCGCGTCGGCGAGAAATGCGCAGCCGTTCATGCAGAATGGCGACAGGCACCTCGATCAGGGAAAGCAGCGCGCCGGTAGCGGCGACGGCGGTCAGCACAAAAAACGCCGCCATGAATGCCTGTCCCATGGGGAGTTGTGAAAACACCGCAGGCAAGGTGATGAACACGAGAGACGGGCCCGCTTCCGGCGCAAAGCCAAACGTGAACACTGCAGGGAAAATAGCAATGCCAGCCAAAAGCGACACCGCCATATCCGCGCACATCACCCGAAAGGCTGTCACGGGAATATTTTGTTCGCGCTTGAAATAGCTGCCGTAGGTCATCATCGTGCCCATGCCGATAGACAGCTTGAAAAATGCCAGCCCCATGGCCGTCAGTACGGCGGTGGTGGTGAGCCTGGAAAAATCTGGCTTGAATAGGAAGGCCAGGCCTGTTGCGGCCTGCTCAAGCGAGAGGCTCACGCCGCACAGCACCAGCAGCAGCAAGAACAGCAGCGGCATCAGCCGCTTGGTGACTGCTTCGATTCCTTTGGTAACCCCCATTGTCAGGATGCCGCCGATGAGGCCCAGCACGACCCATTGCCATATCAGACTGCGCAGCGGGTGTTGTATCAGCGCCTCGAAGGCTGCCGCCGTGACGTTGGGGTCGCTGCTTAGCAGAGTGCCTCCCAAGGCCTTGATGACATAGGCAAACACCCAGGCTGCCACTTCAGAATAGAACGAGACGATCAAGAAACTGCCGATCATTCCGGCTACACCGATCAGCCACCAAGGGCCTTGATGAGGCGCTATCGTCTGCAGGGCGGTGATCGGATTGGCGTGTCCGCGCCGCCCGATGGCAATCTCGGCAATCATCACCGGTAGTCCGATGGCCAGCGTTGCCAGGAGATAGATCAGCAGAAATCCAGCGCCACCATTTGCGCCAGTTAGATAAGGCACTTTCCAGATATTTCCCAGGCCGACTGCCGATCCCAGGGTGGCCGCCAAAACGCCGAAGCTGGACGTAAAGCTGTCGCGGTGTTGCTTCTTGATATCAGAACTCATGAATGCGTGACGCGGTGAGGGCGCGGTCTGGTTTGGGCCGCACCTCCACAAAAGCATAATTGTATCGCTGGATGTTGCTGCGCCACCCAGGATAACCGGCATGTTGCAGTTTCATTATGCAAAAAATGCCGGTATAATGGTTCTTCTGGGGTCGATCCGGCTTCGACGTGGGTCACGAAACAGAGCAGGGCATGTCGAGCACCAGTAAGCTCGTAAATCCACTGGAAATCTATAAACGCCAACGACGAGCGTTTCGCTTTAGCCGCTTAATGCGGTAAGCCGCTGCACTGATTTGTCTTTGGGTCAGGTAGGGTAAAACTTACAGCAGCGTCATTTACAAAGAATCGGGTCTGGCTGGGTCACTCAGTCTGATCTTAAATTAATGTGAATCGCCAAGGAAGGGCCTGTTGGTTGGCATGATCCGAGGTTAAAACTTTAAAGTTAACCGACTACACATGTAGAACTGCCTGCAGAGGGCTTGCGGACGGGGGTTCAATTCCCCCCGACTCCACCAGTCAACACTACGCTGCACTATGTAGCGCTAGATGGGGCCGATAGAAATATTGGCCCTTTTTAGTGCCTGGTGGTGTGGCAATTCACACCGATCAGACTGAACTCGCACCTTCTGATAGTTGGCATCAATCCATTTCCCGTAGACCTTGAAGACCATTTCCACATCTTCATGGCCCATCTGGCCAGCCAGCCAGCCAGAATGAATTCCTTCGGCTCTACCCCATAAGAAAGATACCGTTTTTTGGGCCTGCAGCGCTTCAATAGCAATTGCCGACAGCTCAATGTCGCGGATGCGGTTTACGCCGAGTGACATTGAAGTCAACGCCGGTGGAACCGTTCGTTTCCTTATCAAGAACACAGGCAAGATTCCTCACGAACTGGTGATTGGAACCATTGCCGACCTCAAGGCCCATGCGGCCGAGATGCAAAAAATGCCCGGAATGCAGCACGCGGAGCCGAATATGATCACGCTGGCCGCAGGTAAGGTTGGCGGCTTGGTGTGGCACTTCAATCAGGCGGGCACCGTTGACTTCGCGTGCCTGATTCCGGGTCATATGGAGGCCGGAATGGTCGGGAAGGTAAAGGTCAGCTGATCATTTTTCCTTGGACCGGCAGAACTAGGCTGCGCGAGCGTAGTCGTTACGCGCTGCCGGTCACTGATCACTCCTGCCCGTCCGGGGCTTTGAACGCTTCTGGATCAGTCTTCGCCTTCAATAAACATTTTCTCCTTCTGCACAGCGTACGTCCATGGCAGTCCCGCGTTCTTCCACCCATTCATCGTTCGCTGACCTTTATCCGGGCCGGATTTGCGCTTATCGCCTTCAAAGCCCTCTACGATGGTATATACCTTTGTATAGCCGTCTTCCGCCAGCCGATCAGCTGCGAGCGCGCTGCGCGTGCCTGATCGGCACATGACGATAACTGTATCGTTCTTGGACAGTTTTTTATCCTCCAGACGGCGGTTTACTTCGGGCACAAAGCTTTGCACCGGCTCAACTTTGTAAGTATTGCGCTTGTCGTCCCAGGACCAAAATGGATCGTGCTCAACATATGGCACCAGGCCATCCACGCCTTCAGGCATGCCAACATACACCGCCTCCGCCCTTGTTCGCACGTCGATAAACAGGGTGTCTGAGGGATTTTCTTGAATCTTGTCCCAGGCTTGTTGAGGGCTCAGGTACAGGCCAAGATGTGTTTGCTTGTCTTTGGGAATATCCGCAGGTGCCGCAGCAAGAACGATGTTTGTGTAAAAACTGAGAAGCAAGGCTGCCATCAGCAAGTGAATGCGTTTCATATCTCTCCCGGCAATAGCTATTGTGTATTTACTATATAAGCTTATTCCATATAGTAATAATAATTCATTGACGGGTAAACAGGCTGCTGCTCGACCGGCAGGCTCTTGTCGGGCCTTCTTGTGCTGTTCGTCTGACACATCAGGCGCGCCAGGGGGGATGGGTGGTCGCCATACGCCGCCAGCCATGCAGCCCGAGTGTGGGCCTCGTCCTGAAACACAAGGTGGTGGACGGTGCTTTGTACGGCTAGGACGCGGTGGCGAAGATCGCTAAAGTGTCAGCTTGAGCCCTTCATGCGACGCAACGAAACCCAACTGCGCGTAGAACCGCAGTGCGTCAGTGCGTTGCTTGTCACTCGTCAGTTGCACAAGTCCGCAACCCGCTGATCGGGCGATGTCGATGGCGTGGGCCAGCAGTTGTTGGCCGATCCGGTAGCCTCGATGTTTGCTGCTGACTCGTACGCTTTCGATCTGGCCCCGTAGCATGCCGCCGCGCGACAGCCCCGGGATTAGCGTTAACTGCAGCACGCCAACGACTTCTTCACTGAGCGTGGCAACGATCAACGCATTGCCTTTCTGGGCGGCCATGGCCTCCCAGGCGGACAGGTAGTTGGTCATGAGCTGGGGGCCATCGCGGTTGGCCCCCAGCGCGTCATCAGCCAGCAGTGCGACGATGGCGGGAATATCCTCGCGCCGGGCCTCGCGGAACCCAAGCGCGGAGGCTGCGGAGGATGCAACGCTGCGCTTGGCCTTCGACGCATTCTGGTCAGGCTGGGGCATATTGTTTGCGGTCTGTGAAGTATTCTCGCGTGAGACTGACCACGACAGGGCTGAGCAGCAGCAATCCAATGAGATTGGGAATAGCCATTAGCCCGTTGAGCGTGTCTGCCAGCAGCCAGGCGAAATCAAGCTGCGCAATCGCGCCAAGCGGCACGGCAAGCACCCAGATGGCGCGGTAGGGGAAGATGGCGCGTGTGCCCACCAGGAATTCCCAGCATTTCTCACCGTAGTAGCTCCATCCCAGAATCGTGGTAAAGGCGAAGATCACCAGCGACAGTGTCAGGATGGCGCCACCATAACCCGGCATGGCTGATTCAAATGCCATTGAGGACAGCTCCGCACCGCTTTCGCCGCTGGTCCATACTCCGGAACACACAATGGCCAGGCCCGTCATGGTGCAGATGATGAGCGTGTCGATAAATGTACCTATCATGCCTATCAGGCCAGAGCGCACCGGGCTGCGTGTGGTGCCTGCAGCCTGGGCGATACCCGCAGTGCCCAGTCCCGCTTCATTGGAGAAGATGCCGCGCGCAACGCCAAAGCGAATGGCCGCCATGACGGCAGCACCCGCAAAACCGCCTGTGGCGGCGATAGGCGAGAAAGCATGCGTGAAAATGAGATTGAAGGCGCCGGGAATGGCGTCTATATTGATGATCAGCACCGCGATGCTGGCAATGACGTAAGCCACGCACATAAACGGCACGAGCGCTGCCGCGACAACGCCGATACGTTTGATGCCTCCCAGAATCACCAGGCCGACAACAACCATGGTGACTACGCCGGTAATCCACATCGGCACTGAAAAGGTTGCCTGCAGGGCATGTGCCATGCTGTTTACCTGCACCATGTTGCCGATGCCGAATCCAGCCAGGCCGCCGAAGATGGCGAATGCGCCACCGAGCCATGCCCAGCGTTTGCCCAAGCCGTTCTTGATGGCATACATGGGGCCGCCCACGTGTTCGCTGCGACCATCTTTTTCGCGGTAATGCACGGCCAGCACGACTTCACAGTACTTGGTGGCCATGCCGACCAGTGCCGTACACCACATCCAGAACAGCGCGCCCGGTCCACCGAGCGCGATCGCGGTGGCAACGCCTGCAATGTTTCCGGTACCCACTGTGGCGGCCAGACAGGTCATTAATGCCTGGAAGGGGCTGATCTCTCCGGTGGCTTCGTCACCCTTGCTCCGACCTTTCCACATCAGCGCAAAACCAGTGCCGATACGCATCAAGGGCATGAACTTGAGTGTAAGCATCAGGAAAAAACCTGTGCCCAGTATGAATACCAGCATGGGCGGGCCCCAGACGAGCCCGTTGACCTGGTTCACTAGCGTGTTGAGGAATTCCATCTGTACGCATTCCGTATATTTTTAACGGGCAAATGCTAACACCAGATGCCTGTGCAGGTGTACCCCCTGTTTTTGGATTTGTGCTGGTTTCAATGCTTGATTACGCTATGTGGCATGCGACACAGCAATCTCTCGAGCAACGCTGCCAGGCGCTTGCGCGTAGTGTTTGAACGCCATCGTATAGTTGGCGCGCCCTTGTGTGGCAGACCGCAGAACCGTTGAGTAACCGAACATCTCCGAGAGCGGCACTTCGGCCCGGATTGCTTTGCTGCCCACGGTAAGATCGCTCATGCCCTGCACGGCGCCACGCCGCGACGACAGGTCGCCCATGACATTGCCGGCATATTCTTCAGGCGTTTCCACCTCCACCGCCATGATGGGTTCAAGAATGACGGGCAGGGCATGGCGGCAGGCGTTCTTGAAGCCGAGAATGCCGGCCATCCGGAATGCCTGCTCGGACGAGTCCACGTCGTGATACGAACCATAGGTAAGATGCACTTTGACATCAACCACCGGAAAACCCGCCAGCACGCCGCTGTTCAAGGCTTCCGCCACACCTTTTCGCACGGCGGGAATGAACTCGCGCGGTACGACGCCGCCTTTGATTTCATCGAAAAATTCAAAGCCCTTGCCGCGCTCGTTTGGTTCGACCGTGAGCACGACATGGCCATACTGCCCCTTGCCACCTGACTGTCGTACAAACTTGCCTTCCATGTCGGTGACTTTTTGGCGTATGGTCTCGCGGTAGGCAACTTGCGGCTTGCCGACGTTGGCCTGCACGCCAAATTCTCTTCGCATTCGGTCGATGATGATCTCCAGATGCAACTCACCCATGCCAGAGATAATGGTCTGGCCTGAGTCCTCGTCGGTGCGCACATGAAAGGAGGGATCCTCCGAAGCCAGCCGTTGCAGGGCAACGCCCATTTTTTCCTGGTCTGCCTTGGTCCTGGGTTCTACTGCCTGCGCGATAACCGGATCGGGAAATGCCATGCGTTCCAGTGTGATGGGGGCATGGATGTCGCACAGTGTTTCGCCGGTGGTGACTTCCTTGAGGCCGACACAGGCGGCAATATCGCCGGCATGAAGTTCATCAACTTCCAAACGATCGTTGGCACGCATTTGCACGATTCGGCCGATACGCTCTTTTTTGCCGTTGATCGGGTTGTACACGGTGTCGCCTTTTGAAAGAATGCCGGAATACACGCGCACAAATGTCAGTTGGCCGACGTAGGCATCCGTCATGAGCTTGAACGCCAGGGCAGAGAACCGTTCATCATCGGCGGGCCGGCGGGTGACGGGATTTCCGTCGTCGTCCACACCGGCGACCGGCGGTATGTCGTCTGGCGAAGGCAAGAACTCGATGACCGCATCAAGTATGCGCTGTACACCTTTGTTCTTGAAGGCGGAGCCACACAGCATGGGCTGGATTTCTCCGGCAAGCGTGCGGATGCGCAGACCGCGCACAATATCCTCGTCCGGCAGTGTGCCGTGCTCCAGATAGTTGTCCATCAGCGTTTCGTTGGCTTCCGCGGCTTCTTCTACCATGCTGTAGTGCCAGGTGGCGGCCAGATCCCTGAGTTCGGCGGGGATGTCTTCGAAAGTGAACACCACCCCTTGCGTACTGTCGTCCCAGAAAATGGCTTTCATTTTGATCAGGTCGATTACGCCAACGAATTGATCTTCGGCGCCGATCGGCAGCACAACGGGCACGGGGTGCGCATGAAGACGATCTATCATCGTCTGCCGCACATGGAAAAAGTCGGCGCCGACACGATCCATTTTATTGACGAACGCCAGTCGAGGCACTTTGTTCTTGTCGGCCTGACGCCACACCGTTTCGGACTGCGGTTGTACGCCGCCCACGGCGTCATACACCATGATGGCACCGTCGAGCACGCGCATGGACCGTTCGACCTCAATGGTGAAGTCCACGTGCCCCGGCGTGTCGATAATATTGATGCGATGTTCCGGCAGGTTGTGATCCATGCCTTTCCAGAAACAGGTCACGGCGGACGACGTAATCGTAATGCCGCGCTCTTGTTCCTGTTCCATCCAGTCTGTCACCGCGGCGCCGTCGTGAACTTCGCCCAGCTTGTGGCTGACCCCTGTATAAAACAGAATGCGCTCTGTTGTGGTGGTTTTTCCAGCATCTATATGCGCGGAAATGCCGATGTTTCGATAGCGCTCGATGGGTGTGTGACGGGCCATGATGGAATCCAGAGTCATTAAATTGATCGGCGCGAGGCTTTTTGCAATGATATGCCCGCAGGCCTTACAAACACCCACATGCAATGCAGCCGCGCCGTTTCGATGTTTGTATTGTTTTAATTATATAACGATCACTATAATAATTAAACCATGCTGTAATCAAGACTTCTGTACAGTCGGCGCCAACGTGTACGTGCCGGTCTGTCTTTCACAACCATCAGGCGCCAGGCCTTGCATTGATCAGGAATTACCATGGCATCCAGTTCAGAAAGTCTCAGCATGGCTTTATTCTGCGATTTTGAGAACGTGGCGCTGGGCGTAAGGGACGCGCGCTACGAGCAGTTCGACATCAAATTGGTACTTGAGCGGCTGCTGCTGAAGGGCAATATTGTCGTCAAGAAGGCCTATTGCGATTGGGAGCGATATAAAGGTTTCAAGGCATCCATGCACGAAGCCAATTTCGAGCTGATCGAGATCCCGCATGTGCGCCAGTCAGGCAAGAATTCGGCGGATATCCGGCTGGTGGTAGACGCGCTCGACCTTTGCTATACCAAGGCGCATGTCGATACCTTTGTTGTGATCAGTGGGGATTCGGACTTTTCTCCCCTGGTCTCCAAGCTGCGAGAAAATGCCAAACAGGTGATTGGTGTGGGCGTGAAGCAGTCGACCTCGGATTTGTTGATCGCGAATTGCGATGAGTTTATTTTCTATGATGATTTGGTGCGTGTCGCTGCCGGGACGGCGCGCAATGCGCACATTGCCGAGCCCAGGCCAGAGGCCAAGGCCGAAGTCGTGGAGGATCATCATAAAAAAGAGGCGTCTCAGGCACTGAAGAATACGGCTGTGCAGATTGTCGTCGATACATTCGAGGCTTTGCTGGCGGAGCGGGGCGACAGCGGCAAGATCTGGGCGTCGGCCCTGAAGCAGGCCATCAAGCGCCGCAAGCCGGACTTCAGTGAGTCGTATTATGGCTTCCGGGCATTCGGCAATCTGCTCGAAGAGGCGCAGGCGCGAGACCTGCTGTCGCTGGGACGAGACGACAAGTCAGGGGCCTATGTGTATCGGAAGGAGGCGGAGGCGCCACCCAAGCGGCCACGTAAGGCGCGAACCAGCCGGACAGCCTCGGCAGTCAAGCCGGCAGCCGAGACACAGCAAGCGCCGCCGCAACAGACCCAGCCCCTGAAAGCGCAGCCACAACAGGCGCAGCCCGGGAAACCGGCAACGCCACGTAAAACCACTGCCAGAAAGACGGCCCAGCGCGGAGCGCGGACCGCGAACAAAGCGCCAGAGGCATGAAAAAGCCCAAAACATGGCGCTCCGCGGCGGAGACTATTTTCTGGATGCGTGCCCGCGTTCTCTTTGTTAAGGTTGGTCAGCCCATTCCTGAATGACAGGCCACAATTCTTGCGGTGTGCTGGCAATGGCGTCCGCTTCCCAGCCATTCAGGGCAGTATCCAGGCCGCAGTAACCGTAGGCGGCAACAACAGTGCCCATGCCGGCCGCTTTGCCGGCAATGATGTCACGGTGATCATCGCCGATGTAGATGCAGTGTTGCGGCGAAAATC
This sequence comes from Allopusillimonas ginsengisoli, assembly GCF_004153455.1. Lineage (GTDB taxonomy): Bacteria > Pseudomonadota > Gammaproteobacteria > Burkholderiales > Burkholderiaceae_B > Allopusillimonas > Allopusillimonas ginsengisoli. The sequence goes on along the minus strand of NZ_SDQE01000013.1, from coordinate 21,191 downwards.
CGGTTTTTTCTGCGGCATGGAGCAGCGGGGCGGGGTGCGGCTTGCTGTGCGCGGTCGTATCGCCACCTACGGTGACTGCGCATTCGTCTGCCAAGCCCAGATGGGCCACCAGTGGCAACGCGAGATATTCCATTTTGTTGGTGACGATGCCCCAGGCGTAATCGTGGCGGCGCAGCGTGGCCAGCAGCTCCGGGATACCCGGAAAGAGTGTCGTGTGCCGTGTCATGTCGCTTTGGTAGTCTTCGAGAAACTGGCGGCGACAGGCGTCGTAGTCGTCGTCCTCTGGTGACATCCCAAGACCGGCCTTGAGCAGGCCGCGCGCACCCGCCGAGGCATAAGGCCGCAGGTCTTCGTAGGGCAGGGGAGGCAATCCTCGCCGGGCACGCTGTTTGTTCGCGGCTTCGGCCAGATCGGGAGCGGTATCCGCCAATGTGCCATCAAAATCGAATAAAACCAGCTTTTTCATGAGGGACTCTATAGTGGCCAGGCGTTAGCTTTCGCGCTGGGTTGCCATCAGATAATTGACGGAGGTATCGCGGGAAAGCTTATAGCGCTTGGTGATGGGGTTGTATTCAAGGCCGGTCAGCTGCGTGACCGACAGCCCGGATTGCCGGGCGGAGGCAGCCAGCTCGCTGGGTTTGATGAAGCCTTCGTAATGGTGAGTGCCTTTGGGAAGCATGCCCAGCACATATTCCGCCCCTACGATGGCAAACAGAAAGGACTTGGGATTGCGGTTGAGTGTGGAAAAAAATACCCAGCCGCCAGGCTTGACCAGCGTGGCGCAGGCCTGGACGATGGAAGCTGGGTCTGGCACGTGCTCAAGCATTTCCATGCAGGTAACCACGTCAAAGGAAGCCGGCTGGCGCGCGGCAAGTTGCTCGGCACTGATGGCTTCGTAGCTGACTTTAACGCCGGACTCCAGGCCGTGCAGTTTGGCAACCTGCAACGATTTGTCCGCGAGGTCGATGCCGGTGACTTCACCGCCCGACTGTGCCAGGCTCTCGGCCAGAATGCCTCCGCCGCAGCCGACATCCAGAACCGTTTTGCCCCCCAGCGGGCCGGCAATATCCAGGATCCACCCCAAGCGTAAGGGATTAATGGCATGCAGAGGCTTGAATTCGCTTTCGGCATCCCACCATCGCGATGCGAGCGCGCTGAATTTGTCCAGTTCGGCCTGGTCTACATTGTGGCTGTCCGGGCGGGTGGAGGTCGCGTTCATTTGGGGGATCTCGTAAAAAATGAGGCAGTACACGATTGACGGCCTGCAACAGGGTTGCTGCCGCAGCGGCGCCGCGCTATCTGAAGCACCCAAAGCTAAGGGCTCCCATGAGGGAGCCCTTATTGTAGCGTTTAACGCAACAAGTATTACTGAAGGGTATTACTTGCGAACGCCAACGATTTCGATCTCTACGCGGCGGTTCTGAGCACGGCCTTCACGAGTCGAGTTGGATGCCACAGGGCTGGTTTCGCCCTTGCCTTCAACATAGATGCGGTCGGCGGGGATGCCCTTGCCAACCAGGTAATCCTTGACAGCATTGGCGCGACGTTGCGACAGGCCCATGTTGTACTCTTCAGTACCAATGGAGTCGGTGTGGCCGGTAGCAATCAGGGTTTCCAGATTGATGGTGTCGACTTGTGCGGCGACCTGATCGAGGATCTGGCGACCTTCGGGCTTGATCGTGGACTTGTCGAAGTCGAAGAAGGTGTCAGCATTCAGGACAACCTTGGTTGCCGTGGGAGCTACCACTGGAGGTTCGGCTTGGGCAACTGGCACGCCATCACACCCGGGGATACCGGTTGCGGGAGTCCAGAAGTTGTCGCGCCAGCACAGTTCGCGCGTGCCGTTTTTCCAAACGTCGCCGAACGGATTGCGCCAGTTATCGACGGTTTGAGCGGATACTGCACCAGAGGCCGTAACAGCGGCAATGGCGAGCGCTAGTGCGATTTTGGAGGGTTTGTTCATGTTTCTCCTCATTGAGCTTAATGCTGGTAAGTGACCGCAGCGAACCCCCGCCGCATATCAAAAAAACGGAGCCAGTATAGCAACGCCATGAGTTATCAAAGAATTGCGCTGGGTTTCATGCGTGTTAGGAGGAATCTTACGGCATTTCCGGGCGGTAAGTTAAGACTGAGTGATACATATTCGCCAGATTTTCTGTTTTCCGCTTTATCCCCGTGAATATTGTTGGTTTTATGCTACAGCCGTCTGCAGGCTTAAAGTATTTTGTTAAGTCTCCCCCGGCAGCCAGGGTGGCCGAACCCTATTTCTACTATCCAGGCGAGTGCGGTGTACGCCATTCGGATGGTTGATAGGGAAGTGCTAGAATTTCCTATTCGCCCGACATCGGCCCCATTCACGACCTTTACTAGTTAAGACACTCTATGGATTCCTTCGCCAAGGAGACGCTTCCCGTATCGCTGGAAGAGGAAATGCGCCGCAGCTATCTCGATTACGCCATGAGCGTGATCGTGGGCCGGGCTTTGCCGGATGTTCGAGATGGCCTCAAGCCAGTCCACCGGCGTGTGCTGTTCGCCATGCACGAACTGAACAATGACTGGAACCGCGCCTACAAGAAGTCTGCCCGTATCGTCGGTGACGTTATCGGTAAATATCACCCGCATGGTGATTCCGCGGTGTATGACACCATTGTGCGGATGGCCCAGGATTTTTCCCTGCGCTATATGTTGGTGGACGGGCAGGGTAATTTCGGCTCGATCGACGGCGATAATGCCGCAGCGATGCGATACACCGAAATCCGCCTGGCCAAGATTGCACATGAATTGCTGGCGGACATCGATCAGGAAACGGTTGATTTCGGCCCCAACTACGATGGCAGCGAGCAGGAGCCGCTTCTTTTGCCATCGCGCCTGCCCAATTTGCTGGTCAACGGCAGCGCGGGTATCGCGGTGGGCATGGCCACTAATATACCTCCGCATAATCTGTCAGAGGTGATCGAAGGGTGCCTGTATTGTTTGCGCAATCCGGGCTGCTCCATTGACGAACTGATCGAAATCATTCCGGCGCCGGATTTTCCTACGGGCGGCATCATTTATGGCATGTCGGGCGTGCGAGAGGGCTATCGCACAGGGCGCGGGCGAGTCATCATGCGGGCGAAAACCCACTTTGAAGACATGGAAAAGGGAAACCGGCAGGCCATTGTGGTCGATGCTATTCCTTATCAGGTCAATAAAAAGACGCTGCAGGAAAAAATCGCTGAGCTCGTCAACGAAAAGCGTATCGAGGGTATTTCCGATATTCGTGACGAGTCCGATAAAGACGGCATGCGGCTGGTGATCGAGCTTAAACGCGGCGAGGTGCCAGAGGTTATTCTGAATAACCTCTATAAATTGACGCAGCTGCAGGATACCTTCGGCATGAACATGGTGGCGCTGGTCGATGGCCAGCCCCGTCTGCTCAATCTGAAACAGATGGTGGAGTATTTTCTCTTCCACCGCCGCGAAGTGGTCACGCGCCGTACCGTCTTCCAGTTGCGCAAGGCCCGTGATCGTGGGCACGTGCTGGAAGGCCTGGCCGTCGCCCTGGCGAATATTGATGATTTCATCACGATCATCAAGGCGGCGCCTACGCCGCCTGTGGCGCGTCAGGAACTCATGGCACGGTCCTGGGATTCGTCCCTGGTGCGCGAAATGTTGACCCGCGCCGACGAAGGCAGCACCATAGGCGGGCGGGTCGCCTATCGCCCGGAGTCGCTGCCTGCGGAGTTTGGCCTGCAGAACGACGGTTTGTACCGCCTCAGCGACGTCCAGGCTCAAGAAATCCTGAACATGCGACTGCAGCGCCTGACCGGGCTGGAGCAGGACAAGATTGTCGGCGAGTACAAGGACGTCATGGCCACCATCGCTGATCTGCTGGATATCCTGGCCAAGCCTGAACGTATCACGCAGATCATTGGCGACGAGCTGGTCGCCATCAAGACAGAATTCTCCACTAACGCCAAGGATGGTCGTCGTTCGGAAATTGAGTACAACGCCACCGAACTGGATACCGAAGACCTTATTACCCCCATGGACATGGTGGTAACACTGTCTCAAACCGGTTACATCAAGAGCCAGCCGCTGTCCGAATACCGGTCGCAAAAGCGGGGCGGGCGCGGCAAGCAGGCGACAGCCATGAAGGAAAACGACTGGGTCGATCAGTTGTTTATCGCCAATACTCATGATTTTCTGCTGTGTTTCTCTGACCGGGGCCGCGTCTATTGGCTCAAGGTCTGGGAGGTGCCGCAGGGATCGCGCAACGCGCGCGGCCGTCCCATCGTCAACATGTTTCCCTTGCAAGACGACGAGAAAATCACCGTCGTACTGTCGGTGCGCGAATTCAGCGAAGATCATTTCGTCTTCATGTCCACGTCGCGCGGCACGGTCAAAAAGACGCCATTGTCCGATTTTTCCAATCCCCGCAAGGCCGGCATCATCGCGGTTGCGCTGGACGACGGAGACTATCTTATCGGCGCCGATCTCACCGACGGCAAGCACGACGTCATGCTGTTTTCGGATTCGGGCAAGGCTGTTCGATTCGACGAAAACGATGTGCGCCCCATGGGCCGCACGGCGCGCGGTGTACGCGGCATGATGCTCGAAGAAGGGCAGAGTGTCATCGCGATGCTGGTCGCGCAAGACGAAACCCAGAGCGTACTGACCGCGACCGAAAACGGTTACGGCAAGCGTACATCGATCGTCGAATACACGCGTCATGGGCGCGGCACCAAAGGCATGATCGCCATCCAGACCTCGGCCCGCAACGGCAAGGTCGTCGGCGCGGTCCTGGTCCGTCCGTCCGATGAAATCATGCTCATCACCACGTCCGGCGTGCTGGTTCGTACGCGCGTGTCCGAAATTCGCGAAATGGGCCGTGCCACCCAAGGCGTAACGCTCATCAACGTCGACGAAGACAGCATGCTGTCGGGCGTGCGTCGTGTGGTTGAAAGTGATGCCGATGATGAGGTGATTGTCACGGTGGATGGCGAGCCTGGCGATGCCGCTGCTGCGCCGGCGTCAGGCGAACAGGATACGTCGCCATCCGCAGACGATAATCCGGTGGACAATGCAGGTGACACGGACGCCGGCGAAGATAATACAGACAGCGAACAGGAATAAATTTCATGCGACCCTGGAATTTCTCGGCAGGCCCTTCGGCCTTGCCGCTGGAGGTGTTGGAGCAAGCGGCGGCAGAGCTGACCGACTGGCATGGCTGTGGCATGTCTGTGATGGAAATGAGTCATCGCGGTAAACAGTTCACTCAAATATGTACAGAAGCACTCGTCGATCTGCGCGAGCTGCTGGCCGTACCCGACGCGTTCGAGATTCTGTTCATGCAGGGCGGGGCAACGGCAGAAAACGCAATCGTGCCGATGAACCTGATCGGGCGCGGCGGCCTGAACAAGGCCGACTACGTCCTGACCGGCATTTGGTCCAATAAATCGCATAAAGAAGCGCAGCGCTATGGCGATGTCGCCGTGGCGGCCAGCAGTGGAACGCAGGTCGTCATCGACGGCCAGACGCAGGAGCCCTGGACCTGGTATCCCTCGGCGTCCGACTGGAAACCGCGCCCGGACACGGCTTACCTCCATATCTGCAGTAACGAAACCATCGGAGGGTTGGAGTGCGCCGATTGGCCGGATATGGCATCGCTCGGCGCGCCGGAGGTGCCCCTGGTGGTGGATGCATCCTCGCATTTTCTGTCCCGCAGCATCGACTTCGGCAAGGTTGGCATGGTGTACGCCGGGGCGCAAAAGAACGCAGGTCCGGCAGGGCTTACGATTGTGATCGTACGCAAGTCGCTGATCGGCCATGCCCTGCCTGGCTGCCCGTCCGCCTTCGATTACGCCAATGTGGCGGCGGCGGGATCCATGTTCAACACCCCGCCCACCTACGCCATTTACATGGCGGGCCTGGTGTTCAAATGGCTTAAGAAACAGGGCGGCATCGCGGCGGTCGAAAAGGCGAACATCGCCAAATCCAGGGCGCTCTACGATTATCTCGATGGCTCGGATCTGTACGTTAACCGAATTCAGCCGGCTGCCCGGTCACGCATGAATGTTCCTTTTTTTCTGCGCGACGAGTCCCTGAACAGCGCCTTTCTTGAGGGTGCGGAGGCGGCGGGTTTGTTGCAGTTGAAGGGACACAAGAGCGTCGGCGGCATGCGCGCATCCATTTACAACGCGGTACCGCCCGAGGCGGTGCAAGCCCTCATTACTTATCTGCAGGACTTCGAACGTCGCCATGGATAATACTTTACAGGCGCAGCTAAAGCCGCTGCGCGATCGTATCGATACGATCGATGAGCAGATACTGACGCTGCTCAACCAGCGGGCCACCGCGGCGCTGGACGTTGGCAAGATCAAGCAGGATCATGATGTCGACGGCCCCATTCTCAAGCCTGAGCGCGAAGCCATGGTCATTCGTCGCCTGCAAGCCTTGAACAAAGGCCCCTTTACCGCGGAGGCGGTCGATGCGGTGTGGTCGCAGATTATTTCAACCTGTCGCGGGCTCGAAAGCGCGTTGACGGCAGCCTTTCTGGGGCCGCAGGGTTCTTTCTCCGAGCAGGCGGCGCTGGAACATTTCGGGCACGCAATCACGCGTTTACGCTGTGATTCATTTGATGAGGTTTTTCGTGCTGTCGAGGCCGGGCAGGCCGATGTCGGCATGGTGCCGGTGGAGAACTCCACCGAAGGCGCTGTCAATCGCACGCTTGACCTGCTGCTCAATTCGCCGCTCAAGGTATTGGGCGAGCGCTCGATCAAGATCCATCACAATCTCATGACCAAATCGGGCACGCTCGATGGGGTAACGCGTGTGATGGCCCATCCCCAGGCCCTGGCCCAATGCCAGGCATGGCTAACCCAGCATGTTCCCGGTCTTGCCCGCGATGCAGCGTCCAGCAATGGCGAAGCGGCGCGGCAGGCATCAGTCGATCCGACCGTTGCCGCCATTGCCGGCGAGACCGCCGCGCAAGCCTGGGAGTTGGACATCGTGGCGTCCGGCATCCAGGACGATCCGCAGAACCGTACCCGTTTCTTGGCCGTTGGCGCCATCGAGACCTTGCCCACCGGCAGCGACAAGACCAGCATCATTCTGGCTGTTCCCAATCGCGCCGGCGCCGTGTACGACATGCTGGCGCCCCTGGCCGCCAATGGGGTGTCCATGACGCGACTGGAATCCAGGCCTGCCCGCACGGGCCAGTGGGAATACTATTTCTATGTAGACTTGCTTGGTCACCGCAATGAACCAGCGGTGGCCCAGGCGCTGGCCGACCTCAAAAACCAGGTCGCTTTCTTCAAGGTGCTGGGTTCCTATCCCCGGCAATAGGACTTTTCGCATGAATACCGCTTCCAATGGCGCTTCCCGGGCCGCGCTGGTGCCCGATTATGTACTGGGGATCGCGCCCTATCAGGCCGGCAAGCCCATCGAGGAGCTGGCACGCGAGTTCAATCTGGATCCGGCCGACATTGTAAAACTGGCATCCAATGAAAATCCGCTCGGCATGCCCGAATCGGCACAGAAGGCGCTGGCTGCGGCCGCCGCCTCTCTGGCGCGCTACCCCGACCCAAATGGCTTCAATCTGAAAGCAGTGCTGTCCGCGCGCTATGGCGTGCCGATGGACTGGATTACGCTGGGCAACGGCTCCAATGATCTGCTGGAAATCGCGTCCCTGGCTTTGCTGTCGCCGGGTACCGCGGCCGTTTACGCCCAGTACGCCTTTGCCGTGTATCGTCTGGCGACGCAGGCGCGTGGGGCGATGCATGTCGTGGTTCCCGCCAAAGACTACGACCATGATCTGGACGCCATGTTCGCCGCCATTACGCCCGATACACGCGTCGTATTCATTGCCAATCCCAACAACCCCACCGGCACATTCGTGCCTGCTGCCGAGGTGGCGGCGTTTCTTGAGCGCACGCATGAAGCGCATGGCGAACGGGTCACGGTGGTGTTGGACGAGGCCTACACCGAATACCTGGATCCCGGGATGCGCTTCGACAGCGCGCGCTGGGTCGAGCAGTATTCCAATCTGATCGTGACGCGCACGCTGTCCAAGGCCTACGGGCTGGCCGGTTTGCGGGTGGGCTATGCCCTGGCGCAGCCGCGACTGACAGACCTGCTCAATCGCGTGCGCCAGCCTTTTAATGTCAATACGCTGGCACAGGCTGCGGCGATTGCGGCACTGGGCGATGCCGCGTTCCTGCAGCGCGCCTACGAGGTCAATCTGGCGGGCAGGCAGGCGCTTTACGACGCGTTCACGCGCCTGGGGCTGGAGTACGTGCCCAGCTTTGGAAACTTTGTGCTGGTGCGTGTCGGTGACGCGGCCAGCATCAATCTGGCATTGCTCAAGCGCGGCGTGATTGTGCGTCCTGTTGCCGCTGATGGCTTGCCCGAATGCCTGCGGGTATCGATAGGTTTGCCTCAGGAGAATCAACGCTTCATCGAGGCGCTCGAGCAGATTCTCTCGGACGCATGAGCGAGCATGCCGCGCGACCGGCGCAACCGGAGCCCGTGCTGCCTGTCCTTGCCATTGTCGGCGTAGGGCTGATAGGCGGATCGTTTGCAGCGGCGCTTCGCCAGGCGGGGGTTGTGGGGCGCGTGCTCGGTGTGGGGCGCAATCCCGAAACCCTGGATCAAGCCTTGCGCAGGGGGTTGATCGACGCGGCCGCCACGCTGGAAGAAGCTGGCGCGCAGGCCGATTTCATTTTGATCGCCACGCCTGTGGGCGCGGTGGGTGCCACGCTGGCGCGGCTCAAGCCTTGCCTGCGGCCCGAGACCGTGATTTCCGATGCATGCAGCACCAAGGCGGATGTCATTGCCGCCGCTCGCGCCGCGCTCGGCGACCGCATTGGCCAGTTCGTTCCCGGGCACCCCATAGCGGGCGCGGAGCAGACGGGCCCCGCCGCCGCTGACGCACAACTCTATCGGGGCCGCAATGTCATTCTTACACCACTGATGGAGAATCCCGCAGCGGCCAGGAAGCTTGTGTCGCGGCTGTGGAAAGCATGTGGTGCGCGCATCCTGACGCTGGATCCCGCCACGCATGACACCGTGCTGGCGTCCGTTAGTCATGTGCCGCATTTTCTGTCATCGGTGTTCATGTGGCAGGTCGCCATGGCGTCTGATGCGGATGTGCGCATGGCGCTGGCCGGCAGCGGGTTTCGTGATTTCACCCGCATTTCCGCGGGCTCGGCCGAAGTCTGGCGCGACATCTTTCTGAGCAACAAGGATGCCGTGCTTAATGAGTTGCAGGAGGTCAAGGCGGCGCTTTCCAAGGCCGAGCAGGCGCTGCAGGCGGGCGATGGCCGTGAACTGGAAGATTTCCTTGAACGTGCGGCGCTCGCGCGCCGTCTCTGGGCAAGCAGGAGTGGTTTGTCATGACGTCCAGTCTGTATTTGTCGCCGATTGTCACGGCATCCGGGCGAGTCAGGCTGCCTGGCTCAAAAAGCATTTCCAATCGCGCGCTGCTGCTGGCGGCGCTGGCCGACGGCGAAACACGCCTGTCCGGCCTGCTTGACTCCGACGATACGCGCGTGATGATCGCGGCCTTGCGTCAGCTTGGCGTTGCCGTCGAGGAGGCCGGCCCTGGCAAAGTGACGGTACAGGGCGGCACGCCCTTTTCCGTGCGCAGCGCGGATATTTTCCTGGGCAATGCGGGTACGGCATTCAGGCCGCTGACCGCCGCCCTGGCGGTGATGGGCGGTATGTACAAGCTGTCGGGCGTCCCACGCATGCATGAGCGGCCGATAGGCGACTTGGTTGACGCCTTGCGCGTGCTCGGCGCGCAGGTCGACTACCTTGGCACGGTCGGCTATCCTCCTCTGCAGATCCACGAGGCGACATTGAGCGGCCAGGAGCGCGTCAAAGTCAAAGGTTCCGTATCCAGCCAGTTCCTGACGGCATTGCTGATGTGCGCGCCGCTGTGTGTGGCCCGCAGCGGCAAGGCCCTGGCCATCGAGGTGGATGGCGAACTCATTTCCAGGCCTTATATCCAGATAACCCTGCGTTTGATGGCGCAGTTTGGCGTGCAGGTACAGCACGACGATTGGGCTCGTTTTGTGATCCCGGCCGATGCGCGCTACCGTGCAGTCGACCGGCTTGAGGTCGAAGGCGATGCATCGACGGCATCGTATTTCATGGCCCTGGGCGCCCTGGGTGGCGGCCCCCTGAAGATCGAAGGCGTGGGTTCGGACAGCATGCAGGGTGATATTGCCTTTGCTGACGTTGTCGAAGCCATGGGCGCAACTGTGAGCAGGCGTCCGACCTCCATAGAAGTCAGCGGCCCGGTCGTGGCGCGCGGCGAGCGCCTGCGCAGTTTCGATCTGGATTTCAACCTGATTCCCGATGCTGCCATGACGGCGGCGGCCATGGCCATGTATGCGGATGGTCCGTGCACGCTGCGCAATATCGGCAGTTGGCGTGTCAAGGAAACCGACCGCATCCATGCAATGCATACCGAGTTCGAGAAGCTTGGCGCACAGGTGGCATCGGGACCAGACTGGCTGACGGTGCATCCCTTGCAGGCATCGCAGTGGCGATCTGCCTCGATTGCAACGTACGATGATCACCGCATGGCCATGTGCTTTTCCCTTGCGGCTTTCGGACCCAAAGGGGTGACAATCGACGATCCTGACTGCGTCAGCAAGACTTTTCCGGGCTATTTCCCCGTTTTTCAAGATCTCGTCCAGGCCTGATTCTCATGGCGACTTTTATTCCTGTTATTACCATTGATGGGCCCACCGCCTCGGGCAAGGGCACGATCGCCCATCGCGTTGCCACGGCGCTTGGCTGGTCAGTGCTGGATAGCGGGGCGCTGTACCGGTTGACCGCCCTCGGTGTGCAGCAGCACGGTGTCGATGCATCGGACGAACTCGCTGTTGCGCGGATAGCGGCGCAGCTCGATGTCTCGTTCCAGGGTGGCCGGATATTCATGGACGGTCAGGACGTGGGATGCCTGATCCGGCAGGAGCAGGTCGGCAATCTGGCTTCGCGGATTGCTGCTTACCTTCCCTTGAGGCAGGCCTTGCTGGACCGCCAGCGAGCGTTTCGCGTGGCGCCTGGCCTGGTTGCGGATGGACGCGACATGGGTACAGTCGTGTTCCCGGATGCGCCGCTCAAGATATTTCTGGTGGCCGATGTCCGGGCGCGCGCGGAAAGGCGCTGTAAGCAGTTGAAGGAAAAGGGGTTTTCTGCTAATCTACCGGACTTGTTGAAAGACATGCGCACGCGCGATGAGCGCGATCGCAGTCGGGTGAACGCTCCGCTCATCGCGGCGGCCGACGCTCATACGGTCGATTCGTCTGATCTCACCATAGGCGAAACGGTCAAATTAGTGCTCGATCTCTGGTCGGGCCTGGGGTTCCAGGCAACACGCGCCTAGCGCGTGCTGCCGGAATATTTTTTCTACTCCACTGGGGCGAATTTTCTCTCTGGTGTGTTATTAACGGCCATCCTGGCCAATGGATACACGAATGTCCACCATCGCAACCTCTACCCCTACCGGCGGCGAAAGCTTTGCCGATCTCTTCGCAGAAAGCATCAAGAACCAGGACATGAAGTCCGGTGAGGTCATCTCTGCAGAAGTTGTTCGCATCGATCACAACTTTGTCGTGGTCAATGCAGGTCTCAAATCCGAGGCCTTGATTCCCCTAGAAGAATTCCTGAACGACCAGGGCGAACTCGAAGTCGAACCTGGCGATTTCGTTTCCGTTGCCATCGATTCCCTCGAGAACGGCTACGGCGATACCATTCTTTCGCGTGATCGCGCCAAGCGCCTGTCGGCCTGGCTGCAACTCGAGCAAGCGCTCGAGTCCGGCGAAATGGTCAATGGCACCATCACCGGCAAGGTCAAGGGCGGTCTTACCGTCATGACCAACGGCATCCGTGCCTTCCTGCCTGGTTCGCTGGTCGACCTGCGTCCCGTCAAGGACACCACGCCGTACGAAGGCAAGACACTTGAGTTCAAGGTCATCAAGCTCGACCGCAAGCGCAACAACGTCGTACTGTCGCGTCGCGCCGTGCTCGAAGCCAGCATGGGCGAAGAGCGCGAAAAGCTGCTCGAAACCCTGCACGAAGGCGCAGTGGTCAAGGGCGTGGTCAAGAACATCACCGACTACGGTGCGTTCGTCGACCTGGGCGGAATCGACGGCCTGCTGCACATCACCGACATGGCATGGCGCCGTGTCCGTCACCCCTCCGAAGTCCTGCAGGTCGGTCAGGAAGTCGAAGCCAAGGTGCTCAAGTTCGACCAGGAAAAGAGCCGCGTCTCCCTGGGCGTCAAGCAGCTGGGCGAAGATCCCTGGATCGGTCTGGCTCGTCGCTACCCGCAAGGCACGCGCCTGTTCGGCAAGGTCACCAACCTGACCGACTACGGCGCGTTTGTCGAAGTCGAGGCCGGCATCGAAGGCCTGGTGCACGTTTCCGAAATGGACTGGACCAACAAGAACGTCGATCCGCGCAAGGTTGTCACCCTGGGCGAAGAAGTCGAAGTCATGGTTCTCGAAATCGACGAAGACCGTCGCCGTATCTCGCTGGGCATGAAGCAATGCCGTCCCAACCCCTGGGAAGAGTTCTCGATCAACTTCAAGCGTGGTGACAAGGTTCACGGCGCCATCAAGTCGATCACCGACTTCGGCGTGTTTGTCGGTCTGCCCGGCGGCATCGATGGCCTGGTTCACCTGTCCGATCTCTCCTGGACCGAAACCGGTGAAGAGGCTGTTCGCAACTTCAAGAAGGGCGACGAAATCGACGCCGTTGTGCTGGGTATCGACACCGACAAGGAACGCATTTCTCTGGGTATCAAGCAACTGGAAGGCGACCCCTTCAACAACTACGTTGCCACCTACGACAAGGGCGCTGTGGTTCAGGGCACGATCAAATCGGTCGAGGCCAAGGGTGCTGTCGTCACGCTGTCTGTAGATGTCGAAGGCTATCTGCGCGCCTCGGAAATCTCCGCAGGCCGCGTCGAAGACGCCACCACCGTGCTGAATGCGGGCGACAGCGTCGATGCCATGATCATCAACATCGATCGCAAGACGCGTTCGATCCAGTTGTCCATCAAGGCGCGCGACAATGCCGAAACGGCGGATACCATCCAGCGTATGTCCGAAGCCAGTGCTTCGTCGGGCACGACCAACCTGGGCGCACTGCTCAAGGCCAAGCTCGACCAGGCACGCGACGATAGCTGATTGTGACCAAGTCGGAACTCATCGCGATCCTTGCCAGTCGCTACCCGCAACTGGCAGCGCGTGACACGGATTACGCCGTCAAGACGGTACTCGATGCCATGACCCAGGCGCTAGCCAGTGGCCAGCGCATCGAGATCCGCGGATTCGGCAGTTTTTCCCTGTCCGAACGCCTGCCGCGTGTGGGCCGCAACCCCAAGTCTGGCGAAAAAGTCATGGTGCCTGGTAAGCAGGTGCCACACTTCAAGCCAGGCAAGGAGTTGCGTGAACGAGTGGACAGCGCTTTCGACCAGGAGGTCAATGCGCAGTCATCCGATGGCGAGAATGATACGGCGCCATTCGACACTCGTCTCATGCACGGCTGAGCGTTTTCGCCGCTGCAGTCAGGCTTTCTTGCAAATCGAAACAGGCCCTCCCTCGCGAGGGCCTGTTTTTTGGGCCGGTTTCGACGTTTCCCCCTTACAATTACCGGATTCCCAAATACTGGAGTGCTTGACATGCGTTATATCGTCTGGCTATTGAGGCTGGTAGTGTTCATTCTTGTGCTGATGTTTGCGCTCAAGAATACCGGTCCGGTAGATGTGAACTTCTTTGCGGACCACGTGATAACGGGTGTGCCGCTTATCGTTGTGATGCTGGCAGTGTTCGTGCTGGGAGGCCTGCTGGGGCTGCTTCTGGTCGCACCGGCCATGCTGCGTGCACGCCGCGAGCAGGGTCGCCTGCGGCGCGAGGTGGCTCGCCTGGAAGAAAAAGCCCGTCATCCGGTCATGCCGACCGAGGCTGTCGCGCCTGAAACCGTCGCGCCCATGGCGCCCCTGTAACGCAAGCCAGGATTCAATACTGTGGATTTCGAACCTTGGTGGCTGATCTTTTTGCCCTTGGTCTTTGCGTTGGGCTGGATAGCCTCACGCGTGGATATCAGGCAAATGCTCTCCGAAAACCGGACGCTGCCCAACTCTTATTTCAAGGGCCTGAACTTCCTGCTGAACGAAGAGCCCGATCGCGCTATCGACGCCTTCGTGGAAGTGGCCAAGCTGGACCCGGAAACCACCGAGCTGCATTTTGCGTTAGGCAGTCTGTTTCGTCGGCGTGGAGAAATGGAACGCGCGATCCGTGTGCACCAAAGCCTGCTCTCGCGTGCCGACTTGCCTGCCGCAGACAAAGAAAACGCGCAGCACGAGCTTGCCCAGGATTTTCTCAAGGCGGGCATGCTGGATCGCGCAGAGCAGGCTTTCGAGCAGGTGCTTGATACACGCCATGCGGTTCCCGCCATTCGCGCCTTGATTCGCATTTATGAATCCGAGCACGATTGGCCACGCGCCATCGAGGCTGTCAAGCGCCTGCGCGCATTGGTGGATGAGCCCGTGCCTCAGTTGGCGCATTATCAATGCGAACAGGCCGTGACGGCATTGAGCGCCAAGCCGCCAGATATCAAGGCTGCCGGCCTTGCGCTGGATGCGGCGGATTACGCTGCCGGGCCTTTGCGTGGTCGCACCGAAGGGCAGGCTTCAGAGGCCCGTATCGCCATGCTGCGCGCGCACCTCGCGCGTTTGGACAACAAGCCTGAAGACGAGCGCGCCTACCTGGCCTCCGTCCTGAATATCGCGCCCGATTATGCCTGTCTCATTGCCTCCGATTTACTGGAGTGCTATCGCCGCCTGGGCCAGGAAGCAGAAGGCCTCGAGGTGCTGATGGCGCATTACCAGCGCTATCCTGCGCTCGACACCTTCAATATCGTTTTTCGTGAGCTGCGCCAGCAAAAAGGGCTCGGGCCAGCGTGGGCCTTTGCCCGTGCGTCGCTGCGCGCGCATCCGACGCTGCTCGGGCTGGATCGCCTGCTCGAGGCTGAGCTGGCCACGCGCGAAACGTATGGCGGGGGTAGGCCGTCTGCCATCGTCAGCCCACCGGGCGGCGACGCTCAGGTTGCGACGCTGGCCGAGTCGGCGGACGGCACCTTGCTGGCATCCACGATCCCTGCCGGCGAAACTGCTTCGGGCGCGGACCTCAGCCTTTTGCGTTCCCTGATACACAAGCATACGCAGCGCCTGGATCGTTACGCCTGCAAAGTGTGCGGTTTTGAAGCCCGACACTTCTACTGGCAATGTCCAGGTTGCAGTTCGTGGGAAACCTACGAACCTCGACGTCTTGAGGAGATGAAATGATGCCGTTTCCGGCAGACGCGGTAAGCCGCGTAAAGATCTTGGTTGCTGGCGACATCATGCTGGATCGTTATTGGTTTGGCGAAGTGGATCGCATCTCGCCCGAAGCGCCGGTGCCGGTCGTCAGGGTCATGCGCCGCGAAGATCGTCTGGGCGGTGCAGCCAACGTGGCCCGCAATATTGTTGCATTGGGCGCCAAAGCCAGCTTGCTGGGCGTTGTCGGCGCCGACGAAGCAGGCACCAAGGTGCGTGATCTGGCACGCGAGGCAGGCATCAATGCCTGCGTGGTGGCCGATTCCGAATCACCCACCACGCTCAAGATGCGGGTGCTTGGGCGACAGCAGCAATTGTTGCGCGTTGATTTCGAAGAGGGCCCGGGGCCAAGCTGCCTTGCCAGGATGGAAGAGCAGGCCCGGCAATTGCTGCAGGAGCACGACCTGCTCGTGTTGTCCGATTACGCCAAAGGTTCGTTGGGGCGCGTCGAGGCACTTATTGCCGCCGCCAGGGAAGCGGGCGTGCCTGTGCTGGTAGATCCCAAGGGGCATCAATACCGGCGTTATCATGGCGCCACACTCATTACGCCCAATCGTGCCGAAATGCGCGAAGCGGTAGGCATCTGGCAAGACGAAGACGATCTTGCGCGGCGCGCACAAGGGCTGCGCGAGCAACTGGGGCTGGACGCTTTGTTGGTCACGCGATCAGAGCAGGGCATGACACTATTTTCACAGGCAGGGCGAGAACACATCGACGCCCACGCCCACGAGGTATTCGATGTTTCCGGTGCGGGCGACACGGTGCTGGCCACGCTGGCGGTAACCCGGGCAGCGGGCTTGAGCTGGCTCGATTCAGTGCGCTGGGCCAACCAGGCGGGTGGCGTTGTGGTCGGCAAATTGGGCACATCGATTGTTACCGCAGGAGAACTAACATGATAGTAGTAACCGGAGGTGCCGGTTTTATTGGCAGCAACCTGGTGCGAGGCCTGAATCAGCGCGGTTGCACAGACATTCTGGTTGTGGACGACCTTACCGACGGCGATAAGTTCGTCAATCTGGTCGATGTGCAGATCGCTGACTATCTGCATAAAGACGAGTTTCGCCGGCGCGTTGCAGCGGGCGAATTGGGTCAAATCGAAGCGGTTTTCCATGAAGGCGCCTGCTCTGACACGACGGAGCGCGATGGCCACTACATGATGGATAACAATTATCGGGTCACGCTTGAGCTTTTCGAGTATTGCCAGCGCGCGCGCATTCCGCTTGTTTATGCATCCTCTGCTGCCGTTTATGGCGCTGGTCCGGTGTATGCAGAAGACATACGCAACGAGGCCCCATTGAATGTCTATGGATATTCCAAATTCCTGTTCGACCAGGTATTGCGTCGCCGCCTGGACACGCTGACGGCGCCCGTGGTCGGGCTGCGCTACTTCAACGTGTACGGACCACGGGAACAGCATAAGGGGCGCATGGCTTCCGTAGCGCTCCACAACATGAAACAGTTCCTGCAAGAAGGGCATGTACGCCTTTTCGGAGGCTGGGATGGCTACGAGGATGGTGGTCAGATGCGGGACTTCATCTATATCGATGATGTCGTAGACGTCAATCTGCATTTTCTGGACCACGCCGGTACATCGGGGGTTTTCAACTGCGGTACGGGTCGCGCCCAACCGTTCAACGACATCGCCTCCACGGTTGTCAACGAGATGCGCGCGCACCGAGGCGAAGACAGGCTTTCGATCGAAGAACTGGTGCAGACGCAGCAGGTCTGCTATATCCCGTTCCCGGATGATCTGAAGGGCCGGTACCAGAGCCATACAGAGGCAGATCTCACACAATTGCGTGCTGCTGGGTACGACAAGCCCATGCGCGATGTACAGACGGGCGTAGCCGAGTATCTGCAGGTCATGCTGGCGGAGGGTAAGCTGGCCAGCCGCAGGTTGGAAGAAGTGTAGTACTACTGCGCATGGAAAAAGGTGTGCCGATGCAATATCGCCGCGTCACGGATTGAGGGATGATTGCAGGCGTAGTGCCCATCTGTGTTTCCCGATACTGGAGTCCATCCATGAATCCTTTCACCCACGCTACCGTGGCAACCCCTCTGTCGTCTGAGGCCCATCCTGATTTTCCAACGCCGTCTCGGCGCCGCCCTGCACGGCGGCGCCGCATGGCGTTGGGCACGGCACTGAGCATGCTGGCCGCGGCGCCCTCCGGGGCGTTGGCTGTCGATGTCAATACCGCCACCGCCACGCAGTTGCTCGCCGTGCGAGGCATAGGGCCGCGCACGGCACACATCATTGTGGAAGAACGCAAGCGTGCAGGCCCTTATGAGTCGCTTCAGGATCTCTCGGACCGCGTCAGAGGAATAGGCCCGCGCAAGCTCGCTGCGTTAAAGGCTTCGGGTCTGAAAGCGAGTCGACGCTACATGACATTGCAGCCGCGGGTTGTCGGGAACATGCCGGGCGCCGCGGCGCCGTCGAGCGAGGCAGCCGTGCCCACGGGCCGCCAGGCTTCTCCCTCAGGCGCGGCCCCCGCGGCAAAGGGGAGACTGTAAGCAGAATGGGTGTATGATCTTTCGCATGAAAAAATACCTCACTATAGAAGACACCATAGGTTCGACGCCGCTGGTAAGATTGCAGCGCATACCGGGCGAATATGGTCAGCCGCGCGGCAATGTCATTCTCGCCAAACTTGAGGGCAATAACCCCGCCGGTTCGGTCAAGGATCGCGCCGCCAGTTCCATGATACGTCGCGCCGAAGAACGGGGCGAGATCAAGCCTGGCGATACGCTTATCGAGGCCACCAGCGGCAATACCGGTATTGCGCTGGCCATGACGGCAGCCGTGCGCGGATACAAGATGATTCTCATCATGCCGGATAACCTGTCTGTCGAACGGCGTGCATCCATGACAGCCTATGGCGCGGAACTTATCCTGACGCCTGCAAAGCAAGGGGGCATGGAATATGCGCGAGATCTCGCCATCAAGATGGAGTCGGAAGGCAAGGGCAAGGTGCTGGACCAGTTTGCAAACGCGGACAATCCCAGAGCCCATGTCGAAACAACCGGCCCCGAGATCTGGCAACAGACGGATGGCGAAATCACCCATTTTGTCAGTGCCATGGGCACCACGGGTACGATCATGGGCGTGGGCAGCTACTTGCGGTCACGTAACAAAAACATCCAGATCATTGGTGCGCAGCCTGCAGAAGGTTCGCAAATTCCAGGTATCCGTAAATGGTCCGAGGCCTATCAGCCTGCCATCTACCAACCTGCGCAAGTCGACGGCTTCGAGCTCATCGAACAGGCCGATGCCGAAACCATGGCCCGCCGCCTGGCGGCGGAAGAGGGTATTTTTGGTGGCATTTCGTCCGCGGGCGCCCTGGTGGCTGCACTGCGCGTTGCGCAGCGGGTACAAAATGCCACCATTGTCTTTATCATGTGCGACCGCGGCGACCGCTATCTTTCAACCGGCGTGTTCAACTGATTTGTAGGCGCTGCCGCTGCAGGGCGCGTTCATTTATCTTGCCGCCCCCACGCTTGCAAGAGGGTCCCATCTGTTCACGGCCAGCCGTAGCCCATGTTGTCAGCCAGGATACGGGCCAGATCGGCGACCGAACTTGCATAGTAATAACTGCGGTTGTAGTGGGTGATGGCAAAAAAGTTGGGGGTGCCCAGTCGGTATTGCGCGCGATTTTGTGACTCATCCACCAAATCCACTATGCCGAGCTTGTAATGGGTCCATGCGGGCGGCGCGCTGGTGGCGCCGGGAATCCCTGCACCGTGGCTGACGAGTTCAGACCAGTCCAGGGTCGGCGTCAGGCCTCCTTGCACCAGGGATGCCGGATCACGCGGCAGTGTGGCCGGGGCAAATACCGGCAGTCCCGGCACCCAGCCATGCAATCTCAGAAAATTGGCCACTGAGGCGATCGCATCGCGTTTGCTGTTCAAAAGATCGATATGGCCATTGCCATCGCCGTCCACCGCGAAGCGCGCCAGGCTTCCCGGCATGAACTGCGGCAAGCCAATGGCGCCGGCAAATGAGCCCGTTACGCTGGACGCATCCAGCTTGTTTTCGTAGTCCAGTTGTATCAGATCGGCAAGCTGATCCCTGAAGAGTTGGCTGCGTTCAGGGCGACTGTCGTCGGGATAGCGAAAGCCCAGCGTGGCCAGGGCATCCAGCACGCGAAAATTGCCGGTGTGGCGCCCATAAATGGTTTCCACGCCGATAATGGCGACAATGATGGACTGGGGCACGCCATATTTGGCGGCGGTTGCATCCAGAAACGCTTTGTTTTCAGACCAGAATGCCTGTCCCGCCTTGATGCGCACGGGTTCGACGAAACGGTTGCGGTAAGTCGTCCAGCTGCGCCGTATGCGGTGGGGGCTGGGTTTCATGAGCCGCGCTGCAGTGGCGTTGTAGCTGATCGTGTGTAACAGCGACTCGACATGCGTCAACGGAACCTGCCGCGAGCGTGCAACGTCACTGGCATAGGCCTGCATATCGGGGGTGAGCGAACCATCAGGCAGCAGCAAGGGGCCGCCCTTGGCTGTTGAGCTGCCCGCTTGTATCGAAGGCTGTTCCGGGCGGGATGGCTTGACATCGGCCATTTGGGGAAGGGCTGGTTCGGCCATGTTGCCGGAGACCCCTGTGCCGGATGTGGCAACGGTTTGCTGGGAAGCACAGCCAGCCAAAGCGATCGTGAGTGCGGCAACTTGCAATATACGGGCAGGTTTGAACATAATCTTCCTTTATGGAGACACTCTATATTACTCACCCCGCATGCCGCCTGCATGACATGGGTAGCTGGCATCCAGAATGCCCCGAGCGGCTCGACGCCATCAATGACCAGTTGCTGGCTAGCGGCGTCATGGGTTTTCTTGCCGAAAGGCAAGCCAGCCCGGCATCCGAAGCGGATGTGCTGCGTGTTCATACACCCGCTTATCTTGCCTTTCTTAGGGATCACCTTCCCGCTGAGGGTTTATATCCCATCGATCCGGATACCTTTCTGAACCCTCATACGCTTGATGCCGCGATGGCCGCCGCGGGCGCGGGGATCACCGCCGTGGATGCCATTATGGACGGTGAATATCGCAACGCGTTCTGCGCCGTGCGTCCGCCAGGGCATCATGCGCGCCCTGCGCAGGCGATGGGTTTTTGTTTTTATAACAATATTGCAGTGGCGGCGGCCTATGCCCTTGCGCGTTATGGCCTTCAGCGTGTCGCCATCATTGATTTTGACGTACACCACGGCAACGGAACCGAGGAGATGTTCGCCCACGATCCACGCGTCATGATGTGCAGTTTTTTTCAGAAAGACTTGTTTCCCAATCATTGGCAGAGCCCATGCCCCGAAAACATGGTAAACATACCAGTCGATGCTTATACCAGAGGCGATGATCTGCGCCTGGTCGCCGAGGATCTCTGGCTGCCGCGGCTGCGGGCCTTCAAGCCTGAGTTTATTTTCGTGTCGGCGGGATTTGATGGCCATCGCGAGGACGGCATGGGTCAATTGGGCCTGGTTGAGGCCGATTTTGCCTGGCTGACCCATCGCATCATGGAACTCGCCCATGCAACGGCCTCGGGGCGCATCGTCAGCTTTCTCGAGGGCGGCTACAACCTGTCGGCGCTCGGGCGCAGCGTGGTGGCCCATGTGAAGGCGCTTGCGGCGATGTAGAATCAAGCGTTTGTAATTGCAATTTCTAAAGTAACTTTCCGGAGGAAGCTCGATGAAGGTGTTGGTACCCGTCAAGCGCGTCGTAGACTACAACGTCAAAGTACGCGTGAAATCCGACCAAAGCGGCGTGGACATCGCCAATGTCAAAATGTCCATGAACCCCTTTGACGAAATTGCGGTGGAAG
>NZ_SDQE01000012.1 GCF_004153455.1 Allopusillimonas ginsengisoli | reverse complement strand
ACCGGCTCAAACAACAACGCAAGGCCGGACACTTCCCGTCCATAGCTAAATAATCACTGGTTCAAATTTACTTTGCGCAATCCTGCGCGAAGTGGCTCAAATTCCAAATGCGTTTGACACCACTACCGTCTAGCGTTCTCACGCAAATCTCACCAAGATAAGTGTCCATTCGTTTTGGTAAATGGGCATTTGTGTTAATGAGCGAATTCTCTACTTCTCTTGCGCCAGTCCTAACCAACTGCCGGTGCCGGTACACCGTCGATTTCAAACGGCAAGTGGTACAAGAATCCATGGTCAGTGGCGCGTCCATAGCCCGGGTTGCCATGGCCCATGGGCTCAATGCCAATCGGTCACGTGTTTGTATTTCGGGGTCGCAAAGGGGATCGCATCAAGGTGCTGTGGTGGAGCGGCGATGGCATGTGCTTATTGGCCAAGCGATTGGAGCAAGGCCATTTCGTCTGGCCTCACACCGAATCAGGCTCAGTGTGTTTGACGCCGGCGCAGCTGTCGATGCTGCTTGAGGGTATTGATTGGCGCAGGCCCCTACTTGCGGTTGCAGTTGGCCAAGGCCCGGCGCGAACGCTTCGGGCGCAGCAGCGAGCGAGCCGGCGATCTGTTGGATCAGTTGCCGCTGCTGCTTGGCGAGGCGGTCACTGCTACTTCACAAGCCCATAACACCGAGCGAGCCCCGCAAGCCCGCTCCCAAGAAGCGCGCGCGGCCTGCTCAGCGCCAGAGTCTGCCCGAGTTCCTGCCTCGCGAAGAGCATGTGCTTGCCGCCAATGACTCGTGTGATTGTCCTGCCTGTGGCAGTGTGCTCAAGTTCTTGGGCGAAGACGTCAGCGAAACACTCGAATTTATCCCGGCCAGCTTCAAGGTCATTCGCACTGTGCGGCCCAAGCTGGCCTGCGGGCGATGCGACACCATTGTGTAAGCCAGCGCGCCACCTCGGCCGATTGCCCGCGGCTTAGCCGGTCCGGGCTTGCTGGCGCAGGTGCTCGTGGCCAAATATTGCGATCATCAACCGCTGTATCGTCAAAGCGCTATCTATGCCCGTCACGGGGTGACGCTGCCGCGTTCTACCTTGGCCGACTGGGTGGCTGGCAGCAGCCAATTGCTGCGTCCATTGGCCCTTGGACGCAAGAATTTCTTGTTTGCTGGATCCGATGCGGGTGGCCACAGTGCTGCGTCCATTTATAGCCTGCTCGGTAGCGCGGCACTGAACGGGATCGAGTCCATGGCTTACTTGCGTGAGGTGCTGGCCCGCATTGCCGAGCACCCCGTGAACCAAATCGACGACTTGTTGCCATGGAATCTAACCCCACACTGCACCGCTCTGGATCGCGCCGCGTAACCTCCCGTAAGGTCACGCCCTTAAGTGGTGAGGCTCTGGTCCTGCGCATTGAGCTGCGTGACAGCGCCCCGCTGATCTATCGAACCATTCTGGTTCCTGCCAACATCACCTTGCGTAAACTGCACGTGACGTTGCTCTGGGCTATGAGGTGGCAGGGCGGGCATTTGCATGAGTTCATCATCAACGACACGCACTACGGTGAACCCGACCCCGATTACCCAGAGCCCGACTTGAAAAACGAGCAGCGGGTTCGCTTGGAAAAAGCATTGGGTGGTGCGCGTACCTTCGACTATATCTACGATTACGGTGATGCCTGGTGGCATCACGTCACGCTGCTGGAACGAACTCGATTCGAAGGGCCGCTCAATTCGCCCTGGTGTTTGGATGGAGCAAACGCCTGCCCGCCTGAAGATGTCGGCGGCATCCCCGGCTATGAAGACTTTCTTCAGATCATGGCCGATCCCTCACATCCCGAGCATGAAAATATGACTCAGTGGCACGCCGGCCCTTTCGACTCGGCTGCGTTCGATCTGAATGAAGTCAATCCATTACCCCTCCCAACTGTAAAGCCGGATGTGGCCACACTTCACCCTTCAGGATGGACATTGATTCCATACGGGCGGGAGGTCAGGAAAATTAAGCTTCTATTCAACCCCTTCAACCCAAACAGATGCATCTCGAGGGAACGGTCACGCCTTCGCGCCAGGGCTCAAACTTTCATGCAAATATATTTTGTTTCCAGATATTCATCTATTCCGTACTTGGAACCTTCGCGTCCCAGCCCGGAATGCTTGATGCCGCCGAAAGGCCCTACTTCATTCGAAATTGCCGCGGTATTGACACCTACCATTCCGTATTCCAGCGCCTCGGACATTCTCCATATCCGTGCATGATCACGCGTAAATAGATACGCCGCTAATCCACACTTTGAGGCATTGGCCAGCTCAAGCACATCTGCCTCAGTATCGAACCTGTAAAGAGCGGCAACCGGACCGAATATCTCCTCGCTCGATATCCGCATGTCTTTCGACAGATCTTGAATAATAGTGGGTTCGAAGAAAGTTCCACCATTCTCATGGACATGCCCACCCAGCGCTATTCTTGCACCATGGCTGACGGCATCTTCGAGAAGTGCCTGTATTTTACGTATTGCCCGCCCGTCTATTAACGGGCCTTGCTGTATGCCTTCAGCAGATCCGTCTCCGATTTTTAATGCGCGGGTTCTCTCAATCAGTTTGTCAGCCAGCGCGGAATAAATTCCCGACTGCACGAAGACGCGGTTGGCACATATGCATGTCTGTCCCGAATTCCTGAACTTGGCGAGCATCAGGGCATCCATGGCCTCATCAAGATCAGCATCATCAAATACGATGAATGGCGCATTGCCGCCCAGCTCGAGAGACAGCTTCTTGACTGTGGGCGCACACTTGGCCATCAGCATGCGTCCGACATCGGTTGAACCAGTAAAGCTCAACTTTCGCACAATATCGCTTTCGCACAGAGCGTTTCCGATCTCCTCCGGCTCGCCCGTGACAACCTGGAAAACATCACCTGGCACCCCAGCTTCGTACGCTAGGTGAGCCAAAGCCAGCGCAGTGAGAGGCGTATGCTCAGCCGGCTTCACAATGATCACACAACCAGCCGCGAGCGCAGGCCCGACCTTTCGCGTAATCATGGCCGCCGGGAAGTTCCAGGGTGTGATAGCTGCACAAACACCGATCGGCTGCCTGAGCACGAGCAAGCGCTGGCCAGAAACCGGGCTTTGAAGGATATCGCCGTCAATACGTTTGGCCTCCTCTGCAAACCAATCCAGAAACGACGCGGCATAAGCAATCTCGCTTGAGGCTTCGTTCAAAGGCTTGCCCTGCTCGGCAGTAAGAATATTGCTGAGGTCATCAGCATTCTCATGCATCAACTGGGCCCATCTTTTCAAGATTACGGATCGCTGCTTGCCTGTCCTGGCGCGCCAAGCCGCGAGTGCCGATTGTGCGTTTGCAATTGCCTGGCTGGTCACCGAATAGCCCATATTCGGCACATGCGCCAGTATCGCTCCCGTGGCTGGGTTGATAACCGGTAATCTCTTATCCGGATCGCCGCCTTGCCACTGGCCATTAAGCCAGCATTCTTGATGCAGTAGTTCAGGCCGAACAAGTGTCCGAGGAAATTCAAGAGCGTTCAGATTCATCTGCATGTGTGCCAGTAAGTTCCCGTGTTACCGAAGTTGAGCTTGCATCTCGTCCAGGGCCTGGACCCAATATTTCCGAAAACCATCCGGATTCTCGCTCATCGGAAAATGCCCGAGATTCTCCATCTCAACGAACTCAGCCTGAGGCACCAGAGAGGCCAGTTTTCGCGTATTTTCTGGCGAAGCTGAATAGTCATAACTGCCGGTCAACAGATATACAGGCACATCTGTTTTCGCCAGCTCCTTGCCAACTATTTCCCCATCGAACTCGTTGCTGTAAAACTCGAGATCACCGCTGTAAATGCCAAAACCAGCCTGACTGTAGATCCAGCATGCTTCGTCCCGATAGGATTGCAGGCTGGACGGGCTCAGCAGTGCACGCACATAAGAAGGATTGTGCAATCCAGCATTTATCCGCATGTCCGCCAACAGCGAGCTCCGTCGGCCCGGGGCACGCCATGGCGCTTCCAGCGCCACAACGCCAAGAACCAGGTCGGGACGCCGGGCAGCCAGAACTAGCGACATGGCTGCCCCCATGGAGCAGCCCATGATGACGGCAGGCGTCTTTACAACCTTCTCAATAAACTTGATGCACTGATCCAGATAGGCCTCCTGGGTCAGCACATACTCATCGCCCTGCGACCAGCCAGCCGGCATTCCCGAGCGGCCATGCCCGGGCATGTCGAATGCGTACATTTTCCATGCCTTCGCAACCTCCACATCAGCCAACTGGTGACGAAATTGCCGAGCGTCTGCTCCGGCAGTGTGGAGCATGACCAGAGGAATGCCTTGGCCGGCCTCTTCCCAATAAACAGGACTGATCGGCGAATAGGCCTCATCATGGGTGGTGTACTTTCCTGTCACCTGAGAGAGATCCCTGACCGGCGCAACGCCCGTGAACTTTTGCTTGTTCAAATGTGCCAGCTCTATCAGCCGCTCAAGGCTGGGCAGCAGATGCGCAATCCGCAAAGGCTCCCCATCAATAGAGAACAGCGAGTTCTGCCTGATAATCGCACCAAAGCTTTGCCAGCCAGGCTCCACGGGATCAGTATCGAGCAATTTCTCCCACGTATCACCGCTTGCGCGCACGATTACGTCGGATGCCGCCTCACTCTTTGATGCCAGCCCCCACCCTTCACTATTCACATTTAAATACCAGCTATCATCGCCAGATTCAATCTTTATTGTTGCCATCAGACCTGACGCCACCTTTTTGAGGACCCGGTCCGTTATCGCCAACTCCAGCCAGCCAGCTACCGATGCGGCTATGCTTTTACTTGCTTGCATTACCCAGACTCCAATTATTCAGGTGCAATATGCGCCGCCTTTGCGACACGCGTCCATTTATCGATCTCTTTCTTCATATACTCGGCCAACTCCCCCGGTGAGCTGCCGATGATCTCCAGACCGGACTCAACATAGGTTCGCTTGACCTCGGGGCTGCTCAGTGCTTGACGTATGTCATTGCTGAGCTTGTTCAACACCGCCTCGTCCGTGCCCTTTGGTGCATAGAATGCGTACCACGAAGTAAAGTCGTAGTCCTTCACACCCTGCTCGGCCAATGTGGGAACATCTGGAAGCACCGATGAACGTTCCCTGGTGGTAACCCCCAAAACCCGCAAGGAGCCATCCTCAATGTAGGGTTTCACCAGCATGATGTTGGCAAACGTGAGATCTACCTGCTTACCAAGCAAATCCATGACAGCTGGCGCCCCCCCCTTATAGGGAACATGCAACATGTCAGCGCCAGTCTGCACCTTGAATAATTCCGCCGCCAGATGCCATGGGCTGCCAGGCCCAGCGGAGCTGTACTTCAACGTTGACGTTCCAGGCTTGGCCAGAGCCAGCAATTCCTTGATATTGTGGACAGGCAAATCCGGCCTGACGACCAGGACATGGGGGGCTCCAGCCAGTAGCGTAACAGGCGCAAAATCCTTGGTTGGATCCAATTGGTCCCTGTTGAGAAATATCTTGTTTGTCGCCAAGGCCATTGACGTCATCATGATTGTGTAGCCGTCTGGCGCTGCACGGGCGAGTGCCTGGGCACCGATGAAGCCAACCGCTCCCGACCGGTTCTCAACCACGACTGGCTGGTTCCATATAGACCCAAGTTTCTGGCCAAGCGCCCGCGCCAGAATATCAGTACCTCCCCCAGCCGGCCAGGGAACAATAACAGTCACGGGTTTGCTGGGGAACGGCTGTGTGGCCGCCATGCTCAATTGAGGCGACGCAAGGCTGGCTGCCAGCATGGTAGTAAATACAAGTTTGCGAATCATCGATATCTCCTGATGCAAGAGCCGAAGAATTTCCTCCTACTCCGCATAGACTGTTAAATATCCAGCAACCTGCGCGCGTTCAGTTCCAGATAGGCCCGTTCGCTTTCAGTTGACATTCCGAGCGCGAGTGTATCTTTGACCGTCTGGATAATCGGGCGCAATGGGTAGGCGGAGCCGTAAATAATCTGATCCCGCAGGGCGCCATTCGCAGCCTCAATATACGCTTTGCCTCCCGGAGCGAATACGTACATGTCGGGGGATACATAGAGGTTGGTGTGCTTGAAGGCAACCCCGAGAATCTGCTGGACGTATGGATATCCTCCATGTCCCAGTATGACTTTGAGTTCCGGGTAGCGTGTGCACAGCCGGTCTACATACAGGGGGTCGGATACACCTATATCAGCACCTGCATAAGGACCACTCATCAGGTTCACTGGAACGCCCAGCTCAATGCATTTCTCGTAAACCGGAAAGACACGCTCATCGTCTGGCGTGCTCTGTATCTGCCTTCCCGGCTCAATGAAAATACCCTTGAGCCCCAGCGTTTTTACGGACCTCACGGTTTCCTCGACGGCATTGTGGGCAGTATTGGAAACATCAATGCCCGCGAAGCAGGCGAAACGCCCTGCATACTTATCCTGAATTTCCGCAAGACGTTCATTGGGAATAAATGCCGCGTTGAATTGCTTACCCATAAAGACAGCCGGACTGTTTCTGCCCTGAACCACGGCAATCTCGACACCTGCCTGATCCATTTCCTCGAAGAACAGATCCATGGATCCCTGCACAAACGCCGGAGATACCTCGGCGGCACCAGTACGGGCGCCATGCCAGCTTATGCGGGGAATATCAAAGTAAGCCCGAAACTCTGGAAGCGGCGGCCTGCATCGCATATCAATGATTGTTCTCACTTTCTCACTCCATTCCCATTAATCTGGCTGCGTTTTTATGAAGAATTTTTTCGGCAAGATCCTGGTCAAGCCCCCACTGTCTGAACCCTTCCACACTTTCCTTGAGCGGCCTGCTTGGGTATGCGGTTCCGAACAACAGGCGGTCAGCCAAGTAGAATTTGGCTGCACGGATATATTCGTGCGCGCCAGGTGTATGTATATGATTCATATACAGGTCAGGCGAGACGTAGACATTGTCATGCAGAAACGCCACCTCAAGCATAGGCATTACATTTGGCCATGCCGCATGGGACACGACGATTTTGAGCTTCGGAAATTTTCTGGCGACTGTCGATACAGGCGATGGATTCCCATAAGAAGTAGGATGGCCCGCCATTGAAGACAGATAACCGCTGAGCGTAATGGACAGCGGAAGTTCCAATTCCTGTGCTCGCTCGTAGAGTGGGAACAGGCTCGGATCATCCGAGTACAAAGGTGTAAAGCCTGCGCCGGGCTCTATCGAAATCCCCTTGAACTTGCCTGAATGCGCATAGGCGTCCAGATCTGCAACACCCTTCTCGATATCCCTCAGATCAATACCCGCAAAGCCCACAAACCGCCCGGGATGCTGATCTATAAACGCTTCGATCTCTCCGTTGGGAACAATGCCATGAGGCGGGGCTGATTGCCTGCCCATGACGACCCCCCAGGTAATGTCCGCTTCGTCCATCTCTACAAGCAAATCACCGATATCCTGCGTACTCACAGACTTGGGACGAGGAAACCCATATCGCGAAGGATAGTAGCCCGTGCCTTCTTTGAATTGAGCTGTCGTTTTCCAGGATTCCAGCGGAGGGCGTAGTCGCATATCAATTGTCATGTCTATTCCATCGTTCAGTATGGGGCCGGCCATCAGGCACCGGGGCGCCCGATTGGCAGTTCAACTGCAATGTGCTTATTCAGCGGCCTGTTTCCGTTGCTCGATGACGCCCTCGTCGAGCAATACCTGATTGGCTATCTTGAAAGCGTCAAGCCCGGCAGGAATGCCGCAATAAACAGTGGCCTGCAACAGAACCTCTTTAATCTCTTCGGCAGTCACGCCATTCTTGAGCGCTCCCTTCACATGCATCCTTATTTCTGCGGGCCTGTTAAGTGCAGTAAGCATGCCAAGATTGATAAGGCTTCGGGTCTTGCGATTCAAGCCAGGTCGAGTCCAGGCGTACCCCCAGCACCAGCGGGTAGTGATGTCTTGAAAGGCCATCATGAAATCCGTTGCATTCTGCAGGGAGCCGTCGACATACTCGGCTCCAAGTACCTCCCTGCGCACCTTCAAACCTTTATCAAACATTTCGTCGCTCATTGTTCATCTCCAAGTAATTGCGAATTTTTTATAATATTGCCATACAATCGTACGACGTACAAGATAATTTTAATCTGTGGCTGCCTCTCTAAAGGTGTAATAATGTCTGCTAATCTGATGTTAAAAACATCTTTATCCAAAACAATGACAGCGAACCCTCTTTCCATTTCCCCCGCTCTCGCTCCGGTACGCCGGCAGATCGAAGATCGGCTGCGCGATGCCATATACACGGGCGTTCTCAAGCCTGGCGAAAAGCTCATTGAACGCGACCTATGCACGCGGCTGGGCGTAAGCAGAACATCTTTGCGCGAAGCCTTGCGCCAATTGGAAGCGGAAGGCCTCATCAATCTGGTGCCCTATCGAGGGCCTGAGGTTGCCTATCTCTCGCTCAAAGAAACCGTGGAAATCTACCAGGTTCGAGAACTGCTTGAAGGGTTCGCGGGACAACAGTTTGCGCAACTTGCAAACAATCTGGAGCGAAGCGAACTTGAGGAATGCTTCGAAGGGATCCGACAGTGCATCAAGTCCGAGGAATACAGCAAGTTAATATACTTGAAAGAAGAGTTCTATCGCATCCTGCTCAGTGGCGCCCGCAATGAAGTTGCAAGGGAAACACTATTGCGCCTGAATGGTCGGGTACGCCGGTTGCGGTCTGTATCCCTCTCCGCCGCAGAACGCCCGCCTCAGACGCTTGCTGAACTCGAAACCGTCATGGCCGCCATCAGGAACAAGGATCCTGAGGCTGCGCGGATCGCCTGCGCTTATCACGTACAGCGGGCAGCAGAAGCCGCGTTGAAATCGCTCGAAGAGCATCTTGCCGCGGCCGAAAACCAAGCTTGAATCTGATTGATATAAAAAAGCCAGCAGCACAAAAGGCCGCATGGCGGTCCACAGCGCAACGGAGGGTGCCTGCCGCATAGACTGACACCCAACCTGTTGCCGGCTAACGGTTCACTTGATGAAAGACAGATCCACAAAATCCTTCACATCAACAGACCGACGAATGATTTTCTCTTCTTTGAGAAAATTTATGGAGTCTGAAATTTGATTCTGTACTGACTCAGGCAACTCCAGCGCATAGTGATAGTTGTGGAGCGCCTTCATGGCAACCTCATCAGGCAAATCAAACGTTTTGGCGAACATCAACGCAGCTGTATCAGGATCAGTCTTGATATCTGCATTCGCACGCGCGATTCCCCGCAACACCGCCCTGGCCACTTCGGGATTTTCCTTTACATAGTCTCCCCGCGCAACAATAACATTGATGTTATCGTTTATTCCCGTCCCATCCCTGAGCTCTTTCACCACGCCTTCAGCGACCAGTCGCGGCAGCAGAGGATCCCAAACAACGGCGGCATCAATCGTCTTGTTCCGCAGACTTATATTCATGTCAGCCGGCTGCATATTGACGAGCTGAACATCTTTGGTTGTCATTCCCGCTTCATCCAGCATCTTGAAAAGAAGTTCGTAGACGGTTGAGCCATACGTCGTGGCAACACGCTTCCCTTTAAGATCAGACACCTTAGATACGTTCATGTCGGCCCGAACAACCAGGGCATGGCTCTTCGGAGCGGTCGAGCCAAGAGCAATCAGCTTCGAATTCTGCCCCGCAGAGCGGCCTATTGTTGCAGGCACAATACCGAGAATCCCCATATCGAGCTCTTTCGCCGCCATGCCTTCGCTGACCAGGCCTCCGGAGCTGAATTGCACCCACTTTACTTTCTGATCGAGCCCTGCTTTCTTCAGCTCGTCGTCTATCAGATTCTTTTCCTTAGCATATAGAACATTGGTATACGGGAGATATGGCATATAGCCAATACGAACGTCGCTGGCAGATGCGCTGACGCTTACTAAAGCAAGCAGCAGGGCCAGGACGGCCCCTAGGTGGTGGATATATTTGAACATAATGTGCAGTCCCTTCTCTTGATGGCAGTGCGGACAAAGCCGTGCTAGTGGGTTCCAAAGTGGGTGGTGTAGATGTGCTCTCGCAACTCAGTGAACTCGACCGAAGCTCGATGCCGTGGCTTGGGCATATCAACGTCAATTACTGCCTTGACAGTTCCCGGGCTGCTGGACAGAACCAGAATGCGATCCGCAAGATAAATAGCCTCTTCAATGTCGTGCGTGACCAGAACACATGAGAGTTTTTCCTGCTGCTGAATACGCAATACCTCAGCCTGCATAGTTACCCTCGTCAAGGCATCGAGTGCGCCAAATGGCTCATCAAGCAGCAGCACATCGGGACCATGTGCCAGCGCTCTTGCTATCGCGACGCGTTGCGCCATGCCTCCCGACAATTGGGCGGGATATGCATCTCTGAAGCGAGTCAAACCAACAAGCTCCAACTTTTTCTCGATTGCGTCAGCTCTCTGCGCCTTCTCCATACGGTGCAAGCCCAGGCCGACGTTCTCGCCCACAGTCATCCAGGGCACAAGACGGTGATCCTGGAAAACAAACCCTCTGTCCAGGCCCGGGCCCTTGACAGCCCCCCCCTTGACAATCATGTCGCCGGAAAAACCAAGATCAAGGCCGGCCATGATCCGCAGTAGCGTGCTCTTCCCACAACCACTGGCGCCGAGGATCGCCAACACTTCGGCTTCACCTATATCGATCGAAACATCCACCAGGGCATTGACAGGCAATCCCTCCCTGGTCTGATATGTCTTTGAAATGCTGCGTGCACTGATGCAAGCTGTTGCCATCTCGTTTCCTTTACACACCTGAGAAATCCTGACGCCATTTAACAAATCTCTTTTCCAAATGGCGCAATGCGTCGTCGGTCAGCTTCCCCAGCAAGCCAGTCACAAGCATTCCGACAATGACAACGTCGCTTTGTGCGAGCGCTCGCGCCTGCATGATCAAATAGCCGACACCACTGCTGGCAGCAATCAGCTCGGCAGCCACCACGCACATCCAGGCTATGGTTATACCGATTCTCAAACCAGTCATGATCTGTGGAAGCGCCCCCGGTAGAATGATTCTCCGAACAAAGCTCCCACGCTTGAGCTCAAGAACCTTCGCCAGGTCGACAAAGCGGCCATCGGTTTGCCTGATCGCGTCCAGCGTGTTGAAGAGAATCGGGAAAACAGCCCCAATAAAAATGATGAATACCTTCGCAGCCTCGCCCAGCCCCAGCCAAAGAATCGCGAGCGGGATCCAGGCTATGGGCGGAATAGGTTTGAAGACCTTCAGGATGAAATCCGACGCGGCATTGAACCTGGGCGACAAGCCCATTGCCAGGCCAAGCCCCAAACCAACAGCGGCCGCCAGAAAGAAGCCCTCTATCACTCGCAACGCACTGATCCCAACGTCACGAACTAGTTGGCCACTGGCCAGCAAATCAATAAACGTCAGCACCACCACGGATGGCGCTGGGAGGATGTACTCATCCACCCAGCCCAGCGACGACGACAGTTGCCACAGTGCAAGCAGCACCAGCGGTACCAGGTATTTCCACATCCCCAAGGAAAGGCTCGCCTTCCTCTTCGATGCAACCGCCGGTGCCATGACACTCGACGATGGTGCATTCGACATCTCGCTCTCCCAACAGAAACACGTTTCAAACCATTTGCCATACACAGTCAATTATTTATAATATTGCCATACAATATGTCAATAAAAAAGTAAGGGCTTTCCCTATTTCTAAAAACGGTCTTGAAGTAATTTGAGATGCTATCAAGTGCAGCTACGCTGGTTCAGCAGCATGCCTGATTGCCTGGATGGACAAACAAACATCGCGCACCACTGCAGCGTGACTCGTTACTGGCCAAGCGCAATCGGCGACAAGTGGAGCAATGCGATTCCTTCCGGATCTTGAGGAGATGTGGGATACCGCTCCATCACCAATGGGTCATGCCCCGGAATCACATGAGATGAGGATTCTGCAGCTTTTACAAGGCTACCGAAGCCGTCAAGCATTTCCACCACATCCGTGACCAGAGGAAATGGCCTGGCGCACTCCAGATTCTCATAAAAGTGGCTTGCATCGGACGCCAGCACAACCCAGCCTCTTTGGGTTTTTACACGCACGGCCTGCAAGCCCTTGGTATGGCCGCCGATATGCATCAGCTCCACGCCAGGAGCCACCTCCCCATATCCATCATGAAATACAACACGACCCGCGTACAGTTTGCGAATCAGGCTCGACACATCTTCGGGCGAATAGGCAAAGCGCAGCGGAGCGTGGCACATGCAGCGCCCGGTAGCGAACTCAACCTCCTTGTCCTGTATATGGAATCTCGCCTTTGGGATTTTGTCCAGATTACCTGCGTGATCGTAGTGCAAATGCGTAATGATCACATCGTCGATATCCGCGGGGGCCACACCGAGCAGCTGCAGTGCCTCAATGGGGCATCGCAGCTGCTGGCGATTCCTGGCTGCCGCGCCTGCTTTATTGAAGCCTGTATCTACCAGTATCGTGCGAGAGGGGGATCGCAGCAACCATACGTAGTAGTCCAGCGGCATCAGCCCTGAATCGTGTTCATCGACAGGCAGGAAGTTCTCGCTTCGCAATCTCTGCCGGTAAGTGGCGTATCGAACCGCGAACACTTCATAAATGGGATCCATATGCAGTTGGCCTATGAGCAATAATGTTGGACTTAAGCGCCCCGGATAACGTCTGCCGCGCGCTCGGCTACAGCAATTGTCGGGATATTGGTATTGCTGGAGACCTGGAATGGCGCGACGGATGCATCTGCCACGCGTACGCCTTCTATGCCTCGCACGCGAAACTCGTGGTCTACCACACTGAGAGGCCCCTGACCCATACGGCAGGTTCCCAGCGGGTGCCAGCAAGTGTCTCCTGTGCTTTTTGCATACTGGAGAATCTCCGCGTCATCAATTACCGAAGGCCCAGGCCGTATCTCTTCCTTTATCTGTTCCTTCAGCGGCGACTGTTGCGCAATGGCGCGTATCCTTCTGACTATGTCCACTATTATTTTCTGATCCTGTTCTGTCTGCAGGTAGTTCGCGGCAATCTTCGGGGATACGCGCGGATCAACACTCTGTATATGCAGTTCGCCCCGTGAATGAGGATGAATGTAATAGCCGCCTATATGGAAAGCCGAGAACGGGTCCAGGCCAGAATTCTCATT
Source organism: Allopusillimonas ginsengisoli (assembly GCF_004153455.1). Taxonomy (GTDB): domain Bacteria; phylum Pseudomonadota; class Gammaproteobacteria; order Burkholderiales; family Burkholderiaceae_B; genus Allopusillimonas; species Allopusillimonas ginsengisoli. The sequence continues at coordinate 141,649 of NZ_SDQE01000012.1, read as the reverse complement.
CTTGGACACACGTTGCGCTCCGCTTGACAACCCGAGCTGGATCCGGATGTCTGGATAAGGAATACCCGGATCGCTTTTCTGAAAAGCCATGGCAGTCAACGATCCGCAGGCAAACATCCCGCTTCTGGAAGCAAGATACTTCGCCAGCTCACGCGCCTTGTACATGTTGCTGTTGAGAAAGTCGTAGATGGTCAATGGCACCGTGCTCCTGAAACACACCCGGACCATGTAGTGATCCTGGAGATTCTTTCCCACGCCAGGAAGATTCAAGATAGGCGAAATGCCAAATTTTTCAAGGACGCTAGCCGAGCCGATTCCGCTCAACTCAAGTATTTGCGGCGAGCGAATTGCACCAGCGCAAAGAATGACTTCCTTGCTGACCAGGTACTGACCATGTTGGCCACCCTCTTCGACCTCCACGCCCGTGGCCCGCAGCCCGTCAAACAGTATGCGACGAACAACCACATTCTCTTTTACAACCAGATTGCTTCTGGAGCGGACTGGATCTATATATCCCTTTGAAGCACTCATTCGACGACCTCGCCTTATCGAGGCCTGCATGAATGTCGCCCCCTCCCGAAAATCGCTGTTGAAATCCTCAAGGCGCTCAAGCCCGACACCCTTGCAAGCACTCATAAAAGCAGCACCGACGGGCTCGGGTTCGATACGGGATATGCCAATGGGCCCATTCTTGCCACGCTTTTCTGAAGAAGAAAAATCACAAGTCTCGAGCTTCTTAAAATAAGGAAGCAGCTTCTCATAACCCATTCCAGGGCAAGCCTCATTTTCCCAGTCATCGTAGCGCGAGGGGTTTCCTCTCACAGCCAACATGCCGTTGACGGAACTTCCGCCACCCATGATGCGGCCGCTCATCCAGCGCACAGACCGCTGGCCAAGCGAGGCCTCGGGCCCAGCACTCGCTTCCCATAGACATGTCGGATCATTGACCAGCTTCCCAACGCCCAATGGGATTTTCGTCCAGAACTTCCTGCCGTCTCCTCCCCCAGCCTCCAGGAGCAATACCCGCACATTGCGCTGCTCGGATAGGCGGCTTGCGATGACACAGCCTGCTGACCCACCACCAACAACAATGTAATCAAAGCTTTGCTGCTTATTCACATTCGTCCCCACCAAACTTTATTGACATTAGAATGAAACCACATCAAAATAGTACTATTGTATTACAAAATGATCAAGTAACAATATAGGAGATCCAAGTGTCATCGAACCTGCCAGAAGGAGATGCCCCCCTCTACAAGATGTGGGTCAACGGGCTGGAAGTCGTCGCCCAGGACGATACAACCATTGACGTCCTAAACCCTGCATTCCAAACGACTATCGCAAAAGTCCCACACGCCAGCACGGCTGACGTGGGCAAGGCAGTCGATGCGGCAGCAAAGGCCTTCAGAGGATGGCGCCATTGGCCTGCGAAGGAGCGAGCCGAGGCTATGCTCAAGATCGCGGACTGCATTGAAGCAGAAGCTGAGGCGCTGGCCACGCTGCTCGCGACCGAAACCGGCAATGCCCTCAGAACTGCCGCACGGCCAGAGGCAGCCGGAGCCGTTGGCATCTTCCGCTACTACGCTGGTGTGGCGAGCGAAGCCAAGGGAGAAACAGTGCCACTATCCGCCGGCAAGCTGTCATATACCGTGAGAGAGCCACTCGGTGTGGTGGCAGCCATCATCCCCTGGAACTCTCCAGTCGCGGCAGCCGCTGTCAAAATCGCTTCGGCCATCGCCGTGGGCAACACGATTGTCGTCAAGGCCGCAGAAGATGCTCCCCTCAGCGCATTGAAACTGTCGGCTATTTGCAATCGCTTCCTCCCCCCGGGGGTTGTCAACTGCATTACCGGCTATGGGAAAGAAACGGGGGCGCACCTGACAGCGCATCCCGAAGTCAGGAAAATCAGCTTTACCGGCTCCACCGAAACAGGCAAGGCTATCATGCGGGCCGCAGCAGAAAAGATCATTCCTGTTTCTTTGGAGTTGGGAGGGAAAAGCCCGTCCATCGTATTTCCCAGTGCAGACAGCGATTGGGCGGTGGACGGGGTCATGGCTGCGATGCGCTTTACAAGACAGAGCCAGTCATGCACAGCTGGCTCGCGGCTATTTGTTCATCGCGAAATCTATGATGCATTTCTGGACAAGCTCGCAACCAGGCTGAACCGCCTCGTAGTCGGAGATCCGCTGGAGGAATCAACAGACATGGGGGCGCTGATCAATGACCGGCAATATACGAAAGTAAATGACTATGTCCGGTGCGGCCTCGCGGAACCATCAGCCCGACTACTCTCGGGCGGAGAATCTCCGCGACAGGGAAACCTGAGCGAAGGCTACTTCGCGCTGCCCACACTGATATCTGGTGTCCACAACAGTTGGAGAGTCGCCAGAGAGGAAATATTCGGCCCCGTACTGGTCGCCATTCCCTGGTCCGATGAAAGTGAAGTTCTGGAAATGGCCAACGACACGCACTATGGCCTTGCTGCCTATATCTGGACAACCCAATTGGGCGAAGCAATGCGCTGCTCATCCGCTATTGATGCTGGATGGATACAGGTAAATAGCGGAACCGCTCCCGGTGCCGGGATTTCATTCGGCGGCATGAAAGAAAGCGGCTTCGGACGAGAATTCTCCCTTGAGGGAATGCTCGAAAGCTTCACACAAAGAAAAAGCATCACGCTCGATTTCAGCAATACCTGAGCCGGCAATCACCCTATAAAGATTATTTCAGGAGACACTTATGGCGCGCTTCACAGTCCTCGCTCCGCTCGTATTGAGCATCACCCTCGCCCTCGCATCTGAGTCAGCCTTAGCCTATCCAGATAAAACAGTTCGTGTCGTTGTACCCTTTCCGCCCGGTACAGTCACCGATCTGATAGCAAGAAAGTATGCTGAGGAACTTTCCCAGCGCCTGGGACAGTCTTTCGTCGTCGAAAACAAACCGGGCGCGGGTGGAACTGTGGCAGCCCAGCATGTTGCCAGCAGTACCGCCGACGGATATACAGTCATGTTCGTCTCCTCTTCGTTCGCAGCAGCGCCGGCGCTGAATCCGAAGATTCCATACGACACGCTCAATGATTTTTCTGGCGTTGCATTGCTGGGCAGCACTCCAACCCTGGTGATCACAAATTCCCAGGCGGGCATCAACACACTGAGCGACCTAATCAAACAAGCCAAGAGCAAAGAGTTGACGTATGGGTCTGCAGGAGTAGGCAGCGCAGCGCATCTGGCTTGCGAATACTTTTCTGCTGCAGCCGGCATCAAGCCCCTTCACATCCCATACAAGGGCTCAAATGAATATGTGGCCGAAGTCCGCGCGGGCCGCATTGATTTCGCCTGCCCGCCCATTGCCACCCCGCTCGCCCTGCTCCGAGCGCACGATCTGAATGGCGTCGCCGTCATGGACAGCGCGCGGTCCCCATTGATTCCTGATGTGCCGACAGCAGAAGAGGCAGGCTTGAACGGCGTGGAGTATGGAATATGGTACGGGGTTCTGGTACGCCACGGCGTACCAGCAGACGCCATAGATATCCTGTCCAGGACGATTAAAGAGATCAATGACAAGGGCGATCTGGCTGAACCACTGAAGGCCCAGGGTATTACCCTCAAGTATCTTCCGCCTATCAAATTCGACACGTACATTAAAGAAGAAGTAAGCAAGTATCAAAAGATCGTTGATAACGTAAAGCAGCAGTGAAGCGCAAAACGCAGAAAGGTCCCTTGGAAGAGTGGGCCTGACTGAACGTCGCCGCCACTTCTCCCGGACCAGCGTGGAGGAAAATTGATAACGATCAGCGGGATAGTGCTCATCTTCGACAAATTTTTTGAAAGGACTGGCATGATGCTTGAAAACAGAAATTCAGTTTGCCCTGAAAGGACGGAATTTAGCGCTGGCCCACCGCCTTGATAAGGAATGTGCGTCGCCTTGAGAGCTGCTGTCTGCATAAGCAGTTCCGATCCAAGATGAGGAATAAGCGTCATTCCAGGACCGTCTTGACGGCCTAAGGCTTAGGTCCACTTGGTTCCTGGCTGATTCCATTCATGGACACGGTCGCCACTGTCTTGCGCGGTGACAATGGCAGCATCCAGACGTTTCAAGATCGGGGCCAGAGATTCGTCTGACCGGTAACGCAGTATCGCTAGGGCTTGCTTTCCGTCATAGGCAACCGTTGCATTGCACACCGACTCGATGGCGCCAATCATGACATGGCCCTCGCCCTTCTTGATCAGCGCTTCAATACGCAGATGATCAGAAGTGACTATGCTGCCTTGGGCAGGCTTTCGTTTTGCAGGCCCAGGCGCCACGGCAACAGCTCTTCGATTTGATTGATGGGATGGTGAGATAACCGGCAGAATGAGGTGATGCCCGACCTGCCAGACAGCGTCCCAGCCGGTAGGATGTTCACCGATGTTGTACATGCCCGAGGCGGGAAAATAGGAAACCAATAGGCAAAGACGATAAGCAAGACCGTGCCGCTCCAGAATACCGGGACGGCGAAGCCCACCAGAGAGAAAATGGTCACACCAAAACTCAGTATTCCCTTGGGCTTATAGGCGGAAAGAACACCAAGAAGCGTCCCGAACACAACGACAATGAGCATGGCCGACAGCACTAAGAGCATCGTGTTCGGGATGCGTTCTGCAATCAGATAGGCCACCGACTCGTTATAGAAAAGCGATTGGCCCAAATCCCTTCTTGTCACCTTGCTTACTTAGATGAGCATTTGCCGGAAGACGGTTCTATCAAGTCCCATTTCCTTTCGGATGTTATCGATTTGTTCAGTCGTTGCTCCGCCCGCCTGCGTGGCAAGCATATCCGCAACATCTCCTGGCGCAGCAGATAGTAAAAAGAAATTCAATACCACCACCGCAATAATCAACGTGACTCCACCCATGATGCGGCGGGCAATAAAACGTAATGAACCCATAGATTGCTCACCCAGCCTTTCGTTGTCGGTTTTGACCAATTAACAATCGCGCGCCCAGGCACCTTCTGCTCGGCGTCGCAATCCTTCAAGATGAATGCCACTTCATTAATGTGAGGTAATGGCTCACAACGACACGGCGGCTTGTTAGCCTAGCTCTCGAGATACAAGAGAATGGCCGCTATCGGTCATGAGAAGAGCCGTCTTGCTCGGTCACCGACCAGCGCTGTGAAGCAACGTGCTCATCCAAGGGATCTTGCGCCCACGCGACTACCCCGAGTCCTCTTGTCTTAATAGGACTTGGGCAGCCCTAATACCTTCTCGGCGATGAAGCACATGATCAGCTCCGGACTGATTGGCGCAATGCGCGGGATCATGATTTCTCGCATGTAACGCTCAACCTGGTACTCTTTTGCGTAGCCGAAACCTCCGTGCGTCATGACAGCTCGCTCACAAGCCTTGAACCCGGCTTCAGCCGCAAGAAATTTGGCTGCGTTGGCGGCAGCTCCGCAAGGCTGGCCATTGTCATACAACCATGCAGCCTGCATCACCATGAGCCAAGCCGCCTCGAGCTCCATCCAGTTACGCGCCAGTGGGTGTTGAATCCCCTGATTGCGACCAATGGGACGATTAAAAACTACACGCTCCTTGGCGTAAGCAGTTGCTCGCTCTAGTGCGAGTTTGCCCAGACCCACAGCCTCGGCTGCAATGAGAACGCGCTCTGGATTCATGCCATGCAAGATGTATTCGAAACCACGCCCCTCCTCGCCAATGAGGTCTTCCGCGGGCACTTCGTACCCTTCAAAGAAAAGCTCGTTCGAATCCACACACTTGCGTCCCATCTTCTCGATCTCATGCACTTGCACACGTGAGCGGTCAAAATCAGTGTAGAAAAGCGACAGTCCATGAGTCGGAGCCTTAACCTCCTCCAGAGGCGTGGTACGAGCCAGCAGTAGTATCTTTTGCGCCGCCTGCGCAGTGGAGATCCAAACCTTGGTGCCATCAACAATGTATTTGTCGCCCTTGCGGATCGCACGAACTTTCAGTTGAGTGGTATTAAGACCTGTATTGGGCTCGGTAACCCCAAAACAAGTTTTGACCTCGCCCCGCGCCATCGGTGGAAGCATCCGCCTTTTCTGCTCTTCGGTACCGAACACAACCACAGGGTTGAGACCAAACACATTGATGTGCACCGCTGACGCACCGGACATCCCCGAGCCAGTTTCCGCAATGGTGCGCATCATCACTGCGGCGTCGGCAATATTCAAACCCGAGCCGCCGTACTCCTCTGGGATACAGATACCGAGCCAGCCATCTTTCGCCAGACTCGCTGCGAACTCTTCCGGGAAACCGCCTTCCCGGTCACGCTTAAGCCAGTACGCGTCGTCGTACTGGCTGCAAATTTTCTTAATCGAGTCTCGAATGGACTCTTGGTCGGCGGTCAATTGGAAATTCATCTGAAGGCTTCCTCGAAAAGGCTGTAACGTCACTCACATGGATAATTTATACATAAATAGAGAAGACAACTGACCTGCTTTCTATTGTCACGTATTCTGACCCTGAATTAAGCCTGTTTTCTGAGAAATAACAATAGCAACAAGGCTGCTCAGGCAATTTTGTTCTTGTATATGTACAATATGTTTATTATAGGGAACAAATTGGACCTGTCAAGACTGAGATTTTGATAATTACATCATTCTCAAATGGGACATGGCGTTATGAAAACACTATCTATAAGAGACAGCCCTATTAGTAGTTTGGGCGAAAAGGATGGCACAATAGGCTTATTGTTCACATATGTGAATAAAATTCCATTTCCAACCTGTTAGGCTTGCGGGTTACTCTCCCGGCAACCTTACAAACTGTGAGCCGCTTCAGGCGGTCAATTTAGGGTGATACGCTATGGAAATTCGTCAGGTCGCTAATGCGCTGGAACTGCTGGAATACTTTGCCGATCGCGGGCGACCAGCAACGCTAGCGGAGATTGCGAAACATTTCGATTGGCCGCGCTCCAGCACGTTCAATTTGTTGGGCACTCTGGCCAATCGTGGCTACCTCTATGAACCCAGAGCACGCGAAGGCTACTATCCCTCGCCGAGTTGGGGGGTACTGATCCAAAAGATCGACCGCGCAGCCCCCGTACCCAGCGAACTGCAGGATCTGATCGTTGCACTGCGCAGACGAACCGACGAGACAGCCGTTCTGGCAGGAATCAGCAGCATGCACGCTGTCTTCATCGCGACAGCGGAGTCAAGTCAGGCGATCCGTTACGCTGCCGAAGTCGGCAAGCTGGTACCTATTCACGCGACTGGCACCGGACGTGCGCTACTGTCGCAACTTTCCGAACAAGAACGCAATGCCATCCTGCGACGGGCTGTCTTCAAACGGTACACTCATTCCACCCTGCTCAGCGTCGATGCGGTGGAAAAAGAAATCAGGCAATCGCTGGAGCGAGGCTATTTCGAAGGGGCGGGAGAGTTTACTCGCGACTTGGGAGGCATTGCGCTACCGCTGCAGTTCCCGACACGACACCTTGCGTTGCTAGTAGCTGGACCAAGGCATCGGGTACATCCTCGGCAGAGCGAAATCCTAGAAATCATGCGAGAGGAGATCAGTCGCCATATTCCCGCCAACGCGTAATGCCCATTCGATACACGGGTGAGGCACCTCCTCGCCTGGCATCGGCCAGAGCTACCCACTGCTTCGCTTCAAAGCTCGATACTCAGCTTCCAGACGAGCCCGAAACGACGGAGCCGCAATGGCGATCAACCGTTTTGCGCGCTCGTGCTGCGACACGTCGCGCAGCTCGGCAATACCGTATTCAGTCACAACAATATCGACGTCGGCCCGACCCAACGTGGCGGGGCCGCTTAGCGACGCAACTATACGGCTTGCTCTCGCGCCGGCAGCCGTAGCGGGCAGGACAGTGATGGAACGTCCGCCTTGACTTTCACGCGCAGCACGCGAGAAATCCAGCAGCCCGCCGATCCCCCCTCGAGGTTGTCCACGCAACTGCTCGCAATTGACCTGCCCGCTTAAATCGACTTCAAGCGCGCCGTTGATAGTGTGCAAACGATATTGGCGCGCCAGGACACGGGCATCATGGGTGAAATTACTATGCCGTACTTCCACTCCCTTATTGCGATGCACAAAACGATACGTCGAGGCACTACCACAGATCGTGTTGGCCACGCTGACGCCAGCGTCACACACCTTTCGGCTATTGTCGATAACTCCGGCGCTGATCAGACTGAGTGCCGCGTCACCGAGTACGCCGGAATGCAGGCCAAGGTATCTGTGCCCTTGCAAAGCTCTAAGCATTGCGTCCGGCAGCGCGCCGACCCCGACCTGCAAGGTGGCACCATCCGGGATGAGCGCAGCGACATGATTCGCGATTGCCATTTCCGTGCGGGTCGCTTGCCCGGGTAGCAGTTCCACCGGCTTATGTGCACCCCGGACCCATGCATCAACCCGAAGATCTTCTGGCCACACTGTTCCATACGTCCATGGAACAAAGGGGTTGACCTCCACAACCACCACCCGCGCCTTTCGTGCCGCATCTATGACATAGTCACTCGCAAGCCCAAAGCTGAGCGAGCCATCGTCTCCAATCGCCGCCTGCAATAACACTACATCGGCAGGCAGCGCACCGTTGGCGAACAGGCCTGCCAAGCGACTGTAACGCTCTGACACGATATCGAATCCACCGCGATGCGCAATTTTAGCTGCCTGACCGATAGCACCGTACGACAGAAACCGCATAGAGGATGGAGCATGCTCAAACGTATCGCTAAAGAGTGTACCGACGAATGTCTGCACCGAAATCTGACGCCGCGCACACTCCGCAACAAAGTGGCGAGTTAGCGTCAATGGCTCGGCACAGGCCTGTCCACAGATCACTTGGTCATCGGGACGCAAGAGGTTTCCAAAAGCGAACTGCTCCGGCTCGATGAGCGTCATCAAAGTCATGCTGCTCGGCACGCGACCTCGGGTTCACGCTTCATGAATGCCGATCGCAGACAAGAGCACACGATCTCACCACGCTGATTGATTCCATGGTGCTGGAACTCAACGATACCGGCATTGGGACGGCTTTTGGAAACCCGCTTGGAAACAACGGTAGTTTCCACACGGATCGTATCGCCAGCAAACACCGGCTTGGGAAAATTGACCTCTTTCATACCTAAATTCCCTATAGTGGTGCCCAGGGTCGTTTCGGGTACCGACAACCCTATCACCAATGCCATCGTAAACATGCTGTTTACCAATGGCTTTTTGAATTCGGTTCTTGCGGCAAACTCAAAATCCAGATGCAACGGCTGCGGATTCATGCTGAGCACGGTCGCCAGCAAATTGTCGGCTTCTGTCACCGTGCGCGTCGTGGCATGTGCGAAAACATCACCGATCTTAAACTGGTCAAAGTAAAGTCCTGACATATGGTTTCCTGCTCCTTGGCACTTATAGTTTGGCGGTCTCTCCACCATGGATAGTCAATTAGGCGTCTCGGCCTGCATCGTGGCGCCCACCGCCAGCAACTGATCAATCTCGCTTTTGCTGAAGCCGGCTTGTCGCAGCACCTCTACACTGTGCTCGCCCACCTGGGGCGGCAATCGATGAGTAGCAATATCAGCGTTGCTCCATCGCGCAGCAGGCCTCATCTGAAGAATCCGGCCTTCCGTGGGATGATCGACTTCTTCAAAGAAGCCTATGCTGCGCAGATGAGGATCATCAAGAAGGTCTTCAATGGCATAGATGCGCTGGCATGGGATCTCGTGCTCCTCACAGAGCGCGAGCCATGCATCGGTCGTACGGCTCGCGAGAATCTCCGATAACAGCGAATACGCAACATCGTAGTTTCGGGCCCGTGCCGCGTGCGTATTGATGCGCAGGTCGGCGTCAAAATCTGTTTCGCGTCCGATTGCCGCAAAGAAGGATCGAAACTGCTTGTCGTTGTATGGCGTTACCGCCAGATACCCATCCCTGGTACGGAACGGACGTCGGTACACATTAAGCAGCCGGCTGTACCCCGCACGGTCAATCGGCGGGACGAAGGCCGTGCCATTAAGGTGATCACCAAGGATCATCTGCGTAAGGGTTTCGAACATAGGCACCTCAATCGATTGACCTTCTCCCGTGCGCTCCCGCATGTACAGCGCCGCAATTGCTGCATGGGCAGCGGCGAGGCCAGTCATCCGATCACATAGGTTGGCAGGCACGAAGGCCGGCTCAGCATAGCCTGCGCGCACAAAAAGCCCTGATAGACCGCAAGCCGCCTGAATAATATCGTCGAAAGCTGGCCGCTCCGCGTATGGCCCATCTTGACCGAACCCCACAAGAGCCACATAAACAATGGATGGATTAATTGCACGCAGGTCTTCGTATGACAACCCTGCTCGACGCATAGCCGCAGGCCGCACATTGTGAATGAAAAGATCGGCTGTTTCGCACAACCTCAGCAATGCCTGCTTACCTCCTGGCTTTTTGATATCAAGTACAACACTGCGCTTATTGCGCCCGGTTGCCAGGTACATGGGTCCCATGCGTGCATTACGAGCTTCGCCCGCGTATCGCATCACATCACCTTCGGGAGGCTCAATCTTGATTACGTCCGCACCATAGTCGCCAAGGATCTGCGTGGCGATCGGTCCCATCAAAACCGTGGCCATATCTATTACGCGTACGCCCTCAAGCGGCTTGAGCGGTGTCTGATTTGATTCAGGCATTGTGTTCATCATAATGAATTAATACTACACCTATATGAACATAAAATCAATACACTCCATATATAAGAGAAAACCCTATACAAATTTCAGATTATTTTCAATAATATTCACGTATTCAATATTATTAGTTCACTATTATGAACAAACATAAGATCAAACTGAAATGAACTATGCGTTGTTGATAGCGATAGCGAACCAATGCCTCGCTTATAGAGCAAAGACACTCCGCAGTTGATACTTGGCCCACTCACATTCAAAAGCTAGATCAGCGGCCGCCCGACGCTCAAGCACCTCATCACCAAGCAGCTCCAGACAAGGAGCGGCACAGTAAAGGAAACGAACCTTGCACCCATGTAATTCTCCATCCGCACACACCACCTGCCACATAGTCCGCTCCCTGTTGTTCGCGCCTGCGAATCGAGCAGATTTGGTACTGAAGTTTCCTCGCATATCTGCTGACTGTTCCGTAATCGACCTGGAAGATGGCACGCCCGTCGCAGACAAGTCGTCAGCACGCAGAGGCTTGGCCGAGCTGTTTCTCCGCACGCGCGAGAGTGGCTTTGTCGGCCGACTCGGCGTACGCGTCAATGCGCCGAATTCTGAATTCTTCGCTGACGACATAAAGGCGGCAATCGAGTGCCGGGCGGATGTGATCCTTGTTCCCAAGGTCGAGAAACCGGACGATCTGGAGCCCGTCACACGGGCCATCCAGTCAGCCGGAGTTGATATCGATGTCTTTGCCGGTATCGAGACAGCCGCAGGTGTTCTCAACGCGGCACAGATTTGCCGCTGCGCCCCCGAGCTCCGGGCCGTTATTTTTGGCGCTGAAGATCTGGCGACGGATATCGGAGCACGTCGAACGGTCGAGGGTAGCGAAGTGCTTGTGGCACGGTCAATGGTATTGCTGGCTGCCAAAGCAACCCGGATCCTGGCCATCGACCAGGCAGTCGTAGACATTCGCGACGAAGCGCTTTTCAAACGCGATAGCGAGGCAGGCCGCAACCTCGGCTACGACGGCAAAATATGCCTGACGCCGCGCCAGACAGAGTTGGCAAACCTTGCATTTTCTCCCACCAATGAAGAGATTTCCTACGCCGAGCGTTTGATCGCGCATTGCAGAAACGCGTACACGCAGGGCATTGGCACCATCGATTTTGAAGGAAAAATGATCGACGCCCCACTGATCAAGCGGGCACGGGACATTCTCTATCTGCGGCAGTTCGCACATCATGACCAAGCAAGGTAGCGCCCCAAACATCAGCCAAAGAAGTGATCTGAACGAAATCAGTCGACAAGGAAACAGACTATGCAACGCAGAACATTCATCGGAGCGCTGGCCACCATGGCCGCCTTCAGCGCCTTCGCCCAGAAAGCCTTCCCATCCAAGCCCATTACGATAATCGTTCCGTATGCAGGCGGAAGCTCTTCAGACGCGCAAGCGCGAATTTTCGCGGATCACCTTTCGAAAACGCTCGGCCAGAGCGTAGTCGTGAAAAACAAACCCGGGGCAAATGGTGCGCTCGGGATGCAAGCACTAAAGGCTGCACCCGCGGACGGCTATACCATTGGGCTGGCAGGGGGCTCTCCCATGGTCATTAATCCTTTCGTAACAAAGAATCTGAGCTATGACCCACACGATTTCATCCATATTCACGGAATCGCAATAGCCCCCGCCGCATTCGTCGTCGGCTCTAACTCCCCCTACCAATCGTTGGCCGATGCAGTAGCTATCGCTACAGCCGAAAAGAGGCCACTCAATATCGGAACGTATGCGGCAATCTACGAACTCGGCGTAACTGCGCTCGCGCTTGATGCCAATTGCGCGGCTGAGAATATCTCTTACAAGGGCGCCGGTAACGTTATTACGGACTTGATAGGAGGGCACTTGGAAATAGGCTTTATCGACATTAGCGGTGCCATTACCCTGATCGAAGAAGGACAGCTTCGCATTCTGGGACTCGCGTCGTCGACACGGCCTGAGGCCTTCTCTCAGGCGCCGATCGTCAGTGACACTTATTCCGGATTCGAAATAACGCCGTGGACTTCTTTCATCATACGCAAAGAAACCCAACAACAGACTGCGAACGAGATCGAGGCTGCACTCAGCAAGGTGGCGGAAAGCCCATCCATCACGGCTTATTTAGAGAGCAACGGATTGATTCCTATGAAATTAGGCCGTGAACAGATGCAAAGCTGGCAGGAACTAGAGGTCGCGCGATACAGAAAACTTACCGGTGTTGCACATATAAAACCAAAATAGCCAGCTTGGCGATATCTGTCATCGCCGCAATGAAATTCTGCGCAGCTATTGTTTGACGAGCTTTGTATCAATTCCTGCACGACCAAGGATTGTGTACGTCGTTGAAAGGAAATGCATGGGTCTGTCAGTAATTTCGTGTTTAGGGCATAACATACCGCCAAGGAGTATGTATGCCACGCAAACCCAAGACCCCGCTGGCCCAGTTGCCGAGCATTCCCGCTGAGTTATTGAAGTCGTTCGGCGATGGCCCGATGACGGCCGAAGCGATCAACGCCGCGTCATTGGCATTTAAAAAGGCGCTGACCGAACGTGCGCTGAGCGCAGAGCTCAATCACCACCCGGGCTCATGAGCGGGCATGGAATCTTTTTCGAGAAATGCAAAGGATGTGTTCTCGCTAGCGCCACGGCTTTCGTAAGCACACCACCTTCCCTTACCCAGCATTGACGATGGCCACGCCGAGTACGTCGACGCGAAGAAGGGCTAACAACGGCAGATTCGGCGCCAGATTCGACTCATGAGCGCCGGATCTGCTCTACTGAAGGGGCACAATCTGCACTGGATTGAACTGGACCAGTGGCCGCATTGGGCGCCCCTCTGTCGGAGATTCAATACGCAGTGTTCTTCCCCGCGACCCCAGCGAAGCTTGAGCGAGCCTGAACACCCCATTTTCCATCCTTTTTTGTAAGGATGTACAGAGACTCGAATGCCCCTAGAACTTCGCCTTCGCCATTCAAACGGCTAAACATGGTGGTGAAGTGCATTGTATTCTCTGACATTCCATCGAGCCTTCGCCAATCCCACCTACTTGCTTTCCATCCTTTAAATTTTGGATTGTTTTCTCTACTTTCCATCTGTTCTTTAGTGTTGTCACGCATGTAGTCTTCTGCGGTCTGCCAAGTCTGAACGTTTGGACCTGTAATTCTAATATGTGGGTAGTGATTAGATGCTGCAAATGCTTCGGGATCTTTGGCATTGAATGCGTCTATGAATTTCGTTAGTGTGTTGCAACCTTCGGCGATCTGTTGATTGGCTGGTGCACTGCAGTCATCTCGCGGGGGAGGATTGTCCTTTGCCGCAACATTGCAAGCTGATGCAAGAGCAATTACGGTCAGAAAAGTGGCCCTTCTCATAAAGTGTGTCATAAATAGATCTCGTAGTTTCAGGTTATGGAAAACGCAAGTTTCGAATACTTCAACAGCAAGTCATTGAACAGTTTTGTTCGCTTATGCTCGTTCAGCACCCAGCAGAACGAATAGCATGACGCAACAGTGATCGCTGCGATTTTGCCAAGCGTGACGCGTTCCGCGTTGAATTACCACAGTCCCCGGGGTAATAAGTCGCTCTTGATCATCAAGTACCAACCAAACCTCGCCCTCTATGCAAATAGCATAATCAATGGTGTCGGTTGTATGAAAGCCGGGGTTCTCCTCTTCGAACACACCAAGAAGGCCGGGCTGGCTTTTCTCTTCCTCGGCTTCGTTGCTTTGGATTGTTTTAGCCTCAACTTTTCCACTCGTTCCTCTCATTTCTGGCGTGAACTCTGCTAATACGACGCGATGCCCTCCAGGCCCTGGAAAAAATGGGAAAGGCACAGCTTCCGCTTCAATGCCCCTCCCAACTTGCGGTATTCCATCACTAGTTCCCCAGATGTTGTGAATTTTCATTCCACCCGTTACGGTAGACATAACCGATGCATCGTCAACGAATATCGATTTGCCTTCACCATTAATGGTCGTAACAACTCTCTTTAGTTTTACAGTCATACTAGGCACCTTTACTTTCGTTTTTTTAGTTTCCTAGAATACGCAGGATTCGGTCCAAACATTTTCACCTTCGCCTCAGCTGTACAGCTTCGCATTGCCCTTAGAAGGGGCTCAATTGAGAAACCGCGTCACCAACGCCACTTTCGGCAAAGTTAAGGAAGAGATCAGCGGGCAGTGAAGCCGCCATCAACGGGAAGAGCAATGCCTGTGATGTAAGCGGCTTCGTCGGACATCAGCCACAGCGCCGCATGCGCCTGCTCCTCGGGTTGGGCAACGCGGCCCAACGGCACACTGGCGACGAACTTTTCCTGCGCCAAGCGGCTGGCTTCGGCATCGCCACTGCGAGACATGAAGGTGGGCAGCATGGGTGTATCGACGAGTCCGGGGCACAGCGCATTGACGCGGATACCGTCCGAGCCCAGGGCAAGGGCCAACGACTTCGCGAAACCTACGATGGCGAATTTCTCGAGTGAATAGATGGGGCTGAGCTGCGAGCCCACCAGGCCCGAGATCGACGCCGTCATCAGGATCGATGGCTTGCGACCCTGACGCAACAGCGGAATTGCCTCGCTGACCGACGCGACAGTCGCGTCCACGTTCAATGCCATGCTGCGGCGGTAGTCATTCCAGTCCAGATTTTCCAGGCCTTGGGGACCGGGCGCGCCAGCATGTGCCCACAGTCCGTCCAGCCCGCCCATGCGTTCAGAGGCCTCGTGCACGATGTGGCGCGCCTGCTCCATGTCAGTGAGATCGGCCACCAGCGCACTGGCCTGGCCGCCTGCTGCGCGCACGGCCTCCACCACGCACGCCGCGCTGTTGGCGTTATAGTCGGCGATGCAAATCACCGCGCCATGGCGTGCGAACAACTCGGCACCGGCTCTGCCCATGCCGGACGCGCCGGCGGTAATAAGGATGCGCTTGCCTTCGAGACGAAGGGGAAAAGATTCAGTTGGCATAGGCATCGGGATATTGTCCATTGAGATTGATGATGGTGGAACGGGTTTGCAAATAGGCATCAACGCCTTCCTGCCCGTTCTCACGTCCAAGACCGCTGAGCTTGAAACCCCCGTAAGGAATGGCCCAGCGTACGTAGCGATAGGTGTTGACCCAGACAGTGCCAGCCTCGATGCGCGCTGCCACACGATGGGCACGACCGATATCTTGCGACCACAGGCCAGCAGTGAGCCCGTAGTCCGTGTGGTTGGCAATTTCCACCGCCTCATCTTCCGTATCGAACGGGATGACGCACACCACTGGCCCAAAGATTTCCTCCTGCGCCACGCGCATGTCATTGGATGCATCGGCGAACACCGTGGGAGCAACGAAATAGCCGTTTGCAAATTCGGGCGCGATCAGGCGGCGTCCACCAGCGAGAAGCCGAGCGCCCTCGGATTTCCCGATATCCACATAGCCTAGCGTCTTTTCCAGTTGGGCCTCGGAGTTCTGTGGACCCATCTGGGCACGTGGATCATCGGGCAATCCGACGCGGATACGCTCAGCCCGACGCGCTAGCTCTTGAACCACCTGTTCATAAACACCGCGCTGCACCAGTAAGCGCGATCCTAGCGCACAACTCTGGCCGCAGTATGCGAAGGCATTGTGCGTCGCCGCGTTCATAGCCTGCGGCAAACTGGCGTCGTCGAAGATAATATGCGGTGCCTTACCGCCGCATTCGAACGACAGGCGCTTAAGGTTGACCGAAGCACCCCGCATAATGTCCTGTGCGGTGCGGTGCTCACCTGTGAACGAGATCTTGTTGACCCCCGGATGCGCCACCAGATGGCGCCCAGCAGTGGCGCCCAGCCCGCTGACGATATTGACCACGCCAGGCGGAATTCCGATGTCTTCAATCAGCCGCGCGAAGAAGTAAGCACTGACCGGGGTTTCCTCAGCAGATTTGAGCACCATGGTGCACCCCGTCGCCAAAGCGGGCGCAAGCTTCCAGGTCACCATCTGCAGCGGCGCATTCCAAGGAACAATGGCGCCGACCACGCCGACGGGCACACGCGTCGTATAGGCCAGCACCCCATCCTCCATCGGAATGGTACGCCCCTCCAGTTTGTCTGCGATGCCCGCATAGTAGTACCAATATTCCGCCAGGCCGCGCATTACATTGCGCATATCACTCAAGAGCTGGCCGTTGTCGCGCGACTCGATTACGGCGAGTTGCTCGCCCTGGTTCTCAAACAAGGCTCCGATGCGCCGCAGAAGGTTTGCGCGCTGCGCCGGGCTGAAGCGGCTCCAGGGGCCGCGCAGAGCCGCATTGGCGGCGTCCACGGCCGCATTGATATCCGCTGGTCCGGCGACCGCAAAGCCTGTCCAAGGCTTGCCCGTCGAAGGATCGATGGACTCGAGCACTCCGCCATTCTGAGGACGTTGCCAAGCGCCGTCGATGTAAAGTTTTTCCTGAAGATCGATGTCTGGGGTCAAGTTGATCTCGCAAAGTAACATTGAAATATTCAGTTCTTATTATTCACCTGAATGATCAAAACATACATGAGGGTGAACCCTTAAAATGTTCTTTATTCAAATAAGTGAATAAATTGAGCGCGAAATCCAGCCTTTGAATCCCTGCCTGCGACGGACACAGGCACGCCCCGCCATCCGGACGGAGGGAGCCAACAGGTTGCTGGGATAGCTGATTGACAGGCAATATGGGCAATCAGAGCGTCGCAGAGGTGAGGCGGTTGCCCTGCTGAACGGGCTACTGTTCTACAGAGCCCTGGAATTGCAACATGTCCGGTAATCTAAAACTTATTACAACGCACATTATTCACATACAGATTATTTTTATTCACCTACAGGTCGTCATATCGAAAAATACGCAGACTACAGATCAACGTAGGTAGCAAATATGATGAGTCAATGCGCCGGCCACGATTTTTTCTAGCTCCGAACTCAAGCATCAAGATCCGAGTGTTTCAACACAATAGGCCGAAAATGGATGCCCAACGGAATTAGCGCTCTTGCAAGCGCTGATCGCCAGACATTATTTTCAGTCTTCACGGCAGGTTAACAGCCCCCTCACTCCACCGTCACACTCTTGGCCAGATTCCTCGGCTTGTCCACATCCGTGCCTCTTGCGCATGCCGTGTGATACGCCAGCAACTGCAGCGGTATCGTATGCAGAATCGGAGATAGCTTGCCGTAATTTTCGGGCATCCGAATCACATGGATACCTTCGCTGGCGACGATCTTGGTATCCGCGTCGGCAAACACATATAACTCGCCGCCGCGCGCGTGAACTTCCTGCATATTCGACTTGAGCTTTTCGAGCAGCTCATCGCGCGGGGCAATGGTCACTACAGGCATGGCCTCGGTGACCAGGGCCAGGGGGCCGTGCTTGAGTTCGCCGGCGGGATAGGCTTCGGCGTGAATGTAGCTGATTTCCTTGAGCTTGAGCGCGCCTTCCAGGGCAATGGGATAGTGCATGCCGCGGCCAAGGAACAGTGCGTTTTCCTTGCTGGCGAAGCGATCGGCCCAGGCCATGATCTGGGGTTCGAGCGCGAGCACGGCGCCAATGGCGACAGGCAGGTGACGCAGAGACTTGAGCAGTTCTGCCTCTTTCTCGTCGGCAAGTTCACCCTTGGTTTGCGCAAGCGCCATCGTCAGCAAAAACAACCCCGTTAGCTGGGTCGTAAAGGCCTTGGTGGAGGCCACACCGATTTCCACGCCCGCACGCGTGATGTAATTGAGCTTGCATTCGCGCACCATGGCGCTGGTGGACACATTGCAGATAGTCAATGTGTGTTCCATGCCCTGGCTGCGCGCGTGCTTGAGGGCAGCCAGGGTGTCGGCGGTTTCGCCAGACTGCGAGATGGTCACGACCAGGGTGCGCGGGTTGGGCACGCTGTCTCGATAACGATACTCGCTGGCGATCTCGACGTTGACGGGCAGTTTGGCGACCGACTCTATCCAATAACGGGCCGTGAGGCCGGCGTAGTAGCTGGTGCCGCAGGCCAGGATGAGTACGTTGTCGATTTCCTGGAATACCTTGAAGGCGCCGTCGCCAAATAGTTCGGGGGTGATGCTTTCGATATTCTGCAGGGTGTCGCTGACCGCGCGCGGCTGCTCGAAGATTTCCTTCTGCATGTAGTGGCGGTAGGGGCCGAGCTCGGCGGCGCCGGTATGGGCCTGCACGGTATGGACCGGGCGCTCGATGGCCTGACCGTCGGCTGTCGTGATCCAGACACGCGAGAGCTGCAAATCGACAACATCGCCGTCTTCAAGATAGATGATCTGATCGGTTGTGCCTGCAAGCGCCAGGGCATCGGAGGCCAGAAAGTTTTCGTTTTCTCCGCGGCCGACAACCAGGGGCGAGCCATGACGGGCGCCGACGACACGATGGGGCTCATCGCGGCAAAACACGGCAATGGCGTAAGCGCCTTCAAGACGGCGGATGGCTTGCTGAACCGCCTTGAGCAGATCGTCGGTATAGAGATGGTCTACCAGATGAGCGATGACTTCGGTATCGGTCTGGCTGGTGAATGTATAACCGGCGGCTTGCAGTTCGGCGCGCAGTTCGTCGTGGTTTTCGATGATGCCGTTATGCACCAGGGCGATGCGTGCGTCATCCTTGCCATGGCCGGAAAAGTGCGGATGCGCATTGTGCGTGGCGGGCGCGCCGTGCGTGGCCCAGCGGGTGTGGGCGATGCCGGTGTAGCCCTTGACGCTTTCCTTGGCCACTTGCGCCTGGAGTTCGGCAACACGCTCGGTGCTGCGCGCGCGGCGCAAATTGCCATCGGCATGCACGGCAATACCGCAGGAATCATAGCCCCGGTATTCCAGCCGCTTGAGCCCTTCAAGAAGAATAGGGGTGATGTCGCGTTGGGCGACGGCGCCGACGATGCCACACATAAGCAGCTCCTGCTAAATTTTGAGAACGTGGCTATTTTGCGCGGAACCAGAAGAAATATGATTTCTTATTTTCCATCAATATGGTAAATTATTTCAGTATCAATTCATGACGCAATTATCTTTCATAAACACTACTATATTTTATATTAATGTCGTCAAAGCCAAATATCGCCACCCTGGATGATCTCGATCGTCGCATCCTGGAACAACTTCAGACAGATTGTTCGATGACGAACCAGGATTTGGCGCAGCGCGTGCATGCTTCCGCACCAACCTGTTTGCGCAGGGTCAGGCGTTTAATAGACGAAGGGGTTATCGAAAAACAGGTGGCGTTGGTCAATCCCGAACAGGTGGGGAGCAGCCTGACCGCCATCATTGAAATCACGCTGGATGTGCAAACCGCCGAAGCTTATGCCGCCTTCGAATCCAACATCAGCGGTGTCAACGACGTACTGCAATGCTATCGCGTGTCGCCGGGGCCGGATTTCATCGTGATTGCCCAATTGGCGGATATGCCTGCGTATCACGCCATGGCGCACGAGGTCTTTACCTCGCAGGCCAATGTCCGCAATGTGCGTACGTTCTTTTCGATCAACCGGGCCAAGTTCGAAACCCGAACCATCATCCGGTAACGTCCTGGCTGGCCGTGCCGGCGATTGTTTTATAGATTTTCAAGTATCGGGCGGCCATGGAAGACGGATCATGCTCGCGGCACACATAGTTGCGTGCCCGCTCGATGATGCCCGCCCTCAGGCTTCGATCGGCAAGTATGCGCGCCATCGCATCGGCAAGCGCCTGATCATCGCCGACTTCGCATAACAGCCCCCTGTCATCTGCCAAGAGCTGCGCCAGACCACCGGTGTTCGTCGCCACCACGGGCACCCCATACAGGAATGCGTCCAGCACGCTGGTGCCCAAGGCTTCGTGGCGTGAGCACAGTACAAACGCATCCATGAGCCGATAGAGGCTTTCGACGCCGGTCTGGAAACCGGCAAATATATAGTGCCGGCCAAGATCGAGCGTTTTGTGCAGGGCGTACGCTTCTTCCTGCGCGTCGCCCCCTGCGCCCAAATGCAAAAACACAAAATCCTCACGGGTCTGGCGCAGACGATGCACGGCGCGCAGCAATGTGCAGGGATCTTTTTCACGGGTCAGGGCGGCGGCAGTCGCCAGGACGAGCTTGCCGTCCAGCGAATACTCGGCGGCAAAGGCACGGACACGGGCTTCGTCCAATGGCTGTATTTCCACCGCGCTGGGTATGATCTGAACCGGCAGGCCAAGTCGCCGGGGTTCTTCCGCGGCGGCTTCGCTGATCGCCACCAGGGCGTCCACGCGCCGCCATTTCCATGCGGTGCGCGATTCACGTTTCGATGGAACGGGGAAAGCCGTGCGTCGCGTGAAGACCGTGCCTTTGAGCCAGGGCTTCAGGATAGCGAGCCAGGTCACCATATTCGCGGTTTGAGCATGGAGAATGGCGTAGCGCCGCCCCGGGCCCAGCAGGAAACGACAGACACCCGTCATGTTGGCAACCGCATGTACCGTAAAGCCCCCATCGCGGGCGCGGGCCGCCAGTTCACCGCCTTCGCGCGCCAGCAAGGATACGGTATGTCCCGTTCGACGCAGCTGTTCCATGCACAGCAAGGTTTGGCGCTCGCCGCCGCGCCAGCCTCGTTCAAAGTTCAGTTGCAGTATGTTCATGCGGTTCAGAAGTCCAGGTCTGCCACGGGGCTGCAGTAGTAACGCACGATGTTGACAATCATGGCAGCCAGCGCGCACGCGATCGACACCGATACACCGATCGCGGCGCCGTGGGCATCGCTCAGCGCGAATGCCACGCCAACCAGCGCCGTGCCAAAGCTTTGGCCGAATACGCGCGTGGTTGCCTGCATGGCCCCGGCGGCTCCGCTGCGGTTGCGCGGCGCACCTGCCAGCAATGCCCGGTTGTTGGGCGTTTGGAAGAAACCGAAGCCAATGCCGCTGAACAACATGGCGAGCATAGGCCAAAAGAACAGTACTCCGTCAGGCAACAGCAGAAGCCAGAATATTCCCAGCGCCATGCTGCCTGCGCCGATTCCACATAATACCGCGACAGCGTAGCGTCCCGACAGGTAGGCGGCAACCGGGGCCATGAGCGCCATGCCGATAGACCATGCGCCCAGCAACAGGCCGACCTCCGTGTAGGAGTAGTGCAGGGTTTGGCTGAAGTAGAACGGCAGGGAGACAAAGGCCGACATCTGCGCCGCAAATGAAAACGCGGAGGCCGCCACCGCATAGGCGATAGGCGTGATGCGCAGCAAATCCACCGGTACGATAGGCGCCACCTGCGTACGCGATCTGCGCAGCAGCAGCACACCCGACAGCGTTGCGCCCAGCAGAAATACCGCGGCCCGCCAGGGATTGGAAACCAGCGCATCCAGGCCGGCAATCGTCAGTCCAAAAAACGGCGCGCTCAGCAGGCAGGCGATCCAGTCGAACCGTCCTTTGCTGCGCGGCACATCGGGCAGGTGGCGCACACCTAAATAAGCCAGCATGCAGATGGGTATATTGACGAGAAAAATCCAGGGCCACGACGCGGCCACAAGCAGGAAAGCGCCGATGGTGGGCCCCAGCACCGACATCATTCCTACGGTGACGGCATTCAGGCTGATGCCCATGGCGAGCTTGCGCAAGGGATAGATGTTGCGGACCAGGCCGCCGGACAGGCACATCAGCATCGATGCGCTCACGCCTTGCGCCATGCGCGACGCGATCAGCCACGACAGGGAATTGGCGGAGGCGGACGCCAGTGACGATATCATGAACAGCGTCACGCCTAGCGCGAACATGCGCCGAAAGCCGATGCGCTCGGCAACCGCCGACAGCGGCAGCAAGGAGATGACGACGACCAGGCTGTAGGCAATCACCACCCAAACGACATCGGTTGGACGGATGCCGAGTGAGCGCGCGATTTCTGGCAACGCCACGTTGACCATGGAGGCATCCAGCACCGTGGCGGTGATGGCAAGCATCAGGGCGAACACCGCCCAATAACGTCTGGGTGCTTCCAGGCCGTCTGGCAGGCTGGCGCGAGCGCTGGTTTCGGTTTCGGCCACGTCAGGCTTTCTTGACGGGACGGCTCCAGCCTTCGATGGTTTTTTGCGAAGGACGCGAGATGGTCAACTGGCCGGCGGGGGCGTCTTTGGTCAGCGTGGTGCCAGCCCCCAGTGTTGCGCCCTTGCCCACCGTGACCGGTGCGACAAGCTGAGTATCGGAACCGATGAATGCGTCGTCTTCAATGACGGTGCGAAACTTGTTGACGCCGTCGTAGTTGCAGGTGATGGTGCCCGCCCCGATGTTGACGCGATCGCCGATCTGGGCGTCGCCGATATAGGCCAGGTGATTGGCTTTGGAACCTTGCCCCAGCACGCTTTTCTTGATCTCGACGAAGTTGCCGACATGGGCCGATGCGCCGATTTCCGCGCCAGGGCGCAAGCGGGCGTATGGCCCAATGCGCGCGTCCTCTCCCACGCGGGCTTCCTGCACATGGCTGAATGCTTCGATCTGGGTTCCGCGCCCGATCACCGCATCACGCACGACGCAGTGCGGCCCGATGCGTACGCCATCTGCCAGTTCTACCTTGCCTTCGAAGACACAGCCCACATCGATAAAGACATCGCGCCCGCAGGATAAGCTACCGCGCAAATCGAAACGACTCGGATCAGCCAGCGTAACGCCTTGTTCCAGCAGACGGCGGGCCTGTTCGGCCTGCCAACTGCGTTCGAGCTGGGCCTGCTGCACCCGGCTGTTCACGCCCAGCGTTTCCCAGGAAGCGCCGGGATGCGACGCATGCACCGGCAGCCCATCCTGAACAGACAGGCCGACGATGTCTGTCAGGTAATACTCGCCTTGCGCGTTGTTGTTGTCGATACGGGTGAGCCAATCCTTGATGTGCGCGGTAGGTGCGGCCAGAATGCCGGTATTCACCTCGTTGATGCGCTGTTCATCGGCGCTGGCGTCTTTGTGCTCGACAATGCGTTCGACTTCACCGCGCGCATTGCGCACGATCCGGCCATAGCCGCTGGGATCATCGAGTTTTTCGGTAAGCACCGACATGCCGCCCGCACGAGCCTCCAACAGCGCGCGCAGCGTGGCCGCCTGCACCAGCGGCACATCGCCATACAGCACCAGCGTGACATCGTCTTGACCATTCTCAAGGAGCAAGGGCACGGCCTGCTGTACTGCGTGGCCAGTGCCATGCTGCGGGCTTTGCAGCGCGAACTCGACGCCCGGCCGGCCGGCAAAGGCTTCGCGCACACGGTCTGCGCCATGCCCCACCACCACGATAATGCGATCTGGATTCAGGCCGCCGGCGTTGTCCAGCACGTGGGCGAGCATGGGTTTGCCGGCCAGAGGATGCAGGACCTTGGGCAGATCGGATTGCATGCGCTTGCCGAGCCCGGCAGCCAGGATAACGATGTTGAGCATGTGATGTTCAGGATGTTTGTGGAGACAGCCTAGATCATACACAGCGAGGGGCCGGTCTTGCACGGCCCCTCGGTCATCAAACGCAAGGTTTTGTTTCGGGCAGACAACGATGGGCTAGGGTTCGGAGGCTGGCTTGCGCGTACTGCGCTTGGCGACGGGTTTGGCTTTGCTGCGCACGGAGCCACGGTTTGCCGACACCTTGCGGGCCGGCGCAGCGCCCCCCGTGGATTTGGCGCCGGCCGTCTTGCGGGCTGCCGGCTTGACCGTAGCGGATTTGCGAGACGACTTGCCCAGCGTTGAGCTCGATTCCGCCTTGACGCCCGGTTGCACCGCTTGTGCATTTTGCAGCGAAGCCGTGGTCGCCGTTGCCAGGTTGTCGAACTGCGTTTGCACCATGTCCCACCAGCCCTTGGATGCCGCCATGGCCTGCGCGGCCAGTGCGGGCGAGATCTGCGCCGCCGCATCCGAGGCGCTTTCCGGGCTCTTGTCCTGCTTTGCCTTGCTTTGCCCTGCCTGCCCTGCGCTCTCTGGCGCAGGATCCGCAGCCTCCGCCCCGGCGCGGCCCGGCGCGTCATCCGCCGATGCCTGAGCCGCCGCGCCCGGATTGGCTTGCCAAAGACGCCAGAATGCGTCGAACGGTGTGGTGCCTGCATCTGGCTTTGCAGCAGCTGCACCGGCCATGAAGGACTGGAGGGTGGAAATGGTGGAACGCTGTACTTCCATGCCCTGGATGGTGCTCGACAACATGGAAAGATTCATGCGCAGCCAGTTCTCGACCGCGCGAAGATCGTTGATGCGGCGTTCGAGCTCGTCTACCGACATGGGCGCGGCCATGCTGTTGTCCAGCCCGCCGCTGTTGGCCAGGCCCTGCCAGGCCTGGCGCATCATTTCCATACTGGCGAGCAAAGGGTTGCTTGCCATATCCCCGGCCTGGCCCAGGCCCGGAAGTATGAAAGGATTGGGTTGTTGTGTGCTCATGGTGCGTCCTTGGGCAAGTTGGCGTCTGTCCGAATGGATAGATTAAACCTAAGCGCGCCCGCCGTCCATGCGGCTTATCGCCGATTCTCAGGGGTCTGGGAACGCCGCAAAATGCGGGAGCCGACGCTTGCGTGACCACGCGCTGTCAGACGGCCATGCGCTAAACATGACAGCTGCCGCAGCGTCATGGGCGAGGCCGCCAAGCTATATACGGACTGCTCGCGAGCCTATATAGTTGCTGGTTTGAGCAACAGCAAGCTATCCCGCATATTTTTCGCGCCATGAACCCAACGCTCACCCTTGCCGAACTCGAAGCCGCCATCAATGACTGGCGGCGGCGCTCGCCATCCACGGGCGATGAGCTCTCCCTGAGTCCGCAAGTCGCTGCGCTGGCCGAGCCCTACGCCCGGATGATTTTCGAGCACGTCAAGGCGCTGGACGAGCAAACCTTGAGCCCAGCCGCGCAGCAGGCCATTGCGGTGTGGCGTCAGCGCAGCGAGCCTAAGCCGTCGTGAACTAAACTCCCTTATCTACCTAGTATGGAACAATAGCAATGACCACAGGCCAATGGATTGTTCTGGGCCTCTTCGTAGCGGGCCTGGGCTGCTCTCTGACACTATTCTGGTGGCTGATCCGAACCGTGCGCCGCGATCGCCGCCGCGAGGATTGACCACAGCATGGGCGGGCATCGCCAAGCATTTCGTTACGACTTGCAGTAACCTACGAGTTTCGTCTTGCTCTTTAACAGACTTTCCGGGTTTTTATATGGATTCCTTTTCCCACCCTTACACTTTTTCGCAACGCGCACAGCAACTTACCAGCTCGACCATTCGAGAAATCCTGAAAGTCACCGAGCGTCCTGAAATCATTTCCTTTGCGGGCGGCCTGCCCTCTCCCAAGGGCTTTCCCATCGACGCCATCACCAGCGCCTATGACCGTGTCCTGGCCGAATCCGGCCAGTCCGCCCTGCAGTACGGCCCGACCGAAGGCTATGCGCCGTTGCGCGCCTGGGTTGCCAACGACCTCAAGCGCACGGGTGCCGATGACGTCTCGCCCGACGAAGTGCTTATCGTCTCTGGCTCTCAACAGGCGCTGGACATGTTGGGCAAGCTGTTTATCGACCCCGGCAGCAAGGTTTTGGTCGAAGCGCCCAGCTATTTGGGCGCCCTGCAGTCGTTTTCGCTGTTCCAGCCCAAGTATGAATCCGTGCCGACTGATGACGGCGGCGTGATGCCCGACAGCCTGACGCCCGAACGCGCCGCGGGCGCCCGCTTCATCTATGCCCTGCCCAACTTCCAGAATCCCACGGGGCTGACGCTCAGCCTGGAGCGCCGCAAGGCACTGGTCGAGCGCTGCGCAGCCCTCCAGCTACCCATTATCGAAGACGATCCCTACGGAGAATTGCGTTACGCAGGCGAGCCGCTGCCAGGCCTGCTCGGCCTGGGCCGCGCTGTGGGCGCCACTGTCATCCGCCTGGGTACCTTCTCCAAAGTGCTGGCGCCGGGCCTGCGCCTGGGCTATATCGTGGCGCCGCGCCCCATTATCTCCAAACTCGTCCAGATCAAACAGGCCACAGATCTGCATACGGCCTCGATCACGCAAATGGCCGTCTACGAAACCATCAAGAACGGCTTTCTGGCCCAACACCTGCCCGTGGTGCGCGAGCTCTACAAGCAGCAATGCGGCTACATGCTCGACGCCATGGATCAGCACTTTCCCGCAACGACGAGCTGGACACGGCCCGAAGGCGGCATGTTTATCTGGGTGACGCTGCCCGAACATGTCGATGGCACTGAGCTGTTGGCGCGCGCTGTCGAACGCAATGTCGCGTTCGTGCCGGGCGCGCCCTTTTTTGCCGGCCCCGACGCGCCCGCCAACACCTTGCGCCTGAGCTTTGTGACTGTATCCGAAGAAAAAATCCGCGAAGGCATTGCCATACTCGGCCAACTCATTAAGGAAAGCTAGCGCTATACCAGGGGCTTACCCCCCTTTTTTGATTGCAATGACACCCACCCCAGAAGACGCCCGCCACAAACATCTCGGCACCAAACCGCCCGACGTACCCGATCTCTCCGACATGCGCCCGGACGACTGGGTCGAGCGCTGGCTTCCGCGTTCCTGGGGGCCGTACGCCCGCCTTTGCCGTTTCGACCGGCCGGTGGGCACCTGGCTCACGCTGCTGCCCTGCCTGGCGGCACTGGTTCAGGCGGCAGACGGCATGCCCACCTTGCTGCGCATCGTCATTTTTTCGCTCGGCGCACTGATCATGCGCGGCATCGGCTGCTGCTTCAATGATATCTTCGACCGCAATTTCGATCATCAGGTCGAACGCACTCGATTCCGTCCTCTCACCAGCGGGCAGCTGACACTGCGCAAGGCCTTGTGGTTTGTGCTGGGCCAACTGGCCGTCTGCGCGCTGTTGCTCATAGCCCTGAACGAATACAGCCGTTGGCTGGCCGTTGCGCTGGTGCCCATCGTCATTGTCTATCCCTTGTGCAAGCGCTTTACCTACTGGCCACAGGTTGTGCTGGGCATTGGCTTTAACTGGGGCATGCTGATGGCCTGGTCGGACACCCAGAACGTTGTGCCGCTGGCGGCTGTCGCGATGTGGTTGGGGGCAGTGCTGTGGCAAGTTGGCTATGATTCCATCTACGCTTATGTCGATGTGCGTGACGACATCAAGCTTGGCCTGCACTCAACAGCCCTGAAATTCGGCAAGAACGGCAAGGCATGGATCAGCGGTTTCTACATCGCCACGATTGCCCTTTGGGTGTATGGCGGGGCGGCCATGGGCATGGATTGGCCCTACTACCTGGTCCTTGCCGCCATCGCCGCGCACTTTATCTGGCAAATGAGCGTTTTCAGCCTGGCGCGGCCGGATCGAAGTTTCATGCTTTTTCGGGCCAATATGGCGGTGGGTGTACTGCTGTTGGTCGCCGCGCTGGCGGGCACAGTACTGATATAACAACAAATACGTAGGTAAGACATGACCGGTTTTCTCGAGTATCTGGCAACAGCACTGTTTGCAATCGCCATCATCCATACCTTTTCGGTGCCTGTCTTTGCCAGGCTGGCGCATCGCAATGGACCGCATGCCGGGTTGTGGCACATGCTGTCCGAGGTCGAGGCGGTGTTCGGGGTCTGGGCCTGTGTGCTGCTGGCCTGCATGGCGCTGGTCGCAGGGCTGGGCACCATGGTCGAATATGTGGATACACGCAACTTTACGGAACCGGCCTTTGTCTTCGCCATCATGGTCGTCGCGGCCAGCCGGCCCATTCTGGAACTGGTGAACATGATGGTGCGTGTGGTGGCGAGAATTCTGCCCATACGCAATGAATTGGCCATGTACTTTGTGACACTCTCACTGGTTCCTTTGTCCGGGTCATTCATTACCGAGCCTGCGGCCATGACGCTGGCCGCCCTGCTGCTGCGCGACGCGTATTTTCGTCGCCCCAATCAGGCAGGGTTCAAATACCTGACCATCGGCGTGCTGTTCGTCAACATCTCGATTGGCGGGGTGCTCACCGCTTACGCAGCCCCGCCCGTGCTGATGGTTGCCAACACCTTCGGCTGGGACTCAGCTTATATGGCCACCCACTTCGGCTGGCGCGCGGCGTCGGCCGTTATCATCAACGCCGGCGTGCTCACCTTCATCTGCCGCACACATTTGCTCAACGGCGAGATCGGCAAGAATCCCGACGAAAAAGAACGTCCTCCCGTCCCATTCTCCGTGATCGCGATTCACACTGCCTTCTTGGTCGGCATCGTGCTGTCGGCGCACCACCCTGTGATTTTTCTGGGTTTCCTCATGCTGTTCATCGGCTATGCCCAGGCCTATGCCCGCTATCAGAACCCGCTGCTCATCCGGGAAGGCCTGATGGTTGGCTTTTTTCTCGCGGGCCTGGTCCTGCTGGGCGGACTCCAGAAATGGTGGCTGCAGGATCTGCTGGCGGGCCTGTCGCCTTTTGTGCTGTATTGGGGCGCCACGGCACTCACCGCCGTCACCGATAACGCCGCGCTCACCTATCTGGGTTCGCTGGTCGAAGGCACGGACGAGGTCTGGCGCTATATGCTGGTGGCCGGTGCTGTAACGGGCGGCGGCCTGACCGTCATTGCCAATGCACCCAATCCTGCAGGCTTCTCCATTCTGAAGGGATGCTTTCCCGACGGCGCGATCTCTCCGCTCAAACTGTTGGGGGCGGCTGCCGTACCCACGCTGGTCGCCGCCGCCATGTTCATGATCCCCAAGACCTTCTAGACACTGCCGGTTCTTCAGTGCCCGCCATCGTGGCGGGCAAAAACGGCTAAAATTGTCTTTTTTTGCGCCTCACCGCGTTCTTGCGCCTCGCCGCATTGCCCGTTTCATGCACGGCAGGCGGTTTCAGGCGCGTATTACTGGAAACTCTTTCGGGATTTCTGTCGTGCCTATCTATGCTTATAAATGCAGCGCCTGTGGTCATGCCCAGGATGTGTTGCAAAAAATGTCGGACCCTATTCTGACTGTTTGCCCCGAATGTGGGCAAAATACCTACGCCAAACAAGTAACTGCCGCTGGTTTCCAGCTGAAAGGCTCTGGCTGGTATGTGACCGATTTCCGCAACAACGGATCATCCGCGCCGTCCAGCGCCCCGGTATCCGGCAGCGCGACACCGGCCGCGTCGGGCACCGCCGCCGCCAGCACGGCAGCAACCACGCCCTCTACGCCAGGCGGCACATCCACCCCCTGAGCGCTTGCGCGACCGCGCATGGCCTAACCAAGAATTTCACTACGGAGTAATCCTCGATGCGTACCTGCTACACCGGCGAGGTCAGTAAACAATACCTGGACCAGACAGTCACCTTGTTCGGCTGGGTTCATCGCCGCCGCGATCACGGAGGCGTCATCTTCATCGACCTGCGCGACCGGGCCGGCCTGGCCCAGATTGTCGTCGACCCGGACAATGTCCAGGCCTTCGCCACAGCTGAAAGCATACGCAATGAGTTCTGCATTCGAGTCACGGGCCTGGTGCGCCTGCGCCCCGAGGGCACCACCAATGCCGAACTCGCCTCCGGTGAAGTCGAAGTGCTGTGCCGCGACATCGACGTACTCAATCCCTCGGTGACGCCCCCCTTCCAGCTGGATGACGACAACCTGTCCGAAACCACCCGTCTGACGCATCGTGTGCTGGATCTGCGCCGCCCTCAGATGCAAAACAACCTGATGCTGCGCTACCGGGTGTCCATGGAAGTGCGCAAGTATCTCGACGCACTCGGCTTCGTGGATATCGAAACCCCTATGCTCACCAAGAGCACACCGGAAGGCGCGCGCGACTACCTCGTGCCGTCGCGCGTGAACTCGGGGGAGTTCTATGCGTTGCCGCAATCGCCGCAGCTGTTCAAGCAAATGCTGATGGTGTCGGGCTTTGATCGCTACTATCAGATTACCAAGTGCTTTCGCGACGAAGACCTGCGCGCGGACCGGCAGCCCGAATTCACTCAGATCGATTGCGAGACCTCTTTCCTGAACGAGGAACAGATTCGCGAGATCTTCGAAGGCATGATTCGCCAGGTGTTCGCCAATGTGCAGCACACCGAGCTGCCCAAGCCTTTTCCCATCATGTCGTGGAGCGACGCCATGCACCGCTATGGCTCCGACAAACCCGACCTGCGCGTCAAGCTGGAGTTCGTCGATGTGGCGGACCTGATGCAGGACGTCAGCTTCAAGGTGTTTTCGGCGCCCGCCAACGACCCCGCCTCCCGTGTGGTGGCCTTGCGTGTGCCGGGCGGCGCCAGCATGCCGCGCAGCGAGATAGATGCCTACACCAAATTCGTCGCCATCTACGGTGCCAAAGGGCTGGCCTATATCAAGGTCAATGATGCGTCCGCCATCCCGGAAGGGCTCCAGTCACCCATCGTCAAGAACATCCATGCCGACGCGCTTGCCCAGTTGATCGAGCGCACAGGGGCGCAAAGCGGCGATTTGATCTTTTTTGGCGCCGACAAGGCCAAAGTGGTCAACGACGCCATTGGCGCGCTGCGGGTCAAGATCGGACACAGCGAGTTCGGCAAGGCGAACGGCCTGTTCCAGGCGGGATGGCAGCCGCTGTGGGTGGTCGATTTCCCGATGTTCGAGTACGACGAGGACGAGGGCCGTTATTTTTCGGCACACCATCCCTTTACCAGCCCGAAAGATGGCCACGAAGACCTGCTCGAAACCGATCCCAGCAAGGCGCTTGCCAAGGCCTACGACATGGTGCTGAATGGCTGGGAATTGGGTGGCGGCTCGGTGCGTATTCACCGTGCAGACGTGCAGCGCAAGGTGTTCAGTGCGCTCAATATCGATGCCGATGAAGCCCGCAGCAAGTTCGGCTTCCTGCTCGATGCGCTGCAATATGGGGCTCCGCCGCATGGCGGCGTGGCCTTTGGCCTGGATCGCCTGGTCACCCTCATGACGGGCGCGGAATCCATCCGCGACGTGATTGCTTTCCCCAAAACGCAGCGTGCGCAGTGCCTGTTAACGCAGGCGCCATCCACGGTCGACGAAAAGCAATTGCGTGAGCTTCATATCCGTCTACGCAATACCGAGGTAAAGTAAGGGGGAGAAAGTCAGTCTAAGGGAGTGCAAGTGTCCGTCATACGGGTCGTCAGCTACAACATTCATAAAGGCCGCTCGGCAACGGGCACCCGGGAATCGTTTGCAGAACTGCGTCTCGGGCTGTATGGATTGCGTCCCGATCTCCTGTTCCTGCAAGAGCTGCAGGGCCGCAACGAGCAGCGCATCAGCCTGAACGCCCAGCACGAATCGCTGGGCGCGGCGCTGTGCATGCATACGGCCTACGGTTGCAATGCGGTGCGTTCCCATACGGATCATGGCAATGCACTGTTGTCGCGCTTTCCCATCCTCCAGCACGAAAACCAGGACATCTCCGATCACCGGCTGGAACAACGGGGCCTGCTGCATGCGGTCATCGAGATCGAAGAGGTTCCCGTACACTGCATGGTGGTCCACCTTGGCCTGTTTGCCGGCAGCCGGTCACGGCAGGTGGCTGCGCTGGTCGAACGCATTCGGCGTCTGGTGCCTGATGACGAGCCCATGCTCATTGCGGGTGACTTCAACGACTGGCACAATCGCCTGGCACCACTGTTCGTGCAGCAACTTGGCCTGTACGAAGTATTTGCGATCGCGCCGCACAACGACAGCGAGCCGCGCCTTCTGCGCAACTCCGTAAAGCGATGGCGCAACACACTGCTGCATCTGCCTCAGCCTCGGCCATTGGCCCAAAAGGTGCACGAGTTGGGCAATAACGGTGCGGCCCGGATGACCCCGCCGCCACGCACATTTCCGGCAGCCTTCCCCTGGCTGCGCCTTGACCGCATCTATCAGCGTGGCTTCGCTGTGCGCAAAGCGCGCGTATTGCAGGGGCTGCCCTGGCGGCAGATTTCCGACCACGCACCGCTGTTTGCCGAACTGGAGCTGCCCTGACCATGAACGCCACGCCGCTCTCCGACCACAACCCGATGGGATACCCGGCCGACGAACTCGACCGTCAGTACAATGCGCGCGCCTCGGTGCCGGACTGCCTGCCCTTTCTTCAGGAATACGCAGAGTTCAGCGCGCAGGCCCGAACACGGGTCAAGGGATATCTGTCGGTCGCGTATGGCGACCACCCGGACGAAACGCTGGATATTTTCCCCGCGCCCCAGGCGGGTGCGCCGGTTTACTTTTTTGTTCACGGCGGATACTGGCGCGCACTGTCCAAGGAGGATTCCTCTTTCATGGCGCCCATGTTCACGCAAGCAGGCGCCACCGTCGTCGCCATCAATTACTCGCTGGCGCCCAGCGTCAGCCTGGCGCGCATCATCGATCAATGCCGGCGCGCGCTGGCCTGGGCCTGGCGCAACATTGCCACCTATAACGGAGACCCCGCGCGCATTCATGCAAGCGGCAGCTCGGCGGGAGGGCATCTGGTCGGCATGCTGCTGGCCGGGGACTGGCATGCCCAGTATGATGCCCCGCCCGATATCCTCCAGAGCGCGAGTCCATTGAGCGGACTCTTTGATTTGCGGCCACTGGTTCATACCCACATCAACGAATGGGCGCATCTGGATGAAGCAACCGCCATTGACGCCAGCCCTGTCTTTCATCTTCCCGAACAAGGCTGCCCGCTGCTGGTCGCCTGGGGGGAACACGAAACCAGCGAATTCAAGCGCCAGAGCCAATACTTTGGACAAGCCTGGCAGGACTGCGGTTTCCCGGTAACGCTGGCCGAAATCCCCGGCGTCAACCATTTCAATATTCTCATGCAGTTGCGCAGGAACGACACGGCGCTCAGCCTGGGGATATTAGGTCTCATGGGCCTCTAGCGATACAGACGGAGGCAGGCGGCAGGCATGGCCAACAAGGAATCACGTCTCCATTGGACCGATGGCAATCAGATCGCACTGCTGCACAATGGCGGCGATTTTTTCCCGGCCCTGTGCAAAGCGATCGATCAGGCCCAGACTCAGGTGCACCTGGAAACCTATATTTTCTCGATGGATGATACCGCACGGCGTGTGCTCGCACACTTGGCGCAAGCCTGCGCGCGCGGCATCAAGGTGCGCGTGGTCATAGATGGATTTGGCAGCAATGAACATGTCCAGGAGATCTCACGCCAGTTGGCCGAGATGGGCGCCCATTATCGCGTTTACCGGCCCGAGCCGCGCGGTGTCAGCAATGTGCGCTTCAATCTGCGGCGATTGCGACGGTTGCACCGCAAGACAGCCGTTGTGGATGATGCGGTCGCCTTCGTCGGCGGCATCAACATTCTGGATGATTATGTCGATGTACCCGACGACGGCACAGGGCCACAGCCCAGATTCGACTTTGCGGTGCAGTTGCAAGGGCCTATTGTCGACGACATCGCAAAAGCGCAACGCGCCCTGTGGCTGCGCATGGCCTGGCGGCGACGTGACGACTGGGCCACCTTTTATGAACGTCTGCGCAACTGGAGCGCATGGCGGCAGGCACGAATCAAGCAACCCCAGCCACGCTTCAGCCCCGGCATGAAAGCGGCGCTGCTGCTGCGCGACAATATTTTGCATCGGCAATCCATAGAAAACGTCTACCTCACTACCATGGCTGGAGCACAGTCCGACATTCTGATTGCCAACGCCTATTTTTTTCCTGGCCGACGCCTGCGTAAAGCCCTGGTTGCGGCCGCTGCGCGCGGGGTGCGTGTCAGGCTGCTGTTGCAGGGTCACTCCGAATACGCCATGCAGTACCGCGCCAGTCGCTATATGTACTGCAAGCTGCTGGATTCACGGATCGAGCTCTACGAATACATGGCAAGCTACCTGCATGCCAAGGTCGCCGTCATGGACAGCTGCGCCATGGTGGGTTCCTCCAACCTGGATCCGTTCAGCCTCCTGCTGGCACGCGAGGCCAATGTCTACATCAAAGATCCGGATTTTGCGCTGTCGCTGAAAGAGGCGCTCGAAGCCGAAATCCAGTCCAATGCGAGACAGGTGACCGAAGCGTCCTTGCAGCGCCGCGGCTGGCTGGGACGGATGATGGACAGTTTTTCATATTTCATGCTGCGCGTCGGCGTGGCGCTCACCGGCAAATCTTCCGAATACTGAACGTCTGCGCGCTTGCCGTGCGCAAACAGACATGCCGTAGTGCACAACACAACAATACCCGGCCGCACCCCGTTGCTATGCTGCTTCCATTACTATCGGGAGGAGCGGACACATGTCAGTTGCATTGGATCACGACCGCCCGGAGCTGGCCGCCATACGAGAACACATGATTATCGGCGGCAAGCCCTGGACCGAAGGAGACGGGGACGCCATTCCCGTTTATGACCCCGCTCGCGGCGTGGTGATTGCGCATCAGCTGGAGGCCGGCCCTCGGCAGGTAAACGAAGCAGTCAAGGCTGCACGGCATGCTTTTGAAGCCCCGGCGTGGCGCGATATGCTCCCCGTCGCCAGAGAAAGGCTGCTGCTCCGGCTGGCGGATCTGGTCGAACAGCATGGCGATGAGCTGGCACGGCTCGAGACATTGAACAACGGCAAACTATTGGCCTTATCGCAAGGCCTGGAAGTTGGCGCCGGCGCCCAATGGTTGCGCTATATGGCGGGATGGGCCACCAAGATTTCCGGCGAAACCTTGAATGTGTCCATTCCTTTTCCGCCGGGCGTGAACTATCACGCCTATACCCGCCCGGAGCCCGTAGGCGTCGTGGCAGCCATCGTGCCGTGGAATTTTCCGCTGCTTATGGCTATATGGAAAATTGCGCCTGCTGTCGCCACTGGCTGCACCGTCGTGCTCAAACCTGCGGAGGAAACACCGCTGACGGCCATTCGCCTGGCTGAGCTGGCGCTTGAGGCCGGTTTTCCGCCTGGGGTCGTCAACGTCATTACTGGGCGGGGCGAGGTAACCGGCGCGGCGTTGGTCGCCCATCCTGATGTCGACAAGATCGCTTTCACCGGATCGACGGAAGTCGGCAAGCTGATTGGCCGCCAGGCCGTGGACGACATGAAACGCGTGTCGCTGGAGCTGGGCGGGAAGTCCCCCGTCATCATCCTGGACGATTGCGATATCGATCTGGCCATACAAGGCGCGGCCGGCGCCATCTTCTTCAACCAGGGCCAGGTCTGCACGGCCGGTTCGCGGCTGTTTGTTCAGAAAGGCATCTACGATCGCGTGGTCGCAGGACTCGCAGACATCGCGTCGGGCATGAAGCTGGGCTCCGGGCTGGATCCGGACACGCAAATAGGCCCGATGATTTCGGCCCGCCATCAAAAACGGGTGCTGGACTATATCGCCATTGGCAAGCAAGAAGGCGCGCGCATGCTGGCAGGCGGCGCGGCGGACGAAGGCGAGGGCTATTTTGTACGGCCTACCGTGTTCGCCCATGCGCCCGCGGGCGCCCGCATCAGCCGCGAAGAGATTTTTGGCCCCGTCGTGGTCGCCGGCGCCTTTGATACGGAAGAGGATGCGATTGCATGCGCCAACGACACCCAGTTCGGGTTGGGCGCCAGCATCTGGAGCAACGACCTGACACGCGTCAACCGGCTTGTGCCACGCATCCGGGCGGGCACTGTCTGGGTCAATACGCACAACATGCTCGACCCTCACATGCCCTTCGGCGGCTACAAGCAATCCGGCATCGGACGCGAACACGGCCACGCCGCAATTGATATGTATCTGGAGAAAAAATCCGTCTGCATGGCTTACCCCGCCGCACACTGATCGGCTGCGCGCATGACGCGTCGACAACAACAAAATAATGAGGAGACTGTATGAAAAAAAGCACTGGAGCGCTCTGCACCGCCCTGTTGGCACTGGCTGCCTGTCTGGGCCTGGCAGGGCAGGCCCAGGCCGGTGATCCAAGCGCGCGCGACTGGATACCCGCGCCGCCCGGCACCAATATTTTTGCGAGCTATTTTGCGGCCCTGGGCAGCCACGGCTTCTATGATCGCGGCCACCGGATTGACGGCGGACCACGTATAGACGTTCAGGCATTGGTGCTGCGCCCCATGGCTTTTCGCCAGATCGGCAATGTCACCGTCCAGTACGAGCTGATCGCTCCTGCCTTTCGCACCACCGCCAAAGTACCAGGCGTGCCGCACGACAGGCTGACCGGCATGGGCGACATCCAGGCCGGCGCTGCGTTCTGGTTCTACAACAACGAAGAGACCCGCACCTGGTTCGCATGGGAACCCTTCATTACGTTCCCTACGGGTCGCTACCACGGCTCGCACGCAGACGTGTCGCCTGGCAATAATCGATGGACAACAATACAGGATTTTGCCTTCGTGAAGGGAATAGGCGAATCCACCTTTCTGGAAGGTGTCGCGGAGTTCGAGTTCTATGGCGACAACAACAACTATTATGGCCAGCGATTGAAGAAATCTCCGTCGATGCGGCTGATGTTCCTGGCCTCGACCAACATCACGCCCGACACCTACGTAGGCATGCGCTATCGATACGAAACCGGCGGCAAGGAGAAGATCAACGGCGATACCGTGCTATCCAGCCAGCGCAGCCATCAACTGGCAGCGGAGATCACCCATCAGCTGAATGACGCCAACCAGATTCAATTGCAGTATATCCACGACCTCGATGTCAGGAACGGACCCAAGATGCGCGGCGTGCAATTGCGTTACGCCTACATCTTCTGAAACCGGATCCACCAGCCAGGAGACATGATTCATGATCACTTTATCGCTCACCCGGTCCCGACTGCATGGCCTGCTGGCCATCGCGCTGCTGGCCATGGCGCTGCCGGCGACAGCCCAGCAAAAACCCATGGAGGAACTCACTGGCGGGCACACGCTCCCGGCGGACGCGTCACAGCGCGTTTACGTGATGGACTCCGTGTTCCAGCACCTGACCGAAAGCCGCCTGAACATCTTCGACGGCGCAACCGGCAAGTTTCTGGGCATGATACCCACCAGCTACAACGGGCACATGCAGCTCTCGCACGATGGCAAGGACATCTATGTGATGACCACCTATCACGAGCGCGTGACACGCGGCAAGCGCACCGATGTTGTCGAAGTATGGGATGCGCAGGCGCTGACGTTCAAAAAGGAGATATCGATTCCGCCCAAGCGCGCGCAGGCGCTCAACTATCGCGGGATCTTCCGTCAGACGACAGACGGAAAATTCATTGTGCTGCAGAACGCCACGCCAGCCACCTCGATCTCTGTCGTGAATATCGACAAAGGCGAGTTCGCGGGAGAGATCACCTCGACAGCAGGCTGCTGGAGCGTCATCCCCCTGCCCAACAAGCCGCACAGTTTCATGACCATTTGCGGCGACGGCGCGCTGCTGTCCATTGACCTGGATGAGCAGGGAAAAGTGGCAAACCAGCATCGCAGTAAAGCAATGTTCCCGGTGCAGGAGGACCCCATTTTCATCGCCCCCGGACTTACTCGGGACAAAGCCTATTTTGTATCGTTCTATGGCAACGTCTACACCGCTAACCTGGACGGCGAAGAGATCACTTTTGAGCCTGTGTGGTCATTGCTCAACGACGAAGACAAGGCGCAGGGCTGGGTGCCAGGCGGCTATAACGTGATCGACATTGATCGCGCCAACCAGCGCCTGTATGTCTTCATGCATCCCGATGGCAAGGAAGGCTCTCACAAGAATCCCGCGGCTGAAATCTGGGTGTACGATCTGAAAACCAATAAACGGATTGCGCGTGAGCCCGGCCGCGACGGCCTGTCCATGTCTGTAGCGCAGGGACCGAGCCCACGGTTGCTGACACTGGACGGCGGCAATGTGAACATCTACGACATCAGCGCCGCCCAGCCCAAGTACCTGCGAACCATAGAAGGCGCCGGCGAAGCGGCGCTGCAGGTTGAACCGCAGCCCTATAACGGAGACGGGCAATGATAGATCCCATCCTGATCTACGCCGGCTCGGCGGCCCTGGCAGGCATACTCCTGTCGGGCGCGATCGGCAAGCTGGCCAGCTTTGCGCGGTTTGAAAATGCCACAGCGGGCTATGCCCTGTTGCCCGCCAATTGGGTACGGCCTTTTGCAGCGCTGTTTATCGCCGCCGAACTGTGCAGCGGCATGATGCTGTTAGTGCCGACCACACGCGCCGGTGGCGCGGCCCTTGCCATGGCGGTGCTGCTCTTGGCCAGCGCCGGCATTGTGGCCAACCTGCTGCGCGGACGCCGCGACATCGATTGCGGCTGCGGCGGCTTCACGGAGAAAACCGGCGGGCTGTCCTGGTGGCTGGTGCTGCGCAACAGCCTGTTGCTGGCGCTGGCCGTACCCGCGTTGCTCGCGCACTATGCCTCCGCGCGCAGCCTGAGCTGGGTGGATGCGCTGACCTTCTTCGGCACCACACTGGCCGTGCTGGGCCTGTATTTCTGCCTGAATCAATTGATTGATTCACACCAACGAATTCAAAAAACATAAGGAGACGCCATGAATGCCTTGATGATTTCCAACATTGTCCTGTGGCTCGTCGTGCTGAGCCTGGTGCTGGTGGTGCTGGCACTGTCGCGCCAGATCGGCGTGCTGTATGAGCGCGTCGCCCCCATGGGTGCGCTGACCATGGACAAGGGCCCCGCCGTGGGCGAGGCCGCGCCAGCCTTTGAGCTGGCCGACATGCTGGGTCGCCCCCAGAAGATAGGCCTTGCCGGATCGCGCAGCCAGTTGCTGTTCTTTCTGTCGCCGACATGCCCTGTCTGCAAGAAGCTGCTGCCCATACTCAAGTCCGTGGCCGCGACCGAAAAGAAATGGCTGGATATCGTACTGGCCAGCGATGGCGAGATGCCCGAGCATCTGGCGTTCTATCGCCAGGCCGGGCTGGAACAGTTTCCCTATCTGCTCTCCACCAGTCTGGGTATGGGTTTTCAGATCAGCAAGCTGCCCTATGCCGTGCTCATCGATGAAAACGGCATTATCCGTGCCAAGGGCTTGATCAATTCGCGCGAGCAGCTAGAAAGCCTGTTTACCGCGAAAGAGCTGGGCGTGGCTTCCGCCCAGGAATACCTGACCAATAATGGCCTTAACGAAGTTCAAGTTTCGCGCAAGGAGAACGTCAATGCGTTGGTTGGATAAATTTGGCGAAAGCATGGCGCGCAACATCGCGCACAAATCATCGCGGCGCAGTGTACTGTGCTCCATCAGCAAAGCGCTGGTCGGATCGGCCTTTCTCATGCCTGTCTTGCCCGTGGCCCGCGCCGCCGGCAAATCACCCGGCCTGGACGATGCCACGGACGAGGAACTGAGTTCCTGCGACTATTGGCGCTATTGCGCGGTGGATGGCTTCTTGTGCTCCTGCTGCGGCGGCACGCCCACTACGTGTCCGCCAGGGACGACACCCTCACCGATTTCCTGGGTCGGCACCTGCCACAACCCCAAGGACGGCAAGGACTATCTCGTGAGCTATCACGACTGCTGCGGCAAGACAGCATGCAACCGCTGTCTGTGTTCATCGCAGACGCGCGAGCGGCCCGGGTATGAGTTCTTCCTGCATAACGATGTGAACTGGTGCATGGCCAACGAAAACACCACCTTCCACTGCACAACCTCGATCGTGGTCGGGCTCGCCAAGAATTAAGGGGGAGAATCCTGAAATGATTACGCGCCAAGGCCGCAGCCTTGCCCACCCGGGCAGGGCTGTACCGGCACGATTCGGTACGGTGGGGCGCGCCCTGGCGGCAGTGCGACGGATTGCCGTCGCACCGTTTGTCATCGTGGGCACCCTTGCCTGCGGATCGGGCAGCGCGCAGACGCTTTCCACGGCCGCCTATAAAGACTATATGCTGCAATGCGCCGGATGCCATCGCTACGACGGCAACGGCGTCGCGCAGCGTGGCGTGCCCAGTTTTCGCAACTCCATCGGCCTGCTGGCCAGCCTGCCGGCAGGCCGCGACTACATGATACGGGTACCAGGCGCAGCACAATCCCAGTTGAGCAATGCGGAATTGGCCAACGTGCTGAACTGGGCAGTCATGACGTATAGCCCTGAACAGGCCGGGCCTGATTTCAGACCGTTTACCGCCAACGAGATCGGTGCGGCCAGACCTTACCGTTTCGATGATGTGACCACGGTTCGAAAAGCCCTCGCCAGTACACTGGCGGAGCAAGGACACACCCTGGCGCCTTATACCTTTGGCAACAACCCAGAGCAGTGAGGCCATCGCCGTCGCGGGGCTGGTCCCGGCGACCACATGGCGACGGGCGACGCCTCTGCACACATCTAAAGGTTTCTACTCATGGCCTGCCCAGCTTGATTTAGGTATAAAGGTTGTACAAGCGCCTGCGCACCGGGCCTCTCCGGCGTATGCACGCAAGCGCATTTTTTAAGGCATCAGGTGTATGACGCCCATGCTATTGCGCACGCCACCTCGCCATTTCAACAGCCATGGTCCATGGCGTGATGGCGTATGTGAATATTTTGTTCCACTGGAAGTCCGTGCCAGCACAGGCGGGCCTTTCCTGAACACGGCTGCCAGCGACACGCTGGGCAGCCTGCATGTCACCGAGCTGATCACGTCGGCGCAGCGCGTATGCCGCACGCGCAGTCTGGCCAGCCGCGCCGAGCAAAGCGTCTACAAGGCGACGCTGCAGCTGTCCGGGCGCAGCACCATTGTTCAGGAAGGGCGTTCGGCCATTCTGAACCCAGGCGAA
Source organism: Allopusillimonas ginsengisoli (assembly GCF_004153455.1). Classification (GTDB taxonomy): domain Bacteria; phylum Pseudomonadota; class Gammaproteobacteria; order Burkholderiales; family Burkholderiaceae_B; genus Allopusillimonas; species Allopusillimonas ginsengisoli. The sequence goes on along the minus strand of NZ_SDQE01000012.1, from coordinate 100,554 downwards.
TGGGGCCTGTACGATACCGCCAGGCCGTATGAAGTTGCCGTGGATCAGGACGCCCATTTCCTCGTGCTGCAGATTTCATCTGCGCAAATGTCTGTGTGGGAGCCTTATCTTCAGCGCGCTGTGGCGCGTGCCTTCAGCGCTCGGCACGGCAGCGCGCGCATTGCCATGCACACCCTGCGCCTGGCGCTCTCGGAAAACCCCGGACTATCGGCCGCCGCCACGCGCGATATTGCGCATTCCATCTTGCAGATGATAGGCCTGAATGTCTGCGAGCAAAGTGGCGCAAACAGCATGTCGGGACTGGATGAAGTCCGGCACGCGCAGTTCCGGTCTATTTGCCAGCACATCGACGAAAACCTGCACGATCCGGCACTGTCTGTATCGGGCATCGCAGCGCATTTCCGCGTTTCGCGCCGCTACCTCTACAAGCTGTTCGAAAATCAGGGCCAGACGCCAGCCGACTATATCCAGGGCGCGCGCCTGGAGCGCTGCCGCAGCCTGCTGGCAGACACAACGCTCACCCGCCAGATCAGCGAGCTGGCGTACCAGCACGGCTTCTCGGATTCAGCCGCTTTCAGCCATGCTTTCCGCCGCCGCTTCGGGGTTTCACCCACCGAATGGCGGCGTCAGCAGCAAGCGTCTATTCTTTGATCAAGCGCCATTCGCCGTCTTTCACGGTGATCAGCTCACGCCCGCGATCATCGAAGCCACTGTGGTCGTCGGCAGACATGTTGTACACGCCCTGCGTCGCCACCAGCTCATGCGTTTTTTCCAGGGCATCGCGCAGCGCACTGCGAAACTCCTTGGTGCCTGGTTTAGCCGCCTTGGCGGCCTCCGGGATCGCTTGCTCAAGCAGCAGGCCCGCGTCGTACACGTTGGCGCCGAAGGTGGCCGGCTTTTCGCCATACAGCTTGGTGTAACGGGCAATATAGTCTTCGGCCACCTTCTTGGACGGATTCGAGTCGTCGATCTCGGGCAGCACCAGCATCAGGCTTGCCGCAAGAATCGTACCCTCGACATCCTTGCCGCCCAGTTTCAGAAAGGCCGGCAGGGCCGCGCCGTGCGTCTGGTAATACTTGCCCTTGTAGCCCTGCTTGGCCAGCGTTGTTTCGGGCAGCACCGCTGCCGAACCCGTGCCAGCAATCAACACGGCATCAGGATTGGCCGCAAACACCTTGAGTGCCTGCCCCGTCACTGAGCTGTCGGAACGCTGATAGCGCTCCACCGCCACGATCTCGATATTGTGCTCTTTGGCCAGCCCGGTTAAAACCTTGAGCCAGTTCTCGCCATAGGCGTCGTTCAGGCCGATGAAGGCGGCCGTTTTGATGCCGTGCTTGGCCATGTGTCCAACCAGCGCCTTGGCGATAATGTCATCGTTCTGCGTGGTCTTGAATACCCACTTCTTGTCGGGCGTCATGGGCAGCACAACCGACGCTGTGCCGACGGGCGCCAGCATGGGGGTGCCCGATTCCGCCGCAAACTGGATGACACCCATGGCGTTGGGTGAACCCGAAGGGCCAATCAAGGCATCGACTTTTTCTTCTGAAATCAGCTTTTTGAAATTCGTGACCGATTGCGTCGGATCACTGGCATCGTCCAAAGAAATGTACTCCACCGTAAGATCGCCGATCTTCTTTGGCAGCAGCGCAACGGTGTTCTTCTGCGGAATGCCTATCAGGGCGGTGGGCCCCGTGGCAGAAGTGACGACGCCCACCTTGACCTGGGCGCTGGCGGGCGCTGTGCCAAGGACGGCAAACAACGCGGCGGATAAAGCTAAGGTTCTGAACAGCATGGTTTGTCTCCGTTGGTGTGGTTTTATGGATGGCAACTCAGATCGTCACCGAGCTTACACTGGCGCCGCCGCATACGTATAGCGTCTGACCAGTAATAAAACTGTTGGCCGGGTCGGCAAAAAACATTACCGCCCGCGCCACGTCGTCCGCCCGCCCCAGCCGCTGCACCGGTATGCCCTTGGCAATATTGTGCTCGCGTTCGCTGCCTGCGGGAATGACATCGTAAAACATATCCGTCTGGACGGGCCCTGGCGCCACGACATTGACGGTAATGCCTTTGGGTGCAAGTTCCAGCGCCCACGTGCGCGCCATGCCGACCATGCCTGCCTTGGTGGCCGAGTAGGCCGTACGCGTGGGCACGCCCAGCGCGCCACGCGACGACATCAGCACTATGCGGCCGAAACCGGCCTGTTCCATGGCAGGCAATACGGCCTGGACCAGACTGATCGCCGCACCCAAGTGGATTTGCGTCAGGCCTTGCAGCTCATCCATCGTCACATCGGGCAGCAGATTGGGCCAGATAACGCCTGCGTTATGCACAACATGGCTGATGGCGTATTGAGCCGCAAGCTCAGCGCCGGCTTGCGCCACAGCCTTCGCATCCAGCAGGTCCACCTGCACAGCATGCAGGCGCGCATGCGCAAACTCCGGCGCGCGGCGAGCCATTGAGATAACCTCATAGTCCGCATCCAGCATCTGACGGCAAATCTCCGCACCTATGCCCGCGCTGCCGCCAGTGACCAGGGCGATGTTTCTTTCACTCATGCCTGTCATTCCCTATACCGTCGGCGCCAATGCCAGCACCCGCAATGGGCTGCCTGAACCGCGACGTATTTTCAGGGGGGCCGAGAAGATCACTGAGCCGGTCGGCGGCAGTTGATCCAGATTGGTCATGCACTGCAACCCGTAGCGATTGTTGCCATGCATGAAGTAGTGACAGGGAAAAGGCGGATCCAGATGCTGCGCCTGGCCCGTGTCGGTGCCCACGGACTCCGTGCCGAAGCCATGGACGTCGCGCTCCTTGATGAGCCAGGGAACCACTTCGGCATCAGGGCCGGGCGAATGGGCGCCGTCTTCGCGCATGTTCAGATATTCAACCGGCTTTTCGCGCTTGGACCAGTCTGTGCGCATGAATACCCAGGACCTGGCTGGAATCTTGCCATGCTTGGCTTCCCATTGCTCGACAAAGGGTATGGTCAGCAAGAAATCCGGGTTCTCTCGCGACTCGGCCGAACAGTCCAGCACACACGCCTGCGCGATAAACGCATCCAGTGGAATCGTATCCACCGTATTGTCGGGCTGATCCTTGCCGCTGATCCAGTGCGCGGGCGCATCAAAGTGCGTGCCTGTATGCTCCGACATCGAAAAATTGTTCCAGTACCAAGCAGGGCCGCGCTCATCGTAATGCGAAATCTCCTCGATGCGAAACGGCCAGGCCTGGCCGAACTCGGGCGGCAACACGATGGTGGGAAACTCTGGCGTCAGCGTTTCGGTCAGGTCGATGATCCTGATTTTTCCTGAGGCCAGATCGGCCATGAACTGGCTTAATCCGTTGGTGCTCATTGTCTCTCCTGTAGTATGCGTGCCGGGTAGGGACCGGCGTGTTTTACCGAGTCAAAGCTCCCGCTCCAGCCCTTTGGGGTTGTCTCGCCAGCGCGCCAGAAATTCCTGCGCGACGTCGCCTACATAGGCATCTTCGGTGCCTTGCTGCAGGGCCTTGACGATGGCCGTTGCCACGGCCTTGGGATTGACACGCGGCGGCGGCGTCAACTGCTCCCATTCGTGATCCAGGGGGCCCGCAAACACATTGATCACGCGCACGCCAGAAGTCAGAAATTCGTGGCGCAAACACTGCGCTACAGAGAGCGCCGCGGCCTGCGACACGGACCAGACACCCTGCGCGGGCAGATTGGCATGTGCATAGATAGACAAGACATTCACCCAGGCCACGGCATTGTTGACGCCATCGGCGGCACGGCCCGACATGGCGGGGCCAAAGTGCTGGGCAAGCCGGATCAGTCCCAGGCAGTTCACATCCAGCGCATCGCGCGCCTTGTTCATATCGCGATTGAACAGAATACCGCCCTCGCGCTGATGATCTGCTGTGTTGATGAGAATATCGACCTTGCCGCCGATGGAGCGCGCAATGCGCTGCACCGAATCCGTATCGGTGATATTCATATCCTGTACATGCACGCGCTCATCCTGGCACAGCGCATCGAACTCGGCCGAGCGCCGCCAGATTTCTGGGTCGCCGGCAAACACGGCAGTCACCCCGGCATCAAGCAGCGCTCGGATCACGGTCAGGCCGACGGCCGTCTTGCCGTCTGTCACCAGCACGCGCCGAAACTTGGGGTCGCAAGAGGTTTCGCGCAAGGTTTTATCGTCTTCCATATGAGGGGTCGCCTGTAAGGGTAGGGCTATCATCACGGCTTGGCCGCTGCGATCCAGCTTGAGCGTCAGCTGCACCTCGTCACCTTCGCGACAGTCGCCATGCACATGCGCAACAACCGAAGGGCCCGCCCGCATCTGCACCGTGCCAATGCGCCAGGGCAATCGTTCACGAAAATACAGATCGTTGCTGTGACTCAAGACGGTTGTCGCCAGCAGCCGCCCCGTCGCATCCACCGCTTGCCAGCGCAACGCGTCCGACAGGCAGTCATGGCAAACTTCGCGCGGCGGATACTGTACTGCGCTGCACGCCTGACACACCTGCAATTCAAAGCGCCCCAACGCGGCGGCGGCTGTCAGGCCCAGTGCGCGCCGACTGCGTGCGGCAGGTGGCCGGGTGGCCTGGCGTGTGCGGGCAACAGGGTTCTTGTGCGCGGGCCGCGACAGGGGTTCGGTCATGCTTCGCTCCTTGCCAGCAGGGCCGCGCCGGTGCAGATGCCGCGGTCGTAGTTGATCATGCCGAACCCGCTGACCAGACCGATGTTGGCCTGCGCAACCTGGGTGTCCTGCGCGCTGTCGGTGAGCTGCCGCAAGGCCTCGACCATGCCCAGGTATCCTCCCGAGGCGCCGGCCTGGCCAACAGACAGCTGGCCGCCATTGGTGTTGAAAGGAAAGCTGCCGTCCACGGTAAAACTGTGTTCGCGCACAAAGTGCGGGCCTTCTCCCTTTTCGCAAAATCCAAGATCTTCGATCTGCATCATATTGATCACGGGATAGTCGTCGTAAGCCTGCATGAAATCCACGTCATCCGGGCGTATACCCGCATGCTGATAGAAAGCCTCGCGGTCCACCGTCCACCCGCCACGCATCTGTATCGCGTCTTCGCGCCATGCGTTGTGGCGTTCGATCGTGGAAAGTATACGGACAAAAGGCAGCCCCAGATCTCGAGCCTGCGCCTCGCGCATGACCAGAAAACCGTCCGCGCCGGCACATGGCATGACGCAATCGAACAAATGTATCGGATCCGCTATCTCGCGCGCATCAAGATACTGCTGCAATGTGAGAGGCTTCTTCATCAAGGCATGTGGAAAGCGCAGCGCATTGTCACGTTGCGCCACACAGAGCTTGCCGAAGTCTTCGCGCCTCGCGCCCGTTTGCTGCATATAGTTGCGGGTCAACAGGGCAAAGCTGGCATTGGGTCCGCCTGCGCCATAGGGATACACCGCATCCTGGGCAAAGCGGGAAAACTGACTGACGGTGTTGCGGAAGGAGTCCACATGGTTGGTGTCTCCAGCAATACAAGCCACAACATTCGCATCGCCTGCCTGCACAGCCCGCGCCGCGCGGCGCAAGGCCACCACGCCGCTGGCGCCGCCCATGGGGATATGATCCAGCCAGGCAGGGCTCATACCCAGATGCTGCACTAGCCCCACGGCTGTATCGGGCGCCAGCGTAAAGCTCGACACGCACAAGCCATCCACCTTGTCTTTGGCCACGCCCGACTGCCGCAATAATGCCCCCAGAGCATTGCCCAGCCACCAATGTGCGCTTCGTATGCTGTAGCGCACATAGGGCACCGTCACCGGCACGGTGGCCACAATCTCTTCGTAACCCAGGCGGGGCGCCGTCACGAAGCCACCTCCTGACGTTTCTTCATGTCGCACGTGTTGACGCACATCGCCGTATCCGGCAGGGTTGCGGCCAACGCCTTGAGCTCCCCACGCTGTATCTTGTTGGTGGCGGTCAAGGGTAAGGCGTCAATAAACGCCACATAGCCCGGCACTTTGTAATAGGCCAGTTGCCCCAGGCACCAGCTCACGATATCGCGCGCCAGGCGTTCCGCCTGATCCTGTACCGGCATCTCATGCGCCACGATGCAAGCCAGCACCTCGTCGCCGCGCACGGTATCGGGCACAGCGGTTACCGCCACCGTCTTGATGGCGGGGTGCTGCAGCAGCACGCTCTCTACCTCAACCGCTGCGATATTTTCCCCGCTGCGACGTATGACGTTCTTTTTTCGGTCCACAAAATGCAGATAACCCTGCGCATTGCGCCGTACGATATCGCCCGTGTGAAACCAGCCATAGCGCCAGGCTTCGCAGGTCGCAGCGTCGTCCTTCAGGTAACCCGCAAAGAAACCGAAACGGGAATCGCCGCCGCCATGCCGCACCAGCAGTTCGCCATCCTCATCGGTCGACACATCCTGGCCGGCGTCATTGACCAGACGCACCTGGACATCAGCCCCTTCCTTGCCGAAACAGCTGCTGCCCGCAAAACGTGGCTCGCGATTGGCGATCACCACCGCACCCGCACCGGTTTCCGTCATAGCCCAGGCTTCAAGCAAAGGAAAGCCGAAACGCTGCTCGAAAGGTTGATGCAGCGCGCGATCAATGCCCGCTCCGAAGCCAAAGCGCACCTGATGTGCGGTGTCCTGCGCGCTGGGTGCCGCTTTCATCAAGATGGCAGGCATAACGCCAAGATAATGCACCACGGTGGCATTCGTTTCGCGCACGGTTTCCCACCAGCTGCGGGGATGAAAGCGATCAATGTTGATCAGACAGCCGCCAGTCATCACCATGGCCATCACTGAATACGCCATGGCATTCATGTGTACCAGTGGCAGTGGCGTCAGCATGCGCTCCTGGCCGCTGTGCAAGGTGGCAAGGCCACCGATGTCCCGGTACCAGCGGCCTGCGTGCAGGAAATAATCATTGGGCAGCATGCAGCCTTTGGGGCGCCCCGTCGTGCCAGAGGTGTACAGCAACGCGCACTCGGTGCCGCCGTCGATCGATGCTCCTGCAAGCGGCGGCGCCGTCGGTGCTTGCGGCGGCGCGTCATCGGGGCCCATCACACTCAGCTGGCCGCCTTGCGCGGCGGCCAGCAGGCTGGCATGCCGTTCCGGCAAGGCAACCGCCATGACCATTTCGGAATGCCCGATCAAGTACTGCAGCTCCGCCGCGCGCAGCTCAGCGTTGATCGGCACCACCGAAACGCCCAGCGCATTCAGCGCAAACCAATGAAATATAAAAGCGGGTCGATTTTCAAGCAGCAAGCCCACCCGATGACCATGCCCGTAGCCTGCCGACACGTAGGCGGACTTGAGCGCCTGGATGCGCGCCTGCGTCTGACGATAGCTGAACTCGCCGGCCTCAATGCCATAGGCATGCGCGGTTTCAGGGGTGACACGCAAAAAGGCGTGAGCCGGCCACTGCTGAGCCGCCTCTGAAAATGCATCGTACACGGTCTTGGACACGTTTCCGCCCTCTACATGAATAGCTGAATGCTGCGCAGCGCGGCATCGCAATTGACCAGATCCACGCGCTTCTGGCGGATACGCAACCCCCCGTCCACCACCAGCAGCTCAAACGTGGCCCATCCCGCATAGAGCGTCTGCTGATCCATGCGTGTTTCAACATAATGGAAAGCGGCCCGCACCGCATATTGGCCTTGTTCCGGATTGTGCCACGCGTGACCGGCTTCCACCGTCGGCTGCTGCAGCAAATGATGGCTGCGGCTGATAGGCTGTTGCGAGTAGGTACGCTGCCCCGCCAGGCGTTCGATCCGCACGCGCAGCAGCAGTTTGTCTTCGTACATCAGCGAGCCTTCGAGCACCGGATCGGTCTGCCCATGCGCAAGCGGCATCCAGTAATAACCGTCTTCGGTGAACAGTGCCAGCCAATCCTCGAAGCGCTGTTCATCAAGCATGCGCGCTTCGGCGTATACGAAGTCGATCAAATCCTGATCCATGATAGCGGTCATGCCTGCTCCTTCATCGTGGCGGTCATGTAGCGGGCCCAGGCCTGGTACTGATTGCGCATCTGCCATTCACTGGTGCCGTTGACGACTTCGTTCTCGCGCTCAGCTTCATCTGGTTCATACAATCGCGCCACGTTGACCCATGCCCGTCCACGGCTGTGCAGGCCGCGTTGCGACCGCTCATACACTTCGTGATCGTCATGACCCACAACAGAGGTGGGCGCATTGATAAGCCGGTTGTACATCAGCGTGCGCTCCAGCAGCTTGTCGGGCGCGCCAACCAGGCGAAAGGTCCAGGACTCCACCAGCGTCTTGTTGGCAGCCAGCGGCTTGAAGATGCGCAGCGTCTGGATCGGCCCCTTGACCATGATGTTGGGAAAGTAGGTGGTGTTATGCCTGACTTCGCCCAGAATCTCTTGTGCGCGTTCCGGACCATAGGCTGCCTCCATGGCTTCCATGTAGCCGGGCACTTGTGAATAAGCCGCGTGGATGGAATTGCTCACTCCCGTATGGCCGTGGCCGTTCTTCCAAACCCTGATGCCCATGCCCTCGAAGAACTCATAGGGGGAAATGAACGGCGCAAACTGTTCAACCGCCATGGGCTTGGGCGTGCCCTCCGGGGCCTCTTCCCATACCTTTACCGCCGTGCCCGCCGATGACTCGTGCGCCACCATCGGGTGACAGGTATCCGTCTGGTTGTCCACCAGCATCTTCCAGTTGCAGTCATGCAGGTAACGCAGCACGCCGCCCGCGACTTCGAGTCGGCCTTCCGGCGCACGATCCACCATATTGTCTATGGTCGACAGCGATTCACCAAAAAAATCCTCGAACGATTCGCCTTCGGGATTCAGGCGACAGAACACGAAACCACGATACTCGCGCACGCTCTCCACCGCAGCCATGCCCTGGCTTGCCTCGCACTGCTGGAGCACCTCTGGGTCGTATCCTTTTTTGAGCGGAATAGAGAGCAGCTTGCCATCTGTCTTGAACGTCCAGGCATGATAAGGGCAGCGAAAAAACTTGCCCGTATTGCCGCAGGCGCCCGCAGCCACCTGCACGCCCTTGTGAGGACAGCGATTGTGCAGCACCCGTATGGATTTGTCTGTGTGCCGGACCAGCACAACAGGCTGATCGCCCACTGTCGTCGTGAAGTAATCACCCACATTGGGCACCTGACTCTCATGGCCAACGTACACCCAGGTGTTGGCGAAAAGATGTTCCATCTCGAGCTCGAACAGCTCATCATCGATGAATAGATCTCTGTGGACTTCGGTGGGCCGCACCAGATTGGCCACGGCAACGGGATTATTGCGATAGTTCATGATGCACCTGTGGGTCAAAGGTCAAGCACAAGACGGTCAGAATGGCTGCGCGATACGCATATCTGCATGACATCGTTGGCGTCGCGCTCCGCTTCGGACAAGTAATAGTCGCGGTGGTCAGGCCTGCCTTCGAGCACAACCACCTGGCATACCCCGCACTCACCGCGCCGGCAATCAAACAAGGGGTCGCAGCCGGCCTCTTCGAGCACTTCGAGAATGGTCTTGTCTGGCGGAATATGAAACACCTGGCCAGACTGCCTGAGCTCAACCTCGAAGCCCGCATCGCCCTCCTGCGGCGCAGGCGTGGAGAACAGCTCAAAATGCACATGAGCGTGCGGCCATTGCCTGCCATGGGATTGCTCCACCACAGCATCTATCAGCCCCTTGGGGCCGCATACATACAAGTGCTGTTTCTGGTCTACGCTGTCCAGCAAATCATTGAGTGGCAGTTGTGTGGCTTCCTCATCATCGGCATGCATGTGCACGGCCTCGCCATGCTGCGCCGCCAGCACATCCAGAAAAGCCATCTGGGCGCGGCTGCGACCATAGTAATGCAGCACAAATGCACGGCCAGCCCGCTTCAGACTGGCGGCCATGGATGCAATAGGCGTAATGCCAATCCCCCCGGCCACCAGCACAACCGCGTGCTCGTTGATCTGCGCTTCGTGCAGTTCAAAATCGTTGCGCGGCCCGTCCACCTCGAGCTCATCGCCCACCGACAGGCTGTGCATATGACGCGATCCGCCGGTACTCGGATCTTCCAGTCGCACGCCCAGGTGATAGCAGGCGGGCGCTTCAAAAGCGGCCGGATCATCGTCCAGACAGACCAGCGAATAACAGCGAGGCGCCTTCTGGCCGGGAATGCTGACCTTCAGATGGGCGCCTGGCGTAAAGGCCGGCAACGGTTCCCCGTCGCTCGCCTTCAGCGTGATGGCACGAACAATCTGCGTTTCGCTGCGGATATCAGTGACGGTAAGTTTCAGCTTGCTCACGGTTTGCCTCGTCTCTTTTCATATCGTATTGGCTGGCTTTCGCATCGCCATGCCTGTCAGGCGGACACCGCCGCCAGCGCTTTCTCCATCAGCGTGTCCAGCTTTTCGCCTTTGCTGTCATCCAGGGCGGCCTCGCGCAACACTTTCATCTGCCGCGACGCATCGCTGCGCCCCAGCAACTGGCTGGCGGCCAGACGCAAGCGCTGGTACTTGCTCTCGCCGCGCTCGTGCGTATCGCTGTATCCCTTGACCAAGCGTCGGCAATGCACCACTTCCACCGCCAGATCGTAATCGTGATGAACGGTATCCGATATCTGCTTGAGCCATTGAAGCAGGCTGTCAGCCTCGACTTGATGGCGCAGGGTCATCCGCCGAAAGCGGCGCATGCCGGCCAATGCGTACAGCATCAGAAAACCATGCAAGGTACCGCTTTGCACGTAGCGGCCTTTACGGAAGAAGCGGTTGAGCAGGCCAGACAGCCTGGGCGAGCTCTCGATCGCCCTTCCCAATGCGGCAGGCAAGGCGCCACAGACCTCTTCCAGACGAGGATGCATGTATTCCGTGGCATAGACCAACTGCCCGGCCTGCGCACTCGTCTCATCGCGCACGCGCTTAAAACGGCTGCCTCGGGTCTTGAGATCCGCCACGCGTATGACATCGTCATACGCCATCGCCACGGCCACATATCGCGCCGCCGCCTGCGTCAAGGCCCAGTTCTTGGCCTGCCCGCCGAATTCGGCGTCCAGCTTGCGGATGTCGCGCATATGATCCAGATACTCCCGCGCATAGCGCAGATCCTGGAATTCCAGTACGCGACGCAACCCCGCCAGCATCATGGGCTGCGCCTGCTCAGGGAAATCGTTGCGCAAGGTATCCAGCAGCGCCTGCATGCGCGGGCTGGCCGCCTTCTCGGGCACGACCGGCATTTCACGCGTCGTATCAATGTGTCCTGGCGACTGCGGGGCCTGGCGCGCCTGCTCACAGGCCAGATCAAAGGCCCGCAGGCTGGCTTCCACGCCCAGTCCGCCGCGCCGTATTGTGTTCTCATAATCATCGCGCCCGAAAGGCAGGACGTCCGCGCCCGCCAGCGCCCCAAACAGACTGGCACTGATGACACTACCCGCCTGATCCGCCACCGCCTGCAGGTCGAAGCAGTAAAAGCGTTTCGCAGCCTGGCGGCCCGCTTCGATGACCTTGTTGGGGTCGGCAATCCCATTGCCATGCGCCGCTTTCTCATTCACCGCATAACTGCGGTGCGATGACGACACCAGTGTCGTGCGCGCCGGCGTCACCAGCCCCCGCTGAATGGCGCGCCCGCCTTCCATCAATTCGGCGGCCAATACCACATCCACATCACCGGGCGTGGGCATCATGGCCAACGCCGGTGGCCGCCCGGCGGCCTTGACCGCGGCTTCCGGCAGCAGTTCCAGATAATAGATCGTGGCGCCTGTACGTTGCGCCACCCCCGGCACCGATGTGGTCTGCGCCCACCATCCCGCATGCTCGGCCATGTCCACAATCCAGTCGGCCAGCACACCGCCGCCCTGGCCACCCATGGCCAGCACCGCGATCTTGATGGGTATCCCTTCCTGAAAACGGCTGGCCTCGCAGGCCGCGCCGTCGCGCATCGCGCTAATACTTTGCTCTGTCGTCATCACGCAGCCTTACAGGGAATATTGATCCAGGCGCGCCTGACGGCGCGACTGAAGGTATCCGATAACACGCTGGCGCATGCGCGCCTTGAACAAATCCCAACCACTGGGGTTGTGAACAATGTCCGCACGATAGAAGGACGGGCACAGCACGGCCGCATCGGCCACCTCGCCGCAGTTGCCGCATCCCACACAAGTGTTGTCAACATAGGCCACCGGGTCTTCCTTGAGAGGATCCCCGCTGTCCTTGATGGTCAGCGACGGACAACCCGAAAGGCGTATACAGGCATGGTCGCCCGAACACACGTCCGGATCCACGCCAAAGCGCTGCTTGACCATACGCTGACCACTCTTGACCGCTTTGTTGAAGGCCGGCTTCTCGCGACGCTGCCGGTTCAGCATGCATTCGGATTGTGCAATGATGACCTTGGGCCCCTGTACTGACGTGGTCAGCGCCTCTTCAATCGTGGCTTTGGCCTTGGTGACATCGTAGGTTCGATCCAGTACCCGCAGCCAATTGACCCCGACGCCGCGCACAGCCGCCTCGATGGGATTATTGGTCGCGCGATGCGCATTGCTGGCTCGCGAAGAAAGGATATCCTGCCCACCCGTCGCGGCAGAATAGTAGTTGTCCACGATGATGATGACACCATCGTATTTGTTGAAAACAGCGTTGCCTATGCCCGACGCCAATCCGTTATGCCAGAACCCGCCATCGCCCATGATGGAGATGGTGCGCCGCGAAGAAGGCACGTTGAACGCCGCCGCGCTGGACGCGCCAAGGCCGTAGCCCATGGTGGTTGCGCCCAAGTTAAAGGGCGGCAGAATCGAAAACAGATGGCAGCCAATATCACAGGCGATATGGTGTTCACCCAGTTTCTCCTGGGCCAGCGTCAACGCCGCAAAAATCGGACGTTCCGGACACCCCGTACAGAAACCCGCCGGACGCGGCGGCACAACCTGTGACAACTCTTCGATGGCGGTGGCGTCAGGCGCGACCTCGGCCTCCGCCTGACTCGCCTGCATCCTGGTTTCGGATGCCAAGCTCGGGGCGGCAGGGCCTGCCGGCGCATCGTCAGACGCCTCGACAAAAGGCGGCGCGACAGGCGCCGTCGGGCGCCGGGCCTCGGTAATGTCCATGGCCTCATCGCCCGTGGGCGCGAGCGCCATGCCTTCGATGCGCGGGCGCACACCTGGCCGCGCCGTCGCTTGCGCTACGTTTTCCAGCAGCGCCGGCCTGTGCGCCGCCAGAAACGACTGCAGGCCATCGCGCATCACGGCAGTGGTGTATTCGCCCGCCAACGGCAGCTTGTCCTTGCCGCACAAGGCAGTGTCCAGTCCCGCCTGACGCAAAATGGTGTTCAGATTCTGTTCTATATAGTTGGGCTGGCCCTCTTCAACAAGCAAGACGGCCTTCCTGTTCTCACAGAATGCACGCACCTCATCATCCATCACGGGATAGGTCACATTCATGACATACAGCGGAATGCGGCTGTTGCCAAAGGTATCGGCCAACCCAAGCAATTGCAATGCGCGAATGACGCCGTTGTACAGCCCGCCCTGCAGAATGATGCCGATATCGTTCTCGTCACCATCGAAAAACTCATTCAGTTGCCGCTGCCTGATGAATTCCATAGCGGCGGGCCAGCGAGCGTTGATCTTCTCGTGCTCATGCGTGAAGGACGCCGGCGGCAACACGATGCGGCTGGTGTCGCGCACGGGGTTTTCCATCGCATCGGCCAGGCCTACCGGCGGACGCTTGTTGTCCTTGGCGATGAATCGCCCATGCACATGACAGGCACGGATGCGCAGCTGCAGAATCACCGGCGTATTGCTGGCCTCGGACAGTTCAAATCCGTCCTCGACCGCCTTAACCATGCTTTCGAGATTAGGACGCGGGTCGAGCAGCCACATCTGTGATTTCATGGCAAAAGCGTGCGTACGCTCCTGCATGATGGATGATCCTTCGCCATAGTCCTCGCCAACGATCACCAGCGCGCCGCCCGTCACCCCGCCCGAGGCAAGATTGGCCAGCGCATCCGAGGCCACGTTGGTGCCTACGGTCGATTTCCACGTTACCGCGCCACGTATGGGATACATCACAGATGCAGCCAGCGTTGCCGCCGCGGTGGCTTCGGATGCACTCGCCTCGAAATGCACGCCCAGCTCGTCCAGGATCTCCTCAGCATCCGCCAACACATCCATCAGATGCGAGATCGGCGAACCCTGATAGCCTGCGACATAGCCAACACCGGATTGCAACAGCCCCTTGGTGACAGCCAGTATTCCTTCGCCACGAAATTCTTCACCGGCCCCTATGCGGAGCTGCTGCACTTCTTTCTTGAAAGAACGTTCTGCCATGTTTGTCTCCTGAGCTACCTGTCTTGCCGACGACAGCACAGCGCACCCGGAACCGGCGTGCGCTGCAACCACCGGAGACGGCCGCAGGCATTGCAATTTCCGTTTACTTTAGGCTTCAAATTAAGGAGCGTCAAGAAAAATATGAAAATTCATATAAAAAAGTTTTTTAATAGATATTACAGTGGTTTGGATATAAGCGATTACCATTACATCGGCCCTTTGAACCTAGTCGAAAACGAATATTGCGGAGTAAAATGGCAGATTGGACGGCAGCGTGTACCCGAGGAAACCATGATCGCCAAAGAAGACCCCCCCCGTACGGGCCTGCCGGCCCATGATGCCGATGCCGTACTCCCCGCCCGGTCTTCCGGGCACGCGCCTGCTGTGTCAACCGACAAGCCTAGCCTCGCCGAGCCAGCGCGCTTTGTCGACCGCTACCTGGCCTCTGTACTGGCGCTGGCCAGCCATCGAATTTCCGCCGAGTTCCATGTAAAGGTAAAGCAGGCGGGGCTGTCAGTCACAGAATGGCGGATTATGGCCAGCCTCTTCGAAAGCGCGGGCGAAACCGTTGGCGAACTGGCCCGGCTGGCCCTGACCAAGCAGCCCACCCTGAGCAAAGTGCTGCCACGCCTCGAAGCGCAAGGGTATATCACGTTGCGCACGGCACGCGCCGACCGCCGCCAGACACTGGTCAAACTCACGGCAAAGGGCAACCGGCTTGTCAGCCCCTTGTGCGGCCAGGCCATGGCGCACCAGCACCAGGTTTTATCCAAACTGGACGCCGACCACGCCGAGCGGCTGGTTGATATGCTGCGCTCCATCGTCACTCCCTGAGTCTTAAGGCAACCCGTCAGAAAAGACGAAAAAACCGTCAAAAACACCCAAAAAATGGAACTTTTGACGCAAAACAGGCTCTTACATCTATCTGTTACAATTTCGCCGCCCAGAGTTAGCACTCCTTTTGACAGAGTGCTAATATTGAGCTTGCAAACCTGTATAAGGATCGCCCATCACGATGACGCAAACTTCGCAATCCCTGGCCCTGACCAACAACCAATTGGCCATGGCTGTCTCCAATCCTGGTGCGCTAGGCACGATCGAAGCATATATCAGTGCCGTCAATCGTCTGCCCATGCTCACGCAAGACGAAGAGGTTTCCCTGGGCCGGCGATTGCGCGACGAATCTGATCTCGATGCCGCTAGGCAACTGATCACCTCGCATCTTCGACTGGTCGTTTCCATCGCACGCCAATACTTGGGCTATGGTCTGGCGCATGCCGACCTCATCCAGGAAGGAAACATCGGCCTCATGAAGGCCGTCAAGCGTTTCGACCCCGATCGCGGCGTACGCCTGGTGTCTTTTGCCGTGCATTGGATCAAGGCCGAAATCCATGAGTACATCGTTCGCAACTGGCGGCTGGTCAAGGTGGCTACCACCAAGGCCCAACGCAAGCTGTTCTTCAATCTTCGCCGTATGCGCCCAGACGACGGCGGACAAAGCCTCGACCCCGAACAGGTCAACGCCATCGCCCGCGAACTCAATGTGCGCCCGCAGGATGTCAGCGAGATGGAAATCCGCATGTCCGGCAAGGAAATGGCGCTTGAAAACCGCGACGACGACGACACCAACTACGCGCCCATTGCCTATCTGTCCGACGAAGGCGAGCAGGAGCCTTCCTCGGTGCTCGAACGCCAGGCCCAGGATACGCTCCATGGCCAAGGCCTGTCCGACGCGCTGAACGGGCTCGACGAACGCTCTCGCCGCATCGTCCAGGCCCGCTGGCTGCAGGACGAAGGCGGCGCTACGCTGCACGAACTGGCGGCCGAGTTCGGTGTCTCCGCCGAACGCATCCGCCAGATCGAAGCTGCCGCATTCAAGAAGCTGCGCACGGTGCTCGCTGCCTGAGCAGGGCGTCAACAAATCTTTACAACTTCCGCGAATCAAATTGAACTTTATCGTTCATGCCGTGACTAACCGAATGTGGACAATGCGTTTGCTTTCGATGCGCGAGCCATTGCTCATCATCCGCTTCGGCTTCTCCTCTTCCCCTCCCTATTGAAGCGGATGTTTTCGGGACACCTCACGGTGTCCCGTTTTTATTTCCACAGCTTTCTGAGATTCCGGTTCCGTAATTTTCCCCAGTGGCGCCCACATTGCCATAAAAAAAAGTATCCTTAACGCTTCAACGACTAGAAGCTACACACGCGTTCATGGAAATTGGGCACCTGGTTTTTGGTTTGGCCGGATTGCTAGCATTGGTGTCTTTCATGCCTCCACTTGCCGGCAGACTGCGCTTGCCCTATTCGGTGCTTCTGGCCATTGTCGGTATCGTGCTCGGCCTGATCATCCACGTGCACAGTTGGGCGCCGCTGGTCATGTCGGACTTTCTCGACTCCCTGCAGAACTTCGAGGTGTCGTCCGAAACCTTTCTGTTCGTCTTCCTGCCCATCCTGCTGTTCGAGACCGCACTCGCGCTCAATGTACGGCGCCTGCTCGACGATATCGGCCCCATCCTGATGATGGCGATCGTTGCCGTGGTGGTCTGTACCGTCGCCGTAGGTTTTTCGCTCAATCTTATTTCCGACTACGGCCTGGTGGTGTGCCTGATGCTGGGCGCGATCGTCGCGACGACAGACCCTGTCGCCGTGGTTGGCGTCTTTCGCGATGTGGGCGCTCCCAAACGCCTGACCACGCTGGTCGAGGGCGAATCACTGTTTAACGACGCAGCCTCGATCGCTCTGTACACCGTGCTGTTATCCGTCATGTTCGGCGGCGGCACACTCTCGGCAGGCAAGGTCTTCTACAGTTTCCTGCTCAGCTTTCTCGGCGGCGGCGTTGCCGGCTTTCTCATGGGCCGGCTCGCAAGCGGCCTGTTCATCGCCCTGCGCGGCTGGCCAACCGCCGAAATCACGCTCACCGTCGCGCTTGCCTATCTCACGTTCTATATCTCCGAGCATTACCTTGGCGTATCGGGTGTCGTGGCCACGGTCATCGCGGGCCTGGTGGTCGGCACCACCGGGCGTACCCGCATGTCGCCCGCCACGTTCGAGCAGCTTTCAGGCGCATGGTCGCAGTTTGGCTTCTGGGCAAACTCCCTGATCTTCGTGTTTGCGGCAATGCTGATTCCACGCATGATGGCCGATATCACCTGGACGCAGGTGCTGCTGATTCTGATCGTGTTTGGGGTGACCCTGCTGGCGCGCGGATTCATGGTGTTCGGCATGCTGCCGCTGCTCGGCCTGACGCGATTCGGTACCAAGGTCAGCCCCGCCTACCGCGTAGTGATGTGGTGGGGCGGCCTGCGCGGCGCGGTGTCGCTGGCGCTGGCGCTGGCCGTCACGGAGCAACACAACGTACCCTACGAAGCCCGGCAGTTCATTGCCGTCGCCACCACCGGATTCGTGCTCATGACGCTCTTTGTCAATGGCATCAGCCTGCGCCCGCTGATACGCAAGTTGCACCTGAATGAACTGCCCCTGCTGGAGCGCGTGCTGCGCAACCAGGCGGTTGTTGTCGCGCTCGAGGATATCCGCGAGAAAACCGACCGGATTGCAGATCGCGAACACATCGGCAACGATGCCCGACAGAGCGTGGACACCGTCTTTGACGCCACACAAGCCAGCATAGACGGCGGTGAGCTGGCCAGCCTGACTGTCGAGCAAAAGGTTTCCATTGGCCTGGGCATTATCGCCGCGCGGGAAGAAGAACTCTTCTATGACACTCTCAAGGCCCAAGTCGTTGATTGGCGGGCTGCCGAATCGCTGCTGGCGCGGGCCGAACGCATGAGTGATGCCGTGCGGGCCGGCGGCCTGCACGGCTTCCGTTCAGCGGTAGCGGCCGACATGCGTTATTCCGCGGCATTCCGGATTGCGCTGCGCCTGCATTATATTTTTGGCTTCCAGGGCTGGCTGGCTCGCGAACTTGCCAAGCGTTTTACCAATCTGATGAGCAAGCGCTCGGTCGCACAGCATCTGGTTGAATTTGCCGAACAGGAAATCCAGCCCTTGCTCGGCAAACAGGCTACAGACGACATCATAGAAGCCCACCGTTACCGCCTGGCGCAATTGGATAACGCCCTTCAGGCATTGAGCCTGCAGTATCCAAAGTTCGCGCGCTGGCTGCAAGAAGCCTATCTCGGGCGCATGGCGCGCGCGCTGGAACGATTGCGCTATCGCGATATGCTTTCACAGGCGCTCATTACCGGCGAAATGTACGCGGACCTGGTCAAGCAGACGGAACGCCGCTGGCAGCATGTGCAGCAGCACCCTAGCCTGGATATCGCCATGGGCTCCACCGAACTGATTCAACGCGTGCCCATGTTCCAGGGCTTGTCGCCCGACAACCTCAAGGCCATCAGCAAACTGCTTAAACCACGGCTGGCCGTGCCTGATCAGCATATTCGCATGCAGATGGGCCGAACGCGCGCGATGTACATCGTGGCATCGGGCGCCGTCATGATAGAACTCCCTGATCACAGCAGCGTGGAACTGGGCACCGGCGAGATCTTCGGAGAAATCGGGCTGATGTCCGAATCGACATTCGAAACCAAGGCGACGTCGTTGGGATATAGCCGCCTGCTGATGCTGCTGGACAGGGATCTGGACGCACTGCTCGACCGCGACCCAGTACTGCGCGAAAAAATCGAAGCCGTCGTCAAGCAGCGTTTGCGCGCGCTTGAGGTCTGGCGCGAGTTTCAGTCTGGCGTACGCCAGCACGAGCCCTTGCCCGATCTGATGACGCCCGAGGCGGCGCAAGACCCTGGCCAAGCCGACGCTGCATCTTCTACGGCGTTGCCGGCCCATCCACTTGCGGAACCTCGTGCGGCTGGAACCCGCCACGAGGATGAAGACAAGAATGCGGATGGGGGCACGCCTGCTCCCCAACAGGGCTAGGCTGCCGTTTCCCTACAGCAGTGCGCGGATGTCGTGTGCGATATCCGCAGCCGGTGCGTTGCTGCTGACCAGCACCCGCGCTTCACCCTCCTGGTCGAGCACGTAGAACGAGGCGGCGTGGTCCATGGTGTATTGGTCGGGGGTAGCGCCCTTGACCTTGGCGTAATAGGCCTTGAACGACTTGGCGGTTTCGGCAAGCTGCTCCGGCGATCCGGTCAGGCCGACAAACTCAGGATTGAAGGCCGTGACATAGCCTTTGAGCACCTCGGGCGTATCGCGTTCCGGATCGACGCTGATCATGATGACCTGCGTCTTGCTGGCGTCGTCGCCCAGCAGTGTCATGACCTGGCTGAGCTCCGCCATGGCCGTAGGGCAGACATCGGGGCACTGGGTAAAGCCAAAGAAAATGACTTTGACCTTGCCCTTGTAGTCAGCCAGCGTGCGCAGCGCGCCGCTGGTATCCTGCATCGCCATATCCTTGCCCAGGTGCGATCCGGAAATATCCGACCCTATGAACTCTGGCGTTTTGTCACCGCAGCCCCCCAGGGCGACTGCAAGCGTCGTGGCTGCCGCGAAGGCCATCAAGCGGCGGCGGGCCTTGGAAAAAACAAACATGACAACACTCACCAATAAAGTTGGCTCAGACCAAACGGAGCCAATGATCGACCAGCAGCGCCGCAAACAGCAGCGCCAAGTACAGAATGGAGTATCTGAACAGCTTGCGGGAAAGCTCATCGGAATAGGCTTTATACAAACGCCATGCGTAATAGACGAAAGCACCGCTCAATACGACTGCGCAGCCAAGGTAAAACACACCGCTCATGCGCACCACAAACGGCAGCAGCGTGGCGGCAAACAGGGCCAGGCTGTACAGCAGGATATGCAGGCGGGTGAACTGCTTGCCATGCGTCACCGGCAGCATCGGCAGGCCCGACTTGGCATAGTCGTTGTTGCGATACAGCGCCAACGCCCAAAAATGAGGCGGCGTCCAGATGAATATGATCAGCACCAGTATCCAGGCCTCGGCAGGCACGGCATTGGCGACGGTGGCCCAGCCCAGCGCGGGCGGCATGGCGCCCGACAGCCCGCCGATCACGATATTCTGCGGCGTGCGGGGCTTGAGAAAGATGGTGTACACAATGGCGTAGCCCACAAAGGTGGCGAATGTGAGCCACATCGTGAGCGGGTTGACCAGGTTGTACAACACCAGCATGCCCAGCCCGCCGAGCACGCCCGAGAACAAAATCACCTGATTGTTGCTGATCGTGCCCCGCGCGGTGGCGCGCCTTGCGGTACGCAGCATGCGCGCGTCGATTTCCTGCTCGATAAGGCAATTGACGGCAAAGGCGGCGGCGGCCAGCAGCCAGATGCCTATGGTTCCCGCGACCACCAGACGCAAATCCGGCAAGCCGGGAGAAGCCAGAAACATGCCGATGATGGCGCAGAAAACGGCCAGCTGTGTGACGCGCGGCTTGGTCAAGACCAGATACTGGCGAAACAGCGGTTGGCTAGGAGCGGTGACAGTACTCATGTCGGTATTTTAGCCTCTTGGACACGGGACAGACGTACGAGCAAGGTAACACTGGCCAGCGTCAACCCCGCGGCGCCGCCATTATGCAGCACTGCAATCAACAAAGGCCATTGAAAGAAAATCGTGGTCAAGCCCGTGAGCAACTGCGCCAGCAGCAGGCCCAGCAATAACCGCGACGGGCCGCGAAGGCCGGGCTCGGCCCGCATCTTCCATCCCAGGCAAGCCAGGTAAACAAACACGATGGCGGCAAAGTTGCGATGCACCCAGTGTATCGCCGTCAAGGCTTCCTGTGAAATCATCGCCCCGGACGGCAGCACGCCCAAGCCTCTCACAAGCGAATACCCGCCCCGGAAATCCATGGGTGGCAGCCATTCGCCATGGCAGGTGGGAAAGTCCATGCAGGCCAGGGCGGCATAATTGGTGCTGACCCACCCCCCCAGCGCAATCTGTATGAACAGCAGAATCAGGCCGAAGGCCATCCAGGGCCGGAAGCGCTGCGCGCTGGCCGAAATCCACGGATGAGACTTCTCGCGGGCAGCCAGCCACGTCATGAGCGACAGCAGCAGCATCCCCCCCAGCAGATGCGAGGTCACCACCAGCGGCATCAGTTTGTGCGTGACGGTCCAGGCGCCAAAAGCCCCCTGCACGCACACCGCTATCAACGTTACCACCGCCAGCCTGGGCGTATGCCCCAATACCTTGCGGTGACGCCACGCCATGTAGACGATCGCGATAATGAGCATGCCCAATATCGATCCAACGTACCGATGGATCATTTCGATCCAGGCTTTCGAAAAACTGACGGCGCCATAGGGCATCGCCTGCAGCGCGCTTTCGATATGCGCGCTGGCACCCAGCGGCGTCACTTTCCCATAGCAACCCGGCCAATCGGGACAGCCCAGGCCGGAATCCGTCAGGCGCACAAACGCGCCAAACATGATCAGATCCAGCGTCAGGAACCACGTCAGGAATACCAGCTTGCGATAGCGTTGAACAATGCGTGCCATGCTGCGCTAGCCTATGCGGGAGTTGCGTATCAATTTGGAAATGTCATCGCGCACAGACAGCGGATCTGCTTCGTCTGGATAACGCATGATCAAGTTACCCAGCGGGTCGATGATCCACATGGGTTGCTTGAGCGCCGCGTCGCGTTCCTGCGGTGTGGCATCCGGCGCAAGAAACTCGGCGAGCCTGGCCGGATCCACGCGCAGCATATTGGTGCCGCGATAAGCCTCAAGCACCTCCGCCGGCACCTTGCCATCATCCGTCACGAACCAGATCCGCGCGAGCCGCTCTACGTTCTTGCCCTGGCTGGCATGCGAGTTACGCAATATGAACAGCTTGCGCACGCAGGACTCGGGGCAGGCCGCCGCATCGGCCGTCACCAGCAGCCATTTGCCCCGCAGGCTGTCCAGATCAAAGGCCTGGCCGTCCAGTGTCTTGAGCGGCATTGCACTGCTATCAGGCATCGGGCGTTGCGGTTGCAGCAAGGTACCATAGTTGGTATGCCCTTCGGGCCGCAGTCCCAGCGAAGGCACGTAGTAAGCCAGCAAAGCCAGGACAACAGGCGTCAGGCATATCAGGATAATCAGGTAAACCGGCCACATGGAACGTTTGCGCGGAGCGGCTGCCGGGGGTGCGGGATTCGTGCTGGGCACAGTAATATCCTTGAAATCAGGGGTTGCGCGTCCGACGCAAGGTGCGCCAGGCGATAAATAGCCATGCAATCGCGGCAATGGCGGCAAAGCCGAACCACTGTAACGCGTAGCCGCGATTCTGGTCGGCGTCCACCGAAGGTTCGGGCCAGTCGAACGCCATGGCAGGTGGTGTGTCTGGCGAGGCGGCCGCCACGCCGGGTGCGTGGGGGCCATCCCGCATGCTGGCGCGCGCGGCAGGATCAACGCCGTCAATCTTGCCAGGCTGTGCCGCCTTCGTTTGCGCCAGCACTGCCGGCAGCAATTTTAAACCGGTTGCCGCCGCGTAGTCGGTCAGGTCCAGATTCTGCACGATCGGCACTGTCCCGTTGTCCTGCGGCAAGTGTGCCGGGAGCTTAACCTCGCCGCCACCCGCCCATCCTGCCAGTTCGAACAGGCGCGGCACCCGTTCCAACAGCTCACCTTGTACTTCCTGCACCTCGTCGGGAACGGGGACATCTGGCGGAATCGGCAGGCCCGTATCGCCGGTAAAGCGAGGCAACCAGCCGCGCAGCACCAACACTGCCTGCTCGTCACTCAGCACCAGCGGCGTCGCCACCCAGTAACCCGGCTGCCCACGATAACTTCGATTCTCCAGCAACACCGTCAAATCGTGGCGCCAGACACCCGTGGCGCTCGCAGGGCGCCAGGGAACCAGCGCGCCATCCGGCGTATCGGCCTGCAAATGCAAGGGCGCGCTCGCCCGGCCATGGGCAATCGTCTGGCTAATCGCCGTGCGTTCCGCGGCCCGACGCAGTTGCCAGTTTCCCAGAGACACGAACACATACGCCAGCAGCGCCAGGAGTACCAGCGCGGCCAGGGTGCGATAACTCGTGTGTAGGCGTACCATGTCTGCAATAATTCAAGCTTTTTTCGGAGGCAAATAATGCGTATTCTCGTCGTGCTGGCTTTCCTGGGTATTTTGGGAAGCCTGGCCTCCGCCCTGGTTTACCTCATGCGCGACAAGGGCGGCACCAACCGGACAGTCAACGCCCTCACTGTGCGTATTGGCCTGTCGATCGCACTATTCCTGTTTGTGCTGTTCGCCCATCATATGGGCTGGATCGAAACCACCGGGCTTCCTGCCCGCTAGACACCAAAAAAAAGGCCGGCAAAGCCAGCCTTTTTTATGCGTGTACCTGCAAAAGGCTACTGAACGCCTTAGAACCAGTATACAAACAGGTACAGGCCGAGCCAGACGACGTCCACAAAGTGCCAGTACCAGGCCGCCCCTTCGAAACCGAAATGGTGGTTGGCCGAGAAGTGCCCCTTGAGCAGACGAATCAGAATCACCGTCAGGAAGGTCGCACCAAGGATAACGTGGAAGCCGTGGAAGCCCGTGAGCATATAGAACAGCGAACCATACGCGCCCGAATCAAAGCGCAGGTTCAGCTCTGTGTAGGCGTGGTAGTACTCGTAGGCCTGACAGGCCACAAAGGTGAAGCCAAGAACAACCGTCGCCAGCAGCCAGAAGATGGTCTTGCCGCGATTGCCGGCGCGCAATGCGTGATGGGAAATCGTGAGCGTCAGGCCAGAAGTCAGCAGCAGCGCCGTGTTGATCGTGGGCAGCCAGAACGGACCAACGGTCTTGAACTCGGACACGACACCCGCGGGGCCAAAATTGGGCCAGGCGCCGGTGAAGTTCGGCCAAAGCAGTGTCTGGTGATCCAGGTCGCTCAGCCAGGGCGTTGTGACTTCGCGGGCATACCACAGCGCACCGAAGAAGGCGCTGAAGAACATGACTTCCGAGAAAATAAACCAGGCCATGCTCCAGCGATAGGAATAGTCTACCCGAACGCTGTTCATGCCGCTTTCTGATTCACGGATTGCATCACCGAACCAGCCATACAGCACAACAAACAGACCAATGATGCCAACAATGAACAGCCAGAACCCAGCCTCATAGCTGTTGATCCACAAGGCAGCCCCGAGCAGCGTGAGCAGCAAGGAAAAGCTTGCCCGGACCGGGTGTACTGAATCGGCTGGCACGTAATAGTAAGGTGCCTCTTTCCCCTGAGCCGAGTGACTTGCACTCATGGTGTTCTCCTGCGAATTATTGAATTAAAGATATTAGGTCAAATAGCCTATCAGCCCGCGCGCAACCGCGATCAGCGCCAGAACAAAAACCAATGCGGCAATAATACCCGCAATAACGAGGTGCAGTGGGTTCAGGCTGGCTATGTCTTCCGAATAACCTTTGCCCTTGCGCACCCCAAACAGCCCCCAGGCGACCGCTTTCATTGTCTGGAAGAAATTGAGCTTGCGGCGCGCCAGGCGGCTAATGTCGTCGGCCATGGCTGCCTCAGCCTCCCAGCGAGGAGCCGCGCCAGAAGGCCCATGCCATGACGGCAATCACCAGGATTACCAGTGCGATGGCCGTATAGCGGTTCTTCCGGCGTTGTTCGGGTGTCATGGTCACTACCTTATTTCACAACCGGTGGTTCAACAAACGTGTGGAAGGGCGCTGGCGAAGGCACAGTCCACTCCAGGCCAGTTGCGCCTTCCCAGGGCTTGGCAGGGGCCGGCTCACCGTGGCCGCGCCATGCCTTGACGGCAACGTAGAGCAATATCAGCTGGGAAAAACCGAACCAGAACGCGCCGATCGTGGCAATCTCGTTGAAGTTGGTGAACTGCGCGGAGTAATCTGCGTAGCGGCGAGGCATGCCGGCCAGGCCCAGGAAGTGCATGGGGAAGAACGTCAGGTTGAACGAAATCATGCTGGACCAGAAGTGCACCTTGGCCAGTTTTTCGTCGTACATGCGGCCTGTCCACTTGGGCAGCCAGTAGTAGGCGCCGGAGAACATGGCAAACAGCGAGCCGGCAACCATCACGTAATGGAAGTGGGCAATCACGTAGTAGGTGTCATGCACCGCAATGTCGATAGGCGCCACAGCCAGGATCAACCCCGTGAACCCGCCGATGACAAACACGAAGATAAAGCCGATCGAAAACAGCATGGGCGTTTCGAACGTCAGCGAGCCGCGCCACATGGTGGCCACCCAGTTGAACACCTTCACGCCAGTAGGAATGGAGATCAGCATGGTGGCGTACATGAAGTAAAGCTGCCCGGTCACCGGCATGCCGGTGGCGAACATGTGGTGCGCCCATACCAGGAAAGACAGGATGGCAATGGCAGCCGTGGCGTATACCATGGAAGCGTAGCCAAACAGCGGCTTGCGGGCAAAGGCTGGAATCACCGCCGACACAATACCGAATGCCGGCAGAATCATGATGTAGACCTCGGGGTGCCCGAAGAACCAGAACACGTGCTGATACAGAACCGGATCGCCGCCGCCGGCTGCGTTAAAGAAAGACGTGCCGAAGTGACGGTCAGTGAGCAGCATGGTCACCGCGGCAGCCAGCACAGGCATCACGGCGATGAGCAGGTAGGCAGTGATAAGCCAGGTCCAGCAAAACAGCGGCATTTTCATCATTGTCATGCCGGGCGCGCGCATGTTCAGCACCGTCACGATAATGTTGATGGCCCCCATGATCGAGGACGCCCCCAGTATGTGCACGGCAAAGATGGTGAAGTCCATGCCAGGCCCCATCTGCAGGGACAGCGGCGCGTACATCGTCCAGCCGGCGGCGTTGGCGCCGCCCGGAACAAAGAATGACACCGTGAACAACGTGGCGCCAATGGGCAGCAGCCAGAAGCTGAAGTTGTTCATGCGGGCAAAAGCCATGTCGGATGCGCCAATCTGCAGCGGAATCATCCAGTTGGCAAAACCCACGAACGCCGGCATGACTGCGCCGAAAATCATGATCAGGCCATGCATGGTCGTGAACTGGTTGAACAGTTCAGGACGGAAAAACTGCAAGCCCGGCGAGAACAGCTCGGTGCGCAGCAGCAAGGCCAGCACGCCGCCTTCGAGCAGCATGCAGAACGAAAAGATCAGGTACATCGTACCGATATCTTTGTGGTTGGTGGCAAACAACCAGCGCCGCCAGCCGTGGGGCTTGTGGTGATGATCATCGTGCCCGTGGCTTTCGGGCCCCGGGGTGGCTGGGACGTGATCGGCAGTAACACTGCTCATGGTGGACTCCTTCCTACTCAACCTGGCTGCTGCGTGGAGCAGCCCGGCAAATGACAGTCAAATTCGTTTCAGGTTGCCGCATCAACGCAGCTCGACGACATCCTTGGGTTGCACAACAGGGTCTTTCCCCTTGCCTGCGTTGCCCCATGCATTGCGGGTATATGTAATGACCGAAGCAATTTCGACATCATTGAGCTGGTCGCGGAATGCCTGCATGGCGGTACCCGGATGGCCATTGAGCACGGTGAGGATTTGCCCTTTCTTGGGCGCCAGCACGAACTTTTCGTCGCCGTCGAGTGCAGGGAAGGTGCCCGGAATGCCCTGACCGTTGGCCTGGTGACAGGCTACACAGTTGGCGGCGTAGATTTTTTCACCGCGGGTAACCAGCTCATCCTTGGTCCATTCCTTGTTGGGATCGTCGGCAGCGGAAGCCAATGCCTTTTTCTGCTCGGCTGTCCACTTATCATAGTCTTCCTGGGACACGACGTCGACAACAATGGGCATGAAGGCGTGATCCTTGCCGCAGAGCTCGGCGCACTGACCACGATAGGAGCCGATTTTATCGGCGCGGAACCAGGTATCGCGCAAGAAGCCAGGGATGGCATCTTGCTTGACGCCGAACTCAGGCACCATCCACGAGTGGATGACGTCGTTGGCGGTCAGCACAATACGGACCTTCTTGTCGACCGGCACAACCAGAGGCTTGTCGACTTCCATCAGGTAGAGATTGCCGCGAGGCGCCCCGCCTTCGATCTGGTCGCGCGGAGTAGCCAGGTTCGACAGAAACTTGACGCCTTGCGCGGGCCCGTCGAGATATTCGTAACCCCACTTCCATTGGTAACCCGTTACCTTGACGGTAAGGTCTGCGCTGGAGGTATCCTTCATGGCCACGACCGTACGGGTAGCGGGAAGCGCCATGCCGATAACGATCAGGAAGGGGATGACAGTCCAGGCAACTTCAATGCCCAGATGCTCGTGAAACTTCGAGGCAACGGCACCGCGTGATTTTCGATGGTAGATGATGGAATAAAACATCACCCCGAACACGCCCACGAAAATGATTGCACAGATGATCATCATCATCCAGTGCACCCACATGATATCGCGGGCAATTTCAGTAACCCCCTCGTGGAGGTTGAGCTGATTGACTCTGGGGCCTCCGGGCATATCCTCGACCTTCGCCACCGCAGCGCCTGCCATAAGCAAAGCGCCCGCGCCGGATAACCATCTCAACTTCTTCATGCTGACCTCGAAATACGACGTGCTTATGCCAAACGTTGATCCTGGTCAAAAAACCGGGCCAAAAAAAACGTGGAAGCGCACTGAATTATTGGGTGGCAGGCTTACAATGACACAACGCAAAATGCCTGCTCGAATTACTTAAAGACCGCAGAATTATAGCGAACTCAAACCCACCGTGGGCTGATAACGCTTGTATGAACGGTGTTTTGTGCTGCAAAAATCTGCGTGGCCGCTCGGCCATACACTACAATTATGGCATGAACGAAGTACCTCTTCACGTAATTGAACCTGCGCTGGCCGTGCGCCAACAGCAGCTTGCAAGGCGCATCCACCAACTGCCTCCCAGCGGATCGCGTCCGCTCACTGTGTCCGGTCGCGTCGCAGGATGGATCACAGCGAAAGCCACGATGAATGTCGATGGACTGCCCGGCGTTCATGTCGATCCCGAAGCCGTCCACGTCACCGCCGCGCCGCGCCAACGCTTGCGTCTGGAAGCCGTACTCGCCAATATCGCCGCCACGTTGCGCGACAAAGGCTGCTTGCGCGGATGGCGCAACGAACTGCTCGATGTCTTTGGAGAAGGACGACGCCTCAGCGCCATCGAACGCGCGGCGGTCCGCCCCCTTGGCTTGTTGACCAAGGCGGTCCACCTGAACGCCTGGGCGCCCGATGGCCGGCTGTGGATAGCACGCCGTTCCGCCACCAAGTCCACCGACCCCGACATGTGGGATACGCTCGTTGGCGGCCTTGCGGGCGCCGGTGAAGACCTTGAAATATCGCTGTTGCGAGAAAGCAACGAAGAGGCCGGCCTCAGGCCGGAGGACATGCAGAACAGGGATCCACTGCGCGTGATTCTGCGCATGCACCGCCGTCTCCCGGAGGGATACCAGGTTGAGGACGTGCTCGTCAGCGATTGCATCCTGCCCGATTCGGTCAAACCCGAAAACCAGGACGGCGAAGTCAGCGAGTTCCGGCTCGTTACCATGGGCCAGGCCTGGGCCATGGTCGAAGCCAACGCATTCACACGCGAAGCCGAACTCGTCATCATCGACGGCCTCAGGCGTCGCCTGCCCACAGGCCGGGCCGCCGCCTGACCGCACGGCGCCGTGCCGTTCGGTCAGGCCTGGCCAGCGATGGCCAGGCTGCATGCGCAAACCGCTGCCAGCCCCGACAACACTCATCGATCCGTTTGCCCACATGCCAAATTCGCTGGCACCGCGACATCCATCATCTTTGGCGACGGCAAATTCAGTGCATTCATCGTTTCGATATATTCTTCCCGCGTCTTGCCGGCCAGGCGGGGATTGAGCCGCTTTTCATCGCCGATCGTGGAAGACGTACAGCCCTTGTAATCATGCGCTGGATACACAACCGTGTGATCAGGCAGGCTAAAGAGCTTTTGCATGATGGAATCCCACGACTGCCCCGCATCGCCGCCCTGAAAATCCGTTCTGCCTGTACCCCGGATCAACAAGGCATCGCCGGTGAATACCGCTACAGGCTGGTCGGGATTCAGCACAAAACAGAAAGACTCGTGGGTATGCCCCGGCGTGTACAAGGCTTGCAGGCAGATATCACCCACACTCAGCCGCTCGCCGTCCTTGACGTATTGGGATACGCAGGCCGCCTTGGACTGGTCTCCCATGATCGTGATGCATCCCGTCATGTCGCGCAGATCACCGAGCGCAGTGATATGGTCTGCATGCGTATGCGTATCGATCGCGTAAACCAGTTCAACGTCCAATTCGGCCAGCAGTTGGCGATACTGATCCATATGCTCTTTAACAGGATCAATCAACAGGGCCTTCCCTCCGTGAGCCGTTGCCAGCAGGTAGGTATACGTTGACGAAGAGGAGTCGAAAAGCTGCTTGAAAATCATGGCAGTACTCCTAAATTCAATATATCTATAATAATATAAATTAATACCTAAAAATAATATGATAGAACCCCTGATTCAGCCTGCAAATAAGGAGACATACGATGAAGAGACGACACCAGACCCTGGTTGCACTGGGCTTGGCCTGCCTGGTCTGCAGCACCGTTCAGGCGGCCGACGCCACCTACTCCAGCGATACCCTGACCACGGAAGCGGCCTTGACTGCGGCCCAGGCTGCCCTGGCGTCGTGCCAGGACAGCGGCTACCAGGTTGCCGTCAGCGTTACCGACCGGTCCGGCACGCCGATCGCGGTCTTGCGCGACCGTTATGCAGGCCCCCATACACCAGAGACCGCCACACGCAAAGCCTATACCGCCGCCAGCTTCCGCATGTCCACGAACGAACTGGCCGAGGCCACGCAACCGGGCAAGGCAACCTCCGGAATACGCCATCTCAATCATATTCTCGCGCTGGGCGGCGGTTTGCCCATTGAAGCGGCCGGCTCGCTCGTGGGCGCCATCGGCATATCGGGCGCCCCCGGCGGCGATGCCGACCAGGCCTGCGCTCAGGCGGGCATTGATGCCATCCAGGCGGATTTGGATTTTCAGTAAGGCAGTCGACCGGTTTTCGCTGGGCAAAGGTTACAGTAGAATTCCAGGCAAAGACCGACAGCCAGCCCACGCGCATTGCCAGCAGCAAACCGCCAGGTTGCTCCTGACCCAATGACGCTCGCCCGCGGGCATGCACATCTCGACTAAGCAGACAGGAGATTTCGACATGCCCCAGAGCGCATCACCCCTGGCACCCTTCCGGCACCTCACATTCCGTTCCTTATGGACCGCCACACTGGCCTCCAATCTGGGGGGCTTGGTGCAGGCGGTGGGGGCCGGCTGGTTGATGACGAGCATCTCGAATTCAGATGACATGGTGGCGTTGGTGCAGGCAGCCACAACGCTGCCCATCATGATCTTCTCGCTGGCGGCGGGCGCGCTGGCAGACAGTTTTGATCGCCGCAATATCATGCTCACGGCACAGATCATGATGATGGTTGTCTCGACAATTCTGGCGGTTTTCGCCCTCACAGGCGGCCTGACACCCTGGTTTTTGCTGGCTTTTACCTTCCTGATCGGCTGCGGCACGGCACTGCACAACCCCTCCTGGCAAGCCTCCATGGGCGATCTCGTGCCGCGCGAAGACTTGCCGGGCGCAGTCACGCTCAACAGCATGGGCTACAACCTGATGCGCAGCGTCGGTCCGGCACTGGGCGGCATGATCGTCGCGCTCGCCGGCGCAGCCCTCGCCTTCGCGCTCAATGCCGTCAGCTATATTGCGCTCATCGTGGCGCTCACGCGCTGGAAGCCCAGGCGCGCACCGCATACGCTGCCGCGCGAAGCCTTTGGCAGCGCGATTTCGGCAGGGCTGCGATACATCATCATGTCGCCCAACCTGCTCAAAGTCATGTTTCGCAGCTTTCTCTTTGGGCTTGCGGCCATCTCCGTGCTTGCGCTGCTGCCGCTGGTCGCGCGCGACCTCGTCAAGGGTGGCGCCTTCACCTACGGGATCCTGCTGGGGTGTTTCGGCGCCGGCGCCATTATCGGCGCGCTGCTCAATGCAAGAGTGCGCGAAATCTGGCGCAACGAAACAATCGTGCGCGCGGCATTCCTGATTTTTGCCTTGAGCGCGGTGCTGCTCTCATATAGTCGAGACACCTGGCTTAGCTGCCTCATGCTGCTGCCTGCAGGCGCTTGCTGGGTCATGACGCTCTCCCTCTTCAATGTCACTGTGCAACTGTCCACGCCCAGATGGGTCGTTGGCAGGGCGCTTGCCATCTACCAGACCGCCGCCTTTGGCGGCATGGCGTCGGGCAGTTGGATCTGGGGCCTCATCGCCGATGCCCACGGCGCAAACAGCGCGCTGTTTGTATCCGGCCTCGTCCTCCTGATCGGCGCGCTGATCGGCTTGCGCTACGCCTTGCCGGAGTTCGGCACGCTGAATCTGGATCCCCTTGATCGCTTCCACGAGCCTGAACTGAGCCTGGATCTGCGCCCGCGCAGCGGCCCCATCATGGTTACGCTTGATTATGAGATTGCACAAGAAGACATCCGCCCGTTCCTGCGCGCCATGGCCCAGCGCCGACGCATCCGCATCCGGGACGGCGCACGACAATGGGCACTGCTGCGCGACCTCGAAAACCCCCACATCTGGACAGAAAGCTACCACGTGCCGACCTGGGTGGAATACGTGCGCCATCACCAGCGCCGCACATTTGCCGATGCCGAGGTGTTCGACAGAATCCTGGCATTGCATCGCGGCGCCGAACCTCCCCGGGTGCGCCGCATGATAGAACGCCAGACAGTGCCTGTGCGCGACGACACACCCCTCAAGCAACATCCCGAATTGCATTGAGGGGCCAGGGTCCATTGATGGATCGCGCGATGACAACAGGCTCCGGGTTCGGCAAAGCCCGCGCCGAAAGGAGCATGCCGTTCATCGCCGGGCCAGCCCTATCGACGGCGCCTTCTGCGGTGCCTGCCGCAAACGCATGGGCGGCTACTTGCCCTCCAGGCTTTCCCGCTCCATCACCAGATACTGCCCATAGGCATTGATGCGATTGGCATCCTCAAAGGCGGGGTAGGATTCGAACTGACTCCAGTCCGTTGATGCATAGGCTTCTTCGAATCCCGTCATATCCTCAACCGCCGCGCCCATCTCCTTGCGCAGGTACTCAAGGTAGGTGCGTGTCAGCGCCATGTCTTCCTTGGTATTGGTGGACGATGCGCCGTGACCAGGGACGACAACCTTGGGGTCTGCATCCAGCATGCTGTCCAGCGCCGCCAGCCAGGCCTTGCTGTCCGCATCGCCCACGAATGGCACACGGCCCGTGAAATACAGATCGCCGGCGAACAGCACCTTGTCCTCTTCCACAAACAACATAATATCTTCGTCCGAGTGCGCGCCACTGACATCGATAATCTGGAAATGCATGCCGCCCATCGTGAACGGAATTTTTTTGCCATCCGCGAAATCCAGCCAGCGGTCAGCCGGCAATACCCTGGTGTTTTCATTGACCCAGGGTGCAAGGTCAGCCCGACGCTGCTCAAGGCGCTCCTGCGCAATATCGGAATGCAGATAGCCTTGCCCCTTGGTGTGCGCCCAGATCTCGGCGCCCGCAGCCTGGAAGGCCTGCAGGCCATAAATGTGATCCGCATGATAATGACTGACGATGACGCGTTTGACCGGCTGATCGGTAATCTTCGCGATCGCAGTCAGCATGGCTTCGCCCAGTGCAGGCGTGCCCAGGGCATCAAACGCCACGACGCCGTCCTCGGTGACAACAAAGCCGGCATTGGACATAAAGCCTTTGTTCGCCGCGCTGGCCATGCTGGATTCACCGCCAAAATAGTACACATGAGGGCTGACTTGTATAGGCTTGAGCGCTATCGACGTTTCATCCGCCGATGCGGGGACAAAACCCAAGGTCATACAGACGAACAAGGCGGCAAGGCCTCTTTGCAGGATATATGCCATGACAAGCTCCCTTCTTGTGACAGTAGACTATTAATGATGTTTGGTTATATACAAATTACCCATACATCTTACATAGAATTGGGAGACTAGCCGAAATCGACCGGCTGGCGCACGCCCACTTTGTGCGAACAGCGCTCCCACCGTGCAGAGATGCCATAGTGAGGGATGCCCGACCACACAGTCATCAGCGCGGGTTCTACAGTGCAGCTAAAGTCTTAACCATATATCATTCATCCTACTGCACAAATCTGATTACAAACAATGAAACGTTCTTCACCAATTGCTGGCGATGTCCGCAAAACGTCGGAATCTGTTTTGGGCGGGCCGTCGCCTTTGCCTCTGTACCACAGGCTGTATCTGCTTTTCCGCGAACGGATTATCAGTGGGATGTATGCGCCGGGGCACGTACTGCCAGCCGAAACAGAGCTCATGACGACCTTTGGTGTGAGCCGCATTACCATACAGCGCGCGTTGAATATTCTTGCAGACGAAGGCTTGCTGACGCGCGGCCGCGGCAAAGGTACCACCGTCACCCAGGAAGCCGCTTCGCTTCAGGTTGGCAAACCGATTGCAGCAGGCATTCAGGAACTTCTCGTCAATCTCTCCCATATTGGGCACGGAACCACGATCAAACTGATTCAGTTCGAGTATCAGGCAGCCTCGCCCACCGTGGCTCATGCCTTGAATCTCAGCCCTGGCGCCATTGTTCAGAACGCAACGCGCGTGCGCATGTTGCGTAACAAGCCTTTTTCTCTATCTGTTAGCCACGTCACTGAATCCGTAGGCCGGGCATTCACTCAAGAAGATTTGAAAAAATACAATCTGATCGACATGCTGCTACGCTCAAACGTAGAAATCTCCCGCGTCGAGCAATCCATAGCGTGCTGTCTGGCCGACGACAGCCAGGCCCAGTTATTGCAAACGCACGTCGGCGCTCCTCTATTGAAAGTCAGTCGCCTGTTTTTCGACGAAAATGATCAGCCAGTCAATTTTGCTGAAATTTACTATCACCCCGATCGTTTTCAGTTTCGCATCTCCTGGACGCGTGATGCCGACAATAAGATGCAGGTGGACCTCGGCCGGCCCATTCCCTGAGTTCGTTTCGCGTTACAGGCGCTCAAGCGCGGACTCGTACCCGCTGAGCAGCGAACCACCGTCCGCACGTGGCGACAACAGCTCGAGACGATCAAGAAGCGCCCAGGCCAGGCAGTAGTTCGAGCTGAGCACCGGAATGCCCAGCTTCTGCTGAAGGGGTTCCAACGCACGAAGTGTCGGCATGCCGGTGCCGGACAACAATAAAACGTCCGCACTCACGCCCATGAAAGCCTCACTGACCTGCATTACCGAGGCGTTTCGTATGGCGTAGACGCCGCGTGTATCGCTGCTGGGCAGCGCAATCGTCGCCGTTTGCACAATTTCAATTCCCTGCTCGCGCCAATAATCCAGACCGGCGTCCGTCAACCACGCGGCATAGGGCGACAGCAATGCCATGCGCCGCGCCTTCAAGCGCGAGAGCGCCGCCTTGATGGCTTGCGCAGCAGACATCACCGGGTACCCGACCGAATTTGAAAGCTCAGCGATCCGCTCGTCCTCAACCGCGGCGCCGACTAAATACGAAGCCCCGGTACAGGCAAAGCCCAGCGCATCAAGCTTCAATGTATCGAAACTGGCAGGCGCATGGTGAAAGCCCGACTCGTATTGGAACAAGCGCTCGCGCGGCTCGCTGCACTGGCTCGTCAGACGCGTGGCCACAAGGGAAACGCCAGGCGGCATCAAGGCCGCCATCTCTGGCTCCACCGTAGGATTAGCCTGCGGAATGGCAACGCCAATCACCGCTCGCGCGCCGTACTCTCGATCATGCATAAGGATCTCTCGCTCCAAATAAACAACCATTACCTGGATTGATAACGTTACTGGACAGGGTATACAAATCGACCGGTTCCGTTTTCACGCAAGCCGGCTTTTAATTGTCCTATTGACAAGACATTAAGACACAAATAGTATAGACACACCCAACGAAAATCAAGGCCATCCAGGTGCGCATGCGAACCTGAGGCGGCAGGCAGGCGCACAGAGCTGGCGTCGTCAACCCGCTCCGGCGGGCCCAAACAAGGAGCTCAATCCGTGGACACATTTGCCATAGAGGCTGTGGATTTGACGAAGCGCTACAACGCCGCTGTAGTGGCCTATGAAGGGCTGTCGATGCAAGTAAGCAAACGCGAGTTCTGCGTGTTCGTCGGCAAGTCAGGGTGCGGCAAGACCAGTCTTCTGCGTGCATTTGCCGGTCTTAACCCGCCCTCCAGCGGTGCCCTGAAGCTTGAGGGGTACTCGATCTACGGAACCAAGAACCAGGCTTTGCCGCGCATCGCGGGGCGTGTCGGATTTGTGTTCCAGGAACCCAATCTCCTGCCGTGGCGCACCGTCGCCGAAAACATTCGCCTTCCGCTGGAGGCGGAAGGCCAGGCCAAGTTGGCGGAGGGTCGCGTCGCGGAGCTCGCAGCGCAGGTTGGGCTCGAAAAATTCCTCGATGCCTTCCCCTCCGAGCTATCCGGCGGCATGCGCCAGCGTGTGTCCCTGGCTCGCGCGCTCATCTGCAAGCCTGGCCTGATCCTCATGGACGAACCCTTCGGTGCGCTGGATGCCATTACCCGCGAAAGCATGAATGAACTGCTGGAGCGCGTATGGCACGCCTCCAACGCGACTGTCGTACTGGTCACGCACTCGATTTCCGAAGCCGTATTGCTCGCGGACAGGGTGGTTGTCATGACGCCGCATCCCGGCCGCATCAAGGCAACCTATCGCATCGATGCGCCTCGACCCCGAGGCGCAGCGTGGCTGGCCAAACCCGAGGCAGTCGCCCTTTCGGCCCAAATAAAAATCGACCTTGGCGGATAAACCATGCAAGAAAACAAAAAAAGGGGTGTGGCCGTTCTGCGTGGCCTCCAGCACTTGAGTGTGTCGGCAGTTGTCATTGTGGTGTTTCTGCTTGCGTGGGAGTTTTTGGTCAGGGCGCTTCAGATCAGCCCTCTCGTACTGCCATCTCCGTCGACCATCTTTCGCGCCGCCTTTCATCTGGTGCAGCAGCCATGGTTCGGAAGACATCTGACCATCACCGTTTCCGAAGTACTCATCGGCTTTTCCATCTCGATTACGTTTGGGGTCTTGTTTGGCGCACTGATCTCCAAATTTCGATTGGCCGAGATCGTGCTGAGCCCGTTCCTCATCGGATCGCAAGTGACACCGAAAGTGGCGCTTATGCCGCTGTTCATTCTCTGGTTCGGCTTTGGCATCCAGTCCAAGGTTTTCATGGTTGCACTGCTCTCGTTCTTTCCCATTCTGAAAAACACCATTCTCGGCTTTCGCTCGATTCCTGAGCGCCAGTACGATCTGTTCCGCATCATTGGCGCAAATCGCATCAAGGTGATCAGGTCGCTGGAGGTGCCAGCCATTCTTCCCTTTGTGCTTACAGGTATCGAGACGGCCAGCGTGCTGGCTGTTACCGGGGCCATTGTGGGGGAATATCTGGGCGGCAACGAAGGGCTCGGAGCACTTATCGTCATGACACTCAATGCACTGAAAGTCGATCAGATGTTCGCGACTGTTCTGATATTGATGGTCTTTGGCATTGTTTTCTACACCAGCGTTTCATCCCTGCGCCGTTTGCTTATACGCGCGCCATCCACCACAGCTTTGGAGAACTGAGCAATGATCGAGTTGGAGACGAAAAACCATCCTGCTGCATGGACCCATGCAGCCGCCGACGACCCGAGCACTTGGACAGTGACTTTCACCGCCGATGAATGCAAGCAGATCGTTGCCGCGGCAAAGTCGCTGGCGGCGGAAAGCCGGCCAACCCATGAAATAGAGCAGCATTTTTTCGCGCAACAGACGGGCACGCTGCATCAGACCCTGCATCGTGCGGCCGAAGACGTCTTGACTGGCCGGGGATTCGTGCTGTTCCGCGGTTTTCCGCTGGATTCGCTGACGCAGTCCGAAGCGGCCTATGGATATGCTGCCGTGGGACGCTATTTTGGCCAAGTGGTTGCACAGAACCCCAAGGGCGACGTCATTGGCAAAGTCATGAATTATGCCAAAGACTGGAAGGCCGATGCCAGCGTGAGAGGCTATCAAACCGGCATGCACATGGATTTCCATAGCGACTCGTGTGACTGTGTTGCCCTGCTGTGTATGCATCCCGCCAAGTCCGGAGGACTCTCGGCCATCGTGAGTTCGGTGGCCATCTACAACCATATGAAAACACACACACCCGACCTGCTCCAGGTGCTGTGTGAGCCGTTTCATTATGACCGCCGGGGCGAGGAGGTCGAAGGCGTTCTTCCCTATTATGTGACTGCGCTCTTTCACGAGCATAACGGCGAGGTATTCAATCGCTATTGCAGGGAATACATCGAATCCGCACAGCGCTTTTCCGAGGTGCCGCGATTGAGCGATCGCCAAGTGGCTGCGATGAACGAATTCGATCGCCTTTGCCACAGCGACGAGTTCATTGTTCACATGGACTTCCAGCGCGGTGATATTCAGCTTCTCAACAACCATGTCGTGCTGCATTCGCGTACAGCATTCGAAGATCACGAAGAGCTGGAAAAACGCCGATTGCTGTGGCGCCTCTATGTAAACAATCGCAGCCAAGCACAACGACCGGCGTGCTTTGAATCTCGCTTCTCGGACCCAGAAAAATGGGCCCTTGGCGCATTCACCGAATAGTCGCGCAACTTTTACGGGTAACAACATGAACAGAAGATCATTTTGCCTTGCTTCGGTGGCTGCACTCTCCGGCATTGGGAGCTCGCTCCTGTTTCCGTCCATCACATTCGCGAGCCCGACATCGCTCAGTTGGGTGTCGCCCGCAAGAATTAATCTTGTGCACTCGTACGTGCTCGTTGGCGTGGCAAAGGGTTGGTTCAAAGACGAAGGGCTGAATGTCGACATTCGCGTTGGGACAGGAACCGCCCAAAGCGTCATTCAAGTGGCCTCGTCCAATTCGTTTTTTGGTCAAGCTTCCTCTTCAACCTCGTGCCCGGCAATCGCCGATCAAGGGGCGGATCTGCTGACCATAGGGCAGGTCACCTATAAAGGTTTTTTCGAGCTGGCGTCATTAAAGAACAAACCCATCAATCAGGCAGCCCAACTCCAGGGCAAGACGATTGGTGTCATGTCGCTCGGCGGCGCCACCGACGTCCTGCTGGACGCGATGAGTCTTGCCGTCGGGCTGAATCCCGCCAACGTGACGAAGGTCGTTACCGGTTCGTCGTCTTCGGGGGCCGCCTTTCTCCAGCGGGGAGACGTAGACGCCTTCTTCGTTTTTCCAGACAGCAAGTTCGCCTTGCAGAAGATGAATATCGATCTGCTTTACGCCCCGCTGCACGACTACGTTCCACTGCCTGGCGATGCGATTCTGATCTCCAAGAAGAACGCAGCGGACGCCAGGAATCGTGATGCGATCGTCAAGTTTTTGAAAGTGTGCCGCAAAGGCCTCGATTACATGCAAGACGAACGGAATTTCGATGAGTTGATCTCGATTGTTGCGCAGTTCAACCCTGTCGAAGGGGCTGATGTCGAAAAGGGCCGCAGCGTTCTGTCCATGCTGAAAACCTACTGTGAGCCGACGGGCAATGTTCAACGCATCGTATGCGACGAGCAGGCCTGGAAGGAAGGGGTGCAACTCATGGAGAAGATCGGAATCATCAAGACGCATGGCGTGCCGCTTGATCGTTATGTCGACAATTCGTTCGCTAAGCTTGCGCTGGCCTAATTCATCATCATAAAAGCAGTGGGGGAGTAGCAATGATTACCTTTACGAGCCGCCTCTTTCTGGCGTTTGCGCTATGTGTGACCAGCGCATGGGCGCACGATTTTCCAAGCAAACCCATACGCATCGTGGTGCCGTACAGCCCAGGTGGCGGCACGGATATCGTGGCGCGCCTGATGGGGGACCGCTTATCCACTTCGCTGAAGCAGCCTGTCATCGTCGAGAACAGGGCGGGGGCCTCGGCCAATATAGGTACTGAGTTTGTTGCGCGCGCCCCGGCCGACGGATACACAGTACTGGTAACAGCGCCCAACTTCACAACGAGCGAAGCCTTGTTCGACAAACTGGGCTGGAAATTCGATGATTTCACGCCCGTGATCCAGCTGACGCGCTACAGCAACGTCCTGGTGGCCGCACCCGGTTCACCAGTTTCCACGATGCAAGAGGTCATTGACCAGGGCAAGGCAAATCCGGACTCGCTAAACTTCGGATCGGCCGGCACGGGTGCTAATGCACATCTCGTGATGGAGCTTCTCAGTTTGCGAACAGGCGCTGTCATGCAGCATATCCCCTACAAGGGATCCGGTCCGCTCAAAACGGACTTATTGGGCGGGCATGTTCAACTGGGTGCGGATGGGCTTGCCGGCCTGTCAGATGCAATAGAAGCAGGCAAGCTCAAAGCATTGGCAGTGCTGTCGCCCCAGCGTTCACCCTTGGCACCCGAAATCCCCAGCCTGGGCGATATAGGCATTCACGACGTTGACGCAAATGGTTGGTCTGGAGCGCTTGTTCCAGCCGGGACCCCGCCAGAAGTGGTCGCGATCTTGCAGAAGGCTTTTGCCCAAGCGCTGCAAGATCCCGAGACGATCACCCGGCTTCGTGCGCTGGGCTTCGAGCCCGCAGGCGGCTCCTCAGAGGCTTTCTTAGCCTACTTGAGTGGCGAAAGAACGAAGTGGGCGGAGATCATCAAGGCAAAACACATCAAGCCTGAATGATTTGCGGGGTGTGGCCGTTTCTTTGCGGCTCACTAGCGTTCGAGAGACACCGCGTTAGCCCGCATCGATTTCGCATACCTAGCCACACTGCGCTTCGAACGCCCGCCCCAGATTCGAAGGCTACCAAGCATAAATGCCTTGCAGGACTCTCACCTGCAAGACACTGAGCAGCTTGCGAACCGCTCAGAATGGAATATCGTCGTCCATATCCGCCAGATTGGCGGGCGCAGACTGCGACTGCGCGGCGGGGCGCTGCTGCTGGGGTGCGGGACGCTGGCTGCGCTGAGGAGGGGCCTGGTTGTAGTCACCGCCGCCCGCGCCGCCTTCTCCGCTCTCGCGACCACCAAGCATTTGCATCTGATCGGCGACGATGTCGGTACTGTAGCGGTCGGCGCCGGTTTCCTTATCCTGCCACTTGCGCGTTTTGAGACGGCCTTCGACATAGACGGAACGGCCTTTGCGCAGATATTCGCCGGCGATTTCGGCCAGACGGTTGTAAAACACGACGCGATGCCATTCGGTTTCTTCGCGGCGCTCGCCGGTCGCCTTGTCTTTCCATTGAGACGTGGTCGCGATGGAAACATTGCAGATGGCCGCGCCATCCGGGCTGTAGCGGACTTCTGGGTCGCGGCCGAGATTGCCGACGAGAATGACTTTGTTGACTGAGGCCATGACGATACCTTTAAAACTGAATAGTACTTAATGAGCCATTATCGACGATTTTAGGGTGTTACGCATACGGATACCGTGCAAATGCGGACGGCTTGAATCGCCCTGCCGTTTCAGCAGCAACACAGCCCTCGCCTGAACGCCAGGGATGAGAAAAACGCCCTGGTCCGTAAACGGCGCCAGCACAAGGCCCCCTGGCCCGGGGGCCCCGCACATCAGGACTGCGACCTGAATCCTCGCGCAGTCAGAAACCAGGCAAAAGCCAGTCCCGCCGACAGCAGGAACACCGAGGAGATACTTCCTTTTGACGCGAGCAAGCCGCCCATCGCGCCCCCCATGAATACGCCCAGCGATTGCGCCGTATTGTAAAAGCCGAGCGCCAGGCCTTTGTATTCCGGGGGTGCCACGCGCGACACCAGTGAAGGCTGCAAGGCTTCCAGAATGTTGAAGGCAATGAAAAAGCCGATCAGCATGGCCACCAGGGCAAAGAAATTGTGGCTGGCCAGCGGCATCAGCGCCAGCACCACCACCAGGCCGGCCACCGCGATCTCCAGCGCGACCTTGTGTGCGTGCCGTGTCTCGGTATAAAACACGGCGGGCACCATGAGCACGAAGGACATCAGGATGACGGGCAGATAAACCTCCCACAGATTGGCCGAATCGTAACCGCCCAGGCGCGCCAGCATGCCGGGCGCCACGATAAACAGCGCCATCAGAATGAAATGCAGACAGAACACGCCAAAATTCAAGCGCAGCAGGTCAACGTGGCGCAATACATCGCGCGCCCGGGCCTGGACAATGGGGCTTTTGGTCTGGGGCACAGAGGGCACCACAAACGCCGCGATCAGCAGGCAGACAAAGCCCAGCAGGCTGATGGCCCAAAAAAGCCCCGACAGGCCGAATTCGCCCACCAGCATAGGTGAAAGCACCAGCGAAACCGCAAACGAGATGCCGATGGATCCGCCCACCATCGCCATCGCGCGCGTCCGTACTTCCGGACGGGTGGCGTCAGCCACCCAGGCGGTGATGGCGGCCGAGACAGCCCCCAGGCCCTGGATAACGCGCCCTGCCAGTATCCAGTCCACATCGCGTGCCAGGGCACAGATGACACCACCGATGATGAACAGCACCATTCCGAACACAATGACCGGGCGGCGGCCAAAACGGTCGGACGCCATGCCCAGCGGAATCTGCATGACGGCTTGCGTCAGGCCGTAGGCGCCCAGGGCCAGCCCGACGCGCGCCGCATTATCGCCGCCTGGAATCGTTTGCGCCACCACGGCAAAAACCGGCGTGAGCAGAAATAGGCCCAACATGCGGGCGGCGAACAGCAAGGCCAGCATGACGCTGGCGCGGCGCTCGACAGGGGTCAGTTTGAGCTTGGTCCTGGAGGGGCTGGCTGAAGGAGAGGTGTGGGTGCTCATAGGGTTGGATCAATTAAACCATATCGCTGCCGCGTACTGCGGCCGTGCTAAAGGCCAGCGCAGGGAAACGGCTGGCGCGTTATAGTAACAAGTTGCCCTTTCGAACCCCTAACCAGCGAGCTTATGGAAGCGATACGCATCCGCGGCGCCCGAACGCACAATCTGAAAAACATCTCCGTCGACCTGCCACGCCACAAACTGGTGGTGGTGACAGGCCTGTCGGGCTCGGGGAAATCGTCGCTCGCATTCGACACGCTCTATGCGGAAGGCCAGCGGCGCTATGTAGAAAGTCTGTCCGCCTACG
Organism: Allopusillimonas ginsengisoli; assembly: GCF_004153455.1. GTDB lineage: Bacteria > Pseudomonadota > Gammaproteobacteria > Burkholderiales > Burkholderiaceae_B > Allopusillimonas > Allopusillimonas ginsengisoli. The sequence continues at coordinate 58,324 of NZ_SDQE01000012.1, read as the reverse complement.
CTCGCCAATTCCTGCAGTTGATGGACAAACCCGACGTCGACCTGATCGAGGGCTTGTCTCCGGCCATCTCCATTGAACAGAAGTCAGCGGGGCATAACCCCCGCTCCACTGTCGGCACCATTACCGAGGTTCATGATTACCTGCGCCTGCTGTATGCGCGGGTGGGCACCCCCTATTGCCCGGATCACAACCTGCCCCTGCAGGCGCAAAGCGTCAGCCAGATGGTCGACAAGGTGCTGAGCCTGCCGCCAGATACCCGGCTGGCCATTCTTGCGCCCATCGCACGGGCGCGCAAGGGCAGCTTCGAAGATGAGTTCGCCAGCCTTCAGGCGCAGGGCTTTGTGCGCCTGCGCATCGACGGCAACATGCAGGCCATCGATGCGCTTGACCCGCTCAAGAAAACAGAAAAACACGATGTCGACGTGGTGGTGGATCGCCTTCGCGTGCGGCCCGAGATCCAGCAGCGACTGGCCGAAAGCTTCGAAACCGCACTCAAGCTGGCCGAAGGCCGCGCACTGGCGCTGAACATGGATACCGGCGAAGAATTGCCATTTTCCAGCCGCTATGCCTGTCCGGTGTGTCACTACAGCCTGTCCGAGCTCGAGCCTCGCCTATTCAGCTTCAACAACCCCGTAGGCGCCTGCCCCACGTGTGACGGGCTGGGCTCTGTCGAGGTGTTCGACCCCAAGCGTGTCGTCGCCTTCCCGGAGTTGAGCCTGGCCAGCGGTGCGATCAGCGGATGGGACAAGCGCAATGCCTTCACCCATACGCTGCTCACCAGTCTGGCCGCGCACTATCATTTTGATCTGAACACGCCGTTCGAAGAATTGCCGCAGGAAATACGCGACAAAGTGCTGTATGGGTCCGGAGACGAAGAAGTCTCTTTCCTCTATCTGAACGAAAAGGGCCGCACGACCGTCAAAAAGCATGCGTTCGAAGGCATCCTGCCCAATCTCGAACGGCGCTGGCGCGAAACAGATTCCAATGCCGTGCGCGAAGAGCTGGGCAAATACCGGCAGGTCAAAGTCTGCCCAGACTGCCAGGGGTCGCGGCTGCGCACCGAAGCCCGTCACGTGCTGCTGGGAGGCGGCCCTGAAGGCAGCACGCCCCGGGGCAGGGCCATCTATGAGGTAGAAGCCCTGTCATTGTCCGCATGTCTGGCATGGTTTCAGGCGTTGGAACTGGGCGGCGCGAAAAAAGACGTTGCCGAGCGCATCGTGCGCGAGATCGAAGCCCGGATGCAGTTCCTGAACAATGTCGGCTTGAACTATTTGTCGCTTGACCGCAGCGCCGACACGATATCAGGGGGCGAGGCCCAGCGCATCCGCCTGGCTAGCCAGATCGGCTCAGGCCTGACAGGTGTCATGTATGTATTGGATGAACCCTCCATCGGCCTGCACCAGCGCGACAACGATCGCCTCATCCGAACGCTGCAGGATCTGCGCGACCTGGGCAACAGCGTCATCGTGGTCGAGCACGACGAAGACATGATCCGCGCTGCGGATTTTGTTCTGGACATGGGCCCTGGCGCTGGCGAGCACGGCGGGCACATCGTGGCTCAGGGCACCCCCGCGGATCTTGAGCAAAACCCCAGGTCCTTGACCGGCCAGTACCTGAGTGGCGCTCGCCGCATCGACATCGGCCCGCGTCGCGCTGTCTCGCCGGACCAAGACTGGCTGCGCCTGAAGGGCGCGCGCGGGAACAACCTGAAGCACGTCGAACTGGCCATCCCCGCGGGCCGCCTTGTGTGCATTACGGGCGTGTCCGGTTCGGGAAAATCCACGCTGATCAACGACACGCTGGCCACAGCCGTTGCGCAAAAACTGCATCGCGCACAAACCGAACCTGCGCCGTACGATGCGCTCGAAGGGCTGGAGCATTTCGACAAAATCATCAATGTGGACCAAAGCCCCATAGGCCGCACGCCTCGCAGCAATCCTGCCACGTATACCGGCATGTTCACGCCCATCCGCGAATTGTTCGCAGGCGTGCCGGAATCCCGCACGCGCGGCTACGATCCCGGGCGATTCTCTTTTAACGTCAAGGGAGGCCGATGCGAAGCCTGCCAGGGCGACGGCGTGGTCAAGGTTGAAATGCATTTTCTGCCCGACATGTATGTGCCCTGCGATGTCTGCGGCGGCAAGCGCTACAACAGAGAAACGCTGGAGATCCGCTATCGCGGCCGCAACATCAGCCAGGTACTGGACCTTACCGTGGAACAGGCGCTGGAATATTTTGACGCCGTACCTTCCGTGGCACGCAAGCTGACAACGCTGATGGATGTCGGCCTGTCTTACCTGCGGCTTGGGCAGAGCGCCACCACGCTATCCGGCGGCGAGGCACAGCGCGTCAAGCTGTCTCTGGAGCTGTCCAAGCGCAGCACGGGCCGCACGCTGTACATCCTGGATGAACCCACCACGGGCCTGCACTTCCAGGATATCGCGCTGCTGCTGGACGTGCTGCGCAAGCTGGTGGAAGGCGGCAATACGGTGGTGATCATCGAACACAATCTCGATGTCATTAAGGCGGCGGACTGGGTGATCGACATGGGGCCAGAAGGCGGCGACAAGGGCGGCTATCTCATCGCGCAGGGCACTCCGGAAGCCATTGCCGCGACCCCGCAAAGCTACACGGGACGCTATCTGAAACCCTTGCTGGAACGCTGACCACGCAGCAGCGGCGCCATGGAAACCGGTGAATCGGCCATAGGCGCCTCCAGGCGCTCACAGCGCGGCATCGCCTCCCATCCGGAATAGCTGCGTATGCTCGCGAATGGCATAGCGGTCTGTCATTCCGGCGATGTAGTCGGCGATCGCACGCGCCTGCGCTACTTCGTCGTCGCGCCGGTATTCATCGGACAACAGGCGTGGCTCCTGCAGAAAGGCCACGAATAGTTCGCGCACAATGGCGCGGGCCTTGGTTGTCATGCGCATCACGCGATAATGCCGATACAGGTTGTGCATCAGGAACTGCTTGAGCGCATCGGCCTGGCGACGCATGGACATCGAAAACGCCGCCAGCGGCGGCGCGGCGCGCACATCGTCTGCATGCGCCGGGCCATGTTTGCGGATGTTGGCCAGCGTGGTTTCGGTAAGATCCACGACCAGCGTGTTGATCATCGCTCGCACCACCTCAGCCACCAGACGCCGTTTTTCTATATTGGGATACTTGCGTTTGACCTGCGCGTAATGCGTTGCGAAGATTTCCAACACCTGCAATTGCTCGACCGAAATCAGCCCCGAACGCACCCCATCATCGATATCATGATTGTTATAGGCGATTTCGTCGGCCAGATTGGCGATCTGCGCCTCCAGCGACGGCTGGGTTCGGGCCAGAAAACGCTCGCCCACGTCGCCCAGCGTGCGGGCATGATGGACCGAGCAATGCTTGAGAATGCCCTCGCGCGTTTCAAAACACAGGTTCAGGCCATTGAACGCCGCATAGCGTGCCTCGAGCTCGTCCACAACACGCAGGCTCTGCAGGTTATGCTCGAAGCCGCCTGCTGCGGGGGCCAGCTCGCGCATGCAGGCATTGAGTTCGTCCTGCCCGGCGTGCCCAAAGGGCGTGTGGCCAAGGTCGTGCGCCAGCGAGATCGCTTCGGTGAGGTCTTCGTGCAGCCCCAGATTGCGCGACAGCGAACGTGCGATCTGCGCAACCTCTATGCTGTGCGTCAACCGGGTGCGAAAGAGATCCCCCTCGTGGTTGACGAAGACCTGGGTTTTGTATTCGAGCAACCGAAAGGCATTGCAGTGGATGATGCGATCGCGATCGCGCTGAAACGCATTGCGACCGGTGGGCGGCGGCTCTACATGACGGCGGCCGCGGGAGGCTTCCGGATGGCAGGCATAAGGCGCGAGCACAATCATGCCGCGGCCTTACGCCGGGGCCGCCGCGGCGGCCTTGTCGAGCACCTGGCGCAGGGCGGGTTGCGGCGCAGACTGCACGCAGGCCTTGCCCAGTTCTGACAGCAGCACAAAACGCAACTGACCGCCTTCTGTTTTTTTATCGACCTGCATGAGATCCAGCCATCGCTGCAGGCCGAGATCTGGCGGCTGCACCGGGCATCCGATCGCTTCGACCAGCGCACGCACGCGTTGAGCCTCGGCCTGTGGCAGCCCAAGCACCAGCACGGACAGCTCGGCCGCCTGTACCATGCCGCAGCCCACGGCCTCGCCATGCAGCCACTGCCCGTAACCCAGGCCGGACTCAATGGCATGGCCAAAGGTGTGGCCCAGGTTGAGAATGGCGCGCAAACCCGATTCGCGCTCGTCCTGGGACACCACCAGCGCCTTGAGCTCGCAAGACCGGCGGATGGCATACGCGATGGCCTCGGGTTCCAATGCGCGCAAGGCTGAAATGTTGTTTTCGCACCAAACGAGAAAGTCGCGGTCGATGATCAAGCCATATTTGACGACCTCTGCCAGGCCTGCGGAAATTTCGCGTGCGGGGAGGGTGCCCAGGACATCGGTGTCGATGTCGACCGCAATGGGCTGATAAAACGCCCCAATCATGTTCTTGCCCAGGGGATGATTGATGGCCGTTTTTCCGCCCACCGATGAGTCCACCTGCGCCAGCAAGGTGGTGGGAACCTGCAGAAAGCGCACCCCGCGCATGTAGCTGGACGCCGCAAAACCACACATATCGCCGATGACACCGCCGCCAAGCGCAACCAGCACCGCCTTGCGGTCCAGCCGATTGCTCAGCAATCCATCGAAAATCAGATTGAGCGTTTGCCAGTCTTTATGTGCCTCGCCATCCGGCAACTCGATACGAAGCACCGGTTTGCCCGTGCGTGCCAGCGCGGCTTGCGCCCGATCGCCATACAGTGCGGCCACCGTGGTATTGGTAACGATGGCAATCGCGGTGGCGTCGTCGGGTATGCTTTGCGCCAGCGCATCCAGCCTGCCCGGCGCAATATGGATGGGATAGGCACCGCCCGGCGTTTCGACCTGGACTGTATTCATGAATTAACCTCGTGTTGTTCCAGCAGGGGCAGCAGGCCGCGCGCCAGATTGGCGACGGGGGCTGAGCCCGTGTCTATGGTCAGGTGGGCGACGCTCTCGTACAGGGGCTCGCGCTGCGCCAGCAGGTCGCGCAAGCGCTCCTGGGGGTTGGCGGTCTGAAGCAGCGGCCGGCCTCGATCACGGGAAACGCGCCGATAGAGTTCATCCGCCGTGGCGCGCAAGTACAGCACCAGACCGCGCTCGGCCAGATAACGCCGGTTTTCGGGCGCCAGCACAGCGCCACCCCCGGTGGCAAGCACAATATTGCGTCGCCTAGTACACTCCTCCAACAGGGAGGCTTCTCGCTTGCGGAACCCTTCTTCGCCTTCGATGTCGAAGATCAGCGACACCCTGACTCCGCAGCGCGCTTCCAGCTCGTGATCCAGGTCGACAAATTCCCGGCCGAGCAAACGGGCCAGATGGCGGCCTATGGTCGTTTTGCCAGCCCCCATCATCCCCACCAGAAACACGGGGCGATCACCAGCACGCCGCCGGTCCGGCCCATTTTCAGGGCCCTGCGGCACGGACCCGACAGGTAAAGAATGATTCATTTGTGTATTATCCCACTTGCAGCACGCCCGACTCGACCATCCAGCATTACTCCGTTACATAAACCTGAAGCGCAAATCATAGTCTGATCGCGGTTAGACTTAAAATCGCACCTGATGAGTTCCTCTACCAATTCCCCAAAAAGCAGCGTCGGCACATCGCATTCATGGATGGGCCGCCTCCTGCTAAAAGCCGGCATCTTCGCCGCCGGACTCGGTCTGTGCGGTGCATTGCTGTTGTCGCTGGCGCTGGCACTGGCCTGGCCCAACCTGCCCGATCTGAGCGCGATGATCGATTATCGGCCACGCGTCCCGCTGCGCATCTACACTGCCGACAAAGTGCTGATCGGCGAATTCGGCGAAGAACGGCGCAATGTGCTGCGCTTCAACGAAATTCCAGACGTCATGAAATCGGCCATTCTATCAGCCGAGGATGATCGCTTTTATCGGCACGGCGGCATAGACTGGGCAGGCGTGGCACGGGCGGTGGTCGCCAATCTTACGCATATGTCCAAAACGCAGGGGGCGAGCACCATTACCATGCAGGTGGCCCGAAACTTCTACCTGTCGTCCGAAAAAACCTACACCCGCAAGTTCTACGAACTGCTGCTCACGTTCAAGATCGAGGCCACCCTCACCAAGGACCAGATTCTCGATCTTTACATGAACCAGATCTACCTGGGCCATCGCGCCTATGGCTTTGCGGCAGCATCACGCACGTATTTCGGCAAGCCGCTGGGCGAAATCACGCCCGCCGAAGCCGCCATGCTGGCAGGCATCCCCAAGGCGCCCTCGCGCTTCAACCCCATCGCCAACTTCGACCGCGCCAAGTCGCGCCAGATGTACGTGCTGGGCCGCATGAAGAACCTCGGCTACCTGACTGAAGACGAATACGAAAAGGCCAAGAACCAGGAAATCGTCATCAAGTCGGCGCCCGGCACGCCCGCGGGCGGCTACGCCATCCATGGCGACTATGTTGCGGAACTGGCCCGGCAGCTGCTGTACTCCGTCTACCAGGACAACATCTACTCCCGTGGCTTCAATGTCTACACAACAGTGAATTCCGAGCACCAGGAAGCCGCCTATGATGCAGTGCGCGAAGGCATTCTGGATTACACCCGCCGCGCCGTCTATCCTGGCCCCGAAGAAACCATAGACCTGCCTGCCGGCATCGAGAATCAGCCCGAAAAACTGGACGCCCTGCTCGATGGCCTGCAAGAAAAATACCCTGATGACGACGACCTGCTGACCGGCGTCGTCCTCGACGCCAGCCCGACATTGATCAAGGTCGCCCGCACATCAAACGAGATCATCGAGGTGACCGACAAGAACGCGCTCAAGATCGTCGCGCGGGGCCTGGGCAAGAATGCCAAGGATCAGTACCGCATTGCGCGCGGCGCGGTCGTGTATGTGCACAAGAACGGCGACCACTGGGAAGTCATCAACATGCCCACCGTTCAGGCAGCCTTTGTCTCCGTTCGCCCGCAAGACGGCGCCATACAGTCGCTGGTCGGCGGCTTCGATTTCGAAGAAGGCAAATTCAACCGCGTCACGCAGGCCTGGCGTCAACCAGGCTCCGCCTTCAAGCCCTTCATCTACGCATCGGCACTTGAACGCGGCCTGACACCTACCACCCAGATCTCGGACGAGCCATTCCGGCTTACCGCTGCCCAAACCGGCTCAAAGGCCTGGACACCCAAGAACTACGGCAACAAGTACGAGCCGATGCTCACCCTGCGGCAAGGGTTGTATAAATCCAAAAACATGGTGTCCATACGTATCATGCAGTCGGTTGGGCCCAAGTATGTACAAGACTACATCACCCGATTCGGCTTCGACCGCGCACGCCAACCAGCCGTGCTGCCGCTGGCGCTGGGCGCCGGCAGCGTCACGCCCCTTCAGTTGGCCGGCGCTTACTCGGTCTTTGCCAACGGTGGCTATCGGGTGCCGCCGTATCTGATCGACCACGTAACCGACAGCAGCGGCAAAGTCATCATGCAGGCCAAGCCTACGATTGCGGGCGACGCCACGGCGCGGGTCGTGGACCCTCGTACTGTCTACGTCATGGACGACATGCTGCGCGGGGTAGCCACCTACGGCACGGCCGCCCGTGTACATCGCGCGCTCAACCGCAACGATGTCGGTGGCAAGACAGGCACCACCAACGACTCTCACGATGCCTGGTTTGCCGGCTTCACGCCCAAACTGGTCGGCATCGCCTGGATGGGGTTCGACAAGCCTCGTTCTCTTGGCCAGGGAGAAACCGGCGGTGGCGCATCGCTGCCCATCTGGCTGAACTACATGCAATTCGCCCTGAAAGGCCAGCCCGAAACGCCCCCTGGCCCCATGCCGGACGGCCTGTCGCGCATCGATGGCGATTTCTACTTCTCCGAATTTCCGCCAGGACAGGCCGTAGCGCGCGTTGGCCTGCCAGCACCATCGGATGTTCCGGTCGATGGCAGCGGTTCGGACGGCATCGGGGCGCTGCTCAACCAGTTGGGCAGTCGCGGCGACATCCCCGAGCCTCCGTCGGTGCCGTTCTAGGCGGATTCGTGCAAGCCCTCACGCAGCATCGCGGTACGCACCGCGTGCTGACGGAGGGCTTTTACGTGCCCGTCGTCGGTATGCAGCGAGATGAATCGCAGTGCATAATCATCCTTTCGTCCCGGAGTTTCACCATGTCGACTAAATCCACATTCTTGCGGACACGCTCTGCGCGGCGCATCGCCGCGGCGGCATTGCTGGCCGCCATGGCAGGCTGTGGCTATAAAGGGCCGCTGTATCTGCCTCCGCCCCCGCCGCCAGACCAAACGCTTACTGAACCGCCTACCACGGCACCGCCCGTCCAGGGCAATGCCGCACAGCCTATCCCCGTCGAGCCTCAAAAATGACCGTTGCCCCACAATTTCAGCATAAGAACGGCGTTTTGCATGCCGAGAACATTCCTCTGCCTGAACTGGCGCATCAGTACGGCACACCGCTGTACGTATACTCGCGCCAGGCATTGCGTGATGCCTGGGCCGCTTACCAAGAGGCCGCTCAGGCGCGCGATGTCCTGGTGTGCTATGGCATGAAAGCCAACTCCAATCTTGCCGTGATCAACGAGTTCAAGACGCTGGGTTCGGGCTTTGATATCGTGTCGGGCGGTGAGCTCGCGCGCGTTCTGGCCATTGGCGGCGACCCAGGCAAGATCGTCTTCTCCGGCGTGGGCAAGCAGGCGTGGGAAATGAGGGCCGCGCTCGAAGCTGGCGTCAAATGCTTCAATGTCGAATCCGAGGGCGAGCTGGAACGCCTGGATGCTGTCGCACGCGAACTGGGCAAGATGGCCCCCTTGTCGCTGCGCGTCAATCCCGATGTCGATGCCCATACCCACCCTTATATTTCCACTGGTCTCAAGGAAAACAAGTTCGGTATCGCCATCGAAAATGCGCTGGACGTCTACCGCCGTGCCGCCACGCTCGGCAACATACAGATCGTTGGCGTGGATTGCCATATTGGCTCTCAGATCACCGAAGCCGCGCCCTACCTGGATGCGCTGGACAAACTCATCGACCTGATTCAATCGCTGGCCGCCGAAGGCATACACCTGCAACACCTGGATCTGGGGGGCGGTATCGGCATCCGCTATACAGACGAAACCCTGCTCTCGCCGCGCGTCCTGCTGGACCAGGTATTCAAGAAGCTGGACAGCCACGGCCTGGGCGACCTGCAAATCATTCTCGAGCCGGGGCGGTCCTTGGTCGGCAACGCCGGGATACTGCTGACGGCCGTCGAATACCTCAAGCACAGCCCCGCCAAGAACTTTGCCATCGTCGACGCAGCCATGAACGACCTCATTCGTCCCACGCTCTACGACGCCTGGCACGACGTAGAAGCAGTACAAACCCGGCAAAACACGGATGAGGCGCTTACCTACGATATCGTAGGCCCGGTATGCGAAAGCGGCGACTGGCTGGCGCGAGATCGCCCGCTATCGCTGCAGCAGGGCGACCTGCTCGCCATCATGTCCGCGGGCGCTTATGCCTTTACCATGGCAAGCCATTACAATTCCCGCCCATGCCCGGCCGAGATCATGGTCGACGGCTATCAAGCCCATGTTATCCGTCCCCGCGAAACGATCGAAAGCCTGTTTCAGGACGAAAGCGTGCTGCCCTGATTCCGTGCATTGCGCTGCGAAGGCGGCTTCGGCACGCCCCTTAATGCAAACAGGCCCCGCATGCGGGGCCTGTTGACGTTCGGACGAGGCCGCCCAACTCGGCCGCCTAGAGCTCGCCGTAGGAATGCAGGCCCGACAGGAACATGTTCACGCCCAGAAAGGCAAAGCTGGTGACCAGCAGGCCCGCCAGCGCCCAATAGGCGGCCATCGTGCCGCGCAGGCCCTTCATGAGCCGCATATGCAGCCAGGCGGCATAGTTGAGCCAGACGATCAGGGCCCAGGTTTCTTTTGGATCCCACTGCCAATAGGTGCCCCAGGCATCAGCCGCCCACAGGGCCCCCAGGATAGTTGCCACCGTAAAGAAGGCAAATCCCACCGCAATCGCCCGATACATGATGTCGTCCAGAATTTCCAGCGACGGCAGGCGAGCCGAGATCGGGCCGCGGAAGGCCAGGATAAGGCCCACAATAATGGCGCCCAGCCCAAAATAAAGCATCCATGTGGCGGACAGCTCGCGCGAACCAAAGACCATGGGTTCAGCGCACAGCACGGCACCCAACAGGAACAGTGGCAACAGCTTTTTGAGGGAACGCGTCTGGCCGTGCTCCTTCACCAGATACGCAAAACCGACCATGGCGGCCAGAGAGAAGGTGCCATAGCCGATAAAGTTGGCCGGCACATGCAGTTTCATCCACCAGCTTTTCAGCGCCGGTACCAGTGGCTGAATCTGAAAGGCATCCCGTGTGAAGGAATACCACAACAAAAAGACCACAGCCGAGCTGATCACCATCAACACAAAGCCCCCCAGGGCCCGCGTTGCATAGCGCCGCTCGTAGTACAGGTAAAACAGCGCCGTGATCAGCGAAAACAGCACAAAGACTTCGTACAGGTTGCTGACGGGAATGTGACCGATGTCAGGGCCCATCAAATGGCCTTCGCGCCAGCGCACCAGCATCCCCGTGACGCCTGCATACACGGCCGCCCATGTCAGGACCGTGCCCAACCAGGCTGCTGTCTTGCTGAAAATGCCAATCCAGTAGCAGATCATGGCCAGCACGAACAACGAGCACATCCAGAGAATGGCCGATTGCGACGAAAACAGGTATTTCAGAAAAAACACGCTCTCGGCGCGGGAAAGATCGCCTTGCTGGAGACCTCCGCCGCCACTGTAGAGCCAGATCGCGAAGAGGGCGGTCAGGCCACTGGCGACCATCAGCGTGCGCAATGGCCGCCAAAGCCAGGCCATCCAGCTACAGAGCGCCACCCCGCCACACAGGATGAGTTTTTCGTAGTAGTCCATGCTTGCGCCGAGATTGACCAGGGCATAGGCGGCGCCAGCGGAAAGCAACAGGAAAAAGCCGATATCCGACCAATCCGGCCTTCCACGCTTGCCGCGTGCGTCTCCGCTGGCGGTCATGGACTCCTGCCACATCGGTGCGGAACTGTGCAGCGTGGTTTCGGACATAGAAAACCTCGTTAGGTAGCGAGACGCGTAAACGCCTCTTTAAAGCGGTCAAACTCGTGATTGAAATCCAGTGTACGCCGTTGCGACGTCATGGCCGCAAACAACGCTGAACCGCCTTCCTGTTTTTTTATCCACACCCAGATACGGCGATCGCGGATGTAGAACATCGAAAATACACCAATGACCAGGAGCAGGCAGCCTAGATAGACGGTATTCTTGCCGGGGCTGCGAGCCACCTGGAACACACTGGCCTCCACCTGATCAAAGCTTTTGAGCGTCATGAGGACAGGCGCTGGATAATCGGGCACGTTGGCCAACGCCAGCAGTGCGGTTTGTATCCATTTTTCTGCTTCGACCCCGTCTTCGCCCACGTGTTGGACAGCGGGAATGCCGTTGCGTTCTCGTACGATATCGCGCAATTCTGCCAAAGACAACTGAATCATGGGGACGGCAAAGCCCAGGACCTTTTCCCTGTCCTGCTCTGGCACGCGCTCGATAATGCCATTGAAACCCGATTTGCGGAAAGTTTCCAGGGCGCCCAGTGAGGCTTTCTCCAGCAAGGGCTGCTGGATATCGCTGGTCGCGTTCCTTTCTGCAAAACGCTGCGCCGCCAGATTCACCAGCGCCGGGTCTGCCAGCCCGGCACGCAGCAACATGAACTCTTGCACCGAGTTGTTGGCATCCGCCGGTATCCGCAGATAACGGAAAGGCTGGGCCTCTGATTCACGCACGCCCGCGAGAAACACCATGCCGCCATCCAGCTGCATGGGCAGCATATAGCTCGTGTACTCGTGCGACTGACCATCGGCACCCGTAATTCGGTACTGGATGCTTGGGCCAACGTTGCGCAGGTTTTCGTTCTTGACGCCGGCGGCGCTGCCGGTTACAGAAGCGACATGCTCGAACATGGCCTTGGGTTGCGGCTCGAGATCCGACCCCATGTTTTCAACGTTGATGACGCGCAGGCCAGTGAACTCGACGCGCAGCGGCTGCCGGGTTTCTTCGCTGCCCTGGGTGATCTCGGCGCCTTCGCCTATAGTGCCCTCGACGTCAAAAGCCTTGCTGCGCGGCCCCACCAGCGGGTAACCGGTAAGGTGGACGGCACTGCCACCATCATCGAAACTGGATTGATAGACCGTTACACCCTTATAGCGCAGCGGCTCATTGACTTCGATTGTCTGGTTGAAGGATTCGCCCGAAACCGGATCGGTCACTTCGACCTCGCTCTTGAAGCTGCTGGGCATGCCGGTGGAATAATAATCCACCAGAAACCTGTTCAGCTTCAGGGAGAAAGGCAGGGGCTGCACCAGCACGCCTTCGCCAATGGCCACAATGCCCGAGCTGCTTTGCGAACCTTCTGGAACCAGCATGTTTGCACGAAAACTGGGATTGGCGCCAGACAACCGGCCCGACTCAGGCACTTCCGAAATCAGCATGTTCTGCGTGATGGGCTGCTTGCCGCCCAGCCAGACCTGGAGCCTGACCGGTAGTTCGCTATCCAGCAGCCCGCCGATACAGATGATTACGATGGCGGCATGGGCAAAAATGTAACCCAACCGGTTGGCGCTGCCCTTCTTGGCGGCGATCATGACACCGGCCTCTTCCTCGCGCACCTTGTATCGATAGCCATGACGCTTCAGCCAGGCCTGGGCGCGCTCTTGCATCGCGTCTGACGATGCGGCGCTGGAGAGCTCCACCCGGTGATGAAAGGACCGCAAGCTGCTGGCCCGCACATATTCCCTGAAAGACTGTGCATCGCGCACCATCTTGGGCGCGTTGCGCACCAGGCAGATGCTGGTGGACACCACCAGAAATGCCATGATCAGCAGAAACCACCAGCTGTTGTAGATCTGCCAGATCGAAAACTTGTCGAAGACCGAAAACCAGAACGGGCCGAATTGATCGATATAGTTGTTGGCCGGCTGGTTTTGCTGCAGAACCGTGCCGATCACGCTCGCAACGCAGATGAACATCAGCAGACTAACGGCAAACCGCATGGAGCCCAATAGCTCCATTAGGTCAGCGGTGTGTCTGCGCGCAGAAGAAGATTGACTCACGGAGGATGGCTTCATAAAAAAGGGAGTGCTGCCTGTGACAGCCTTCCCCTAGCTTGCTAGCGTATAGCGCTGCGGGCGACGCACCGGCAGCAGCAGCGTGATCAACGCAAGCCGGCGGCGTAATCGGCCACGGCGGCGATATCGGCATCCGTCATGCGATCGGCGATATCGTGCATGATCGTGTTGTTGTGACGATCGCCGCTACGGAACAACTTGAGCTGCGTCGCAAGATAGGCGGGATGCTGCCCGGACAGGCGCGGAAAATTGCCCGGCACGCCCGCCCCATTGGGCGAGTGACAGCCCGCACAGGCTGGCACGCCGCGATCGGGCAGGCCGCCACGCCATATATGCTGGCCGCGCTCCATGGTTGCTTCGTTGGTGGCGGTTGCTGCCGCATCGGGATCAAGCGGCTGCTGCGCAAGGTAATAGGCAATGTTCTGCCTGTCTTCTTCGGTGAGCGCCGATGCAAAAGGCGTCATGACCGATGCCGCACCGTCTGCGCCGCCGCGCGCCGGCGCGGATTTTTCGTCTTTGGGCGCAAAATCGATCAATTGCTTGACCAGGTATTCGTGAGGCATCGCCGACAGATTTGGATTGAGCGGAATGGTACTGTTGCCGGCTGCCCCGTGGCAGCTCGCACAGGCCAGCACGCCGCGGGCCGCATCCCCGTTGGTGTACAGCTGCTCGCCTTTGACTGCGTCGGGCTTGGCGGCACCTTGATCGGCGGCATAGGCCAGCGAAACGATGGAAGAACCCAGCATTAACCCGCTGGCCATGACGATACTGGAAAGCATGTGCTTCATGAATACCTCGACGATCGGTGTTCGATCCGGGTGCCAGAGACACCACGATGACGACGCCACTTCCGCTCAAAAGGGGATCTCAAGGAAAATGACGCTACTGTTTCAAACCTGCGATTATACAATAGCGGTTGACTCTAACCGAGCAGGTACCCTTCCGTGTCCATTTTGCATCGCGCCTCGTTTACCATTTCGGCCGCCCGCCTTGATCAGCTCCCTCCCCCCACCACGGCGGAGGTCTGTTTCGTTGGGCGTTCCAACGCGGGCAAATCATCGGCCATCAACGTGCTGACCAACCAGCGCAGGCTGGCCTATTCCAGCAAAACACCCGGCCGCACCCGGCTTATCAACCTATTCGGCATTCCGGATCCGGTCGAACCCGGCGCCCATCTGGGCTTTCTGGTCGACCTTCCCGGATATGGCTATGCATCGGTTGCCCGTGAGGCCCGCGAAGAATGGGCCGACGTGCTGGGCGGCTACCTGCGCGACCGTTCCTCCCTGGCCGGCATCGTCATGCTCATCGATATTCGCCGTGGCGTCACCGACATGGATCGCCGCCTGGCCGACTGGGTGGCACCGTCCCGCCGGCCGGTGCTCGCCCTGCTCACCAAGGCCGACAAACTGCCCTACGGCCAACGCATCAAGGCCGTGGCTGCGGTACGCAAAGAGCTGGCGGACATCGGCACGCTCAATGCCCTGCCTTTCTCCGCCACGCACCGCATCGGCCTCGAAGAGGCGGCACGCCACATCGAAAACTGGATTTCTCCAAAGGTTGTTCCATGACTGCTTTTATTCCCTCCACCGATTTTCCTGCCACGCGTCTGCGCCGCAACCGCCGCGACGACTTCTCCCGCCGCCTGGTGCGCGAGCATGTGCTGACCACCAACGATCTGATCTACCCGGTTTTTGTGCGCGAAGGCGAAGGCATTCTTGAGCCCGTGCCCTCCATGCCGGGCGTCGTGCGTTATTCGCCCGATACCCTGCTCAAGGCGGCCGAAGAATGTGTAACGCTGGGAATACCGGTCATTGCGCTCTTTCCTGTCATCGACGCCTCCCTCAAAACCCCCGACGGCGTCGAGGCCGCCAACCCCGATGGCCTGATACCCCGGGTGGTCGCCTCGCTCAAGCAGCACTTCCCCGACCTTGGCGTGCTCACTGACGTTGCCCTGGATCCTTACACCAGCCACGGCCAGGACGGCATCATCGACGACAATGGCTATGTGCTGAACGAACCCACCGTTCAGATTCTGACGCGCCAGGCCCTCGTGCAGGCACAGGCCGGCGTAGACATCGTCGCGCCCAGCGACATGATGGATGGCAGAATCGGCGCCATTCGCAAGGCCCTGGAAGCCGAACAGCATATCTATACCCGCATCATGGCCTACTCTGCCAAGTATGCCAGCGCCTTTTACGGCCCCTTCCGCGACGCGGTCGGCTCTGCCGCCAATCTGGGCAAGTCCAACAAATCCACCTACCAGATGGATCCGGCCAACCGGCTCGAAGCCCTGCGGGAAGTCGAGGCGGACATCCGCGAGGGAGCGGACATGGTCATGGTCAAGCCCGGCATGCCCTATCTGGACGTGTTGCGCGAGGTCAAGAATGCTTTTGGCATGCCCACTTATGCCTATCAGGTCAGTGGCGAATACGCCATGATCCAGGCCGCCGCCGCAAACGGCTGGCTGGATCACGACAAGGTCATGATGGAATCTTTGCTCGCCTTCAAACGCGCCGGCGGCGACGGCATTCTTACCTACTTTGCCGTGCAGGCCGCCAGGCTGCTCAAGGCGCAAGGCTAATCCACGCTCAGCGTCGCCTTCACGGCTTCGTTGTGCTCGCCAAACGCCGGAGGCAGCCGCCTCAGGGTGGCAGGTGTGCGCGACAGCTTGATCGGCGACGCAATGGCGCGAAAGTCGCCTTCTTCCAGCACCATGCCACGATGCCTGGTATGAGGATGCTGCAGCAATTGCTCCACGTTCAACACGGGGGCGGCCGGCACGCCTTTTTTCAACAACACCTGCGCCAGGTCTGTCGCCTGATGCCTGCTCAGCAACGGCGCCAGGGTTTGCCTGAGCGCGTCCCGATGCGCGATGCGATCCGCATTGCTCAAGAAGCGCGCATCGCTGCTCAGGTCGGGCTGGCCCAGCACTTCTGCTAACAGCGCAAACTGCCGGTTGTTGCCGACGGCAAGAAAAATCTCGCCCTCGCCGGTCGCAAACGACTCGTAAGGCGAAATATTGGGATGCGCATTGCCGGTGCGCTGCGGTATCTTGCCGCTCAGGAAATAGTTCGCCGCATGCGGATGCAGCAAGGAAATCGCGCAATCAAACAGCGTGATATCCAGGAATTGCCCGCGGTCGCTGCGATGCCGCTCGTTGATCGCCATGAGTATCGCCAGGGCGGCGTTCAGTCCGGTCACCATATCCACCACCGGCAGGCCCACGCGCGTCGGCTCGCCGTCTGCATCGCCATTGACACTCATCAGACCGCACATAGCCTGGGCGCAGGCGTCGTAGCCCGGCAAGCCGCCCAGGGGGCCATCGGCGCCAAAGCCAGTGATCCGGCAATGCACCAGGCGAGGAAATGCCTTCTGCAGCGACGCCGGGCTCAAGCCCCATTTTTCCAGCGTGCCAGGTTTGAAATTCTCAACCAGCACGTCGGCATCCTGCAACAGTGCCTTGAGAAATGCCTGGCCTTCCGGGGCAGACAAATCCAGCGACAGGCCGTACTTGTTGCGGTTCACGCCCAGAAAATACGAAGCGGTGCCCTCCTGAAAGGGAGGCCCCCAACCACGGGTCTCGTCGCCGGAAGGCGGTTCAATCTTGAACACGTCGGCGCCATGATCGGCCAGTATCTGCGTACAGTACGGGCCGCCCAGTACGCGCGACAAGTCCACCACTTTGCAGCCATGCAGCGCGCCTGTTGTTGCGAGAGGTTCATTCATCATGTGCTCCGTATGGCCTGGTGCTCACACCAGGCACGTTAGGCTCATCAGTCCAGTGAAAGCTTGGCGTTCTGGATAACCGTGGCCCATTTGTCCACCTCGCTATTGATGAACGTGGCCAGCCCCTCGGGAGATTTATCCTCGGCCTGAACAATGCCCTGGCTCTCCAGGGTAGCTTTGACGTTCGGATCAGACATCGCCTGACTGAACGCCGCGTTCAGCTTCTCGATCACAGGTGCAGGCGTGCCGGCGGGCGCAACAATGCCAAAGAACACGCTCACGTCGTACCCTGTCAGGCCTTGCTCGGCCAGGGTGGGCAAATCAGGCAGCGCGGCGGAGCGTTGTGCGCTGGCCAGTCCGATCGCACGCAAGGTCCCGTTGTTCACATGCGGCAGCGCCGTCATGATGTCGGTGAACGCCATGGAAACCTGCCCGCCCAGCAAATCGTTCAGCGCAGGCCCCGTGCCGCGATAAGGCACGTGCAGAATGTTGGTTCCAGCCATGTCGTTGAACAGCACGCCGGCCAGATGCGACGATGCGCCATTGCCCGATGAGGCAAACGACAGCGTATCAGGGTGCGCCTTGGCATAGGCAATCAATTCCTTCAGGTTCGACGCCGGCACCTTGGGATTGAGCACAAGAATGTTGGGCAGATGGCCTATGCGGGCAATCGGCGCGAAGCTCGTGCGCGGATCGTAGCCCAGTTTCTTGTACAAGCTCACATTGATCGCCAACGGGCCGGACGTCCCAAACAGAATGGTGTAGCCATCCGGCTTAGCATTGGCCACATACTCCGAACCAATATTGCCGCCCGCACCGGCTTTGTTCTCAACGATTACCGGCTGGCCCAGTGGCTTGGCGATGGCTTCCGCCAGCCGGCGCGCCATGCCATCCGTAGGCCCGCCAGGCGGGAAGGGCACAATCAGCTTCACGGGTTGGCTGGGATAGGCGTCGGCCGCATAGGCAGGCACAACGCCAAGCATGCCAACGGCGGACATCATCAAGGTCATCAAAAGTTTTTTCATGGTTGTCTCCACTATGTTCTGGAATGACGACTGCCAGCGATCAAGCCGCGGCCTCAAGCAGCGCGCCATAGTCAACGGAATGAGTCAGCGCTGCGCAAGGATCGCGTGGCGCCAGTTTGTGCAACAGTACGAGATCAGCCAGGTGGCTGCGTGATGCCAGGCCCGGCTGACGGGCCTCCTGGCGCATCGCCGCCAGGGATACAACGTGATAGAGTGCCGACGCGGCCTGACGCGCGAGCGGTGAATTTTCCGAGGCGGCGGCGCCCTGCGCCAGCGCAAAGGCCTTTTCGATGCTTTCCTGCTGCAAGACTGCCAGCGCATCCGGACACGGCACGCCATCTGCCAGCAGTTCCATCACCCTGGCACGCAGCGCCGTCAGGCAATCGTTCTTGCGTATCGCCCGCAATACATCGAGCGCCACAATGTTGCTGGTGCCTTCCCAGATCGATCCCAAGTGGGCATCGCGCATCAAGCGCGGCTCAACCCATTCCTCGATATAGCCGCAGCCGCCTCTGACCTCCATGGCGTCTCCGGTCACTTTTCTCGCATCACGGCAGGCGCGGAACTTGATCAGCGGCGTCAGGATGCGTGCCAGCGTTTTTGACTGCGCGTCACCCTGATCGGCCTGCGCCAAGGCGACCGCCGTCTGAAACATCACGGAACGCGCCTGTTCGGCGGCAACCACCATTTTCATCAACTGGCGCTGCATTAACGGCATATCCACCAGCCGCTGGCCAAACGCGCGCCGGTTGCGCGCCACAAACACGGCTTCGCTGACGGCGCGCCGCATCAGGCCAGCCGCCCTCATGCCATTGGACAGCCGCGAGTTGTTCACCATATCGGCCATTTGCTGAAAGCCGCGGCCCCGCTCGCCAACCAGCCAGGCATCGGCACCCTCAAGACGTATCTCGCCACTGGCCATGGAGCGGGTGCCCAGCTTGTCCTTGAGACGAAGAATCCGGTAATGGTTCAAAGCCCCATCCGGCAAGGTACGAGGCAGCAGAAACAG
Source organism: Allopusillimonas ginsengisoli (assembly GCF_004153455.1). Taxonomy (GTDB): domain Bacteria; phylum Pseudomonadota; class Gammaproteobacteria; order Burkholderiales; family Burkholderiaceae_B; genus Allopusillimonas; species Allopusillimonas ginsengisoli. Next base: position 39,320 of record NZ_SDQE01000012.1, on the reverse strand, counting down.
TGATACGCCGGCCAGCCCAGGCTTGTCTTCGCTGCGCGCCAGCACCATCGCAAAACCGGCGTCCGGATTGGAGCAGAACCATTTGTCTCCGTACAGCTTCCATTCCCCATTCGGCTGCGCCACCGCCTGCACCTCGGTCGCGCTCACATCCGATCCCGCTGCCTGCTCGGTCATGAACATGGCACCCTGGCGCAGCGCATCAAAATCCAGGGCCGTCACCTGCGGGAGCACCTTCTCAACCAATGCAGGATCACCGAATTTTCTCAAGGTGCGCGCCAGCGAATCCGTCATGCTGACGGGGCAGCACAGCCCGAACTCGGCCTGCACAAACAGATAAGTCAGCGCGTACTTTGCGATGGGCGGCATGGGTGCATTCCAGCCCAGCACACCCGGGCGATGCGACATCGCCGCCAGACCATATTTGCTGTATGCCATGCGCTCGAGTTCCACATAGGCGGGGTGCTTGTCCACACGAGACTCGTCCTCGCCGGTGCGATTGCGTACCGACAGCGCAGGTGGATGCTGGTCCGCCACACGCGCCAGCTCATCCAGCGTGCTGCCAGCCAGCCCGCCCAACTCGACAAAGTGCGGCAGCAGATGCGCATACAGATCAGAGGGCAGGTACGCCTGGAGCATGGCCCTTGCATACGGGTCCGACTCAAACAGATTGATGCCGAAGGCGTCTGGGATATTGGACGGGAGATGCTGACGGGTTGTGTTCATGGCGCTCACCTGACTTGATTTAAGTCATGTTAGGGCGCACCATACATTCAAACAAATACTGTTTTCGTCATCATCTATATACACAAAGTATAGACAATGCCATGGATATTGACTCCCGTCTGTTGCGCTATTTTGTGGCGGTTGCCGAGGAACTCAGCTTCAGCCGGGCGGCCATCCGGCTGCATATCTCGCAGCCACCGCTCAGCTATGCGATCAAGCAACTGGAAGAAGCCCTGAATGCGCAACTGCTGCTGCGCAACAGCCGTCAGGTCACGCTCACGCCCGCCGGTCGTGCGCTGTACAAAGAAGCCGTATTTCTCTTGCGCCGCAGTGCAGACCTGCATGGCCTGATTTCCCGCATCGACGCAGGCCTGCAAGGGCAGATCAAGATTGGTTTTGTGGGTTCCATGCTGTATCGAGGCCTGCCTGATGTCCTCAAGCAGTGTCAGGCCAGCTATCCTGCGGTGGAACATGCCCTGCTGGAACTGAACTCCGCGGAACAGATAGAACTGGTGGCGCGGGGCGGCATCGATATCGGCTTCATCCATGCCAATCCCGTACCCGATGACGTCCAGTGCGCGGAACTGTCCGTAGAGCCCTTTTCCCTCTGCGTTCCGCGCGCACATCGCCTGGCCGGCAAACAGCGCGTCAAGCTGGCTGAACTCGCCGACGAGGACTTTATCTTTTTTTCACGCGCCTTTTCGCCGGTGTATTACGAAACCCTGCTGGCCATGTGCCTGGACGCCGGCTTCCTGCCCAAGGTCAAGTACGAGTCGCGACATTGGCTCAGCGTTACCTCTCTGGTCTCGCAGAACATGGGCGTATCGCTGGTACCTGCCTGCCTGTCGCGCAGCGGCATGTCAGGCATTCGTTTTCTGTCATTTCGGCATCGGCAAAAATCCGTCACCAGCCTGATCTGGTCAGCCACGCCTTCGTCACGCATCAAAGACAATCATGTTGCCTTGATACGAAAGGCCTATGCCAGGCAGGCGCCTGCGGATGCCAGCGTGCCCGCCTCCCCATAGCAGGGCAGGCGGGCGCAGCCCACTGCCCAGAAAGTCCAAAGGATGCGGGACGCCGAGTGCGGCTCAGGCCTATCGGGCAGCCAGGACTTTTCCGAGCGACTTGCCGAATTCGGTGGCATTCTTGAATCCGATGACGCGCGGATCATCCAGTTGCCGACCTTGCGCGTCAAAGAAAATAATGCCCGGCGGGCCGAACAGCTTGAAGCGTTTGAGCAATGCCCGGTCTTCCTGCGTGTTCTTGGTGACATCAGCCTGGACCAACAGCATTTGGGACATCTGCTGTGCCACAGCCGGGTCGCTGAAGGTAAAACGTTCCATCTCTATGCACGACACGCACCAGTCGGCGTAGAAATCCAGCATGACAGGCCGATCCGTGCTGGCCAGCAGGCTGTCAAGTTCCCCTACGTTGCGCACCTGCGTGAATCGCGACTTAACCGCCTGCGACAACGTGGCGTTGTCCACCCCGGTGCCCGCTCCGGCCGTCCGCATTCCCGATGACTGCGCCACAAGCGGCGCCAGCGGCCTCAGGACGTCTCGCCCGCCCGCCGCCAGGCCCACCACCAGCATCAACGCCCACAAGGCCAGCAGCAGCCCCAACGCCTTGCGGAAGTACGCCCAAACCTTGCTGTCCTCTGCCACACTGTCAAAGGCTCCGAGCATCACGGCGCCCCAGACCGCCAGCAACGCCCAGCCCAGCATGGTGAGCCAGGTCGGCAATATCGACTGCACCATCCACCATGCGGTCGCCAGCAACAGAATGCCAAACAGCCGCTTGATGCCTTCCATCCACGCGCCCGCCTTGGGCAGCAACATCCCGGAAGAGGCACCCACCGCCAGCAGCAGCAGCCCTTCGCCCCAGGCCAGGGCGAACAGGGCCGAACCGCCCAGCACCACGTCGCCGGTCTGGGAAATGAACAGCAACACGCCTGCCAACGGAGCAGCCACGCAGGGGCCCACAATCAGCGCGGAAAGCATCCCCATGACAAACGCGCCGCCATAATGGCCGCCAGGAATCCTGGACATCCGCTCATTGAGCGCGCTCTGCATTCCTGTCGGTGCCTGCAGCGTAAAGACATCAAACATGGCCAACGCTAGCAGCGCCAGCAAAACCGCGAACAGCGCGAGTACCCAAGGTGTCTGCAGCCATGCGGCCAGCCCGGCGCCCACCAGGCCTGCCGCGACCCCCAGCGCGGTATATACCAGCGACATACCCAGCACAAAGACAGCTGCCAGCGATACGCCGCGCCAGCGCGATACCTTTTTGTCAGACCCTGCGGTACCCGCCAGAATCGCCAGCAGAATAGGCACCATGGGCAGGACACACGGCGTAAAAGAGAGCAACAGCCCCAGCAACAGGCACAGCAGAATGATCTGCACCCACCCGGCATCACCCAGATAGGCTGCCAGCCCCGTATCGCCAAGATCGAGCGCGCCTGACAGGCTGGGCTGCGCTGTGGATGCAGCGCCTGACGCAAGCTGCTTCTGCGGGGCCGGCGCGGGCACGCTGTCTACCACCCCCGCGCCGCTGGCCTGATAGCCCCCCGCAACCGGCGCCAGCGTAATCTCGCGCGTATCCGGGGGATAGCATAAACCGGCGTCGGCACACCCCTGGCTGGTGATGGCAAGCTTGAAAGGCTGATCCACCCCGGCCTGAAGCGGCAAGCGAACCGTTATCTGATCGTGATAGACCTCCAGGTCTTCCTCGAAGGTCGGATCATATTTGACGATGCCATCCGGAAACACCGGTGTTCCCATTGCGGTTGCGGCGGAATCAGGATCCGCCGCAAATTCGAATCGCGTCCGATACATGTAGTATCCGGGCGCGATGGCAAAGTGAACCGACAGCTCGTCTGGCGTCTGCGTGGCAGCCGAGAACACAAAAGCCTGTGCAGGGTCGAGAAAATCGTCTTCGGAGAGCGCAGCGCCAGCAGCCTGCATCCAGCCCGCGGCCAACACCAGCAGCAGTAGCAGCAGCGTCTTGACCCCGCGCACCACCCCGGATAACGCTGTATGGAACATCTTTACATCCTTTGTATAGCGATCTGCTTCATGTTTCGTGCCGGCCCGGTGGATGCGCTGCACCCGTCTGCTCGCGTACCCAAGCCAGGTAATCCGGGCTACCGCCGCAAACAGGCAATACCAGGACCTCGGGCACCTCGTAGGGATGAAGCTGCCTGAATCGTTCTACCAGCGCACAGGCCCGCGCAGCGCTGGTTTTCATGACAATGGGGATTTCTTCCGCCCCCTCGAGCCGGCCTTCCCACATGTACATGGACACGCCGGGCGCGCCAAGGTTCACGCAGGCTGCGTAATGTTCTTCGACCAGCACATGCGCAATGCGCTTGGCCAGCAAGAGATCGGGGGCATTGCCAAGAATGATCACAACATCATCGCAGGACTGCAACGCAGCCCCCGCCGGGAAAGATGCAGCCGTTGCCGCCCCCGACAGGGGGTGCGCAGAAGAGACGGAGGCGTCCCTCGCTGGCTGTTCGTGCTGGCCGGAGGCGGAGGGAGAATCTTCGTTCACGGGATCAGATCCTGAGGTATGGCTTGCTCACAAGCATTGTACCTATAAACAGGATTCGCTCCGCGGCCGCTGCTGTAGTTATGCCGCGCGTCTGAAGGCACGGGGTGTCTTGCCGAAAAGCGCCTTGAACTCTCGGGAGAAGTGCGAGCTGTCCGAGAACCCGCAACTGACGGCGATGTCGGTGATGGCGTCCGGTGTGTTCGTTACCCGCCATTTTCCATACTGCAAGCGCAGCATGCGATGTACGGCCGCCGGCGTCATGTTCAAGGCCGATTTGAAAATTCGCTCCAGTTGCCGCCTGCCGACCCCCACATGCGCGGCAATATCGCTGACCGCGGGCAGATCGTCTATACGCTGCTCGATGTAATAAACAGCCTTGTGTACACGCGGGTCTGCCACGTTGTCCAGGTCTATATAGAAGTGCGCCTGCGGCAGGCGCGCCGGGCGGATTGAGTAAAGCATCATATGGCGCAGCGCTTGCTGCGCCTTGTCACGCCCATAATGACGCGTCAGCAAGTGCAGCGCCAGATCAATGGCAGCCGTAGACCCGGCACAAGTGATCAGGCGGCCTGCATCAATGAACAGATAATCGACCTTGCACTTGATAGTAGGAAACAGCTGCTGAAAAGTACTGATGACGTTCCAGTGCACACACACGGCATGCTGGCCCACCAGGCCAGCATAGGCAATGGCAAATGTGCCCGTGCAAATACCCAGCAAGGTGACGCCGGCTTCGTGCGCGCGAACCAGCCACCGAGACAGCTTGGTTGAGTAATTGGTGTTGGTGTAGCTGTTTCCGCCACAAACCGCGATGTAATCAAAATCGAGCACATCCTGGAGATCAGCCAGCTCGCTGTGCAATGTGCCCGCGCTCGAACGCCTAGTTTCACCATCCACGCTCATGACCGTCCAGCTGATCAGAATCTGCCGGCTTTGCCCGCCGTAGTCCGAGGCCAGGCGCAACACGTCCAGAAAGCCGGCAAAGGCCGTCAGCGTGAATTCGTCGAGCAGCACGACCCCGACCCGTAACGGGCTGAGCGCAGTCGTCGAATGGCCAGGCAATCCCAAAGACTGGGTGGCAACGTCTGCCGACCTGTTGTGGTGTTCCTTTGTTTGCATCACAAACCTCTTTGATGTCGTAACTATACTGTTTTTTGTCTTAAATATTCAATTTCTTCATGCTTATTCCTTGCAATATGAACACTGCAACAGCGAGTACATGTATCAGTCTGTGAAGAGTACAAACTCAACGGCATGATCGGCGCCCGCAGGCGCTTATGGAGACACATATATGACTAGAATATCTTTCGGGATTGCCCCCAAACTCACGCTGGCTGCCACGATCGTGGCATTGCTTCCCGCTCTGGCCTCGGCCGATGAAATTCGCGTGGCCTGGTATGGCGGGAGCTGGGGCGACGCTTTTCAAACGTGTATTGCCGATCCCTTTACCAAGGCAACCGGTATCAAGGTCGTACCTGAAATAGGCACGTCGAACACCACCATCGCAAAACTGCGCCAGCAACAGAACAATCCCGTCATCGACGTTGCCTTTCTGGATGGCGGTATTAGTGAACTGGCCGAGGCTGATGGACTACTGCGCCCACTGGACGACAGCGCCATACCCAATCTCAACCAGCTCCAGCAATCCGCGGTATATAAGAATGCCGCCGGCGAAACCTTTGCAGCCAGCGCTGGCTACTACTCTCTTGGCATCGCCTACAACAAAAAAGAAATCCCCGAACCACCCACGTCATGGGAAGCACTTTGGAACGATGACTATGCAGGAGCGGTCACTGTACCTTCACCTGCCAATTCTTCCGGCATCCCGTTTATCGTATTTCTTGCGTCAATATGGGATACGCCTTTGAGCAATCTGGACCCCGTCTATCAAAAGCTGGCCAAGCTAGACGTTTCGTCCTATTTTGACAGTTCCGGCGCCGCCAGCAATTCATTCCAATCAGGCGAAGCCATCATTGGCGCGCACTTTAATGTTGCCGCATGGAGCCTCGCAGACAAAGGGCTTCCCATTGGATTTGCGGTTCCCAAAGAAGGCGTATGGGCCACCGATGCACGCGTGCATCTTGTCAAAGGCTCCCCGGCTCAGGCCAACGCGGAAAAATTCATCAATCAGGCTGCCACGCCCGAATCGTCCCAGTGCCTGGCTCACACGCTTTATCTTGGTCCCGCAGTCCAGGGCGTGCAGGTTGATGATCAGGTTGCCGAGAAAATGCCTTGGGGCAAAGATGGCGATATTTCCAGCCTGAACCTGCTGGATTGGGGAGAAATCAACACCCAGCGCAGCGCCATTACCGACGCCTGGAACCGCCAGGTCGCTCGACAGTGACACCTTCGCGGCGCATGAACGCATAACTCGGTAAAAGCCGCCCGCGCCAAGGCTGGCGGCCCCTCAGCCGAGGATTGCGTCGTTGCCCGACCTGCGCCCCTTACGAACACCTGCAATCGCTCCAACGGAATACTCCACGATATGGCTGCCTTACTCTCCGTCCAGAACGTTTCCAAAACCTTCCAACGCAAATTCAAGGCTCTGAAGGACGTCAGCCTGGAGGTTGGTCATGGGGAATTCGTGGCGCTGCTTGGCCCCAGCGGCTGCGGTAAGACAACGCTTCTTGCGACGCTGGCCGGATTTCTTCAGCCTGACATTGGCAGCGTTTTCATCGAAGGTCAGAACGTTACGCATCTGCCGCCTCACAAACGCACCCTGAACACCGTATTCCAGAGCTACGCCCTGTTTCCTCATATGACCGTGCTCGACAACGTGGCCTACGGCCCACTACGCAGCGGCGCACGCAAGACAGAAGCGCGCGCACGCGCCCATGAGTCGCTGGAAATGGTCGGGCTGGATCATCTGGCGGATCGCTATCCAGCTCAGATGTCTGGAGGGCAGCGCCAACGCGTCGCGCTGGCCAGAGCCATCGTGAACCGCCCAAAGCTTTTGCTGTTGGACGAACCCTTGTCCGCCCTGGATTTGAAGTTGCGTAAACGCATGCAGCTTGAACTGAAGGCTTTGCAGGAAAAGCTGGCCATCTCATTCGTGTTTGTGACTCACGACCAAGAAGAAGCCATGGCCATGGCGGATCGTATCGTGGTGATGAATCAAGGCGTCATCGAACAAATAGGAACGGGTGACGAGATCTACAAGAAACCCTCCACACGCTTTGTGGCGGACTTTATCGGTGACGCCAATCTGCTTGAGTGCGAACGCGACGGTCACCTATGGCGGTTGCAATGCTGCGGCTTGCCAGCCGGAAAACTGAATCATCAGGCCCAGCCTGACGGCGCAACCGCAACGAATAGCGTTGTCGCGATGGTACGGCCTGAAGACATCTCGCTGTCCCGCACTCGCTTATCCGAACAACATGAAGCGCTGACGGCGACGGTGGTGGATTTGATCAGTATCGGCAGCTATACCACCGTGTATCTGAACCTGAACGACACGCGCATAGAAGCCCGCCGTTTGGGTGCCAATGACTTGGCTCTGAAACGTGGCGACACCGTCTACCTGGGATTGCCCATGCAGTACATCCATTTAGTCGGAGCGTGAAATGCCACGCAACGCCTCTACTATCTTAAAACTGATAGCGCTGCCGCTGCTGTTTTTTTCTGTTTTCTTTCTGGTGCCGCTCGGCGTGGTGCTGGTGTCCAGCTTGCTGGATAAAAGCTCGGCGCAGCCCAGCCTGATCAACTACATAAGCATCCTCGCAGACGGTTACCACTGGGAGGTGATTCTGACCACGTTCCGCCTGGGGTTATCGACCACTGCGATTTGCCTGCTATTGGCCTACCCCTTGGCCTGGTATCTGGTTCGCATCGTACGCTCCAGCGCCTGGCGACGCCTTTGCATCATCATCCTTATTCTGCCGCTGTTCACGAGCAACATCGTACGTTCCTTCGGGTGGATGGTGATGCTGGGACGCACAGGCATGGTTAACGACATCCTGCGCAGCCTTGGCCTGATCGAACGGCCCGTACGCTTCATCGGTACTGAGCTCGGCATATTGATTGGCCTGGTGTATATATTGCTGCCTTTCGCGGTGTTATCCATAGGCACGGCGTTGTCAAGAATGGATAAATCGCTGGAGCGCGCCTCACAGGATCTGGGTGCGACATCAGGGCAAACGTTCTTTCATGTAACGCTTCCATTATCCCTGCCAGGCGTCGCCTCGGGCGCCATCATGGTCTTTGCGCTGGCAGTGAGTGCTTATGTCACGCCAGCGCTGCTGTCGGGCGGAAAAGTCACGGTGTTGTCCATGCTCATCTATCAACAGTACAGCACAGTATTCAATTTCAACTATGGCGGTGCACTCAGCATTGTCCTGCTGGCACTCACGCTTACGCTCGTCGGCATTGCAAACCACTTAGGCCGCGTCAGGGGAGAGCGCTGATATGGCGACGCGTATCGTTATTCGTATCATTGCGCTTGCGTCAATACTGTTCCTGATGACGCCACTCGGTGTCATCATCGGCGCATCGCTTACAGATACATCGTACCTGCGGTTCCCTCCCGAAGGCTGGACCTTCAAATGGTATGCCGCCGTGTTGGCAGACGCGACCTACATCAACTCTTTCGCGCTCAGCACGCTGTTAGCCTTTTGTGCCACGGCGCTCGCCATCGTATTGGCTATCCCAAGCGCCTTGGCCATTGCCCGGTATGACTTTCCAGGAAAAGCCCTATTGGCGTCGGTATTGTCAGCGCCCATGGTGCTTCCGTATTTGGTGCTGGGCTCCGCTTTGCTGCAGTTTACCGGCTACCTGGGCTTTTCCCAGACATTCGCCGCCCTGCTGGTAGGGCATCTGCTCATCGTGACGCCGTTCGTGCTCAAGTCATTGTCCGGGCTGCTGACACGTGACCACATTGAGCTGGAGCGCGCGTCCGCCGACCTCGGGGCAACGCCTTGGACGACATTCCGCCTGGTCACACTCCCCTTGATGAAACCGGGCCTTATTTCGGGTGCCATCTTCGGCTTTATCACTTCGTGGATCAACGTGGAGCTGTCCATGTTCAACACAACAGCCGTACTGAACACCATTCCCGTACAGCTTTTCAACTACGTACAGTACTCAGTGGATCCATCGATTGCGGCCGTATCCGCCATCACCATCTTCATTTCCATCTTTGTCATTATCGTCCTGGACCTTGTTGTCGGCCTCGACGTGTTCTCGGACAAGCAACAAAGCGATTAAAACCGCAGGAGAATCTAGCATGAAACAACAGGATGTCTTTGATGTCATCTATACCCATACCGAAGGGGAGCCTTTGTGCATTATTCACAGTGGCATTCCGTACCCACTTAATACAACCGTACTTGAAAAGCGACAGTTCCTTGCGGACAACTACGACTGGGTACGCAAAGCATTGATGCGCGAACCCCGGGGACACAACGACATGTTCGGCGTATTTCTGACGCCGCCCTCCAGCCCCGAGTTCGATGCAGGGCTGATTTACATCGATGGTCAGACCTATTCTCATATGTGTGGCCATGGCACCATTGCGGTGGCCATGGCGATGGTTGCCCTTGGCATTGTGCAACGCAATCCCAATGGCAAAACCACTATTCGATTCGAGACAACTGCCGGGCTGGTGGTTGCCGAAGTCGAATCCGACGGCGATACGGTACTTACAACCAAGTTCGAAAACGTGCCAGCCTATGTTGAAGTACAGGATTTGCCGGTTTCCTTGCCCGGCTACGGCGACGTAAAGGCGGATATTGTCTGGGGCGGCAACTACTTTGGCATTATGGATTTATCGAAAACCTCTTTACGCATCGCACCCGACAACGGCAGCGAGCTGATCAGAATGGGTCTGATTGCACGCGAGCAAATCAATGCGCAGTACAAAATCCAACACCCGACCCAAAAGCATATTACTGACTTGAACTTTGTCACCTTTTGGCATGACCCCACCTTGTCGGGTGCCATGTACAAGAACGTACATGTATTCAGTGCCGGGCAACTGGATCGGTCTCCAGGCGGGACCGGTACCAGCGCAATGATGGCGATGTTCGAAGCACGTGGCGAACTTGGGCTGAATCAACCGATTAAATCCGAGGGGCTGCTTGGTACGGGTACGTTTGAAGGCTGCCTGTTGGGTGAAGTCGACCTGAACGGCAAACGGGGGGTACGCCCGACCGTCAAAGGCACCGCCAGTATTCTAGGCACCGCGCGCTGGGTGATTGATCGCAATGATCCGGTAGGGGCTGGTTTCATGGTGCGATAAACCGCTGTCCGCGTGTGGCAAGCGGCAGCATAATCTTAGGCTGCAAGAAAACAAAAACGGACCCGCAGGTCCGTTTTTCGCTGCGCCAGGGTCTTGCCCTGGCTGCATCACCGATTACTCGGCGTCTTGCTCTTCGACTTCGGGGCGGTCGACCAGTTCCATGAATGCCATGGGAGCGTTGTCGCCTTGACGGAAACCCATCTTGAGCACACGGGTATAACCGCCGTTGCGCTCTTTGTAGCGGGGGCCGATTTCGGCGAACAGCTTGACCACGGCATCGCGGTCGCGCAGACGGGCGAACGCCAGGCGCTTGTTGGCCAGCGTGGGTTCCTTGCCGAGCGTGATCAGAGGCTCTACGACGCGGCGCAGTTCCTTGGCCTTGGGCAAAGTGGTTTTGATGGCTTCGTGGGTAAGCAGCGAGACGGCCATGTTGCGGAACATGGCAAGACGGTGGCTGCTGGTGCGATTGAGTTTACGTAGACCGCTGCGGTGACGCATGATGTTTTCCTTTGAATCTATAAAGCGGAATGTTTCCGCGGTAAGCCGGCTCTTCTATCAGCAATGCTGCGGGCCAGGTGAGGGTCGGGATTTTAGCACAGGCTGGCCGGCTGCCTGCTGAGCGCAGGAGGCCGGCAGCTTGTTATCAGGGGCGTTCGAGACCCAGAGGAGGCCAGTTCTCGAGCTTCATACCCAAGGTCAGGCCGCGTGCAGCCAAGACTTCCTTGATTTCGTTGAGCGACTTGCGCCCCAGGTTCGGCGTCTTGAGCAGCTCGTTTTCGGTGCGCTGGATCAGGTCGCCAATGTAGTAAATGTTTTCGGCCTTGAGGCAGTTGGCCGAACGTACGGTCAGTTCGAGGTCGTCCACAGGACGCAGCAGCACCGGATCGATCTGTTGTTGGCGGCCGCTGGCAGGCTGAGAATCGAAGGAGTTATCGGCACCTTCGAGCGCGGCAAAGACGGAGATCTGGTCCATCAGGATGCGGGCCGACTGGCGAACCGCTTCTTCGGGCGAAATCACGCCATTGGTTTCGATATCCAGCACCAGCTTGTCGAGGTCGGTACGCTGCTCCACACGAGCGCTTTCGACAGCGTAGCTGACGCGGCGCACGGGGCTGTAGGAAGCATCCAGCACAATGCGGCCGATGGTGTGGGTGCGGTCGTCCGACAGCGCGCGCACATTGCCCGGCACATAGCCACGGCCCTGTTCAACCTTGATCTGCATTTCGAGCTTGCCGGCGTCGGTCAGCGTGGCGATGACATGATCAGGATTGATGATCTCGACGTCGTGCGGCAGTTCGATATCGCTGGCCAGTACCACGCCCTGGCCCTGCTTGCGCAGCACCAGCGTGACTTCCTCGCGGTTGTGCAGTTTGAACACCACGCCCTTCAGGTTCAAGAGAATGTCGACCACGTCTTCGCGCACGCCAGCCACCGTTGAGTACTCGTGCACCACGCCCGTCATCTGGACTTCGGTGGGCGCATAGCCGGTCATGGACGACAGAAGAATACGACGCAGGGCATTGCCCAGTGTGTGGCCGTAGCCGCGTTCGAAAGGCTCCATGACGACCTTGGCGTGGTTCTTGCCAGCGGGTTCGACTTCAATGGAGCGAGGCTTGAGAAAACCTTGAGACATGAATATTCCTTTTCAATACCCTCGGCTCGTTACACCGATAAGGCTGATGGAAGTCCGGCATTGGCTGCCGGGAGGACAAAAGCACAGCGAAAGCCGCCGGATGCGCGATAGCGCACCCGGCGGGTAAAACGGTGCCAATTAGCGCGAATACAATTCGACGACCATCGACTCGTTGATATCGCGAGCGACGTCAGCGCGGTCGGGCACTTGCTTGAAGGTGCCACTCAGCTTGCTGGTGTCGACTTCTACCCACTGGGGCAGGCCTTGGCCGGTGGCCAGGTCCAGCGCTTCGCGGATACGAAGTTGCGATTTGGCTTTTTCGCGAATCGAAATCACATCGCCAGCCTTGACCAGCATGGATGCGATGTCGGCGGTGTGGCCGTTCAGTTCGATGGCGCGGTGGTTCACCAGCTGACGTGCCTCAGCGCGGGTGGAGCCAAAGCCCATGCGGTATACGACGTTGTCCAGACGCGATTCCAGCAGTTGAATCAGGGTCTCGCCGGTGTTGCCACGGCGACGCTCAGCTTCAACAAAATACTTGCGGAACTGCTTTTCCAGAACGCCGTACATGCGTTTGAGTTTTTGCTTCTCGCGCAGCTGCAGGCCGAAATCCGACGTGCGAGCGCCCGAAGTGCGGCCATGCTGGCCGGGCTTGGATTCGAGCTTGCACTTCGAATCCAGCGAACGGCGGGCGCTCTTCAGAAACAGATCAGTACCCTCGCGACGCGAGAGCTTGCATTTAGGTCCAATATAACGTGCCAAGATGCTTCCCCTTAGATGCGACGACGCTTGGGCGGACGGCAGCCGTTATGCGGAACCGGCGTGATGTCCGAAATGCTGGAAATCTTGATACCCAGCGCATTCAGAGCACGCACCGACGACTCGCGGCCGGGACCGGGGCCCTTGATGCGAACTTCGAGTGTTTTGATGCCGTATTCCATCGCGACGCGGCCTGCGGATTCAGCGGCGACCTGCGCTGCGAACGGCGTGGATTTGCGCGAGCCCTTGAAGCCGGCGCCACCAGACGTTGCCCAGGACAAGGCATTGCCCTGGCGATCGGTAATCGTAATGATCGTGTTGTTGAAGGACGCATGAACGTGCGCAATGCCGTCCGATACGCTCTTCTTGATTTTCTTGCGAACGCGCGAAGCGCCGCTGTTGGAAGCTTTCGCCATCTTCTAATCCTCGATTATTTCTTCAGGGAAGCAGCAGCGCGACGCGGGCCCTTGCGGGTGCGGGCGTTGGTACGTGTGCGTTGACCGCGCACGGGCAGGCCGCGTTTATGGCGCAGACCCCGGTACGTTCCCAGATCGATCAACCGCTTGATCGACAGTTGTACTTCACGACGCAAATCACCCTCGACCGTGAACACACCTACATGTTCGCGAATGCGCTCGAGCTCGGCGTCGGTCAAATCCTTGACTTTCTTGGAAAGCTCGATGCCTGCGGATTCGCAAATCTTGCGAGCGCGGGTACGACCAATGCCAAAAATCGCGGTCAGTCCGATTTCGGCGTGTTGATGCGGCGGAATGTTAATGCCAGCAATACGGGCCATGACTTTTCCTTGTTAAATCCGTTGCGCCCGGCCTTAGCCTTGGCGCTGCTTATGACGTGGATCGGTGCATATTACGCGCACCACGCCGTGACGTTTAATGATCTTGCAGTAGCGGCAGATCCGCTTTACCGATGCCATTACCTTCATGGTTGACTCCTAGTTTCCTGTAACCGGTCGCTCATTTAGAGCGGAATACTATCCTGGCACGCGACAGGTCATAGGGCGTGAGCTCCACTGTAACCTTGTCACCCGGCAGGATCCGGATGTAATGCATGCGCATCTTGCCCGATATGTGGCCTAGCACTACATGGCCGTTTTCCAGCTTGACGCGAAAAGTTGCGTTAGGCAGGTTCTCGAGAACCTCTCCCTGCATTTGTATGACGTCGTCTTTTGCCATTCTCTTCTACCGCATTGGCAGCCCAGCGCCCTTGAAGTTAGCCTTCTTGAGCAGTGAGTCGTATTGGTGAGACATCATGTAAGCCTGGGCTTGAGCCATGAAATCCATGGTCACCACCACGATAATCAAAAGAGAAGTTCCACCAAAGTAGAACGGTACGTTCCACCGCGCCTGCATCAACTCTGGCAACAGGCAGACCACCGTAATATAGAGGGCGCCGGCCAGGGTTAATCGCATGAGTATCTTGTCGATATAGCGCGAGGTTTGTTCGCCTGGGCGAATGCCCGGAACGAACGCGCCGCTCTTCTTCAGGTTGTCTGCTGTTTCGCGGCTGTTGAACACCAGGGCCGTGTAGAAAAAGCAAAAGAAGATGATCAGTGCTGCATACAGCGTGATGTACAGGGGCTGCCCGGGCGACAACGCAGCGGCCATATCGCCCAGCCAACGCATGTTCGGATTGCTGGAAAACCAACTGGTTATCGTAGCCGGCAACAGAATGATCGACGAGGCGAAGATGGGCGGGATAACCCCGGACATGTTCAGCTTGAGCGGCAGATGCGAGCTCTGGCCGCCGTAGATCTTGTTGCCCACCTGGCGCTTGGCATAATTGACCGTTACCCGACGCTGGCCACGCTCGACAAACACCACGAAGTACGTAACCGCCACAACCAAGGCAAAGATGAACAGGGCCGACAGTATCGACATGGAGTCGGTGCGAACCAGGTCCAGCATTCCGGCCAGCGCGCTCGGCAATCCAGCAACGATACCCGCGAAGATCAGGATGGAAATACCATTGCCCAAGCCACGTTCGGTAATCTGCTCGCCCAGCCACATGATGAACATGGTGCCGGTTACCAGCGTCACGACGGTGGTAAAGCGGAACATCATGCCCAGATCAATGACCAGCCCCGGTTGGGATTCCAGTGCAACCGAAATGCCCACCGCCTGTATCAGCGCCAGGAACACCGTGCCGTAGCGCGTGTACTGCGTGATCTTGCGCCGCCCGGATTCGCCTTCTTTCTTGATGGCTTCCAGGGTAGGCACCACGACCGCCATCAACTGCATGATAATGGACGCCGAGATGTAGGGCATGATGCCCAGCGCAAATACGGAAAAACGCTCCAGTGCGCCGCCCGAGAACATGTTGAACAGGCCCAGAATACCGCTCTGGTTCTGGCGGAACATGTCGGCCAGGGCATCAGGGTTGATGCCCGGCACCGGGATATGCGTGCCCAGCCGGTAGACCACGAGGGCGAGGATCAGGAAAACGATGCGGCGCTTTAGATCGCCGTATCGTGGACCCGATTTTCCCTGAGCCTGAGCTTTAGCCACCGTAACCCCTTTTAAGCCAGCGAGCCACCGGCAGCTTCGATCGCGGCGCGAGCGCCTGCGGTCGCAGCAATACCGTTGAGCGTCACTTTGCGGGACAGCTCGCCCGACTTGATGACTTTCGCATAGCGTACCGATTGACCAATCACGCCGGCCTGCTTGAGCACCTGGACGTCGATTTCGTCGACGGGCAGGCGTTCCAGATCGGACAGGCGGACTTCGGCGGACAGGTGCTTGCCCAGAGGCGTAAAGCCACGTTTGGGCAGGCGGCGCTGCAGCGGCATTTGACCGCCTTCGAAACCAACCTTGTGGAAGCCGCCGGTACGGGACTTCTGACCTTTATGGCCGCGGCCGGCAGTTTTGCCCAGGCCCGAGCCAATGCCGCGACCAACGCGGCGGCGAGCGTGCTTGGCGCCCTCGGCCGGTTTCAGCGTATTGAGTTGAGTTTGTGACATCCCGATTCCTTTCAGGCTTCCGAGACGGTAACGAGGTAATCCACCTTGCGGATCATCCCACGCACCTCGGGTGTATCGTTCAACACACGGCTGCTGTTCAGGCGACGCAGGCCCAGGCCACGAACGGTGTCGCGGTGAGACTGCTTGGTGCCGATAACAGAGCGTACGAGCGTAACTTTAATTTGCTTCTGCGCCATGGTTTACCCCAGTATTTCTTCCACCGACTTGCCGCGCTTGGCAGCGATTTCGGAGGGCGTCGAGCAGGCGCGCAGACCATTCAGCGTTGCGCGGACCATGTTGTAGGGGTTGCTGGAGCCGAGGCTCTTGGCAACAACGTTACGTACACCCATGACTTCGAAGATGGCGCGCATCGGGCCGCCGGCGATAACGCCAGTACCTTCCGCGGCAGGCGAGATCAGCACTGTCGAAGCGCCGTGCTTGCCAACCACCGTGTGATGCAGGGTGCCGTTCTTGAGAGCGACCTTGACCAGACCGCGACGGGCCTGTTCCATTGCCTTTTGTACCGCAACAGGCACTTCGCGGGCCTTGCCCTTGCCCATGCCGATACGGCCGTCGCCATCGCCAACCACGGTCAGCGCTGCAAAGCTCATGGTGCGACCACCCTTGACCACTTTGCTGACGCGGTTGACCGCTATCATTTTTTCTCGCAGGCCGTCGTCGCGCTCTTGCTCGGCGGCGTGCTTGCCTTGTGCTTTAGCCATTTGCCTAATCCCTTGCTTAGAACTTCAAGCCGGCTTCACGCGCGGCGTCGGCCAGCGCCTTGACGCGGCCATGGTAACGGAAGCCCGAACGATCAAAGGCAACCAGCTCAACACCGGCCGCTTTTGCCTTTTCGGCAACGCGTTTGCCCACCAGGCTTGCAGCGGCAGCATTGCCGCCACTGGCCTTTTGATCGGCCAGCTCTTTGCGCACCTCGGGCTCGAGCGTCGAAGCGCTGACGAGCACGCGATCGCCTTCCGGCGAGATAATGTTTGCGTAAATATGCTGGTTGGAGCGGTAAACCGAGAGGCGATGTACACGCAGCTCGGAGATTTTCCGGCGAGTCGCAACCGCACGACGCAAACGGGAGATTTTCTTGTCCATAATTCGTCCTTGCCTGCGCGCTTATTTCTTCTTGGTTTCTTTGATGATGACGCGTTCGTCGGCGTAACGCACGCCCTTGCCCTTGTAGGGTTCGGGTTCGCGATAGGCACGAATCTCAGCAGCCACCTGGCCAACAATCTGCTTGTTGGCACCCTTGATGACGATCTCGGTCTGAGTGGGACACTCGACCTTGATGCCAGCGGGCATGCTGTGAACGATGTCATGCGAAAAACCAAGCTGCAACTTGAGCGCGTCACCCTGGACCTGCGCGCGGAAACCCACGCCCACCAGGTTGAGCCTGCGCTCGAAGCCCTTGCTGACGCCCGTTACCATATTGGCAACCAATGCGCGCACTGTACCCGACATGGCTTTGGCATGGCGGGAATCGTTGGCAACAGCAAAAGACAGCTGACCGTCTTCCTGGCGGACGACGACGTCGCCCGTCAGCGCTTGTGTCAGGGTACCCAGAGGGCCCTTGACGGAAATCTGGCCGGCACTGATCGTGGCTTCGACACCCTGAGGCACCGGTACGGGATATTTAGCAATACGTGACATATGATTCTCCTTATGCCACGTAGCACAGTACTTCGCCGCCCACGCCATTGGCGCGCGCCTTGCGATCAGTCATGACACCACGCGGCGTCGACACGATGGCCACACCCAGACCGTTCATAACCTGGGGGATGGACTTGCTACCCTTGTAGATACGAAGCCCGGGGCGCGAAACGCGGTCGATACGCTCGATGACCGGACGGCCAGCGTAGTACTTGAGGGTGATTTCCAGCACAGGCTTGGCCTGGTCGCCGGTAATCTGGAAACTATCGATATAGCCTTCATCCTGCAGCACGGCAGCAATGGCTGCCTTCAGCTTGGAGGAGGGCATGCTGACCGACGTCTTGTTGACCTGTTGCGCATTGCGCAGGCGGGTCAACATGTCGGCGATGGGATCGCTCATGCTCATGTGTATTTCTCCTACCAGCTAGCTTTGGTCATGCCCGGCACTTCGCCACGCAGCGCCATTTCGCGCAGCTTGTGACGAGTGAGTCCGAACTTGCTGAAAACGCCACGCGAACGGCCGGTCACGACGCAGCGATTGCGCTGGCGGGTCGGGTTTGCATTGCGCGGCAGTTTTTGCAGTTGCAGGCGAGCCTGGTAGCGTTCTTCGTCCGACTTGGATTGGTCGTCGATGACAGCCTTCAGGGCAGCACGCTTTGCAGCGAATTTTTCTGCCAGTTTGACGCGTTTGATATCGCGATTGATGAGTGAAAGTTTAGCCACGTCATCGCCCCTTAGTTGCGGAACGGGAAACTGAAGGCGGACAGCAATGCCTTGGCTTCCTCGTCGGTCTCGGCGGTGGTGGTGATGCTGATGTTCATGCCACGCACTGCGTCGATCTTGTCGTATTCGATTTCAGGGAAAATGATTTGCTCTTTAACCCCGATGTTGTAGTTGCCGCGCCCGTCGAATGCACGACCGGAAATCCCGCGGAAGTCACGTACACGCGGCAGCGCCACGGAAACCAGGCGGTCCAGGAATTCGTACATGCGCTGGCCACGCAGGGTGACCATGCAGCCGATGGGATAGTTCTCGCGGATCTTGAAACCGGCGATAGCCTTGCGCGTTTTGGTGACGACAGGCTTCTGGCCGGAGATCTTGGTGAGATCGGAAACGGCGTGCTCAATGACCTTTTTGTCGGCCACGGCTTCGGACACACCCATGTTCAGGGTGATCTTGGTGATGCGTGGCACTTGCATGACGCTCTTGTAGCCAAACTTGGCTTGGAGGTCGGCCATGACTTTGCTGCGGTAAAACTCTTGTAAACGAGCCATGTTCTTCGCCCCTTAAGCCTTGGCGCCAACGACTGCGCCGTTGGAACGGAATACACGGACCTTGTTGCCGTCCACTTCCTTGATGGCGACCCGCTCGCCCTTGCCGGACTCGGGGTTATAGACGGCCACATTGGAAATGTGAATAGGCATGGTCTTGTCGATGATGCCGCCCTGCGTGCCAGCCATGGGATTGGCCTTGACGTGCTTCTTGACGACATTGATGCCTTCGACCAGCACGTGGTCAGCGTCAACACGCTGAATGACGGTGCCCCGACGCTTTTTGTCGCGACCGGTCAGGATGATGACCTCGTCGCCCTTACGGATTTTTTCCATGGTTTGCTCCTTACAGCACTTCGGGAGCCAGGGACACGATCTTCATGAACTTTTCTGTACGCAGCTCGCGCGTGACAGGTCCGAAGATACGCGTGCCGATGGGTTCCAGCTTGGCGTTGAGCAGCACGGCGGCGTTGCCGCCGAACTTGATCAGCGAACCGTCTTTACGGCGAACGCCCTTAGCGGTACGCACCACTACTGCGTTGTAAATTTCGCCTTTTTTGACGCGCCCGCGGGGGGCCGCATCCTTGACACTCACTTTGATGATGTCACCGATAGCGGCATAACGGCGCTTGGAGCCGCCCAACACCTTGATGCACATGATTGAACGTGCACCTGTGTTGTCGGCCACGTTCAGCGTGGTCTGCATTTGGATCATGATTTTTCCTGTTCCAACTTAGTTGTATGAGCAGCCAAGCGATGGCAGCCGCACACAACCAGTTTTGGTCCCGTCAGGCTTTCGGGCTAATGCCCTTCCACCCTGGGTTGAAATCTTGCTAAAAAACTCGCGTGTGATACCTTGCCGGCCGCATGAAGCAGCGCAATGCTCTTGAAAGAGCTCGCCAGGCCGCCCCAATAGGTTTTTGCCAGCAAGTCCAATATGGTATTCTAATTTTTGACCTCTTGCAAGCAACAAAGCCGGCCAATTGGCAAGGGTGTCGCGTTTTGGCTGCGCATGCCAACAAGTTCACTGCCGGTGCATAATGCGAATATAACTTACCACAGGAGCTAGGAAGCTGTATGTACGAGACATTGGCATTATATATAGATGGTGAATTTATCGAAGGCGGCGGCCGCCGCACCGAAGAGGTCACCAACCCCTCCACACTGGAAGTGCTCGGGCAACTGCCGCATGCCACCACTGCCGATCTGGATCGCGCCCTGGCCGCCGCCGAGCGGGCCTTTCAAACCTGGCGCCACAGTTCTCCCATGCTGCGCGGCGAAATCCTGCGCAAGGTCGGCCAGCTCTCCCGCGACCGCGCCAATGACATCGGGCGCAATCTTACGCTGGACCAAGGCAAACCGCTGGCCGAGGCCGTGGGCGAAATCATCTCCTGCGCCGACCACTGCGACTGGCACGCCGAAGAATGCCGCCGCATCTATGGGCGCGTGATCCTGCCCCGCAGCCCCGAAGTCCGTCAGCTGGTGCTGCGCGAGCCCATTGGCGTGTGCGCCGCCTTCACGCCCTGGAATTTCCCGTATAACCAGGCCATCCGCAAGATTTGCGCCGCGATCGGCGCCGGCTGCACCATCATCCTGAAAGGCCCCGAAGACTCTCCCAGCGCCGTCATGGCCATCGCCCGCATGTTCCACGACGCGGGCCTGCCTCCCGGCGTGCTGAATATCGTCTGGGGCGTCCCCAGCGAAGTCTCGGACTACCTGATTCGCTCGCCTATCGTGCGCAAAGTGTCTTTTACCGGCTCTGTGCCGGTTGGCAAGCACCTGGCCTCGCTGGCCGGCGCCCACATGAAACGCGTCACCATGGAGCTTGGCGGGCATTCGCCGGTGCTGGTGTTCGACGACGCCGACATCAACCGCGCCGCCAAGATGCTGGCCAAGTTCAAGGTTCGCAACGCTGGCCAGGTGTGCGTCTCGCCCACACGCTTTTATGTCCAGGAAGCCGCCTACGACCAATTTCTGGAAGCCTTTGTGAACACGCTCAAGTCGGTGAAGGTCGGCGACGGCCTCGACCCCGACACGCAAATGGGCCCGCTGGCGCATGAGCGCCGGGTGCCCACCATGACCAAATTCGTGGAAAATGCGGTCGACCGCGGCGGCAAGGTTGTGCTGGGCGGCGAAGTTTTGGACCGCCCTGGCCATTTCTTCTCGCCCACCGTGATCACCGATCTTCCCGAAGACGCCATGCTGATGACCGAAGAACCCTTCGGCCCGCTTGCCCCCATTGTGCGCTTCTCGGATACCGACGAAGTCATCCGCCGCGCCAACTCGCTCCCGTTCGGGCTGTCTTCGTACGTGTTCACCAACTCGCTGCAAACCGCCACCCGGGTATCCAACGACCTGGAGTCCGGCATGGTCAATATCAACCACTTTGGCAGCGCCCTGCCCGAAACGCCCTTCGGCGGCGTCAAGGATAGCGGCATCGGCAGCGAAGGCGGCGCCGAAACCTTCGACAGCTACCTGGTCACCAAGTTTGTAACGCACGTCTAAGCCTGCCCGCCGCCCCCCACCCACCGCGCCCCGTTCGGCGCGGTTTTTTTTATAGGTAGAAACCCGCTCTTTCAAACTTGCCCGTAGCCGCGTACAGTTCAAACAAACGTTTGAATCAATTTGTACCACTGTCTTACTCACTACTCGGGCAGGCATATGGCAACCTCCAGTTCAACCACCACGCGCGAGCTCATTCTCGACGCAGCGGAGCAGCTTTTCGCTCAGCAAGGGCACGACAACACCTCCATGCGCCAGATCACGAGCGCAGCAGGCGTCAACCTGGCGGCGATCAACTACCACTTTGGCAGCAAAGATGGCCTGGTTCAGGCGGTTTTCCAGCGCCGCGTGGCCGCGCTCAACAAAGAACGCCTCATGCTGCTCGACGCCCTCGAGGCGCAGTCCGGCAGCGAGGCGCTCAAGCCTTCCCAGATTGTCGAAGCCTTCTTCGGTCCGCTTGTACGGCATGCGTGCAGTTCCGACTCCAGCCGCAAGGCCTTCGTGCCCCTGCTGGAGCGCAGCATGTCCGATCCTGGCGGTTTTATTCGCGCCGCCATCATCGACGAGCACTCCGAAGTGCTTGCCCGCTTCAAGCAAGCGCTTGTCCGGGCGCTCCCGGATGTGCCCGAGATCGAAATGATCTGGCGTTTTCATTTCATGCTGGGCGCCACGTCCTACGCCATTACCGGCGCCGAAGTCCTGCGCTCGGCAATGAGCTGGACGGGGGCAGACGACAACGTTGCCGACCCGGCGCGCCGCCTGCTCGACCGCCTGCTCAGCTTTCTGCTGGGCGGGCTGCGCGCGCCCCTGCCCGAGGGCGCCTGTATCACACAGGCCAATCCGCCCGCCTGATCCCGATCAGCCGCGGCCAGCACAAAAGGTAATCGATGCTTCTATTCCTTTCATTTCTCCTGATCGCCGTGATGGCAAGCGCGGTCGTGCTTGGCACGCAACCATTGCGCACGCGCCTGCTGACACGCCCCATCTACCGGCTGTATCGCAAGATACTCCCGCAGATGTCCGACACCGAACGCGATGCGCTGGAAGCCGGCAGCGTCTGGTGGGAAGCCGAGCTTTTTCGCGGCAAGCCCGACTGGTCGCGCCTGATGGCGGTGCCTCGCCCCAGCCTCACGCAGGAAGAACGCGATTTTCTCGATAACGAGGTCCAGACCGTCTGCAACATGATCGACGACTGGCAGATCACCCACGAACTCTATGACCTGCCCGCCGAGGTGTGGCAGTACATACGGGAAAATCGTTTTCTCAGCCTGATCATTCCCAAGGAGTATGGCGGGCGCGGCTTTTCGGCGCTGGCGCATTCCGAAATCGTCACCAAGCTGTCTACCTGCAACTCGGCGCTGTCGGTAACCGTGATGGTGCCCAACTCGCTTGGGCCCGCCGAATTGCTGCTGCACTACGGCACCGACGCGCAGAAAAATCACTATCTGCCACGGCTCGCGCGGGGCGAAGACATTCCGGCGTTCGCGCTGACCAGCCCCTGGGCGGGATCAGACGCCGCCGCCATCCCGGACTACGGCATCGTCTGCAAGGGCCAGTGGGAAGGGGAGGAAGTGCTGGGCATGCGGGTTACCTGGGACAAGCGCTACATCACGCTGGGTCCGGTCTGCACCCTGCTGGGCCTGGCCTTCCGCCTGTACGATCCCGACGGATTGCTGGGCGCGCAGCAGGACATCGGCATCACCTGCGCCCTGGTGCCCGCCAGTCACCCCGGCGTGGAAACCGGCCGCCGCCACTTTCCGCTCAACGCGATGTTCATGAATGGCCCGACACGCGGTCAGGATGTCTTCATGCCGCTGGATTTCATCATCGGTGGCGCCGGCATGGCGGGGCAGGGCTGGCGCATGCTGATGGAATGCCTGGCGGCGGGGCGCTCGATTTCCCTGCCCTCATCGTATACCGGCATGGCCAGGCTGACGTCACGCACCGTGGGCGCCTACAGTCGCGTGCGCAGTCAGTTCCGCACACCTATCGGCAAGTTCGAAGGGGTGGAAGAAGCCCTGGCCCGCATCGGCGGGAACACCTATCTCATGGACGCCGCCCGCAGCATGACGGCGATCGCTGTCGACCAGGGCGAAAAGCCCTCGGTTGTCTCCGCCATCGTCAAGTACCATCTCACTGAACGCGGCCGCGTGGTGGTCAACGACGGCATGGACATCATCGGCGGCAAGGGCATTTGCCTTGGGCCTTCGAACTTTCTGGGGCGCGCCTATCAACAACTGCCCGTGGGCATTACGGTCGAAGGCGCCAATATCCTCACACGCAGCCTCATCATCTTCGGCCAGGGCGCAATACGTTGCCACCCTTACGTTCTGGACGAAATGCATGCCGCGCAAGACAGCGACAGCGATCGCGGCCTGCAAGCCTTCGACAAGGCTTTCTGGGGACATATCCGCCATACGCTGGGCAACACCGCCCGCGCGCTCGGCCATGGCTTGACCGGAGGCCGCACGATTGCTGTGGACGTAGCGGTTGCGCCAGAGATGCAGACCTACTACCGCCAGCTGACGCGCTACTCCTGCGCCTTCTCGGTACTGGCCGATGCCGCCATGCTGGCACTGGGTGGCTCGCTCAAGATGCGCGAGCGCCGCTTGCGCATTGGGCGGTCCAGGAAGCGCTGCGCGCAACCCGGGAGGCCTTCGAGGGGGTGCTGGCCAACTTCCCCAACCGGGCGCTGGCAACAGGGCTGCGTGTGCTGTTCTTCCCGTTCGGCCAACCCCGACAGCCCGCTGCCGACAAGCTGGATCAGCAGGTCGCCCGCATCCTGATCACGCCGGGGGCCGCGCGCGATCGCCTCACGCGCGACTGCTTCGTGCCCGAGGACGCGGCCTCGCCTGTTGCCGCCATCGATGCCGCGCTGCTGGCCACCATCGCCACCGAAAATATCGACGCCAAAGTTCGTCTCTTTGAAAAGAACGGCCAGCTTGACGGCAATCCGCAAGCCAATGTTCGCGACATTGCCAGCGCGGTTCATGCCGCCGGCGGCATTACCGACGACGAATACGCGCAACTGAGCAACCGCAACATACTGCGCGATCAAGTCATCGCGGTGGACGACTTCCCCCGCGACATGGCGCCGGCCGGCACGCGCGAAAAGCCATCCATGCGCCAAGTAGCCTGAGGTAACGCACATGACGACACCCTTCGAACCTGTATACGTTGTAGACGGCGCGCGCAGCCCTTTTCTCAAGGCGCGCAACGCGCCCGGCCCATTCGCAGCGTCAGACCTTGCCGTTCAGGCGGGGCGCGAGCTTCTGCTGCGCCAACCCTTCGACCCAGCAGCGCTTAGCGAGGTCATCGTCGGCTGCGCGGCGCCCTCGCCGGACGAAACCAATATCGGCCGTGTCATTGCGCTGCGCCTGGGGTGCGGCGACAAGGTGCCCGGCTGGACGGTGATGCGCAACTGCGCCTCGGGCATGCAGGCGCTGGACTCTGCGCTCATGTCCATTCAGACCGGCCGATCCGACCTGGTGCTGGCAGGCGGCGTGGATGCGCTCTCGCGCGCGCCGCTGCTGTTCAGCGACGACATGGTCAAGTGGCTGGCGGCCTGGAACAATGCTCGCAGCGCCGGGCAAAAGCTTGCCGCGCTCAAAACGCTGCGCCTGCGCCATCTCGCGCCGGTCATCGGGCTGCTCAAAGGGCTCACGGATCCCGTCGTTGGGCTCTCCATGGGGCAAACGGCCGAAAACCTTGCGCATCAGTTTGGCGTTACGCGCGAAGACATGGATGCCTACTCGGCGCGCAGCCATCAGCGTGCCCTGGCAGGTCGGCAGGATGGCGCCTTCGAGGAGATCGTGCCGCTGGCGGATGGCAAGGGCAAGCTCTATACGGAAGACGACGGCGTGCGGGATGACTCCACGCCTGAAAAACTCGCCAAGCTAAAGCCGGTGTTCGACAAGCCCTGGGGCAACGTCACCGCTGGCAACAGTTCGCAGGTGACCGATGGCGCCGCACTGCTGGTGCTCGCTTCCGCTCAGGCCGTCAAGCGCTGGAACCTGCAACCCATGGGCCGGATTCTGGATGTGCAGTGGGCCGCGCTGGATCCTGCCGTGATGGGGCTAGGTCCCGTCTTTGCGTCCACGCCCATCCTCGACCGCCATCAACTCGGGCTGAACGACCTGGACTTGTGGGAGATCAACGAGGCCTTTGCCGCCCAGGTGCTCGGCTGCCTGGCGGCCTGGCAAGACGAGGCCTGGTGCCAGGCGAACCTGGGCCGGCCGGCGCTGGGCGAGCTCGATCAGCAACGTCTGAATGTCGACGGCGGCGCGATTGCGGTGGGTCATCCCGTCGGCGCCTCCGGCGCACGCATCGTGCTGCATCTGCTGCAGGCATTGCGCTCACGCAAGCTCAGGCGCGGCATGGCCGCCATCTGCATCGGCGGCGGCCAGGGCGGCGCCATGCTGGTAGAAACCTGCGACGAGGGGGTCTGAATATGGCACACACTTTCGAATCTCTCAACGTGGCCAATTTCCGCTATACGCTGGACGAGCAGCGCATCGGCTGGCTTGCCATCGATTGCCCCGGCAGTCCCGTCAACCGCATGTCGGCCCAGGTGCTGCGCGAACTCGGTGTCGTGCTGAACTGGCTTGATCAATCGCCCCCCGCTGGCTTGGTCATACTGTCGGGCAAGGACAGCGGCTTTATCGCCGGCGCGGACATCGACGAATTCGCAAGCCTGGATACCCGCGAAAAGGCGCTGGAACTCGTCGAGCGCGGATGGAACATGTATGAACGGCTGGCAAGCGTACGCTACCCCACGCTTGCCCTGATACGCGGACACTGCCTGGGCGGCGGACTGGAACTGGCGCTGGCCTGCCGCTACCGGCTGGTGGTCGATCAGCCTGGCACCTCGCTCGCCCTGCCTGAGGTCATGCTCGGCATCTTCCCCGGCTGGGGCGGCATGCTGCGCTTGCCGCAGGTTATCGGCGCCCCCGCGGCGCTGGACATGATGCTGACCGGCCGGGCACAGGATGCCCGCAGATCCGTCAAACTGGGCCTGGCCGACGGCAGGGTTGCCCCGCGTCTCATGCACCGGGCCGCCGCCATGATGGTGCTCGGCGGCCGCAGGCCCCGCAAGGCTGGCGGCTTGCCCGGCCTGCTCAACCACCGCCTGCTGCGCCCCCTGGTCGCCAGGCAGGCACGCGAAAAGCTCAACAAGCGCGATCCCGGCAAACATTACCCCGCCCCGCGCGCCATCCTTCAGATCTGGATGCAGCACGATGGCAATGCGCTCAAGGCCCCCGCGCTCATCGATACCATCGTGCGTTCCGATACCGCCCGCAATCTCCTGCGCGTATTCCGGCTGCAGGAACGCCTCAAAGCCTTGGGCAAAAAAGAGAATGGGGCGCGGCCGGTACAGCATGTGCACGTGGTCGGCGCAGGCGTGATGGGCGGCGACATTGCCGCCTGGTGCGCCCTCAAAGGCATGACCGTCACGCTTCAGGACCAAGATCGCGAACGCATCGCGACCGCCCAGGGGCGGGCCAGCGTTCTGTTTGCACGCAAGAAGAAAAACCCGCGCGAGGCGCGCGCCGCATCAGACCGCCTGATGCCGGACTTGCGCGGCGATGGCGTACGACATGCGGATGTGGTCATCGAAGCCATTACCGAAAATCCCAATGCCAAGCGCAGCCTGTACAGCACGCTCGAACCGCGCATGAAACCTGACGCCATTCTGGCGACCAACACCTCCAGCCTTTCGCTCGAGGAACTGCGCAGCGGGCTGGCAGCGCCCCAGCGCTTTATCGGCCTGCATTTCTTCAATCCCGTTGCCCGCATGCCCTTGGTGGAGAACGTCGAAACCGACGGTATCGACGATGCCACCCGCGCAATGGCCTACGCCTTCGTGGGCAAGATAGACAAGCTGCCGCTGCCGGTTAAAAGCACGCCAGGCTTCCTCGTCAATGCGGTGCTTGCACCCTATATGCTGGAAGCCATGCGCTGCGTTGACGAAGGTATACGCCCGGAAACCATTGATGCCACCATGGTGGCATTCGGCATGCCCATGGGCCCGATCGAACTGATTGACACCGTGGGCCTGGATATTGCCCGCGATGCCGGGCAGCAGTTATCCGGCGACACGACCATGCCCGCCTGCCTCCAATCCCATCTCGAGCGCAAAGAGCTGGGCCGCAAATCAGGCCAGGGGTTCTACACCTGGAAAGACAACAAGCCCATCAAACAGGCTCCCAGCGCGACACCGCCGGGGCTGACGCAACGGCTGATAGAACCACTCATAGAAAAAACACGGCAGCAGGTGGACCAGGGCGTCGTGGCAGACGCAGACCTGGCCGACGCCGGCGTCATATTCGGCACGGGATTTGCCCCGTTCACGGGCGGGCCATTGCACTACGCCCAGGCAAAACATCCAACGAGATCGAACGAAGCTTCAACAGCCATTTAACCGGAGGTGACACATGAAAGCAGTAAAGTCCTTACGCATCGTTTCCGCACTGATTCTCGGGATGGGCGCCACGGGGGCCCACGCGTCGGGATTCCAGTTGCTCGAGCAGAATGCCAGCGGCCTGGGCAACGCCTACGCCGGATCGGCGGCCGTCGCGGAAAACGCCAGCACCATCTTCTATAACCCGGCCGGCATGACCAAGCTCAGCGGCGTGAACGTGTCGGGCGGCGTCAACGCCATACGCCCTTCATTCAAGTTCAAGAACAATGGCAGCACAGGCCCCGGCGGGATGCCGCTCGGCAGCAATAACGGTGGCGACGCCGGCTCCACAGGGATTGTGCCCAATCTGTATGCGTCCTGGGAAGTCACGCCTGAATGGTTTGTCGGCCTGGGTATCGGCGCACCCTTCGGCCTGATGACCGAATACGATGACGACTGGGTTGGACGCTACCACTCGCGTAAGTTCGAAATACAGAGCATCAACATCAACCCGTCTGTAGCGTATAAGGTATCGGACCGCCTGTCGATTGGTGCCGGCCTGAACTGGATGTATCTGGATGCGGAGTACAAGCGCGCCGTACCCATGGCCTTCGCTGGGCCGGCGGGTCCCATCCTGTTCCCCGATGCGGGCGCGCAGGTCAACATGCGGGGCGATGGCTGGGGCTGGAATGTGGGCCTGCTCTATGACATCACGCCTGATACACGGTTGGGCTTTTCCTATCGCTCACGTGTCAAGATCAATGCGGATGGCCATACCAAGCTAAGCGACGTACCCGCGGTTGCGCCACTGCCCACCCGCGTCGATGCAAGCACCAGCGTCAAGCTGCCTGATACCGCCGTGCTGAGCCTGTCTCATAACCTGAACAGCAAATGGCAGTTGCTGGCCGATGTGTCCTGGACGGGCTGGAGCAGCATCAAATCCCTGGACATCGACAGCGGCCCGGTGCTGGGCGAAGACAGCCTGGATCTGAAGTTTCGCGATGCCTGGCGTGTTGCACTGGGCGCCAACTATCACGTGAACCAGACCTGGACGCTCAAAGCCGGGGTGGCATGGGATCAATCACCCATCAAGGACGCCACGCACCGCCCCACCTCTTTGCCAGACAACAACCGCATCTGGGCCTCGCTCGGCGCGCAGTATCGCTTCAATGACCAGGGCACGATCGATATCGGCTACGCCCATCTGTTCGTCAAGAATACCGATATCGACAACACCACCGATACCGCCACGAAGGGCAACGTGCGCGGCAAGTACTCGTCCGACGCCAACATCCTGGGCGTCCAGGTTTCTTATCGGTTCTGAATCCTGAGCAATCAACATGAAGCTGTCAACGCTCAAACGGCTCCCCTTGCGCTGGCGCGCAAGGGCGATGCGCCTGGGCTTCAACCTGCACCCTGCCTTTCGCTCGACGGGAGGCAGGGTGCTATGTATCGCGCAGGATCTGTCTCATGTCAGGATACGCTTGAGGCTTACCCGACGCACGCGCAATATCGTCGGCTCGATTTACGGCGGCTCGCTGTTCGCGATTACCGATGGCCCTCACGCCTCCATGCTTCTGGCGCGCATCGATCGCGACATCATTGTGTGGGACAAGTCCGCGGCCATTCGTTTTCGCAGGCCGGCCTACACAACGTTGTATGCCGACTTTCACATCACACAAGAAGACATTGATGAGATCTGCAGGGACCTGGACAAAGACCACGAAACGTCGCGACGCTACACCATCGAGCTCAAGGATGCCGACGGGAACGTGTACACGGTCGTCGAACGCATGGTATATATCGCCGATAAGTCGTACTACAAGGTCAAAAGGGGGTAAATAGCATGGAACGCATATGGCTGGACCACTATCCGGCGGGCATACCGGCAGAGATTACCGACGAAGCCGCCAAGTACGATTCACTGGTCTCAATACTGGAAGAAAGCTGCGGCCGGCATGCCGACAGCATTGCCTACTACAGCCTCGGCGCCAGCATGACCTACGCCGAACTCGACAAATACTCGGGCCAGTTCGCTGCCTGGCTGCAGGCCAAGGGCCTCAAGAAAGGCGATCGCGTTTCCCTGATGATGCCGAACCTGCTGCAGTATCCCGTATGCCTGTTCGGCACGCTGCGAGCCGGCGGCGTCGTGGTGAACACCAACCCCCTTTATACCGCCACCGAACTGCATCATCAGCTCAAGGATTCGGGCGCGCGCATTATTGTCATCGCCGAAAATTTCGCACACACGCTTCAGGACGCCATGGCGGACACTGCCGTCGACACGGTTGTGCTCACAGCGCTGGGCGACATGCTGGGCACGCTTAAAGGCACGCTCACCAACCTGGTTGTGCGACACGTCAAAAAGATGGTGCCAGCCTTCCAGCTGCCCGGCGCCCTGCAGCTCAAGCAAGTGCTTGCACAGGGCGCTCGCGCCAAATACGACAAGCCTGCATTGCGCCATGACGACATGGCGCTGCTGCAGTACACGGGCGGCACCACGGGCGTGGCCAAGGGCGCCGTGCTCACCCACGGCAATATGGTGTCGAATGTGTGTCAGGCCCATGCCTGGGTTCAGCCCTATATACACGGCCCACAATGCATCATCACGGCATTGCCGCTTTATCATATCTTCGCCCTGACCGCGAACTGCCTGACCTTTATCGTGCTGGGCGCCAGCAACGTACTCATCGTCAATCCGCGCGACATCCCTGCCGTCGTCAAAACCATGGGCAAGCATCGGTTCACCGCCATCACCGGCGTGAACACGCTGTTCAACGCCTTTCTGCACAATGCCGATTTCGCCAAACTGGATTTTTCGTCGCTCAAGTTCACTCTGGGCGGCGGCATGGCCGTGCAGGAAGTCATTGCCAAGCGCTGGTTGGCCTGCACAGGCGTGCCGTTGGCGCAGGCCTATGGCCTGACGGAAACCTCGCCCGCGGTCACCATCAATCCACTGGACAATAAAGAATTCACCGGTTCCATTGGCTTGCCCGTGCCCTCCACCGATATTGCCATACGCGACGACCAGGGCCAGGACATGCCGCAGGGCGAAAGCGGCGAGATCTGCGTGCGCGGGCCGCAAGTCACGCCGGGCTACTGGAACCGCCCCGACGAAACCGCCAAAGTCATGGACGCCGATGGCTTCCTGCACACGGGCGATATCGGCTACGTCAACGAACAGGGCTATGTCTTTATTCTTGACCGCAAGAAAGACATGATCAATGTGTCGGGCTTCAATGTCTATCCCAACGAAATCGAAGCCGTGGCCGCAGAGCACCCTGACGTCAAGGAAGTCGCCGCCGTTGGCGTCTCCAATGAACACTCCGGCGAAGTGGTCAAGCTGTTCGTCATACGCAAGGACAACAAGGTCACTGAAAAAGAGCTCATCGAGTACTGCCGCGGCAAACTGACCGGCTACAAGGTGCCCAAATATGTTGAGTTTCGGGATGATCTGCCGCGCACCAATGTAGGCAAGGTACTGCGCCGCGAGCTGAAGGAAAGCAAGACGGCGCCGTCGCCAAGTAGGTCAGGGAACGGCAGCAGCTGACACCTTAGAACCAGTTATCGTCGAACGACAGAATGGAACTTCCGCCGGCCAGGATGGCCGAACGGCGCGCGCCGGTTTCCGGCAGCAGCCGCTCAAAATAAAAGCGGGCCGTGCCGACCTTCGCGCGATAGAATCCGCCCGCATCCTGTTCGGTGCCAACGCAAGGAATCGACACCTGTGCCATGCGCGCCCACATATAGCCCAGCGCCACCAGACTGAAGAGGCGCAAGTAGTCGGTCGAGGCCGCGCCGCCCTCCTCGGGCCTGGCCATGCCAAGCTTCATGATATGTATCGTCGCCTGCTGAAGATGGCCAAACGCCTTGCCCAATTGCTTTGCGAACACGCCCAGCTGCGGATCCTCGGCATGATCTTCAATAAAGCGAGATACCGGATGAAAAAACTGGCGCAATAGACGCCCGCCGTGTGCGGGCAGCTTGCGACCCACCAGATCCAGCGCCTGCACGCCATTTGTGCCTTCGTAGATCAGCGTGATGCGCGCATCGCGCACCAGTTGCTCCATGCCATGCTCGCGGATATAGCCATGCCCGCCAAACACCTGCATGCCCATATTGGCGCACGCCAGGCCCATGTCCGTGAAGCAGCTTTTCAGGACAGGCGTCATCAACGCCACCAGGTCGTCGGCATCCTGGCGAACCGCAGGATCCGGGCTCTTGTCTGCAATGTCCAGCGCCTTGGAAACCCAGGCACCCAGCGCGCGTGCGCCTTCGATGTTGGCGCGCATCGTCAGCAGCAGCCGGCGCACATCGGGGTGAACCATCAAGGGATCCGCCGGCTTGTCGGGATGCCTTGGTCCCGACAGCGCTCGGCCCTGAAGGCGTTCGCGCGCGTAGGAAACCGCCCCCTGATAAGCGGCTTCGGCGACGCCCAAACCCTGTATGGCCACGCCCTGGCGCGCCGCGTTCATCATGGTGAACATGGCGCGCATGCCCTTGTTTTCCACGCCTATCAGCCAGCCTTTGGCGTCATCGAAGTTCATTACGCAGGTGGCAGACGCCTTGATACCCATTTTGTGTTCAATGGATCCACAGGTCACGGTATTGCGCTCGCCCAGGCTGCCATCTTCATTGACCAGAAATTTAGGCACCACGAACAGGCTGATGCCCTTGATACCCTTGGGAGCGCCTTCGATGCGCGCCAGGACCAGGTGGATATTGTTTTCGGTCAGGTCGTGCTCGCCCGAAGAGATGAAGATCTTGGTGCCTGTGACGCGATAGCTGCCGTCTGGCTGCGCCACTGCTTTGCTGCGTATCAATCCCAGGTCGGTGCCGCAATGCGGTTCGGTCAGGCACATCGTGCCGCCCCAGGAACCATCCGCCATGCGCGGCAGAAACGTGTCGCGCAGCGCAGGCGTCGCATGCGCGTTGATCGCCTTGTAGGCGCCATGGCTCAATCCGGGATAGAGCCCGAATGCCAGGTTGGCCGAAGAGATCATCTCCTCGATCATCATGTGCACAGACACCGGCATGCCTTGCCCGCCGTGCGCCGGATCGCAGGAAATACCCGTCCAACCGCCCTCGGCGAACTGGTCGTAGGCCTGCTTGAACCCCTGCGGCGTGTAGACCTGGCCATCTTCGTAGCGGCAACCTTCTTCATCGCCGCGCTGATTCAGGGGCTGAAGCACCTCGCTGGCAAACTTGCCCGCCTCCTCAAGAACGGGATCAATCAGGTCCGCTGTCATGTCTTCGAAACCAGGCAGCTGCGCGAGATCGGCACTGTTGTGCAGTTCGTGCAATACAAAGCGCATATCGCGCAGGGGTGCGGTGTAATGAGGCATGATGGATCTCTCTAGTTTCTGAGCGGTTTGCCGGTTTCAAGAATGTGGGCAACACGCGCAAGCGTATCGGGATGGCGGCACAACTGCAGGAACACGCGCTGCTCCAGCGCCATCACCTCTTGCTCCGATAAGGGCTGAAGCGGATCGGCGTCGTCGCCGCCAGACAGGACCTCGGCCAGGGCCTTGGACACCACGACATCGTGCCGGGTGGCCGCGCCCTTGCGATGAAAGGACGCCACCACGGCTTCGAGCGCCACCCTCGCGGAAGCCCCTGGCAGATTGAACTGCGGTGGCGCCGGCGCCTTGTAATCCAGCGCAAGCTCCAACGCCAACGCCTTGGCATCGCTCAACAGCCGATAGCGATTCATCGTGATGCGGTCTGTTGTGCGCAGGAACAAGTGCTCCCTGGCTTCGTGCGCAGACTTGGAGGCCGTGGCCGTGCTGATGAGTTCGAAGGCCTTGGCGACCGGCGCCATCGGGCCTTTGGGAGACTTGGGATGCGTGGACCAGCGGTGCAGCATTTCCTTGCAGCCGCCCCAGGCGGGCACCAGCCCCACACCACATTCGACCAGGCCGATATAGCTTTCCGCATGCGCCTGTACGGCATCGGAGTGCAGCAGTATTTCGCATCCACCGCCAAGCGCCATGCCGGATGGCGCCGACACGACAGGGAAGGGCGCGTACTTGAGCGCCAGATAGGTTTGCTGGCCCCCGCTGACAATGTTTTCTATCAAATCCCACGCGGCAATATTGGCGGCAAAGGCGGCAAGCCCCAGATTCGCGCCCGCCGAGAAATGGCTGCCTTCGTTGTAGATGACCAGCGCCTTATAGCCCTTCTTCACCACATCGATGGACTCATTGAGCAAGGCAAGCATATCGGGATCGAGGGCATTCATCTTGCTGGTGAATTCAAAGCACGCTACGCCATCGCCAATATCCCAAAGCGAGGCCGAGCCGTTCTTGATCAGGGGCGTACTGTGGCGCTTGATGTCCTCGAGCATCAACACCCCGGCCGGGCGCTCAAGCGTGCGATAGGTTCCATCCGCGCCCAGGTATTGCCGCCTGCCCTGCTCCACCCGATACAGCGGCCGGTCGCCCGCCATCTGCAAGTACGCGGGTACCGGCAGACCGCCCTCCGACAGCTTTTGCGTAAACCACCCCGTTCCAAGTTGGTCGATCAGCTCGAATGGTCCGATTTTCCAGTTGTACCCCAGCCGCATCGATTCATCGATGGCCGCGATATCATCAGCGGCCTCGCCCACCAGCATCGCCGCGTAAGCCAGCGTTTGCGCCATCACCTCCCAGGCATAGCGTCCGTATTTATCTGAGCCAGACAACAGCGTACGCAGGTCGCCGCGCGATGATTCCAGAACTGCCAACTGCGGCTTGATCTGTGCGCGGTAGTCCCCGGAGGCGAGCGATATTGCTTCCCTGGCCTTGCCGCCATCCGCGCGATTCAGCCGATAAAAGCCGCCCTTGCCCTTGCGGCCGGTATAGCCATCGGCGACCATTTTGCCGAGCAGCGGAAGGTCTTTGCGCAGTTGATGAAAAGCATCCTCTTTCGGCAGCAGCGCTGCCATGCTGGCCTCCACGTGACCCATCAAGTCCAGGCCGACCAGATCCACCAATCCAAACACGCCCGTCTTGGGAATGCCAAAAGGTTTGCCCAGTAGTGCATCGGCCTCTTCGACCTCAATGCCCAGATCAAACGCCTTGACCAGCGCGGCCTTGATCCACAGCGTGCCCAGCCGGTTGGCGATGAACCCCGGGCTGTCTTTGCAAGCCACGATGGACTTGCCCAGCTTGACGTCGATGAACTGCGACAGATCGTCGATCAGCGCGGGCCGGAACGCATCGCTTGTTACCAGCTCCAGCAAACGCAGATAGCGTGGAGGGTTGAAGAAGTGAGTAATGCAGAATTCCGTCTTGAAGACATCGGACTGGCCTTGAACCAGTTTCTCCAGCGGTATCGTGGAGGTGT
Source organism: Allopusillimonas ginsengisoli (assembly GCF_004153455.1). Classification (GTDB taxonomy): domain Bacteria; phylum Pseudomonadota; class Gammaproteobacteria; order Burkholderiales; family Burkholderiaceae_B; genus Allopusillimonas; species Allopusillimonas ginsengisoli. The sequence goes on along the minus strand of NZ_SDQE01000012.1, from coordinate 4,283 downwards.
TCGAGGACACAATCGTGCCAGGCTTTCTGTGGGCATCTATCTTCTTGTAAAGATCGTGCTTGATCTCCAGCTTTTCGATAACGGCCTCGACAATCCAGCCGCACTCGGACAGCAGATCGAGATGGTCTTCGATATTGCCGGTCGTTACCAGCCTGGCCGCCTTTTTGCTCATAAACGCCGCTGGCTGGGCCTTGAGCAGTTTTGCCACGGCGCCCTGCGCCAGTTGATTCCGGTTTTGCGTGCCAGGCAGAACAATATCAAGCAAGACAACAGGAACCCCCGCATTGGCCACCTGCGCGGCAATCCCCGCACCCATCACACCCGCGCCGATCACGGCAACTTTCTTGATGTCTGCCATTACGCCGCCTCCAGCACCGTTGCGATACCCTGACCGCCGCCGATGCACTGCGTGGCCAGCGCATACTTGCCGCCGGTGCGCTGGAGCAAGGCGGCGGCCTTGCCCACGATGCGGGCACCGGTCGCCCCCAGCGGATGGCCAAGCGCAATGGCGCCGCCGTCAATATTGATGCGCGAAACATCCAGACCCAGATCGCGGATGCAGGCCAGCGATTGCGACGCAAACGCTTCGTTCAACTCAATCACGTCCAGCGCATCCACGCCGATGCCGGCGCGGCGCAACGCTTTTTGCGTGGCAGGAACAGGGCCGATACCCATGATCTCCGGCGCGCAGCCCGCCACCGCAACCGATTTGACGCGTGCCAGGATCGTCAATCCATGCTGTCGGGCATAATCCTCGCTCGTCACCAGCACGGCGGCTGCGCCATCGGTCAACGGAGAAGAGGTCCCTGCCGTGACCGAGCCATCCTGGTCAAAAGCCGGCTTCAGCTTGGCCAGATCCTCCTGTGTTGTGTCCGGCCGCAGGCATCCATCCGTATCTATGCCATTGATCGCCACGATCTCAGCGTTCAGGTGCCCCCTGGACTGAGCCTCGCCCGCGCGGCGCTGGCTTTCCATCGCAAAAGCCTCTTGTTCCTGGCGGGAGATGCCCCACTTGCGGGCGATGTTCTCGGCCGTATCCCCCATGCCGATATAGGCTTGCGGATGCGCCGCCGCAAACGCGGGATGGGGCAGGGGATTGAAGCCCATCATGGGAACGCGCGTCATGCTTTCGACGCCTGCGCAAATGAATACATCGCCCGCGCCGGCGGCGATGGCGCCCACCGCATGATGAACCGACTGCATCGACGAACCGCAGAAGCGATTGATGGTCGACCCTGCCACGCTTTGCGGCAGGCCAGCCATCATGCCCACCAATCGTCCCATGTTCAGCCCCTGCTCGCCCTCGGGAATCGCGCAGCCCAGCAGCAGATCTTCAATATCCGCCGGATCAATGCCGGTGCGCTCGACCAAGGCCCGAACCACGTCGGCAGCCAGTTCGTCGGGACGCGTTCTGGCCAGCGCGCCCTTGTAAGCCAGCGTGAAGGGAGAGCGGGCATAACCCACGATTACGGCTGCAGTCATTGAACAATCTCCATGTATTTTGAAGGGCCAGCGCGTGGCGCGTATCGCCGCGCACACCTGGATGCACCGCCGACCAGGAGCGCAACGCCGGGCTTGTTCTGCATTCTAGGGACTTCCGATTTGTTTGATAACTACATACAATATGAATAACCTATTCGACTGAACCGAAGAATCGAGCACACCATGCGTGGCACAGAATTTGTAGAGCTAAGTACCTTCGTCGCAGTCGCAGAGCACAACAGCTTTTCCAAAGCGGCTGCCCAGCTCGGGCTTGCGCTGTCCACGGTCAGTCAAACCGTGCGTTCGCTCGAAGAGCGTCTCGGCGTCAGACTGCTCAATCGCACCACGCGCAGCGTGTCCGTCACCGAAGCCGGCGAACGTCTGCTTGCCGATATGCAAACCGTGCTCAGCCTGCTGGATAATGCCCTCGAAGGGGTCAACCTGTTTCGCGACAAACCCAAGGGCACGCTGCGGCTGGTGGCCATTCGCCCTGTTGCCTCGGAACTCATCGCGCAGGTGGTGCCCGGCTTTCTGGCGCAGTATCCCGACATCGCCCTGGAGGTCGCCGCCGACGACACCAATCTCGATATCGTGCAAAGCGGCTTCGATGCCGGCATCCGCATCGAGCCGCAGATCGAAAAAGACATGATTGCTGTACCCATATTGCGAGAGTTCCGCGTCCTTCCGGTCGCGTCGCCTGCCTACCTGACGCGGCACGCGCCACCCGCCACGCCCGATGATCTGGCCAGCCACGAATGCGTGCGCCTGCGCCTGCCCTGGGACGGCGCCATTCAGCGCTGGCGCTTGCGCGACGCCCATGGCCAAACCGTCGACTTCACTGGGCATGGCTCACTGGTGGTCAACGACATACAGTTGGTCTTGAATGCAGCGCTGGAAGGCTGTGGCATCAGCTATCTGCCCGAGCCCATGATCGCGCCTCATCTGGCGGACGGCAGGCTGGTCGCGCTGCTGCCCCGCTGGTCCAGCTATCGCGCGTCGCTTTATCTGCATTATTCAAGCCGCAGGCAGATCCCCGGGCCGCTTCGGGCATTTATTGATTTCATCGACAGCCACCGCAAGACGCTGGCCCGCCACCGTTCCAGATAGCGGCATATCCTGAGCAGGGCCCCGTGTCCGACGCGCCGGCATCATCAAACGGAATCAAGCTCCGACGCCGCCGTCAACCATGTATTGGCGGCCGCGCTCAATCTTACGCCTACGCCCCGCGTGCCTGTCAGGCTTCGCACATGGTGGCCTGCCAGCGCGGGGGTATAGCACTCAACCAGATAGAGTGGCCGCTGCCTGCTTTCGTTGAAAATCCTGCCCAGGTATTCGCCAATCATTCCCAGGCCCAGCAACTGCGCGCCAGACAAAAACACCAAGGCCACCATCAGCGTGGGATAGCCACTTGCCGACTCGCCCAATGCCAGCACATGATATGCAATCCAGGCCGCAGCCATGAATGCGCCCAGCGCGAGCACCAGACCCGCCACGCTGAACACCCTTAATGGCAGAATGGAAAAAGAGGTAATGCCTTCCATGGCGTCCTCGAGCATGTGAACAGTGTTGTACTTGGATTTGCCCGCTGCCCGCGCCTTGCGCGCATACGGCACCGCCGTCTGGCGAAACCCTATCCAGGCATACAGCTCTTTCATATAGCGGTGGCGTTCGCGCAATCCCTTGATCGCGTCAAGCGCGCGCCGGCTCAGCAAGCGAAAATCACCGGTATCCGGCGCAATGGACACGCGGCTAAGCGTTGCCAGCAAACGGTAGCAGACAAAGGCAGTCAGCTTTTTCATGCGTGATTCGCCTTTGCGGGACACGCGTTTGCCATGGACGACATCGTAGCCTTCGCACCACAAGGCCAGAAACTCGGGTATCAGTTCGGGGGGATCTTGCAGATCCGCATCCATCACTATCACGGCATCTGCGTCGGCATGGTCCAGCCCAGCCGACAGCGCCCGGCTCTTGCCAAAATGCCTGCTCAGGTTCAGCACGCTGACACGGGCGTCATGCAGTTGCAGATCCTCCAGCTGGGCAAGCGTCTGGTCTTTGCTGCCATCGTTCACATAGAGGATTTCGGTGGTCCAGTCCGTCAGTTCGTCCAGCACATACGCCAACCGTCGATGGAACATCGCAAGGACCTGCGCTTCGTTATAGATGGGCACAACAACCGTCAGGCGAGGAATATTCACAATCAGCTCAATATAGTCATGCAACCGGTTCAGGTGAGCATTCATTCCAAAACAATACCGTCCCCGCAGGTGTGACGAGGCTCACTTTTCCGTTGGTAAAAAAGCAACAGCGGCGCGTAAAGCGCGGGTGCCCAGCGTCTGTACTGGCTGTGGATTCCTTTTTGTGACGCTCGTCATATCCGGCTTCTGACCCACAGCGTTCACTCAGGCTATGTCGCTATCGGTATGGTGAAGAAGTGTCACCGCATATTTCGCCATACATCACGCACAGAAACCCACGATAGCGGCGCTTCCTGAAATGTCTACAAGGAGTATTCTCATGGCTGCTGCCGACTATCACGATGCAGTACAAAAAATCTACATCGCCTATTACGGGCGCCCCGCTGATCCGGTTGGCCTGAACTTCTGGGCCGGCAAGCTGGATGCGGCCGCAGGCGATCTGTCCGAGATCATCGACGCCTTTGGCAACTCGGCCGAATCGACCGCGCTGTTTGACGGCGCGAGCAACTCGGCCAAGATCACCCAGATCTACCAGCAACTGTTCAACCGCGCCCCCGAGGCCGATGGCCTGAACTTCTACATCGACCTGCTGGCCAACGGCCAGGC
>NZ_SDQE01000011.1 GCF_004153455.1 Allopusillimonas ginsengisoli | reverse complement strand
TCTGCCCACGTACAAAGCGAGTCAGATCGACCAGCTCCTGCCGCACAACTGGCAACCCGCTACGGCCTGATCAACAACGCCTGCATCAGCAGGAGTCAAGGTGTGTTCGCCGGAACCTTACGTTGTACAGACAAACAGTGTTCGCCAGATGAAGGGATTCTCGGGCACGCGCAGCAAACAAAGGCGAGCGTAGTATTAAATTATTGATTTTGGCAGAACGCCTTGATCTCTTCGTAGAGCCTGCGATTTACAAGCACACCGCGCACCTTGCTTTCTGCACGTGCTCGCCAACGCCCCTCGCCTGGCAATCGTGCTCGCGGCTCCCTTCGCACTTGGTCACACACCTCGTCTATGCGATGACTGAACCCAGGCAGAAACGCATCGGGATGAATTGCGATAATCGTTTGCCCAATGCCGGGAGGGTCGCCCTCATCGTCAATCACTGAGCTTGCACGATGTGACGGATTGGCGCCCGTCAGCGCAGATGAAAGGGCCTCCACGATCCACGCGAGGTTTACGCCTTTGGGACCCGCCATGGGTAACATGGTTCCAGCGAGTGCGGCTTGTGGCTCCCGGGTAGGAATGCCGCGATCGTCCAACGCCCAACCCTCAGGCAGCAATTCGCCTGCCAAAGATTTGCGTACCACTTCGCCTCGCGCGGCCACTGTGCATGCCTGATCGATAACCAATGCCGGCCCATTTGGACCGGGAGCGGAAAACGCGATCGGATTTGTTCCAAATACTGGTTTTATCCCTCCCCAAGGCGCCACTGCAGCGGGCGCATTGGCAACGGCAATCCCTAACATCCCTTGTTCCGCAAGCCGCTCGACGTGATAACCCATGGCGCCCGCGTTATAAGAGTTGGTTACCCCCAGCATCGCAATCCCTAGCTTTCTGGCTGCGGCGATCAGACTTGGCAAACCAAGATCGATCGCCGGGTGAGCGAAGCCATGCGCCGCATCAACGAGCACGGCCCCTGGCATCGCCTGTTGCAGAACAGGTAGCGCGCACCCATTGACCTTGCCCGACAATACGTGACGGCAATATGCCGGCAAACGCATGAGGCCATGGCTGTGCATATCATCGGCTTCGGCGGCCCTGATAGATTCCGCGACGGATTTCGCGTTATCTTCCAGCACGCCACAGCCAAGCAGGGCGACCAAAGCCAACTGATAGACCTCATCAACGCTGAGCAGCGTAGCGTCGGACGTGTTCTGCATAGCAGTACTCCACATGCAAGGGGTTGCCTCAGCGCCTTGCCAGCGCGCCAGCGCTAGTGCACATCAAGGGCGCGACTGAGGCGGGCCAGATTGTCGGCTTGATCCAGATCGCTAATGGCATCGATAACTTCATCGGCTTGCGTAGTGGTCATAAAGTCTTCTACGCAGAATCGAAACTTTCCTTCGAGCTCTTCAAGCGTGAAAGGGTTGCGCGGATCGCCTTTTTGATAATCCACGCGTTTGGTCAACACCCGGCCGTCTTTCATGTTCATCGTCAGTATCGAAGGCATCGACATCGGACGAAGAGGAACCTTGTCGAGTTCTGGGTCCGCAAACGCGTCGACCTTATCGGCGATAGCATGGAGCTTCGGATCGTCGTAGGTTTGGGGGTCGAAATGATCGACCTTTAGCTTTCCCTGGTTCAGCACGCCAACAGCAATGCAGAACGGCAGACTCATTTGTGCATCCAGCTCATTTGCTGGCCGAAACTTGCGGGATCGATCGCCATGGTAGTCAATGCAATAGGGAATCAAGAACGACTTGATTCGATAATGCAGGGATTCAACATCCTCCATATCGATACGGTGTTCGCGCATCAATGCCAGCGTGGCTTCAAGTGGCGCTGCATTGCCGTCGCAAAAGGGATAATTCTTGAACGACGTTTCGAGAATGTCGTAGCGATCGCCAAGGTCGGCGAGCAAACGCTCTGGATGAGATTGCTCTGAATACACATTGAAGATGCCATACGCACCTTCAAACACGGTTCTGGGCCCGTTCACACCGGCCAATGCCAACCGTGCGCTCAATACCCCGCCTTGCGCGGCCTTGGCAACGTGAAAACGCTTGGTGTCCTTACCTTCTTTGAGAAACTCGATGGTGCCGCCCGCATAGCTGGCGGCAATTCCGAACGCATCGGCCAATTGACCCGACGTGAGTTTCAAGAGCCGTCCCGCCACCGCAGTCGCCGCGAACACACCGCAAACGGCGGTAGGCTGAAATCCTCTCATATAAAGTTGCTGGGCATTGATGGCATCGGCTACCCGCACCGCCACATCGTAGCCCAAGGCAATGGCGGCCAGCACTTCGCGTCCGGTAGCTCCCACGGACTCACCCACAGCCGCCGCGGTGGGAGGAATCAGACTGCCAACCTGAATGCCTGCATGATCATCGTTATAGTCCATGCTATGCGCGAACATGCCATTGACCAATGCAGCCGATGTATCGGGTACCCGATCACCGTAAAGCCAAATGCTCGCCTCCTCCACCCCTCCCTGCCTTCTGACTTCGCTCAAGACTGCTTGCGCCCAGACTTTGGCGCTGCCGGCAATCGCCACGCCAATCGAATCCATCAGACAACGCTTTGCCTGCTGGAGTACCTCAATTGGCATCCGTTGGCTGTCCTGCTCTACGACATACTGAGCCAATAGTTCTCCCATGGCTTTGCTCATTCCGTGATCTCCTGATTCTGCAATATTGATGGTGGGATGGCATACGAGCAGCATAATCATCTGCGGAACGTACAGATATACAGGTGCCGTCGCATTTGCAACCAGTGTTTCTAAACGTTCTTGCCTAATCTGGCCTGGCTATCGGTTTACCCCCTATTCCCCACTCGCTGCGTGGCACCTCGTTGATGACCACCCAGGTTGAATCGGGCTTGGAGCCGAGCGTATTGACGAGTGCAAGGGTGACAGCTTCTATCACCTTCTCTTTCTCTTCGTATGTACGACCTTTTCCGAGATATATGTGTGCAAGTGGCATAGTTCTTCCTCTTTCAGATTTAATTCTTTTCCAGCCCGATACTGGCGATGATTGATTGATACTTGGCAACTTCTGACTGAATAAACGCCTGAAACTCAGGTGGTGAAAGCGGGTTGATACTTCCCCCCTCCGTGCCAAGACGCTGCTTGACATCGTCCGTGGATACCGCAGCCCGAATCTCCTTGTACAGCCTGTCGATAATGGACTGAGGGGTGCCGGCAGGCGCGAATATTCCGAACCAGTTCGTAATATCAAATCCGTCGTAGCCCTGTTCGGCGACAGTGGGCACGTCCGGGATTGCTGGGGAGCGACTACTGGTTGAAATGGCGATTGCTTGCAACCTGCCCTCTCGAACATGCGGCATGGCGAGCGGCATGCCAGAGAAAACCATCGAAATACGGTTCCCTATGACCTCCGGGACTGCCTGAGACGCACTCTTGAACGGCACATGCAAGGCGCTGGTCGATGTCATGTGATTCAGCAATTCGGACGCCAGGTGGAGCGTGCTGCCAACGCCAGCAGATGCATAGGACAACGCTTTCGGATTTGCCTTTGCGAGGGCAACCAGGTCCTTTAAGTTGCTCACGCCCAGCTCAGGATTGACGACAAGGAGCATGGGCGTAGTACCCACAATGGTGATCGGTTCCAGGTCCCGTATCGCGTCATACCGCATGGTGCTGAACAGGCTCTGGTTGATCGCAATTTCGGCGTTGTAAGCCATTAATAATGTATAGCCATCCGGGGCGGCTTTGGCGACCGTTTCTGCGCCAATCATGCCGCTTGCGCCAGGCCTGTTTTCAACGATGACAGGCTGACCGAGCGACTGACTCAACTTCTCCGATACCATTCTTGCCAGGATATCGGCGGTTCCTCCGGGGGCAAGCGTTACGACCAGACGTATTGGTTTGACAGGGTACTTGGCATTAACACTACCCATCATAAATACTGTCAGCACTACTAAAAGAAAAGCTCTCGTGATGGCCATGATTCGTCCTTCTCCATTCTGGTTGGCATCGTCACCTGTAGTGAGCCGGCCAGCCGATGATTAGCTCGATTCAGCGCGGTGGTTGATACCAGAGTTGTGTTGTCTCCATTTTTTTTGACGCGTATGGCAGCTCATCAAACGAGCAAGTACTACTGCAGCAAACCGTAGGGTGTAAGCCCGACCATGTTGAAGTCACCTCGTTCAATATGGGGTGTCTTTTTGTGCTCGCTCATATGCTGTGAAAGAAGTCTATCGTATTTTATTACCGTCAACAAGTAATTAAATACACCAGCCCCAAACAGCTCTTGTTATGATTTCGACTTATGCATGCGCTACATACGCGATCTCATTCCACGCGAGATATCCGCCGCGACAACCGAAGCCTGGTCCTGACGCTTTTGCGCCGGCATACCCTGATGTCGAGGGTAGAGCTTGCGCGGCAGGCGGGGCTGACCGAAGCCGCCATTTCCCGCATCACCCGCGAGCTTGTCGACGCGGGCCTGATCGAGGAAAAACCCGTATTTCCTGATGGGCGTCGAGGCCGGCCGATGGTCAACCTCGCGCTGGCAGGCAATGGCCTCTATGCTTTGGGTGTCGACATCGGGGCCAACTCGCAGTCGCTTTGCCTGACCAACCTCACGGGCGAAACCATCATACGTGAGGATCTGGACTTACTTTCTTTCAAAACCGCAGACGCGGCACTAAAGTATTGCTGTAAAAAAGCGCTGAAGATGGTTCAATCTGCAAAGGTGCCGCCCCAGCGTCTGGTCGGCGTGGGCGTAGGCATCGGCATTCCTGGCGCAGCGGATCATCTCAATCGAAATCTACTACAGTCACCAACGCTGGGATGGGAAAACTTGCCCGTCGCAGACATATTTGAGGCGGCGCTATCGGTGCCTGCACGGGTAGAGGGCAGGCCCAGGGCAATTCTGTTTGCTGAGCACACCAGCGGTGTCGCGCAGCAAAAGGATAATGTTTTACTGATACATTTAGGTCTGGGCATTGGTGTAGCCGTCATGATCGACGGGCATGTTCTGCGCGGATCCAGAAACTCCGCAGGGCAGATAGGGCACCTGCACGTAGACCCCGCCGGAGTTGAATGCGTCTGCGGACAGCGTGGGTGCCTGGATACTATGGCGTCTGGCTACGCTATCGTGTCCAATTTGGGCATGACAGTCGCCCACGCGCCTGCCGACACGGCCCGAATTGAGAACGTGCGGTTGCTGAAGCATGCGGAAAAAATGGCTCACGCCCAGGATCCCGCGACAATCACGATATTTCGTTCGGCGGGTCAGTCTTTAGGCAAAGCCCTGACTCAGCTGGCACCGGTTTTTGACCCGCAGTTGGTCATTCTTGCCGGTGGCTTGACTCAGATACCAGGCTATATTGAGGGTGTCCGAGACACGCTGGCCTTACCCCCACACATTTCCTGGGAATGTTCGACCATGACGCTTGAACACGCAGCAGTCTGCCTGGCCTTGGATACTTTTGTGTTCGGCCCGCGCCTGGACCTGGCCAGGTTCGCATAACATGCTGGAGAGCAGACCCGTTTGGGGATCTCAGCGGTTATCGCGCCACTTTCCATCTTCAAGCTGAACAAGAGCAAAATTTCGAGTAGAATGACGCCTTCGCCGGTTTAGCTCAGTTGGTAGAGCAGCGCACTTGTAATGCGAAGGTCAGGAGTTCGACTCTTCTAACCGGCACCAGTATTTATGCGGGTTTCCGCAGAAAAGGGTCACTAGAAATAGTGGCCCTTTTTGTTGCCAGGACGACAGCAGGACAAAACTGGCACGGATTGTGCAAAAAAACAGAAATAATGACGCATATCTGCAACAGCGCTGCCCACTCATATAAGTAAGTGGCAGTATCAGATCCGCGACTGCCGTACTCAGCAGAGCGGATGCTATTGATCAGTCGACGTGCCGGAAGCGGCTGAGCGTGACGATAGTGATCCTTGGAAGTAGTTAGCAGTCAAACTACGGATAAAAAATCTCCTGCTACTTCTTAGCCAACCCGACGGCCTCATCGCCTATGCGTTACTGCTGCGTCCTCCATAATTCGTTGCGACCTGTCCTCAGACTCGTCGCACCGGCATTACCTTGTAAACAATAGCCGTCGGCAAGCACATCAGAACGTATATAAATGAATAAAAACATCTAAGACTGCGCCCCACTCTCATTATTTTAAGCATCGGAACACTAGTTGGATGCGCCACAACCTCTGTCAAACCAGCACGAGCAATGGACGATCGCTCTTCTTTGCTTAGTACTCAGCAACCTCGTCTTCAAATTATTGCGATACAAGAACGAGATAGTCACCGCGTTTTTTGGACTCCTCTCAATCCATAGCATGACATTCTCGGCACAAGTGCTGGTAGCTTTCTTAACCCTCGTATACGTGCGTAAAACCATTTAGACGCTCGAGTTGACCGACAAAGGTGCAATGCTTCTCGCCTAGTCCAGCACAAGCACAGACTACCCAGCCTGTAATAGTATGCATCATGCCGGCGCGACTGTTTCTTCTGGACGGATGTTGGCCGCGGCCGACTATTGCGCTTAACAGGACATTTCAGGAAAAAAGGACTGCGAAGTACGAATCAGATTATCGATTAACGACTCAGCGACTCGACTGAGATATCCTGGATGTCGATGGACGATACCAACAATACGACGAGACATCCAATCCTTAGGTTTGGCCATTTCAACATACCGTTTGTGGTCTAGGTCGCGCAAGAGTGAAGATGGCAGTAATGAGATTCCATCGATTTTTGAGGCAAACTCCAGTGCAGGGTAATAGCCACTCAGACTAACAATACATGATGGCGGAGCCAGTCGTCGACTTAGAAATTGTTTATCGAACCAGATGCGAGTTTCGGTGCCAACACATGGGACCAGCCAATTTTGATGCGCTAATTGAGTCCATTCAATGGACGAAGCGTTTGCGAGGGGATGATCGCGCGTAACAACGGGGATCATGGGGTCTCGAAAGAGCGGAATAAATTTCAGCGCTGGGCTTAGGGATGAAAGTCTGTTAGTTATCGCAAAATCTGTAGTTCCCAAAAGAACCTCTTTTGGAAGTGTGTTAGACATTCCTGTTGAAATCTGGATATCTAGTGTCTTCATTGAAAATAAGGGTTGGCACGCAGCAGCAATCAGCTCCTTGGATACGCTAATGCCAACCGCTAAGCGGATACTGCCTGCTTTGCCCTGACGTAAATCGCGAACAGCTGACACAGCGTCCATGATGTGCTGATCTGCACCGCGAGCATACGCATAAAAGGCACGTCCAGCCTCAGTCAGCCTAATGCCTCTTGCTAATCTTTCGATCAAAAGGCTTCCTACGGCTCGTTCCAATCTTGCCATGGATTTGGACAGCGTCGGCTGGCTTATACCCAGTTGTAAAGAAGCGGCCATCAGACTTTGGGCGTTGGCAACCGCTACAAAATTTCTTACGTCTTCGGTTCGCATATATATTCCAAAATGGAAAGTGAGCAATGAACGTCATTATTGCTGCATGTTCGCACCGCGTCTACTATGGGCTCACAAAATTTCAGGCTTAAAACAAGGAGGCAGTTATGGGATGTGATCAAAGAAATAAGCAAAGTCGGTCAGGTCTGCTGATGGTCGTTGGAGGCCTTTTTTTATCAGTCGGATGCATGGCTGGACAGGCCAAAGCAGCTGATGGCTGGCCACGGGATAAGCCTATTATGATAGTCGTTCCGTTTGGGGCCGGCTCGGGATCAGAGGTTAACGCGCGGTTCTACGCTAAGGCGCTCAAAGAAACGCTTAATGCAAATGCTGTAGTTCTCTCCAAGCCAGGTGCTGCCGGGATGATCGGTGCGGGATTTGTGGCGAAAGCGGCTCCCGACGGTTACACCGTACTGATGGGAAGTGGCACCGCTAATGCTGCTAACTACGCGATTTATAAGGACAGCATATCTTATAAGCCTGAGCAGCTATCGCCGGTGGCCATGCTTTACGTATCCCCTGTTGTCTTGTTCACGACCAAAGATCGGGAAGGCAAGTCAGTTAAGCAATTTTTAACTGGCAGCACAGGAAATGTAAATTGTGGCAGCGGAAACACCGTTACCGAAGTTGCCTGCGAAATGATTAAGCTACGCTCGAACGCTGATACTGTGACGGTGCAGTACAAAGGTACGGCCCAATCGCTACTTGATTTGGTAGCTGGACGGCTTTCGGTGTCATTTGCCGATATGGCCGCCGCCATGCCGTTCTTGTCAAATGGTTCGGTGCGTGCCGTGGCTATCTCAGGTAACGAGCATCTTCCCACACTTGAGGGCGTTAAAACTTTTGCTGAGCAAGGAATCCCGGACTTTGATTTCCGCTCTTGGAATGGGCTTTTTGTGCCTGCGGGAACACCGCCAGAAGCGATCAAGAAACTGAACAAAGCTGCCCAAGTCATGTTGGCCAGCCCTGAATGGGAGCAGCAACGAAAACAGAACTCTGGTCTTAAGGTTGATCCGAGTCTGGAATATGCTAGACAGTTTGTAGCTAATGAAATTGCTCTGTGGAACCGCTACGCAGAAGAAACCGGCATCAAGAAATAGTAGGAATGATTATGGACACACAACCCGTTATAACAGTGAGTAGCCACAGTGATAAATTGCCTTTGGAAGGATTGACTGTAGTAGATTGGACTCATGTTTTATCCGGACCTTTCACGTCCTACAACCTTCGGTTGCTGGGTGCTACGGTTATCCGTATCGAGCGCGTAGATGGTAGCGATATCATTCGTACAGGTACGAATGACCTTGTTAGGGCTAAGCTCGAAATGGGAGATGCCTATGTCATGTTATCAGGTGGCAAGGAGTCTTTGGCTATAGACGCACGTGTCCCCACTGGAAAAGCGGCCCTACTCGAACTGATCGGAAAGGCAGATGTGCTGGTCGAGAATTTTCGTCCAGGTAAGCTTCGAGATTTGGGGTTTGATCCCATGTATCTAATAGAGCGATTTCCAAGACTTATTGTGTGCTCTATCAGTGGATTCGGCCAGACCGGTCATATGTCCCAACGTCCCGCCTATGATCACGTTATTCAGGCAGCCAGCGGCATGATGTCGGTCAACGCCGACGAAGATGGTAAACCCCAGAGAGTCGGTGTTCCATTGGTCGATTATGCAACAGGCATGCATGCGGCACTGGGGATTCTGGCAGCGCTACAACGCCGCACTCGTGAGGAGCAGAAGAGCATACCTCAAAAACGTGGGGAGTGGCTTGATGTTTCCCTATTCAACACTGCGCTGACGCTGCTGGCGCCAGCATATTCAACTTATGCCGTAAGCGGACAAGAGCGCAAGGCTACTCGTGCAACCGCGTTTTCGGGAAATCCGCTCTCTGGTACCTTCGCCGGGCAAGACGGGGTGTTTGCCATTGTCTGCAATACAGAGAAGCAATCGAAACGATTCGTTGATGCAGTCCGGACACTCGGGGTTGATCACTCCGAAGTGCAGCGTCTGGGGCAGGCAATAGAAGCAAATGATGTTGAGGCGGTCCATAAACTGCTAAATGTCGTTTTTGAACGCTTTCCACTTACTTTCCTAGAAAATGCCTTCGTTGCTGTTCAAGTCCCGTTCGCCAAAGTGCGCACGCCTTCTGAAGCATATGCATCGGAGAGCAAGAACAATACAGCGTGGCCTGCGTTAACCGTGCCTGGACTTAAGGGGCAGACGATACAGGCGCCTGGCATTGGCTTTGGTTCTACCCGAAACCTTGATGCGGCCCTTACCCCGCCGCCGCTACGCGGCGAGCACTCAAGACAGATTTTGAGCCGGATAGGCATTCCAAGTGAAGTAATCGAACAAATGTGTGCACAGGGCGTACTTTTGGATACGGGCCGTTCTACTTGAAGGAAAAGTTATGACTGTACAGAGCGATAGCGTAGCGCAAGATCAATGTTTAATAAAAAACATTGATGGCGGAACTCTCTGGTTAACAATGAATCGCCCAGATAAGCGAAATGCGCTCTCGGATTTAATGTTGATTGAAATGCGCCAGACATTGACGGAAGCATTCCATGACGATGCAGTCCGCTCCATCGTTATACTGGGCGCAGGAGGGTGCTTCTCAGCCGGCCGGGATTTGAAGGATCTGGGTGGCCCTGGCGCGGTGCCTGTATATCTCCACGATGATTCTTTGGATAAGACGGTCGATATTTTTACCGAAGTTCTTTGCATGTTGCTTGAATCTCCCAAGCCGACAATTGCAGCAGTGCACGGTTTTGCGGTCGGAGGTGGGCAAGCAATAACGCTTGCATGCGACTTTGTTGTTGCCGAAGAAAGTGCAAAATTTGCCAACGTCGAGATTCAATACGGATTTCCAGCAGCGCTCAATACGGTTTTGCTCACCAGGCACTTGGGCAGACGGCAAGCGCTGGAGATTGCAATGAGCGGATCCTTGCGCTCATCCAGTTGCTACCAAGAGCTGGGCCTAGTCAATAGGGTCTGTGCAACTGGAACAATTAAGAAGGCCACTCGGGAATTTGCTAATGAGCTCAATTCACATGCGCCCTGGGCACTTCGACGAACCAAAGCTATTTTGCAAATGGCACAAGATTGCCCCTTGGAGATTGCCATGCAACAAGGCGGCCAGCTCAACCAATTACTTCGATTGGGCTCTACCCTTGAACAAGCTTACGGGGAAAGCGAGCAGAGCAGGCAAAGAGTTCGTTCCTCTGTCAAGAGTGAAATTTCTTGAGTGAAAAAGGATAGGTTTTGGAGATTATTCTTGTCGCGCTCTATTTGGGAATTTCGGCAGTTTGCATAGGTGTAGTGACTGGTGCGACTGGGATCGGCGGTTTTTTGATTATCCCGGCTATGATGGTCATTGCAAGTATCGACGTAAGGACGGCAATTGGCACTGCGTTGGTAATCAGTGCAGCTACGGGTTTACTTGGTGCGAGCCTCTATCACAGCAATGGCAATTTGTCATGGACCTTGGCCCTACCCCTAATAATCGGTGCTTCATTTTTCGCCACAGTAGGTGGCTGGCTAAACCAGTGGCTTCCCGTCAATCTGATCGCTGGGGCATTGGGGTGCACTATGTTGTTTGGTGGGGCATCTGTTTTGAAAAGGGCGCAAAAGGATGGCTCAGCTAAATTGTTGAAAATCACGCCGTTCGATCTTGTGGCACTAGTACTGATTGGTAGCCTGTCAGGTCTGGTTGCAGGTTTGACGGGAGCGGGCGGTCCCTTGGTCTCAGTGCCATTAATGACCGTTTTTTCCTTTCCCGTACTTGGGTCCATCGGAGCCAGTCAACTCATGCAAATAGCAGCCAGCCTTTTTGGTGCGCCTCTGTACTGGCAAACGGACAATATTTCCCTATTTGCCCTGACCATTGTGATTCCTTGTCAGATGCTTGGGACCGTCTTCGGGGTCAAGCTTTCTCACGCGGTTAACGTCAATGTGGCTGCTCGTGGCGTTGCATCATTAGGGATACTGGGTGGGGCGGCCATACTCTGGGTCGCGATCAAACAGCCACTCTTTCTTGATGCACTCTGATCTTGTACTTCGTATAGTAAATCAGTGAAATTTGTCTCTGGGTTGCCCAAGCCGCTGCTTGGTATGGCTTATTCTCGCATAATGCGCTTTTGTTGTAAGCGTTTTGGGAATGCAGGTTGACGAGCGCGCCCTTGGCGTGCCTTGTCATTTATAGGGTACAAGGTTGCCAGTAGTGATGCGGCAGTAGTTCGTCGATCCGGCTGGCCGGCTGCGTCGGCAGGCGTGAGAGCACATCCTTCAAGTAGGCGAACCCCACAGCGCTGAAGCTAGCCTTGAATCACCTCCAAGGCGCCGCTGGCTATCACGCCGGCCGCAAGAGCTCCTGCACAAATTCTATTACCTCACGGAAAAATCAGCCCACGCTACTACGTCAACATTGACTTTTTCATCTAGAATATGAATACGTTACACCCATTTTCAGGAGCGTTCTATGACTGCAAATTCAAACGTCAAACCGCCGTCAGCTACGCCATTGCCCTCGGACGACAAAGCACTGCAAGTGTTGCGCGAACGATTCGACAAACAACTGACGTGCTTGACTGAGCCAGGTGCTAACGAGCGCTTACGCCTCCTCATGGACAAGCCAATTAATCTCGACGGCATTCGTGTTTGACCCTCGGCGCTGGCTGTTATCGACGCTTCCCCGCAGCTACTGAGCATCATTTTGTCGTAGGACAATTTCGGGACAAGGGGGACAGTAACCTGAGGCTCCTTTCAAGTACTCCTCAACGATTGCCTGCTTAAATTCCGCGTCATATTGCGCCATAAAAAATACCCCGAAGGTTGGATGAGTGTCCAACTTTTGGGGTGCAGTTCATATCGGGGGATTCGGACATTCGTCAAACCCGGTTAATTACACCATTCCAACCGCATTGAGCCAAGACCCGCATGCGGTAATTCTCAAAATTCCGGAAACCATCAGGTAGCCGCTACTTCCTCCAGCCTGATAACGGCACGGTTGCCGGTAGCTTCGGCATAACGTGAAAGCGTGCGTAAGGAGGGCATCGTGCGACCACTTTCCAGCCGGGCTACGGTCGATTGTGTTGTATGCATCCGTTTAGCCACCTCGCCTTGGGTCAGTCCAGCACGTACTCGCGCGCCTATCAACTCACGGGCAATGGAAAATTCCGGTGCTTGTGCATCATAGGCTGCTCGCGTTTCAGGGTCCGCCAGCAAGCGGGCCTTCAGGTTGGTTAGATCACTCACCGTTCAGGCTCCGTAATATCGGCGGGATAGCCATCAGCTCGTCTTCCGCTATGGGCAATAGCCTTACATACCATGCCATAAGTATATCTCTTTTTTGCTATATACGATCGTGATCGAGTGGCATCCCCGCCTTCCAGTTTTCGGGCCGTGCCTGCGGCTGCTCGATAGCGGCGGAGTCGCTCATGTCGCAACGTTCATGTGTTGCACAAAACCGGTAACGCGCGCCGCCCCCCATTCAGCTTTCGCGGTTGCCTGCCTTGAGGCGGGCATGCGGCAGCCATTTCCAGAAGATGGCCGCTGAGGCGAAGCCAAACATTCCGGTGAGCGCGATGCCGGAGCCCAGCGACACCAGCGCGGTCATGCCCGACAGAATGAAAGGGCCGGCGCTGGTGCCCACATCGCTGATCAGGCGCCAGATGCCGAGAAACTCAGTGCGGCCGTGGTTGGGAGACGCGTCAGCGCCCAGGGTCATATTGATTCCCGAGCCAAAACCATTGCCCAGACCCATGAGCATGGCCGCGCAGACAAAGCTGGCCAGCGTCGTGGTCAGCGGCATCACAAGCAGCGAAAAACCCATGATCAGCGTGCAGGGCAGGGCTACCCACAACCGCCCCCAATAATCCATGATTCTGCCGGCGGGATAGAACACCAGCATATCCACGGCGGAGGACACACCAAAAATGACGGACGTCGCGGCCGGGCTCAGCCCAATATGGTCAGCCCATAAGGGAATAACAATCTGTCGGGCGGCCCGCATGGCACTGATCAGCAGAATCCCGGTTCCCAGCGTCAGGAACACACGCGCATGATCCCTGGCAATATGGCCCATGCGGGGCCGGGCGAGATCGATGTCCTCTTGCGTGCTGGCCTTGACGACAAGGTCTGGCAAGGCAAAGGCCAGGCCGCCGGCAACCAGCATGGCCGCAATGCCCACCCAATAAGCACCGCTCAGCCCCATGAAATGCATCATGCCGGCCCCAGCGAATGGGCCGGCAAACATGCCGATACGGCTTACGCCGCCCAGGGTGGACAGCGCGCGTGCACGCATCGAGAACGGCACCGCTTCAATCAAGTAGGTTTGGCGCGCCAGGTAAAAGACAGACGTGGACACACCTATCATCAACGCCCCAAGGGCCAGAAGAACAGGATGTGGCGCAGCGATGCAAAGGATTAATGCGATAACGGTGAGCACCGATGCGCCGATAAGCGCTTTGCGCTCACCGATACGGGCAGTCAGGAGGGCGGCGGGTAGATTGGCCGATAGCGAACCCAATCCAATCAGGGCGACAATCAAGCCGGCGACCGCAAATGAGGCGCCCAGGCTGCGGGCACTGAGCGCAATCACGGGCAATATTGCGCCATTTGCAAGCCCGAACAACAAAGTTGGGCCAAAGGCGGGAATGGCTATCTTTTTTAAACTGAAACTGGCTTCACCCATGCAAATATAGCCTTGAAATAATTCGACCTTTTTTCCCGGCCTCCATTTTACCCCTTCGACGAACAGCCTCTGCGATTCGCGACTCTTCTGGTTATCTTGCCGCCCTCCTCGACATGGTTTTGCGCTTTCTGATGTCTATTTCCACCGGCTTTCCCCTGATGATGGCCACGGCACCGGCCGCCGCCCAACCCGCGCCAGAGCCTCCCATCAGCGCCGCCCACATGCAAAACGGCTGAGTGCGCCGGGCGCGGTACAAACGACGGAGCTGTCGCGGGACGTCGGATTGCGCGGCATCAAGGTTTATCTCTCCATACCCTGCTGGCCATTGCAGATAGCATTGCCAAGGCTGAAAACTTGGCGGCGCAGGCCCCGAAGGCACGCCTGACCCGCAACGCGCCCAGCGTCGCAAGGGCGGCGCCGATGCCTTGCTGGCCTTGATCAGGCACCGCATCATGCCCTGGGTACATGCGGCAGCGCCCGTCAACAGTCAACTACAGTATCTATATGGGCATTCGTATGGCGGGCTGTTCACCCTCTATGCACTGGCCACGCAGCCGCCCGCACGTCAACGCCCCACGAGCGCCGCCAGCGCGGCGACACAGGCAACAATGGCCACGGCCAGACTGCCATAGGCCATACGGCGCAGCGCCTTGATTTCAGCCTGCAACCGCGCCGCCGCGCTGTCCACCCCTTCCATGGTCTCTTTCATCTGCAGCGCCAGACCCTTCACGGATTCGGCATTATGCGTAACCGCTGTCTGCAGTTCCTGTATTTGCTTGGGCACAATCTCGTCGGCCCTGCCACCGGGCGGCTTGGACGTAAACATGGGAACAGCTGCGGTGACGATCTGCGTGATATAGGGTAGCGCTATCTTGAGCGCCGGCAAAAATACAGCCATATGCAGCACCTCATTTCCAGGGAATTAAGTTGCAGTCTAGCACCGGCTGGCGTGCTACCCTTGCTTCCAGAGCCCGCGCCCGATCCACATGTGTCTTTCGAAAGCGCCCCTATCCCCCAGCCCCGACACGCGCGGGTGTTTGCGATGTATTGTGCCCTTCGCCGGAGTACGCCGCCATGACTTCCGCCATTCGGTCTCGCCACCTCTCGCCACTCGGCCACGGCCTTGCGCCGGTATGGCTTGCCATTAGCGCTACCGCCCTGCTGGCAAGCCCAGCCCGGGCTGAGCCCTCTTCGCCCAACGCGATCACTGCGCCCGCCAACGCCACGGTCGCCGCGTCGGCTACAACGGATCCGGAGGTTGCATCGCTCAAGCCTATCGTGGTCACCAGCACGCAGATCGAACGTCCTGTGTTCGACATACCCGCCTCCGTCGATCTACTGCAGGGCGAATTGATGCGCCGCAACCAGATGCAGGTGAATTTGTCCGAAAGCCTGGCGGCGATACCTGGCATTCTTGTGCAGAATCGCGAGAACTATGCCCAGGACCTGCGGATTTCCCTGCGAGGATTCGGATCGCGTTCCACGTTCGGCGTACGCGGGATACGGCTGTATGTCGATGGGATTCCCGCCACCATGCCGGATGGGCAGGGGCAGACATCCAATATCGATATCGCCTCCATTGATCGTATCGAGGTGCTGCGCGGGCCCTTCTCTGCGCTGTATGGCAATTCGTCGGGCGGTGTCATACAGATTTTTACCCAAGAAGGAGAAGGCCCCCCGAGCATCGGGAGCAGCCTGGCGACGGGCAGCAACGGGCAGGTTCGCTACGGCCTGCAGGCCAGTGGTTCACGGGGCGCTGGGCTGGGAGACCTGGACTACCTGATCAGTACCAGCCGCTACGTCACTGAAGGCTATCGGGACCATAGCGGTGCGCGCAAGAATCTGGCCAATATCAAGCTGGGGCTGGCGCCGGACGATGACAGCAAATTAACGCTGATACTCAACAGCGTCGACGTAAAAGCGGATGATCCGCAAGGGCTGACTCGGGATGAGTTCATGGAGGACCCGCGTCAGGCCGCTCCCAATGCCGTCACCTACAACACACGCAAGACCGTCTCGCAGACGCAGGGCGGACTCACTTACGAACGCACGCTCAATGTCGACAATACGCTGCGCCTGATGGCCTATTACGGCCAGCGCACGACCCGCCAGTATCTGGCCATTCCGCCGGCGTCCCAGCAAGCACCCAGCCATGCGGGTGGCGTGATCGATCTGCAGCGCGACTACGGCGGGTTCGATGCCCGCTGGGAATCAAAACTTTCTCTGGCGGGACAGCCACTTACCCTCATCGGCGGCATCGCTTACGACACGGTCACCGAAGACCGCCGCGGCTACAACAATTATGCGGGCCCCGCGACCAACCCCGTGCTCGGCGTCAAAGGCGACCTGCGCCGCAAGGAAACCAACACCATCTGGAACCTTGATCCTTATCTACAGGCCTCGTGGCAGTTTGCTCCGCAGTGGACGCTGGATGCCGGCCTGCGCTATAGCAGCGTGCATTTCGACGCCGACGACCATTACATCACGGCGGGCAACCCGGACGACAGTGGCGCGGCGACATACCGCAAGGCCTTGCCCATGGCTGCGCTCGGCTATCAGCCCAATGACAACGTTCACCTGTATGCCACGATAGGGCGCGGCTTCGAAACGCCCGCGTTCAGCGAACTGTCCTACCGCAATGACAATCTGCCGGGCCTGAATCTTGATCTGCAGCCTTCGGTGAATACCAGCGTAGAAATCGGCGCCAAGATCAAGTTGGGGCGTGGCCTGCTCACGGCGGCCTTGTTCCAGACTCGAACCGACGACGAAATTGTGACGGCAAGCTCTTTGGGCGGCCGCACCACCTATCGCAACGCGGGTCGCACACGGCGCGATGGCTTCGAGCTGGGCTGGTCGGGCGAGCTTGCGCGGCATCTGCGCGGTACGCTGGCCTACACCTGGCTCAACGCACGCTACCGGGATGGTTTCAACACCCCCGACGGCGTGATCCCTTCCGGCAACCAGATCCCCGGAGTCGCCCGGCAATCGGCGTTCGCCTCGCTGGACTGGGCGCCGCCAAGCGGCTGGCAGGCCGGCGTAGAAGGCCGTTATCTCGGAAAAATGTATGTCAACGACAGCAACGATGAAGCGACGCCTTCTTACTTCACGGCAGCCCTGCACGCCGGCTATGTCTGGTCTCTGGAGAATTGGCGCCTGAATGCCTTTGCCCGCGTCGACAATGTACTCGACAAGCGCTACGCCGGATCCGCCATCATCAACGCCGGTTTCGGCCGATACTACGAGCCGGCTCCCGGCCGCAACTGGACCGCCGGCCTGAACGCGTCCTTTCAGTTCTAGCCGACGGCAGGCGGCTGCCGGTGAATGCTGTCCAGGCCGCGCGCGCTCAGCAGGCGCAGCGGCTCATCTGGACGCCTCATCCAGCCCGAGCCGCTCATGCCACTGGGCAATGGACTCCTCGGGAAACTCCTTGAACACCTGATCTCCCGGCCGTGCATTGATTTCTACCCACGAGGCACGCGAATCGGCAAATAAGTGCGTGCGCTCGGGCGGAACGGGCAGATTGGTATCAATCGCGCTGGCAAAAGGGTGGATGAGATCCGGCCATTCGGGGCTGAACAGCCAGAGCGCGCTGCCACATTGACTGCAAAAATGGCGCTCGGCGGAGCTCTCGCGCGGATCCTCCCCTCCGTTTCGATTGATGACCGCGTGATACACCGATACATGCTCGCCGCCCTTGAGCTTGAGTGTTCGGGCATCTCCGGACAAGTTGATCGCATAGCCGCCACCTCCCTGTGTCTTGCGGCAGATCGAGCAATAGCAGCGTTGATAGGGATAAGGATTGATGCTGGTCAGCGAGAACGCCACAGCACCACAATGACAGGAACCTTCGAGTTGCATGTTGCACCTCCTGTTGCCTCTGTTAAGACGGCGACTGAGCCGCGACAACAGAGCAGGTAGCAAGTGCGATGCCCGGGATCGTTGCACTACCCTGGCCGGTTATATCGCGGAGCCTGTTATGCCGATAAAGGCATGCGTGCGAGCACGTTGTAGCAGGAGCCATGCTCAGCGGGCCGCGACGCCACCAGCACGCACTCGGCCGGTGTCCAGGCAAACGGCGGCTGCCGCAGCTCGGCGATGTTGCAGGGCCCGGCGCGCCGCAGCAACGAAACATGAGGCCTGAACGTCGAGGGCGTCTGCTCCCAGCCCAAGGCGCACAGCTGCGACCAGACCGATTGATGCAGCGCATCCAGCCATCCGACACGCTGGCCATCCTGGCCTCCCGGGCCTGCCCATACGATGCGGGGACCTTCAAATTTTCCGAAGCGATCCAGCACCAGCGTACCCACCCGGGCAGTCCACGAGGGTGCCGCGGCGACCAATGCCTGCGCCTTGTCAGCGGGCGTTTCCCCCAAAAAGGCCAAGGTGAGATGCAGGGTTTCCTGGCGCATGATCCTGCCGCCGCACAACTGGTGGGCATACCGGGCCCATACCATCATGCGTGCGGCATCCTCCTGGGACGGCCACAGAGCGAAAAACAGGCGAAGCGCGTCTGGATGTGAGTTCATGATGGGTAGGATAACGCGCCTGCCGACATCACGACGAAGTTTTGCGACGCCGGACCCTGGCCGGCGTTCATCGGGGATTACCCACCTGTTCAAGTGCGCGCAAGCTCACTACACTTCCCCGCTGTAGCGGTTGCCTGAGTGTGCACAACTGTCGCGCTGCGGCATAATGTGCAGGCTCGACCGGCGTCCGCAAACAAGCCGAACACCCGCCCACCAGGCTGGTGCCAAGCAGTCGCGGCTCCTACCGTACCGCGCGTCGTCGGCCATTGATCCAGATACCCAGGAGAGTCGCAGTCGTGAAGCAGCAAACCCTCGAGATGATCACCAAACTGGTCGGGTTCGACACGGTTTCACGCAACTCCAACCTGCAGCTCATACATTTCGTACGGGACTATCTGGCCGAGCATGGCGTCCAAAGCCACCTCGTCTCCAATCCTGAAGGCACCAAAGCCAATCTGTTCGCCACCGTCGGCCCCCAGGTGGAGGGTGGCGTCGTGCTCTCGGGCCATACCGACGTCGTGCCAGTCGATGGCCAGCCCTGGGATACCGACCCCTTCACGATTGTGCAGAAAGACGGCCGCCTGTACGGCCGCGGCACCTGCGACATGAAGTCTTTTTCCGCGATAGGCCTTGCCATGGTGCCGGATCTGCTGCGCCGCGGCCTGAAGCGGCCTATTCATTTTGCGCTCAGCTACGATGAAGAAATCGGCTGCTTTGGCGCGCCATCGATGATAGACAGGCTGACAACGGATATTGCGCGCCCCAGTGCGGTCATCGTAGGCGAGCCTACCAGCATGCGGCCCATCGTGGCGCACAAGGGCATCGCGGCGCTGCGCACCACGGTCACCGGGTACGAGGCGCACTCCAGCCAGGTACAGCGCGGCGTGAGCGCCGTCACCACGGCAGCACGGCTCATCACCTTCATCGACGACATGATGGCCGAGAACAAAGCCCGCGCAGCGGCGGACTGCCCATTTGTCCCGCCTTATACAACGCTGCATGTCGGTGTCGTGCACGGCGGCACGGCGCTGAACATCATTTCGCGCGAATGCGCTTTTGTCTGGGATATCCGCGCCCTGCCCGGCGACGACTGGCGGCAGTATCTGGAACGGTTTCAGGCCTACGCCGACAGTCTGCTGCCCGCCATGCGCGCCATTGCGCCGCAGGCGTCCATCGACACCGAAATTCTCGCCGATGCGCCGCCGTTGCGCGATCAGGGTGGCGCAGCGCAGCAATTGGTTTTCGGGCTGTGCGGGCATCATCACACCGGTGTCGTTCCTTACGCCGCCGAAGCGGGTCAATTCCAGGAGCGCGGCTTCGAAGTCGTCCTGTGCGGGCCCGGATCCATCGATCAAGCACACCAGCCCAACGAATATATCGATATAGACCAGGTGAGCGCCTGTGAGCGCTTCCTGGAACAACTGGCTGGCCAGTTAGCGACCTGACAACGGCAAACTGCGCAACGGCTACTGCGCAACCTTTGCCGAAGTACCCAACCAAAAACCAAGACAGGCAGGAGACAAACCATGAAACTCAAGCAGATCATCAAACAGACTGCGGTGGCCGCCACGCTGGCGCTGGCACTCGGTTTGGGCCAATCGGCGGAGGCCAAGACCTTCCGCTGGGCTTATCAGGGCGACATGATGTCGCTGGATCCGATGTCCCTGAACGAAACTTTTACGCTGGGGCTCCAAGGCTGGTTCTACGAAACCTTGGCTGCCTACGACAAAGACCTGAAACTGGTCCCGCAATTGG
This sequence comes from Allopusillimonas ginsengisoli, assembly GCF_004153455.1. Taxonomy (GTDB): domain Bacteria; phylum Pseudomonadota; class Gammaproteobacteria; order Burkholderiales; family Burkholderiaceae_B; genus Allopusillimonas; species Allopusillimonas ginsengisoli. Next base: position 145,602 of record NZ_SDQE01000011.1, on the reverse strand, counting down.
CCACCAAATGGGAGAACCCCGAGCCCACCAAATGGGTATTTCATCTGCGCGAGGGCGTAACCTTTCACGATGGCAGCCCGTTCACTGCGGATGATGTGATCTTTTCCTGGCAACGCAGCCTGACCCAGGGCTCGGACATGAAGGGCTATGGCGCCAAGGCCAGCGACGTCAAGAAAATCGACGACCATACTGTCGAAGTGACCACGCCCGAGCCCAATCCCATTTTGCCGCGTGACTGGACCTTCATGTACATCATGAGCAAGGCCTGGGCTGAAAAAAATGGCACCACCGAAGCCTCGAACGTGAAGGGCGGCGAAAACAACTACGCCGCCATGCATGAAAACGGCACGGGACCCTTCGTCATTGTGGATCGCCAGCCAGACGTCAAAACCACGCTCAAACGCTACGACGGCTACTGGGGCAAAGACATCCCCACCAATGTCACCGAAGTGATCTTCCAGCCCATCACCCAGGAGTCCACACGCGTCGCGGCCTTGATCTCGGGTGAAATGGATCTGGTCATGCCTGTGCCGGTCCAGGATTGGCCACGACTGGAAAGCGAGCCCAATGTCGAGGTGCTCAATGAGCCCGAGGCGCGCGCCATCTTTATCGGCATGGACCAGCATCGCGACGAGCTGCTGTTCTCCAATATCAAGGGCAAGAATCCATTCAAGGACAAGCGCGTGCGCGAAGCGATCGACCTGACAGTGGACACCCGTGTCATCAACAAGAAAATCATGCGCGATGCCGCCAAACCCTTGGGCACGCTGATCGCCGACAAGATCAACGGCTATGACGAGTCTTTTGGCAAGCCTTATGATACCGATGTCGAGAAAGCCAAGAAGCTGCTGGCCGATGCCGGCTATCCGGACGGCTTCACCGTGCAGCTCGATTGCCCGAACGACCGCTATGTCAACGACGAAAAGGTCTGCCAGGCCGTAGCCAGCATGCTGGCGCGCATCGGCATCAAGATCGACCTGCTCGCGCAGACCAAGTCCAAATACTTTGCCAAGATCCTGCTGCAGGCCGGCAACAACACCAGCATGTACATGCTGGGCTGGACACCGAGCTCGGGCGATGCCGCCAACTCGCTCAAGAACCTTGTGGGCTGCCGCGACGACAAGACTGCCTCGGGCCAGTTCAACCTGGGCGGTTACTGCAACAAGGAAATCGACGCGCTCATCGGCAAGATTGAAGTCGAAACAGACCAGGCCCTGCGCAACAATATGATCAAGGAAGCCTTCACCATCCTGCGCAATGACTATGGTTATGTGCCGCTGCACCAGCAGCCTATGTCCTGGGGCGTACGCAAAGGCATCAAGGTCGCGCAGCGGGCGGACGATGTCCTGGATATCCGAAGTGTCGTGATGCCTTGATGCCATGATCGGCTTCATCACGCGGCGGCTTGTCCAGTCGGTCTTCGTCATGCTGACCGTGGGGCTGATTGCCTTCGGTATGTTCCGGTATGTGGGAGACCCGATCAATAACATGGTCGGGCAGGACACCACGCTGGAACAGCGGGCCCAGCTGCGCAAGAGCCTGGGCCTGGACGATCCCTTTCTGGTGCAGTACGGGCGCTTCATGGTCAACGCGGCACAGGGTGACTTTGGCGTGTCCTACCGCCAGCGCCGGCCGGTCAGCGAGCTCATCGAGAGCAGGCTGCCGGCCACGCTGGAGCTGTCGCTGGTCTCCGCGCTCATCGCGTTGTTCCTGGGTATCCCGATGGGCATCTACACCGCCCTCAGGCGCAATGGTTTTCTCTCGCGCGCGTTCATGACGCTGTCGCTGATCGGCATCTCGCTGCCGACATTTCTCATCGGCATTCTGATGATTCTCTTCTTTGGCGTGATCCTGCGCTGGCTGCCCAGCTTCGGGCGCGGAGACGTCGTCGATCTTGGCTGGTGGACAACGGGATTCCTGACCAAGAGCGGCTGGCAGTCCCTGATCATGCCTGCATTCACGCTTGCACTCTTCCAGATGACATTGATCATGCGGCTGGTGCGCGCCGAAATGCTAGAAGTGATGCAGACGGATTTCATCAAGTTTGCGCGCGCCAGGGGGCTGCCGGACCGCATGATTCATTTCAGGCATGCGCTCAAGAACACGCTGGTGCCCGTGATTACCATCACCGGCTTGCAGCTGGGCGCCATCATTGCCTTTTCCATTATCACTGAAACCGTCTTTCAGTGGCCGGGCATGGGGCTGCTGTTCATCCAGTCCATAGGCTCGGTAGACATCCCGGTGATGGCAGCCTATCTGCTGCTGATCGCTTTTTTCTTTGTCATCATCAATCTCGTGGTCGACCTGCTGTATTTTGCGGTCGACCCGCGCTTGCGCATCAGCAAGAACTAGCAATCAAAACCGGCAAAAGGACATGGCCCAGAACGCAATATCACGCGCTTACAACAGCGATATCTTCTACAGCTTCAGCCATTCGCCTACCGCGATCATTTCCGCGCTGGTTGCGCTGGCAATCTTCATCGGCGCCGTCTTCGCGCCGCTGATCGCGCCCCATAATCCTTTCGACCTGGCCTCCGTGGATTTGCTGGACGCCAATATGCCGCCAGTATGGAATCCGGATGGCGATGTGCGGTTCCTGCTGGGCACCGACGACCAAGGGCGCGATTTGCTGTCCGCGATTTTGTACGGTTCGCGCATTTCACTGCTGGTGGGTTTCGCATCAGTGCTGTTCTCGCTGGTGATCGGGGTCTCGCTCGGCCTGATCAGCGGTTATGTGGGCGGCCGCGTCGACAGTGTCATTATGCGTATCGCTGACGTACAACTTTCCTTTCCCGCCATTCTGATTGCGCTGCTCATTGATGGCATTGCCCGTGGCCTGCTGCCGCGCGATATGCACGACAGCCTGGCGCTCTACGTGCTGATCTTCGCCATCGGTGTGTCCGGATGGGTGCAGTATGCGCGCACCGTGCGCGGCGCCACCATGGTCGAACGCAACAAAGAATATGTGCAGGCGGCGCGCCTGATCGGCATGCGTCCGTTTACGATTCTGCGCCGCCATATTCTGCCCAATGTCATGGGGCCTGTTCTGGTCATCGCCACCATTCACCTGGCCATCGCCATCATTACCGAAGCCACGCTTTCCTTTCTGGGCGTAGGCATTCCCCCCACCACGCCCTCGCTGGGCACGTTGATACGCATCGGCAACAGTTATCTGTTCTCGGGCGAGTGGTGGATCTCCATCTTTCCCGGCGTCGCCTTAGTGCTGCTGGCCCTGTCCGTCAACCTGCTGGGCGACTGGCTGCGCGATGCGCTCAATCCCAAGCTACGCTGAAAGTCCCGCTATGGCCCTGCTAGACATCCAAGATCTGCACATCGAGTTTTCCAGCCGCCGCGGCAACGTGGTCGCCATACAGAATGTCACCCTATCGCTGGAAAAAGGCGAAATACTGGGCGTGGTGGGCGAATCAGGCGCGGGCAAGTCCACCATCGGCAACGCCGTGATCGGCCTGCTGGAGCCACCCGGAAAAATGACGGCTGGCCAGGTGTTGCTGGATGGCAAGCGCATCGACCAACTCCCGCCGCAGGCATTTCGAAAGGTACGCGGCCGCCGCATCGGCATGATTTTCCAGGATCCGCTCACCTCGCTGGATCCACTGCAGACCATCGCGCAGCAACTGGTCGAGACCATGCAGGTCCATTTGCACCTGAATGCACAGCAGGCGCATGCCCGCGCGGTAGCATTGCTTCACAGCGTGGGGATAGAACACCCGGAGCTGCGCCTGAAGCAGTACCCGCATCAGTTCTCCGGCGGCATGCGCCAGCGCGTCGTCATTGCCCTGGCGCTGTGCTGCGAGCCCGAAGTGATCATCGCCGACGAGCCCACCACCGCCCTGGATGTATCCATACAGGCGCAGATACTCGATCTGCTGCGCGCACTGTGCAAAGAGAAGCAGGTGGGGATGATCATCATCACCCACGACATGGGCGTGATTGCGGAAGTCACAGACCGCGTCGCCGTGCTGTATCGCGGCAGGCTGGTCGAAGAAGGGCCTACCCGCCGCATTCTGGGCCAGCCCGAGCACCTCTATACCAAAAGCCTGATTTCAGCCGTACCCCGGTCGGACATCAAGCTGCGGCGCTTCCCCATGGTCACGTACATCGAAGACGTCCAGGCGCCGACCCGGCACGACAGCCTGGACGCCGCCAAAAGCTGGCTGCGCGAGCGGCGCGACTTCGGAGAGCAATCGGACCAGCCGCTGGTTCAGGTAGACGATCTGGGCATGCGCTTTGTACTGCGCAACTCGATTTTCCCCAGCAAGCGCATCGCGCTGGACGCTGTCAAGCACGTCAGTTTTGCGCTGCGCCCCGGCGAAGTCTTCGGCCTGGTCGGCGAATCGGGCTCAGGAAAATCCACCATCGCGCGACTGATCGCTGGCCTGTATGTACCCAGCGCCGGCACCGTGCGTTTTGATGGCGTCAACATCGCGGACGTTGGCGACCGGAAAACGCTCAACGCCTATCGCCGCCAGATCCAGATGGTGTTCCAGGATCCGTTTTCCTCACTGAATCCGCGCATGCGTATCCTGGACATTGTGGCCGAACCCATCCGGTTTCATCATCTGGCGCGCACAGAAGCCGAGGTGCGCAACATTGTGTCGGGCCTGCTGGACTATGTCGGCCTGGGGGATCAGGCGCTGTTGCGTTTCCCCCACGAATTTTCCGGCGGACAGCGCCAGCGCATCTGCATCGCCCGTGCCCTGGCCACCCGCCCCCGCTTTCTGATCTGCGATGAACCCACCTCGGCCCTGGACGTGTCCATACAGGCCCAGATTCTCAACCTGCTCAAAGACTTGCAGGAAACGCTCGGACTGACAATGTTGTTCATAAGCCACGACCTGCCGGTCATCCGACAGATGTGTGACCGAGTGGGCGTCATGCGGCATGGCGAACTGCTCGAAGTTGCCGACACCGAAACGCTGTTTTCCCAGCCGCAGCACGCCTATACACAGCACTTGCTCTCATTGATGCCCACAATGGATTACCTGTCTCGAGAAGGTTTGGAGGTCGAGAAAGAAACGATTTGACACAAAATCCAGCGTTGCGACACGCCGGCTGCTCACCCGCCCACCTATGATGGTTGCAGGCAGGGAGGTGGCAATACTCAACCGTACCAGCCGTCATTCTTCGCAACTGAAAAGGAAAAGGCGCTATGGGTATTATCAGCATGATCGTCGTTGGCTTTATCGTGGGCCTGCTGGCTCGGGCAATCATGCCCGGCGAACAGAAGCTCGGCATTATCATGACCATCATCCTCGGTATCGTGGGTTCGTTGGTGGCCGGCTATCTGGGCGGCGCACTGGGCTGGTACGCACCTGGCGAAGGCGCGGGCTGGATAGGTTCTATTGTGGGCGCAATCATCGTGCTGTTCATATACGGCCTCATTGCCAAAAAACGCTAGGATGGCGGCCGCGATGGCGGCTGCCTCTGCATCAGGCGGCCGCCGCGTGCGGCTGCTTTTTTTTGCCGGCGCCAAACCGATACAATAGGCATCACGCTTACCTCTTCCGGAGGCCATATGATCGACACCCGCTACAAAAAAGCCTATTCACCGGCTCGCTTCTGGCAAAAGCTGGGGCCCAGGGCAAAGGGCATCAGCCGGTTCGCCCTCGAAAAAGCGCTCTACCTGTACTATGCCGTGCAGGATCCGAACACGCCAAAATGGGCGCGGCGCGTCATGTATGGCGCGCTGGGCTACTTTATTTTTCCCCTTGATGCCATCCCCGACCTGGCCCCCTTCATCGGCTACACCGACGACATCAGTGTCATGATTGCCGCGCTGGCCACGGTTTCCTTCTACATTACGCCCGACATCAAGGCGCGGGCGCAGCAAAAAATCGAACATTGGTTCGGCCGCCCGCACGCGGGCGCCAGTGCGGATGCCTGACACCACCCCTTCACCCAACACACATACGCAGCACCAAGCCCCCGGAAAGGGGGGCTTCCGTAGCTGCTGGCTGGCCGAGACGCTGCGTTTGCGCGAGAATCTCTGGGGCCCTCTGGAAGATGCCAGCGAAGTGCGGCGCGCCCGTGCGGAAGGCGGCAGCTTTACCGAAAAACTGCTTCGACGCGCACACTATCTGGGCCAGCGCGAACACCTTGACCAAGTGCTGTCCAGGTGGTCGGGCATGGCCAAGCTATCGCTGCTCATCATGGCCGTGGCTGCGCTGCTGGCTGGCCTCGTCGCGGCGCTCGGCGCCCTGGGCGATGGCGGCCGTTCTGTCAATATCATGCTGGCGCTGGTCGCCTTGCTAGGGCTGAACACACTCACATTCCTTTTCTGGCTGCTCAGTTTTGTGGTGGTATCCGGCCAGGGCGGTTCCTGGCTGGGCGAATGCTGGCTATGGCTCACCCGCCGACTGGCGCGCGGGCCCGACGCAGCGCTCGCGCCACGCGCCCTGGTCGAGTTGCTGAGCCGCCACAATGCGCTGCGCTGGACGCTGGGCGGTATCAGCCATGCCTTGTGGACGCTTGCCCTTGCTTGTGCCGTGATGTCCATGCTTGCCGTGCTCTCGACACGCCGCTACAGCTTCAACTGGGAAACCACGCTACTCTCGCCTGACACCTTTGTTGCCGTCACCACCGCGCTTGGCTGGCTACCTTCAACGCTCGGCTTCTCCATTCCCTCGCCCGAACTCATCCTCGCCAGCGACGGCCTGCAGAGGCTGCCTGAGCCTGCGCAGGCCCTCTGGTCCAGCTGGCTGATCGGATGCGTAGTGGTATATGCCCTGCTGCCACGCCTTATCGCCCTGATGCTTAGCCTGTTCATGGCGCGCAAAAGGCTGGCCAACCTGCAACTTGACAGCCGCCTGCCAGGCTATGCAGAGCTGCAGGACCGCCTCTCCCCGGCAAGCGAACGCGCAGGCATCGATCAACCCGACGGGGCAGACACCCTGGCCATCAGGGATGCCGTTGAGCTGGTGGCCGTGCGGCCCGGCCAGCCCTTGCTCGTCGGCATAGAACTGGCGCCGGATGTTCCCTGGCCGCCCCCTGGCCTGTCACCCGCTGTGGCCAATTTCGGCGTCATCGACAGCAGCAATCAGCGCAAGGCCTTGCTGGACCGGCTGCAGCAAAGCCGCCCCACGCGCCTGCTGCTGATATGCGATGCGCGGCAAACACCTGATCGGGGCACGATCGCCCTGCTCACAGAGCTTGCCAGCTTTGCGCAGGATACCCGCATCGCCTTGCTGCGCGCGCCTGCCTCAAGCCAGTCCGAAACCCGAACCGAGACTTGGCGTGAACGGCTCCAGGCTGCAGGATTCCCGCCACAAAACCTGACCCAGGCCAAACCCGCCGCCCTCCTCTGGCTGGCGGGCGAACCAGACCCGCCCCCCGCCGCCGCCACGGGAGAACAAGCATGACCACGGCACGCCCGCTGCGACTGGCCGTGGTCGGCCATACCAATACCGGCAAAACATCGCTGCTGCGCACGCTCACCCGCGACCCGGGCTTCGGCAAAGTGCAGGACAGCCCCGGCACAACGCGCCGCGTGGAGGGCGCACGCCTCTTGATCGACGGCGCCACAGCGGTGGAACTGTATGACACGCCCGGCATGGAAGACGGCATTGCGCTGCTGGACTACATGGACAGGCTGACCACGCCCGGCGAACGTGTCGACGGGCCAGAGCGCATTCGCCGTTTTCTGCAAAGCCCTGAAAGCCAACGACGTTTCGAACAGGAAGCGCGCGTGCTGCGCAGGCTGCTGGACTGCGATGCCGGCCTGTACGTGGTCGATGTGCGCGACCCGGTGCTAGGCAAGCATAAAGACGAGCTCGCCATTCTGGCTGCCTGCGGCCATCCCTTGCTGCCAGTGCTCAATTTCACACATCGGCCTGAACAACGCCTTGGCGCCTGGCGCGAAGCCCTGGCCCGACTCGGGCTGCACGCCATGGTGGAGTTCGATACCGTTGCGCCCGCGCTGGATGGCGAAGCCCAGCTTTATGACAAGCTGGCCCTATTGATGGATGAACACGCCGGTGTTCTCAGCGAACTCAAGCGCGATGTCATCAGCCAGCGCGGCATCCGGCGCGACGATGCGTTGCGGCTGATTGCCGAACTCCTGATCGACGTCGCCGCGTGGCGTGTACTGAGCGAACCGGACGAGCCCAGCGTGCAAGCCGCCACGCAATCACTACGTCGCCAGGTGCGCGACCGCGAAGCCGCCTGTGTCCGCGCGCTGCTCAAGCGCTATAACTTTGACATGCATGATTTCCCCTCGCATTCCCTGCCCTTGGAGGGCGAACGCTGGGGCATGGATTTGTTTCACCCCCAGGCCCTGAAAGATTTTGGCATTCATGTGGGCAAAGGGTTGGCGGCCGGCGCCATGGCTGGCGCCACGCTGGATGTGTTCACCGCAGGCCTTAGCCTGGGTGCCGCCACCGTATTGGGCGCAGCGGTGGGAGGGCTCTGGCAAGGCGCGGATCGCTTGGGCAAGCGTGTCGTGGGACGGCTGCAAGGCTATCGCGAAATCACCGTCAACGATGCAGTGTTACGCCTGCTCGCCATGCGCCAGCTCGCCCTGGTCGATGCGCTTGAACACCGGGGGCACGCCGCGCAAGGACAGATTGTGCTGGACAGCGCGACCGATGCGCCTGCCCTGTCCAAGGGCTACGACACACCCAGCGCCGGCAGCGCCACCGATACCCTGGAAGCCAGCATGCAACATTGGCGCACGCGGCAGCTGCCGGATGCCCTGCTGGAGGCCCGCAGCCAACCGCAATGGTCTGCATTGTCGGACGCTTTTGACAACCAGCCCCGCCGCAAGCAAGCCGTCAAGACGCTGGCCAGCGCCTTGGCCAGCCGTTAAGACAGGCGGGCGCGGGCGTTACAACAAGACCGGCCGATCGGGCAAGTCGTTGGTATTGTGCTGGCCCTCGGACGCTTCGGGGCAAGCATGCGCCAGAATCGCCTCGATATCGTCGATCGCCGACAGCAGCCCTGATTCGAATTCCTTGCGGCGCAGGCGCTCACGCAAACGGTCGCACACTTGCTCCCACTGTGCGTCAGTGGCCTTGACCCCTCTGTCGGCAATGATATGCATGGCATGTTTGTCCAAGGCCAGATAGAGCAACACACCCGTATTAAGCGGCGTGTCCCAGGTGCCGAGCCGCCCGAATACCTCGAGCGCACGCAGGTGGCTGTCGGGCTCATGGACCGGGCTGGCCGCTTCGATAGCCACCATGAGCTCCCCGGTATGGCCCAACTCGCCCTGGCGTATGCGCTCGGCAATGCGGGCCAAGGCATGCTCGCTGAAATGCTTGCGGCGCAGCCACTGACCCTCTACCGTGGCCCAGCCAGTGAGTGCCTTCCATTTACTGCCTTGTTGCATGCAATATCCTTTGACCTTGGGCCGCGTGCGCTGTCGCCCCGAATTGCCGAACCGCACGGAAAAGAAAACCCGGGATCGCCCCGACCGCCGCAAATTACCAGCTGCCGGAAGCACCGCCACCGCCGCTGCTTCCACCGCCTCCGCCGCCGAAACCGCCGCCACCCCCACCAAATCCGCCTCCGCCACCGCCGCCAAAGCCACCTCCAAAACCGCCACCGAGGCCGCCAATGACGCCGCCACGCCGTGCAGCCCGAGAGCCCAGACGGCGATTTTTGACACCCAGTGCCCGGCCCACGCTGCCCACGATGAAACCTATGCCTGCCGCGATAACAGCGGCACCCACGCTGCCGAACATCAGGAAGGCAAAGAAACCAAGCGCCAGCGCGGCAAAAAGAGGCGGCATGAAGAACCCGATGATGGCCAGCGGCGCGACCATGGCCAACGGCCCTTCGTCTGCGCTGCCGGACGATGTGCTCTCAAGCGGCGGAGGGAGATCTTCGCCGTTGACAAGGCTTACAAGGCTGTCGACACCTGCCGTGATGCCGCCAGCGTAATCCCCCTGCTTGAAATGAGGGGTGACCTGCTCCCGAATGATGCGCCCGGCAAGCAGATCCGGCACGGCGCCTTCCAGCCCGTAGCCTACTTCGATGCGCAGATGGCGGTCTTCTTTGGCCACGACGAACAGAATCCCGTCGTCTACTTTGGCACGACCTATGCGCCATTTGTCGAAGACCCTGCGCGCGTAGCTTTCTATCGTGTCTTCGCCCGTGGTAGGCACGATAAGCACGGCCAACTGGGCGCCCTTGGTCTTGTCGAGCTCGGCGAGTTGCTGTTCCAGATGGGAGAGCGTGTTCGAATCGAGCGTGCCGGTTTGGTCGGTGACCCAGCGCTTGAGTTCAGGTACGGCGACCTGTTCTGCGCGGGCGGATTGGAAAACCGCCAGCAGGGCTGCCAGGGCCAACAGGCCTGCAAACAGCAGTCGCAGACCAATCCGGACGCCACGCCCAGCGTTTTTGGCAGCTTGCGGGGCAGGCGCCTGCGCGGACGGACGCACGAACGGCAACGTATGCATCACTGTTTTGCCGGCTCGGGTAAGGTGAATTTGACTTCGGGGTCTTGCGTAATCTGATCCTGCTTGTCGACACCATAATTGTCGATAGTGCGATAGCCGAAGATCTTGGCGGTGATCAGCGTGGGGAACTGCCGCACGATCAGGTTGTATTGCTGCACCGCCTGCACATAGCGGCCGCGTTCGGTGGCAATCCTGTTTTCAGTGCCTTCAAGCTGGGTCATGAGATCGCGAAAAAGCCCATCGCTCTTGAGCTGGGGGTAGTTTTCGGACACCGCGATAAGCCGTGACAGCGCCGACGACAATTCGCCCTGGGCCTGATTGAAGCGCGCCATCACCGCTGGGTCCTGGATGTCGTCGACGCTGATCTGGATGCTGCCCACTTTGGCGCGCGCTTCGGTGACCTGCGTCAGCACCGCGCGCTCGTTGACCATGTAAGCATTGACCGAATTGACGAGCTTGGGCACGAGATCCGCTCGCCGCTCATACTGATTCAGCACCTGGGACCAGGCCGCCTTGACCTGCTCGTCCAGCCGCTGGATATCGTTGTAGCCGCAACCAGTCAGCAGTATTGACAGGAAGGGAGCAAGAAGCACGAGCGCAATGCGTTTCATTGAAGCAGCCTGAAAGAATAAGGTGTTCAGATTACACCAGCCCGCCCATCTAAAATCAATGCTGCTTGCGTGGCTGGTTTCACAATGCTGCAATCCCGGGCCACTGGTAGCATTTAGTGTGCATTGCTGCGTTCGGTTGCGTAAACGGCGCCGCTGCCGGGCATGCGGTACTGGACGCCCGTCCCACTGCCCGGCGCCGTGGCCGCTTGACTGACGGATACAGGCGCCGACGGTTCACCATGCTTGACAATGCTGTTCGCCTCGGGCCTGCCCCCGCCAAAGAGGGCGGAGGCATCCTGCCGCAGGAGCGCCTCCATCATGGGGTTTTGTGTAATCGTGATCAGCAGCGCGGCAATGATCACCAGAAGGATATCGATAAGACCAACCACCGAGCGCCTGGGAGCACCCGGCGCTGTTGAGCTGAAAAATTTCATGCTGCCTTCCATGTGGCGTAGTGAATGACTTGTGCCGCGATCCGGCTGAGCCACCGCAAGCATGCAGACCCGGCCGCGTGCTGCGACGGCACTGCTTGCGTGATCGGGCAAGCATCCATTGTAGCTGAATAATAATCACTCTTACTATCGTTTACATTTTGAGGCGAGTACGCGGCAACCGCCGCCGGCGCGCATGCGCACGTGATCGCATGTCCCCGTGCGTGGCGCAATGTGTGGCGTATCCGCCCAATCGCAGGGAATATGCCGTCCGGATGACATCCGGCCCGGTTTGCTGAGGTATACTGCGGGTTGCGCGTCCTACCAGTCAACGCGCGTCACCAGGGCTTCGCCCCTTCCCCTAGCTTCTTCAATCGTCCGCCTGGATTGGTATCCCTCGACTCGAGCGATAGGCTGTCGCTGGAGTAATACTTGTCTACCCACACTACATTTGCCGACCTTGGCCTGGCAGAACCCCTTTTGCGTGCTGTCGCCGATACCGGTTATGAACACCCCACGCCTATCCAGGCGCAAGCCATACCCCAAGTCATCAAAGGCGGCGACCTGCTCGCCGCTGCGCAGACCGGCACTGGCAAGACGGCCGGCTTTACCCTGCCCATTCTGCACCGCCTGCTGCAAGACCCGGCCCGTGCCCGCAAACCCGGCCAGCCCCGGGTGCTGATCCTGACCCCAACGCGCGAACTCACCGCGCAGGTGGAGGAGTCCGTGCGCACCTACAGCAAACATACTTCCGTGCGCTCCATGGTCATGTTCGGCGGCGTCAATATCAATCCACAGATCGCCGCGCTGCGCAAACCATTGGACATCCTGGTGGCCACGCCCGGCCGGCTCCTGGATCACGCCCAACAGAAAACCGTGGACCTGTCCGCCGTCGAGATTCTCGTCCTCGACGAAGCCGACCGCATGCTGGACATGGGCTTCATCCGCGACATTCGTCGCGTGCTGGCGCTGCTGCCCAAGAAACGCCAGAACCTGCTGTTCTCCGCGACATTCTCCGAAGAGATTCGCGAGCTGTCCAAAGGCGTGCTCAACGATCCCATCGAGATCTCCGTTGCCCGCCGCAATACCGCTTCGGAGCTCGTTGCGCAAAGCGTCGTGCTCACCGAACAATCCCACAAGCGCGATCTGCTCAGCTATATCATTCGCGAAAGCGGCTGGCATCAAGTGCTCGTCTTTACCCGCACCAAGCATGGCGCCAACCGCCTGGCCGAAAAACTGGTCAAGGACGGCCTGGCGGCGGCTGCCATCCATGGCAACAAGAGCCAGGCAGCCCGCACGCGCGCCCTGGCAGGCTTCAAGGAAGGCAAAGTCGCCGTCCTGGTCGCCACGGATATTGCCGCGCGCGGCATCGATATCGACCAGTTGCCCAATGTGGTCAACTTCGAGCTGCCCAATGTGCCGGAAGACTACGTGCACCGCATCGGCCGCACGGGCCGCGCAGGCAGCGTAGGCTCGGCCATGTCGTTGGTGGATCGCAGCGAAATCAAACTGCTCACCGCCATCGAAAAACTCATCAAGCGGCCCATCGAACGCACGACCATCGAAGGCTGGTCGGCCGACATGGTGCGCGCCGAACCGCCGCGCGCCGCGTCCGGCGAGCGCCAGGGGCAAGACGCCCGCCGTCACGACAGCGACAGCCGTCGACCCCGTGCCGGCACATCGCGCCGCACCCCGGCATCGCCTGGCGGCGCACGGCACGGGGCGGCGCGCTCCGCAGAGGCCCGCACCGGTGAACCGCGCAATCCGACCGGACGGCGCGACGGGAACGGCGGCCGCAATGGCGGCGCCGCACGCCCTGCGCAAGGCCGGCCGGGCGCCAACGCGCGCAGTGCTGGTAACCGCGGCGCCAATGGTGCGCGATCCGGCAGTGAGCGGCGCGCCGTTTTGCTCGATAAATAGGCACGCTACCTGCCCGCGGACGCCGGCCTTGCCAGCGTCTTTGCGGGGCCGGGATAGTTTTCTGATTTGCGCCCGACCCGGACACGCCCCCACCCACCAACCACGCCTGCATCATGTCTTTCTCCACCTGGCTTGCTTTCTTTGCCGCCTCCTGGGCAATTTCGTTCTCGCCTGGCCCTGGCGCCATCAGCGCCATGTCCTCGGGGCTGAAATACGGTTTCAAACGGGGTTACTGGACAACATGCGGCCTGCAGATCGGCCTGCTTGCGCAGTTCGTGATTGTGGCGGTCGGCCTGGGGGCGCTGCTGGCCACCTCGGAAACCGCCTTCGCCATCGTCAAGTGGATAGGCGTCGGCTATCTGATTTACCTGGGCTACCGGCAATTCACGACAGACGCGGCGCCGGTTGCCGTGCAGGCCAGCCACCCGCAGGCATTCCATGCCCGCGACCTGGTGTTGCGGGGTTTTCTGATCAATATCACCAACCCCAAGGGAACCGTGTTCCTGCTGGCCGTCGTGCCGCAGTTTCTCGATCTGTCCCGGCCCCTGGCCCTGCAATACCTCACCATCGCAGGCACGCTGTGCTTTACCGACCTGATCGCCATGGGTTTCTATACGACGCTGGCATCGCGGGTGCTGAAACTGCTGCGCAACCCCCGGCATATACGCTGGCTGAACCGCGGCTTTGGCGCGCTGTTCGTTCTGGCAGGCACCGTGCTGGCCACCTTCAGTCATCATGTTGACGACTAGCCACCTGCACGTGCCCCAGCGCCCCGGCGGTAAGCAACGCGCCGCAGCGCGCACCCGCGCAACCTCTGCCATGCTTCTTTCTGCGCCCGGCCCTCGAACCCGCGCTGCCATCCACGCTAAAATCCGTCCATGAGCATCACACAAGAAGTCGCCCGACGACGCACCTTTGCGATCATCTCCCACCCCGACGCGGGCAAAACCACGCTGACCGAAAAGCTATTGCTGTTCGCAGGCGCTATTCAAATCGCCGGCAGCGTCAAGGCGCGCAAGGCCAGTCGCCACGCTTCGTCGGACTGGATGGAAATCGAAAAGCAGCGCGGAATTTCGGTTGCCTCGTCGGTGATGCAAATGGAATACCGCGACTGTGTGATCAATCTGCTCGACACGCCGGGACACCAGGATTTTTCCGAGGACACCTACCGCGTGCTCACCGCTGTAGATGCCGCACTCATGGTGATTGACGCCGCCAACGGCGTGGAACCTCAAACCATACGCCTGCTGCAAGTGTGCCGGGCGCGCAACACACCGATCATTACGTTTATCAACAAGCTGGACCGCGAAGTCCAGGAGCCGCTGGACCTGCTGTCCGAGATCGAATCCCACCTGGGCATGGACGCCGTGCCGTTTTCCTGGCCAGTCGGCATGGGGCGCCACTTTGGCGGCGTATTCGACATCCGCAACGACCGCATGCGCGTGTTTCGCGCTGGCCAGGAACGCCGCGACCAGCATGACGAGCTGATCAGCGGCCTGGACAATCCCGTGATTGCGGAGCGCTTTGGCGAGGCCTTTGCCAAGGCGCACGAAGAAATCGAGCTCATCCAGGCTGCCGCGCCCGAATTCGATCATGCAACCTTTCTCGCCGGCAAGCAAACGCCCATTTTCTTTGGATCCGCCATCAACAACTTTGGCGTGCAGGAAGTGCTGGACGCTCTGGTGGACCTGGCGCCAACGCCTGGCCCCCGGACGGCGCTGCAACGCGAAGTCCAGCCCGATGAAACCAAATTCAGTGGTGTGGTGTTCAAAGTGCAAGCCAATATGGACCCTGCGCACCGCGACCGCGTCGCATTTGTCCGGGTCAGCTCGGGCCGCTTCGAACGCGGAATGCGCCTGAAGGTGTCGCGCAATGGCAAGGAGATCCGGCCCAACAACGTCGTATCCTTCTTGTCGCAACGGCGAGAACTGCTCGACGAAGCCTATGCCGGAGACGTCATCGGCATTCCCAATCACGGTGTGCTGCAATTGGGCGACGTCCTGACCGAGGGCGAAGCCCTGCAGTTCACCGGCCTGCCATTTTTTGCGCCGGAACTGTTCCAGGCGGTCGAAGTCAAAGACCCTTTACGGACCAAGCAGCTACGCGTGGGCCTGACTCAACTGGGCGAAGAAGGCGCTATTCAGGTTTTCCGCCCCGAGGCCGCCGGCGGCTCGCTATTGCTGGGCGCTGTGGGGCAATTGCAGTTCGAAGTCGTGGCCCATCGCCTCAAAACCGAATACGGGGTCGAAGCTCGCCTCATGCCTTCGCGTTACAACATGGCACGTTGGTTTACAGCGGAAGACCCCAAGGTCTTGCGAAAATTCATGAATGCGAACGCTGCTAACATTGCCTATGATGTCGTGGACGCGCCTGCCTTCCTGGCGTCCTCCCCCGCGCAGTTGCGGGTGGCGCAAGAACTCTATCCTGGCGTCGAGTTTCACGCAATGCGGGAACATGGCGGCAAGGTTTTCGGGCAGAATGCGTAAGCCTGCGTGCCAGTCAGCTCGTACCAGCCTGCACGTGGCTGGCGAGCAGGCAAAGCGCATAGGCGTTTAAACTAGGCTATTCCCAGCGAACAGAGAACAATGATGTCCTGGCGTTTCATTTTTGCAATATTGCTGGTTGCCGCAGGCGCTTCTGCCTGGGGTGGCCTGAAGCTTGGCGACTGGCTGGTGGCCCATGGCCCCGTTGCCCCCGCCCCTCCAGCCCACCCGGAACTGTCCAACGTACCCGTGCTCGATGCCAACGGCCTGCCGTATACGGCACGCCCGCCGCAGCCCCTGGTAAATGGCACCCTGGGCGTGCCGGCGCAGGCAAGCCAGACCAAATGGCAACTGCCCGATACGTCCATCGACGACATGACCTCCAATCCCGCCATTCACGTAGCCACCACCAAGATCACCATGGATGAGGCCCGCATGCTGGCTGAAGGAGGGCAAGGCGGCCTGAGCGGGATCGCCGACGTCGGGGCGCTGGGTATGCCAGGCGACAGCGGCGCAAACCAACCGCTGCAGCCCGTTGAAATGGCCCCTCCTCCGCCACCGCCCGCCCCCACGGCCAACAGCCAGGCGTGGCAGGCCAGCCTGCGACAAGATCTGCAGGCCTGCAGTGCCAAGAGTTTCTTTGATCGCCCCAGTTGCGCCTGGTCTGCCCGCAACAAATACTGCGAGCCCAACAAAGCCTGGGGCCGTGTGCCGGACTGTCCGGCCAAGTCGTTCTGATCTGTTCGCAAGCAAGGCCGGCGGGCCTTGCACAGCGCGTCCAGTGCCCGGTGATGCGCACACCAGCGCCCACCAGCACGTACAGGCTCGCTTACTCTCCCATTTGCGACTGCAGATAGTTCTGCAGGCCGACGCGGTCTACCAGTTCCATTTGGGTTTCCAGCCAGTCGATATGTTCCTCGGTGTCATTGAGGATATCCTGGAACAGGTCGCGCGAGACATAGTCGCGCACTGACTCACAGTGCGCCATGGCTTCCTTGACCGTGGCCTGGGCGCCAGATTCCAGTTTGTGATCACAGGACAGTATCTCCGGCACAGTTTCCCCGATCAGCAATTTATGCAGATCCTGTAGATTGGGCAGGCCATCCAGCATGAAAATGCGCTCGATAAGCCGATCCGCGTGTTTCATTTCGCCGATGGACTCGTCGTATTCATGCTTGCCCAGTTTGTTCAGGCCCCAGTGATTCAACATCCGGGCATGGAGGAAATACTGATTGATGGCAGTCAACTCGTTCTTGAGTTGTGCATTCAGATATTTGATGACGGTGGTATCGCCTTTCATGGCCGTGCTCCTGCTTATGGGTGAAATCCAGTGTTCCAAGATGGGCCAACGCCCATTTCAATCATAAGGCTAACACGACGGCAGGGTTTTTTGGCCAGTTTTCAACGTTTAAAATCAATGACTTAGAAACTCAAGCGCAAGGCACTTTGAGAATAAGAATGAATTGATTTTCGCGACCCTGACACGCAAAATGGCGGCATGATTGACTGTGAGCCAAGCCGCGGCAGAAGAAAGGGAGAAAATTCAAAAGAAAACGCACAAGCTCACGCCAGAAAAGCTTAGGGGCGTGAGCAGAATCAGGCGGCGTTAAGTTGTTATTGAGTGTAACTAAAGCCTGATTTCGGGGAACTGCGATATTAGGCGCGCTGGACTGCCACCACCACCATGGCACCGGCTTCGACCTGCATCGGGTCGTTCGCAGCATCGGCCACCAGGGTGCCCAGCTCGGCACGCGCGGGCGCCGTGGCGGCGTACTGGCCTCCGGGCAGATACTCGGCCGCGGTGTCCGCACAGCATCCGCAGCACGACGCAACACCCAGCTCGCCCTGGAGCTGAGACATCGTGACCGCGCCGTTGGCAACCGCTGCCTGAACCTGGCGTTCGGTAATCGCATTACAGATACAAATAAACATGAGAACAATTATCAACCAGCTTCCTGCAAAAAGCAACCAGTTCCTGCGTTGCCAAAGCCCGCCTAGCCCTGCTCCAGGGCCGCCCTGGCCTTGCGTAGAATAGCCGGCTCTATGCCCGCCGCTTCACGATACTTGGCGACAGTGCGTCGCGCGATCACAACACCCTGCTCGGCCAGCCTGATCGCAATTTGGTTATCGGAGAGGGGCTTGCGGGCGGGCTCTTCCTGAACCAGCTTGAGAATGAGCGACCTGACCGCCGTGGCGGACGTCGAAGCGCCGTCATCCGTGGGCAGCGCCATGCCAAAGAAGCGCTTGAGTTCAAACACACCCCAGGGCGTCTGGGCGTACTTGTGCCGTGTTGCCCGCGACACGGTGGACTCGTGCAGCTCGAGCGCCTGGGCAATGTCGCGCAGCAGCAAGGGTTTCATGGCGCCGACGCCTTCCTCGAAAAAACCCGCTTGCCGATCCACAATGGCCTGGGCCACCCTTAAAATCGTCACGTAGCGCTGGTTCATGCTCTTGATAAAACCATGCGCCTGCTGCAACTGCGCATGCATGGCGGCAGACTCAGGGGCCTTGTCCAGCAGCGCCTCATACACGGTATTGACACGCAAGCGCGGCAGGACCATCGGATTGATGCTCGCGCGCCACTGCTTACCCACCCGGCGGACGACCACGTCGGGCGTGACGTAATCCGCCGTCGATGTCGCCCAGTTCCGTGCGGGCCGAGGCTCCAGCTGAAGCAGCAGCCCGTGCGCGGCACGCAGGGTGTCCTGGCTGCAGCCCAGCGCCTCGCGCAGGCGCGTCAGGTTGCCGCTGGCCAGGATATCGAGGTGTTTGTCCGCAATGGCATAGGCGCAATCAAGCACGCTGCGGTCAGGCTGTGCGCTGGTGGCCGGGCTGCCGGCTTCCCGCAGCCTGAGCTGCAATACCAGGCACTCTCCAAGCGACGTCGCGCCCACGCCAGGCGGATCAAACGACTGCAGCAGGCGCAAAGCAGCTTGCAGCTCTTCTGTCGCCACGCTCAGTTCTGGCGGAAAATATCCCAGGATATCCGCGAGCGGCGTTGCCAGGTAACCGTTTTCGTCCAATTCGTCGATGAGCAAGGAAACAAGCGCGCAGTCTCGCGGTTGGGCCCGGGTAAGCCTCAACTGGCGCAACAGATGGTCCTGCAATGTTTCTGTCACCGCCGCCTCCGGCCGCACCGGCTCCTCATCGCTGCGGTTGTTGCCGGCCCGGTTGGATAAACCCAACACCATCCAGCGATCTTCCTGCTCGCGCTCCGTGCTCGCTACCGCATCAGCGGTATCAGTGTCATACTCTTCCTCACGTTCGAGCAATGGATTCTCGACCAATGCCTGGGCGATCTCCACATCCAGTTCCAGCGCCGACAGCTGCAGGAATCTGATCGATTGCTGCAGCTGAGGTGTCAGCGCCAGTTGCTGATGCTGACGAAGTTCTAGAGATTGCCGCGATTGCATAGATAAAATACTTTGTATGAAACCAACCACATCGCTACAACAGCCAACCCGCCAGGATCAAAGCCTGCTGCGCAATACACTGCTCAAGCTGACCGCCACCCAAAAAATCATCAGCGTGGTCGTCGTCGCTGTCGTGGCGCTGGTCTGGTACAACCTTCTTAATCGCCTGATCGCGTTCGGGCAGGGCATCGACTATAGCGGACTGAGCGCCCTCGGTGTAGAAGCCGTTGCGCTGCTTCAGCAGTACAACCCCTTCTTTTGGTGGGGCGTCGTACTGCTCTGCACGCTTATTATTGCCTATTTTCTATACAGCTTCGTGCAGAGCACCCGGCAGAGCGTTCGGAGCAAGCTGGTGGATGAACCCACCATTGCCATGTTGGCCGACGAGCTGTCCGAATCAGCGCTCGAGGTATTGCGCTGGGCCTGGAACGATCAGCGCCAGCCAATCAGCGTGGGCGACCTACAGCTTGCCGCCGCCGAGCTGCGCAACGGCCGCGCCGGAAAGATCGAATTGGCGCGCAGCCATGCCGCGCTGCTGAGTGTTGCGCCGGCGTCAGCGCCCGTGGATGAACGCTTGCCAAGCCCTCAAAATTATGGTTGACTATAGGGTATGAGCCCCGCACACGCCATTTTCACCCATGCCATGCCGCGCACTACCGCTGCGCTGGCTGCGTCGTGCGCTCAGTGCAAGTCTTTGCACACTTCTCTTTCCGCGCTAGCCCTATCCCTGCTGCTACCGATCGGTTGCCGGGCCTAGCGTCGCGTGGCAGTTCGGCAGCCGTCTCACGCCACACCTCTATCTCACCGTTGAACAGTTGTTCCGAGCGTGCATCGCAACGCTCCGGTGATGCGCTATAAAACCATATCCAAAACACAGGTGTACCATGATCTCCCACCCCTCCGACAAATACCGCCCATTTGTCCCGTTCTCGCGTGATTTTTCCGAACGTACCTGGCCCAGCAAGCGTATTACGCACCCGCCCATCTGGATGAGTACCGATCTGCGCGACGGCAACCAATCACTGATCGAGCCCATGAGCGTGGAGCGCAAACTGCGTTTTTTTGAGCAGCTGCTGAAAATCGGCTTCAAAGAAATCGAAGTCGGTTTCCCCTCTGCCTCCCAGACCGACTTCGACTTTGTTCGCAAGCTGATCGACGAAAACCGCATCCCCGATGATGTCACCATCATTGTCCTGACGCAGTCCCGCGAAGACCTGATACGCCGTACCGTTGAGTCGGCCGCTGGCGCCAAGCGCGCTATCGTTCACCTGTACAACGCCTGCGCGCCTGCGTTCCGCAAGATTGTTTTCAACATGAGCAAGGACGAGATCAAGGACATCGCCTTGTCGGGCACACGCATGGTCAAACAGTTCACGGCCGAGCATCCTGAAACCGCCTGGCGCTATGAGTACTCACCCGAGGTCTTCAGCACCACCGAACCCGAGTTCGCACTGGAAGTCTGCAACGCCGTTACCGACGTGTGGCAACCCACGCCGGAATCAAAAATCATCTTCAATCTTCCGGCAACCATAGAGGCGACCACGCCCAATATGTATGCCGACCAGATCGAGTGGATGCACAACAACCTGAACCAGCGCGACTGTATCGTGCTCAGCCTGCATCCCCACAACGACCGCGGCACGGCGGTGGCCGCCGCCGAGCTGGGTGTCATGGCTGGCGCGGATCGCATCGAAGGCTGCCTGTTCGGCAATGGCGAGCGCACCGGCAATGTGGATCTGGTCACGCTGGCGCTCAATCTGTACACGCAAGGCATTCATCCCGGCCTGGACTTCTCCGATATCGATGAAGTGCGTCGCTGCGTGGAATATTGCAATCAATTGCCTGTGCATCCTCGGCATCCCTATGCGGGGGATCTGGTCTTTACCGCCTTTTCGGGCTCGCACCAGGACGCCATCAAGAAAGGCTTTGCCCGCCAGGAAGCCGATGCGGTGTGGGAAGTCCCCTACCTGCCGATCGACCCCGCCGACCTGGGCCGCAGCTACGATGCCGTCATCCGAGTCAACAGCCAGTCCGGCAAGGGTGGGGTTTCGTACCTGCTCGAACAAGAGCATGGCCTTGTGCTGCCGCGCCGCCTGCAGATCGAATTCAGCCGTGCCATACAGCGCGTCACGGACGAAACCGGGGCGGAAGTCACTGCCTCCAAGGTCTATGACATCTTCGCGCAGGAATACCTGGAACGTGGCGAGCCCTGGAAATTGGTTCGTCATCGTGTCACCGGCGACCCCAAGGCAGGCAAGGGCCAGCAGTTCGAGATCGAAGTCGAGCTTGAGGAAAACGGCGAAGTGCGCAACTTGATCGGCCGTGGCGATGGCGCCATTTCGGCCTTCGTCAATGCCCTGGATGCAGAGGTGAAAATCATGGACTACACCGAGCATGCCATTGGCACCGGCACGGACACGCGTGCCGCCTGCTACGTCGAAGTACGTGTGGGCAATTCTCCCACCGGGTTTGGCGTCGGCATACACGAAGACATCGTCACCGCTTCCTTCCTGGCTATCCTGAGTGCCGTCAATCGCCATACGACGACACAAAAGGCTGAAGCCCTGGCTGCCTGACCGGCACCCGGAGCCGCTGCATCCCGGGGCGCCGCCACAAGCGACGCAAGGGCCGCTCCGCCTTGATCAGGCCAGCGCAATGCATCAACACCTACGGGCCCAACCCTGCCACACGCGGGGTTCGGCCCGATTTGCATGGGCGTCGCAGCGCGCCGACCCTTCGCGTTTTCCTGTGCTTGCGGTGCGCTTCTACGGGTAATCCCCGTCATCACGCTGTCATATTCGTTGTCTAATATGAAAACGTTTTCACTCTGCTCAACCTGGCTGGAGCAACGTCTTGGACAGCAAACGGCGCAAGCCTCCCGTTTCGATACTTGAAATCGCGCGAGCCGCCGGCGTATCGCCGGCAACAGTGTCGCGCGCATTCAATCGGCCCGAGCTGCTTAACCCCGCCACACGGCAGCATGTGATGGATGTTGCCGGCCAGCATGATTTCCGCCCTGACAGGCTGGGCAGCAGCCTGCGCTCAGGCAACACGCGCACTTTGGGGCTGGTGCTGCCTACCCTGTCCAATCCGGTATTCGCCGACTGTTTCGAAGGCGCAGAAGCGCGCGCCAGCCAGTCTGGCTACAGCGTGATGATGACAGTCACCCATTACGACCCCGCGCTTGAAGCCGCCGCCGTCCACAGGCTGGTGGGACACAGACTGGAAGGGCTGATCCTGACCGTTGCCAACCCACGCAACAGCACAATACTCAAGGCCCTCAGTCACAGAGGCATGGCTTACGTGCTGGCCTACAACGAATCGGCCGCCCATACCTGCGCAGCCGTCGACAATCGCGCCGCGGCGCAGGACATGGTTGCGCACCTGGCGCAGCTGGGTCATCGGCGCATCGCCTTTCTGAGCGGGCCTCTGGCGCTGTCGGACCGGGCGCGCTCGCGGTTGACGGGCGCGCGCCGTACCGCCCGGCAGCTGACGCTGGCGCCCATCACCCATTACGAAATGCCCACGCATACGACCGCCGACAAAGCATTGGTTGCCGATCTCATGCGCACCCCAGACCGGCCCAGCGCGCTGTTCTGTTCAAATGATTTGCTGGCCATGGATGTCATCTCAACCCTCAAGGCGCTGGGACACGCCGTGCCCGAAGATATATCGGTCGCCGGCTTCGACGGCATTCGCTACGGCGCCTGTATGTCACCCAGCCTCGCCAGCATCGAAGCGCCCGGCTTTGAGATCGGGAGAACCGCCTGCCATCTGTTGCTGCAGCAGATCGAACACGGCGGCACCCGTAGCGAGCAAGTACCGCATCGGCTTATCGCGGGCGCGAGCGCGGGGACGATCACCGCAGGGCCTGCGCGACGCCTTTCCCGGAAAACATCATGCTGATCGCGCAAATCACCGACCTGCACATACAGCACGGCGGCAAGCACGCCGAGCGGATCCAGGCGCAAGCCCACCTGGCTGCCTGCGTGCACACGCTCAATGCCCTGGATCCCCGCCCCGATCTGGTCGCCATCACAGGCGACCTGACCGAACACGGCCGACCTGACGAGTATGAAACGCTCAAGCGATTGCTGGAGGGTCTGGATATTCCGTTTGTCATGATTCCGGGCAATCATGACCATCCCCAGACACTGCGCGACTGTTTTCCTGAGCATCAGTATTTGCAGTCAGACTCGCCTTTTGTGCAGTATGTACTGGAGGACTGGCCGCTACGCATTATCGGGCTGGACACCACGATTCCGCGGTCCGGCCAGGGCCGGCTCTGCCCGGATCGGCTTGCCTGGCTGGCCGAAACCCTGGCGCAGGCGCCGGACCGTCCCACCTTGCTGATAATGCATCATCCCCCCTTCGATACAGGCATCCGCGAGATGGATAAGCTGGGCCTGATAGAGGGACGCGACGCATTTGTGCAGGTGATCGAGCCCTATCGAAACATCGAGCGCATCCTTTGCGGGCACCTGCACCGCACCATTATCTGCAGAGTGGGCAATACCCTTGCCTCAACCTGTCCGGGCACCGCGCACCAGATCGCGCTGGATCTGCGCCACGAGGCCACACTGTCTTTCAATTTTGAACCGCCTGGCTATCAGTTGCACTGGCAGGGCAGGCACGGCCTGGTCTCGCACCATGCGCTGATCGGCGAATTCCCCGGACCCTATCCGTTCTAGCCTATGTCAGAAATCATTCTCGATAACATCGTCAAGCAATATGGAGATGCGCGGCACAGCACGTCGCCATCCCTGGGCGCGGCGGGCCGGCCGGGCAACCCGCCGCCTGCTGTCAACCATATCAGCTTTACGCTCGAAGCCGGCACATTCAATGTACTGCTGGGTCCGTCCGGCTGCGGCAAGTCCACCACCCTGCGCATCATAGCGGGCCTGGACAATCCCACGACAGGCAGGGTGTACATCGGCGGACGGGATGTCACCGATCTGCCGCCCGCCCAGCGCAAAATATCCATGGTGTTCCAGTCGTACGCGCTCTTTCCTCATCTAACCGTGAAAGAAAACATTCTGTTCGGACTGAGGGTGCGCAAAGCGCCGGCTGCGGAACTCAAGCCGCGACTCAAAAGCGTGGCGCAGTTGCTGGGCCTTGAGCCATTGCTCGACCGCAAGCCCTCGCAGCTATCGGGTGGACAGCAGCAAAGAGTGGCGCTTGGCCGCGCCGTGATTTCCCAGGCGCCGGTATGCCTGATGGATGAACCGCTGTCCAACCTGGACGCTCAACTGCGCCAGGAGATGCGTCGGGAAATACGCGCCCTGCAGCAAAAGCTCGGCATCACCATGGTGTATGTCACCCACGATCAAACGGAAGCCATGAGCATGGCTGACCGCGTGGTACTGCTCAATGCCGGATCCATAGAGCAGAACGATACGCCCGACAGGCTGTACGGTCAGCCGTGTTCAGAGTTTGCCGCGCGCTTTATCGGCACGCCACCCATGAACTTGTTGACCCTGAACGACGAAACCGCCGCCGAGCTTCGGGACAACATGCTTTCTTCCGGCGCGCCCCCGCAGGCGCGCAAACTGGGGATACGGCCCGAACATATTCACATCGTGTCCGATTCCCTGCGCGGCAAGGGAACGGCGGATGCACCCACAGACTCCCGCCCGGACGGCGCGGTGGCGACGATAGAAACGGTGGAGTATTTTGGCGCCGATTCCATTGTCTTCTGCCGCCTGGGCAGTAATTCCGGCATCGCGGTACGCATTGCCGGCCATGCGCCCACCTCGCCGGGCGAACGCATCATGCTCCGTTGGAGCGCCACACAACAGCACTTTTTCGACGCCTCGGGCCAGGCGCTGCATCAGGCGCCCGCCTTCACTTCATAGGACATTCATCATGCGACGCACTCTTCTGAAAACCCTGGTCATTGGCCTTGCAGGCGCTTTCTGCGCCGCGCCTGCGTGGTCCCAGAGCTCGCCTGTCGAGCTGGAGTTCTATTATCCGGTCGCCGTGGGCGGCCCCATCACCAAGATCGTCGACGGCATGGTCGATGAGTTCGAGAAAGACCACCCGGATATCAAGATCAAGTCCATTTATGCCGGCTCTTATCAGGACTCGGTGGCCAAGGCGCTGACCGCCTACAAGGGCGGCAACGCGCCGCAGCTGGCCGTGCTGCTGTCCACCGATATGTTTACCCTGATCGACGAGGGCGCCATTGTGCCGTTCGATCCGTTGATCAAAACGGATGACGACAAGCAATGGCTCAATGGTTTCTACAAGGCGTTCATGGCCAACAGCCAGACCGGCGGCAAGACCTGGGGTATTCCATTCCAGCGCTCGACCATTGTCATGTACTACAACAAGGATCTCTTCAAGGAAGCCGGTTTGAATCCGGATGCACCGCCCTCCACCTGGGACGAGCTGGTGAGCCAGGCCAAGAAACTCACCAAGACCGACAGCGCGGGCCAGGTTACGCAATGGGGCCTGGAGATTCCATCGGGCGGCAGCTTCGCTTATTGGCTGTTCCAGGCGCTGACGACGCCCAATGACGCCATCCTGATGAATCAGGACGGCAATGAAGTCTTTCTGGACAAGCCTGCGGTGATCGAAGCGCTGCAGTTCTGGCACGACCTGGCCTACAAGGACAAGGTCATGCCTACCGGCACCATAGACTGGGGCACGACACCCAAGGATTTCCTGGTCGGCAAAACAGCCATCATGTGGACCACCACCGGCAACCTCACCAATGTGCGCAAGAATGCCAAGTTTGATTTCGGTGTGGCGCCCATGCCCAAGGCCAAGCAGGGAGGAAGCCCGACCGGCGGCGGTAATTTCTATCTGTTCGAATCGGCGACGCCCGAGCAGCGCGAGGCGGCGTATAAATTCGTGAAGTGGATGACCAGTCCGGAAAAGGCAGCGGCCTGGAGCATTGACACGGGTTATGTGGCGGTTTCCTCCGCCGCCTGGGAAACCGACACCATGAAAAAGTATGTGGAAGAAGTACCCACCGCGACCGTGGCCCGCGATCAGCTGGAAGTCAGCGTTGCAGAATTTTCCACGCACGACAACCAGCGCATCACCAAGCTGCTGAACGACAACCTGCAGGCCGTCCTCACCAATTCGAAGACACCTGAGCAGGCCATGAAAGATGCGCAGCGCGAGGCCGACCGCCTGCTGCGCGGCTACAAGTAAGCACAGGCATGAAGTCATCGCTCAACGCGGTGTATGGCTGGCTGCTTTTGCTGCCAGCCATGGTGCTGCTTGCCGCTTTTACCCATTATCCGGCGCTGGCGACGCTGTGGAACAGTTTCTTTTCCACCCCGAAAGCCAACCGGCCCGCCGTCTTCGTGGGCGCGGACAATTACGTCGCCATGTCTCACGATCCCGTGTTCTGGCAGGCGCTTTGGAACAATCTGTTCTATGCGCTGGTCACGATACCCGTGTCGGTCGCGGTGGCGCTGATCATGGCGCTGTGGGTCAATCGCAATCTGGCCGGGCGGGGCTTTTTGCGCCTGGCCTATTTCACGCCCACCGTGTTGCCCATGGTGGCGGTGGCCAACATCTGGCTGTTTTTCTACACGCCCCAGTACGGCCTGCTCGACCAGATCGCACATCTGTTCGGGTTCACCAGCACCAACTGGCTGGGCAGCCGCTCAACCGCCCTGCCCGCGCTCATGTTGGTGACGATCTGGAAGGAAGCCGGGTTTTTCATGATTTTTTATCTGGCCGCCCTGCAGCAGGTGTCACCGTCGTTGCGCGAAGCCGCGATTCTTGAAGGCGCATCCCGATGGCAGTATTTTCGGCGCATTCTTCTGCCCTTGCTGATGCCGACCACGCTGTTTGTGCTGGTCAACGCGCTGATCAATGCATTCAGGCTGGTAGATCACGTGCTGGTAATGACCAAGGGAGGGCCGGACAATGCCAGTACCTTGCTGCTGTTCTATATCTACGAAGTGGGCTTCAGCTACTGGGACACGTCCTATGCCGCGACGCTGTCGGTCATTCTGCTGCTGATCCTGTCGATCACCGCCCTCATCAAGTTCCGCTGGCTTGACCGCCGGACGCATTACCAATGACGAATAAACTCGACACCCTGGGCGCCTGGCTGCTGGGCATCATCTGGTTCCTGCCCCTGGCCTATGCGGTATGGGCGGCTTTCCACCCCGGCGCCTACGCGACGCACTTCGACCTGACCGCGCCACTGACGCTGCAAAACTTTGTGACGGCCTGGCATGCCGCGCCTTTTGCGCGCTACTTTCTGAACACGTTTATTCTGGTGACCATGGTGCTGGTGGCGCAGTTCATCCTGTCCACGCTGGCCGCCTATGCGTTCGCGCGCTTCGAATTCCGCGGCCGGGATTTTGTCTTCATGCTGGTTCTGCTGCAGCTCATGATCATGCCCGATGTGCTGATCGTGGAAAACTACCGGCTGATGTCGTGGCTGGGTGTGCGCGACACGATTTTTGCGGTGGGGCTGCCATATTTTGCGTCGGCCTTTGGCATCTTCCTGCTGCGTCAAACATTCAAGACGGTTCCGCGCGAGCTTGAAGAAGCGGCGCGCATGGAAGGCGCCAACCGCTGGCAGATACTGATGAAAGTGTATGTGCCGCTGGCGCGTCCGATTTACGTCGCCTACGGGCTGGTGTCAGTGAGCTACCACTGGAACAACTTTTTGTGGCCATTGATCATCACCAATTCGGTGGAGTCCCGGCCGCTTACGGTTGGGCTGCAAGTATTTGCGTCGACGGACCAGGGCATAGACTGGTCTGTTATCACGGCCGCAACACTGTTGAGCGCGGCGCCGCTGCTGGTGGCATTTTTGCTGTTCCAGCGCCAGTTTGTGCAATCGTTCATGCGGGCTGGGATACGCTAAGGGTGATCACCATTGGGGCCAGCAGGACGCGTACGGCGTGTTGCTCAACACCGTGCCAGCGCCCGGCCACGTTGCCCGGCTCAGAAGCCCACGGCACTCCCCGGCAGGTCGACCGTGATGCGGGGTTTTTCGAGTGCCAGGGCAACCTGGGTGGCGAGCTCCGCCGCACTGGCCTCGTCTTGCGACAGGCTGGCATAGCCCAGTGCGTCGGCCACGCCCAAAATCTTGTCGAGCAGTAATACCTTGCCGCTGGGACGCAGCGGCTCGCAGCCCAGCCGCGTCCAGGTGGCGTCGAACCAGTCGCGCGCCGCCTGCGAGGCCTGATCATCGGGCTGAACATCGACACTGCGTTCGATGGATTGCCGGCTGTTGAAAACAATTGTCACGGTGCTACGCATGGGGTCCCCTGGTCGAATAGCAAGAAAGACAAAGCACAAAACGGTTGATGTTGGCGCGGGCCGGCCGCAAGGCCTGAGATATACCGGGTAAGGCCCTGATGCGAGCCACTGCGGCTGCAGGCGTCCACCCGCCTTGCCGCAACGGGTTGCGCTCCCCGCAGCCTGTTACCAGGAGGGCGCAGGCTCCCAGACGACATCGGCATCGTGCTCCAGAGACAGGCGCAACATGGCCAGCAACGGGAATGCGCGCCGGCGAAAACTGACCGGCTGGGAGATGGGATGGGTTTTGGAGTCGCTGTCGTCGGCGGCATCGACATCGTCGGATTCGTCGTCGATCGACATGGCCTGCTCGATGCCCTTGATGGCGTCAGGCAACTGCTCGCGGGTAATCACACCGCGTTCGGGCAGCGTGTCTGTGTATGGTTTTCCGGCAGCCTTGAGGATGGGTAGCGCGTGCTGGGAGAACATCAGCACTTCGGCGGCCGCTTTGGAGTGAAAGACAACTAGCATAGGTGGCCCTTTTTCGATAGACACAGTTGTACACTACCCTAAGTTCCGAACACTGCCAAGCAGGGACATTTCGGTATATTCGCCGTGTCCAGAGCATGTAATAAACGGGTATTCAGGCTGTCGACAGCCGCCCGGGAGCGACAGGCGCCAGGCAGATGAAAATAGCGGCGGTCATCGGCGCCACAACGTCGTGAAATACAAACCCGTTTCGCCCAGATGGCCGCACCGACGCCAGCGCGCCAGATCGCAGTATCGCACGGCCGCAGACGACGGCAAGGAAATCACGCTATCATTTAGGCCTTCCGGTCAGCGGTATCGGGCAGCCTCAAGCGATTGAACCGATCCGCCCAGGCGGGGTACGCAGCCCGGCAGCGGGTTCGCCGCGTCCGAGCCTGGCGGGGCCTGGCCCGGGCGAGTCCATGCCCAGGTTGGCCAATTACTCTTACGTTTATCCATTTTCCATATGCTCCCAGGGCAACAACAACAGCTAATTTCACTCATCCGGGCTGCCGTCGACGCCATCGTCCCCAATACCCAGGCCAATGTCCTGCTCGAACGCCCCAAGGTGGCCTCGCATGGCGACATCGCCACGAATGTTGCCATGCAACTGGCCAAGCCGGCCCGCCGCAACCCTCGGGAATTGGCGCAACAGATTGTCGATACCCTGCTTGCCCAGCCCGCGTTGCGCGCGTTGATTGACACCGCCGAGGTCGCCGGACCTGGGTTCATCAATTTTCGCCTCACCGCCGCAGCCCGGCAAGCCGTGCTGCATGCGATCCAGCAAGAAGGCAGCCAGTATGGCATTCGCCCCAAGGGCAGCGAAAAAGTATTGGTGGAGTTCGTATCCGCCAACCCCACAGGCCCCTTGCATGTGGGCCATGCCCGCCAGGCCGCGCTGGGCGATGCGCTGTGCCGCCTGTTTGCCGCCCAGGGCTACGACGTGACCCGCGAGTTCTATTACAACGACGCCGGCAACCAGATCGACAACCTGGCCATCAGCGTGCAGGCGCGTGCACGGGGCATCGCGCCAGAAGCCGCCGAGTTTCCGGCAGACGGCTACAAAGGCGACTACATCGTCGATATCGCCAATGATTTTCGCGCGCAAAAAACCGTGCAGGCGGCCGATGGCGCGTCGGTCACTGCCAGCGGCGACATCGACAGCCTTGAGGATATCCGCCGCTTCGCGGTGGCGTACCTGCGTCGCGAACAGGATCTGGACCTGCAGGCCTTCGGCTTGAAATTCGACAATTTCTATCTCGAAAGCTCGCTGTATACCAGCGGCGGGGTGGAGCAAACCGTACAGGCACTGATTGCCGCCGGCCATACCTACGAAAGCGAAGGGGCGCTGTGGCTGCGCACCACGGAACTGGGCACCGGCGACGACAAAGATCGCGTCATGCGCAAATCCGAGGGCGGCTATACGTATTTCGTGCCGGATGTCGCGTATCACGTCGCCAAATGGACGCGCGGCTACCATCACGCCATCAACATACAGGGCAGCGATCATCACGGCACGATCGCGCGCGTGCGCGCCGGGCTTCAGGGCCTGGAAATCGGCATCCCCAAAGACTTCCCGGCCTATATTCTGCACAAAATGGTCAAAGTCGTGCGCGACGGTGCCGAGGTCAAGATTTCCAAGCGCGCCGGCAGCTATGTCACGATGCGCGACCTGATTGACTGGGTAGGCCGCGACGCGGTGCGTTACTTTCTGGCGCAGCGTCGCGCCGATTCCGAATTCGTCTTCGACATCGACCTCGCGCTGTCCAAAAGCGACGAAAACCCGGTGTACTATATCCAGTATGCGCACGCGCGCATTTGTTCGATGCTGGCGCAATCATCGGAATACGCCGACCGGATTCCCGAGGCGCCGGTCGCGCCATTGGTTGCCCCCACCGAGTTCGCCCTGCTGCAGCGTCTGGCGGAATACCCGCAAACCATCGCGCTGGCCGCACAAGAGCTTGCGCCGCACCATCTGGCATTTTGGCTGCGCGATTGCGCTGCCGACTTCCACGCATGGTATAACGCCGAACGTGTTCTGGTCGACGACGTCTCACTCAAATTGGCGCGCCTGCGCCTGGCCCGCGCCACCGCCCAGGTGATCGCCAACGGTCTCGAACTGCTCGGGGTCTCCGCCCCCGAAAGGATGTAACACCTTCTTATGGCCAGCAAAAGTCGCAAATCGTCCAGCTCGCGCTCAGGCAGCGGCACGCTCTTTGGCATCCTCGTCGGCCTCATCCTCGGGCTGATCGCGGCCGTCGCGGTGGCGCTTTTCGTCACCAAGGTGCCCATGCCTTTCGCCGACAAGTTCAGCCGCGACCCCGCCAACGTCCTGTTGCCCGATGTGCGCGACGCTCCCGATCCCAATATCGGCCTGTATGGCAAGGACCGTCCGGGGGGCAACATCCCCGACGGCCCGACAGATCTGGCCACCACACCGCTGCCTGGCCGCACGCAAGACGGCAACCCGCCGCCCGTGCCCGCCGGCCCCGACAATATCGGCGACCTGATCGCGACGCTGACCAAGCCCAAGGCGCCCGCTGCACCCGCACCGGCCAAACAACCGCCTCCCGACAAACCCGCCCCAGGTACGGAAGCGCCGGCCGACGCGGGCAAGCAAACCACTTACTACCTGCAGGCCGGCGCGTTCCGGTCCGAGGGCGACGCCGAGGCCGTGATGGCCCGCATCGTGATGCTCGGTTTGCCTGCGCAGGTGCAAAAAGCCCAGGTGAACGGCAGTACACTGAACCGTGTACGTGTAGGCCCCTTCAGCGGGATCGATGAAATGAATCGTTCGCGCGCCCGCCTGGGGCAGGAAAAAATCGAAACCTCGGTCGTGCGCCCATGAACTTGTCGGCGCCTTTCCAGTCTTAACTGCTTTTTATTGCGGACATCGGAAACCTACTATGACAATCAAACAACGCTTCCTTCAAGCCCTCGCGGTCTCCACGCTCGCCGCCGGCATGCTGCTGGCGCCCACCGCCCAGGCCGCCGATGCCTATGTCACGCTGGATCCAGCCCAACCATCGGACACGGCAGGCAAGATCGAAGTGCTGGAATTCTTTGCCTACAGCTGCCCGCACTGTTTCAAAATTGAACCGCTGGTCAAGAAATGGGCCGCCACCCTACCCGACAACGTCGTCGTGCGTGCCGTGCCGGTTGCCTTCAACGCCAGCATGCAAGATCTTCAGCGCCTGTACTATTCACTGGAAGCGCTGGACAGGCTCGACCTTCACGACAAGGTGTTTGCGGCCATTCACAACGAACACAAGCGCATCTACACGGCAGACGCCATCGCCGACTGGATCGCCACGCAGGGTGTGGACCGCCAGAAGTTCCTCGACACCTTCAATTCCTTTGGCATCAACACCAAGATCAGCCGGGCCAGCGAACTCGCCGATCAATACAAGATCGAAGGCACGCCCAGCATTGCCGTTGGCGGCAAGTATGTCACGTCGCCAAGCATGACGGGGTCTTACGAAAGCACAATTCAAGAAGCGCAAAAACTGGTCGATATGGTCAACCCCTGATCGCGGGAAAACCATGAATTGACCACTAGTAATATTACCCTCATCATACAAGCTATATAGCTTGCTTGCCCGCCCGGCAACTGTCCAGCCAGGCGGGCAAGTTATTCATGGATACGGGGGTACAAGTTGTCATCGAGACGCAAGCAGGCGCGGGCGGGGGTCGATATAGGCGGCACCTTTACAGACATCGCGCTGGAGCTGGACGACCAGCTGTATTCAGTCAAGGTTCTTACCGACTACGAGGCCCCGGAGCGCGCCATCGTCAAGGGCTTGCAACAAGCAGCGCAAGAAGCCGGCATCGCGCTTTCAGACATCAGCCTCATCATCCACGGCACGACGCTGGCCACCAACGCCCTCATCGAGCGCGAAGGCGCCCGCACGGCATTCATCACGACCGAAGGCTTTCGAGATGTGCTCGAAATGCGAACGGAAAACCGCTTTGAACAATACGACCTGAACATCAAGCTGCCGCCGGCGCTCATTGCGCGCTGCGACCGCCATACCCTGCGCGAACGCATGGATGCCCAGGGTCAGGCATTGATCGCGCCCTCTGCCGCGGATATCGGCGCCCTTGTCACCCGCATCGCCGAGGGCAACTACGAAAGCGTGGCCATTGGCTTTGTCCATGCCTACGTCAATGGCGAACACGAGCGGCAAATGCGCGACGCCCTGCTCAAGCGCCTGCCG
The DNA here is from genome assembly GCF_004153455.1 of Allopusillimonas ginsengisoli. GTDB lineage: Bacteria > Pseudomonadota > Gammaproteobacteria > Burkholderiales > Burkholderiaceae_B > Allopusillimonas > Allopusillimonas ginsengisoli. Next base: position 112,362 of record NZ_SDQE01000011.1, on the reverse strand, counting down.
GATTTGTCGATTTCCATTTCGTCAGAGGTTTCCCCGCAGATACGCGAGTTTGAACGCTTCAATACGGTGTGCGCCAACGCCTATGTGCGCCCGCGCATGGAATCCTATCTGAACCGCCTGGTCCAGAAGGTACACGAGGCAGGCGCGCAATGCCCGGTCTTCATCATGCACTCGGGCGGGGGCATTGTATCGGTGGAAAGCGCGTCGCGGTTTCCGGTCCGGCTCGTCGAATCGGGGCCCGCAGGCGGCGCCATTTTCGCCGCCTACATCGCGGCCCGCTACGAACTTGCTTCTGTGCTGTCCTTCGACATGGGCGGCACCACCGCGAAAATATGCCTGATCGATGATCAGGTGCCCAAAACCGCCAATACCTTTGAAGTCGCGCGCACCTATCGCTTCAAGAAAGGCAGCGGCATGCCGATTTCGATTCCCGTCGTGGAAATGGTGGAGATTGGCGCTGGCGGCGGCTCGATCGCGTCGGTGGACATCATGGATCAGATTCGCGTAGGCCCGCAAAGCGCCGGCTCCGAGCCCGGACCCGCGAGCTATCAGCACGGCGGCCAGCTGCCCACGGTCTCCGATGCCGACCTGCTGCTCGGCCGGCTGGATCCCCACAATTTTGCCGGCGGCTCGATCACGCTCTCGCCCGAACGCGCCAGCGAAGCCGTGCAGAAACAGATCGGCGAACGCCTGACCCTCACTCCTGCGGAAAGCGCCTATGGCATTGCCGAAGTGGTCGACGAAAACATGAGCAATGCAGCCCGCGTGCATGCGGTGGAAAACGGCAAGGAAATCGCGAGCTACACCATGATCACCTTTGGCGGCGCCGGGCCGCTGCATGCCGCCAGGCTCTGCGAAAAAACAGGCATCGAACGCTTTATCGTGCCGCCAGGCGCGGGCGTGGGCTCGGCCATTGGCTTTCTGCGCGCGCCGTTTGGCTACGAAAGCATACGCAGCATCAATCAGAAGCTGAGCCAGTTCGACAGCAGTGCCGCCAAGACACTCATCAACGAGCTGCGCGACGAAGCCACGCAGTTCGTCAGCCAGCGTAGCGCAGACGAAGCGCCCGTGATAGAAGCCAAGATCTACATGCGCTATGTCGGCCAGGGCTGGGAGATTCCGGTTGCGCTGTCAGATGAAGCGGATCTGGCCGATGTCGCCGCCTTGCGCGCGGCGTTCGAGGCAACGTATGCACGCTACTTTGGGCGCCCCATAGAAGGCCTGGACATCGAGACGATCAGCTGGTCGGTCAAGGCCAGTTCGCCGCTGCCGCCGGTGCCTGCCGTACCGGCGACCACTGCGTGCGCCGATGCGCCGTCCGCGGGCAAACGATATCTGTTTGATGCGCGGCTGCAGCAGGATGTCGAAGCCGATATTGTGGAACGCGATCACCTGACGGCAGGCATGCGCGTCCAGGGACCCGCCATGATTGTCGAGAAAGAAACCTCGACGCTTGTCACTTCCGCCTTCGAGGCAATCGTGCAAACCGACGGCTGCCTGCTGGTGCAGCGCAAGCCTGCTTGAGGAGCCCCATCATGGCGACAGATCGTCTGCAGAACATTCATATGCAGGTCATGTGGAACCGCTTGATTTCCGTTGTGGAGGAACAGGCGCTGGCGCTGATCAGGTCCGCTTTCAGTACCAGCGTGCGCGAAGCCGGCGACCTGTCCGCCGGCGTTTTTGACCGACAGGGGCGCATGCTGGCTCAGGCTGTCACCGGCACCCCCGGCCATGTGAATACCATGGCCGAAGCCGTGCCCAAGTTCCTTCGCGCCATCGGCGAGGACCGCATTTTCGAAGGCGATGCCTACATCACCAACGATCCCTGGGACGGCACGGGGCACCTGCACGATTTCACCGTGGTCTCGCCGTCATTTCGCAACGGTCGGCTGATCGGCTACTTTGCCTGTACTGCACATGTCGTGGATGTAGGCGGGCGCGGCTTTGGCCCCGACGCGCGCGAGGTCTACGAAGAAGGCATCTGCGTGCCCATCATGAAAATGGTGGAGCGCGGACAAGTCAATCATGACCTGATGAATATCTTGCGCAGTAATGTACGCTCGGCCGACATGGTGATCGGCGATCTCTACGCGCTGGCGGCCTGCAACGACACCGGCGACCGCCGCCTGCAGGACATGATGGATGAGTTCCGGCTGGACAGCCTGGATGAAGTCGGCCGTTTTATCCTGGAACATAGCCTGGCCGCCACGCTGGAACGCATCGCCGCCCTGCCCAGAGGCAAGTACGGCAATACCATGACACTCGATGGTTATGACGAGCCCGTGACGCTGCAAGTGGAACTCGAAGTGGCCGAAGACAGACTGGTGGCCGATTTCGCGGGAACATCCCCGGCCAGCCCCTTTGGCATCAACGTGCCGTTGGCGTATGCGCGGGCTTATGCCTGCTATGGCCTCAAGTGCGCGATCGCACCCGACGTGCCCAACAATACGGCGTCGCTCTCCCCCTTTCTGGCCCAGGCGCCCGAGGGCTGCATCCTGAATGCGCAACGGCCCAGCCCGGTTGCGGTGCGGCATGTGCTGGGGCATTTTGTGCCGGATCTGGTGCTGGGCGCGCTCTATCATTTTCTGCCGGACAGCATACCCGCGGAAGGCAGCGGCGCCTTGTGGAATATACACGTCAGCGCCAGGCCGCTGGATCCCGGCGCGGGCCTGCCTGATGCAGAAATATTGATGTTCAACAGTGGCGGCACCGGTGCGCGCCCGACGCTGGACGGCCTGTCATCTACCGCGTTTCCCAGTGGCGTGCATTCCATGTCTGTCGAAGCCACCGAGCAGGCCGGCCCCGTCGTGGTCTGGCGCAAAGAACTGCGGCCCGAATCCAGCGGCGCAGGCGAGCATCGGGGCGGGCTGGGGCAGATCATGGAACTGGGTCCTCGCGAGGGCTATTCCTTCCGATTCAATGCCATGTTCGACCGCATCGGCAATCCCGCGCGAGGCCGGGCCGGTGGCCTGCCGGGCCAGGCGGGCGGCGTCTCGCTGAACGACGGAACGCCCATGCGCGGCAAAGGCACCCAATATGTTCCCCAGGGCGCCCGCCTGGTGCTCGAGCTTCCCGGCGGCGGCGGTTTCGGAGATCCGGCAAAGCGCAGCAAGGCCGCGCTGGCGGACGATCTGCGCAATGAATACCTGAGCCCGGCCACGCTGGAGCGGGATTATGACATTACCGCCCGGCAACTGGCCGATACCTGAGTCGCGAACACTAACCTCACCCGCGACGGGTCCATTTTCCTTTTATCGCTGCCCCATGGAGCACCATGATGAATTCGCCGTCCACACTGCCTGAGCTGCATCCTTTTCAGCGCGCCGAGCGCATTGCAGCCATGGGTATTTCCGAGATATTGCGCATCGGCGCCGAGGCGACCGAGCGACGCCGGCAGGGCCACCCTGTTGTCGCGCTGGGTGCGGGCGAACCTGATTTCGACACCCCGGATCACGTCAAGGAAGCCGCCATACGCGCCATTCAGGCGGGTGAGACGAAATACACCCCGCTGGAAGGCACCGGCAGCCTCAAGGCCGCGATTGCGCACAAGCTCAGTCATGAAAACAGCCTGATCTATACGCAGCCCGAGATCATCGCCTGCGCGGGCGCCAAGCAAGTCATCTACAACGCCTTCATGGCCACGCTGAATCCAGGCGACGAGGTCATCATCACCGCGCCCTACTGGACGTCCTACATCGACATGATCAGCATTGCAGGCGGCGTGCCACGGGTGGTGGCGTGCAGCGAAGCCAATGGCTTTCGCGTGGAGGCCGCCGAACTGGAGGCGGCCATCACGCCCCGCACGCGCTGGCTGTTGCTGAACTCCCCCTCCAACCCCAGTGGGGCCGCATATTCCGCCGCGCAACTCCAACCCCTGCTGGACGTGCTGCTGCGCCATCCCCACGTGTGGCTCATGAGTGACGATATCTACGAACATCTCATTTACGACGACCAGCCTTTTGTTTCGGCGGTTCAGCTGGCGCCCGAGCTGCGCGACCGCACGCTTCTGGTCAACGGGGTATCCAAGGCCTACGCCATGACAGGCTGGCGCCTGGGCTACGGCGCGGGTCCGCGCCCGTTGATCTCCGCCATGGCGACCGTCCAGAGTCAGAGCACCTCCAACCCAAGTTCGGTCAGCCAGGCTGCCGCCATCGCCGCGCTGACAGGTGATCAGGCCATCGTCGCCGAGCGCCGGGCGCTATTCCAGCAACGCCGCGATATCATCGTAGACCGCCTCAACCAGATCGACGGCATTGTATGCCGCCAACCCGAGGGCGCCTTTTATACCTTTTCAAGCTGTGCTGGCTTGATAGGCCGCACGACGCCGCAGGGTGACGTCATTGACAGCGATATGGCGTTCTGCCGCTACCTGTTGCACCATTGCGATACCGCGGTCGTACCGGGCAGCTGCTTCGGCCTCGCGCCGTATTTCCGCATCTCGTATGCTGCGTCCCTGGAGGACATCACCCTGGCCTGCGATCGCATTGCTGAAGGGTGTGCGGCATTGGGTTGATTGATAAACCAGCGATCCCGGAGCAGCCTCCTCAGGAGGCTTCCGACATCAGCGATGGGAGATAGGTCACGATCCCGGGGAACATCGCCAGCAGCACCACTGCCACCACCAGCAGACCGAAGAACGGGGCGGATGCCCGCGTCACCTGCAGGATGTCGCGCCCCGTCATGGACTGCATGACGAACAGATTGAAGCCCAGCGGCGGCGTAATCTGCGCCATCTCGATCACCACAACCATATAAACGCCGAACCAGATCAGGTCTATGCCCGCCGCCTGCACCATGGGCAGCACAACCGCGCTGCTCAGCACCAGTATCGAAATGCCCTCCAGGAAGCAGCCCAGCACGATGAAGAACAGTGTCAGCACCAGCAGCAGCATGAAGGGAGACATGTTCATGGCCTCGACCTTGCCGGCCAGGGCCTGAGGAATATTCAGAAATGCGGCAGCGATGGACAGCGCACCCGCGCAAGCCACGATAAACGAAATCATGCATGAGATTTTCATCGCGGACATCAGGCTGTCGCTGAACGTCTTCCAATTCAGCGTACCGCCCAGCGCCGCCAGCAACATCGCGCCGATCACCCCCACGGTCGCCGCCTCGGTCGGCGTGGCGATGCCGCCGTAGATGGTGCCGATGACCAGCGTGATGAGCGCGACGACGGGCAGCAGCCTGCGCGAGTTCCAGAGCTTATGCATCAGCGTCAGGGACGGATCGCGCGGCGGCACTCTGGCGGGATTGAGCAGGGCCCAGATCGCAACATAGCCCATGAAAAGCGCGACCAGCATCAGCCCGGGCAAGACGCCAGCAATGAACAGGCGGGCCACCGACTGCTGCGCCAGCACGCCGTACACAATCATAATGATGGACGGCGGGATCATCAGGCCGAGCGTGCCGGAGCCCGCCAGCGTGCCTATCATCATTTGCTCATCGTAGCCGCGCTTGCGCAACTCAGGCAGACTCATGCGCGCCACCGTTGCGCACGTCACGGCTGACGAGCCGGCCACTGCCGCCATGATGCCGCAACCCAGGATGTTCACATGCAGCAAGCGCCCAGGCAGCCAATTCACCCACGGACCCAGCCCTTTGAACATGTCTTCGGACAGACGTGTCCTGAAAAGGATTTCGCCCATCCAAATGAAAAGCGGCAGTGCCGTCATGGGCCAGCCCCAGCTCGCATCCCACATCGACGAGATCGCCAGGGACCCCGCGGGGGCATCGGAAAACACGGCCAGGCCAAAAATACCCAGCGCCAGCAATGACAAGGCAATCCAGACGCCACTGGCCAGCAAGGCAAGCAGAACAGCCAGCAGCACGCCGGAAACCAGGAAAACCGCAAACTGATCCATGTCTATTTCCTAGGCGGCTGATCTTTCAGTCCAGCGCCGTGTCGGTGTTGTCTTCATAGCCAGCTTTCTCTCCCCGGGCCACTGCCACGGCAGCGTCCACCAGCGCCACGGTCAGGATAATCAACCCCAGCGCCATTCCCGCCTGCGGAATCCAGAAGGGAACCGCCATCAAGCCGGGGCTCACGTCGTGGAACTCGTAGGACTCCAGCGTGAAAGCGACCGCATGCCACGACACATAGGCGAGCAGACATGCGCTGAATGCACAACACCATAGTTCAGCTGCCCTGCGCCGCCCCCCCGCCAGGTTGTTCACAAGCAGGCTGACGCGCACATGGCCGCCATCGCGAAACGTGTAGGCCAGCCCAAGGAATGTGGACGCCGCCATGAAAAAGCCGGAGATCTCGGTTGAGTCGAAGGCCAGCCCGCGCAGACGAGCCAGTATCTGCAACACGATCACGACAGCGATGCCGGCGAGGAAAAGACCGGCCGCCACGCCACTGATCAGATAAACGCCGTCGAGGAGCCTACGCATCCTCGGCCTTTTTCTTCATCGCGAGGTAATCGTCGAGCACTTTCTGCTCTTCGGGATTGGCCGTGTTGCGCCAGTCGTCCATCATGGTCTCGCCGATCTTGGCCAGCGCATCCTGGACGTCCTGCGGCGCCTGCGAAACATGCATGCCGTGTTTCTTGAGCGATTCCAGCGTTTCGTCGCTGGCCTGCTTACTCATCTCGAACCCGCGCTGGGTGGCGCGCTTGCCGGCCTCGAGCACAATCTTCTGCACATCGTCGTCCAGCTTGCGGAAGGCCCGCTCGTTAATGATGATACCGTTCTTGTTATGCAGGGTGCCGCTATACATAAAATACTTCACGTTGTCCCAGGCCTGCGTATCGATCCCTGTCTGGGCGCTGGTGAACTGGGAATCGATCAGGCCCGTGGCAAACGCCTGGGCCACCTCGGCAAATGGCAGGATGATCGCATCGAAACCCAGCATTTCTCCCATCTTCTGCGTCGGCTTTGAGTAGATGCGCAGCTTCATGCCTTTGAAGTCGTCGACGCTTTTGATTTCTTTCTTGGTGTAAAACCCCTGCCCCGGCCAGGCCACATAGGAGATCACGCGCATCCCATTTTTGCCGAACAGCTTGTCGAAGAACGGCGCCTGGGCGTCGGCCAGCAGCATGGCCTCTTTGTAGTTGGCGGCAATATTGGGCAGCCCGTCAAGGTTGTAGACGGGGTTCTCGTTGCCATAGACGCCAAAACGAATTTCGCCCGCCTGAACCTGGCCCGACTGGACGGCACGCTTGATGGCGTCGTGCTTGATCAGGGTGCTGTTGGCGCGAATATCCAGCTTCAGGCGTCCCGCGCTTTCCTGCTCCACCTCTTGGGCGAACTGCCGGATATTCTTGGTGAAAAAGCTATTTTCCGGATACCCTGTCGCCATGGTCCAGGTGGTGGCTGAGACAGCCAATGGAAAAGCCAGCGCGGCAAGCGCCGCCCATTTCGTCAAGCTGAGCATCGCATTCCCCTGAAAGAGTCATTGAGCCAAAACTGACGGCTTGCGGGTGCAGATTAACCGCCAGCACTCATACAGCAGCCATCATACAAGTGTTAAAATATACTTAGCCTTACCTGGGCTGCAAAGCTAGGGATATCCCCCCTGTTAACGCCAATAACAATAACGAAGGAGCCTCCCTTGAGCGCAACCGCACCTCAACAACGTGGCACCCTGACCGACACCGTCATCAAGGAACTCTCGCGCCGCATCGAACGGCAGATCTACCGCCCGGGCGACCGCATGCCCTCCGAACAGCAGCTATGCAAGGAATTCGGCGTGAGCCGCACCGTGATCCGCGAGGCGGTTGCCTCGATACGGCTTTCCGGACGACTGGCCAGCAAGCCCGGCGTAGGCGTTTTCGTTGTGGCGCCAAACGAATCGCTCATCGACATATTGCCCGGCACCAGCGCCGATAATCGGGCGGCCTTGCATATCATGGAGCTGCGCATTGGCCTGGAGGTCGAAGCCGCCGGGCTGGCCGCGGAGCGCCGCACCCCGCAAGACCTGGCCGACATTGTCCGCGCATTCGATGCGTTCAACGCAGTGAACGACGACATCAAGGCCGCCGTCGACGCCGACTATGCGTTTCACCTGGCCATTGCGCGCGCGTCGAACAATCCGCACTTTGCGCATTTGCTCGAGTCCTCCATCAAAGACGTCATGCAGGATCTCAAACTCAAGCGCATGGGCAAATCCCCGAAAACGCTGGCGGCGTACGAAAAACGCACGGCGCGCGAGCATGGCGTTATCATGACAGCCATCATGCGCGGTGATCCAACCGCCGCCCGCACCGCCATGTACAGGCATCTGAACGATAGTGTCGACCGCTATCGGCGCCTGCTCGACGAAACCGCCTGACCTTCGCTCAACACGTCGTCAAGGCGTTAACAGACCTTGGCCCAAACTTTGACGCTGCCATGCTTACTCCTGAAGTCGCACTTTCTTTCTTTGGCGTCGCCGTCCTGCTGGCGCTGGCGCCCGGGCCCGACAATCTGTTTGTGCTCATGCAATCGGCCATGTGGGGCCGGGGATCGGGCATGTTCGTCGTGCTGGGCCTCTGCACGGGGCTGATCGGGCACACGGTCGCCGTGGCCATTGGCCTGGCCGCCGTCTTCGCTACGTCTGAAGCCGCGTTCACGACGCTCAAGCTGGCCGGTGCGCTCTACTTGTTGTATCTGGCCTGGCAGGCATTCCGGTTCAAGGGCATGGATCATACCGGCGAGCGTCCGGCGGCGCTGGGCGCCGGCCAGCTCTATCGGCGCGGCATTATCATGAACCTCACCAATCCCAAGGTATCGCTGTTTTTCCTGGCGTTCCTGCCGCAGTTCACCTCGCCCGCGCGCGGATCCGTCGCCTTGCAGACCCTGAGTCTGGGCGGCCTGTTCATGCTGTCGACGCTACTGGTCTTTGGATTGCTGGCGTGGTTTTCGGGCACGCTGGGCGAGCGCATGCAATCGTCGCAACGCGCCCAGCGCGTCCTGAACCGCATTGCAGGTACGGTCTTCGTGGGCCTGGCGGTCAAGCTGATGATGTCGCAACGCTGACGCCATCTGCCCTGATCGCCGTCCCTGCCGCCCCGCGTTAGCCGCTGAGACAGCCTGCAGCCAGGCTCGCCTGTCCGTCGGGCCGTCTTTGTCGCCAGTGGCCCGACACCGCCAGACACAGGCGGCGCCTGGCGTTTATTTTCCAGTCATCTCAACCGCCAAGCGCACCCTGCCTGCCAATGGGCGGCCCGTCCGCGCGTTGAAAGCGGATGATGCCGTCATCGCCATGAAGACGCGCCAGCTTGCCCTCGTAATACAGTGCATGCAGGTGGGCCAGCGCCTCGCCCATGGCGAAAGTGAGCTGATGATGGTCCAGCTTGCGGTGGAACATGATCGGCACGATTTCCGCCGCACTGTGCGGCTGGGCGCACGCAGTCAACACCTCTTCAAGCCTTTCCGCATGGTGTCGATGCTGCTGCTGAATGCGCTCATGCAGGCCGCGGAAGGGCCGTCCATGAGACGGCAGCACCAGCGTGTCTTCAGGCAGGTCGTCGTAACGGCGCAGAGAATTCAGATACAGCGGCAGCGGATTGCTGTCGGGCTCGTAGTTGAAGACACTGACGTTGGTCGAAATGCGCGGCAGGACCATGTCGCCCGAAATCAGCAAACGCAAGGTGTCGCAATACAGGGAAGCGTGTTCGGGTGCGTGACCATAGCCAACAATCACGCGCCACTCGCGCCCGCCGATCATGAAATGATCGCCATGCATGATGCGGCGAAAGCTGCCCGGCATGCTGGGCACCAGGCCAGGATAGTAGCCTGCGCGCTTGCCTATGGTTTCTTGCGCAGCTTTATCGACCAGGCCATGCAGCATGAAATGCGCCAACGCGCTCTGCCCGGTGGGGCCGCCTGCCGGCGCATTGCCGCTGGACCAAAGACAGGCCGTCGCGTAATCCGTCATGGTCATCCAGAGCGGTGCATCCCAGCGCTCGCACAGCCAGGCGGCCAGGCCCACATGATCGGGATGCATATGCGTGACAATGACACGCAGTACGGGCAGGCCGTCCAGCGCATCGTCGAACACCTGATTCCACAAGGCCTTGACCTCATCGCGGGCAACCCCGCAATCTACGATGGTCCACCCTTCGCGGCCATCGATCTTGTCGCGCAGCAACCAGAGGTTGATATGATCCAGCGCAAAGGGCAAGGGCATGCGGACCCAGCGCACGCCATCGGCCACGCTGCGGGCGGTGCCCGGCGCGGGGAGCTCGTCGCCCCAGGGGTAATCCAGCTTTTGTTCATTAGGATTCATTGCGTCTCCAATCCAGCTTTATCCAGCGGCAACGCCACCGATCCAGGCTCTACGATACTCGACTGTTGCGACGGGCATAAAAGCCATGGCAAGCGATAGGCCCGAACGACGTATTATGGCATCATGTGACGTTAACGTTAACTGCTGAAACCTTGCCATGTCTGACACCTTCTGGACCATTTCCGAGCTGGCGCAAGAGTTTTCCATTACGCCACGCACCATTCGCTTCTATGAAGACCAGGGTATCGTCAGTCCGCGGCGCGAGGGGCGGAACCGCGTCTATACCGCCCGCGACCGCACTCGCCTGAAGCTGGCGCTGCGCGGCAAGCGGCTGGGCCTTCAACTGAGCGAGATCGTCAGCCTGATCAATATGTACGACAGTCCCGGCGACACCGTCCTGCAGCTGCAGCACTATCTCGCCCTGCTGGCGCAGCATCGCGAATCGCTGACGCGTCAACGTCAGGACATCGAACTTACACTGAGCGAGATCGCAGAGCAGGAGAAAACCTGCCACGCCCTGCTTGCCCAAAAACGGAAAGCAACATAGTTTACGTTTACGTAAACGTAATATAAAATAAATGATTCAACCCTGTCAGCCAGCACGCCTCGTGCAGGCTCAAGGCAAACCTGATACAAGGGCACAAACACAACCCGTTTGTCACCTTCCCGGTGTAAAACATAAAGAAGTGGCGCACCCCAAGGCCGCAGCCATGAACTCTGGAGACCATGATGAACCTTCCCGGCTTGAACTTCGACCTTGGTTCCGACCTCGACATGCTGCGCGATGCCGTGCGCGAGTTCGCCCAGGCCGAAATTGCTCCCCGCGCTGCCGCGATCGATCGCGACGACCAGTTTCCCATGGACTTGTGGCGCAAGTTTGGCGACCTGGGCCTGCTGGGCATGACCGTCAGCGAAGACTATGGCGGCACCAATATGGGCTATCTGGCCCACATGATCGCGATGGAAGAAATCTCGCGCGCCAGCGCCTCCGTGGCACTGTCCTACGGTGCGCACTCCAATCTGTGCGTCAACCAGATTCATCGCAATGGCTCCGAAGCCCAAAAGCAAAAGTACCTGCCCAAGCTGCTGTCGGGCGAGCATGTGGGCGCCCTGGCCATGAGCGAGCCAGGCGCAGGCTCCGACGTTGTCAGCATGAAGTTGAGAGCCGAGAAGCAAGGCAGCCGCTATGTGCTGAACGGCAACAAGATGTGGATTACCAACGGACCAGACGCCGATACACTGGTCGTCTATGCCAAGACCGACCCGGCCGCCAAGCAGCGCGGCATCACCGCCTTTATCATCGAAAAGCACTTCAAGGGCTTTTCGGTGGCGCAGAAACTGGACAAGCTCGGGATGCGCGGCAGCCATACGGGGGAGCTGGTGTTTCAGGATTGCGAAGTACCTGAAGAGAACATCCTCGGTGAGCTCAATGGCGGCGTCAAGGTATTGATGAGCGGCCTGGATTATGAACGCGCCGTGCTGGCCGGCGGGCCGCTGGGCATCATGCAGGCAGTCATGGATGTCGTCGTGCCGTATATTCATGATCGCAAGCAGTTCGGTCAATCCATCGGCGAATTCCAGCTGATCCAGGGCAAGATGGCCGACCTGTACACCACGCTGCAAGCCAGCCGCGCCTTCTGCTATGCAGTCGGCAAGAATCTGGACAATCTGGGCGCCGGCCATGTGCGCGAGGTTCGCAAGGATTGCGCAGCCGTGATTCTGTACTGCGCCGAAAAAGCCACCTGGATGGCAGGCGAAGGCGTACAGATTCTGGGAGGCAATGGCTATATCAACGAGTACCCCACCGGTCGCCTGTGGCGCGATGCCAAACTGTATGAAATCGGCGCCGGCACCAGCGAGATACGCCGCATGCTCATCGGCCGGGAGCTCTTTAACGAAACCGCCTGAACGGTGAGCATGGCGCCATGACGAATTTCGGAGACCATCAGCGAATAGAGCCCGTGCCGCGTGCCGGCCTGTCGCCGCGCGAGGTGGCGCGGGGCATGCTGGACGGCTTCAATCGCCATTACGCGCTATTTCGCTATGGCGCACAGCGCGCCAAGTCTCTGTTCGAATCGGGCGACTGGCGCGGCATACAACAGCTCTCGCGCGAACGCATCGAATACTACGACACGCGCGTGCGCGAATGCACAACCGTGCTGGCCGCCGCGCTCAAAGGCAGCGATGCCAGGCCAGCCTCGTCGGAGCAGCACAGCCTGACATCGGCGCAGGTCAGCTTCTGGCAATCCGTCAAGGCGGAGTTCGTGGCCCTGCTGGCCGGACACCGCCAACCGGAATGCGCCGAAACGTTTTTTAATTCGGTTTCATGCCGCATACTTCACCGCGATTACTTCCACAACGATTTCCTGTTTGTACGGCCGGCCATTGCCACCGAATATCTGGATAGCAAGCTGCCCTCTTACCGCGTGTACTATCCCACGCGAGAAGGCCTGGAAAAGTCCGTGATCAAGATGCTGGCCGACTTCGGTCTGGCCGCGCCGTTCTCTGATCTTCCCGCTGACGCGCGGGCCCTGGCGCGTCTGGCTGTGCATCAGTTAAGGCTGACGCTGCCCCGGGGCGCGGGCCCTCGCCTCGCCGACGACTGCCAGATCCAGGTGCTCAATTCGCTGTTCTTTCGCAACAAGGGCGCCTATGTGGTGGGCAGGCTGGTCAATCAGAGCGCCATCCACCCGTTTGCGATTGCGCTATTGCATACGCCCTCGGGGCAAATACGGCTGGACGCGTTGCTGCACACGGCCGATGACCTGACCACGCTGTTCAGCTTTACGCGCGCGTATTTTCTGGTAGACATGGAAACGCCCGCCGCTTATGTGCATTTCCTGAACACGCTGTTTCCGCGCAAGTCCAAGGCGGAAATCTATACCACCATAGGCCTGCAGAAACAGGGCAAGACCTTGTTCTACCGAGACTTTCTGCACCATCTAGCGCACTCGCGCGATGCCTTCGATCTGGCACCGGGCATCAAGGGGATGGTGATGGCCGTGTTCACGCTGCCCTCCTACCCCTATGTCTTCAAGCTGATCCGAGACACCATCGCCAAGCCCGGCATGGACCACGCGACGGTGCGCCGCAAGTACCTGATGGTCAAGAAGCACGACCGCGTAGGACGCATGGCCGATACGTGGGAGTACTCGCAAGTCGCGCTGCCGCGCGCCCGGTTCTCCGAGGCATTGCTGGCCGAGTTGCGCGACCAGGTACCCAGCCTGCTCGAGGAAAATGGCGACACCGTGGTGCTGCGGCATGTGTATATCGAACGGCGGATGACACCGCTCAATCTTTATCTCGCGCGCGCCTCCGATGCGGCGCTCGAGCAGGCCGTCCGGCACTATGGGGATGCCATACGCGATTTGGCCGCCGCCAATATTTTTCCGGGCGATATGCTGTTCAAGAACTTCGGGCTTACACGTCTGGGACGCGTCGTATTTTACGACTATGATGAAATCCAGCGCATGACCGAAATGAATTTTCGCCGCATTCCGCCTGCGCCCAACCCCGAGGCCGAAATGGCTTCCGAACCCTGGTATCCCGTGGGGCCAAATGACGTTTTTCCCGAGGAATTTCAGTATTTTTTGCTGGGCGACCCACGCGTACGCGCTGCCTTTTTGAAACATCATGCCGAACTGCTGGAAGCCAGCTGGTGGCAGGCCTGTCGCGAACGCACGATACAGGGCCGCATAGAAGACATTTTCCCGTATGACGAAAGCCGTCGCTTGCGCCGCCAAAGCGCGAACGCTGTGGCGTCGGCAACTTAAACCTGAAAAGCAGGAGTATTTCCATGTCTGATTCCATAGTCTTAGTTTCCATCGCCCGCACGCCCATGGGCGCCATGATGGGCAGTCTCTCCAGCCTGGCAGCGCACGAACTGGGCGCTGTCGCCATCAAGGCGGCCATGGAGCGCGCCGGCATCCAGGGCGATGCGGTCGATGAAGTCATCATGGGCAATGTGTTGCAGGCCGGCCAAGGCCAGGCGCCGGCCCGTCAGGCTGCCCTGGGCGCGGGCCTGCCCCTGGGCGTGGCTTGCTCCACGATTCACAAGGTCTGCGGCTCGGGCCTGAAGGCCGCCATGTTCGGCCATGACATTATTGTGGCCGGCAGCGCCGATGTGGTGGTGGCGGGCGGCCAGGAAAGCATGAGCAACGCGCCCTATCTGCTGCTGCGGGGCCGCCAGGGCTACCGCTATGGCCACTCCACCGTATACGACCACATGGCGCTGGACGGGCTGGAAGACGCCTACAAGCGCGGCACAGCCATGGGGGTTTTTGCCGAAGACTGCGCTGCCAAATACGACTTTACCCGCGAAGCGCAGGACGCCTTTTCGCTTGAATCATTGCGCCGCGCGCGGGCCGCCACCGAAGACGGCAGCTTCAAGTGGGAAATCGCGCCCGTCACGATTGCCGGCCGCAAGGGCGACACCGTGATCGATACCGACGAAGCGCCCACCAAAGCCATGCCCGAGAAAATCCCCACCCTCAAACCTGCCTTCAAGAAGGATGGCACGGTGACAGCCGCCAACGCATCCTCCATTTCGGATGGCGCAGCTGCCATGGTGCTGATGCGCGAATCCACGGCCAGGAAACTTGGCGCCACCCCGCTGGCGCGCATCGTTGGACATAGCCAGCATTCGCAGGAGCCAGGCTGGTTCACAACCGCCCCCGTCGGCGCAATGCAGAAAATCTTCGCCCGCACCGGCTGGAAGCCTGAAGAAGTCGATCTCTACGAGATCAACGAGGCGTTCGCTGTCGTTACTATGGCGGCCATGAAAGACCTGAACCTTCCGCATGAAAAGGTCAACATTCATGGCGGCGCCACCGCCCTGGGCCACCCCATCGGCGCATCGGGGGCCCGCCTGCTGGCAACGCTGGTGGGAGCGTTGCGCAAGACCGGCGGCAAGCGCGGCATCGCCTCGCTGTGCATCGGCGGCGGCGAGGCTGTCGCGCTCGCTATCGAAATGGTGTAAATCATCGGGCAGGTCAGGCCTGGCGCCTCATTCGCGCCAGGCCGCGGCGCGCCCCTTCACGCCTGATTCGGCAGTCAGGCGTTACCCAAGCATCCATCAGGAATCGCAATGCCCGTCATAGAATCCCGTATCAATCCAAGGTCGCAGGCGTTTGTCGACAACGCCCGCGCCATGCAGGAGCAGGTCGACGACCTGCGCGAACAGCTGTTGCAAACCGCCAAAGGCGGCAGCGAATCCGCACGGGCCAAGCACCTGGCACGCGGCAAGCTGCTGCCCCGCGATCGCGTCGAGCGATTGCTGGATCCCGGCACGCCCTTTCTGGAGCTTTCTCCCCTGGCCGCCCACGATGTCTATAACAATGCCGCACCCGGCGCCGGCCTGATTACGGGAATAGGCCGTGTCAGCGGCGTGGAGTGCATGATTGTCTGCAACGATGCGACCGTCAAGGGCGGCACGTACTACCCGCTCACTGTCAAGAAGCATCTGCGCGCCCAGGAAATAGCGCGCGAGAACCGACTGCCCTGCATCTACCTGGTGGACTCGGGGGGCGCCAATCTGCCTAACCAGGATGAGGTCTTTCCGGATCGCGAACACTTTGGCCGCATCTTTTACAACCAGGCCACCATGTCGGCCATGGGCATTGCCCAGATCGCCGTGGTGATGGGATCATGTACCGCAGGCGGTGCCTATGTACCCGCCATGAGCGACGAATCCATTATCGTCAAAAACCAGGGCACCATCTTTCTGGGCGGGCCGCCCCTGGTCAAGGCGGCAACAGGAGAAGTCGTCAGCGCCGAAGACCTGGGCGGCGGCGATGTGCACACGCGCCTGTCCGGCGTGGCAGATCACCTTGCCAACGACGACCTGCATGCGCTGTACCTCGCGCGCCAGGCCGTGGCGCGCCTGAACCTGGGCAAATCCACCACGCTGCAACGGCGCGAGCCTGTGGCGCCGTTGTACGACCCGCAAGAACTGAACGGCGTCATTCCGGCCGATACCCGCAAGCCCTATGATGTGCGCGAGGTCATCGCCCGCATCGTGGATGGCTCCGAATTCGACGAATTCAAGGCGCGTTTCGGGACAACACTGATTACCGGTTTTGCCCATATCCACGGCATGCCCGTCGGCATTATCGCCAACAACGGCATTCTGTTTTCGGAAGCCGCGCAAAAAGGCACGCACTTCATTGAACTATGCTGCCAGCGCAAGATACCCCTGGTTTTTCTGCAGAACATCACCGGCTTCATGGTGGGCCGCAAATACGAGAATGAAGGCATTGCGCGGCATGGCGCAAAAATGGTCACGGCGGTGTCCACCGCCTCCGTGCCCAAGTTCACCATTTTGATCGGCGGCTCATTTGGCGCAGGCAACTACGGCATGTGCGGCCGCGCCTTCGGACCCCGCATGCTCTTCCTGTGGCCCAATGCCCGCATTTCCGTGATGGGGGGCGAGCAAGCCGCCAGCGTGCTGGCCACCGTCAAGCGCGACGGCATCGAAGGCCGCGGCGGGCAGTGGAGCGCGGAGGAAGAAGAAGCGTTCAAAGCGCCTATACGGGATCAATATGAGCGCGAAGGCCATCCCTATTACGCCACGGCGCGCCTGTGGGACGACGGCATCATCATGCCCTCGGATACCCGCCGTGTGCTGGCGCTGGCGCTTTCCGCCGCCCTCAATGCCCCGATCGAAGACACGCGGTTCGGCGTGTTCCGCATGTAATCGCAAGGAGTCGACGTGTTCACGACATTATTGATCGCCAACCGCGGCGAAATTGCCTGCCGCATTGCCGCCACCGCGCGGCGCATGGGTCTGCGCACCGTCGCGGTGTACTCCGATGCGGACGCCAACGCGCGCCACGTGGCCGCCTGCGACACCGCCGTCCATATCGGCGGCCCGGAGCCCCGCGCCAGCTATCTGCGCGCCGATGCCATCCTTGAGGCCGCGCGCCAAAGCGGCGCGCAGGCCGTCCATCCCGGCTATGGTTTCCTGTCCGAAAACGAATCTTTCGCCCAGGCCTGCGCCGACGCAGGCATCGTCTTTGTGGGGCCGCCCAACAGCGCCATTGCCGCCATGGGCAGCAAATCCGCCGCCAAAAGCCTGATGGAAAAGGCGGGCGTGCCGTTGGTGCCGGGCTACCATGGCGACAATCAGGAACCTGAATTCCTGCACAGCCAGGCCGATGCCATCGGCTACCCGGTGCTCATCAAGGCCAGCGCGGGAGGCGGCGGCAAGGGCATGCGCATCGTCGAATCGTCAGCGGCCTTCGCCGATGCGCTGGCATCCTGCAAGCGCGAAGCCGCCTCCAGTTTTGGCGACGACAAGGTGCTTATCGAGCGCTATCTGCTCAAGCCCCGCCACATCGAAATCCAGGTCTTTGCCGATACGCAAGGCCATTGTGTGTACCTGTTCGAGCGCGACTGCTCGGTGCAGCGCCGGCACCAGAAAGTGATCGAAGAAGCGCCCGCCCCCGGCATGACGGATGAGCGCCGCAAAGCCATGGGCGACGCTGCCGTGGCGGCCGCCCGCGCCGTCGGCTATGTAGGGGCCGGCACGGTAGAGTTCATCGCCGAACCTGACGGACGGTTCTACTTCATGGAAATGAATACGCGGCTGCAAGTTGAACACCCCGTCACTGAAATGATCACAGGACATGATCTCGTGGAATGGCAGTTGCGCGTGGCCGCCGGGCAACCGCTGCCGGTCAGCCAGGAAGACCTCTCCATCACCGGCCATGCCATTGAGGCCCGCATCTACGCCGAAAACCCGGACAATGGCTTTTTGCCTTCGATCGGAACGCTCTCCACGCTGGTCTTTCCCCCGCATGTAGCCTTCCGCAACGGCGACATCCGCGTGGACGGCGGCGTGCGGGCTGGCGATACGATCACGCCCTACTATGATCCCATGATCGCCAAGCTCATTGTGCGCGGCGATGACCGCGAGCAGGCGCGTGCCCGCATGGCGCAGGCCCTGGGCGATATCCGCAGCGTGGGCGTGCAGACCAATATCGCCTTTTTGCGCAGGCTGATGCTGGATGACGCTTTCGCCCAGGCCGATTTGGATACCGGCCTGATCGAGCGGCGCCACGACACGCTATTCCCGCCCGCCAGCCCCGCCACCGACAGGCAATTGGCACTGGCCCTGGCCGCCCTGCTGGCCCGGCAGGGGCTGTTGGCGTCCGAGCGGCGCAGGCATACCGTGCCGCTGGACCCCTGGTCTCAGGCGGATGGCTGGCGGCTGGCCGGTGCGTATCAACAGGCCTTCACGCTGACCGAGGGCGACTCCACCCACGCGCTGACAGTCAGCAGAGACGGCCACGCCTGGTCATTCGCCAGGCAAGCGGACTCACACCCCTTTGAATGGAAGGCGGAGCCCGGCACGGAAGGGCAATACCAGGTGCGCGTGCGGCTGGCGGGCGAAGAGGCCCGCGCCACGGTTGTCATCCATGGCGAGCAGGTGCATGTGTTCAGCCAAGGGGGCGTGCGGGTCTTGCAGCAGCACGATCCGGTATCGCACGCCAGCGACGAGGCAGCCGGCCACGGCGGCAGCCTCACCGCGCCCATGCCCGGTAAAATCATTGCCGTGTCTGTCAAGCCGGGCGACAGCGTCAAGGCTGGCGATACGCTGCTGGTGATGGAGGCCATGAAAATGGAACACACCATTACCGCGCCCGTCGATGGCACGATAGGCGAGATTTTCTTCGAGGTCGGCGATCAGGTCGGCGATGGCGCTGAGCTCATCGCCATGGAAAGTTGACGGTTTCGCACCGTATTGTTGTCATTTGTTGCGAACAGTCTGAATCCCGTCGTGATTGCCCACTGGGCAAGGCGGGAGCAGACTCAACATCATATCTCTGATGGATATCGTATGATTAGAGCAACAACCCCAAGTTGCCGGGCAGGACAAATCAGCGTACAGTCAATCAAAACTTCACCGGTATACCCTTCATAGTTTCAGTCTTTTATAAACGGCAACCGGAACCGCGCATATATGTTCGACATACTGGTTTATCTGTTCGAAACCTACTATACCCCCCAGGCTTGTCCCGAGGCCGATGTCCTGGCCCACAAGCTGGCGGCCGTCGGCTTTGAGCACGAAGACATCAACGAAGCGCTGAGCTGGCTGCACGGCCTGGCCGAGACCACCGAGCAATGCGGCAGCCTGGCCCAGTTGCCACAGGGCGATAGCCGCCGGATCTTCACCAACCACGAATACCAGACCCTGGGCACGCAGGCCATCGGCTTTATCACCTTCCTGGAAAACTCCGGCGTTCTGCCTGCTGCTTTGCGCGAAATCGTCATTGAGCGGGCACAGGCCACGCATCAGTCTCCCATTTCGCTGGGCAAGATCAAGATCATTGCCCTCATGGTGCTCTGGAGCCAGGAAGCCGAAGTCGACCACCTGGTTTTCGAGGAACTGCTGGCCGACGACCGCACCCGCCTGTCTCACTAGGCAGGGGCCAGGCCTCATGGCAGTCAGTGTCCGCGATACTGCATCGCGCTATCGAGGGCGTTTTGCGCCCAGCCCGAGTGGCCCCTTGCACAATGGCTCGCTGCTGGCCGCCATGGCCAGCTATCTTGATGCCAAGGCGCATGGCGGCCAGTGGCTGCTTCGCATCGAAGACATCGATATGCCCCGGGTGGCGCCGGGCGCAGATCGCATCATCATGCAGCAACTCCTGGCATTGGGCATGCAATGGGACGCAGAACCCCTATGGCAATCCAAGCGCCTGCCCCGCTACCAACATGTTTTTGAGCAGCTGCTCGCCCAAGACCGGATATATGGCTGCGCCTGCACGCGGCAGCAGCTACCGCCCGACGGCAGGTACCCAGGCACCTGCCATGCGCTGCGCTTGCCTGCCCATCAGGCGCGGTCCTGGCGGTTCCGGGTGCCGCCGGGCACAGAATGCTTCGAGGACCGTTGGCAAGGGCCCCGGCATCAGGATGTGCAGGCTGAAGCCGGCGACTTCATCATTCGTCGCGCCGATGGCTACTGGGCCTATCAATTCGTGGTGGTCATCGATGATGGCGACCAGGGCATCAGCGATATCGTGAGGGGCGCGGATCTGCTGGATTCTACGGCGCGCCAGCGCGTGCTGGCCCGTGCGCTGGGCTACCGTTGCCCTCGGGTCATGCACGTACCCCTTTTGTGTGACGCCACCGGCCGCAAGCTATCCAAGCAGAACCACGCTGCGGCCATGGATTTGTCGGCGCCCGTGGCCACACTCAATCATGCCTGGCAAGCCTTGGGGTTCGAAGCACTCTCGGTGTGCGATATCAACGCCTTTTGGCGTGCCGCCACGCCACGCTGGGCCGCTCGATTCGGCATCCTCCAGACATGCCGCCGTGACAGCGCTTAGAGTGCCTGCAATTGGTCGTCCAGCATCCCCGTGAGCAACCCGATGCCCCGTTCGCCGACCCGAAACTCACCGTAGCGCGCCTGGGCGTAACGGTGGCCCTCGCCTTCGGGAAAAAACCACGCGTTGGTGACAATGCGCACGCGGCCGCCTGTGAACCGGTACTCCAGCAAGACCTCATTTTGCGCCAGTTCGCTGCCAGGGTCGCCCTGGGCGGGCCAACGATCCAGCACCTGGGCGAGTTCGTAGACGCCGTCTGCACGCGCGCGCAAGCGCAGGTAACCGTGTCTGCGTGGCCGCTGGGCGTCACCGCCCTGACGCGCCTGCGTCGCGCTCAACTGTCGCGACACGGTCTGAGCCACATCGAAATCAAGCGCCATGTAGTCCCCCTGCAACAGCGAACGAGGATCAACCGGCGCCAACTGCAGGACGACCCGCTTGCCATGGGCCAGGATGCCTTCGCGCTGGTAAATGCTCGCATTGACCACGATCAGCACGATAAACAGGCCGGCCAGCAGGCCGGCAGGCGCAACCAGCCTGGCGGGTGCGCGGGCCGCAACGGGTGCCGCGTCGACAGGCGCCAGCCGATGGCGCAACAGCAGCCAAGACAGCAATAGCCAGCCACCGGTCAGGCCAAGCAGCAGGGATTTGTGCAGCAGGGCGCTGTCAAGCAGGTAATAAAAACGGCCCAGATAGGCCAGCAGCGCCAGCACGCCAAAAACAAGCAGCCCGCGCCGCCGCAGCGCATGGCCGAACAGCAGCCACAGCAGTGCCAACGAGATGCCGGGCGCCCCCGCCCAGCCCACACTGGCCACGGCCAGCGCCAGGGGGGCGCCCAGCCGCAGGGCCGGCGGCAGACCGGGACGGCTCCATAGCAGTGCCGCCAGCGCGAGCACAGGCAGCACGGCGCAGGCCAGCCAGACAAGGCCAAGCGACGACAACAAAGGCACCCCGCCCAGCAAGGTGGGTGCAGGGGCAAGCCAGGCCGCACACTGCGCCAGGATCACGAGCGCCCACGCCAGCGGCGCCCAACGTCGTTCGTGGCCGCGGCCATCTGCGGCAACCAGCGCCAGCACGGCGAAGACGGCAAACAGCCACACACGCAGGTAGGCATCGAACAAGTACAGATCGCGCCCCGCCCCGAAGGTGTCGAGCAACCGCCCCCATGACTCGCCCGGCCAGGTGACGATGGACAGGCCGCCCAGGACAATGAAGGAGGTAAAAAATCGCAGAACGACATTGGGCACGGCCAGGTAGACGGCGATACCGAATGCCAGCAGCGCGAACACGGCTACGCGCATGGAAAGCTCCGACATGCACACATCGCCGGCGAACATAATCACGCCAGATAGCGTCACGATCACCGACATTTCGCGCATAACGACGCTGTTTCGAAGATGATAGAACAACATCCCAAGCGCGCTCAGGCCCAGCCCAAGCTGCCAGATCGGCACATCGGACAGATCCAGCACCTGTGCCAGCAGCACAATAATCAACACCGCGATCAGGCTGCCCGCCACCATGCGAAACATGACAATGAACCAGGGGTCGTGCGCGTCTGACGCAGGCTCATGCGAAGAGGCGGGCGTGGTCTCGGCACCCTGGCGTCGGGCCCGAACCAGGGCAGCCAGATGGTGGATGCCCGTGATGGCCACGGCCAGCAACGCCAGAATCACCAGAAACAGCGAGCCCTCTCCCTTTATGCGAAAGAGCAGCGAGATCGCCACCAGCATGAAGGCGCCAGCCAAGGACAGGGACACGAGCGCGAGGTCTGGGCGCAGGCGCGTGTAGATCGCATACAAGCCGGCCATGAGCGCCAGCCCGGGAACGGCGACCACCAGCGCACTGCCCTGATCGATCTCGACAGCCATCGTCGCCAGCAGCCACCAGCCTATGCTGGCCGCCGCCAAAGCGCGTGGCCCAATACGCCATCGATCGTCCAACTGGCGCTGGGCCAGCTCCCAGCCCAACAGCAGGGCGAGATTCAGCGCGGCCAGAACAAGCGAGCTGTAGCTGTCGGTCAGCCCCGTCAGCCAGCGCCAGAGCATCGAACCGCCGTCCTGGGAGAGATAGAGGCCTAGCGCGACGTTGAGCAGCACGGCGAACAGCAGCGCGAGGAAAACCGTGCGCATGGTCAGCAGCCAGGGCAGCAGCAAGACCGCCCATAACAGAAACAATTGCCAAGCGTCGGCGCCAGTCTGATATATTTGCCCCACGAGGGCGAGCAGTGTACCCGTGGCGATTGCTGCCAGGCCGGCCAGATTGGCCGCTAATGAAAAGTTGCGGTCATCGCTGTTTCTCCACCGCAGGCAGGCCCAGGCGGCAAGCAGCACCGATACCGCCAGCAAGGCCTGAGTGCCGGCCAGTTTTTGCAGACGGGTGGCATCCTGCCAGTTGGCGGCGACCCAGCACACGCCAGCCGACGCCAATAGCAGGCAGGCCAGGGAAAGCGCTGTTTTTCGCAAAAAATCGCGCCAACCGATCTGCAGTGGCCGGCTGTTTTTTGTACCCTCGACTTGCATAGTGCGATTCACCCCTCGTATTATCCGCGCTATTGCTGCTGCAACGCAGTTACTGGAAACACATGACTAAAACGCTGATTATTGCCGAAAAACCTTCGGTCGCTCTTGACATTTCACGCGCACTGGGCGGGTTTACCCGCCAGGGCGATTACTTTGAGAGCGAGCAGTATGTACTGTCTTCCAGCGTCGGGCATCTGCTGACGCTGGTTGCGCCCAATGACCCCGTGCGGGGTAAATGGAGTTTTACCCATTTGCCGGTGATTCCTCCCCAGTTCGAGCTCGGCCCTGCGGACAAGCGGTCGGCAGAACGGCTCAAGCTGCTGGTCAAGCTGCTCAAGCGCAAGGATGTCAGCGCTGTCATCAACGCCTGCGATGCTGGCCGCGAGGGTGAGCTGATTTTCCGCTACATCGTACAGTATGCGGGGGTCAAAAAACCTGTCCAACGGCTATGGCTGCGCTCCATGACGCAGGCAGCCATCCGCGAAGCGTTTGAGAATCTTCGCGATGATGAGACCATGAAGCCCCTGGAAGCGGCGGCGCGCTCGCGCGCCGAGGCAGACTGGCTGGTCGGCATCAACGGCACGCGGGCCATGACGGCCTTCAACAGCAAGGATGGGGGGTTCTTCAAGACGCCGGTTGGCCGGGTGCAAACGCCCACGCTGGCCATTGTCAATGAACGCGAAGAGCGCATCCGCAAGTTTGTTCCCCGTGACTACTGGGAAGTACATGCCACATTTGTGGCCGCCGCCGGGCTGTACGAGGGCCGCTGGTTCGACCCCAAGTTCGCCAGGGATGAGCGCGACGCCGAAAAGCGTGATTCGCGCCTGTGGTCGCAGACAGCAGCGCAAACCATTGTGGCGGCCTGCCGCGAGCAACCGGGCACCGTCACCGAGGAATCCAAGCCCACCACGCAGTCTTCGCCGGCATTGTTCGATCTCACCTCTTTGCAGCGCGAAGCCAACTCGCGCTTTGGGTTTTCGGCCAAGACCACGCTGGCGCTGGCGCAAACGCTGTACGAACGGCACAAGGCACTCACCTATCCCCGTACCGATTCGCGTTACCTGCCCGAAGACTACGTGGGCACGGTGCAGCAGACCATGGAAGCGCTCGCCGCGCAGGATTCTTCGGCAGCGGCCAGTGTGCGGCCCCACGCCCAAAAGGTATGTCGCGAAAAATGGGTCAAGCCCAATCGCCGTATTTTTGACAATAAAAAGGTCTCCGATCACTTTGCCATCATTCCCACGCTGCAGGTGCCAGGGGATCTGAGCGACGCCGAGAGGAAAATCTACGAGCTGGTTGCCCGCCGTTTTCTGGCCGTGTTTTTCCCACCCGCCGAGTTTCGCGTGACGACGCGCATTACCGAGGTCTCGGGACATCATTTCAAGACAGAAGGCAAGGTGCTGGTGTCGGCGGGCTGGCTGGCCATCTACGGGCGCGAAGCACAGGGCGACGATACGACGCTGGTGCCGGTGTCCGATGGCGAAAATGTTCGCACCGAAGACATCGAAGCACGCGGCCTGGTGACCAAGCCGCCCGCCAGATTTTCCGAAGCCACGCTGCTGTCCGCCATGGAAGGGGCAGGCAAGCTGGTGGACGACGAAGCCTTGCGTGAAGCAATGTCTGAACGCGGCCTGGGCACCCCAGCCACGCGCGCGGCGATTATTGAAGGCTTGCTCAACGAAGGCTATCTGCGCCGCGAGGGGCGCGAGCTTATTCCCAGCGCCAAGGCGCGCCAACTCATGACACTGCTGTCGGGCCTGGGGGTCAACGAGCTGACGTCGCCCGAACTTACGGGTGAATGGGAACATCGCCTCAAGCAGATTGAGCAGCGCCAGCTTGATCGTGACGCCTTTATGCGTGAAATTGCGCAAATGACGCAGGTGATCGTCAAGCGCGCCAAGGAATATGAGCGCGATACGGTGCCGGGCGATTATTCGACGCTCAGCACTCCCTGCCCCAAGTGCGGCGGGGTGGTTAAGGAAAACTATCGCCGTTACGCTTGCACGAACTGCGATTTTTCTATTGGCAAGCATCCAGGCGGGCGCA
This sequence comes from Allopusillimonas ginsengisoli, assembly GCF_004153455.1. GTDB lineage: Bacteria > Pseudomonadota > Gammaproteobacteria > Burkholderiales > Burkholderiaceae_B > Allopusillimonas > Allopusillimonas ginsengisoli. Next base: position 87,256 of record NZ_SDQE01000011.1, on the reverse strand, counting down.
CGTTTGAAATCCAGGAGGTCGAAGAGCTGCTGGCCAAGCGCGAGCTCGGGCCGCTGCCGGGTTTTATCAGCAAGATGGGGCGGCCGTTCGCGGCGTTGCTGCGCATCACCGATGAATACAAACTGGAGTTCGATTTTGGCCAAAAGGACGACCAGGACACCGAGCCTGTGGATTTCTCGGGTCATACGCCTGTGGGGGATTGTCCAAAATGCGGGCACAAGGTGTATGAGTACGGGATGAATTATGTGTGCGAGAAGTCTGTCGGGCCGGAAAAGGCCTGTGATTTCCGCACAGGCAAAATGATTCTGCAGCAGGAGATTTCGGCGGAGCAGGTGCATAAGCTGCTGGCCGAGGGGAAGACGGATTTGCTGGAGGGCTTTGTATCCAGCCGGACGAACCGCAAGTTCAAGGCGTATCTGGTAAAGCAGGACAATGGCAAAGTTGGGTTTGAGTTTGAGCCCAGGCCGGTGAAGCCGGGCAGCAAGACGGCTGCCAAGAAGGCTACGGCCAAGACGGCGGCTGCGAAGAAAACGGCGACCAAGACGGCCAGCAAGACGGCCGCGAAGAAGACGGCTGTGAAGAAAGCTGCGACGAAGAAGGCGGCGGCCAAGACGGCGACCGTCAAGAAGGCTGCGGTGAAGAAGGCGGTTGCCAAGACAGCGGCGCCGGCTTCGGTTCCTGAGGATGATGATCCGCCGTTTTGATCTGTTGGACGAACCTTGCTCGTCGTTATTCCGAGTCTATTCGTTTCTAAGACGGTCGGGCAGGGGCTCATCCGGCTTCCGGCACAACCTCGCCGGTTCGGCGCCGCTGGGGCGGGTGAGGTGCTTGGCATGTTGCTGTGGGGTTCAGTTGATGCCGAAGAACTCTTGCGCTCGCGAAGACGGCTCCCATTATCTGGAGCCGTCTTCGCCTCGGAGTCGTGCCATGCGACGGGTTGCTGGCACCTCAAACAACTTCGCAGGCCGTTCGCTGCGCTCGCGCGGCGGTGCTGCCCAGGGCTGGACGGGCAGATTGTGCAGGCGCCGCGTTTTGGCCTGGAGCGGGGAGGCAAGGCCGCAACTGCTCGAGCACGACGCTTGTGCACAGTCCAGTGGACTGTGCACCGTGCGAGTTTTGCGGCCGCCCCGATCCGGGTCAAAAAGCGGGTAGTCCCGCAGGGACCGCCGAAACATGCCCGCCCAGCCCTGGGCAGCACCGCCGCGCCTTAAGAAACCTGAGCAAACGCTGCAACGCAGCATCAGCCAGACCTCAAGAAACGGTCATAACGGCTCAGGACGGATTGCTGGCACATCAAACAACCACGCAGGCCATTCGCTGCGCTTGCGCGACGGTGCTGCACAGGGCTGGACGGGCAGATTGTGCAGGCGCCGCGTTTTGGCCTGGAGCGGGGAGACAAGGCCGCAACTGCTCGAGCACGACGCTTGTGCACAGTCCAGTGGACTGTGCACCGTGCGAGTTTTGCGGCCGCCCCGATCCGGGTCAAAAAGCGGGTAGTCCCGCAGGGACCGCCGAAACATGCCCGCCCAGCCCTGGGCAGCACCGCCGCGCCTTAAGAAACCTGAGTAAACACTGCAACGCAGCATCATCAGACCTCAAGAAACGGTCATAACGGCTCAGTTTTGTGCCGCAGCAAGCCGGACAAGACACCGCTCGGCCGTCATAAGAAACCAACGAGACCCCGCTGTCGCAGACACAGCAAAACCGCTCCATCACTGCGCGCTATGGGGCCTCCCGCTCCTTCAATACACCAGCTCTTTGAGAAACAGAGAAAGCTCAGGAACATAGGTAATCAGCATCAGACAAGCCACGACAACCCCCACGAAAGGGAGCAAGGGCTTGACCAGGCGTTCTATGGGCAGGTTGGCGACAGCGCAGGCGGCGAAGAGATTGACGCCGAAAGGCGGAGTGACCATCCCCAGCGCGAGATTGACCACCATGATGACGCCAAAATGAGCCGGCTCCACCCCGAACTGCATGGCGACGGGCAGCAGCAAGGGTGCGAGGACAACGATAGAGGCCGAGGTCTCGATAAACATGCCGATGATGAACAAAGCAATGTTCACGCCCAGCAGAAAGGTGTATTTGTCGTGAAAGATCAGGCTTAGCCATTCGCCCAGCGCTGCGGGGATGCCTGCGCGATTGAGCAGAAAGCCGAAAACGCCCGCATTGGCGATGACGAACATAATCACGGCGGTGGAAATCACCGAGCGATGCAAGACGAGCGACAGCGAGGCGATGGTCAGACGCCGGTACACAAAAAAGCCTACGATCAGCGCATAGACCACCGCGACGGCGGACGCTTCGGTAGGCGTGAAGATGCCGCCATAAATGCCGCCCAGAATGATGCCGGGCATCAGCAGGGCCAGCCATGCACGCTTGAACGACACCCAGAGCGATAGACGGCCAACGCCGTCTGCCTTGCCATAGCCATGGCGGCGCGCGTAAAACCACACGTAAAACATGAGGGCGCCGGCAATGAGCAGGCCAGGGCCGACACCAGCGATAAAGAGTTCGCCCACCGAGGTATCCGTGGAAACCGCGAACAGGATCATTGGAATGGAAGGCGGGATGATGACCCCAAGCTCGGCCGCCGAAGCCTGTAGCGAGGCTGCAAAGGGCTTGGGATAGCCATGCTTGACCATGGCGGGGATGAGAATTGCGCCCACGGCAAAGGTGGTGGCAACGCTGGAGCCCGCGACCGCCGCGAAAATCATGCAGGTCAGCACGCAACTGCAGGCCAGACCGCCCTGCATGCCGCCGACGACGCTTTTGGCGAAATCCACCATACGTTCGGAGATACCGCCCGCCTCCATCAGGTTGCCGGCCAAGATGAAGAAGGGCACGGCGACCAGCGGATACTTGTCCAGCGACGCGTAGATCTGCTGTGCCACGACCAGCCAGGTCATCTGCCCGTCGTAGGCGACACCCAGTATGCTGGCCAGCCCGATGGATACCGCCACCGGTACGGACACGGCAAAGAACAACAGCATCGATACGACCATCAACTGCGGCATAGCATCACCAGATCAAGACAGATAGAGGGGCGTAAGCGGCCGCGGGCCCGTCGCGGGCGGGCGCGACCTGACGCCGGCGCGGCGCAGGCGGCCAGGGCCTGGCGGCCCGGGGCATGCGGGGGCCGGGCGCAAAGCGGGCTCATCATGGCGCGATTCAAACCGTGGTCTCGTCCACAACCGCGTCATGCGAGCCTTCCGCCCAGTACGCGAGGACAGCCAATATGGCGAGCGTGGTGCCGATGGGGATGGCCACGTACACCCAGGAGATGGAGATTTCCAGACTGGGCATGGTCTGGAATCGCACGCGGTAAGTCATCTGACCGCCTATCCAGGCCATGAAACCCAGGAAGCTGACGCAAATGACCATCACCAAATGTTCCAGCCAGCGCTTGTTGCGGCCTTTCAGAAAACCGTGAAGCACTTCCACACTCAGCATGGCGCCGTAGCGAAAGGCCAGGGCGATGCCCAGCATCACCGTCCAGATCAACGAGGCGCGCGTCCAGGCTTCGCTCCAGTCGGCAGGCGATTGGAGTATGAAACGGGCCACCACTTGATAGAAGCCGGCGCCCACGGCGGACAGCATCAGAAGCTGAGTGATCAGGGATATGACGCGAAACAGCGCGCGATCGAGAAAGCGGAGTAAGGCCAAGGTGATGTCCTGTATTCAGGCGTCGGCAGCTTGTGGCCGCTCGGCCGGGCAACCCGCCGGACATCCCGGCGGGCTCGCACCGAATTGGCTATTGGGTATTGCGGATAGATTCGACGAGCTCTTTGCCGAACTGCTTGTAGTACTGCGGGTAGACGGGCTCCACCGCCTTGACGAAGGCGTCGTGATCAACCTGGTTGACCTGCATGCCCTCTTTCTTGACGGCTTCGACACCGCTTTGCTCAATATCATCCACGTACTTGCGCATGGCCAGCGCCGATTCATGGCCCGCCGCCTTGAACTTGGCCTTATCGTCATCCGACAAGCCATCGTACACATTGGGCGACATCAGCACGAGTGCCGGCCCATATACGTGCGCGGTCAGGGACAGATACTTCTGCAACTGCGGCAGCTTGGCCGAGACAATCACCGACAGCGGATTCTCCTGACCATCGATGGTGCCCTGCTGCAGCGCTGTGGCGACCTCGGGCCAAGCCATGGGCGTGGCCAGCACACCCATCTGGCGGAAGGCGGCGATGTGAATAGGGTTCTCCGTGGTGCGGATTTTGAGGCCCTTGGCATCTTCAGGCTTGACGACGGGGCGCACGTTGTTGGTCAGATGACGAAAGCCCTGCTCACCCCAGGCCAGCGCGACCAGACCGCGCTTGGGAAAGGCGTCGAGCATTTTCTGGCCGATCTCGCCATCCAGTACTTTACGGGCCTGTGCCAGATCGCGAAACAGGAAGGGAATATCAAAGACACCGGTTTCAGGCACAAAGTTAAGCGTGGCGCCGGTGGAAACGATGGCCAGGTCGATAGTGCCCAGTTGCAGGCCTTCGATGACCTCGCGCTCGCCGCCCAGGGCGCTGTTGGGGAACTGCTCAATGGTGAACTCACCGTTGGTGCCGGACTCAATGGCTGACGCAAAAGCGGCAGCCCCCGCCCCGTAATGGGAACTGGTGGACAGCGCATAGGCCATCTTGAGTTTGGTCGCTCCCAGCGCGGGGCCAGCGGCAAACATGCCGACAGCGGATAGCGCCAGCATCCATTTGGTAAACCTGGTAGTACGCATTATTTCCCCAACTTTGTTTTCGTGAATGGCACAGAAAACCCTGGCAATGGTGCTCATGCCAAAGCTGACATCCCGCGCATGGATCACCTGCGCGGGGATTTTCGGTGCTAGGAGTTGTACCTGAAAGTGTCGCCTGGCGACATTGGGGTTTTCTAGCGCTTAACGCCTTCAGTCTTCCACATACCAGGTATCTTCCGACAGCATGACCTGTTGATGACCATAACCGGCAGGCATCATCGGAAAGCAGTTTTCCTGGGCAAGCACGACCACATCAAGAAAGAACGGGCCATCGTAGGCCAGGCATTCCGCCAGGGCGGCGTCCAGCTCGGCAGGATCCTCCACCCGCGCGGCACCCCAGCCAAAGGCCTTGGCCACCGCCACGAAGTCCGGAATCGACGCGTTGTAGCTATGGCTGTAGCGCCCGTCATGGATGAGCTCCTGCCACTGTCTCACCATGCCCATATGGCCGTTGTTGCACAGCACGACCTTGACAGGCGTGCGGTGCTGCACTGCCGTAGCCAGTTCCTGAATATTCATGAGCACCGAGGCGTCGCCGCTGACACAAATAACCGGCTTGTCGGGATGGCCGATCTGCGCGCCGATGGCAGCCGGCAGGCCATAGCCCATCGTGCCGGCCCCGCCCGAGGTGAGCCAGCGGTTGGGACGATTGAACTTGATGTATTGCGCCGCCCACATCTGATGCTGGCCGACATCGGTGGAAATAATGGCGTCCGATCCTTCGAGCGCCTTGTCCAGCCGCTGCATGAGATCTTGCGGCAGAATGTTTTCCGTCGAAGGCTGGACCTTGAGGCACTCTTTGGCGCGCCACACCGCGATACGCTGCCACCATGCATCCAGCCGGCCCGATTGCGGTTCCAGCTGTGCCAGCTCCTTGCGCAGGGCGCGCAACAGCGGATAGCAGTCGCCCACCATGGCAACGTCGGCACGAACAACCTTGTTGATGGAAGCGGGATCGATATCCAGATGGATCTTGCTGGCATGCGGACAGAAATCCGACAGGCGACCGGTAATGCGATCATCAAAGCGCGCACCCACACAGATGATGAGGTCGGCGTGGTGCATGGCCAGGTTGGCTTCAAGCGTACCGTGCATGCCCAGCATGCCCAGGAACAGCGGGTCGTCGGCGGGGAACGCGCCCAGGCCCATCAAGGTCAGCGTGCAGGGCGCCCCCATATCCTGAACCAGGGTAGTAAAGGCATGGCAGGCGTCGATGCCGGAATTGATCAGGCCACCGCCACCGTAAAATACCGGACGCTTCGCATTGGCGATCAGAGTTGCGGCGCGCTTGATGGCGGCTTCCGCGGTGGGGCCGGTGGTTTCCACGCCTACCGGCACATCCATGGGGTCGCTCGCCGGGGCAGCCGCTGAGTCCGGCACCAGGCCGATCTGCATGTCTTTGGGAAAGTCCAGCAACACCGGGCCCGGCCGGCCAGAGGTTGTCAGTTGATACGCCTTGGCAGCCAATGCCGCGACATCCTCGGTGCGGCGGATCTGCGCATTCCATTTGGTGACAGGACGCGAGATGCCGATGGCATCGCACTCCTGAAATGCGTCGGTGCCGATCGCGCTGGTGGCGACCTGGCCGCTGATGCACAAGACAGGAATCGAATCGCACATCGCGTCGAGCAGACCCGAGGTGGTATTGGCCATGCCCGGGCCCGACGTCACCACAACAACACCCGGCTTGCCTGTAGAGCGCGCATAGCCTTCGGCTGCATGCACCGCTCCCTGCTCGTGCCTGACCAGCACGTGCCGGATGCGCGGTTCGGAATACAAGGCATCATAAAGCGGCAAGACGGCGCCGCCCGGATAGCCGAAAATCGTATCGACACCCTGGGCAATAAGGGCTTCGAGCAGGCTTTGCGCGCCGTTGCGGGCAGTGGATTCGTCTGAGGTGTTCACGGAGTGGCACTTAATTTCATAAGATATCGGTTCCTCAAGTTTACCCTTTCGCTTGAAGGCACTTTTACTCAACCCGTCTTCGTAAACCCGGACACGCTTCATGACCCGCCAGAATCCGCGCACCACCGATCGCCCCGCCTCCCCCCGCACCCCTCGCAAAGCGCCCGCCAGAACCCCCTGGCATGTCGTCAGGCAATCCGCCCTGCACGGAAATGGCGTGTTCGCGGCCAAACCCATTCCCGCGGGCACGCGCATCATCCAGTATGGCGGCAGGCGCATCACCTCAGACCAGGCCGATGCGCTTTTTCCCACCAATCCCGATGATCCCTTTCACACTTTTTTCTTTTCGCTGAGCAGCGGCATGATCATTGATGGCGGCAATCGCGGCAACGACGCGCGCTGGATCAATCATGCCTGTAGTCCCAATTGCGAAGCCCAGGAAAATAGCGATGGCACACGGGTCACCATTGTTGCGCTGCGCGATATCCCCGCTGGCCAAGAGCTGTTCTACGACTATGGCCTGATGATCGATGGGTGCGTCAGCAAAACCCTGCGTAAACAGTATTTATGCCTTTGCGGCTCGCCCGAATGCCGGGGAACCATGCTGGCGCTGCCCAAGAAAAAGGCAAAGAAAGCAAAAAAGATGGAAGGAAAAAAAGCCGATGCCAAATCGAACAAACGACAAGGCGGCGTAAAGGAGAAAAAAAGCCTGGCAGGCAGTAAGGACAGCGCAAAACGGAAGACGGCGAAACGCGCCCGGTGAGACCGGGTTTGCCAATCAGCATGCAGGCCTGCCGACGACAGTTGTGTTAACACGCTGGCCCAGGGCGGGCAGTTCAAACACGGCGGTTACCTTAACCTTATGGCCCAAGGCCTGCGCGCAATCCCGCGCGACGACTTGGGCCAGCATTTCGACGTCGCGCACCACGGGGTGTCCAATAAATGCGCGGATATAGCCAGCCAACGAAAAGACTTCCAGGAACGCCCCCCTGCTCCGATAGCGAATGCACAGGCTCGAGCCAGGGCCTGGGTTGTGCGAGGCCGGGCATAGTTCGGGCAGCGTCACATGGTGCGCCTGGCGTGTCGTCATGAGCGGATTGGGGTTGCGGATGATCTTGAGAACGGCACCCGTATCCGGTGCGATGTAGCGATTCGCGTCCGCAAACACGATTTGCGCCATATCGAAGCCGCTCACCGCGCCGATATAGGCGGCGAGCCACAAAAAGCGATACAAGACCCGACTCCTCAGGACCGCCACCAGACGAGAGCCGGCGCAGCCACGAAACAAAAGGAATTGCGGCATCAGGGCTTGGCCCAGGCCGCAATGGACTGGCGCATTCTACGACGCGAACGGCCTGTCGCGCCAGTGGCGGGGGCCTGCAATTCGGCACGGCTCACGGCGGATTTGGCGCGGGCGGACGTGCCATGCACCAGACCCGCCTGGCTCAGGGGAAACCCTGAACGCTTCGTCCCCTTAATCTGCGCGCTGACGCGTTAGCATGTGGTCTTTCTTTATAAAAGAATAAACGCCGCGGCGAGCGGCTTCCTATCATGTCCAATTCACGCAACATGGCCAGCGAGCCAGACAAGCCGGCGGAGGCCATTGAGCCCATTCTGCCGGAAATCAGCGACCCGCCTGTCAAGGTGCCACTCAGCATAGAAGACTGGATTTCAGTGCTCATCATGGCGACGCTGGCCATCATTACCTTTGCCAACGTGCTGGTGCGGTACTTCACGGACGGTTCATTTGCCTGGACGGAAGAAATATCCATCTTTCTGCTGATCGTGCTGACGATGACCGCTGGCGCCACCGCATTTGTGCGCAATCAGCACATCCGCATTGAGCTGTTTGCCGATGGCGGCTCACCGGCTCGCCAGCGCATTTTGGCAATCGTGAGTCTCTTGGTCACGCTTCTGTTTTTTATTCTGCTGGCCGTGCTTTCGGCACGGATGGTATACGACGAATATAACTGGGGCGATACATCGCCGGCGATCGGCATCCCCACGTGGTGGTATTCGATGTGGATGCCCATTCTCGCGACCGGGATCGCGCTGCGCGTTGCAGGTATGCTGCAACGTCGCCTGCGGAGCCGCCCATGACGGCGGCGCTGCTGTTCATCACGTTTGCGGTGCTGATGCTGATCGGCACCTCGGTCGGCGTGGCGCTGGGCGTGGCGGGAACGCTCTCCATCATACTGACCAATCTGGATACGAACTGGTATGGGCTTTTGGCCGTGCCGCAGAATTTCTATGCGGGGCTGGCAAAGTATCCCTTGCTGGCCATTCCCATGTTTGTGCTGGTGGGGTCGATTTTTGACCGGTCTGGCGTCGCCAGCCGTCTGGTGAATTTTGCGATTTCCATCGTCGGGCGCGGGCCAGGCATGCTGCCGCTGGTCGCCATTGCGGTCGCGATGTTTCTGGGCGGGATATCAGGTTCCGGGCCAGCCTGCGCGGCTGCGGTCGGGGCGGTCATGATCGGCGCAATGGGGCGCGCCGGCTATCCCCCCTCCTACTCGGCCAGCATTGTGGCCGCAGGGGCCTCGACGGACATTCTGATTCCACCCTCGATCGCTTTCATTGTGTATTCGGTGCTGGTGCCGCAGGCGTCTGTGCCTGCTCTCTTTGCGGCAGGAATGATCCCGGGAATCCTGGTTGGCATCGCGCTGATCATACCGGCCGTGTGGCTGGCGCGCCGCCACAACATGGGCGCGCTGGAGGCCGAGTTGCCCCGGCCCCGCTTCTGGCCCAGCCTGCTGCATGCCTCCTGGGGGCTGGCAGCACCCGTGCTGATTCTGGGCGGCATGCGTATCGGGCTGTTCACGCCCACCGAGGCCGCCGTCGTGGCCGTGTTCTACGGACTGTTCGTGGGGATGTGCATACATCGCACGATCAAGGTGCGCGACCTGTTCGGCATTCTGCGCGAAGCGGGTGAGCTGTCGGCCGTCATCATGCTGGTGGTGACGCTGGCGGGCATTTTTGCGTGGGCACTGTCCACGCTCAGTATTATCGACCCCGTCACCCGCGCCATTGTCAATTCCGGTCTGGGAGAATATGGCGTACTCAGCCTGCTGATTGTCCTGCTGGTTGTATTGGGCATGTTCCTGGACGGTATTTCGATTTTCTTGATTTTCGTGCCGCTGCTGGTGCCCATTGCCAACGTCTACCAATGGGATTATGTGTGGTTTGGTGTGCTGCTTACCATCATGGTTGCCGTGGGGCAGTTTACGCCGCCGCTGGCCGTGAACTTGATGGTATCGTGCCGGATCGCCCGGGTGCCCATGGAGAGCACTGTGCAGTGGGTGTTGTGGTTGCTGGTGTCCATGTTTACCGTGCTGGTGCTGGTGATCGTCTTCCCCGAGCTGGCCTTGTGGCTGCCACGCTATCTGGGATTCTGACGCAAAACGGCCCGCCTTCACCGCCTGGCGGGCCCGGACGTTAACGCTTGCGGGATAAATCGGCTGTCGTTACCATTGCTCACATTAACGAGAACAATCATTGAACGAGGAGAACTCATGAAAATCCGCACTTTGCTGGGCGCCATCGCCTGCTCGGTGGCCGCGCTGGCTGCCACGTCCACGGCCCACGCGGCCAATTACAAATCCGAATACAAGCTTTCCATTGTGGTGAGCACCGCTTTCCCCTGGGGGCAAGGCGCGCAGATCTGGTCAGATCTGGTGCGCGAACGCACCGACGGCCGCATCAATATCAAAATCTACCCCGGCACATCGCTGGTGCAAGGCGACCAAACGCGCGAGTTCACCGCCATCCGGCAAGGCCTGATCGACTTGGCCATTGGTTCGACCATCAACTGGTCGCCGCAAATCAAGGAACTCAACCTCTTCTCTCTGCCCTTCCTCATGCCCGACTATGCTGCCATCGATGCGCTGATCGAGGGCGACGTCGGCAAGCAGCTATTGAATATCGTGGAAGGCAAGGGCGTCGTGCCGCTGGCCTGGGGTGAAAACGGCTATCGCCAGCTCAGCAATTCCAAGCACGAAGTCAAATCGCCGGAAGACCTGAAAGGCATGAAACTGCGCGTGGTCGGCTCGCCGCTGTACATCGACACATTCACCGCCCTGGGCGCCAACCCGACGCAAATGAGCTGGGCCGATGCCCAACCCGCCCTGGCCACCGGCGCAGTGGATGGTCAGGAAAACCCGCTCTCCATTTATGCGGGCGCCAAGCTTTACGACGTGGCACAGAAATACCTGACACTGTGGAATTATGTTGCCGATCCGCTCATCTTTGTGGTGAACAAACAGGTCTGGGAATCCTGGACGCCAGAAGACCAGAAGATCGTGCGTGATGCTGCGCTCGAGGCCGGCAAGAAGGAGATCGAAATCGCCCGTAAAGGCGTGACGCCCGAGGATCCTGCCCTGCTCAAAGAAATAGAAGGTCACGGCGTGACCGTCACCTCGTTGACACCCGAGCAGCACGATGCGTTCGTGAAGGTCACGCAACCCGTCTTCGACAAATGGAAAAAGACGGTGGGCGAAGCGCTCGTTGACCAGGCGCAGAAAGATATTGCCGCACGCAAGCAATAAGCGAAACACGCAACGCATCCAGCATGCCCGCCCGCCTGGCCGCGCCTGAATAGGCCTGGCGGGCTTTCGCATCCGGCCGCCAGGCCGGCACGCGTGAGCGCCCGCGACAACTGCCGCCCCTTGGCGTTTGGCACGCACGGAATCTGTCGGCCCGCCTGCGCGGGACGACAGGCCTTTTATTTGAACGCGGTCTCGATAAAGCTGCGCAGCTTGCGTGAGTGCAGCCGCTCACGCGGCATGTCGCGCAGGAGCTCCAGCGCACGGATGCCGATATGCAAATGCTGGCCCACCTGCTTGCGATAGAAATTGCTGGCCATGCCAGGCAGCTTGAGCTCGCCGTGCAGCGGCTTGTCTGATACGCAAAGCAGCGTGCCATAGGGGACGCGAAAGCGAAAACCGTTGGCGGCGATTGTGGCGGATTCCATATCCATCGCAATCGCGCGTGATTGCGACAGCTGGCGCACCGGCTCGACATTGTCACGCAGTTCCCAGTTACGGTTGTCGGTGGAAGCTACCGTGCCGGTGCGCATGATTTTTTTGAGTTCCCACCCATCCAGCCCGGACACCTGCGCCACCGCCTGCTCCAGCGCGACCTGGATTTCGGCCAGCGGCGGTATGGGCACCCAGATGGGCACATCTTCGTCCAGCACATGGTCCTGGCGCACATAGCCATGCGCCAGCACATAATCGCCCAGGCGCTGCGTTGTGCGCAGTCCTGCGCAATGCCCCAGCATCAGCCAGGCGGAAGGCCGCAGCACGGCCACATGATCCGTAATCGTCTTGGCGTTGGCCGGCCCGATGCCAATATTGATGAGCGTGATGCCAGAGTGCTGGTCGCGCTTGAGATGATAGGACGGCATTTGCGGAATGCGGGCAAGCGGCGCATCCTTGCATGCGCCCTGGGGCCCCGGCACGCTAATGCGATTGCCTGGCTCGACCAGCGCCGTGTAGCCGCCCTCGCCGCTGGCCAGCACTTGCTTGGCCCACAGGCAGAACTCGTCGACATAAAACTGATAGTTGGTAAACAGCACGAAATTCTGAAAGTGGTCGGGTGCGGTCGCCGTGTAATGCTGCAGCCGGTGCAATGAATAGTCGATCCGTGGCGCGGTAAAGGGGGCCAAGGGCTGTGCTTCATTGCGCTGACCCTGCCAGGTGCCATTGACAATGGTGTCATCGGTCACGGCCAGATCGGGCACGTCGAAATGATCGCGCAACGATTCGCCCAGCAGCGAATCCGAATACACGCCCTCTACATACTGCTGGTCATCGCCAAATGAAAAATGCAGCGGGATGGGCAAGTTAGATTCACCCACCTCGACGGGTACGCCATGATTGCGGATGAGCAGCCCGATTTGCTCAAGCAGATAATCGAAATAAAGCCGCGGCTGGGTAATGGTGGTCATGTAGGCGCCTGGCTCGACCAGGTGGCCGTAGGACAGCCGGCTGTCGACTTCCTGGTAAGTATCGACACGTATGCGCAGGGCCGGGTAATAGGCGCGAATGCGCCGGTTATCGCCCCCCACCTGAATATAGCGCGAGAAGCCATCGCGTATGAACGCTGTGTTGCGGTCGTAGATTTCGACCAGCCGCCGCACCGCCGCTTCGGCATCGGTGTAGCTGACAAAAGGCATGAGAGGCGGCAGCAGCGCCGAAAGAAGCGAATCTGAAGAATTGTGCATGGCCTGCGTCATAAAAACCCCAAGTGTAGAGGGCTATAGCGTTTCACAGTCAATATAACCAATAAACAATACGAAAACATTGCTGCCATCGTTCAGTATCGATGCCGACCATCAATCGTCAAGCCGAGTTGTTGCTGTCCACAATGCCAAGAGGCGTCAGAGATGCACAGGGCTCAAGCGCGTGATACCTTTTCCAGTAATGGCCTGATCTCGCCAGCGTTTGCCGCACGCATCAGCCTGCGAAAAGTGGGGCAATCAAGATGACTTTTTTCCGGACAATCCGCCGCATGGCGCAAGCCGTCCCGCACCGCTTTCATTTGCTTGATTGAACGGTCGATCTCCTCAGCCTTGGCCATCAGCGCCTGCCGGTCAATATGCGTTTTGCCGTCTGCATGAAGCATGCCGCCGATTTCGTGCAACGAGAATCCAGCCGCCCGTCCCAGCGCGATGATGGCCAGTTGATCCAGTACGCGCAAATCGAACACGCGACGCTGTGCTCGCCGCCCTATGGAGCGAATCAGTCCTTTTTCTTCGTAAAAGCGGAGTGTTGACGTCGCCAGGCCCGACCGCTTTGCAACTTCAGAAATATCCATATTCAGCCCTTGCGTTAAAGTGCACTTGAACCACTATAGTGAAAACAACAATGTAACTCCTAGAGGAAACGGTGGCTTTATGAATGAATCGATCTCTGCGGCGATGTACTGGCTTGGGGTGGGCGCTGGCGCCACTGTGCTGATGGATTTGTGGTCTCTGCTGCTGCGACGCATGGGCATCCCCACACTGGATTACGCGATGCTCGGCCGCTGGTGCGGACATTGGACCCAGGGCAGATGGTTTCATCAATCCATTAAAGACGCGGCTGCGGTCCGCGGCGAAAAGGTTTGCGGTTGGGCGCTGCACTACTTCACTGGCATTGCATTCGCTTTTGCGCTGGCGTGCTGGGTTGGCCCGCATTGGATTAAGGCGCCCACGCTCACGCCTGCGTTATTGATGGGGATCCTGTCGGTTGCATTGCCCTGGTTGATTCTTCAGCCAGCACTTGGTGCGGGCGTGGCGGCCGCCAAAACGCCTCGCCCATGGATGGCTCGCGCGGCAAGCCTGACAACTCACGTGGTGTTTGGGTGTGGACTGTTTCTCAGCGCAAGGGCCATGGCGTGAGTGGGAATCCTCGACATTGCCGGGTCTTTCGCGCGAACCCGGCCCAACGCACTTATCCTTTGACGAAGGAAACGGTAAAGCCATCCCAGCCCTTTTCTCCCACGGTTTGCAGCGCAGTACTGTCCAACCGAGGGTCTGCTGCCAGCATCTCGGCAAAGCGCCTTACCCCAAGCACATTCGGATCCGTACTCCTGCGATCCACCACAGCTCCTCCCCTTACGACATTGTCTCCAACGATGACCGAGCCAGGGCGCGTGAGCTTCAGTGCCCATTCAAGATAAACAGGGTTGTTAGGCTTATCAGCGTCAATGAAGACGAGGTCAAAAGGGCCTTCGAGCCGGGGCAGCACATCAGATGCTGCGCCGACACGGATATCCACCTTGTCGGCGCATCCGGCGGCACGGCAGTTTTCAAGCGCAACGTTTGCCCGCAGCGGGTCGATTTCGATGGAGGTTACACGGCCTTCCGGCTTCAGGGCGCGAGCCATCCAGATGGTGCTGTACCCACCTAGCGTTCCAATCTCCAGCACATGGCGCGCACCCATGAGCTTGACCAGCAATGCCAAGAATTTTCCCTGAACTGCCGATACATCATGAGACGGCATTCCCGCTTCCGCATTTGCACTCAGCGCGTTCGTCAGGGCTTCATCTTGCGGCGCCAGCAGCTCCGAAAAATAGTCGTCTACAGCGGCCCATTTATGCGCATCAGCGCCAGGGTAGTTTGGGGTTCTCAATATGGCCTCCTGTTTCCACCGCTACGATGAATATTTGCTTTAATATCTGGCACGCTAGGCGCAAACAGGCAAAGCGTCAAGGCCCCTATATCCACTATCCCGTTACGCAATCCCCGCAACGCAAACCCCAGGACATTGAGACATCGAGCACCGTGAGCATCATCGTTAATGCCGTCTTTCCGCTTTTTGCGCTGATTCTTCTGGGCTATCTCGGTGGACGCAAACGGCTGCTTGGCCCAGGGGCCGTCGACAGCCTGAACAAGTATGTGGTCTGGATGGCCTTGCCCGCCCTGCTGTTCCAGGCAATGGCCACCGTCACCTGGAATGAAATCAATCAGCCAGGCTACATCGCAGCCACCGTGTTGAGCATTGCCATTGTCTTTGCGGTGTCGTTTCTGCTTGAGCGGCGGCGCAAGGCCCGGCTCGCGGACCTGAGCATCGAGGCGCTGGCAGCCTCCTACGCCAACGCGGGCTTTATGGGCATCCCCTTGTGCCTGATGGTGTTCGGACACGACAGCATGCCCGCCGTGGTGCTGGCCATCCTGGTCACGGCGTGCGGCCTGTTTGCGTTTTCGATCGTGCTGGTCGAAATCGATCTGCAAAGCGTGCCCAGCCTGCCGCGCACGCTCGGCAAAGTGAGCCTGTCGCTGCTGCGCAATCCGTTGGTCGCCGCTCCCGTGCTAG
The DNA here is from genome assembly GCF_004153455.1 of Allopusillimonas ginsengisoli. Lineage (GTDB taxonomy): Bacteria > Pseudomonadota > Gammaproteobacteria > Burkholderiales > Burkholderiaceae_B > Allopusillimonas > Allopusillimonas ginsengisoli. The sequence continues at coordinate 71,800 of NZ_SDQE01000011.1, read as the reverse complement.
GCATGATCGTGTCCATACTGGGCCTGCCGCTGCCGTATGCCATCAAACAGTTCACCACCCTGCTCGGCGACTCGGCCAGCCCCTGCGCGCTGGTGACGATAGGCCTGTTTCTGTCGCAAAGGCGTGCTGCGCGCCAGCAGGGCACGGTATGGCGCATCGTTGCGCTCAAGTTGCTGCTGCATCCGCTTGCGGCGTTTGTGCTGGCGTATTGGGTATTTGATATGCCGCCCATGTGGGCCGCGGTCGCCGTATTGCTGGCAGCCTTGCCTGTGGGTACCGGCCCCTTCATGCTGGCTCAGTTATATCAGCGCGAACCCGCTGTGGCTTCGCGCGCGATTCTGCTGTCTACCGTACTATCCCTGGTCACGGTATCCGCGCTGGTTGCCTGGCTGGAGCATGCCTGAGGCATCAGGCCAGTTGATCCATGAACAGCGCCAGCGAGACATCGCGTTCCGTGACACCCTTGGCATCATGCGTGGTCAGCGTGACGCTGACACGATTGTAGACATTGGTCCATTCAGGGTGATGATCCAGCTTTTCGGCCTGCATGGCCGCCTGGGTCATGAAGCCGAACGCTTCGTTGAAGTTCTTGAAGATGAACGTTTTGTGAATGGCATCACGCCCTTCCGTGGCCGACCACCCCTCAAGCAACAGCAAGGCCGAAGGCGCGCCTATCAGTTTCAGTTCGTGCTTCATCATGACTGTCCTTTGGAGAGCGCCACCGCGCACGCCGTCCGCAATCTCTGGATTGAACCTGAAGCTTATAGTCTACCCTGCCAGGTCTCTGCTGCCTACACTTCTCGTCAACAGGGTCCGCCTGATAACAGACGGGCCCTGGCAGGAACCGCGGCAAGACAGCGGACTATTGACCCGCCCAGCTCGCGATAAGCGCGCGCTCTTCGTCGGTCATCTTGGTGATGTTGCCCAGCGGCATGTATTTGCTCGCCACCACCTGCTTGATCTGGGCCGCATGCATAAGGGTTTCGGCGTTGGTATCCAGTGCGACGCCCGCCGGCGCGGCCGCAATGCCCGCGAACGTCGGTTTGGCTGAATGGCATTCTGTGCAGCGCGCCACCATGATGTCATGCACCTTGTCGATGGTGATGCCGGATTCTGCCTCGCCCGCGCCCGACTGGGCGGACGCGGCGGCCGTCGCCGATGCCGCAGCGGTTGCGGCAGACGACGTCTGCGCAGCCGACGTGCCCGCTGCCGAAGAAGACACCGCAGCCGGGCTTGCAGGCGCGACGGCCGGGGCTGGCGCGGCCAGCCAGCCGATGATGGCCAGAAGCACGACGCCTGCAATCGGATAGCCGATCTCGTTCCTGCCCATGTGGCGCAGCACGAAGTACTGGCGTATCACCGCGCCGGCAAAGATGAACAGCGTCATGATGATCCATGCGTGCGGGCTGGTATACGTGAACGAATAGTGATTGCTCAGCATCAGGAACACAACCGGCAGCGTGAAATAGGTGTTGTGCACCGAACGCTGCTTGCCGCGTTTGCCATCCAGGGGATCAGGCGTCTTGCCCGCCTTGAGCGCGGCGACCATGCGGCGCTGACCGGGGATGATCCAGAAGAACACATTGGCAGACATACAGGTGGCCATCAAGGCACCGGTAATCAGGAAGGCCGCACGGCCTGGGAAAATCTGCACAGTAAGATAGGCGCAGATCACCATCATCACGCCGACGGCCACGCTGAGCAGACCATCACGCTCCATATTGGGGCTGATGCGACGGCACAGCTGCGAGTAGATGATATAGCCGACCACCAGAAACGCCACGGCCAGTATCCCGGCCTGAACACCGCTCATGGACGCTGCCCAAGCCCAGGGGCTGGACGGGTTGACCAGGTAAAAGGCCGGCTTCATGAGGTACAGAATGGCAAACAGCGCAAAGCCCGACAGCCAGGTTGTGTACGACTTCCAGAATGACCAGTGCAAGTCGTCGGGCAATTCGGCCGGATTGGTCAGGTACTTTTGGTTGTGGTAGAAACCGCCGCCGTGCACCGCCCACATTTCGCCGAATACACCGCGTTTTTTGCTCTCCTCGCCGCGCGGCGGATGCAGGCTGTTGTCGAGCATGACAAAGTAGATGGATTCGCCTATCCAGGAGATCGCGGCGATGACGTGCAACCAGCGCAACAACAGGTTGCCATATTCATACAGAAAAGCTTCCATGAGAAGTCCTATGCATAGCGTTAAGACACCCGACTTGCGGGTGCCCGGGCCTGGGCTTCGAGCGCCGCCGGCTAGGGGCGCCAGAGGGTCGCCATACGCTCAAATACTCCGGCCCCGGGTGTCACGCCCCGGATGGCTGGCCGCATAACGCGGCCAGCGCAAATCAACTGCCTCGATACGTAGACCACGTCCATGGCGTGGTTACCAATGGCACATGATAGTTTTCGTCGGGGTTGGCCACACCGAAACGCAGCACCACCTGATCGACAAATCGCGGCTCAGGCACGCTCACGCCTTTGCCTGCAAAGTAATCACCGATGTGGAACACCAGCTCGTAAACGCCCTGTTGCAGCGCGTCGCCCTGGAGCAAAGGCTGGTCGCAGCGGCCGTCGTTATTCGTTGCGACATCGGCCAGCGCACTGCGGCCGTTGTCCTGGATGCGAAAAAGTTCGATGCGGACGCCTTGGGCGGGCTTGCCGTGCATGGTGTCGAGTACGTGGGTGGATAGCTTACCCATGTTGTCTCCAATAATTGTCTACAATTTATGTTGACGATTTTGGGTTAATCCCCAATAATTGTCAACAGTCCTTTTCGAGAATTTCGAGCATGCTGCACCTGACTTCGCATCACGATGTAACAGCCTCGCTCGAGGCGCCCAAAGCCTCGTCGTGGCGTGCCTCCTACGATGCCAGCGAGCGAACAGAGGTAGATCGCGTCTATGACGACATCTTCGATGCCGTGATGGACAGGCGCCTGCTGCCCGGCGCCAAGCTGACCGAAGCCGCATTGTGCAAAGTCTTTGCCTGCTCGCGCAGCACGGTACGCGCGGCGCTGTCCGCCCTGGCACACAACAAGATTGTCGATCTGGAGCCCAACCGCGGCGCCTTCGTCTGGCAGCCCGACGCCAAAGAAACCCGCGATGTTTTCGAGATGCGCCGGCGCATGGAATGCATGATCATCGACATGCTGCTGGCCGTGCCCGATCTGTCCGCACGGCTGCAGCCGCTGTACGCCATGGTGGCGCGCGAACGACAGGCGTTCGAGCGCGGCGATCGCGTCAGCTGGATACGCCTGTCCAATGCTTTTCACGTTGAAATGGCCCACATCCTGGGCAACGCTGTGCTCACCGAAATCATGCACAGCCTGTGCGCACGCACCACGCTGATCATCGCGCTGCACGATACGCCCGGAGAATCCGCCTGCTCGTATGTCGAACACGAAGACATCCTCGACAAACTATCCCGGGGCGAGGCGGATGCCGCCAAAGGGGCGATGCATCATCACCTCGCTGATTGCGAAGCCCGCATGGATCAGCCAGACAAAAAGCCGGCCGATCCCTGGCTTGCCTTCAGCGTAAAGCGTTAGATTGCTATCCCTGGCACGCCAGGGCCTTTTCAGAACCTGTCTTTCCGGAGCCTGTTCATGCAACAAAACTATCCACGCGACCTCGTCGGATATGGCCGAAACCCGCCATTTGCCAATTGGCCAGGCAAAGCCCGCATTGCGGTCCAGTTCGTGCTCAATTACGAAGAAGGCGGCGAAAACTGCATTCTGCATGGCGATGAAGGGTCCGAACAGTTCCTGTCCGAGATCGTTGGCGCGGCCAGCTTTCCGGATCGCCATCTGTCCATGGAATCCATCTACGAGTATGGCTCGCGCGCCGGCTTGTGGCGTATTCTGCGAGAATTCGAACGCCGCGGCCTGCCGCTGACGATTTTCGCGGTCGGCATGGCGCTGGAGCGCCACCCCGAGGCTGCCCAGGCATTTGTTGAACTCGGACACGAGATCGCCTGTCATGGCTATCGCTGGATTCACTACCAGTCGGTACCCGAAGACGTCGAACGCGAGCATATGCAGCGTTGCGTTGAACGCATCACCCATTTGCTGGGTCGGCACCCCGAGGGCTGGTACACCGGCCGCGACAGCCCCAACACCCTGAGGCTGGTCGCCGAAGAAGGCGGCTTTCTGTACGACTCCGACTACTATGGCGACGACCTGCCCTTCTGGGCGCGCGTACAGCTGGGCGACGGCACCTACAAGCCCCAACTGATTGTGCCTTATACCCTGGATACAAACGACATGCGCTTCGCCTCACCACAGGGATTCAACAGCGGCGACCAGTTCTTTACCTATCTCAAGGATGCCTTTGATGTCCTGTACGAAGAAGGCGACGAAACACCCAAGATGCTCTCGGTCGGCCTGCATTGCCGGCTGATCGGCCGTCCGGGCCGCTTTGCCTCGCTCAGGCGCTTCCTGGATTATGTGCAGGGCCATGACCGCGTCTGGATTCCGACACGCGCCGCCATTGCCCGCCACTGGATCGAACATCATCCCTGGCGCGACGACGCAAGGGCCTGAGCGTTTCGGCTGGGCCCCCGCATCCCATGCGTCACGTCCCGTGTCGCATGGGATGCGGGGTCAGGCCGGATGAACGTCGGATTGCATGAACTCCAGCAGCGCGGTTTCGAACAGCCCAGGTTCTTCAAGATGGGCGGCATGGCCGCAGCGTGGCAGCATGACCAGGCAGGCATTGGGCAGGGCCTGGCTGAGCGCGATGGCGCTGTCGGGGGGATGGCTGCGTTCCTGCTCGCCGAGAATCACCAGCACGGGCGTGCGCACATGGCTGAGCCTGCCCGTGTAATCCGAATCGAAAAAGGCCCGCAACGCCGCTGCGGCCCCCTCCCCGGTCATCCCCTGCGCGGCCTGCAGGCAAACCTGCATGGCATAGGTGCTGTCCTGGGGGCTGGCGAACCAATTGCGCACAATGCGATCCGCCGTCGTGGCCGGGCCGTCACGATGCAGACTGCTCAGGGTGTCGTCAAGGCTTTCGAAGCGACGCGAGGCGTCCACTTTGAGGCCGGCGCCATAGAGCACCGCAGCCATCAACCGGTGTTCGTGATGGGCCAGCAACTCTTGCACCACGAACCCGCTCATCGAATGGCCGATCACGCAGAACTTGTCCAGCCCCAGGCTATCCGCCAGCGCGAGCACGGCCTGCGCAAACGCCGCGGCTGTTTCCAGTGCGGGCGCTGGTGGCGCAGAGCCAAAGCCGGGCCAGTCGATGGCGATGAGGTCGTAGCGATCGCACAGGCGCCGCGACAGATCCGACCAGAATCCCGAAGACGAGGCAAAGCCATGCAGCAAGATTATCGCGGGACCGCTGCCTTCGCGACGGAACGTCAGTCTGGATGTCATAGGATAGGCCTGTCTGGCGTGATCAGTTCAGCTTGACGCCAGACTTCTCAATGACGTCTTTCCAGTAGGGCGCTTCGCGCGCCAGGCTAGCCTTGAATTGCTCGGGCGACCCAGGCTCCACGACAAAGCCCAGCTTCGCAAGCTTCTCGCGCGCATCGGGATTGGCCAGGGCTTTCTGCAATGCCGCGCTGAGCGTATCGATGATGGCCTTGTCGGTACCCACGGGCGCGGCAAGCCCCCACCAGTTGCTGACTACCGCGTCGCCTATGCCTACCTCGGCGGTCGTGGGCACATCGGGTAGCGCGTCAAAACGCTGGGCCGACGCCACCGCCAACGGGATGATCTTTCCGGTTGAAAGATACGACGAAGCAATGCCGTAGCCGCCTATGTAAACCTGAATCTCATTGGCCAGCAAGGCTTGCACGCCAGGTCCTGAGCCTCTGTATTGAATGGCCACCAAATCGCCTTGCACCGCTTCCGACAGCAGCCACCCCGACAGCGCAGGCGTCGTGCCCGCGCCGGGTGTGCCGTAGTTCAGTTCGCCGGGATGCGCTTTTGCGTAATCCCTGAATTGCGCAAAGTCCTTGGCGGGTATTTCCGTGTTCAGGTAGATAAACGCAGGCACATCCACGACCTTGCCAATGGGCTCGAAATCCGTGAGCGGGTCGTAGCCCATATCCTTGTACAGGTACTGATTAATGACAAAATTATTGGTTGCGCCCAGAACCAGGGTATAGCCGTCGGGCGCCGCCCGTGCCACCGCCTGCGAACCTATATTCCCGCCCGCGCCGCTTTTGTACTCGATGACCACTGGCTGACCCAGCTCGTCGGACAGCAGCGGCTGGAGGATGCGCATGACAATATCGCCCGCGGCGCTGGGCGCATAAGGCAGCACGATGCGCACCGGCTGATCGGGATAGGCGGCATAGGCGGGGGCGGAAACCCCCGTCAGCGTAAGCACCACCGCAGCCAGCCAGATTTTCAATGCATGGGATCCGGAAAACATAAAACCTCCTGAAATGATTCAGTGAAGGACAGGCCACCAGGGCGCTAAAGATCAATGCGCATCAAATCGGTTGCCAGGCGCAGCTCGCCTTTGTAGCTTTGACGAATATCCCGCGCGACTTCATCCAGCCGCTCCGGGCCCATCAGATCGACCGGCAAATGGTTTTTTGCAGCGCGCTTGATGACCGGGCTGGTTGAGTCGTAATGCCCAAAATGCGTGGCCACCAGACTTTTGACCTTGGCCTTGGCGGCGATGTCGCCCAGTTGCAGCGGGCTGGTATGCGCATAGGTGCCCACGCCGGATTTAGCGCGATGCTCGAGAAACGACTCGGGAAATGTGCATTCATGAATCAGCAGATCGGCGTCCATCGCAAGCCGAATCATGGATTCACAGGGTGCGGTGTCGCCGCTGAACGCCACAACCTTGCCTTCTGCCTCGAAGCGGATGCCGAAGCAATCCGTGATCTCCGTGGGAATGTGGTCGACCAGGTCAATGTACACCTTCACATCGTCGTCTTCGTACATGAGCCCCGGGGCCACCTCGATAACCTGCGGACGTACTGCATCGATGTTTTTCTGCCGCACGGCGTACGAGGCCCTGGCCTTGATATCCAGCCGAAACGCGCCGTTCTCAAAGGAATGGTCGACGAAGTCTTGCGTGCCGCGCGGCCCGAAGACCTTGAGCTTGCCTTCGCGATTGAACACCCAGCTGGACAATACGAAGAACGGCAGCCCGCAGACATGGTCGTAATGCAAGTGGCTCAGGAATACCCACGGAACATCCGCAGGATTGATGTTGGCCTTGACCATCTGGCGCGTCGAACCCTCGCCGCAGTCAAAAAGATAGTGCTTTCCGTTATCCAGCGTAACAAGAATGGACGATTGCGCGCGGTCGGGATCGGGCAATGCCGCACCCGTGCCCAGCATGGTGATTTTCAAGTTGAACTCCTCGTGTAGTCAGGGAAGTGGCGATTTTTTAAAAGTACGCTTTTTAGTACTTTATAGTTGAAGCCTTAAATATTCAACAGAAAATTCTGTATTCAATTGTGTGCTGTCTCTGGTGCGTCAGGGTAAATACTGACTTGAGGACGTTCGCGGCCTGCTCGAGGCGCGTGTGTATCAATCCTCTTCGTCGAAGGGCTGAAAATGCGTTTCGATATACAGATATTTGGCGGGATAAAGAATACTGGCCGCGTAGACGGTTTCCTGCTGCGCGTTCTTGGCAATGCGCAGGGCCCGGGCGACGGGCATGCCGATATCGATGTCAAGATGCCTGGCCATCAGCGCATCGGCCGCACGGATGGTGAGCATCTGTGTTGCCGTGCGGATCTCTTCTTTGAAGTACCTGGCCATGACAGGCAGCACGGGCTCGGTTTCGAACGCCTGTTGCTGCTGACGGGCCAGGCGCTCGGCCACATACACCGTGTTCAGGCTGTAGGGAATGTTGGCCGTCCAGTTGATGCGCGTGGTCCGCCAATAGGCATCGGCAACATGGTCATCGGACAGTTCCGGGGGCAGCGCGCCGCGACCGACATCCAACACGGTAAAACGCACATCTAGGTGCTCGATATGCCTGACCAGCGAACGCCAGTCGGTGGGCAACATCAACCAGTGCTCTTTGGCGGCGTCGTTAATGACGAACGTGCCCTTGCCGCGCGTGCGCTCGATCAGGCCCTCGCGCGCCAGCTCGTCCAGTGCAGCACGTACGGTTGCGCGCGATACGCCGTATTGCTCGACCAGCTCGGGCAACGTGGGAATCTGCGTGCCGATCGGCCATTCGCCGCGCTCCAGCCGCGACCGCAGAATGTACTTGATCTTGAGCGACAAGGGCAGACGCGTGCGCTTGCGCAGCGTGGCGTTCAGAGCAGACGTCATCGCAACACACCTCGCCTATGCCTGCACGCCTGTCAGCGCCCGCCCGCAATCGCCCAGCAGGCGTCTGAGCCAGCGATGCGAGGCCGACTGATGGTTGCGTTCGTGCCAAAGCTGATAAAAACGCATGGGTGGAAACGGCAGGGGCGAGGTCAGGATGGTCAGCGGCAGCAGGTTGGCGTAAAAGGCCGCAAAGTGCCGCGAGGTGGTGAAGACAAGATCCGTATCGGCCAGCAGATAAGGCGCCAGGTTGAAGGACTGCACAACCAGCCGTTCATCGCGCTCGATGCGCGACGAGGCGAGCACGCTGTCGATGACGCCGCGCTGGGTGATTGAATACGGCAGGGGCACGACATGAGGCACCTGTTGATAATCCTGCAGCGTCATGCCCTTCTTTGCCAGCGGATGATTGGCGGCCACCAGGCAAACGATTTCGTCTTCCAGCAATACAGACAAGTGCATGCGGTCTGGCGGTTCGGGCCAGTTGCCAATGACAACGTCCAGATCGCCCTCGGCCAGCGAACGCTCGAAGTCGAAATCCGGGCCCAGGGAGTGCACAGTAAGGCGTGCGTGCGGCGCTTCGCGCCGCAGACGGGCGGAAACACTGCCCATGAACACAGGGGCCAGATAATCGGGCGACCCGACGCGAAAATCCTGACGCGAGGTAAAGGGCTCGAAGTTTTCGGGCTGGGCGACCATGCTGTCTATCTGTGCCAGCGCGCCCTTGGCGTGCTCAAGCAGGCTGAGCGCACGCTCAGTAGGAACCATGCCGCCTTTTTCGCGCACCAGCAGCGGGTCACCCAGAATGCCGCGCAGCCGCCGCAGGGCGACGCTGATGGTAGGCTGCGACTGGTTCAGCTTGAGCGCAACACGCGACACGCTGCGCTCTGCCACAAGCAGGCAGAACACCTTGAGCAAATAGGTATCCAGTTCTTCAGTGGTGCGCCGCACCGTCATTGTGCTTCCTCCAGATTCATGCTTGTCTCGGCGGTACCGTTGTTCCCGGCACGGCCAGAGCCATCATATAGGAATCTGGGAAAGCTGCGCTATTTTCGGGTCATGCGCCGGCCTGCCGCGCGTGCAGTTGACGCCCGGCGGCATAGGTGGCGGCCACTGCGCGATCATCCCCTAGCATCGCCAGCGCGAACAGCAATTCCTCCAGCGAACCTGACTGCGCAGTACGGCGTGCCAGCAGCGGCGTGGCCTGTGGATCCAGCACAATGAAGTCCGCTTCAGCGCCAGGCGCCAGCGTGCCGATCTGGCCATCGAGCCCGAGCGACTGCGCCGCACCCTGGGTCGCCAGATAAAACATGTTGAGCGCGCTCAGGTGATAGCCGGAAAGACGCGCCACCTTGTGCGCTTCGTTCATGGTCTGCAGCATCGAAAAGGAAGAACCGCCGCCCACATCGGTGGCCAGAGACACCGGCATGCCACTGGTTTCGGCCGATGCAAAATCAAACAGGCCGCTGCCCAGAAACTGATTGGAGGTGGGGCAGTGGGCGGCGAGCGCACCCGCATCGCGCATGCGGCGGCGATCCGTGTCGTCGAGCCAGATGCAATGGCCGTACACCGCGCGGGGGCGCAGCAAGCCGTACTGATCATAGATATCCAGATAGCTGCGGTAGCCGGGGTACAACTGCGCCACCCACTTCACCTCGTCCGCATTCTCTGCCACATGGCTCTGGATGAAGATATCCTGATAACGCTGGGCCAATTCGCCGCACACGCCCAGCTGCGCGGGTGTCGAGGTCGGCGCAAAGCGTGGCGTCAGCGCATACATCTGCCGGCCCTTTCCATGCCAACGCTGGATCAGCGTTTCGCTGTCGCGTCCGCCCGATTCAGCCGTATCGCGCAGGAACTCCGGGCAGTTTCTGTCCATCAACACCTTGCCTGCCACCATGCGCAGATTGCGTTCATGACTGGCCGTAAAAAAAGCCTCCGCCGATCCGGGATGGACAGTGCAGTAAACCAGCGCGGTCGTCGTGCCGCAGCGTTGCAGTTCGTCCAGAAAGAAATGGGCTACCTCGGTCGCATGCGCCGGATCGTCAAACCGCCTTTCCGTCGGAAACGTCCAGGTTTCCAGCCAGGGCAGCAAGCCTGCGGCGGGGGAAGCAATCATGTCCGTTTGCGGATAATGAATGTGGGTGTCGATAAAGCCCGGAATGATGAGCTTGCCGCGCAAATCCACAATCCGCGTGTTGGGCGCCAGTCCAGACACCAGGCGCCGGTAATCGCCAATCTGGGCAATCCGGCCATCTTCCACCACCAGCAGGCCGTCTTCCAGGAATACCGTCGCGCCATTTTCCGTGTCGCCATCAGGCACGCCGGTAAAGTAAAGCAATCGGGAACGATAGGCCGCACGCGGGCCCTGGCCGCCTGCGGCGGCAGTGATTTGACTTGAGTTCATGCTGATACGGTCAATGGACATACACCAGCTCATCGGCAAACGCAGACATCTGCGTTGCCACGCTGGCGGCCGGTGTGGATGGGAATTGCAAGGCAGCCTGCCGTTGCTCGTTAACGCGCAGCAGTTCGGCCACCACCGAAATGGCGATCACTTCCGGCGCCTTGCCGTGAATGCCTTCGATACCGATCGGGCAAACCATCTGCGCAAAGCGCCGCGGGTCCACCCCACGCTCGGCTAGCCGTCGCTCGAATTTGCGCCGTTTGGTCAGCGAACCAATCAGGCCAAAGTAGGCAAAATCATCGCGCTTGAAGATATGCTGGCACAGCCGCTGGTCCAGCGCATGGCAATGCGTCATCACCAAAAAACAGCTGCCTGCCGGCGCCTGGGCCACCACCGCCTCGGGCGTGTCGGTGGCTTCGATCTCGACATGGGCGGGGATCTCGGCGGGAAACTGCGCATCGCGCTCGTCCACCCAGCTAATGGTACACGGCAGGCTGGACAGCACCCGGACAATGGCCTGGCCGACATGTCCCGCGCCAAACAAGACGATATGCAGGCCAGGCGGCGCCAGTCGCTCCGCCATGACGAGCCGCCCGTCAACGCTGGCGAGAACGCACGTTTCTGGCGCAGAGGGCACTGAAGCGCGGTGGGCGCTTGTGCGAGCGGGCAGGCTCTGCGCTGGCCATGCGGGCGCCTCCGATAAAGGCTGCGCCGACGGCGCGGCACGCTCATGGCTTCCCTGCGTTCTCAGCACGTTGCCGGCATCGGCATCCAATAGCACCACCTGACTCGTCACGGGCCGGCCCTGCTCATCGCTGACCGTACGCTGGCGCACACAGGCGCGTCGGCCGCGCAAGGCCGTGTCGAGCGCCTGCAGCCATTCTGCATCCGCTTGTGCAAGCAGCTCAAAGACCAGCGTGGCGGCACCGCCGCAGCACTGCCCCAGGCTGGGGCCCAATGGCATGCGCTCAACCTTGCACGCAGCATCCAGCGCCTGGCCGCGCAGCATGGTGCGGGCAAGATCCAGCGCGCGCCACTCCAGATGACCGCCTCCTATGGTGTCCCATTGCTGGCTCGCGGACACCAGCATCTTGGCGCCCGCTTCGCGCGGCGTCGATCCCTCGGCCCGGGCAACCGTGACCAGCACGGCGCGCTCGCCCGCCCCGATCAATCGCAATGCCTGCGTGAGCCAAGTGTTCACGACCGTGCTCCCAGCCCACGCACCGCCATCACCGCGTTGAGAATAGCCTCTGGCGTGGCGGGCGCATTCAACGGCGGTTCGTGGCGATAGTCGCCTACGCTGGCGACTGCGTCACGAATGGCATTGAAAACGCTGAAAGGCAGGAGCAGCGGTGGTTCGCCTACCGCCTTGGAACGATGAATGCTGTCCTTGACGTTGCGGTTGTCGAACAGCTTGACACGAAAGTCTGCGGGGCAGTCGCTGACGGCGGGAATCTTGTAGGTGGACGGGGCGTGCGTCATCAGCCGCCCCTCCTTGTTCCAGAACAGTTCTTCCATCGTCAGCCAGCCCATGCCCTGGATGAACGCGCCTTCGACCTGGCCGATATCGATGGCCGGATTGATGGAGCGGCCTACATCGTGCAGGGCATCGGCGCGCAGCAGCTTCCATTCGCCGGTCAGCGTGTCAATAATCACCTCGGACACCGCCGCGCCATAGGCGTAGTAATAAAAGGGCTTGCCCGACATGGTCTTCTTGTCCCATCGTATGCCCGGCGTGGCGTAAAAGCCTTCGGACCACAATTGGACCTGCGCCCAGTAGGCGGCATCCACCACCTCGACAAAAGGCAGCCGCTGCCCATTCACGATGACATGGTTGTCGACGAATACCACTTCGTCGGGCCTGCCGCCCCATTTTGCAACCGCGGCCTTGGCGAGACGACGCCGTATCTTCACGGCGGCATCCTGCGCAGCCTTGCCGTTCAGATCCGTGCCCGTGGAGGCCGCCGTGGCCGAGGTATTGGCGATCTTGCTGGTATCGGTCGCGGTGACGCGCACCCGATCCAGATCCAGGCCCAGTTCGGCCGCAGCCACCTGGGCCACTTTGGTATTGAGGCCCTGGCCCATTTCCGTGCCGCCGTGATTGACCAGCACCGAACCGTCGCGGTACACATGCACCAGTGCGCCGGCCTGGTTGAAGGCGGGCACGTTAAAGGAAATACCGAATTTCACGGGCGTGAGCGCTAGCCCGCGCTTGAGTATCGGGCTGCTGCGATTGAAGTCCAGCACGGCCTGGCGGCGTGCACGATAATCGCTTTCTGTCTCCAGCTGATCCACCAGAGGATGCAGGATATTGTCCACAACGATCTGGCCGTAAGGTGTCGTGTTGCGGTCTTCGATCCCGTAAAAGTTCACGCGCCGGATGTCCAGCGGATCGCGCGCCAGCTTGCGCCCTATCATGTCGAGCAGCACTTCCATCATCAGCGCGCCCTGCGGTCCGCCGAAACCCCGAAAAGCCGTGTTCGATTGAGTATGAGTCTTGCCGCACATGGCTTTGATCTCGACATCGGGCACATAGTAGGCATTATCAAAGTGGCACACGGCGCGCGTGGCCACCGCCTCGGACAAATCAGCCGAAAAACCGGCGCGCAAGGTCATGTCCAGTGTCACGCCCAGGATACGGCCCTCGTCGTCGTAGCCAACGTCGTACTCGTAAAAGAAGCCGTGGCGCTTGCCGGTGATCATCATGTCGTCGTCGCGATCGGCGCGCAGCTTGACGGGACGACGCAGGCGTGTCGCGCTGATCGAAGCCAGGCAGGCGAATAGCGCTGACTGCGATTCCTTGCCGCCAAAGCCGCCGCCCATGCGCCGACATTCAACCAGCACCTGGTGCGACTGCCAATTCAGCGAATGCGCAATCAGCGCCTGCATTTCGCTGGGATGCTGGGTGGAACACCACACATGCACGCCATGGCTTTCCCTGGGCACGGCATAAGCGATCTGTCCTTCCAGGTAAAACTGCTCCTGGCCATTGCACTCAAAGGTGCCGGTCAGGCGATGGGGCGCCGCTTCAATTGCCCGGCAGGCATCGCCCCGCGTCAGGCACATCGGCGGCAGCACCATGGACTGCTCGGCCTTGGCCTGCTGGGGCGACAGCACGGCCGGTTTCTCTTCATACTCCACCCTGGCCATGCGCGCCGCGCGGCGGGCGGCGTCGTGGCTATCGGCGACCACCAAAAACATGGGCTGGCCGATGTATTGCACCAGGCCATCGGCCAGCAAAGGATCATCGTGAAGGACCGGGCCGCAATTGTTTTCGCCCGGAATATCCTGCGCAGTCAGCACGGCAACCACGCCCGCGGCCTGCCGCACCGGCTCCAGATCCATGGATACGACACGCGCATGCGCCTTGGCCGACAGGCCCAGCGCGGCATGCAGCGTTCCGATCAATTCAGGAATATCGTCGGTATAGGTGGCCTCGCCACTGACGTGCAGGTCGGCCGATTCGTGCACCAGGCTCTTGCCGGTGGCCCTGGTGTCGCCAACCGTCACCGGCTGCGCCATGAAAGCTTCTACTTGCGTATTCATTTCGTCCCCTCAGGATGCAACCGCGCAGGCGAACACACTGGTCTGCGCGGGTTCCAGCGGCGCCTGCGGCCGGGTTTCCAGAAAGAAGCGCTGCAGCAGATTCTTTACCGTCGTGTGCCGGTAAGCACTGCTGGCGCGCATGTCGGACAAGGGGGTGTAATCCTGGCCCAGTGCGTCCATGGCGGCAGAGGCTGCCTCTTGTGCCCAGGGCTGCCCCAGCAATGCCTGTTCAGCCAGCGCGGCGCGCTTGGGTGTGGCCGCCACACCGCCAAACGCGATGCGCGCATCCGTAATGATGTCCCGGTCATCCAGCGTGATCGCAAACGCCGCGCACACGGCGGAAATGTCCTGATCAAAGCGCTTGGATAATTTATACGTGCGGAAACGCTGTGCAGGCCTGGGCAAGGGCACCTTGATGCCCTGCACGAATTCGCCTTGCTCCATGGCATTCTTCTGGTAATCCAGATAGAAGTCCTCAAGCGGCATTTCACGCACACGCTCGCCCTGGCGAAGCACGATGCGCGTACCCAGCACGATCAACGCGGGCATGGAATCGCCTATTGGCGAACCATTGGCAACGTTGCCGCCCAATGTGCCGGCATTGCGTATGGGATAAGAGGCGAAGCGTCGATGCATTTCGTCCAGCTCGCTGTAATGCGACACCAGCTCGCCGTAGGCGTCATTCAGCAGGACGCCGGCCCCAATGTAGAGTTCTTTTCCATCGTCCGACATCTCGCGCAGTTCCGCGACCTGGCCGATATAGATGAGTTCGGGCAAATGCCTGAGCTGTTTGGTCACCCACAATCCCACATCGGTGCTGCCGGCCAGTATGCGGGCCTGTGGATGCGCGACACGCAACTGGGCCAGTTGGGCCAGCGTACGAGGCGCATGAAACACCTGATCGCCATGCTGGTAGGTAAGCGGCACATCGCGCTCCAGCGTCTTGAGCCGGGCGGCCAGGGCTTTGCGGTCCAGCGGCACAGCCGGCATGTCGAACATGGCCTCGGCGGCATCAACGATCGGCCGGTAGCCGGTGCACCGGCACAAGTTGCCGGAAAGTACATTCTCGATATGCTGGCGGCTGGGCGGGGGATCGCCTGGCTTGTGATCCAGGTACATACCCCACAACGACATCACAAAGCCCGGCGTGCAGAACCCGCATTGCGACGCGTGCAGATCGACCAGCGCTTTCTGGACGGGATGCAGACTGCCGTCGGGCTGGCGCAGGTCTTCTACCGTAAAGACCGCCTTGCCGTCGAGCGCGGGCAGGAACTGAATACAGGCGTTGACGGCACGCAGGTCGACATCGCCCTTGTTGTCCAGCTCGCCCACCACGACCGTACAGGCGCCGCAGTCGCCCTCGGCGCAGCCTTCCTTGGTGCCGGTGCAGCGCAGATCTTCGCGCAAATACTGCAGCAGCGTTCGGGTGGGGGATTGCCCGCTTGCCTCTTGCACCTTGCCGCGATAATAGAAACGGATATTCTGTGTCTCCATGACTAACCCTGTATATTCTGAAGTTTCAGTCAAAGTAACACCGGCTGGCGTTCGCGGCATTTGCACATCATGATGTGCGATATCATGACGAAGCAATGTCGAGACGCCCGTACGCAGGCCGATCCGGCAATCGGCCATACCCTGCGCCTATATCAAGCATAATATCCTGATGGAACGACATCGTGAACAGCTTGAAACGTCTTTGCTGCGGGTGCTGCAAGTGTTGTTGACCGAGCAAAGCGTTTCCCGCGCCGCAATAAAACTCCGGCTTTCGCAGCCGGCCGTCAGCAACTCGTTGCGGCGGCTGCGCAGCATTACCGGCGATCCACTGCTTGTGCGCTGCAAAACAGGTATGGTGGCCACCGAGCGCGGGCACGAGCTGTTGGCGCACGCCAACGAAGCACTGGCGGCCATCGACCAGATCACCCAGCCCACTGCCGAGTTCTCGCCACAGGAATCCGAGCGGGTGTTCCGGGTGGGCGCGCCCGACTACCTCGATGCCCTCTTCCTGCCCAATATTGCCGAAATGCTCAGCAAGCAGGCGCCCTCCACCAAGTTGATGGTTCATCCCATCAATGCCGATTTCGACTACCAGAGCGCGCTGGAGAACGGCAATCTGGATATCGTTGTCGGCAACTGGCTCGCCCCACCGCCGCAATTGCATACTTCGCGGCTGTTCGAAGACGAAGTCGTGTGCATGCTGGGCAATCAGCATCCGCTGGCGAGCAAGGGCATTTCGATGGAACACTATCTGCAAATGAAGCATCTGGCCCCAACGCCGTATGTGTCGGAACGCGCCAGCTTCATCGACGGCTGCCTGGCCGAACACGGGGTGCAGCGCAACATTCACATGACCATCCCGTACTTCGGCCTGGTTCCGTATGTGCTCATGTCCACCGACCTGGTCTTCACGACAGGCCGCCAGTTCGCCCAGCACTATGCACGCTATCTGCCCGTGACCGTGCTCGATTCGCCGTTTGCCTTCCCGCCCATGCGTTTTTACCAACTGTGGCACAAGCGTTCGCACAATGCCCGCGAAATCGTCTGGCTGCGCCGCCGCATCGCCGAGGTTGCCGCGCGCCTGTGCACATAAGCGGAATAGACAAATACATATAGTGGTGGCCTTATGGCCTTGTCCGATGCGTTCTCCCGCAGGCAAACCACTATGAAACGCCCGGATTTCGACGCCCCGCTGCGCAAACGGCACATCAGCGCGGATGGATAACCTTCATCACCACGAGCGAAATAAGGGCTCGCAATCCGGTCCATAAAATGGTCTCACATCAACGCGACTTCAATCAGGAAGCCGTGCCCGCCTCGATGCGGTCATGATAAATGCGTGAGGAGACAAACACCATGACGGAACAAGACTACACCATGACACCCGCGCCGGCGGCCGTCTCTGCGGGCGCCTCCGCAACCAGGACGGGAGTCGGCGCGGCCTCTCTGGCCGCGACACCTGCGCCAGCCAGGGGAACCCGCCGCCCGGCGGGGCTTGCGGAAGGACTGGATCGCTACTTTGGCATACGCCAGCGCGGCAGCTCGGTGCGCCAGGAAGCCCTGGGCGGCATCACCACTTTTCTTGCCATGGTGTACGCGATCTTTGTCGTGCCCGGCATGCTGGGCAAGGCCGGCTTCGACCCCAGCGGCGTCTTTATCGCCGTCTGCCTGACCAGCGCCTTTGGTTCGCTGCTGATGGGGCTGTGGGCCAATCTGCCCATTGCCATCGGCTGTGCCATCTCGCTCACTGCATTCACCGCCTTCGACCTGGTGCTGGGCAAAGGCCTGTCGCCCGCCGTGGCGCTGGGCGCCATCTTCCTGATGGGCCTGGTGTTCACGGGCATTTCGGTGACCGGCATACGTTCCTGGATACTGCGTACACTGCCCGCTGGCGTGGCGCATGGCACAGGCGTCGGTATTGGGCTTTTTCTGCTGCTGATCGCCTCGAACAGCGTAGGCCTGGTTGTCAGCAATTCAGGGCCCGGGCTTCCGGTCGCGCTGGGCGACCTGGGCAAACTACCCGCCCTGCTGTCAGTGCTGGGCTTGGCCGCCATTTTCGGCCTGGAACAGCGCCGCGTGCCAGGCGGCATCCTGCTGGTGATCCTCGTCTTGTCCGTGTTTGGCCTGATCTTCGATCCCTCGGTGCAATATAGCGGCGTATTCGCCATGCCCTCCTTGGGACTGTCGGAGGGCACATCCGTATTCGGCGCCATGGACCTGCGCGGCGCACTCAGCGCCGCCGTGATTCCCAGCGTGCTCGCGCTGGTCATGACGGCTGTGTTCGACGCAACCGGCACGATCCGCGCCGTGGCAGGCCAGGCTGGACAACTGGACGACAAGGGCCAGATCATCAATGGCAGCAAGGCGCTGACCAGCGATTCGGTCAGCTCCATCTTCTCGGCGCTGGTGGGCGGCGCGCCGGCGGCGGCCTATATCGAATCCGCGGCCGGCGTCGCAGCGGGCGCACGCACGGGCCTGTCCACGACGATCATCGGCCTGCTGTTTCTCGCGCTGATTTTTGTGTCGCCCCTGGCCGCGCTGGTGCCCGCCTATGCCACCGCCCCCGCGCTGATGTATGTCGGTCTGCTGATGCTCAGCAGCATCCGAAAACTGAACATGGATGACACCGTTGATGCCTTGGCCGGGCTGGCGTGCGCCGTCTTTATCGTGCTGACATGCAATATCGTCACCGGCATCATGATCGGCTTTTGCACCCTGGTGATTGGACGGGTTGTCGCATGCGACTTCCGCAGGCTGAATGTCGGCACCGTGGCCATCGCCGCCGCGCTGGCAGCCTTCTATCTGGGCGGCTGGGCGATCTGACGGGCGCATACGGCAGCGCCTATATTCCTTATTCATTTTTGGGCTTAATTGTTTTTCATACAGCCCTTACACTTAATGCAAGCCCGGAAGCCGCCAACCGGCGGCATCCTGCCTTCAGCCGCAGGATCCCTGCATGCCAGCAACCTTGCCAATACGACGAGACAGTATGACGCAAACCCAGGTGCCAGACCTCACTCTGGCGGATCTATCCATGCTCCCGCAGGACGATTTCACGGATCGCCTCGCAGATATCTTTGAGCACTCTCCCTGGATCGCCAGAGGTGCGTGGCCAGCCCGCCCGTTTTCCGACGTGGCGTCCCTGCATCAGGCAATGCTGGACGTGCTTGCAGAGGCCAGCGAACAGGCCAAGCTGGATTTAATTCTTGCCCACCCTGAACTGGCAGGCAAAGAAGCCGCCAGCGGCACGCTGACGCAATCATCCACTAGCGAGCAAAAGGGTGCAGGCCTGGACCAATGCAGCCCAGAAGAACTGCAGCGGCTACGCGCGCTGAACGCAGCCTATCGCGAGCGCTTCGGTTTTCCTTTCGTGATTGCCGTGAAAGGTTTGAGCCGTTATGAGATCATGGACACCATCGAAGTGCGACTCACGCATGGCCGCGACACCGAATTCGCGGCATGCCTGAACGAGATCGGCAAGATTGCGCGCTTTCGCCTTGATGCACTGTTTGACTGAAAGGACACTGCCTTGACCACTCTGCTCCAGCTCCACGCCGAACCGCTGACCCGCGAAGCCTTCGCGCCATTTGGGGATGTGATCGAAGCCTCTGATTCCGTCAGGCACTTCTCCATCAACGACGGCAATACCGAGCGCTATCACGATCTGGCCAATATCGATCCCGGCGCCGACGGCAAGGCCATTGTGTCTATTTTCAGAGGGCAGCCACGCAGCCTGCCGTTTGCGGTCACCATGATGGAGCGCCATCCACACGCCAGCCAGGCTTTCATACCCATGTCGGGCCGACCCTATCTGGTGGTTGTGGCGCCGGCGGGTGATGCGCCAGGGCCAGACGACCTGCGCCTGTTTGTTTGCCAGGGCGACCAGGGCGTCAACTACGCCGCCGGTGTCTGGCACCACCCTTTGCTTGCGCTTGAAGCCGTGTCGGATTTCCTGATCATCGACCGCAGCGGCCCCGGTGACAACTGCGACGTCATCGAGCTGGCCGAAAGCCGCGAGATTCCCGCCGGGATCTGAGGCGCGGCGTGCAAACGAGCTCGGCCTGCGCCCCCCGGCCGGCCGACAGCGCTCAGGCCCGGAACAGCGCATGCCCCCGCCAGTTCCATCGCTCAATCCCCTGCGCCTTCCCAATACCCGGGCCGATTGTAGATAGCCCTGAGATAATCAATAAAGTGGCGCACCTTGGCAGGCAGATAACGCTGCTGAGGATAGACCGCCTGGATGTCGTACTCTGGCAGCGCAAAATCATCGAGCACCGTCATCAGGCTACCCTGTTTGAGCTCTGCCTGGATCTCCCAGGTTGAGCGCCAGCCTATGCCCAGGCCCTGCTTGACCCAGTCGTAAAGCAGCTCGCCGTCGTTGCAGGCCAGATCACCATCCACGCGCACGGCAAATGGCCTGCCGCTGCGCACGAACGTCCAGCCACGCTGCTGGCCACCCTGCAGATTGAACGCCAGGCAGTTGTGCTGGGACAGATCCTCCGGACGCGCTGGAATGCCATGCTTCGAAAAATAGGCGGGCGTGCCGCACACCACGCGCTGGTTGGGATACAGGCGCAGCGCAACATAATTGGGATCGCGCACTTCCCCTACGCGAATGGCGAGGTCATAACCTTCTCGTACAAGATCCACCACGCTGTCCGTAAAGTTAAAGGACAAACGCAGATCCGGATAGCGCGCGCGAAACGCAGCGGCGTGCGGCGCGATATGACGGCGCCCAAATGCGGCCGGGCCGGACACGACCAGGTGCCCGCGTACCGTGCTGCGACCCGAGCTGATGCTGTCTTCGGCCGCTTCGAAATCGTGCAGCAACTGCTGGCAATTTTCCAGAAACCGTTCGCCCAGTTCGGTGAGCGTGAGGCCACGCGTGGAGCGGTGCAGCAATTGCACGCCCAGGCGGCGCTCCAGCGACGTCAGCCGGCGGCCCATGATCACCGGCGTTACGCCCTCGACCAGCGCAGCGGCGGCAAAGCTGCCGTGCTCGGCCACCAGCACAAAGCTTCGGATAGCGGTGTATCGGTCCATTGCATACCTTTTATATGTGTTTTCGCATAATCGCAAAAAACCCGCTGCTCGCCCATGGTGCGCTGCACAATAGTATTAAGCAAGGGAGACAGACGGGTTTCAAGATCGTCCAGATCGAGGTGGCTGAACCTGGAACATACTAAAAGTATCGACAAAAACGATAGCAAGTGCAATTCAAAAGCATGAGGACATTCCCTATCCTGATCACCAAGAGCCTCGCGTACATCGCACGAGCACAGACACATCAACTCTGAACCCAAGGAAAGATCATGGCCCGAATGAGAGCAGTCGATGCAGCCGCCGCCGTATTGCACAAGGAAGGTGTCAGCACCTTGTTCGGCGTACCCGGCGCCGCTATCAACCCTTTGTACTCCGCCTTGCGCAAGCATGGCGGGTTTTCCCATATCCTGGCTCGCCACGTAGAAGGCGCCTCGCACATGGCAGAAGGCTACACGCGCGCCAAGCCGGGAAACATCGGCGTCTGTCTGGGCACCTCCGGCCCTGCCGGCACCGACATGATCACCGGCCTGTACTCCGCCTCCGGCGACTCCATTCCCATACTGTGCATTACCGGCCAGGCATCGCGCGACCAGTTGCACAAGGAAAGCTTCCAGGCCGTGGATATCGAGACCATCGCCAAGCCCGTCACCAAATGGTCCATCACGGTACGCGAACCGGCGCAGGTGCCGCGCGTGCTCCAGCAGGCCTTCCATATCATGCGCTCGGGCCGCCCTGGCCCCGTGCTGGTGGACCTGCCCATCGATGTGCAGATGGCAGAAATCGAATTCGATCCCGACACCTATGAGCCGCTGGCCGTGTACAAGCCATCGGCCACCCGCGCCCAGGCAGCGCATGCCGTTCAGATGCTCAATGATGCCGAACGACCCGTGATCGTATCGGGCGGCGGCGTCTTCAATGCCGACGCCTCGGACAAACTGCAGGCCTTTGCCGAATTGCTGGGCGTGCCCGTCATTCCGACGCTGATGGGTTGGGGCGTCATTCCCGACGACCACCCATTGATGGCAGGCATGGTCGGCCTGCAGACCTCGCATCGCTACGGCAATGCCACACTGCTCGAATCCGACTTCGTGATGGGTATCGGCAATCGTTGGGCCAATCGCCACACAGGCTCGGTCAGCGTCTACACCAAAGGCCGCAAGTTCGTGCACATCGATATCGAACCCACGCAGATCGGCAAGGTGTTTGGTCCCGACTACGGCATCGTGTCGGATGCAGGCATTGCCCTGGACTTGATGATCGAAGCCGCACAAGACCTGAAGAAAGCCGGCATCCTGCGCGATCGCAGCGAATGGGCGCAAAAGTGCCAGGCGCGCAAGCGCGAACAGTCCATGCAGCGCAAGACCAACTTCGACAACAAGCCGCTCAAGCCGCAGCGCGTCTACCAGGAAATGAATACGGCTTTTGGTCGCAATACCCGCTACGTGAGCACGATCGGCCTGTCTCAAATTGCCGCCGCCCAGTTCCTGCACGTCTATGGCCCGCGCAACTGGATCAACTGCGGTCAGGCTGGCCCGCTGGGCTGGACGATCCCTGCCGCCCTGGGCGTACGCGCTGCCTGCCCCGATGATGAAATCGTGGCGATCTCGGGCGACTATGACTTCCAGTTCATGCTGGAAGAGTTGGCGGTTGGCGCGCAGTTCAAGCTGCCCTACCTGCACATCCTGGTGAACAACGCCTACCTCGGCCTGATTCGTCAGGCGCAGCGCGGCTTTGACATGGACTACTGCGTGCAACTGGCGTTCGACAACATCAACAATCCGGACACCAAAGGCTATGGCGTGGATCACGTTGCCGTGGCCGAAGGCCTGGGCTGCAAGGCGATACGGGTGGATGCGCCCGAAGACATCCAGCCCGCCCTGGAAAAGGCCCGTGCCCTGATGAAAGCGCACCAGGTGCCTGTCGTGGTGGAACTGATGCTGGAGCGCGTCACCAACATCGCCATGGGCGCCGAAATCGACAACGTGAGCGAATTCGAAGACATGGCCCTGCAAGGTGTAGACGCACCCACCGCACTCGCCCTGCTCGACTGAATCAACTATCCAACCAGGAGTAAGACCATGCCAAGATTTGCCGCCAACCTGTCCATGCTCTTTGGCGAGCTGGATTTCCTGGACCGCTTCAAAGCGGCCGCCGATCATGGCTTTACCGGCGTCGAGTATCTGTTTCCCTACGCCTACGGCAAGGAAGTGCTGGCCGCAGCACTGAGTGAAAACGGCCTGACTCAGGTACTGCACAACCTGCCCGCCGGCGATTGGGACGCCGGCGAGCGCGGCATTGCCTGCCTGCCAGACCGCGCCGGTGAGTTCCAGGACGGCGTGGGCCGTGCCATTGAATACGCCACGACCCTCGGCTGCACGCAGGTCAACTGCCTGATCGGCAAAACGCCAGCGGGCGCCGATGCCGACACCGTGCATGCGCTGGTTGTCGATAACCTGCGCTTTGCCGCAGACCAGCTCAAAGCCGCCAACATTCGCCTGCTGATCGAACCCATCAACACCTTTGACATTCCCGGCTTTTATCTGAGCCGCACCGACCAGGCGCTGGAGCTGATCCGCCAAACCGGATCAGACAATCTCTTTGTGCAGTACGACATCTACCACGCTCAGCGCATGGAAGGCGAACTGGCCGCCACCATCGCCGCCAACCTGGCGCAGATCGGCCATATCCAGCTGGCCGACAATCCGGGCCGCAACGAACCCGGCACCGGCGAAATCAACTACGCCTGGCTGCTGCGACACATCGACAGCCTGGGCTATGAAGGGTGGATAGGCTGCGAGTACAAGCCGGCCGCCGGCACCAGTGCAGGCCTGGGCTGGATAGAGGCCCTCGCCGCCCAAGAGTACGCAATCTAATTTCAAGCATACGCAATCTGAATCAAGGAGCATCACCATGGCAAATATCGCTTTCGTTGGCCTGGGCATCATGGGTACCCCGATGGCCGCCAATCTCATCAAGGGCGGTCACACGCTGTATACCTATACGTTGGGCAATACCCCTGCCGATCTGGTCAGCGCGGGCGCAACATCGTGCGCGAGCGCTGCCGAGGCGGCCAGCCAGGGCGATGTTGTCATCGTCATGGTGCCAGACACCCCGGACGTCGAAAAAGCCCTGTTCGGCAAAGACGGCGTTGCCAGCGGCGTTCGCAAAGGCGCCATCGTGGTCGACATGAGTTCGATATCGCCCGTTGCCACCAAGGACTTTGCCAAACGCATCAATGAACTTGGGTGCGAATATCTTGATGCGCCCGTTTCGGGCGGCGAGGTCGGCGCCAAGGCAGCCAGTTTGACGATCATGGTCGGCGGCAAGCAGGAAGCCTTCGATACAGTCAAGCCACTGTTCGATCTGATGGGCAAGAACGTGACACTGGTCGGCGGCAATGGCGACGGGCAGATCACCAAGGTCGCCAACCAGATCATCGTGGCGCTGAACATTGCCGCGGTCGGTGAAGCATTGCTGCTGGCCTCCAAGGCCGGCGCCGATGCCGCCAAAGTTCGCCAGGCGCTCATGGGCGGCTTTGCCAACTCGCGCGTACTGGAAGTGCACGGCGAACGCATGATCAACCGTACCTTCGAACCGGGCTTTCGCATCGCCCTGCACCAGAAAGACCTGAATCTCGCACTGAGCACCGCCCGCCAGCTTGGCGTATCACTGCCCAGCACCGCCGTATCGCAAGAACTGTTCAACTCCTGCGCTGCCCATGAGGGGTCGGGATGGGATCATTCGGCCATGGTGCGTGCACTGGAAAAAGCCGCCAACTTCGAGATCGGCCAGTAAGCGGCACGCGTTCAGCCGCCCTTGTTGACTGCCCTGACGGAACCATCCATGACCTTGCCCCCTCGCGAACTACTGGCCCAAATGTTTGCCGCTGCGGTGGAAGCGGCGCAGCCGGCGCACTGCCTGCCGCCCTTTCTGCCTGCCGCGCCCAAGGGCCGCACCATCGTGATCGGGGCCGGCAAGGCGTCTGCCGCCATGGCCCGCGCCGTCGAAGACCACTGGGCGGGGCCGCTCGAAGGCCTGGTGGTCACCCGCTATGGCCATGCCGTAGCCTGTGAGCGGATAGAGATTGTCGAGGCGGCCCATCCGGTGCCCGATGCGGCAGGCAGTGATGCCGCCCGGCGCATGATGGAACTGGTGCAAGGCTTGACGGCAGACGACCTGGTGCTGTGCCTGATGTCCGGCGGCGGCTCCGCGCTGCTGGCAGTGCCCGGTGACGGCCTGACGCTGGAAGACAAACAGGCGGTCAACCGCGCCCTGCTCAAGTCGGGCGCCAATATTTCTGAAATGAATTGCGTGCGCCGGCATCTGTCCGCCATCAAAGGCGGGCGCCTCGCCGCGGCCTGCCACCCGGCACAGGTGGTGAATTTGCTGATTTCCGATGTGCCGGGGGACCAGCCCGCCGATATCGCTTCAGGCCCAACCGTTGCCGACGACAGTAGCTGCGCCGATGCGCTGGATATCGTGCGCCGCTATGGCATCGACCTGCCGCCCGCTGCCCGTCGCCTGCTGGAAGATGGATCGGGCGAAACGATCAAGTCCAATGACCCGCGCCTGTCCGGCGTGGAAACCCATTTGATCGCCACGCCGCAGAAGGCCCTCGGCGCCGCGGCCCAGGTTGCCGCACAGGCCGGGGTGAACAGCCTGATCCTGGGCGACCGCATCGAAGGCGAAGCGCGCGAGGTGGGCAAGGTCATGGCGGGTATCGCCTTGCAAGCCCACGACCATCATCAACCCATTGCCCCGCCCTGCGTGCTGCTATCGGGTGGCGAGACCACGGTCACGCTGCGTGGTCAGGGTCGCGGCGGACGCAACGTCGAATTTCTGCTGTCCCTGGCCGTCGCGCTGGATGGCGCAGGCGGCATCCACGCCATGGCTGGCGACACCGATGGCGTCGACGGACAGGAAGAGCGCGCCGGCGCCTTTATCGGCCCGGACACGCTGCAACGCGCACGCGAACTGGGCTTGCGGCCGCGCGACAGCCTGGACGACAACGACGGCCACGGTTTTTTCGAGGCGCTGGACGATGCGGTGATTACCGGTCCGACGCTGACCAACGTCAACGATTTCCGCGCCATTTTGGTCCTCTGACCATTGTGCGCCATCCCCAGGAGACTCACACCATGACAGCTCAACGACGCGCACGCATTGTCGCCACGCTCGGCCCCGCCAGCTCCACGCGCGAGTGCATCGCCGCGCTCCTGGATGCCGGTGTCAACGTATTTCGCCTGAACTTCAGTCACGGCACACATGAAGACCACGCCGCCCGCCTGCATATCATCCGCGAGCTTGAGCACGAACGCGGCCGCCCCATCGGCATTATCCAGGACTTGCAGGGCCCCAAGCTGCGGGTCGGCCGCCTCGAAGACGGCAAAGTCACGCTGGAGCACGGCCAGCCTTTTCGCCTGGACCTGGATCCGGCCATCGGCAATGCCCGCCGCGCCAATCTGCCACATCCCGAAATCTTCGCCTCGCTGGAGCACGGCGCGGACCTGCTGCTGGATGACGGCAAGCTGCGCCTGCGGGTCGAGACGTTCGGGCCGGACTTTGCCGAAACCACGGTCATGGTCGGCGGTCCGCTGTCGGACCGAAAAGGCGTGAACGTGCCCGGTGTCTTGTTGCCGATTTCTCCCCTGACCGCCAAGGACCGCGCCGATCTGGACTTCGGCCTGTCGCTGGGCGTGGACTGGATCGCGCTTTCGTTTGTACAGCGCCCCGAAGACATAGACGAAGCGCGTGCCATTATTGGCGACCGCGCCAACGTCAAGATCATGGCCAAGCTGGAAAAGCCGGCCGCCATCGAGCACCTGGACGCCATCATCGAACGCGCAGACGGCATCATGGTGGCCCGCGGCGACCTGGGCGTCGAGGTGCCGCCGCAAAAAGTGCCCGTGCTTCAGCAACGCATTGTGCGCGCCGCCCGTGCCGCGGGCCGCCCGGTGGTGGTCGCCACACAGATGCTCGAATCCATGATCACGTCGCCGGTGCCCACGCGGGCCGAAGCCTCGGACGTGGCCAATGCTGTCTACAGCGGCGCGGACGCGGTGATGCTGTCGGCCGAATCCGCCTCGGGGCAATACCCGGTCGAAGCCGTCACCATCATGGCCAGCATTATTCGCGAAGTCGAGCAGGATCCTGCCTGGCGCGCAGGCCTGGACGCCACCCACGCCGCGGCGCAGCCCACCACCCCGGATGCCATTTGCTGCGCCCTGCGTCGTGTTGTCGGCTTGCTGGAACCTGCCGTCACCGTTGCCTATACCGCGTCGGGATTCAGCGCCCTGCGTGCCAGCCGCGAACGCCCCACCGCGCCCATCCTGGCCTTGACCCCCGACCCGACCATCGCGAGACAGCTGGCCCTGGCGTGGGGGGTACATCCTCTGGCATTCCAGGCTCAGCTGACGGATGTCAGCCAAATGATAGACGAGGCCGTGGCTCATGCCCTGCGCGCCGGCCTTGCGGGCGTCGACGACAAGGTCGTTGTGATTGCCGGCCTGCCCTTTGGCTGCAGCGGCAGCACCAATCTGCTGCATGTCGCCACTGCAGGCAACGAGCACTTGCGCGACCGTTCATCCACCAGCGACCCAGGCAAACACAAAAAAACCGCCCGCGCCAACACCGCCAGTGAGACCGATCCGCGCCTCGCAACCGCCTGACTTTCGTCCCGGGGCCTTGATGCCCCGTACGTTTTCACGCTGCCTGCCCATCCAATAGGGGGTGGTCCGATATCGGGCCACCCCCTATTACCATACCCGCTCAGAAACTGAAACCTATAGTCTCAATTAACAAGTCTTATAATAGACTTGAAAGACTATGCGTAAAATTCGCAAATCCGTAGATAGCTGCGCAGCCGGCCCATCCAGCCGGCACGTATCGCATCCGCCCAGCATGCCGTGTCCACGCCGCCGCCTCCCTGCCGCGCGCCTGCGCACGGCACGCTTGCCACCTGCGAAACAGACGTCGCAAGCTATTGCTAATTAAACTGAGCGAGGAAATCACATGATCGAGCGAACGACTTGCAAGCGGCTGCAGGTAGCGACCGAACTGTATCAATTTGTCGAGCGGGAAGTGTTGCCCGGCACGGGGGTCGCTTCGGACGCCTTCTGGACAGGCTTTGATGCCCTGGTCCACGACTTGGCCCCTCGCAACCACACGCTGCTGGCCGAACGCGACCGTCTGCAGGCAGAGCTGGATAACTGGTATCGTCAAAATCCCGGGCCCGTCAAGGACGCAGACGCCTATCGCGCCTTCCTGTCCGACATCGGCTATCTCACGCCCGTGCCCGACAGCGTGGCTGTCAAGACCGACCGCGTCGACACCGAAGTTACGCAACAGGCTGGGCCCCAGCTTGTCGTGCCCATCACCAACGCCCGCTATGCGCTGAACGCGGCCAACGCGCGCTGGGGCAGTCTGTACGACGCCCTCTATGGCACCGATGCCATCTCCGAAGAAGACGGCGCAACGCGTGCCGGCGGCTATAACCCCAAGCGCGGTGAAAAAGTCATCGCCTTTGCCCGCAAGTTCCTGGACGACAGCATTCCGCTGGCCAAGGGCTCACACGTAGACGTTACCGCCTATCAGGTGGACGGCAACCGCCTGACGGTCACGCTGGCCGATGGCGGCACCGCCACGCTCGCCCAGCCGGACGCCTTCCTGGGTTACCGCGGCGAGGCCGCGACGCCTGAGGCGCTGGTGTTCCGCCACAACGGCCTGCATTTCGAAATCCAGATCGACAAGTCCCACCCCATTGGCGCGCAGGACAAGGCTGGTGTCAAAGACGTGGTGCTGGAATCGGCCATTACCACCATCATGGACTGCGAAGACTCCATCGCCGCCGTCGATGCCCAGGACAAAGTGCTGGCCTACCGCAACTGGCTGGGCCTGATGCAGGGCTCGCTGACTGAAGAAGTCTCCAAGGGCGGCAAGACCTTTACCCGCGCCCTGAACCCCGACCGCGAATACACCGGCACCGACGGCAAGACGCATAAGCTGCACGGCCGTTCGCTGATGTTCATCCGAAACGTTGGCCACCTGATGACCAACCCCACTGTCCTTGACGAGAACGGGAACGAAGTCCCAGAAGGCATTCTGGATGCCGTGTTCACGTCGCTGATTGCCATGCACGATCTCGAACGCAAGGGCAACTCGCGCACCGGCTCCATTTACATCGTCAAGCCCAAGATGCACGGCCCCGACGAAGTCGCCTTTGCCAACGAGCTGTTTGCCCGCACCGAGCAATTGCTCGGCCTGCCCGCCAACACCATCAAGATGGGCATCATGGACGAAGAGCGCCGCACCAGCGTCAACCTCAAGGCCTGCATTGCGTCGGCACGCGAACGCGTCGCCTTCATCAACACCGGCTTTCTGGATCGCACCGGCGACGAAATCCACACCTCGATGGAAGCCGGCCCCATGGTTCGCAAGGGCGACATGAAGCGCAGCGTCTGGATCGACGCTTACGAGCGGAACAACGTGCAGACTGGCCTGGAATGCGGCCTGCGCGGCCAGGCGCAGATCGGCAAAGGCATGTGGGCCATGCCTGACCTGATGGCCGACATGCTGGAGCAGAAGATTGGCCATCTCAAGGCGGGCGGCAATACCGCCTGGGTGCCCTCGCCCACAGCCGCTACGCTGCATGCACTGCATTATCATCAGATCGATGTGCAGGAAGTCCAGCGCGGCATGGAAGGCAAGTCCGAGCCCTTGCTCGACAAGATTCTGACGATTCCTGTTGCGACGGACACCAACTGGTCGGATGAAGAAAAGCAGCAAGAGCTGGACAACAACGCACAAGGCATTCTGGGCTATGTCGTGCGCTGGATCGATCAGGGGATTGGGTGTTCCAAGGTGCCCGACATCCATGATGTCGGCCTGATGGAAGACCGCGCCACGCTGCGCATCTCCAGCCAGCACATGGCCAACTGGCTGCGTCATGGCGTCGTTACCAAAGAGCAAGTCCAGGAAACCATGGAACGCATGGCAGCAGTTGTGGACAAGCAGAACGCCGGCGACCCCGCCTACCGCCCCATGGCAGGCAACTTCGCGTCCTCGGCTGCCTACAAGGCTGCGTGCGACCTGGTCTTCAAGGGCCTGGAACAACCCAATGGCTACACCGAGCCTCTGTTGCACGCCTGGCGTCAAAAGGTCAAGGCAGGCGCTTGATGCCAGCACGGCCATGTCTCGGGCAATCCGCCTGAGCTGGCCGCTGCAGTAGACAGGGCGCGGCGCAGTCTTAGCAAGCGCCCGGAGAAACGCCCCCGGCAAACAGGACACAAGTCCTGTTTGCCGGGGGCGTTTCCTTTATGCGATTTTTATAAAGTCCATTATGCGATTTTCGTAGCGTTGTCCGATGCCAAATTCGCATACATTCACATCACCTGCTCCACGGGGGATGCCGGTGTACACAACGAAAACGGAGACAACATCATGTTCAACCCGCTCAGACGCAAAATCCTGCTTGCCGCTTCCGTATCCGGGCTCGCCGCCTGCTCCCAACCGTTGCGGTTGAACCAGGACAAGCCCAAAGTGGCCGCCCTGTTTTGCGGCAGCACCAGCGATGGCGGCTTTATGCAGGCTGGTTACGAAGGACTCATGCTGGCGCAACGTCGCCTGGGGGTCACGGCAAGCTATCTGGACAAAGTCGCCAACGAGACGGAGGCGCAAGCGGCCGGACTCGAAAAACTTGCCGCGGCAAAGCCGGACCTGATCATCGCCCATGGGGGCCAGAACAACAAGGCCGCCGAGCGCGTTGCCGCCGCCCACCCGGACATTCTTTTCGTCGTCACCCAGGGCAGTGTCACAGGCAGCAATCTCTCAAGCTACGACGTGCTCCAGGAAGAGTCGGCATGGCTGGGGGGCGCCTATGCAGCCATGATGACGCGCACCGGCGTGATTGGCCACCAATCCGGCATCCGTGTGCCGCCCGGCCTGCGCGGCCGCGCCGCCTATGCCGACGGCGCTTTTACCGTAAACCCCAAGATCAAACTGCTCACCAACTTCTCGGGCGCCCAGGATGACATTGCGCTTGCCGACCGGGTCACCCGGGCACAGGCCAAGGCCGGCGCCGACATCATCTTTACCATGCTCAATGCGGGCCGAAGCGGCACCACCGAAGCCTGCCGCGCCCTGGGCATCAAACAGATCGGCAACGTGGCGGACTGGGTTGCCCGCGATCCCGAAGTGTTCATCGGTTCTGCCTACGCAGACGTGGGGATTGGCGTGTTCGAAGCGTGCAAGGACGTTGTGAACAATACGTTCAAGCGCGGCGAGATCTTCAAGGTTGGGCTGCAGAATCCTGAAGCGGTCAGGCTCATTATGTCTGAGCAGACACCCGAAGACGTGAAACAGCGCATTGAGGCCTATCGCAAGCAGATTCTGTCCGGCGAGATTCACGTCAAGAAGCAGTACGGCGGCCCCGAGTTCACGATCTGATCCGCTCTTAACCCGGCGTAAAAAAACCCGGGTGCGATTTGCGTATGGTTTCCGCATACTCCAGCGTACCCGACAGGTGCTGGCGCAGGCTATCCTGGGCTCCCAAGGCATCTCCCGCCTGAATGGCGTCCAGCACCTGACGGTGATCCGCCACAATGCGATCAAGCTTGCCGGCCGCCGGCAGATGCAGGCGCCGCAACCGGTCTATATGGCCGCTGCGGCTGCGCACCAGTCTCCATAAGGCATCTTTGCCTGTGGCCTGGTACATGCTGCGGTGAAACGCCTGATCGGCTTCGGTGAAGCCATCAAAATCGCCCGCATCGCGCAATGCTTCTTGTTGGGCCAACAGGGCAACCAGCCGCGCCAGTAGCGCAGGCGGCCGCATCAGGGCGATTTCGCGCACCAATTCCAGCTCTATCGCCCGGCGCAGAAAATGGGTTTCCTGCGCGTAAGCCATATCAATCAGGCTTACTCGGGTGGCCGATTGCGGGAACACGTCCACCAGTCTTTCTTCAGCCAGTTTCAGCAAGGCTTCGCGCACCGGCGTCTGGCTAATGCCGAATTCCAGCGCCATCTGCGGCCGGGACAACGACGCGCCTGGTTCCAGTTCCAGCGAAACAATTCTGGCCCGCAACAATTCGTAGAGCTGCGGTACCGCATGTCGCGCGCGATCAAACCCGGTCGGTGCATTCATAGATAAAAACAATCAAATTAATTGGCTGATGAAAATTTATCATTTACAACTCATACACTAATATATTAGTATATTTCAAAAGGATTTGCAGCACCTTTTCCACCAAAGGTAGTTCAAACGGAGCGAGACAATGATATCTACACGCAAATATGCCGCGGCTGTGGTCCTGGCTGCCGTCGGCATGGCAGGCACCTGCGCGTACGCGCAGCAAAAAACCGAGATCACCATCACCAAGCAGCCGAGCATTCTGTATTTGCCTGCCCTCGTCATGCAAAAGCAGGAACTGATTGAAAAATACGCGGCCCAGGAAGGCTTGAAAGACCTGAAGGTGAACTGGCGCTCTTTCAGCAGCGGCGGCGCTTCCACCGATGCATTGCTTTCGGATAACGTCGAAATCGTCAACAGCGGCGTAGGCAATCTGTTACTGCTATGGGATCGCACCAAAGGCAAGGTCAAGGGCATTACCACCAACTCGGCGCTGCCGCTGGCGCTGGTGAGCCGCGACCCCAACATCAATTCGCTCAAGGATTTTGGGCCCAAGGACAAGATTGCCGTACCCACCGTACGGGTTTCCACACAGGCAATCTTGCTGCAAATGGCGGCAGAAAAAGAATGGGGTGCGGAAAACTGGTCCAGGCTGGACGCGAATACCGTCCAGCTTGGCCACCCCGATGCGGCAGCCATGCTGGCCAATCCAAACGGCGAGATCAGTACTCACTTCGCGGCGCCCCCCTTCTACTACAAAGAGCTCAAGACAGTGCCCAATGCGCACGTCCTGCTGCGATCGAACGACATCATCGATGGCGGACTGTCACAATCAACGCTGTTCACCACCACCAAGTTTGCTGAGGCCAATCCCGTCATCATCAAGGCTGTGCTGGCGGCATCCAAAGAAGCCATCGGCTTCATCAAGACGCATACGCCCGAAGCCGTGGATATCTATCGTGAAATCAGCGGCGACCAGACGAGCCGCGAGGAGCTGTTGGACATGCTCAAGCAACCCGGCATGATGGACTTTCAGATGGCGCCGGCAGGCTCGATGAAGTTCGCCAGGCATATGGTCAAGGTCGGCATTTTGAAAACCGAACCCGGCGCATGGACGGACTATTTCCTGCCTGAATCCGCCGACCTCAACGGCAGCTGATCATGACGACCGCAACCACGCAGGCCCTGCTGGACGTCGATCGGGTCACACTGCGCTACAAAACACCGGACGCCATCATCACCGCGACCGACCAAGTGAGTTTCACGGTGAATGCGGGAGATCGCTTCGTGTTGCTTGGCCCCTCGGGTTGCGGCAAATCCACACTGCTCAAGGCCGTGGGCGGATATCTGATGCCCGAAGAAGGAGAAATACGCATCAAGGGCAGGCGTGTCGAGCGTCCTGGCGCCGACCGCATGATGGTCTTCCAGGAGTTCGACCAATTGCTGCCCTGGAAGACGGTGCTGGAGAACGTCATGTTCCCCTTGCTGGTTGCGCGCAAAATGCCGCGCAAAGAGGCGCAGGAGCGCGCCCGGGCCTATGTGGAAAAAGTGCATCTGGGCAAGTTTGCCGACAGTTATACGCATCTGCTGTCGGGCGGCATGAAGCAGCGCGTCGCCATCGCACGCGGTATGTGCATGGAGCCGGACATCCTGCTGATGGATGAACCTTTTGCTGCGCTGGATGCGCTCACGCGCCGGCAGATGCAGGACGAGCTGCTTCAGTTGTGGGACGAAACTCGCTTTACGGTCATGTTTGTCACCCACTCCATCGCCGAGGCCATACGCATCGGCAACCGCATTCTGCTGCTGTCGCCTCATCCAGGCGAAGTCAAGGCCGAAGTCAGCAATGTGCAAGCCATCGGCGACGATGCCGCCGCAGCAGCGGGCCTGGAGCAAGAAATTCACGGATTGCTGTTTGATCAAGAAGGAGCACACCCGGCATGACGCGCGCTACGATCACGCTGAAACAGGACACCGCTGCCAGTGAGAACAACAAGCAGGCTGTTCTTGTACGAAAGCTGCCTTTGATATACCGGATCTGGGCCGATGCGTTTGTTCGCAAGTCCGTCATCATCCTGCTGCTGGCTGTCGCCTGGCAAGTGTATGGCACCTTGCTGGACAACCCGCTGCTGTTTCCCACACTCACCGACACTGTGCAATCATTCATCGATCGCATCGCCGACGGCGTCCTGGTCGATCGCGCCTGGACGTCGCTGAAAGTGTTGCTCATGGGCTATGGCATCGGCATACTCATCGCCGCGGTGATCACCATTCTGGCCATCAGCACGCAGATTGGCACTGACTTTCTCGAAGTCATGACGGCGATGTTCAACCCCCTGCCGGCCATCGCGCTGCTCCCCCTGGCCCTGATCTGGTTTGGCCTGGGCACCACCAGCATCGTCTTTGTGCTGCTGCACTCTGTCGTATGGGTCGTGGCGCTGAATACACAGTCAGGGTTCATGGCGGTATCACAGACCCTGCGCATGGTGGGGCGCAACTACGAGCTGACCGGCCTGAGCTATGTGGCCCGCATTCTCATCCCTGCCGCCTTTCCGTCCATTCTCACCGGCCTGAAAATTGGCTGGGCCTTCGCCTGGCGCACGCTGATCGCCGCCGAGCTGGTCTTTGGCGTGGCCTCCGGCAAAGGCGGCCTGGGGTGGTTCATCTTCGAAAACCGCAACCTGCTCGACATCCCCGCAGTCTTTGCTGGCCTGCTTACCGTGATCATCATTGGTTTGGTCGTCGAAAACTTTGTCTTCAGGCTGATTGAAAAGAAAACGGTACGCCGCTGGGGCATGCAAAGCTAACTGACGCAGGCACGCAAATGAAAAAACCTGAAACGCTACGAAGCGCGCGCTGGTTCGCGCCGGACGACTTGCGCGGCTTTGGCCATCGCTCGCGCATGATGCAGATGGGCTACGGCCCCGAAGACTGGGCAGGCAAACCTGTTGTGGGCATCATCAACACCTGGTCCGACATCAATCCCTGTCACGCGCATTTCAAGCAACGTGTCGAAGATATCAAGCGCGGTGTACTGCAAGCGGGCGGCTTTCCCATAGAGCTGCCTGCGCAATCACTGGCGGAGCAATATGTCAAACCTTCGACCATGCTCTATCGCAATTTGCTCGCGCTCGAAACCGAGGAACTCATTCGCTGCCATCCCATAGACGGTGTGGTGTTGATGGGAGGCTGCGACAAGACCACGCCCGCGCTGCTGATGGGCGCCACCAGTGCCGGTGTCCCCGCGATCTATGTGCCGGCCGGCCCCATGCTGCGCGGCAACTGGGAAGGCAAGACCCTGGGCTCGGGCTCCGATGCGTGGAAATACTGGGATGAGCGGCGCGCGGGCAAGATTACGCCTGTGCAGTGGCTTGGTATCGAAGGCGGGATTGCGCGCTCGCACGGCCACTGCATGACGATGGGCACCGCCAGCACCATGACCGCCATCGCCGAGGCGCTGGGAATGACGCTGCCCGGCGCATCCTCTATCCCCGCCCCCGATGTGAATCATATGCGCATGTGCGCCGCATCCGGCAGGCGCATCGTCGAAATGATTCATGAAGACCTGACACCGGACAAGATACAGTCGCATGCCTCCTTTATCAACGCCATCCACGTTGCCATGGCCATGGGGTGCTCGACCAATGCCATCATCCATGTCATCGCGCAAGCCAGGCGCGCAGGTTGCGAGATCAGCCTGGCCGACTTCGACAGCGCCAGCCGCAAGATTCCCGTCATTGCCAATATTCGGCCGACGGGAGACCGCTATCTGATGGAAGACTTTTATTATGCGGGCGGCCTGCGCGCCATGATGGTCCAGATGAAATCCCATCTGGATCTGAACGTGATGACCGTCAGCGGACAGACACTCGGTGCGACACTGCAAGGCGCTGAAGTCTACAACGACGATGTGATCCGCAGCCTGGACAACCCCATTTATGCTGAGGGCTCGCTGGCGGTGCTCAAGGGCAACCTGGCGCCGGACGGCTGCGTGATCAAGCCAGCGGCTGCCGAGAAACGCCTGTTGCACCATACCGGCAAGGCGCTGGTCTTTGACAGCTATCCGGACATGAAGGCCAGAATCAACCAGCCCGATCTGGAGGTCACCGCCGACCATGTGCTGGTGCTGCGCAACGTCGGACCACAAGGCGGACCCGGCATGCCTGAATGGGGCATGATTCCGATCCCGCAAAAGCTCATTGAACAGGGCGTGCGCGACATGGTGCGCATCTCGGACGCGCGCATGAGCGGCACCAGCTATGGCGCCTGCATTCTGCATGTGGCGCCCGAAGCCTATATCGGCGGGCCATTAGCGCTGGTGCAAACGGGGGACGAAATCACCGTAAACCTGACCGAACGCCGCATCTCCCTGAATGTCACACCCGCCGAACTGGCCAGGCGCGAAGCAGCCAGAACGCCGCCACCCCCGCGCTATGGGCGCGGTTACGGATGGATGTTCTCCCGCCACATTCAGCAGGCGGACAGCGGTTGTGATTTCGATTTCCTGCAGACCGGCTTTGGTCCGACCGCGGGTGAGCCAGACATCTTCTAGGAGTGCATACATGTCCGCATTAACGCCAGCCATCAGGGCGCAGCTTGAGCACGTAAGCGTCGCTACCGTCACCACGACCTTGTTCAAGCGCGGCTTGCGCAACCAGCTCATCCAGGGTGTCTACCCAGTCGGCAAGGCCAGGCGCCGCATGATAGGCCCTGCTTTCACGCTGCGCTACATCCCGGCGCGGGAAGACCTGAACCAACTGTCAGTCTTTCGCGATCATGACCATCCGCAGCGCAAGGCCGTGGAAGAATGCCCCGAGAACGCGGTACTGGTCATGGACAGCCGCAAGGATGGCCGCGCCGCTTCGGCTGGCGGCATTCTGGTCACCCGTCTCCAGCAGCGCGGTGTGGCAGGCGTTGTGACCGATGGGGGCTTTCGCGATTCGCCCGAGATCGCTCTGCTGGATATACCTGCCTACCATCACAACCCCTCTCCTCCCACCAATCTGACACATCATCAGGCGATCGCCATCAATGAACCCATAGGCTGCGGCGATGCACCCGTTTTTCCGGGCGATATCCTGTTTGGCGATGAAGAGGGGGTGGTCGTGATTCCGGCGCATCTGGTCGGCGAGATCGCCCAGGAAGCGTTCGAGATGACCGCCTTTGAGGATTTCGTGACGGAGAAGGTGCGCGAAGGGCGCTCCATACTCGGACTCTATCCCGCGACAGACCCGCGCACACAGCCCGAGTTCGAGGCCTGGCGCAAACAGAACGGGCGCTGATCAGCGCCCGGTCCCTGCCTGCTTACGCAGCGCTCAATGTTCTGCGTTCAGGGCAGCCTGGACGCACGCTTCGTCGTCTTTGGCGGCGCCATTGAAAAACAGATTGAGTGCCAGTGCCGAAATGGAGGTCAGCAGAATGCCCGACTCAATCAGGGGATGAATGGCATGCGGCATCCACTGGCGGAAATGAGGGGCCACCAGCGGGATCATGCCCACACCGATGGAAATCGCCACAATCATCGCGTTGTTGCGATTGTTCTTGAAGTCCACGCCCGCCAGGATACGGATGCCCGTCGCCGTGACCATGCCGAACATCACAATGCCGGCACCACCCAGCACCACTGTCGGCAACGATTCCACCAGTGCCGCCAGCTTGGGCAGCAGGCCGAAAATCACCAGAATGACGCCGCCGGCCACGCAGACGAAACGGCTGCGTACCCCTGTCACCGCCACCAGGCCTACGTTCTGCGAGAAGCTGGAATACGGAAAGGTATTAAAGATACCGCCCAGCAGCGTCCCCAGGCCATCGGTGCGCAGACCACGCGCCAGATCCTGTTCCGTCACGGGCTTGCCGGTCATTTCGCCCAGCGCCAGGAACATGCCCGTGGACTCGATCATGACCACAATCATCACCAGCGTCATGGTGCCTATCATGATGGGGTCAAAAATGGGCATGCCGAAGTGGAAAGGCAGAATGATATCGACCCAGTCGGCACGCGCCACTTTCTCGAACGTCATCAGGCCCAGCGCCCAGGACAGGACGCCACCAATCGCAATCCCCAGCAACACTGCGACGTTTGAGGCGAAGCCTTTGAAATACTTGGTGACCAGCAGGATGGATACCAGCACCACCGCGGCAATCCCGACGCCCATCAAATCGCCATACCGCGGATTAGGCACAGAGGGCATGATAGACAGCCCATCGGGCAACGGCGGCAATGCGGAGCCTGGCGCATTGCCCAGCGACGCTGCCTTCTTGAGCCACTCTGTGTAGGTCGGATCCACCAGATTGGGGGCGGTTGGACCAACCGGATTGCCGAATATCCAGTTCACGCCGACCCGCATCAGTGTGATGCCGATAATGGCAATAATGGTTCCTGTCACGACGGGCGGAAAGAATCGCAGCAGGCGACTGACCGTCGGGGCGATGAGGATGGCAATAATACCCGCCCCGATAATCGTCCCGAACAATAGACGCGCCCCTTCATGCCCGGGTGCATTGCCCGCTATGGACACCATGGGGCCCACTGCGGCAAAGGTTACGCCCATCATCACTGGCAGCTTGATGCCGAACCACTGGGTCGCGCCGAGTGACTGAATAATGGTGACCAAACCGCAGCAGAACAGGTCGGCCGCGATCAGAAAGGCCACCTCCTCGGAGCTCAGATTCAAAGCACGGCCGACAATCAGCGGTACAGCCACCGCGCCGGCATACATGACCAGCACGTGCTGCAATCCCAGCACCGCCAGTTTTCCCCCCGAAAGGCGTTCATCGCTGAACACTTCTGTCTTGTTCATACCAGTCTCCAATAATGTGGTATTTATGAGAGGCAGATTACTGGATTTTCGAACGCTTAAAACTAGCTGAAATAGATAAACCTCTTGCCGAAATTCATATAACCCGGTGGAAACCCTAAGACGGGGGAAGACATCTGGAGTAAAGTATCTAATTACCTCGGGTTTTGAGCTAATTACCACAGGCTCTTGAACGAGCCTTACGATACTGTCACGGATCACGGCAATAACGATGTTCACACAACAACGAGAAAGCGGGCTTTATTTTGGCTGGTATATCGTTGGCGCGGCAACGCTGTTGACGCTGCTTACCGTTGGCATGCGGCTGAGTGTCGGGCCGTTCTTTCTGCCCATTGCCCAAGACCTGGGGCTGTCGCGCAGCGAATTGTCAGGCATCGTGGCGCTTGGCATGATGGTCTATGGCTTGGGCATGCCGCTGGCGGGGCAGCTTGTCAGCGCCTGGGGCACCCGCGCGGTATTGCTGCTGGGCACCGCCATTGTGGCGGCATCCATCCTGGGAACCATACTGACCACCAGCATCGTCGGCCTGACCCTGTATTTCGGTATCTTTCTTTCCATCGGTCTGGCATTTACCAGCCCGGTGTCGCTGACACCCGTCATCAGCCGCTGGTTCGTACGGCAGCGGGGGATGGCACTGATACTGCTGTCGGCGGGCTCCATGGCCGGGATCGCCATCCTGACGCCGGCATTCACCTCGGCAATCGAAACCTTTGGATGGCGCGAGGCCATGGTCGGATTCGCGGCCTTGTTTGCCCTGATCACCGTGCCCGCCGCGCTGTTTGTGATCCGCGAGCAGGCGCCAGACAACGCAGACATGTTTACGGGCAGGCCTGCCCGGCAGGACGCCAAAGCCGCGGCCCGACCCGCTCCCCGCAATTTTGTCGTGCCCAGTCAGGCGCCGAGCCTGCGCCTGAAAGATGCGCTGCGCACCCTGCCGTTTTGGCAGTTGACCCTGGGGCTCTTTGCCTGTGGGTTCAGCATGAATCTGCTGGGCACCCACGGCATGCCCATGCTGATGGACCATGGTTTCGGGCCCCACACCAGCTCATTTGGCATCGCCCTGATTGGCGTGGTCGCTATCGCCAGTTCCTTTGCCCTGGGCCGGCTGTCCGATATCGTGCAGCGACGCAACATCCTGGCCCTGATCTATATCGTGCGCGGCCTGGGATTTTTGGGGCTGGTCGAAGCGGCCGCCCCCTGGCAGCTGTACAGCGTGGCGGCCATCGGCGGCATTGTCTGGGCGGGCAGCGTCGCGCTTTCCTCGGCCATCATGGCAGACGTCTATGGCACGCGGCTGGTGGGCGTGCTCTGCGGATGGGCGTATGTCGGCCACCAGTTGGGCGGAACGCTCAGCGCGTGGCTGGGCGGGTGGGCCTACGAGGTGTTCCATACCCACCTGATCGCGTTCGGCATGGCCGGCCTCCTGCTGTTCGCGGCAGCGGCCATTTCACTGCGCCTGCCCTTGCGCGGCGTCCAGCTGCGCATGCAGACGGCCTGAAAAAAGCCTGCATCGCTGCAGGCTTTTTGACTTCACCCATCCGGGCAAACAGGCTTAACGGCGCACCTTGGAGATCACATCGTCGAGCATGGTCAGCATCTGGTCGACCTCTTGCTCCGTGACGTTGAGCGCAGGCATGAAGCGCAACAGGCTGGCGCGCGGCGCGTTCAACAGCAAGCCCTCGGGGCCCATGTCCCGCGCGGTGTCGACGAGAGCCGGACCGTCGTCGCGGTCCAGCATCAACGCGCGCAGCAGGCCTTCGCCACGCTCGCCCTGCATACCCCATTTGGAAGCCAGCGCCAGCAGGCCTTCGGAAAGCTGTTTGGCGCGAGCGTTGACAGAATCCAGGAAGCCGGGCGCCATCAGCGTGTCGAAGATGGCGACGCCCGCGGCTGTCATCAGCGGATTGCCGTTGTAAGTGCCGCCCTGATCGCCATGCTTGAACACGCAGACCTCTTCGCGGGCGCACAAGGCCGCCAGCGGCACGCCGCCGCCGATGCCCTTGCCCAGCGTCATGATGTCCGGCTGAACGCCGGACAGCTCATAGGCGAACATCTTGCCGCTGCGGCCATAGCCCGTCTGGACCTCATCCACGATCAGCAGCAGGCCTTTTTCGTCGGCCAGGGCGCGCAGGCCCTGCATGAACTCGCGTGTTGCCGGAATGACACCCGCTTCGCCCTGGATAGGCTCAAGCATGATGGCGACGGTCTGGTCGTCGACCAGCGCCCGCACGGAATCCAGATCATTCAGTTCCGCCTTGGGGAAGCCTTCGACCTGCGGCGCGAAAATGCGATCCCAGCCCGGCTTGCCCGAGGCAGACATGGTTGCCAGCGTACGGCCGTGGAAACTGTGGTCGAAGGTGATAATCTTGTAGGCGCCGTTGCGCTTGAGCTGGCCCCATTTGCGCGCCAGCTTGATGGCGCCCTCGTTGGCCTCCGCACCGCTGTTGGCAAAGAAAACCCGATCGAAACAGGACGCGCCCGTAATGCGCTTGGCCAGATCCATCGAGGGCTTGTTGTAAAAAGCAGGGGACGGATTGATCAGCGTTGCCGCCTGGCTGTTCAGCGCCTTGACGACCGATGGCGGGCAATGGCCCAGCGAGTTCACCGCCCAGCCTTGCACGAAATCCAGATATCGTTTGCCGTGGTGGTCCTCAAGCCACGAGCCTTGCCCGCGCACGAAAACCAGCTCGGGACGCGATGTGATTTCCATAAGCGCGTCCACGCCCGACTGATCGAATTTCATGATGACATCCTGTAGTAAAAGAGGTGAAAAGATGACAGCAAACCCAAGGGCTCCTTGAGCCGAGGATTTTACCCCAGTGGGCGGCGCACCGCGGCAAACCTGCCCAGCAGCCTTGGACCGAAGAGATTCACGGCCAGGCCCGCCATCACCACCAGGCCACCATACCATTGCACGACGGCCAGATGTTCGTTCAGCAACAGTGCGGACGACAACAGCCCCAGTACCGGCACGAGCAGGCTGAGCGGCGCGACTTTGCCTGCCGGGTAGCGAGCCAGCAGGCGCCCCCACAGCGAATAGCCGACAATCGTCGCAACGCCGGCAAGATAGACCACCGACAGCACGCCCACATAACTGATGTTGGCCAGACTGGACCACATCAGCTCGGGCCCTTCATACCGCCATGACAGCGCAAGAAAAGGCAGGGGCGGTATCAAGGCGCCCCAGATCACCAGGGGCAGCATGTCGATCTTGCCCGCGCCCTTGACGACAATATTGCCCGATGCCCAGCAAAACGCCGCGACCAGTGTCAGCACAAAGCCGATCAGCGTCATCGTACCGGCTTCGGCGCCCTGTTCAATCAGCACGAGGCCGCCGGCCGCCACGACCATCCCGAGCAGATTGTTCCAGCGCAGCCGCTCGCTCATGAATACCGCGGCAATCAATACGGTAAAGAAGGCCTGTGCCTGCAACACCAGCGACGCCAGCCCGGCGGGCATGCCCACCGACATCGCAATAAACAGGAACACAAACTGGCCCAGGCTAATGGTGAGCCCATAGAGGACAATGATGCGCCAGGGAAGCTGCGGGCGCTTGATGAAGAACACAGCGGGAAAGGCCACGAAGAAAAAGCGCAGCGCCCCCAGCAGCAGCGGCGGTACTTCGCTGAGCCCGAGCTTGATCACAACAAAATTCAGGCCCCAGGCGACAATGACCACCAACGCCGCCAACGTATCCTTGAGTGGCATGCATGCACCTTTGCCGACGCCAGGCGAGCACTTCGCCGGTCAGCGGAAAACGTCCAAAAAACGGTATTATGCGCCAGAAGGACTGTGTCCGATTTCCGTGCCCGCGTTTATCTGAGACATTCTTTCGTCAACCCTTCTACGCACCCGTTCCCCTACACGCAGATTATTCCCATGACCGTTCGCATCCTCAGCCTGCACAGCTATCCCATCAAATCCTGCGCCGGCGTCAACCATGACCAGGCCACGATTCTTCGCGGGGGGCTGCCCATGGATCGCCACTGGGTCATTGTCGACAGCAAAGGCATCTTCATGACGCAGCGCCAGTACGCGCGCATGGCCCTGGTACAGCCAGGCCTGCCGGATGGGGCGAACGGCGATCTGACCCTGTCGGCGCCAGGCATGCCGCAGCTGGCCGTAAGCGGCCAGCTGCCTGCAAATGATCCGCAGCAGGTGTCCGTGCGCATCTGGGCCGCCGACACCACTGGCTTTGACGAAGGCGACGCGGCCGCTCAATGGCTGAGCCAGTTCCTGGGCGTCTCCTGCCGCCTGTTGCGCGTACACCCTCGCGCGAACCGCGTGGCAAGCCCCAAGCATGTCGATGCATGGCTCACGCGCAACCGGGAATGGGCCGGCGACT
Organism: Allopusillimonas ginsengisoli; assembly: GCF_004153455.1. Classification (GTDB taxonomy): domain Bacteria; phylum Pseudomonadota; class Gammaproteobacteria; order Burkholderiales; family Burkholderiaceae_B; genus Allopusillimonas; species Allopusillimonas ginsengisoli. The sequence goes on along the minus strand of NZ_SDQE01000011.1, from coordinate 28,774 downwards.
TTCCCGCCAGCCATCCCTTCGCGTTCGCGGACGGCTTTCCTTTTCTGGTGGCAGGGCAACAGTCGCTCGAGGAGCTGAACCGCCGCCTTGTCGCCAAGGGGCAGCCTGCGGTGCCCATGAATCGTTTCCGCCCCAACATTGTGCTGGACGGGCTGGATCCCTACGAAGAAGACTATCTTTCGGCCATGCGCGCCGGCGCCATGACGTTTGCCTTTGTCAAACGCTGCGCGCGCTGCCCTATTCCCAATATCGATCAGGCCACGGCCCTGTCGGCGCCTGAGCCCGGCATCACCCTGGCCGAACACCGCCAGTTTCCCGACGGCGTGTTGTTCGGCGTCAATGCCGTGGTGGCGGGGGCGGACGATGGCGCCCTGCTCCGGGTGGGCGATGACGTCGAGCCCGAATTCGATCTTTAATCAAGCAGTAAGAAGGTCTTCAGGTGTTGCGCACACTGCGGCCAAAATAGCGTTCGAGCCGGCCCTGCACGCCTTCCAGGCAAAGACTCATCACCCAGTAAATACCCGCCGCCGCCAGATACAGGGGCAAAGGCTGGAACGTGGTGGCAATCACATCCTTGGTCGCCAGCAGCAGCTCGGTGACGGTAATCACAGAGACCAGGGAGGTATCCTTGATCAGGCTGATCAGGGAATTGCTCATCGCGGGCACCGCCAGGCGAAAAGCCTGGGGCAACACCACATAATGCAGATTCTGCCGGTACGTAAGCCCCAGGCTATAGCCCGCCGACCACTGGCCGCGGCTGATGCCCAGGATGGCGCCGCGCAGGCTCTCGGAAATATACGCGCCCGCATTCAGGCTGAGCGCCAGAATGCCGGCCGTCAGCGGCTCGAATGATATCCCGACGCTGGGCAGGCCGTAATAAACAATGAATACCTGCACCAGCAGCGGCGTGCCGCGCATCATGCTGACATAGACCTGGGCCGGCACTTGCGTCCAGCGGCTGGGGATAATACGCGCCACCGCCAGCAATATGCCAATGAGCAGGCCGCCCAGCATCGCCGAAAACGCAAAAATCAAGGTATAGCCGGCGCCCTTGAGCAATATCGGGGCGGCCAGCGCCATCAACGCCATAAAATCCATGGACTATTCCGGCTTGCGTACTTTGCTGACGTCGATGCCAAACCATTTTTCGGAAATCCTGGCAAACTCGCCATCCGCAAACGAATCCTCCAGGGCCTTGTTCAGGGCTTTTTGGAATTCGGGATTGCCCTTGCGAAAGGGAATGCCGTTGAACTTGGGTTCGCCGACAATGGCGCCACCCCTGATGGGAATATTCGACGTTTTGACAAGATAGGCCGTCATCAACTGATCATTGAGCGCCGCATCCACACGACGGCTGACCAGGTCGGACAAATACTCGGGGGCGCCGGGATAGCTCTTGACGTCTACGCCTTCCTGCGACTTGGCCAATGCCTCATAGTTGCTGCCTTGCGATACGCCCAGCTTCTTGCCCTTGAGATCGGCAAAGCTTTTGTAATCGCTGTCATCGTTCTTGCGCAGAATGAGCTGGGGGCTGGACGCCACATACGGCACGGAGAAGTCGAACGCCTTTTGGCGCTCCGGTGTAATCCCGACTTGATTCACGATGGCATCGAACTTGCCCGAACTCAGGCCGGCCAGGATGGCGCTCCATTCGGTTTTGACGAATTGCGCCTTGACGCCCAATCTGTCGGCAATGAGATTGGCCACGTCGATATCAAAGCCTTCTAGCTGGCCTGTCTTGGTATCAATGTAATTAAAAGGGGGGTAGGTTCCCTCGACACCCACGATCAACGCACCGCGCGCCTTGACGGTATCGAGCAGGTCTTCGGCGTGGGCAACGCCGCCCGTCGCAAGTGAAAATGCCACGGCGCCCACGGCCAGCAGGCCGCGTACAAAATAGGAAGGCTTCATTATTGGTTCCGTAAAAAAGCGGTAATGGCCATGTCGGTCAACGCATGGCCGCTGGCTCTTCATGCTACCAAGCCTGCTCCATTTTTATAACAACGGGTTAATAACAAATATATTCCTTCCTGTTATTAGACCAGCATGAAAAACGGAAGATTGTTATTAAATAATACCGCTCCGCAGGCGCGAACGGTTTTATTTAATACAGGCTTAGCTGCACAGGTTCGTGCATTATCGCCCCGCTGCCTTGCTGCAGGCCGCTGGCGCGCACGCCCAGCAGCCGGATGCGCTTGTCCAGCGACACCCTGCGCAGACATGCCCCGGCGGCGCGCCGTATGGCGTCTGCATCGCTGATGGGCACCGGCAGCGTGACATCGCGAGTCACCGTCTGGAAGTCATCGAACCGCAGTTTGATGCCTATGGTGCGGCTGACATAGCCCTTGCGCTCCAGATCACCCTGCAACAGTTCGCACAGCCGTCTGAAGATGCCCGACAGCTCGTTACGATCACGGCGTACATCCAGATCGCGGTCGAAGGTTGTTTCGCGGCTGATGGACTTGGGTTCTGACGACGTGCGCACTGGGCGATCATCCACCCCCTGCGCAACCTCCACCAGCCAGCGCGCATAGCTCAGGCCGAAGTGCGCCTGCAGAAATGCCGGTTTGGCCTGCGCCAGTTGCGCGATCGTCTCTATGCCCAGCGCCTGCAGCCTGGCGTTGGCCTTGGGCCCGATGCCATTGACCTTGCCCACGGCCAGCGGCCAGATTCTGCGCTGCAAATCGCCCGGGCCGATGAGGGTGATGCCGTCGGGTTTGTCGAGTTCGGATGCCAGCTTGGACAACAGCTTGTTGGGCGAAATACCGATTGAACAGGTCAGGCCGGTGGCTTGCCTGACCGCCGCCTTGAGCCGCTGGGCAAGCGCCTGCGATGCCTCGGGCAGCAGCGTGAGATCGATATAGATTTCATCAATGCCCCGGTCTTCGATCACCGGTGCAATCTGCGCCACCGCCTGCTTGAATAGCCTGGAATAGTGCCGATACGCGGCAAAGTCCACGGGCAGCAACACAGCATCTGGCGCGAGTTGCGCGGCCTTCATCATCCCCATGGCCGAAAACACGCCGAGCGCGCGCGCTTCGTAGGTTGACGTCGTGACCACGCCGCGCCCGGCGTAGCTGCGCAAACGGGAAAATTCGCGGCGGCCATCGGGCCAGGTGCGCGGCTGGTGGCGGCTGCCGCCCCCTATTACTACTGCCTGACCACGCAGTTCCGGATAGCGCAGGAGCTCCACCGATGCGTAGAAGGCATCCATGTCCAGGTGCGCAATGCGCCGCTCAGGCGCGGCAGGATCCGGCGGTGGAAGAGTGCCCATGACAGTATCGCTGTATGAATGCACAGCATTATAGAACACTGGCACGATAACAGTGCCAAGGCTTGCGCAGCGCACGATTCTGGTGCAACGCACCATGGGAGGATTGCCGCAAGGAGATGCTCTTCCGCCCAAGCACAGGGTGGGGAGCTTCTGAACACAAGCTGGCATGCGTTTTGCGTGAGCAGGGGTGACAGATTCCACGAGGCACCAGATGAAGACATACAAGTTAGTCGTCGTCGGCAATGGCATGGCCGGCATACGCACGATCGAAGAACTGCTCAGACTTGATCCGGATCTCTATGACATTACCGTGTTCGGTTCCGAGCCGCACCCCAACTACAACCGCATCCTGCTCTCTCCGGTGCTGACTGGCGAGCAGACCTTGCAGGACATCGTGCTGAACGACCTGGATTGGTATCGCGAAAACAATGTCACGCTGCACCTGAATACAAGCGTGATCCGGATCAACCGCGCGCGCAAGGAAGTTGTCGCCAGCAACGGGATCACCGCGAACTATGATCGTCTGCTGCTGGCCACCGGTTCACATCCCATTATTTTGCCAGTGCCGGGCCATGATCTGAGTGGCGTCATCACGTTTCGCGACATACGCGATGTGAACCTGATGATAGACGCGGCCAGCCGCGTCAAGCACGCAGTGGTCATCGGCGGCGGCCTGCTCGGGCTGGAGGCCGCCAACGGGCTGGCAATGCGCGGCATGGATGTTTCCGTGGTGCATCTGGGCAGCTCGCTGCTCGACCGGCAGCTTGACGGCACGGCAGCAGCCCTGCTGCAAAAGCGCCTGGAAGACCGCGGGCTGGCCTTTCTGATGCAGCGGCAGACGCAAGCGATTCTGGGTGACGTGCACGGCAATGTACGCGCCCTGCGCTTTCAGGACGGCAGCGAAATCAACACTGCACTGGTCGTCATGGCCGTCGGTATCCGCCCCAACACAGACCTCGCGGCATCGGCCGGCATTCACACCGACCGCGGCATCGTCGTCAACGATACCCTGCAAACCTTCGACCCAAGTATCTACGCCGTGGGCGAGTGTGTCAGCCATCGCGGCATGGCCTACGGCCTTGTAGCGCCCTTGTTCGAGCAGGCCAAGGTAGCCGCCAACCATCTGGCCATGTTCGGCATCAGTCGTTATGCGGGCAGCACAACCTCGACCAAGCTCAAAGTGACCGGCATTGACGTGTTTTCCGCGGGCGATTTCGTTGGCGGCTCGCAGACCGAAGCCATCACATTGGCCGACCCGGTGGGCGGTGTATACAAGAAACTGGTGATACGCGACGATAAGCTGGTGGGCGCCTGCCTGTATGGCGACACGGTCGATGGCGCCTGGTATTTTCGGCTGATCCGCGAAGGCAAGTCCATTGCCCAGTTGCGCGAACATCTGATGTTCGGCGAAGGGTCCATCGGCGATACCGGCCACGCTGGCGAGAACAGCATCGCCAATATGCCCGACAGCACCGAAGTCTGCGGCTGCAACGGCGTGTGCAAGGGGACGATCGTCAAGGCCATTCGGGAACAAGGCCTGTTCACCGTCGACGACGTCAAGAAGCACACCAAGGCCGCAAGTTCTTGCGGATCATGCGCGGGATTGGTCGAGCAGATACTCATCAGTTGTGTCGGTGGCGCTGCCGACATCAAGCCCAAGACCGAAAAGCCGCTCTGTGGCTGCACAGAGTTCACCCATGGAAATATCCGCAAGGCCATACGCGAACAGCACCTGACCAGTGTTTCCGATGCCATGCGCTTTCTTGAGTGGCGTAGCTCGGACGGCTGCGCAAGCTGCCGGCCCGCGCTCAACTACTACGTGCTCTCGACCTGGCCCGGCGAAGCGCGCGACGATTCCCAGTCTCGCCTCATCAACGAGCGTGCGCACGCCAATATTCAGAAAGATGGCACGTATTCCGTGGTGCCGCGCATGTGGGGCGGCGTCACGACGCCTGCACAGCTGCGCCGCATTGCGGATGTCGCGGACAAATACAAGGTACCCATGGTCAAGGTGACAGGCGGGCAGCGCATCGATTTGCTTGGCATTCGAAAAGATGACCTCCCTGCGGTCTGGAAAGATCTGGACATGCCCTCCGGCTATGCCTACGGCAAAAGCCTGCGTACCGTCAAAACCTGCGTGGGCAAAGCCTTCTGCCGCTTTGGTACGCAGGACTCCACGGGCATGGGTATCGCGCTGGAGAAAGAACTCGCAGGCATGGGCAGTCCGCACAAGGTCAAGCTGGCGGTGTCGGGGTGCCCTCGCAATTGCGCCGAATCCGGCATCAAGGATATCGGCATCATCGCCGTGGATTCTGGGTGGGAGCTGTACGTGGGCGGCAATGGCGGCATCAAGACAGAAGTCGCGCAGTTCTTCGTCAAGCTGCAAACGGCTGAGGAAGTGCTCGAGCACTGCGGCGCCTTCCTGCAGCTTTACCGCGAAGAGGCCTTCTATCTGGAGCGCACCTGCCATTACCTGGATCGCGTGGGACTGGAGCACGCCAAGGCCCGCGTCGTCGGCGACGCCGCCAACCGCGCTCAACTGTATGCACGGCTGAAGTTCGCCCTGTCCTTTGTTAAAGATCCCTGGGCCGAGCGCGTGGCTGCCTCACCGGCACGCCGCGAATTCGAAACCTTGTCGGTATGACGATGAGCCGGCCTGTTGACTGCACTGCCCCACGCAAGGACACACAAACATGAACACCACCGCCGTACACGTATGGACAGCCATCTGTCACATTGACGACATTCCTCCGCTGGGCGCGCGCATCGTTCGCCCTGAAGGCCTGGACGCCATCGCCGTCTTTCGGGCATCGGACGGCCATGTGTTCGCCGTCTTCAATCGCTGCCCGCACAAGGGCGGCCCATTATCCGACGGACTGGTACATGGCCATACGGTTACCTGCCCGCTGCATAACTGGAATATCAACCTGGAGAATGGCGAGGCCTGCGCGCCGGACACCGGGTGCGTGCGCACGATTGATGTTCGCCTGCACGACGGGCGTGTGTACCTCGCATTGCCGGGCCTGGAATGAAGGAGCGTTCCGCCGCCCTACGCACCACGCACTCCATCTGCTGCTATTGCGGCACTGGCTGTGGCGTACGCATACACAGCACCGGCCAGCAGGTATTGGCGGTGGATGGCGACGATCGCCATCCCTCCAGCTTGGGCCGGCTGTGCAGCAAAGGCCACGCATTGGCCGCAACCGTCGGACGTGATGGCAGTCGCATTTTGTCTGCGCAGTGGCGCACCGACAAGTCCGCCGCACGCCACGACATTGCCCTGGCCGATGCCTACGACCTTACCGCTTCCCGGCTGGCCGAGATCATACGCGGGCACGGTCCCGATGCGGTGGGCTTTTATCTGTCCGGCCAGTTGCTCACCGAAGACTATGCGGTCTTCAACAAGTTCGCGCGCGCTTTGATTGGCACCAACAACATCGACACCAATTCACGGCTGTGCATGTCCAGCGCGGTGTCGGGCTATAAACTGACACTGGGCGCGGACGCGCCACCCGCCAGCTACGAAGATCTGGACCACGCCGATACGATACTGATCGCAGGCTCCAACACCGCGTTTGCGCATCCCGTGCTGTTTCGCCGGCTCGAAGCAGCCAAACAACGCCGGCCCGGCATCAGGATTATTGTCGTGGATCCGCGCCGCACTGATACTGCCGACATCGCCGATCTGCATCTGCCCATTCTGCCCGGCAGCGATGTGGCGCTGTTTCATGCCATGCTCAATGTGCTTGTATGGGACGGACTGGTCGACCTGAACTATATCGCGCGGCACACAACGGGTTTCGCCGCCCTCAAGCAACGCATCCACGAATTCACTCCCGGCGCCACACAGGATATCTGCGGCGTACCGGCAGAACATATCGTGCGGGCGGCCCGCTGGTTCGGACAAGCAGACGCCGCGCTGTCGCTCTACACCATGGGGCTGAACCAATCGAGCAGCGGCACCGCCAAAAACGCGGCACTCATACACCTGCATCTGGCAACCGGGAACATCGGCCGGCCAGGCACCGGCCCGTTCTCGCTGACGGGCCAGCCCAACGCCATGGGCGGCCGCGAAGCCGGCGCGATGGCCACACTGCTGCCCGGCCACCGCGACCCTGCCAGCGCGGACGACAGAGCGGCAATGGCCCGCCTGTGGGGCGTAGACCAGCTACCCGATACACCCGGAAAAACCGCCATCGACCTCTTTGACGCCGTGCTGCAAGGCCAGATTAAGGCCTTGTGGATCGCCGCCACCAACCCGGCCCAATCCATGCCCGACCAGGCCAAGGTGCGTGCGGCCCTGCAAAAGGCAGAACTGGTCATCGTGCAGGAAGCCTTTGCCCACACGGAAACCCTGGCCTATGCCGATCTCGTCCTGCCCGCCGCCACGTGGCCCGAAAAAAACGGCACCGTCACCAACTCCGAACGGCGTATCAGCCGTGTACGCGCCGCCATCGAGCCACCCGGCGACGCACGCCCCGACTGGGAACTGGCAAGCGCCATTGCCCGCAAGCTGGCCGCGCGCATCGCCCCCGACAAAGCCGCCCTGTTCAGCTACGCCAACGAAGCGGCAATCTTTGCGGAACACGCCCGCAGCACCGCCGGGCAAGATCTGGACTACAGTGCATTGGACTACGGCGTATTAGAGCGCGAAGGGCCCCAGCAATGGCCATATCCACAGCAAACTGGCCCGCGGCGCCCCTCCGTGCGTCTGTACGGGCACGGCCGTTACGCGACCCCTGACGGGCGCGCCCGCTTTTTCGACACCGGTTATATCCCTGTGGCCGAGGGCGTATCCGCGCAGTACCCCTTGCGGCTGACCTCCGGGCGCATGCGCGATCAATGGCACACCATGACCCGCAGCGGCCTGGCGCCTGCACTGACACGCCATGCTGAGTCGCCCTGCATCGCCTTGCATCCCACCGATATGCAGCGATATGCGCTAAGCAATGACGCATTGGTTCGGGTACGCACCCGCAGAGGCAGCGTCATTTTGCCCGCAAGCGCCGACGACAGCCTGCGCCCTGGTCACGCCTTCGTGCCCATGCATTGGGGCAGCAGCTTTATCGCCGGCGATGGCGTTAACGCACTCGCCAACAGTGCGCGCGACCCGCGCTCACATCAGCCCGAACTCAAACACAGCGCTGCCCGCATCGAAGCGCTGCAGTTCGCCTGGCATGCACAGGCCTGGATACAGGGGAGCGCGCCCGCACTGCGCCGCAAGCTATTGCCCTGGCTGCGCCGCTTCCCCTTTGCCATGCTGATTCCGTCGGCCCTGGGCGGCGAAAGCGTGCGTCTGCGTATCGCCAGCCCGGCGTGCATCGCCCCCGACCTGCTGGACGCGCTCATACGCGACATAGGGCTGGAAGAAGCCGATCTGGCATTCGACGACCCCGCGCGCGGCATCGTTCGCCGCTTGCATCGTGAGGGGGAAACACTGCGTGCCTGGCTGCTGGCCGGCGATGTGCGAGCCGCCGAGGCGCTGTTGCACTGGGCTGATACGGGCCAGGCGCCGCAAGGCCCCAGCCAGGTGCTCATGGGGCGCAGCACCCCCACTGCACGGGCTCGCATTGTCTGCGCCTGCGCCAATGTGAGCGATCAAGCCATCCAGCGGGCGCTGGACACAGGCCTGGACCTCGACGCGCTCAAAGCCACGCTCGAATGCGGTATCACCTGCGGCGCCTGCCTGCCCGAGCTGCGTCGCATGATCGAACACGCAAACCTGAAGGACGCTTAAATACCATGAAAGCCACTCCCCCATACAGGCCTGCTGCCGGCAAAGTCTGGCTGGTTGGCGCCGGCCCCGGCGATCCCGAACAGTTGACGCTGAAAGCCCTGCGCATCCTCGCCGCAAGCACACTGTGGCTGGTCGACGATCTCGTCGGCGAAGGTGTACTGGCCCTGGCCAGCCCAGGCACGCGCATGATCAAGGTCGGCAAGCGCGGCGGCTGCAAGTCCACGCCACAGACGTTCATCCTGCGACTGATGGCACGCTATGCCCGACACGGTTATACCGTCGCCCGCGTCAAGGGTGGCGATCCGTTCATTTTCGGGCGGGGCGGCGAAGAAATCGCCTGGCTGCAATCGCAAGGCATCGACGTGGACAGCGTCAGCGGGATCACCGCCGGCCTTGCGGCAGGCAGCGCACTCGGTCTGCCGCTCACACACCGAGAGGTGGCCCGCGGTGTGGCGTTCGTCACGGCACATACCGCAAACGGCGACCAGCCCGCCTGGCATGCCCTGGCCAAAAGCGGCATGACAATCGTCTGCTACATGGGCATGCGCCATCTGGCCAGCCTCACTGACGAATGGCTGCAGGCCGGTTTCGCCCCTACCCTGCCTGTGGCCATCGTGCAGCGAGTCTCTTGTGCCGACCAACGCCACGCCATCACGACACTGGCGCAACTGGCCGACACGGCGCAAGCGCATGGCCTGGGCAGCCCGGCGGTGATCGTGCTGGGTGCGGCCGTCGCGCACGCAGCCTGCGCCGCCTTGTCCTGCACCCTGTCCGCCACAGCGGCACAAAGCGACGATATCGCCATATAGGCAAAGATCACCCCCGCGCCGCCCCACTACGCAACGCCTGCTGCCGGACATCACTTCCGCGTGGCGCTAGAATAAAGCCCATGAAACGCTGCCACTGGTGCTCCGACGATCCGCTCTACCTGGCCTACCACGATGAGGAGTGGGGCGTACCCTCGCGCGATCCCGCCCATCTGTTCGAAATGCTTCTGCTCGAAGGTTTTCAGGCAGGCTTGTCCTGGATTACCGTGCTGCGCAAGCGGCCGCGCTACCGCGATGTGCTGTTCGGCTTCGATCCCGTTGCCCTCGCCGGCATGGACGACGACTATATCTTTGACGTTCTGATGCACGACACCGGCATCATCCGCAACCGCCTCAAGCTCAAGGCTGCGCGGCAAAATGCACAGGCGTGGCTGCGGCAGGATGACCCCGTTGCGCTGGTCTGGTCATTCGTAGGCGGCAAGCCCCTGATTCACCACTATGCGCGGCACGAGGACATCCCTCTCGTTACGCCCGAAGCCCAAGCCATGAGCCGCGCCCTAAAGAAAGCCGGCTTCACTTTTGTCGGACCCACGATCTGCCAGTCTTACCTGCAAGCCATCGGCGCCATCATGGATCACACGACAGACTGTTTTCGATACAGGCAACTGGCCTGATGCAGGCGTCTCGTCTCAGAACCCGACCGCGTTGCCGTCAACAATCGCTGCCCTTGAACAATCGGAGCCACCATGTCCCCCCAGCCTTCGCACCTGATAGACCTGGATACCTATTTTGCGCGTATCGGCTATAGCGAGACGCCCACGCCGACACTCAGTACGCTGCAGACGCTGCATGCACTGCATACCGAGCACATACCCTTCGAGAATCTGGACCCGCTGCTGGGCAGGCTGGTGGCCCTGGATTTGCCCAGCCTCGAGGCCAAGCTGGTGCGCAGCCACCGCGGCGGCTATTGTTATGAACACAATCTGCTGTTTGCCCATGTGCTGGAGCAATTGGGCTTTACGCCGCGACGCCTCGCCGCGCGCGTTCTGTGGAACCAGCCTGCGGATACCCTGCCTCATCGCTCGCACATGTTGGTGCAAGTGTCCGTTGAGCAGCGGCAGTACATCGTGGATACCGGGTTCGGCGGAAACACGCTGACGGGTCCAATATGCCTGGATCAGCAAGGCGCGCAGCAAACAGCGCATGGTCAATTCAGGGTGTCGTCGCATGACGGCCTTTACCTGCTCGAAACCTTGCTACAGGGCGAATGGCGCAAGCTTTATCAGTTCGATCTTCAGGCCCAGTATCCTATCGACTACGAGGCGGTGAACTATTATCTGTGCACGCACCCTTCATCGCACTTCCGTTACGCCCTGTATGCCGCGCTTGCCAGCACAGAAGGGCGCCTGTCGCTACTGAACGACCGTGTCACACTGGTGCGTCCCAACGGCGAAATCCAGAGAGAACGCCTGCGGGACGCCGCGCACGCGCAGGATATTCTGGCGCAACGCTTTGGCATCGACGTGCCCGATCCCGCCTTGCTGCGCGACCTGTGGCCGCGGCTGCACACGCCAGTCCGGCCAGGAGAGCCTGCAGATTGATATCATGACAGGGGCGCCGTGCGAGATGCGCCGCGCCCCACGCTACGGATCGTCTTTTTCCGCCCACCCGGAGCCGCCATGCCCGCCCACACCGCTGTTGCCGACGCCATCACCTCCCGCAGAAGCGTGCGAGGCTTCCTGCCCCGCGATGTCGATCGCGAACTGATTGACCGCATTTTGCAGATCGCGGCCAGCGCGCCCAGCGGGAGCAACATTCAGCCCTGGAAAGTACATGTTGTACAGGGCGCCTTGCGCGACACGCTATCTCGCCAGCTGGTGGCGGCGCATGAACAGGGGCTGCCCTCGCAACGCGAATATGAGTATTACCCCGTGCAGTGGCGCAGCCCTTACCTCGAACGCCGCCGCGCAACCGGCTGGGGCTTGTACCGCACCCTGGGCATACAAAAGGGCGACCGGCAGGCCAGCTCGCTGCAACATCGCCGCAACTTCGAATTTTTTGACGCACCCGTCGTTTTTTTATTTGCCATAGACAGCGATCTGGAAAAAGGCAGCTGGCTGGACTATGGCATGTTCCTGCAGAACATTATGGTCGCTGCGCGCGGCTTTGGCCTTCATACCTGCCCGCAGGCCGCACTGGCCAACTATCCCGATATCGTCAAGAAACTGCTCAGCATTCCGGACGACCAAACCATCGTCTGCGGGATATCCATGGGCTACGAAGACCCCGACTGCCCCGCCAACCGCTTTCAACCCGCACGCATGGCGCTCAGCGAGTTCGTAACCTTTCACGACGGCTGATTCACCACAGACCTTGCCCGGCCCTGGCACGAAATATGCTGGTCTGACGGCTGCACATCAGCCCTCACTGGAGGCACCATGAGCTACCGATCACACCTTCCACGCAATATCTTCGTCGAGCTGGACCGCATGCAGCGCGACATGCAGCAGGCTTTCGGTTTCGCGCCCACGATAAGGGGCTCAAACTGGGGCGGTTTTCCGGCGATGAACATGAGCAGCACCCCAGAGGCTGTACACGTCTATCTCTTTGTCCCAGGCATCAAGCCCGCCGACATCGACGTTCAGATCGAAAAAGGCGTACTGATCGTGTCGGGGTCGCGCAAAACCGAACCGCCTGCCGAGTCCGATCACTGCACGTTGCATATCGACGAACGGTTCTCCGGCCGTTTTCGACGCGTCATCACCCTGCCGGACGATACCGACGAGGCGCAGGTGGATGCGAGCTATCGAGACGGCGTCCTGCGCATCAGCCTGCAGCGCCTGCAAACCACACTGACGCGAAACATTCCTGTCCAGTAAAAGGAGCGATACATGGTCGATATCAATCCCGGCACCGCTGCGCACGCTTCTGATTCCGCCCACGAACGCGACGACAAGCCTGAACCCATGACGCCTGCTGTCGACGTCTACGAAGACGACAACGGCATTACCCTGTGGGCCGATCTTCCCGGCGTGCCAAAAGAACAGATCTCCATTCATATCCAGAACAATGCCCTCACCATCCAGGGCACTATTGAGCTCGGATCGATCCAGAGCATGCAACCCATTCATACCGAGATCACCAGCGCACACTACCAACGCATTTTCACGCTGTCGCGCGACCTCGATGCCGACAAGGTCCGCGCATCATTCAACGCAGGCGTCCTGCACGTGCGGATACCCAAGCTGATGCAGGAAAGCGCCAGGCGTGTTGACGTGCGCGTGGAATAAAGAAAACCTTTCTGGCGGCGCTGAGTACAATTCCTGACAGCCATCAACGCAGGAGCAGCGCCCCATGTCCCAACCCATCCGCCTTACACAGTACAGCCACGGTGCTGGCTGTGGCTGCAAAATCTCACCCAAAGTGCTCGACATCATTCTCGCGGGCAGCGGCTCGCAGTCGCACGATGCCAATCTTTGGGTGGGCAATGCGTCGCGCGACGATGCGGCGGTCTATGGCATTGATGCGGAGCGCGGCATTGTTTCCACCACTGATTTTTTTATGCCCATCGTCGACGACCCCTTTGACTTCGGGCGCATTGCCGCCACCAACGCCATCAGCGACATCTATGCCATGGGCGGCACGCCGATCATGGCCATCGCCATCCTGGGCTGGCCCGTCAACGTGCTCCCGCCCGAGGTCGCGCGAGACGTCGTGCGCGGCGGACGCGCGGCCTGTGATGCGGCCGGCATTGCCCTGGCCGGCGGCCATTCCATCGACGCGCCCGAACCCATATTCGGCCTGGCCGTCACCGGCCACGTGAACCGCGCACAGCTCAAGCGCAACGACACCGCCACCGAAGGATGCGCGCTGTTCCTGACCAAACCGCTGGGCGTGGGCATTCTGACGACCGCGGAAAAAAAAGGAAAGCTGCGCGAAGCGGACATCAACGTGGCAAGAGACTGGATGTGTACGCCGAACGTGGCAGGCGCGCAGTTCGGCACGCTCCCCGGCGTCAAGGCCATGACAGACGTGACTGGCTTCGGGCTGCTTGGCCATTTGATCGAAATGGCGGACGGCAGTGGGCTGACGGCCCACGTGAACTATGCCGACATTCCGCGTCTGGATAGTGTGGCGCACTATCTTGAGCAAGGCTGCGTGCCGGGCGGCACGCAACGCAACTTCGACAGCTATGGTCACCGCGTTGCGCCTTTGCCCGCGGCGTGGAAGCAGCTGCTGTGCGATCCACAGACCAGCGGTGGCTTGCTGGTTGCCGTGGCGCCTGACAGCGTTACGCCATTTCTCAGCGTTGCCGCCGCGCAGGGCCTGACACTTACGCCCATCGGCCACTTTGCCCAACGTGGCGTACATTCGGTGGTGGTTGCCTGATGCGCGATGACACCCGCGACTATCGCCGCCTCTTCATTGACGATATTCCGCTCATGGATGTGCGCGCCCCCGTGGAGTTTGGCAAGGGTGCCTTTCCGGCGGCCAGCAACCTGCCACTCATGAACGACGAAGAGCGGCAGGCGGTCGGCATCATGTACAAGCAACAAGGCCAGGACTGCGCCATCGCCTTGGGGCAGCAACTGGTATCCGGCGAACGGCGCGACGCGCGCATCGCAGCCTGGGCCAACTTTGCCCGCCAACACCCTGAAGGCTATCTCTACTGCTTTCGGGGCGGCCTGCGCTCGCAGATCGCCCAGCAGTGGCTACGCGAGGCAGGCGTGCAGTATCCGCGTGTCCTGGGCGGCTATAAGTCTTTGCGAAACTATTTGATTCAGCAAATTGACCAGGCGCTCGGACAGTGCGCATTCGTCCTGGTGGGCGGCCTGACCGGCAGCGGCAAAACGGCGTTGCTTGCCGAACTCGACAATAGTCTGGACCTGGAAGGCCTGGCGCACCATCGCGGCTCCAGCTTTGGCAAACATGCCACGCCGCAACCTGCGCAGATAGACTTCGAAAACGCGCTGGCCGTTGAACTGCTCAAAAAGCGTGCGCGCGGCATGCGTCAGTTTGCGCTCGAAGAAGAAGGGCGCACAGTTGGCAGTTGCTTCCTGCCTGCGGCGCTCTACCAGAACATGCAGCATTATCCCCTGGTCTGGCTGGAAGACAGTTTCGAGAACCGCGTGCAGCGCATCCTTGAGGACTATGTCATCGACCTGGCCGGCGAATTCACCACCTTGCATGGCCAGGAGGCCGGCCTGTGCCTGTTTGCGCAGCGCCTTCGCGCAAGCCTTGCAAAAATCATCAAGCGTCTGGGCCATGAAAACTATCGCCGCCTGGCCACCCTGATGGATGACGCGCTGTCCGTGCAATTGCGCGACGGCGGCGTTGAACATCACCGTGCCTGGATAGAAGGCCTGCTGCGGGATTACTACGATCCCATGTATACCTATCAGCGCCGGGGCAAGGCGGCGCGCATAGCCTTCAGCGGCGACCGGTCTGCCGTTGCGGACTATCTGCGCGCATGCGCTGCCCGAACCTGATCAGATCTGCTCGGCGCGATATCCCATGTTGTGCGAGATCGCCTTCGCGCACTGTACGACTATTGGCGCGAACTTCTTCATCTGCGCCGAAGTAAGCCTGTCGAGCGGGCCCGAAATGCCCACTGCGGCCGCAGGCTCGCCCAAGTGGTTGAACACGGCAACCGCGACACCGCCCACACCCTCGCGCCATTCTCCGCGATTGACGGCATAGCCTTGCCTGCGGGTCTTGAGCAGCTCTTTTTGCAGCATCGCCAAGGAGGTGCAGGTAGCCTTGGTATGCGCGATCAACGCATCCGCATGCTGCGTGAAATAAGCATCCGACTGGTGAGCAAGCAGCGCCTTGCCCGTAGCCACTGCATAGGCAGGCGCGCGCCCGCCCACCATGGAATAAGCCCGTATCGGCTGAGGCGACTCTATCTTGTCTACATACACGACATCAAAGCCATCCAGCACGGACAAGTGCACCGTCTCGCCCGTATGGTCCGCCAGCCCCTGCATGGAGGGGGCCGCCAGCTTGCGGATATCCAGCTGCGCCAACTGGCGCGCACCCAGCTCGAACAGCCGTATCGTGCCACGATAGCCGCCACCCGCCTCATCCTTGACAACATATCCCGCGTGGATGAGCGTTTGCAGGGTGCGATGCGTGTTGCTGCGTGTCAGGCCCACCACCGCCGCCAGCTCGTCAATCGTGCGGGGCCGACGCTCGACATCCGTCACCGCTTCGAGCACCATCAGCCCTTTCAAGAGTGTCTTGTCCATCCCGCTAACCCTGCGCGCGTATTTCGGCCGAACGGTCCCAGAGGTTAGGCACAACTTGCGACGAATACCCTGATACAAAGCGCTTTGCCAGCCCGCTATCAGGATCGAACACGCTACGGGCAACCGCGCCGATATTGCCCCCGTATAGATGAATGCTGATGGATGTACGGTCTTCCAACGCATTCCACACACGGTGAATGTCGCCCTCTTGAGGAGACAGCACCTCTATCTGCCCGGGCGCCAGGCGAACCGCCTCGCCATCGGGCGCATACCTGCCGTCTGCGCTACGCGCGTAGCGCTGGCTCATCTCCGCGCCTCGCAGCATGCCCACGCAACCCCAGACGGTGTGGTCATGCACCGGCGTTTGCTGCCCCGGCCCCCATACAAAGCTGACGATGGAAAAGCGCTCCCGCGGATCACAATGCAGCAGGTACTGCTGGTAGAATTCAGGATGTGGAACCGTACAGGAATCCGGCAGCCAATCATCATGAGACACCAATTCCTGAAATGCATCGAACAGGCCCGGCGCAGGCGTATCAAGCTGCCCATGCGCGTCTGTCAGTTCGGTTGCCTTGAGTACGAAACGCCGCAAGCGGCTTATATCAGTGTCCATCCGTTGTCCTCCGTGTGGTCCGCTTCAAACATATACACCCCAGGCGCCGCATGGCAGCCCACGATACCGCCGAACCGCTAGCCCGCCAGGTATTGAGCAATACGCTGCTTGATGCCCGGTTGCGCCGCCGAATACACCAGCTCGGCCATATCATCATTGAACGATCGCCCGTCTACAACGCGATACAGGCGCCCGCGTGTTTCGGGCGACAACGCCAGCGCAGCCTCGCGGCACTGCGCAATGACCTGCGGCCATTCGCGCTGCGCGACCACCTCGTGCGCAAACGCCATGCGCGCTGCGGCATCGGCATCAAACGCCTTGGCCTCGCCGAGTATGGACAAGGCGTGCCCTGCGCCGACAATATCTCGAAAGCGCCGTGTTCCCAATACAAGCCCAAACTTCAGGCCAGGCATGCGAAAGCCGGCATCCGGCGTGCACACTCGCCGCCGACAGGCAGCGAATATATCCACGCCTGCGCCAAAGTTGCGCCCATGACACAGCCCCAGGGTCATGCTCGATGAACCGGCAATGGCTTCAAGCAGCGTCTCGATGCGCACGAAGCGCAGCAGCAAATCGCCTTCGCTTTCATCTTCATGGCCCGTAAAATCAAAGCCTGCGGAAAAGTTCTTGCCCTCGCCCTGAAAGACCAGCAGCGGTACCTGGTCGCGATGCGCCTCATCCAGTGCCGCAAGCAAGGCTTCGACCAGTTCGGCAGACAAGGCATTGCGTTTCTGAGGCCGATTCAGCGTGAACACCCAGCAATCCACATCCCGGCTGATCCGCAATACTGCATCGCTACCCATCAGGCGCTCCGCGCATCGGTCATGGCGGCGAGCACCTCTTCATTGTGCTCCCCCAGCGCTGGCGGACGACGCGCGATATCTGCCGTTCGGCCATCGAACCGAATGGGCGACACAAATGTTTTGGTGCGTACGCCATTGGGCAACTCCACATCCTGCACCCAATCCATATGCTGCACCTGAACATCATCCAGCACATCTGAATAGGTATTGATAGGCGCGCACGGTACGCCTGCCGCGCGGAACCGTTGCAGCCAGGCCTGCGCGTCATCGCCGGCAAAAATGGCTTCGAGCAGGTCTCGCAGCGCACCCTGGTGGCGGGCACGCAGCGTTGTCGAGTCGAAACGGCTGTCTTCAAGCAGATCCTCGCGCCCTACTGTTGCGCACACCGCTTTCCAGAGCGAGTCGTTGCCCGCCGCCATGCCAAAGTAGCCATCGCGGCAACGGAACACCTGGTAGGGTGCATTACGCGGATGCGCGGAGCCAAGTTTTTCGGGATTGACACCGGTGCCGAAGTACTGCGATGTTTGCAAAGCGGCGATACCCAGCGTTGCGCCGAGCATCGAGACATCAATATGCGCCCCCTTGCCCTCGCGCTCAACCGCCCGCAGCGCCGAGACAATCGCAAAGCCCGCATAAAGCCCCGCCGTAAAGTCGCACACCGGTACGCCGCACTTGACCGGCGCGCCATCCTGCTCGCCGGTCACGCTCATGAGGCCGCTCATGGCCTGCAGGGTAAGATCGAAACCGCCTTCCTGGCTGCGCGGGCCCGATTGGCCATAGGCAGAAATGGAGCAATACAGCAGGCGCGGATTGATTTGCCGCATGGCCTCGTAGCCCAGTCCAAGGCGATCCATTACGCCTGGCCTGTTGTTTTCGATCAGCACATCTGCGCTGGCGATCAACGCATGCGCGGTGGCGACGTCCTGTTCGTTTTTCAGATCCAGCGTGACTGACCGCTTGTTTCGGTTCAGCGACGCAAAGTTCTCACTGTAGCCTTGCGTAATCGGCGCCCAGCTGCGCAAGGTATCGCCACCCTGCGGGTGTTCTATCTTGATCAGGTCTGCGCCCATGTCGGCCAGCAGCAGGCCACAGAAAGGGCCTGCCGCGACATTGCAGATTTCTATAACCCGTATGCCTTCCAATGTGGATTCTTGATTCATGCAATGCCCCGAGAAATGGTTCTGTACAAATGAAAACGTCGCCGCCATCGTAAACGAATGCGCGGCGACGATCAAGTTTTAGAACCATCGTCCTATATATTAGGATTTATTTTCGGCGATGCACGGCCTCGCCCAGGTTCATCATCAGGCGATTGGCCCAGGCAAAGATTGAACTGGCATACAGCAGGTCCAGAATCTCCGCTTCGGTCAGGCCAGCCTCCTTCAGCGCCGCCATATCCTGCGGGCCTATATCGTCTGGCGACTCCGTCAGTTTGATCGAGAACTGAACAATCGCTTCTTCCCTGTCGTCGGCGCCTGCGGTGTACGGATTGTCGAACACCTGCGCAACCGTGTCGGCACGCTTGGCCATCTGCTCATAACGCTGGGCATGCACAGAACAACAGTACACACACCCGTTGATACGCGAGACGGTCAACGCGCCCAGCTCACGGTCCGCCCGCGACAAACCGCCAGGCGCGTACATGATGGCGTTATAGGCATCCGAACGTTGCCTCAGGATGTCGGGCTGATGCGCCAGCACCAGGTAATAATCCGAGGACTTCGCCTGTGGATGACTGAGCTCCAGCACCTCGATCTGGTCCGGGGTTGCGTTGTCGCAATCCACCACATCGAGCCAGGCCTTCCAGTCCAGCATTTCGTTAGTGAATCCATTGATCTGTATCGGGGTTCTCATAGCGACTCCATGGCTTTGAGGGCGCGCAAGCCAGCGGCCACTCGGATCTGGTACGACAAAAACGCGATCAGCTGTGCGAGCGTGACGATGTCCGGTGTTGCAACGCCCGCTTGCTGCAATGGCGCCAACGCAGCCTGATCACCCTCGACGGGTTTCAGTATCAGCTTGCGCGTGAACGCCAGCATCGCCTTCAGCCGCGCGGAGCTCAGCAGATCCAGCTGGTCCGCATCGATCGCCATGACAGCACCCGACTCTTGCGCATAGGTTGACAGCGCCTGGCGATAGTGCGTTTCCAGCGCCTGCGCCCTGGAAAGGCGGCAGGCGTACAAGGCCACGAGCAGGCGTTCCTGAATGGTCAGGCCCTTGCCCTGCGGATCAAAGAAGAGGTCATAGCTCTTTTGCATCGCAGCCGAAACCTTGTCCCGTGCATGGCGCACCGCATACAGTGGATTCGACGGCGTCAGGCCAACGACCTCATCCATCACGTCATGGCGTTCAGCCAGACCGGCATCGGCCCCTGGCGTAGCCAGGGCGTTGTGTGTAGTGTCCACGAGTTCTCCTCCAAAAAAATTAAACTAATCCGATCGTGCCTGTCGCATGGGCCTGCTGCGGCCGGCAACAGGACAGCGCCAGGCCCCGATGCCCACGAGCCTACGCCGCGGGCGTCCATTCGTCGCCGAATACCTCGGGCTCGTCAAACGTCTGCAGATCCTCGAAATGCCGGGAAACGTTCTCGCAGAACAGCAGGCTTGCGATGCCCTTGGACAGCCGCTCCGCGCCATCGCTGATGGCCGGAATATCGCCCGAGACCGTGCCATGCGTCAGCGTTGCCGGATAGCAAAGACAATGTATGCGCGACAGACCCGGCATAGGGTGCCCCTGCTTCTCCTGGAACTCGAATACCGGCCCCAAATCGGGCGAGCCCTCAAGCTCCCTGTCTTCCTGGCCTTCGCCTGGCTGATACCGCTCGCCCCACAACCGTATGTGCGGCGCAATCGTGGCGTACTCCGGGCGCGCGTGCCAGTCCACGAAAAAGCCCGTGGACAGGATCAGAAAATCCACCTCGAATGTTTTGTTCGGCGTGTCGACCTGAAGATAGCCATCCTTCTCGAGAACGCGCTGCACCGGCGTGCCCAGATTGAAGTATGCATTGTCATGGCGCGATACCCTGAGCACGCTGGCTCTGGGCGGCGGTACCTGCTGCACATTGATGTAATGCCGTATGCGCCATTTCCAGTCGTCGGGCAAATGCTGATAGCCATGGGTAAAGCCGGCATTGCCCGCGCCCTTGCCCTTGTTCACCCGCGGTATATCCGCACGACGAATCAACATGTCCACGCGCGCGGCGCCGTTTTCAAGCGCGGTGGCCGCCGAATCCATGGCGGACGCGCCGGCTCCGACAACGCCCACCCGCAGGCCCCGCAGCGTGGTGTAGTCCGTCGTATCGGACGAGTGCGCCCAGTACTTGCGCGACACCGTCCTCATGAAATCAGGGATGTACGCGCCGCCCAGTCCAGCCCGTCCCGTCGCCAACACGACCCGGCGCGCGTGCACGGTCGACAGGCCCTGCGGCGCTTGAATCTTCAAGGTGACATAGTCCTCGTGCGGAACAATGTCGATGACGCAATGCTCGTTGCGGACATCGAGGTTCAGCACCTTGCGATACCAGCGTAGATAGTCCATCCATTGCAGGCGGGGAATCTTGTCCAGCGCCTCCCAGGCCGACAGGCCGAACTGTGCCTCGAACCATGCGCGAAACGTCAGCGCAGGCAGGCCCAGGGCCGGGCCCGTCAGTTGCTTGGGCGACCGCAAGGTTTCCATCCGCGCGGTTGTCGCCCACGGGCCTTCATACCCTGCCGGCGCGCTGTCGAAAATGCATGCGCGCAAGCCCAGATGCCTCAGGCTGGTCGCCGCCGCCAACCCCGCCATCCCGCCTCCGATAATGGCAACATCCAGCAATGCCTCTCCATTCACTTCACTGCTCGGAACCCAGGGCTGGCAGGGCAGATCGAGCCACGCAAGATCTTGTGCGAGCCTCGCCTCCAGGCCAGCCAGGCCCGTCAATCCCGCAGACTGTGACGGCGCCTCCGGCCTGGCGGGCTTAGCCACAAGCAAGCCGGTATCGGCATACGCGTCCCCGTTGGAGCTCGTTTCTGTAATACGCATGTTTTCTCTCACCTTGTTCTATCGCCTTCTCTCGGAACTATTCATTGCCACAGGAGAAAAAGAAGGCATTTTTGATCTGGTCACAAAACCTTCTGACAATTTGTCTTTGACAAACGCATCGATCTGTTTTCTTATTACGTATAGTCTTTCATGCCCTCCCGACGCCAACAAGCGGGTTCTCCAAAAAGTATCTTTTGTATAAGGCAATAGCTCATGCGCTACGACCTGATTGATCTCAAGCTATTCGCCGCCATTGCCGACGCCGGCAATGTGTCGCGCGGCGGCGCAGCCTGCTTTCTCGCACCATCGTCCGCCAGCCTGCGCATCAAGCAGCTCGAAGAAACGCTGGGCACGCAACTGTTCAAGCGTGAAGCCCGTGGCGTATCGCTGACCCGCGCCGGGCAGATCATGCTCGAACACTGCAGGCGTTGCCTGGCCGGCCTGGAGCAGATGCATTCCGATCTCGCGCCCTATGCCAATGGCATCCGGGCGCAGGTCACCCTGTACGCCAGCAGCAGCGCACTGGCCTCGTTCGTTCCCCAGGATATGCAGCGCTTTCTTCTGGATTATCCCGAGGTCCGCGTTTCGGTTCAGGAACGCCTCAGCCATGAGACCGTTGCCGCGGTGCTGGACGGGCGCGCCGACATCGGCATCGTCACCTGGAACGAAACACACCCGGCGCTTGCATTCCTGCCTTACCGCCAGAATGAGCTTATGGTGGTGGTGCCGCCCGGAGACGCCCTTGCCCGCCAATCTTCAATCACATTTGCCGAATGCCTGCAACGCCCCTTCATTTCCATGAACAGCGGCAGCGCGATCTATACCTATCTCATGAACAAGGCCGCCTCCTTGCGTCTGCAACTCGATGTCCGCATCCAGGTCAGCAGCTTTGCCTCGATCCTGTCGCTTGTGCGGGCTGGCGCGGGCATTGGGCTGATACCCAGGCCCGTGCTGCAATCGCTCAATCGCGAAGGCGTGTGCATCCTGCCATTGAATGAACCCTGGGCTGTGCGTCCGCTGACCATCTGCAAACGCGTGGATGAACAGCAATCAACGCCTTATGCCGAAGCCTTGCTGGACTGTCTTCAAACCGCGTCGCGCCAGGATAGTGAGCAAGGATCAGGAGGGCGATAACCGCTGCGCATGATCGATCACTGCGCGCGCCAGAAAATCCTTGATCTGCTCCCACGAGTGTTCATTGGACTGCGCGTTGGGCGCGGGCGCCCCGCCCCCGGTGAACATTCTCCCGGTAACGGGATGCCTGTGCGTGATCTGCGTGGTGGGAATATACGGAAACACGATCGCGTGCCCGCCGTCCAGCGTATCGACCCATTGCACATCGTAAGGGTGCTTGTGCACCTGCAAGGTATCAACGACCATCTTGCTGTAAAGACTGGATGGCCATGCCGCATCATCGGTACCCGAAAGCAGAATGATGGGCGCGCGGCTCTTTTCAACAGGAATGCGCGCACGCGCGACCGCGTCAGCATCCTGCAGCGCCGTCTGCAGCGCCACCGCATGCCGCCCGCCCTCGTCGAATGACGCCCAACTGGCTGTCCGATTGTCATCCCACACGTGCACGAGCGGTTTTCCCTCCAACAGCCAGGCAGGTCCGTTGCGGCCCACGGATGGGTCGCAGGCGTTCTGCCCCCCATGCACCAATGCGCCCGGCACATAGGCCACCACCGCCGAAACATCGTCGGGGTAAACCGTCGAGAGCAACAGCACCAGCTCTCCGCCTCGGGACTGGCCGTTGATCGCCACGAAACCATTCTTGGGCTGCTGTGTTTTCCTGATCCAGTCCAGCCCCGTCTTGAAGTACTCGAGCGGCGTGTTGGAAATATAATCCGACAGGCCCGGCGCCTTGAAATAGGCAAGCGCAAAAGCAATATAGCCGTGCGAGGCATACAGCGCCGCCCGGGGTTCATTGATGCCGCCGCCTGATCCATTCAGTATCATCACAGCCGGATGCGGGCCAGGCGTGGCAGGCCGAAACAAAGTGCCGACCAACCCCTCTTCGCGAACCTCTTCACGCACCACACCCGGCAAGGCAAATCGCTGAATCAGCACACCGCTCGCGGCCTGCCCCGCGACGTCAGCCTCAATATGCGTGGCCAAGGACGCCAGAAGATCGTCAGGATAAACCTCATGTGTGCCGTCCCGCTCCGGACATTGCGACCAGATCAGCCCCATGCCCGACACGCCCTCGTAACTGCCCGATAACGGCGCGCAGGCGTCCAGGTCGACAACGCCTTGCTCGTCTGCCTGAAAGCAGGCTTCGCTACGCCAGATCACCCCTCCCGCGCGGCACGTATGCGTGCGCAGCATCACCCTGGCGAAGGGCGCCGCGCCCTCGACACGGATGCGGCGCGGCACATCGACCAAGGCGTCGGATGGGGCAATGCTCAGGCGAATGGACGCTGCGTTCTGATCGATGGCCATCATGCTTCTCCTACTTCGCTTCCGCTTCTTTGCTCACCATCATGGCCACAGTGCGATCGCTCGTCCAGGGCACGACCTTCAAGCCTTTTTTCGCGGCCCAGATATTCTTGTAGTGATACAGCGGCAAGATCCCTTCTTCTTCCCTGACCGCAGCCGCCGCTTCACGCAGAATCGCCTCACGCTTCGCGTCATCAAACTCTACCGTTGCCTGGCTCAGGAAGCCGTCGACCTTCGCACTGCTGTAGTGGCCCCAGTTCGATGCGCCCAGCCCTTTTTCCGGCGACACCGTCGCAAGAATGTTGACCAAAGCATAGCTGGCTTCGCCCGTTCCATTTCCCCATGCAATCATGCTCATGGCGTATTCGTTCTTGCGGGCCTGCCCGGCATAGACGGCCCAAGGCACAACCTCGACCTTGGTCTTCACGCCAACACGCGCCCAGAACTGGGCAACCGCCTGAGCGGTTTCAGGCGCCAGGGGATAGCGATCAGAGGGCACGTGCATGGTCAGCTGGAAGCCTTCCGGCAACCCGGCCTCTGCCAGCAGCGCCTTGGCCTTGGCCGCATCGTAGGGAATATCCTTGAGTTCCGGGTTGTAGCCTATGCTGCCGGCGGGCATCCATTGATTGGCCACTGTCACAGTGTCCTGCATGATGCGATCCGCAATGGCTTGGCGATTGATGGCAAGCGACAAGGCCTTGCGCACGCGAACATCCCGCAAGGGGTTTTCCGCCATTTCCTTGCCCGCGTTGTCCCTGATGAACTGATTCGGGCCTTCGCGAAAACTGGGCTGCAACAGCATTGCGCGCAAGCCGTTATAGGCAAACACCGAGACATCCGGCGAGGAGTTCAATCGGGCAAGGTCCGACACCGATACCTTGTCGATGACATCCACGTCGCCCGAGAGCAAGGCCGCGGTACGGGCCGCAGGATTGCTGATGTAGCGATAGTTGACCTTCTCCCAGGGTTGCGGGCCGCCGAAGTAGGCGTCATTGCGCTCCATCACCACACGGTCGCCGGGTGTATAGGAAACCAGCTTGTAGGGGCCCGTGCCCACCACCGCCTTGCCGCTGTTGTAGTCTTCAGGGTTGGCGGTACTGCCCACATGCTCGCTCACAATGTGCACCGACGACAGATTCAAAGGCAGATTCGGCGTAGGCTCTTTGGTCTTGACGATCAGTGTGTGCTCATCCTTTTTTTCGGCAGACGCCACCATGCGCACAAAGCCCGCGAACGTGGCCACCGAGCCGGGCACATTCCCTGCCCGCTTCAATGAAAAAATAACGTCCTCGACCTTGAGTGGCGTGCCATCCGACCACTTCGCCTCAGGGTTGAGCTTGAACTCCCACGTATTGTCGTCCAACGGTTTCCAGCTGGTCGCCAGATCCGGCCGCAACCCGCCGTCGCCGCTCTGAACCAGCAAGTTGAAAAAATGCAGATCGACAGAACGATCACCAGCAAAGTTATTCAGTTGCGGATCCAGAGAGGACACCGGGTCCGCAAATCCAATGTTCAAGGTGTCGGCATGGGCCAGCGATGCAGCCGTCAACAGCCCGGCGGCAATTGCACAAATCAGCTTCTTTTGCATGAAGATGTCTCCGTTGTCAGGATACTTATGTGTGGATGTTGTTTGTTATTTGCCATCGTCGAGATGGCAGGCACTCAGGTGGCCTGCGCCAATGCTGCGCAATGCCGGGGTTTCCGTCTTGCAGCGCGCCATGGCATGCGGGCAGCGCGGATGAAAATGGCAGCCCGAGGGCGGCGCCAGGGGGCTGGGAATTTCGCCTTTTATGGCGCTGTACGCCTTGCGGCGCACATCGATGCGTGGCACTTCATTGAGCAGTGCCTTGGTATACGGGTGATTGGGATGTCTGAAGATCTCGCGCACCGGCGCCGTCTCCACCACGCGCCCGAGATACATCACGACCACCCTGTCAGACAAATGCTCCACCACACCCAGGTCATGGCTGATGAAGAGATAAGTCAGATTCAGTTCTTCGCGCAGGTCCATGAACAGATTGAGCACTTGCGCCTGGATCGACACGTCAAGCGCGGCCACCGCTTCGTCGCACACCAGCATATCGGGCTTGACCGCCAGCGCACGGGCAATACCGATACGCTGGCGCTGGCCTCCGCTGAACTGGTGCGGATAGCGTCCGCGCAGGGCAGGATCCAGCCCTGCCCGCTCAAGCTGGCTGCACACGTAGGCATCGAGCTCTTTGGGAGGCACAATGCGATGAATGGCCGCCGCTTCGCCCACGATGTCCATGATGCGCCGCCGGGGATTCAAGCTGGCATAAGGATCCTGAAAAATCATCTGAATGCGCAGCCGCATCTGCGTCGCCTGCCGGGCATCCATGTCCGAAACCGGGATGCCGTCAATCTTGAGCCCGCCTTCACTGGGCTTGAGCAGGCCGGCGGCAATACGGCCCAGGGTGGACTTGCCGCAGCCCGACTCGCCCACCAGGCCGACAACCTCGCCCGGATAGACGGCCAGGTCCACGCCGTCTACCGCGTGCGTCACCTGCGGCTTTGTCCCCAGGCCCATGCGCTCGAACGCACGGTCTATCATATTGCCGGGCTGCTCCCCAAACCGGTGGCTCACGCCCTGCAGGCCCAGCAATGGCAACGCAGTCGTCATGCTGCCACCTCGTCTTTGGTCGGATGAAAGCACCGAACAGCGTGGGCGCCTGAGGCAACACGCATGTTCGGGATCTGCTCACAGGCGCCGCTACGGCGCGAACAACGCTCGGCAAACGCGCAACGCGGCGGCAGCGCCAGCAAACTGGGCGTCATGCCAGGAATCTGCCGCAAGCGCTGACCATGCCGGTTATTGCTTGGCAAACTGTCCAGCAGTCCCTGCGTGTAAGGATGCAGCGGGCGATCCAGCACACTGCCGACCGCTCCGTGCTCGACGATACGCCCGGCATACATCACGGCCACATCGTCGGCCAGCCCGGCCACCACAGACAAATCGTGTGTGATCCAGATCAGCGACGTGCCATAACGCTGCGTCAGCTTCTGCACTTCAGACAAAATCTGCCCCTGTATCGTCACATCCAGCGCCGTCGTGGGCTCGTCCGCCACAATCAGTTCGGGCCGATGCAACAGCGCAATGGCAATAGCAATACGCTGGCGCATGCCACCGGACAGCTGATGCGGATACGCCATCAATCGCTCTTCGGGGCTGGCAATCCCCATCAGCCCCAGCGTATCGCGCGCCATCTCGCGCGCCTGCGCACGGCTTACCTTCTGGTGAGCCAGCACGGTTTCAATCATCTGAACGTCTACCCGCAACACAGGATTGAGCGTCATCATCGGGTCCTGAAAAATCATCGCAATGCGATTGCCCCGCAAGCGCCTGAAGGATTTTTCCGAAAGACGGTTCAGGTCCTGGCCCTTGAACAGGATTTCTCCACCCACCACCTGGCCAGGCTTGTCGACCAGCCCCATGATTGAGAATCCCGTCACCGATTTGCCGGAACCAGACTCGCCCACCAGGCCGAGTATCTTGCCCCGCTCCAATGTGAACGACACGTCATCCACCGCCGCAACCACACCGGCACGCGTAAAAAAATGCGTGCGCAAACCCCGCACATCCAGCAATATGTCTGAGCTCATTTCTGCAACCTCGGATTGAATATGTCGCGCAGGCGGTCGCCTACCAGGTTGAGACTGACGATGGTGATCAACAGCGCAATGCCGGGATAAAAGCAGATCCAGTATTCACCCGAGAGCATGTACTGATAGCCATTGGAGATCAGCAATCCCAGTGACGGCTCGGTAACCGGCACGCCCAGACCCAGAAAACTCAGCGTGGCTTCCAGCGTGATCGCTCGCGCGATCTGCAGCGTGCCAATCACAATCAGCGGCGGCAGACAGTTCGGCAGGATATGCTTGAGCACAATGCGCCACTGCGGCACCGCCAGGCAGCGCGCAGCTTCCACATAATCGCGCTGGCGTTCAACCAGTGCCTGACCGCGCGCGGTGCGGGCGTAATAGGCCCACTCCATGATGACCAGCGTGATAATGACGTTGCCGATGCTCTTGCCCAGATAAGCGAGAATCATCATGGCCACCAGAATGGAGGGAAGCGACAGCAGCAGATCGACCAGACGCATGATCATCGTATCCGTCTTGCCGCCAAAATACGCGGCGACCAATCCCAGCACCGTGCCCAGTATGCCCGCCGCAAGCGCCGATCCCACGCCCACCATCAAACTGATGCGCAGGCCATAGAGCACCGCGGAAAACAGATCGCGCCCCTGGCCATCCGTACCCAACCAATGCGTGAATGTCCCCATCTCACTAAGCGTACCTGGCGGCAACCGTGCATCCAGGATGCTGATCTGCATCAGATCGTAAGGATTCTGGGGCGCCACCCACGGCGCAAAGACGGCCGCCACGATCAGCATCAGCGCCACGGCCAATCCAAGCACCGCGCCCTTGGACGCAAAGAAGTCTCGTCTGAACTGGCGCCAGTTGGATTCGAGTTTGAACGGAACGCTGGCCATCGTCGCGGCGGTCATGCTGGTCTCCCGAGACGAACACGCGGATCCAGAAGGCGATACAAAATATCGACAACGAGATTCAAGGTAATGAACAAACAGACAATCACAATGAGGTAGCCCACAATCACAGGCCTGTCGAGCGCATTGATGCTGTCCAGTATCAATTTGCCGGCGCCTGGCCACGAGAAGATGGTTTCAGTCACCACGGCAAATGCAATCGTCGACCCCAGCTCAAGGCCGAGGGTAATCCCCCCAGAAAAGGAACGGTCTTAAAGGTAGAATTTTCTAACAGCAGTATTCAGGAAATTTTGCATGAAGACCTCACGTTTTACCGACAGTCAGATAATTGCCATCCTCAAGCA
>NZ_SDQE01000010.1 GCF_004153455.1 Allopusillimonas ginsengisoli | reverse complement strand
CTTCCACCGCAATTTCGTCAAAGGGGTTCATGGACATTTTGACATTGGCGATGTCCACGCCGCTTTGGTCGGATTTCACGCGTACTTTGACGTTGTAGTCTACGACGCGCTTGACGGGTACTAGAATCTTCATCTGTTGTTGTCCTCCCGTATGGGGTAAACGTTTTCAAGTGTCAGGTTGGGAATAAAAGGAACCGTAATCCTCTTCGTACTTATTGAAGTTCCCGCAACATATTCCGCGCAATAACCAGTTGCTGGACTTGCGTGGTTCCTTCGTAGATGCGGAACAAACGAACATCTCGGTAAAAGCGTTCAATTCCGTACTCGCTCATGTATCCCGCGCCACCAAAAATCTGTACGGCGCGGTCGGCAACCCTGCCGCACATTTCCGATGCGAACAATTTCGCGCACGATGCTTCGGTGCTGACCGGCAACCCGTCATCTCGGCGTCGCGCGGCGTCGATCACCATACTGCGGGCGGCGTAGATCTCCGACTTGCTGTCGGCCAGCATGGCCTGAACAAGTTGAAACTCGCCAATGGCCTGACCGAATTGGCGCCGCTCCGAGGCATAACGCAAGGCGTCGTCCAGCATGCGCTCGGCAACTGCCACACAAATGGATGCAATATGAATGCGGCCCTTGTCCAGCACCTTCATCGCGGTCTTGAAACCTCGCCCCTCTACGCCACCGATCAAGTTCTTGGCGGGAACCCGGCAGTTCTCAAAGATGACGTCGCAAGTATGTGCGCCCCGTTGCCCCATCTTCTTGTCGCGCTTGCCCAATGTAATGCCCGGGGTATCCGTTTCGACGATGAAGGCAGAGATGCCCGAGGCGCCTTTCTTGGCGGGGTCTGTTCTCGCCATCAAAGTAAAAATGCCCGCTTGTGGCGCATTGGTGATGAATCGTTTTGTGCCGTTGACGAAATAATGGTCGCCATCTCGGATCGCCGTGGTCTTCAGGGAAGCAGCGTCGGAGCCGGCGCCCGGTTCGGTCAGCGCAAATGAGGCGATCACTTCACCTGTTGCCATGCGTGGAAGATACTCTTCTTTCTGCTGCTCGGTGCCGTCGAACAGGATGCCTTGCGAGCCTATTCCCACAGTGGTTCCCAGCAGCGATCTGAAGGCTGGCGACGCGCGCCCAAGCTCCAGCATGGACAGTACTTCTTCTTCCATGGTCAGTTGGAGGCCGCCGTACTCCTCGGGAATGGTCAAGCCGAAGAGCCCCATCGTTTTCATGTCCTGAACGATATCGGCAGGAATCTCATCGGTTTCCGAGACGATCTCTTCATTGGGTATCAGCCGTTCCCGCACAAAGCGGGAGATGTTGCTAAGAAGAATATTTAGGGTTTCTTGGTCTCGGATCATGACGGCAGCCAGAATTGCTAATGGCCAATACTGCCGTCGGCGCTTGTCGCCCGTCAATATTGAAATTTTCATTGTTCCGTACATTGGAATTGCTATAAAGGCCAGTACGGACTGGGCAAGCAGAGCAGTATCCAAATGGTAGGGGTCAATCGTAATTCCAATGTACGGAACTATTTCGTTTGGATCATTGACCGA
This sequence comes from Allopusillimonas ginsengisoli, assembly GCF_004153455.1. Classification (GTDB taxonomy): domain Bacteria; phylum Pseudomonadota; class Gammaproteobacteria; order Burkholderiales; family Burkholderiaceae_B; genus Allopusillimonas; species Allopusillimonas ginsengisoli. Next base: position 170,269 of record NZ_SDQE01000010.1, on the reverse strand, counting down.
TTCCATTCCTATGGCAAATCATGCGTCCAACATTATTCGGAACGATTTGATCTGATGGCCACACATCTCAAACCTGAACGATTGTTGTCGAGGCAGTTTCCAGCGATCGAACACAGCTACACGCGGCGAGATACGGCGCTGTATGCGCTCGGGCTGGGCTTGGGGGCCGATCCTGTCGACCAGAGACAACTGCGGTATGTCTATGAAGGGATCGACGGGCAGTCACTGAGCGCGATGCCGACCATGGCGAATGTTCTGGCATATCCAGGGTTCTGGGCTCGCGATCCCGACACCGGCATAGACTGGAAGCGCCTGGTTCATGCCGAGCAGGAAATCATATTGCATGCACCACTACCTGCTTGTGGCTCGGTCGTTGGCCAGAATCGGGTATCCGGTCTGTGGGATAGGGGCGAAAAAAAGGGAGCGTTGCTGCAACAGGAGCGGAAAATCCGGGATGCCGGGAACAACAGCTTACTGGCTACGGTTACCCAATTGAGCCTGCTGCGTGGCGATGGCAATTTTGGGCCAGGTGGCAGCGAGGGCGCGCCGCCCGTCGCTCATCCTATCCCCGAGCGTGCGCCTGATGCGGTGTGCGATCTGCCAACCTTGTCGCAAGCTGCGCTGGTCTATCGCCTTAGTGGGGATCTGAATCCGCTACATGCTGATCCGCAGGTTGCAAGCGCAGCAGGGTTTGATCGGCCCATTCTGCATGGCATGGCCACCATGGGGATCGCGGCGCACGCAGTGATCAGGCAGTTGCTGGACTATGACGCAGCACGTATCACAAGAATGCGCGTTCGGTTCACGGCTGTGGTGTACCCGGGCGACACGTTGCGCACCGAAATCTGGAAGGATGGCAATCATATTTCGCTTCGAACCATCGCGCTCGAACGGCAGGCCGTTGTTCTCAATAATTGTCATATCGAACTCAGCCCATACTGACATACGGAAAAAATCATGAATCTAGGACTGGAAGGAAAAGTAGCGATTGTCACCGGATCGGCGCGCGGCCTCGGCGCGGCGACCGCCCGTCGGTTGGCGCGAGAAGGCGCAAGCGTGGTGATCACAGACATTGTCGAAGACTCGGCACAGGCGGTCGCAGCGTCGTTGCGGGACGAAGGCTTGAGTGCTCACTGCGTAGTGGGTGATATCACGCAGGCGCAGGATGTCCAGCGGTTGGTCGACGAAACGGCGAGCACATTCGGTAGTGTTCATATTCTTGTGAATAACGCCGGCTTTCCACGTGACAAGTATCTGGTCAAGATGTCCGAGGACGATTGGGACCAGGTCATGAGCGTCATGCTTAAAGGGGCGTTTCTTGCTACACGCGCGGTAATGCCAGGAATGATAAAGCAGGGTTGGGGACGCATCATCAACATTAGTTCACGTGCCCATTTCGGCAACCCCACGCAGACAAACTATTCGGCCGCTAAGGCAGGATTGATTGGTATGGCCAAGGCGTTGTCCCTTGAGGAAGGCCGTTACGGCATCACCGCCAATTGCGTTGCGCCTGGTTTCATGGATACTGAAATGGTGCAGGCGCTGCCCACCTACGAAACCATCAAGGAGCGCGCCATTCAATCGCAACCCGTCAAGCGGGCTGGGCATCCGGATGATGTAGCCAATGCTGTGGCGTTCCTCGCCAGCGAATGTGCCGCGTTCATTAGCGGTGAAGTACTGCATGTGACTGGCGGCCGTTACGGCTGATCCGGACAGGCCCAGATAACTAAGTATTACCTGATCATATAAAGGCGGTGTGAGCCGCCAAGGAAGTTCTGATGAAGCGAGCCGCTATAGTTTCCCCCTTGAGAACGCCGGTAGGCAAGTTTGGGGGTGGGTTGAAGAGTATACCTGTCGAGGAACTGGGGGCCATCGTCGCGCGAGCGGTGGTTGAGCATGCGCGGCTGGATCCCGGACGCATTGACGACGTCATATTCGCGCAGAGCTACATGAATGGCGAAACGCCTTGCACAGGCCGATGGGTGGCACTGCAGGCTGGCTTTCCGATAGAAGTGCCCGGTATGCAGCTTGACCGACGCTGTGGCGGCGGACTGCAGGCCGTGGCCACTGCTGCAATGATGGTGCAGACAGGCGCCGCCGATGTTGTCATGGTTGGCGGGGTCGAAAGCATGAGCAATGTTGAGTACTACACCACCGGAATGCGGTGGGGTACGCGCGCTGGGTCGGCAAATCTGTATGACCGGCTGGACAGGGGCAGGGAGCGTTCGCAGCCGACGTCCCGGTTTGGCCACATCAGCGGCATGATCGAAACAGCGGAAAATCTGGCGCGAGACTACGGCATCACCCGCGAGGCATCGGATGCGTTTGCAGTGCGCAGCCATTTGCGGGCTGCTCAGGCTTGGGAAGGCGGTGTGTTCTCTGAAGAGGTCGTGGCCGTCGAGGTGCCCCAGCGTCGAGGAGTTCCCGTTGTTGTGGACCGGGACGAGGGCGTACGCGCAGACGCCACTGTTGAGGGTTTTGCAGGCTTCAAGTCAATCATGCGGGATGGAGTAGTGACTGCGGCGAACGCGTGTCAGCAAAACGACGCCGCGTCAGCGTGCCTGGTCGTTGCCGAAGACAAGTTGCATGAGCTTGGGCTGGAGCCCTCTGCGTGGTTGGTCGGATGGGCGGCAGCGGGGTGCGAACCGTCGCACATGGGGATAGGCCCGGTGCCGGCTGTCCAGAAGCTGCTGGCCCGTACAGGAATGAAGTTCGACCAGATGGATCTGATCGAACTCAATGAAGCGTTTGCATGTCAGGCGCTTGCGTGTGTCAAGGGCTGGGGCAGCTCAATGGATGAGTTGGAAGACCGCCTCAATGTCCATGGTTCTGGAATATCGCTTGGGCATCCAGTGGGCGCAACGGGCGTTCGCATCATGACGACACTACTGCACGAGCTCAAACGTCGCGAAGCGCGCTATGGGCTCGAAACCATGTGCATCGGCGGGGGGCAGGGAATCGCTGCGATCTTCGAGCGACCCTGAGACCCGACCGAAGCGTTCTGCCGTAGTAGCCTATTCGATTAAAGCAATTCAAGGAGACAAACATGATTCAGCGCAATAAGCATTACCTTCTCGCACTTTCAATCCTGGCAGCCTGTTCGTTAGTTAGTACGTCTGCAATGGCGCAGGAAAAAATAAAACTCGGACTATCGTTGCCGCTTTCAGGGGCCGGCGCACCCTGGGGAATCGGCGCCGACTGGCTTTGCAAAAAGGCGGCTGCCGAGATTGCGGAAGCCGGGGGGGTGAAGGTCAAGGATAAAACCTATAACTTCGAATGCGTCAGCTACGACAATAAATACAACGCTGCCGATGGCGCCAAAGTTGCCCAAGCGTTGGTCAGCAAGGATGGGATCAAGTTCATTGCCGGCAGCATCGGGACCGCACCCGTTCGCGCGTTGCAATCGCTGACCGAACGTAGAGGTGTGCTGCTGTTTACGAGCGCCTGGGGCGCGAGCATCAAAGGGCCAAAGTTCCCGCTGACGTTTACGCAGATGAGCACGACCAATGAAATTTCCGGCCCAATGACGAAGTACGTGGCCGGCAAGTACCCTATCAAAACCGTTGCGCTGCTCAATCCCAACGATGCAACGGGACAAGAGGCGGAAAAAATCGCGCGACAAGCGTGGGAAGACGCAGGAGTGAAAGTCGTGTCCAGCGATTGGTACGAGCGCGGCAACAGCGAGTTCCAGCCCGTCGCGGCTAAGGTCAGCGCGCTCAAGCCTGATGCGGTCGACCTGTGTTCGACCCCGCCGGCTGATTCGGGGTTGGTATTCAAGGAACTGGCTGGCATGGGGTGGGATGGCGTAAAGGTCGTGGAAGTGGGCACAGGAGCTGATGGCCTGCTTGCCACTGGCGGCAAATCCGTGGAAGGTGTCTATTTGGGCGCTGCGATCAGTATGGAAGGGCCCAATTCAAACGACCACCAGCGTGCTTTGGATGCAGGTGTACGCAAGGCCACAGGCGACTCCATCAACGCCGTGCAGATAGGCACCTATGACGCAGTTTATGCGCTCAAGGCAGGAATGGAGAAAGCTCAAAGTATTGATCCCAAGGACGTTGCCAAGGCGCTGCCAACGGTACGGTTCCAATCGTTCTATGGTGAATCCGGCTTTGGCGGTGAGAAAGTGTACGGCTCTCCCCAGCAGATGTTGCTGCCCGTGATTGTCACTCAGTTGAGGGATGGAAAGCTGATTGAAATTACCCGTCTTTCCGCTGAAAGTCAGCCTTAGTTAACCGGCAATTAAGTGCTTCGTGACAGAAGGTCATATGCATAATCTACTTCAACTTTCGTTGACCGCGCTTCAGATTGGCGCGGTGTACATCTTGTTCTCTTTAGGGCTGACCCTGATTTTCGGCGTGCTGCGTATCGTCAATTTTGCGCACGGGCAGTTTTTCACCCTGTCGGCATTGATCACTTCTGTCGCTGTGCCATGGCTGGCCGCGTATGGTCTTCCCGTATGGGCAGCCTATACGATTGCTTGCCTTGTTGGCGTCACACTCACCTCAGTGTTTGGCGCCATCGTGTACGAGCTGGGGTTCAAACGTGTTGAGCGAGACATGATTGGATCGTTCATTCTGTCGGTCGGCCTGGTTCTTGTGATTGAAGGCGTGCTGCTCAAGATGTTTGGGGGCGGCGTTCGGCCCGTCCCGCCGCTGGTGGAAGGGAATATTGATTTTCTGGGTGTCAGCATGGCCAGCCAGCGGCTCGTGTTGTGCGTAGTGGCGGTCGGCCTGACCATACTCTTCACCCGTGCTTTAGGTTCCACCCGGTTTGGCAAGGCGCTGCGCGCGGTATCGATTGATCATCAAGCGGCCATGTTGCAAGGCATCCCCTACCGCAGGATTGCGTTTCTCGGTTTTCTGGCCGCGACAGCGGTCGGCGCCGTGGCGGGGTCGTTGATTGCGCCGGTTTCCGCTGTGACGCCAACATTGGGCGATTCATATCTGGTCAAGGGGTTCATCGCAGTCGTCATCGGGGGCATGGGCAGTGTCCCGGGGGCGATTCTGGGGAGTCTGTTCATCGCCTTTGTTGAAAGCTTTGCTGGCTTCTACTTTGATCCTTCGGTGGCGAATCTGGCCATCTTCATTCTGGTAATGGCATTCTTGTTGGTACGACCCAAAGGACTACTTGGCTATGACTGACCGATTCATGCGTAATGGGCTACTCAGCCTCCTGGTTGTCGTATTGGCCAGTACATTCTTTACTTCAGGTTATGCGGGTAATTTATTGATCTGGGTTGCCATCGCCGCGGCACTGGCGAGCAGCTTGCGATTTGTCCTGCTTATCGGCGAGCTGAATTTTTCGGTCGCCGCCTTTTTTGGCCTGGGGGCGTATACCGCGGGAGTCATGACGACAATCTGGGAATTGCCGTTTTGGCTCGCGTTGCTTGCCAGTGGTGCCATGGCGCTGGTTGTAAGCATCGTTTTTGGCTACATTACGCTTCGCGTCAAAGGGCCCTATTTTCTGCTGATCGGCTTCGCCTTCACGGAAGCCATGCGCATTCTCTATACCCGTTCCGATTGGCTTGGGGGAAACTCCGGCATGGTCGGAATTTTTCCGCCCGAGATCTTGTACGAAAGGTTTCCCGCTTTTGTTGTCCTGATGGCGGGTTTGATGGTTTTTGTTCTGGCATGGATAGAGCGATCGTACCTGGGGCGCATCTTTAACGCGATTCGCGACAACGACAATGTCGTACGGTCGGTGGGTATACCAGTGCATCTGATCAAGGTGCTCTGCTTCAGCATTGCGTCGTTCATGACAGGTGTTGCCGGTGCGTTGCAGGCTTTCTCCAACAACGTGATTAGCCCGCTTGATTTTGGCTTTCTGTTGTCGACCTTCGCGCTGGCCTACTTGAAAGTGGGCGGCGAGGGCCATCCTGGCGGCCCAGTTCTAGGCGCTGTTGTGCTCGTCCTGCTGGCAAGCGTTGCTCAGGGATTTGGCGGAGCAGAGCATATTTTTTACGGTGCTGCGATCCTCATTAGCGTGCTGTTCATACCCGACGGTTTGATGGGGTTGGTTTCGAGGCTCCGCACAGGCCGCGGAAAGGCCGCCGCCATGTCTGCCGGAGAAACACGATGACGAAAATAGAAGCCAACACGCCGCTCGTGGCAAAGCACTTGTCCAAACAGTTCGGTGGATTGCTGGCGGTTGCGGACATGAGCATGGAGATCCGGGATAGGGAGATCGTCGGTCTGATCGGGCCGAACGGCGCCGGCAAGAGTACGACCTTCAATCTTCTCAGCGGGTTCCTGCCGCCGACCGGAGGGCGGCTGTTTATAGACGGCAAAGACGTTACTGGTCGGCAGCCCGAATCCATCAGCCGTCTCGGCTTGGTGCGAACCTTTCAGCATGGAAGCCTGATGCGCAGCATGACCGTGGAAGACAATATCCTGATCGGTGCGATCGGCGGCATGCCTGGCGCCACTCAAACGAGCAGGAGGCTGCGCGTTCAGGAAATGGCCGAGCTTGTAGGATTGCAGCAAGTGCTGCAAGAGACAGCGGGTAACCTGCCTCATGGCATGCAGCGGCTGGTCAGTATCGCTATCGCCTTCGCTTCACATCCCCGCCTCTTATGTCTGGATGAGCCGCTTACCGGTCTGAATCAGACTGAAGTCGCTTCAGTACTCGCCATGTTCAGGCACATCCGTGACAACTATGGGTCGTCCATTCTGTTGGTCGAGCACAATATGAAAGCTGTCATGCAGACCTGCGATCGTCTTTATGTGCTTCATCACGGCAAGCTTCTGGCAACTGGAACCCCCGCCGAAATAAGCAAGAATCAGCAGGTTCTGTCGGCTTACCTGGGAAACGCAAATGTCCACTGACACTGCAACGCTTGAGATCGTTGACCTGTATGCATCATACGGCGCCGTACCCGCTCTGCACGGTGTGAATATCCGAGTCATGCGGGGACAGGTTGTGACCCTTATCGGTGCAAACGGTGCCGGCAAGTCCACTGTCTTGAAATGTGTTAGCGGATTGCTTCCCGCTCTGCGCGATTCGGTACGCCTGTTCGGCAAGCCGGTGGGTGGGTTGCCCCCTAATGAGTTGGTGGCGCAGGGCCTTGCTTTGGTGCCCGAGGGCCGTCGGCTGTTCGGCGCGATGTCGGTGCGCGAGAACCTGGAGATGGGTGCCTATCTGTGTGAGGGAAAATCCGTTATTGAGGAAGGTGTCGCGTATTGCCTGACCTTGTTTCCAGATCTGAAAGCCAAACTGGATGTGCCGGCTGGCTCGCTCAGCGGCGGTCAGCAGCAGATGGTCGCGGTGGCCCGGGCGCTGATGGCTAAGCCCAGAATACTGCTGCTGGATGAACCAACCATCGGGCTGGCGCCTGCTGTGGTCGATCAGATCGCCAATGTCGTTCGGGAAGTCTGTAAAAATGGGGTGGACGTCTTATTGGTGGAGCAGAATGCAGAGATCGCACTGGGTGTTGCCGACATAGCTTATGTGCTTGAGAGTGGCGCCGTCGTGGCGCACGCGCCGGCGAAGGAGCTCGCAAGCAATGATGAGGTACGCAAGGCATATATGGGCCTGTGATCCGCAGGCCGAAGCAGAATATAAACTTCAAGGTATAACAGATGAATGCGATTGCAAACACATGGGAACCCAATCCCGATGATTGGCAGGAATCCGGCGTTGCACGCCTGATGAAATCGCTGGGCGTACAGCGCTACGATGAACTGCTCGCAATATCGACACAGGAATGCGAGCGCTACTGGAAAGTCGTGCTGCAGGAATGCGAGATCGTATGGGACGAGGCGCCTCACGGGTACCTTGACGATAGTCGCGGCAAGGAGTTTCCGCGTTGGTTTCCCGGGGGGAAGCTGAACTGGGTGAATACGGTGCTGGCCTGGGGGGAACGCCCCGAAACCAGGGATCAGCGTGCTGTGGTAGCCGAACGCGAAGATGGTCACGTAACGACGGTCAGCTACGCGGAATTGTCGGCTCAGGTGCGCAAGCTGGCCTCATCACTGAACGCTTTGGGGATAGTCCGGGGCGATCGTGTAGGCTTGCTGATTGAAAATGGGCTGGAAGCTACCGTCTCGCTGCTCGCAATCGCCGCCATGGGCGCGATCGCAGTGCCGCTGTTCAGCGGCTTTGGCGTAGATGCCATCGTGGCACGCTTATCCGCGGCGCAGGCCGGTTGGACGATTGCCTCGACAGGGTTCAGTCGCCGCAACAAGCGCATCAACGTCCAGGCGACATTACGCGAAGCATGGGAACAGTTGCCAGCGCTCAAGCATGTTATCTGGAAGTGCGAAGAAGGCGAAACACTGACCGATCCGCGAGATCGCGACTGGAACCAGGTGATGGCGTCCGGGCCTGCTCAGCCCATGGTTCCTGTCTCTATGGATCCGAATGATCCATTCATGGTTATTTATACGTCGGGAACCACCGGCAAACCCAAAGGCGTTGTGCATACGCACGGCAGCTTTCCCTTGAAGATAGCGCATGATTCCCTTGTGCATTTCGACGTTCATCGCGGAGACGTATTCTGCTGGCCGGCGGATATGGGCTGGATCGCAGGTACGCTGGTCTTGAGTAGCGCACTGCTGCGGGGCGCTACCTTGGTATGTTACGACGGTGCACCCGATTATCCAGACTGGTCGCGTATGTCAAGCTTGATCGAGCGGCACAGGGTTACGCATTATGGGTCCGCGCCAACGTTGATCCGGGGGCTTGCAAGCAATGAAGCTTTGGCGCTTAAGGGAGATGTTTCAACGGTGCGTCTGCTCATTACTGCAGGAGAGGGCATAGATCCCGAGCATTTTGCATGGTTTCAGCGCACATTTGGGCGCGGCACTCAACCCGTGATCAACTACACCGGTGGAACGGAAGTTTCGGGCGCACTACTGTCCAGCGTCGTGATGCGCGCCATTCCTCCCGGTGGATTCAACACGCCTTCGCCAGGCGTGGCCATCGACGTGGTGGATCCGCAGGGCAAGCCCATTACTGGGCTGGTCGGTGAACTCGCCGTGCGTGAACCCTTCGTCGGGATGACGAGCTCCTTCTGGCAGGACGACGAGCGCTATCTAGAAAGCTATTGGCGCACTATACCTGGTATCTGGATGCACGGCGATCTTGCCTTGCGTCGCCGTGACGGCAATTTCTTCATGATGGGCCGATCTGACGACACGCTAAAGGTGGCGGGAAAGCGCCTTGGTCCGGCAGAGGTTGAAGAGGTTATTCTTGAATTGCCCGAGATTGTCGAAGCCGCTGCCATTGGCGTTGACGATGCTCAAAAAGGGCAGAAACTGGTGGTGTTTGTGGTCGGTGTATCAGACCTGACACAAAGCGCAACGGACTTAGCCGACCACGTGATGCAACACGTAGACAAGCGTCTGGGGCGACCCTTTCGCCCCAGTGCGGTGCATATGGTGTCGCAGTTGCCCAAGACGCGCAGCTCCAAAATCATGCGGCGCGTTATTCGTAGTGCATACTGTGGTCTGCCGCCTGGTGATCTGTCGTCACTGGATAACCCGTCCTCTATCAAAGAAATTCGATCAGTGGGCGGCCAGACTTGAACTAAAGCATGTTCGACGACCGTGCTCTGCGCAGACACGTCGGCACATCAGTAGAGTGGACTATGTCACAAAGCACGTCGCCTAAAGCAGAATCGACACGAAACGTCGTCGTGCCGTTCGCCCGTGCGCTGGGATTATTGGCAGCGTTCACACCTGGCGATAAGTGGCTTGGAAATCGCGATTTGGTCACCCGAACCAGCTTGCCTGCGTCGACAGTAACGCGCATTGTTCAAACCCTGGTGACGCTCGGTTACCTTGCCCATGATGCAGAGCGTCGCAAATATCGACTGATGCCGACCGCGCTGACGCTCGGGTATGGCGCTACTGCGAATTCCGCCGTGCAGCAAGTGGCTTACGCGTGCATGCAATCCTTTGCGGAGCGCCACAAAGTCCATGTGAATCTGAGCTCTCGCGATCGGCTGGACATGATCGTGCTTGAGAATTACAGAAGCGTGGAATCGACGCTTGCATTCAACTTGCATGTTGGTGTCCGTCTGAGCGTGGCGTCTTCCCCGACAGGGTGGGCACTGCTGGCGGCTTTGCCGGAGCTGGAGCGTTATTATCTGCTGGAGAACATCGAACGTCGTATGCCTCGAGATTGGCCACGATTGCGGCGCAGGGCGCTTGAAGGGCTTGAGCAAGTAAGTCGGGCCGGGTTCTGCACCTCGCTCGGAGAATGGGATAGAGAGATTGGTATCGTGGCAGCGCCATTGTTGGTGGAGGAACATGCCCCGTTAGTGCTGACCTGTATAGGATCGAGCCAGACGATGACGCGGGCCAGAGTCGAACGCGAGATTGGTCCGCACCTGCTTGCGATGGTATCGGCCATTCACAAAAAGGTGTCTCCATGACAGGGAATAGGGCGGATTCAGGCAGCGCAAACGTCTTGACCGTACAGCGTGGCATGCAGGTGCTGCGCGCGTTTCGCTCTGATCGCGCGCCCCTGTCCAATGCGGAGCTTGTGCGGCGAACGGGATTGCCCAAGTCGACGATATCGCGGCTGACCACGACACTGCTTACTCAGGGTTTCATCCGCCATGTTCCTGGCGGACGGGAGTTCGAATTGGGCCCGGCGCCCGCCGGTATCGGGCATGCCTATATCGCTGGATGCGAACTGCTGCACATCGCTAATCCCTTTTTGCAGGAGCTCGCAGACGAGCTTGACGTTTCGGTAGCCTTGAGCATCCGCGATGGGTTTGAGATGCTCTATGTGGGCTACCGGGCCAGTCACAAGGTAGGAACGCTGCGGCTGGGCGTCGGTTCGCTGCTGCCATTGGGCACCACCTCCATTGGCCGAGCCTATATGTGGGGGCTGCCCGCACAGGAGCGCGAAGACCTGCTTGAAATGTTGCGCCGCAATGCCGGGGCCTCGGCTGACTCGCTGATGCAGGACATCCAGGCTAGTTTCAACGAGCTGAAGCAGACAGGAATATGTTCTGTGCTTGCTGGTTTTCAGCGCGACGCTTATGGCATCGCGCTGCCGGTCGTCGTTGGCCGCAAAAACATTGTTATGAGCATGAGCTGCGGTAGGGCGCGAATTCAGCCGGATCTTGCGGCGGAGAGCAAGTTGATTGCCCCTGTGCTGCTCAAGGCCGCCGAACGATTCCAGAACCTGCTGGCCGATTTTGATGGTGAGCTGTGAGTGTGCTGCATCAGCCTATTTTTTACCTGCGCCTTCGAAAAACAGCGTGCATAATTGATCGGCCACGGCATCGAGTGAGCCTTTCCGCGGATTGAACCAAGTCTGTATGGAATTGATTGAGCTCAGAATGAACACGCGGCATAGCGCTAAATCTACATCGGGCCGAAGCAATCCTTCTTTCTTCAGATCTGCGACCAACGCACTCCATAGCAGCTGGTGTTGTTTGCGCCGCTCGATTTGTCGCGCTCGAGCTTGATCAGGTAGTTGCGCCAACAGGCGGCCGTGAGCGAGGGCGTAGTCGCCATATTTGATAATCGCATGCATCTGGCCCAATACCGCGGCGCGGAACCGCTGTTCTGCGCTCGCGTTGGGTGGCAGGGCGTCAAGATGCTCTTGCTGATGCTGAAGAATGCTCTCTGCGCCATGTGACATGACGGCTTCCACGAGTTCTTCTTTTGACGCAAAGTGATAGTAGATGCTGGCCGGCTCAATGCCAACTTGATCCGCAATGGCGCGTATAGTCGTCGCTTTATATCCCTGTGTACTGAATGAGCGTGCTGCTAGTTGCAACAGTTTTTCTCGAGTGTCCGGTGGCGGGGCTATTTGCTTTTTGCTCATAGTGTGCGCTATTTGCCTGATGGTGGAGTGTAGGTGGCGCTAATCTAACTAATATAAGTTAGTTTAGCTATCACTTGATTGTTAGGCAATAGATTAACAAGGGGACAAGATCAGCGCCAGCTTAAAATAGGCTGATGCAGGTGTTCCCTGAGGGGGTTAACGCAGTAATTTCGTTGTCCGTTCAGCCAGGTGTTCCTGAACGAGGCCTGCTTCCTATCGCGTTTTCCAACCCTGGGTGTGTTGCGTACTCATCGCCTTTTCCAGCTCACTTCGTTGTGTAGGATGGGCAATTCCTATCATGCGATCGATACGCTGCGAGAGTGTCAGTCCCCTAAGGTCGACAACCCCGTGCTCAGTGACAATCACACAAGAGCAGCTTCGTGGTACGGTAACTGGACCACTCAATGCGGCGACGATACGGCTTTTGCCACGCGCCATGGAGGGCAGCGCGACGACGGGCAGGCCTCCCTTGCTCGCGTTGGCGCCACGCAGAAAATCAACGATACCCCCGACTGCACCCAGATACATGCTTCCAGCCATCTCCGAGTTTACCTGTCCGGTGACGTCCACCTCTATCGCCGAGTTGATTGCGGTGAAACGGTTGAGGCTGGCAAGTACTTGCGCATTGTGCGTATACGCCGTACTGCGCAAGGCCAACTGTGAATTGTTATGCGCAAAACGTCTGAGTCGTGGACCGCCCATCAGAATGCCTCCGATTGTTGTGCCCGTGTCGACGCCTTTGCGAGCATTCGTCAGCGCGCCTGATTCGGCAATCCTGACGATGCCTTCTCCGAGGCTGCCAGAGTGCAAGCCAAGATCCCGGTGGCTGATCAAAGCCGCCAGAATGGCGTCCGGCACAGCGCCAATACCCGTTTGCAGTGTTGCGCCATCCTGCACCAGAGATGCCACATGGCGTCCGATTGCCTGTGCTATGGGTTCCGGTTCGGGTTCCGCCATGTCAAGACTGGTGCCGTCAGGCTCGATATCGCTTTCAATGAGTAAGTCAATCTCATGTTCTCGCAGGTAAGGACCGCCATAGGTCCATGGCACCAAGGGATTGACCTCCGCCAGAATCATCCGGGCGCTTTGTAAAGCGGGAACGAGATACTCCCGCGCCATTCCAAGGCTGTATCGCCCCTGTTCATCAGGTGGCGACAGCTGAAGCAGGACGACATCTGTTTTCAGTGCGCCTTGGCCGAGCAAGAAAGGCAACTCGGAATAATGATCCACGATAATATCCAGCACGCCTGCCTTGGCGAGCGTGCGGTTTGAACCGCTGCCGCAGTAAGCCAGATAGTCGAACGTATCGGCATACTCAGGCCGAAGAATATCCTGGAGGCCGTGTCCTATTCCGAGAAAAAGCCGAATTCTGCCAAACTGATGGCGTTGGGCCGCAAGCGCGCGAAGAAGCGTTAGTGGTTGAGCATCCGCTTGACCGAATGTGAGTGTATCGCCAGGCCGAATGAACTGTGCGAGGTTGGGCGCTGATGCAGAACGCATATCGCAAGCTATCCTGAAGACATAATAATCAGCATGCGTGCTTGCCGTCAGTCCGTCAATTTTTTCTTGGCCTTGTTCCGTGCTTTGGTACATTCCGATTGCTCCATGGGTATAGCGGCTTTATCCGCTCGGTAGATCGCAAGGCAGTTTCCTCTTGCCGAAATGCGGGTTCGACTATTTGCACTTGGATCATCAGGATATGCAATCTATGCTTGACCATCGCTACGCAGGTGGCCAGCCTGAATACTTGACTATCAACGGAGCAGGGCGGCATGGAAAAGATCAGCTCGATCGACACATTGAAAGACAAAGTCGCCATCGTGACCGGTGGGTCCGGTGGTATTGGAAGAGGTGTAGCCTTGCAATTGGCGGCGCGTGGCGCACATGTGGTCATTAATGGCAGGAGTCGGGCCAGAGCGCAGGCTGTGCTGCAGGAGATTCGCGATCTCGGAGGGCGGGCCTGTTTTGCGGCGGGTGATGTATGTTCCAAGACTGACATGGACTCAGTCGTTGCTGAAGCGGAGCGGCAGTATGGTGGGGTTGATATAGTGGTCGCCAATGCGGGCGGCAATGATGACGAAGCTCGTACGCCCCAGGTTCGAGGGCCGTTCGAGTCCATTGATCTTGAGCGCGTCACAGCCTTCGTAGGGAAGGCAATGGCAGCTAAGCTGATGATCGTGCAGGCGGCTGTGCCGAGCATGCGTCAGCGCGGTGGCGGCAGCGTGGTGTTTATCACATCCGAAGGGGGGCGAAGCCCCACGCGGGGCCAGACTGCCATTGCCACATTTTCAGGCGGCTTGATCGCAGGCAGCAAGGTACTTGCCAAGGAGTTGATTAAGGACAGAATCCGCGTGAATTGCGTATGCGTTACCGTGGTTCGCGACACACCGTCCTGGAATGCCGCTTTTGGCGCGCAAAGCGTGGTGTCGGAGATGCACCGCAAGCAGTACGAAACTATTGTGAGCCGAAGCCCGCTGGGGGTGGCCGACCCTTTGGCGATAGGCAATATCGCGGCTTTTCTTGCGTCCGATGACTCGGCCTATCTTACTGGCGCAGCCGTCAGTCCGACCGGCGGGCTGACGATACACTGACCTAGTGCAGGCAGATCACGCGAAAGAGAGGATCGCTGCTGCACGTATACTCGATTTTCAGCGACACTGCGGTTTACGCATCGTGCTTTCCAAGTAAGTGCTGTTGCTGGCTTGAGGCCGAGTTTCGGTCATCATTCACCAGGGCATGGGTTAACACGCAGAGCGGGTCAAACGTGTGTTCGGTGCGAGCGGAAATAAATACCAGTTGTGAGATTTCGTCCACTGCGGCCCCCTGCTCAGCGAGCTGTTCCAGCCTCCAGCGCTTGCCGCAGAATTGCACCAGCCAAGGAGTGTTCTCGTTGAACAGCCACACGATGCCCTTGGCCCTAATCACTTGAGGCGGCAGAGCATTGAGGGCGTGCTCCAAAGCTGGCCTTGAAAAGCGCCTATGACTTTCAAAGTGGCTACTGACAAATTGCTCCGATGAATGAGCACTATGGCCGAGATGGAATTTTCCGTTATCGAAGTTGCGATGACTGCTCATTTTTTGGTGGGGCTGTAGTGCGACGCCAAATACCAGAGCAGGGTCGACTTGGCCGTGAACGCAAGTCAACATCTTGGCATTGGGGGCATGCGCACCCAGCCAATTCTGTAAATTCTTCAGATCGAGGGCATCAATCAGATCGGTTTTATTGACGAGTAACAAGTCCGCGGCCCGCAGTTGGGCGTGAACGATGTCGCCTACGTATCGGTCAGCAGCGTGGTGGCGCACTGCTTCGGCATCAACCATCGTGATGATCCCTTCGCTGGAGAATCCCACACCGCCGTGACCGATCTGAGCAATTTTACTCGGATCACCTACGCCGCTGGCCTCTATGACGATGCGGTCCGGCGGGTTGGGTAATGCCAGTACGTTGAGGAAAGCCTGCATCAAGTCACCTCCCACCGAGCAGCACGCGCAGCCATTGGTGAGTTCGAGAATGCCGCCAGCAACGCCATCGTGTTCCGGCTGCTCGCGCGCAATCAGTTTGGCGTCGATATTGATTGCGCCAAAGTCATTGACCATCACCAACACACGTTCACCGCTATGGGTTCGCAGCAAATGGTTAAGGAGTGTCGTCTTGCCCGAGCCGAGAAACCCGCCCAGCACGGTCAATGCAATATGCTTGCTCATCACGTTTGTTTTCCGGCCGGGAAGATGCGGCCGCCCAATACGGTTCCCCAGATCACGACGTCACGAAGCGCGTCGGGCGCTACCTCAAGCGGATCCTGTTCGAGCACAGCGAAATCGGCATACTTACCGACTTCGATACTGCCGGCAACATGATCGAGCTTGAGTGTATGGGCCGCCCCCAAGGTCATGGCTCGCAGCGCATCGTAGACAGGGATACGTTCTGACTCACCCATAACGCGGCCCTTGTCCGTATAACGGTTGACGGCACACCAAGCGGTAAATAATGGCCCGATGGGCGTGACGGGAGCGTCGGCATGCATTGAGTACACTACGCCGCACTGACGTGCCGTATTGGCTGCATTCATGCGGTTTGCGCGGTCTGGCCCGACCGTCGCCGCGTAGTGCGCCTCGCCCCAATAGTACAAATGGTTGGAGAAAAGGTTTACACATATTCCAAGCGCCGCCATGCGTTTAAACTGACTGGCGTCAGCGAGCTGGCAATGCTGCAGCGTATGACGATGGTCCCAGCGCGGCTGGTCTCGCAACACGACTTCTACAGCGTCGATCGCGACGTCAGTGGCTTCGTCGCCGTTGGTGTGGATATGGACCGTCAGCCCGGCATTATGGTAGGTGGCGAGGAGCTCAGCCAATTGTTGCGGAGGTACCAGCCATAACCCGTTGGGCGCACCGTTGTGGTAGCCGGGCCAGCGCATGCGTGCGGTGAAGCCTTGGATGGAGCCATCAATAATCAGTTTGACCAGGCCGAAATGCAGTTTGTCTGTATTGTGCGCACGTGCTCGTGTGACCCGCGCCAGGCCTATGCCTTCCAGATCGCGTGTAGGTGCATAGGCGGGCACCAGGCGCAATGGGTACTCGGGATCGGCGGTAACGCGCACCAGACTATCCACCACTTCATCTTGCAGGCTGTTGACGAGATCGGTGGCTGTGGTTACGCCAGCCTGCTGGGCGAGACGACCAAAGCTCCACATGCCTTCCTCGGATTGACCTGCGCTGTAATAGGGGTTTCCGATGAGCTTGAATACCAGGAACTGCGCAGCGAACTCTTGAAGTTCCCCGGTGGGGTTGCCGTGGCTATCCTTGGGGATACCTTCAACGGGTGTGCCGCTGTTTATGCCCGCGCGCTGCAGCAGCGTGCTGTTGACATTCATCAGGTGTCCACTCGCGTGAAGCACAATCACTGGCCGCTCGGTGGAGACACGATCCAGATGACCTACCGCCATACGCTCCCCACCAAAATAAATGGGATCGAACCCCCAGGCCAGTAGCGGTTGTGCCTTGTCCCCGAGCTCGGTTTCGGCTTCCCGCAGTCGGGTAACGACTTCTTCTATCGTCTCGAGGCCAGGCCATACGCGGCCATTTGGATCCCGGTGGCTATGATAACCAACATAGACGAACTTCCACATGCCGCCCTCCAGGAGGTGGGAATGCCCTTCAATCATGCCGGGCATCAGGATCTTATCGGCGAAAGTCTTGTTCAGATGCGCTGGCCCCCATGCCGCCACAGAAGCCGCATCGCCCACGGCAAGCACTTTTCCGTCACGAACGGCAACATGGGTAGCGGTCGGCTGCATGGGGTTCATGGTGATGATTCTTCGGGCCACGAACACCGTGGTGGGATGACTCATTGGTAACTCCTGTATCTGGTGCCTGGGAGAGGGTTATCCAAGCTGTTCTGCGCGGGGGCACTGGGAGATAGCGCGTCTGAGGCGCGATCAGCTATCGGCGGTAAATCCGGAAGCCTCGACGATCGGCTTCCATTTGGCGCGCTCTTCCAATATTTGTTGACGCAGCTCCGCGCCGGGCTTGCCACTCATCTCAAGGCCTAATGGCGCGATTTTCTCGACAACCTCGGGGTCCGCTGCCGCATCCAGCAGCGCCTTTTCGATCTTGGCAACAGTCGCCGCAGGGACACCTTTGGGAACGAAGGCGCCATACCAGCCCGAGGCTGCCTCAAATCCGGGAGCGCCGGCTTCTTGAAAAGTGGGTACCTCCGGAAGCAGTGTCGAGCGCTCCGTGCCCGTCACTCCGAGAAAGCGGATCTTCCCTGAGCGGTATAGCTCGACCTGGCCGGCGACAGCATCGATACCGAGCGGTAGCGTTCCGCCTATTTCATCGGTGAGCATCATGGCTGCCCCTCGATAGGGGATGGGGACCAATGGGATGTCAATGGCCTCGCTGAGCGTAAGCAGCCCGAAATGGAGCACGCCTCCGAGTGCGGAAAGCCCCACGCTGCCCTGGCTGGGATTCTGCTTAACCCATGCCAGATACTCTTCCATGGTGCGGTATGGTTGCTGCACACCGGCAGACGCAACCGCCGGAACATTGGCAATCCGGGCAATCGGCTGAAGATCCGCATCAGCATCGTACGAAAGCCGCTTATAGGTCAAGGGGAAGATAATTAATGGCGACGATGATGAGATAAGCACAGTGTTGCCGTCAGCAGGCGCACGTACGACATGCTCCAGTGCAACCCGCGATGATGCGCCAGGCCGGTTCTCAACAATGACGGTCTTCCCCAGTGATATTCGCAACTTTTCTGCCAGTGTGCGAGCGAGGATGTCGAGCGCGCCGCCCGGCGCGAAGCCGATGACGATGCGCATTGGTGCGTTGGAACTTGCCGCGGTTGCCGTTGGTGAGATTGCGCTGGTACCGAGCGCTAGCGCGAGAAGAGGTATCAGCAGGCGTGTACGGTTTCGTTTAATCATGTCGTCTCCTTAATGATTGTTCTGACGGTTTTGTTCAGGTATTGGCAAAAGCCGTGTGGGTATCAAGGGGGTAGATGGGGCGTTTCAGGCTCTGAAACGGAAACTGACTATAGTCGGAGCTACATACGCCTGGGCCGGCAACCAGTATGACTTCGTTGACGATGGGCTCGAATCCTGCACGAAAATGCTGGCGGGATTTGATCAGGATGTAGTCATGATGCGAGGGGTCAATGCCAGCGTGTGTAAACACGCCCGTATCGAAAGGTTCTTGTGGTTTCTCGCAGATAACGATTAATGCTCCTTGAACATCAAACACCACCGTCCTGCCCAGGCTCAACATCATGCCCGTATACATGGGTCCTCTGACTTGGTAATTCCCGTCAGTGATGCATCGCACACAGCCTGTCAGGGTTAATGGGCGGCCTTTCATGCCTAGTGCGGGTATATCCGTCTTTCCTCCTACATCGACGGTAACGGTTTCCCCGATGCCAGCTGAAATCAGGACGGCAACGGCGTGAGGATCCCAGAAAGGGCCGGCGACAAGGTTCTGCAACTTTTGTTGCAGCACTTCTGACAGCACGGTCATGTCGTCTGTCGTTCCACCGGCCCCGCAGTTGTCGCCGTGATCCACCAGCAGAACCGGCCCGTTCGTGGCATGTTTGGCGCGGGAGACGGACACTGCCAACGGTTCGACAGGGAAAACGAAATCTGCGCGCCTCGCCCATGCCATTTGGCAAAGTTCCCTGAGCAACTGCTGTGCTGCCGGTCCTTGCAGGTTATCGGCAACGATCACCACAGTCAGTCCCGCATCAGGGATATCGGACAGAGGAAACCCACCGAATACCGAGGCGTTCAGCACGGCGCCGGAACGTTCGGCGGCGATGGCGAGATCCATAATGTCCTTCATCGGCTGCGCACTCGGTGTTTGTCGCAACATATGGGTGAGCATGGGCAGGGTGCGCCAGTAAATTACCGGTTGGGTCGTCCCCTGCAGCGTTTTCATCAAAGTATTGGCTGCCCTGACGCCGGTTTCATACACATCAATATGCGGATAGGTGCGATACCCGGTGATCACTGTCGCGTGATCAATCAGTGAGCGACTGAAGTTCGCGTGAAAATCCAGCGCGACGGCAATTGGGATACCTGGTGCAGCAAGCCGGATACGAGTCAGCAATTCACCTTCTGCGTCAACATAGTCTTCTGTCACCATGGCGCCGTGAAGATCAAGCATCACGGCATCGCAGCCGGCGCGAACCGCGTCGACAATGGTCGTGGCCATTTTCTCGAACGCTGCCGCAGTGACGATTCCGCTAGGTACGGCGCTGGCCAGTAACGGCATCACCACCTCGTCGCCCTGTGCGGTTGCAATATCGATGAATGCCGCCGCCGCACTCTTGGAGCCAAGGCATACCTTGATGGCTTCCTCGCCTTGCAGCGGCTCGTCGGTCTTGCTTGCACGATTGAAGGCAGAGAGCGGGGTGGGGCGCGGAGAGAACGTATTCGTTTCATGTCTCATTTGCGCAATGACAAAACGCATTGATGCCTCCTTCTGTCGGATTCCAAGCTCACGCTTGTGTTCCGTGCTACGGTTCTGGTGACCAATTCCATGAGCAGCTTCGAATTTTCCCGGCGGGCTCATCTATCTAATGTTTGTTTGGCTTCCATGAATATAAGAAAGCTACGGC
The DNA here is from genome assembly GCF_004153455.1 of Allopusillimonas ginsengisoli. Classification (GTDB taxonomy): domain Bacteria; phylum Pseudomonadota; class Gammaproteobacteria; order Burkholderiales; family Burkholderiaceae_B; genus Allopusillimonas; species Allopusillimonas ginsengisoli. The sequence goes on along the minus strand of NZ_SDQE01000010.1, from coordinate 150,366 downwards.
GCGGGAACAAGCGAATTAATGTTGTCATGGGTTGAGAAACTGGTTAACTTGAGATTGAATTGTCTGGAGAAGAGGCTTTTGATGCCAACGTTTAATTCCTCTCAAGCCTTGCTTAATCGCCTGAAGCTGCGACACCTGCGCGTCGTACTTGCTCTGCATGAGATGGGTACTGCTGTGGCCGTGGCGTCGCGCTTTCATGTGAGCCCTGCAGCCATTTCCAAGACGCTGGCAGAGATCGAAGGCATCGTTGGGATGCCGCTTTTCGAAAGGGGTGCACGTGGGTTGCTGCCTACAGAAGCGGGACGCGATCTGATCGAGCATGCCAGTGTGCTGCTTGCACAGCTGAGCAGGCTGGCAGATTCGCTGCAAGCCGTGCGAGAGGGAAACAAAGGAAAGCTTCGTATCGCCTCGCGAACCGCATCAGTTCAATGGCTTCTTGCACAAGTCACCAGTGATTTTTATCGAGATCATCCACTCGTTCAGATCAGCATGCTTGATGGCGCGATCAACGAGATGTTGGAGAATCTGCGATCGGGGTTGTTGGACTTGCTGTTTGCCTATGATGATCCGCGATTGTCGGGGCCCGAGTTTGAGAGGGCATCAGTACTTGCCGCGCAAAGGGTTGTCATCGTGGCGAGCGTTGGTCATCCTATACATACTGCTCACAGCTTTAGCGCCCAGCAATTGGCGCTATTGCAATGGTGTATTCCCCCGGCAGGATCACGTATGTTGTATTTGTTGCATGCGGCCTTTCACGCGCTGGGATCGGCACCGCCCTTGTCGGGGATATGTATTGCGGACATGGCGTACTTGTCAAACCTCATGCAAGCGGGGCAGTTCTTGACAGTATGCCCCGAGCAGGTGGCAAAGCAGCTAGAGAGGGCCAAAATCGCGAAAACGCTAGATTTTGAATTGAACAGCTACGTGGAGCCAGTTGTCATGGTCTGGAATAGCGTATTGACACCCCCGCCTCAGGTGCGCAGGTTCCGGGCGCTTTTGTTGCAACGGGTGGAGGAGTTGGGCATGGGCAACCCCTTCTGATTCCGGTACTCTTTTGCCACAGTTCGAATAGCGTCCAGAAACGCGGGGGCCGCCGCATTCAGCTGGGCACGCTGCCCGTTGCGCAGCGTGCCTGATATTGCCGCGCCGTGACAACGAAAGCGGCCTTTACCCTTATCTCAAATAGCGATCAAAAAACGCGAGTGAGCGTTCCTGCGCCAGCATGTAAGCGGCTTCATCGTAACTGCCGCGATGGTCGCAGCCGAAGCCGTGATCAGCGCCTTCGTAGACGATGATTTGCACATCAGGTTGCGCGGTTTTGATGGCGTTGACGTCGCTCATCGGAATGGACTTGTCTTGATCACCAAAGTGCATTTGCACAGGGACCTTGGGTGTCAGGGAGCGAGCGTCGGCAATGCCGCCGCCGTACCAGCAGACCGCCGCTTTGAGCTTATCCAGCTTGCACGCCGCTTGCCATGCCAGGGCCCCACCCCAGCAATAGCCGATGATCCCGATGGGTTTGTCGCCTAGCGCGTCGATCGCCGCCTGGATATCTGAAAGCGATGCTTCCAGGGCTAGTTTATTACGCAGCGCCCGCCCCTCCTGAATGTCATCCGGCCCATAGCCCAGTTCTATGTTGGGCGCGATCCGGTCGAATAGCGCGGGCGCGATCACTTCGTATCCTTCCGCCGCAAAACGATCACATACTTCACGGATGTGACCGTTTACGCCAAATATTTCCTGGAGTACGACCAGCGCACGAGGTGCGTCCGCGTCGCCGGCATGGTAGGCGGATAGGGTTGTTTCGTCTTGCGTTTTGAGCGTTCTGTTCAAAGCGGTCTCCTAGGAAATGGCAGGATTAAGAGCAGGAGAGAACGGAATCCGTCTCGCTCTTGTAGACGATACTGGCCGTGGGATGTTGCGCGCATGTCAACACAACATGCGTTTTTTCTGTTGAGGAATCGCCAGAACCGGGCGTTGATCGTCAGCGACCGTACCGTAGAAAAACATGATAGCCCACAACGTTCAGACGCTCACGAATATTGAGCGGGGCCCCGGAAACTCGCCGGGCCCGGCAGTGTGAGCAAGAAACCGAAAGCGTGCTGAATCGCGGCACGGACTCGCTTTCAATCCCTATATAACTGTCACAAACAAGATACATAAATGTATCTTGACGGCGAACTGAAACAGACTTTAAGATACGGTAACGTATCTTAAATATTCTGGAGCCTTGTATGAATCAACTTGTCCCCGCCCTCGATCGTTCAGGGTGGTATTTGCCACGGGGCCTTGCCCTTGCCGTGTTATGTCTAGCCCCGTTAGGTACTGTACATGCCGCAGAAAACGATCATGTGAAAATCGGGGTAGGTGCGGTAGTCAGTCCTCGCTACCAGGGCTCCGATGAGAATCACGTGGAACCTGCGCCTGTGGTGGATGTGCGTAAGGGCCGCTTTTTCGCCAGTTCCGGCGATGGCCTGGGTGTGAATATTATTGAAACGCCTCGTTTCACGGTGGGCGCGGGCGTCAATTGGATGAAAGGCTATGATGACAGCGACGTTCCCGACGGTATCGGCAAGCTGTCGAATGCGCTGGGAGGCCGCCTGTTTGTGTCAACCAGACTCGCGGGTTCGATCATCACGCTTTCCGCAACGCAGGCGATTACCAAGAGTGAGCGAGGCCTGCTTGCCAATCTGCGGGTGTCTTATCCTTATTCAGTCAATGAACGTTTGAAAATCATCCCCAGCGTGGCTGCGAATTGGGCCAGCGACAAATACATGGACAGCTACTTCGGCATCAGTGCGGAGCAATCCGCCAACTCCGGCTTGGCGCGATACAGTCCCTCGGCAGGATTCAAGGACTTTTCGCTGCGTGTTGCCGCTAATTACAATGTGTCCAAGCATTGGAGCGTCGTCGGTGCAGTCGGCGCCAGCCGCCTGGTGGGCGATGCGGTAGACAGTCCGCTGGTCAAGCGGAAAACGCAGGTAAGCGGCATTCTAGGGGTTGCCTATACCTTTTGATTAATGGCTATTAGCGGTGGCCGGGGGCTTTCCACGCAATCGGTCGTGAAGGTTCGCCAACCTTAATGCTGTCTGACAAGCGGCAGGAAAATCGTATCGACCCAGGCCGCGCACAGCTTTTTGGGTGGCGCTTTTCTGTTCATCAAGACATGATGCCGAATCAAATCGATCAGCAGCGTGTCAACCGGAGCAACGAGTTTGGCGGGATCTATTTCCTGGCGATCCACGGCGCGGCGTAGAATCAATGCCAGCTGGCTCGTTTTACCTGTTGTGAGCGCCCGGCGCAAATCGTTTGCGGAGGCGTACGTTTCACGGAACGCGTCGCTCGAAAGCAAAGAGAACACCGTGAGGAGGGTAGGCGCGTACGAGCCGAGATGATCGAGGTAATCCAGAAGCTCCGCCCGGACGTCGCCGCGATCGGCGGGTTCGACCGAATGCTTGACCAGTTGCTGCTGAATCGCAGCAACGGCCAAGTCGGCTTTATTGCGCCACCGTCGGGCAAGCACCGAACGGCTGGTATGCGCAGCACTCGCAACAGCTTCCATGGTCAGTCCGCTGTAGCCGTGCTTGAGCAGCAAGGACCAGGCGACTTCGATGATCGCCTGTTCAAGTTCAGCGCCTCGGCGCCGCGTTTTGACTGATTTGGATGTGCTCATGCATATCGATTCAAGGTCGTTTACCGACAAGTGTACGTCAATGCGGTTTGAGCGAGTATTTTTAAATCAGTTAGTCAGCTTCACGCGCCGGTATACAAACTTTCCAGATACGCTACTTCCTTAGCTGTTTGTGTCTCGAGTTCCTGTTTGACTTGCGCTCTTGTCAGTTGCGACTCGGTGGCTTCCTGAGGCAAACGGCCGGTGGCCTCTCCCTGTCGGGTCGCCCACGCCGGGTCCGCCTTGGCCTGCTCAAGCTCTTCAAGCACCTGCGCACGAGTCTTTACGCTGGGCCAATCGTAGACTTCGGTGCCGCCTTGTTCAGTGTTGTCGGGAACCCATTGAGCGAAGCTGGTAACGGGCGCCGCTACGGCAAGGGCGAAGAGGGCGAACAGTGTTTTGGAACGAACAGACATAATGGTTTCCTTTTGAGAAAAATGTTCACGTAGCGTTGTCGCTATGCGTGAGCTTGATGCCAGGCTTGCTGGCCAGGACTCCACTTTATTGCCTGCGCGCTGACCGTTGCGTGACGGCAGCGTGACAAATATGACATGTTTCATTCATTTTGATGACATGCCCTGATCGCAGATTTTGAACCGATCAGTCGGGTCATCCTGCGAGATGGGTACGGCGGAACGCCATTCTCGATCCTCAAGCGCCTGGGTAGCGTACCGTTCCATCCGGCTGAATAACCGCGCCCGTCGTCAGTTTGGCCAGCTCAAGGCGGCCATTTCCCATAATGTGACGTACTTCTTCGTGGCGCGCGAGAAGGTAATCGGTGACGATGCGTCGATGGCAGCGCCACCACACTGCTTCTGAGCACATGATGGCGCTGCGTCGTGTGTGCCCTAGCGCAATCAGTTGATCCAAGCCCAGCCGAAACTGATCGGACAGCGCATAGTCCGCATAGTTGTGAAAGCTGTCGTTCTCCCAGAAACCGTTAACGTCTCGGGGCACGGATTTTGATTTGCCGCGCAAGCCGCCAAGTTCGGCGATACGCTCATAGGCGATGTCAAACAGCAGGAGGGATTGCGGCAGGGTGTCCTGATTGAATTGTGGGTTTGCGCGTGAGCGCGGCACGGTTCTGATATCCACCAGTACTTCGATGCCGGCCTCTTTCAGCAGATCAGCAAACGCGTCCAGGCTACGATTTGAATGCCCGATCGTAAAGAACGGAAGTGGCATGTTCAGTCCTTGCGTAAGGGAGCCAGCAGCGGTTTCAATCCATTGTGATCCAATTCCTGCATCAATGCGAGGAGGCGTCCGATCTCGCCTTTTGGAAAACCAGTGCGTGCAAACCAGTTCAGATAGTGGCCGGGCAGATCGGCAATCAGCCTGCCTTTGTATTTGCCGAAAGGCATGGTGCGGGAAACAAGAAGTTCGAGATCTTCGGCGTGCATGGTCTGATAGAAAAATATTCTCTTTTGCGCTGTTAAACCCGGGAAAATTGATAATTTCTTATACGGTACTCCTTCTATACTCATCTTACACACACGCCGGGTTCGCGGCGAAAAATCATACAGGGTACCAATAATGAGAGAAGACTCCCGGCTCGTATGCGCGGGCCGCCATCCTGAGCGCTTTCAAGGCGCAGTCAATACACCTGTTGTGCGCGGTTCTACTCTGGTGAGTCCAAACATGGCCCACTGGTTGGACAGAAAGCAGAGGCAGGGGGTCGATGAGTTTGGCGTCAGCACGTATGGCCGTTTTGGCACGGCGACACATCATGCCTTGCAGGAAGCCATTATTGAAATTGGTGGCGGTTATCGCGCGCAGCTGTATCCGTCGGGGCTGGCGGCCATCTCCAGTGTGCTGACAGCATTGGTTTCCGCTGGCGATCATATATTGCTCACGGACAGCGGCTATCACTGGACATCGGAGTTCATCAATAACACGCTGGGCAGGTTTGGCGTACAAGTGACCCGTTACGATCCCAGGTTGGGCGCGAACATTGCCGAGTTTATTCAGCCCAACACCAAGGTTGTATTTGTAGAGTCGCCTGGATCCGAGACTTTTGAAATCCAGGACATTCCCGCCATCGCCGCTGCGGCCCATGCGCAGGGCGCCTATGTGGTCATGGACAACACCTGGGGCACGCCGCTGTACTTCAAGGCCTTTGAGCATGGGGTGGACGTCTCGGTTCAGGCAGCCACAAAATATATTGTTGGGCATTCGGACGCCATGCTGGGCATTGCAAGTTGCAACGAGCAGACATGGGGCGCGGTAAGCAAAACGTCGCAGAGCCTGGGGCAAACCTGCAGTCCCGACGATGCATTTCTCGCGCTGCGTGGCTTGCGTACGATGGGTGTTCGCTTGCGGCAGCATTGGGTATCGGGCCTGCAGATTGCTCAATGGCTCGAAGCACGGCCCGAGGTTGAAAAAGTGCTGCACCCTGCACTGCCCAGCCATCCTGGCCATGCCTTGTGGAAACGCGATTTTCTGGGCGCCTGCGGTTTGTTTGCCATAGCACTCAAGCCGGTGCCCGAGCACGCCCTGCATGCGTTTATCGATAACCTCGAGATGTTTGGCCTGGGTGTGTCATGGGGCGGCTACGAAAGCCTGGCATTGCCTTTCGTGCCTGCCGGACGCACCAGCACGCAATGGCCTTATGCCGGCCCGGGTGTACGCATCCATATCGGTCTGGAAGATACGGCGGACCTCATCGCAGATCTGGAGCGCGGGTTCAGCGCCATGGCGAAATCGATGCGAACGGCGAGCGTTGAGGATACGCCGGTGCAGGCGTCGGCCTAGGCTCGGTTCAGGGCAGCAGCATCGCAGCGATGCTGCTGTGTGCCGCCACCAAGGCTGCCGAGATTGCCGGATCGTCGGCGGAATGGCCTCCTTGCTGTATGCCCATCAGCTGTGCCTGTGGCCAGGCCTGGCTTAGCCGATGCGCGGCGCGAAAGGGTGTGACCACATCATAGCGGCCCTGAACAATAATGGCCGGTATGCGCTGCAGTGTTCCGATGTGGTCCAGTATGTGGTTGTCGGGCATGAAAAAGCGATTTACGCAGTAGTGTGTCCAAAGCCGCCCTATCTTGAGTGCATGTTGTGGGTCGATCACAGGCGCTGCTGTTTCGTCGGGAACAAGCCGCGTCATCGGCGCCATGTATTCGCGCAGCCGCATGGCCGCAGGCATATGAATCGCTGGATCGGGGTTTGTCAGCCGTTGGTAATAGGCGTGCAGGAGATCGTCTTGCTCCTCTTGCGGTACATAGGTGCGCAGCCGCTCATGCAGGTCGGGAAACATGATGTCGCGACCATTAAACCACCAGTCCACCTGATCCTGTCCGCCCAGGACAATGCCGCGCAGCACCAGACCGCGCACATGCTGTGGACAGGCAATGGCATATGCCATGGCAAGGAAGCTGCCCCATGAGCCGCCGCTGACCAGCCATCGCGACACGCCCAAGTGTGCGCGCAGACGCTCGATATCGTCCAGCAGATGCTGTGTCGTGTTGGCGCTCAGGCCGGCTGCGGGTGTAGATTGCCCAGCGCCGCGCTGGTCAAACATCACCAGTCTGTATACGTCTTTGTCAAAGAAGCGGCGATTGCCAGGGCGTGATCCGTCTCCCGGGCCGCCATGAAGCAGTACGGCAGGAATGCCTTCGGGGTTGCCGGATTGTTCATAGTACAGGCGATGGCCATCGCCAACGTCGAGCCAGCCGGTGTCAAAGGGATCAGCTATGGACATAATGACCTTCGTCTACTTTGCGCATGATGCGCTGTTGAGGAATGAAATCCAGGCCGCGTATCGCACTTGCGGGCTCCTGGCCTGAAACGCTGCGCGCCCGACCTCGCTGGGACGGATCGGCTATGGGCACAGCGTCGATCAGGCGCTTGGTATAGGGGTGCTGCGGGTTGCGAAATATGGATTCCCGGGGGCCGATTTCCACGATTTCGCCCAGATACATCACCGCCACGCGATGGCTTACCCTTTCCACGACAGCCATATCATGCGAAATGAAAAGATAGGCGATGCCATGCTCAGCCTGCAACTCCATGAGCAGGTTCACCACTTGCGCCTTGATGGAGACATCCAGCGCAGACACGGCTTCGTCAGCCACGATAACGTGCGGGTTCACCGACAGCGCGCGCGCGATGCAGATGCGCTGTCGCTGACCGCCCGAAAATTCGTGTGGATAGCGGTGCGCGGCATTGGGCGACAGCCCCACGCGCTTCAGCAGCCTGGCGACGGTGTCGCGTATTTGTTCGCGCGGCACCGTGCCATTGATGAGCAGTGGTTCCGCAATCGACGCGCCTACCTGCATGCGTGGGTTCAGACTGGCAAAGGGATCCTGGAAAATCATCTGAATCCGGCTGCGGCGCTCGCGCAGCGCATTGGCATCCAGTTGCATAAGGTCTTCGCCGCACAGTTTTATGGAACCTGTGGTGGGCTCGTTAAGGCGAAGAATGGACCGGCCGGTGGTTGATTTTCCCGATCCGGATTCTCCGACCAGCGATAGGGTTTCTCCGGGCTGCAGCGTAAAGCTGATGTTTTCGACGGCATGCACGCGGCCCTTGAGCGCCTTGAACATGCCGGCGCGAATGTCAAAGCGCGTCGTGAGCCCCTTGACCTCCAGTACCGGGGAGGCGGCCGCCTGTACGGTGACATGTTCTTCAGGATCCTGGCCGGCCACGCCGTCCACGCTCGCGATGGTAAAAGGGCGTGGATGCCGGCTGCCCACCATGGAACCCAAACGTGGAACGGAAGCCAGCAACATGCGTGTATAAGGATGTGTGGGACGACAAAAAATTTCCGATGTGGCGCCTTGTTCTACGACCTTGCCGTGGTACATGACCAGCGTGCGATCCGCGATCTCTGCCACCACGCCCATGTCATGAGTGATGAACAGCACTGCCATGCCGTCTTCCTGCTGAATGGTGCGGATGAGTTCAAGGATTTGAGCCTGGATGGTCACGTCCAGCGCAGTGGTTGGCTCGTCGGCAATGAGCAGTTTGGGCTGGCAGGCGAGCGCCATTGCGATCATGACCCGCTGCCGCATACCGCCGGAAAACTTATGGGGATACTCATCGACGCGTGATGCCGCGGCGGGGATCTGTACGCGGTCGAGTAGCCGGATGGCCTCGGCGCGGGCCGCTGCGCGTGACAATCCACGATGCCGGCACAAGGCTTCTGATATCTGGAAACCTATCTTCAGCACGGGGTTCAGGCTGGTCATCGGCTCCTGGAAGATCATGGCCATGTCGTTACCGCGGTGCTGGGCATACTGAGGTGCCGATAACGACAGTAATTCCACGTCCTGCAGGCGAGCGCTTCCTTTTACCCGGCTGATCCGGCGGGGCGCAAGCCCCATCAGGGAGAGGGCAGTCATACTTTTGCCTGATCCGGATTCGCCCACCAGCGCTACGGTGTCGCGTGGCGCCAGCTCGAAAGAAACGCCTGAAACAACAGGCCGCCATTGCCCGTCTGCGTACAGTTCGGTGATCAGATTATCGACAGAAAGAACAGGTTGAATACGCATGCGAAAGGCCTGTGGTCAGAAAACACGACGAGGATCGAGCGCATCGCGCAATCCATCGCCGATGAAGTTGATGGACAGCACGGTAAGGAAAATGGCCGCGCCCGGAATCATCGCCGCATAAGGTACGATGCTCAGATAATCCTTGGCGTCGAACAGCAGGCGACCCCAGGTAGGGACATCGGGAGGGAACCCAAGCCCAAGAAAAGAGAGCGTCGACTCTGCAATGATGGCTACCGACACCTCGATGGTGCTGGCTACGATGACCGGCCCGAGGGCATTCGGCAGGATGTGTCGCCAGATCTGACGCCAGCGCGTAGCGCCTGCGGCCTGGGCGGCCTCCACGAACTCTTTTTCGCGCAATGACAGAAACTGAGCGCGTACGAGACGGGCGATCGGCATCCAGCGCAGTCCGCCAATGACCACCACCACAAGCACGAACACACCGCCTTCCACGCCGAACATCTGCTTGAGATTGTCGCGAAACAGGTAAAGAATCAGCAGCAGCAGCGGTAGCTGGGGCAGGGACAGAAAGACGTCGGTTACCCACATCAGGAACGGCCCGGTTCGGCCTCGCGAAATGCCGGATACCGCACCCACCAGAATGCCTATCACTGCCGACACCAGCATGGCCGTCACGCCCACTGCCAACGAAATACGGCCGCCGTACATCATGCGCGCCAGCAGGTCCTGCCCCAGGTCATCCGTGCCCAGGGGGTGTTGCCAGGAGGGCGGTTGCAGGCTGGCTGCCAGGTCGATATCGCTGATGCTGATAGGCCAGAACCAGGGCCCGATCACAACGCTCAGCACCAGCAGCAGCAGAATACCGACGCTCAGTGTCGCCAGCTTGTGTTGTGTGAAACGCCGGGCCAGATCCCGCGCAGCGGATACCGGCGCCGTGGTGTCCAGGGGCGGGGGTGTTTCAACTGAAACTGATGCGGGGATCGAGGAAGCCATAGAGTAAGTCTGCAATGAGGTTGAAGAAAATGACGAGGCAGGCAAACACGAACGTGATGGCCATGACAACAGGCGTGTCGCTGGCAAGAATGGCGTTGATCAGCAAGGACCCGATGCCTGGTACGCGGAAGATTTCCTCGGTGACGATGGCGCCGCCGAATACCATGGGCATCTGCAGCGCGACCATGGTCACCACCGGAATCATTGCGTTGCGCGCCGCGTGACCGATGATCACGGTACGCTCGTGCAAGCCCTTGGCTCTTGCCGTGGTCACGTAATCCAGACCTACTACGTCCAACATGGCCGAGCGTACGTACCGTGTATACGAGGCTCCCTGGAACAGCCCCAGCACGGCAATGGGCATGATGCTCTGCTTGAACTGATCCCAGGCCCACTGCCAGCCCGTTGACGAGAGGTCCGATCGATACACGAAAGGCAGCCAGTCCAGATTGATGGAGAACACCATAATGAGCAACAGGCCGGTAAAAAACGTCGGCAGGGAGAATCCGACGAAGGCGAAGGTGTTGGCCAGTTGATCGAAGATGGAGTATGGCCGGATGGCGGCCAGAATGCCGACGGGCAGGGCGACCAGCAGTGCAAGGACTTGCGCTGAGCCGATGACATACAGTGTAGTGGGCAGACGTTGCAGAATGAGTTCGTCGACATTGATGCGGTTGGCGAACGAGAACCCCCAATCGCCTTGTGCCATGGCGCTTAGCCAGTGAAAGTAGCGTACCAGCAGCGGATCATCGAGCCCGAACTGGGCGCGCAGCGCAGCCCGTACCTCGGGCGGTATGACGGGATTTTGCGCAAGCTCGCCGAATGGATCGCCGGGCGCCAGGGCGAGTACCGCGAACAAGATGAGACTGATTGCCAGCAGGCTGGGCAGGGCGATCAGCAATCGCCGAAGTAAGTATGAAACCATTGATGAAGTGTTCCTGTCCTGAACAAGGATGAAGACGGCAGATGCGTCAGGCGGTGCGATACCAGTCGGGCAGCCGCCACAATGTGCTGTCCCAGCCGCTCAGAAAGGGCGTGAGCTTTTTGCTGCGTGCAGCGACAACTGCGCGATGCAGCAAGGGCTGCAGATTGTTGCCGCCCACGATCAGATCGTTCATCTTGATGTAGATCTCCGCGCGTTTGACAGGGTCGGTTTCCTCGGCGGCGACTTTGAACAGCGTGTCAAATTCCTCATTGCGCCAGCGCAGCACGTTGCGCCCCTGCCAGCCATTGGCTTTGCTTGCCACTTCCCAAGACACGAACTGCGTCATGAACTTCTGCGGATCGGGCTCTGTCATGCTCTGGGTATACATCTGCATGTCGGCATAGAACTTGGTGTTGCTTTCGGGGTTGGCCAGGTCTGCGGAAAAGTACACCGAGGCATTGACGGACTTGAGTTCGAGCTCGATACCCGCCTCGCGACAGGCCTGCTTGACGATAGCCTGTGTTTTCTGGCGCGGCGCATTGATGGAGGTCTGAAAGATCATCGAAAGGCGCTTCCCGTCTTTCGCGCGCACGTTGTCTGCACCACGCTTCCAGCCTGCCTGATCGAGAATGTCATTGGCCTTCTCGACACTGTATTCATAAGAGGTATGAGGGGAGACGAAACGGTCGGGCGCATTGATGAAGTTGCGCACCGGCTTGCCCAGCCGGCCATAAATGTGTTGCTGGATTGACTTGCGGTCTATCAGAATGCTCACGGCTTCGCGAACGGCCGGGTCGCTGAACAGCGGGTGCTCGGTCTTGATACTGGAGCGCTCCCCGTCCACTTCTTTGTTCGGATCGGTTGGGTTGAGCTGAATGAACTCGATATTGCCGCCGTATGTGATTTCCAGTACGCCCCGGCCCGCGGCTTCCATGCGCTTGAGCAGCACATCTTCGACCAGCGTGTTCCAGGCATAGTCGTATTCGCCAGTCTGCAGAACCGCACGCGCCGCTGAGACGGCGTCTCCGCCGCCTTTGATCTCGAGCGTGTCGAAGTAAGGGCGACCGGGCAGGTGGTAATCGGGGTTGCGCTCGGCCTTGAGGATGTCGCCCGGGCGAAAATCCACATACCGGTACGGACCCGTGCCGACGGGTTTGAGGTTGGCCGGCGCCTCCCGCGATTTTGCGCCCACATAGTGCTCAAAATGATGTTTGGGGATGATCATGCCCACGACGCCCACGAAAGCATCGGCCCAGAACGGGGTCGGTTGATCGAAGGTCACCCGAATCGTCAGGTCGTCTACCTTCTCGACATGCGCATCTTTGTATGACCCGATAGTCACCGTCGCGGATGCCGGATCCGACGCATACTGCCAGTTGAACAGCACGTCGTCGGCAGTAAATGGCTTGCCGTCATGCCACTTGACGCCTGGCTTGAGCTTCCAGGTCACTGACTTGGCATCTGGCGAGACGCCACCGTTTTCAACTGAGGGCACTTCCGCGGCCAGCACGGGCATCAGGCGACCCTCGGGATCCCAGCCGGCCAGAGGTTCATAGAAAACCCGTGAACCCTCCTGGTCTTTGGTGCCTACCGCAAAATGCGGATTGAGCAATGTGGGGCCTTGCCAGAACAGCAGGCGCAATGCGCCGCCGCGAACCGCATCCGGAGGCAGTGGCGGAGTCGATGGCGCCGCCATGGAAACGCCGTGCCAGGATAGCAACTGTCCCGCGATGGGCGCGGCAAGGCCCAGCGCACCCATTCTCTGTATGAAAGTCCGGCGGGACAACCCGCCCGAACGTACGTGCGCGACCATGTCGCGCAGATGCGCTTCCTTCATTGTTCTGCCTCCGTCACCCTGAGGGGATGTTTTTCTGTTTGCACGGTGTAGCCGTGCGCCGAAGAACAATGATGCATGCCGGCGGACTGCCTGCCAATAACATAGGATGCGTACTTTCGTTCTAATTTGCGCAACACTTGGTTGGCGACGGCGTGGCAATACAATCCGTATTACAGGACCGCAGCGAATCATGTTCCTGGTCACGAATACGGAGTCCGTTCAATGCCAGAAGATATTCAGGAAACCAGGCTGATTTACCTTTTCGAATCCATACAGCGGGGCACCATGCGCGCGGCGGCCGATGCGCTCAATGTTGCGCCGTCCGCGGTGAGCCGGCAGATTGCGCTGCTGGAGCGCGAGCTCGCGCTGCCGCTGATCGAGCGGCATACCCGAGGCGTCAAAGCGACCGAGGCGGGGCAACTTGTACTGAGTTACTTCCGCGAACAGCTTGCGCACAAGAGAGATTTGCTCATGCAATTGCAGGAGATGCGTGGCCTGCACCGTGGTACCGTGCGGATTGCGCTGGGAGAAGGGTTCATTGCCGATTTGATGACGGGCCCGATGCACAGGTATGCGTCGGAATTTCCCGGGATATCGGTGATGCTGGACGTGGGCGGCACGAATGAGGTCATGCGCCGCATCACCGAGGATGAATCCGATATCGGCCTGGTGTTCAATCCGCCGCCGGACGCCAAGGTAGTTTCTCGCGCGTCAAGCCGACAGCCTGTCAATGCGATTGTGGGGCCCGCGTTTCCGCTATTGGGTCGATCCAACCCCATTGCTTTCGCGGAATGCCTGAAGTTCCCTGTCGCGCTTAACCATGATACCTATGGCATGAGACAGCTTCTGCATCTGGTGGAGCAAACCGAGCACGTACGCTTGCAGCCCAAGTTGACCACCAATTCTTTCTACGGGCTGCGAGCGTTCGTCAGTCAGGGGTTGGGCATCACCTTCTTGCCCGATTTCGTTGCGCATACTGAATTGCAGACTGGCGAGCTGGTGTCGATTCCGGTTAATCATCCCGTTCTTCAGGCCGCCGAGGTACATCTGATTACGCGCACAGGACGTAAGCTTTCCATGGCGGCCAACCGCATGATGCAATACATGTCGTCAGGCCTGACCTGTCTACGCGCCATCTGACTGCAAAGCGTGGACCAGGGCGACCCAATACTGGGTACCGATTGCCAGCGCCTTGTCGTTGAAGTCATAGTGCGGATTGTGCAGAGGCACGGTGGCGCCCGCATCCACGCCGAGCCAGATATAGGCGCCGGGCCGGGCATTCAACATGAAGGCGAAATCTTCCGACGCCATGGATGGTCTGCAATCGGTCTGCACATTGTCGTTGCCGACGACACGCGCAGCCGCTTTGGCGGCGATCGCCGTGGCATCGGGGGCGTTGATGGTGGCAGGGTAGCCAAGACGGTAGTCCACGTGCGCAGTCGCACCATAGGTGATCGCGACGCTCTGGCTGATCTCCTGCAGGAGATTGCGGATATGGTTTTGTGTCTCAGGGGAATAGCAGCGGACAGTGCCGCGTACAACGGCCTGATCGGGCAGAACGTTCCAGGATGCCCCGCCGTGAATCTGCGTGACACTGAGCACAGCCGTTCCGAGCGGACTGATTCTGCGACTCACGATCGCCTGTAGCGCAACCACAAGATTGCTTGCACAAAGCAATATGTCTTGCGCGGTTTCCGGCATGGCAGCGTGTCCTCCCTTGCCGCGCAAATCGATTTCAAAGGTGTCAAAAGATGCCATCATTGGCCCGGCGTTGATCGCAAACTGCCCCAACGGCAGCCCAGGCCAGTTATGCATCCCGAACACCATGTCGCAGGGAAATCGCTCGAACAAGTCATCTTCTATCATCGCTCGCCCGCCACCCTCGGCCTCTTCAGCGGGTTGAAAGATGAAGTTCACTGTACCTTGCCAATCCTCGCTGCGGCTTAGCGTCGCAGCCGCACCCAACAGCATGGCCGTATGGCCGTCGTGCCCGCAGCCGTGCATTTTTCCTGGATGAACTGACTTGTGCGCAAACTGATTGCGCTCATCCATGGGAAGCGCATCCATGTCGGCGCGCAGGCCAATGCAGCGCCCTTTGCCGCGCGTCAGAGTGCCGACCACCCCTGTTCGGCCTACCGCTTCGTATACCTGTATGCCATAGGACCTGAGCACTGTTGCAACCATCTTCGCTGTTGAAAACTCCTCGAATGCGAGTTCAGGATGCGCATGCAAGTGATGCCGCCAGCCCTTCATATCGTCAATGATTTCGTCCGTCAGTTTCATTCTTTTACCTGTAGTGATGACACGCCAGAAAGAACGGTACCTGTGCGTCAGAGCACGAGAAAGGGCACTACATAGCTCTTTTTGTTCTAATTTTTGCAACATCAATACTGACTGGACGATCGGCGCCTGACCGATCGGGGCGGGATTTCCCGACCTAATCATCAATTGGTACATCTACAAGCCAAAAGTTACTGAAGCGGAAAATCTAAATGGCAGGAATCAAAATATCCGGGCTGCGATTTGCGAGATATTGATGGAACGGTCAGATTCAACATTACAAGACCGACGGCGCTTTGAAACGTGAGCGACCGTATCTAGAACGAATAAAGCGAAATAGTAATTCTGAATATATGCGCTTTTTTGGGACGAGAAAAAGCAATGATAGAAAGCATACTTAAGGCGTGCTGGCAGTCTGTTGGCGCTCTAGCACTTGGTTTGAGGAGCGCAGGCCTGCTTTTATGCACACGTATACGCATCCGCCGTCCAGGGGAGGGGAAAGGGTTCAAAGGCACGGTATTGGTTTCCTGTCTGGTGCTGCTGATCATTATTTATATGGCTGCAATGCTTGGCTTTAGCAGGAATGCCCTGGCCATCGAAGGTGAAAATTCCTTGCTGCTCAGGATTTATACAGCGCTGACACTGGCTGGCGAAGTGTTGATATTTGTACTGTTGCCCTTTCTGCTGGTCATTACGGTGTTTCAACAGATTGCTTTTGCATGGTTGCGCAACGATGCCGTGGACGACCTTACGCAGTTGCACAACCGCCGCGGGTTCGGGCGCCTGTTCGCCAGATGTGTTTCGTCGTTAAAGCACAGCGCTCCAGCCTGTTTGGTGATGTGTGATGTCGACAACTTCAAGTCTATCAATGATAGCTATGGCCATCTCGCGGGCGATGCGGTGCTGAAAAAATTCGCGGAAATACTCAAAGGATATTCGCGCAAGTGCGACATCGTAGGCAGATTCGGCGGCGACGAGTTCATTCTTTTGTTGCCTGGCAGGACCAGGGAAGAAGCGCTGGACTTTGCCAGAGGGTTGCGAGGGCGTCTGGCGTGCAGTGTGTTTGTCCATAACGACAAGGCCTTGCCCGCTTGCGTTACCGCGAGCTTTGGTGTCGTGGAGCTGGTTCCGTGCGAGTCGCTTCACGCAGTGACGATGCGTGCGGACGCCGTGCTGTACCTGGCCAAGGCGCACGGTCGCAATTGCGTCATGGGAGAACAGAACGACCCGCTGTTGATGGATTGGTCAGGCAATCTCGCTGAATGCATAGGTTATGGCCTATACCCAATAAGAAATAAGGATACTGACTTTGAACAATATATTTCCCATGAGCCATGACCAGGCAAGCGTGTTCAAGGAGAAGGCCCGCGGAATAACACTGGGGATCGTCACGGCGGTTGCATGTGCCTGTGTGCAGCTCACCGCTCCTGCTCATGCTGCGGTGGCGACGAGCCAGTACGATGCGTTGATCATCAGGGCCCGCACGGGCGATTACCAGCCGGCTCTGAACATGCTGAGACATCGCCTGCGTCAGGATCCGGGCGACGCCCGGGCGCTGTCTGATTTTGCCTTGATATCGAGTTGGGCCGGAGATGTGAGTCCAGTGACGGGCGCCTATGAGGCCAGCGGATCTCCGCAGGATCTCCCTGCCGGTGCGCTGGTCGTCGTCGGGCACGCCTATCGTGACGCCAGGCAATGGGATCGGGCTTTGCATGTTTTTTCCGAGGGCAATCGCCGCTATCCCGCGGAGCTGGCCTTCCGGACCGGATATGTGATGACGCTGGTGGATGCTGGGCGAACGGACGATGCGATTAAAAGCGGGGAAGTGCTGGTCGGCGAAAAGCCTGGCTATCTTGATGGCCATCTGGCGCTGGCCTACGCCTACAGGAAGAAGGGGGAGCCGTATGCCGCGCTTAACGAGGTCACCAAAGCATACGCGTTGAATCCGGACAAGACGTATGTGAAGCGGGAATACATCGTTGCGCTTCAGAATGCTGGCATCGCGGATGTAGCGCTCGAGTTGGCCAAGGAATCGCCGGATACGGTCAGCGCGTCCGACTTGCGGATACTGCAAGGCGACGCCGCAGCGCAACTGACCAGAGAAGCGCAGATTGGGGCCCGCAGCGAATCGGAACGCTTCATGATCGCCGATCGCGCGCTTGCAGAGTATGACGCGCTTATTTCGAGCTGGTCGAAACAGGGAGAAAGCGCCAAAAAGGATATAACGCGCGCCAGGATAGATCGTTTGCATGCCTTGTATGTGCGTAAGCGCCTGAATGACGTTGTGACGGAGTATGAAAAACTGCTCGCCGATGGTGTTACGGTGCCCGGCTATGGCATGGAGGATGCCGCCTGGTCTTACCTGGAGTTAAGGCAGCCTCGGAAGGCGGCGGAATTGTTCAGAAAGCTGAAGGAAGAGCCTGGCAGGGAGGACTCTGCCGACAAGCTGGGATACAGCATGGGCCTTTTCTACGCACTGGTGTCGCTGGAGTCATTCGACGAGGCTGGCGACGTCATCACAAAGGCCGACGAGGCGCAGCCCATCTGGCGCTATGCGCCGGGTAACAAGCGCCGCTTGCCCAATGACCGCAAGCTGGACACCAGCCTAGCCCGGGCGATGCTGCTTCTCTATCGCGATGATCTGCCTGAAGCGCAGCGGACCGTTGACCAGATGGTGGCCAGTGCGCCCAAAAGCACCAGCCTGCGGATGGCGAAGGCGTCTGTGTATGAGGCCAGGGGCTTGCCGCGCGCCGCCGAACGGGAACTGAAAATTGCGGAAACGGACGAGCCCCGTTCTCTGTCCGTTGAACTGGCCCAGGGGTCAGTTGCGTTGGACTTGAACGAATGGGAACAGGCAACGCTGTTGAGCAAAGATACGATCGGGCGATTCCCTGACGATAATGCTGCTCAGGAGTTTGCACAGGACTTGGCCATTCATAACAAGGCAGAAGTCAAAATCAGCGCCTATCGAAGTCATTCATCCCAGAACGTCGCAGTGGGCGGGAAAGAGCGCGGCGTGGAGATGACGGCTTATTCTCCGCCGTTGGGATATAACTGGCGCCTGTATGCCGGCATAGGCCACGCAGATGCCAGCTACGAAGAGGGCGACGCGTCCTATACCTGGAATTTGGCGGGTGTTGAGTGGCGTGCGCGGGATTTCACCAGCAGCCTGGAAGTCTCCGCGAACCGATTTGGTCATGGCACAAAGCCAGGGCTGGACATGTCTGTTGCCTATGACGTCGATGATCACTGGCAGGTGGGCGGAACGGCCGGATGGCAGACCCGGAGTACCCCTTTGCGCGCATTGAACCAGGACGTCAAATCCAATACGGCGGGCACTTATGTTCAGTGGCGTGGAGACGAGCGCCGCGAGTGGCGGCTTGCTGCGAACACCACGCATTTCAGTGACGGCAATGATCGCTATGAAATCGGCTTGACCGGCAAGCAGCGTCTCTACACCTTGCCGCATTTCTATGCGGATGCCCGGATGGAGATTTCCGCTTCGCGCAATACCGAAGCTGGCACGTATTACTTCAACCCGGAGCGTGATCTGGCAATCGTTCCGTCTCTGGATATGAATCACGTCATCTATCGACGCTACGACACCGTATGGAGTCAGAACGCGTCGGTAGGGGCCGGTATGTACAGCCAGCACGGATACGGAAATGGCGCGGTCTACGTGCTTACTTATGGTCAGCGACTACGACTGAGAAAGGTGTTCGATGCAGGTGTTCAAGTGACGGGTATATCACGGCCGTATGACGGAGATCGGGATAGAGAGGTTCGCGTGTCCTTTGATATGAACTACCGGTTTTAAGGAAGGGGGCGCACTATGCTGTTTCGACTCATGCGTTTTCGTGCACTGTTTGCCACTGGCTGCATTGCCTTGCTGTTATGTGCCTGTGCCAAGGATATACCCGCTTTCGTGCCGCCTGATCAAAGGCCACAGCCGGCTGTTGATCAGGCGTGGCGGGAGTCGCACGTGTTGACAATTGCCTATCACGACGTCGCGGACCGCGATCCTGATCAGACCTATCTGGCCGTGCGTACCGACAAGCTGATCGAACAGCTGGCATGGTTGCGCCACAGTGGCTATGAAGCGGTCTCGGTGGACCAGATCCTAGAAGCAAAAAATGGGGGCAAGCCTTTGCCGCCCAAGGCTGTTCTATTGACGTTTGACGACGGGTACAGCAGCTTCTACACGCGCGTTTATCCGATTCTTAAGGCCTACCGTTGGCCGGCGATTCTTGCGCCGGTGGGCGCCTGGGTGAGCACGCCGCTTGGTGAGCCCGTAAAGTATGGCGACGCCATTGAGCCGCGCGCGCATTTTCTGAACTGGGACGAGATCGGGGAGATGTCTCGGTCCGGGTTGGTGGAGATTGCATCTCATACCTATGACCAGCACAAGGGAATACTGGCCAATCCCCAGGGCAATTCTGAGCCTGCTGAGGCCACCCGTCGCTTTGACCCGAAAACCGGAACATACGAATCCGAAGCAGCCTTTGATGCGCGCATCCGTAACGATGCGCAGCTGATTTCCGCGAAGATCGCCGCAGCAACTGGCAAGCCGCCACGGGTTTGGGTTTGGCCGTATGGCGCAGCAAGCGGCTCGGCCATTCGGATTATTTCGGAAGACGGATATTCGATGGCACTTACGCTGGAAGACGGTCTGGGAACCGTTGACCAGCTGATGAGTTTCCCCAGGGTGCTTGTCTCGGATGATCCGGCTGTGTCTGGCTATGCGAATGCCGTCAGATCCGCCGAGGCCAAGAGCCCTATCCAGGTGGTTCACGTTGATCTCGATTATGTCTACGATCCCGACCCCGTGCAGGTTGAACGAAATCTTGGTGTGTTGGTGGAACGTATTGCAACGATGAAGGTATCAACAGTTTTCCTGCAGGCCTTCGCGGATCCGGAAGGGGATGGCTTGGTGCGCGATGTCTATTTTCCGAATCGATGGCTGCCGATGCGTGCCGATCTGTTCAACCGCGTGGCGTGGCAGTTGAAGTCGCGGGCGGGCGTCAGGGTGTATGCCTGGATGCCGGTACTCAGTTATGAGGCGGATGCGTCGGTTGATCGCGTGAAACGATGGGATCCACAGCAGTCGAATCAGGCGGCCACCGTGGATCCGCGGCAGTATCGTCGCCTTTCGCCCTTTGACCCCAAGGCCAGGGACTTGATTGTTGGACTGTATGAGGATCTCGCGCGCTATGGCACCTTCGATGGCATTCTCTATCACGATGATGCGCTGCTGAGTGATTTCGAGGATGCCGGGCCGCATGCTCTTGCTGCCTATCGGGCAGCTGGTTTGCCAGGCACCATTCCCGAGCTGAGGGCCAACCCGGACGTCATGCAGGCATGGACACGATTCAAGAGTCAGTACTTGATCGACTTTACGAAATTGCTCACGCAGCATGTACGGGCGATCAGCGGGCCGCAGATCAAGACGGCGCGAAACATTTTTGCGGAACCTGTGTTGAATCCCGCAAGCGAGGCATGGTTTGCTCAGAATCTGGATGATTTTCTGTCTACGTATGACTGGACAGCGCCTATGGCGATGCCTTTGATGGAGAACGTGCCTCTGGCGCAGTCCTTGCCGTGGCTGGGCAAGTTGGTCGATACGGTTGCCCAACGTTCCGGCGCTATGGACAAGACCGTGTTCGAGTTGCAAAGCCGCGACTGGAGCAAACCTGGGGCGCCGCCCATAGATGGCGCCATACTCACCAAGTGGATAGAGAAACTGCGCCTGCACGGCGCGCGCAGTTTTGGCTACTACCCCGATGACTTCAGTAACAATCAACCGGAACTGGATGCCATACGGCCTGCCATCTCCGGGTCATGGTATCCCTACAAAAATGATTGATCGTCTTGTCGCCCTGTTTCTGCTCAGCGTCGTCCTTGGTGCGCCTTTCGGTGTGGCGAGCCTCTGGACGATGGAGCTCGTGTTGAGCTTTGTATTCTTCTATCCGCTGTTCATGTCCAGCCTATGGATATTCGGAGGCATTTATTTCTGGATGCACTGGGAGCGCCATTGGCCGTGGGAAGCCGGCAAGCCGGCTCCGCCCCTGTCCGGCAATCCTCTCGTTTCCGTTCTGGTTCCTTGCTTCAACGAAATTGACAATGCGGAGTCAACACTATTGGCTGCGCTGAATCAGAACCACACGAATATTGAGGTGATCGCCATCAATGACGGATCCAGCGATGACACGGCCAGCCTGCTGAACCGGTTGGCGGCGCAGCATGAGCAGCTGCGCATCGTGCACCTTGCTGCCAACCAGGGAAAAGCCATGGCCCTTCGCATGGGCGCGCTGGCGGCGCGCAGCGATTACCTGGTCTGCATTGATGGCGATGCCTTGCTGGATCCGAATGCGGTCAGTTATCTCGTGGCGCCGATGCTGGAACATCCCAGGGTTGGGGCGGTAACCGGAAACCCGCGCGTCAGGACGCGATCCACGCTGGTGGGTCGCATCCAGGTGGGAGAGTTCTCTTCCATTATCGGCTTGATCAAGCGGACTCAACGCGCCTACGGACAGGTATTCACGGTATCGGGCGTCATCGCAGCCTTCCGGCGTGTCGCCTTGCATCGCGTGGGCTATTGGGACATCGATATGGCGACGGAAGACATCGACATCACCTGGCAACTGCAACGCGATCATTGGTCGATATTCTATGAGCCCCGCGCACTGTGCTGGATTCTGATGCCTGAGACACTGAAGGGGCTGTGGAAGCAGCGATTGAGGTGGGCGCAGGGGGGCGCAGAAGTGTTCCTGAAGAACGTAGGCTCCATTTGGGCGTGGGAGCATCGCCGGATGTGGCCGCTGGTGATCGAGTATGCCCTGTCTACCGCATGGGCGTTTGCGCTGCTGTTAACGACTGTGCTGTGGGGATTGGGCCACTATGTCAAGCTGCCCGCTGTGCTGCATGCGGAGACACTGTCCATGGCTTCGTTCACCGGATTATTGTTGACGGCAGTATGCCTGCTCCAGTTCGGGGTAAGTGTATTCATTGATCGTCGATACGAGAAAGGATTGGGAGGCACGCTGTTCTGGGTGATCTGGTATCCGATCGCGTACTGGATGATGGGCGTCGCCACCACATTGTGCAGTTTCCCGAAGGTCATGCTCAAGGTGCGCCGCAAGCGTGCGCGCTGGACGAGTCCCGACCGAGGCATCAAGTAAAAGAGAGAAAACCATGACACTCATTATCAAGACCCGCACGTCCAAGACATTTGCCATGTTTGATATGGCGATCAGCTGCATTGCCTGGGGGGCGTTTCTTTACTTGCTTGTATCCAGTGCGGCAGCGTATTTCAGCCATGACGCTTTCATCGGGGAACACTTTTTGCTGTTGAGTGATACCTTGTTGATTTATTTGATGATTGCCTTGGCCAACGGCTTGTTGTTGATGACGTGGGCGAGCTACAACTTGTGGCGATTCCGTGGCAGGCAGCGTCGGCGCGCAGCCATGCCTTTGCTGCGGGATGACATGGCGCGCACCTTTGGGGCGTTTGCGTATCAGATGTCGGACGCATCGGCCGATCAGGTTATGGTTATTCATCACGATGAAGGAGGGACGATTGCCGCAGTCGAAATGCCTGGCACCCAATCATCGGTTCGTGCCATACCTATCGTGGCGGTTACGCCCCTGCGGCAACGGGTGGCTCAACGTGCCTGAGCCTGTACAGATGAACGCAAACGGGAGGCGGATGTATGAGGTCGAATATCGAGGCGCCCACGCCCTACATCCTGATAGTGAGTCGCAATCCAGCGGAGATGCGCATCTTGATAGAAACCTTGACCAACAAGGGTTTCAGGCTGAGCATTGTCCGTGATGGAACTCAGGGGTACAACAGAGCGCTCGCAACCTCGCCGGATCTGGCCTTGCTCCAGACCGATGGCTGCAATGTTGATGGGCACGCCATGGTGCGCATGCTGAAGTCCCATCCTTTGACAAGTTATATGCCTGTGTTCTTGATTTCGTTTTCGGCCTCGCCTCAGGACAGGCTGTCAGGATTAAAGGCAGGCGCTGTCGATTATATTTCACAGCCTTTCGCCATTGAAGAAGTCATAGAGCGTATCCGAATTCACTTGCAGTTAAGTCGTCTGAGTAAACTGGCGCAGCTGGAAGAGCCTCAGGAGTTTGATATTTCAGAGGATGAGTCTTTGGTCAGGTCTGCACGGGCCGCGCTCGGAAGCAGTCTGGCAGATCCTCCGACGGTTGAAGAACTTGCCGACAGTTTGGGCATTGCTGAAAGGCGGCTTCTGCAGGCGCTCAGGCGATGTCTGGGCATCTCGTACTCCCAGTTCATCAGAATAGAGCGTTTGATAAAGGCACAGTTCCTGTTGGCTAAAACCTCTTTGCGCATCTCTGAGATCGCTTATGAGGTCGGCTTTTCGGACGGCGCCAATTTTTCGACGGCTTTCAAAAAGCGCGTCGGCATGACCCCCGCCGCCTTTCGGAAAATGAACTCGCGATAGTTCGGCGCGAGGCTTGAGACAGCAAGGCGTGCCACCGGAGATGCCGTGTCTCGATCAATCGCTCTGTTAGAGCGGTTGTTAGCTGTCGAGCTAGTGTGTTACCAAAGCGGTGGTGTTTGCGCCCACGGTTCGCGCCGAAAGCGCTCAGTCAGAAACTCGATCAGCGTCCTTACGCGAACAGGGCGTCGTCGTCCTGGCGGCGTGACGATATGCAGGGATATGGGAGAAATGCTCCAGTCGCTCATGGCCGTTTCGAGTATCCCATCCTGCAGGTCCTGCCAGACAAGAAACTCTGGCTGCAACGCCATCCCGAGTCCGGCGCGCAGGGCGGGCCCGAGTGCTTCGGCATTGTTGACCTTCATGATGGCTGGCACCACTTGTGAAAAATCACCATGCCTTTCGTGTTTGAAGCGCCAGCTCGGACCACTCCTTGAGTAGACGTACTGCAGTATGCGGTGGTTGGTCAGCTCGCGCGGATGGTGCGGATGGCCATGTCGCTGGAAGTATTCGGGTGAACCCACCAGCATGAGCTTTACAGTGCATAGGCATCGTGCCAGCAGGCTCGAATCCACCAGGTCGGAGATGCGCAGGGAAAGATCGAACCGGCTGGTTACCAGGTCCAGCAGCTCATCGTTGTAGTCCACCTCGAGCGTGACGTCGGGATGACGCTGCATGAACTCCGGCAACATGGGAGCCAGATGCGATAGCCCAAAAGACATCGGTGCGGCCAGACGTATGGGCCCTCGCAGGCTGGTGGCCTGTTCAACGACCTCAGCTTCGATCGCTTCGCCTTCTTCGAGAATGCGCGTGGCGCGTTCAAGCGAGGACCGTCCGCTTTCAGTCAGCGAGATGCGCCGTGACGTTCGGTGAAACAGCATGGTTTTGGTGCGTGCCTCAAGCCGGCTGATGGCCTTGGACACGGTCGCTTGAGACAAGGATAACTCTGTCGCCGCGCGGGCGAAAGAGCCCGTTTCAGCCACCTTGGCAAAGATTGCCCATGCCTCCAGGTCAGGTAGTTTCTTCATGTTCTTGTCAGTTTCTTGGCTGCATTGATTCGAAGTATGCCATTGCCGTGCGCAGCCTCCAGTCTAATCCAGACATCAGGAATGGAAAGTATCCAATTCCATTTCTTCTATTTCTATCGCTCATGAAGCGATCTAGACTCTTTATACAGTGTTTTTTCAACCGATGAACATGGAGAGCAGCATGATCGAACGCCGCCCCTTTGCCAGCCTTGGCGGAGCGAACCACGGTTGGCTTGATGCCAAGCATCACTTCTCGTTTGCCGGGTATCACGACCCGGCGCGCCTGAACTGGGGATCCTTGCGCGTATGGAATGATGACACGATTGCCGCAGGCACAGGGTTTCCGCCTCATCCGCATGCAGATATGGAGATTATCACCTATGTGCGCGAGGGAGCGATTACGCACAAGGACGACCAGGGCAACAGCGGCCGCACGCAGGCGGGCGATGTTCAGGTGATGAGCGCAGGTACGGGCATACGTCATTCTGAATACAACATGGAGCCGGGCATAACGCGCATTTTTCAGATCTGGATCATCCCGGACAGCCGTGGAGATCTTCCCGCTTGGGGTGCGAAGCCGTTTCCCAAGTCTGATCGGTCGGGGCAGTTCATCGCCCTGGCCAGCGGGATGGAGGGCGACGGTGATGCGCTGCCCATCCGCGCGGATGCCCGCGTTCTGGGCGCCACTCTGAAAAAAGGTGAAACGGTGGAGTACCGTTTTTCGGACAAGCACCGCTTCGGCTACCTCGTGCCAGCCACCGGCCGTGTCACGGTTGATGGGGTGGAACTGAACGCACGCGATGGCGGAGCAATCCGTGATCAAGAAGTTATTCGTGTCACCGCCAGCGAGGATTCCGAACTGGTCTTGGTCGATGCCTCGGCCTAGCCGGGTTGTGAAAGACAGCCTTGACGTCCTTCACGGCCCGGCGGGCCGCCCCGACGCTTTTATCTGTTCACCGACTCCCAGGAGAAAGTTGCCATGACAACTCAAGCAAGCCCCACCCCTAGCCCCGCGTTGCTGACCCCCAGCGATCACACGCTGATTCTGATCGATTATCAGTCCCAGATGGCTTTTGCGACGCACTCCATCGATATTCCCACCTTGCGCAACAACGCTGGGCTGATCGCCAGCGCCGCTGCTGGATTTGGCGTGTCAACCATATTAACGACGGTGGCCGAAAAGAGTTTTTCGGGCCCGATGTTTGAAGAGGTTACTTCGCCCTTTCCGGGGCAGGCTTTGCTGGATCGCACGTCCATGAACACGTGGGAAGATGCGGCGGTGATCGACGAGATCAACCAGATCGGTAAGCAGCGCGTCGTGTTTGGCGGGCTGTGGACCAGTGTGTGCATTGTTGGCCCTGCACTGTCTGCGCTGTCACAAGGTTTTGAGGTCTATGTGATTGCGGATGCCTGCGGCGATGTCTCCCACGAAGCGCACGAGCGCGCGATGGAGCGGATGATTCAGGCAGGCGCGCGGCCCATGACGTCGCTTCAGTACTTGCTGGAACTGCAGCGCGACTGGGCACGCACCGATACCTACGAGTTGACGACAGGCATCGCCAAAAAGCTGGGCGGTGGCTACGGACTTGGTCTGGTGTACGCCAAGTCTATGTTCAATGCCCACGAAGGCTAAGGGAATACGCCAATGAAACCCTATCTGTTTTCATTGGCGGCGGGCTTGCTGGTTGGTGTCATATATAGTTTGATCCATGTGCGTTCTCCAGCCCCGCCCGTCATCGCCTTGATTGGCTTGCTTGGCATGCTCATTGGCGAGCAAGTTATCCCCGTTG
This sequence comes from Allopusillimonas ginsengisoli, assembly GCF_004153455.1. GTDB lineage: Bacteria > Pseudomonadota > Gammaproteobacteria > Burkholderiales > Burkholderiaceae_B > Allopusillimonas > Allopusillimonas ginsengisoli. Next base: position 123,922 of record NZ_SDQE01000010.1, on the reverse strand, counting down.
GCAAGCAATTGTTGAAAGGCACCGCGTTTGTTGCCGCGTGCGATCAGGAGCATGCGGTCAGTCATGTGTTTGGTGAGCTTCCCGGGCGAACTGTTGCGTCCAAAGTGGTCAAGAAAGACCATAGTTAGCACAATGGGCTGCCCACATCGATACCAACCAGAAAGGAGCAACTGCCATGGCCGCATCATTGCCTGATGTTATTTTTTTCAATGGTCAGATAACCACGCTGGATCCGTCAAATCCACAGGCTACGGCCGTAGCCATCAAGGATGGCAAGTTTGTTGCTGTTGGTGCGGATCAGGAGATACTGGCGCTTGCTGGATCAGATACCAGAACCATTGATCTATGTCGCAGGAGCGCTCTTCCCGGGCTGTTCGACAATCACACGCACGTGGTGCGAGGCGGGCTCAACTACAACCTGGAACTGCGTTGGGATGGGGTCAGGTCTCTGGCCGACGCGATGGACATGCTCAAGCGCCAGGTGGCGGTGACTCCTGCGCCGCAGTGGGTGCGCGTCGTTGGCGGCTTTACTGAACATCAGTTCACCGAAAAGCGCTTGCCCACCATCGATGAGATCAACGCCGTGGCACCCGACACGCCCGTGTTCCTGCTGCATTTATACGATAGGGCGTTGTTGAATCGCGCGGCTTTGCGCGCAGTGGGATACACCAAAGAAACCCCCGAACCGCCGGGGGGCGAGATCACGCGCGACGGACAGGGCAATCCAACTGGCCTGCTGCTTGCGAAGCCTAATGCGATGATTCTGTACGCAACGCTGGCCAAAGGGCCCAAGCTGCCATTGGAATACCAGATCAACTCCACGCGGCACTTTATGCGTGAACTGAATCGCTTGGGTGTTACGGGCGTGATTGATGCCGGAGGCGGTTTTCAGAACTATCCGGAAGATTATGCCGTCGTGCGGCAACTGGCGGACGAAGGCCAGATGACGGTTCGTCTGGCCTATAACCTTTTCACTCAGAAACCCAAAGAAGAAAAGGAAGACTTCCTGAAATGGACGTCCTCGGTGAAATACAAGCAGGGTACGGATTATTTTCGGCACAACGGGGCAGGGGAAATGCTGGTGTTTTCAGCCGCAGACTTCGAGGATTTCCGGCAGCCGCGGCCAGATATGCCCCCGGAAATGGAGGGCGAGCTGGAAGAGGTGGTTCGCATACTCGCACAGAACCGATGGCCCTGGCGGCTGCATGCAACCTATGACGAAACCATTTCACGTGCGCTGGATGTCTTTGAGAAGGTGAATCAGGATATTCCCCTGGAAGGCCTGAACTGGTTCTTTGATCACGCGGAAACCATTTCAGATAGGTCCATTGACCGCATTGCCGCGTTGGGTGGAGGTATCGCGGTACAGCACCGCATGGCTTACCAGGGAGAGTACTTTGTTGAACGTTATGGCGTGGCGGCCGCGGAGGCCACGCCGCCCATTGCACGCATGCTTGATAAAGGCGTCAAGGTGTCTGCCGGCACCGATGCCACGCGCGTGGCGTCCTATAACCCTTGGGTGTCGCTGGCGTGGATGATCACCGGCAAGACGGTAGGCGGATTGCGCATTTATCCGCAGCGCAATTGTCTGGATCGCGAAACTGCATTACGCATGTGGACAGAAAAAGTGGCCTGGTTCTCCAATCAGGAGAATGAGCGTGGCCGCATTGAAAAAGGCCAGTTTGCTGACTTTATCGTGCCAAGCAAAGATTATTTTGCCTGTGCCGAAGACGAAATCTCCTTTCTTACCTCGGACCTGACAGTGGTAGGCGGACGCGTGGTTTATGGGGCGGGCGATTTTGCGCCATTTGACGACAACCCTGTGCCCCCCGCCATGCCAGACTGGTCGCCAGCCCGCAGTTTCAAGGGGTATGCGGCATGGGGCGAGCCAGAAGGCGCAGGCAAGCAGTCGCTGAGCCTCAATGCGGTTGCTGCGTGCGGCTGCGCGCATGCGTGCAGTCTGCATGGGCACCATCACGCGCGTGCGTGGGGCGCCAATGTGCCGGTGCAGGATTTCAAGGGATTCTTTGGCGCCCTGGGCTGCTCGTGCTGGGCAGTCTAGGATAGTTTGCACAATGATCACGAGATGTTCTGTTGAGCGGCGCCAGGCGCCGCTGGCCAGGCGGTGGTTCGGCACGCCAGTGATTCGCTGGGTCGCTTACCTCGGGCTTTGCGCCGCATACTTGCAAGGGGGGCTGGTCAAACTCACCGATTTTCCTGGCGCCATCGCTGAAATGCAGCACTTTGGACTGTCGCCTGCACCACTCTTTGCCGTACTCACCATCGCGCTTGAGCTGTCCGCTTCCCTGATGATACTTTTGGGTCGTGGCCGATGGCTCGGCGCGTTGGCGTTGGCGGGATTTACAATGGCAGCTAACTTCATTGCGCTTCGATTCTGGGAACTGCCCGGTGGGCAGGAACGCTTTTTGGCCGCCAACGCATTTTTTGAGCATCTCGGTTTGGTTGGCGGTTTTCTGTTGATCGCATGGTTAGACCTACAAGGGAAACGGGCATGACGGAACAAGCTCCTGCAGCAAGCACCCCATCAAGTGGTTTTGCGCCGTTGCGGCAAACATTGTTCGCGGTTCTGTGGGTCGCCACCATTGTTGGCAATACCGGCAGCTTCATTCGTGATGTGGCCAGCGCCTGGCTGATGACTGACCTCTCCACTTCGCCCACCGCTGTGGCACTGGTTCAGGCAGCCGCAACCTTACCTATTTTTCTGCTGGCCATTCCCGCGGGTGTGCTGTCCGATATCCTTGATCGCCGCAAGTTCTTGATTGGCATCCAGTTGCTGTTGGGCACGGTCAGCATCTGCCTGATGCTGCTTTCGGCAACAGGATTGCAGTCCGTTACCTCGCTTATCGCGCTCACGTTCTTTGGCGGCATAGGCGCAGCGCTGATGGGCCCAACCTGGCAGGCCATTGTGCCCGAACTGGTCGAGAAACAGGATCTCAAGAACGCGGTTGCGCTCAACTCATTGGGGGTCAATATTGCACGCGCCATTGGTCCCGCGCTTGGCGGCCTGATTCTGGCCAGCCTAGGGGCATCAGTCACCTATGGTGTCGATGTCATCAGCTATGTGTTCGTGATTTGCGCGCTGCTCTGGTGGCGGCGGCCGGCAACCACCGAAGATGCGCTGTCAGAGCGCTTTCTGGGTGCCTTCCGCGCAGGTTTGCGGTACGCGCGTGCCAGCCGTGAACTGCATGTTGTACTGGTGCGCGCGTTTCTCTTTTTTGCATTGGCCAGTTCGGTGTGGGCGCTGCTGCCATTGGTTGCACGCAATGTGCTCGGCGGCGGGGCAGGCTTTTACGGGATATTGCTCGGGTCGGTTGGCCTGGGGGCGATCGTGGGGGCGATTCTTCTGCCTCGACTACGCGAGACGCTGAGCGCGGATGGTCTGTTGCTGGGGGCTGCATTGCTGTCCGCTGCGGTCATGGCGTTTCTTTCCTTTGCCCCGCCGCAGTGGGCGGCGGTTATCGCGCTGTTGTTCCTGGGCGCTTCCTGGATCACAGCATTGACGACATTGAACGGCGTCGCGCAGTCTATCTTGCCCAACTGGGTTCGTGGCCGCTCATTGGCGGTCTATCTGACCGTCTTCAATGGCGCCATGACAGCAGGCAGCCTGACCTGGGGCGCCATCGCCGAACTGATAGGCGTGCCCTTCACCCTGCTGGCGGGTGCTGGCGGGCTTGTCGTGGTTGGGCTGATCAGCCATCGTCTCAAGCTGCCGCGGGGCGAGGCCGACCTCGTGCCATCCAATCATTGGCCCGAGCCGCTCACAACCACGCCGATCGAACATGACCGTGGACCCGTCATGATCTTGGTTGAGTACCGTGTGCTGCCCGTAAACCGTGCCGCGTTCCTGAAGATACTGGCAAAGCTCTCTGAAGAGCGACGTCGCGATGGCGCCTACAGTTGGGGGGTCTCTGAAGACGCTGCCAACCCCGATATGCTGCTCGAATGGTTTACGGTTGAGTCGTGGGCCGAGCATCTTCGCCAGCACCGCCGTGTTTCGCGGGCAGATGCTGATATTCAGAACGAGGCGCTACATTTCCATGAAGGTAGCGAAAAACCCCTTGTTCGCCATTTTCTGGCCATTAATCATCCTCGTGCCGGCTTGATTTAATGCATTGACTGAGTGCCATAGGCTGGATGGCGGTTTAACGACAAATTTGTCATCCTTTCGTCACCAAGCTGTCAGACCGCTATCCTTAAAGTGGATACTTGGCTAGCTGGGCTGGCGATCGCCGCCAACCGCTTACCTCCCGTTTGCAAAGCGTCGCTTCCCATACAGGAGTCTCAGAACATGGCACGCATAAAACAGCCTTACATTCCACCATCCGAAATCACCGCCGAAGCTGTCTGGCAATCACGGCGCACTTGGTTACGGCGGGCCGGCGCCGGCGCCCTTACCCTTGGCGCCGGCGGCATGCTGGGCGGCAGTCTATTGAGCGGCGGCGCAGCGATGAGCGCTCAGCCCTCAGGCCGTCTGGCGGGCACACCCAACCCCGACTATTGGCTAAAGAATAAACTGACCTCCGAAGAGGATGTGAGCGGCTACAATAATTTTTATGAGTTCGGAACCGGTAAAACCGATCCTGTCGGGTACGCACACAAAATGCGGACGCGACCATGGGTGGTGGAGATCGAAGGCGAAGTCGAAAAACCTCGCAGTTTCGATATTGACGATCTGCTGAAACTGGCCAGCATTGAAGAGCGCGTGTACCGCCTGCGCTGCGTTGAGGCCTGGTCCATGGTCATTCCCTGGAGCGGGTATTCGCTCTCCACATTGCTCAAGCAGGTTCAACCGACCAGCAAGGCAAAGTACGTCCAGTTTGTGTCTGCCACGCAACCAGATAACATGCCCGGGCTCAGGTCGCGCATCATAGACTGGCCTTATGTGGAAGCATTGCGCATGGACGAGGCCATGCATCCTTTGGTGATGCTGGTATTTGGCGTGTACGGCAAGCTGTTGCCAAATCAGAATGGCGCGCCTATGCGTGTGGCCGTGCCCTGGAAATATGGCTTCAAGTCGGGAAAGTCGATTGTCAAGATTCGTTTGCTGGAAAACTTGCCAGAGACAAGCTGGGTGAAAATCGCGCCTAACGAATATGGCTTCTATGCTAACGTGAATCCTGCCGTGCCTCACCCGCGCTGGAGCCAGGCGACAGAGCGCAGGATAGGAGATGGTTTTTTTGCGCCGCGTGTCGATACGCTCATGTACAACGGCTATGGCGAGCAGGTGGCCAGCCTCTACGCGGGCATGGATTTACGAAGGAACTATTAGCATGTTCTCGGCAGCGAAGCAGATGGCAAGTCGGCGCAACTGGACGGCGCAGGATGTCGCGCGGGCCAAGCCGCTAGTGTTTCTATTGGGGCTGTACCCGCTGTTGCGCTGGATATGGCTGGGGTTCTCGGATGGGCTTGGCGCCAATCCACCGGAGTTTCTCATCAGATCGTCCGGTATCTGGGCTCTGGTGGCCCTGGGTGTCACGCTGGCCGTAACACCGCTGCGTCGCTTGATCGCGCAACCCGCCTTGGTGCGGCTACGCCGCATGCTCGGCTTGTTCGCCTTCTTCTACACCTTTTTGCATTTGCTGGGCTGGGCCTTCTGGGAACGCAGCGGCTCATTCGCACTCATGTGGGAAGATGTCGTTCAACGTACGTTCATTACGGTCGGGATGCTGGCCTTCGTACCCATGCTGGCCTTGGCGCTGACATCGACCCAAGGTTGGATGCGGCGTCTCGGGCGCGGCTGGCAGACGCTGCATCGCAGCGTTTACGTTATTGCTGCATTGTCTGTTTTGCATTTCTGGCTTGTAAGGTCAGGCAAGAACGATTTTCTTGAACCATACGTGTACGGGGGCATACTGGCGGTATTGCTGCTCATACGGCTCTTCTATCGGCTTCGTCATCGCAGTCACACCCGTGGGTAATCAGTCATGTTGCCTGACAACGCAGCGCCGCCTGGAAGGGGGGCTGGCAGGCAAAGGCTAACGCTAAAGCAAGTGTGATCGCATACAAATCATTCTTGAAACAAAAAAAAGCGTGCTGACCAAGAGTTTTTTGGTCGGCACGCTTTTTCAACAAGCCTTACACGCTGGCCAACGCCGCCTGCTTGGCGTTAACCGGTGTATCGCCTTCCATGACGATGATGTTGTTGCTGACGGCTTCCGTTTTTGCGTCGGGCTTTGCTGGCTGACGCAAGGGAGCGATCATCGTACCGGCCGCCTTGCCGGTCGGGTCGGTCTTGAAGCTGGCCGCCGGCGCCTCCACGCCATTCAGGTATACGGTGTAGACAGTGTCAGGTTTCAGCTTGAACAGGTTTACTTCAAGCGCATCGACTACACCCAGGTTGCGCAGGACGACAAAACCACGGCCATCTGCTTTGACTGGCTTGAGCGAAATATTGACTGGATCTACGTTGACGCGGGGAACCAGATTTGCATCGCCTTTACCTTCGGGGACTGCATTCGATAAAAATGCCAGCGCCTGGGGTGCCTGGCCAACGGGAACCCGCGCCACGACTTTATTCGAGGCAGTGTCGATGACATCGAGCGCATCGCCGTTTTCCAGGCCTACGTAGACCCGGCTGCTGTCGTCAGAGGTCCATATGCCATGCGGCAGTGCGCCGACCGGAATGGTTTCGACCAGTTTTGCGGTCTTGTCTGTGGTGTAGACCTTCACCGAATTTTCACCGCCCACCGTGACGTAGGCATAGGTTTTTCCGCCGACGGTGGCGAAGGAAATATGATTGGTGATGAAGCCAACATCCATCACGCCCACGACTTCCAGGGTTTTCGTGTCGATGCGCGTGATCTTGCCCACATCCTTATGCGTCATCCAGATCTCGCTGTTGTCAGGCGTGATCTGCAAGAAGGGCGAGAACGGACTCACCACATCGATCTTCTTGATGATCTTGTGGGTTTTGACATCAATCACGTCGACCTTGGGCGTGAAGCTGGATACAACAAAGGCCAGTTTGCCGTCGGGATGAAAGATCACCATGCCGGGGCCCAGGTTGGTCTGGATGCGGCTGGTCTCCTTGTAGGTGTTCGGATCGATCACCGAAATATAGTCTTCGCCGCGCACAACCACCCACACTTCCTTGCCATCAGCGGTAAAAAAGCCCTCGTGAGGAGAGCGTCCGAGATAAGTCGTACCTTTCACCTCGTTGGTGGCGGTATCGATGAAGGTGGCGGAGTTCGAACCATTCGAGACGACCAGCAAGGTCTTGTGGTCTGGAGAGAACCCCATGCCATGCACGTTGATTTGCCCCTTATAGAGCGGCGAGAGCAAGTCGGGCCGTTGGTTGCCGAGCTTGATCTGCCCCAATAGCGTATTGGATACCGGGTCTACCACAGATACCGTGTTGCTGTTCTGATCGGCGGTGTAGACGCGATCGTGAGAAGATGGCAATGCCCAGGCGCTATTGACGCATAGCGTGGTTGCCGCGATTGCATAGAAAGCAGTGGTTTTTTTCATCTTGATGCTCCGAGAAGCTCCGGCGTTCCCGCCGGAGGGCAAAGCAGTGCAGCCGACAGACTGCGCTACGGGTTGAAAAAGAGGGACGCAGCCTATTTGGCTGATTTATCTGATTTATCTGATTTGTCTGCGTGATGATTCAGCCATGCCTGCATGACCTGAATGTCGGTTTGCTGTTCGGCGATGATGCCCAGGGCAAGATTTCGGATTTCGGGATCCTCGGTATAGAGCAGCACGGCTTTGGCCATGTCGACCGCGCCCTGGTGATGTGGCAGCATCATGGTGATGAAGTCATGATTGGCTTGGCCGTTCATCGGTGCGCGCAGCATGCCGTCGTCCATCACGGCCATCGCGTCGTCCATCAATGCTGCAAATGACTTTGAGGTGCTGGCCACAAAAACAGGTGGCGGGCTTGCGTCGGAGGCGGCCTGTCCGTGCTGATGGCCTTGGTGAGCATTGGCGGATGCGCCCGCCAGACAAAGGAACAGGATGACACCTAGCTGTCGCGAGGCGTGGTGAAACAGGCTGGACTTCTTGATCTGCATGTGCTTGCTCCAGAAATGGAAGAATGAAAATGGGGCCTGTGCATAAGCTGAACGCGCGCCAGGTTGTGACATCGTAGGTGTCCCCTCGTGTCAACTGAATGGCATTCCAATGACAGTTTTGTCATGAATAATCGGGTGTAAGTTGATAAGATGTGTTGTCCATTGCAAAGGGAATCAGCGTGAGCATTCTTGTCGTAGAAGATGATCAGAAAACGGGCGACTACCTCAAGAAAGGTTTGTCGGAGTCGGGGTATGCGGTGGATCTCGCCCGCAACGGGGTGGATGGTCTTCACATGGCTCGTGAGCAGGATTACGACCTCTTGATTCTGGATGTAATGCTGCCCGGCAAGGATGGCTGGCAAGTGATGAGCGAGTTGCGGCGCGAGTGCGATGTGCCCGTCATATTCTTGACGGCGCGTGATCAGGTCGATGACCGCATCCGTGGTCTGCAACTGGGTGCGGATGATTATCTGATCAAGCCGTTTTCCTTCACCGAGCTTGTGCTGCGGATTCGCACCTTGCTGCGCCGAGGCGTCGTGCGCGAGTCGGAAACCTTTCAGCTGGCAGACCTGCAGCTTGACCCCTTGCGTCGCAAGGTCACGCGTCAGGGCATCAATATCGTGCTGACCAACAAAGAATTCATGCTCTTGCATTTGCTGGTCAAAAGGCAGGGAGAAGCCTTGTCGCGCGCGGTGATCGCCTCGCAGGTGTGGGATATGAATTTCGATAGCGACACCAATGTTGTAGATGTGGCGGTCAAGCGGCTGCGGGCCAAGGTTGATGCACCGTTCGATACCAAGCTGATCCATACCGTGCGTGGCATAGGCTATATGTTCTCGGAGCAGCCTTGAAGCGCCGGCCACTACGTTCCCTAACGGTACGAGTGACGCTGTCTTTCGCGCTGATCTCCTGTCTGGTGGTATCCGGACTCGGCGTATATCTGTATGCTTCCGTCAAGCAGGCGTTGGAAGTTCGCGCTGACTACACGTTGATTGGCCGGGTCGAGCGCTTTCGCAATCTGCTTCATGATCTGTACAACGTCAGGCAAATGGAAGCGCGTCCCGGCATTTTCGAAAGCATGCTGGGCAATGAGCAGGATGTGCGTATTTTCAGGCGAGCAGGTGAACCGCCGTTCATCAATGTGAATCCAGACAAGATGACGCCGCCAGACCTGGTGCCGGTCCCGGTGGCGCGGTCATTGACGATAGATGCGTTGCGGGCAGGGAAGCGGGATGACGGCATTCGCGTCCGATGGGTCTCCGCGCTTGCCGAAATTGGTGACGATGGCGGCACCGTTGAGATAACTGCGGCCTACGTAATGGTGCAAGAGGCGCGCATGCTTGCTGTGTACCGGCTGCGTGTCATTGGGGCCATTGCTTTGGCGGTGTTGCTGACAACCTTGATGGGGTTCATGCTGCTCCGACGAGGTCTGGGGCCCTTGACCGCCATGAGCAATCGCGCAGCGCAGATATCACCCGCCAATCTGTCCGTGCGCCTGCGAGATGAAGATGCGCCCACCGAGCTGCGCCGACTGGTTGTCGCGATCAACGCCATGCTGGATCGACTGCAGACAGGCTACGAACATCTATCGCAGTTTTCGGCGGATCTGGCGCACGAAATACGTACCCCCATCAATGTGCTGATGGGACAGACACAGGTAGCGCTGGGCCAGGATAGAAGCCCGGCGGAGTACGAGCAGCTACTCGAGTCAAACCTCGAAGAGTTCACCCGACTGGCGCATATTGTGGAGAATATTCTCTTTCTGTCTCGTGCCGACCAGGATGCGGTGGTCATCGAGCGCACGCCGCTGGTGCTGTCAGAAGAATTGATCCGTATCGCCGATTATTTCGAAGGCCTGGCCCAGGAGCGCGACATGCGCTTCGAGGTCGACGCCAGCGGCACAGGGTATGCCAACCCCGTCATGTGGCGGCGCGCCGTCAATAATCTGGTGATCAACGCCATCCGTTACGGCAAGTCGGGATCAGTCATCAAGCTGTGCGCGCACGCTGATCAGCAAACGTCGACCGTAGCCGTTGAAAATCTTGGCCCGCCGATGTCGCAGAATCAGATAGATCTCATGTTCGGCCGTTTTTATCGCGGCGATAAATCCCGCAGCGAATACACGGAGTCCAATGGCCTGGGCCTGGCGCTGGTCAAGGCCATCATGACCATTCACGGCGGCAGCGCGACAGCGTCCGCATCGGATCAAGGAGTCATACGTTTTAGCTTGCAGTTTCCAGGGGAGGACTCAGGTGCAGCCTGAGGCCGGCAATGAATATATTCAGCCCCAACTCAAACCGGCTGTCAAAGTCCAGATTGAAAACATCATCCATTGATGCGGCCACATGAGGGTATGACTGTGCAGCCAGCGCTTCAAAAGCAGCGCGGCGAGTGATCATCTCGGATGGGGATATATCGCTCGAAGAAAAGCCCTGTTCTTCCATCACAAAGCCCAATACATAGTCCAGGATGCTGAATGCGCTCCAGCTTGCCAGGCGGGTGGTGGCGCCTTGCTCTCGCAGAGGGCGGATCATCGCCTCCGCGACACGCATCACATTATCGGTGACTACATATGTTCCGGCGTAAACGCGGGCTCCGTCCCGGCGCGCAAGGAGCGCGCCGCGTATTTCATGGGCAATGCGGGTGACACGAGCGAACGCGTCTTGGTATTTGCGTTGTCTGACGGGTGGCTCGCACGCGACATCGGCCATCAGGGCGTCAGCCATGCCATCCATCAGCGCTTGCTTGCTCTCGAAATGCCAGTATAAGGAGGCCGCCTTGATCTCGAGCACACTCGCCAGCCGGCGCATGGTCAGGTTATCCAGGCCCACTTCATCCAGCAGGTTCAGTGCCGCAGTAATTACAGTGTCTCGTTCAAGCGCCATCGTATTTTTCCTTGACAACCTAACGTTGTTAGATTGAGAATAAAACTTTCAACTAACAATGTTAGATTTCATGAAGACATATATCAAGTCGGATGTGATTGTCATCGGCGCGGGCCCTACCGGGCTCACTATTGCCTGCGAACTGCGCCTGGCAGGGCTGCGGGTTGCTGTGCTGGAGCGACGGTCCGCGCCGGTCGCCCAGTCACGCGCCTTGACCATGCATGGCAGGACGGTGGAGATGCTGGCCCTGCGTGGCGTCGCAGAGCGATTTATTGGCCACGGCATGAAAATTCTTACTGGCCATTTCGCCTCTCTGGATACTCGGCTGGATTTCTCGGGCATCGATACAGCCTTTCCTTATACGCTCTTCATTCCACAAAGCATGACTGAGCACCTGCTTGAAGCTTGGGCTGTGGAGTCAGGCGTAGCGCTGTACCGCGGAACGGTCGCTGAGCAGATTGCGCAGACCAAGAATGGAGTCCTGGTAAAGGGAACTCGCGATGGCAAGTCCCTTGGTTTTTCCGCCCCGTATCTGATTGGCGCGGATGGTGCCCGCAGCATGGTTAGGGAAACTGCGGGTATTGCGTTTGAGGGGCATGCTGCCACCCGGACGGTCATGATGGGCGATGTCCACATGAGCGCTCCCCCGCCGAAAGGAGCTTTGTCGCTGGAAAGCGAAGCAGGCGGGCTGATGATTGTTCCCATGGGGGGCGATCTGTACCGGGCTATCGTCATCAATCCCGAAAGAATGCATGTGCCTGTGTCCGAGGCGCTTACCCAGGAAGAGCTAAGCGCTTCGATGCGGCAGGTGGCTGGCCAAGACTTCGGCATGCACGAGCCGTTGTGGCTATCGCGATTTTCCAATGAATCCCGATTGGCTGAGCGTTATCGACAAGACAGGGTCTTTCTGGTTGGCGACGCCGCCCATATGCATTTTCCAGCGGGAGGGCAGGGAATGAATGTAGGCATGCAAGACGCAATGAATTTAGGCTGGAAGCTGGCAGGTGTCGTGAATGGCCTGGTGTCCGAAAGTTTGCTGGACAGCTATCACGCGGAGCGCCATGAGGTTGGCGCTGCACTGGTTCAGAATACCATGGCACAAAGTTCGCTCTTGTTGAATAGCTTCGATCCTGAAGGCCAGGCTTTGCGCAGAACCTTCAGCGCGTTGCTCAAGCTGCCCGCGCTGAACCATACGCTCGCACAAGACTTGTCAGGATTCGGCATTGCCTATTCGGCGCCGCTTGGCGGATCCGTGGGTGGATGGGCGCCCGTGCCGGAATGGACGGGTCGTCGGGTGCCTGATTGGCCGTTGCTCGACAGGCAGGGAAAACTGCTTTCGCTCTATACGTTGATGCAAGACGGTAAGTGGCTGCTGTTGCGAATCACGGAGGCTGGCGCGCGCTTTACTCCTGATCTCGACCCACGATGGGTCACAATAGTTCATGCTGCGCTTGATCGGAGGGATGAAAGGCTGAGCGGCGTCGACGCGGTCTTGCTACGCCCCGACGGTCATGTGGATCAAGCTGTGCGCGTTGATATCGGGTAATCTATTCCCCTTCCTGTAAAGGGCTGGGGGCCTCATCATGAATACGTCCTTCGATTGGACAGTTCGCCGTGTCTGGCGTGCATTGGCCGTGGCCTGCGCGTGGATACTGGTTGCGGGATGCAGCCCTTTGCCAACGCTCGATGGCCGTAGCGTCTCCACGGCACTGACGCTTCAGGAGGCCAGGCGCACTGAGCTTGGCCAGACATTGTCGGGGATAGAGGCCAGGCACCCGGGACAAAGTGGCATCTATCCGCTGAACGACCCCCACGAGGCGTTTGCGGTCCGGGCGCTGCTGGCGGGGTCCGCCGAGCGTACCCTGGATATTCAATACTATATCTGGCACGACGATCTTACCGGCACGTTGTTGTTTGATGTCTTGCGCGATGCGGCGGATCGCGGCATCCGTGTCAGGCTGCTGCTGGACGACATCAATACCGCCGGGCTGGACCCGTTGCTAGCTGCGCTGGACAGTCATCCCAATATTCAGATCCGGCTGTTCAATCCCTTCGTGCCTCGCTCTCCACGCTGGCTGTCCTACGTCACCGATTTTTCGCGCGTCAATCGACGCATGCATAACAAGTCGTTCACTGCCGATAACATGGCCACCATCATTGGCGGCAGAAACATTGGAGACGAGTATTTCGGCGCAACGCACGATGTGTTGTTTTCGGATCTCGACATTCTTGCTGTCGGCCCGGTTGTCCGGGATGTGTCGGAAGATTTCGACAAGTACTGGCGCAGTGAATCCGCCTATCCCGTAGACCGCCTGCTTCCGAAGCCGGATGACAAGGCCCTGGCGGGCTTGCAATCGCGCGCAGCCGAGTGGCGCAGTTCGCCGGAGGCGGCGTTGTATGTAGAAGCGCTTGAGAAATCGAGTTTGATCAAGCATTTGCATCAAGGCGATATTGATCTGGACTGGGCCAGGACGCAGATGGTGAGTGATAATCCTGCCAAAGGGCTGGGCAACTTGCCGCCCGACCAATTGCTCACTTACGATCTGGAGCGCATCGTCGGCAAACCCAAGGTCAGCGCCGATCTGGTTTCATCCTATTTTGTGCCCACCAAGACGGGTGTGGAAGGCTTTGTCGAGATGGCCGGACGCGGCGTGACGGTCAGAATTCTGACCAATTCGCTTGAGGCGACTGATGTGGCCGCAGTGCACGCTGGCTACGCCAAGCGGCGCAAACCCTTGCTGCAAGCCGGTGTCAAGCTTTATGAGTTAAGGCGGCTTCCTTCGGGGGGCGGAGGGCAAAGCAGCAGCATGTTTGGCAGCTCAAGCTCCAGCCTGCACGCCAAGACATTTTCGGCGGATGAGTCTCGCGTCTTTATCGGCTCGTTCAATTTCGATCCGCGATCAGCCCAGCTCAACACAGAGCTGGGATTTATCATCGACAGCCCCGCGCTGGCCAAGAAGATTAGCGAGATTTTTCTCGATAAGGTGCCGATGACGGCCTATGAGGTGCGACTGTCGGAAGAAGGCGACCTGTATTGGCTGGAGCGCAAGGATGGCAAACTGTTGCGGCATGATAGCGAGCCGGGCGCGAGCCTCTGGCGACGCATGATCGTGGAGATACTTACGCACCTGCCGGTGGAGTGGCTGCTGTAGTGTGGCGCAGGAACATCGGCCTCAGCCCTCGGCATCCCACTCCCTACTCCTTTGCCGCAGGCATCAGCCCACGCTGCTGCAATATGGCTTTGACAATGGCTAGCCTGGCTGGGCCGTCCCCAGGGTTGTTCATATCCATGTTCAACGCATAGAAGTACACCTTGTTCTTGCGCTCCAGGTAGCCCACCAGCCAGCCGGTCTGTTGCGCGTGCGCGTCGCCCATGCCAGCCCACCCGGTCTTGCCGCTGTAGCGGTATTCATCGGTATGCTCGAGCACGAGCGCCTCTTTGACGATCTGGGTTGAGCGATGAGACGCGCCCAGCGCCTCGGTGTAAAAACGTTGAAGAAACTTGACCTGCTGCAATGCTGATATCCGCAAATCCCCTGTCAACCAAAAGCGATCGATGTCGCCCTGTATATTGCGGTTGCCGTAATCGAACTTGTCCACATAGGCCTGCATGCGGTCCGTGCCGATGCGCCGCGCCAACGCCTGGTAAAACCACACAACGGAGTTGGGCAGCGCGGTGGCCAGGGTCTGGTCGCGCGCCCAGGTTTCCGGCCACCAGTCCTGCCTGGGATCGCGGCGGCTGTCCCAAGGCAGCCCGAAATCGGCGCCGCTGGCGACGCCTGTTTCCAGGGCGATAACGGTGTTTGGAATCTTGAAGGTGGAGGCGGGCAGGAAGCCCGCCTCGGCGCGCACGCTGTCGTGGCATATGAGCTCGCCGGTCTGGCCATCGAGCAGAACGAAGGTGCCGTGGGCGCTGGCCTGGTCAAATAGCTTGGCCAGGGCCGGTTCATCATTGCAGTCTTGCATCGCATGAACGGGCGCGGCCGCAAGCAGTGCCAGCGCGCAGGCCGCGAACAATGGTCGAAGTAGGGTGAGATTCAACATGATGATCCTTTTGTGTAGTGTCTGAGCATGATGCTCGGATTGAACTGGCCGATCCGTTGATGGCGGGGTAAGAATAAGTGCGTGACAGGGCTGGGTAAAACACGCTACCGTAACTCGCGTAACCTGAGTTTGGCCGTTGCAGCCAACGTGCACGCTAACGCTATTCCTGAACCATGTCTGGCAAGAAAATCCGTATAGAACTTGGCGCAGCGCGCTATCGCGTAAATGGGCGTCCGGCCAGATACCAGTCGCTCTGGCTTCTGCTGCGCCTTTATTACGCCGAGCAGAGCTGCGGCGGGCCAGTGCATGTTTCGGCGATACTGGCCCGCTTTCCTGGCGCGAGCAGTCTGCGCATGCGAATTTCACGCGCTTACGCGGATTTTGCCGATTGGGGGATATCCGCGGGATGGGGAAGAGATACGGATAAAGCCCCCGCCCTGCTGAATCGCGCCAGGCGTAGCCAGGGGCCCTTTTGGCTTGCTGCCGGACAGGCTCGGCGGCTGGATATCCGGCTAGATGGTCGCTATGTCGAACTGGCTGAGCTTGCCGGTTTTCTAGGTGCGGCGTCTTTGCTGGACAGTCAGGAGGCTTCCCTGGAGTATGTCATGCATGATGTTCGATACTGGAGCGAACTCACGCAGGCTTTGCGCATGGCTAAAGACGGCGTCGCCGCGTCGACGGAGCACGGCGTGGCTGAACATTTTGGCAGGGCGCAAGCCGCTGCCAAGGATGAGTTCCAGGCTTCGTTATCCCTACTGAAGGAAAGCCTGATCTGGCGTCGGCATGGCCATGTCAGGCGCAGCGAAGACGCATTGCTGCGCCTGCGCCCTTATCTTGAATCTCGGGGTGACTACGCAGCATTGCCATCATTTTCGGCAATGGCGGCGATTGCGCACGCATGGAACCTATACGCACAAGGTAATGTGCCCGCGGCACAGGGAGCCCTCGCTCAGGTTGAATCTGATCTTGTGCTGCAGCCGGTCATTCGTTACAACCCCCGTGTTCGCTTCGAGTTCCTCAATCTGCGCGCGCTGTTGGGTAAGTCAGTCGCCATGGCGTTGCAGACGATACCGCTCATGGAGCGTACCGAGTCGGCGATGCGTGCGATGAAGGATCTGTCCGGCGCGCTGCAGGCAGCCTACGAAGCCGATTCCATCGAAGCCGCCCAGGACGTAGCAGCTAATATCGGCTGGTCGTTATGGCTATTCTGGACCAATGGCCTGATCGACCAGAAGCATCCGGAGCGAGAAGAGCTCTTGCGCATGCAGGCGATTCGTTGGATAGGTCTGTCGGAATGGATTTGCGATCGTTTTGGCGTGGGCGGCGGCTCGGCGTGGAACACAATCTTTCTGTTGAGAATTGCGCGCGGGGGATGCAATGCAAAAGGGCCGGTCACATTGTCGCAGTTCCAGGCGCAGCGGCCGGTTTCAGTCCGGCAGGTCCTGGACGCCACGAATCCCTACCATGCGCCGTTTTCGCCGGCCAAAGGGTATGTCAGTTGGTCGGAAGTTGCGCGTTTCACGCTGGAAGAGCACGATAGCGGGCATGCCCAGTATGGGCCGTTGCAGCTGGCCAACGTGCTGCTGGAAATGGCATGGTTCAGTGCGCACGAGCATGGCCTCTGTGTTCAGGCTTACAATGCGGCCGAGCGTCTCGCGGCGATGTCGCCAGCGCTGCAGCCGAACGAGCGGCGTTTTTTCAGGAAAGGTCTGCGGGATTTGCCCTTGGAGCTTGCCGCGGCCGCCACAGATACGCCTGCGTCAGCCACAGAGCGCAGGCGGACACATGTCGGGAACACTCATCACGCTCGTCAACGGGATGCTTTGCCATGACTAACCGGCCTATCAAGACGTCCAAGCGTGCCTTCGAAATTCTGGAAGCATTCGAAGACGTACAGCGGCCCATGGCCTTGAAGGAATTTGTGCAGCGCTTTGATTATCCTGCGTCAAGTGCATCGGCGCTGCTCAAAAGCCTGGTCGTGTTGGGCTATCTTGATTACGATCGTTTCTCGCGTACTTACATGCCCACGATGCGTCTGGCCTCGTTGGGCAACTGGGTTCACAGCGCGCTGTTCGGCGAGGGCGACGTATTGTCGCTCATGCAAGCGCTGTCGCAGACCACCGGAGAGACCATCACGCTCGGCGCCCAGAGTGATCTGTTCGTTCAATACGTGTATCTGATTCCGTCGCGGCTGCCAATCTGGTATACGGTGCCGATCGGCATGACACGTCCTATTGCGCGGTCTGGCATCGGCTGGCTAATGCTTGGAGTCCGTCCTGATGAGGAGATCGATCGGATTCTGCGCCGCGTGAATTTTCGAGAGCGCGATGCGAGTAGGCGTATCGCGCTGGATAGTTTGATGGTCGAAATCGAAAAGGGGCGTCGCGACGGTTTTGTGTTTTCGCAGCATACGCTGGAACCTGGCGCCGGCAGCATCGCCATGCTGTTGCCGGAAAGACGTTTTGGCCGCGTCTTTGCGATGGGCGTGCATGGGCCCGTCGAGCGCCTGGCCGAAAAGCGTGAGGCCATTCTTGCGCAGCTTCGTACCGGCATTCAAAAACTTGAGATGAAGTCTAACCCTGTTTGACCAGACATCGATTGTCCCGCTTTATTTTCACATACATGTAAATGCAGTCCGCGCGCTCGCTATACGTCCGTCGTCCTTGAACCGATGATAAAGTCCCCTTGGCAAGTTGCCTTGGCAGTAAAGGCTTCTACAACTGTCGACAACTGAATCGACACTTGGTACTTGGAAAGGGGGATGGATATGGAACTGGTGCCCTTGCACGCTGATTTTGGCGCGGAGATCAAAGGACTGGATTTGATTGATGCGGTCTGCGACGCCCAGGCCTTTGCCAGGGTTCGCGCGGCGTTTGACGAGTATTCTCTGTTGCTGTGGCGCAGGCAGGACGTAACGGACGATATACAGGCAACGTTCTCGCGTGCCTTTGGCGCACTTGAGCGTACCAAGGTGGGTTCGTCGGGTCATGGCACGTTTTATTCGCGCATGAACAATATGGGGCCAGATGGCAACGTGGTGCCGCCCAACGACCGTGCGCTGCTGATTGCCAAGGCTAATCAGCTATGGCATACGGATAGTTCATTCAAGGCACTGCCGGCGGTTGCTTCCGTTCTGTCGGCGCGCGTCATCCCTTCCAACGGCGGCGATACAGAGTTTGTTTCGACACGCGCCGCGTGGAGCAGGCTGGATCAGGAAACCCGCGACAGCCTGATAGACAAAGTAGCCATACACAGCTACGCCACCTCGCGCGACCAGATAGATCCGGGCATGATGAGCGCAGCCGAGCGCGCAGCGCTGCCACCTGTCCGCAAGCCCATGACCTGGCTCAATCCAGTCAATGAGCGCCGCGCTTTGTACTTGGCATCACACGCCGGCGCGATTGAAGGCATGGAACCGTCTGCGGCGCAGGAATTGTTGGCACGATTGATGGAGCAGGCGACGCGTCCTGAACATCGGTACAGCCATAGCTGGCAACAGGGAGATGTGTTGATGTGGGATAACCGGGCAACCATGCATCGTGGCCGACCATGGCGGGGCGGCGAGGCTCGATCCATTGTTCGCATCACGATTTCGGCGTCGGAGCAGGACGGACTCGCCCAGGCAATGCTGGGGTTTTCGGAAGAGTTGGCGACCGCCTGACACAGATCGTTCAGAACACAAACCAGAGGAGAAGAAATCATGGCTGCCCAATCTATGATGAGTCGTGCAAGCTATATCCTGCTTGCCTGTATGGCAACGTTTTCCGTGAGCAGCGGCACGGCCGTTGCGAGCGGTTATCCGGACAAGCCTGTGAGGATCATCGTTCCTTATCCGCCGGGCGGTTCCACCGATGCGATCACCCGTTTGCTCGGGAATGCGCTCTCCCAGAAATGGCAACAGCCTGTTGTTGTTGAAAACAAGGGCGGGGCGTCGGGTATTATCGGCAGCGACGCCGCCGCCCGAAGCGCGCCGGACGGGTATACGCTGCTGATGAACGGTAGTGGCCCCCACACGATCAATGTCAGTCTGTTCAATAACCTGAGCTACGACCCTGTACGGGATTTTGCGCCCATTATTCAGACTACGACACTGCCCTTGCTGATGGTGACCGAAACAAACTCGCCATTTTCTACCGTGCCGGAGTTTATCGAGTGGTCCAATGCCAACAAAGGCAAAGTGAATTACTGTTCAATCGGTGCGGGGTCACCTTCCCATCTGGCCGCCGAGCTGTTTCAGTCGACCGCGAACATGGAAATGACGCACGTTCCCTACAAAGGCAGCGGTCCTGCTCTGGTGGACACCATCGCGGGCGTTTGTCATGTGTTGTTTGACAGCGCGCTCTCGGCGGGCCCTCATGTCAAATCGGGCAAACTAAAGCTGATCGCAATTGGCACCGAGTCACGCGTAGATGCCTGGCCAGACGTTCCGACGGTTGCGGAGTCGTTGCCAGGCTTTAGCGCCTATAGTTGGACGGCGCTTGTGGCGCCCGCCGGGACGCCGCAGGATATTGTTCAGAAGATCAATGCCGATACGGCAGCGGTCCTGGCTGATGCTGACATCAAGGAGAAGCTCGAGACGCAGGGCGCGCTGCCCGGCAAGGGCACTTCGCAAGAGCTGGCTGCCTTTATTGATACGGAAATCGCTAAATGGGCGAAAGTCATCAAAGAAGGGAACATTACGGTGAACTAGTTCTGACAGCCCGACCGGCGAATTGCCTGTAACACCAGGTTCAGTGAAACGAAGGTGCATCACGATGCTGTCGGATAGTCGAGTTCGCCGTAAGAGAGGTTGCCGGCTTCCCTCGCATGCGTCAACTCCTGCAATACCTGGGCTCGGGTAACGTTAGCATCCGTGTGGGCGGGGGGAAGGGGCTCATTGGCCTCCCCCTCGTAGATCTGGCCGGTTGCGATGGCCAGATGCAGCTCCTGCAGTACCTCAGCCCGGGTTTTTCCGTTTTCGAAAGGCTCGATAGGGGGCGAGGGCTGTTGCACATCGCTGTTGAAGCGGTGTCGACTTTGATCATTGTTGCTGTGGATGCTCTGCGCGTAGGCGCCGCTTGCAAGTGCGAGGCCAGCGGCCAATGCGATGGTTTTCAGGGCTTTCATGGTTGACTCCTTGGATATGAACCGCAATGGGTTCGGGGTTGTGAAACGTGAATTGAATATCTGCCGGGCGCTATCGCCCAGGCATACTTGCCTGGATCAGGTTGCATCCAGTCCTCCATCTACAGTGATGACCTGGCCGGTGACCCAGGCCGCATCAGGTGAGGCCAGTGAAACAATCCATCCGGCCACATCTTCTGGAAACCCTCGGCGTCCAAGCGGTATGCGGGCACGCTCGCTCGCCTTGACGTTCTCTATCTGATCTGCCGACAGCTTCATTCGTTCCGACAGAAAATCCGTTTCGGTCGGGCCCGCTGCAACAGCGTTCACGCGTATGCCTTCGACAGCGAGCTCGAGTGCCCAGCACTTGGTCATGTGTTCCAGGGCTGCCTTGCTGGCGGCATAATGCGACAACGCTTGTGCGGGTTTATGCCCAAAGGTGCTGGATACATTTACGATATTGCCTGCTGCCCGCCTCAGGTGTGGCAGTGCCGCGGTAGCCAGTAGCGATGGTCCGAAAACATTGATTGAAAAAATCTCGCTGATTCGCGCAAAGTTGGCCTGCGACAATGGCAATATGGCGCCTGCGCCCGCGTTGTTAACCAGGACATCCAGGCGCCCATGGCGGGCGGCAACCTCTTCAATTGTGCGCGCCGCATCGGAGGGATTGCCTGCGTCAGCAACAAGGTAATCGATCCCGTTGACGCTATCCGCGGCGTGCTGCAGTGCTGCTTGCCTGCGTCCGGTAATGACGACACGTGCACCTTGCCGGGCGAACAGGGTGGCGGCGCTCAGGCCGATGCCGGCGCCGCCGCCGGTCACCAGCACAACTTTGTTCCTGAAATGATTCATTTCGCTTCTCTGTTGAAAATGTGTTTGGATCTATCAATCGCTGTGTGCTACGGCGTTTCATCGTCGTCCGACAGGACGAGCGAAACGATGTTGGTGATGCCCTGGCGCGCCATCTTGGCATAGGGGCAATAGCGTTCAGTATTGCGGACCAGTTCTTCAGCGATGGTCCGCTTTACGCCAGGCAGGTAGATGCGTGTATGGGCGGCGAGCACAAACAAGCCGTCCATGGGGTCGCGGCTGAACTCGACGGTAACTTTTACCGCGCTGCCGGGAACCGGGATGCCCGCCCGCGCGGCCAGCAGGCTTAGCGCGCCATGAAAGCAGGCGGCATATCCAGCCGCGAACAGCTGCTCCGGATTGGTGCCGCCGCCGGGGCCGCCAAGCGCTTTGGGCAAGCGCAGGTGGACATCCAGATTGCCGTCATCAGAACGCGCAATGCCCGACGCTCGCCCATGGCTCGCGTCTCCACCCGTTACGGTCACGGTGGTCGAGTACAGCGTCTGGGTATCGCGCCCCTTGTACTTGTCGAGCAGTGACAAGGGGGGGGGTTGCAAAGTAGCCATGATGTGAAGTGCCTGTTGTTTATCTCGACAACTGAGACTGAGCGAACCAGGTGTCGAAGTTCAGCGTTCCGATGCGGGGATGTGTGCCTGGGATGAGGGTGTCATGCTTGAGTTCGGCGCCGAAGTAAGGCGCATGCTCGTCCTCCACCACAGTGCGCGAATCGGCGATTGCCTTCAGGTAGCGCCCTACCAGATCGGAGATTCTCACGCGCTCGGGGCCGGCAATCTCCACGATGCCCTGGCGAGGCGCACCCAGTGCGTAATCTGCAACGGCAGCCGCAACATCATCCGAGGAAATCGGCTGAAAGAATGCGGGAGACAATCGAACCGTTTGACCTGTGCTGCCTGCCTGTGCGATGCCGCCGAGAAACTCGAAGAACTGGGTGGAGTGGACAATGGTGTAGGGAACACCGGATTCACGGATCAGCTTCTCTTGGGCAATCTTGCCGCGAAAATAGCCGCTTTGCGCCAGTCGGTCCGTACCTACCACTGAAAGCGCCACATGATGCCGCACGCCCGCGGCGGTTTCGGCGGCAAACAGGTTTCTGCCCGATGTCTCGAAGAACTCGAGAACCGCTGCGTCTTCGAACGAAGGTGAGTTCGCGAGATCTACGACCACGCTTGTGCCCGCCATGGCCTCTGCCAGACCTTCCCCGGTGATGGTATTAACGCCTGTTGCCGGCGCGGCGGCAACGACCTGATGACCTTTGGCAGTCAGATGCTGGACCACTTTGCTGCCGATGAGGCCAGTGCCTCCGATAACGACTATTTTCATGACGTTCTCCTGATGTGAGTGTGTGTAGGAAAAATTGTAGGGATGACCCTGTTCTTGCGGTAGATTCGCAAAGGGACCCATGGTGTTGCATCAGGAGCATCAATCCGGCGCAATCAGCGAAGCAAGCGTGTTTCGATGAAGTTGCCGTCAGCCTTCGGAAGCATTGCTTAATGTCGTCAGGCATTGCAGATCAAGGGCGCGTGTTTGCTCGATGATGTAGTCAACGAACGCGCGAATTCGTGCAGGAAGCTGCTTTCGGCTCAAGTAGCACAGATAGTGCCCACCGTCATCGGGCGCATGCTGCGCCAGACAGGCGACCAGTTGTTTGCTTCTGAGCAGATCGCACACCTGGTATGCAGGAAACTGTGCGATGCCTTGTCCTTGCAGCACGGCCTGCAGAACCAGATCGATGTCATTGAATATATGCGCGGCGGGAGGATGGCGTTTCTGCGCCAGGCCCTGCACCTTGAACTCCCATTCTCGAATACGCCCGGAAGCGCTGCGAAAGTTAATGCAGTGGTGAACGTCCAGGTCGTCGACGTGGCGTGGCAATCCGTGCGCCTGAGCGTAGCTGGGGGAGGCGCATACAATCATTTGCATGGGAATCAACTGCCGCGCCACGATGTCGCTGTCTTCCATGCGGCCATCGCGAAAGGAAACATCGATGCGGCCAGCGGTGAAGTCTGCGGGGCGGGGATCCAGCAGAAGCTCGAGCGTGATAGCCGGGTATTGAGCGTAGAAATCGCGCAACAGGGGGCCGATGACCTTGCGCCCGAACCCCGGCGTGGAGTGGATGCGCAGATGACCCCGTGGCGGTCCGTTGCGCAGCTCCCGCATGTCTTCCAGTGCTTGAATAATGCGCTCGACGCCTGGTTGGCAGTTTTCGTAGAACAGTTCGCCTTCGCGGGTGAGCGATGTGCTTCGTGTTGTGCGATGGAAAAGGCGGGCATCCAGTTGTGCTTCCAGCTTCTGCACATTGCGGCTGACCGCCGAACGGCCTATGCCCAGGCGGTCGCTCGCTCTGGAAAAGCTGCCTTCGTTGGCAACCGCCAGAAACGCCACGACACCGGCATAGCTGGTGACAAAGCTGCTGGCAAGCGCGTCTGCCACGCCAGAAACTGCGTGGTGCGGCCGTTCGTTCGGAAAAGAGGGGCAGGTCGAAGTATCCATACTCGGCTAGACGTATGGACATTGCTTGTTGTGACACCGCCTCCCGATTTTTTTGAACGGTTACATTTTTCAGAGCGCAAGCTAGTGCTCCGTGATGAAAAATGGCTTGTTCTGGTCTTTCAGCAACACCACGAGGAATTTCGCCGGCAGGGTCTGGCTCGCGTTGCGGCCAACGGTGTGTATATCATTCGGGGCCTCATAGAAGCTCTGCCCTGGTGTCAGCGTGACTTCTTGCCCGCCTTTTACCTGCATGACAATCGAGCCTTCCAGCACATAGACAAAGCTGTGTGCGTCATGCCGATGCACCGGATCGACCGCGCCGGGAGGATAGTCCACCGTAATCATGAGTGCTTCTTTACCGGGGTAATCGGACAACGATTCTGCCATGACTTGCTTGACGATCGCCTGGGGCGGTTCAGCGTGGGCTACCCCAGCCAGCGAGCTGGCTATGACGATGAGCGCTATGGCGGCATTTTCTAGGCTAAACATAAGGGACTCCCAAGTGGACGGCCCGAGCACTTGGCTCGCAAACCGTTCGGTTCAATGGTAGTGCCCTGAATTGCTGGGCACGGGTCACGGCGGAGAGCCGCATGTGGTTATCGTAGACAGCTGACGCGCCGTGCGGTAGGCATGCAAATGGGCTCACCGTGTTGCCCGATGCGCACCAAACCTCCATGTCGGAGAAGTGGAAAGCGCCGGAACGTTTTAAAGACCGCAGCTCAGCGGCCGGCGCTTGCCGCGGCGATTCGTGCCAGCTTGTCGGGGTTGCGCTGAACATAAATGCGTTGGATGTGTTCACCACTGATGTCGAACATCAACGCGGATTCGAGTTGTCCCTGGATAAAGCGTAAAAGCGCCCACTGCTGATTGAGCATGACCAGTTCCATGCGTAGCGCGGTCTTGTGGCGCAGCGCTGCGGCAAGAAAAAGCTGTGCAATACGGCGCCCCCCAACCATGGGTTTGGGAAAACTGGTTACCTTGCCGCCGCCATCGCCCATCAACACCGCATCTTCCGCCAGCAAGGCGTTGATCCCCGCAAAATCGCCTTGTTCAAGCACTTGCGCAAAGGCTCTCAGCAGATGATGATAGGTTTCCCGGGGCACCGTGAAGCGTGACTGCTTAGTGCGCAACTGTGTTCTTGCGCGGCTTACCAGCTGCCGGCATGCCGCCTGTGTTTTTCCCAGGGCTTCCGCGATCTGGGCGTAATCGGCATCAAAGACATCATGCAAGAGAAACGCGGCGCGGGCTTCGGGGGTCAGTCGTTCGAGCAGCATCAGATAAGCCATTGATATGTCATCGGCGCGTTCGCTGATTTCTTCTGGCGTTGCCGGAGATTCCGACATTTGAGGCTCCGGCAGCCATATGCCAGGGTAGTGGTCTCGCTGCCGCTTGGCAGCGCGCAACTGGTCGATGGATAGCCGTGTTGTGACGGCGACAAGCCAGGCTTCTGTATTATCAATGTTCTGTTGCGCTGCGCCATGCCAGCGTAGCCAGGCGTCTTGCACGACATCTTCCGCTTCTGCGACGGAGCCAAGCATGCGATAGGCAATTTTCTGCAGTCTCGGGCGAAGCTCATTAAACGTATCGGCGGCGTGGTCCATGGGCAGACTCCTTGGGCATGGATGGGTCTATGATGGGTACTGCAATGATCAACTCAGGAGGCCTCATGGACCACGCAATGTTCCCCGAACCTACCGCCGCGCTCGCTCGCAAACGTAAAGCGCTGGCGCCCGAGCCGCTTGCCGCCTTCAAGGCATTCAGCAAGGCCGTCTTCGCGCCTGGCGCGCTGGATGCACAGACCAAGCAACTGATCGCCGTCGCGGTGGCCCATGTGACACAGTGTCCGTATTGCATCAAAGGACACACCGAACTTGCGGTGCGCGCCGGAGCAAGCGAGGCGCAGATCATGGAGGCAATCTGGGTCGCTGCCGAAATGCGGGCAGGTGGCGCTTTCGCACACTCGGCGCTTGCGCTGCAAACACTTGATCACCAGCACGCCCAAGAGAGCGATTGACGCGGCGGCCAGGCGGTACGCTGACTGATCGCTTCTGTTGCCCACTTGAACGACGGGCTGTAACCCTGCGATATTCCGGGATGAACCGCGCATACGCCCGACAGGCGTATGCGCATCGGAAATAGTATTGCTGGGCGTTTGGTTTGTCCATGGGCTGTATGGGCGCGCATGTACTCTGGCTGACGCCTTGGCCGCCAACGTCCGTACTGATGGAAAAGCACGCGATTGATGCATTGGCGACAACAGAGTGGGACCTTCCACAGGTCTACCGCGCTTAACGTCGACTTCCTAGAATTTGCCTGACAGGGTGGCCGCGCCACGACGGGTTCGATCTGCAAGATGCTGATCATGTCTGGTGCGCCCTGTACAGGAAAGTTCTCACAACATAATAAATGGGAGGGAGGCAGCGCGATGGATGACCTGTATTTTATGCAATCGCTGCTCGAGCAGTACGGGCAATGGCTTTTGTTTGGCGTCGTTGTACTGGAGCAGATGGGCTTGCCGGTGCCGGCCTATCCCTCACTGATCATCGCAGGCGCGCTTTCGGCGAGGATGGCTGGCGCCGCTTCTCTGCTCGGGCCGTTGGGCGTGGTCGTTGCCGCGTGTCTGGCGGCAGACATCGCATGGTACTGGGCCGGGCGCCGCTTCGGTAGCGTGCTGACCCACTTGATCTGCCGCCTCTCGCTCTCCCCAACGGCGTGCGTCTTGCGCAGCGCCAGCTTCTATCATAAATATGGACCCCGGATACTCTTGATCGCAAAGTTTTGTCCCGGTGCGGGCGCCATGACAACTTTGCTGGCCGGAACGAGCGGGGCTCGCCTGCGAACCTTCATTGTTTTCGACGCGGTGGGTTCCGCCATATGGGGAGGATCCGCCCTGGCCTTGGGATATGCCTTTCAGGACACTGTGGCGAAAACGATTGCGTTGCTCAAGCCTTTCGCGTTGTATGGTGTTGTAGTCACAATGTCGCTTGCTTGCGTGGCGCTGGCGATAGTGTGGTATCGGCGGCGTCCGCAGCAGGTTTCTGTAAAGCTGCAGCCACGCATACCTATGTCGGGTTTGCGGCAGCTGTTGACCGATAAAGAGTTATAAGGCAACCCATGTGCGCGCCGCCTGGGCTTCTCGCGCAGAGAATTGAGGTGTCTGGAGGGCAGGCGATTTGAGCCAGGGCAGGATGGGCCATTCTTACTGCGCAGGCGTATCGGGGATTAGCCTGCGCCCCAGGCTGATGGCCTCGTCCTGCACGTAGCCCAGGCGCCGATAGAATTCCAGCGCCTGGGTATTGTCGCTACGTACCAGAAGATTTATTTTTGGACAACCGCGAGCGATCAACAAACGCTCGGCTTCATGTATAAGCGCTTTGCCATGGGCTCGCTGACGAAAGGCGGGGTCGACCGCCAGGTAGTAGACCCAGCCTCGGTGCCCATCGAAACCGACCATGGCACTGGCCATCAGTTGTCCGGCCTCGGTGCCGACAAGAAACAACTCGGGCTGTTCCGTCAGTTTGCGGGCGATATCACGATGGGGATCATTCCAGGGCCGGACCAGGCCGCAAGCATGCCAAAGGGCAATGACCGCTGTTTCATCGTTTGGTTGATAGGATCGGATTTCCATAACGAATAGTACTGGCGAGTTAATACATCACATCGATGCGTTTCAGATGGATTGTATTCGCGGCGGCGCCAGGGTTTGCTGCGAGCGGCTGCTATGACGCTTTAGGCCGCTGAACAACCCTGACCGTGCCGCTGTCTCCACCGCCGCAAAACAGCAGCCCATCACCATCCGATTCCAACCCCGATACGCCTAGTCCTGCAGACATTTCCAGTACTTCGAGCACTTCGCCGGACTGCGGATCGAGCCGCCTCAGTTCACTCTCGCCATCTTCCCACGTGCCATGCCAGAGCTCGCCGTCAACCCAGGTGACACCGGTGACAAAGCGATTGGACTCGAGTGTGCGAAGCACGGTACCGGTGGAGGGATCGACTTGGTGGATTTTGCGGTCAGCGTACCTGCCCACCCATAGCGACCCTTCCGCCCATGCAAGTCCAGAGTTGCCTTCTCCATCCGGTGCAGGAATCGTACTGACCACCTGACCGCTGGCGGGATCGATTTTCTGGATGATGCCAGAGGCGATCTGGTACAGGTGCTGGCCGTCGAATGTGGTGCCGGCATTAGCGGCTGTATCAATGGACTGCGGCATCGAGCCATTGTCGGGGTTGAGTGCGAGGAGTTGATCGCCGGTGGCCACCCAGATATTCCGACCATCGTAGGTGATGCCGTGTACGGCGCCCACGTCAGGCAGCGGTCCGTACTCACGCAGGATGGTGGCGGCTGTCCGGGTGATATTGGCGGTAGATGCATTCATGTCTGTCTCCTAATGATTTGTTCACGAAAGGGAAAATCTCCACGCTTTCATGCTAATCGTTGGGCAGCGGTGTGGGGAGTAACAAGATTGTCGTGAATCCCGGCACGGGTGGCATCATCCAGCGGCGGGCACGACCGTGACCATAGGTTTGCACCTTGCCTGCGGACGCAAGCGCCTCCAGCGCGCGCTGAATAGTGCGTTGGCTGGCACCCAGCGCCAGCGCCAGGGTGGAACTCGACCAAGGCTCGCCATCGGCGAGCAGTGCGAGCACCGAAGCATGTTTTTCGTCGGCAAGCCGTGCCAGCACAACGACTTTGCAGCAGCCGCGCGACTTCAGAACAAAGCCTCGCGGCGTTGCGGATACTTGCGCCACGGGTCGCAGCACTTTGCGTAACCGACCCATCTCAACGCGCAGGCGCGCGCGGTGTGACTCATCCGCCACTTTCATGCGGAATGCGTGGGTGATGAGCTGTTCCCTGCTCACGTCCGCTGGCCATGCTTCGCCCAGTATGCGTGCGAGCGTAAACAGCACGGGGCGACCAAGAAGCGAAATGATGGCGTTCCCGTGGCGAACGACATGGTGACATGCATCCACCATCAGCACCTGAGCGTTCAACGCCTGAGCATTCAGCAACGCTTCCAGCTCTTGAAGCACGAGGCGTTGTTCTCCGTCGCTGCCAATCAGACGTGCGACGGGATTGTTCAGGGCAGCGAAGGCTTGTTCAACCTCCACCTGCAGGCCCGGGATGCCCGCGCGTTTCGCCGCTCGGGCAGCGCTGGTGAGCGCTTTATGCGCCGCGCTCGACTGCAGGCGTCGTATGGCGATTCCTGCCACCACAAGGTCATGCGCGGCAGCCAGTGCCGGCGGCAAGCGGGTTTGGCCACGTGCGCCAAGCGTACACTCAGCTTCGTCGAGACGCCCAATGAGAAGCAGGCGTCTGGCTTCGAGATATCGCGCATGAGCCGCGTTGACGTGATCACCGTGGCGTTCGAGCGTTTGGCGCGCCGCGTCCAGTGTCCTGGCCGGCCAGCCCAGGTCACGCGAGACAAGTGCGATGTCGATGTCCGCGATGACGCATTTGGCGCGCGCCATCGCTTCGTTCGGTCCAAAGGCGCGTGCAGCGCTTCGTATGAGTTTCCGTGCGCGAGCGAAATCCCCCAATTGCGCCATCGCGATGCCGCGCAGCGCCAGCGCTGACGCATCATTGCGCAACGCGACAAGGTTCAGGGCCTCAAGGGGGTTGCCGGCCGCGAGCATGCGGGCGGCGGTTGAGATCAGCAAGTCCATCGGTATTGCGGCGCTTGCGCCGTGTTCAGCGTGCTGTGCAAGTCAAGTCGGACGGCCCGACCCGTAACGGTATCAGCCCCCCTGCGACGTTAATTACCGCCGGACTGGCTGCGGGGTGCACCCGTCGCGGCGCCGTTGTTGCCATTGATTTGCGTGCTATCGCTTTTTTCTGCCTGTTGTTCGCCGGGCGTCTTATGGTCCATTGTGCCACTCATCTCTGGCGAGTTCGGGGCGCTTTGGTCGTTAGTGCTGTAGCCGCCTGGCGTGCGTGGCGTGGTGTCCATGCTGCCGCCGCTGGTGGCATCGTTTCCAGTGTTCGAGGGCGTATCGGTGCCCGGCTGAGAGTTGCTGACAGTGCCTGCGTCACCGCCGCCTTGCGCGAAAGCGATTGGGGACATCATGAGCGGCAGGGCACACAGCGATATTGCGAGTAGTTTCTTCATGTGAATCTCCTTGGCATGGCCAGAATGGCCTGCACCAGTAACACAGCAATTACCGTACCGGCGCGCAAGGTTGGACGCCTGAGCTGCTCCACAACGCGCTGACGCAAGGCCTGTCAAATGAAAGCAGGGCGTGCTTAGACCAGACGTTGGGCTTTGCGCAGTTCGCCGGGCGGGTAGCCAAGCACGCGTTTGAAGGCGCGACTGAAAGCAGCTAATGAGCCATATCCCAAGCGATATGCCACGACTTCAATGTTTTCCTGGTCGCGGCTGATCCACTGCATTGCCAGGCGCATGCGCAGTTCGGTCAGATAGCGCACAGGGGTCATCCCGGTCACAGCCAGAAAGCGCTCGGCGAACACCGAGCGTGAACTGCCCATTTCCGCAGCGAGCTCCGCGACGGTCCAGTTCCGCCCCGGCTCGCGGTGTAGTGCGAGGAAAACCTTGCTTAAGCGCGGGTCGCGTAGCGCTTGTACCCATCCTGTTGCATCACCACAGCCGCATTCCACCCATCCCCGCACGATAAACGCCGATACAACGTCCGCCAGCCGTGACAGGATGCCTGCGAAACCCGCGCGCCGGGCGAGTGCTTCGTGTTCCATGGCCTCTAGCATGGGCCGGATCTCAGGATTGCGATCCAGTAGCGTGCTGACCAGCATCACTTCGGGCATGGAGGCCACCAGCAACTGCATGCCGCCAAGGTCGAATTCCATGCAGCCGCTGAAAATCAATGCACCATCCTCCGCAACGTTTGTCTGTCGGGCGTTCGGCGAGATGGCGCATACGGTAGGGCAAAGGTCTGTCGTTGCGAATACATCAATGTTTCGGCTTGTAGCATGTGGCCCAGACAGCAGTTCGTGCGCAACGCCTTGCGGCAATAGCAATGCATCGCCTGTGCCCAATTCAAACTGTTTGCCTGTTGCTGTGCGGAGCAGCACCGGGCCGCGACCAATGAAGTGAAACTGGGCACGCCCTGCCGCTTGGCTGAATGCCAGACCGAATGGCGGCGTCATATCGATGCGCCGGTACTTCACACCGACCAGTCGCATACCCAGCAGCAGCTCACTGGCCAGATCATACGAGGGCGCCTGTGCAACCATTTGTGGTACAGACGGCGCAGGTGAAGCATGTGTAGTGATTGGCATGAAAATCCGGACGAATAATCAAAAATATCGGACTCCATATCATAGACCATCCGTTTCTGCTGATCTACGCTACGGCTTCACGTATTAGGAAAAAGTTGTCCATGAATTCATCCTCCCACACGGTCGGGTCATCCCCGGTGTGTTCCAGGCCCGCCTGGAACGCAGTATTCTCTCTCGCGCTTGGCGTGTTCGGATTGGTAACCGCAGAGTTTCTACCAGCCAGCTTGCTGACCCCGATGGCATCTGAGCTTGGCATTAGCGAGGGTCTGGCAGGCCAGACGGTAACCGTCACTGCATTGGTTGCGCTTGTAACTGGCTTGTTGATCGCGACGGTGACGCGTCGCATTGACAGGCGATATGTTTTGTTGGCGTTTTCCGTTTTGTTGATGGCATCCAATTTGTTGGTCGCCTGTGCGCCGAATCTGGTTGCATTGCTGGCAGCCCGCGTGTTGCTGGGCATTGCGTTGGGCGGATTCTGGACAATGTCGGCGGCGACCGCAATGAGGCTGGTAAACGTCGAGCAGGTGCCCCGGGCACTGGCCATGATTTTTGCGGGCGTGTCGGCAGCAACGGTCGCTGCGGCGCCGATGGGGAGCTATTTTGGCCACGTGATCGGTTGGCGCAATGTTTTCCTGGTGGCGACGGCATTAGGTTTGCTGGCTTTTGTGTGGCAACTGCTGACGTTGCCGAGTATGGCGCCATCGGGGTCGGCGCGGTTGGGTACGATGGTAGACGTACTGCGGCGCCCGCGCATTGCGGTGGGGATGCTGGCCTGTATTTTGGTGTTTACGGGCCATTTTGCATTTTTCACTTATCTGCGGCCCTATCTGGAGCATGTGACGGGAATGGGGGTGACAGGGGTGTCTGCCATATTGCTGGGTTTTGGGCTGGCCAATTTCCTGGGCACTTCGCTCGCGGGTTTTTTGCTTGAGCGCAATCTCAAGGCAACATTGATGGTGATGCCGCTGATCATGGGCGCGGTGGGCTTGAGTCTGGTGAGCGTGGGAAGAGCGCCCGTCGCGGATGCCGGACTGGTGGCTTTATGGGGGATGGCGTTCGGCGCTGTGCCGGTCGCCTGGTCTACCTGGCTGACGCGTGTCGTACCTGATGAGGCGGAAAGCGGTGGCGGGCTGATCGTTGCGGCCGTTCAGCTGGCAATTACAATGGGGGCTGCCGCGGGTGGTGTCTTGTTTGACGCCAGCGGCGCCCGAGGCGTTGTGCTGGGTAGCGCCACGGTGCTGCTGATTGCTGCGTTAACCGTATTTCGTGGTTTTCGCACGCGGCTGGCGCCTGCTGGCTGTGCAGGTTAGCTCACGGTTGGGCGCCATTGCTTCAACAGTGCCGGCAACTCGCTCATGTTGGCAAATACGTGCTGCACGCCCACTGCCCGCAACGCATCCGCGCTGCTGTGCGCCGTGTTGTCGGGGCTGTAGCCGAATACCGTTGCGCCAGCCGCGAGTCCGGCGGTGGCTCCGGTGGTGGTGTCTTCCACGATGGCGCAGCGGGCCGGATCAACGCCCAGGGCCATTGCGGCGGTCAGGTATACGTCCGGAAAAGGCTTGCTGCGTGCCAATTCCTGGCCACTGAAGACTCTGCCGTTGAAACAGTCGGCCAGGCCAATTTTGTTCAACTGCAGTTCGACTTTGCGGCGATCTGCGCCGGAGGCCACGGCAACACGTCCTCCCACGGCATCATGCAGCCATCGCGCAGCTTGCGGCGCGCCGGGGATTTCGACCAGGTCCTGATCCAGCGCGTTGTTGCGGCGTTCGTGAAACTGCGCCATCCAGTCCGCATCGAGGCGCACGCCTGTGCGCTCCTCGATCAGCATGATTTCATCTTTGACCGCTTTGCCGATGAATATGCGCATGCATTCGTCGGTTGAGATGGGCCAGCCGATTTCGTTCAGCATCTGCGTCAGAACGCGATTGGTGATGGGTTCGGAGTCTACAAGCACGCCATCGCAATCGAACAGAACGGCGTCAAAGGGAAAGTCAGTCATTACAGCGTGAGGCCAAGGTTTCAAAAGGATAAGGATAACCGGCATCGGGAAACGAAATCCACCGATGTCCCTGGACGCTCCGAAATGCCAGCTTCTCTGCACGCTCAAAGCGTGCAGACTCAGTACACATCGCGCCGGTAGCGTCCGGTGTCGATCAATTGCTGCAGCTGCGCTGGGCCCAGCGTCTCGGTCAATACATGGTGCACGTCCTGTGCCATCCCTTTGAGGCTGCCGCATACATAAATGGCCGCGCCCTGCTCGACCCAGGCGCGCAGGTTGGTGGCTGCCTGGCGCAAGTGGTGCTGGACATAGACCTTATCGGTTTGGTCGCGGGAAAATGCCAGATCCAGCCGCTGCAGTGCGCCACGTTGCTGCCACGTCTCGATGTCGTGTTGAAAGTAGTAGTCGTGCTTGCGTGTTCGCTCGCCAAACACCAGCCAGTTTTTATAGTTTCCTGTGTCGGCGCGGGCCTTCAGGTGGGCCCGCAGTCCGGCCAGGCCCGTGCCATTGCCAATCAGAATCAAGCCCCGGTCGGGCTCGGGCGCATGAAAATTGCGGTTCGTCCGGATACGCAGCGACAAGGTATCGCCCGGCCTGAGCTGTGTGGTTAGCCAACCGCTGGCCAGGCCCAGATTGCCATCAGGGCTACGCATCTGGCGAACCAGCAGGTGAATTGCACCTTCGGACGGCAAGGACGCGATGGAGTACTCTCTGAGCGCTGGCGTTGCGTTGTCGGACGTAGGCTGCGGGATGCTGATTTCTGCAATGTCGCCAGCCTGCCAGTCGGGCAGAGCGCCATTGCATGGCTGCAGCACCAGATGGAAACAGGGGGCGTGTTCATTGCCGGGGTTCAGCAAACGGCATGCTGTCAGTTGCCATGCGCCGTATGTCGGGGATTGCCAGGCGGGCAAGTCAGGCGCCCTGAGCGCCTGGGCAACCTGACGCTGCCAGCGTTGCAGCGCCGTCGTATCGCCATTGTTGACCTCAATGCGGTCAAACAGGCTGTGCGCGCCTTGGCTGTGCAGCCAAGCATCCAGTGTTTTGCCAAACTGGCAAAAGTGCGTGTATTCCTGATCGCCAAGCGCGAGGACAGCATAATGCAGGGCGCCGAAAGGGGACGATGCGCCAAGCTGACCATGGTGGCCGCCTGCATTGGCCATGAGTTGCGAGGTAAAGCTTGAGGCCGAGTCTGGCGCATCACCTTCGCCTGTGGTGCTCACGATAAACAGAATGTGCCTGTCTTGCGCCAGGAGCGGGGCGTCGATCAGGCTTAGTGGCAGAATCAGCGTTGGGATGCCTGCCGCATCCAGGCTCTGGGCGGTGCGGGTGGCAATGTCTTCTGCAACGCCGGTCTGGCTGGCGTAGGCGATCACTGTGGTTGAAGCGTCGGCCTGCGCCTGGGCGCCGGCCGCGGTGGATGCAGCGAGGGCCTGCCGTGTGCGCCGCCGATGCGCAATCCATGTGTGCAGACACAGGATCAGCCAGAACAGCAATAGGCTCGCAGCGGCCAGGTATCGTTCCGCCATGATGTTACCTGGATTCAGAAAGCGCCTTGAACTCAGGCGTCATGTACGGCTCAAGGCCGTTTGCTGTGGAGATCATGAATAGCGCGGCCAGTTTGTGTTGCCGGGCGTAGTTCATGCCCTGGTCTGGACCCAGCACGGTCAGGGCGGTCGACAAGGCATCGGCCTGCATGCAATCGGGATGCACGACGGTGACCGATACCAATGCGTGTTCCAGAGGATAGCCTGTGCGCGGGTCTATGATGTGTGCGTAGCGCTTGGCACCCTTGCGGAAAAAGCGCCGATAGTCGCCTGATGTGGCCACGGATAGGTTGTTCAGGGAAATGACTGCCGCAACGGCCGGCTCAAGGCCTGAGCCGGGCTGTTCGATGGCCACATGCCATGGCTGGCCGTCGGGGCGCTGGCCGCGCCCACGCAACTCGCCGCCGACTTCGACCAGATAATCATGAATGCCCAGCGTGTCCAGGGCGCGGGCTGCCTGGTCCACGCCAAAGCCTTTGGCGACAGAGGAGAGATCCACGCGTGTGCCTGCTTGTTTGTGTACACGCAAGGTGTCGGCGTCCAGGCGCAGCCTGCGCCACCCCACGAGCGCCCGCGCTTCGGTGAGCTCGGCACTGGACGGCGGCTGGTGGGGGCGTTTCTCTGCACCAAATCCCCACGCGTCAACCAGGGGCCCTATCGTGGGGTCGTAAGCGCCGTGGGTCTCCTGTGCCAGTCTCAAGGCATAGTCCAGAACGCTGAAGAAGGGTTTGGGGATGGCCTGCCATCCGGCAGGCGCCCGATTCAGTTTTGATATATCGGACTCGGCTTCCCAGGTGCTCATGTGCGCCACGACCTGATCGAGCGCCGTTTGCACCGCCGATTGCGCCTGTGAGCGTGTTACACCGACGGGTAGCACAGCGTTGACAGACCAGCGTGTTCCCATGCTTTCGCCAGACAGCTGCGCAAGCCCTGCGGCCATTGACACAGGGCAGGCGGCAACCAGCAACCACGCCATCAACAGGCGCGGCAGCAGGCTCCACGAAACCGCTATATTCACTGGGGCAAGACCTCGAAGGTGGCAACGTAGGCAAGACGGCGTTCGGAAGCCAGATCGCTCACGGTTTTGTCGTCTTCGGCATCCACATCCATCCAGTACATCCCGGCCTGCGGCCATTTGACCGAAAACTTGCCCTGGTCGTCGGTCTTGAGCTTGATTTCATTGACCTGGTCACGATAGCGGCTGCCGCCGGGTACGACGAGTACCTCGAGACCGGATGCGGGCTGGCCGTCCAGCATCATCTGGAACTGTGCGGTCTCGCCCGCATAGAGGTCATTTGGATGCGTGAGCGCCACGAGTTCCAGCCCCTTGCCGCTGGGTTTGACATCGGTCGGCTTGCCGGCAGTGACAAAGGTTTCGATACGACGCACGGATTGCCATACCTTCAGCTTGTCGGCCTTGGCGGGTATGTGTTGCGCGGCGTCCTGAGGCTGACCGAACCAGCGTTTCCGTTCGCCGCCTTCTTCCCAGTTCGCGGCGATCGCATCGCCGACAATCGCCAGGCGGTAGGTGCCCGCCTGGGTCAGGTTGAGGTCGAAGGTGCTGCGCAGTTTGCCGGTGCTGGTGTTTTGTGGTTCGACGGCCGTGCCGTCTGGCGCGGTGACTGTCAGGCCGTTCAGGCGCAGCGCATTGTGATTGAAATAGAACTTGTCGTTTCCGGCTGCGGCGTCCACGGTGATCCAGCCTTTGTCTGACGACAGTACGGTGGCGGATGGCAATAGCCAGACGTCATGTGCCTGAGAGGCGACGGGCAGACAAAACGCAAGCGCGGCGGCGAGGCGAATGAGAGGTTTCATGAAAAGGCTCCTAAGGATATGGGTGGATTCAGGGGGCGAGGTCCAGCGTGACGACACCCAGTTCGTGTTCGCCTTGCGCGGTGGTTTGTTCGTTTTTGCTTGGCGGCCAGGTAAACGGCAGGCGTAGCAGTTCGCGCCCGCCCAGTTCGCGTGCGGCTTCTACGACCAGGTTGTACTGGCCTGCGGGCAGGGTGGCCAAGGGAGCCTTGCCGTCTTCGAACGTGACGAGGTGGTTGCCCACGGGCTTGGTTGCGCCGCTGACGCCGTCGATGGGAAAGCTGTGGTTGCGACCGCTGCGCCGCCACCACTGTCGCAAGTCCTTGAGCCATTTGGTGCCTTCGTCGTTCTTGTTATCCAATTCGTACCAGACCGCCAGATCGGCAGCGACGCGGTGGTCTGGCTGTTCTATCCACAATGCCACGTAGGGCCGGTGGTAGGAGGCAACATCGAGCCTGGGTATATCGATGTCGACGGTGAGGCTGGCCGCGTGAACCGGCAGGGCCAGTGTCGCCGTCAGGGCAAAGGAACGAAGCAGAAAGCGCATGGGTATTCTCGTCAATGTATGAAAACAAGGGCCAAGATGGCGGGCACCACGATGCCGAGTCCAACCATCGGCCAGGTCGCTGCACGGTTGCCGGCGTGCATCTTGAGCAGAAACAGCCCCGTAAAGGAAAAAATCAGGCAAGCCACTGCAAACAGATCAATGAACCAGCTCCAGGCCAAACCTGTGTTGCGACCTTTGTGCAGGTCGTTCAGATAGGAAATCCAGCCTCTGTCGGTCACTTCGTACTCGATCTCGCCGGTGGCGAGATCAACGCTGAGCCAGCTGTCGCCGCCGGGTCGCGGCAGGGATACATAGATTTCATCGTTTGACCATTCGGCCAGACGGTCGCCGGTGTCGATATCAAGTTGCTCGGACAGCCAGGCGCGTAAAGCGGGCGGCAGCGGTGTTTTTTGCTTGATGTCCGCGGCCATTGCCTCGACCTGCGCTTGAAGGGCGGGCGGGAGCTCGGCCATACGCGATTCGACGCGGGGGCTGGATTCAATGGATGCAGCGTGATTAAGCGTGATGCCTGTTGCCGCGAAAATCAGCATGCCCACGAGACACAGGGCAGAACTGATCCAGTGCCAGCGGTGCAGGGTTTTTAGCCAATAGGCTCGGCGTGCAGGATCGGGCTTGGAATTCATAGTTGATGATTAGACGTTTGGGCAGAATGTTATCATCAAATAAGAATAAATCTCATATTCATTCGCCGCGCCTGGCGGTGCATCGGTTTCAGTTTGTTGCGAAGGCAGGCCGTTGCACAAACAGCATTCGTGCAAGGCATTTGCGGGCGCATTAATGACTGCTGGGGGCAGGGGTGCGTGTGGCCGGCGCCGCCAAACCGCCATTGACCTGGAACTGGCCAATACCATAGGTGATGGTCGTACTGGCGCCAGCCTGCTTGAAGACGACTTCCTGGGCGCGGGTTTCGCAAAGCCATTGCGTAATTAGCCGGGGTGTTTTCTGTGCCAGTGCCAGCGGGGTAAACAGCGCGACACAGCGGCCTTGGCGGGTATCGCGGGCCGATGAATACTCAAAGGCCTCTACGCCGGCTTCTCGCATTGCTGTGCCGACTTCCTGGGTGGCGTGATAGCTGCATGGATGGGTGAGCTCGGAGTGATGGTCGTCGAACGGGGCGTTGTGCAGCCGTATCCCTTTGGCAGTTCTATAGCCCACGGAAAACAGCGTATGCTGGCTGTGGATGGCAGGCTTGATGGGCTTGGCGCTCATCGAATTCCAAAAAACAAAACGGTAGTATGCGGATTCGGCCAAGGTGGTGTCTGTGCTGCAGCCGCCGTAGAAAATCCCAGGTTCATGTATGCGGCCAAATCGCGAGCCCCACTTGAGTGGCGGATAGCGAAACGGCGTTTTCAGCAGGTAATGGTAGCCATCGCAGTGTTTCGGATAAGGCGGCTTCACGCCTTCGAGCAAGGCCTCCAGGACCGCTTGTTCTTCGAGCGTATCGACATAGCCCATGGTTGCGATCTGCTCCTGGCTTTCGACCAGCCGGCTGAGCAGACCGTGGAGTGGGCCGATGTGCTGCGGCCCGTTGCACGCTTGCCAGATCGTCATACCTTGCCTCGCAGGGCGTCGACGAATTCCAGCACAGCGATCAAGCCTTGGATACGTTCGATCTGCTTGGCCGGGACGCCCCCGGTCGCGTTGTTTGGCGTGTGCATGAAGTGGCGTATCCATTCCTGGTCGCCGCCCGTCAGCGCAAACAGTGCACGCGCGATGCGTACGAGAATCAGGGCAAGTTCACCCTGTTTGGATGCAGGGTCAAGCGAGGGCGCTTGCTTGAGGCGGCTGATGGCCGTTCGGTGCACACCCAGCACGGCAGCCAGATCAGCTTGCTTGAGGCCAAGCTGATCGGCGGCCTTGAGTACGGCTTTGGCAAGCACGACGTTGGGCGATGGCATGAGGTGGTGCAGGGCAGGCATGGTGCGGTTGCACATCGTTAATGTACACACCGCTACGTTAGCATTTCAAATGTGAAAAAACAACTTTCTATGACTGTTTTGTCCGTATTTCACATGTGGGGCGCGTCGTGTGCATAGACGGTGAGGGGCCACTTTTTCAGAACGCTACGTGGGTCCGCCTTCGCCCAGATCCCAGTAGAGGCCCGTCATGCCCAGCAGGCCTTCGCGCAGCACGTCCGGCGGAAGGTGCTCGTTGGGTGCATGCTGCGAACAGCCCGGATAGGAGTGCGGCACCCACACGGTACGCAGGCCAAGCACGTCGGTGAATATGTCATTGGGCAGTGATCCGCCCAGGTTGGGCAGGATGGCAGGTTTCTTGCCGGTTGTGCGGGCCAGTGAGTCTGCAGTCCACTTTACCCACTTGTCTTCGGGATCAATGCGCGTCGCCTGGAACATGGTTTCGCCGGTGGATTCGATGCGCACCATTGGAAAACCCTGCCGATCAAGATGGCGCCGCAGCGCCGGCAGAATCTGTTCGGGGTCTATGCCGACGACAAACCGTAGCTGGCAGCGGGCCCACGCGCGCGGCGGTATGGCATTGACGGGAGTTGCCGGATTGCCGGTCTTGTAGGCCAGCACTTCAAATGAACACCAGCCAAATACGCGTTCGGCGGGAGACAGGCCTGGTTCGCCCCATTCGGGCTCGATGGTGGGGCCATCCGCCCCGCCGTCCACTTCGCAATCCGCCAACGCACGGCGCACCGAGTCGGGCAGTTCTGTCGGCACCCATTCGGGAATGCGGATCTGACCATTGGCAGAGACAATGCTGGCAATAGCATGAGCCAGCTGGATGCCGGGGTTGGAGATGAGGCCGCCCCAGTTGCCCGAATGATGGCCGCCGGCACGCGCATCAATAACCAGATCGATGTTTACGCTGCCCCGAGACCCCAGAAAAATAGTGGGGCGTTCGGCGTTCAGCCGCGGGCCGTCCGAGGCCAGCAGCAAATCGGCCTGGAGCATGTCTCGGTGCGCGGCACATATTTGTCGCAGGCCCGGCGAGCCCGTCTCCTCGCCCATTTCGATCAGAAACTTGGCATTGAACCCCAGCTTGCCTCGTGTTTCCAGCACGATGCGCAGGGCTTCCATATTGATGGTGTGCTGCCCTTTGTTGTCGGCAATACCGCGTCCATACCACATTCCTCCCGCCTCGGTCAGCGCCCAGGGGCCCACGCCTTCCTTCCATTCGGGTTCCAGCCCGCGAATGACATCGCCATGGCCATAGCCCAGCGCGGTCGGCAGGTGCTGGCCTTCCTGGCGTTCCGCATAAAGAAAGGGCGCAAGGGCATCGGGATGCGTCAGCGTCTCGCAGTGAAAGCCCATGGCTTCAAACGCGGGCCGTATTTCCATCTCCAGATAATCGGCCAATACTTGTTTGCGCTCCGGGTTCTGGCTTTCCGTCGGCATGGCGATGCGGCGGGCCAGGGTTGCCTTGAATGCGCCTGTATCAAAACAGGTGCTGGCATTGGAAAGAGCGAGTTCGCGAGTCATGACGGCTGTCCTTCTTCAACAATGTCGGGATAGAGGTGGCAAGCGACCATGGCGCCGTCCCGGTGAACGGGCATGGGTATCTTTTGGTCGCAAAAATTCAAGCGTTGCGCGCAACGGGGATGGAAAGTACACCCTGGGGGCGGATTGACCGGGTCGGGAAAAGAAAGCCCGAGACCAATGTCAGGAATGCCTTGGCCTGTCTCGGGAGTGAGTACGGAGGCCAATAGTGCCTGGGTATAGGGATGGCGGGGTTGACGGAAGAGATCCCGGGTGCGGTTGTACTCCACAACACGCCCCAAGTACATCACGGCAACATGCGTGGCGATGTGCTCCACGACCGCCAGGTTATGGCTGATGAACACGTACGTGAGATCGAACTGTTTGCGCAAGTCCAGCAGCAGGTTGAGGATCTGCGCTTGCACGGATACGTCCAGCGCGGAGGTTGGCTCATCGCAGATGACCACATCGGGGCGCATCACCAGCGCACGCGCGATGGCGACACGCTGGCGCTGGCCGCCTGATAGCTGGCCAGGCGTACTGCCGGCATGGCGCGCACTCAGGCCAACACGTTCGAGCATGTCCATGACTTCATTGCGCCGCTGCTCGCGTGTGCCTATGCCATGGACTTCCAGCGGAAGCGCTACGATCTCCGCGACAGTCCGGCGCGGGTTCAGTGAAGAATAGGGGTCCTGGAATACGGGCTGCACGCGTCGCGACATGGCGCGGCGGCTCATGCCGCTGATGTCTTCGCCATCGAGCTTCATGGTGCCCTGAGTGGGCGCGATCAGCCCCAGCATCATGCGCGCCAGGGTGGACTTGCCGCAGCCTGATTCGCCCACGATACCGAGGACCTCTCCGCGCAGTACGGAGAGATCAACGCCGTTGACCGCATGCAGCGTCTGGCGCGGCCTGAACATGCCACCGCCTATCGAAAAGTCGCGCCGCAAGCCATGCGTGGAAAGAATCGGGCTCATGCGGGCACCTCCAGCTGCTCATGAATGCACTGCCAGCGCTGGCCCGACGCGTTGCCATGAACAGGAATGGTGTCCGCGCATTCTGCTTGCGCGTAACTGCAGCGGTCCCGGAACGCACAGCCATGTTGAGGGCCCACGAGCGAGGGCACGACGCCCGGTATGGTGCCAAGCTTGCCGCCTGGCGCGGTTTTGCCAGGTACGGGAATACAGCTCATGAGGCCGCGCGTATAGGGGTGGTGCGGGTGATCGAAAATATCCGCGACGTCGCCTTCTTCAACGATTTCGCCAGCGTACATGATGGCCACCCGGTCAGCGATTCTGGCCACGATGCCCAGGTCATGTGTAATAAGAATCATGGCAATGCCCAGTTCGGCCTGAAGGTCTGCCAGCAAGCGCAGGATTTGCGCCTGAATCGTGACATCCAGCGCGGTACTGGGCTCGTCGGCGATCAGCAGTTCAGGCCCGCACATCAAGGCCATGGCAATCATGACACGCTGACGCAGCCCGCCTGATAGCTGATGCGGATATTGACCGAGGCGGCGCGCGGCGGATGCAATCCCGACTTTTTCCAGAAGCTCGACGGCACGAGCACGCGCCTGCTCCTGTGTTGTCTGCCGGTGGAAGATATAGTGCTCCATCAACTGATCGCCGATGGTATAGGCGGGATTGAGCGCCGTCATGGGCTCCTGGAATATCATCGCCATCTTGTTGCCTCGCAGCGTATTGATCTGCCGCTTGCCGGCGGAGCTCATATCAATTCCCTGAAATATAAAGCGCCGCGTGGAGCGCTTTGCCTGGCGGGGCAGCAATCCCATCAGGGCCAGCGACGTCAATGACTTTCCGCAGCCCGATTCACCGACGAGGCACAGGGTCTCGCCGCGCCTGACATCGAATGTGATATCGCGCACGGCGTGCAGCACGCCGCCTGGCGTGTCGATATCCACTTTCAGGCCTTCGATGCTCAACACGCTATCGGCATGGTTCCCAGTCATGCGCGCTCCTCGGGAGTCAGAAAATGATGCAGGCCGTCGCCTGCTAGATTGATGGCGAAGATCAATACGGCCAGCGCCGTGCCTGGAATGGCAATCAGCCAGAACGAGAAAAACATATAGGCTTTGGCCTCGGAGATCATCAGCCCCCAGGACGGAAGGGGCGGCTGCACGCCCAGGCCCAGAAAGGACAGCGCGGCTTCGAGCAGAATGGCGCTTGCAGCCTCCAGGGTGGCGATCACGATGAGATGCGGAATGACGTTGGGCAATACTTCGGTCATGACAATGCGCAGGGTGGAGGCGCCTGCCGCTTGCGCGGCTGCCACATACTCCTGGGTGCGCACCTGCTGCGTCGCGCCGCGCATGACGACGGCAAAGCGATCCCATTTCAGCAGGCCCAGCACGAGAATGACGACACCCAGCGATCCGCCCACAATGGCCACGGTGGCCAGCGCAACCAGGATGACTGGCATGGCCAGCCGGGTGGTGACCAGAAAAGAAACCACCATATCGGTTCTGCCGCCGAAGTAGCCGGCGAGCAGGCCCATGGTGGTGCCGATGATGCCGGAAATCAGCGCGACGCTGGCGCCGATGATCAGCGAAATACGTGCGCCGTAGAGCAGCCGAGAGAGGTAGTCCCTGCCGAGCTGATCCGTGCCCAACGGGTGCAGCCACGTTCCCTTGTCGAACCAGATGGGCGGCGCATTGCGGTAGGCCAGATCTTGTACATAGGGGTCGTGGGGCGCAAGCCAGGGGGCGAACAAGGCAAGCAGCATGATCAGCAGAAGCAGACCGCCGCCTACGGACAAGGCGTGGTTGGCAAGGACGCGTCGCCAGAGCGGGCGGCGCCCGAAGCCGCCTTGCGGAGGCGGGACGGTGGGCGAGGCGATGACGGGAGGTAAGCTAGCCATGAATTACGATACCCGTATGCGAGGATCAAGCCAAGCGTTGGCAAGGTCGGCAGCCAGTGTCAGCAGTACATAGATGACGGAAAGCAGCAGCACAATGGATTGCATGACCGGGTAATCCTTGAAGGTAATGCTCTGGTAGGCGAGGTACCCCAGGCCATCCAGTGCAAAAATGGTTTCGATCACGACTGATCCTCCAAGCAGATAACCCAGTTGCACTGCGGCCAGGGCGACCACCGGCACAATGGCATTGCGCAGGGCGTGCTTGAAAATCACGCGCGATGCCGGCAGCCCTTTGGCGCGGGCAGTCCGGATATAGTCGGCGCTCAGTACTTCGATCATGCCGGCCCGGATCAGTCGCATGAAGGCAGGCGCGACGTAGTAGCCCAGCGCAATGGCAGGCATGACGAAGTGCTGCCAGGTGCCGCTGCCGGATACGGGCAGCAGGCGCCACGTCACGGACAACAGCATGATCAGCAGCAAGGCAAAGAAGAAATTGGGCAGGGCCTGGCCCAGGACTGCCACTGCCAGGCAAAGGCGGTCTATCCATGAGTTCTTGTAGAGGGCGGCCAGTACGCCCAGCGGAATGGAAATGAAGAGGGAAAAGGCCAGCGCATAGAGCCCCAACTTGACGGTCGTGGCAAGTTTTTCCAGGATGAGCGGGCCGACCTCTGTCTTGAAGTAAACCGACGTGCCGAAATCGCCGCGCACAATATGCCAGAGCCAGTCCGCGTACTGCACAACCACCGGTCTGTCCAGCCCATAGGTCTTGCGGATCATGTCAATATCCACCTGGCGAGCGCCTTCTCCCGCCAGCGCGATGGCGGGATCGCCAGAAAGATGCAGCAACAGGTAGGCGATGATGGAGACTGTCAGTGCAACCAGCACTGACAGCCCCAGCCGCTTCAGCATATAGATCGGCATAGTGTCGTCTGGCTTTTCAGTGGGTTATTTCCAGCTCATGTCCCAGAAGCGTATGAGCTCATCGGGATAGGGCGTAAAGTCCACATCGCCGCTCGCCACGTAATACACCGGCAAGGACCACAACGGGATGGCATAAGCATGTTCGGCGATTCGGGTGAGCGCCTGCTTGTAAAGGTCGTTGCGCTTATCCTCATCGATAGTGACGGCGCCCTCCGCCAGCAAGGC
Source organism: Allopusillimonas ginsengisoli (assembly GCF_004153455.1). Lineage (GTDB taxonomy): Bacteria > Pseudomonadota > Gammaproteobacteria > Burkholderiales > Burkholderiaceae_B > Allopusillimonas > Allopusillimonas ginsengisoli. The sequence continues at coordinate 79,856 of NZ_SDQE01000010.1, read as the reverse complement.
CTGTACCTCTTTGTCGCCGGTGACATCGTCCGCGCCGCCGCCAAAATACACTGGTGTCGAAGCCGATACATCGTTGACCAGATTCGATCCCCAGGTTTGGTGCGTCATGGATGCCTTGCCCGCCCGAATCATGTCGCGCATTGCGGCGTACTGCAGGAAGTTGAGCTTGGCATCGATACCCACCGCACGCAGATAGTTGATCAGGGCTTCTGTCTGGTTGCGTTCGCGATAGGCGACGATGCTGGTCTCGAATCCATTCGGATATCCTGCTTCGGCGAGCAGTTTCTTGGAGAGTTCGGGATCGTAATCGTAAGTTGGCGCGCCTTCGTGCGTGCAGCCGGTTTGCGATGGCGTGCAGATCGTTTCCAGCAGTTCGGCGCCTTCGCCCACGATGTTCTTGATGATGGACTTGCGGTCTATGGCGTGTGCAATGGCTTTGCGCACGCGTTCATCCTTCAGTTGCGGCGTAGGCGTGTCGTCGCGGGTATTCAGCTGCATGAAGACGATGCGCATGGTGTTGCCGCTTTTTACCTGCAGATTGGGCATGGACTTCAATTGCTCGGCCTGGTCCTTGGGCACGTGCATGATGAAATCCTCACCGCCTGAAATCACTTCAGCCATTTGGGTCTGGCGATCGGGAATGAAGCGGATAACGACTTTGCCTATGGTGGGCTGACGCTTGGGCGAGTCCTTGAAGTAATCGGTATTGCGTTCCAAAGAAATGGATTTGCCGGGAATGTACTCGACGACTTTATAGGGGCCCGTGCCCACCGGCTTGGCGCTCATGCCCTGCGGGCCGACTTCCTTGTAATACTTGGCGGGATGGATGGCGACGGTGGTTGACAGGAACTCCTTGGCGGCAGGAAAAGGCTCCTTGCTGATCACGCGTACGGTGTAATCGTCGATTTTTTCGGCGTGATCGATCCAGCTCACGTTCTGTTGCGTCGTGGCCTTGTTGGCCGGGTCGGACACGAAGTTCAGGGTATAGACCACCGAGTCGGCATTGAACGGTTCACCATTGTGGAACTTGATGCCCTGGCGCAGTTTGAACTCCAGCGTACGGTCATCCACCTGTTCCCAGCTTTCCGCCAGTTGGCCTTTGTACTCGTTGGTCATCGGGTCGCGGTACAGCAGGGTATCCCATACGTTCGCGGCGATGATGACGCCGATCCGCACGTTGTTGAAATACGGATCGACACTTTCGGGGGCCTGGTCGTAAGCCATGCGCAGCGTGTCATCCGCTTTGTTCGCCAGCGCCGGCAAGCTGGCGCTCAGGAGTCCTGCTGTGATCAGACTGGCGGCCAGGCCTCGCCACATGCCAGGGCGGCCCATGGCCAGGGTTTGCATCAGTGGTTTCATTTTGTCTTCCTCCGGGTAACGGTAGGCGGCCTTGTATACCAACTTGGCCTATTGCGCACGGTGAGCTTCTGGGGCTCATACCTGATACCATCTTGCCATAATGAGATGGCCATGCCTATTATGATTACGCAAAATAATTTTGTATACCATTAATCGACCTTGAGACAAGCATGACGACATTTGACCAAGCCATCGCTTTTGCGCAGGCCCACGAATCAACCTGGGATCGGGACGCCAGCGGCAATTTCGGTGTGCACCTGAATGACCCGCCTCCCTGGAACAGACTGTACGGACCCATCCATTCAAGGGGCCCTGTGTCGGGGGTGATTCTGCGCGAAGGCAAGGAGCTGGCAGCCTGGGGAGAGCCGGACCGCGCGGATCTTACCTTCAGCGTGGCCAAGATGTATCTTGCGCTACTGGCGGGCGTGGCGCATGATCGCGGCTTGCTGCCTGATGTGCGCGAGCCGATAGGACAGCGTTTGCCGGGGATAGGCTTTGACGAAGGCAACAATGCGCGCATCACCTGGGAGCATATGCTGCATCAAACCAGCGAGTGGGAAGGCACGCTTTGGGATATTCCCGACCAGGCCGATCGCTACCGGGCTGTCACCTTCGGCGAACCTCCGTCTGGGCGCAAAGGCGATGCGCGGCCATTGCAGGCAGCGGGCAGCTATTGGGAATACAACGATGTCCGCATCAATCAGTTGGCGTTTGCCTTGCTGCACCTGTTTCAGCAGCCGTTGCCAGAGGTGTTTCGCGAAGCCATTATGCGGCCTGTGGGCGCCAGTGAAGACTGGCAGTGGGTAGGTTATGACAATGCCTGGGTCGATATTGCGGGCAAGCGGGTTCAGTCCGTAACCGGAGGTACGCATTGGGGCGGAGGGATGTCGGTCAGCGCGCGCAATCAGGCCAAAGTGGGGCTGATGCTGTTGAACGATGGCATGGCGGATGGCAAGCGCGTGCTCTCATCGGAGTGGATTGCGCAAATGCGTCGGCCTTGCGATATTGCGCCTTACTATGGCTACCTGATCTGGCTCAATCACGCGCGCAAGATATTCCCCAGCCTGCCCGAGACCAGCTTCTTTGGCATAGGCGCAGGCAGTTCGTTTACCTGGGTAGAGCCCGAACACAAGCTTGTGGTCATCGTACGCTGGCTTGAGTCCTCGCATGCGGACGAATTGTTCGGCCAGATACTCGAGGCGGTGAAGCGGAGCTGATCAATCGCCGTTTTGTGCTGTTGGCAAGGCGGCCTGTTGTTGAAGGTCTTCGAGCACGGTTTCGCCTTTGCGTTTCAGGTGATCGCGCATGATTCTGGAGAGTCGTGCGCCATCGCGCGCTTCGAGGGCGTCTGCCATATCGAGGTGCTCACGCATGGCGCGGTCCCACTTGTCGTGGTTGAGGTTGGAGCGAAAACGCAGGTTTTGCAGGCGCAGGTTGATGTTGCGGTAGACATCTTCCAGCAGGGCGTTGCGGGATGCGGCGTTGATGCGATCATGGATTTCGCGATTGATGCGGTAGTAGGAAGAGAGATCCTCCCGCGCATGGCAGGCCTGCATTTCGAAGGTTAATGCGCGGATCTCGATAATTTCGCGATCTGTCACGTGCTGGCAAGCCAGCTCGCCGGACAATGCCTCCAGCGCGCCCATGACTTCGAAGCTCTGTCTGATATCGTCTTGGGACAGCGCCACGACTTGAGCCCCTTTGTTGGGCTGCATGCGCACCAAGCCATCGGCGCACAGCAAGCGAAAGGCTTCCCGCAAAGGTGTGCGCGACACCTGCAGGCGAGCGCACAATGTGCGCTCATTCAGACGCGTTCCCGCTGGCAGCTCACCCTCGATAATCATGTCGCGCAGGCGCTCTGCCACAGCAGTAGGCAGGGTGCGCCGGTCGATGGTTATGTCGACGTCTTCTGTCTGCGCGGCTGCGGCAAGGGTGTTGTGTGCATCGTTCATTCTCATTTGGCATACCAACTTGGAGCGGCGCGTCTTGCCAGATCATGGCTCCCGCGAAAACGGGAATGGCGCCAGCGGGCTGTGATAAGCCCGTATTTTGCGAGGGGAAGGGCTAGTGTTGACAGATTTTACTTGTTTTTTGTCGATCAACGAGGCGCGTCACATCGCTTAAATGCTATTTTGTATGCCAATGAGGGTATTGTTGCCCGCTTTCAGTCGGGCCGCGGCGCATCCGCAGGCCGGCCCTGGCGCCGGCTTTCTGCGGACCGCTGATTTCAGCGCTGGAGCTGCAGTCGTTCAATGATCGGCCCGTAGCGCTGGGCTTCGTCGTCGATGCGTGCCTGAAAATCCGCTTGCGTGCCCGGCAAGGCCGTAAACGCAAGTGCGTCAAATCGCGCCAGCAGGTCGGGATCGCTCAAGGCTGCCTGCACCGATGCGTGAAGCCGTTCCACGATCTCGTCCGGCGTTCCCTTGGGAACAGCGATGCCGGCCCAGCTGCCGCTGCTGAACCCCGTATAGCCCAGCTCCGAGATCGTGGGCACATCGGGTAGTGGCTGTACGCGCTCGGGGCCGGTTATAGCCAGCGCTTTTATCTGGCCCGACTGTATAAAGGGCATGGCTGGCGCAACAGCGACGATGCCTGCGGAAACCTGGCCGCTGGCCAGATCATTGAGCGCATTGCTGCCGCCTCGATAGGGAATATGCGTGGCGGGGAATCCAAAATGCGATTTGATTTCTTCAAAGGTTAGCTGCATGGAGGTGCCCACCCCCGGCGTTGCATAGTTGAATGCGTCGGGATGGGCCTTGGCATACGCAACCAGCTCCTCAAAGCTGTTGATGGGCAGCTTGGCATTGATCAAGATTGCATGCGGTGCGAGGCTGATGGCCGCAACCGGCTTGAAGTCTCCCAGCGGGTCGTAACTCAGATTCTTGGTCAGATATTTGGCGATGGCATAGTTGCCGCCGTATTCCAGGAGCGTGTAGCCATCTGGCTTGGCATTGGCCGCCTTGGCGCCGCCGACATTTCCGCCGGCGCCACTGATGTTTTCAACAATCATCTGGCGTCCCAGGTTTTTGCTCATGGATTCCGCAACGACGCGGGCAAGAAAATCGAACTGGCCGCCGGCGCTGAACGGCACGATCAGTTGTATGGGCCGCGAAGGATAATCGCTGCTTGCTGCCATGGCAGAGGAAAAGGTGGCAATGCCCAAGGTAACCGCCGCCGCCAGGCGCGAGGTGAACGATAGAATACGCATGCTATGTCTCCAGGTAGTTGTCGTGTGCGTGTCGCGCTGATGCCGACTGCATGATGGAAACGTTATACTTCACCGCCTCCCGGCGCTTCATTCCCTGATACTGCGATTCGATAACGCAACGGCATCGTCCGCCCATTGAGCGTGTCAGCCGGCCACGACAGCATGGCGTCCGAACCGATAACGGCACGTCATCAAGTCTTGGCGTGGCGTTATCACGAAGTTCGCTGCCGGCCCTCATCATGAGGCCTCTTTCTCTTCGAGGCCTATTTCCATGAACCAAGGACGTTTCATCAGCCGCAATGCGCAGTATTGGCGCAACAGGCCTGCCATTATTTTCAACGATCAGACGATCAGCCATGGCGATCTGGATACGCGTTCCAGCCGCCTCGCCAACGCGCTTATCGGACTTGGCCTGCGCAAGGGCGAGCGGGTCGCCATACAGGCCTGGAACCGGCCTGAGATCATTGAGCTCGAATGCGCGCTTTACAAGGCCGGGCTGGTCAAGGTGGCGCTGAACGCCAGGCTGTCTCCCCAGGAACTGATAGAAACTGTCAGCAACGCCGAAGCGCGTTTTCTGTTTCTGGATGAGGCGCATCGCGAGGGAGCCGAGGCGGTCAGGACACAGCTCGATTGCGTGGAACGCACCATCGCCATGGGCAAGCGCTATGGCGAAGACAGCGAGTACGAGACCTTGCTCATGGCTGCGTCGCCCCGGAATCCGGACGTTCAAATGCAAGCCAGCGATCTGGCGGTCCTGCACTTTACATCAGGGTCCACGGGCAAGCTCAAGGCGGCCATGCAAACGGTGGGAAACCGGCTGGCCTCGCTGCGCAAGGTGGTCATGGGCCGTATGCGGGCCAATGCGGGTGATGTTCTGGCGCTGTCCGGCCCCATCACGCACGCCAGCGGCATGTTTATCCAACCCTTTCTTTTTCAGGGGGGGACAATCCTGCTGCATGAGCGGTTCGATCCTGAACAGTTTCTGTCCTCGGTCGAGCGCCATCGTGCAGCCTTCACCTTTATGGTGCCAACGATGATCAATATGCTCATCGCGCATCCTTCCTTGCATCGCTACGATTTGCGCTCATTGCGCCAGGTGTCCTATGGCGCCGCGCCCATGGCGCCCGCACGCATCCGAGAGGCATGGGACGCGTTGGGCCCGGTGCTCAGTCAGGGCTATGGCGCAGGCGAGACGACGGGTGGCATGGTCTTGCTGGCAACGGATGACCATGCGCGTGCATTGCGCGAACGCGAGGAGTTATTGCTCTCTTGCGGCCGTGCCTTTGGGGAAACCGAGCTGCGGCTGCTGGGCGATGACGGGCAACCGGTTGATGCGGGCGCGGTGGGTGAGATCGCGGTGCGCGGTCCCGATGTGTTTGCAGGTTATTGGCGCGAACCCGAGCTGAGCGCGCAGGCGCTGCGCGATGGCTGGTGCCACACAGGGGATCTTGCGCGCATGGATGACGAGGGCTATCTATATATCGTGGATCGCAAGAAAGACATGATCATCTCCGGTGGCTTCAATGTATATCCAACCGAGGTGGAACAGGTTTTATACCGGCATCCCGCCGTGTACGAAGCCTGTGTGTTCGGCGTACCGGACGAGATATGGGGTGAGTCCGTGATGGCCGCAGTGGTCTTGAAACCTGGCATCCAGGCCAACGCGGATAATCTTGCGGCCCATTGCAAGACATTGCTCGCGGATTTCAAGAAACCGCGCTCAATCGTTCTGTTGGAAGCGCTGCCCAAGAACGCAAACGGGAAGATAGCGAGAAAGGCGCTCAAGGATCCTTACTGGAGCGGCCATGCGCGCAGGGTGGTCTAGCCGTCGATATCGTTGCGCAGAAGGTCGACAGGCTTGTGTTGATGCAGCAGGTCGATAAAGCGCTGCGCCAGCGGTGAAAGATAAGCGCCTCGGCGAGTTGTGATGCCCACAACGCGACGCCAGGCCGCTTCGCGCAAGGGGATGGGGCGCAGTCCTTTACATTCCGGCTGTCGCAACGATGATTCGGTGGCGATGGTAAGCAGATCCGAGCTGCGTACCATGCGTATCAGCGACACGCTCGACGAGCTCGACTCGACCACGACATGGGGTGTCGGCAAGCCATGCTCAAGAAAACGCGCGTCTACCCATCGGCGCGCGACAATCTTGTTGCTCGGCAGAATCCATGCGGCTTCGGCCAGCGCAGCGAAACGCAGCGGGTTGCGGAAAAAGAACGGATGGCCTTCGCGGGCAACAATACGCAAATCATCGTCAAACAGCGGCTGCTGCTCAAAATCGGGATTTGCCGCGTTGTGCTGACCGCTGATGCACAGATCCAGGTCGCCGTTGCGCAGGGCGGAAAACAGCATATCGTTCAGGCCGAGCGTGACCTGCACCCGGGCGGCTGGCCGCTGACGCAGCAAGAGCTCACAGGCCGAGGCAAAGTAATCGGCATAGTTCGGGGGCAAGCCCACCCGCAGCAGACCTATGGCGCCCAGGTGCAAGTCTTGCGCTTCGCGGACCGCCTCGTTCAGGCCAAGTTGTACGCTGTGCGCGCGCTCGTAAAAAGTGCGTCCGACCGTTGTCAGCACCATGCCTTTGGGCGTGCGCTCGAAAAGCTGCAGCTTGAGCTCGTTTTCCAGACGTTGAATGCCCTTGGTCAAGGCGGGTTGCGTTTGCCCGAGCTTGTCTGCGGCGCGTCCCACATGGCCGGTATCAGCCACCGCAAGGAAATAATTCAGGTCTTCGAGCCGCACGACATTCCCCTGCGTTATTGAAATTGACGAAACGATAATCCAGCATCCAGGCCCGCACTGTCAATATCTGTATTCCCTTAACGAAAAAGCGGCGCACCATTATGGATACGATGACAAGCTACCCTGACCTTGACACCCTGCGTGTACGTCTGCGTGCCTATCTCGACGAGGAACTCATTCCTTTCGAACAGGAAAATGGCTTTGGCTATGAAGACCGGTTTTCCAAGGAAGTCGTGCGCAAAGTATGGAAACGTTCGCGGGAACTGGGATTTTATGGATTGCAGGTGCCTTGCGAACTGGGTGGCCAGGGCATGGGTGTGCAGGACCTGTGTGTGCTCAAGGACGATGTCGCGGCATCGGGCGCGATATTGTTTCCGCACGTATTGGGCGACTGGGGCGGCCCCGCCAGAATCGGCAATCTCGTCAAGTACGCCAGTCCCGAGCAAATTGAGCGTTTTATTCTGCCCGTCGTGCGGGGCGAGCTGGGCACTTGTTTTGCGATGACAGAGCCGCAGTCCGGGTCGGATGCCGCCAGCATCAGAACCCGGGCTGTACGGGACGGCGACGATTATATTATCAACGGACATAAGCACTACATCAGCGCAAGCGCATTCGCGGATTACGCGATTACGATGTGTGTAACCGATCCGGACAAGGGGTCCGATGGAATCTCGGCCATCCTGATCGAACTGGACAGGCCAGGGGTCAGCCTGACCTACGATTATCTTCCGATGACCGGCCAGCATGTGGATGCCGATATCGTGCTGCGTGATGTCAGAGTTCCGCGTGCCAACCTGCTCGGCGAAGAAGGGCAGGGCTTCAGGACGGCGATGGGCAGGATCAGCGTGAACCGGCTCCTGCATTGCCCTACCATGACGGGGCTGGCACGGCAGGCTTATCACCTGGCCGTTGATTATGCCGGCAAGCGGCAGCAGTTCGGCGGACCGATCAGCCGGTTCCAGGCCATACAGCATATGCTGGCCGATATGGCGACCAGCTTGTATGCCTGCACGAGCATGATCATGGCGACCGCAAAGATGGCCGATGCCGGCCAGGATATTCGCAAGGAAGCCTCCATGTGCAAGCTGTTCGTCTCCGAGAAATGCTTCGAGATCGCGGACAAGGCAATGCAGATTCATGGCAATGTAGGTGTCACCAGGAATCATCCGGTTGAGTTCATTTTCCGACGATTGCGCCTATATCGTATTGTGACCGGCACCAGCGAAATCCAGCGCAATACGATTGCCAAGGCAATCCTGTCCTGACCAAGGGAAGGTGCAATGACAACCACAACCTGTCTGACCGGAAAGATTGTGCTGGATCTTGGGCAGTTGCATCCGGGCCCGCACGCCGCGATGCTGCTGGGTCAGTTGGGGGCGACCGTGATCAAGGTGGAGCGTCCAGGAGGCGATACCTCCCGCACGCTGGGCCAGGCGACCTTTGTCAGATATAACCAGGGCAAGCTGGCGATTCAGCTGGATTTGAAACAGCCGGAGGACAACGCCATCTTGCTCCGTCTGGTGAGACGTGCGCATGGCCTGATCGAGGGATTTAGACCTGGCGTCATGCAACGCCTGGGTCTGGCTTACGACAAGCTTCAAGGCATCAATCCCGCACTTGTCATGTGTTCGATCTCAGGCTTTGGCCAAACCGGCCCCTACGCGCACAGGCCCGGACACGATTTGAACTATCTGGCGCTGGCAGGGTACTGGGCGGTCCCCGCCCAGGTTGACGATGTGGTGGCGCGCCCGCGCGTGAGATTGTCGGATTACTGTGGCTCGCTGCACGCCGCGCTGTCCATGGTGGTCGCGATGATGTCGGCGCAGCAGACAGGCCAGGGGCAGCATCTGGATGTGTCGCTTCATGCCGCCACGCTGGCCTGGACCTGGCCAGGCATCGCCCAGATGCTGCGCCATACTGGCAACGACACCCATGCGACGCCGCATGTCATGCCGGACAACGACCTGTTCCAGACCGCGGACGGACGCTACATCGCGCTGGGAATTCAGGAGGAGAAATTCTGGGTGGCGCTGCGGGAACGCCTGGGCGGCGAGTATCCCGCGCTATGGTCTCCCGCGTATTGCAGCAGGGCAGGCCGCATGGCGGCCAGGCGCGAGTTGCACGAGCTGTTGCAGACGATCTTTCTTGGCAAGACCAGGTCGGCTTGGGAAGCTTGCCTGGGGGATACAGAGATCCCCTGGGCGCCTGTGCTTGATTGCCGCGAAGTGGCGACCGATCCTCATGTGGTTTCTGAAGGGCTATGTGCGCCGGATTCAGACGGGGCCATGTTTCCGGTGAGATTTTCAGCAGGACTGCCGCCCGTGGCTGACCGGGCGCCGGACCTGGATGAGGACAGGCGGCGCATTCTGGACTGGCTGGAAGGCTCGGCGTGATGTGCCGATGCATGCGCCTGGCTGGCATCCGTAATAAAACGCGTGACAGCGGATTCGTAGGCTTTGCCGCTGCGCACCGCGCCAGAGTGGGAAGCGCCTTCGATTTTGACCAGGCGCTTCAGGCCTGCGGGAATATTGGTGGCTGCGGCGAACAGCTCGTCGCTCATGGTGTGCGGCACCACGCGGTCGGCGGTGCCATGCACGATCAGCATGGGCGTGGTGAGGGATGCCAGTTTTTGCACGGAATCGAAAGGCTGGGTGACCAACAGGCTTGCGCCAGGCAGACTGCCCCAGCGCAGCGTGCCCAGCATGGCCGGGATGCTGGTAAAGCTGGATTCGACAATCAGGCCCGCAAATGTCGGCAGATCGGCGCGTGACGCCAGGTCGATGGCAATGGCGCCGCCCAGGCTGTGGCCATAAACAAAGCGCTTGGCGGGATCAGGTTGGCGTCGCGCCAGTTCGTGAAGTGCCGCTGTGGCGTCTTCGACGGCTGTGCGCTCGGAGGGGAGCAGGGGCGTGGATTGGCCAAAACCGCGGTAGTCGATCGCGAGGATGGAATAGCCCATTTGGGTCCAGCGCTCCATGCGAAAGACACTGCCGTTCAGGTTCCAGCGCGAGCCGTGCAAGTATAAAACGGTGGGGGCATGGGCGTTGGCGTGCTGCCAGTACCACGCGTGCACCTGATCGCCGTTGTCGAGCGTCAGATCAAAGACTTCTGTGTTTGCAAGGGGTTCGCGCCACCATCGCTGCTGGTCGCCCGCTGGCGAGAAAATAGCCTGCCGCTGCCAGGAGTCGAGTTGCGTGCAGCCGACCACACTGGCGGCGGTGAACAGGCCGATAGCCAGCAGTCGTCGATAAAGAGAGGGCAGGCGCGCAAACATGGGGGGTTGGACTCTCAGCGCGTGGGCAAGTTCCTGTCTTGCAGTGTTCGGGAAGGGAAGGCATCGCACAGGTATTCCACGAAGCGAACAACCTTGGTGCTTGCCAGGCGGCGGGAATGGTGCAAGACCCAGAGTTCGACAGGCCGGTCCGGCAGCTTTCCCCAGACGGACAGGCCTGGTTCAGGGCCCAGGCGCTCCAGCAGTGATCGGGGTATGAGCGCCGCGCCAGCGCCCGCAAGGACGGCATCGCGCACCATAATGAGTGAAGACAGGCCCAGCCTGGCCTGGGGCATGACGGTGCGCATCGTTTTGCCATCGTGATAATGCCAAGGCCCCGGGTCGAAATTATTGCCCAGTACCACGGCGGGCAGGGTGGCCGGTTGACCTTTAGCGTGTCTGGGGCGCGGCAGCGACGAGGGCGCCACCAGCAATATTTCGTCGCGCGCGAAACAGCGGCCGACGAGCGTGGCATCCGGATGCGGATTCACTCTGATGACTGCATCATAATCGTCTTCGATAAGGTTGACGCTGCGGTCTTCGGCAGTGATGGTCAGGCGCACTTCCGGATAGGTCTGGATAAAGCCCGCCGCGATGGGGCCAAACATGGCATGCGAAAACAACACCGGTGCGCTCACCCGCAGCTCGCCTCGGGGTTCGGCGATTCCCGCCGCCACGTCGCTGCCTGCCTCGATGATTTCCCCCAACAGGCCGTGCGTGCGCTCATACAGGGCGCGCCCTTCTTCGGTAAGACGCAGCGCGCGCGCGCCGCGTTCGATCAGCCGGACGCCCAGGCTCTGTTCCAGATCCATCACTCGTCTTGAGAGGGTGGCCTTGGGCCGTCCGGTGACTCGGCTGGCTCTGCCAAAGCCGCCGTGCAGCGCAACGAGATTGAAATCCGCGAGTGAGGAAAGATCCATGCTTGTTCCATATTCAAGACAATATGTACAGATATTAGTATCTTCTCATCGTATTTGAAACAATCTATCGTAGCGTCAAGTGCTTTGTACGCATCATCCTTTTACGCTATCCAGGAGAATCAACATGGCTGTCAATACATTGTGGGATCCGGTGAACCTTGGTCGGTTGGCCCTGCCGCATCGTTTGGCGATGTCGCCCATGACACGCAGCAGGGCCCGTTCTGATGGCACGCCCGGGCCACTGGCCGCGGCGTATTACGCGCAGCGCGCATCGCTCGGATTGCTGATCTCAGAAGGCACCCAGCCTTGCGCCGATGGGCAGGGCTATCTCAATACGCCGGGTATCTATACTGACGCGCATGTGCAAGGCTGGCGGCAAGTGGCGGACGCGGTGCACGCCAGGGGCGGCCATTTGTACATTCAGCTCATGCACGTAGGCAGGATGTCGCATCCGGACAATACGCCGCACGGCCGGCAGGCCGTCTCGTCATCGGCAATCCATCCCAGCGCGCAGATGTATACCGCAGCCGGCATGAAGGATATTCCCACGCCACGTGCCCTGACCCTGGCAGAGATCGCCACAACCGTTGATGATCACCGTCGTGCCGCCAGAAAAGCCATCGAAGCGGGTGCTGATGGCGTTGAGATTCACGGCGCCAATGGATATTTGATCCAGCAGTTTCTGGCGGAAAACGCCAACCACCGCGATGACGCTTATGGCGGCACGATCGAGAATCGCGCCCGCTTTGCCTTGGAGGTCGCAGCCGCTGTCGCGGATGAAATTGGCGCGGATCGCACAGGCATCCGCCTGTCTCCCGGTTCGCGGCTGGGCGGCATCGATGAGGGCGCGCAGGGCGATGAACTGTATCGCTATCTTGTTGGCGAACTTGCGCAGCGGGCATTGGCTTACCTGCATATCGCTCATCATGGCAACGAAGCCTTGCTCAAGGCTATCCGCGCGGCATGGCCCACGACGCTGCTGGTCAATCGCGGGAACCGGCCTCTTGAACTGATCGCACAGGACATTGAGACCGGGCTGGCCGATGTGGCGCCGGTAGGGCGCTGGGCCTTGGCCAACCCTGATCTTGTACGGCGGTTGCGCGAAGGCCTGCCGCTGAATGCCCCCGATTCCAGCACCTTTTATGGCGGCGGCGCCATGGGCTACATTGATTATCCGCCCTTGATGCCCGCATAACGGCCTGCCTGATTTCCCGTTAGAATCTACGTGTCACTACACGGTTCTGAATTCAGCCTCTACGTTAACGGGAGATGTGCATGAGTCAATACAAGATCGCTGTTGTTGTGGGAAGCCTTCGCAAGGATTCGTTCAATCGCAAGCTCGCCAGCGCCATTGCCAAGCTGGCGCCAGCGGACTTTTCCTTCAGTCAGGTCGAAATCGGAGACCTGCCTCTCTACAATCAGGATGATGACGCCAACCAGGCGCCGCCCGTCAAGCGCCTGAAGTCCGAGATTTCGGACGCTCAGGGCGTTGTCTTCGTCACGGCAGAATACAATCGATCCGTCCCCGGCGTGCTCAAAAATGCCATCGACCAGGCTTCACGCCCTTATGGGCAAAGCGCCTGGGCCGGCAAGCCGGCCGGTGTGCTGGGTGTGTCGATCGGCTCAATCGGAACCTCGCTGGCGCAGCAGCACCTGAGAAACACCCTGGCCTATCTCGACATGCCCACCATGGGGCAGCCAGAGGCCTTCATCCATGCCAAAGAGGGCTTGTTCGATGAAGACGGAAATATCGGTGCTGACAGCAAGGCCTTTTTGCAGGGCTGGGTCGACCGCTATGTGGATTGGGTGAAGACGCATAGCGGCTGAGCGGGCCTGAGGCGTTGCGCGCAGGGGCCTGGCCCGCGGCGCGGGGCGTATCAGCTGGGCCGCTGGGCAAGGACGAGCTGTTTGCCGAACCGATTGGCGATTTTCATCGACGGCTTGTCAACGTGCTTGTAGAAGAAGTAGGAAAAGAAATACGTGCCCGAGAACACCGCAGCCAGGCATAGCAATAGCGAATGCGTGTTTTTTCCCATCTCCAGGAAAATATACTTTCCCGCTGTGGCCAGAACGAACGGGTGCAGCAAATATACAGAAAATGACAGCTTGCCTATCCACTCAAGCAGCGCTGCGCCTGTGCCGCGCGATGGCTTGTGCTGGCCGGTGCCTATCAAGATTGCGATCAGTATGCACAGCGAGCCGAGCGCGGGATAGAGGATGGAAGGGTTGGCGTGGGTCGCGAAGACGTGAATCGCGGCCGTAACGGGTTGCAGCCACTGGTAGGACGCGCTGCTCTCAAAGAACCCAACGAGATAGCAGCCGAGCGCGAGTACCGGCAGGGAAACCACGGCCGCCCGGCGTCCGAGCCGCGTCTTCACGGCACCGAAATCGACATGCGCCAATGCGGCTCCCCAGAAAAAAAGACTATAGGTGCTCAAGTTCCTGGGAAGAAAAAGCAGGAAGCTGGCCAGGGCGGCGCAGAAGGCGATGGAAAAACGCCTGTTTCTGCCGATCAGAGCATAGAGCGCGAAGACCAGCAGCGAGCCATAAAACTCGATCGAGATCGTCCACAGGACATAATCGAAACTGCCGTCGCCAAACAGCATGCTGCCGTACAAGGCGGACTTGAGCATTTGGACAAAGCCCAGGCTGGGATCGGGGAAATCAAGGAATGCATTGATGCCGGCTGGCGCGGCGGGGAAAAGATTGAATACGATGCCCAGATAGCCGATGAATACGGCAGCGGCGACAGGCAAGCCCAGCCGCAGATAACGTTTGCTGGCGGCAATGGACACATAGCGATTGTCGTGTGGCGCTTTCTTGATACAGGCGGCGCACAGGACGTAACCGCTCAGCAAAAAGAAAAGCAGAACTGCCGCACCGCCGCGATAGAAGAACGTAAAGGGCGAATTGAAAATATTGAGCGCCAGCGTGGACGCCTGCGCCGGCGTTTGGCCGGAGTGCAATTCGCTGTAATAGAGCAGAAAAACGTGGGAGAAAATGACGCTCAGGGCGGCGAGCCCGCGCAGGGCGTCCAGGGAGTTCGAATGTGTGTTCTTGGCCTTGGTCATCAGACGATACAGCTGTCCTTGATTAAGTGTGGCGATGTCTGGGATGATAACAAACGTTCCCAAAACGGGTCCCGCCGCAGCGTGGCCGTCATGCCGGTATCCACAAATTCCGTTGCTTGATGTTCCAGGCGACCGCGCCCAGTGTGACGGCGCGGATCGTCATGAAGGCAAGCAGGGCTATCCACAGGCCATGGTTGCCGTCAGTGCGGATGGCCCACGCGAGCGGCAGGCAGAGCGCGACGCTGAGCACCATGGCGTTGCGCATTTCCCTGGCGCGCGTGGCGCCGATGAACAGCCCATCCAGCAAATAGCTCCAGACAGCAATCAACGGCAGTACGGCCAGATACGGAAGATACACCTGGGCCGTTGCGCGTACGGCGGGCATATCGGTCTGCATGGCGATAAACAGGTCGCCAAAGAAAGTGAAGAGCACCGCAAACAGCGTACTGATCAGTAGCGCCCAGCCACCTGAGACCACCAGCACGCGCAGCAGCGTATCTTGTCGCCGGGCGCCAATCGCATGGCCGCACAAGGCTTCCACGGCGTGCGAAAGCCCATCCAGCGCATAAGCGCACACGAGCAGGCCATTTAACAACAGGGCATTGGCGGCGACGGTGGCATCACCCAAGTGGGCGCCGCGTATCGTCACCGACAGAAAGACGCAATGCAGCGCCAGCGAGCGAATGAAAATGTCGCGATTGGTCTGCAGCAGCGGGGCCCAGTTTTCCCATCGTCGCATGGCGCGCCAATCGACGGGCGCGGAAATGCGGGCCAGCCGCTTGCGAACCAGAAGCAGGCCTAACGCGACACCCATCCACTCTGCGCAGACGCTGGCGATGGCTGCGCCTTCGACACCCCATTCCAGACCCAGCACCAGCCACAGGACCAGGACAATGTTGCCGATATTGGTCGCCAGCATGATGGCCAGCGGAGCACGGGCGTTTTGCGATCCGAGCAGCCAGCCAATGAGCGCATACTGCGTCAGCGTGGCAGGCAGTCCGAACAGCCGGATGCGAAAGAACTGATGTGCCAGCGTTTCGAGTTCGGGCGAAGGCTTCATGATGTCGAAGGCCACGGTGGCAAGCGGGAGTGCCGCGATAGCCAGGATCGCGGCGAGTATCCAGGCGAGCGCAAGGCTTTGCAGAAAGATGCGGCGCATCGCGCCGCCATCGTTTTTTCCGGCGGCCTGCGCGGCAAAGCCTGTTGTGCCCATGCGCAGAAAGCTGGTCAGGGAGGCCAGCACGGTATAGAAACTGGCGCCGACCGCTACGGCGCCCAGTTGGTGCGCATGGGGCAGATGCCCCACGACCGCGCTGTCCACCAGCGCGACAAGCGGTACCGTCAGGTTGGAGAGGATCATGGGCAGCGCCAAGGCCCACACTTTGGCGTGCGTGGCACGATCGCGCCACGCACGCAGGATATGGCTCGCCGTTGTCGCCGTCACGGCGAGGCCGCCGCATTGCGGCGCCAGCAAGCGATCTGTACATCCACGGTTACCGACAACGAGGTCAATGCCATGGCCTTGGCCCGGCCTTCGGTACTGGCGCGATAGAGATGCGGGGTCATGGCCAGCAAGTCAATGATTTGTTCCTTGCTGGCGAGATCGAGACGATAGCGCGTTGTGGTGACGGTTTGCTGCGTGAAGCCTTCTGGCGCCGCTGCCGTCAGGCGTCGCCCCGCCTTGAGCGTGGGATAGATGATTTCCCGCAGTTCGCGCAGATGATCGGGGCCGGCATCGACCTTGATCAGCAGGCCGCCCGGTTTGAGCACTCGTGCAAACTCCGGGTAAACGGGAAAACCAAACACGCACAGCACACGGTCAAGTGTTGCGTTGCATACAGGCAGACAGGCATTGCTGCCCACGACCCAGCCAGGGCGTTTGTCCTGCCTGGCGGCTGCCTGGACCGCCCATTTGGAGATATCCAGGCCCAGCATGGCGATGGGTTGTCGATCGCCCGCCGCCCTGGCGAGCTGACGCAGATAATAGCCTTCGCCGCAGCCGGCATCCATGCACGAGGCGATGGTATTCGGCGGCAGCGCTTCCAGCGTTGCTTGAGCCATGTCCGCCGCAATGGGCTGGTATCCCCCGGCATTCAGAAAGCGCCGCCGGGCCGCCACCATGTCTTTGCTGTCGCCGGGGTCGCGCGAGCGCTTCATCTGCACGGGAAGCAGATGGGTATAGCCCTGGCTTGCGACATCGAAGCTGTGGCCCGCTTCGCAACGCCAGATTGCGCCATGGCGCGCCAGTGGCTTGCCGTCCAAAGGACAGGCGAGCGCCTCAAAGGGGGTAATCATGCGTACTCAAAAAAAGATACCAGTTTATTCGGTTTCAGTGACGGCACCCTGACAGTCGGCGCAGCGGGCGGTGTCGGCACTTGGCGCCAAATACACAAGGTATCATTCACATAATCCTTGGAGAGAACCCCCGTGAACGCACAGACTGTGACCCTTCCCACCGATATCCATTGCGCCAACGACCGGCCTTTTGTTCTGTTCGGCGGCATCAATGTACTCGAATCCCGAGATCTGGCATTACGTGCTGGCGAAACCTATCAGCGCGTAACACGCAAGCTTGGCATTCCTTACGTGTTCAAGGCCTCTTACGATAAAGCCAACCGTTCGTCCATTCACTCTTATCGCGGTCCGGGCCTGGAAGAGGGGCTCAAGTTACTGGAGGCGGTCAAGGCGGAGTTCGGCGTACCGGTCATCACCGATGTACATGAGCCCTGGCAGGCAGCGCCGGTTGCGGAAGTGGCGGATGTTCTTCAATTGCCTGCCTTTTTGGCACGCCAGACCGATCTGGTGGTCGCGCTCGCCAGAACGGGGCGCGTCATTAACATCAAGAAGCCGCAGTTTCTCAGCCCGACGCAAACGCTGAATATTGTCGAAAAATTTCAAGAAGCGGGCAACGAACAATTGATTTTGTGCGATCGGGGTACGTGCTTTGGATACGACAACCTTGTGGTCGATATGCTGGGCTTTGGCGTGATGAAAAAAGTATGCGGTAATCGCCCCGTGATTTTTGACGTCACGCATGCCTTGCAGCAGCGGGATCCATTGGGCGCGGCGTCGGGCGGGCGCCGGGAGCAGGTCGCCGACCTGGCGCGCGCGGGGCTGGCCGTTGGTCTGGCAGGCCTGTTTCTGGAAGCGCACCCCGACCCGCGCAATGCCAAATGCGATGGGCCCAGCGCTTTGCCGCTGGACAAGCTTGAGCCGTTTTTGTCCCAGCTGAAGGCGCTGGACGATCTGATCAAGTCGTTTGCGCCGCTGTCCATAGAACCGTGAGCAAGGCGGCGCAGCGCGGGTTGTAGTGCGCGGGCCTGGTCGGTGCGTCCAGGCGGGCGTGGGCTTAGTTTGCCCTTTAAAAAATCAGGCCGACGCGGGGTTCAGGCGCCGCCGTTCTGGAATATACTGTTTATATGAACAGTATAAACAGAGCTTCCCATGAAAATCTCTCCGATAAAAGGCCGGGGCAGCATCTCTAACCACACCCCGCGCTATCAGGCATTCCAGCGCGAGGCGGTTGACGACGAATGGCCCGGCAATGACGCGGAGGCGCCGGCCAGGCCTGCGACCACGGTGTATGCCGAAACGGCCAGGTCGATTATTTCGCGCAATCAGTCGCCCGACATCTATTTTGATCAGTCCATCAATCCCTATCGGGGCTGCGAGCATGGCTGCATCTATTGTTATGCGCGGCCAACACATGCTTATCTGGATCATTCTCCAGGGCTTGATTTCGAGACCCGGCTATACGCCAAGCACAACGCGGCCGAGGTGTTGCGCAAGACCTTGTCGCATCCTTCTTACACGCCGCGGTTCATTGTGCTCGGCGCCAATACCGACCCCTATCAACCTATAGAGCGGCGCCTGCGCATTACTGAATCCATTCTGCGTGTGCTGGATGAATTCAACCATCCCGTTGCCATCACGACCAAGTCGGCCTCGATCACGCAGGATCTGGCGCTGCTGGCCCGCATGGCCAGCAAAAACCTGGTGCGTGTCAGCCTTTCAATCGGCACGCTGGATGGCGAGCTGGCGCGCACGCTGGAGCCGCGGGCCAGCGCCCCCCATGCGCGCATGCAGGCCATCCGCAGATTATGCGGGGCGGGGATTCCAACCGGCGTGATTGTTGCGCCTGTCATCCCATCGTTGAATGATCACGATATGGAAAAAATCCTGTTTGAGGCAAAGGAGGCGGGCGCGGTGGATGCCTGGTACGTACTGCTGCGCCTGCCGTCCGAAGTCGCTGGCTTGTTTCAGGAATGGCTGCAGACGCATTATCCGCTGAAGGCCGCTCACGTCACGAATCTGATCAGGCAGATGCGCGGTGGCAAGCTTTACGACGCGGATTTCGCAACGCGGATGAAAGGCACGGGTATTTTTGCCGAGCTCATAGAACAACGGTTTCGCCGCGCATGCGTCAAGGCTGGCTTAAACCGGGAACGCAGGCCGCTGGATATTTCCCGCTTTCAATGTCCCGTGCCGGTCGCGCCTCAGCTCAGTTTGTTCTAAGGCAAAAACGCGCGGTTTCTCATCTCGAGCCTGTGATCGATATGGACAGAACCGGGTTGCGCCGCCTTGTCCTCCCCACCTGAAACAAGGGTTAACCCTTGAAAAAAAGCGTTCCACATTTTTCATAATGGATATACAGTTGCGAGGCAATACCCGGCAGCAACCTGGCAGTGATCACTAAAAGGCGAAAAAGGGGGTGTGGATGACTACCGACGATCTTGAAATCAGGAACATCGATCAATCGCTGCACAACCAGGACCTTGCGCCCTTGCCGCATGCGCGGCGCAAATGGACGTGGTTCGAAATATTCAACGTCTGGTCCAACGATATCCAGAGCCTGTTCGGCTATACGCTTGCGGCAACGCTGTTTATCTCTTACGGGCTGAGCGGTACGGCGGTATTTGCGGGCATCATTCTCGCGGGTTTTATCGTGATGGTGCTGGTCAATTTAACCGGCAAGCCCAGCGTCAGGTATGGCATCCCTTATCCTGTGATGGCGCGCGCCAGCATGGGCGTGCGCGGCGCCAATTTTCCTGCGCTGATTCGCGGCATTGTGGCGATCTTCTGGTATGGCGTACAAACGTATTTCGCGTCTACCGCAGTTGCGCTGCTGCTCAATTCACTGTTGGGCACATCGGGCGGGGCGACCTTCCTCGGCATGACCGGGATCGATTGGATCTCGTATACCTTCGTGGCCTTGTTCCAGATCGGGCTTTTTGTGCGCGGGATAGACTGGATTGCCCGTTTTCTGAACTGGGCAGGGCCTCTGGTGTATGTGGTCATGGTCATTTTGCTGGCCATTATCTGGATCAAGGCCGGCAGCGGCCTGCCGGCAGAAGTTGATCGCATCTTCCAGGGCAAGGGCGATTACGCGGGGGGGCCGGTGGCCGCGTTCGCGGCGGTGGTGGGCACCATGGTGGCCTATTTCGCGGCCGTTATCATTAACTATGGCGACTTCTCGCGCTTCGTCAAATCCGAGGGGCACATGCGGCTGGGCAACTTCTTGGGCCTGCCAATAAGCCTTGCCTTCTTTTCTTTCCTGGCGCTGTTCATCACGGCGGGCACTGCCGTGCTGTTCGGCGAAACGCTCACCAATCCCACCGATATCGTCGGCAAGGTGGACAACCTGCTGCTGACGGTCATCGCTGCGCTGACCTTTTTTGTCGCGACGGTGGGCATCAACCTGGTCGCAAACTTCATTCCACCGTCTTACGACCTGGCGAATCTGGCGCCCAAGCATATCAGCGCGCGCACTGGCGGCCTTATTGCCGCCGTCATTGCGTTCTTTATCGGTGGGCTTTGGGTATCGGTGATCAGTCAGATGGGGATTGCCGGGTTCGTGGACACGCTGGGCGCATTGCTGGCGCCGCTGTACGGCATACTGGTCGTGGACTATTACCTGATCAGGCGCCAAACCCTGGATGTGCAGGCCCTGTTTTCGGCAGATCCGGCCGGTGCTTATTACTACACCAAGGGCTGGAACAGGAAGGCGCTGGTGGCTTTCGCCATCGCAGCCCTATTTTCCGTGGCGTCCGTCTGGACGCCTGCCCTGCAGGCCCTGTCAGGATTTTCCTGGATCTTTGGCGCGCTGCTGGGCGGGGCGCTGCATTATCTACTGATGCGTCGCAGCGCGTTGCGCTGAAGTGCTGTTGGGCGGCATGTCGGCTGCATTGCCGGACAGCGCCGCGCTCAGGCTGTAGAGGGGGGCGAACGACTCGGCCTGCGCCATGGGCCAGGCGGTCCGGAAAATCGTATGGCGGAATTTTCCGGTTAGCAGTTCGCCCTTTTCCAGGTCGGGAAAAAGGGCCGACAGCACGCGAACTTCGCCATTGGCAAGCCGCTTGGCGATGTGGTGGGGCCGCAGATCGCCCGGATGCTTCAGGCCAGCCGCGCCCAGCAGCTCAGCCAGGGCGTTCAGGGTATTGGCATGATAGTTCCGTACCCGCACGGACTTGTCCGTCACGTCAAGCCCTTTCTGGCGCTCCGGATCCTGTGTGGTCACGCCGGTGGGGCACTTGTCGGTATGACAGGCTTGCGCCTGTATGCATCCTACCGAAAACATAAAACCGCGTGCGCTGTTGCACCAGTCGGCGCCCAGCGCGAAGGCGCGCACCATGTCGAAGGCGGTAATGATTTTGCCGGAGGCGCCCAGCTTGATCTTGTCGCGCAGATTTATGCCGACCAGCGTATTGTGCACCAGGCGCAACCCTTCGCGCAGCGGCGTACCGACATGGTCCACGAATTCGATGGGCGCAGCGCCCGTACCGCCCTCGGCGCCATCGACCACAATGAAGTCGGGCGTGATGCCTGTCTTGAGCATGGCTTTGGCGATGGCAAACCATTCCCACGGATGGCCGATGCACAACTTGAATCCCACGGGTTTTCCGCCGGAGAGCGCGCGCAGCTTGGCGATGAAATGCATGAGCTCAATGGGGGTGCTGAAGGCGCTGTGGCTGGCGGGTGAAACGCAATCCACGCCCACGGGAACGCTGCGCGCGTCAGCGATCTCCTGACTTACCTTGGCGCCAGGAAGAATGCCGCCGTGACCTGGCTTGGCGCCTTGCGACAGCTTGATTTCGATCATCTTGATGTTGTCCAGGTTGGCGCGTTGCGCAAAGGCCTCTTCGGAAAAATGACCCTTGCTGTCATTGCAGCCGAAATAGCCGGAACCGATATTCCAGATGAGCGCGCCATGATGCTCAAGGTGGTGACGGCTGACGCCGCCCTCGCCGGTGTCATGCGCAAAATTCCCCATTGCAGCACCCTTGTTCAGTGCCTTGACGGCATTGGCCGACAGCGCGCCGAAGCTCATGGCCGAAATGTTGAACACCGACAGCGAACAGGGGCGCGTGCAGTCGGGCCCGCCCACATTGATACGAAAATCGCTGTTCTCGGGATGTGTCGGCTCCATGGAATGGTTGATCCATTCGAAGTCGGTCTGGTAGACATCGCCCTGAGTGCCGAAGGGGCGCTTGTCGATCTGCTGCTTTGCGCGTTGATAAACGAGCGAGCGGTCCACGCGGGAAAATGGCGCTTTGTCGGTATCGTTCTCAAAGAAGTATTGGCGCATTTCCGGTCGAATCATCTCGAAGAAATAGCGCAGATTGCCGATGACGGGGTAGTTTCTGCGCACAGCATGGCGCGTC
Organism: Allopusillimonas ginsengisoli; assembly: GCF_004153455.1. Taxonomy (GTDB): domain Bacteria; phylum Pseudomonadota; class Gammaproteobacteria; order Burkholderiales; family Burkholderiaceae_B; genus Allopusillimonas; species Allopusillimonas ginsengisoli. Next base: position 57,627 of record NZ_SDQE01000010.1, on the reverse strand, counting down.
TGGCGCATGTCGTAGATGCCCAGCAGCATCAATGCGCCAAAAATACAGGCGGGCAGCAGCCACCAGGGGCTGAACGCCAGGCCCAGAATCAGGAACAATATTGTTCCGGATACGACTGCATAGAAAGCTGAGTGGCGTGTCAACAAGTGTTGCATGCTGCTCCTTTATGATGTGGTGAATAGGCCCGGCGTGCACATGCGCAAGCAGTACGACATCGCCAGTATACGAAGTCTCCACAGCAGGCCAGCATTTCCGGCCAACTGACCATCGCTCGCGCACGGATTGAACGGATGGCGGTGGCCGTCGTTGCGAGGCGGATGGATGTGGCGCGCTTTAATTATTAGCGATTACTATGAAATTTGGAATAATGAATTCATTTTTGCCATATTTATCTCTTCATCCGTCTGTCACATACTGAACCCGTCAAAACAAAGTCTTGATCCAGAACGCATTAGCCGCCTGGTTTATTTTTGAACGGAGTTCTTATTATGAAAGCCCTTACTATCGCAGCCATGCTTGCTTTTTCAACTGTCGCGGGCGTTGCCCACGCTGCTGCCGATACCCCTAAAACACGCGCCCAGGTCGTGGCCGAACTGCACGAAGCTCAGGCCCAGGGCCTGGTCACGCTCGGCGAGCAAGCCTATCCCGTTGAGCGTGCGTCATCCACCCTGCGTCGTGCTGAAGTGCTGGCAGAATTGCAGGCAGCTGAGGCAGCCGGCTATGTCACGGTGGGTGAAGACCTGCAATACCCAGTGATTGCGCAGCAGTCTGACAAGAGCCGCGCCCAAGTGAAGGCGGAGCTGAATCACTACGCTTCCAGCCATGCCAGTTTTGTGGGTGCCTGATTGACCGGGGCCATGTCTTGCCCCTGACACGAGCGCGGCGCACCGGTGATGTCAGTCGGTGCGCCGCGTTTTTGCAGGGTCAGCCCTGCTTTTTGTCCCGCAGCACGCCGCCCGGCGGCGTAGCATTTTCGCCTAAGACCTTCCCATTCACTGTTTGGCCGTACAGACTGTTCGGCGTGTCGTGAAACGCCTTGCGGGTTTCTTCGACGGATCCATTGAAGCGGGGATCCTGCGGGCGGTCATGGCTGTTCATGTAATACGCAACATCCCACGCCTGCTGGTCGGTCAGCGTGTTGCCTTGTCCCAGCGGCATGTTGTGTTTGATGAAGGATGCCGCGTTGGCTACGCTGTGCATGCCGGCGCCCCAGTTAAAGGATTCATCGCCCCAGAGCGCCGGGAATACCATCTTTCCGTTGGCCTTTTGCCCGGCGCCATCCGCACCGTGGCATAGCGCGCAATGCTGCGCGAAGACGGCCTTGCCGCGCGTATAGTCGGGCTTGCTGGCGGGCTTGTCCAGTTCAGGATAGCCTTGCCCTTCAAGTTTGACGCCAGTTGGCGCGCCTTGGGCCAACCAATACATATAGCTTTCGAGCGCGACAATGGTTTCGCTGTCGGCGGGTGGCATGGCGCCATTCATGCTGTACTGGAAGCAGCCCTGCAGGCGTTCGGCCAGCGTGTTTACGTGTTTGTTCTTGTCCCGATAGGCAGGATAAAGCACGTAGGCCGCCCAAAGGGGGGCGGAGTTCTTCTGGCGTCCGGCATCCAGGTGGCAGCTCGCGCAATTCAGCGCGTTGCCAACATACTCTTTGGCGTACTTGCTGGTATGCAGAAAGATATTCTGTCCCTGTCTGACGGTCTCGCCGAATGGACCGTCGGGGATGGCATCGGCGTCAACCGGCGTAAATGCAGGCGCGGCGGGCTTGGCTGGCGCGCTGTCTTTGGCGGTTGCGGATGGGTCGGCAGTTGCGGCTGCCTGCTGGGCGAACGCTGCAGGCGAGGCGGCACAGCACAGCGCCAACCCGATGGCGGCACGAAACAGCGCCGCGGCGGAGGGTGTGAATAACGGTTTCATTGTTTGCCTCCCTTGTCGGTGGCGGCCTGAATCGAGGTGGGCAGCGCTGAAAAGTAATCGGCGACGGCAGTCATCTGCGCATCATTCATACGGCTGGCGATATCACCCATCAGCGACTGGGGCCCGGGATCGCGCTTTCCTTCTTTCCAGGCAAGCAATTGATCCCGGATATATTTGGCAGGCTGGCCGGCCAGCGCCGGAAAATGCTCGCCGACGCCCACGCCGCCAGGTCCATGGCACTGGACACAGGCGGGAAGATTGTGGTCCCAGTCGCCACGGTTGGCCAGCCACGCGCCGATGTCGTCCTTGGCAGGATAACTGTCTTCATGGTCAGCCAGGGCCTGGCTGTCGAAAGGGGCGGGCAACTGCGCGAAATAAGCGGCCGCAGCCTGGATCTGGGCATCGTTCATGGCCTTGGCAATGGGGGCCATGGCGGCGTTCTCACGCTTGCCAGACGCCAGATCTTTCAGTTGCAGCGCCAGGTAGGCGGCGTTCTGGCCGGCCAGGTAGGGAAAGCCGGCCGCCGCCATGCCTTCGCCTTGGGCCCCATGACAGGTTGCACAGGCAACGACGCCTGCCGCGCCGGAGGTGGCCAGCGCCTGTCCGTCTGCGATAGGGTCGGCCAGGGCAGGCCCGGCACCGGCAAGGGCCAGGCAGAAGGTGATACAGACTGGCGCAAGAGATGGGCGGGATGAAATGGCTTTTGCCATGAATGCCTCCTGCTGAGTGCAGCGGGCCTAAGGGACAACCGGAGGAAGGAGAAGGGATGCTGCACCGGGATTAAAAACAACGCTCACCGAGCTTAAGCAATGTAGCGTTTGTGTTTATAAGTATATAACCTGCGGTGTTTAAATTTCGTTGAAAACGAGGGTTTACCCTGCTGTATTTGCAATTGGTAACGATAATGCCACGCCAGATGCACACCTATAATCCAGCCATAATCTGTCTCCGGTGATGCGTGTGATTGCTGCTTATTCTGTAATGGGTTGTCTTGTGTTTCGCCGTGCTGTGATGGCCAGCCTGCTGGTGGCCTTGACGGCGTGTAGCGAGCACGGCGAACGCGTGCTTACCGGCACGACTGGCGAAATGGTTGGGGTGAGCGCAAGCCAACAGGCTACTTCTCAGGCGGCGGCCGGGCAAAGCGCGCAAGAATCACCAAGGCCGCAAGCTGCCTCGAGTGTGATCGACGCCAGTCCTGCGGGGATGGCGGCACTGGCAGCATTGATGCCGCAATACCCCATCGTCGTGTTGGGCGAGGTGCATGACAATGCGGTGGGTCACACGCTCAGGCGCGAAGCGCTCGCCGCGGCGCTGGCGGCCGGATGGCGGCCAGTGCTGGCGATGGAGCAGTTCGACAGCGATCAGCAGACTGCGCTGGACCAGGCGCTCGCCACCTGCCACAACGCCAGCTGCGTGATCGAGCACACGTCGATCAACGCCAAGGGATGGGATTGGGACTACTACCGTCCTGTTATTGAGCTGGCGATGCGTTATCGCCTGCCTGTGGTGGCTGCCAATCTCTCGCGGCCGCAGGCCAGCCGGGTGGTGAAGCACGGGCTGAAAGCCGTTTTCTCGCCCGATGCGCTGGCCCAACTTGGCCTGCAGCATGGGCCCGAGCCGGAACTGTTGCGGGCGCAGGCGCAACAAGTGGACCAAGGCCACTGCGGCATGCTGCCCGAGCACCTGCACACGGGCATGGCGACTGCGCAAATCGCCCGCGACGCCACGATGGCGCTGACCATCCAGCGTGCCGCTGGCCATGGCAGCCCCGGCCAGCGCCCGCCCGTCGTGTTGCTGGCGGGTAATGGCCACGTTCGCAAGGACCTTGGCGTACCCCGCTGGTTCGATGATGCGCTGGCGGTAGGCTTTACCGAAACGCCGGCGTCCGCCGGTCTGTACGACCGCGATGTGGTCGTGCCGCCCGCCCAGCGCCCTAATCCCTGCGCGGCATTCAATTCTCGACCGTAATGCCGCTGCGTTTGACGCGGCGCAGATGCTGGGCCATCATCCCTTACCTTGTCACGCGCATATCCGCTCCGGCGAGCGGAATGCATTGCCATCACAAGGGAGGAGCGCCATGTTGGTCATGCGCTGGAAGGGTGCAATCATTACGCTGAAACGCTGGCCTGTGGGTCTGGCGATTTGCGTGGCGCTGGGTGTGAGTCCAGCCTGTATCGCGCAGACCACAGGCGACCTTCAGGCCAGGGATTGGGCGTATTCCTGTGCAACTTGCCATGGCATCGGGCACAGTGCGGTCAAGAATATCCCCACGCTGGCAGGCATGCCGGCGGACGACATCGTCAAAGCCATGCAGGCCTATGCGAGCGGCGAACGTCCCGGACTGCTCAAGCAGCAGATGGCACGCGGCTATGATGAAGCCGTGCTGCGGCGGATCGGCGCGTGGTACGAAAGCCAACCCCGCGACAAAGAAGCACAGTCATGAAGCGTCGCTCCTTCATCAAGTCGCTCGCGGGCCTGGCGGCGGTGTCCTGTCCGGTGCTGGCCGGGGCCCGGTCTTCAGCCTCGCCGCATGTCGTGGTCGTTGGCGGTGGCTTTGGCGGTGCAACGGCGGCAAAGTATCTGCATCTGTTCAGTGGCGGGCGCATACGGGTTACCCTCGTCGAGCCGCGCGCCGAGTTTGTCTCCACGCCTCTGTCCAATCTGGTGCTGGAGGGCAGGCTGTCGATGCGGGATATCTCACGCAGCTATGAGGGGCTGGCGCAATACGGCGTGCGCCACGTGCGTGATGAGGCTGTGCGGGTGGATGCCACGCGGCGCACGCTTGAGCTCAGGCAGGGTGATCCGCTGTCCTGGGACAGGTTGATACTCTCGCCAGGGATTGATTTCATGTGGGAGCGTATCCCGGGGCTGAAGACCGAGGATGCGCGCAATGCCATGCCGCATGCCTGGAAGGCCGGGCCCCAGACGCAATTGCTCCGGCAGCAATTGGAGGCCATGCCCGATGGCGGCCGTTTCATCATGACCATTCCCGAGACGCCCTACCGCTGTCCGCCGGCCCCCTACGAGCGAGCTTGCCTGGTGGCGGCTTATTTCAAGCAGCACAAGCCGCGCGCAACGGTGCATATCTTCGACGCCAACGCCGAGGTGACGTCAGAAGCCGAACAGTTCCATCAGGCCTGGGAAGAACGGTATCCCGGCATGATTGAGTACAACCCCGCCTTCAAGGCGGTGGATGTCGATGCCGACACGCGCACTGTCATCTTTGAACTGGGCGAAGAGGAGCAGGGCGACGTGGTCAATGTGATACCGCCAATGCGGGCCGGCAATATCGCACGACAGGCGGAGCTGGCCACGGCCAATGATCGCTGGTGCGAGGTGGATTTTCTGACGTTTTCTTCCATCGTCGACGATCGCATTCATGTGCTGGGCGATTCCGTGCAGATCGCACCGGTCATGCCCAAGGCCGGGCACATGGCAAGCCAGCATGGCAAAACCTGTGCCGCGGCGGTCGCGGCCCTGCTGCTGGGTCAGGAAGTGAACCAGGATCCGCTTTATGCCAGCATTTGTTACAGCTTTGTGAATGCCCAGGATGCCATGCACGTGGCCAGCGTGCACCGCTATAGCCAGGAAGAAGGCACGATGCTGCCTGTCAAGGGCGGGGGAGGCGTGTCTGAGCATGCCACGGCAGATGAAGGCCAAATGGCGCTGGATTGGGCGCATGCGATCTGGGCCGACATGCTGACCTGAGCCACAGCTGCGAAACAGGCGGTTTGCAGCACTTATTCATTGAAATATGAAATTTCTTGGCATATTTGAATTTGTCAAGAATCTTCAGAGGGGTGATTTCCCTTGTTTATAGCTTTAAGCTATGAGCTTATATTAAATAGTATACTTACAGAGTACCGGATCATCCCAGGAGAATAAGTGTGAGTCGTAGCAGGGACCAGCGATCAATACCCATTGGTCGCCTGAAAAAGGCGCCCGAAAATTTCGTGCCGCCAACATTGGCGAACGAAATCAATGCCAGCGGTTTGAGTGAGGAGCGGCGGGGCTTTCTGAAGCGGAGTTTTCTGGCCGCGGCGGCGACGCTGACGGCTGGCCCTGCCTTGGCCGAATCGGTGAAACAGGCCGCCGGGGATCCAATGATTCTCGAGCCGCGTCCCTGGAGCACCAAGCTGGGCAATCCCGTGGCGTTCAAACCATACGGCCAGCCCTCGCCTTTTGAAGCCAATTTGCAGCGCCGGCAGTCGCCCGGGCTGACGCAAACTGCCCAGGCGTCGGTAGCGTTTGCGCCGTTGCAAGGGTTTTTCGGGATCATTACGCCATCCGGCCTGCATTTCGAGCGCCATCACCAGGGCTGGGTCGATGTTGATCCCGAGCAGCATCGACTGATGATCAACGGCATGGTCAAAGAGGCCAAGGTCTATACCATGGATGACTTGATGCGCCTGCCCTCGGTATCGCGCATCCACTTTATCGAATGCGGCGCCAATACCGGCATGGAATGGGGCAATGCCGCCGTGCCGACGGTCCAATATACACACGGCATGCTGTCCTGTTGCGAATACACGGGCGTGCCGCTCAAGGTGCTGCTGGACGACTGCGGCGCCGACTTCAAGAATGCCAAGTTTGTTCTGGCTGAGGGTAATGATGGGTCGAGCATGACGCGCACGATCTCCATGGAATCCGCGCTGGACGACGCGCTGGTGGCCTGGGGCATGAACGGCGAGATGTTGCGCCCCGAAAATGGCTATCCCCTGCGTCTGGTTGTGCCGGGCGTGCAGGGCGTGTCATGGGTGAAGTGGCTGCGGCGCATCGAGGTGGGCGATCAGCCCTGGGGAGCAAAGGATGAAGCCTCTCACTACATCGACATGATGCCCGATGGCATCCATCGCCAGTACACCTCCATCCAGGAATGCAAGTCAGTGATCACCTCGCCGTCGGGTGGCCAGGCCTTGATGGGCAAGGGTTTTTATAACGTCAGCGGCTTGGCATGGTCCGGTCGCGGAAAGATCAAGCAGGTCGATGTGTCATTCGATGGCGGCAAGCGCTGGAAGACCGCGCGCCTCGAAACCCCCGTGCTGGACAAATGCCTGACGCGTTTCAACATTGATTGGGTATGGGACGGTTCGCCCGTCATTCTGCAAAGCCGTGCCATCGACAGCACCGGTTTTGTTCAGCCACGCTATCGCCAGTTGCGCGAGGTGCGTGGTACGCGATCTACGTATCACAATAACGCGATCCAGTCCTGGCAGATCGCGCAAAGCGGGGAGGTTTTCAATGTTCAGATGGACTAAGCGCGCTCTGTTGTCGTGCGCGCTGGGCGCTGTGTTCTGTACACCCGTTTTCGCCGACGATACCGCCAGGTCGTACGATATTGGCCGGCCCGCGACCGAGGCTGAACTCAAGGCGTGGGATATTGATGTGCGGCCGGATTTCAAGGGATTGCCCAAGGGCAGCGGCACCGTCGACCAGGGCGCGGACATATGGGATACCTCCTGTGCGACCTGCCACGGCGCCTTTGGCGAGAGCAATTCCGTCTTTGCGCCATTGGTGGGTGGCACCACGCTGGACGACATCGAAACCGGCCACGTGGCCGCGCTGACGGGGGGCGGGCAGCCTTCGCGCACCACCTTCATGAAAGTGGCCACGGTCTCCACGCTATGGGATTACATCCACCGGGCCATGCCCTGGGATAATCCCAAATCGCTTGAGCCCGACGACGTCTATGCCGTGCTGGCCTATCTGCTCAATCTGGCGGAAATCGTGCCTTCGGACTTTACCTTGTCCGATGAGAACATCGCGCAAGTGCAGGACAAGATGCCCAACCGCAACGGCATGAAGTTCTGGGATGGCTTGTGGAAGGTGGATGGCAAGCCGGATACGGATAATGTGGCCTGCATGAGCGATTGCGAAACCTCAGGCAAGCCGTCGTCGACACTGCCACCGCATGCGCGCGATGCCCACGGCGATCTTGCCGCACAGATGCGTCTTGTTGGCGGGGTGCGCGGTGTGAACACTGGCGAACCTGCCCTGTCCGGCACAGTGGCCGACAACGTGGAGAAGGTCAAGGAACATGCCCGCAGCACGCTGGTCGCCGCGGCGGCTCCCGCCGCCAAGCCTCAGGGCGAGGCCAAAGACGGCGCGCAGGACGCATCGGCGCAGCAGACCCTGGCCCAGATGACCGACAGTGGCTGTATGGCCTGCCACGCGCGGGACAAAAAAGTGCTTGGACCTTCATTCGCGGATGTCGCCGACAAATACAAGGGTCAGGACGATGCGGTCGGCAAGTTGATCGCAAAGGTGCAGAAGGGCGGTTCGGGTGCATGGGGAGCAATTCCAATGCCTCCGCATCCCGCATTATCCGACGATGATGCCAAGGCTATGGTCGAGCTGATGCTCGCCGAAACTGGGCAGTAAACACAGTTTTCAACAATCAAATCCGATTAGTCAGAGGAGCAGGAAATGAACAAGCAGCGTAGAAACGTGCTCAAGCTGGGTACCGTGCTGAGTCTGGCGGTTACCGCCGGTATATTGCGGCCAGAGCAGGCATGGGCCGTTCAGCAAGAGTGGAACGAGGGCGCCTTTTCGGCCACTTCGGTCGATGACGTGATCAAGGCCTTTGGCGGCGACCAGGCTGCCGAAAGTGACAAGATCAAGCTGGTTGCACCGGATATTGCCGAGAATGGCGCCGTGGTGCCGGTTGGCGTAACAAGTGATTTGCCCAACACGACGCAGATCTCGATTCTTGTGCCGAACAACCCGAGTACCCTGACAGCGCATTTCGATATCGCTGAAGGTACGATGCCTGATGTGGCGACACGCATCAAGATGGGCGGAACGTCAGACGTCTATGCGCTGGTCAAGGCCGACGACAAGTTCTATACCGTACACAAAGAAATCAAGGTAACGCTGGGCGGCTGCGGCGGTTGATCGCCTGACACGCCGAACACCATCCCGCATCAACGATACACGAGGAATAATCATGGCAACCAGACCAATGCGCATTCGCGCTGTACAGAAAGACGATGTCACCGAAGTCAAGGCTTTGATGAGCCACATCATGGAAACAGGCCAGCGCAAGGATAGCGAGGGCAACCTCGTTCCCGCCCACTTCATCGACCTGGTCGAAGCCAAGTGCAACGACAAGACAGTACTGTCGGCTCAGTGGGGTCCGGCGGTATCGCGCGATCCCTTCCTGTCGTTCAAGTTCAAGGGCGGCAACAAGGGCGACAAGGTTGAAATCACCTGGAAGGACAACAAAGGTGAGAGCCGCACCGACACGACAGAGATCCGCTAGGTTTTTTGTTGCGTAAAAAAGCAAGAGGTAGGTCATACGTATCCACCAGGGAGGTAGGAGACATGAAGAAAAAACTGAGTGGCGCCGCGGCACTGGCGCTCGCGGCCGGCGCGATGTTTGCAGCGTCGGCGGTCGTCGCGCAAGAGAGTACATCCGACGGTATCGCGGAATATCGTGAGATGTTGGGCGAAGGCGGCAATCCGGCCGAGTTGATCGAGATGACGGGCGAGGAGCTGTGGGCGGAGAAGCGCGGCCCCAAGAGCGCGTCGCTTGAGCAGTGCGATCTGGGGCAGGGCCCGGGCGTGGTCAAAGACGCCTACGCGCATATGCCGCGCTTTTTTGAAGATGCCGGGCGGGTGATGGATCTGGAATCCCGTCTTGTGTACTGCATGGTCAATCTGCAGGGCATGGACGAAAAAGAAGTGACCAAGAAACCCTTCTCGGGCAGCGGCGATTATTCAACAGACCTGGAAGCACTGGTGGGATATGTGGTGGGCCAGTCGCGCGGCACGCCGCTCGCGGTGCCGCAGGACCATCCACAGGAAAAGGCCGCGTTCGAACGCGGCAAGCAGATTTTCTTTTTCCGTGGCGGCCCCTATGACTTTGCCTGTGCGTCCTGCCACAGCGTGGACGGTCAACGCATCCGGTTGCAGGATCTTCCCAATCTGACCGAATCCGGTCCAGCGCGAGAGGCCTATACCTCCTGGCCCGCCTATCGTGTCTCCCAGGGCGCGCTGCGTTCCATGCAGTGGCGACTGAACGACTGCTTCCGCCAGCAGCGCATGCCTTACCTCAAGTACGGCTCGCAGGCATCGGTCGATCTGTCAGTGTTCCTGGCGGTCAATGCCAATGGCGGCGAAATGGACGCCCCTGGTCTTAAACGGTAAGCGGAGATGCTCATGAAAAAATCTACTATCGCGCCGCTCGCTGTGCTGGCAGGGCTGTTGCTGATGACTGCCGGCGCCCAGGCGGACGAACCCGTGACAGGCACCAGCCCCGAAGATGTGCAGGCGGTACTCAAGGCTTCGTTCGAGCCCAAAGGTATTGCAAAACTGGATCGTCTTGAGCAATCGCCCATGCAAAAGGCGTGCTCGCAGGCCGATTTGACGGGCAAGCCTTTGTCCAAGGAAGACGCGGCGATGATCGCCAAGGAAGCCCTGGCGTCCATCAAATACCCCGCTGAGGGCCAGTTTCTGGGCGACTGGAAGGCTGGCGAGAAAGTGGCTCAGAACGGACGCGGACTGCAGTTCAGCGACAAAGAGGGGGCGGTCAATGGCGGAAACTGCTATGCCTGCCACCAGATGACCAAGGCTGAAATCTCTTTCGGCAACATCGGGCCCTCTTTGCTGCATTATGGCAAGCAGCGCGGATCTTCCAAAGAGATCATGGAATACACCTGGGCCAAGATCTATGATTCGCATGCCTATGCGGCCTGTTCTGCGATGCCGCGTTTTGGCGCGGCGGGCATTCTGACCGAAGCGCAACTGAAAGACGTCATGGCGCTGCTGTTTGATCCGGAGTCGCCGGTCAACAAGGATGACGTTGCGCAATAAGCAGGCAGAAGGGGCAGGTATGTGGAATTCAGGACTCGCCGCGCTGTTGGTGGGAGTCGGGCTGGCAGCCGGCGTCGCGTTTGCGCCGCCGGCGCAGGCCGTTGTCGAGGTTGGCGATCATGTGTCGCTTCCTGAAATCCACCTTCTGGATGGAGAAACCCTTGCAGAGGGGCATTTCAATGGCAAGCCGGTCATCATTGAATATTGGGCCACCTGGTGCCCATTTTGCGCGCGCCAAAATCCCTACGTCCAGAAACTCTGGCACGAAGCGCAGGGCTCGGGGCTGGAGATACTGACCGTCAGCATAGACCGTACGGACACGCTTGCCGCCGATTACATGAAGAAGCATGGCTATACGTTTCCGGTTGCCATGGAGACCCAGGCCCTGCGCGATGTTCTGGGCAAAAGAAAAGTCGTACCCAATATTATTGTCATCAAGGCGGATGGCCAGGTGGCTGAAGTCATCCCCGGTGAAATGTTCGAGGAAGATGTACTGGGTCTGATCAAGTATGCGCCCGCCGCAACCGATCAGCCCTGATTTGGACGTTTGTTTCGTCTGTTTTTTTATTTTATTGATCAGCAGGAAGCCGTTTTTATGATTAGTCGCCGCGAGTTCCTACAAGTGCTGGGTATTGCCGCCGCCGGTGGAATGACGTTTTCCCATTCCGCTCGTGCTGCCGAAGAGGCTGCCGCCAAGTTTTATGATCTGCCGCGCTTCGGTAATGTGCATTTTCTGCACTTCACGGACTGTCACGCGCAGTTGCAGCCCATTTATTTTCGCGAACCCAGTGTCAATATCGGACTTGGATCGGCGCTGAATCGCCCGCCTCATCTGGTCGGTGAGCATTTTCTGGCGCATTACGGCATAAAACCGGACACCGCGCAGGCCCATGCCTTCACCTGTCTGAATTTCGAAAATGCCGCGCGTCAGTACGGAAAAGTGGGCGGGTTCGCGCACATGGCGACGCTGGTCAAGCAAATGAAGGCCAGTCGACCCGGCGCGCTGCTGCTCGATGGCGGAGATACGTGGCAGGGGTCGGCGACGGCGCTGTGGACCAAAGGCCAGGACATGGTGGATGCCTGCCTGGCGCTGGGCGTGGATATCATGACGGCCCACTGGGAATTCACCCTGGGGTCGGAGCGAGTCGAGGAAATCATCGCCAAGGATCTCAAGGACAAAATTGATTTCATTGCGCAGAACGTCCAGACGTCCGATTTCGGCGACCCTGTATTTCCGTCTTATACCTTGCGCGAAATGAACGGCGTTCAAGTGGCCGTCATTGGCCAGGCATTTCCCTACACCCCTATCGCCAATCCGGGCTACCTGGTGCCAGACTGGACTTTCGGGATTCAGGAAAGCCAGCTCCAGCAAGTGATAGACGAGGTACGCGGCAAGGGAGCCAAGGCCGTGGTGCTGCTCTCGCACAACGGCATGGATGTCGACCTGAAGCTGGCCTCCCGCGTGCGTGGCCTGGACGCGATTCTGGGCGGACACACACACGATGGCATGCCCGCGCCCGTAGTGGTTGAAAACAGTGGCGGCAAAACGCTGGTGACCAATGCAGGCAGCAACGGCAAGTTCCTGGGCGTGCTGGATTTTGATGTCCGGGACGGCAAGGTTTCCGATTTTCGCTACAAGCTGATGCCGGTATTTGCCAACTTCCTGGATGCTGATCCGGACATGGCCGCGCTCATCGAAAAGATTCGCTCGCCCTTTGCCGAGCAACTGGCCGAAACGCTGGCGACCACAGACGATATGCTGTATCGCCGCGGCAACTTCAACGGCACATTTGACCAGCTCATCCTCGATGCGCTGATCACTCAAAAAGAGGCCCAGATCGCATTCTCGCCCGGCTTCCGCTGGGGCACCAGCCTGCTGCCTGGATCGGACATCACGATGGAACATCTGATGGATCAGACGGCCATTACCTATCCCTATACGACGCTGAGCGACATTCCGGGCAGTCAGATCAAGGTGATACTCGAGGACGTTGCCGACAACCTGTTCAATCCGGACCCGTATTACCAGCAAGGGGGGGATATGGTGCGCGTGGGCGGCATGCAGTACACCATTGATCCGCTCAAGGATGCCGGCCAGCGCATCAGCGACATGATGCTGGATGGCAAGCCGATCGAGGCCGACAAGACATACAAGGTGGCGGGCTGGGCGCCGGTGGCCGAAGGGGCGGAAGGCGAACCTGTGTGGGAGGTGGTTTCACGCTACCTGCGCGACAAGAAGACCATCACTGCGGTCAAGTTGAACGAGCCCCGAATCAAAGGGGTGGACGGAAATCACGGCATTGTGTAATGCATTGTCTGGTACTGTTCATTTTTCAGGAGATGCATCATGAATAAATTTGCCACGCTTACGCTCGCCCTGGGCATTGCCCTGGCAGGCGCCACGTTGCCGGCATCGGCTCAGAATACAACGACGGAGGCGAGCAGCGAACAAGCCAAGGTCATCTATCACATTAACGATTCCAAGGGTCAGGCGCTGTCCGCACTGCGCAATATGCGCAACCAGCTGGACACCGACCCCAAGGCCAAGATTATTGCGGTTGCCCATGCGGATGGCATTGAGTTTCTTGAAAACGACTACGACGATGCCGATACGGTGGGCCCCCTGATCTCGGGATTGGCCTCGCGTGGCGTGCAGTTCGAAGTCTGCGAAATCACCATGAAGCGCAAGGAACTCACAAAAGATGATTTTGTGATGGAAGCCCAGTTTGTGCCGTCCGGCGTGGTGCGGATCACAGAGCTTCAGAACAAGGAAGGGTACGCCTACGTCAAGCCCTGAGTCCGGCCACCCCCGCCTGAAGCAGCCTCGGGCTGCTTCAGGCATGCGCCCCTCACGCGCCCAAGCGGAGGCGGGCATGCTTCCTGCTACACTTTCCACAAAGCAGAACAAGGAACTGCATGATGAAGAGTGTGAGCAAGTCATCCAAACAAAAACATCTGTTAGCAGTACTGTCAGCCTTCGCTATTTTGATTACCTGTCCCATGCAGGTTCAAGCGCAAGAAAAGCCAGCCGTGAGCATTCGGGCGGGCGGCGCAGATCACTACCATCGCGTTGAACTGGCCTGGGAATCCCCTTCACTGTGGTCACACCGTTTTACCGGCAACGGCAGCCGGCTCGATCTGGTTGCGGAATTGGGCGCAGCCTATTGGCATGCGTCAGGCCGCGATTCGCCCGCCAATCTCTGGCAGTTCAGCGCCATCCCGATGCTTAGGTGGTCATTCGGGAATGGCTACTATCTTGAGGCCGGCGCAGGGCCCACGCTGATAAGCCGGACACGCTTTGCCAACAAGACGCTCAGCACGGCGTTTCAGTTTGGCGACCACATTGGCGGTGGCGTGTATTTGTCCGGCAATAGCCGTATTGGGTTGCGGTTCTCTCATTTTTCCAATGCCGACATCAAGCGGCCCAATGCCGGGCTGAATGCATTGCAGTTGTTGTATTCCTATCAATACTGAGAACAGATTGCCTGATATGTGCCCGGCGGGCATAGGCGCGTATGCCCGCCTGGATTAAAATCCCGGTATGCTGACTTTCATGCGTCAATTTGAATTGCTGCGAGAGCACGCCACCCGCGTGGCATGCTCTCACGCCCTGCGCGCCATCTTCCTGGCCTCTCAGGATGTCGCTGTGCGCGAAGCCTACGCGCGCGCCAAGCCCGGCTAAACGCCTGCGGATGCCTGCCGCATGGCGGGCGCTCCCCGCTATTCTTGCGTCTTCTGTTCGCGGTACCGCTCTCGGGCGGGCCGTGCTTGCGCATGTGCACAAAACCCGCTTCCCGCATTCGTAACGTCGGCAGCCGCCTGTGCGCAGCATTTATTCTTGCGAAAGCAAATCACTGTCATGCAATTATCAAAAAACTTCGTCAAGGCCAAGAACCCTTGCGCTTCGGGATATAAATGGTTTCTGCGGGATCAGAATGGCCACGGGGACTACCAGGCTATTCTGGATGCGCTGGTGGCGGCCGGCCGGGTGGATGACGCCTGCTGGTTGCTCGATCAGTTTGGCCCAACTGATGCGCGCATGTCGGTGGATGTGATCGATGCGGCCGCGATCGTCTTTGCCGGTACGCTGATTGTGCGGCAGGACATCAATGTGGACACCGTGGTGCGCGCTGGCGGCGGCATACGCAGCGGGGCCGGTATCCGGGCGGGAACAGAGATCGTTTCGGGGGCGGATATCGATGCCAAGGGCGGCATCATTTGTGGCGGCCATATCCGGGCGGAGGGTGATATCAGCGCAGAGTGGGGGATCGCCGCGACATCGCGGCTGGAATGCGGCGGTCAACTACGTGCCGGCTGGGATATCAGCGCGGGCCAGGGGATCGCCGTGTCAGGTGACTTGCGTGCCGGCCAGAGCTTGACCGCCGGGGGTTCGATTGTGTGCGGGCAGGGGATGAAAGTGGCGGGCAAGGTCGAGGCCGGCCATGACATCCGGGTGGAACGCGGCATTCAGGCGGGCGATGCCATTATCGCGGGCAATCATCTTGAAGCCGGTTGGGGCATGCTGTCGGGCAGCGATATCGTTGCCGATGGCGCTATTCGTGCGGGCGAAGGGCTGGCCGCTGCGGGCGATATTCTTCCGGGGCAAGGCCATGGCGTTTACGCCGGGCTGCGTGTGCGGCTCGATGCCTGGGCCGATGCCGCGCGCGTGATTGCGCGGGCAAGGCCAGAGCCGCTGGTCAGTGGCCACTGGTGCGGCCCTGATGCCAGCATGCTTGCGCTGTAAGGTGTCAACTCATTGGCGGTCAGGTGACAGCGCCAGAGATTCAATATGCTCGAGATCCAGAATATGCAACGCGGCCTGAACTTTTTCGACAAACGCGCGGTACGCTGGCTGCGTGTCGAGCATGCGTGTGAGCCAGTCCTCGATGTCGGACAGACGTCCGTCCCTGGCCAGTTCGGCCAACTCCATGCGCGCATGCGCCGGGGGCAAGGCAATCTCGGCGTCGTCAGCGGTAACGGGTAGCGCAGGCTCCGGTTCAAAAGCCTGTGCCTGCCAATGGAGCGGCGTTGCATCGACGACAGCGATACGGATGGAAAAGCTGAATTCGCTGCCTTCACCCGGCGTGCTGCTGACGGTCAGGGTTCCGTCCATATTGGCCACGATACGTTGTGCGATGAACAGCCCCAGACCCGTGCCCCCTTGATCGCGCCGTACCTGGGAGTAGGCTGAAAATATGGTTGCCTGGTTGGCTGCATCGATGCCCGTGCCCGTATCCCGTACGGCAAAATGCAGTCTCCATGCGTCTTCCTCTTGCGGTTCAGCCCCGATCGATAATTCGATTTTTCCTCCTTTGGTGAACTTGGCGGCATTGCTCAGCAGATTCAGCAATACCTGTTGCAGGCGTTTGGCATCAGCTCGTATACAGGTGGGTAGCGGCGTCGTTGCAAAACACTCGAACTGATTGCCTTGCTGCGCGCTCAAGGCTTGCGCATAACGCACCATGTCGTCCAGAAAGCATCCCAGCGGCAATGCCTCGGCCCTGAGATCGAGCGGCTGCAGCTCATGGCGGGCATACTCAAGCAATTCTTTGATCAGGCTCAATTGGTAGCTGGCGCTGCGTTTGATCACCTGTATGTGGTCACGCTGCTCGGGCGCCTGGTCACGCTGCAGCAACAACTGCGAATAGCTGATAATGGTGGCCAGGGGTGCGCGCAGATCGTGGCTGATGTAGCCCAGCATTTCAGTCTTCTGCTGATTTTTCTCTTTGGCATAAAGCAAGGCTTTGTTCAGGGCTTCTGTCTGGCGCGCCACCTCGGCGCCAAGTCTATCCTGCTCTTCGTGCTGCAAGCGGGCCAGGTCCGCCTGTGCCTGGGAGCGTTGTCGGCCCACCAGCACCAGCCAGGCCATCAGTACGGCGAGATTGATGTAAAAACCCACCAGGTCGGTCAAGGGATTATTGCTGCCGTTGTTCATGGTGAGCTCTGCCGCCCAGCGTGGCAGTATGTCGGTCGAGCCGCTGTAGGTCAGCATGGCCTGCACCAGAAAATACACGCTGACCAGCAACATGGCTCGCCCGCCCGGCAGGGCTTGCCTGAGCAACAGGCCGGCCGCAGCGATAATGCTCAGCCCAAACAAAAAGATGTCAAAGCCGATCAGGGACGAAACCCAGTATATCTGGCCGAACAATGCCATAGCGGCCAGCGCGACCTGCAGCCACATCAGTGTCTGGAACCACCGCCTGGCCGGCCATCGCACGTCGGCCGCCTTGGCCATCTCCATCACGAAACAGAGAAACAGTGCCAGGCAAGCCAGGCCTAGCGTGAAGGACGCACGGGGAATCCACCAGAGCGCGTCTGGCCAGATGTAAAACCGGGCGTAGTCACTGACGGTGACCTCATACAGCGTAACAGTCAGTGCAAGCACGCTGAGCAGAAAAAAGACCCGGCTGCGACTGAACAGCGCAATGAAAAGCGTGCTGATGGTCAGCGCGGCAAGACCGCCCGCCAGAATGCCCTGCCAGATCATCTGGCGACCATTGTTCACGCTGAACGCCTGTTCTGAGTACAGGCGTGGCTGAAGCACGATGCGCTTATCGCTGCGGATGCGCGCCACGATATCGGCATGAGCGCCGGGCTCGAGTACAAACGGATAGGCCATGCGTCGAAGCCCGGTATCGATGAGGGCGGGCCTGGGGGTGATTTCGCCGGTTTGATAATGCGACCAATGGGTATTCTGTTTCAGGTGGAAATCCAGGAGGCCGAAGTTGCCGGTGTCAAAGGCGAATCGCAGCTTGAGGGGTGCGTGCCCCGAATTGCGAACCTGCAGTCTCACCCACCATGCGGATGTTGACTGGAAAGGCTTCGCTGCGTGGGGGACGGCCTGCCAGCCTCCCGGTCCGACCGGCAGCGCCAGCACGGCGCCGAGGTCTTGCCTCAGGGAAGCATCCTCGTGTATCAGCAGATGGTTTGCGACGGCATACGGCCATTGCGTCGATCTGTCTACGTCGATTGTCCCGGGCTGGATCAAGGCTTGTTGGCCGGCCCTGGCGACAGCGATGTGATCGGCGGCGTGCGCAAAAGGAAGGGCCAGCCAGGCCGCGGCTATCATGAGTAGCCGGGACAGAATGATCATAATGTGAAGCTTCATGTTGTGGCGCCCAACGTGATGATGACTGGGGCTGCGCTTGGAAAGGGAGTTTCCAAATTTGTAAATATACTTTGCAAAACATTTGACAATGCATTCTACGTTTCAGTTCCTGCTGTGTCCGTCAAAAATCGTCAATTCGTTTGCCGCCGTCGTGCGTTCCCGCGCCGCGGATGATGGTGTGCGTAAAGTCGTCTGAACCAGATGGCATGCCGATTTGCAGGACATGGCCCCTGAAGGCTGCGGGGCATGCTGGAGAGATGCCCGCCATTGCGTGTAAGATGAAATCTATTGCTGACCTGCAGCGGACACTTATGTAGGAGGATACGCGATGGCTCACCCGAACAGTTTTGGCGCCCGGAGCGCATTGGACGTCAACGGCAAGTCTTATCAGATTTACCGGCTCGATGCGCTCAAGGAACATGGTCTGGATATTGCGCGATTGCCGTACGGGCTCAAGATTCTCCTTGAGAATTTGCTGCGCAATGAGGGCGGTGATGTCACCGCCGATGATATCCGGGCGCTTGCGTCCTGGGATCCCAATGCGCAGCCCAGCAAAGAAATCGCGTTCACGCCGGCCCGCGTGGTGTTGCAGGACTTCACCGGCGTGCCTGCCGTGGTGGATCTGGCGGCCATGCGCGAGGCCATGAAGGCCCTGGGTGGCAGCGCTTCGCGCATCAACCCCCTGGCGCCGGTGGAGCTGGTGATCGATCACTCCGTGATCGTCGATGTCTTTGGCAACAAGACCGCTTTCGATCAGAACGTAGAGATCGAATACGGCCGGAACATGGAGCGTTATCAGTTCCTGCGATGGGGCCAAAGCGCCTTTGATGACTTTCGCGTGGTGCCGCCCGGCACTGGCATTGTGCACCAGGTCAACCTGGAGCATCTCTCGCGCGTGGTGTTCACCCGCGACGACAGCGGCACCGTGTCTGCCTATCCCGATACCTGTGTGGGCACAGATTCGCACACGCCCATGGTCAATGGCCTGGGGGTGGTTGCCTGGGGCGTCGGGGGTATAGAGGCCGAAGCCGCCATGCTGGGCCAGCCGATCTCCATGCTGATTCCGCGTGTCGTCGGCTTCAAGCTCACCGGCGCCCTGTCCGAAGGCACAACCGCCACAGACCTGGTGCTGACCATCACCGAGCGTCTGCGCCAGCATGGCGTGGTGGGCAAGTTTGTGGAATTCTACGGGCCCGGGGTGGCGGCCGTCCCGCTTGCCAACCGCGCCACCATCGGCAACATGAGTCCGGAATATGGCTCCACGATCTCCATCTTCCCCATCGACGACGTCACGCTCGCCTATCTCAAGCTGACGGGCCGCAGCGACGAGCAGATCGCGCTGGTCGAGGCCTATGCCAAGGCTCAGGGGATGTGGCACAACCCCGATGCGGAGCCGCATTACTCGGAAACGCTGGAGCTGGATCTCTCGACGGTGCAGCCGTCCATTGCCGGGCCCAAGCGGCCACAGGACCGCATTGCCCTGGCCGACGCCAAAGAGGCTTTCCATGGGGCGTTGGCCATGCTGACGGCCACCTCGGGCAAGCCCAAGGGTTACGACAAAGCCGTGGCCGAGTCCTTTCCCGCCTCGGATCCTCCGGCTCAGGATGCCAAGCAGCCGCGCAATGATGCGCCGACGGACCATGTCAAGGATGCCCCTGCGATCCCTGCGCCTGTCGCCAATGCCGTGCCGATCACGCTTGCCGACGGCGCGCAGGGCGAAGTCAGCCATGGATCAGTCGTGATTGCCGCCATTACCTCTTGTACCAACACGTCCAACCCTGCCGTGATGATGGCGGCCGGCCTGTTGGCGCGCAAAGCGGTTGAAGCCGGGCTGACACGCAAGCCTTGGGTCAAGACCAGCCTGGCGCCCGGGTCGCGCGTGGTGACCGATTATTTTCTCAAGGCAGGGCTCACGCCCTATCTCGAGGCGCTGGGTTTCAACCTGGTGGGCTATGGATGTACCACCTGCATCGGCAACTCCGGGCCGCTCATTCCTGAAGTCAGCCAGGCGGTCACCAGCAACGACTTGTCCGTGGTGTCGGTGTTGTCGGGCAATCGCAACTTCGAAGGCCGCATTCATGCCGAGGTCAAGATGAACTACCTGATGTCGCCGCCACTGGTCGTCGCGTATGCGCTGGCCGGCACGATGGACATCGACATGTTCAACGATCCACTTGGCACGGGCAAGGATGGCAAGCCCGTTTATTTGAAGGACATCTGGCCCTCGGCGGACGAGGTCGCGCAGACGATCGACGGCGCCATTGCCTCGAACATGTACAAAAGCGGCTATGCCGACGTGTTTGCAGGCGACGAGCGCTGGCAGAATCTTCCCACACCAAAAGGCGACATCTTTCAGTGGGACGACCAGTCCACCTATGTGCGACATCCGCCCTATTTCGAGAACATGCCGCGCACACCTGATCCGGTACGGGATATACGCGGCGCGCGCGTGCTGGCCAAGCTGGCGGATTCCGTTACCACCGATCACATCAGTCCGGCGGGCTCCATTGCCAGGAATTCACCCGCGGCAAAATATCTGATGGATCACGGTGTCGAGCCCACGGACTTCAATTCCTATGGTTCACGCCGCGGCAATCACGAGGTCATGATACGCGGCACTTTTGCCAACGTCAGGCTGCGAAATCAACTGGCGCCCGGCACCGAAGGCGGTTACACCCGGGATTTCACCAAGCCCGAAGGGCCGGTCACGACCATTTACGACGCATCACGCGCCTATATCGATGCTGGGATTCCGCTGGTCATCATCGCCGGAAAGGAATATGGCTCGGGGTCGTCCCGTGACTGGGCAGCCAAGGGTACGGTGCTGCTGGGCGTGCGCGCAGTCCTTGCTGAATCCTACGAACGCATCCATCGATCCAATCTGTTGGGCATGGGCGTGTTGCCGCTGCAGTTTCCCGAAGGTCAGAACGCTGAATCGCTGGGTATCACGGGCGAGGAAGTGTTTGATATCGAGGGTGTGGTGGCGCTCAACGAAGGCAAGACGCCGGCCACCGTCAAGGTCAGGGCCGGCAGTATCGAATTCGATGCCTTGCTGCGCATTGATACCCCCAGCGAGGCGGATTACTACCGTCATGGCGGCATCATGCAGTTTGTTTTGCGCAATCTCCTGAACCGCGACTGAGCCGGCCTACACGCCGTACGTTTATCCCCCTTGGCCCGGCTTGTCGTGCGCCGGCTCAAGGGGATTCTTGTTTTTGGGTCTTGACGCGGCGGCCGCGTGCTATGGGGTGCGCTGCGTGCTGGTGCCGGATCCCCACACGGGCACACCGCTGATTGCTGCACTCAGCCGGGATTAAAATAAACTTTTTCAGGCAGGCTGGCATGACGACAGAAGCGCGCATGATCGAGATCGAAATCAAGCTGACGGCGCAGGAAGACCTGCTTCAGGCCCTTAATCAGCAAGTGTACGAGCAACAGAAACAGATCACCGAGCTGAAGGCTTTGTGCGCGGCGCTCGTCAAGCGTCTGAGCGAGGCGGCCAGCGACGCGGGCGGCGCAGACGCCTACACCGTCGAGAAGCCCCCTCATTACTAACTGGCCTGCGGCGGGCCTTAATTTTATTTGGGCAGGCGGAACAGCTCGGGATCAGGCCCTTGCCGGCCGTCGGGGCTGTCCAGTTCGGCAATGGCGGCGATGTCCTGTTCGTCCAGCGTAAAGTCGAAGCTGCCGAAATTCTCGCGGATACGCGATGGCGTGACCGACTTTGGAATCACCATATTGCCCAGTTGCATGTGCCAGCACAAGATGACCTGCGCGACCGAGCGCTTGTGTTTGTCGGCAATGCTGACCAGGGTGGGATGTTCCCAGAGCTGGCCGCGGCCCAGCGGGCTCCAGGCTTCGGTGATGATGTCCTGCTCCGCATGGTATTGGCGCAGCGCTGCCTGCTGAAAAAGTGGGTGGAGCTCGACCTGATTGACCACCGGCAGCACGCCGGTTTCGTCCAGCAGGCGTTCCAGGTGATTGATATTGAAGTTGCAGACGCCGATGGACTTGGCAACACCTTCGTCTCGCAATTGAATGAGGGTTTCCCAGGCTTCGACATACAGATCGTTCTTGGGCACGGGCCAATGGATGAGGTACAGGTCCACGTAGTCCATGCCCAGTTTCTCCAGGCTTTCGTTGAACGCGGCCCGTGAGATGTCGTGGCCATGCTGATCATTCCAGAGCTTGGTGGCCACAAAGATTTGATCTCGAGGGACGCCTGATTCGGCGATGCCTTTGCCCACGCCTGCTTCGTTGCCATAGAAGGCTGCGGTGTCGATGGACCGGTAGCCGGTTGCCAGTGCGGTGCGGACGGCGGTGGCAGCGGTGTCGTCATCGACCTGCCAGGTGCCGAACCCCAGGCGGGGCGCGCTGCGACCATCGTGAAACAATACGGTGTTAGTGACTTCGGCCATGCTGGTTCTCCCTGCGTGGCGCCGATAAAGCAATATGCCCGGCGCCGATGAATGTCTGTTTGATTTGTTTTCGTTGTGATTCTGGTCGATTATACGGTTTGTGCAGTGCGGGAGAGATTCAAATCGTATCCCGCGCCGAATTTCGCTAATGAGACAGCAAGGAGAACAGAATGAGTGTGCATCGGCAGGCGCAGCGTATCAGCGTGCCCCAGTTAATGGCCTGCAAGGGAGAGCGCAAGATCGCGGCGCTCACCGCTTACAGTGCGCCCTTTGCGCGGCTGCTGGACGACGCCCTGGACTTTATCCTGATTGGCGACTCCACCGCCATGGTCGGCTACGGCCTGCCGGACACGCTGTCGTTCACGGTCGAGCAGATGGCTGCGCATGCCGCCGCCGTTGTGCGCTCGACGTCTCACGCATGCGTGATTGCCGACATGCCATTTGGCAGTTATCAGGAGTCGCCTGCCCAGGCCTTCAACAATGCGGCGCGAATACTCGCGGCCAGCGGCGCCGACGGCGTCAAGCTCGAAGGCGGTGAGGTCATGGCAGAAACCACCCGTTTTCTGGTCGAGCGCGGCATCCCCGTGCTCGCCCATGTGGGCCTGATGCCGCAGTATGTCAACACAATGGGCGGCTTCAAGGCGCAGGGCATGACAGACGAATCCGCCCAGCGCATTCTGCGCGATGCCCGGGCGCACCAGGAGGCGGGCGCTTTTGGTGTCGTGCTTGAAGGCGTGGCGGAGCGCCTGGGCCGGGAAATCACCGAGACATTAACGATTCCCACCATAGGGATAGGCGCGTCGCCAGCCTGCGATGGGCAGATACTGGTCACCGAGGATATTCTCGGGCTGAGCGGCAGCCGCATTCCGAAATTCGCCCGGCAATTTGCCGATGTGGGCGCGGTGATCAAGACGGCGGTCGAACAATACGCCAGCGAGGTGCGTGACGGTCAGTTTCCCGGGCTGGAGAACTGCTTTGGCGTAAAGAAAACCTGAACAGCGGCAGCCTGGCAGGCTAGTGCACGGGCTGCACAACCTGCGACATAATGGACTGCCATTTTTCGTGTTCTATCGCCAGACGTACCTGGGCGGCTTCGGGCGAGCCCCCGACCGGGATGGCGCCCATGTCGGCAAGCCTTTGTTGCGCTGATGGGGCTTGGAGAATATGGTTCAGGGCCCGATTGGCCTGATCAATCACTGAGCGAGGCGTCCCGCTGGGGGCCATCAGCACCATCCACGCGCCGAACTGCAGCGTTGGATAGCCTTGTTCTGCCATGGTGGGAACATCGGGCAGCACCGCCAGACGCTGCGCGCTCATGACGCCCAGCGGCCTGACCTGACGGTTCTGTATTTGCGGCAAAATGCTGGGCATCAGGTGAAACATCGACTGGATCTGGCCCGAAATCAGATTGTTGGTGGCCATGCCCGCCGAGCTGTACGCCACATGAACCATATTGCTGTCTGTCTCTGTCATGTATAACTGACCCGCGAGGTGCATGGCGCTGCCGTTGCCGGTAGACCCGAAATTGATCACGCCGGGATGGCGGGCCACATAGGAAGTGAACTGCGCCAGGGTAGTAGCGGGCAGTTCGTTATTGACGACCAGCACATTGGGCAGCTGCGCGACCAGGCCGATGGCGTCCAGGCGCTGTTCAGGGCCTGAAAGAATGCGGGCATACGTAAAGCCTGAGCCGGGCAGCGTGGTATTGCACAGCAGCAGCGTGGTGCCATCAGCGGGTTCGTTGTCCAGGAATGCAGTGCTGCCCGGCCCATGGTTGGCGGGGTAGGTCGATACGGAAAAGTGGCCGCCAAGCTGGGCCTCAAGCTGCGTGGCCAGTAGCCTGGCGACGGCCACGCCAATGCCGGCATCGCCGGGGGTAGGCACGATAATCTGTATCGCCCTGTTTTCGGGAGGCCAGTCAGCCCCAACGGCAGGGGCGATGCCGATCAGCGCCCACACTGCCAATCCGACCACATGGGCAAAGGGGTTGCGCATGATGCTGTCCGTTGCGTCTGTGCGGGCCGTGCGCGCTAGGCGCTGCAGCCCTGCCTGGAATACTATGATGGTTAGCGAGTGTAATTTATCATGCCTGCAGAAACTGCATGGTCACAAGGGAATCACGCATGACTCATCTGTCCATCGGACCCGTTGAAATATGGTTGATTGCGGCGGGTGTGGCAGCGGGTATTTTATTGGCCGTGCTCGTGATGGGGCGCCGTCTCGCGCTGCTGCGCGCCGAATATTTTCAGGCCCAGTCGATGGCGCGGCACCACGGAGAGCAGCTTGAAGAAGTGCGCGACACGCTGGAGCAGAGCCGTACCCAATTGGTCGCCACAGAGGCCGCGCGCGCGCGGCTGGATCGCCAGTTGGCGCATAGCGAATCAACCATTCAGAGCCTGCAGGAGCGGCTGGCCGAGGCGCGTCACGACCTGCAGGCGGGCGAGGCGGCGCGCCAGTCGCTGCAGGAGCGTCTGGGTTCGGTCGATAAAGACCTGATCGAGCTGCAGGCCATTCATGCGGAAAAACTGGCCAGTTTCCAGGAAATGAAAGCGGGCTTCGAGCAGTCGCGCGCCCAGCTCAAGATCGAGTTCCAGAATTTGGCCAATCAGATTCTGGAAGAGAAAGGGCGCAATCTCACGCAAAACAGCCAGAGTTCGCTCGATGCCTTGCTCAAGCCGTTGCGCGATCAGATCGACAGGTTCCAGAATCGTATCAATCAGGTACACGACGAAACCGTGCGCGGGAATACCTCGCTGAGCGTGGAAATCCGGCGCGTGATGGACATGGGGCTGCGCATCGGGGCGGAGGCCAGCACATTGGCGCTGGCGCTCAAGGGCGAAAAGAAAACCACAGGCAATTGGGGTGAAATGCAGCTCGAACGTACCCTTGAGCTGGCCGGCCTGGTCAAGCAAGACCACTACACACCCCAGCCCCGCTTCAGGGACGCGCAGGGCAACAGCCGCCAGCCCGACTTCGTCATCAAACTGCCTGATGGCAAACACATGATCATCGACAGCAAAGTGTCGCTGGTGGACTACGACCGTGCCGTGGCAGCCCAAACCGAAGAAGAGATGCAAACAGCGCTCGATGCGCATGTGCGCGCCGTGCGCAACCATATTGACGACTTGGCGCGCAAGGACTACAGCAATTTGGTGGGCATGCGCAGCCCAAGCTTCGTGTTGATGTTCATGCCCATAGAACCCGCCTACATCGAGGCGCTCAAGCATAATCGCGACCTGTTCAATTATGGCTATCAGCGCAATGTCGTCATGGTGTCGCACACTACCTTGATGCCCATTCTCAAGACTGTCGCCAATCTGTGGATGACTGCACGCAGCAATGAGCAGGCGCATGAGCTGAGCGCGCGCGCCGGCGATCTCTATAATCAGGTGGTGCTGGTGGCCGAGCGCCTGAAAAAACTGGGCGATACGCTGGAAACCGTCAGCCGGCACTACAACAGCACCGTCATTGCCGTGGCTGGCCAGCAAGGGCTCTACGGCAAGGCTTCCCGGTTCAGCGAGCTTTCCTCCCGGGCCAACAAGACGCTGCCCGCGCTCGAACCGCTGAACGTCGATGTCGAGGGCGAAAGGCTAACCCTGATCGTTACCGAAGCCCGTGCTGACGACGATGCAGCGCCTTCCACAGGCGATCAGGCGCAATCAGGATGTAGCACGTGAGCCAGGGCGCTCACGGCCTGGCCCAGCGGGAGTAAGCTAGTAACCTTTCGTACGACTGGATCGTTTCATGACAGCGCTTGACCACACCCCGGCCTTGCGGCCGCTCTATGCCGTAAGCATCCTTATCGGCGCGATCACGCTGGTGCTCGCGATGGTGGGCGTATACGGCGTTATGGTTCCCGGCAACGACACCTTGCTCAATGCGCTTGCCTGGGGCTGTGTCGCGGCGGCGGCCACCTCGCTGGGCACCTTGCCAGTCGTCCTGTCGTTCCGGTTTTCTCAGCGCGCGCATGATGCCATGCTGGGATTTGGCGCTGGCGTGATGCTTGCGGCCAGTTCGTTTTCATTGGTTATTCCTGCCTTGCAGGTGGCGCAGGATCAGGGGGCCGGCAGTTGGGGATCCAGCAGCATTGTTGGCGCCGGCATTTTGCTGGGGGCCGGGCTGCTGCTATGGATAGACAAAGCTGTGCCGCACGAGCATTTCATCAAAGGCGTGGAGGGCGGGGGCGCGCGCAAGCTCAAGCGCGTATGGATGTTTGTGCTGGCGATCTGTCTGCACAATTTTCCTGAAGGGCTGTCGATCGGGGTAGGGTTTGCAGGGCCGGATATGATAGGCGGCCAGGCCTTGGCAACCGGTATCTCCATTCAGGACATCCCCGAAGGATTGGTCGTTGCCCTGGCCCTGACAGGGGTAGGCTATTCGCGAGGCATGGCTGTTGGCGTAGCCGTATTGTCGGGGTTGATCGAACCTCTGGCTGCCATTGTGGGCGTGGTGGTGATCGGCCTGTCGGCCACGCTGCTGCCCTGGGGCCTGGCGATGGCCGCTGGCGCCATGCTCTTTGTCATCAGCCACGAAATCATCCCCGAATCACACCGCCAGGGCCATGAAACCGCGGCCACAATCGGTTTGATGGCGGGGTTTGTCCTGATGATGCTGCTGGATACGGCGCTTGGGTGATTCGCGAACCCGGCATTTTTTACCTTGCTTGACTGAATATTAGGAAAAACCCCGACGCAATAGTTGCTTACAGTGTGGCGAGCCGATGTAGCATATCGCCTGTTAAGACTTGATACTTCGGCGTTGGGATCATATTCGTTCGTGCAACAGGTCTGTGGTCAGCCTCGGAGACTGAACCGCACCGCCAAATTTAAATATCCAAGGTTAAATTGCCAAGGCGGTTTTCTTACGTGCATTCGCGCAATCTCAGGCCGTGTATTGTTCTCGCAGTCGCTTGCGCCAAGACCGCAGGCGTACACACTCTGCCGGCTACGAGCCGGCTTCTTTCCAGTATGTCATCAGGGAGATCGTCAATGCGTAAATTCTTTACGTCTTCACTCGGCAAGCGACTGGCGCTGACCGCCAGTGCGGCAGCCATGGTCGCTGCGGTGGCGGCACCGCTGCCCGCCGCAGCCCAGCAAAAATTCGTCAGTATCGGTACGGGCGGCGTAACCGGCGTCTATTATGCCGCTGGCGGCGCGATCTGCCGTCTGGTCAACAAAGACCGCTCGTCCCACGGTATCCGCTGTTCGGTCGAGTCCACGGGCGGGTCTGTCTTCAACATCAACACGATCAAGGCCGGGGAGCTGGATCTGGGCGTGGTGCAATCCGATGTTGGCTTCAATGCCTATAACGGAGAAGGCCAGTTCAAGGACGCCGGCAAGTTCGATAAGCTGCGTTCGGTCTTCTCCATTCATCCCGAGCCTTTTACCGTTGTGTCCCGCAAGGAAGCCAACATCAAATCGTTTGATGACTTCAAGGGCAAGCGCTTCAATGTCGGCAATCCTGGTTCGGGCACACGTGCCTCCATGGATCTGCTGTTGCAGGCACGTGGCGAGGATTACTCGTTCTTCTCGCTCGCGTCCGAGCTCAAGCCCGATGAGCATGGCTCAGCGCTGTGCGACGGCAAGATTGATGGCTTTTTCTATGCAGTCGGCCATCCCTCCGCCAACATCCAGGATCCAACCACGACTTGCGGTGCGCAACTGGTCTCGCTGACGGGCCCGGCCGTGGACAAGCTGGTTGAGCAGTACCCTTACTATGCCAAGGCCACGATTCCTGCGGGGCTCTATCCCAATAATCCCCAGGATACCGAGACCTATGGCGTGCTGGCAACGTTCGTGACATCGGCCGATGTACCCGAAGAAACGGTATACACGCTCGTCAAGGCCGTGTTCGAAAACTTCGAGGATTTCAAGAAACTGCACCCCGCGTTCGGACATCTTGAGCCCAAGGACATGGTGTCCAACGGCTTGTCCGCGCCACTGCACCCGGGTGCCGAGAAGTACTTCAAGGAAAAAGGCCTGCTGTAAGCGGCAGGGCTGCGGGCATACCCTGTGAGGTATGCTCGCGGTTGTGTGTATGCCCGTGGCCACAAGCTGGCATGCACGTTTGTCCTGGCCAGCACGACGCGCTGTTTGGCGAGGCGATTCACATAGCAACACAATAGGAAACGCTCATGGGCACGACACCATCGCCGGCTACCGCCGCGCAGCAGACGAATGCTCACCTGGAACAGCTGGTCGCGGACGTGGATCGCGGCGGGCGCAACGTAGGCGGCATCACGGGTGCCGTGCTATTTGGCGGCGCAATTATCTGGTCGCTGTTCCAGCTCTGGACGGCGTCACCGCTGCCCTTCACATTCAATTTCGGGATTTTCAACGATACCGAAGCCCGCGCGCTGCATCTTGGCATCGCCATGTTTCTTGGCTATCTGGCCTATCCGGCGCGCAAGAGCTCGCCGCGCGACCAGATGCCCTGGTTCGACTGGGTGCTGGCCCTGATGGCTGGCTTTTGCGGCGCCTACCTGTTTTTCTTCTATCAGGAACTGGCGACCCGGCCCGGCATCCCCACGACCATGGACGTCGTGACGGCGGCAATCGGCATGCTGCTGCTGCTCGAAGTCACGCGGCGCGCGCTGGGCGCGCCGATGGCGGTCCTGGGTATTATCTTTGTCGCTTACGTCTTTCTCGGGCCCTGGCTGCCCGACGCGCTGGCGCACCGCGGCGCCTCCATCGAGCGGCTGGTGTCGCACATGTGGCTGACCACCGAAGGCGTCTACGGGGTGGCATTGGGCGTGTCGGTATCCTATATCTTTATTTTTGTCTTGCTCGGATCGCTGCTGGACAGATGCGGCGCGGGCAATTACATGATGCAGGTGTCGTTCGCCTTGCTGGGCCACTTGCGGGGCGGCCCCGCCAAGGTGGCGGTGGTCTCGTCGGCGGTTAATGGCATTGTTTCCGCATCCTCGGTGGCCAATGTGGTGACAGGCGGGATTTTCACGATTCCGCTCATGAAGCGGGCCGGGTATGGCGGCATACGCGCGGGCGCCATCGAGACCGCGTCGTCCGTCAACGGCCAGATCATGCCGCCTGTCATGGGGGCGGCAGCGTTTCTGATGATCGAGTATGTGGGCATCCCCTATACCGATATCATTCGCCACGCCCTGCTGCCTGCAACGATTTCCTACGTGGCCTTGTTTTATATCGTTCACCTGGAAGCCCTCAAGCTGGGCATAGAGCCCATGATGTCGGCTGGCAAGCCGCGCACGGCGCTGCAGAAGATGGCGGGATGGGGCATGGGGATCGCGGGCAGCGTGATCGTCATGGGCCTGGTCTACTGGATAGGCGTGGGCGTACAGGGGGTTGCCGGCGATGCAGCCATCTGGATATTGATGGGGCTGTTGGTGCTGCTTTATCTGTGGCTGGTGAAGATCGCCGCGTCGCATCCGGATCTGCCCACCGAAATCAGCATTACCAATCCGGTCAGGCCCGAGCCATGGCCGACCGTGCGCGCAGGCCTTTACTATCTTATTCCGATCGGCGTGCTGGTGTGGTGTCTCACCGTAGAACAGTTCTCGGCTGGCCTGTCCGCCTTCTGGGCGGTGGTGACCATGCTGGCGCAAATGGTGACGCAGTGGCCATTGATGGCGCTGTTCCGCAAGGAACCGATTGCGCCGCGCCTGCGTCAAGGTCTGTCCGATGCCATTACCGGCCTCCAGGAAGGCGCTCGCAACATGATAGGCATTGCCATCGCCTGCGGTACCGCAGGGCTGATTGTGGGCGCCATCACGCTGACGGGTCTGGGGCTGCGCATGACCGCGTTTGTGGAACTGGTCTCCATGGGCAGCGTGCTGGCCATGCTGTTCTTCACGGCCGGTGTGTGCCTGGTGCTGGGTTTGGGCATGCCCACTACGGCCAACTACATCCTGATGGCGACCTTGATGGCGCCTGTTGTCGTTGAACTGGGCGCGCAAAGTGGCTTGGTGATTCCCTTGATTGCCGTGCATATGTTTGTCTTTTATTACGGCATCATGGCGGACATCACGCCACCGGTTGGGCTGGCAACGTTCGCGGCGGCGGCGATCTCGGGCGAAGATCCCATCAAGACGGGCGTGCAGGGTGTGACGTATGCGCTGCGCACGGCGGTCTTGCCCTTTATGTTCATCTTCAATCCCATGCTCTTGCTGATCGATATCAATGGTTGGTGGGAGCTGTTTCTGGTGGTTGGCGGCGCGACGCTTGCTTCCCTGACGTTTGCCGCCGGCACCATGTTCTGGATGCGCACCAAGGCAACATGGATTGAAGTGGCGCTGCTGTTTGTCGTGACCTTCATGCTGTTCCGCCCAGACTGGTTCATGAATCACCTTTATGCCAAGTACGAAGCGCATCCGCCCTCCCAACTGCTGCAGATTACCGCCGACATGCCCGCCAAGGGACGCTTGGTCACGGTATTGAAAGGCATGAATCTGGAAGGCGATGAGCTGCAGAAAACCGTGGCTGTTCCCTTGCCTGCCTTGCCCGAAGGCAATACGGCGACCGGCGATGCGGCCGGTCAGCAGCGCCTGATGGCGGCGGGGCTCACCGTCATGGCGATGGGCGACCAGGCCCAGATTGCGTCGGTGCGTTTCGGCAGTCAGGCCCGCAAGGCGGGCTGGGAGCAGGGTTGGGACATTGATCAGGTGTTGGTGCCTAATCCGGATCGGCCTTCCGAGTTCTGGGTGTATTTGCCTGCGCTGCTGATTCTTGCGCTGATCTGGTTCAAGCAAGGCGTGCGGATGCGCCGCAAGGGCTTGCCTGATCCTGTTCCGGCTTGAACGCGTGGGTTAGGTTTGCTTGGGCGCTCTTGATGACATGCTGAATGGTCCACGTCCGGCACGGCGCAAGTCCGGGTCGGGCGGCCGCCTGCCGGCCGTTGCGCCCTTGCCGCCTCGGCAGGGCGTGGCCGCCAGCCGTGTTTATTTGCCGGACGGACCTTGGCTGACCATGGGCGAGTATCTTTCGCAGCGGTTTCCACATGTTCCGGCGGATATCCTGGCTGAGCGGCTGGCGCGTGGCGACATTGTGGATGAGACCGGTGTCGCCCAGCATGCCGGCGCCGCATACCGTCCACGCATCTGGCTGTGGTATTACCGCGAAGCGCCGCGCGAGCCTGCCGTACCTTTTGATCTGCCGGTGTTGTTCCGCGATGAGCGTCTGCTGGTCGTGGACAAGCCGCATTTCCTGGCCAGTATTCCCGGTGGGCGTCACCTGCACGAAACCGCCCTGACACGCTTGCGATTGCAGTTCGACCTTCCACTGCTTGCGCCTGTGCATCGACTGGATCGCGATACCGCGGGCGTACTGGTGTTTTGCCTGGATCCGCAGGCACGCGGCGCGTATCAATCACTGTTCCAGGCGCGGGCTGTTTACAAGGAATACGAGGCGATCGCGGCGTTGAACCAGGGCCTGGCACTGCCCTGCGTGTATCAAAGCCGCATCGATACGGCACCCGGGGCGTTCGTGGTGACATCGCGGCTGTCGGAAATGCCCAACAGCGAAACGCGCATTGAGCTGATGGAAACGCTGGGCGGCGGGCTGGGCCTGTACCGGCTGTTGCCATTGACGGGGCGCAAGCACCAGCTACGCGCGCATATGAGCGCGCTGGACATGCCCATTGTCAACGACAGGCTTTATCCTGTGCTGAAAACATATCTACGGGACGATGATTTTTCGCGGCCGCTGCAATTGCTGGCGCGCCGCGTCGCGTTCAAGGATCCTTTTACGGGCGCGCAGCGGGTATTCGAAAGTGCGCGGCAGCTGCAGCGTTGAGTCGCCGCTTGCCGGCATGCAGGCCGGGCGTGGCGTGCATGCTTTCATGCGCGGCGTGAAACGCCAGTCAATAGCGATCAAAGCAGGCTTGAATGGCGGCTGGGTCGGTGCTGCGCGTCAGCGCGAGCATAAGCAGGATGCGCGCCTTTTGCGGATTGAGTGTGTTGCTGGACACCAGGCGGCGCGCGGCATCCTGCTGGCTTGCGGAAACCAGGCCGGCGCCGGTGCGGCTGCTGCGCACGCAGACAATGCCTTGCGCCACGGCTAGCCTGCAGCCTTCTTCAGCTTGCGTAGACAGGCTGCCGTTGCCGCATGCGGCAACGACAATGCCGCGCGCGCCTGCCTCGATGGCGGCCCGGTACAGATGCAGTCCGGCATTTTGATGATCGTAGAGCACATCCACCCAGGGCAGCTGATGTTGCCCTTGAAGCCCTTGCATTGAGAATTCCGTATCGCGGGTATGGCATGGAGCCGGCCCGCGGGAGAGCATCACGCGGCCGTTGTGGATGCGGCCGATGCAGCCAGCATCTTCGGAACTGAAGGCCTGTACATGCGTGGTGTGGGCCTTGCGCACATAGCGTGCCGCATGCACGGCATCATTGAGCGTCACCAGCACCCCGAGCCCCTGGGCGTGTGGCGAGGTGGCCAGCAGGACGGCGTTATAGAGATTGAGCGGCCCATCGGCGCTCATGGCCGAACCCGGCCGCATGGCGCCTACCACGACAACCGGTTTGTGGCTTTTGATGACCAGATTGAGAAAATAAGCGGTTTCCTCGAGTGTGTCGGTGCCGTGCGTGATCACGATGCCATCGATGGCGTCATCGGCCAGCAGGCTGTCGACGGCTGTGCCAAGCTGCAAGAGCATGGCGTTGTCGATGCAGCGGCTATCTACATTGAAGACCTGCTGGGGCCGCAGTTCAGCCAGCGCATTGATTTCGGGAACGGCCGAAAGCAAGGCTTGTACGCCTTCCGTGACGGTGTAGTCGGCGACGGCGGTTGTGCTGGGCGCCGTGGCGGCAATCGTGCCGCCAGTGCCGAGCAGGGCAATGACGGGCGGGCGGTAATGGGGCATGGACAATTCCAGAAACCAGAGGGCCCGCCCATTTTAGCCATCATGGCGCGCGGCGCAATTCCGCAGGTGGATATTTGATCTGGGCCCGGTACTTCGACACCGTGCGGCGGGCGACCATGATCCCTTCCTGCGCCAACTTGTCCGCAAGTGTGACGTCGGACAAGGGCTCCTTGGGGTTTTCGTCGTCGATCATTTCCTGGATGAGTGCCCGCACCGCCCCGGCCGAGCAGCTGCCGCCAGATTTGGTGGCCAGCTCCCGCGTGAAAAAATGCTTGAACTCATAGATGCCCCGAGGCGTCGCCAGGTACTTGCTGCTCGTGGCCCTGGAGACGGTCGACTCATGCATATCCAATTCCTCGGCGATTTCGCTGAGCATCAATGGACGAAGCGCCACCTCGCCATAGTCGAAGAAAGTCTGCTGACGCGCAACAATCGCCTGGGCTACCCGCTGTATGGTCTGAGTGCGTTGTTCCAGGCTGCGAATCAGCCAGCGCGCCTCCTGCAGAGCCTGCGCCATCATGGCGCGTTCGTCGTACCGTGTCTTGCGAAACAGGCGCGCATAGGCGTCGTTGATCTGTGCCTGCGGGATGGCCTCGTTGTTGGCCGTGGCGATCCATAGTTTGCCCACCTTGCGGACGTAGGCATCCGGAATCACGTAGCTGGATGGATCCACCGCGCCGTAGCGGCGCCCCGGACGCGGCGTCAGCGTGCGGATCAGCAGGCTTGCGGTGCGTGCGTCCTCGACGCTGCACAGCGTGGCCTTGGCCATGCCCTGGTAGTCGCAGCGGCCCAGACGCTCGAGCTGGTCTTTGACGATGCGCAAGGCGACCGCACGCGCAGGCGTGTCCTCAGGCATGGCTTCGATCTGCAGCGCAAGGCATTCAGACAAATCACGCGCGGCGATGCCTGGCGCGCCCAGATGCTGAACCAGACGCAGTGCAACCTCCCATTCCGCCTGCGTTGGTGCGGGCGAGAACTGCGCCGGGTCGGCCAGTTCCGTTAACGGTTCGCGTAGATAGCCATCGTCATCAATCGCTTCAATGATGAAAAATGCCAGGCATTTGTCCCGCTCGCTCAATGAAAAGCCGCACAGATTTGCGTACAGCGCATCCTGCAGGCTGGTTTCGGCCCGCGCCCATTGCCCCACATCGGTGTTGCGTTCGCTGTTCTGGCGCGTGGCGGGATAGTCGCCGGAGTAGGCCCGCGATTCGACAGGCGCTGAGGCGATACGCTGGATTTCGGGTGCCTCGTCGTAGCTGTCCGCGTCGCCCATACCGTTGGTCGCGGCGGCGTCGCGGTCGGGCTCATGGAGATCGCCTGCGTGGGCATAGGCGTCGTGGCTGCCTTCGACGTCCAGTTTCGCATTGTCCGCGCCCGACGCGCTATCCTGCCCGGCGCCTCCTTCTTCCTGATCCTCCAGAAAAGGGTTGCTGGCAAGCGCTTCGGCGACTTCGCGCTTGAAATCCAGGGTGGACATCTGCAGCAGTCGAACGGATTGTTGCAGCCGGGGTGTCAGGGTAGTCTGTTGCCTGGCCTGCAGCTCATAGACGAGTTGTATCAATTTGAATCCCCTTTTTTTACTTGTCTGGCGACCGCATTCCAGCGGTGTTCTACCAGGGATTCAAGCAAAAACCATGCCAAGTTTGGATTCAGGGGTTTGCTCAGGGAAAGCACATGGCGTGCCTGCGCGCATCAAAGGGCAAACTTACCGATGTGTGTAAGATGTGCAAACAGCAAGGGGCGTCAGGACCATTGGGGCGGCGTCAGGGGATTGTTCAGGTGTCTGGGCTATCCCCGAATCGTTCGAGACGGTTATAGAGCGTCTTGGGGCTGATTCCAAGCGCCAGGGCGGCCCGTTGCTTGTCGCCCGCGAAATGCTCGAGGGTGGCCATGATGATGGCTCGCTGGGCATTGGTCAGCGGGGTGCCGATCGGAATCTTCAGGAAGCCTTGCTTCACTTCAAGGCTGCCGGGGCGGCGCGTGGGGCTGAAGGGTGGGATATCGAGCTCATTGTCCGCCAGGATGAAGGCTCGGGTGATAATGTTCTTGAGTTCGCGGATATTGCCAGGCCAGCTGTGGCCTTCAAGATTGTCCAGCGACGATTTGGAAAAGCGCTTGCTTGATTTTTCCTGTTGATTGAGTTCATCCAGAAAGCGCTGCGCCAGGTAGGCGATATCAGACTTGCGTTCGCGCAACGAGGGGACGCGAATCGGAAACACCGCAAGCCGGTAGAGCAGATCCGACCTGAATGTGCCGGCCATCACGGCTTCCTTGGGATCGCGGTTCGTTGCGGCGATGATGCGCAGATCCACATTGATTTGTTCGGTGCCGCCTACCCGGTTGTACCGGCTGCTTTCCAGCACGCGTAACAACAGCACCTGCATCGCCAGCGGCATTTCGGTGACTTCGTCCAGAAAGAGCGTGCCGGGGTGCGCGCGCTCGAAACAGCCCATGGTGGTTGCCGACGCGCCGGTGAAACTGCCTTTTTCGTGACCGAAGAGCTCGCTTTCGGCCAGCGATGGCGTGATGGCGCCGCAGTTGATGGCGACGAAGGGCGCATTCTTCCGTTCGCTGCGATTGTGGATTGCGCGCGCGACGATTTCCTTACCGGTGCCGCTTTCACCGATAATCAGTACCGAGGCAGTTGTAGGAGCAGCTTTGACAATAGAGCGCGCCAAGTCAAAGGCTGCCCCGGAGCGACCCAGGATTTTAGAAGATTTGATCATGGCTGGCAGTTTGATAACGAAGGCCTCTGGGGTTCGGTAAAATAGTAATTTCTTGCATTAGATGCTTTTGTTTTCAAATGATAGTGAGAAAACCGCGTACGATTGGTTAATGAAAGTTAAATTTGCTGGTCTAACTGCCATCAGTATCTGTCCACATTGCCATAAAACCTCCCCCGTAGCAGTGTCCCACACAGACGGAAACAGGGATTGGGACGACGTATCTTGTTGAACAAACGCATATGCCGCATCTTTTGATCGTCGACGACGATGCTGCAATCAGAGAGCTGATCGCTGATATCGCAGCGGACGAAAGTTACACAACGGCACAGGCCGCCGACATCCGCCAGGCCCGTATACAGATAGAACGACAAAAACCCGATGTTGTCTTTCTGGACATGAATCTGCCGGATGGAAATGGCATGGAGTTCTGGCGGGAGCTGGAACTTCCCGACACGCACGTTGCATTTATTACAGGTTACTCCAGCGTAGACAGCGCCATCGAAGCGCTGCGCTGCGGTGCCATCGATTACCTGCTCAAGCCTGTCAGCCTGCGACGGCTGCGCGGGATTCTTGGCGAAATCAAGTTGATGGCAGGCAAGGCCATGCCGCCTGTCTCGTCGGACAGTTTTGCCAAAATGATAGGCCAGTCGCGCGCCATGCAGCTGCTCTGTGCGCATATTGAAAAGGTGGCGCCGACGCAGGCCACCGTGCTGCTGGTGGGCGAAAGCGGAACCGGCAAGGAGCTGGCTGCCGAAGCCATTCATTTGGCCAGTACGCGCCGCGACCATCCTTTCATCCCCATCAATTGCGGCGCGATTTCGCCTCATCTCATCGAAAGCGAGCTCTTTGGCCACGAAAAAGGCAGTTTCACGGGTGCAGACCGCCAGCACAAGGGTTATTTTGAACGTGCGCGGGGCGGCACGATCTTCCTCGACGAAATCACCGAGATGTCCATGGACTTGCAGGTGCGTTTGCTGCGCGTGCTTGAGAGCGGGAAATTCATGCGTGTGGGCACCCACGAGGAAACCGAGGCGGATGTCCGCGTTGTGGCCGCCACGAACCGAAACCCCGAGCAGGCGGTGGCCAATGGCATGCTGCGTGAAGATCTCTACCATCGACTCAGTGTCTTCCCGCTGGAGCTGCCGCCCTTGCGCGAGCGTGACGACGATATTTTCATTCTGGCTGATTTCTTCCTGGGCAAGTTGAACGAAGAGCATGGCAGCAGCAAGGCGTTTTCCAAGTCGGCACGCGACGCCATGCAAAAGTATGCATGGCCGGGCAACATCCGCGAGCTGCGCAATTACGTATACCGTAGCTATATATTGGGAGATGACGTGCTCGACGGCGATATCAAGTCGTTCGAACTCAACGCTCACGCGCCCGAACTGAACAGCGACGTCCTGGTGCCTGTGGGTGCATCCCTTGCCGATGCCAACAGGCAAATCATCCTGGCCACGCTCAAACAATGCGGCGGCGTCAAGAAGACAGCCGCCAAGATGCTGGGCATCAGTCTCAAAACCCTTTACAACCGGCTTGAGGAATACGGCGAAAGCGACGACAGCGCGCCGACCGGCAAGGACCTTCGCTAGGCGTGCCATTGCCCCTCGCCTCGCTGCGGAGGTTGCTTGTCTGGCCGAGGCATGGGGTCTCGAATTTCTTCGGGCGCCTCCCTCGGGGGCAGATCGATATCCCTGTCTGGATCCTCGACAGGAGGTTGCTCCGGCGGCGTGTTCGGATCATGTCCCGGCGGCACATTCGGGTCGTGCTCTGGCGGCTCCGGTACATGCGCATACATCCATCCCTGCGCGGCGCCCCGTATATCGGCGGCGGACGGCTGTGCAGTCTGTGTGATTGTTTTCATAAAGAGTCTCCATTCCGGGTCTGATACGAAGCGCGCAATAGCAACTGCTTGCCGCGTGCCTTGTTGCCCATTCCCTGCAAATCTCATGCCTGCGCGCAACGGCGTCCCCCATGGTTTGCCTTGATGGGCACGGCGACTGGCATGGATATTGCTTCGATCTTGGATGAAGGACACGTCCCGCCCTTGGCATCGCAAGCGCCTCGTATAGCTTTTACGACCGCCGGTATTTTTTACCGTATGTGCTGGCCGGGCTGGATGCAGACGCTGGATTTCCGGCGCGACAGCGATAATTCCCCGGCCCCTGAGCCGGGGGCGGGAGAATAAATGTGACGTTAAATGTACTTGCTGTGAGTGCGGAAGCCTTTCCCCTGGCAAAGACGGGAGGGTTGGGCGATGCGGTCAGCGGTCTGGCCCATGCATTGAGTACGGAAGGCCTCGGCGTGACGCTGTTGCTGCCAGCGTATCCGGGCACAGTTTCCCGGCTGCGTGCGCCCCGGGAACTGGCGGTGCTGGACGGCTTGCCGGGAGGCCGGGCCAGCTTGATCGGAGGGCATTGCCTGGAAATTGATCTGCCTGTGCTGCTGCTCCAGAATGACGCGCTGTATAACCGAACTGGCCTGTACCTGTCTCCCGAAGGCGATGTGTACGGCGATAACCATGTCAGGTTCGCGGCTTTGTCGCACGCCGCTGCGCGTATCGCGGGCGGTATCGACGGCATTGCGCGCCCCCATATTGTGCACGCGCACGATTGGCATGCAGCACTTGCACCCCTGTTGATACGGCAACAGGGGCTGGACGATGTCAAGACGGTGCTCACGCTGCATAATCTTGCCTTTCAGGGCAATTTCCCGCTTGGCAGCTTGCAGGATCTCTGCATGGGAGACGAGCCCGCCGCGTGCAGCGCGCTTGAGCTCTATGACCAGATCAATTTTCTGTCAGCCGGAATACGATGCGCAGACCTGATCACTGTCGTCAGCCATAACTATGCGCGTGAAATCCTGACGCCGGAATTTGGCTGCGGCTTGCAGGATTTGCTGCGCAGCCGCCGTGACGACATCGTGTCCATCCCCAATGGCATCGACACAACCGAATGGGACCCTCAGGCCGATCGCTATCTGCGCGGGCATCCTTTCAACGCCTTCCAGCTGGGCAACAAGGCCGTCTGCAAGTACGAGCTGCAGCGGGCCTTTGGACTCCAGGCGCGTGCGGACGCCACGTTGATGGTCATGTGCAGCCGGTTGACCACGCAAAAAATGGCGGATCTGGCGGCTGAGGCAATCCCCCAGGCCCTGGAGGCGCACCCCGAGCTGCAGGTTTGCGTGATGGGACAAGGGGACAAAGGGCTGGAGCACGCGCTGCGCACGATGGCTCAAGCTTACCCGGGTCGTTGCGCGGTGTGGATCGGGTTTGATGAGGCACGCTCCCACCTGTTGCATGCGGGCGCGGACATCCTGTTGCATGGCAGCAGATTCGAGCCGTTCGGACTTACCCCGCTATATTCGATGCGCTATGGCACCATACCCATCGGTTCGCGGGTCGGCGGCATGGTGGACACAATACTGGATCCTGGCCCGGGCGTGCCGCCGGGCGCGATGCGTACGGCGACTGGCGTACTGTTCCGTGGAGAGACTGCGCAGGACATGGTCAGGGCTGTTGCGCGTGCCATGTCGTTGCACCGGCTGCCCGATGTCTGGCGCGCCATGCAAGTCAATGGCATGCGCGCAGACTTCAGCTGGCGGACGGCCTCGCCTGCTTACATGGCAGCCTATCAGAGCCTGCGCCCCGACGTGATCATGGGACGCATCCCGGAGAAACAGCGCCGTACGCTGTTCGGCCCACGTATTCTGCAACCGGGCAGAACCCTTGCAGGTCCCGCAGGCGCAAATGCAACACTGGGCGTGGCCAATGCGATGACGCGGCGGCGCAGCAGCCAGGACTCCGGAACGATTGGCGGGCGAGAAATCTCTGCCGTCTGAAATGCCTAGGCCTTTTGGTGAGTCTACATCATGAGTGCGCGCGTGAACGCACAGGAGCTTAGCCAACCCTACGCCTACACGTTCGGGCCACATCCGCTGCCCGATGGCCAGACGCGGTTCCGGCTATGGGCGCCGGGCGCAGCCCAAGTCAGCCTGGTCCTTGCATCAGACTCGCCGATTCCGATGCGGGACGACGGCGACGGCTTCTTTCAGGCGGTGGCCAGTTGCGCACCCGGTGCGTCTTACTGCTTTTGTATAGACGGCGCTCTGCGTGTGCCTGATCCCGCGTCGCGCGAGCAGGTTGGCGATGTGCATGGCAAAAGCCAGGTTCCGGATACCGCCTATCGCTGGCAGACCTCAGGCTGGCGCGGTCGCCCATGGACAGAAACGGTGTTGTATGAGATTCATGTCGGATTGCTGGGTGGTTTTCGCGGCGTGCAGGAACGCCTGCCCGACCTGGCGGAGCTGGGCATCACCGCCATTGAGCTGATGCCCATCGCGGATTTTCCTGGGCCCCGCAACTGGGGATACGACGGCGTGCTGCCTTATGCGCCTGACATCGCCTATGGTTGCCCTGATGAGCTCAAGGAGCTGGTTGATACGGCGCACAGTCTGGGTCTGCAAGTGATCCTGGACGTGGTCTACAACCATTTTGGTCCGGATGGCAATTATCTGCATGCCTATGCGCCGCAATTCTTTCGCGATGATATCCAGACGCCATGGGGCTCCGCGATTGATTTTCGACAGCCTCAGGTAAGAGCCTTTTTTGCCGAGAATGCATTGTATTGGCTGCGGGAATACAGAATGGATGGGCTGAGGCTGGATGCGGTGCATGCCATTGACGATAAGTCGTGGCTGCGCGAGATGG
Source organism: Allopusillimonas ginsengisoli (assembly GCF_004153455.1). Classification (GTDB taxonomy): domain Bacteria; phylum Pseudomonadota; class Gammaproteobacteria; order Burkholderiales; family Burkholderiaceae_B; genus Allopusillimonas; species Allopusillimonas ginsengisoli. The sequence continues at coordinate 17,103 of NZ_SDQE01000010.1, read as the reverse complement.
CGGCCTATGTCCGCCAGCATCTATCGCCGGATCGTCATGTGCATCTGATCATCGAAAACGACGACAACGCATCCAGCCTGCTGCGCGAGGGTTTCGCGGCGCAATGGAACGATGATATCCACCATGTGTTGCATCATATGCTGACTGGTGAATCGCAGAGCTACTATGCTGACTACGCCGATCATCCGGAGGCGCGCCTCGCGCGATGCCTGATGCAGGGCTTCGATTATCAGGGCGAGCCCAGCCGCTTTCGGCAGGGCAAGCGGCGCGGTGAGCCGACCCAGGGCATTGCCCCATCTGCTTTTGTTTTTTTTCTGCAGAACCATGACCAGACCGGCAATCGGGCCTCTGGCGAAAGGCTTACCACGCTGTGTGCCGATAACGTCGCCGCACTGCGCGCAGCGGTCGCCCTGCAATTGCTGTCGCCACAGATTCCGTTGATTTTTATGGGCGAGGAATACGGAGCGACCGCGCCATTTTTGTATTTCACCAGTTTTTCCGATCCGGCGCTGGCCCAGGCGGTGCGCGACGGACGGCGCAATGAATTTGTAGATGCGGGCCACGTTCACGAGGCCGGCACAGTGCCCGATCCCAATGACGTAAAAACCTGGGAGGCATCCCGCGCGCTACCCGCGCTGCAACAGCAGCGAAACCAGGCGTGGCGGGTTTTTTACCAGAACTTGCTGCGCATACGTCGCGAAGAAATTCTGCCCTGTCTTGATGGTGCTTCGGCGCTTGATGCCCAGGTGCTTGGGCCGCTCGCCATACACGCCTCATGGCGTATGGGCAATGGCAGTGTGCTCTGCCTATACTGCAACCTGTCAGGCAGTACGGTGACTCTGCCTGCGCCTGCCCTGGAGCGGGAGAGAATCATCTTCGCGGGTAGAAAAATGCATGGTAGAACCAGCCGGCCGGACACCATCCTGCCGCAGGATACCTTTGCCACAATAACGCCGGGGTCTCCATGAATAGCGTACGCGCCACTATTCGGTTGCAATTGAATCAGGCATTCAACCTGGAGGGCGCGCGTGCACATCTGGGCTATTTCAGCAGCCTGGGCATCAGCCATCTCTATTTGTCTCCGATATCCCGCGCCCGACCAGGGTCGTCGCACGGCTACGACGTGATCGATCACAATGTCGTCAATCCGGAGCTGGGTGGCGAGGCGGCGTTGCTGGCGTTGGCCAGGGATGCCCGAGAGTGGGGGATGGGACTGATCGTTGACATTGTTCCAAACCATATGGCCACGCATGCGGGTAATGCGTGGTGGTGGGATGTGTTGACCCATGGCCGTGACAGCAAGTACGCGCGTTGGTTCGACATCGACTGGGATTCGGATCTTACCAGCCTGAAGGGGCGCGTTCTGGCTCCATTTCTGCCAGGCTCGTTTCAACACAGCCTCAAGAACGGGCAGATCAGGCTGGTGCATGACAGCGCGGCTGGCGTGTTTCAGATCAAGGCGGGCCAGGCCCGCTACCCGCTGGCGCCGGGCTCCTTGCCTGAATCGGGCTTGAGTCAGCAGGATGTGCTCAAGCGCCATGGCCCGGAGGATGTCGAGGGGCGCAAGCGCCTTCAAGACCTCCTGGCCCGTCAGCATTATCGGCTGGCATGGTGGCGTTGCGCCGCGCGCTGCATCAACTGGCGCCGTTTTTTCGAGATCAATGATCTGATCGGTGTGCGCGTGGAAGATGCCGAAGTCTTTGAAGCCGTTCATGCGATGACCTTGCGTCTTTACGCGCAAGGCATCATCGACGGGGTGCGTATCGATCATGTCGATGGTCTGGCCGAACCGCCCGGCTATTGCCGGACGTTGCGCGCTGCGCTGGAAGACAGGCGTGGGCTGCGGCCGCCTGAGCTGCGCCAGCAAGCCCCATGGGTCATTGTTGAAAAAATCCTCGCGCCGGGCGAGCGTCTGAGTTCGGAATGGCATGTCGATGGGACGACAGGTTACGATTTCATGGATCAGGTCGGCGCGGTGCTGCACGATGAAGGAGGCCGTCTTCCGCTGACCGAGGCCTGGCAAAAGATCAGCGCAGATCATAGAACCGTGTCGCAGCATGTGCGCGATGCGCGCATGCAACTGCTGCGCCGTCACTTTGTGGCCGAGCGCGCTGCCTTGCTGCGTTGTCTGTCGATAGCCACCCCTGATGATGCGGTGCACTGGACGCCCGCACTGGCCGGCAAGATGATAGATGGCATGCTGTCCACGTTTCCGGTGTACCGCAGCTATATGGATTCGCAGCGGGCGCCTTTTGGTGCGACGCGCGAATCGATACAGCGATTCCAGCAACTGACCCCGCCACTTGCCGCGAAATCGCAGGAGGATACGGTTTTCTATCGCTACGGACGTCTGCTCTCGCGTAACGAGGTGGGGTCCGATCCGGGTGTGTTTTCCATGACGCCGCAGGCGTTTCACCATGTCAATGCGTGGCGCGCACGCAGCGCACCCGCGGCGATGCTTTGCACGGCCACGCATGATCACAAGCGGGGCGAGGATGCGCGAGCCCGGCTCGCGGTTCTGAGCGAACTGCCGGCCAAATGGCTGCATGCCTGCCATCGCTGGCTGCATTGGCCCGGGATAAGCGATTCACAGACGGATCCCGTTCAGGCAGGCGAGCGCTATATGCTGTTTCAGACTATCGTGGGAGCCTGGCCGCTGGACCTGGACTTATTGCGTGACGATGGCACCAGCCTGCGCAATTATGTTCGCCGCCTGGTGCAATGGCAGACCAAAGCCTTGCGTGAGGCCAAGCGCCGCTCCGGCTGGTTTTCGCCCGATTACTGGTACGAGCAGCTTGCGGAAGATTTCCTGATCAGCATGGTGCTGGAACATCAAAATCATGCACTGATTCGCGATATTGGAAGATTTGCGCGTTATATCGCGCCAGCGGGCGCGCTGAACAGCTTCTCGCAAGTCGTATTGAGGCTGACCGTGCCGGGGGTTCCCGATCTCTATCAGGGCACTGAGTGGTGGGACTTTAGCCTGGTCGATCCGGATAATCGCAGCGAGGTGGATTTCAAGGCGCGCAACGAAGCCTTGTCGCGTATCGGAGACGACCATTCCACCGTGCCCGGCCTGCTCGCCACATGGCGCACAGGCCATGTCAAGCAAGCCATGATTGCGCGATTGCTTCATATGCGGCGCGAAGCCCCGGCATTGTTTTCGATGGGCGAGTACCACCCGCTGGCGGTGGAAGGCCCCTGCCACGGCAATGTGCTGGCCTTCATGCGGACCTGGGCGGGCGAGGCGCTGATTGTCATCGTTCCGCGCCTCTGTGCGGAAGCGGTGTGCGGGAGCCACGAAGCGCATGGTGATTACGACGACAGCGGCCAAGACACACGCCTGCCCATGGCAGCACCTGCGTTCTGGGAAGGAACACAATTGGTATTGCCACCGTCGCTGGCAGGCGCGGTGCTCAGGGAAGGGCTGTCGGGCGTAAACCTGACAGCCGATGCACAGGCTCGGCTAGGGCTATCCAGCGTATTGAAACAGCTGCCCGTGGCGGTGTTTCGAGCGAGCATGAGCGGGGCCTAGCGTCTGGTGCTGGGCCCCCAGCGTGATTATGGATAAAGGCCGCGCACTTCGCGTGCTTCGAGTATGCGCGTGCAGGCGGTGATGAAGGCAGCCGTGCGTTGACTGACCTTGTGCTCCGCAGCAACCGCGGAAACCGAAGAATACGCCGAGCGCATAATGGCTTCGAGGCGGTGATTGATTTCTGCTTCATTCCAGAAGAAGCTGGAGAAATCCTGCACCCATTCGAAATAGCTGACCGTCACGCCGCCAGCGTTGGCCAATACATCGGGCACGACCAGCGTGCCCTTGGAAACCAAAATGTCGTCGGCTTCCGGCGTGGTCGGGCCATTGGCGCCTTCGATCACGACCTTGGCGCGTATCGAATCGGCGTTGTCTTTGTTGATCTGGCTTTCGAGTGCGGCCGGGATCAGCAATTCGGTTTCCAGCGTCCAGAAGTCCTCGGGAGCGATGACTTCCGCGTTGGCAACGCCGGCAATGCCATCGTGTTCCAGCGCGTAGGCCTGGACGGCCGGAATATCCAGCCCGTTGGCATTGTGGATGCTGCCCGTGTGGTCTTGCACCGCAATGACTTTAGCGCCGGCATCATGGAACAGGCGGGCGGCCGTTCCGCCCACATTGCCAAAACCCTGGATGACAATACGGGCGCCATTGATGGGAATGCCCGCATCGCGCGCGGCCTCGCAGCCCACGACATAGACGCCGCGGCCGGTAGCCTCGACACGCCCGAGGCTGCCACCCAGTGAAATCGGTTTGCCGGTTACGACGCCCGTGGCAGTGGCGCCTTCGTTCATGGAATAGGTGTCCATCATCCATGCCATGGTTTGCGCATTGGTATTGACGTCGGGGGCGGGGATATCCTTGTTGGGCCCGATGATGACGCCGATTTCGCTGGTGTAGCGCCGGGTGATGCGCTCCAGTTCCGCTTTGGAGTAGTTGTGCGGATCCAACCGCACGCCGCCCTTGGCGCCGCCGAATGGCAGGTTCACCGCTGCGGCCTTGACCGACATCCAGGCGGACAGGGCCATGACTTCGGACAGTGTGACATCCTGGTGAAAGCGCACACCGCCTTTGCCGGGGCCGCGCGATGTGTTGTGCTGGACGCGATACCCCTCGAAGTGTGCGATCGTACCGTCGTCCAGTTCTACGGGTACATCGACGATCAAAGCGCGCTTGGGGCGCTTTAGCGTCTCGACCCACTTGCTCAGCTTGCCCAGATAGGGCGTTACACGCTCTACCTGCTCAAGATAGACGCCCCACGGCCCCAAATGTTTGGCGTCGAGGTAAGAGGGTAAAGAATGCTTGGGGTTTTCTGACATGACATCAACCTTGCTTTGGATGGGAGTGGACAATGGGATAAAGAAACCGAGGATGCAACTATTCTAAATCAACGGGCGTGTCTGTCCCTGATAAAACGCTATAAAAATAAATAGGGACGCACGTGTGGTTTTTACGCCGAATGATGGTCTCGGGGTCGGTCCTTATTTCAAAATCGACGAACCCGTTGCATACTGGTGAACCTGAACAGTCCAAGGAGCCAAAGTCTATGTCCAAATTAATGAATTCCGTTAAAACGCTGGCGGCTGTCGCTTTGGTGACCGTGGCGGCAGGCGCGCAGGCAGCGTGGCCGGAGCGCGCCGTGCAATGGGTGGTGCCCTATCCGGCGGGGGGCGGTTCGGATGTGATCGCGCGTCTGGTGGCCACCGGCCTGGAAACATCGCTGGGGCAGACGGTGGTGGTTGAGAACAAGCCTGGCGCGGCGACGATTATCGGCGCCACATTCGTTCAGAATGCGGCGGCGGATGGCTATGTGATGGGCACGGCAGACTCGGGCACGCTCGCGTACAACCCATCGCTGTATTCCAAGCTGCAATATGATCCTGAGAAATTTACCTATATTGGCGGTCTGGCGCGCTTTCCGCTCATGCTTGCGGTGAATGAAGCGTCGCCTTTCAAGACCGTGCAGGATGTCATCAAGGCCGCGCGGGAAAAGCCAGGCAGCCTGAGCTCGGCCTCCGCGGGCGCCGGGTCGCCCCACCATCTCGCTCTCGAAATGTTCAAGCAGCGGGCGGATGTGAACATTCTGCACGTTCCCTACAAAGGCGCAGCGCCCGCGTTGCAGGATCTGATCGGGGGCCAGGTGGATATCGGTTTTGTCGATTCGGCTGCGGCGCTGTCCAACATCAAGGCTGGCAAATTGCGAGTGCTGGCGGTGGCCACGCCCGAGCGCATTGCGCTGCTGCCCGACGTGCCTACGATGGCCGAGGCTGGCGTGGAAAACTTCAATGCTTATGCCTGGCAAGGGCTGGTTGGGCCTGCGGGCATGCCTGACGAAGCCGTCAAGAAGCTGAGTGCCGACTTGCAAGCCGCGCTCAAGCAACCGGAAATCGCCGACAAGATACGTGCAATGGGGGTGGAGCCGTTGCCCATGACGGCCCAGGATTTCAAGCAGTATGCCGATGCTCAGCGCACGGAGTGGGCCGAGGTTATCGACAAAGCCGGCATCAAGCTTGACTAAGCATCGCCAGGCCTCTTACTGGCCATAGCTCTTGAGCCCGTCCAGGTTGAGCACCTGGACGGCGCCGTACTCGACCTTGAGCAATTGCGCGTCTTCCAGCGCCCGCAGGGCCTGGTTGGTGCGCTGGCGTGAAGTACGCGCCAGAAACCCGATTTCTTCCTGGGTGATGTCCAGGCGCATTTCGCCTTTGCCTGGATACAGCAGCGGATTAAAAAGCTCCGCGAGGCAGCGCGCCACACGCGCATCAGGCGCCAGCAGGCGATCGTATTCGGCCTTGCCGATGAACTGGCCCACGCGTTCGTTGAGTTGGTGCAGCAAGTAGCGGTTGAAGGGAATGCTGCTGTCCAGCAGCCAGTTGAATGTCGATTCGGGCAGGCGCGCGATGACGCTGTCGCGCAGCGCCACGACGTCGTATTTGCGCGCTTCGTGCTTGAGCAGCGAACCTTCTCCTATCCACCCTCCCACCGGCACGCCGGTGAGCGACGCCATTTTTCCTTCAGGGTTGCCGACGGATACTTTCACCAAGCCGGCGTGCACACCGATCCAGGCATATGCCTGGCCGCCCTTGCGCTCTATCATTGCGCCCGCCGTGTAGTGGGTGAACTGGACATCGTGGCGAACGCGCGTTTGTTGCTCCTGATCGAGCAGGCCGAACCATGCAGCGGTATCTTGCAGTGAATCTTTCGGGTGCATGGGGATTTACCCTAGAAAAAGCGTGAATGTCATATCCGTGACAGTTGAAGTGCGGTGCAACTTATAACTTTACATGCGGTTGATCTGAAAATAAAACAACTGGATACAAAAACCAGCTAGAGTCCTGTCATAACGACAAGGTAAAGGCAGAAGGAGACAACGTGGTGCAAACCTCGCCGACGACACACGCAGGGCCCCGCACATTTCCAGCCTTGGTGATGCATCATGCCAGTGTGCGCGGACAGCGCCCGGCCATGCGGGAAAAAGACCTGGGTATCTGGCAAACAATCACGTGGGCGGAGCTCGCCGAACAGGTGCGCGAGCTGGCGAATGGGCTGGCGTCGCTGGGCATACAGCCTGGCCAGCACGTCGCCATTGTAGGCGAGAATCGTCCGCGTCTGTATCTCTCGATGATGGCGACGCAGTGCATAGGGGCCATCCCTGTGCCCTTGTACCAGGACGCGGTCGCGCAGGAAATGCAGTACGTCATGCAGGATGCGGAAATCCACGTCGCGGTGGTCGAGGATCAAGAGCAAGTGGACAAAATGCTGGAGATTTCTGACCGGTGTCCCGGGCTTAAATGGGTGGTGTATGACGATCCGCGCGGCCTGCGCAATTACGCAGAGAGCCGCTTGTTGTCGTTCGAGCGCCTGCAGGAATTGGGCCGCGAGTTTTCGGCGGCCCAGCCCCGGTATGTGGATGAGGCCATGGCCGCCATCAAGCCCGATGATGCGGCCGCCATGTTCTATACGTCCGGTACGACAGGCAAGCCCAAAGGTGTAGTGCTTTCGCATAATGCCCTGATCGATCGCGCCATCGCCATCCAGGAACTGGAGCACCTGACCGACCAGGAAGATGTGCTGGCCTATCTGCCGCCGGCATGGATAGGACAGAACATGTTCTCCTACACCCAGTTTCTGGTCACTGGCTTTACGGTCAATCATCCCGAGTCGCCCGAGACGGTGTCGATAGATATGCACGACATTGGACCGACGTATTACTTCGCGCCGCCGCGGGTGCTCGAAGGCCTGTTGACGCATGTGATGATCCGCATGGAGGATGCGTCCGCCATCAAGCGCAAGCTGTTTCACGCCTTTATGGGGCTGGCGCGCCGTGTAGGTGTGCGCATCCTGGACAAGGACGCGACCGTGGGCCTGTGGGATCGTTTCAAGTATGCCTTGGGCAACCTGATGGTCTATGGCCCGCTGCGCAATGCGCTGGGCATGAGCCGCGTGCGCGTTGCCTACACCGCAGGCGAAGCGATCGGGCCTGACCTGTTTGTGTTCTATCGTTCCATCGGGGTCAATCTCAAGCAGTTGTACGGCTCAACAGAAACCTCGGTCTTTGTCTGTGTGCAGGCCGATGGCCATGTGCGGGCGGATACGGTGGGGCCACCCGTCAAGGGGGTGGAGATACGCGTTGCCGAAAATGGTGAGATCCAGGTGCGCAGCCCGGGCCTGTTCACCGGCTATTACCGCAATCCCGAAGCCACGGCGGAATCCTATACCGCTGATGGCTGGTATCACACCGGCGATGCCGGCTATCTGGACGACGATGGCCAGCTCAAGATCATCGATCGGGCCAAGGACGTGGGCAAGCTGGCAGATGGCAGTTTGTTTGCGCCCAAGTATATCGAGAACAAGCTCAAGTTTTTCCAGCACATCAAGGAAGTCGTGGCCTTTGGCAATGGGATGCAAGAGGTATGCGCTTTCATCAATATCGATCTGGAGGCAGTGGGAAACTGGGCCGAACGTCGCGGCCTGCCCTACGCCGGCTACACCGATCTGGCCGCCAAGCCCGAGGTGTATGCGCTGATCCGCGATTGCGTCAATCAGGTCAACGCCGATCTTGCGACGGACCCCAAGCTGGCTGGCTCGCAAGTGGCGCGCTTTCTGATCCTGCACAAGGAGCTGGATCCCGATGACGATGAGCTGACCCGCACGCGCAAAGTGCGGCGCGGCTACATCGCCCAGAAATACAGCGTGCTCGTGGATGCCCTGTTTGAAGGCAAGGACAGGCAATACATCGAGACAGAGGTGAAATTCGAAGATGGCCGGTCGGGAAAAATTGCGGCGGATTTGCGGATTGCATCTGCCACCGTTTACCCGTCCAATACCAAGAAGGCTGCATGATGAGTGAAGGCGATCGGGGTCAACGCATCGGGGATGTCATCCTCGACATGAATAATATTTCTCTGGCTTTCGGCGGGGTGAAGGCGCTCACGGATATTTCCTTTGACGTGCGCGAACATGAAATACGCGCGATCATCGGGCCCAACGGCGCCGGCAAGAGCTCGATGCTCAATGTCATCAATGGCGTATACACACCGCAGCAGGGCGAGATCACGCTGGAAGGCGTGAAGTTTTCGCGGATGAGTTCGCGCCGCGCCGCAGAGATGGGCATTGCGCGCACGTTCCAGAACCTGGCGTTGTTCAAGGGCATGAGCGTGCTCGACAATATCATGACGGGTCGCAATCTGCGCATGAAAAGCGGCGTGCTGGCGCAGGCCTTTCGCCTGGGCTCAGCCGAACGCGAAGAGATCGCGCATCGCGAGTTCGTTGAGAACATCATCGATTTTCTGGAAATTCAGGCCTACCGCAAGACGCCGGTCGGGCGTCTTCCCTACGGCCTGCAGAAACGGGTTGATCTTGGCCGCGCACTGGCGATGGAGCCGCGCATGCTGCTCCTGGATGAGCCCATGGCCGGCATGAATATCGAAGAGAAGCAGGACATGAGCCGTTTCATCCTGGACGTCAATGATGAGTACGGCACGACGATTGTGCTGATCGAACACGATATGGGCGTGGTGATGGATATCTCGGATCGCGTTGTCGTCCTGGATTACGGCAAGAAGATCGGCGATGGCATGCCTGACCAGGTGCGCCAGAATCCCGACGTCATACGCGCCTATCTTGGCGCCGGCCACTGAGCAAGGAAATACAGTCATGGCATTTTTCCTGGAAACCCTGTTTGGCGGCCTGATGTCCGGCATGTTGTACGCGCTGGTGGCGCTGGGTTTTGTTCTGATTTTCAAGGCATCAGGTGTATTCAACTTTGCCCAGGGCGCCATGGTGCTGATCGCTGCGCTGTCCATGGCCCGTTTCTCTGCCTGGATACCGCATTGGCTGGGAATTGAAAGCCTGGTGCTGGCCAATATTCTTGCCTTCATTGTGACGGCCGTGTTCATGTGGCTGATCGCCATCGTCATCGAACGCTGGGTCTTGCGCTATCTGGTCAATCAGGAAGGCACGACCCTGCTCATGGCGACAATCGGCATTGCCTATTTTCTGGATGGCATGGGTCAGCTCATCTTCGGCAGCAGCGTTTATTCCATTGATGTGGGTATGCCCAAGGACCCGATCTTTGTTCTGGAGTCCATGTTCGAAGGCGGGGTGCTCATCAGCCTCGAGGATCTGACAGCCGCCGTGGTGGCGGCCGCGCTGGTGGCGATACTGGCTTTCTTTTTTCAGTACACCGCCGTGGGCCGCGCGCTGCGCGCTGTCGCGGATGATCATCAGGCGGCACAGTCCATTGGTATTCCGTTGAATCGAATCTGGGTGGTGGTCTGGACGGTCGCGGGTCTGGTGGCGCTGGTGGCGGGCATTGTGTGGGGATCGAAATTCGGCGTGCAGTTCACGCTTTCAACCGCCGCCCTGCGCGCGCTGCCTGTGGTCATCCTGGGCGGGCTGACGTCTGTGCCCGGTGCCATTATCGGCGGACTCATCATCGGCGTGGGCGAGAAGCTTTCCGAAGTCTATCTCGGGCCTTTCGTGGGAGGGGGTATTGAGATTTGGTTTGCCTACATGCTCGCGCTGGTCTTCCTGCTGTTCCGGCCACAGGGCCTGTTCGGCGAGAAAATCATCGATCGTGTTTAACGATGTATTCAAACCCCGACATGCAGTATTCCAATAAACAGAAAACACGCAACATACGGCCGTCCCCTGCGGGAATCAGCAGGCAGGCAGTAGCAAGCGGACCAGGGATCGATTATGTTCTACCGTGAAAATGGCCAGTTCAAAAGCAGCTACCGTGCCGACCAGCAGATCTTTCCTATCCGGCAGGACAGGGTCTTCATGCTGGGTCTGCTGGCCGTTGCCTTCGTGCTGGTTCCGCTGTTGGCGTCCAACTACTTCTTGCAGGCGATCCTGACGCCGTTCCTGATTCTCTCGCTGGCCGCCATCGGTCTGAATATCCTGGTCGGCTATTGCGGCCAGATATCGATCGGGTCGGGCGCTTTCATGGCGGTAGGCGCCTATGCTGCGTGGAACTTCGGTGTGCGCATGCCCGCCATGCCGCTGGTGGCACAGATTCTGCTGGGCGGCGTGTTTGCCACGCTGGTGGGCGTGGTCTTCGGCGTGCCCAGCCTGCGGATACGCGGTCTGTACCTGGCGGTAACGACGCTGGCGGCTCAGTTCTTTGTTGACTGGGCTTTCCTGCGCATTCCGTTCTTCACCAATTACTCCTCGTCAGGCAACGTCTCTGTGCCGGCGCTTAGTGCGTTTGGGCTGCCCATCCAGACGCCCATGCAACGCTATCTGTTCGTGCTTGTCTTTGTCCTGGTGTTTGCCGTGCTTGCCAAGAATCTGGTGCGCGGCGCAATAGGGCGCCAGTGGATGGCCATTCGCGATATGGACGTGGCGGCCTCGGTCATCGGTATCCGGCCTGTCTATGCCAAGCTGACCGCCTTCGCCGTCAGCTCGTTCATCATCGGCGTGGCGGGGGCGCTGTGGGCCTATATCCATCTTGGATCATGGGAGCCGCTGGCCTTCGATCTCAACCGTTCATTGCAGTTGCTGTTTATTGTGATCATCGGCGGGCTGGGATCCATTGTTGGCAGCTTTTTCGGCGCTGCTTTCATGGTGCTGCTGCCCGTCTTTCTGACCAACGCGCCGCACTTGTTCGGCATCACACTGGCGGTAGATACGGCCTCGCATATCGAGCACATGGTATTTGGCGCATTGATCGTGTTCTTTCTGATCGTCGAGCCGCATGGGCTGGCCAGGCTTTGGAGCATAGGCAAGGAGAAATTGCGGCTATGGCCGTTCCCGCATTGACGCGCTTTTCGTTCACGACGCGGCGACAGAAGATGCAGGTATCAACCAAGGATTATCAACACGGCAAAATATTTTTGGACCCGACTGCACATCGCAGTCAATCAGCAAACTGGCCGCGGCGTTTCGTCCGGCCAACATCCAAACGGTGCTACAGACACCATCAGGAGGACTGGAGATGAAAACACGTATCAAACTGGCCGCTACGCTACTGGCGTTAGGGGGGACACTGGCAACGGTTTCGCTGCCGGCCGCCGCCGCCGACGAAACTCAATTCATACCGCTGCTGGCTTATCGCACCGGCTCTTTCGCGCCGCTGGGCATACCCTGGGCGGACGGAAAAATGGACTATCTCAAGCTGGTCAATGAGCGCGACGGCGGCATCAATGGCGTCAAGATTGTTTACGAGGAATGCGAAACCGCCTACGCCACGGACAAAGGCGTGGAATGCTATGAGCGTCTCAAGAACAAGAACGGCGGCGCATCGAGCTTCGATACGCAATCCACGGGCATTACCTTTGCAGTAACCGACAAGGCCTTTACCGACCATGTTTCTGTGCTGACGGTGGGCTATGGCTTGTCGCAGTCGGCGGATGGTTCCGTGTTCAAGTGGAATTTCCCGCTGCTGGGCACCTACTGGACCGCCGCGGATGTGATGATCCAGGACATCGCCAAGAAGCTGGGCGGCGAAGATAAGCTCAAAGGCAAGAAGATTGCGCTGATCTATCACGACTCCCCCTTCGGCAAAGAGCCTATTCCGCTGCTCGAGTCGCGTGCCAAAGACAATGGCTTTGAGCTCTTGCTGTATCCGGTCACGGCGCCGGGGGTGGAGCAGAAGTCCACCTGGCTGCAGGTGCGCAAGAACCGGCCTGATTACGTGCTGCTCTGGAGCGCCGGCATCATGACGCCAACCGCCATCCGCGAGGCTCAGGCGGTTGGCTATCCCCGCGACAAGATGTACGCCATCTGGTGGGCCAGTTCGGAAAACGACGTGCAGGATCTTGGCGATGTCGCCAAGGGCTATAACGGCCTGACCATCCACAACAGCGCCGAACACGGGCGTGTGCACGAAGACATGAAGAAATACGTCTACGACAAGGGGATGGGCTCCGATACCGATGGCAAGTATTTTGGCACCATCGGCTATACCCGCGGCATGATGATCTCCATGCTGCAGGTCGAGGCTATTCGCACGGCGCAGGAAAAATTCGGCAAGGGCAAGCATGTGACGCCCGAGCAGGCGCAGTGGGGTATGGAGAACCTGAACATTACTCAGGAACGACTGGAAGAACTGGGCTTTGCCAAGCTGATGCGGCCGGTCAAGACCAGTTGCGCCGATCACATGGGTGATGACTGGGCGCGTGTGATTCAGTGGGATGGGAAGAAGTTCAACGTGGTGTCGGACTGGTATCAATCCGACAAGAAATACGTCGAACCGCTCATCAAGGAATTGGGCGCCAAGTATGCGAAGGAAAAGAAGCTGGAACAACGCGATTGCAGCAAGGGCTAGCATGACGGTGGCCATCCCGGTCGCGTGGTTTGAGCCGCGTAACCGGGATGGAGAAACCACGTCGCGCGTCAAGCCTCTTTGACCGGCCGCCGCTGTTTCGCGGCGATCGGCCACAAGACAAGGCAGGAAATACAAACATGAACCCGAATGTCCAGTCAACCCGGCAAGCCACTGCCGCAGACACTACGCAGACAGGCGTCGCTGCTGCCGATGCGCGCGCGGCCGACGCCGGAGCGCCTGCTGAGCTGGCGTCCACTATCCTTCTGAATGTCAACGGCATAGAAGTCATCTACAACCACGTCATTCTGGTGCTCAAGGGCGTATCGCTTTGTGTGCCCGAAGGCAGGATTGTGGCCCTGCTGGGGGCTAACGGCGCCGGCAAGACGACGACGCTGCGCGCCGTCTCGAATCTGCTCAGGGCCGAACGCGGCGAGGTGACGAAAGGCAGTATCGATTATCGAGGCGAGCGTATCGACAGGATGACCCCTGCGGATCTGGTCAAACGCGGTGTTGTGCAGGTCATGGAGGGCCGGCACTGCTTTGCTCATCTGACCATCGAAGAGAATCTGCTGACCGGCGCCTATACACGCAAGGTCAGCCGCGGTGAAATCAGCGCGTCGCTGGATAAGGTGTATCAGTATTTTCCGCGACTCAAGCAGCGTCGCGGCAGCCAGGCAGGCTATACCTCCGGCGGCGAACAGCAGATGGCGGCGATTGGCCGTGCGCTGATGGCAAGTCCAAATATGATCTTGCTCGATGAGCCGTCGATGGGGCTCGCGCCGCAAATTGTCGAGGAAATCTTCGAAATCGTGCGCGATCTGAATCAGCGGGAGGGGGTCAGTTTTCTGCTTGCCGAACAGAATACCAACATTGCGTTGCGCTATGCCGACTATGGCTACATTCTTGAAAATGGCCGTGTGATGATGGACGGCGAAGCAAGCTCCCTGGCCGAGAATGAGGACGTCAAGGAGTTTTACCTGGGCGTATCCAGTGGCGAGCGCAAGAATTTCCGAGACACCAAATTCTACCGGCGCCGCAAGCGCTGGCTCGCCTAGCTGGGCGAGCCGCAAGGAAACAGCATGGAAAACTATTACGAGGAACGCGAGGCTGCCGCGCCAGATGCTCGTGAACAGGCCCTGTTTGAGCGCCTGCCCGCCGCGCTGGAGAGGGCCCGCCAGCGGGCGCCTGCCATCGCGCAGCAATTGCAGGGTGTGGAGCCCGCGCACATACGCAGCCGCGCCGATCTGGAACAGATACCAGTGATACGCAAGAGCGAGCTGTTGCAGGCGCAGCTTGCGATGCGGCAGGGCCAGGGGGGTAGCGACCTGCCGGCCGTCAGTCGCATCTTCGGCGGGTTCTCGGCGATAGGCTGGGGCGAAGCGGCGCGTGTATTTGCGTCGCCTGGCCCCATCTATGAGCCTGAAAGCCGCCGGCCGGACTACTGGGGCTTCGCCCGTTCGCTGTATGCAGCGGGTTTCCGGCCTGGCGATCTCGTCTACAACTGCTTTTCGTATCACTTTACGCCTGCCGGATCCATGATGGAAACGGCTGCGCACGCGATGGGGTGCACGGTATTCCCGGGCGGCGTGGGGCAGACCGAGCAGCAAGTACAGGCGATTGCCGACCTGCAGCCAGCAGGCTATGTGGGCACGCCAAGTTTTTTGCGCATCATCGTTGAAAAGGCCGGGCAGATGGGCGTTGCCTTGCCGTCGCTGACGCGAGCGCTGTTTTCGGGAGAGGCTTTTCCGCCATCGCTGCGGGATTGGTTTGCCGAACACGGTATCGACGGATACCAGGCTTATGGCAGCGCCGATCTGGGCATGATGGCGTACGAAACGCCGGCGCGCGAGGGGCTTGTGGTCAATGAAGACATCATTATGGAGATTGTCAGGCCGGGGACGGGGCAGTCTGTACCGCCCGGAGAGGTGGGCGAAGTCGTCGTCACCACGCTCAATCCGGACTACCCGCTGGTCAGGTTTGGCACGGGTGATTTGTCTGCGATCCTGTCAGGGGCGTCGCCCTGCGGGCGCAGCAATATGCGCATCAAGGGATGGATGGGTCGGGCGGATCAAACGACCAAGGTGCGCGGCATGTTTGTGCATCCGGGCCAGGTGGCCGGCGTGCTCAAGCGGCATCCCGAAGTGCGCAAGGCCAGGTTGATTGTGAGCGGCAGCATGGGTCACGACGTCATGGTGTTCAAGGCGGAGGTCGAGCAAGCCAGCGAGGAAGCGCTGTCGCGGCTGGCGGACTCCGTGCGCGAACTGACCAAGCTGCGTGCGGACATCGAACCGGTGGCGCCGGGCAGCCTGCCCAATGACGGCAAGGTGATCGAGGATATCCGCAGCTACGATTGAAGCGGTGCTGGCCGGCAATGCCTTGCTTTGGCCGGGCATCGCCGGGCCCCGCTATGCGCAGCGGGCCGCCATCCCTGACAACGGATGGGATGTGGCGCCTGGCGCGGGGGCATAAGCTTATGTAAGTGCGTGGCGCGGACTGTGGCCGGGATTGAAGTAAGATGCCAAAAAAGTATCTTGTTTCTTACAGGGGAAGTCTTATGCGCAAGTTCAAATACGCTCTGGGTGCCGCCATGCTGCTGGCAGGTCTGCAGACAACCCAGGCCGCCACGCTTGATGTGGTCAAGGAGCGGGGTGTCGTCAACTGTGGCTTTACCACGGGTTTTGCCGGTTTTTCGGCGCCTGACGCCAAGGGCGTGTGGCAGGGTCTGGACGTGGATATGTGCCGGGCTGTGGCAGCGGCCGTGTTTGGGGACGCCACCAAGTTCAAGGCGGTGCCGCTCAATTCGCAGCAGCGGTTCACGGCGCTGCAGTCGGGCGAGATCGATTTGCTTGCACGCAACACAACGGTGACTCAGCAGCGTGATACGGCGCTGGGCGCCATCGCGGCGGGCATAAACTTTTACGATGGCCAGGGCTTTCTGGTGCCCAAGTCGCTGGGCGTCAAGAGCGCCAAGGAGCTGGATGGCGCATCGGTGTGCATGCAGACGGGCACGTCGAATGAAAACACGATGGCTGACTGGGCGCGTGCCAATAATGTCAACTATAAGCCGGTGGTGATTGAGCAGTTCAATGAGGTGGTGAATGCGTTCGCGGCAGGCCGCTGTGATGTGTTCACGACGGACGCCTCGGGCCTGGCGTCGATTCGGATCTCAAAGATGTCCAATCCGGACGAGTATGTGGTGTTGCCGGAAATTATTTCCAAAGAGCCGCTCGGTCCCTTTGTGCGGCAGGGCGATGATGGCTGGCTCAATGTGGTCAAGTGGTCGCTGCAGGCGATGATCGGCGCGGAGGAGCTTGGCGTGACGTCCAGGAATGTGGATGAGCAGCTCAAGAGTCCTAATCCGAATGTCAGCCGGTTGCTGGGGGTGACGGAGGGGGCCGGCAAGAATATGGGGCTGGATGAGAAATGGGCCTATAACATCATCAAGCAAGTCGGCAATTATGGCGAGAGCTTTGAGCGTACGGTTGGGCAGGATAGTCCGCTGAAGATCCAGCGCGGGTTGAATGCGCAGTGGACGGATGGGGGGTTGATGTACGGGTTGCCGATACGTTAAGGGTTGGCGGCTGCGTTGTTGCATCGCCGTATTTACGAGAACGTTCAGGTTTCTTGAGGCGCGGCGGTGCTGCACAGGGCTGGCCGGGCATGTTCCGGCGGTCCCTGCGGGAATGTCAGATTTTTTGTGTTCAGGCAGTTGGTGTTAAACATTAGTCTGCCTATTTTCCCTGAGACTCAGGATCGCGATAACGATATACATCGGTGAATCGCTCCTCGTATAGGATAG